>NZ_DS999412.1:2600086-2809705 GCF_000158575.1 Stenotrophomonas sp. SKA14
AGTCCTCCCCCCGCCACAACCGATATCAACAGAAGCGCCGGAAGGCGAGCCAGCCGCCAGCGGTTTCATCAACTCAGCTCAGCCAGTCCCTGCAAGCGCTGTCGACCTGCTCGCCACACGCCTGCTGCATCCGCTGCTGCAACCGCGCCAGCGTCTCTGCGCCCTGGTGCTTGCCACTCCACGCCTTCAGCTGCCCGGCCAGGCGCTCGAAACGCTGGCGCGTGCGCTGGTGGTAGCCGGACGGCTGTGCGTCCAGTTCGGCGATCAGCGAGGTGGTGGCCTGCTCGATGCGCGGTGCATCGTCCGGCGCCAGCTTCAGCAACCCTTCTACGTACAGCACGCCCCATTGCACGCGGGTGGCCGGGCCCTGCGCACCGTCGTAGGCACGCTTCAGCCACTCCAGCGCACCGGCGGTGTCGCCGCGCTGCTCGGCCAGTTCGGCCAGCTCGGGCATGTAGTAGTACGGTTGCTCGCTGCGCTTCAGTTCCGCCAGCAACAGCGCTTCCGCAGCTGCGTCGTCACCCACCTCGCGCAGGGCGTACACCGCGCTGCTGATCGTCGCCTGGCGCGCATGGGCATCGGTGGCGGCAGCATCGGCCGCAGCCACGCGTTGCTTGACCCGCGCCACCAGCGCCGCCGGCAGCGCGCCCTTCGGTTGCTGCTGGCGGGCCAGCGACACCTCTGTCAGGGCCCGCGACAGCGCGTCGTCGGCGCGGTCGCCGCGTTCTGCGTCGGCGCGCTCCAGCGCGACCAGCAGCTGCTGGCCCAGCGTATTGCGGGTGGCCGGGCCGGCACTGGCCTGCTTGACCAGCGTGGCGCCGGCATAGCCCAGCAGTTCGCGGTTGCGGCGTACCTCGGCCGGTTGTGCCAGTACCGCCTGCAGCAGCTCACGTACTTCGGTGGGCGAGGCGCTCGGTTTCTCTGCGGTGGCCAGCGCCAGCAGCGCGAAACGACGCTGCAGGGCGGTCTCCGGCGCTGCCTTGGACAGCTGCCGAAGCACGTCCTCGCTCCTGCGTTCGCCGGCCAGGCGGTTGGCATCCACTTCCCAGCCGTAGTCGCCCAGCACCTGCCAGTCCTCGGCGGCCAGTCTGTCCGGCGTCGCCAGCGCGGTGGCCAGTGTGGCAGCGACCGCGCTGCGGCGGCCGGCTGCCACGGTCAGTGCGCGGGTCAGTTCGGCCGCGTCGTTGCCACCGGCCACGCGGGTGATTTCGTTGCGCTGCGGGTCGAGCACGATCAGGGTCGGGTAGCCGCGCACGCCGAAGCGCTCGCCCCACGCCTGTGCCCCTTCCTCGTCGCCATCCAGGTAGACCGGCACGAACTTGCCGGTCAGCGCGATGAAGGCCGGGTCCTTGAACAGGCCGGCCTTGAGCTGGTTGCAGGGCGGGCACCAGACCGCGCCCCAGTACAGCAGCACCGGCTTGCCGCTGTCGGCGGCCTCGGCGAACGCATCGTCGACGTCGCCCTGGCGCCAGGCGATGGCTGTGGCCGGTGCAGAGGCTTCGGCGGAGTTGGCGGTGGGCACCGGGGCTGGCGTGCAGGCGCTCAGCGCCGAAGCCAGCAGCAACACGGAAAGCGCGACGCGCATCGGCAGCATCTCGAAGGGCAGGGTGACAGGCCATTGTAGGAACGGCCGGGGAACGTGCTGATTCAGTTTGCTTATGACGGGCGCGCTGCAGGGCATGACGCCCGTCGGGCATTGCCGGTCAATGCCAGGAGGATGCCTTCAGGCCGCTGCCCGCACCATCTTCTGATACACCAACCCATTGAACTCGCCAACCTCGCCATCCAGCACGAAGCCATAGCGCAGGTAGGTCGGCACTGCATTGAGCGAGGCGCGGACGGTCAGCATCGGCCCGCGCACCTGCGGCAGCACCGCTTCGAACAAGGCATGGCCGATGCCCTGGCCCTGGCAGGTGGGATCGACGAACAGCATCGCCAGGTGCCGGCCCTCCTTCAGTTCGACCATGCCGACCACGCGCGCATCCTGCTCGGCCACTAGGATGTGGTTGTCACCCTGCAGGCGTGCGCCGAACGCATCGGCGGCCGCGACGCTACCGAAGGTGGCGATGCCGGTTGCGCTGAGCGTCGGCGCTACTGCCTCGTTGAACGCGGCCAGGCACACGCCACTGATCGCAGGCAGGTCATCGACATGGGCGGGGCGGATCTTCGGCATGCAGCGTTCTTCCAGTGGTGTGTGGCGCGTCATCGTCGCCGGGTAGCTGCACGCTAAGCTGGCGGCATGAGTGAATTCAATCCCGCCTACGCTTCGTTGTTTCCGCAACAAGGGCTGAGCCTGGGCCTGATGACGCCCGTTGCGGCGCATGGGCTGGCCGATCCACGCGAGGCGCGGCGCATCGCGCGGCTGGCCGACGATCTGGGCTTCGCCGCGCTGTGGACCCGCGACGTGCCGCTGATGGTGCCGCAAGGGCCGGATGCCACGGCCAGCGCATTGGACGACCCGTTTCTATGGCTGGGCATGCTGGCTGCCGCGACCGAGCGCATCGCGGTCGGCAGTGCGGCCATCGTGCTGCCGCTGCGGCAACCGTTGCAGGTGGCGAAGTCGGCATTGAGCCTGGATCGGATCAGCGATGGACGCTTCGTGCTGGGGCTGGGTTCGGGCGATCGGCCTGAAGAATTCGCCGCGTTCGGCGAAGATCTGGAGGGCAGGGCGGCGACGTTCCGTGAGCGTTGGTCGCTGCTGCGCGCGGCACTGTCACCTGATGCCGATCAGCGGACCGCGGTGCTGCGGGCGACCGGCGGCTTCGATGTGCTGCGGGCGCCGGCCACGCGCATTCCGATGCTGGTGGTGGGTACGGCGCGGCAGAGCCTGCAGTGGATCGCGCGCGAGGCCGAAGGCTGGGCCACCTATCACCGCGAGGAGGCTGCACAGGAAGGACGCATCGGCTTGTGGCAGCAAGCGCTCGTGCAGGGCGGCGGGGCAGGCAAACCGTTCGTGCAGTCGATGCTGCTGGACCTGCAGGCAGACCCGCAGGCACCGCCCGAGCCGCTGCCGCTGGGCCTGAAGGTCGGCCGCGACGGTCTGCGCGACTATCTGCTGCGCGTGCATGCGCAGGGCGTGGCGCACGTGATGTTCAACCTGGTCGACAACGGGCGGCCGCCGGATGAAGTGCTGCGCGAGATCGGCGAGCAGGTTCTGCCGCACATGCTCCGGTAGGTATCCACCTTGGTGGACAGGTTTTTTGCCACCACGCCCATCAGGCATGGACCAGCGCTATCCAGCGGTGTCAGGTTTGCGTGCATCTGCGTATCATTCGCATTTGATATTCCAATGCCGGAGCCGCGCGTGACCCAACATTCCCCCATGCACCCGACCGGACGCGTGTTCGCAGTGGTCGCCTTCATCGAGGCCGTGACCTGGGCCGGCCTGCTCATCGGCATGTGGATGAAGTACGGCCCGATGGCCAACGTGGCGCTGGTGAAACTGTTTGGCCCGCTGCATGGCGTGGCGTTCCTGGTCTACGTGGCGGTCACCCTGTTCGCGGCCGTGCGCCTGCGCTGGCCATGGTGGGCCAGTGCGCTGGCGCTGCTGGCGGCCATCCCGCCGCTGGTGACGTTGCCACTGGAATGGTGGTTCAAGCGGCGTGGTCTGCTGGGTCTGCGCGCAACGCGCTGAATCCACTGTTGCATGCCCGTTCAAGAGAATGGGTATCAAATGCAAATACGAGCCGTTATCATTTGAGGATGGCGTCCGGTCCTGAACAGGGCAGATGCCGGGCGGGGCGCACAGGCGTACCCGGCGATCCTTTCTTGTAACGGCTGGTGTTCCATGCACGCACGTCCCGTCGTCCCCGGCTTGCCGGCGCTGGTCCTGGCTGCCCTGATCGGCACCATGGCGATGATGTCCTTCGTCGCCGTGATCGGTCCGGTGGTCCGCATGCTCGGCCTGTCCGAGTGGCACGCTGGACTATCCGTCACGGCGGCGGGCGTGTTGTGGATGCTGGCCGCGCGCCCATGGGGGCAGCTCAGCGACCGCATTGGCCGCAAGCGCGTGCTGATGCTGGCGATGAGTGCCTACACCGTGGTTTACATCGCGCTGGCGGTGTTCATCGACGTGGCTCTGCAGGCAGTGCCGCCAGTACTGGTGTCGGTGCTGGTGCTGGTGGGTGCGCGCGGCTGATCGGGCTGTTCTATGCGGCGGTCCCGCCCACGGCCGCCGCGCTGATTGCTGACAAGGCCCCGGCCGGACAGCGCGCCAGCTTCCTCGCCCGGCTCGGCAGTGCCAACGCGTTGGGCATGGTGCTGGGTCCGGCGGCCGCGGGTTGGCTGGCCTACACGAATCTGTCGCTGGCGCTGTATGTGGCCGCCGTGCTGCCACTACTGGCGCTGGCATTGCTGGCCTGGCGGCTGCCGGCCACGCCGCCGGTGGCGGGAGGCGGCGCGCAGCGCCGCGCGCCGATGCGCAGGCTCGACCCGCGCCTGCGCCTGCCGCAGTTGGCGGCGTTCATCGCGATGGTGTCGGTCACCATTGCGCAGGTCACGGTCGGCTTCTTCGCGATCGATCGATTGGGCCTGGATGCTGCAGCCGGCGCGCGCATGGCCGGCATCGCGCTCACCGCGGTCGGCGTCGGTCTGATCCTGGCGCAGGCGTTGGTGATGAAGCTGGACGTGCACCCGCGGCGCTGGATCACCCTCGGTGCACTGATCTCCGGTATTGGTTTCGCCTCCGTGGCGGGCGTACAGCACGCCTGGCAGTTGCCGGCGGCCTACGCACTGGCGGCGTTCGGCATGGGTTTCGTGTTCCCCTCGTTCCAGGCGCTGGCCGCCGATGCAGTGGAGGCGCACGAGCAGGGCGCCGCCGCCGGCACCGTGGCCGCCGCGCAGGGCCTGGGCATGGTGGCCGGGCCGATGCTCGGCACGCTGTTGTATCGCGGCGGGCCAAGCCTGCCTTACCTGCTGGTCGGCGCGCTGCTGCTGTTGCTGTGCGCGCTGGCCGCAGCGCACCGGATGAAGGAGACCCCATGAACGATTCCGTGATGCAGGGCGCGTGGCCAGAGGCTGCGCCGGCGCTGTTGGAGAACACCGACGACGCGTCGCTGTTCCTGCTGCAGCATGCTGGCCAGCACGTGCACGCACGTGGCTGCCGGGCGACGCTGCCGAATGGCGCGCTGGCCAGCTTGGCCGGGCGTGTTGCCGAGTTCTTCGCGCAGCAGCGCGGTGGACCGGGCCTGCTGGTCGGGGCGGTGCCGTTCGAGCCACGTGCCGATGACGCGCTGTACCAGCCCGAGCGCCTGCTGCCGGCGTTGCCGCTGCAGCCACAGGCGGCACCCGCGCTGCAGGGCGCACTGCAGGCCGAGCCCGCAGCGCAGGACTATGCAGCCGCCGTTGCCGCTGCGGTGCAGGCGCTGCGCGCACCCGAACAGGACCTGCACAAGGTGGTGCTGGCGCGCAGCCTGTTGGCGCGTACCCGCAACGCGCTGTCGCCGGAGGTGTTGCTGGCGCGCCTGGGCGCCGATCCTTCGGTGGCCACCTACGCGGTTCCGCTTCCGGTCGAACTGGGGGAGGCGCCCGCCTGGCTGGTCGGCGCAACGCCCGAGTTGCTGCTGCGCAAGCGTGGCGCGCAGCTGTTGTCGCATCCATTGGCCGGATCGGCACGCCGCAGTGCCGATGCCGCCGAGGACGAGCGCGCCGCGCAGGCATTGCTGGCCTCGACCAAGGACCATGACGAACACCGTCATGTGGTGGACGCGATCGTCGATGGCCTGGCGCCGTACTGCAGCCACATCGATGCGCAGCCGCGTCCGGCGCTGCATGCCACCGCCAGCATGTGGCACCTCGCCACGCGCATCCATGCCACCCTGAAGGACCCGCAGACCTCGGCCGCCGAACTGTTGGCGCAGCTGCACCCCACCCCGGCAGTCTGCGGAACGCCACGAGCGGCCGCACTGCAGCGCATCCGTGAGCTGGAGCAGGTGCCGCGTGGCTTCTATGCGGGCGCGGTCGGCTGGCTGGACGCACAGGGCGACGGCGACTGGTACGTGGCGATCCGCTGCGCGCGATTGCAGGGCACGCAGCTGCGCCTGTACGCAGGTGCCGGCATCGTCGCCGAGTCGCAGCCCGAGGCCGAAGTGGCCGAGACCGCAGCGAAATTCGCTGCCCTGTTGAATGCGCTGGGCGTCCACGACGCCGCGCCCGTGATCGAGCCTGCGGCATGAACATCCCCGACACTTCTTCCCGCATGCCACTGCGGCAGGTTTGGCCGGACGATCTGGTGGCGCGCTATCGCGAGGCCGGTCACTGGCGTGGCGAAACCTTCCCGGCCTTCCTGCGCGAGCGCGCGGAATGCTATGCCGATGACATTGCCGTGGTCGCTGGCGACGTGCGCCTGAGCTATGCGCAGCTGTGGCACGAAGCCGGCCGTATCGGTGCCGGGCTGCTGGCACGGGGCCTGCAGCCCGGCGAGCGGGTGCTGGTGCAGCTGGGCAATACGGCCGGTTTCATCACAACGGTCTGTGGCCTGTTCCGCGCTGGCCTGGTGCCGGTGTATGCGTTGCCCGCGCATCGCATCACCGAGCTGGCGCACTTCGCCAACAAGGCCGAAGCCAGTGCCTACATCACCACCGATCTGCACGACGGCTTCGATCATCGCGGGCTTGCGCGGGCGTTGCAGGCCGACGTGCCGGCGATACGCACGGTGGTGATCGACGGCGACGCGCAGGAGTTCATCGCGCTGGACGGACTGCAGGGCGACCGCGCGCAGCTGCCGGCCGACCCGGACCCGCAGTCGGTGGCGTTCCTGCAGATCTCCGGTGGCAGCACCGGCTTGTCCAAGCTGATTCCGCGCACGCACGACGACTACATCTATTCGTTCCGCGCCAGCAACGCGATCTGCGGCATCGACCGCGACAGCGTGTACCTGGTCGCGCTGCCGGCCGCGCACAACTTCCCGATGAGCTCGCCGGGGTTCTTCGGTGCGCTGTATGCCGGTGCCCGCGTGGTGCTCAGTCCCGGCCCCGGCCCGGACGCGGCGTTCCCGCTGATCGCCCGCGAACAGGTGACCTGCTGTGGCCTGGTGCCGCCGCTGGCGTTGCTGTGGGCGCAGGCGGCGGCGACCACCCCGCACGACCTGTCCAGCCTGCAGGTGCTGCAGGTGGGGGGCGCCAAGCTCGTGCCCGAGGCCGCGCGACGGGTGATCGACGGCCTGGGCTGCACGTTGCAGCAGGTGTTCGGCATGGCCGAAGGCCTGGTCAATTACACCCGGTTGGATGATCCGGAAGACCTGATCGTCGCCTGCCAGGGGCGGCCGATCAGCGCGGACGACGAAGTGCGCGTGGTCGACGACCGCGATCAGCCAGTCGCCGAAGGCGAGGTGGGCCATCTGCTGACCCGCGGCCCGTATACGATCCGCGGCTATCACAACGATGCGGTGGCCAATGCACGCTCGTTCACCGACGATGGCTTCTACCGCACCGGCGACCGCGTGCAGCAGCTGCCCGGGGGCTACCTGGTGGTGCAGGGGCGCGCGGGTGACCACATCAATCGTGCAGGCGAAAAGATCTCCGCCGAGGAGATCGAGGACCACCTGCTGGCCCACCCCGCAGTGTTCGACGCGGCAGTGGTCTCCATTCCCGACGCGTATCTCGGTGAGCGCAGCTGCGCGTTCGTGATCCAGCAGGGTGAGCCGATCAAGGCGCCGGCACTGAAAGCCTGGATGCGCACGCGCGGCCTGGCTGCGTTCAAGGTGCCGGACCAGGTCGTGTTCGTCGACAGTTTCGATACCACTGCGGTCGGCAAGATCAGCCGCCGCGAACTGCGTGCGCAGCTGCGCGCGCGTCATCTGCAACAGACAGGAGAAACGCGCTGATGGCGCTGCCCCGCATCACCCCCTATTCCCTGCCGACCGCCGCGGAACTACCGCAGGCGCGCGGGCCGTGGCACCCGCAGCGCGATCGCATCGCGCTGCTGGTACACGATATGCAGCGCTACTTCCTGGCCGCGTTCGATGCCGGCAACGCGCCGCTGCGACCGGCCGTGGACAACATCGCGCGGCTGCTGGCGCATTGCCGTGCCCACGGCATTCCGGTGTTCTACACCGGCCAGCACGGTGACCAGGACCGTCGTGATCGCGGCCTGCAGGCCGACCTGTGGGGGCCGGGCATGCGCCGCAGTGCCGACCATGAGCCGATCATCGAAGCCGTCGCACCGCAGCCGGGCGAGCATGTGCTGGTGAAGCACCGCTACAGCGCGTTTCAGCGCAGCAACCTGGAAACGCTGATGCGGGTGCGAGGACGCGACCAGCTGCTGGTGACCGGTGTGTATGCGCATATCGGTTGTGCGGCGACGGTGGTGGAAGCGTTCCAGCGCGACATCGAAGCCTTCATCGCCGCCGATGCCGTGGCGGATTTCTCGCGCGCCGACCACGATCAGGCGCTGCACTGGATCGCGCGTACCAGCGGTGTGCCGATGACGACCGATCAGCTGCTGGAGGCGCTGTAATGACCGCTACGGGTGAGGTGCTGGACCTGGAACGCATGCGTGCCGATGTGGCGCGGGTGCTGGACTGTGCGCCGGCCGAGATCGGTGACGACGACAACCTGATCGACCTGGACCTGGATTCGATGCGCATGCTCGGCCTGGTGCTGGCCTGGGGCAACACCGGGTTGCCGCTGGAGTTCTCGCAGCTGGCCGAACACACCACGCTGCGCCAGTGGTGGGGTGTGGTGCAGACGCTGCAGGCTGCGCAGCGCGCATGAACGCCACCGCGTTGGCCACGCCGCTGGCACTGACCGAGGCGCAGGCCGGGCTATGGTTTGCGCAGCGGCTTGCACCGGACAATCCGTCGTTCAATACCGCCCATGCGGTGTGGATCGACGGTCTGCTGGATGTGCCCGCGTTCGTGGCGGCGGCCAATCAGGCAGCGGTTGAATCCGAGGCCTTCGCGCTGCGCTTTGCCGAAGGCGCGGAGGGTCAGCCGTTGCAGTGGCACGACCCGGCGCATGTGCCGCTGCTGTCGGTGCGCGATCTGTCCGGCGAGGCCGACCCGGTGTCGGAGGCGCGTGCGCTGATGCAGGCTGACCGGCTCAGCGCGGTCGATCCGACCCGCGACCGGATCAGCCAGCAGGTGCTGTTCGACCTGGGCGGGCAGCGCTGGGCCTGGTACCTGCGTGTGCATCACCTGGCCGCCGATGGTTATGGCATGGCACTGTTCAGCGACCGTATCTGCGCGCTGTATGCCGGCCGCGCGGGTGAGCCCCTGCCGGGCTTGGCCGGGGTGCTGGCCGACGATGCGGCGTATCGCGTAGATGCACGCCGTGAACTGGCCGGCCAGTGGTGGCGCGAGCAGCTGCACGGGGCGCCTGCGGGCGTGGGCCTGGCAGGCACCGAGCCGGCCAGCGATGATGCGCTGCGCTGGGTGCAGCCCCTCGATGCTGCGTTCCGGGAGCAGCTGCTGCAGGCTTCGGCGCGCTGGCTGCAACCCTGGCCGGATGTGCTGGCCGCGCTGTCGGCCGAGTACCTGCGGCGGATGAGCGCGGCCGACGAAGTGGTGTTGGGCGTGCCCTTCATGGGGCGGCTCGGCAACGCGTCGGCGCGGGTGCCGGCAATGGTGATGAACGTGCTGCCGCTGCGCGTCGCGGCGGGCGAGGGCAGTGTCGAGGCGTTTACCCGGGCACTGGGCCGGCAACTCAGCCAGGGCCGCAAGCACGGCCGCTATCGTGGCGAGCAGTTGCGCCGTGACCTGGGCCTGGTGGGCGCGCAGCAGCGTCTGCACGGCCCGCTGGTGAATGTGCAGCCGTTCTACGCGCCGCTGGCACTGCCCGGCGTGCAGGCGACGCTGGAGGTGTTGTGCACCGGGCCTGTGGACGACCTGACGCTGGGCTTCCGTGGCGATGGCCAGCGCCTGCTGGACCTGGAGATCGAGGCCAATCCCGCGCTGTACCGCCGCGAAGACGTGCAGGCCCATGCCACGCGCTTGCTGCATTTCGTGTCGGCGGCGCTGGACGCTGACGACATTGCGGCGGTGCCACTGGCCACGGCCGACGAAGCCCGGCAGCTGGTGCACGGCTTCAATGCCACCGCACATGCGCTTCCGCAGACCACGCTGGTCGAGCTGCTGCAGCAGGGCATGGACCGCGATCCGCAGGCGACCGCGTTGGTGTTCGGTGATACCGGGCTGGACCACGCCACGCTGGAGGCGCGCAGCTTTGCGCTGGCCGCCCAGCTGCGTGGACTGGGCGTCGGCCCAGGCAGCGTGGTGGCGGTGGCGCTGCCACGCTCGCTGGAACTGGTGATTGCGCTGGTGGCCGTGTTGCGTGCGGGAGCCGCGTACCTGCCGCTGGACCTGGCCCATCCTGACGAACGCCTGGCGCGCATCCTGGCCTCGGCGCAGCCGGCCTGCGTGCTGGCGGCGGAGGACGTGTCGGCGCGGATGTCCAGGGTGCCGGTGCTCGCACCGGAACAGTGGACCGCGCTGAGCTTCGCCGCGCCGTGGGCCGATCCGGCACCGGACGATGCGGCCTACGTGATCTACACCTCCGGTTCCACCGGCGAGCCCAAGGGCGTGGTCATCGAGCACCGCGCCATCGTCAACCGCCTGCTGTGGATGCGCGAACATTACGGCATCCGCGCCAACGACCGCGTGCTGCAGAAGACCCCGGCCACCTTCGATGTCTCGGTCTGGGAGTTCTTCCTGCCGCTGCTGTGCGGGGCCACGCTGGTGGTTGCCGGCCCGGACGCGCACCGTGATCCCACCGAGCTGGCGCGGTTGATCCTGGCGCATGACATCACCACGGCGCACTTCGTGCCGTCGATGCTCGATGCCTTCCTCGCCGCACCGGCCTCAGAAGGCCTGCAGCTGCGTCGCGTGTTCACCAGCGGCGAGGCGCTGGATGCTTCGCTGCGGGATCGCTTCCATGCACGCGTGCACGCTGAACTGCACAACCTATATGGCCCGACCGAAGCGGCCGTGGACGTGAGCTACTGGCCCGCGTCGGCGCAGGACCGTTCACGGGCGGTGCCGATCGGCTTCCCGGTCTGGAATACCCGCATGTACGTGCTGGACGCGCAGATGCAGCCGCTGCCGGTTGGCGTGCCAGGTGATCTCTACCTCGGTGGCGTGCAGCTGGCACGTGGGTACCTGGGCCGGGATGATCTGACCGCCGAGCGCTTCCTCGCCGATCCGTTCCTGCCGGGCGAACGCATCTATCGCACCGGCGATGTGGCGCGCTGGCGCGACGATGGTGCGGTCGAGTACCTCGGCCGCAGCGACCACCAGGTGAAGCTGCGCGGCCTGCGCATCGAGCTGGGCGAGATCGAGGCGGCGCTGCGCGAGCTGCCGGGCATGGGGCGCGTGGAAGTGCTGCTGCGCCAGGACGCGCCCGGCGATGCCCGGCTGGTGGCCTACCTGGCGTCCGCCCGGGCGGACGCCAGCGCGCTGCGCAGCCATCTGGCCACGCGGGTGCCAGACTACATGGTGCCGTCGGCGTTCGTTGGCATCGATCACTGGCCGGTGACCGCCAACGGCAAGCTGGACCGCAATGCGTTGCCGAAGCCGCCGCAGCAGGACGTGGGCGGGTTGGCGCCGCGCACGCCGCTGGAGCAGGAACTGGCCGGCTTGTTCGCGCAGGCGCTGGGCTGCGAGGCACCGGTAGCGGTGGATGCCGACTTCTTCAGCCTCGGCGGCGATTCGCTGTCGGCGGTGCACCTGCTGCTGGCCATCGAACAACGCTGGCGCTGCGATCTTGGCCTGGGTGCCTTGTTCGCCCAGCCAACCGTGGCCGCTTTGGCGACGCGCATTGCTGAACCACCGGCACTGGCCGACCATGCGTTGGGGCCGGTCATTGCGTTGGCCGCCACCGATGCCACCGGGCCTGTACCGCTGTTCGTGCTGCACCCGGCCGGTGGCATTGCATGGAACTACCGGGCCCTGGCCAGGGCACTGCAGCCGGCACGTGCGGTGTACGGCCTGCAGTCGCCCGCGCTGGATGCACGCGAACCGATGCCGTCCAGCATCGATGCGATGGCCAACGACTACGTGCGGCGCATCGTGACATTGCAGCCGCAGGGTCCAGTGCATCTGCTGGGCTGGTCGGTGGGCGGCATCCTCGCCCAGGCGATGGCGGTGCGCCTGCACGAGATCGGCCGTGAGGTGGGTGAGCTGGTACTGCTGGATGCCTACCCCAGCGAGTGCTGGCGCGCCGAACCGGAGCCTGATCCGATTGCCGCGCTGCGCGCCCTGCTGGCGATCGCCGGCCATGACCCGGAGGCACATCCGGAGTTGGACAACCGCGAACGCATCCTTGCATTCCTGCGGCGAGGCGGCAGTGCGCTCGGCAGCCTGCCGGATGTGGTGCTGGACGGTGTGGTACGCGCGGTGACCGGTACCAATCGATTGATCCGCGAACACATCCACCGGCCGTTCGACGGCACCCTGGTGCATGTGCGCGCCGGTCGTGACCATCAGGCACGCCCGCAGCTGCAGTCGGCGCTGTGGCGGGCACATGCACGCAAGGTGCAGGCGCTGGAACTGCCGTTCCTGCACGCCGAACTGACCGGACGCGACGCGGTGGCGCAGCTGGCGCCGTGGCTGTCGGCGCGGCTGCGCCACTGGGATGAGCAACAGGAGATCGCAACATGCAGTTGACCGGCTTTGAAGGCCGCGTGGCCCTGGTGACCGGCGCGGCCGGTGGCATCGGCGAAGCGCTGGTGCGCCTGCTGGCCGAGGCCGGCTGCACGGTGGTGGCTACCGATCGCGAGGCGCCACGTGTGGAGGAGGCGCGCGTGCACGCGTTTTCGCTCGATGTGACCGACAGTGTGGCAGTGGACGCACTGGTGGATCGGGTGGAAGCCAGCCTCGGGCCGATCGGCCTGGCCGCAAGCGTGGCCGGGGTGCTGCACGTGGGTGAGGTCGTTGGCACCACCGATGCCGACTGGCGCCGGGTATTCGCGGTAAACGCCGATGGCGTATTCCACGTCGGGCGCGCACTGGCGCGGGTGATGTCGCCGCGCCGGCAGGGCGCGATTGTCACTGTCAGCTCGAACGCGGCGGGGGTGCCGCGGCATGGCATGGCCGCCTATGCGGCGTCCAAGGCTGCCGCCACCATGTTCACCCGTTGCCTCGGGTTGGAACTGGCGCCGCTTGGCATCCGCTGCAACATCGTCGCCCCGGGTTCAACGCTGACCCCGATGCAGACCGGCATGTGGCAGGACGAGCACGGCGCCGAGCGGGTGATCGCCGGCAGCCCGGAGACCTACAAGGCGGGTATTCCACTGCGCAAGCTGGCCACGCCCGACGACATCGCCCATGCGGTGATGTTCCTGCTGTCCGAACAGGCCGGCCACGTGGCGATGAGCGACCTGTACGTGGACGGCGGCGCCACCCTGCGCGGCTGAGCCCCGACGGCGCAGGGCCGGCAACCCATAGACCCCGGTAGTGCCGGCCGCTGGCCGGCAACCTCATTCAACTTCGGAAATCTCCGAATCCCCTTCGAGGCATGGTCTGACGTTCAACGCTCGATAGTCGCTCCACCATGTGGCATGAGCAGCCATCGCCTCCGCCTGGGCCGGCGTTCCATCATCGGCCAGGTCTACGTTCTGACAACGACCACACACCTGCGCCTCCGGCTCTTTGAAAGCGAAGCTGCAGCAGCATGTGTAATCGACCAGTTCCATTACATCGAACAGCGCGGGCTGGTGCGGTCACTCGCATGGGTCGTCATGCCGGATCACGTCCACTGGATGTTCGAGCTGCGCGCAGCTCACCTTCCAGAGATTGCACGTCGAATGAAGTCGTCGAGTGCGCTTGCGCTGAATCGCCTGGCGGGTCGTCGAAGTACGGTCTGGCAGCCTGGCTACTTCGATCACGCGGTGAGGGCTGAGGAGTCGCTGGCGCGGCAAGCTCTGTACATCCTCGGGAATCCGGTGCGCGCTGGTCTTGCTGGGCAGATTGGCGAGTACCCACATGCGTGGTCGGTCTGGGCGTGATGCCGGCCAGCGGCCGGCACTACCAGGATTTCGCCCATGGCAGTTGCCCGCCAGTGGCTTGCACCCCCTGTTTTCAGGGCAGGGTAAGGCGGTAGACCAGTGCGCGGTTGTCGTTGTCGTAGGGGCTGTCACAGGCCTCGCCCTGCATGCGGCAGTGGCGGGCGATGAAGTCGTTGTCGTTGCCGATCAACAGCAGCACGTCGTTCGGGTGCTGCGGGTCCAGTGCCGGCAGCACGTCCATGGCTTCCCACTTCTCTGACAGCAGGCCAGCATGCGGGCCGCGCTTCGTGTCCAGGTCCAGCCCCGCACGTGCAAGCTGCGGGCGGTCGAGCAGGTTCAGCAGTTCGTCGCTGCGCGCGGGCACGATGCCGGCCCTCAACGTGGTGTCCGCCGCGTCGGCCAGTACCGAGGTCGTGCCGGTTTCGTAGGCGCTGCCGGCCAGGTTGCTGGCAGCGGCCACATCCACCAGCAGCACCGACTTGTAGACGATCGGGTCGTTGCCGTCCTTGCCCAGGCCGTTGCCATCACGGGCCAGCAGAAGGAAGCGGTGGGCGTCCAGTACGCGCAGTTCGCTCTGCGCAGCGGTGCGGTCGAGCTTGCCCTTGCCGTCGTGCGCGTAGGCGGGCAGGGCCATCACGTAATGGCCGATCGGCTGCTGTGGCGTCGGCGAGGCCGTCACGTCATAGACCAGTACGCGGGTGTTGATGCGTCCTGCGGCATTGCCCAGCGCGCTGTCCTGCAGCGTCGCGCTCTGCAGCGCCACGAACAGGCGGCTGCCATCGGGCGACAGGCCCATGCCTTCCACCCCCTGGTTGTTGCGCCGACCGGTCTGCGGCGGCACCAGAGAACCAAAGGCCGGCTTGCCATCGCGCTGCGGCCGGATCGCGGGCGGCGCCACGATCACGCCCTGCAGCTGGCCCTTGGCATCGAAGTAGTAGACGTTGGCGGTGTACTCATCGCCGATGTAGAAATGACCGTCGGCGGTGAACTGCAGCGATTCCGCATCCAGCGAGACCTTGCCCGCACCGGCGCCGCTGGCCGGCGAGGGCAGCACCACGTCGCGCTGGGTGATGGTGTGGTCGCCCGGGTCGGCACCGGTGAAGGGGTGCCCGTTGAAGTCCATCAGCACCACTCCCTTGCCCGGCACCATGCTCAGCGTGCCCAGCGCACCGGTCTTGCCCGGCGTGGTGTCGATGCGCAGCTGCATGCGCTCCACGCGTCCAGCGTAGTCGTAGAACAGGCCGGCCTCGGGATCGTTGCGGCCACGGTCGGGCAGGGTCCACAGCACGCCTTCGTAGCCGTTGGCGGTGCGCTTCCAGGTGCCGGGCTGCACCGCCAGCGACGAGAACGAGCCCAGCGTATCGCCCAGGAAGTCCACCGTGTCCGCTGGCAGCCGCCCGGCGGCGACCAGGCCTTTGTCCACGTAAGTACGACCGCCCAACTGCAGGGTGCGTGGCGGCGCACCACTGGCCTCGTGTGGGGCGGAGTATCCGCTGGCGGAGAGGGTGGCCAGCAGCAGGGCGGTCGCGAGCATCGGTGGACTCCGGGCGGTCGATCAGAAGCGAAGGTCGATCGTACCGAACACCTGGCGCGGTGCCGAGGCATGGAACACGTACAGCTTGCCGGCCGGATCGCTGGGCGCGAACACGCTCGAATCCAGGTTGCTGGCGTAACGCTTGTTGGTCAGGTTGGTCACGTTGAATGACAGGCGCATGCCCTTGGCGAAACCGATCTGGCCGAAGTCATAGCCACCGGCCAGGTCGAACACGGTGAAGCCACCGAAGCCCTGGTCGTTGGTGTAGGTGTAGAAGCGCTCGCCGGTGTACTTGCCACGCAGGCTGGCAAACCAGCCGTTGTCACGCCAGGTGATCTCGGTGGCCAGCAGCTGCTTCGGCGTATCGGTCTGGATCTTGCCCTTGATCTGCTGCTCGACGCCGGCCTGCACGTAGTTGGAGGCATAGGTCGAGCGGTTCAGCGAGGCCGAGGTGTACCAGCTGAAGTGTGCATTCGGGGTCCACAGCACGGTCAGCTCGGCACCACGGCTGTCGACGCCGCCGACGTTGTAGAAGCGGTTGCCGCAGGTCGGGCCGACCGGCTGCCGCGAATCACAGGGGTTGTACTGCAGCAGGCGGTTGTCGAAGCGCACGCTGTAGGCCGCGACCGAGGCCTGCAGGGTGTCGGTGACGAAACGGTAGCCGGCTTCCACGGAGCGCGACTCTTCCGGCTTCAGGTTGCCCTGCGCGTTCCAGGTCGCCTGGCTGACCGCCTGCGGACCGAGCTTGAAGCCACCCTGGAACATGGCGATGTTCTCGGCATAGCTGGCGAAGATCTCGTGGTGCTCGGCCAGGCGGAAGTTGGCACCGATGCTGGGCAGGAAATTCTTGCTGGCCTTCAACGAACCGGTGGCGAACTGGTTGTTCGAGGTCGGCGAGATCGGCGTCTTCGCGTCGCCGGGCAGTGCCTGCGCATCGGAGGTGGCGTGTGGGCTCTTGGCGCCGAACTCCAGGGTCAGGCGGTCGTCGAGCAGGCGCCAGGTGTCCTTCAGGAAGAACTGATGGGTCTTCCAGCGGGTGCGTTGGGCGAACACGCCGACATCGGAGGGCAGGGTGTTCATGCCGCTCAGGTCACGCGGACCGTCCACCGCGGTCTGGTAGCGCTCGGCGCTGCTGGTGTTGCGCTCGTACCAGACGCCGCCTTCGATGCGGTGCGCGCCCAGCTCCCAGTCGAAGGACAGCGTGCCGCCGTCGCGGTCGATGGTGTAGATGGTATTGCGGAAGATGATCGGAATCTCCTGCGCGGTGCCCTTGTTCGACCACGCACCGCTGTTCCAGTTGTGGCCTTCGCCGCGGTCATCATGGTGGTAGGCCAGGGCGCGCAGGCTGAAGCCATCGGCGAGGAAGAAGTCACCGGCGAGGTAGTACAGGTTGTCGTCACGCAGGATCTGCCCGGCGGTGAAGGCACCGTCGGCGTCCTTGTCCGGGCCGCTGCTGTCGCACTTCTTCGCGTTGAAACTGGCCGTGTTGCAGTAGGCCTTGGCCACGGCCTTGTTCCAGTCCGGCGCGTAGCCGCCCCAGTCCCAACCGAGGCCACGCGACATCTCGTCCTTGGACAGGTAGAAGTAGTCGGCCTGGGTGGTGCGCGAGGTATCGACGAAACCGGTGATCTGGCCGCGGCCGAAGTTCCACACGCCCTTGGCATTGAACTGCTTGGTGGTGGATTTGTTGTAGGCGGTCTGGTCGTTCCATAGATCGGAGACGGCATTCATCCCGGAGACGTAGCCGGAGAAACCGTTGTACTCGCCGCTGTCCACGCGCACGAAGGTGCGGCGGTTGGCATCGCTGCCGAAGGTCTGCACCACGCGGCCGCCGAGTTCCTGGGCCGGGCGGTCGGAGGTATAGGAAATCGTGCCGCCGAGGTTGCTGGTGGACGGCGTACCGAGGCTGCCGATACCCACCGCCAGTTCCGCACCGGCCATGTTCTCGCTGATCAGCGCACGGTTGATGGTCAGGCCGTTGTAGTTGTTGTACGCGCCATCGCCCAGCGGCACGCCATCGAGCGTGTAGCCGAGGCGGGTGGAGTTGAAGCCGCGAAGGCTCAGTGTCATCGACTGCTCGTTGGTGCCCAGCGCATCGGCCGACTGGGCGTTGACGCCCGGCAGCAGGTTCAGGGTCTTCTGCAGGCTGGTGCCCGGCGGCAGGATGTCGAGGTTCTCGCGGGTGATGCGCTGCACCTGGCGGGCTTCACCGCTGCCGATCACCGAGACCGCATCGAGGTTGGTGGCGGAAGGCGTGCTGGAGGTCGGGGCAGCATCCTGCGCCCAGGCCGCGGGAGCGAGCGCGATCGACAGCGCAGCGGCCAACAAAGTCTTTGTCATGTTGCGGACACTCAGGCAGGCACGAGCCGCCGCACGGGCGCGGAGCTCATGGAGTTCAAAAGGGGAGACAACCGATGCGACCGGTGGCGCTGCAGGCGCCGTGGGTCAACGTGAAAATGGTGCGCTAGACAGATGACTGTCTGGTGACATGTTCAGTTGTTGTGAGGTGCTCTGCGGGGTGGGTAGTGCCGGCCGCTGGCCGGCAGCCCGATGAACCTGCGGCTATCAATCAATTGCCGGCCAGCGGCCGGCACTACCAATGGGTGTTCAGCGCGGCTTGCGCGTGCGCTTCGGCTTTGCCGTTTCGCTGCCGCTGGCGGCACCATCCTGCAGCGCCTGCAGCCACGACAACGTATCCACATAATCGATGAAATGGCGCAGGTAGACGGGGCTGGTCGACTGCATCGTGTCCAGCATGCGTTGCACCAGTACCGCCGAGTTCAGCGGGCCGCCGTCGGCCGGGGCCTCGGTGCGCAGCGAGCGACGCACCTGCAGTTCGCTGCGCAGTTCCGACCACTCGCGCTGCACCTGCGCCAGCATCGGGACCTGCGGGTAATGCGGCAGCGAGCGCGACCCCGCATCGAGGTCGCGCACCAGTGCGCGCAGTCCCTCCAGTGCGGGCGGCTTACTTGGCATCCGGGGCCTTGGGCTTGGGAATCGGCGCGATTTCCACGCGCCGGTTGCGCGCACGGCCGTCCTCGCTGGCATTGGAGCTGACCGGCTGCTCGCTGCCGAACGCGGCGGCGAACACGGCATCGGCGGGCACGCCGTCGGCAATCAGGGTGCGGGTCACGGTCAACGAACGCTGTGCGGACAGCTCCCAGTTGTCGGCGAAACGACGGTTGCCCTCACGCACCGGCGCGTCATCGGTGAAGCCGCTGACCATCAGGATTTCTTCGCGGCTGCCCAGATAGGCGGCCAGCGGCGCAGCGAGGCTGCGCAGCAGCTCCTGGCCTTCTGGCTGCAACTGGTCCGAGTTCAGGGCGAACAGCACGCTGCCACTGATGCCAATGCGGCCATCGATCAGAGTCACGCGGCCGGCCGCCAACGGGCCGGCCAGCGCCTGTTCCAGCGTCTGCAGGCGCTTGGCTTCGGCCTGGCGCTGCTTCACTTCCTGGTCCAGCCGTTGCGACAGCTCCAACTGCACCGCCACCACGCCGACCAGGATCAGCACGAACGCGCCCAGCAGTACCGACATCAGGTCACCGAAGGCGGCCCAGATCGGGGCGTGCGAACCGCCGTCGACCTCCAGTTCGTCACTCATGCGCTGCCGGCCTTGCCGCGGCGCGTGGCCAGCTGTTGCAGTTCTTCCATCACCTGCTTCTGCGACAGCAGGCTGAGGTCGACCACCTCGCGCGCCTGCGCCACGTAGTAGGCCAGCTGCTCGTCGCTACGTGCCAGCGAGGCATCCAGTGCACCGCCAATCTGTTCCAGCCGGCCGGACAACTCGCTGGAGGCACTGCCGAACTGCGCGACGGCCTCACCGAAGCTGCCAGCCAACTGGCCAACGTCACCCGCGCTGCCGCTGAGGGCTGCTGCAATGCCATCCAGCTTGCCGGTCTCGGCGGCGATATGGTCGGTGAAGCGGTTGCCGACGCGTTCCAGCAGCTCGGCCGAGCCGCCCACCAGTGCGTCCACTGCGGTGCGCTGCTCGTGAGAAGCATGGTTGATCGCATCCAGCAGGGTCTGCACGGTGGCCAGCAGGCGGCCGCGTTCTTCCAGCATCGCGTTGTCGCGCACCAGGCTCTCGGAGAGCGTGCTGCGCAACTCGTTGATGACGTCGGCCGCGGCCTTGGGCGCGGCGGCGGCGGTCTGCAGCAGGGTGGAGACTTCGGCGAGCGTGGCGCTGGCCTGGGCGCGACCGTTCTCGCCGATCTGCTGCGCGGTCTCGGCCAGCGTGTCACAGACCTGCTGCTGCTGCGCGGCCAGGCGTTCGCCGTTGGCCTGCAGGCGCTCGGCCAGATCCGTGGAGACGTGCTGCAGGGCATCGCTCCAGCGCTGCAGGCGCTGTTCGTCACCGGCCTGCAATTGCGCTTGCAGCGTGGTGTGCGCCTGCCGCAGTTCGGCACTGGCCGCATCCCAACGCGCCTGCCGCTGCTGCTCGCGGCTGTCCAGGCTGGCCTGCAGTTCGGCGTGCGCGGTGGCGGTGGTGGCCTGCGCGGCCTGCCAATCCTGCGAACGCTGGTTTTCGTGCTCCTGCAGCAAGGACTGGCTGGCAGCATGGCGCTGTTCCAGTGCCTGCAGCAGTGCCTCGGCGCGCGCATCCAGTTGCTCGCTGGCGGCCAGCAACGCCTGCTGCTGGCGTTCGACCAGCGCGGTATTCAGTGCCTGCTGCTGTTCGGCAGCGGCACGCCAGGCGTCGGTATTGCTGCTGGCATCGGCCTGCAAGCGTTCGCCGATACGCGTGACCACCGCTTCCGCCTGTGCGCTTTGGCCCTCACTGAAGGCCTGCAGGTGCTGGCGCAGATCGCTCACCAGCGCCTGTTGTGCCTGGGTCTGCTCGCTGACCACCTTGGCCCAGCTGGCTTCGGTAGCGACGCGGCTGCGCTCGAAACCGTCGCTGAGACCGGCCAGCTGCTGCTGCACCGCCTGCTCGACACGGGCATGCAGCGCCTGGCCATGCTGGGCCAGGCCGGCCAGGGTGGTCTCGGCCATCGGCTGCAGCGCGCCACCGATGGCGGCGGCGCTGGCTTCGGCGCCTTCGCGCAGCGACTGCTGCAGCGAGACGGCCAGGCGTTCCTGCAGGGCCTGGCTCTGGGTCAGGAACTCGGCCTGGCCGGCCAGCAGGCGCTCATTGGCGGCGGTGCTGTGCTGCTCAAAGCTGTTGGTCATCGCCTGCAGGCGGTCGACCAGTGCCGGCAACGCAGCGGACTGCGCCTGCAGCAGGCGCAGCGATTCGGCGCGCTGCCAGGCCTGCGAGTACGGGTGCAGGTCACCGGCAATGGCACGGTCCAGCTGCTGCACGGCCTGCAGGCGGTCACGACGCAGCAGGGCAGCCAGCAGGCCAAGCATGGCCGAACTGGCAACACCGGCGATCGAGGTGCCGAACGCCACCGCCAGGCCCTGCACCGGCGAGGCCAGCGAGCCACGGATGGCGGCCATGTCGGTCGCGCTCTGCAGCGCAAGGCCGGTGCCGCGCAGGGTATCCATCATGCCCAGCAGGGTGCCGAGCATGCCCAGCAGCACCAGCAGGCCGACCAGGTACGGGGTCAGCACCGGCGCAGGCAGGGCGGTGCGCTCGCCTTCCACGCGCAGGCGCACCGCGTTGCGCAGGCCCACCGGCACGCGCTCCAGCCACGGGGCCAGGCTTCCCTTCGCGCTGGACAGGTCGTTCAGCGCAGTGCGCAGGCCGTTGCTGGCCTGGCGGTAGCGGTACAGCTCCACGCCACCGGCGATGTAGCAGGCGGCGATGATCGCGGCCACCGCTGCCCCCAACGGATGCACCGAAACGTAGCCAATGCCGATCCAGCACACGGCCAGCAGGCCGACAAGGAAAACAACGACATGGAAAGCAGTTCTGGACATGGTGTTCCGGTCAGTGGGAGCGCAGGGCGTCTTGCAGCCCTTCGATCGGGTGGAAGCGCAGCTGCAGCTCGGCGAGCAGCAGGGTGCGCATGTCATGGCGGAAGGCTGCGCGCCAGCCCGGCTGGCCGTGCACGCGCTCAAAACGGGCGCCGAGCACCGCCGGCGCGGTGGCCAGCAGGCTGTGCTCGCGCGGGGTGAGGGTCTGTTCCATCACCGCATCGACCTCGGCCAGCCGTGCCAGTGCCGGCGAAACCTGTACCAGCTGGTCGCGCAGACGGCCGCGCAGGCGCCCGGTGGCGGTCTGGATGGCCTGCTGCAGCACCCGGTAACGCTGGCGCAGCGAGGCGAAGTTGGGCGCGGCTGCGGCTTCGGCCAGGTCGAGCAGGCGCTCGGCCTCGGCATCCTCGCGGATCGAGGCCAGCAGGCTGGCGTGGGCGTGGGCGCAGTCGGCCAGTACGTCCTCGGCCGCTTCGGCGGCCTCACCCGGCTCGGGCAGGCGTCCGCCGAGCGCCCCGGACAGGGCCACGGCACGGCTCCAGTCCACCCACTGGCCGAGGCGGTCGGTCAGGGCGGGACTGCTGGCCGGCATCGCGCCGTCGCTGAGACGGGCGAGCAGGCGGAGGAATTCCGGTCCACCCAGGACCGGCTGCGCTGCGTTCGCCATCAAGGGGTGAGGGGCCAAAAACCGTTGATTTTACAACCAGATGACCCCGGCTGGATGAAGGCGGGGCCGGGGAAGGGGGCCCGCAGGCGCGACAAGGCTTAGAATGTCCGGCTGCACCCACCCGTTCGACCCTGGAGTTACCCAATGACTGTTGCGCAGTTCTACCCGATCGGCACCCCCGGACAGCCCTGGGGCGACGCCGAACGCGCACAGTGGCGGGCCCGCCAGCAGCGCCAGCGCAGCTACCACGACGACGTGGTGGCCGCCCTCGAGCGGCTGGATGACAGCATCTTCGATGTGATCCAGTACGGCCAGCTGGACTACGCTCCGGACCACTATCCGCTGTTCGCGGTGGTCAACCATGACTGGAACCCGGCACTGCCGACCGCGCTGATCACCGGCGGCGTGCATGGCTACGAGACCAGCGGCGTGCATGGTGCCCTGCAGTTCCTGGAGCAGCAGGCCGAGCGTTACCTGGGCCGGCTGAACCTGATCGTGGCGCCATGCGTCAGCCCGTGGGGCTACGAGCGCATCCAGCGCTGGAACCCTGATGCGATCGATCCGAACCGCAGCTTCCGTGACGGTGGCCTGATCGAAGAAGCCGCCGCGCTGATGCGCTGGGTGGCCGAGCGCAAGCCGAACCTGCTGGTGCACCTGGACCTGCACGAGACCACGGACAGCGACCTGCAGGAGTTCGATCCGGCCCGCTGCGCCCGCGACGGCAAGCCGTTCGAGCGCGACACCATTCCGGACGGCTTCTACGTGATCGGCAACAGTGAAGATCCGCAGGCCGAGTTCCAGAAGGCATTGATCACCGCGGTTGCGCCGGTCACCCATATCGCCCCGGCCGATGCCGAAGGCAACCTGGTCGGCCTGCCGCTGCAGTCGCCGGGCGTGGTCTGGGGCGAGTCGCGCTCGATCGGCGCCTGCGCCGGCTTCACCGATGCGCGCTTTGCCACCACCACCGAGGTCTACCCTGACAGCCCGCGTACCAACCCGCAGGAATGCAACGACGCCCAGGTGGCGGCGGTGTGTGCGGGCCTGGATTTCGCCCTGGCCACGCAGTAACGCATCAGCGCGGGGCGGCGCCGGGTCATGCCCGGCGGATTGGAAGGCTAACCCAGCAGGATCACGCCCCACACCGTGCCAACCATCAGCAGCGCGGTGGTCTGGGCAGCGCTGCCCATGTCCTTGGCGTTCTTGGACAGCGGGTGGTGGTCAAGTGAGATGCGGTCGACCACCGCTTCGATGGCCGAGTTGAGCAGCTCCACCAGCAGGCTGATGAAGCAGACGGCCAGCACCACGGCCCGTTCGATCGTGCTGATGTCCAGCACGAACGCCGCGACCATCAGCAGCGCATGCAACAGCAGCAACTGCCGGAAGGCGGCTTCGCCCCGGAAGGTGGCGATGAAGCCGTCGCGTGAATGGATCAGCGTGTGGAAGATGCGGCGGAGGCCGGTCTTGCCATGTGGATACTTGCCGCTGTCCCTGGGGTGAGGTGGCTGCATGCCGGTCCTGCCATGAATTGACCTCACGACAGGATGTGCAGGCCAGCGTCGGGAAAGCGTCGGACCCTCGTTAGCATTGCGCTCAGCCGGCGTAGTACTGCGAAGGGCCGAGCCACCCAGCTACGCTGGAATAGCCGGGCGCGGCTGCCGGCGATTCACTCCGCCGGGCTGCGTGAATCGCGGATCGAATAGATCACCGAGAAGATCTTCCAGCCCTGTTCGGTGCGGATCAGCTGCCACGTCTCCTTGCCCCAGTTGGTCTTCTCCCCGTCGTCGTGGAAGCTGTAGTCAAACGACACTGAGGCCACATCGCCATCGGTATCGATCTTCGTGTTGGAGAACGTCTCCTCCTTCGGCTTCGACGACGCAACGACTCCATCGATCAGTGCGATGAAATTATTGGCGGGAATCTTCCGCGCCTTGATCGCATCGGGCTTGGCCTTGCGGATGTCCTGCAGGCGCACGTCTTCCGACACGTACTGCCAACCGATGTCTTCCGCTTTGTCCGAAAAGAACAGGCTCATGTAGGTCGGCTTGTCCTTGTTGATCAGCGAAATGCGGAACGATTCGACGACCTGTTCGATGGCCTTGATGTCGGCCGCTGCGTTCTGCGCGGCGTGGGCTGGCAAAACAACTGAAAGCAGGAGGGCGAGGGCAGTGGCGGATGTTGCTTTGCTGGGCATGTCCGGATCCTGAGGCTGGAGGGTTCAGCGCCGCGTCTTGCCGATTGAGGGCCGTCCCGTCATCAGATGTCGCCCTCCATCGGAAGGCAGGCGAGTGCTTCCGGTGCTGCATCTCCAAAATGGTGCTCGCGATGAAGCAGTGCCCAACCATGCGCCTCCAAGGTGGATGCCCGCAGTTGGAATCTGTGGGGGGAGACGGCAACCTTGAGAAACTGTATGTGTCCGCCATCCTGCTCATCGCAGAGCCTCCTGATTTCAGGCAGGAGATGGGCCTTGAAATTCGCTCCCAGATGAATGGACTTGATCGCAGACAGATCGAAATCAACGACATGCACGTTGCCCTGGACCTTGCGCGTGAGGTTGAGAGTACGGATCAGACGCCACTCACGTTCATAGCTCCAATGCGGCGATTTGGTGGAGAGAACCTTGATGATCGTGTCCGGGTCCGGGCGCCCGCAAACCTTGTCTTCTCTGTAATCGACCTTGACCAGATCCGAGTAGGTGGATCCGCCCGTTGAACCCGGTCTGAGATCGGTGTGGGTCCAGTCAAGCTCGATGGCCGCGCCACGGTGCTCATCCCCGTAGTGCGACCACATCAGAAGATTCAGCGGGTCCTCCGAAAGCGAAACGACCCCAAGGTTGTTCCTGAAGTCGCGATACCGAAGAAGTTCATCGGACAGACGCTCGGCCTCCATCGCCTGCATGCGCACGTCCAGTTCGGCATCTTCCATCGCTGGATTGCACACTCTCCAGTACGCTCGGAAGTCCCGCATGACCTCCTTCTTGTCCAATGTCAGATGGCACTCATAAGGATCATTGAGTAGCGGGGGTTGGGTGAATCGAAGCGAGGGATTCTTCAGAATCGAAACAAGTCGCTCTGCACCCACAAATTTGTAGAGCGGAGGCACCGTAATGCCGTGCTGGATGGAGGCTTCTTCCATGATCGAGTGGATTCCTGTTTGCACGAGAAGAGAAGTATGCGCCCTGCATATGCGCGCTGCAGCAGTGTAGTACCCGGATGCTCAAGGTGTTCCGGGGCGTGGCAGCGGTCGTGTTGCGGTCCAGCTCGCGCACTGGTCGCAGTCGGCCAGCGCCGGCTAGGTCCGTACCATTCCGCCATCAGACGCCAAAGCGTGATGCACGACACGGGTTGACGTTCCCATCCGCCAAGCGCAGGCTGCCCCAGCACGTTTCCTAACCAGAAGGAGACTTATGACCGCCACCGCTTCCCTGCACCCGGCGCCCGACACCCCGGGCCGTTCCCGCCTCTGGAGCGTGTTCTGGCTGCAGGGCGTCATTCCCAGCAACATTCTGTGGGCCGTGGCCCTCTGGGCGTTGGCCAACGGGCGCACGCCGCTGCTGCTGGGGGTTTTTGCCGCCCTGCTGCTCTATACCGGCTGGATCATCCCGGCGGTCTGGCGGGCGGCGCCCAGCGCGCACAATCCCAACCTGGGCGTGGCCGCGCGCGGGTTGACCGTGGCCTGGGGCCTGAACACCGTACTGGTGATCTTCTTCCTGACCCTGCAGCTGGTGGGTCAATAGAACTGAACAGGCTCGCCGCCCCGGTCGAAGGCGGCGAAGCGGCCGATCTGACCGTCATGGATGGCATTGACCATCAGTTTCAGTGGGCGCGCGGCCTCATCACTGTTGGGGGCGAACCCGGCGCGGCCGTCCAGCGCGGCCACGAACACCAGGTCCCAGCCGATGCCGGTGGTGGTCGATTCAGCCGCCAGCGCCTGGAAGCTGGGTACTTCGGTGGGCAGCTTGTCCACGCACAGCACCGGCGACAGGGTGCCGCCCTCGCGGCGGTCATGCCGGTCGCGCTGGTCGTCGGTGGGCGACTCGGGCAGCTCGGCGCGCACGAATACGAACAGCAAGCGTTGCGGTTCAGCCTGCTGGCCTGCGGCGTGCAGCAGCTGCTGGAAATCGTTCATCATCATGAGGGTTGTCACACGCCCGCTGCACGGAAAGCCGCATGCTGCCACAACGCCTGCCGCGCGGGGCCGAAGACGATTGATTTAAGTCATGCCCATGGAACTGATGGCCGCGTACTCTGGCAATCGTTCCAGCAGACGAGGGTTTCCGGGCCGTTCCGGGCACAGGCAAGACGGTGGAGCAACAAGGTGGACCAGCCATGAGCCAACTCACCGACGGTTTCGGACGCAGCTTTCCGTACCTGCGCCTGTCGTTGACCGAAGCCTGCAACTTCCGTTGCAGCTATTGCCTGCCCGATGGTTACCAGGCCGATGGCCGCCCGCGCTTCCTGCAGGTGGATGAAATCGCGCGGCTGGTACGCGCGTTCGCCGCGCTGGGCATGAGCAAGATCCGCCTGACCGGCGGCGAGCCCAGCCTGCGCAAGGACCTGGACGAGATCATCGCCACCGTGGCGGCGGTGCCGGGTATCCGCAAGGTCGCCATCACCACCAACGGCACGCTGCTGCCGCGGCGCCTGCCGGGCTGGCACCGGGCGGGGCTGACCGCGCTGAACGTAAGCATGGACAGCCTGCAGCGCGAGCGCTTCAGGACCATTACCGGGCACGACCGCCTGCCGGAGATCGAGCAGGGCCTGGCCCTGGCGCAGGCACTGGGCCTGCCGGCAATCAAGCTCAATGCGGTGCTGCTGCGCGGCCTGAACGACGACGAGCTGCCGCAGTGGATGGACTACCTGCGTGACCGCCCCTTCAGCGTGCGCTTCATCGAACTGATGCGCACCGGCGACAACGAAGCCTATTTCCAGCGCCACCACCTGCGTGCCGACGTGGTGATCGAGCAGCTGCTGGCCGCTGGCTGGCATGAGCGCCCGCGCGCGGCCGATGCCGGTCCGGCGCGCGAGTTCGGCCACCCCGACCATCGCGGCAGCATCGGCATCATCGCGCCGTATTCGCGTGACTTCTGCAAGGGCTGCAACCGCCTGCGGGTGACCGCCAAGGGCGACCTGCGGCTGTGCCTGTTCGGCGAGTTCGGCGTGCCGCTGCGCCCGCTGCTGCAGAGCGACGATGACCATGACGCGCTGCTGGCGCGCATCACCACCCAGCTTGGCCTGAAAGCGGCCGGGCATGGCCTGCACCAGGGCCAGACCGGGTTGACCCCGCACCTGGCCTCCATCGGAGGATGAGCAACACGATGAGTGGGGAATTGAATGCGGCCTTCCATATGGCCGATGTCCGCGACAAGCGCATCACCCGCCGCCGTGCGGTGGCGGTGGGCGAGCTGCATGCCGGCCCGGTGGCCTATCCGCTGATTGTCGAGCGCCGCCTGCCCAAGGGCGATGCGCTGGTGATGGCCGAGATTGCCGGCCTGCAGGGCGCCAAGATGGCCTCGATGCTGATGCCGCTGTGCCACCCGTTGCCGCTGGAGCTGGTGCAGGTGTTCTGCGCGCCGGTACCGGAACGGCAGGCGATCCGCGTGTGGTGCGAGTGTGCCAGCGAGGCGCGCACCGGCGTGGAGATGGAGGCACTGGCCGGCGTCAACGCGGCGCTGTTGACCCTGTACGACCTGAGCAAGCCGGTGGAACCGGCGCTGCGCATCGAAGGCATCCGCCTGTTGTTCAAGGAAGGCGGCAAGCGCGGTGTATGGCTGCATCCCGATGGCATGGACGAGGCCGAGCGCGCGCGCTTCAAGCCGCGTGCACCGAAGGGCCTGGAGGGTGCGACCTGCGCGGTGATCACGCTGAGTGATCGCGCCAGCGACGGCACCTATGAAGACATTTCTGGTCCGACCCTGGTGACCGGCGTGAAAAAGCTGGGCGGCGAGGTTGTGGCAGCCGAGGTGCTGCCCGATGGTATCGAGCCGTTGGCCGGCCGGCTGCAGGCGCTGGCCGCCGACGGTGTGCGCCTGTGCCTGTGCACTGGCGGTACCGGGCTTGGCCCGCGTGACCTGACCCCGGAGGCGCTGCGCTCCTTGAATGCGCGGCCGGTGCATGGCCTGGCACAGATGGTGCGGGCGCTGAGCGCGCAGCACACGCCGATGGCGTGGCTGAGCCGGGCCGAGGTGGTGCAGCTGGGCGGCATGCTGGTGTTCGCGCTGCCGGGCAGCCCGAAGGCGGCGGCACAGTGCCTGGACATCCTGGCGCCGGTGCTGGGCCACGCGCTGGCGATGATCGACGGCGGTGGCCACTGATGATTGCCTACAGCGAAGCCTTGCAGCACCTGCTGGACGCGGCCATGCCGCTGCCGGCCGAGCGCCTGCCACTGCATGAGGCCGGCGGTCGTACCCTGGCCAGCGATATTCACAGCGGGCAGTCGTTGCCGCCGTTCGACAACTCGGCGATGGACGGCTTCGCGCTGCGCGCCAACGGTGCTGCGTTCGACGCGGGTACTGAATTCGCGATACAGGGCTGGCAGGCCGCCGGTGATGCCGGTGCCGAGGGCGGCGAGGGCGCCTGGGAAATCATGACCGGCGCGCGCATGCCGTCCGGGCTGGACACAGTGGTACCGGTCGAGAGCGTGGACATCCTTGCCAGCGAGGAAGGACGCCCGACCCGCATCGCCCTCAAGGCACCAGTGAAGCCGGGCCAGCACGTGCGCCTGCGCGGCCAGGATGTGCGCGACGGCGAGCGCGTACTGCAGGCCGGGCAGGTGCTGGATATCAACGCCTGCACCCTGCTGCACGCCATCGGCGTGGGCGAGGTGGCGGTGGTGGCACGGCCGAAGGCCGCTGTGATCGCCACCGGCAAGGAGCTGGTGACCGAGGCGGCGCAGACGCTGGAGTCGGGCCAGATCCGTGACAGCAACCGGCCGTATCTGGTGGGTCGCCTGCAGGCGGCCGGCGCCGAGGTGGTCTGGCAGGGCACGGTGGGCGATGACGTGGCCGCGTTCAATGCGGTGCTGGATCGAGCGCTGGCTGCGGGTGCACAACTGCTGATCAGTACCGGTGCGGTGTCGGCCGGCCGCTACGATTTCGTTCCCGATGCGCTGCGTGGCCGCGGTGCGCGCATCGTGTTCCACAAAGTAGCGATCCGCCCGGGCAAGCCGCTGCTGTTCGCGGTGCTGCCCAATGGCGCGCTGTACTTCGGCCTGCCCGGCAACCCGGTCTCGGCCGCCGTCGGCCAACGCTTCTTCGTGGAGCCGGTGCTGCGCCGCCTGCTGGGGCTGGCACCGGAGACCGTATTGCAGCTGCCGTTGCAGGCCGACGTGCGCAAGCCGCCAGGCCTGCGCTTCCACGCGCGTGCGCGGGTGGAAGTGGACGGGCAGGGGCGCCTGAGTGCGCGCGTGCTGTCCGGGCAGGAATCGTTCCGTTTGATGTCGATGCTGCAGGCCAACGCCTGGGTGGTGCTGGAGGCCGAGGGAGACCTGGCCAACGCAGGCACCTACGTGCGCGTGCAGGGCTGGGGTCACCACGAACCGGTGCAGCTGGTGAGCCAGGAGTGATGATGAAACAGGTGAATCTGCAGTTGTTCGGTGCCTTTTCCGATCTGGATGCCAGCCGCGAAATCGCGGTCGACGTGGCCGGTGGCACCGTGGCCGACCTGCGCCAGGCACTGCGCGAACTGTTGCCGGTGCGTTGGCCGGGGTTCCGCGCTGGCCTGCTGGATTACTCGGCATTCGCCGACCAGCAACGCGTGCTGCGTGACCACGAGGCACTGCCCGACGATGGCCGGGTGGCGATCCTGCCGCCGGTAAGCGGGGGCTGAGCCATGAGCGAGAAGATCATCGTCAAGGTGATGGACCGCGCGCAGGCGGCGATCGATCCGGCAGAGGGCATCGCCGCAGTATCCGATCCGGGTTTCGGCGGCATTGATGTGTTCATCGGCAAGGTGCGCGACGTCAATATCGGCCGGCCGGTGACCGGCATCACCTATGACCTGTTCGAGCCGCTGGTGCTGAACGAATTCAAGCGCCTGGCCGCGGACGTGGAGGCGGCGTTCGGGCCGAAACTGAAGCTGTACGTGGCGCACGCCAGGGGTCGCCTGGGGATCGGCGATGTCGCGGTGGTGGTGGCTGCCGGCAGCCCGCACCGTGACGAGGCCTTCCGTGCCTGCCGGCAGCTGATCGAAGCGGTCAAGCACCAGTGCCCGATCTGGAAGCAGGAACATTACGAGGACGGCGACAGCGCGTGGAGCGAGGGCTGCAGCCTCTGTCATGCGGACAGCGAGCCGGCACATGCGCACAGCCACAGCCCCTGACGCCAGTAGATCCACGCCATGCGTGGATGGGGCTTTCCCGGCCCACCCGGCCGATGCAGCCACGCATGGCGTGGCTCTACCGCAATGAGCGGAACGATCAACGGCATCGTGCTGGCCGGCGGCCTGTCCACCCGCATGGGCCGCGACAAGGCGTTGCTGCCATGGCAGGGGCGCACGCTGCTGGAGCACATGCGGGGCCTGTTGTTGCAGGCCGGTGCCGAGCGGGTCTGGGTGAGTGGCAACTATCCGGCTTTCGGCGGCATCCCCGACCAGGTGGCGCGCTGTGGCCCGCTGGGCGGGCTCCATGGTGTGGCCACGCACATGCCCGATGGCCCGGCCTGGGTGGTGCCGGTGGATACGCCGCTGCTGCCCCCGCGCCTGCTACATCAATTGCGTGACGGCCATCACGGTCCGTGCACGATCTTTACGGGCCACCCCCTGCCCATGTTGCTGAATATGGACGATGCTTGCCGGGCCGCGCTGGGATCGATGCTGGATGACCCCGACGGCCCGCGCTCGCTGCAGGCGCTGCAGCGCCGCCTGGGCGTGAACACCGTCATCCTGGCCCCCGTTGACGAGGCCGGACTGGTCAACTGCAATACCCCCGAACAATGGGAGGATGTTGCGTCATGAAAGTGCAGTTGCAGGACCAGTCGGTACGGCTTCGTCTGGACGAGGCCGAGCTGGCGCGCCTGCTGGCCGGTGAATCGGTCGAGAACACGACCCGCTTTGGCGGCATCGAAGGCTGGGGCATGGCGGTCTCGCTGCATGCCGGTGAGCAGCCCGTGCTGCTGGACGGCGGCACCTTCTGCCGCCTGGTGCTGCCGCGCAATGCGGTGGAGGCACTGGCGGCACGTCTGCCGTGCCGTGATGGCCTGCCGTTCGACATCGCCCTGGACGAGGGCGGCCAGCTTCAACTCCAGTTCGATGTGGATGTACGCGACAGCGTGCGCCAGCGCGGGGTAACCCGTCGCAGCACGGCTTCATCGGTTTGACATTTGTCAGGGGCAGGGTGGAAACCCGTTCCTGATTGATCCAGATCAACCCCGTCGTCCGTGCTGCACGGCCTAATGGCTGCATGACGACGGGTCACAACTTGAAACGCAGTACCCACGTCATTCCACAGCCTTGGAGCCATGTATGACCGTCGGTAGCGATCCTGTTGTCCGCAGCACCTCCCGTCCGGGTCGCGTCATCAGCGACTGGACGCCGGAAGACCCCGGCTACTGGGAGCGCACCGGCAAGCGGGTCGCCACCCGCAACCTGGTCATCTCGATTCCCTCGCTGCTGCTGGCCTTTTCGGTCTGGGTGCTGTTCTCGGCGGTGTCGATCAGCCTGCCGAAGATCGGCTTCAATTTCAGCACTGACCAGCTGTTCTGGCTGGTGGCACTGCCCAGCCTGTCCGGCGCGACCCTGCGCATCTTCTATTCGTTCGTGATTCCGATCTTCGGTGGTCGCCGTTGGACGGCGCTGTCCACCGCCTCGCTGCTGGCGCCGACGATCTGGCTGGGCTTTGCGGTGCAGGACCCGGCCACGCCGTACTGGGTGTTCGTGGTCATCGCCATCCTGTGCGGATTTGGCGGTGCGAACTTCTCGTCGTCGATGTCCAACATCTCCTTCTTCTACCCCAAGCAGAAGCAGGGCCTGGCGCTGGGCCTGAACGCCGGCCTGGGCAATGTGGGTGTGTCGGTGGCGCAGGCGGTGATTCCGCTGGTGATCACCGTGGGCGTGTTCGGTGCGCTGGGTGGTGCGCCGCAGCCCACGGTGGAGGGCGGGGCGTCGCTGTTCGTGCAGAACGCGGGTTTCATCTGGGTGCCGGCGATCGCGATCTGTGCGGTTGCGGCCTGGTTCGGCATGAATGACCTGACCAGTGCGCGCTCGTCGTTCTCCGAGCAGGCGGTGATCTTCCGCCGCAAGCACAACTGGCTGATGTGCTGGCTGTACATCGGCACCTTCGGTTCCTACATCGGTTTCTCGGCCGGCTTCCCGATGCTGGTGAAGAGCCAGTTCCCGGACGTGAACCCGCTGGCCTACGCCTTCATCGGCCCGCTGCTGGGTGCGTTGATGCGCTCGGTGGGTGGCAGCCTGGCCGACCGCTGGGGCGGCGCGCGCCTGACCTTCTGGGTGTTCGCGCTGATGATCGCCGCCGTGTTCGGGGTGCTGCATTTCCTGCCCAGCCACGGCCAGGGCGGCAACTTCCATGGCTTCCTGCTCAGCTTCATGGCGCTGTTCGTGCTCAGTGGCATCGGCAACGGCACCACCTTCCGCATGATTCCGGTGATCTTCCGCACCCTGCACGAGCGCTGGTCGGCCAACGACAGCGCCGAAGGCAAGGCGGCGGCCGCGCACCAGGCCAGCATCGAGTCGGCCGCGGTGGTCGGCTTCTCCGGTGCGATCGGGGCCTATGGTGGCTTCTTCATCCCCAAGAGCTACGGCTCGTCCATCACCTTGACCGGCAGCCCCGACATGGCGCTGTACGGATTTGTTGTTTTCTACATCACCTGCCTGGCCGTGACCTGGTGGTGGTACTACCGGCGCGGTGCCGAGACACCCTGCTGACAACTTGAAAACGCACCGCAGCCAATGAACACCACAGCCACGTTGCAGATGTCCGCAAAGGGAGACCCCCGATGAGTTATTTCCTTGATCGCTTGCAGTTCTTCAAGCGTGACCCCCAGTCTTTTGCCGATGGCCATGGATTTGCCAAGAGCGAGGGCCGCGACTGGGAAAACAGTTACCGCGCCCGCTGGCAGTACGACAAGGTCGTGCGCTCCACCCACGGCGTGAACTGCACCGGCTCGTGCAGCTGGAAGATCTATGTAAAGAACGGCCTGGTCACCTGGGAAACCCAGCAGACCGACTACCCGCGCACCCGCCCGGACCTGCCCAACCATGAACCGCGTGGCTGCCCGCGTGGCGCCAGCTATTCCTGGTACCTGTACAGCGCCAACCGGCTGAAGTACCCGTTGATCCGCGGCACGCTGCTGCGCCTGTGGCGCGAGGCGCGCAAGAGCAAGGCACCGGTCGATGCCTGGGCCAGTATCGTCGAGGACAAGGAAAAGGCGCGTTCGTACAAGAGCCGCCGTGGCATGGGTGGCTTCGTACGGCTGCAGTGGGAAGAGGCCAACGAGATCATTGCGGCCTCCAACCTGTACACGGTGAAGCAGTACGGCCCGGATCGCGTGGTCGGCTTCTCGCCGATTCCGGCGATGTCGATGGTGTCCTACGCGGCCGGCGCACGCTACCTGTCGCTGCTGGGCGGCGCCTGCCTGTCCTTCTACGACTGGTACTGCGATCTGCCGCCGGCCTCGCCGCAGATCTGGGGCGAGCAGACCGACGTGCCCGAATCGGCCGACTGGTACAACAGCCGCTACATCATCGCCTGGGGCTCGAACGTGCCGCAGACGCGCACGCCTGACGCGCATTTCTTCACCGAGGCGCGCTACAACGGCACCAAGACGGTGGCGATCTGCCCGGACTATTCCGAGCTGGCCAAGCTGACCGACCACTGGCTGCACCCCAAGCAGGGTACCGACGCGGCGCTGGCCTTTGCCTTCGGCCACGTGATCCTGCGCGAGTTCCATGTCGATTCGCCTTCGCAGTACTTCCAGGACTACTGCCGCCAGTACTCGGACATGCCGATGCTGGTGCGCCTGGAGCGTCGCGACGATGGCCGGCTGGTCCCGGGCCGCTTCCTGCGCGCCAGTGAACTGGGCGGGCTGGGCGAAGCCAACAACCCCGACTGGAAGACCCTGGCCTATGACGAAAGCAGCGGCCAGATCGTGGTGCCGAACGGCTCGATCGGCTTCCGCTGGGGCGAGAAGGGCAAGTGGAACATCGAAGAGAAGGCCAGCAACGGCGCCGATACACGCCTGCGCCTGAGCCTGGCCGAGGGCCATGAAGGCATCGAGGCGGTCAGCTTCCCGTACTTTGGCGGCATCGAGACCGACGGTTGGACTGCGGCACCGGCCGAAGAGGTGCTCGAGCGCAACATCCCGGTGCGTCGCCTGGCCCTGGCCGACGGCGGCGACACCCTGGTGGCCACGGTCTACGACCTGCTGCTGGCCCAGTACGGCGTGGACCGTGGCTTCGGCGGCGGCAACGTGGCCACCAGCTTCGACGACATGGTGCCGGGCACTCCGGCCTGGCAGGAACGCATCACCGGCGTGTCGCGTGCGGAGGTGATCGAGATCGCCCGCGAGTTCGCCCGTACCGCCGACAAGACCCACGGTCGTTCGATGATCATCGTCGGCGCGGGCATGAACCACTGGTTCCACAACGACATGAACTACCGCGGCCTGATCAACATGCTGATCATGTGCGGCTGCGTGGGCCAGACCGGTGGCGGCTGGGCGCATTACGTGGGGCAGGAAAAGCTGCGCCCGCAGACCGGCTGGCAACCGCTGGCGTTCGGCCTGGACTGGAGCCGCCCACCGCGGCACATGAACGGCACCTCGTACTTCTACTTCAACACCGGGCAGTGGCGTTACGAGAAGCTGCAGGTGGACGAACTGCTCTCGCCGCTGGCCGATGCCAGCAAGTACAGCGGCAGCCTGGCCGACCTCAACCTGCGCGCCGTGCGCATGGGCTGGTTGCCGTGCGCGCCGCAGCTGGACCGCAATCCATTGCAGCTGGTGCGCGAGGCGGAAGCGGCCGGCGTGGCCCCGACCGACTATGCGCTGGGCAAGTTCAAGGACGGTTCGCTGGACTTCGCCTTCGCCGACCCGGATGCGCAGCAGAACCACCCGCGCATGATGTTCATCTGGCGCTCGAACCTGCTCGGTTCGTCGGGCAAGGGCCACGAGTACATGCTGCGGCATCTGCTCGGTACGCGCCATGGCCTGCAGGGCAAGGACCTGGGCGAGATGGGGGCGATCAAGCCGGAGGAAGTGAAGTGGCGTGACGAGGCACCGGAAGGCAAGCTGGACCTGCTGGTCACGCTCGACTTCCGCATGTGCACCACCGCGCTGTACTCGGACATCGTGCTGCCGACCGCAACCTGGTACGAGAAGGACGACCTCAATACCTCGGACATGCACCCGTTCATCCATCCGCTGTCCAAGGCGGTGGACCCGGCGTGGGAATCGCGCAGTGACTGGGAGATCTTCAAGGAGGTCGCCCGCACCGTGAGCGAGATGGCGCCGGGCGTGCTGGGCGTGGAAAAGGACCTGGTGCTGGTGCCGACCCTGCACGACACCCCCAACGAACTGGGCATGCCGTTCGGCGTGGCCGACTGGAAGAAGGGCGAGTGCGAGGCCATCCCGGGCCAGACCATGCCGTCGATGACGGTGGTGGAGCGCGACTACCCGAACCTGTACCGCAAGTTCACCTCGCTGGGTCCGCTGCTGGACAAGCTGGGCAACGGCGGCAAGGGCATGAGCTGGGACACCAAGCACGAGGTCGAATTCCTCGGCAAGCTCAACCACACCGTGCACGACGAGGGCGTCAGCCACGGCCGCCCGGCCATTTCGACCGCGATCGACGCGGCCGAAGTGATCCTGCACCTGGCGCCGGAAACCAATGGCCACGTGGCAGTGAAGGCCTGGGAGTCGCTGGGTACCTTCACCGGCCGTGAGCATACCCACCTGGCGGTGGGCAAGGAACACGAGGCGATCCGCTTCCGTGACATCCAGGCGCAGCCGCGCAAGATCATCTCCTCGCCGATCTGGTCGGGGCTGGAGGATGACAACGTCAGCTACAACGCCGGCTATACCAACGTGCACGAACTGATTCCGTGGCGCACGGTGACCGGCCGCCAGCAGTTCTACCAGGACCACGAATGGATGATCGACTTCGGCGAAGCCTTCATGGGCTACCGGCCGCCGGTCAACACGCGCACGGTGGAGCCGCTGTTGAACCAGCGCTCGAACGGCAACAAGGAGATCGTGCTGAACTGGATCACCCCGCACCAGAAGTGGGGCATCCACAGCACCTACAGCGACAACCTGATCATGCAGACGCTGTCGCGCGGTGGCCCGATCGTGTGGTTGAGCGAGGATGACGCGCGCAGCGCCGGCATCGTCGACAACGACTGGATCGAACTGTTCAACGTCAACGGTGCGATCGCCGCGCGTGCGGTGGTCAGCCAGCGCGTGATGCCGGGCATGGCGATGATGTACCACGCCCAGGAACGCATCATCAATGTGCCGGGCTCGGAGATTTCCGGTACCCGCGGCGGCATCCACAACTCGGTGACCCGCATCGTGCTCAAGCCGACCCACATGATTGGCGGCTACGCGCAGCTGGCCTATGGCTTCAACTACTACGGTACCTGCGGTACCAACCGCGACGAGTTCGTGATCATACGCAAGATGGACAAGGTCGATTGGCTTGATGGCGAGGCCGTTCCTGCAGCTGCGAAGGAGGTGGTGTGATGAAGGTCCGTGCACAGATCGCGATGGTGCTGAACCTGGACAAGTGCATCGGCTGCCATACCTGCTCGATCACCTGCAAGAACGTCTGGACCTCGCGCGAGGGCGTCGAGTACGCCTGGTTCAACAACGTGGAAACCAAGCCGGGCATCGGCTACCCGAAGGAATGGGAGAACCAGGACAAGTGGAACGGCGGCTGGGTGCGCACCCGCGCCGGCAAGCTGGTGCCGCGTGCCGGTGGCCGCTGGCGGATGCTGGCCAAGATCTTCGCCAACCCGGATCTGCCGCAGATCGACGACTACTATGAGCCGTTCGACTTCGACTACCAGAACCTGCACACCGCCAAGGACAGCCAGCACCAGCCCACCGCGCGGCCACGCTCGCTGATCAGCGGCGAACGCATGCAGAAGATCGAGTGGGGCCCGAACTGGGAGGAAATTCTCGGTTCGGAGTTCAGCAAGCGCTCGCGTGACTACAACTTCGACCAGGTGCAGAAGGAAATCTACGGCGCCTTCGAGAAGACCTTCATGATGTACCTGCCACGCCTGTGCGAGCACTGCCTGAATCCGGCGTGCGTATCGGCGTGCCCGTCGGGCGCGATCTACAAGCGCGAGGAAGACGGCATCGTGCTGATCGACCAGGACAAGTGCCGTGGCTGGCGCATGTGCGTGTCGGCCTGCCCCTACAAGAAGATCTATTACAACTGGAAGAGCGGCAAGTCGGAGAAGTGCATCTTCTGCTACCCGCGCATCGAGATGGGCGAGCCGACCGTGTGCTCGGAAACCTGCGTGGGCCGCATCCGCTACCTGGGCGTGATGCTGTACGACGCCGACCGCATTGCCGAGGCCGCCTCGGTGGCCGCCGAGAAGGACCTGTACCAGGCGCACTTGGACATCTTCCTGGACCCGAACGACCCGGCGGTGATTGCTGCCGCGCGCAAGGAGGGCATCCCGGACAGCTGGCTGGACGCGGCCAAGCAGTCGCCGGTCTACAAGCTGGCCATCGACTGGAAGCTGGCGCTGCCGCTGCACCCGGAATACCGCACGCTGCCGATGGTCTGGTACGTGCCGCCGCTGTCGCCGATCCAGTCGGCCGCCGAGCGTGGCCGGGTGGGAATGAGCGGCGAACTGCCGGACGTGGCCTCGCTGCGCATCCCGATGCGCTACCTGGCCAACCTGCTGACCGCCGGTGACGAGGCGCCGGTGGTGCGCGCGCTGGAGCGGCTGATGGCGATGCGTGCCTGGCGCCGCGCCAAGAACGTGGACGGCGTGGAAGACACCGCGGTGCTGGAGCAGACCGGGTTGAGCATTGCCCAGGTGGAAGAGATGTACCGCTACCTGGCCATCGCCAACTACGAGGACCGTTTCGTGATTCCGACCGGCCACCGCGAATATGCCAACGATGCGTTCGGCGAGCGCGGCGGCTGCGGCTTCACCTTCGGCAACGGCTGCAACGGTGACAGCCCGGCCGATCTGTTCGGCCAGCGCAGCACCAGCACGTTCGTGGTGGACAAGGGGCCGAACCACCGCCGCAAGGAGGTGGTGTGATGAGCGTGCTGAAGCTGGTCGGGGTGCTGTTGGACTACCCCCGTGAGGAACTGTGGCAGCACGGCGAGGAACTGCTCGCCGCCTGCGACGACCCGGCGCTGAACGCCGCCCGCCGCCAGCAGCTGCGCAGCTTCGTGCAGCAGCTGCTGGGCACCGATGCGCTGGATGCGCAGGCCGCCTGGCTGGCCAGTTTCGACCGTGGCCGTTCGATGAGCCTGTTGCTGTTCGAGCACATCCATGGCGAATCGCGCGATCGTGGCCAGGCCATGGTCGATCTGGTCGAAACCTATCGCCGTAACGGCTTCGAGCTGGACGCACGCGAGCTGCCGGACTACCTGCCGCTGTTGCTGGAGTTCCTGGCCCATCGGCCCGGCAGCGAGGCCCGTGAGTGGCTGCACCACATCGGCCACATCGCTGGAATGCTGGCTGCGCGCGCCGCGGAGCGCGAGCTGCCGCATCGGGTGCTGTTCGAGATCCTGGTCGAAGCCGGTGACGGCAAGGCCGATCTGCAGGCGCTGCGCCAGCGAGCCAGTGAAGAAGTCCGCGACGATACCGCCGAAGCCATGGACCGCTTGTGGGAGGAAGAGGCGGTGCGCTTCGGCGCCGAAGCCCCTGCCGAAGACTGCAAGCCGCCCGTGCGTTCGCCGGCCCGTCCTTCGCATCGAGAGGTCCAGCCATGAGTTACTCCCTGCATCAATTCGCCTTCCAGTACTACCCGTACATCGCCGTGGCGGTGCTGTTGATCGGCAGCTGGGCCCGTTATGACAAGGCCATGTACACCTGGCGCACCGGCTCCAGCCAGATGCTGTCGGACAAGGGCATGCGGATCGGCAGCAACTGCTTCCACATCGGCATCCTGGCCATCCTCGGTGGCCATCTGGTCGGCCTGCTGACCCCGCACGCGGTGTACGAGCACTTCATCACCTCCTCGCAGAAGCAGATGTTGGCGATGGTGGTCGGCGGCGTGTTCGGGGCGCTGTGCTTCATCGGCATCAGCATCCTGCTGGTACGCCGCCTGTTCAATGCGCGCGTGCGTGCCACCGGCAGTTTCGGCGACACCCTGGTGCTGGTGCTGCTGTTCGCCCAGCTGTGCCTGGGCCTTTACAGCATCCGCATTTCGGCCGGCCACCTGGACGGCGGGGTGATGGTGCAGCTGGCCGAATGGGCCCAGCACATCGTGACCTTCCGTGCCGGTGCCGCCGACTACATCGAAGGCGTCAGCTGGGTCTACAAGATGCACATCTTCCTGGGCCTGACCCTGTTCCTGATCGCGCCGTTCACCCGCCTGGTGCATGTGTGGAGCATTCCGATCAGCTACCTGTGGCGGCCGTACCAGGTGGTGCGCCGGCGCCAGGCCACGCTGCGCTGCGGGCCGCGGGAGTAAGCCATGGGCAGCCTGCCGAAATTCCTGCCGATCACCGTGATCGACTCCGCCGCACCGGTGCCTGCCGAGGCGCATTCGCACCACCACGATGCGGCGGAGCAGGGGCCGCGTTCGCTTGGTCAGCCGGCACCGTGCCGGCTGTTCGTGGACGAGACCGCCATCAGCGAGGCCGAGATCGCCCGCGAGATGCAGCACCATCGGGCGATGCGCCCGGAACAGTCACGCGCCGAGGCGGCGCGTGCACTTGTGGTGCGTGAGCTATTGAGGCTTGAGGCGCAGCGGCTGGGGCTTCAGGCGCTCGAGGGTGGCCGGGTCAGCGATGAAGAAGTGCTGATCCAGCAACTGCTGGAAGATGCGATCGACGACCGTGTACCCACCGACGAGGACTGCCGCCGCTATTTCGAGCAGAACCCGGAGCGCTTCCGCTCGCCCGATCGCGTGCGCCTGCGCCATATCCTGCTGGCGGCACCGGCCGATGACGTGGCCGGGCGGTTTGCCGCACGCACCGAGGGTGAGCGGCTGGTGGGGCTGCTGAAGGAATCGCCGCACCTGTTCGCCGATTTCGCCCTGCGCCATTCGCGTTGCCCCTCCAGCAGCGAGGGCGGTGACCTCGGCTGGTTGCAGCGGGGCCAGACCACGCCGGAGTTCGATCGCCAGGTGTTCCGCCTGCGCGAAGGCCTGGCCGGCTTCCCGGTGGAATCGCGCTGGGGCTACCACGTGGTCTGCGTTGATGCCCGCGAGGAAGGCCAGCCGCAGCCATTCGAAGCGGTGCTGCCGCAGCTGCGTGATTACCTGGAACTGCAGGTGCGCCAGCGCGAGGTGCAGGCCTACCTGTTGCAGCTGCAGGAACGTTATCCGGTGCGCGGACTGGAAGAGATCGAAGCTGAAGCGGATATCGGCTGACCCATCGTGAACGAGGAGACCCCATGAACCAGGCTCTTGCCCCCGCCAGTGCCGGGCAGCAGCAGCGTGCGCTGTGGCTGAGCACTTTCGCTTTTACCGTGTGTTTCGCCGTGTGGATGATCTTCTCGATCATCGGCATCCAGATCAGCCAGCAGCTCGGGCTGAACGACACCGAGTTCGGCCTGCTGATCGCCACGCCGGTACTGACCGGTTCGGTCAGCCGTGTGTTCCTCGGCATCTGGTCCGACCAGTTCGGTGGCCGCAAGGTGATGGTGCTGGTGATGCTGTGTGGTGCGGTGGCCACCTGGATGCTGACCTATGCGCAGACCTACACCCAGTTCCTGTTCGCTGCGCTGTGCGTGGGCATCGCCGGTGGCAACTTCTCGGTCGGCGTGGCCTACGTGTCGAAGTTCTTCCCGGCCAGCAAGCAGGGCACCGCGCTGGGCATCTTCGGTGCCGGCAACATCGGTTCGGCGGTGACCAAGCTGCTGGCGCCGCTGGTGATGGTGGCCGCCGGCTGGACCATGGTGGCCAAGGTCTGGGCAGTGGCGCTGGCCGTCACTGCCGTGTTGTTCTTCCTCTTCAGCAAGGAAGACCCGTCGCTGGAACAGCGCCGCCGCGAAGGCGTGAAGCCGGTGCCGTTCGCCGAGCAGATGGCGCCGCTGAAGAACCTGCAGGTGTGGAGGTTCTCGCTGTACTACTTCTTCGTGTTCGGCGGCTTCGTGGCGCTGGCATTGTGGCTGCCGCACTACCTGGTGGGCGCCTACGGCATGGACGTGGGCACCGCCGGCATGCTGGCGGCGTGCTACTCGATCCCGGCCAGCCTGTTCCGCGTGGTCGGGGGCTGGATGTCGGACAGGATGGGCGCTCGCCGGGTGATGTACTGGACCTTCGGCGTCTCGGCCATCTGCACCTTCCTGCTGGCCTACCCGGACACCGAGTACGTGGTGAAGGGCATCCACGGACCGATCCACTTCCACCTGGCCATCGGCGTGGTGCTGTTCACCGTGCTGGTGTTCGTGCTGGGCTTCTTCATGTCGCTGGGCAAGGCCGCGGTCTACAAGCACATCCCGGTCTACTACCCGGAGCGGGTCGGGGCGGTCGGTGGCGTGGTCGGCATGATCGGGGGCCTCGGTGGCTTCATCCTGCCGATCGTGTTCGGTGCGCTGAACGATGCGCTGGGCATCTGGAGCAGCTGCTTCATGCTGCTGTTCGTGCTGGTGGCCGCTGCACTGGCCTGGATGCATTTCGCCATCCGCCGCATGGAGCGCCGCCACTTCCCGCAGATCGACCGCGAGACCGATCTGCCTGAAGCCATCGATGCCGCCGCGGCCGATCGTGCGCGCGGCAGGTGAACGGGGTTGCCGGCCAGCGGCCGGCACTACCGTGTGTGTGAAGGGGTAGTGCCGGCCGCTGGCCGGCATGAATCCGCAGATGCGTCGCGCTTGATTTCAATCAGGGCAACGCGAGGAGGGACGCCCGAAGATGTCTGCCATGAGCTTCCACGTCGACCAGAGTGAGGACACCGCGCTGCAGGCGGCATTGCTGCGGCAACCCCGGCATGTGCTGTTCCCGCCGGCTGACCAGTTCAGCACCGGCTTCGGCGAAAGTGGATGGCGCGCCGCGGTGCGCGCCAGCAACGAGCACCTGATCCCGCGCGGCCTGACCCTGGGTTTCCAGGCCGGGCGCAGCGGCCGCGATGTACCGGCGCAGGCCTATCTGGAGACAGTGCTGCTGGCCCTTCGGTTGCAGGCAGCTGCCTTGGCGGAGGATCGCGAAGTGGTGGCCATGGTCCTGCAGCTGGGACTGGCCGAAACGCTGCCGCCGCCGCAACTCGGCCAGCTGCTGGACGCGGTGCCGCAGCACCTGCGCACCGTGGCGCGCCCGCAGGTAGAGGTGCGGCTGGATGCAGGCAGCGCGCTGTCACCGGCACAACTGCGTGCGGTGGGGTGTACCCGCCTGAACGTGATCGACCGGGCCGACGCGCCGGGGCCGACGCTGCTGGCGCAGGCGCGGCAGGTGGGCTTCACCGCGCGCTACTACCAGTTGCGGGTGCCAGCCTGCGAGGATGCAGGCTTCATCGAGCGCCTGCATGAGGTGCTGGCCGAAGCGCCCGAGCGCGTGCTGCTGCCGGCACCGTGCGCATTGCCGCAGCATCCGTCCGCCGCGAACTGGCTGCAGGCCTGGCGCCTGCTGCGTGCAGCGGGTTACGAGGCAATCGGGGGCGATCACTATCAACGCGGCGATCTGCCGAACCCGCACGGGCCGGGCGATGGCCAGCGCCATTGCGACCTGGCCGGGGTGCCGCGCCGTGACCGCAGCGACTTCATCGGCCTTGGCCTGTCCGCCTGCAGCCAGATCGGCGAGGTGTTCTATCGGCTGGAGGACGAATGGGATCAATGGCGGGCGCGGCTGCAGGCCGGGCACATCGGCGTGTCCGCCGGGTTGATCCTGTCCGAGGAGGAGCGGTTGGCGGCCGAGGTGGCACAGAGCATCGCCTGCGACCACGCGCTCGATGCCGCCGCCTTCGAATGGCGCAACGATGAACCATTCGAGGAGTGCTTCGCCGGGCAGCTGCCGGCCCTGTCGCCACTGCTTGCTCGCGGCTGGGCGCAGTGGGACGCACGCGTGCTGCGCCTGGCCGAAGAAGGTCGCCTGCTGTGGCGTATGATGTCTGCATGCTTCCGGCCGGCGGCCGCCATCGCTTGAGTCTTCCCTCGATGTCTCCGAATCCGCCCTCGCATGGCCGCCTTCGCCAGGCGACACCGAATCCCGCAGCTGCCGATGACGGCGATGCACTGCATTTCTGCAGCACCTGCGCGTTCTCCGATGCCTGCATGTCGCAGGGGTATGACAAGACCGCACTGGGTGACCTGCATGTGCTGGTCGACCATGTCGGTCCGTTCCATGCCGGTGACTACATCTTCCGTGCCGGCGAATCGTTCGATTCGATCGCAGCGGTGCGCGCGGGCATGGTCAAGACCTTCGTCGATGACAGCCAGGGCAATGAACAGGTGCTGGGCTTCAGCCTGCCCGGCGAGGTGATCGGCCTGAACGCGATCCATGGTTCGCGCTTCCCCTGCAATGCGGTGGCGCTGGATACCGTGCACCTGTGCCGCATCTCGTTCCCCAAACTGAGCCTGCTGGCCACGCGCATGCCGGGGCTGCAGGCCAAGCTGTTCAGCCTGCTCAGTGCGGAGATCGGCAAGGTCGCCACGCTGGCGGCCAACCACCGCACCGAAGAGCGCATGGCCGCGTTCCTGCTGGACATGTCCGAGCGTTATGCGCGGCGCGGATTCTCCGCCACGCGCTTCAACCTGACCATGGCGCGGACCGAGATCGCCAACTACCTGCGGATGGCGCCGGAAACCGCCAGCCGCGTGCTGCGCCGCCTGAGCGATGATGGGATCATCGCGGTGAAGCAGCGCGAGATCCTGCTGTTGCAGCCCGAGCGCCTGGCGGCGCTGGCGGTGGCTGACGAATCCGATCCGAACTGAACCTGGCCAGGAGCCGACGATGAAACGAGCGGGACTGTTGTTGCTGGGATTGCTGGCCACGGTGCCGGCCTGGGCAGCCGACCTGACGGTGTCGGCGGCATCGAGTTTGACCGAGAGCTTCCGTGAACTGGGCGCCGCCTACGAGAAGGCGCACCCGGGGACCAAGGTCGATTTCAACTTCGCCGCCTCGGGCGTGCTGCTGCAGCAGATCAGCCGCGGCGCGCCGGTGGATGTGTTTGCGTCGGCTGATGAAACCACCATGGACCAGGCGCAGCAGCAGGACCTGCTGGCGGCCGGCACCCGCGAGGTGTTCGCGGTGAATGCGCTGTGGGTGGTGGTGCCGCCGCAGGCCAAGGCCGCGCCGCGCAGTTTGAAGGACCTGGCCGGTGCCGGCGTGCAGCGCATCGCGCTGGGCAACCCGGACAGCGTGCCGGTCGGGCGCTATGCCAAGGGCGCGCTGGAAGCGGCGGGCCTGTGGCCGTCGGTGCAGGGCAAGACCATCACTACGCAGAACGTGCGCCAGTCGCTGGATTACGTGGCGCGTGGTGAAGTGGACGCCGGCTTCGTCTACGCCACCGATGCGCAGGCGATGCCCGACCGGGTGCGCCGTGCCTTCGCGGTGCCGGTGGCGGGTCGCATTGCCTATCCGCTGGCGGTGACCAAGGCCAGCGCGCAGCCGGCCGAAGCCAAGCGCTTCACGGCGTTCGTGCGTTCGGCACAGGGCCAGGCGATCCTGGCCAAACACGGATTCGGCAAGCCCTGAGGCATGGATCTCGATTGGAGCGCACTGGGGTTGTCGCTGAAGGTGGCCGGCTGGGCCACCGCGATCAACCTGGTGCTGGGCGTGGCGCTGGGCGCGCTGCTGGCGCGACGGCGCTTTCCGGGCCGCGAGCTGCTGGATTCGCTGCTGACCCTGCCGATGGTGCTGCCGCCAACGGTGCTGGGCTATTACCTGCTGGTGCTGATCGGCCGCAATGGCCCGATCGGCGCGTGGCTGCAGTCGTGGTTCGGTATCAGTCTGGTGTTCACCTGGCAGGCGGCGGTGATCGCTGCGGCGGTGGCCTCGCTGCCGCTGGTGTTCAAGCCGGCACGCGCGGCGTTCGAGGGCGTGGACGGGCAGCTGGAGCAGGCTGCGCGCACGCTCGGCGTGTCCGAAGCGGCGGTGTTCTTCCGGGTCACGCTGCCGTTGGCCTGGCGCGGCATCCTTGCCGGCCTGCTGCTGGCCTTCGCGCGTGCGATGGGCGAGTTCGGTGCGACGCTGATGGTGGCCGGCAGCATTCCGGGCCGCACGCAGACGCTGTCGATCGCCATCTACGAGGCGGTGCAGGCCGGGCAGGATGGCAAGGCCAATGCGCTGGTGATCCTGACCTCGGTGGTCTGCATCGTGATCCTGCTGCTGGCCGCACGGCTGGTCGGCGGACGCCGCCGGGAGCTGCGTGATGTGGCTTGACCTGCAGGTGCAGCGGCGCCTGCAGGCGGCCGGACAGGATTTCGTGTTGGACGTGTCGCTGCAGTGCTCGCAGCGGCAGGTGGTACTGTTCGGGCCCTCGGGCGCGGGCAAGAGCCTGACATTGAAGGCGGTGGCCGGGCTGCTGCGGCCCGGCCAGGGCCATGTGCGCCTGCAGGGACAGACCCTGTTCGATGCGGCCACCGGCGTGGATCTGCCGCCGCAGCGCCGCCGGCTGGGCTACGTGTTCCAGGACTATGCGCTGTTCCCGCACCTGAGCGTGCGCCAGAACGTCGCGTTCGGGCTGCAGAAGGGCTGGTTGAATCCACGCGGCCGCCAGCGTTTCGATGCGGTGGAGCAGTGGTTGCACGCCTTCCGCATCGACACGGTGAGCGATCTGTTGCCGTCGCAGATATCCGGCGGCCAGCGCCAGCGCACCGCCCTGGCGCGCGCCCTGGTGACCCAGCCGCAGGCACTGCTGCTGGACGAACCGTTTTCCGCGCTGGACCACGACCTGCGCCAGCACCTGCGCCAGGAACTGGAGACGGTGCTGGACAGGACCGGCATCCCGTTGCTGCTGATCAGCCATGACCCACAGGACGTGGCCGTGTTCGGCCAGCAGGTAGCCCGCGTGGTGGATGGCCGCATCGTCAGCGAGTGACCCGTGATGGACGCACTGGCGATGGTGGGTTGCATCTGATGGTAGTGCCGGCCGCTGGCCGGCAACCATGGAATCCGGAGCAGCCGGCCAGCGGCCGGCTCTACCGCGTCGGGGGTTCAGCGGCATCTGATGGTAGTGCCGGCCGCTGGCCGGCAATCATGGAATCCGGAGCAGCCGGCCAGCGGCCGGCGCTACCGCACCGGGGGTTTTGCGGCATCTGATGGTAGTGCCGGCCGCTGGCCGGCAACCACGGAACGCAGAACAGCCGGCCAGCGGCCGGCGCTACCGGTTCAACCGTTGGTCGCCCACTGGATGAACGCCCAGCGTCGTGTCGGTGCCATGCCGAACCGGTGTTGCGGCGAGCGTGCATGCCACGCGCGCACGCGGGCTTCCTCATCCGCATCGAGCGCACCGAACAGCTCCACGGCCTGGCGCACCAGGCCGTCGGCATCTTGGGCGACGTCGCGCACCGATTCGGGCAGGTAATCCACCTGCGGCTCCCGGCCCATGTCCAGCAGCATGTTGATCGGGTAGCGGTGATCGGGCATCGGCACCCACTCGCGGCCGAGCAGCTCGGCCAGCTCGGGCACGCCGGCACGCGGGCCGGTGGCGAAGGTGATGCAGGCGCGCTGGCGGGCGTGCGCGTCCAGCCTGCGCAGCGCTGCCTCGAGGTCCGGCACCATCAGTGAACGCGAGGCAATGGCAAGGTCGCAACGCGGCACGGCGTGCCAGTCATCGGTCCACGACAGCTGCCACGGCGTAACGTTGCTGGCATCTTCGCGTGCGATCGCGGCGCGCAGGCCGTCGAGCATGCCGCTGCTGTAGTCCAGGGCATGCACGTGCTGCACCCGTGCAGCGATGGGCAGGCTCAGCAGGCCGGGCCCGCAGCCGACATCCAACACCGTGGCCACACCCCCCAGATCAAGCCGGGCCAGGAAGGCATCGCTGTAGTCGTCGTGGCGGCGCTTCCAGCTGGTCTGCGCGGCGCGCGCATCCCAGGCACTGGCCGGCTTGGCCTGGAAAGCACAGGCCAGCAGGTGCTGGCGATAGCGCGCGGCATGGTCGATCGGGGTGGGGAGCGGTGTACTCATGTGGAAGATCCAGAAGCGGGCAGGGCGGCAGCGACGCGTGCCGCATCGACGCCATACAGCGTGGCGAGGCGTTCGGGGGTGGCGATCTCCCGCGCAGGGCCCAGTGCCTGCAGGCTGCCCGCCGCCATCAGTGCGATGCGGTCGGCGACCTGCAGCGCGTGCTGCGGTTGATGGGTGGACAGCAGCACCCCGATGCCAGTGTCGGCCAGGCGACGTACCGTATCGAGGATGCGCAGCTGGTTGCCGAAGTCGAGGCTGGCAGTGGGCTCGTCCATCACCAGCAGGTGCGCCTGCTGGGCCAGCGCACGCGCGATCAGCACCAGCTGCCGCTCGCCACCACTGAGCGTGGTCACCGTGCGTTCGGCGAACGCATGCAGCCCCAGTTCGCGCAGGCACTCCCCGGCGATGGCTTCGTCGGCACGACCGGGGGTGGCCAGCAGGCCCAGGTGCGCGGCGCGGCCCATGGCCACCACCTCGCGCACGCGCCAGGCGAAAGGCATGGGTGAGGCCTGCGGGACATAGCCGATGCGGCGAGCAATGGCAGCGCGGTCATGCACGCGCAGCGGCGTTCCCTGCAGGTCCACCTCGCCACGCACGGCGGGCAGCAGGCCGAGCAGGGTGCGGAACAGGGTGGTCTTGCCACAGCCATTCGGACCCAGCAGGCAGAGCACTTCACCGGGGTGTACCGACAACGCGAACGGCGCACCCAGTGCCACGCCGGCATGGCCGATGACCAGTTCGCGCGCTTCCAGCAACGGTGTGTTGCCGCTCATGGTCGACGCTCGCTGCGCGCCAGCACCAGCAGGAAGCAGGGCACGCCGACAAACGCGGTGAGGATGCCGAGCGGCAGCTCGATCGGGGCCAGGGTACGGGCCAGCGTATCGGCCGCGAGCAGGAAGCTGGCGCCGAGCAGCAGGCTGGCCGGCAACAGGCGGCGGAAGTCGGCGCCGACCAGCAACCGCGCGATGTGCGGAACCACCAGTCCCACCCAGCCGATGATGCCGGCCAGCGACACCGCGGCTGCCGTGCACAGCGTGGCGGCGGCGATCAGTGTCCAGCGCAGCGGCGTGACCGCTACGCCCAGCGCGCGGGCCTCCTCGTCGCCGAGGCCGAGCAGGTTCACCCGCCAGCGCAGCAGCAGCAGCGGCAACAGCCCGAGCAACAGCAACGGCGCGGTGACCTTGAGGTCGTCGATGACCACCGCGTTCAATCCGCCCAGCAGCCAGAAGGTGATCGACGGCAACTGCGTGTACGGATCAGCCAGCAGTTTCAACAGCGAGATGCCGGCACCGAGCAGCGCGGACACCGCGACACCGGCCAGCACCAGCACCAGTACCGGGTCATGACGACGCACCAGCGCCGCCACCAGGCAGACCAGGCCGACGGCGCCCAGACCGCCGGCAAAGGCGATGCCCTGCACCAGCAACATCGGCAGGCCGAGGAACAGGCCCAGCGACGCGCCAAGACCCGCGCCCGCGGAAACGCCGAGGATGTCCGGCGACACCAGCGGATTACGGAACATGGCCTGGTACGCCGCGCCAGCGGCGGACAGCACCGCGCCGATCAGGACGGCGGCCAGCACGCGCGGCAGGCGGATGTGCCAGAGCGCCGCCTGCACTGCAGGCGCGGGGGAATCACCGATGCCGAACAGCTGCCAGCCGATGGCGTGCAGCAACGCCGCCGGTCGCACCGGGAACTGGCCGACCGAGAACGCCAGCAGCAGCATCGCCAGCAGCAGGCTCCAGCCACCGGCATGCCAGGCCCAACGTGGAAGCGTGCGCATGCTCAGGCGTTCGCCCCCAGGCTGCGCGCAAGCGCGGCGGGCAATGGTTGGCCCCACAGCAGCTGATGCAGCGCGCTGATGCGGCCGCGCAGAGCGGCGGGTGCCAGCGCGGGCGTCGCGCCGGGATGCAGCCTGGACAACAGCCACGGCAGGCCAGGCAGGCGGTTGATGCCGGGCGGGCCATCCAGCCAGCCGAACGGCAGCACCGGCGCGCAGTACAGGCGCGCCTCACGCACGGCGCGCAGTGCGCGCCAGCGTGGGTCCTGTGCAGCATGTGCAGCGAAGCCGGCATCCTGGGTCAGAATCACGTCCGGGTCCCAGGCCAGCAGTTGTTCGAACGAAACGCGGGCCAGGCCGCCGGCACCGGCACTGGCCGCCACATTGCGGCCGCCACAGAACTCGATCACTTCGGTATTGATCGAGCCGGCCAGGCCACTTTCCAGGCCATCGCTGCCGCGCCCATAGTAGACGCTGGGCCGCGCCGCCTCCGGCCGCGCCGCCAGCACCTCGCGGACCAGCGCCAACTGCGCTTCGGCTGCCTGCGCCAAGGCTTCGCCGCGTGCGGCCACACCAAGCAACCTGCCGAGGTGGCGCAGCTGCGCCGGATGATCAGGCAGGCGCCCGGCAATCAGCTCGAAGGGAATCGCGGTCTGCTTCCAGACCCGCTCGGCCGAGTCGCGGTAACTGGCGTCGAAATCTCCTGCATCCAGCACCAGGTCCGGCTGCATCGCGAGCAGGCGCTCGAGGCTGACCGTACTGCCGCGCCCGGCTAGGCGGCCGACCACCGGCAATGTGCGCACGACCGCCGGCAGCTGCGCCAGCGCGTCGGGCGAGACCTTCATCGGCCACCCCAGCAGGCGCTCGGGCGCCACCGCGGCCAGCAGCACCGCGGCCGGCGGACCGGCCGCGAACACGCGCCTGGGTGTGGCCTTCGGTGCGCCCAGCCGCAGCACACGCTGCGCCGGCATCGCCAGCAGTTCGGCACGGGCGGCCAGCAGGGGCGCCAGCGCGAACGCCTGCAGCAGGGCGCGCCGCCTCATGCGGCCGCCTCGGGTGCGTTGCGGCAGGCATCCCACCAGGCCTGCACGGCTGCGTCATCGGCGGGCAGTTCAATGGCCATGCCGCCGGTGAACTGCCGCCACGCGTCGAGGTAGGGCAGCTTCACCGCGGTCAGCAGCGGGATGCCCGCCAGCATCAGCGCCAGTAGCTCATCGGCCATGCCACCGCCTTCGGATTCCAGCGTGCCGAAGCGGTTGGCGATGGCCAGCTCGGCATGGTCCTGCAGTGCCCGGCGCAGCACCACGCTGGCATCGGCGATGCCGCCCGGGTCGAGGTTGCAGCCACACGAGGCCGGGCCCAGCGCCTGGCTGATCGGGTAGCGTGACGCGGGATCGGTCACGTCCATCAGCGCCATGCGCTTGCCGCCGTTGGCCGCGGGCTGGTGTGGCAGGTGCACCAGCCAGCGCACGCGATGTCCGGCGGCCAGCTGGCGCGCGGCGAAGGCGGCCAGCAGTCCATCGGGCTCGCCGCTGTGGTCATGCACGATCGCCGCGATGCGCGGTGTCGAGGTTGCGGTCATGCTCAGAACCTCCAGTTGGCATTGGCGAACCAGGTGCGCCCCGGCATCGGGTAGCCGTCGGCCAGTTCGTACCATTTGTCACCGATGTTGCGCACGCCGAGGTCGAAATCCCAGGCCTCGCGCGGGCTCCAGCTGGCCTTCAGGCCGGTGATGCCGTAGCCGGGCAGCGCACGTACCGGTCGCGCCGCGTCGGCGTAGCTGACCTTGCGGCCCTGCTCGGCTTCCAGCGTGGCCTGCAGTGTCCACTGCGGCAGCAGCTGCCAGCCCACCGCCATGAACAGCCGCTGGCGCGGGCTGTCGAGCAGGGCCACGTTGCGGTCCTGCAGGTTGGTGCGGCGCAGCCAGGTGTAGCTGGCCTGCAGGTCCCAGTCGTCGCCGATGCGCTGGCGCAGGCCCAGTTCCACACCCTGGTGCCGAGCCTTGCCGATGTTCTGCGCCTGGTTGCAGGTGCTGCCGCCGCACTCGCGCGACGCCACTACCGCGTTCTGGATCAGGTCGTCGATCCGGCTTTGGAAGATCGCCGCCTGCAGCTGGCCGCCTTCCCACCAGCGGCCACGCAGGCCTGCTTCGAAGTGGGTCGCATGCTCGGGCTTCAGGTCCGGGTTCGGCAGTGCCGCGCCCATGCGCGCCGAGTAGCGATCCTTGATGGTCGGGAAGCGCGTGCGCCGCGCCACGCTGGCGTACCACTGCTGGTCCGGCGCCAGCTGCTGCACATACTCCATCACCGCATTGGTGGCATCGGTACTGCCGGTCGGCCAGAAGTACACGCGCTTGGCGTCGCGACGGTCATGGCCGATGCCCACGCGCAGGTGCGAGGTATCGGTCAGTGCGATGCGGTCCTCGATCGCCACGGACGTAGTGACATCACGGAAGTCCTTGGTCGGCGAGTGCGGATTGCGTTCGCTGTGCTGGTCTTCCTTGTAGTGGATCGCGAACTGCAGTTCCTGGCGCGGCAGCGCCGTCGTGGCCAGGGTCACCGAGCCGCCCACGGTGCGGTCATCGTAGATGCTGGGGAAGCTGCTGTTGTCCATCGCCACCTGGTAGCTGCCGTCGGTATAGGCGTCCAGGCCGTTGCCATAGGTATCGCGGTAGACGCGGGTGCGCAGCGTGGTGTGCTCGCCCAGGCGGGTGTTGCCGATGAAGTACAGGCTGTCCTTGTCCCACCACGGCCAGCGCCAGTAGCGGATGCCGCTGCGCGCGGTGCCGGTGTAGACCGGGTTGTCCTTTTCACCATCCTGGCGCGCGTAGCCGATCGCATACTCGTCGCCCTCGCGTGGGGTATAGCCCAGCTTGAACGACAGGCGGCGGTCGTCGCGCGAGGCGTTGCGGCGGTCCTTGCCGGTGTCGGTGGGCACCCGCTTGTAATCGACGAAGCCCTTCGGCAGCGGGAAGTCATCGGCCTTCAGGATCGATGCACCCAGCTGGAAGTACCAGTCGCCGCGGCGGCCGCCAAGATTGACCGCCGCCTTGCGCTCGCCACCGTCGGCGATGCCCAGGCGCACATCACCTTCCAGCGGGCGCTCGGGACGGCGGCTGACCAGATTGATCGCACCGCCCAGGATGTTCGGCCCGTACAGCAGCGAGGCCGCGCCGCTGGCGACCTGGATCTCGGCCAGGTCGAAGGTGGTGAAGCGGCCGAAATCCACGTAGCCGTCATAGGGAACGTAGAGCGGGATGCCGTCGAGGAACACCGGCACCTGGCGCGCATCGAAGCCGCGCAGGTAGACCATGTCCTCGTTGCGCGAGTTGCGCGCCAGGCTCACGCCCGGCAGCACGCTGACCGCGTCACCGACCGTGTTGCGGTCCAGCTGCTGGATGCGCTCGGCGTCGAGGCTGCGTTCGGCCACGGTGGGCGAGGTGCCGCGTTCGGCATGCACGTCGATCGTGCCCAGGGTGAACACCGGTGGCGGCGAGGCGGAGTCGGCGGCGGTGGCGGCCAGCGGCAGCAGCAGGGCAGACAGGGGTAGAACGAAACGACAGGTACGCATCCTCGCGAGTCCTCGGGTTCGTTATATCCAAGATGATATAACGGTTGGCAGGGGTCAACTTGATGACCGACCCGGGGATTCTCGGCGCCGGCCGGCGCGGCCACCTTGATCGATATCAAGCCCGGTGCAGGGGAGCGACGCCGTACACTGGCCGTTCGCGCGCAACGCAGGAAAACGAGCACGATGAGTGAGGCCGGGCCACCGTTGGAACTGCAGGGCAACCTGTGGCTGAGCATTGCCGGGCAGAGCGTGGGGGGCCGCGGGCGCTTCGCGCTGCTGGGACTGATCGATGCCTGTGGCTCGATCAGCCAGGCCGCCAAGCGCATGGGCATGACCTACAAGAACGCCTGGGATGCGGTGGATGCGATGAACACCGCCGCCGGCGAGCCGCTGGTCGTGCGCAGCGTGGGCGGACGTGGAGGAGGCGGTGCGCAGCTGACCGAACGCGGCCACCAGCTGATCGCCCGCTTCGAAGAGGTCGAGCGCGCGCACCGCACCTTCCTGCAGTCGCTGCAGGCCACCCCCGGGCTGGACGAGGATCTGGCCCTGATCCGGAGAATCGGCATGATCACCAGTGCACGCAACCAGTTCCATGGCCGGGTCAGCGCGCTGGCCACCGGTGCGGTCAACGACGAAGTGCAGATCGAAGTGGCGCCGGGGCTGGCGCTGGTGGCCACGATCACCCACGGCAGCGTGGAAGCACTGGGGCTGGCGGTGGGCGTGCCGGCCTATGCGCTGGTGAAGGCCTCGTCGGTGATCGTCGCGCAGGGGGAGGGGCGCTATTCGGCACGCAACCAGTTCAGTGGCACGGTGGAGCGGCTCACCGAGGGCGCGGTGAACGATGAGGTGGTGGTGGACATCGGCCATGGCTGCAGCGTGGTGGCGGTGATCACCCGTGCCAGTACCGCAGCGCTGGCGCTGCGCGAAGGCAGCGCGGCAACGGTGCTGTTCAAGGCCTCAAGCGTGATCGTCGGGGTGCCGATGTAGCACGGTCTGGGTAGTGCCGGCCGCTGGCCGGCAGCTTCATGGATCGAAGCGCAGCCGGCCAGCGGCCGGCTCTACCCATGGTGTCAAGCGTGATCGTCGGGGTGCCGATGTAGCGCGGTCTGGGTAGTGCCGGCCGCTGGACGGCAGCTTCATGGTACGAAGCACAGCCGGCCAGCGGCCGGCTCTACCCGACGGACGGATCAATACAGCTCGCAGTGGGTGCGGCCTTCGCTACGCAGCGTGTCCCAAAGGCCTTCGCCGCCGATGCCATCGATGGCGTCGCGCACCGCGCCTTCCAGGTGGCGCTTGTTGCCGCACAGGTACAGATGCCCGCCACGGGCCAGCACATCACGTACCTCGCTGGCACGCTGCTGCAGTACATGCTGCACATAGACCTTGTCAGCCCCATCGCGCGAGAACGCCGTATGCAGGCCAGCCAGCGCGCCGCGCGCGTACCAGTCCTGCAGCTGCTCGCGATAGAGGTAATCGTGTTCGCGATGCTTCTCGCCGAACACCAGGTGCACTTCACGTTCGCAGGCGGTCGCCTGCAGTTCCAGCATCAGGCCCATCAACGGTGCGATGCCGGTACCGGTGCCGATCAGCAACAGCGGTGCTTCGCCGCTATCGGGCAGATGGAAGCCCGGATTGGAGCGGCAGTACACACGGGCGTGGCCGCCACCATGCAGCAGGCTGCCGGTGGCGGTGCCAAAGCGCTCGCGGCCGCGCAGGGTGTAGCGCACCTCGCGCACGCACAGGCTGAGCTGGTCATCGCAGGGGTGCGAGGCAATCGAATAGGCACGCGGCAGGCGTGGCGACAGCAGCTCGCGCAGGCGCGGCAGCGGAATGCTGTCCGGGGTGGCGTGATCCTGCAGCACATCCAGCAGATCCAGCCCGTACAGGTACGCCTCCAGCTCACGCTTCTGGCTGACCTTCAGCAGGCCCTTCAATGTATCGCTGCCGCCGAGCCGGGCCAGTTCGCGCAGCACGTTCTTGCCCAGCAGGCGCAGCTCGCGGTCGTGCAGGGTGGCCACGGCGGCGCTGTCGCCGTACCAGTTGGCCAGCGCCTGCAACAGTGCAGGGTCGTTCTCCGGCACCACGTGCAGGGTGTCACCAGCCCGGTAGGCCATGCCGCTGCCAGCAATGTCCAGCTGCAGGTGCCAGGCGGCGGGATCGCTGCTGTTCAAGCGGCGGCGTTCAACGATGCGCGCGGCAAAGGCGTTGTCTTCGCCATAGGCGGTCACCTGCAGGCGCAGGTCGTGGCCGGCGGCGGTGTTTCCGTCCAGCACCTGGCTGAGCACCGGCTGCCATTGCTGGAAGAACTGCTCGTAGCCGAGATCGGCATCCACGCGGTGCAGCAGCGGTTGTGCCTGGCGTTCGCTCAGTGCGGCATCCAGGGCTTTGGTGAAGCCACAGAAGCGGGGGTAGCCGGTATCGCCAAGCCCGAACACCGCATAGCGCAGGCCGCTCAGCGTCGGGGTCTGGCGCAGTGTTTCGAAGAACTGCTCGCCGTTGGCCGGCGGTTCGCCGTCACCGAACGAGCTGGAAATCGCCAGCAGCACATCGCCGTGGCCGAGGCTGGCCACGTCGATGTCGTTGAAGGGAAGCACCTGCGGCGCGTGCGGCTGCAGGTCCGCGCCCAGGCGCTGGGCCAGGGCGCGGGCGTTGCCCGACTCGGACGCGAAGCCCACCAGCAGGCGGCTGATGGCGGTGCTGGTCGGCAGGGCGTTCACGCGGCCTCGTAGAAGTCGTCGAACTTTTCCTTGCTGAACTCGACCAGGTCGTAGTTCTGCATCAGGTCGTTCACCACGCGGCGGATGCTGATGTACGAGGTGATGTTGCCTTCGGCGTCGAACAGCGGCTGCACGGTGGTGTCGACCACGTAGAGCACGCCGCCCTTGCCCAGGTTCGGCACGATGCCGGTCCAGGTCTTGCCGGCCTTGATCGTGTCCCACATGTCCTTGTAGACCGCCTTGGGCACGTCGGGGTGGCGCACGATGCTGTGTGGCTGGCCGATCAGTTCTTCGCGGGCGAAGCCGGTAAGCGTGCAGAACAGGTCGTTGGCGTAGGTGATGTTGCCCTGCAGGTCGGTGGTGGAGATCACCATGACGTTCTGCATGGCGTTGAGAAGCTGGGCGTTGTCGGGGGTGTAGCTCATCGCAGGGTCCTTTTGGATGCCGGAAACGCCGGCGTGTTTGGGTCCTGCATAGGAATACGCCCGCGCGGCGGCGGGCGATTTGACATTGATCAAGCGGATGGCGTGATCGGCTGCGACCGGGTGTCGCAGAGAGGTGCTGTAGTGCCGAGCCCGTGCTCGGCTCCAGCGGTAGGGCGAGCGCGTCAGCCCATCAGGTAGCGCAGCACCCCGGCCGAGACCACGCCGATCAGCACCGTAGGCAGCATCGACAACCGCGTGGCGGCCAGCAGGGTGATCGCCAGTGCCGCCAGATCGGCCGGCTTGTCGGCAACGAAGTCGGGCGCGATCACCGAGATCAGCACACAGCCGGGTGCGGCTTCCATCACCGTCACCGCGCGCTTGCTCAGGGTGCGGTTGCGCAGTGCGAGAAAGCCGACGATGCGGGTCAGGTAGGTGGCCGCGGCCATCAGCACGATGGTCAGCACCGAGGTCCAGTGGATCAAGCCATTGAAGATCATGCCGCGTCCTCCGCCAGCAGCCAGGCCGCCGCGAGACCGGCCAGCGCACCACTGGCGACGTACCAGGCACCGGGCACCAGCAGGTAGGTGGTGGCGGCCACCCCCAGGCTGACCAGCCACGGACGCGCGGCCTTCATGCCCTGCCACATGCCGCGCAGCAGCACCAGGAAGACGGCGGGGAAGGCCATGTCGAACCCGTAGGCGTGGATGTCACCCAGCATCGGGCCGATGATCGCACCCAGCGCGGTGCAGGCCACCCAGACCGTGTACAGGCCGGCCGAGACGCCCAGGTAGTAGGCCAGGCTGAAGCCGAGGGCACGGCGGCGTGCGTCGGCCACGCCCATCGCCCAGCTCTCGTCGCACATGAAAAACAGCGCGGGCAGCACCCGGCGGCGCGGAAGGTGCTGCAACAGCGGTGCCAGGCTGGCACCCATCAGCAGGTGGCGGCTGTTGACCAGCGCGGTGATCGCCACGATCAGCGCGATATGCGGCGGCGAGGTCCACAGTTCGACCGCGGCGAATTCCGAGCCGCCGGCAAAGTTGAGGCCGGTCATCAGTGGTACTTCAAGGGCGCTCAGGCCCTTCTGTGCGGCCTGGGCGCCGAGCACCAGGGCGAAGGGAATGAAGCCGATCATTACCGGCACGGCGGCACGCAGGCCGCGCAGGAATTCGGCACGGGGGGCGGTGTCGCAGGCGGCGTCAGGCAGGGGGAGGGTGGTACGGGCGTCCATGGAACGACACAACTGAGTGGGGTGGCCCATCCTAGCGGTCCGATAGCGAAATCGGGTTGCGTTGATGCCACTGGATTGGCGAGGATTGGAATTTCATGCGGCCTGTGTCGCCAAGGGTGGAATTTCATGCAGTACCAGCTCGATAATCTCGATCGGCGCATCCTCGACGCCCTTCAAGGCGACGGACGCCTGCAGAACCTGGAGCTGGCCCGCCAGGTGGGCCTGTCGCCTTCGGCCTGCCTGCGCCGGGTACGGCTGCTGGAGGAAGGCGGCTACATTGATCGCTACGTGGCGCTGCTGAACGAGGCCAAGGTCGGACGGGGGTTCACCGTGTTCGTGCGGGTGTGGCTGCGCGGGCAGGATGAAGACACCACCAATCACTTCATCAACAGCATCAAGTCTTTCCCGGAAGTGCTTGAATGTCATCTGATGGCCGGTGACTGCGATTTCCTGCTGCGGGTGGCGGTGGCCGACCTTGATGCCTACCGGCAGTTCCAGATGCAGCACCTGAACCGGATTGCCGGGGTGCAGAACACCAAGACCGAGATTCCGATGCAGCGGATCAAGCAGACCACCCGCTTGCCGCTTTGAGGGCTGGGGGTTGGCCGGGTTGCACCCGGCACCCGCGGGTAGTGCCGGCCGCTGGCCGGCAACCCAGGAGCAACAGCAACAGCAACAGCGGGCCTGCTTGGGGATGGCGGGGTGGGTCCGGTTGCGGGGGGCGCTGCAAGTACGTCCATGTAAGCTCGGTCGCCGCATCCATGCGGCTCACACCCCCCGCAACCGGACCCACCCCGCCTTCGACAGTTCCCCGCGATGTGCCGGAACGGCACGAGCTGCTCGTGGTGGGTGTCGACCATAGCTGCTCCTGGTGGATGTCGACCTCAGCTGCTCTTGGTGGGTGTCGACCTTGGTCGACACGCTTTGGGTCGGACCCCGTTGCTTCGCAACGGGCTCTGAGACCTGGCGTAGATGAAGTTGATGAACAGGTCTATTCGATTCATTGACGCCTGATGCGTGACTGGCTTCACGGAGCCAGGCTCGCCCTCGGCCGTGGGCGCTGGTCATCGCAATGACATGTGCTGCCGGTACGGTTTGAACCCGCTTGCTGGTCGCGCGGGCCGGGGTTCCGGTCGTGCCGCGCGTGCACTGCAGCTGCTGTCGCTGCCGAGGGTCATGTGTTCTACGTCAGGGGGCTGAATGGACACCATGCGGTCAGAACTTGGAGGGTGGCCATCGCCGCATGGCTGCTGCTGTCCTTCGCGGCTGCCGCACAGGACGGTGTTCATGCCTACGACATCCCGGCGCAGCCGCTGGAGCTGGCCGTCGAGCGCTTCAGCGTCATCAGCGGGTGGTCGGTGATGTACCCGGGTGACCTTGCCGCTGGGCGCAGCAGCCATGCGCTGCGTGCCAGCCTGCCGCCGCTGCCTGCGCTGCAGGCGCTGCTGCAGGACACCGGCATCGAGGCCGAGGTGATCGGCGAGCAGCGCGTGGTGCTGCGCCGGGGCGCGCCATCCGCGGATGAAATGACGAGCGGCAGCGAACCTGCCGACGCCGAGCGGCGCCGTCGCTATGGCGACGTGCAGCAGCGCCTGCGCGAGGCGTTCTGTGACGACCCCCGCATCGCGCCGGGCCGCTATGCAGCAACGCTGCGCTTCCGGGTTGGCAGCGACGGCCAGGTGCACGCGCCCGAGCTGGTGTCCGGCACTGGCAGCGCCGTCCGCGACGCGCGCCTGCTGCAGGCGCTGGCGCAGCTGGTGCTGGCGCCGGATGCCGCCGCGCTGCCGCAGCCGGTGACGCTGCAGATCCGACCTTCCGGCATCGACCACGACTGTGGCCGGCGCTCGCCCCTTCCATGACTTCAAGGATTCGAACATGAGCAACGGTACGGCTGGGGCAGTTGATCTGATGGACCACCTTCTGGGAGCCTACGACGAGCTGAAGCGGCGCCTGGTGCGCAAGCTGGGCTCGGAGGAGCTGGCAGGCGACGCGCTGCAGGATACCTGGATGCGCCTGAGCGCCCGCCGCGATCGGCTGGACGCGGTGCAGAACCCGGCGGCCTACCTGCTGCGCATGGCGATGAACACTGTGATCGACCGCCAACGTGCCGACCATCGACTGCTGAGCCTGGATGAGGTGGATGCGCTGATGGACCTGGCCGATCCGGCGCCGGGCCCGGCGCAGGCCGCGGAACTGGACTTCGCGTTGCAGGACATGGTCGCCCTGCTGCAGCGCATGCCCGAGCGCCGCCGCCGCATCCTGCTGGCCATCCGCGTCGATGGCCTGCAGCAGCGGGACGTGGCCGAGCACCTGGGCGTGTCGCTGCGATTGGTGCAGCGCGAACTGAAGGCGGCCCAGGACTACCTGGCCGAGCGCAGCGGGCAGGGGCGCCAGGTGCGGTTCTGAGCGCCGGCATCCGTCTACACTTTGACGCCGAGCAGAACCCCGCAGCGTGCGGGTCCGGCATGAGCCCCCATGGACGCTGACGATCGCCCGCAACGCCCGCTGGATGCCGTCGAGCGTCAGGCCCATGCGTGGGTGGTGCGGCTGACCTCGGGCGAGGCCACCGCCGCCGATGGGCGCAGGTTCCGCGCGTGGTGCGACGCTGATCCCCGCCATCGAGAGGCGTTCGGCCGTGCACGGCGGCAGTGGGACCAGGTGCGGCTGGCGGGCGAACAGCTGCCCGCCGCGGCACGCCAGCCGGTCGCGCCGGACCGTGCACAGCGCTGGAGCCGGCGTGCCTTTCTTGGCGCTGCGATTGCCGCGCCGGCCAGCCTGGTGGTGGTCGCCGCGATCCGCCCGCCGCTGGGCCTGTGGCCGCCGGTTACGGCAATGGCCGCCGATTTCCACACCGGCACCGGCGAGCGCCTGCAGATCACGCCGTTGCCGCAGCTGAAGATCGAGCTGGATACGCAGAGCAGCCTGCGCCGTCGCGCTGCCGCCGATGGCGAGGGCTTTGAACTGGTGCAGGGCCAGGCCGCGATCGAAACCCGGGCCGGCCTGCGCCTGGCGTTGTTTGCCGGGCCGGGCTGCGTGATCGCCGACGAAGGTGCGGTGCGCCTGGACGTGCGCAACACACATGGCCAGGTGCGGGTCACCTGCCTGCACGGCAGCGCCCGCATCGAGCACCCGCAGGGCCGCCTGCAGCTGCAGGCCGGGCAGCAGACCCGCTACGACGAGCGCCTCAGTGGCGTGGTGGCCGAGGCGGTGGCCTCGGAGGTGAGCGCCTGGACCGAGGGCATGCTGGTATTCCGCCGTGCGCCGCTGCGTGAGGTGGTGGACGAGATCAACCGCTACCGCCGCGGCAGGATCGTGCTGGGTGAATCGGCGCTGGCGCGTGCGCCGGTCAGCGGCCGCTTCCGCATCGATGATCCGGACGCGGCCCTTGAACAGCTGCGACAGTCGATGTCGCTGGATCTGCGTCGCTTTCCGGGTGGCATTGCCGTCCTTGGTTAGATGATGACGCTGGCCCCGCGCTTCACGCAGGGCCGTTGCAAGCAAGGAGAGGCCTGGGGTGCGCAACGAGACCATCGGTGTGCTGGATCTGCGTCGCAATCTGTCGGCGTTGCTGGAGACCACGCAACGACGACCGTTGATGGTGCATCGCTATGGATCACCGTGGGTGTGCGTGGTCTCCGAAGCGCAATGGCAGCAGCAGGCGGTGCTGCTGGAGTTCGATCCGCAATCACATCCGTTGGCGATGCTGCTGCGCCTGCAGCAGCAGGTACTTCCGCTGCCAGAGACGGGTGCGCTGGCGCCTGCGGCGATGGCAAGGGCGCTGCTGCTGATGGGCATGTACGCAATCGATGAACTGGCGCAGCTGCACGACCAGGTGCAGCACCATCGGCTGTGGCACTGGTTCGTCGCTGGCGGGCACGGGGTGATGGAGGGCTGGCAGCTTTCGCCGTTGCGCGTTGCGATGGCGTCATGGCTGGATGACGTGGCGATGACCGATGCGCTGGCGGCCTTCGCGCAACGCAGCGAGGTGGCCGTGCTGGCGCGCCGCTGTGGCGGCGACGCGCCGCGCCTGGAGCGCGAAGCCTGCAGGCGGATGACGCTGCGATGACGCCAATGGGGAAGCGCTACGCGGCGCACAGAGAGGCATTCGCGCTGTCGCTTCATCCGCCCTGCCGACGTCTTCCCTGAGTACGGCGCATCACGCGTCGCAGAGCGCAGGTGATGCCGATGGCAGACAGTCGCAGTGTCACCATGCTGGAACTGGACCGGCACCTGAGCCAGTCGCTGGAGCAGGCACGGCATGCGCCGATGAACGTGCAACGCTATGGACGCTCGTGGGTATGGGTGCTGTCCAGCGATGCGTGGGCGGATGCTGCGCGTTGGGCAGCCCAGGACAGCAGCGCGCATCCGTTGTTGGCCCTGCGCAGGGTGCTTGATGTGCAGTTGCGGCCCTGGCCCGAGACCGCCATGAACCTGCTGCCGTTTGATGCGGGCGATACGCGCGCGCTGCAACGCGCCGCGTTGCTGGTGGTGCTGCGCGATCTGAACAGCGCGCAGCGGGTGTTCGATGACCTGCGCTACCACCAGGTCTATCGCTTGTTCGTTGGCCTTGGTCACGGCACGGCATGGTCGCCGATGCAGTGCGTGCGGCTGCTGCAGGCATGCGCGCAGCCGCTGCTGCGTGCCTGTATCGAAGACACGCTGGGCGAAGTGCCTGCACCACTGCTGGAAGCCGCGTGCGTGCCTGCAATGCGCGCAATGCCACAGCAGGTGCAGGCACTGCGAATAGCAGGCGGATGTTTATCGTACTGACACATGCACCGCTGACCATGGCGCAGCGGTCTCTTCCAGGATGACGGGGGCGGAACAATGGCAAGGCAGGTTCGTGGTCGCTGGGCACGGCAGCAGGGTTTCAGCCTGATCGAGATCATGGTGGTGGTGGTGATCATCGGCATCCTCGCCGCCTTGATCGTGCCGCGCTTGATGGATCGCCCCGACCAGGCGCGCGTGGTGGCGGCGCGGCAGGATATCGCTGCGTTGATGCAGGCGTTGAAGCTGTTCAAGCTGGACAACGGACGCTACCCCACTGCCGAGCAGGGGTTGAAGGCGTTGGTGACGCCACCGCAGGGCGGCGGCGCAATGCCGGTGACCCCCTATCTGGACCGCCTGCCGAATGACCCGTGGGGCCATCCCTACCAGTACCAGATCCCCGGCACCCACGGCGACATCGATGTGTTCTCGCTGGGCGCGGACAGCAAGCCGGGCGGCGAGGCCGGCAACGCGGACATCGGCTCCTGGCAGTTGTGAGGCCCGCCGATGGCAACCCGGGTGCGTTCGGTGTCGTGTGCCGGCCAGCGTGGCATGGCGGTGATCGTGGCGATGCTGGTGGTGGCGCTGGTGGCGGTGATCGCCACCGCGCTGCTGACCCGGCAGTCGGCGCAGCTGCGCATGCTGCGCGGCGACCAGCTGCGCGCGCAGGTGCGCATGGCCGTGGACGCCTCGCTGGAGCGCGCGGCACAGCAGCTGCGTGAAGACGCGCGCGAGCAGGTGACGACGGTGCGCGACGGGCACTGGGCGCGGCCGCTGCGATTGCAGGTGCCGCTTCCGGCTCAGCTGCAACTGGTCGATGCGCAGTCGATGTTCAACCTGCGCAATCTGCTGGCCCAGGGCAGGCCGGACCTGGACGCACGGCGCGCGTTCATCGTCCTGTGCGCCGGGCAAGGGCTTGGGCAGGGCGCCTGCGCCGCTGCGGCCGAGCACATACAGGCGCGCCTGCGCGACGGCGACATCCAGGCGCAGGCACCACTGCCACGCGAATCATTGATCGAGCAGGCCTTTGCGGGGTCGGATCCGCTGGCCGTTCAGGCATTGGCGCGGCGCACCGTGGTGTTGCCGGCGCAGACCCTGGTCAATGCCAACACCTGCGATCTCAGCGTGCTGCAGGCGGTCACCCCTGAGGTCGAGCGGGGGCGCCTGCAGGCGCTGCTCGGAGAGCGTGACGGCGGCCACTGGCTGCTCAATCGCGGTGACATCGCCAATCGACTCCAACTGAGCAGCGCGCAGATGGCCCTGGTGCCCCTTGGCATTCATAGCGAGTGGTTTCTCGCCGTCGGCCAGGTACAGGCCGACGGCCAGGCGGTCGACTTCCGTGCGCTGATCTGGCGCGAGTACCGCGATGATGGTGTGCGCGTGCAGCGCGTGTGGACGAGGGTCGGCGCATGAGCATGCAGCTGAGGATCTGCCTGCCACCGCTGGAGCGCCTGCGCACTGACAGTGAGGTCGATTGGGCGCTGCTGCACAAGGGTGCCGTACAGGCACATGGCCGCGGGACGATGATGGCACTGGGCCAGCGCCATCCACAGGCCGAGGTGCTGGCCTGCCTCGATCCGCACGACCTGATCCTGCTGGAGCTGCAGCTGCCGCCGCTGGCCGGGCGCAGGCTGCAGGCTGCATTGCAGGGCGAAGTGGAAGCGATGCTGCTGGACGACCTGCAGGAGGTGGCCCTGGCGCACGGCGCGCAGGCCGATGACGGCAGTGTGCCGGTCGCCTGGCTGGGCCAGCAGGCGATGGTGCAGGCACAGCAGCTGCTGGCGTCGTGTGGCCTGCGGCTGCGGGCACTGTACCCGACGCCGCTGCTGCTGCCGTGGAACAGCGGGGAAGCGACGCTGCGTGCCTGCGGTGAGCACCTGCTGGTGCGCAGCGGGCGTGACCGGGGGGGCGTGCAGTGGTGCGGCGGGCGTGACGCGGGCGCGGTGCTGCAGGCGCTTGCGGCGCGCCTGCAGCAGTCCGGCGTACAGGCCGTGCAGTGGATTGGCAGCGTTCCGGCAGGATGGCCGGAAAGCCTGCCTGCAACGGCGGTCGCGCACGAACTGCAGGCCTGCGGACCGCTGCCGGGATGGTCTCTGCCCCTGCCCAGTGCGGCCCGGAAGCGGCCGCGGCTGGCGATCGGGCTGGCATTGGCCGCGGTGCTGCTGGCGGCACTCGGCCTGCAGCTGCAGGTTTCGCGTTGGCGCAGCGAGGGCGAGGCGCTGCAGCAGGACATGGCGCGGCAGTTCGGCGCGCGCTTCCCAGAGATCACCGATGTAGTGGACCCGGTGCTGCAGGCGCGGCGGGCGCTGGCCGCACCGGCGCCGCTGCCATCGTTGCCAGCGGTGCAGCGACAGGTGGCCAGTACGCTGCAGGCGATTCCGGAACTGGGCGGCCAGGTTCGCGGCCTGCGTTACCAACCGGGCCAGCTGGAGCTTGAACTGGACGCAGATGCGCAGGCGCTGGCCGACGATGCACAACGCCTGCAGCAATGGCAGCAGGCGGCCCAGGCACAGGGCCTGGAGCTTGCACGCGCGAGCGATGGGCGCCTGCGCGTGAGCGGGGGCGAGCGGTGACCACACCGACCCTGCGCCGGGGTGCGGGCCTGGCAGGCCTGCAGCAGCGCTGGCAGCGCCTGCCACCTCGCGACCGGTTGATGCTGGGCGTGATGATGGGTGCGCTGCTGGTGGCGGGCCTGTGGTCGTTCTGGCTGGAGCCGCTGCTGAAGCAGCGCACGCACTGGCAGGCAGAGCTGCCGCGCCTGCAGGCACAGGCCAACGCGCTGGCGCCGCTGCTGCGCGCCCGCGAGCGCCAGCAGCAGGCCCGGGATCAACGCCCGACGCTGGCCGGGCTGCGCGAACGGATCAGGTCCGCCGGGCTCGCCGAAGGACTGCATATCGAAGCACGCGACGGGCGCTGGCACCTGCGGGTGCAGGGCGTGCCCGCCGACGCGCTGTGGAACTGGCTGCTGCCGGTGCTGGCCGATCCGGCCATCGAACTGCAGCAGCTGCAACTGACACGTACAGGGGATGCGAACATGCCGGCGGCACGGATTTCCGGAAACATCGTGATGGCACCCGCTGCGGGTGATCATTCATGAGAGCGATGCGCAGTCTCGCCTGCAGCAGCGCGCTGGCCCTGATCGTGGGCATGGCGCATGTTCCGGCTGTGGTGCTGGCGCAGGACGCCCGCGATGAACCGGTGCAGTTGAACCTGGTGGACACCGATATCGGTGGCGTGCTGCGCATGGCAGCGCGCTTCACCGGCCGCCAGTTCCTGGTCGATCCGCGGGTGACCGGCAAGATGACCGTGGTCTCCGAGGGTCCGGTCAGCCGTGCCCAGGCCTACCAGCTGCTGCTGGGCGCGTTGCGCATGCGTGGCTTCGCCGTGGTCGAGAACGGTGGGGTGAGCCGGGTGGTGCCACAGGCCGACGCCAAGCTGCTCGGCGGACGCGTCGGTGCGGGTGGCGCCGGCGGCGAGGTGACCACGCGAACCTTTGCGCTGCGCTACGAGAACGCGGGCGCACTGGTGGCGGTGCTGCGGCCGATGATCAGCCCGGACAACCCGATCACGGCCAACCCGGGCAACAACACTCTGGTGATCACCGACTATGCCGACAACCTGGAGCGCATTGCGCGGGTGATCGCCAGCGTGGACACGCCGGCCGGCATGGACACCGATGTGGTCAAGCTGCAGCAGGGCATTGCGGTGGACGTGGCGGCGATGGTGGCGCCGCTGCTGGATGCACAAGGCGCCGAGCCGAGCCAGAAGGTGGTGGTGATGGCCGATCCGCGCAGCAACAGTGTCCTGCTGCGCTCCAGCAGCCCCGGTCGCACGCGCCTGGCGCGGCAGCTGGTGGAGAAGCTGGACAAGGCCCAGGACGAGTCCGGCAACCTGCACGTGGTGTATCTGCGCAACGCCCAGGCCAACCAGCTGGCCGGGGTGCTGCGCGGCGTGGTGGCCGGGCAGAGTGATGCACCGGCGATGGGCAGCAACGAGGGCATCACGCCGCTGCCCGGCGATGCCAGCCGCAGCACCCCGTCACAACCGTCGCAGACGCAGACGCAACAGGCAAAGACCGGCGGCAATGCGCTGGAATCACAGCGGCTTGATCCGAACCGCCGCGACCCGATCGAGGCCGGCAGCACCGGCTTCAGCCAGAACGGCATCTCGGTGCAGGCCGACGTGGCGACCAACACGCTGCTGATCTCGGCCCCCGAGCCGGTGTACCGCAACCTGCGGCGGGTGATCGACCAGCTTGACCAGCGCCGTGCGCAGGTGCTGGTGGAAAGCCTGATCGTGGAGGTCAACCAGACCGACGCGGCCGAACTGGGCGTGCAATGGATGCTGGGCAATGGCCGCACCTTCGGCGGCACCCACTTCGGGGGAACCACCGGTGGCAGCGGGCTGAACACCGGCGCGCGCACCACCCTGGACGTGCTGCCCAAGGATGGCCTGAAGATCGGTGTCATCGACGGCACCATCAACCTGCCGGGGGTCGGCCAGATCCTCAACATGAAGGCGCTGGCCAATGCACTGCAGAGCCGGGGCGGTGCCAACATCCTGTCCACGCCCAACCTGATGACCCTGGACAACGAGGCGGCCAGCATCATGGTCGGCCAGACCGTGCCGTTTGTCAGTGGTCGTTACGTGACCGATGGCGGGGGCGGCAGCAACAACCCGTTCCAGACCATCGTGCGCGAGGACGTCGGCCTGAAGCTACGCGTGCGGCCACAGATCTCCGAAGGCGGCACGGTCAAGCTGGACATCTATCAGGAAGTCAGCAGCATCGACGCGCAGAGCGCGAGCAGCACGGCCGGCATCATCACCAACAAGCGTGCACTGGACACCAGCGTGCTGCTGGACGATGGCCAGATCATGGTGCTCGGTGGGCTGCTGGAAGACAGCGTCAGCCATGGTCGCGATGCGGTGCCGGGGCTGGGAAAGATCCCGGTGCTGGGGGCGCTGTTCCGCAGCGATACGCGCAAGCGCGCCAAGACCAACCTGATGGTGTTCCTGCGCCCCCACGTGGTGCGCGATCCGGCCGCCGGACAACGTCTGACCCGCGACCGCTACGACTACATGCGCAACGCCCAGGCCGGTGCGCAGCCGGCACAGAGCTGGGCACTGCCCGCGCTTTCCGCGCCGCAGCTACCGCCGCAGGATCTGTCCGTGCTGGGCCAGGGCAATGCGCGCGATGGCCAGGGCCAGCCGTTGCAGAACAGCAGCCTGGCGGCGTTGTATCCGGCCGGCGAGGGTGATGCACAGCTGGTGCAGTTCGCGCAGGGGCTGGACGTGGCACGCGCCAGCCAGGGCGTGGCGCAGGCGCGGGCACTGGGATTGCAGGCCTATGCCGAGGCCACGCCGGGCGGGAGTGGACAGCGCCTGCGGGTACGCCTGCCACGCGATCCGTCGAAGCTGGACCCGGCGCTGCAGCAGTTGCGTGGGCTGGGCTACACGCCCGAACTGGTGATCGGCCCGTGAGCGCGACCGCGCCGCTGCCGTATGCCTGGGTGCGCAGCCATGGCGTGATGCTGGCCGAGGCCGGCGGCGAGCCGGTACTGCTGGGCACCGCTGAAACCGCCGCCTGGGCAGTGGCCGAATTGCGCCGCCGGCATGGCCCACTGCCGTTCCAGGCACTGGATGCCGCGGCATGGCAGCAACGGCTGGGTGAGCAGTATCGCGACGGCGGCGATGCCGCAGCGGTGGTCGGTGCCGCTGAAAGCGAAGTGGATCTGGACCGCCTGATGCAGGACATGCCCGAGGTCACCGATCTGCTGGACGCGCAGGACGACGCGCCGGTGATCCGGATGATCAACGCCCTGCTGGCGCAGGCCGCACGCGATGGCGCCAGCGACCTGCACATCGAACCGTTCGAGACCCATTCGGTGGTGCGCTACCGGGTGGACGGCACCCTGCGTGACATGGTCCAGCCACGCCGTGCACTGCATGCGGCGCTGGTGTCGCGCATCAAGATCATGGCGCACCTGGATATCGCCGAGAAGCGCCTGCCGCAGGACGGCCGCATCGCGATCCGTGTCGGCGGCCGGCCACTGGACATCCGCGTGTCCACGGTGCCGACCGGACATGGCGAGCGCGCCGTGCTGCGCCTACTGGAAAAGGATGCCGGCCGCCTGCAGCTGCAGCGGCTCGGCATGGCCGACGACACCCTGGCGACCTTCACCGGGTTGATCCGGCAACCGCACGGCATCGTGCTGGTGACCGGCCCGACCGGCAGCGGCAAGACTACTTCGCTGTACGCCGCGCTGGGCCAGCTCGACAGCAGCACCAGCAACATCCTGACCGTGGAAGATCCGGTGGAGTACGACTTCGCCGGTATCGGCCAGATCCAGGTCAATGCGCGTATCGGCATGAGTTTCGGCACCGCGCTGCGCGCGATCCTGCGCCAAGACCCGGATACGATCATGATCGGCGAAATCCGCGACCTGGAAACCGCGCAGATTGCGGTGCAGTCCTCGCTGACCGGGCATGGCGTTCTGGCCTCGCTGCACACCAACGACGCGATCTCGGCGGTGACCCGTTTGGCCGACATGGGCGTGGAGCCGTTCCTTCTGGCCTCGTCGCTGCGCGGCGTACTGGCGCAGCGGCTGGTGCGGCGCCTGTGCACCCAGTGCCGGCGGGCAGAGGTGGATGGCGAGGGCCGTACCGTGTGGCGCGCGGTGGGCTGCGCGGCGTGCGCGAACAGCGGCTATCGCGGGCGCACCGGTATCCATGAACTGTTCGTGGTCGATGAGCGCGTGCGCGCCCTGATCCACGAAGGGCAGGGCGAGCCTGCGCTGCGGGAGGCGGCGCGGCGTGCCGGCATGCGCAACCTGCGCGAGGATGGCCAGCGCTGGGTCGACAGTGGCGTGACCACGTTGGAAGAGATCCTGCGCGTCACCGGCGACGCTTGAGGCGACGATGGCACTGTTCGACTACCAGGCCGCCAATGCGCAGGGCCGCATCGAGAAAGGACAGCTGGATGCCGACAGCCCGCGCAGCGCGCGCCAGCTGCTGCGCGGACGCGGGCTGACACCGGTACAGGTGAGTGTGGCGCGCGCTGCAGGCAGTGGCTGGGGCGCACGCCGGCTGTCGGCCAGCGAGCTGGCCTGGGCCACGCGCCAGTTGGCCAGCCTGCTGGCCGCAAGCCTGCCGCTGGAAAGCGCGCTGAGTGCGGTGATCGAGCAGGCCGAGCGTCCCCATGTCGCGCAGGCGCTTACCGCGGTGCGTGCCGACGTGCGCGCCGGCCAGCGCCTGACCGTGGCACTGGCCGCGCGGCCGCGTGATTTCCCGCCGATCTATCGTGCGCTGGTCGGTGCGGGCGAAGACTCCGGTGATCTGGCCCGGGTGATGGAGCGCCTGGCCGACTACATCGAGGAGCGCAATGCACTGCAGGCCAAGGTGCTGACGGCCTTCATCTACCCGGCGGCGATCAGCCTGGTATCGGTGGCGATCGTGATCTTCCTGCTCAGCTACGTCGTGCCGCAGGTGGTGACCGCGTTCGTGCAGGCGCGGCAGACGCTGCCGATGCTGACCCAGGTGATGCTGGCTGCCAGCGCGTTCGTGCGCAGCTGGGGCGTATGGGTGGCGCTGGGCGGTGGCGCGCTGGTGGTGGCGTGGCGGCTTGCACTGCGCCGGCCAGAGCTGCGCCTGCGCTGGGATGCGATGCTGCTGAGGCTGCCGATGGTCGGGCGTTTTGTCCTGGGCGTGAACAGTGCGCGCTTTGCCTCGACGCTGGCGATCCTGCTCGATGCCGGCGTGCCGCTGCTGCGTGCCCTGGAGGCGGCGCGGCAGACGTTGGGCAATGCACTGCTGGCACGCTGCGCCGACGATGTATCCGCGCGGGTACGCGAAGGTGCTGCGCTGGGTGCTGCGCTGAAGGTGCAGAAAGTCTATCCGCCGATCCTGGTGCACCTGGTGGCCAGTGGCGAGAAAACCGGTTCGCTGGCGCCACTGCTGGATCGCGCTGCGCAGACCATCTCTCGCGAGATCGAACGCCGGGCGATGGCGCTGACCGCACTGCTGGAACCGACCATGATCCTGGTGATGGGCGGCGTGGTACTGACCATCGTACTGGCGGTGCTGATGCCGATCATGGAGATGAACCAGCTGGTGCAGTAGATCCACGCGCCGCGCGGATGGATCGCTCGATTCTCCACACAATCCTCCACACCTTTTCCCGATCTTCCACAGGTTTCTTAAGCGGCCTGTCATCGGCGCGGACCAGCATGGACACGTCGCCGCAGAGTGGGCTGGGAGGCCCTCGGCGGCAGCAGGCGTGAAGTGACCGTTCCTCCCTTGGTGTTTCCCTTCGCAGTAAACCCTTCAGGAGAAGATCATGAACAAGTACAAGACCCTGGCCGCGCTGGTTGCCACCGCGCTGCTGGCTACCGCAGGTGCCGCCTCGGCGCAGTCGCTCGTGCAGGGCGGTGGCGCTTCGCTGCCGGCCAAGCTGTACAAGGGTTCGGCCGACAGCATCCTGCCGGCCAACTTCAGCTATGAAGTGACCGGCTCGGGCACCGGCAAGCAGGCCTTCCTGGAAAACCGTGCCGACCTGTTCAAGACCACCGGCACCGTGCATTTCGCCGGCAGCGATTCGGTGCTGACCGACGCTGAGATCGCCGCCTACGCCGCCAACTTCGCCCCGACCTACGGCCCGCTGATCCAGATTCCGTCGGTCGGCACCTCGGTCACCGTTCCGTTCAACAGCGCCGGTGGCAATCTTGACCTGAGCGTCACCCAGCTGTGCGGCGTGTTCGCCGGCACGATCACCAACTGGAGCACGCTGGACGCGAATCGTTCGGGCCCGATCACTGTCGTGTACCGCAACGAGAAGAGCGGCACCACCGAACTGCTGACCCGCTTCCTGGCCAGCGCCTGCTCGGCCAGCGACACCGCTGGCAGCACCCTGATCGGCGGCAAGTTCAGCACCACCCAGGAGTTCTGGAAGCAGTTCTCGTCGCTGCCGGCGAACTTCACCACCGCTTCGGCGCTGGGCAGCCAGCCGCTGTATGACAAGGTCTACGCCACCACCGGTGCGATCGGTTACATCGGTCCGGACGTGGTGCCGAACCTGAGCGACGCCACCAAGATCGCCAAGGTGCGTGGCTTCTCGCCGAACGACCCGAGCGTGCAGGCCACCCTGGACACGGTGCTGCCGCCGACCGGCGCTGCTGCCAATGACGTGCGCAACTGGGCCCCGGTGTTCACCAACCCGCCGTCCGTCGGTTACCCGATCGTGGGTTACACCACCTTCGAGCTGGGCCAGTGCTACAAGGCCGGCAATGTTGCGCTCGCCCTGCGCGGCTTCCTGCTGGGCCACTACAACGGCAACAACGATGCCGCTTCGCGTGCCCACGGCTTCGTTCCGCTCACCCCGGCCTGGCGTGACGCCATCCGCAACCGCTTCGTGCTCGCCAGCAGCGTCAACGGCGTGAACAACGCCAGCGCCTGCGCCGGCCTCGGCCGCCCGTAATCGCGTCGAACGCAGTGCTTTGACCGAGCGCCGGCCGTGAGGCCGGCGCTCTCTTGCGTGTGGCCGCCGGCCCCGGACCGGACAGGTATCCGGTCCATTCCTGCATCGGCGGCGCTGTCTTTTGATGTCGGCTTCACGCAGCCGCCCCCGTCTTACAGAAGCAGGGCGCGTGCCGCCCGATCCTTCAGAGCGCGCCGTGATCGCGGCCGCCCAACCAGGTTGACGAGGTTCAGATGTCGCATCCGCTCACGACCGCTTCGCGCCCGTCCACGCTGCGCCGCAGCCACCCGATGGCCTGGGCCGTCGCCGTTGCGCTTGGTACGGTGGTGGCGCCGGCCAGCCAGGCCCAGCAGGCCTTCAGCCCGGCCTGGTTTGCCGACCGCGGTGCCGCCCAGGGCGCGGCCGCGCAGAGTGGACGCATGCCCAGCGGGGTGCCGATCCAGTTCCAGCTGCCCGCGCAGCAGCAGGATGCGGCCCGCCAGCAGCTGCAGCAGTCCATCGACAACCTGGGGACCGCCGCACAGGCCATCGCGCTGCAGCAACGGCTGCAGCAGGAAGCCAGGCAGGCACGGCGTGACGCGGGATTCGTGGTGGCCGACGGGCTGGGCAAGGACGGCCTGAAGGTGGATGAGAACCCGCTGACGCGAGGCTGGACCAACGCACGCGAGGCCATCCAGGGGCAGGGCGCCGATGGCCGCGTGCAGGTCAGCATCGAACAGACCGCGGACAAGGCGATCCTGAACTGGGAGACCTTCAACATTGGTGCCAACACCACGTTGAACTTCCTCCAGAACGCGGACTGGGCGGTGTTGAACCGGGTCAACGATCCCAACGCACGGCCCAGCCAGATCCTCGGCCAGCTGAAGGCCGACGGCAGCGTGTTCGTGGTCAATCGCAATGGTGTGATCTTCGGCAACAACGGCCAGGTGAATGTACGCAACCTGGTGGCGGCGGCCGCGCGGATCAGCGACACTCAGTTCCGTGATGAAGGCCTGTACAGCGTCAACGCCAGTTCGGATGCGCTGACCGAGGCGTTCGGCAAGGTGATGGTGGAGCGAGGTGCACGCATTGCCACCCATGAGCCCACCACGGCCACGCGTGGGGGCGGCTATGTCCTGTTGGCAGGGCGCAGCGTGGAGAATGCCGGCCAGATCGACACCCGCAAGGGCCAGACCCAGCTCGCCGCCGGCGACAGCTTCGTGATCCGGCGCGGCGTGGGCACGGCGCAGAACACGTCCTCCACCACCGCTGGCAACGAGATCGCGCCGCGCTTCGTGGCGGGCAGCACGGCAGGCGACGTGCGCAACAGCGGTCTGATCCAGGCACGCGAAGGCGACGTCACGCTGGCCGGACGTCATGTCGAGCAGGCCGGCGTCGCAGTCGCCACCAGCACCCTGAACCAGCGCGGCACCGTCCACCTGCTCACCTCCGCCAGCGATGGCAAGGCCAGCGTGACCCTCGGCCGCGAGGCCACCACGGCCATCCTGCTTGAGGACGATGGCAAGACCACCGCGCTCGACAGCCAGCGACAGGCGCTGCTGAACGAGTCGGCCACCCAGGACAAGGTGCGCAGCACCGCCGCACAGGGCGCGTTCGACAACCTGTCGCGGCTGCAGGATCGGCGCGACCAGTCGCGCGTGGAAATCGTCTCCGGTGGCACGGTCGAGGCCCAGGCCGGGTCGCTGACCCTGGCGACCGGCGGCCAGATCGTGGTCGACGCACGCCAACGCACGCTGCTGGGCGATGGCGCACGCGTGGATGTATCCGGCGCCACCGGAGTGAAGGTGGCGATGGAGAGCAACCAGCTGGAAATCAACGTGCAGGGCAACGAACTGCGCGATGCCCCGGACGTGCGCGATGCCGGCACGCTCAACAGCAGCCGGGTCTGGGTCGACCGGCGCGGTCTGATCTACGTGCCGGCCGGGACCGGCGGTCATGAAGGCGAGCGCTGGTATGCCGGTGGAGGACTGCTGGAAGTGAGCGGCTACCTGGGCAACCAGCGCCACTCCATCGGCGAATGGGCCGCGCAGGGCGGCACCGTGCAGCTTGCCGGCAGCGAAGTGGTCAGCGCCGCAGGTTCGCGGATCAACCTGTCAGGCGGCAGCCTCGATGTGGCCAGCGGCATGCTCAAGGAGAGCTGGCTGCGCGGCAACGATGGACAGCTGTATCGCCTGGACGACGCGCCGGTGGATCGTGGATTCGCCGGCCTGTATCGCGGTTTTGAAGTGGAACAGGCGCGCTGGGGCATCACCGAGGCCTGGCGCAATCCGTTGATCGGCAATGAATCGCGTTACGAGAATGGCTACACGGTGGGGCGCGATGCCGGGCGGCTGCTGGTTTCGGCGCCGACCGCGGTGCTGGAGGGGCAGATCGAGACTGCCGTGTTCAATGGCGTGCGGCAGACGCGGGCACCGGGCAGCAGCACCGATGGCTACGTGCAATCGCAGACGGCGGTGGCACGCGGCGCGCAGCTGTCGCTGGGGCGCTACGACGGTACCGGCCGCAATGCGGTATTCGACTCGCAGGTGCGTATCGGCACGCCCCCGGCGGCCACCGCACGCTGGAGCCTGCAGAGCGCGCTGGATGAAAGCCGGCGCAACACCGTCTGGCTCGATGGCGCACAGTTGAGCGCCCAGCAGTGGGGCCGGCTGGACCTGGCGACGGCAGGCGGCATCCGCATCGACGGTGAGCTGGCCCTTGCCGATGGCGGGCAGCTGAATCTGGTCGGTGGCCGCGTCGACATCAACGGCCAGGTCCGGATTGCCGGGGGCGGCCTGACCGCCAGCAATCTTCTGGCCGACGCCACCGGCCGGATGCAGGTGGTGCAGGCCAACGGTCGTGGTGTGGTCGCGTTGGGCGAAGCGGCGGTGATCGACCTCGATGGCCGCTGGGCAAATCAGCGCCTGGACGGCGGCGCCGGCAGCGCGCAGGCGTGGATCAACGGCGGTCGCGTGCAGCTGGAAAGCAGCCATGATGTGTCGTTGGCCGCGGGCAGTCGCATCAGTGTCGATGCGGGTGGACGCGTCGACCTGCAGGGCAAGGCCGGCGCAGGCAAGGGCGGTGACATCGCCCTGCTGGCCGACAGCAGCCAGGTGACCACCGATGGCAGTGGGCGCTTGCAGCTGGACGGGCAGATCAGTGGCCTGGGCAGCAGCGGTGCAGGCACCCTGCAGCTGGCAACCGGGGGCAAGGTGAGGTTGGCTGACCGGGCCAGCGACGATGGCAGCCTGTGGCTTTCACCGACGCTGCTGCACAGCGGATTCGGCCAGTACGACATCAACGGCCACGCCGGGCTTGAGGTGGCCGATGGCACCCGGCTGGACGTGCGCGCACCGACGCTGCGCGTGCGCCAGGCCGCTGCCGATGCAGCGACCGCAGGCGAAGGCCTGGAGGCCTGGACTGCACCGCTGTATGCCTTCAACCCGGGTAGCGGTTCGGTTACCCAGCGGCAGGGCGCAAGCGTGCTGCTGCGCTCGCAGCGCAATACGCTGGGCGGAGATGTAAGGATCGGCAGCAACGCGGTCGTGCAGGTCGATGCCGGGCAGTCGATCGAGCTGCGCGGCGGTGGCAACATCGACGTGGCCGGTGCACTGATCGCGAAGGCGGGCAGCATCCGCCTCGACGATGTCCGCGACAACCAGCAGCGCTACCAGATCGGCGGCACCCCGTTGCGCTATCGCATCGGCAGCAACGCGCTGCTGGATGTGTCCGGCGACAGCTTCGCCGCGGAGGACGCCGCGGGTCGTCACCAGGGCGTGCTGCATTCGGGCGGCAGCATCGGGATCGGCGGTACGCTGGACTGGGAGTCGCGCGATGCGCTGGAGAACCGCCCGCCGGATGCCTTCGTAGTGGTCGAGCGCGGCGCGGTTCTGGATGCGTCCGGTACCCGCGAGACGCTGACCGTGGATGGCAGTGGCACCCGTTCCGTGGCCAGCGACGGCGGCACGATCGTGTTGCGCTCGGCCAATGGCCTGTACCTGGATGGCACGCTGCGGGCGGCGGCCGGTGGCGTGGGCGCGCAGGGCGGCACGCTGGGCGTGGCCTTCGGCGGCGGGGTGTACGAGCGCCGGGCGGGCGCTGCGGAGCTTGGCCCGCGTGCAATCACCCTGGTGCAGCAGTCCAGCGATGCCGCCCCTGGCGCGTCCACGCCATTGCAGCACGGGCACGCCGAGCTGTCGGCAGCGCAGGTGCAGGCCGGTGGCTTCGATCATCTTTCGGTGTTCGGCGATCTTCGCGCGCAGGGGGATGTCGACCTGCGCGTGGGGCAGAGCCTGCGCCTGTACGGGCTGAGCGATGCCGCGATGGGCATGGCCACCGGCAGCGCGGCGGGATCGGCCTTGCACGTGCAGGCGCCCTATGTACGCCTTGCGCAGGCACGCTGGTTCCGTGACACCTCGGACAATCCCTTTGTGGCGCCGGTGGCGGCCCGTGCCGATGCCGGCAACCACAGTTTCAGCGCCTCGGCACAGGTGCTGGACGTACGCGATACGGTCGACCTGGCCGGCTTCGGCAGCGCCCACCTTGCCAGCAGCCGCGACCTGCGGCTGCTGGCGAAAGTCAGTGGCAACAGCAACTTCTTCGATACCCAGCTGCTGGCGCCGTCGAGCCTGGACATCACGGCCGCACAGATCTATCCGGTTGCCGGGACCAAGGGCCGCATCGCGGTATCGATCTACGATGTGCTGGGTGGACAGAACAACTGGACCGATGCCAAGGGCGTGCTTCGCATCCATGGCACCGGCGCCACGCCTCCTGCGGCCGACTCGGTGTTCGGCTCGCTGGCGTTGGTTGCCGCCACGGTCGAGCAGGGCGGCGTGGTGCGCGCGCCGCTGGGGCAGCTGGTGATCGGCGGCCTGGGCCCAGGCAATGTCGCGTCGCGTATCACGCTGTTGCCCGGCAGTGTGACCTCAAGCAGCGCGGCCGGCCTCAGCGTTCCCTTCGGTGGCACCGTGGATGGCCAGCGCTGGCGCCTGAACGGCAAGGATGTCAGCCCCAGCCTGGTGGGCATGATCAACACCGTGGACACGGTGGGTGTCGACCTGCATGCCAACAGTGTCGACATCCAGGCCGGTGCGCTGCTGGACCTGTCCGGTGGCGGCACGCTGACCGGCGCAGGGTTCGTCAGTGGCCGCAGCGGCTCGGTGGACGTGCGCAGCCACGCACTGCGTGACGCCAATCCGGCCTACACCTTCAGCGCCAGCAGCAACGCGGTGTATGCCATCGTCCCGTCCTACCGCAACGGCATCGCGCCGCTGGGCCTGGCCGACGGCAGCGCCGACCCGGGCATCGGCCAGCGCATCACCGTGCCTGAAGGGGTGCCGGGCCTGGCGGCGGGCACCTATACGTTGCTGCCGGCGTCCTACGCGCTGCAGCCGGGCGCCTTCCGGGTGGAAGTGGGGGCTCAGGGCACGCAGCAGGCGCTGGCCACCGCCACCGGAACCGGCTCGTGGAAAGTCAGCGGCCAGCAGGCGCAGGGGCTTGCGCCTTCCGCATCGCCGTTGTGGACGGACCTGGTGCTGACCCCGGCCGACGTGGTGCGCCGCCACTCCGGCTACAACGAAACCGGCTACAACGCGTTCGTGCAGGAAGATGCAGCGCGCCGCGGCATCGCGCGTGGCATGCAGTCGGTGGACGCCGGCACGCTGCGGCTCACGCTGGGCGCCGGTGCGGGCCTGGGCACCACAGACGCCCTGCGCATGCAGGGCATGACACGTTTCGCGGCCGAGGCCGGCAGCAAGGGCTTCGGCGGCACGGTGTCGGTGGTCGGCAGTGGTGGCCCGAGCACCCTGGAAGTGCTGGGCGCAGGCCAGCGCGCCAGCGCGGGCAGCATGGCGGCCATTTTCGCCGACGCGCTCACTGCGTTGCAGCCCTCGCGCCTGATGGTCGGTGTGACCCTGCGTCCGGACGCCACTCTGCCCGGCACGCTGAATGTGAGATCGGAAGGCGGCGGAGTACTGGTTCGTTCCGGTGCAACGCTGAGCGCGCCCGAGGTGATCCTGGGCGCCGCGGCCGGTGGTGCGGGCGTGGTGGTCGAGCAGGGCGCCGTGATCAGTACGGTCGGGCGTGGAAAGCCCGGCTACGACGCCACCGATGGCTACCTGATGAAGCTCGATGCGACCACGGGCGTGCTGGCCGTGTCCAACGGCCAGACCAACCTGCTGTCGGGAGGCGCGGCCGCCCGGGTGGCGATCGATGTGGGCGCCTGCCGCAGCGACAGCTGCACCGGGCAGACCCGCTTGCTGTCCGAGGGCAGCATCAATGTCAGTACCGAGGGCGGGTTCCAGCTGCGCGACAACGTCAGCTATGGCACGCGCCGCCTGGGCCTGTCGATGACTGCCATCAACCTTGGTGATGCCGCATCGCTGCAGGCGATGGCTGCACAGGGTGCCCTGCCGCAGGGGCTGGCGCTGAACCAGCAGAGCCTGCAGCAGCTGCTGCGGGGCAATACCGCGCTTGGCACGCCCGCGCTGGAGACACTGAGCCTGTCCGCACGCGACGCGATCAACGTATTCGGCAGCGTGGACCTGGACACCCGCAATCCGGCCACCGGCAACAGCAGCCTGCGCGAGCTGGTGCTGGGGGCACCGGCGATCCATGGCTACGGCAAGGCCGGTGACCAGGCCCGCATCTATGCCGACACGCTGGTATGGGATGGCACACAGGCGGTGTCGACGGTGCTGACCGACGGTACCCCGCAGGCGCCGGGCGCGGCGATGGTCGATCGGCTCGGCCATGGGCAGCTCGAGCTCAACACGCGCTCGCTGATCCTCGGCCGCGCGCCCTATACACGCCCCAGTTCGGAAGTGCCGGCCAACCGCCAGGTGCTCGGTTTCGACGGCGTCTCGCTGCGGGCCACGCAGCAGGTGCAGTTCGCCGGCAAGGGCACGCTGGATGTCTACCAGGCCCAGGGCGCCTACCAGGCCGGCACGGGCTGGCAGTACAGCGGCGGCGCACTGGACATCCAGGCACCGCTGCTGACCGGCGCGGCAGGAAGTGCCCTGCAGGTGCGGAGCGGGGGTGATCTGCGCATCAGCGGCGCCGGCCAGACCCAGGGGCACGATGCGCTGGGCGCTGAACTTGGGCTGCAGGCACGCAACATCCTGATCGACTCCGCCGTGGCGCTGGCTTCGGGCCGCCTGCAGGCCAGGGCGGAGGGCGACGTGGTGCTGGGCAGCAACGCCCGCATCGACCTGGCCGGGCGCCGCATCCGCATGGACGATCTGGACAAGTACAGCTGGGGCGGCGACGTTGAACTGACCGCGCGCCAGGGCAACGTGCTGGCCGCCGCTGGCTCGAGCATCGACGTCTCGGCATCGAACAACCGCGCAGGCCGGATCACCGCCAATGCGCTGGGCGAGAACGCGGGCCGCATCGAGCTGGCCGGGACCCTGCGTGGCAGCGGGAGCGGACGCCAGGCCACCGGGGGCAGCACGGTGCCCTATGACAGCGGCGAACTGGTGCTGCGCGCGCAGCAGCTTTCCGACTTCGCCGGCTTGAACCGCCAGCTGGATGCGGGTGGCTTCTTCGGTACCCGCAGCTTCCAGCTCAAGCAGGGCGACCTGACCGTGACCGACACGCTGAAGGCGCGCAACGTTGCGCTCAGCATCGACGGCGGCAGCCTGCATGTGCTCGGCACCATCGACGCCAGCGGAGAGCAGGTGGGAAGCATCCGCCTGGCCGCGCGTGACCGCCTGCAGGTGGATGGGCTGCTGGATGCACACGGCAGCGGGCTGCGGGTGGACAGCTACGGCAAGATCATCGACAGCAGCAACCGTGCGCTGGTGGAGCTGGGCAGCCGCGACGGCGAGGTGGTGCTGGGCAGTGCCGCGCGCGTTGACCTGCGCAGTGGCACCGCGGTTGCACAGGGCACCGCGCCCGGCCAGAACGATGGCGTGGCACGAGGCACCTTCACCCTCAATGTGCCACGACGGGGTACTGACGATGCAGCAGTGCGCGCCGAGTCCGGTGCGTCGGTCACCGGCGCGCGGGATGTGCTGGTCAATGCTTTCCGGCGCTATACCGACGCGCCGCTGGCAGCAACGCCGGACGTCAATGGCCATCGGCCGCAGCTGGTTACCCAGCAATGGCTGGACACGGTGATCGATCCGCACAACCAGGCATGGATGAACGCCGCCCTCGGCAATGCCGATCTGGCCGCGCGCACTGCGGCATTGGGCAAGGTGCGCCTGCGGCCCGGCGTGGAGATCGTGGGCCAGGTGTCGGCCGACAATCCCACCGGCAACCTGACCGTGCGCGGCGACCTGGATCTGTCCGGCTACCGCTATGGCCCGCAGGCCAATCGCAATGACCCCCTGCGTCGTGGATTCGGCGAGTCGGCTGCGCTGGTGCTGCGCGCAGCGGGCGATCTCAGTATCTACGGCAGCATCAATGATGGTTTCGCGCCGCCCCCGGCCAATCCCGATGAGTCGGGCTGGATGCTCGGAGAGACGGCCGATGCCAATACGCTGCGCATCACGCCGCTTGGCGGCGACATCGTGGTGCCCATCGATGGCGTGACGCTGCAGGCCGCGACACGGTTCCCGAAGGGCGCGGTGCTGAACTACGCGATCCCGGTCACGCAGACCGATGTGCCCGCCGGCACCGTGCTGCCGGCGGAGATGCGGCTGGGCGCACGCCTGCTGCTGGCGGCGGGTACGGTGCTGCCGGCAGCAGTCACCCTCGCCGACGGTACCGTGCTGGCCGCGGGCAGCCTGCTGCAGCAGCCGTTGCAGCTGGCGGCCGGTGATCGGCTGGGCGCCGGCTTCCGGCTCGCTTCGAAAGCAACGCTGGCGGCGCAGCTCTGGCCGGCAGGTGCGGCGTTGCCGGAGGCCATGGAATTGTCCGGCGCGGTTGCGCTGGCTCCGGGCTCGCTGATTCCGTCGATGACCGCGGTGAAGCTGCCCGGCGGCAAGCCGGTCAACCTGCGGCCGGCCGATGCCAACGGCAGGCAGGGCCGCAACTGGGCGTTGGCGGCGATGTTGCCGGAAGGCACCACGTCGTGGGATGTCACTGCCGTGGCCGGTGCCGATACCTCGGCCGCCGATCCGCGCCTGCGCCGGCTGGATGCCAAGGGCGACCTGATTCTGGCCGACAGCCACTATGGAACGATCGGCACCGTACAGAAGACCAGCGAGTGGATCGGCGAGCGGGTCCTCACCCTGGATGGCGCGCTTGCGCTGATCGGTGATCCCTCCTACGCCAATCGCCCGTTGAAGGAAGTGGCCGAAGAACTGGGCGTCGACGAGCAGACGCTGTGCGACGCCGGCGAAGGCTTCTGCGGCCTGGCCCCGCGCCTGGTGGCCAAGCAGGCCTCGCTAGACCTGGTGGGCGATGAGTCGGCGGTGGGCATGTCGGCGAAGGAGTTCGCCGAGATCTTCGGCATGACCGAAGAGAGCTTCTGCGCGATCACCGACTACTGCTATGGCGGTGGCGAACTGATCGAGAAGACGATCTATGGCTCGAAGCTGGGCACCCCGCTGTGGAGCGTGCTGCGCACCGGCAAGGGCGACCTGCAGCTGCTGGCCGGCCGCGACGTGCGGATGATGTCGGGCTTCGGTGTGTACACCGCCGGTGCCCCGACATCGCTGGGCAACGGGCGCGATGCAGCGTTCAATCCGGGCCGGGCGCCAGCGCCGGGGCTGGCCACCGTGCTTGGGCCGACCGATGCGGACGGGCGCTATGGGGCCGCTTTGGGGGCATGGCAGGCCTGGTATCCGGACCACGGCGGAAACCTGACCGTTTCCGCGGGCCGCGACATCCGTGGCGACCTGTGGGACAGCGCCGGCCAGGTCGGATTCGACGTCACGCCGCGCAGCCAGAGCGAAGGCGCGGGCTTTGCCCCCAGCGCGGTGGGCAACTGGCTGTGGCGCCAGGGCAGCCCGGGCGTGGCCGGGGCGTCGTCCACAGCGACCAGCTGGTGGGTGAACTTCGGCAGCTACACCAGCCTGCCGACGCTTACCGGTGCGCGCATGGTGGGCTTCATGGGCTTCGGCACGCTGGGCGGCGGCAACCTCACCCTCGAAGCTGGCCGTGACGCGGGCGTGGCCAGCGGAACCGTGGTCAATTCACTGGCACGCCATTCGTCCGGCGTGGTGGCAGCGGTGGGCTCGACCGGGCGCGTCGAGGCCGACGGTACGCTGCACCTGACCGGTGGCGGCGATCTGGCGGTGCGGCTGGGCGGCGCGCTGAATCCGAACCTTGCACTGGCAACCAGCGATCCGTCGTTGAACCAGCCCAACCTGCCGCTCAGTGGTGCGCTGGTCAACCTGCGTGGGCGCATGCAGCTGGACGCGGCACGCATCGGTGGCATGGTCACCAATGTGGCGCACTACGTGGCGCCTTACAGCGGCCTGCGGCAGGAAGATCCGTTCCGCGCGCAGCTGGGCGATGCCATGGGTGGGCCGGTGCTGGTGCTGGGCGACGCGGTGGCGACCCTGCAGTCGCGCGGCGACCTGGTGCTGGCCGGCGTGGCCGACGCCGGCCGGGTACCGGTGCCCAGCTACAACGCACTGGCGCTGGGCGATGGCCGCATCGCCGCTTCCAGCAGCTGGTTCTCGCTGTGGACCGCCAATACCGCGGTTGACCTGATCTCGGCCGGTGGCGACCTCGCGCCCGGCCAGCAGAGGGGAACCGTGATGGCCACCGCCGAGTCCGGCGAATTGTTCGCCGAGGCGGTGAAGCAACGTGGCGGTGCCGATCTTCGCTACTGGCTGTATCCCTCGCAGCTGCGGATGCTGGCCGCCAGCGGCAGCATCCGCCTTGCGGAAACATCGACCACGGGCAGTGATGCACGCGATGTGCTGCTGACCGCGCCCTCGGCACGCGGTTCGCTGGAAGTGCTGGCGATGGACTCGATCCTGGTGCCGATGCGCGGTGCCGACATCAGCAGCTCCGGCGCCGATGTGCGCTTGCCGTCGCCGTTCGCGCCGGCCTTCACCGCCGAAGTGGGCGCGACAGTGATCGGCAACGCCTCGGTGGATGGCGTGGCAGGCAATCCGCGCGCCTCGCTGCCGCTGTTCGCGTTCGGCCCGAATGCGCCGCTAGCGCGGGAACTGCGCGAAGGCGCGAGCGCGCCGAATCGATTCTATGCAGTGCAGGGTGACATCGTCGGCCTGAGGACCGGTGGCCAGTGGACGCTGGATAACGCCATGGGCACGCGCAGCCTGCTCAACTGGAGCGATCTTTCCGCCCCGGTCCAGGTGCGCGCCGGCGGCGACATCCTGGTGTCCAGCATCGGCGCGATGAACACCACTGCCACCGACATCACCGTGGTGCAGGCGGGGCGCGATGTGGTGCGCAGCACGGTGCACGTGGCCGGACCGGGCAACGTTGATGTCAGCGCGGGTCGCCAGCTCCGCTTCGAGGACGCGGGCAGCGTGACCACCACCGGCGGCCTGATCCAGGGCGACACCCGGCCGGGTGCCAGCGTGTCCTTGACTGCAGGCGACCAGCACATCGCCTTCGATGCGGTGCGCGCCCGCTACCTGGGGGCTGCCAATCTTGCCGATCCTGCGCAGCCGCTGGCATCGCAGCCGGGGAAGGTGGCCAAGGTCTACGACACGGAACTGAAGCAGTGGCTGTCGCAGCGATTCGGCATGCGCGTGGACGACGGCTCCGCGCTGGCCGCCTTCGATGCGCTGCCGAAGGAGCAGCAGCACATCTTCCTGCGCCAGGTCTTCTATGCCGAGCTGCGCGAGGGTGGCCGCGAGTACAACGATGCCGAGGGACCGCGCTTCGGCTCCTATCTGCGCGGGCGCGAAGCCATCGCCACCCTGATGCCGGACAAGGATGCCAACGGTGCCGCCCTCGACCGGACCGGCGACATCGTGATGTTCGGTGGCTCCGGCGTGCGTACCGAGGCCGGTGGCAACATCGAGCTGCTGGCGCCGGGCGGCCAGATCGTACTGGGCGTGGCAGGCGAGGTTCCGCCGGCCAGTTCCGGCCTGATCACCCAGGGCCGCGGAGATATCCGGCTGTTCAGCCAGGACAGCGTGCTGCTGGGGCTGTCGCGGGTGATGACCACCTTCGGCGGTGACATCCTGGGCTGGTCGGAGCATGGGAACATCAACGCCGGGCGCGGCTCGCGCACCACGCTGCTGTATACCCCGCCGCGCCGCGTCTACGACCGCTGGGGCAACGTCGTGCTGTCACCGCTGGCGCCTGCGACCGGCGCGGGCTTTGCCACGCTGAATCCGATTCCGGAAGTGCCGGCCGGCGACGTCGACCTGATCGCGCCCCTGGGCACCATCGACGCGGGCGAAGCGGGCATCCGCGTCTCGGGCAACATCAACCTGGCTGCGCTGCAGGTGCTCAATGCCGCCAACATCCAGGTGCAGGGAGAGAGCAAGGGCCTGCCGGTACTGGCCACGGTGAACGTCAACGCACTGGCGGCAGCCAGTGCAGCGGCAAACAGTGCCAGCCAGGCCGCACAGGACGTGATGCGCAAGAGCCAGGACGACGCACGGCGCAACCAGCCGTCGGTGATCAGCGTGCAGATCCTCGGCTTCGGCAGCGGCACCAGCAGCATCCAGCCGCCGACGCGCGGCAACACCGCCAGCAGTGGCTACGACGACAACAGCGCCTTCCAGTTCCCGCAGGCCAGGCGTGACGAAGGCAAGCAGCGCCGCTGAGCATCGAACGGCGCTGTAGTCGGCAGCATCGGGCCAGCCGCCATGGAGGGGTGGCGGCCCCAGCCAGGACGGCACGGAGGGCAGGGAGCGGCCATCAGCGGTGAGGACCACCGACACGGCGCCGCCGGGTGCAGGAGTGCGCCCGGCGGCAGAAGGGCAGCGCATCGTTGCCCGCCGGTAGCTCCACGCCATGCGTGGATGGATCGGCCGCGTGGCGCCCTAGAACCCCACCACCCGCCGATAGCTCAACGCACCGCGCCCGTCGCGCAGCTCCAGCCGCAGCTCCAGGCCGGTGGCCGGAAACACATCGCCTTCGCCCGGCAACGACGCCCAGCCTGCCCCCGGCTGCCACGCGCGCACCTCGAAGCGCTGCACGGCGCGTGCGACCACAATGCCCTTCGACGGCTCGGGTGCAGGCAGCGGGTAACGATCAGTGGCAGCGCCGCTGGCCCGCCACACCGTGTCCCCCTGCCGCCACCAGCGCACGCGCTGCCAGCGCAGCCCGTCGCTGCCCACGCTGCGGGTGATTTCCAGTGCGAAACTACCGTCCGGATGTCGCTCACTGGTCAGCGAGGGCGGCAGCAATCGTTGCGGCTGATCCGCCGGACGCACCGCGCCGTTCATCAGCGCATCATCGGCACGCATCTCGACATCGCGTTGGAACTGCTGCAGCGCGCGCAATGCATGGGTGGTCTCCGCATCGGCCTGGCGCAGGCGCTGGTTGCTGCTGGCCACACTGTCAATGGCCCGCCAGCAGATCAGTGCCAGCACGCCCATGATGGTGATCGCGATCATCACTTCAATCAGGGTGAAGCCGTGCGCCGGGCGTTTCATGGCGTGGCTGTCCAGGGCAGCTGCATCCGCGCCAGCGACTGCCGCGGGGCCTGTTCGGCCACCACGTTCAGTTCCAGCTGCGGCTGCCCATCCGCCCCAGTGCCCAGATGCTGCAGCACCAGGAACGGACTGCGCCCCTGCAGGCAGCGCTGGCGTCCATCCTGCGGTAGCTGCCCGGCCAGGCGCAGTTCCTGCCATCGATCCTGCGCACACATCAGGGCCAGCCGGCGGTCGCGCAGGCGCGACTGATCATCGGTGGCGACCGCGACCGATCGCATCACCGCGGCCAGGGCAATCGACACGATCGCCAGTGCGATCAGCACTTCGATCAGGGTGAATCCGCGCGTGTTCCGTTTCACTGCACGACCTGCAACTGTCCGCTGCCATCATCACGAAGACGCAGTTGACGACCGTCCAGCGACAGCCGTACTTCCCAGGCAACGCCGATCCATTCCGGGCTCAATTCGATGGCGGTGGCCGGCTGCACCGAAATGCCGGCGGCCTGCCACCTCTGTGGCCGCAGCACGTCGTCGCGTTCCATGCTCAACCAGCGGCTGCCTTCGCGGCGGCTGAAATGGTAACCGTCGGCGTCGGCCTGCCAGCGCACGGTGTTGCCATCGATGCGGGCCTCGTCGCGCGCGACCTGCAGGCGTTGTGCCAGCCGCTCGGCCTCCTGCCGCAGCTGCCGCGCGGGGTCGAGCAGGCTGCCCAGGCCCAGGCCGATGCCGGCCGTGCAGATGCCGATGATCACCAGCACCACCATCAGTTCCAGCAGAGTGAAGCCACGCGGAATGTGCAGCATCGACATTGCCTCCGGTCCTTGCCGATGCCTGCCAGCGTATGCGCGCATGATGAAACAAAAGCGTCAGCGCCAGCTGCTAGCGTGGGCGGACACGAACGTGGCGATGGTGCAGGACATGGACAGGCGCTGGGATCGCAATCGGCTGTTGACTGTGCTGGCAGCGACGCTGCTGCTGGCCGTGGTGGCCTACTGGACGGTGACCCTGTCTGCGGTAGCGCCAGCGGCGGTGGCCAGCGAGGCGCCTGCCGAGGCTGCCGCGCGGCCGGTGTTCGCGGCGGCAGCCAGCCTGCCGCTGGTGCGGCTGCTTTCGCCTGGCGCCGTCCAGACCGAAGTGGTGGTGCTGGGCGTGATGGCCGGCGACCACTCGCCGCTGGCCCTGCTCTCGGTCGATGGCCGTCCTGCGGAAGCGTACGCCCCCGGCCAGCGGCTGGGGCCCTGCACGGTACTGGCCAGCATCAGCGCCAGCACGGTGGAACTGAACCAGGCCGGGCAGTCGCGCAGCCTGCCGGTGCCAGAGCTGCCACCGGTGCCGACCGACGGCATCGTGCCGGCCGCTGCGCAGCGCGGCGCCCTGTAGCGCCTAGCCCACGCTCGGCTGCAGATGCACGGGCTCAGCGCGCCGGACGCTGCGGCACCACCGAACGACCAAAGGCATCGCCCATGCGCTGTCGCGTGCCTTCCAGGTTGTACTGCATCAGCTGGTTGCCAGGCTGCCGCATCAGGCGTTCGGCTTCGGGCAGCGCCGGTGACCCCGCCGCTTTCCGCGCCGGTGCCAGCTTGCGCTGCAGGCAGTCCCAGGCAGGGATGCGCTCGCCGTTGACCTGCACTTCGATGCATGGTGCGGCATCGTCCTGCTTCTTCGCTTCCCCGGCGTGGAGCGGTGGCGCCACCAGCAGCAATGCCAGGGCGAGGGCAGGGTGGAGGCCCGTCTTCAATGAACTGCTCATCTCGAATCTCCTGCGGCAACCCGTGTTCTTCACCGAAGACGTATGGCGAAGGCAGTGTCCGCCCGCGAGGGTTCCGGCGCTGTCAAAAGATGACAGGGCTGTCACAAAACTGTTGGCGGCTTTGACGCGACGTGCACGTCCTGTTGGTAGATCCACGCGCCGCTCCATGGCCATTCCCTTCGATACGACGCGATGCCTTCGATGACTCCTGTTCCGTCCCGAGCCGTCTGCCTTCCGCTGCGCCTGCATCCGTCGGTGCTGGCCCTGGCCATGATGCCGCTGCCGTTGTTCGCACAGCAGGCGCCCGCGCCCAGCGTGAACATCAACGAATACATCGTGCGCGGCAACACCGTGCTCGATCCGCGCCAGATCGAACGTGCAGTGGAGCCGTTCCTCGGCCCGGGCAAGACCCTGGCCGATGTGGAGAAGGCGCGTGATGCGGTCAATGCGCTGTACCAGCAGGCCGGTTACCAGTCGGTCTACGTTGAACTGCCGGAACAGCAGGTCAGTGGCGGCGTGGTACTGCTGAAGGTGCAGCAGACGCCGATCGGCCAGCTGCGCGTGGTCGGCACCAGGCACGAGTCGCCCGAACGCATCCGCGAGCGGGTGCCGGCGCTGGCCGAAGGCAAGGTGCCTGATTTCGAGCAGGCGCAGAGGGAACTGACCGCGCTCAACGAAGGCGGGCGCCGGCAGGTGATGCCACTGGTGCGCGAAGGCCAGGTGCCCGGCACGATGGACGTGGACCTGCAGGTTGAAGAGAAGTCGCCGTGGCGGGTCAGCGCGGCACTGAACAACGATCGCAGCGCCGATACCGAGAAGCTGCGCCTGAGCACCTCGCTGGCCTACGACAACCTGTGGCAGCGCGGGCACAGCGTCAACGTCGGCGTGTACCTGGCGCCGCAGGACACCCAGCAGGCCAAGGTGTTCTCGGCGTCGTACATGATGCCGTTCGAAGGCACGCCCTGGAGCCTGGAAGCCTCCGGCTACAAATCCGACAGCCGGGTGTTGAATGCCGGCGCGCAGGTCGGCACCGGGTCAGGCACCAACGTGATCGGCAATGGCCATTCGATCGGCGTCAAGCTCAACTATCGCCTGGCCGGCAGCCGCCAGTGGTGGCGCCAGCTCAGCCTCGGTGTGGACTTCAAGGACACCGAGGAAGACACGCAGATGGAAAAGGGCAGCCTGAAGACGCCGCTGAAGTATGCGCCGATCACCCTCGCGTTCGTGGGCGTGCGCCAGGGCGAGCAGGACCAGTTGAGCATCAATACCCAGCTGGTGGCCGGCACCCGCCGTCTGCTGGGCTACGGCAGCGATGCCACCGCATTCGGGCAGAAGCGATTCTGGGCCGATCCGAGTTTCGTGGCCTTCAAGGCCGACGTGGCCAACACCCATACCTTCGGCAGCGACTGGCAGTGGTATGCGCGCGGCTCGCTGCAGGTGACCGACGCGCCGCTGGTGTCGGCCGAACAGTTCGCCGCCGGCGGCATGTATACGGTACGCGGCTATCTGTCGGCCGAAGCGATCGGCGACTACGGCGGCCTGGCCAGCCTGGAATGGCGTACGCCGGCGTGGTCGCTGTGGAGCGGCACCGACCTGCGCGTCTACAGCTTCGCAGACGCAGCCTACCTGCGCCTGCGCCAGCCGCTGCCCGATCAGCGTGACAAGTACAACCTGGCCTCGGTCGGCGTGGGTGCGCAGCTGCGCCTGGGCGAACACCTGCAACTGCGCCTGGACTACGCCTGGCCCTACGCCGACGGCCCGGTCACGCGCAAGGACGACCCGCGCCTGCATTTCAACATCAGCACCAGTTACTGACCCTTTCCTTGAACATGCGTTCCCCGGAGACCCTTCGCATGGACCGTTTGCTTTCCCGAGTGTTGTTGCTGCTGGCCGCGCTGGTGGCGCTGCCCGCCGCTGCGGCCGATGCCAATTGGTGGCAGGCCGAATGGAAGTACCGCAAGCCGATCACCGTCGACGCCGGCCCGCAGGGCGCCGGCCTGGCCGGTGACCCGGGCCGCACGCCGTTGCTGCTGCGCCTGCATACCGGCAACTTCGGCTTCGATGGTACCCAGGATGCGGGCAGCGACCTGCGTTTCGTCTCGGGCGATGGCCGCACCGTGCTGGCCCACCAGATCGAACAGTTCGATCCCAAGCTCGGCCTGGCACTGGTCTGGGTTGATGTGCCGGCAGTCAGCGCCGCGGCACCACAGACGATCTGGATGTACTACGGCAACGACAAGGCCCCGGCCAGCGGCAATGGCCAGCAGGTGTTCGACCCGGACTACACGCTGGTCTACCACTTCGCCGAAGCCAATGCCCCCGCCCGCGACACCACCGCCTATGGCAACAATGCCGGGGCCGTGGTTCCGCCGTCCGAAGGCTCAGTGATCGGCCGCGGCGTGCAGCTGGGGGCGGGCCCGCTGCCGTTGCCGGCCAGCGCCTCGCTGGCGCAGCAGGCCGGCGCACCATTGACGGTTTCCGCGTGGATCAAGCCGGGCAACAACAGTGCCGCGCAGGCCATCTATGCCCGTCGCGACGGCGCGGGCGAGCTGGTGCTCGGCATCGAGAACCGGGTGCCGTTCGTGCAGCTCAACGGCCAGCGCAGCACGCCTGCGCAGCCGATTCCGGAAGGGCAGTGGGCGCATGTCGCGCTGACTGCAGAGAAGGGGGCACTGCAGCTGTACCTCAATGGGCGCGTGGTCGCCCAGCTCAGTGGCGATCTGCCGGCCCTGAACACCGCCGCCGTGGTGGGCGCCGACGCCGCGGGTGCGACGCAGCCACTGGCCAACTTCGAAGGTGCGCTGGATGAGCTGCGCATCTCGCGGGTGGCGCGCCCGGCGGCGCTGCTGCTGGCCGATGCCACCGCGCAGGGCGCCGATTCGCGCCTCATCAGCTACGGTGCCGACGAGCAGTCGGCCGGGCAGAGCCACTTCGGTTTCATCCTCAAGGCGATGCCGTTCGACGCCTGGGTGGTGGTGGCCATCCTTGGCCTGATGATGCTGCTGTCGTGGGCGATCATGATCGCCAAGAGCCGCCACTTTGGCCGCACCAGCAAGGCCAATGCCGTGTTCACCGAGAGCTTCGGCAAGCTGTCCGGCGTGCCGCTGCGCACCCTGTCCGACATGGACCGCCAGGGCAAGGCGCCGACCGCGATGCACGACGGTTCGCTGTGGCGCATCTACCAGGTCGCCATCGATGAGATGCAGCAGCGCCACCAGCGTGATGGCAACAGCGGCTACCTCAGCGCGGCCACCATCGCCGCCATCCGCGCCTCGATGGATGCGGTGATGGTGCGCGAGCAGGAAGGCATGGCGCGGCGCATGAACTGGCTGTCCACCACCATTGAAGGCGCACCGTATGTGGGCCTGTTCGGCACCGTCATCGGCATCATGCTGGTGTTCGTGGTGGCAGCGATGGCCGGGGCGGTGGACATCAACTCGGTGGCGCCGGGCATGGCCGCCGCGCTGCTGTGTACGGCCGCTGGCCTCGGCGTCGCGATCCCGGCCCTGTTCGGCTACAACTACCTGGGTGCGCGTGCGGAAGCCATCGGCGCGGACATGGCGGTGTTCATCGACGAGTTCGCCGCGCGCCTGGCCGAAGAGCAGGACGGGCGCGGCCCGGCCGCGGTCCAGGGCTGAGGGGCGCGCCATGGGCCAGAAGGCGAAGTTCGGCATCAAGAAGCGCGAGAAGGGCATCAACGTGACGCCCTTCGTCGACGTGCTGCTGGTGGTGCTGGTGATCTTCATCCTGACCAGCAACGCCTCCATCCCCGGCATCGAGGTCAACCTGCCGAAGGCCAGCAACAGCGTGGCGCTGGAGAAGCCGAAAACCAAGGCGATCACCATCGATCCCAGCGGCCAGGTGTTCCTCGATGCCTACCCGGTGACGATGGCTGAACTGGAAGACCGCCTGCGCACCGAACGTGCGACCACGCCGGACTTCCCGGTGATCGTGCGCGGCGATGCGCAGGTGCAATACGCGCGCGTGGTCGAGGTGCTTGACCTGCTGCGGCGGCTGGAGCTGGCCCAGGTCGGGCTGGTCACCGGCAAGGCACAGGGCTGAGGCATGACGGCCCATCAACCCCCTCGGCCGGAGCCCGGCATGCGCGGTCGCCAGCTGCTGGTGACCGTGGCGCTGGTGCTGGCCGCGCTGTTGGTGCTCGGCATCGTGGTGTGGTGGCTGCTGTTCAAGGACACCGCCAGTACCCGCAGGCCGGTGGTGCAGCCGCCGATGCTGGCGTTGCCGCCCCCTCCGCCACCGCCCCCGCCGCCTCCGGAAAAGCCGCCTGAGCCGGAAACGCCGGAAGAGACCGTACCCGAGCCCGAGCCGCTGGATCAGCCGACGCCGGCGGAAGAGCCGACGCCGACCCCGGACAACGCCGAACCGGTAACGATGAATGCCGACGCACAGGCCGGCGGTGACAACTTCGGTATCCAGTCCGGTACAGGCGGCGGCACCTCCGGCGTCGGCCGCGGCGGTGCCGGCAATGCCACCTACGGGCGCTACCTCGGCTACCTGATGCAGCAGGCGATCGCGCGCGACGACAAGGTCAAGCGCCTGGCGTTCCAGCTGCAGGTGAATGTGTGGCTGGCCGCCGATGGCCGCCTGGAAAAGGTCGAGCTGGTGCGCGGCAGTGGCAACGAGGAGGCCGATGCGGCCGTGCTCGATGCGCTGCGTCGCATCGGCAAGGTTGACCAGGCACCGCCGCCGTCGCTCGATTTCCCCGCCCGCGTCCTGATCCAGGGCCGCCGGCCCGGGGCCTGATTCCCGACTTCCGTGATTTCCACTCTTCCGATGAGAACCGTGATGAACGACCACGACCGCGCACGAACCGACTCCCGCCGCCCGCGGCCGGCCCGACGGGCGCTGCTGTGCTGCGCCGTGCTGCTCAGCCTGGCGGCCCCGGCCGGTGCGATGGCCGCAGAAACCACCATGGTCAAGCTGATCAAGGGCCTGATCGCCAGCGGCGCGTTGAAACCCGAAGACGGCCAGGCGCTGCTGGTGCAGGCCGAAGCCGAAGCGGCCGCCGCCCAACGCACTGCAGCCAGCGGTAGTGCGGCTGCCAGCGGCGGCGTGGCCCTGGAAGCCGGCGACGTGCGCGTGCCTTACGTGCCGCAGAGCGTGCGCGATGGCATCCGCGATGAAGTGCGCCAGGACGTGATGGCGCAGGCGAAGTCGGAAGGCTGGGCGGCGCCGAACGAAGTGGCCGAATGGACCAAGCGCATCAAGGTCACCGGTGACATGCGCGTGCGCAGCGAATCGCGCTTCTATTCCGAGCGCAACAGCGACATCGTGAGCAACTGGCCGGCGATCAATTCCGGCAATGGCTTCGATACAAACACCAACACCAACCTGCAGCTGCCGCCGCTGTTGAACAGCCGCCAGGACCGCCGCAACCTGTGGCGCATCCGTGCCCGCCTGGGCATCGAAGCGACCATCGGCCAGCACACCACCGCCGGCGTGCGTCTGGCCAGCGGCAGCAGCAATGGCCCGGTGTCGACCACCGAACAGCTCGGCGGTGGCCTGAGCAAGAAGGATGTGTGGCTGGACCAGGCCTGGCTGGCCTACAGTCCGGCGGACTGGGTGACGGTGCGCGGTGGCCGCTTCGGCAATCCGTTCTGGACCAGCGACACGCTGTTCTCCAACGACCTGAACTTCGACGGTCTGGCCGCCAACCTGAAGTACGACTTCGACGGCGGTGACCTCGACCTGTTCGGCAACCTGGCGGTGGTGCCGCTGGAGTACACCTCCGACAGTTCACCCAGCCAGAGCCGGGTCAAGACCCCGAACGAGAACAAGTGGCTGTCCGGTGCGCAGGTGGGCGTGAACTGGCGCTTCAACGATGACAATGCGCTGCGCGCGGCGCTGGGCTACTACGACTTCAAGAACATCAGCGGTCGCCTGTCTTCGCCGTGCGCACTGTATGCAGGTGCGGTGGGCTGCGATACCGACTGGTCGCGCCCGGCCTTCATGCAGAAGGGCAACACCCTGATGCTGATCCGCGACATCGCGCGCAATCCGCTGGACCCGGCCAACACGCCCACCCCGCAGTACGTCGGCCTGGCCTCGGCGTTCCGCCTGGCCACGCTGAACCTGCGTTGGGATACGCAGCTGGCGCAGGGTATCGGGCTGCGCCTGGACGGTGACTACATCCGCAACCTGGCCTACGACAAGCAGGCGATGTTCAGCCGTGCCAACAATGGCATCGTCAACAACTACGACGCGGGCGGCACCGCCAGCATCAACACCTTCCGCAGCGGCGATACCGCGTGGATGGTGCAGGCCACCTTCGGTGCCACCGAGCTGAGGGAGAAGGGCCAGTGGCAGGCACTGCTGGGTTACAAGCACATCGAGGCCGATGCGCTGCCGGATGCCTACAACGACCCCAACTTCCACCTGGGCGGCACCAATGCCCGCGGCTACTACGTGGGCGGTGCCTACGCACTGGATGCGCGCAGCTGGATCAGCGGCAAGTGGATGGCGGCCAAGGAAGTGTCGGGCGCGCCACTGTCGATCGACGTGTTCCAGCTTGAGTTCAATACCGGCTTCTAGCCGGGTCGCGTGATGCAGATCATGCCGGGCGTGGCGGGGGCGCAGCGATGCGCCCGTCTAAGGAAAGGAGACCACGCGTTGCACGAAAGGAGGAGTGGATGAGCCGTCGCAAGCTGTTTGAAAGTCCTGAACCGTCCAGCCAGGTGCTGGGTATCGGGCCGGCCTATGTATCGGTGGAGGGTCTGCGCCAGCATCTGGCGGAGTTCCTGCTGTATGCCGGCCGGCCGGTGGTGATCATGCGCGGGCGCAGCGAAGTGGGCTATTTCCTGCCAGCGCGCTGCTGGCGCCAGCGCGATGACGATCCGCTGGCGGCGGCGGCGGCCGACCAGCTGCTGGATGCAGCCGGTTTCCAGGCCGAGGACATCCAGCAGGTGGAGCAGGAGTTCAACGCCATGCGCCAGCGCACCGTACTGCATTCACGGCGCTGAGCTGTCTGTGGAGCCGGGCCCATGCTCGGCTCCACGGTAGATCCACGCCATGCGTGGATGGGGTTACGCCGCACCCCCGCGCTCACTGGTGATGCGCGCACCGTCACGCATCACCAGGGTCACCGGGGTCTTCTCTACTACCTCCAGCAACCGCTGCCACTGTGCATCGCTCAGCTCGGCGCTGGCATGCAGTACGCGGTGCACGTGGAAGCGTCCATCCTCGTCACGCTCGGAGCGTAGTTCGGCATGGAACTCACCCAGTTCCCAGCCCTTGCGCTGCGCGTACATGCGCAGGGTGATGGCGGTGCAGGCCGCCAGCGAGGCCAGGTACAGGTCGAACGGGGCGAAGCCCTTGCCCTGGCCGCCAAGCGTTGCGGGCTCGTCCGCATCGACATCGAAGCTGCCATTGCTGATGTGGTGCAGGTAGTTGTCGCCGGTCGAAACAATGCGTGCGTAGGCCATGCGGATCTCCTCTGTAGCGTCGGGCCATGCCCGACGCGTTGGACTCTACCGCCTTGCGCGCTCAGCTGCGCTGCGAATCCAGCGGCTCGTGGTTTTTCTGCACGTCCTGCGCCTTCAGGTAACTCTCGATCAGCAGCTGGTAGTTCGGGAAGATCCTGGTGTAGACCTCGGCCCACTGCTGCGCATCGTCGCGGTTCCAGCTGCGCTGGATCTCCGAGGCCACCGCGGCGGTATCCATCGGCACCACGCCGGCCTGCACCACGCGCGCCAGGGTGATCTCTTCGGCCATCTTCGAATAGGTGCCCGAGGCATCGATCACCGCGAACACCTGGTAGCCGTCGGCGACGGCGGCGATCGACGGGAAGGCCATGCACACGCTGGTGATGGTGCCGGCGATGATCAGCTGTTTGCGGCCAGTGGCCTTCACTGCGGCAACGAATTCGGGATTGTCCCAGGCATTGATCTCACCCTTGCGCGCCACGTACTGCGCATGCGGGGCCGCGTCGTGGATCTCCGGGATCAGCGGGCCATTCGGGCCCTGCGGCACCGAGGCCGTGGTGATCACCGGCATCCGGGCCAGCGTGGCCATCTTCGCCAGTGCAGTGGCGTGGGCGCGCACGGTGCTGAACGGCATGTCTGCGATGGTCTGGAACAGGCCGCTCTGGTGGTCGATCAGCAGCATCGCGGCGTTGTCCGGATCGATGACCGGGCGTGCGCCGTTGAAGTTGGCGGGGGTACTCATGATCAGTCTCCTGTGGGGGGAAGAGCCGGTGGTGGCCCGATGATGGCGGCGGGCCGGGGCCCGCCGCGTTGAAGCGCTCAGTGCGCGATCTGGCCGAAGCGGCCGCTGTTGAAGTCGTTGACCGCCTGCGCGATCTCGGCCTGGCTGTTCATCACGAACGGGCCATAGCCCACCACCGGCTCGTCGATCGGCTCACCGCTGAGCAGCAACACGGTGGCGTCGCTGTCGGCGTCGACGAACACGTCCGTGCCAGCGCGGTCGAAGGTGACCAGCTGTGCCTCGCCGACCGGCGGGCCGCCGTTGATCCGCACAGAACCCTTCAGCACGACCAGCGCCAGCGTGCGGCCATCGGCCACCGGCAGTTCGGCGTGGTGCCCCTGCTGCAGGCGGATGTCCCAGACATCCATCGGCGTGTGGGTGCGGGCCGGGCCGGCACGGCCGTCGAAGCGACCGGCGATGACCCGCACGCGGCCAGCGCCCTCAGGCAGATCCACCGAGGGAATGTCTGCATCGAGCAGGGTCTGGTAGCCCGGCGCACCCATCTTGTCCCGCGCCGGCAGGTTCACCCACAGCTGGACCATGTCCAGCGTGCCGCCGCGCCGGCTGAATTCCGGCGTATGGAATTCCTCGTGGAGGATGCCCGAGGCAGCGGTCATCCACTGCACGTCGCCCGGGCCGATGGTGCCGCCGGCCCCGGTTGAATCGCGATGGGCGACTTCGCCCTCATAGACGATGGTGACCGTCTCGAAACCACGATGCGGGTGCTGGCCGACGCCACGCGGGGTGTCGCTGGGCGCAAAGCTGTACGGGCCAGCGTAGTCCAGCAGCAGGAACGGGCTCAGGTGCTGGCCGTGGGTGTTGTACGAAAACAGCGAGCGGGCGGGGAATCCGTCGCCCACCCAATGCGGGCGGGGGGCGCTGTAGGTACCGGTGACACGCTTCATGGCGATCTCCTGGCCGGGGCTGCCGGCCGTTGCTCTTCGTTGCGGAGACGATATCGCTGCAACAATTAGCCCGGTAGACGCCACAATTTGCCGTCATAGTCCTATCTGGTGAACAATGGGTGCAGACCTTGCGCCGCAGGCATTCGCCCCGTGTTCACTGCCGATATCCGCCGCTGCGACCTCAACGACCTGTTCTACTTCGCCATGGTGGTGGAACACGGCGGCTTCTCGCAGGCCGGCCGGGCGCTGGCCATGCCCAAGTCGAAACTGAGCCGGCGCATCGCACTGCTGGAGGAACGGCTGGGGGTGCGCCTGATCCAGCGCTCGACGCGGCGCTTCTCGGTCACCGAGGTCGGCCAGGACTACTACCGCCACTGCAAGGCGATGCTGGTCGAGGCCGAGGCCGCTGAAGAGGCGATCGCACTGTCACGTGCCGAGCCGCGCGGCACGGTGCGCCTGGCGTGCCCGATCGCGATCCTGCACGCGCGCATCGGCCCGATGCTGGCCGACTTCCTGGCTCACCACCCGAAGGTAACGGTGCAGCTGGAGGCCACCAATCGCCGCGTGGACGTGGTGGGCGAGGGCGTGGACGTAGCGATACGGGTGCGGCCGCCGCCGCTGGAAGACAGCGACCTGGTGGTGCGCGTGCTGGCGCGCCGCGCCTGGTGCACCAGTGCCAGCCCGGCGCTGCTGGATCAGCTGGGCACGCCGCAGGTGCCGGCCGACCTGGCGACAATGCCGAGCGTCGATCTGGCATCGCCCAGCCAGCTGCACGTCTGGGAGTACACCGGGCCGGACGGCGTGCAGGCCAGCGTGCACCATCGCCCGCGCCTGGTCAGCGATGACATGATCGCGCTGCGCGCGGCCGCGGTTGCCGGGGTCGGGGTGTTGATGCTGCCGCGGATGATGATCAGCGAGGAGCTGGCCCGTGGTGCGCTGGTGCCGGTGTTGCCCGAGTGGGTGCCGAAGCACGGCATCGTGCACGCCGTGTTCCCATCGCGGCGCGGACTGCTGCCAGCCGTGCGGGCGTTGATCGATTACCTCGCCGAGCGTTTTGAGGCGCTGGACGAGCCATAGCCCCCGCATCCACGCATGGCGTGGATCTACTGAATGTGTCGACTCGACTGTGCTTGCCGCCCGTGGCCATGCAGCCCACAATTCACCTCCGGACCGTCGCCATCACGCCCATCATTCCCCGGTCCGGCCTTGGTACCTATGTCTCCCAATGCCCTGGCGCTGGTCGAGCTGCTGATCCGCGAGCGCCGTGCGTTGTCTCGCTTCATCGCGCGCTACCTCGACCCGGCCAGTACCGAGGACACCCTGCAGAACCTGTACCTGAAGGCCAGCAGCGTGCCCGGCGACCCGCCCATCCTAGAGCCGCGTGGCTATCTGTACCGGATGGCCTACCACCACGCGCTCAACCGCAGCCAGGCCGACGCCCGCGAGCGGCGCGCGATGGCCGAGTACGCCGCCGACATGGCCGGGGCTGGCCACGATGGCGAGGCGCAGGCGCTGGACCAGGCACAGCTGCGTGAGATCACCCAGACCATTCTAGCGCTGCCCGGGCAGGTGCGCGAGTGTTTCGTGCTCAACCGTTACCTGGGCCTGAGCGAGCGCGAGATCGCCACGCGCCTGGGAATTTCCAAGAGCCTGGTCGGCAAGCACGTACTGCGCGCGGCGCTGCTGATCCAGCAGCACCAGCAGGGAGTGAGGCGATGAACGGCGATTGCCGTGGGCAGATCGCGCCCGCCATTGTCACAACAGGAAAGCGCACCCGTTCGCGGTGCGGCAGGCCACAACCATGACCACGTCCGAACCCTCGCCGCGTCAGGCCAGGCAGGCGTTGCGCTGGGTGATCCGGTGCAGTGCAGGCCCGCTGCCGGAACGCCAGCAACGAGCCCTGCAGCGCTGGCTGCAGGCCGATCCATGCCATGCACTGGCCTGGCGCCAGCAGCAGGCCTTCTGGCAGGGGCTGGATGCCGCCGGGCCCGACGTGCTGGCGGCGCTGCCCGGGCTGACCGCCGATCGCGAAGGGCTGCGGCCGCTGGCGCCGCGCCGCCGCCTGCCGTGGCTGCTGGCCTCGGCCGCTGCCGTGGTATTGATGGTTGCGGCCGCACCGCAGGCGGTGCTGCTGGCACGCAGTGACCTGCGCAGCAGCGATGCGCCGCGCGTGGTGCAGCTGGAAGATGGCAGCACCGCCGTGCTGGATGCCGGTACCGCGCTGGCGATCGAGTTCAATGGCCAGCAACGGCACCTGCGCCTGCTGCGCGGCCAGGCCTGGTTCCAGGTGGCACACGAGGCCCGCCCGTTCCAGGTCGAGGCGGCGGGTGGCCGAGTGCATGACATCGGCACCGCGTTCAGCGTGTCGATGCAGGACAGCACGGTCACCACCCAGGTCAGCGAGGGCGTGGTCGATGTGCGTCCGGGCGATGGCAGCGTGCAGCGCCTGCAGGCCGGACAGGCACGCGCGTTCCGTGACGGGCGCTGGCTGCAACCGCTGCAGCAGGTAGGGCCCGATGACGTAGCGCCGTGGCGGCGCGGTGAAGTGGCGATCGACGATCTGCCGGCCGCACAGGCCATTGCCGATCTGGCGCGCTACCGCCGTGCACCCGTCTGGGTGCTGGGCAGTCAGAGTGCCCGCGTGCGGGTCAGTGGCCTGTTCCACCTGCAGCACCCGGAAACGGGCATCGATGCGGTGGCTGCACAGGCCGGGTTGCGCGTGCAGCGCCTGCCCGGCGGGGCGATGGTGGTCTGGTGAAGACCGGTTGGCGCGGCGCTGGATCGGCCGCATGAAAAAAACATGAAAAAACCGTGGGCAGTCGCCGCATGCGGCTGTCTATAGAGGTATAGCCAGAGCGAAACACCGTTTTTCCTCAAGCCAGACATGCCACCGGCACCGGATGTGCCGGCGGCTCCGCCCCGCTTGAGGAGTTCCTGTCCATGCCGTCCACGGCATCCGCCTGTCACCGTCGCGCCACCGTCCTGGCCCTGGCCATCTCCACCGTATTGTTGCCGTTGGCCGGGGTGCCGACCGCGCAGGCGCAACCGGCGGTCGTCGCGCCGCTGCGCCAGTACGCCATTCCCGAGCAGCCGCTGGCCGATGCCGTGCGTGCGTTCGGCCGTCAGGCCGATGCCCAGGTGGTGTTCCGCAGTGATCTGGTGGAAGGCCGTCGTTCCAGTGCGGTGAGCGGCGAGTTCAGCCAGATGCAGGCGCTGCAGCAGCTGCTGCGCGGCAGCGGGGTGCGCGCGCAACGCGGCATGGACGGCACCTGGAGCCTGCGTGCCGCAGCGGAGGCGGGTGAAGGGGAGGGGGTGCGGGTGACCGAGACACTGGACGTGGCCGGTCGCTTGCAGTCGGAAGGGGGTGAGGCCCGCGATCGGCGCGGCTACGATGATGTGTTCGCGCTGGACCTGACCACGGCGTATTCGGGGCGCGACCGGGTGGAACGCTACCGCGGCTCCAACCCGGCCGACGTGGTCAAGGATCTGGTTGGCGTGTTCAGTGGCGATGCGCGCAACAGTGGCGCACTGGACATCAACATCCGCGGCATCCAGGGGCCGGGGCGGGTGCCGGTCAGCATCGACGGGGGCGAACAGGCGTTGACCGTCTGGCGCGGCTACAACGGCGTCAGCAACCGCAACTACATCGATCCCAACCTGATTGGTGGCATCCAGGTCATCAAGGGGCCAGGGCTGGTGCGCGATGTGCACAGCGGAATCGGTGGCGCGCTGGTGATCAAGACCATCGACGTTGACGACATTGTTGCGGCCGGCGAGCGCTTTGGCGGGGAGCTGAAGATCGAAGGCAGCAGCAACGCAGTGGCACCGCGCCTGCCGCGGCTGCATACCGGCGAGGACTACCGCACGGTGCCCGGCTTCCCGCAGGGCTCGCCGGCTTCCCCCTACGACGACCGCACCCTGGTGGTGCCGGTGAAGTCGCGCAGCGGCAACAACCCCTTCGATGGCGAAGACCAGGCCTGGCGCCTGGCGCTGGGCGTGCGTGGCGACAATGTCGACCTGATGGCCGCCTACGCCTGGCGCAAGCGTGGCAACTACTTCTCCGGCAGCAAGGGCAGCGGCTACTACGACCAGGACCCGCGCGAGAAGTACGAATACCAGGGCATCGACTACATCACCACGCTGGCGCGCTACTTCAAGCCGGGCGATGAAGTGCCCAACACCTCCAGCGAGCAGGAATCGTGGCTGGTGAAGGGAACCTGGCAGATCAACGACGACCAGCAGTTGAAGGCCACCTGGCGGCGCACGCTGTCGCACTACGGCGAGATCATGCCGTCGCGGATCCTGTCCGCGCCGGACTATGGGCGCATCCAGTGGCCGCTCAGTCGCGTCGATTCGGACGCCTGGAACCTGGAGTACCGCTTCCAGCCGGCCGGCAGTCGTTGGCTGGACCTGTACGCCAACCTGTGGCGCACGGAAACAGAAAGCGACACCTACACCGCCGGTGGCTTTCCCAATTTCGCACCGGGTAATCCGGCGTGGAATCCCGGGGTCAGCCCGATCCTGCGCAACACCGCACTGGCCAATGCGCGCAATGATCGTACCGGCCTGACCCTGAGCAACCGCTTCGCGCTGCATTCCACGCTGGACCTGACCGTGGGCGGCAACTGGCAGTACGAGAAGCTGGGTTCGCGCGACCCGTACTTCGGCACCACCGATGGCTGGCGCATGTTTCCGCGTGCCGGCCGGCGCCAGGAGGGCGAAGGCTATCTCAACCTCGAATGGCGCCCGGTCGACTTCCTTACGTTCAATGCCGGCGTGCGCTACAGCCGTTACTGGGCCTTCGATGATTTCCTGCAGGCGCACCCGGAGCTGCTGACCAAGGGCGTGGGCAGCAAGGAGGCGACCTACCGGACCAATGAGCTTCCCGAGCGGCCGGCCAGCCTGCAGGCAGAGATCGATGCACTGGAGGCCGAACGCGAGTTCTGGGAGAGCATCGGCATGGGTTCGGTGATCGACGATGCACTGCGTGGCCTGCTGGCGTACTACGAGACGCCGCAGGCGGTGGAACATCGGCTTCCGTGGTTGCCCGATGCCAACGGCAACTATGCCCGTGCGACCAACCCCTGCCTCAACGGCAAGGTGGCGGCCATACCCGGCGTTCTGCCGATCTACCCCGGCAGCGACCTGGTCTGCACTATCGGCAACACCATGCAGTCGCGGCCGGTGGACGGGCGCAGTGACCGCCACCGCGATCACGCGTGGTTGCCTACTTTCTCGGCCACGGTGAACCTGTCCAAGGCCGCGCGCGTCTACCTGCGCTACAGCGAAGCAGTGCGCTTCCCCAGCATGTTCGAAAGCACCATCGCGTTCTCCAGCAGCCTCAACCCGCTGTACACGCTCAAGCCCGAGCATGCCTACAACTACGAGCTGGGCTACGTGCACAACCTGTCGGGCCTGTTCGGCAACACCGCCGATGCCGACGTCAAGCTGGCCTATTACGTGCACAAGACCCGCAACGTGATCGAGCGTGACGCCTACTTCCTGTTCGACAACATCGACAAGCAGACCATCCGCGGCATCGAGCTGCAGGCACGCTTCGACAACCGGCGCTTCTTCACCGACCTGGGTATTTCGCGCACGCTGGAAAACGAGGTGTGTGACGAAAGCACGGCCGTGCTGCTGGATGCCAACCGTGGCCTGGTGCCAAACTGCGTGCAGGACGGTTTCGTCAGTGGCTACCTGCTGACCCAGGCGATTCCGAAGTTGTCGGTGAACCTGTCGCTCGGTACGCGCCTGTTCGATGAACGGTTGGAACTGGGCAGCCGCATCGTGCACTACCAGCGCCACGAGAACCCTGATCTGCAGGCCTACCGCGACCGGTTGCTGGCCGGTGGCAGCAGCCTGCTCTGGCAGAACGTGCCGTTCACCTGGGGCAACATCACCACCGTTGATGCCTATGCACGCTGGCGCTTCAACGAGCACGCCAGCGTCGAGCTGGTCGGCAGCAACCTCGGAAACCGCTACTACGTCGACCCGGCCACGCGCTCCACGCTGCCGGCGCCGGGCCGCACCCTCAAGCTCGGCATCACCGCGCGCTTCTGACCTCCCGCTTTCAAGCGTTGTACCCGTAGTTCCCACAACCCAAGGAGCAATACCATGAAGATGATCTCCCGTTCGGTGCTCGCCGTTGCTGCCACCTTTGCCCTGGCCGGCGCCGCACATGCCGCTGACATCGTCGGTGCGGCCAGCCCGGTGACCGACGCCGAGCTGTACGTCGCTGTTGGCGAATCGCAGGTCAACGGTGGCCCGCACCAGGCAGGCAAGGCCGGTATCGGCGTCGGCACCGTCTCCAACGCCAAGCCGGTCGATTTCCAGGGCCTGAGCCTGTACTCGGGCACCACCACCGTCAATGGCACCGCCGTGCGCACGCTGGCCATGCCGATCACTGGCGCACCGGGCAGCCACGCCGGCATGGGCCACTTCAACTTCGTCAAGGTTGGCAGTGGTGACGTGTGGTTCGGCGAATGGTCCAAGGATGGCGCCGCCGGTGGCTTCAACAACCGCCAGGTGTACTTCGTCGGTGACCGTACCGGCACCACGCTGCCGGCCGGCGTGGCCACCTACAGTGTGGCGGGCCTGAACAAGTTCAACGGCAGCAACCTGCTGTCGGGCACCTTCCGCGCCAACTTCGGCAGCGGCACGCTGCAGGGCGGCCTGACCGGTGGTGGCCTGTCGGTCAACGTCAACGCCTCGATCAACAGCGCCAACGCGTCGTTCGCCGGTTCGGCCACCGCCAACGGCACGGTTGCCGGCACCACCCAGGGCCAGTTCTTCGGCGCCAACGCCGCCACCCTGGCCGGTATCGCCACCTTCGCCGGCAACAGCCAGTACGACACCGCCTTCGGCGGCAGCAAGAACTGATCGCCACGCCCCTGACGGGGCAGGGCAGGGACAAGCCGCGATCCGCCAGTCCCTGCTTCGGCCCGCTGCATGCACCACCACGGATCGACCATGCGCACTCCCATCCTTCTCGCCGTCCTGTTGCTGGCTGCTGCCGATGTGCGCGCCCAGCAGGATGATCTTCGCCGTGTGCTTGAACAGGGCAGCGAACTGCGCCACCAGCAGCAGGACCAGCAGCGCCTGCGGCAGGCCGAGTCGGAGCGGCCGACCATCACCATCGACGGCCAGACCCTGCGCGTGGAGCGCACCGTGGATGACCTCGGCCAGGCCCTTTACCTGTCGCTGCAGCATCAGCAATGGCAGGCAGCAGCGGCCTTCCTCGACGAGTACATCGAACTGCCGGGGCATGATCCATTGCTGCGCCACTATGCACAGGGCGCGCTGGCGCGGGTCAGTGGCGATCATCGGCGCGCGGCGAAGGAGTACGAAGCGCTGCTGGCCGTGCAGCCGGATTTCCTGCCGGCCCGCCTCGAACTGGCGCGTGTCTACGCCGAAGACCAGCGCGATCGCGATGCCGTCGCGTTGTTCACGGCCATCGCCGCCGGCATCAATAGCGACGAACCGGCCACGGCCGGTGTCCGCGCCCGCGTGGACGGCTACCTGAGCGCGCTGCAGGCCCGCCAGCGCTGGAAGGGCGCCCTGGCCGCCGGTCCGGCGTGGAGTGACAACATCAACCGCAGCTCGGCCAGCCGCACCTGCCTGTTCGGCGTGGGCGAGACCTGCCTGATTGAACGCACGCTGCCCGATGCGCAACGCGCCACCGGCCTGGACTACGACGGCAACCTCGAACGGCGCTGGGCGTTGGCAGGGCACCATGGCCTGTACGTGCGCGGGCTGGCCTTCGGCCAGGCATGGCGCGGATACAGTGCCTATAACGAACTCAATGCCAGCCTGCAGGCGGGCTACAGCTGGCGCAGTGCACGGCACACCGTGCTGCTGGCGCCCAGCTACGATTACCAGGCGTTGGGCAACCATGCGCTGCAGGGCGGCAGTGGCGTGCACGGCGAATGGCAGTACGCCTTGGATGCGCGCAGCCTGCTCAAGCTGGAGGCTGACTGGAAGCGCCAGCGCTACCGCCAGCCGGGTCTGGCCAGCAACTACGACGGTGAACTGGCTGCGCTGTATGCCACCTGGTTCCGCGCGCTCAATCCGCGCTGGACGGTTTTCGCCGGGCTGGACGTCACTACCAGCCGTGCCGACGATCAGGCCAACGGCTACCGCCAGCGTGGTCTGCGCCTGGGGGCCGCGCGCCAGTGGCCGGGTACCACCGCCACCGTGTTCGTTTCATTGCGCGAGCGTGACTACGATGCCTGGAGCCCGCTGCTGGAGGCGCGGCGCGAGGACAGCGAACAGAACCTCATCGCCATCGTGCGCAGCGAACGGCTGGCGGTCGCGGGGCTGGTACCCAGCCTGAGCCTGCGTTACGCCCGCATCGACAGCAATGTCGGCTGGCTGTACAGCCACGACCGCAGCCTGCTCAGCCTGAAGTGGGAGCGCGCGTTCTGAGGTAGAGGCCGGCACCGCACGGTCCTCATTGATCGTCACGCGCTCTTGTAGGCCGGATCGCGCATCCTGCCCTCGTTGCGACCGCAGGCGGGTCGCGTGCATCGAGGAGTGCAGGGCGTGCTGGAAGCCGGTAACAAACCAGAGGGCCTGAAAGGGCTGCGCGTGCTGGTGGCGGAAGATGAATTCGCCATCGCGATGTTCCTGGTCGACTACCTGGAGATGAAGGGCGCACAGGTGATCGGCCCTGCCGGTGACCTGCAGGCATTGGGGCAGCTGGTCGACACCCATCCGATCGACGTCGCATTGCTCGACATCAATCTCGGCGGCGAACAGGTCTATCCATTGGCCGATCGCCTGGCGGAGGCAGGGACGCCGTTCCTGCTCACCTCCGGCTACGACGACAACCTGCCGAGCCGTTTCGCCGCGGCCCCGCGCTGCACCAAGCCCTATCACATCGAGGCCCTGGTCCAGCAGCTGGCCGGGCTTGTCGCTGCACCGCAGGCCTCTGCGGGCATCGCCTGACCGGGCCGTATGGGGCGCCGTATCGAAGGTTTCCACGCCGCCGACCGGCAGGCCGGCATGCCGCCGGCGCTGCGGCTGCACGCCCGCCACGACGGGATGGCTGCGCGCATTGCCCGCCATGACTGGGCATCCACGCCGCTCGGCGGGATGGGCCGCTGGCCGCCCCACCTGCGTGCCACGGTGGACCTGATGCTGGCCCACGGCTTCCCGATGATCGTGCTGTGGGGCGATCAGCTGGTGCAGCTCTACAACGACGGCTATGCCGAGATCCTCGCCGACAGGCATCCGGCCGGGCTCGGCCAGCCGACCCGCGAGTGCTGGCCCGAGGTCTGGCACATCAATGGGCCGCTCTATACCCGGGTCTGGCAGGGCGAAACCCTCACCTTCGAGGACAAGCTGTATCCGTTGGCCAGGCACGGTCGCCTGGAGGATGTCTGGTTCACCATCACCTACAGCCCGATCCGCGGCGAGGAAGGGCGCATCAACGGCGTGCTGGTGACGATGTTCGATACCACTGCCGCGCATCTGGCGCAGGCCGCGCGCGAGCGTGAAGAAGGGCGGCGGCGCGAGAGCGAGCGTCGCCTCGAGCTGGCCTTCAGGATGCTGCCGGTAGGACTGTGCATTGTTGATCTGAACGGTCGCATGCTGTTGTCCAACGACCAGATGCGCGCCTATCTGCCCACCGGCAAGGTGCCGTCCGCCGATGCGGACAACCAGCATCGCTGGCGTGGCTGGCACGCCGACGGCAGCGCGATCGGGCCCAATGATTTCGCCATTGCCAGGGCGATGCGCGGTGAAACCGTGGTGCCGGGGCTGGAGTTCCAGTACCTGCATGACGATGGCCGCGCGCGCTGGACGCGGGTTGCCGCAGCGCCGTTGCGCGATACCGATGGCGAGGTCAGCGGCGTGTTCGCCATTGCGGTGGACATCGACGACCTGAAGCGCGCCACCGAGCGCCAGTCGGTGCTGCTGGCCGAGCTGCAGCACCGGGTGCGCAACATCATGTCGACCATCCATGCCCTTGCCTGGCGCACCCGCGCGTCGGTCGGCAGCGTGGACGAATATGCCGAGCGGCTGTGCGGGCGCCTGATGTCGCTGGCGCGCACGCAGAGCCTGCTGACCCGCGGCGCCAACGCCGGGGTCTGCCTGCGCGGCATGCTCAACGAGGAAATCGCGGCGGAGACGCCTTCGATGGACGCCTACCGCCTGCAGGGCGAGGATGTGCTGCTGCCGCCCAAGGCCGCCGAAGTGCTGTCGCTGGCCATCCATGAGCTGGCCACCAATGCGCTCCGTTACGGTGCACTGAGCCATGACAGCGGCCGTGTTGACGTGTCCTGGCATCTGCAGGTACAGGATGAACACCCCTGGCTGGGCCTGCACTGGTGCGAGCGCCATGCCGAAGTGGAGGGCTGGGCGCTGCCCCAGCAGCGCGGCCTCGGCCGCACCCTGATCGAGCAGCGCGTACCGTATGAACTGGCCGGCAGTGGCGAGCTGCGCTTCAGCCCGCAGGGGCTGGACGCCTGGATCCGGTTCCCGCTGCGCGAGCGCGGCAGCCTGCTGCAGACCGATGCGCCGCAGGCGGGACCGGGCCGGTGAAGCCCGGTTTATCCCCAATTTGGCCAAATTGGGTATAGTGGCCATAGTCCACCTCTGCCCGGAGCTGTGCCATGACCCTGCCGCTGGATCTGCCCGGCCTTGAAAAGGCCCCGGCCTCGTCGGTGAAGACCCGCGGTTGGCCAAGCCTGATGCGCACCGTGCGCGAGAAGCAGGCGCTGGTCATCACCAACCACAACCACCCCGAAGCGGTGATCGTGGACATCCGCACCTATCAGGAACTGCTGGCCAAGGCGTCCGGCGGTGATGCCGGTGAGCGCAGCGAGGAGCTGATGCGCCTGCGCAGCGAGTTTGACCAGACCCTGGCCGGCCTGCAGCGTGGCCAGGGGCTGGGCAAGGTGCTGGGCCAGCCGATCCGTCGCGGCCGCAAGGTCACCCTCGGCCGTCCGCTCTGACCGATGGGGCGGATCCTGGTGCTGGCCGGCGTCAATGGCGCCGGCAAGAGTTCGCTGCTGGGCACCTGGCTGGAAGCCGAAGGGCTGAGCTGGTTCAACCCCGATGCGTTCACCCGGCGCCTGGTGGAGGCCGGCTGGCCGCTGCCCGAGGCCAACGCCGAGGCGTGGCAGGAAGGCACCCGCCGCCTGCGCCAGGCGATGGCCGACGGCACCGACTTTGCCTTCGAGACCACGCTGGGCGGCAACACCATTCCGCGCCTGCTGCGCGAGGCCTGCGAACGGCACCACGTCGCGATCTGGTTCTGTGGCCTGGCCGATGTCGAACTGCACATCGCCCGCGTCGCCGCGCGGGTGGCAGCCGGTGGCCACGACATTCCGGTCGAGAAGATCCACGCGCGCTTCGATTCCGCGCGCGAGAATCTGCTGGACCTGCTGCCGCACCTGGCCGAACTGCATGTCTACGACAATAGCGCCCCGGCCGATGCCGAGGGCTGTGTCGAACCACTGCCGGTGCTGGCGATGGCGCAGGGCCAACTGCAGTACCCGGTGTCAGTGGCCGAACTGCTGCACACCCCGGACTGGGCCAAGCCCATCGTCATGCGCGCGATGGCATTGAACGCCACATAGTAGATCCACGCCATGCATGGATGCCGTTTCGCGCCGGGCCTCAGGCCGGCTTCACCTGCTCGGGCTCTGCAACGTCGGGCAACGGCGGCAAGCTCGGGTCCACCGTCACCGGCACGTCGCTCTTCAACAACGCGGCCGCTTCCTTGTCGCTGCCCACGGCCGGCGGTGAACCGCGCAGCGGCAGGCCGGCGGTTTCCTTCACGAACAGCATGGTCACCAGGCCGATCACCGCCGCGCCCATCAGGTAGTAGGCCGGCACCAGCGGATCGCCGGTACGCTCCACCAGCCACGCGGTCACCAGCGGCGTGGTGCCACCGAACAGCGACACCGACACGTTGAAGGCGATCGACAGCGCGCTGTAGCGCACCGGGGTATAGAACAGCGCCGGCAGCGTGGACGGCATCGAACTGGTGAAGCACACCAGGGCCAGGCCCAGCAGCATCAGGCCGAGGAAGATCATCCAGTCGTTGCCGCTGCCAACCAGCAGCAGGCACGGCACCGCCAGCACCAGCAGCGCGATGCACGCACCGATGATCATCGGGCGGCGGCCCAGCTTGTCACTGAACAATCCGCCGACGATGTTCAACGGCATCATCACCAGCATCACGATGATGATCAGCAGCAGGCCCTTGCTCTCGGCGTAGCCCATGGTGACGCTGAGGTAGCTGGGCATGTAGGTCAGCAGCATGTAGTCGGTGACGTTGAACACCAGCACCAGGCCCATGCACACCAGCAGCTGGCGGCCGTGCACCTGGAGCAGCGCGCCCAGCCCCGGCCGGTCATGTTCGCGCTTCTCCGCTTCCTCGGCGAAGGCGCGGAACGCCGGGGTTTCCTCAAGCTTCATGCGCATGTACAGGCCGAGCAGGCCCAGCGGGCCGGCCACCAGGAACGGAATGCGCCAGCCCCAGTCCAGCATCTGCTCGCTGCTCAACAGCATGTGCAGCGCGGTGACGGTGCCGGCACCGGCGATGTAGCCGCCCAGCGTGCCGAACTCCAGCCAGCTGCCCATCAGGCCGCGGTTGCGGTCGGTGGAGTACTCGGCGATGAAGGTGGCTGCCCCGCCATACTCGCCGCCGGTGGAAAAGCCCTGCACCACGCGCGCCAGCAGCAACAGCACCGGCGCCCAGATGCCGATGCGTTCGTAGGAGGGAATCAGGCCGATGGCAAAGGTACCCAGCGCCATCAGGATCATGGTGAATGCCAGCACTTTCTGGCGGCCGTAACGGTCGCCCAGCGGGCCGAACACTAGGCCGCCCAGCGGCCGCACCAGGAATGCCACGGTGAAGGTGGCGAAGGCGGCGATTACCTGTGCGGTGGGATTGCTTGAGGGGAAGAACACCTGACCGATGGTGACGGCCAGATAGCCGTATACACCGAAGTCGAACCACTCCATGGCATTGCCCAGCGCAGCGGCGCCGACGGCGCGCTTGAGCATGGGCTTGTCGACAACGGTGATCTCATCGACCTTCAGGTGGCGGCGGCGTTTGAACCAGCCGAAATGAGCATGTGAATCGGGGGTGTCCTGCATGGAGGCTCCCTGTCAGGTGGGGGAATGAGCGATGGGGTGTGTTCCGGGAACAGGCGCAGGCGCGATGCCACGCGCACGGCACGGCACGGTACGGCCGCAGGGACGGAAACACGGAAACGGGATCACGGCGGCAGCGCAGTCAGCGGCCGGGTGTCACATCAGCGTAGGGAATGCAGGCAGAAGGGCCTGCGGGCGTCAGCCGCCAGGATCCAGCGCGAGGCGATGGAAATGCAGGGCGGGAACATGCGTGGCAAGCGAAGCGCCGGTCGGCAGTGCTTCCCACGTAACAGGTGCGCCCGTCACGTAGTGGGTCGTGTCGATCATCCGTTCATCATAACGACATCGGCGTGAGCGTGCAGCGAAGCAGGCTGAGCTGCACGCTGTGTTCCATCGCGCCTGTTCATCTGCAGCGCGTGTGTGATGACATGCGTTGAACGAACTGTGGCCGCGCCGCTCACGCACGGCTGGCTACGGTGCGGGTGAACGCACTCCACAAGGAACATCGCATGACCCGTCGCATTCCCGAAGGCACCCTCATCATCGTCGCCGATGGCGGCTCTGCCCGCGTGTTCACCAACGTCGGCAGCGAGCATCAACTCACCTTGAAGCAGGAAGGTGAGCTGCGCCTGCAGGACATCAGCGAGCAGGGTGTCTCGGGGCAGGGGCCGGCCGGCGCGGTGCCCAAGGACATGTCGATCTCGCAGCTCAATGAAGCCACCTTCGCCAAGCAGGTCGCCGAGCAGCTCAACGACGATGCCCTCAACAACCGCTACGCGCATCTGGTGCTGGTGGCCGACCCGACCACGCTGGGCCGCATCCGTCCGCTGCTGCACAAGGAAGTGCAGTCGCGCCTGCTGGGTGATATCGCCAAGGACCTGACCAACGCACCGTTGGCTGATATCCAGAAGGCGCTGGCGGCGTAACGCACATGCCGTTCATGCGTGATCACCTCTCGGCAGAGCCGGCCCATGCGGATGTGGAAGCACAGCCGGGCTGGCAACTGCTGGAATTTGGCGCACCGTGGTGCGGCCACTGCCAGGCCGCACAGGCGGCGTTGCAGGCCTTCGTCGATGCCAACGATCTGGTGCATTGGAAAATCGAGGACGGCAAGGGCAAGCCGCTGGGCCGTGCGTTCAAAGTGAAGCTGTGGCCGACCGCCGTGCTGCTGCATGACGGCCACGAGGTGGCACGGGTGGTGCGGCCGCTGCACAGTGCCGACCTTGCAACCCTGCAGGCGGCACTGCCGGATTGAGTGCGGTTACGCGCGTGGTCAGCGCAACGGGTAGAACGGCTCGATCAGCTCGGTGCCGGTGGCCTCATCGCCCTTGAACGACAACTCGAAGGCGCCACCCCATAGCGTTTCGGGGTGGTCGAGCACCTGCAGGGTTTCCATGCGCAATGCCTGCATTCCAATCAGATGCGCGGCTTCGTCGCGGCTCACCCAGCGGTACTGCTTGTCCGCGGTGGTGGCGGGCGGCTGCCCACTGCGTAGCGTGGCGCGATAGTGCTGCCGGAACGACACCGCGTCATGCGTGGGGTCGGGCGGGTCCTCGTTGAAACGATAGCTGTAGAGGGCCGCCAGCGTGAACGGTGACACCTGCAGGCCAAGCTCCGTTGCCAGCTGCCGCAGCGCTTCCTGCACGCTCTGCTTGCGGTTGGCGCGCACGGCAGGCGTCATCCAGCCACTGCGGTTGTGTTCGAGCAACAGGCGGCCCTGATCGTCGGTCACCAGCAGGCGCAGGATGGTATAGTCGTCCTGCGCGGTGCGGGCAACGGCGGGTGGCGGTGGGGGCGGATCGGCATGGACAGCAGAGGCGGTGGCGATCATTCCTGCAATCGCGATCCATCGTGCAGCGCGGCGGGCCATGCGGGTTCTCCCTGGTCTGGGCGCAGGGTAGGGCGACCCAGAGCGTCGGGCAAGTGCCGGCTCACCCCATCCGGCTCAGTGAAGCGTCACCTTCTCCGCCTCCTCGCGCAGCGCCTGCAGCAGGCAGCGCCCGTGCTGGCTCAGCATGATCATTGCGGTGGCGATCTGCTTCGGGTTGTAGCCCATCGGCGCGGGCGGCTTCGGCTCGGGGCCGTACTGCTCGCCGATAAGGATGGCCATGCCCTCGGCGCTGTTGAAGGCCTGTTCGATGCGATGGAGCAGCGATTCCATGGCCGGGCTGAGCGGACGTTCGTGGATCATGCGGGAACTCCCTGGGTGTGATGGCCACCGCGAGGGTGGCGGGCGATGCGAGGTTGGAACTTCGGCTGAGCTACGAGAAAAGCCGGAGGGCCATGCGGCCGCCGCGCACCGCCCGCCGTAGTTACGGCAAGCAGTTCTCGTAGCTCATTCCGGGGTTCCAATCCCGGCAGCGGTATGTCCGCTGCGGCGCCATCCTGCACACATCACGGTGCGAACGCCCATTGATTGTCTCTGCCGAACCGGCAGGATCGAAAGATCACATCATTCACCACATCAGGTTCCTACAAAAACTTGTCAGGCGCGACCCTCCCTGTCGCGCCTTCCATGCAGCGGCCGAGAACTCCTGTTGAACGGCCACACCTCTCGCCCCGTTGTCAGCCCGCGATCGAACTGGCTGCGGGCCGAAGACGTCTTGTTACCAGCTGTAACTGACACCCACCTGCGCACTGGTCTGGTGGTAGCCACTGGCTCGCTGCAGCGACAGGCCGCCCCAGGCGCCGATGCCATTGCTGAACTTCACCGAGGCGCCGCCGCTGAATTCGCCACGACTACGCGGGATGCGTGCATCCACCAGCTCGTCATCCATGCGGATCTGCGATTCGGCACGGGTATGCAGCCAGTTGGCGGCAAGGTAGGGCTGTACTTCGGCGGCACCGTTGCCCCAGCGGGTCACGCCGGAAAGACGCAGGCCCGCACGGCCGAACATGCCGTTGGCATTCTCGGCGCCCACCACCGTGCCGTTGGCCTCGGTGTGGCGGTTGCTGTCCCAGCGGCTGTAGCCCACCTGCAGCTGCGGCTCCAGATAGATGCCGCCGTTGCTGGCGCCGCCCACACGGAACGCGTAGCCGGTTTCCACCGCGCCCTGCCAGGCACGGCTGTCATAGCGCTCGGCAGCCAGGCCGATGCCTTCCACGCGGTTGCGGAACTGCGCACGCTGCAGCGAGCCATCCACATAGAAGCCCGCATACGGGTCGGCACCATTGCCACCGCGCCAGGTGCCGTAGATGCCCAGCGCTTCGCCCTTCACCTTGCCGCGCGCGTAGTAGCCGGTCAGTTCATTGGTGGAGGTGCTGGTGGCGTTGCCACTGGACAGCATCACACCCGCGCTGCTGCCCGATTCGTGACGCCACAGATCGGCACCGACGGTCAGCGCCTGGCTGTTGCCGTGGATGTCGAGCTGGCGGCTGATGGCATCGAAGCCATTGCGCGAGCCATCCACGCGCGCCCAGGCGCGGCCGCTGTTCTGGCCGGCATGACGGTCGTGGTAGCCGAGGCGGAACATGTTCTGCGCGGCCTGCAGGTTGGCCAGGTAGGCACCCGGTTCCGGGCGCAGCACTGGGTCCGGGATTTCCGGGTTGCATTCGGGCAGGGTCGGGTCTACCTCGCACGGGTCGGGCTGGGTCGGCAGCTGCGAACGCAGGTACCAGTTGCCATCGGCACCAGTGCCCTTGAACAGGAAGTACTCGTACTGGCCACCGACGGCACGGCCGGCCAGGTTGAACTGGCCATTGGACGCGCCGCCGACCTGGATCAGCTGGATGCCCTGGGTGGTCTGCGCACCGGCACCGCCCACGTTGTTGACGCGCACGTTGGCCGTGCCGCTGGTGTCGCCGCCGATGATCAGCTTGTCGGTGGCCGCATCATCGCCGGCCAGCACGGTGTTGAAGGCGAGGGTGCCGCCATTTCCAGTGAAGTTGCCGGCCACGTTGAGGGTGTGGAAGGCGGAGCCGTCGCCGAGGGCGATTTCACCGCCATTGCCCAGCGACAGCGTGCCGGTGCTGCTGTTGCCGCTCAGCTGCCAGCGTGCATTGTCCACCGCCATCGAGGTGATGTTCTGGGTGGCGCCGAGCAGGGTGGCGCTGTTGTTCAGTGCCACGTTCACGGTGCTGCCACCGGTGTTGATGATGTTGCCGGTGAGCTGGGAGTTGTCGACGGTGAAGCCGACCGTGGCGGCGGCTGCGTTGACTTCGAGCAGGTTGCCGTTGCCACCCACGAGCTGGGCGCCGTTGCGGGCGGTGAACTGAATGTCCAAATCCGGGGTGCTGGATCCTCGCGGCACACCGACAAGCAACGCGGCGCCCGCCTTGCCTTCCACCTTGGATGCATCGATCACAACAGTCGAAGTTCCGGCGAAATTGGCACTGCCTACTGCGTAGATACCATTCAGCTCACCGGTGACAACACTGCCATTACCCACCAGAATGTCGCTGTTCTCGAGCGCCAGGATGCCGTTTCCTTCGAGTGCCGGATTGAAGGAGCTGGTCAGTCTCCCGGTTACCTGAGTGCGATCAAGATTCAGCACGGCGCGTCCAGTCCTTGAAAACACGCTAATGCCCACCCCCAGGCCTGTGAGCTGACTATCGCTGATATTTGCGGTGGAGCCACCAGGAAGGGCGCCGCTGGATAGCGTAAGAGCTCGTCCGGCACTATTGGTGACGGCGGAGTTGGACATCGTCATTGTGCTGGTCTGAAGCTCTATTCCGCCTGAAGTGCTTGTCGCGGAAATCTGTGCACCGCTGATCTTCAGTTGCGATTGCTGCCCAGCAACGATGCCGAGCGTGCCGCCACCCGGATTCACGATCAGTTCGGCATTGTTGAGCGTCCAGGCCTCGGGCACATCACCCGGTTGGACAGTGGCGGTCTGGCCCGGCGTAAGGGTTCCAGCGTAGACAGGAACGCTCAGGACAAGAGAGCTGGCTACGGCCAGCGCAAGGGAACGACGAACTGCGATCTGCATGACGGAACTCCTGTGGGTGTGGAACTTCAGGAAAGAAACCGCATTCACTTCGTCGGCGTGAATGGAACGCCCTGATGGCGTGAAGACAAAGTGATTCGGGTGCCTTTTCCTGCCCGAGCGCTACAAAATGCGACGACGGTCTCGTTGCGACCGCGAATTTCGTCGGGACTGTGTTACGCCGTTTTGGGCTCGAACCCAGTCTGGTGACCCGCAGGAGCCCAGACCATGCAATTAGTTGCATAGGAAATCGGACAACTTCTGTCGCCTTTGGATTCATTCAGCCGCAGCGCAACATGCGATGCCTGAATGCCGGTGCTAGCATCGGCCATCGCCTGAATCGATCCAAATGCCGATGCCCACGCTGGACCGTCGTTTCCTGATCGCCGTCGCCGCCACTGCCATGCTGGCGTCCGGTACCGCCCTGGCCGCCACACCGAAATCACCCGCCGAGCGCGCCTATGCGGCGGTCGACCCGTTCATCGGTACTGGCGGCGAAGGCCACACCTATCCCGGCGCCACGGTGCCGTTCGGCATGGTCCAGCTCAGCCCGGACACGCGCATCCAGCCGCGCGAGAAGGCCTATGGCTGGGCGGCCGGCTACCGCTACGACGACAGCAGCATCGTCGGTTTCTCGCACACGCATTTCTCCGGCACCGGTCACTCCGATCTGGGCGACATCCTGCTGATGCCGTTCACCGGCACGCCGGGCCTGGAGCGCGGCGATCCGGAAAAGCCCCGCAGCGGCTATGCCTCGCGCTTCCGCCACGACGATGAGAAGGCCGAGCCGGGCTATTACGCGGTCACCCTGGAGGATTACAAGGTGCGCGCGGAGCTGACCACCAGTGCGCGGGTGGGTGTACACCGCTACGCGTTCCCGAAGGGCACCGACGCCAAGGTGCTGCTGGACATGCGCACCAGCATGTACGACTACCCGGGCAAGGTGCTGTGGTCGCGGGTGCGGGTGCGCGCCGATGGCACGGTGACCGGCTTCCGCGAAACCCGCGGCTGGGCGCCGGGCCGCCAGCTGTACTTCGCGATGCGATTCTCGCGTCCGCTGGCCGGGCATGAACTGCACAACACCGAGCAGGACATTGTCTACAAGGGCTTCCCGCCGCCGGGCGAGAAGGACCCAGCGCAGCGTGCGCAGATCGAGGGCCGGCAGCTGGTCGGCACCTTCGCGTTCGGCAAGCTGGACGCACCGTTGGTGGTGAAGGTGGCCATTTCACCGGTCAGCGAGGCCGGCGCCATCGCCAACCTGGACGCCGAAGTGGCGGACTTCGATTTCGACCGCGTGCGCGCCCAAGCGAAACAGGAATGGACGCAGGCACTGTCGGTGCTCGATATCGAGGCACCGGAACATGCACGCCGCAGTGCCTACACCGCGCTGTACCACTCCATGTTGGGGCCGACGCTGTTCATGGATGCCGACGGCCAGTACCGCGGCTCGGACAACGCCGTGCACAAGGCGGAGGGCTACACCAACTATTCCACGTTCTCGCTGTGGGATACCTACCGTGCGCTGCACCCATTGTTGACGCTGGTGCAGCCGGAGAAACGCAACAGCGACTTCGTCAATTCCATGCTCGCCCACCACGAGCACAGCCCGTACGGCATGCTGCCGGTGTGGTCGTTCCACGGTCTGGAAGACTGGTGCATGATCGGCTACCACGCGGTGCCGGTGATCGCCGATGCGTACGTGAAGGGCATCCGCGGCTTCGACGCCGACAAGGCGCTGAAGGCGATGGTCGAAACCGCGAACTACGGTCCCTATGACGGCATCGCGCAGTACCGCGAGCTGGGTTACGTGCCGATCGACGAAGAAGGCGAAGCGGCCAGCAAGACGCTGGAGTACGCCTTCGACGACTGGACCATCGCGCGCATGGCGCAGGCGATGGGCAAGACCGATGTTGCGGCCACCTTCGACAAGCGCGCCGGCAACTGGCGCAACGCCTTCGACAAGGACACCGGCTTCATGCGCGCACGCAAGCGCGATGGCAGCTTCCGCACGCCGTTCGACCCCAGTGCCAGCGGCTACGGCACCGACTACACCGAAGGCAATGCCTGGCAGTATTCCTGGTATGTGCCGCAGGACGTGGCTGGCCTGGCCGCTGCACATGGGGGCAGCGACAAACTGCTGGCGCGGCTGGATGAGGTGTTCAACGCCAAGGTCGATCCGTCCATCTTCGAGCACATGGAAGACATCACCGGCCTGATCGGCTGGTACGCGCACGGCAACGAGCCCAGCCATCACGTGGCCTACCTGTATGCCTATGCCGGCCAGCCGTGGCGCACGCAGGCGCGCCTGAAGCAGATCATGGACACCCAGTACGCCGATCGCCCCGATGGATTGGCGGGCAATGATGACGTCGGCCAGATGTCGGCGTGGTATGTGTTTACCGCGCTGGGCTTCTATCCGGTGGCACCGGGCTCGGGCGAATACATCCTGGGCCGCCCGTTCCTGCCCAGGACCGCGATGCGCCTGCCGAATGGCAAGACCTTCACCATCGTGGCCGACGGGCTGGACGACAAGCACACCTACGTGGGCAGCGTGAGCCTCAACGGCAAGCCATTGCAGCGCACCTTCCTGCGCCACGACGAGATCCTGGCCGGTGGCGAACTGCGCTTCAGCATGCAGGCCGAGCCGAACAAGGACTGGCCGGGGCAGGGCGCGCAGGCGCCGTATTCGATGAGCCGGTGATTTGGGGGCGGACCCCGCCGCGTCGGCATTACCGCGCCCTTGGTAGGTGCCAACCTTGGTTGGCACGCGGGAGAGCGAAAGCGCCCACAAGGTGGGTATCTACCGGAGCGAAATCGCGGCTCCGCCGCTTCGGCATTACCGCGCCTTTGGTAGGTGCCAACCTTGGTTGGCACGCGGAGGGCGAAAGCGCCCACCAAGGTGGGCATCTACCAGAAGCGAAATCGCGGCTCCGCCGCCTCGGCATTACCGCGCCTTTGGTAGGTGCCAACCTTGGTTGGCACGCGGAGAGCGAAAGCGCCCACCAAGGTGGGTATCTACCGGAGCGAAACCGGGCCTCGTCCGCCGGCATTACCGCGCCTTGGGTAGGTGCCAACCTTGGTTGGCACACGGGAGAGCGAAAGCGCCCACCAAGGTGGGCATCTACCGGGAGCGGAAGTGCAATCCGACCCGCGCGCCACCAATCGGGGCGGTATCGATCGCCAATGCCGCACCATGCCGCTGCGCGATCTCGGCCACGATCGCCAAGCCCAGGCCGCAGCCGTCGCCCTCGCTGCTGGCCCGATAGAAACGTTCCGTGACACGCCCGCGCTCGACCTCGGCGATGCCGGCGCCGTCGTCGTCCACCCACACCTGCACACCTTCGGCGTTCTGCTGCAGGCCGAGCGTGATCACCCCGCGCACGCTGCCATAGCGCAGGGCATTGTCCAGCAGATTGCCAAGCGCTTCGCGCAGCAGTTGCGGATCACCCTGGATCGACACGCCCTCGTCGGGCCCGTCGTAACCCAGGTCTGCTCCTGCGGCCAACGCCCTGTCCGCATAGCGCTCCACCACACCGCGCGCCAGCACCGCCAGATCCACCGACTGCAGCGGCAACGCGCTGCCCTGTGGATCTTCGGAACGGCTGAGCATCAGCAGTTGGTTGACCAGGTGCTGCAGCCGCGCCAGTCCGCCCAGCGTGCCGGACAGCGCCAGCTGCTGCGCCTGTGGATCATGCTGGCGCAGTGAACTCTCCAGTTCCACCTGCATCGCCGCCAACGGCGTGCGCAGCTGATGCGCGGCATTGCTGACGAAGCGGCGTTGCGCGGCCTGCATCGCGTCCAGGCGCTGCAGCAGCGCGTTGTAGGCCTCCACCGCCGGCCACAGTTCGCGCGGCGCCTCCTGCGCGGGCTCCAGCGGCGCCAGCGGGTCGGGGCGAGGGCTGGCCAAGCGGCGCGCCACCTGGTTGGCATGGCGCGCGGCGGCGCCGGTACCCGACCACGCCAGCCACGCCGCCAGCGCGAGAATCGCGGCCTGGAACGGGATGCTGGTCATCAGCAGCTTGCGCTCCAGCCGGTGGCGCTTGCGCAGCGTTTCGGCCACGCGTAGCCGGATGTCGTGGCCGGGTCCGGCGCTGACCACCACTTCGACCATGCGCACCGGTTGTCCGCGCAGTCGTGCGTCGTAGTAGACGGCCTCGTCATCGCGTGCGGCGGCAGCGGCAGGGCGGGGCAATGCTTCGGGCAGGTCACCGTACAGGCGTCCGCCGCCGGCATCGACCACTTCGCCATGCACTTCATCGGTGGTGTCCCAGGTGAACATGCGCGACACCGCCGGCGTGATCTCGATCGAGGCCCGCCCATCCTGCACCTCCACCAGTTCGGACAGCGACATCGCCGAGTCCAGTAGCCAGCGGTCGTAGACCTGGCCGGCGTAGAAGCGCGCCAGTGCGAACGAACCCACCGCGCTGCACAGCATCAGTACCAGCAGCGGCAGCCACAGGCGCCGCAGCAGCAGTCCGCGCAGGCTGTGCACGCGCTCAGTCACCGCCGGCCTCCAGCCGGTAGCCGAGGCCGCGCAGCATGCGGATGCCAACGCCGGCACGCGCCTGTTCCAGCTTGCGGCGCAGGCGGCTGACATGCACTTCGATCACCGACAGGTTGGCCTCGTGGTCCCAGCTGTACAGCGCATCGAACAGGCGCTGCTTGGTGACGGTGCGGCCGGGATGCTGCATCAGCGCCTCGACCAGCGCCAGCTCACGCGCGGTCAGCTCGACACGCTGGCCATCCACCTGCGCCTCGTTGCGGATGCTGTCGAAGCACAACCGGCCCAGCCGCTTCAGTGCCGGTGCATCGCTGCGGCGGCGTGACAGCGCACGCAGCCGCGCTTCCAGCTCACCCAGTGCGAAAGGCTTGGCCAGGTAATCATCGCCGCCACGGTCGAGCCCCAGAATGCGATCGTCGACGCCATCGCGCGCGGTCAGGATCAATACCGGCAGGGTGACGCCGTCGTTGCGCAGCCGCGACAGCAGGTCGAGGCCATCGACATCGGGCAGTGACAGGTCGAGCACCATCACGTCATACGGCACGCTGGCCAGCGCGGCCGGCGCATGCAGCCCGCGCGAAAGGTGGTCGCACAGGTGCCCGGCGCCCTGCAGGGCACGGATCAGTCCATCGGCCAGGGCGGCGTCGTCTTCGATCAGCAGGATTCGCATTGCAAGCTTCGTGCAAGGTTGGGGCAAGTTTGGCGCAAGTGCGTCACCTTACCGTGACGCGCATGAATTTCTCCCTTCGACTTGCGGCTGTGCTGGCCGCCCTCGTGTGCGCGCCAGCAGCTTCGGCGCTGTCCCTGGCAGACGCGCAGCGCGCCATGGAAGCGCACAACCCTGACCTGCGTGCGGCGGCACTGGAGCTGCGCGGCGTGCAGGGTGATGCGCAGACCGCCGCCCTGCGGCCCGCGGCCGAGCTGTCGATCGGCAGCAGCAAGATCAGCCCCAAGCATGGCATCGGCCCCGGCCGCTGGCAGGACAAGCGGGTGGATAGCACGCTGGGCCTGGGCTGGACCTGGGAGCGTGGCGGCAAGCGAGCGCTGCGCATCCGCCAGGCGGACGCGTTGCTGCAGGTGGCCGGACTGGAAATGCTCGATACCCGACGCCGCCAGCAGGTGGCGCTGCACGAGGCCTATTTCGGCCTGAAGAGCGCCCAGGAGCGGGCGCAGATTGCCGAGGAAAACCGCCAGAGTTCGACCGAACAGATGGCCGCGGCGGACAAGCAGGTCGCAACAGGGGCGATGGCGCCGGTGGATCGTGCGCGATTGGCGGTGGACGATCTTGCCGTGGCCGATGCCGCGCGCGAGGCGGCGCTGGATCTGCGCGACGCCCGGCACGCGCTGGGGCTGCTGCTCGGCAGTGATGACAGCAGCAGCCTCAGTGCCGACGACCCGTGGCCGGAGACCCGCAATGTGGCCGACACGCGTGGGTTCGACCCGCAGCAGCGTGCCGATCTGCGTGCCGCGCATTCGCGCCTGGCCGCCGCCGATGCCGGTGTGGCGCTGGCCCGCAGCGAGCGCCACCGCGATATCCAGCTGGGCGTTGAGGCCGAACGTGAGCCGACCGACATCAGCGGTGTCACCTGGGGCGTGTCGTTGACCATTCCGCTGGGTGGACCGTCGCGCACACGCGGTGCCATCCAGCGCGCCGAAGCGGATCGGGACAGTGCCGCACTGGAACTACAGGTGCTGCAGCGCGAAGCGCGCGCCGAACTGGACCAGCTGCAGGCCAGCGCACAGTCCGCCGCGCAGCGCCGCACCGATTACGAAGGGCTGCAGTCCGATGCCGCGCGCAAGGCGGTGCAGGGCATCGAGCTGGCCTACCGCCGCGGTGCCGCCAGCCTGACCGACCTGCTGGATGCGCGCCGCAGCTGGCGCGACTTCGAGGCCGCGCTGATCGAGGCGCGTGCCGACCATGCCATTGCCCTGGCGCGCTGGGAAGCCGCCACATCCGTTGCCGAAGGAGAGTCCCGATGAAGTCCACCGTCGCCCATCGCCCGCGCGCGCGCCAAGCGCTGCTGCCGGTGTTGCTGGCACTGGCCCTGCTCAGCGGCTGTGGCCGCGAGCCGGCGTCGTATACCGAAGATGCGCCGCAGGTCAGTGCCGGCCAGATCCAGTTTCCGGCCGACAGCCGCCAGCTGGACGTGCTGCGCAGCGAGGCGGTGACCGCCGGTGCCAGTGCCAGCCTGCAGCTGCCAGGCCGTGTGGTCTGGGATGAGACCCGCTCCAGCGCATTGCGCACGCCGCTGCCGGGGCAGGTCGCGCGCATCGAGGCGCAGCCGGGCCAGCAGGTAAAGGCGGGCCAGATCATCGCCTGGATCACCTCGCCCGAGTTCGGCCAGGCCCAGGCCGAGGGCGCGCGTGGTCGCGCCGAACTGCAGCAGGCACGCAAAGAGCTGGAGCGCACCCGCGAGCTGCATGCTGCCGGTGTGGCGTCCGGGCGCGAGCTGGACGAGGCCGAGGCCAGCTTCGCTGGCAGCCAGGCCGATCATGCGCGCGCAACCGCCTTCGCCAAGGCCTATGGCAACGGCCAGCACGTCGATCAACGCCTGCCGCTGCGTGCGCCCATCGAGGGCGTGCTGGTGGAACGGCGGATGAGCCCGGGCATGTCGGTCAGCCCCGACAGTGAACAGCCGCTGGCGGTGATCGGCGATCCGGATCGCCTGTGGCTGCTGCTGGACATCCCCGAAAGCCTGGCCGGGCGCCTGAAGGCCGGCATGCCGGTGAGCGTGCCGGGCGCCGATGGCAAACCCCTGCAGGCCACGCTGCAGCATGTGGATGACTTCGTCGACAGCGAGCGCCGCGTGGTGCAGGCCCGCGCCGAGCTGGACAACCGCTCGCGCGGATTCAAGGCCGGGCAGTACGTGCGCGCACAGGTGGCGCTGCCGGCGGAGGGTGGCGTTTCGCTGCCGGATGCGGCGGTGCTGTTGATCAACGGCACGCAGGTGGTGTTCGTGGAGGAAGGCAAGGGCCGCTTCGTGCGCCACGCGGTGCATGCTGAAGAGCTGGGCGATGGCCGCCTCTGGGTGCGTGAGGGCCTGGCGGCAGGCAGCAGGGTGGTGGTCGAAGGTGGCCTGCTGCTGCAGCAGCTGGTCGACAGTGCGCCGACGGCGGCCAGCAGCGGCACGGGGCACGCCGCCCCATGATCGATCGCCTGATTGCCTATTGCCTGCGCCAGCCGCTGATGGTGATGCTGGCGCTGCTGTTGTTCATCGGCACGGGCATCGCCGCGTTCCGCGTGCTGCCGGTGGAAGCCTTCCCGGACGTGTCCGATACCCAGGTGACGGTGGTCTCGCTGCACCCGGGCCGCGCTGCCGAAGAGGTGGAGCGCGAGGTGACGATGCCATTGGAGGTGGCGCTGTCCGGCATTCCGCATTCGGTGCGGGTGTTCTCGCATACCCAGTTCGGCCTGTCGATGATCATCCTGACCTTCGATGACAAGGCCGACGACTATTTCGCGCGCCAGCAGGTGCTGGAACGCCTGCAGGGCGTGGAGCTGCCGGAAGGGGTGACGCCGGAGCTGGAGGCGATGAGTTCGGCGGTGGGCGAGATCTACCGCTACGTACTGAAAGGCCCGCACCTGACCTCGACCCAGCTGCGGACCGTGCAGGAATGGACGATGGAGCGCAGCCTGCGCACCGTCCCGGGCGTGGCCGATGTGATCAGCTTCGGCGGCTTCGCGCGGACCTTCCAGGTCAAGCCGGACCTGGACAAGCTGCGCGACCGCGGCATCAGCCTCGGTGAGTTCGCCGAGGCACTGGAGAAGGGCAGTTCGAATGCCGGTGGCGGCTACGTGGAGCGCGGCCAGCAGCAGTTCCTGATCCGCGGCGTGGGCCTGATGCGCTCGCCGGCCGACATCGGCAACGTGGTGGTCGGGCAGCGCGGCGGCACGCCGATCCTGGTACGCGACCTGGCCGGCATCGCCGACACCGGGCTGCCGCGGCAGGGCCTGGTCGGGCAGGATGACAACGACGATGCGGTGTTCGGCATGGTGCTGATGCGCAAGGGCGAGAATCCGTCCGACGTGCTCGACGCCCTGCATGCGCGCATCGCCGAGATCGAGGCGAACCAGTTGCCGGCCGGGGTCAGCATCGAGCCGTTCTACGACCGCTCGTGGCTGGTCTCGACCACGCTGAAAACGGTGTTCCGCAACCTGCTGGAAGGCGCCGTGCTGGTGTTCCTGGTGCTGTGGCTGTTCCTGTACAACGCCCGCGCGGCACTGATCGTGGCGGCCATGATGCCGCTGGCCCTGCTGTCGACCTTCCTCGGCCTGCACCTGTGGGGCGTGCCGGCCAACCTGCTGTCGTTGGGGGCGATGGACTTCGGCATCATCATCGATGGTGCGGTGATCGTGACCGAGCACATCGTTTCGCGACTATCGAAGCTGCCACCCACGGCAGACAGGAAGACACGCTTCTCGACCATCCTCTCGGCAGCATCGGAAGTGGGGCGGCCGACGTTCTTCTCGATGATGATCATCATCGCCGCGCATATCCCGATCTTCACCCTGCAGCGCCAGGAAGGCCGCATGTTCGCGCCGATGGCCTATTCGGTGACCTCGGCGTTGATCGGTGCGTTGATCCTGGCGCTGACCGTGGTGCCGCTGTTCTGTTACTGGTGGCTGCGGCGCGACCGCATGCGCGACGGCAATCCGCTGATGGACCGCCTGACCGGCTGGTACAAGCCGGTGCTGGAGCGTGCCCTGGCTCGCCCGCGGGCGGTGGTGCTGACCGCGGTGGCGCTGCTGGTCGGCACACTGGCGCTGGGCACCCGGCTGGGCTCGGAGTTCCTGCCCGAGCTGGACGAGGGCTCGATCTGGCTGACCGCCACGCTCGACCCCAGCACCAGCCTGGCCGAGGCGCAGCAGCAGTCGCGGCGCATCCGCGAACTGGTCGGCACGTTCCCGCAGGTATCGACAGTGGTGGCCAAGCTGGGGCGCCCGGAAGATGGTTCCGATGCCAAGGGCGCCAACCAGATCGAGGCGTTGGTAGCATTGAAGCCGGAGAAGGAATGGCCGAAGGGCGTGGACAAGCGGCAGCTGGTGAGCGACCTGCAGCGCACGCTGGAGCAGCGCATACCAGGGCCGGAGTTCTCGATCTCGCAGCCGGTGCGCGACAACATCCTGGAGAGCATTTCGCAGATCAAGGGCCAGGTGGTGATCAAGGTCAGCGGCTCGGACCTGGACGTGCTGAACCGGCAGGCCCAGGCGATTCTCGGTCAGGTGCGCGGCGTGCACGGCGTGGAAAGTGCCTTCATCGACCGCGACGGCGCGTTGCCGCAACTGCAGATCGAGATCGATCGTGACCGGGCTGCGCGCTACGGCCTGAATGTGCGCGACATCGACGAAGTGATCGAGACCGCACTGGGCGGGCGCCAGGTCGGCGAACTGTGGGAGGGTGACCGCAGGTTCCCGATCACGCTGCGGCTGGACGACGCAGACCGCGACCTGCAGCGGCTGCGCACGGTGCCGGTGGGCATCGGTGACGGCCACGCGGTGACGCTGTCCGATGTGGCCGAGTTCCGCATGGCCAGCGGCGCGATCAATATCTCGCGCGAGAACGCGCAGCGGGTGAAAGCGGTCAGCATCTTCATCGCCGGGCGCGACATGGGCAGCGTGGTGGCCGACATGCGCAAGCGCGTGGACGCCAGCGTGCAGCTGCCGGAGGGCTACCGGCTGGAGTGGTCCGGCGAGTTCGAGAACCAGCAGCGCGCGATGAAGCGGCTGGGCTGGGTGATTCCGCTGTCGGTGCTGCTGATCTTCGTGCTGCTGTTCGATGCCTTCAAGGACATCAGCAGTGCAGCGTTGATCCTGGCCAACGTGCCGTTGGCGATGATCGGCGGCATCCTGGCGCTGTGGCTGACCGGCATTCCGTTGTCGGTGTCGGCGGCGATCGGCTTCATTGCATTGTTCGGGCAAGCCGTGTTGAACGGGGTGGTGATGCTCAGTCGCTTCGCCCAGCTGCGCGAACAGGGCATGGACCTGCTGCAGTCGGTGGTACAGGGTTCGCTGCAGCGCCTGCGCACGGTGCTGATGACCGCGCTGCTGGCGATGTTCGGGCTGCTGCCGATGGCGACCTCGCACGCGATCGGTGCCGAGACCCAGAAGCCGCTGGCGGTGGTGGTGATCGGCGGCCTGCTGTCGGCGATGCTGCTGACCCTGCTGGTGCTGCCCACGCTGTACTACTGGGTACACCGCCGCCGCGAGGCGCGGTAGGTGCCAACCTTGGTTGGCGCGTGCGGAACGCCCACCAAGGTGGGCGACTACCGGTGTGCCGTGCCCTGGTAGATGCCAACCTTGGTTGGCATACGCCAAGGTACCCACCCAGGGGGCGTCGAACAGTGTGCCGTGATCTGGTAGATGCCAACCTTGGTTGGCATACGCCAAGGCGCCTGCCCACGGCGGACAATCGTGCATAATCAACCCACACCATCCGGACAGCCGAACAATGGACCGCTTTACGGCCATGCGCGCCTTCGTCCGTATCGTCGAGCGCCGCAGTTTCACCCGCGCCTCCGAGGACCTTGGCCTGCCACGGGCCACGGTGACCGACGCGATCAAGGCGCTGGAGCAGCGCTTGGGGGTGCGCCTGTTGAACCGGACCACGCGACTGGTGGCACCGACCCTGGAGGGTGAAGCCTTCTACGGTCGTTGCCTGCGACTGATCGCCGACATGGACGATGCCGAGGCCGCGTTCCGTGACGTGCCACCGCGTGGCCCGCTGCGCATCGAGGTGCATGGCACGCTGGGCCGGCATCTGCTGTTTCCGCACCTGCCGGACTTCCTGCAGCGCTACCCGGACATCGAGCTGGACGTCAGCGAGGGAGACCGTTATGTCGACCTGCTGCGCGAAGGCGTGGATGCGGCGATCCGGGTCGGCACGCTGGCCGACAGCGACCTGGCGGCGCGACGGCTGACGCTGCTGCGCGAGGTCACCGTGGCCTCGCCGGACTACGTGCGGGCCAAGGGTATGCCCGAGGGCATTGAATGCCTGAAGGACGGCCACGACATGGTCGGCTATCGCTCCAGCGCCACCGGCCAGCTGATTCCCCTGGAGTTCCAGCAGGACGGGCAGGTCCGCTACGTGCCGTTGCCGGCGCGGGTGCTGGTGTCCGGTGCGGATGCGTTCCTCGGCGCTGCGCTGGCGGGGCTGGGCATCATCCAGGCACCGCGTTACCGCATGGATCCGTACATTTCGCGGGGCGAGCTGGTCGAACTGCTGCCGCAGATGCCGCCAACGCCGAGCCCGCTGAACCTGGTCTACCCGCGCAACCGCACGCCCTCGCCGCGGTTGCGGGTGTTCATCGACTGGGTGGCGGCGCTGTTCGGCCGGGCAGGGTAGTGCCGGCCGCTGGCCGGCAACCCGGGACTGGTCGATGCAATGCAGAAGCCGGCCAGCGGCCTTCATTACCGCGCCTGCTCGATCCAGGCGGAGGGCGAACAGCCAAGCACACGGCGGAACGCCGCGCTGAACTTGCTGGGGTTGGCGTAGCCACTGGCCAGCGCAACGTCGGTGACCGTGCGGCCCTGCGCCAGCGCGGCGCCGGCCCGCTGCATGCGGTGCCGGGTCAGGAATGCATACGGTGGCAGCCCGGTGGCGGCGCGCAGAGCGCGGCCGAAGCTGGACGGCTGCATCTGCACTGCGGCAGCCAGCTCGGTGACGGTCAGCGGCTGGCCCTGCTGTGCGTCGATGTAGTCCTTCAGCTGTAACAGGCGCTGCGGCGACAACGCCGGGGTCGTGCCGCGTACATCGCGCCGTTGGCCGGCAAGCTGGCCCAGGCGATGCAGCAGCACCTGCGCGCCGTGTTCGAGAAAGCCGGGCAGGCACGCACCGGCCTGCGTGCTGCACCAGAGTGCCTGCAGTACCGAGGTGATCACCGGGTCGTGGTGAAGCCGCGCCGCCAGCGGCTGCAGCTGTTGCAGCGCCAGTGCGTGGTGCGGGTACGCGCGGGTGTCGATGGCAATGCCGAGCACCTCGACGGCCGGGCTGGCGTAGGTGCCGCTGTCGCCAGGCAGGACCAGGTTGAACTGGCCCGGTCGCCACGGGGCCTGCAGCACGCCGTTGAGCGTGCGCTGCTGCAGCCACCCCCCGCCGGCCATGGCCATGCCCAGGCGCAGTTGCTGCGGATGGCCCATCTCGCCTTCGCTGGCTTCGAAGCGGTGGCGCAGCAGGACCACCGCCCCGTCCGGGCTGAGGTGGGCAGCCGCTGCCTGGGGGCCGGTTTCGCGCAGCAACTGGTCGGCGAGGGCGGGCATCACGGATCCGGAAATGGAGCGGCGCTGCCGCGAATGGAGTGGCGGGATGGCGCGAATGTTACAGGATAACACTCTTGACCCGCGCTGCCGCCGCCCGCGCGTCCGCCTTTCCATCCGTTGAGGTCCGTCCGTTGAAGTCGTCCACGCCTGCTGCCGCCCTTGTTGCGGCATCCCTGCTCATTCCTGCCATGCCCGCGCTTGCCCAGCAGGCCGACCCGGCCACGCTTGACGGTGTCCGTGTCACCGGCTCCAAGCGCGATACCCCGTACCTGAAGAGCGACCTGTCGGTCACCGTGCTTGATCGGCAGGCGCTGAAAGAGGCCGGTGTCACCGAGTTCCGTGACCTCGACAAGCTTGCACCGAACGTGAAGTTCAATGCGATGGGCCAGCTGAGCAACATGTTCATCTCGATCCGCGGCATCGAGTCCAATCCGTTCCTGGTCAACCGTGCGTCGGTCTATATCGATGGAATTCCGTTCCGTGAACTGAGCAATGCCGTGCTCAACCAGGTCGAGTCGGTGGAGGTGCTGCGCGGGCCGCAGGGCACGCTGTATGGCGCCAACAGCGAGTCCGGCCTGGTGCTGGTGCGCACGCGCGGTCCGGCCGATGCGCGCGAAGGCGAACTCAATGTGCGCAGTACCTGGTTCGGCAATGGCAACGGCACGGCACTGGACGGCTTCCTGGCCGGCCCGTTGAGCCGCGATGGCCGCCTGTCCGGCTCGGTGGCGTTCATGGGCTCGGACGAGGATGCCTACCTGAAGAACCTCACGCCCTCCGGCGCGCGCGGCAGGGTGGGCGAGGGCTACCTGCAGGGCAAGCTGCGCTGGCGGCCGAGCGACTACGTTTCGGTGAATGCACTGGCCTACCATCTGCGCACCCGTGCGCCGGGCATGTTCGAGTACGAGTACCTGCCGCTGGATACCGGCCTGTACAACCGCACCTACGGCAGCTCGCTCAACGGCGGCCGTCGCGCCGGTGATTTCACCTACATCAATGACGCACCCAAGCGCACCGGGAAGGATGAGTCGGTGGCAGGCCTGAGCGCGCAATGGCAGCTGCAGGCCGGCACGCTGGACGTGGCCGCCTCCTGGCGGAACGAGGAAGTGACCTCGGCCGGCTACGACTTCGACATGACCCAGAGCCCGGCACTGGCAGGCCGCATCTACGACCGGAAGAACGAATGGACGGCCGAGGCGCGCTTCAGTTCGCCCAGTGACCAGGCGTTGACCTGGATGGCCGGTGTGTCCACCTACCGCAACAGCAAGGATTCCATCCTGGGTACGTTCGTTGGTCCTGCGCTGCGTGGGCTGGACAGCTACAACCTGGCGCCGCGGCAGACCTCGAAGGGGGAGGACTACAGTGTGTTCGCCACCGCCAGCTACACCTTCCCGTCGCTTCCGCAACTGACCGCAAGTGCGGGCCTGCGCCATGAGCAGGCGCGGCGTTCCACCGAGCAGCGTGCCGGTGCGCTGGACCTCGGCGCCGGCGGCCGCGTGCTGTACCGCGATGCCGCGCTGGCGCATACCTTCTCGGCCACGCTGCCGCGGGTGTCGCTGCGCTACGACGCCACCGACGACCTGTCGTTCTATGCGGCCTCGGCCAAGGGCTACATTCCGGGCGGCTTCAACCTGGCCGCAGCGCAGAGCGATGTGGTCAACGACAAGGTGCTGCGCTATGAATCCGAACGCATGTGGAGCCATGAGCTGGGCTTCAAGATGAACCTGGCCGGTGGCCGTGGCCACATCGGCGGTGCGCTGTTCCACATCACCTCGGACAACTGGCAGGAGATCCAGGTCGCCACCGATGCCAACGGCCGCCCGATCTCGTCGGACTACGTGGGCTCGGATGCGTCGATCCGTTCGCGCGGCGCCGAGCTGGAGGGCGTGTTCGAGGTGATGCCCGGCTTCACCCTGATGGCCAACGTGGGCTATGTCGATGCGAAGTACACCAAACTATGGGTCAGCGTCGACCAGAGCCTGGACGGCAAGCGGGTCAAGCTGACCCCGCATTACACCGGCTATCTGGCGGCGCGCTACCAGTTCCAGTCCGGTCTGTATGCCCGGCTGGAATCGCAGTTCACCGGTTCCAGTGCACTGGACGAACGCAACCGCGCGTTCCAGCCGGCCGTTGCAGTGCTGGGCGCGCAGCTGGGCTATGAGCACGGGCCGTGGAGCACACGGGTGTTCGTACAGAACCTTACCAACAAGCGCCGCATCAACGGCCTGATCTTCGACAACCTGGCGTTCGGTCGCGACGGCAACTACTACGGTCCGGTCGACAGCCCGCGGATCTTCGGCGCGGAAGTGGGCTATCGCTTCTGAGGTGGCGGGGCACGCGCCGGCCAGCGGCCGGCGCTACCGGTGGTGGTGCGGCGCAGACGGCCCGCGCTTCCAACGGACGGTAGTGCCGGCCGCTGGCCGGCATCTTCGCAGCGTTACCGAGGGCGGTGCAGCGCGCGCCGGTTGCCGATATGCGCACATGCCAGCAGCACGCCGCCGCAGGCCGTTGCCACCCCGTGCCACAGCAGCGACTCCTTCAGCGGCAGATACAAGGACGCCGACAGCAGCAGGCCGGCGCCCACGCAGGCCAACCGCAGCGGCCATCGGCGGCCATGCCGGCGCAGCCCCGCCGCGGTGCTGGCCAGCGCCAGCGCCGAGGCCACCAGTGCGAACAGCCACTCCCAGCGCGACATCATCAGCAGCAGCGTCATCGCGCCATGGCCGGGGTGCTGGAACGAGCGCAGCGCCATCATCGCGGCCGGCACGAACGCCAACAGCAACGGCAGGGCGATGCAATGGGCGGCGCAGGCCAGCGACAGCCAGGCACCGGCCAGATCGAGGCGGGGATGCCAGCGTGCCGAAGTTGGCGGCTGGGCCAGGGCCCTTGCGGGCATCGAGGGGATGTGGTCCATAATGTTACATAGTAACAATTGGAGTCTCCCCCATGAAGCTTCCCGCTGCTTTTTTCCTGCTGCTGGCCGCCAGCGCCGCGCAGGCCCATGACGTCCGACAGCTCGGCGCGCACGTGCACGGCCAGGCCACTGTTGATCTGGCGCTCGACCAGGGCGTGCTGGAACTGGCCCTGCAGGCGCCGGGTATCGGCATCCTCGATTTCGAACGTCCGCCGGCCAACGCCGCTGAACGGGCATCGCTGGCACGCGCCACCGCTGTGCTGAAGAGCGGCAGCTGGGTAACGCTGCCGACGGCGGCGCATTGCCGGCTGGCCCGCAGCGATGCCAGTGCCGAGGGCTTCGATGCAACCGCCGCGGCACCGGCAGCCGGGCAACACCGCCACGCCGGGTTCAACGCCAACCTGCAGTACCGCTGTGCCAATCCAGCGGCGTTGCGCGCCCTGGTAATGCGGCTGCCGGTGGTATTCCCCGGCCTGCACGAGGTCATCGTCAACACCGCAACCGATCGTGGCCAGGGTCGCAGCGTACTGACCGCCACCCAGCTGCGCGTGGTACTGGCACCGTGAGCAGCGCTGCGGTGATCAGGCTGGATGAAGTGCAGTTCGGCTATGGCCTGCGCCTGGTGCTGGACATTCCGCAGCTGTGGATCGAGCAGGGCAGCAGCGTGCTGCTGCGCGGGATCAGTGGTGGCGGCAAGAGTACGCTGCTGGGTCTGTTGGCCGGGGTGCTGCTGCCCGGCAAGGGCCGCGTCGAGGTGGCCGGGCAGGCGTTGCAGGCCATGCGTGGCGCCCGGCGCGACCGCTTCCGCGCCGACCACCTGGGCGTGATCTTCCAGCAGTTCAACCTGCTGCCGTTCCTCAGCGTGCGCGACAACGTTGCGTTGGGCCTGCGCTTCTCGCGCCTGCGCAGCGAGCGCATCAGCGGGCCGCTGGACGCCGAGATCGCGCGCCTGCTGGGCGCCCTGCAACTGGACCCGGCGCTGATGCAGCGGCGCGCGGGCACCCTGAGTGTCGGCCAGCAGCAGCGTGTGGCGGCCGCACGTGCGCTGATCGGCCGGCCGGCGGTGCTGCTGGCCGATGAGCCGACCTCGGCGCTGGACCGGGAGGCCGCCACGGCCTTCCTGCAGTTGATGTCCGCGCAATGCCAAGCGGCCGGCACCACGGTGGTGGTGGTCAGCCATGACGATGGCCTGCAGCCGCTGTTCGACCGCACCATTGCCCTGGCGGAGATCAACCGTGCAGGTGGCGCCCATGCTTGAGCTTGCCTGGGCCAGCCTGCGCAGCCGCGCGTTGAGTGTTGGCCTCACCGTACTGGTGATCACCCTCAGCGTGGTGCTGTTGCTGGGCGTTGAACGCGTGCGCATGCAGGCGCACGAGGGTTTCGCCAGCACGGTGTCGGGTACCGACCTGATCGTCGGTGCGCGTTCGGGGCCGGTGAACCTGCTGCTGTATTCGGTATTCCATATCGGTGACCCGACCAACAATGTGTCCTGGCAGTCCTACCAGGAGCTGTCGGCGCTGCCGCAGGTGAAGTGGGCGGTGCCGCTGGCACTGGGTGACTCCTGGCGTGGCTATCGGGTGATCGGCACCAGTGGTGGCTACTTCGATCACTATCGTTACGGCGCCGGTCACGCGCTGGCGTTCGCGCAGGGGCGGCCGTTCGACGATCTGTACGATGCGGTGATCGGAGCCGAAGTGGCCGCTGCGCAACGGGTCGGTGTTGGCGACGAGATCGTGCTGGCGCATGGCACCGGCGCGGTCACCCTGGCCACCCATGCCGACAAGCCGTTCCGCGTCGCCGGCATCCTGCAACGTACCGGTACGCCGGTGGATTCATCGGTACTGGTCTCGCTGCCGGCCATCGAGGCGATCCATGTGGACTGGCGCTCGGGTGTGCAGCTGCGCAGCCAGCGCGTCAGCGCCGAGCAGGCACGTCACCTGGATCTGACCCCGACCAGCATCACGGCGTTCATGCTCGGCCTGAACTCGCGCATTGCCACCTTCGCGGTGCAGCGCAGGATCAACGAGTACCCGGACGAGGCCATGCTGGCGATCCTGCCGGGCGTGACCCTGCAGCAGTTGTGGCAGTCGCTGGGCACGGCCGAACGTGCCCTGCAGCTGATCAGCGCGATGGTGGTGCTGCTGGGCATGGTGTCGCTGGTGGCGCTGCTGGTTTCGACCCTGCAGGAACGGCGGCGTGAGATGGCCGTGCTGCGTGCGATCGGTGCGCGGCCGGGTTACATCGCCGCCCTGCTGGTGGTTGAAGCGGTGGCGACCAGCGCGGTCGCCTGTGTGCTCGCGCTGGCGGTGCTGGCCGTGGCCAGCCTGGCGGGCCGCGCGTGGGCGCTGGCCAGCTTCGGGCTGTCGATCACCCATGTCTGGCCGGACGCTCGCGAGCTGGCGTGGGCCGCAGGCGTATTGGTGATCAGCGCGGCGGCCGGGCTGGTACCGGCGCTGCTGGCCTATCGGCGCACGCTGGCCGATGGCCTGTCGCCGGGAGGCTGAGCATGCGCTGCTTGTGGATGTTGCCGATGCTGCTGTTCCTGACTGCCTGCGAGCGGCCGGTGGATACCGGCGTACAGGCGCTGCCGCCGTCGCCGGTGATGGATCGCGGTGGCGCCGTGACGGCGGGCACGGCCGTAGAACAGGAGCTGGACTGGCTGCAGATGATGCCCGGCGATGAGCTGGCCGCGCTGGAGCGGGGCGAGGGCCCCGAGGTCCAGCACAACGGCAACCGGCGCATGCCGCAGTTCGGCACCTTCCGCACCGTGGACGCGGTGCTGGAACGGCCGGTGCGCCTGCCGGGCTACGTGGTGCCGCTGGCCAACGCACAGGACGGGCGCCTGACCGAGTTCCTGTTCGTGCCGTACTACGGCGCCTGCATCCATGTGCCGCCGCCACCGCCCAACCAGATCGTGCACGTGGTGCTGCCACGCCCGATCGAAATGCCGGACATGTATTCGCCGTTCTTCCTGGCCGGCACCCTGCGCGCGGAGCGGCTGGACGACGACCTGGCCGGCTCTGCCTACACCATGCGCGATGCGCACCTGAGGCCCTATGAACCTTGAGCACGTTGCAGTGCTGGTGGGCTGCCTGTGTCTGGGTGGCTGTACGCAGCCGGGTTCGACCACCGCACCTGTCAGCACCGCGCAGACCGCGCCTTCCGCGCAGCCAACGGTGGCCGATGCCCCCATCAACCGCTGGGACGCGCTGCGGCCCGATGAAGTGACCTATCAGCGGCCGCCGCCGCAGATCGGCCTGTCACGCAATGGCATGGACGGCGTGGGCGGTTTGATCGACGACACCGGTTCCGGCACGCCGCCGGGGCAGGAGATCGACCATTCCAGCCCCGACCGCGCCAGGCAGTTCGGCTCGTCGCAGGTGGTCGATGCCGCCGATGGCCGTGCCGTGGATCTGGACGGCTACGTGGTGCCGCTGGGCACCAACGACGCCGGCCTGGTCGATGAACTGCTGTTCGTGCCGTTCTACGGCGCCTGCATCCATGTGCCGCCACCACCGCCGAACCAGATCATCCATGTGACCCTGGCCACGCCGATCGCGCTGGGCGACCTGTGGGACCCGTACCGGCTTGCGGGACGCCTGCAGGTGAAGCGCTTCGATGCGGATATCGCCAGCGCGTCCTACGACGCCGCAGCGGCAACGCTGACGGCGATCCACAATTGATGCGCACACGCTGGATCATCGTTGCCGGCGTGCTGGTGTGCGGCGTGGTGTTGGCCGTGTGGTGGCATCGGCGCGCCGCGGTCTCCGAGCCACCGGTGATCGCGTTCCCGGCGCCCGCGGCGGATGCGCGCCAGCGCATCGAACAGCGCATGATCGAAGAGCCGACCTTTCGCAACGACGTGCTGTTCCTGTTGGCGGCCACGCTGCGTGACCGCTGCCAGCCGGCGCAGGCGGGGCTGCTTGCGCGCATGGCCAATCGTGCGTCGTTGCCGGTGCTGGCGGCGGTCAGCACGGTGACCCAGCAGGATCCCACGCTCGACCGGCCGATCTACCAGTACATCCAGCATCGCGCCGATGCCCTGCGCTGTGGTCAACCGTTGCAGATGCCGCTGGCGGCGGGCCGCAGCATGGACGTGGACATCGAACAGTACGCACGCACCTTCCCCGACAGTTACTTCGATCCGCAGCGCAGCAGTGAACCGCGTGACTTCGCTGGCCAGTCGTTGCAGCAGCGTGCGGGCAATGCCTGCAACAGCGTGGTGTATTCGGTGCTGCCGCTGGGCGGCACCGATTGGCGCTGCAGCAGCCTGCGCGCCAACGCACGCGGGCGGGTGCGCAGCCTGTGCGAGGACGAACTGCGCCGCCAGCACGGCGGCATCGGCGGCGAGCTGGACATGGCCGTGGGGCAGGGCATGCAGGCGGCCGTGGTGTCCGCGATTGCCGCATTGCCGGAAGACTGCCGGTGAGTGTTCACCCGTAGAACCAGGCCATGCCTAGCTGGGCGTCCGGGCGCGCAGGCGCGCCACTACAGAAGCTGAACCGGTCAATTCTGAAGATCATAACTATACAGGATATCCGGTATAGTTATGGGGTACTTCACCCCATCAGGTCTCCCCCATGGCTCTGTCCCAGCCCTTGGCCGGTGCTCCGGCCCTGTCGCGCGCCCGTCGCTGGGCGCTGTTGTTCACCGTGGCCGCCGGCCTGCTGCTGGTCACGCTGGACAACTCCGTGCTCTACACCGCGCTGCCCACCCTGACCGAAGAACTGTCGGCCAGTGCCGGCCAGGCGCTGTGGATCATCAATGCCTATCCGCTGGTGATGGCCGGCCTGCTGCTCGGCGCCGGCACGCTCGGCGACCGCATCGGCCACCGCCGCATGTTCCTGATCGGCCTGGTGGTGTTCGGCGTTGCCTCGCTGGCTGCGGCATTCGCGGATAGTGCCGCGCAGCTGATTGCTGCGCGTGCGTTCCTGGCGGTCGGTGCGGCGGCGATGATGCCGGCCACGCTGGCGCTGATCGGGCTGAGCTTCCACGAAGAGCGCGAGCGCAACATCGCCATCGCGATCTGGGGCTCGGTCGCGATCGTCGGCGCCGCGCTCGGCCCGATCATCGGTGGCTGGCTGCTGCAGCATTTCTGGTGGGGCTCGGTGTTCCTGATCAATGTGCCGGTGGTGATGGTCGCCTTCATGGCCACGCTGCTGCTGGCGCCGGAAGGCCAGCGTGATACTTCGCGTCCATGGGACCTGGTGTCCTCGGTGCTGGCACTGGCTGCGCTGTCCGGGTTGGTGCTGGCGATCAAGTCGCTGATCGCCACGCCGCCGTCGTACGCGCTGGGCGTCGGCGCGCTGCTGCTGGCGCTTATCAGCGGTGCGGCGTTCGCGCGGCGCCAACAGCAGCTGCCGTACCCGCTGCTGGACTTCGCGATCTTCCGCAATCCGGCGTTCCTGGCCGGCACGCTGTCGGCGGTGTTCACCCTGTTCGCGATGGCCGGCCTGCAGCTGGTCACCACCCAGCGCTTCCAGCTGGTGGCAGGCTTCACCCCGTTGCAGGCGGGCCTGCTGGTGTCGGTGGCGGCGCTGGGCAGCCTGCCCAGTGCGCTGCTGGGCGGCAGCATCCTGCACCGGGTCGGCCTGCGTCCGCTGATCTGCGGTGGCCTGGCCGCAGGCGCAGTGGGTGTGGCCGTGGTCGCGTTCGGCTTCCCGCACGGCCTGGGCTGGGTGGTGGCCGGCATGGCCATCACCGGCTTCGGCATGGGTTCGGCCATCTCGGTGGCGTCCACCGCCATCCTCAACAACGTACCGGCGCACCGCGCGGGCATGGCCTCGTCGGTGGAGGAAGTCTCCTACGAATTCGGTGGCCTGCTGGCGGTGGCGATGCTGGGCAGCCTGAGCGCGGCGATGTACAGCACCTTCCTGCCGGCCTCGGCCGACATGCCAGCGCTGGCACGCGAGGGCTTCACCCAGGCCCTGCATGTGGCACGCGAGAGCGGGCAGGGCGAGTGGTTCACGCTGGCCACGGCGGCGTACGACCGCGGCTATCAGATCGTGCTGCTGGTGATCACGGTGATGCTGGCGGTCGGTGCGACGATCATCGCGCGCCTGCTGCGCGGCCGCGTCGGCAGCCGCGAGGGCGCGGCTGATCGCGTAAAATGATGCGATGAGAACCAGCAAGCGCGACCGCATCCTCGACGCCGCCGTCAACGTGATCAATCGTGACGGCGTGCGTGCGGTGACCTTCGAGTCGGTGGCGGCCGAGGCCCAGCTGACCCGCGGCGGCCTGCTGTACCACTTCCCCTCGCGCGAGGCGCTGCTGCGCGGCATTGACGAGCACCTGGTGCAGGCCTGGGAAGCATCGATGGAAGCGCTGCTGGGCAAGAGCGCCGGAGAAGCGACGGCGCTGGAGCGCTATCAGACCTTCGTGCGGGTGTCGGCGCAGAGCGCGACCCGTGCCGAGCTGATGTTCATGCTCGAATCGGCCGACCCGGATGCCGATGAACGCCCGTGGGGCCCGGCGGTACGACGCTGGGCGCCGTTGCCGCCTTCACCGGGGCTGGCCGACCCGGCCGCGCTGGACAATTTCGTGGCGCGGCTGGCGGCCGATGGCCTGTGGATCTACGAAGCGATGTACGAAGGGCAGCTGGATGAAAGCGTGCGTGCCCAGGTGGCCGAACGCATCGCCGGGTTGCTGGCCAGGAACGACGGGACGCCGCACTTGTAGAGTCGAGCCATGCTCGACTGCCTTCTGGTCAGGCAACGAAATCCCGCGCTCCGCGCGATAGTCGACCAGCGGTCGACTCTACCCCTCAGCCATTTACCCGACCTGTGCTGCGGTCGCCGCCAACCACGCCCGTGGCGACGCCCCCAGCCGCTTGCGGAAGGCCTTCGACAACGACGCGGTATCGGCAAATCCCACCTCGATGGCCACCTGCTTGACCGCCACGCCTGCCCGCAACTGCGCGCAGGCCAGGCTCAGCCGCCAGTCCAGCAGGTAGCTCGCGGGCGTTGCCTGCATCACCTCCTTGAACACCGCTGCGAAGGCGCTGCGCGACATGCCGGCGGTGGCCGCCATGCTCGGCAGCGTCCATTCGTGCTGTGGCGCCTGGTGCATCGCGACCAGCGTACGCGCCAGCCGCGCGTCGGACAGTCCGCGCATCAGCCCATGGCTGACACCCGCTGCATCCGGGTGGTCGACCACCCAGCGCAGGATCTGGATCAACGCCACCTCGAACAGGCGGTTGGTCAGCAGCCGTGAACCGCAGCGCTGGCGATCGGCCTCCGCGAACAAGAGGTGCAGGGTGTCGTCCAGTTCGCCGATCGCCGCCAGCGGCACCACCATCACCGGCGGCAGTGACTGCACGATCGGATTGCGTGCACCACCATCGAAATCCAGCGTGTCGCAGGTGAAATCAGGGCCCTCCAGCGGTGCGTTGTGGAACACGTGGTGCAGCGGCTGCGGGTACAGCAGCAGGCTGGGGCTGTCGATCTTCAGGCGTGGCAGCGCGCTATCGCCATCGGGATGACGGACCTCCATCTCGCCCTGGCGAAGGATGTGCAGGAACGCGCGCCCGGGCTGCGGCTCGAACACGTGCCGCCCACACAGCGGGCCGCTGTGGAACAGCGCGGCCTGCACGCGGAAACGTTCAAGCAGCGAGGACAGGCGGTCAGGCGCGGAGGTGCCTGCGGGGTTTGGAGAGGCGCTCATGGACGAATGGACAATACAAGCGGCCGATATGGCCTGATGTGTCCATGGAGTCTACCTAGGATGGCCGGGTCGTCCAATCCCGGGCGCCTTCCCAAGGAGATCCACCATGTCCCGTGTCCCCCTGATCGATGCATCCGCCACCACCGCCGACCGCCAGGCCCTGCTGGGCCAGGTGCATGCCGCCTTCGGTGCCACCCCGGCGATGTTCCGTGCCGTGGCCAATTCTCCGGCCGCGCTGCAGAGCATGTGGGGGGCGTTCGGTGCGCTGGGCGCTGGCCGCCTGTCACCGTTGCTGGGCGAGCAGATCGCCGTGGCCATCGCCAACCGCAATGCCTGCGAGTACTGCCTGGCCGCACACACCGCGCTGGGTCGCAAGGCCGGCGCCAGTGGCGAACAGATGGCCGCCGCGCAGATCGGCCAGTCCAGCGATCCGGCCACGGCCGCCGCACTGGACTTCGCGCTGAAGGTGGTCGAGCAGCGCGCGCAGATCACCGATGCCGATGTGCAGGCGCTGCGCGCGGCGGGTTTCGACGATGAGCTGATCGTTGAAATCCTCGCCCATGTGGCACTCAACCTGTTCACCAACTACGTCAACGTAGCGTTCGACGTGCCGGTGGACTTCCCGAAGGTGGCGCTGCGCTGACGTTACGTCCGGCCCTTCGGTAGGGTCGACCGCTGGTCGACTGCGTTTCGTTCAGTTGGCGAAAAGCCCGCGCTGCGCGCGTTAGTCGACCAGCGGTCGACTCTACCGAGCTGGTTCGTCGGCCTGCAGCCGCTCCGGATGGGTGTACACATTGAACCCGTTCTCGCGCGCGAACCCGACCAGGCACAGCCCGGCGCTGCGGGCCAGGTCGATCGCCAGTGCGGTCGGCGCCGAGACCGCGGCCAGTACGCTGGCGCCGGCACGCACCGCCTTGCTGACCATCTCGTAGCTGGCGCGGCTGGAGATCACCAGCAGGCCGCCGTCGATCACGTGTTCGTTGTGGTGCAGCGCGCCGATCAGCTTGTCCAGCGCATTGTGCCGGCCGACATCCTCGCGCACCCAACCGATCCGCCCGCTGGCGTCGGCCCAGGCCGCAGCATGGGTGGAACCACTGACTTCGTTCATCGGCTGGTGCTGCGACAGAGTGGCCAATGCCCGTTGCAGCGCGGCATGCGGATAGGTGCGGCGTCCGCGGATCTGCGGCAGCGGACGCAGTACGTCCTCCAGCTGGCGGGTGCCACACAGGCCACAGCCGCCACGGCCTGGCAGCAGGCGTCCGTTGGCCGGGTCCAGATCGGCGCCGGGTGCGTCCTCGGTCACGGTCATCTGCAGCTCGATGCCCTCCAGCTGGGGCCGTACATCGATGGTCAACAGCTGCGACGGCGCAGTGATCAATCCTTCGCTGAGCGAGAAGCCCAGCGCGAAATCTTCCAGGTCGCAGGGGGTAGCCATCATCACCGCGAAGGCGGCGCCGTTGTAGCGCAGCGCGACCGGCACTTCCTCGGCCACCACGTCGACCTGCTGCTGTTGCCCCTCGCTGCGCCAGCGCTGCATCGGGCGCTGGGCCGTGCCGGCAGGCGGGGTGTGCGGCGGGGTCGAGTCAGGCATGCAGCGCATCCGGGCAAGGGAGAAACGCAGGTGGTGGACCACCCACGGCATCGAGAATAGCGCAGTGGCCGAGCGCTGACGCGGTGGTAACCGTTGTCATGACACGCTGTGCTGCAATCGGTTCCAGCCTCTGGCGCCGTCGCGTGGACCATGCTTGACTGTAGGGCTTGGCGAGCGGCCGAATGGCAGCACGCCCGCATTTCGCGCCGTTCTGTTGTTGCGTTCCTCCCGCCAGGTTCCCGAACATGTCCGAGCAGAAGCCACCGCGCTACAAGCCCTACAACCAGCCGGCCGGTGGCTGGGGTGCCGCCGGCGCCACCGCCAAGGTGCTGCTGCAGCAGAGCGTGATCGGCAAGGGCTCGAAGGCGCTGCTGGCGATGAACCAGCCGGGCGGCTTCAAGTGCCCGAGCTGTGCGTTTCCCGATGCCGACGAGCGCAGGAAGCTGGAATTCTGCGAGAACGGGGCCAAGGCACTGGCCTGGGAAGCCACCCAGTTTCGCGCGGGACGTGAGCTGTTCGCGCAGCACACCGTCACCGAGCTGATGGCGCAGACCGACTACTGGCTGGAGATGCAGGGCCGGTTGACCGAGCCGATGCGCTATGACGCGGCCACCGATCACTACGTGCCGTGCAGCTGGGAGGATGCCTTCGCGTTGATCGGCCGCCACCTGCAGGCGCTGGACAGCCCGCACCAGGCCGAGTTCTACACCTCCGGCCGCACGCCCAATGAAGCGGCGTTCCTGTACTCGATCTTCGTGCGCGAGTTCGGCACCAACAACTTCCCCGACTGTTCGAACATGTGCCACGAGCCGACCAGCCGTGGGCTGCCACCGGCCATCGGCGTGGGCAAGGGCACCATCGTGCTGCAGGATTTCGAGCACGCCGAGGCGATCTTCGTGATCGGCCAGAACACCGGCACCAATTCGCCGCGGATGATGAGCAATCTGGTTGAAGCGCGCAAACGTGGCATTCCGATCGTGGCGGTGAACCCGATGCCCGAGCGCGCGCTGATCCGCTTCGCCGAGCCGCAGGACGTGGTGCAGATGGCCACGCTGGGTTCCACCGAGATCTCCAGTGAGTTCGTGCACATCCGCATCGGCGGCGACCTGGCGCTGATCAAGGGCATGATGAGGGTGATGTTCGAACGCGAGGCGCAGGGCGAGCATGTGCTCGACCACGACTTCCTGGCCGAACACACCGTGGGCCTGGATGCGCTGCGCGACGATGTGATGGCCCAGGACTGGGGCGATCTCGTTCGCGTCTCCGGCATCTCCGAAGCGCAGATCCGCCGCTGTGCGGAGATCTACATCCGCTCCAACGCCACCGTGATCTGTTACGGCATGGGCCTGACCCAGCACCAGTACGGCTCGCGCCTGCTGCAGCAGGTGGCCAACCTGCTGATGCTGCGCGGCAACTTCGGCAAGCCCGGTGCCGGCATCGGGCCGATCCGTGGCCACTCCAACGTGCAGGGTGACCGCACCGTCGGCATTGACGAGAAGCCCAAGCCGGCCTACCTGGACCGCGTGCAGCAGGTGTTCGGCTTCGATCCGCCACGGGAGCACGGGCACCATGTGGTCGAGTCGATCGAAGCGATGCTGGACGGCAGTGCCAAGGTGTTCATCGGCCTGGGCGGCAATTTCATCCATGCCGTGCCCGATACGCCGCGTGCCTACGAGGCGATGCGCGGCCTGGAGCTCACCGTCGGCATTGCCACCAAACTCAATCGCGGGCATCTCGTGTATGGCCGTGATGCGTTGATCCTGCCGGTGGTGGCACGTTCGGAACGTATCGTGACACCAGCCGGCGAGCAGTTCGTCACCATCGAGGACGCGATGTCGAACGTGACCGCGTCGCGCGGCGTGCTGGAGCCGGTCAGCACCGCGGTACTGCCGGAGGTCGAGATCGTCTGCCGCATGGCGATGGCAACGCTGCCTGGCAGCAAGGTCGATTGGGCCGCGTGCATGCACGACTACGCCCCGATCCGTGAGCTGATCGCGGCGGTGTACCCGGAGATCTACACCGGCTTCAACCAGCGCATCCAGCAGCCGCACGGCTTCCATCTGGATATTCCGCCGCGCCGCCGGGTGTGGCCCACGCCCAATGGCAAGGCCAACATCCTGGTGATGCCCGGCCTGGACGTGGACGAGCCAGTGGATGACCCGGAGATGCTGCGGCTGGCCACGGTGCGCTCGCATGACCAGTACAACACCACCATCTACAGCTACAACGACCGCTACCGTGGCGTGTACAACGACCGCATGGTGCTGTTCATGAACATCGAGGACCGGCTGGCGCGCGGGCTGGAGAAGGAGGCGCAGGTCAGCCTTGAGACGATCAGCCGCGACGGCGTGAACCGGCGTATCGACGGCCTGACCGTGCTGGACTACCCGATGCCGCGCGGCGCGCTGGCCGGCTACTACCCCGAACTGAATCCGCTGTTGCCGCTGGACTACTACGACCGGATCAGCGGCACCCCGGCGGCCAAGTCGATTCCGGTACGGGTGCGCGCGATGGCGGCGGCGACGGCGTAATGCGCGCATCGGCTATCATCGCGGCGTGAACCTGCCTGGCCTGCTGTTGCGATGGATGCTGCTTGTTGCCCTGGTGCTGAATGCACCGGCGCTGGCGCTTGCGTCGTTGCCGGATGCAGCAGTGCCCACAGCAGGGCACTGCGTCGCCCCGCATTCCACTGCCATGGACGAATGCTGCGACGAAGCGGCATCAACGCGCTGTGCGAGCGAAGAATGTGAATGCCCATCGGCCAGCCTGGGCATGCTGGCCACGGTGAATGGAGCGCCCGCGTCGCCCTTGCGCGAGGTGCCTCCGCCCGACAGCGAACGGCAACGCGCGCCGCCGCCTTTGCCGGACCCGTTGCGGCCACCCATCGGTTGAATCCTGCAGGCGCGCAAGCACCTGCCATGGCTGCTCATTCTACTTACTACTTACGGCCCTGCCTGCGCCATTGATGCGCGGGTAGCGGGCTGCACTGCCCGCATCTGCAAAGGAATCAACCCATGAACCATTCTCTCTCGCTCGGCCTGCTGCTGGGCACTGTGCTTGCCACTGCCGCCTGCGCACGTGCTGCTGAAGACGCCAGCGCTGCGTCGTCTGCAGGGCAGGCCCCGGCGGCGCCCATCAAGGCCGGCCCGGCCACGATCGATCCCGCACTGCCGATCGCTGTCGTGCACAAGACCGCCAGCTGCGGATGCTGCGGCATCTGGGTCGACCATCTGAAGGCCGAAGGCTTCCAGGTGGAGGTGCGCGATACCGATGACATGAACCCGATCAAGGTCCGGCTGGGTGTGCCGGCCGGCAAGGGGTCCTGCCACACCGCCGAGATCGGCGGCTACGTGGTCGAGGGCCACGTGCCCGCCGAGGACATCAAGCGCCTGCTGGCCGAGCGCCCGGCGGCGCGCGGTCTGGTGCTGCCGGGCATGCCGGCCGGTTCGCCGGGCATGGAAATGCCGGATGGCTACGTGCAGCCGTTTACCGTCGAGCTGGTGCGCACCGATGGCAGCATCGAGGCGTTCGCCGAGCATGGGCAGGATGGCTGACCTTGTAGAGCCGAGCCCACGCTCGGCTTGCTCTTTGTAGAGTCGAGCTGTGCTCGACTGTTCTTCGCTTCAGTCGAGCAAGCTCGACTCTACGGAATCAACGGGCCCGGACCGTTTCATTGGCCAGCTGCGCGTCGAACTTCGCCTCGGCGTCATCCGCGTAGGCCTTGCAGGTCAGTGCCTTGGCACCTGCCTTGCTGCCGGCGGCATAGTCCCAGTGGCTGGCGCCCGGGTGTGGCGTCAGCAGCAGGTCGCAGGGCAGCCCGCGCACGGTGGCGAAGCTGCGCGTGTAGTCCTCGATCAGGCGCGGATAGCGGGCGTTGCCACGCAGCTGGTAGCCCGGCGCGCTCAAGCTGTCGGCATAGGCAATGCGCACCGGCTTGCCCTCGCGCGTGTCGGTCCAGGTCCAGGCCGTGCTGCCCGGGGTGTGCCCGGGCATGAAGTGCGCAGTGAACGCGATGCCGCCCACGGTGACCACCTCGCCATCCATGACGATGCGGTCGGTGCTGGCCGGCGCAAAAGTGATGTCATCACCGAAGTGCAGGTCATCACTGCCGCCGCGTGCCAGCAGGACCGCTGATTCTGCGTTGGCCACCACGCGCGCTCCGGTACGGCGCTTCAGTTCCGCCACCGGCCCGGCGTGGTCGGCATGTGCATGGCTGAGCAGGATCAGCCGCAGGTCCTGCGCTGCCACGCCGCGTGCCTTCAGGTTGTCCAGCAGGTGGCCGGCCATCTGTGGCATGCCGCCGTCCAGCAGCACCGCACCTTCGCTGGTCTGTACCAGCAGCGCGGTCAGATTCTCGGTACCAATCTGCCAGGTGTGGTCGGCAATCTGCAGCGGTGCCATCGGCTGCAGCCAGGACGCGTCCACGGTGTATGCCCGCAGCTGTGGCAGCGGCGCGTCGGCCGCGCGGGCATGGGCGACCGGCAGTACGGCGGCCAGGGTGAGGGCGAGCAGGGAAGAGCGCATGGTCCAGCTCCGCTTGAAGGAGGCCCAGAAACTAGCACGGGCCTCCTTCATCGCGTTCCGCATAGATTTCATGGCTCCCATAAGGGCGCCATGGATCAGTACCGGTACTGCCAGCCCAGCGTCAGCACGCGCCCACGGCCGGAGAAGTAGCTCGGGTTCGACGGTGTGGTCTGCGAGTAGTAGCTGATGTACTGCCTGTTGGCCAGGTTCTGCACGCCCAGCGTGAAGCTGTGCTTGTCCAGCGCATAGTGCGCGACCAGATCCACGGTGGTGTAGCCCTTGAACTCGGCTACCCGCGCGCCCTGCAGGTCGAAGTCGCGGTCGAATGCGCGGCTGGCCTGCAGGCGCGTGCTCAGCTGCGGCGTCCAGTTCTGCTCCCAGAACGCGGTCAGCCGGTTCGGCGCGATGTTGACGCCGGCCAGATCGCTGTCGAGGCGCCCATCGAGGTTGGCATCGTAGCGGCCGTTGGCGCGTGCGTAGCCCAGGCCGAGGCGGCTGTCGCCCAGGCGCAGCCGCAGGTTGGTCTCGAAGCCTTCCACGCGGGTGGCCTGGCGCTGCACCGCGTAGGCGTCGATGCCCGGGTCGTAGACCAGCACCGAGCCGAGCTTGGATTCGGAGGTGTAGTAGGCGACGTCGCCGCTGAAGCGGCCATCGTCGTACTCCAGCCCGATTTCGCGGTTGTCCGACACGACCGGGGACAGATCGATCAGGCTGTCCACGCGCTGGCCGTCGCGGTTGATCGCGCGCAGTACGCGGCCGACGTCGGCCACCGTGTAACCCTCTGAGTAGGAGGCGTACGCATTGAGGCGATCATTGATGTACCAGACCGCGCCGAAGTTGGGCAGGGTCTCGCTCATGGTCGGCTTGCCGCCGGCTACCCTGCGCGCGCCATAGCGGGGCAGGGTGGTGTAGTCGCCTACTTCCAGCTCGCCCTTTTCGTAGCGCAGGCCGCCGGACAGCATCAGGTGGTCGGTCGGCCACCAATGCAGCTGCAGCAGTGGCGACAGGCTCTGGTAGGTGGTCTGCGGCACCCAGTTCATGCCGCTGGCCAGCAGCACCTGGTGGGTGCGGTCACGCAGGCCGTCCAGGCCCAGGGTCACGTCCAGCGTGGTGTCGGCGATGCGGGTCCAGCTCTGGGTCAGCTTGAAGCCGCGCTTGTCCGATTCGTTCTGGGTCTGGTCCCACGCAGCGTTGGCGCCAGTGTTGCCCCACGGGTCCCACTGGCTGGCGCCGTAGCGGCCTTCGAAATCGACCGCGAATGCCTGCGCCTGGAAGCGGCCACCGAGCAGGTCGGCAGCGCTGTAATCCAGGGTCAGCGAGCGCGAGCGGTTCATCGGCGGCTCCAGCGGCGTGTCACCGCGCACCGAAATCGTCGGCCGACCGGTGCGGTAATCACCGTTGACCGCCAGGTAGTTGTCCAGCCCGCGCAGTTCGTAGCGGTTGGCCATCAGCTGCAGGCGATGGCCCTCGGTAATGTTCCAGCCCAGCTTGGCGAACACATTCGACGAGGTCGAATCCATCAGCTCGCCCTGGGCATTGGTGCCGATCGAACGGCCCTCGCCATCATGGAACAGGCCCTGCTTCTCATGGGCCAGGCCGGCGACCAGGTCGAACTGCTCACCGCGCACGCCGACCAGCGCAGAACCGCGCTGGCCGCTGTCATCCCGACGGCTGGGCAGGGCGCTGCTGTAGCTGATGTTGGTGTCGAGCAGGAACGCACCGGGCTCGCTGGGCGCGCTGCGGGTGATGATGTTGACGATGCCGCCGGTGCCACCAATGCCCTGCAGCGCGTTGGCACCATGGATGACCTCGATGCGTTCGATCATCGCCGGGTCGATGGTATGCGAGTCACGCGAGCCATCGCGCAGCGGCGTCGACTGCGGTACGCCATCGACCATGTACAGGATGCCGCGGCCGCGCATCGTTTCGCCGTAGTTGGACATCTTCTCGCGTGCCGGCGCGAAGGCCGGAATCTGCGAGGACAGCACGCGCGAGACGTCCGAACCCAGCGCCAGCTGCTGCGCGATGTCTTCGCGGGTCAGCACGGTGATGGTGTTGGGCATGGCGGTCTCGCCCTGCGGCATGCGCGCGGTCGAGGCCGATACCGTGACGCGCGCCAGCGAGGTCGGTGCGGCACCTGCGGCCGCCCGCGCCGGGGCGTTGGCCTTTGCTGGCGCTGCCGCGGCGCTGACCACGAAGACCCCCGGCGAACGTTCCTGCAGGGCCAGGCCCTGTCCCGCCAGCAGGCGCTGCAGGGCGTCGCGCGGGGTGTAGCGGCCGTCCAGTGCAGGGGCCGTGCGGCCGCTCACGCTGTCGGCGGCGAACAGCAGCTGGATGCCACTCTGCCGCGCCAGTGTGTTGAGCGAGGCCTGCAGCGGGCCGGCGGGCAGATGCAGCTCCATCGGTGCAGGCGCGGCGGCCTGCGCGGCAGTGGGCAGGGCAGCGCAGAGGCACGCGGCGAGCAGGGAGGGCGCCAGCCGACGCAGTGCGGCGGGCGAAACAGGGCGGGTCATGCGGGGTCCTTCGGAGGGGTTCAAGCACCTGCCGGATGGGATGGCGCGCAACCCACCCTTGCAGAGGTGATCAATCGCGATCAATCGCGCCTGCGCAGGTGCAGGCTGCCATCGGCGGCGGTGTGCACCTGTACCGGCAGGATCTCCGGCAGCAGCGCCACGGCGGTGTCGGCGCGATCGGCGTCGAACACGCCGGATACCTGCAGCGGGCCCAGCGTGGGGTCATCGAGCACAATTGGACGGTCGTGATAGCGCTGCAGGATCCGCAGCACCTCCACCAGCGGCAGCCGATCGAACTGCAGCCGCCCGGTGGTCCAGTCGGTCGGGTCGGTTTCGATCGCTTCCGGCGGAGAGATCGACCCCGGCTGCGCCAGCAGGCGCTGGCCGGGTTTCAGGCGCTGCTCGGCATTGCTGCCCTCGGCGCTCACCCCCACCTCGCCGCGCCACAGGGTCACTTCGCTCAGATCGCCCTGTCGATCCACATCGAACACCGTGCCGTAGTTGCGCACACGTACCGGTCCGGCATCGACCTCGAAGCGTCGCCATGCGGAATGCTGCACCTGGAACCGGGCGCGCCCCTGGATCAACACCACTTGCCGTGAACGCAGGTGGCGACGCACCTGCAGGTGGGTGCCGGCATCGAGCAGCAGGTGGCTGCCGTCGGCCAGATCGAGTGCGCGGCGTTCGCCTGCCGCCGTGCGATGGTCCTGCACCTGCCAGGCCGGATCGACCAGCAACAGCGCGCCGGCCATCAGCGCCAGTGCGGGCAGCACGACCTTGGCGGCACGGCCGCCGCGACGACGCTGCAGCGTTTTCGGGTCTGGCAGCGGAAACCGTTCCTTCAGCGCATCGCGATGCTGGTCGAGCAGTTCATCGGTGGTGGGAGCCTGCGACGGCTGCGGCCGCGTGGGTGGCCCGGATGTGCGTCTCATCGCTGCCCGGCCTGCTGGTGGCAGTCGGCCATGGCCAGGCGCAGATGGCGCTCCACCGCCTTCAGGCCGATACCCATCCGCAGCGCGACCTCGGCCTGGGGCAGTGCGTGGATCTTGTGCAGGATGAAGACCTGCTGGCGCCGGCACGGCATGCGCTCGATGGTCGCGCTCAATTGCTGCAGCGCCTGCTGGCCCTGGGCCTGCTGCTCGGGCCCGGGTCGCGGGCAGGCATCGTCCGGCAGCTCGGCGCGTGCTTCCACCCAGTGCCGGCGCAGATCCTCGGCGCGGCAGCGATCAACCGCTGCGTCATGCGCGATCCGGCGCAGCAGCGCGATCGGCTGCCGTGCATCGTGCAGCGGCGGGCGCTCCAGCAGCCGCACGCAGACGTCGTGCACCACCTCGCGGGCCAGCCCGGGCGAGCGGAAGCGGCGGCGCAGGTAGTCCACCAGTTCCTCGTAGTGGCGCACCAGCGAAGACACCAGCGGCAGCGCAGGTGGGTGAGGCGAGGGCAGCTGGGACATCCGGACTGGCAACAGGGGCGAAGGGCGGCTGCGGGGAGGGCATCCCTGCACGATGACGCAATACTAATGGGAACTGTTCGCGTTTGCCATGTCCCCGGGGCGTCGATTGTTCGCAGGGGCTGGAAGGTGAAACCACGATCATCGTCTGGAGCGCAGAATCGGCCCGGGCTAGCCTGCCTGCAGGTTCAAGGAGATCGTTGCATGCATGTGCTTCTGGTGATCACCGCTGGCGTCCTGCTGCTGGGCGTGTTCCTTCTGTTCGGCCGGCTCTGGAGCGTGGGCAGCTCGCAGCTGCCTGCCGCGCTGATCGCGTTCATCGCCACCTGGCTGCTGGTCTCGGTGGCCAACATGTGGATAGGGGTCAGCAAGGCCGGCTACGCGGTGCGAGAAGAACTGCCGATCCTGCTGCTGGTGTTCGCCGTGCCGGCACTGCTGGCGGGCCTGCTGTACTGGCGCCTGGCGCGCTGAAGGCCCGCCATGAGCACCCGACTGCGCCTGCCCGCGCTGCGCCATCGCGATGGCCACCATGCCCGCGTGACCTACGAAGAACTGTTCTTCGACCTGGTCTACGTGTTTGCGGTCACCCAGCTCAGCCACCACCTGCTGCATCACCTTGATCTGGCCGGCGTGCTGCAGACCCTGGTGCTCTGGTTCGCGGTCTGGCTGGGCTGGCAGTACGCCTGCTGGGTCAGCAATTGGTTCGACCCGCAGGCGCCGCGCATCCGTGGCCTGCTGTTTGCCACCATGCTGCTGGCGCTGCTGATGTCTTCGTCCATTCCCGAGGCGTTTGCCGACCGGGCCTGGATGTTCGCCGGGGCCTACGCCACGATGCAGGTGGGGCGCACGGCATTCGTCCTGTTCGAGGTCGGTCGCAACCATCCGCTGGCGCCCAACTTCCGCCGCATGCTGGCCTGGGTCAGCGTTTCGGCGTGCTTCTGGCTGGCCGGTGCCGCGGCCGATGGCTCTCTTCGCCTGGCATTGTGGGTGGTGGCGGTGGCCTGCGAGTACATCTCGCCGATGTTCGGTTTCGCGTTCCCGGGCATGGGCCGTTCGCACACCCGTGACTGGACCATCGAGGGCGGGCATCTGGCCGAGCGCTGCCAGCTGTTCGTCATCGTGGCGTTGGGCGAAACCCTTCTGGCCACCGGCGGCGTGCTCAGTGAAGTCGAGCACTGGAGCGGCGAAGTGGTCTCGGCCGTGCTGGCCACGTTCGCCGGCACGATTGCCATGTGGTGGCTGTACTTCGGCATCTCCAGCCGCGATGCCACCGAGGCCATCACCCATGCCGAAGACCCAGGGCGGATGGGCGCCAACTTTCATTACGTGCACGCGCTGCTGATCGCCGGCATCATCGCCACCGCAGTGGGCAACGATCTGGTCATGGACCACCCGGCGGCGGCCGTCAGCACGGTGTACGCCATCGTGATGGTGGCGGGCCCGCTGATCTATCTGCTGGGCAGTGCCCTGTACAAGCGCGTGGTCTATGGGCATGCGCCGCGCTCGCATCTGCTGGGCGCCGCCGCGCTGCTGGTGCTGGGCCTGGCGTTGCCATGGATGCACCTGCTGGCCGCCGGATGGCTGACCAGCCTGGTGCTGCTGGGCGTGGGACTGCTGGACACGCGGCTGAAGCGGCGCACCCGGCAGGTGGAGGGCTAGAACCCGCCGCCGGTCTTGAAGCCACCGCCACCGCTGATGCCGCCGCCGCTGCGGAAACTGCTGCCGCTGGAACTGGAGCTTGAACTCGAACTCGAGCTGGAGCTGAAACTGGAACGAGAGCTTGAACTGCTGGATCCGCCCGCAAGCAGGTCGAACAGACTGCCAGAGGAGCGGGTGGTGCTTCGGCTGCTGGTTGTGCTGAAGAAGGACGCGGCGACGGTGGCCGGGGCGGCGGCCCGGTAGCTCGGTGCCTCGTACGCCTGGCGCTCGATATCCGCAGCGGCCTGGTAGCTCCTGCGCGCAGCCTGCAGGCTGTCCAGGCGCTTCTTCAGTACGGCCATTTCGCGGGTGTGCTCGCCCACCATGCCATCGATCTCGCCCAGGCGCAGGCGACTGCGATGGATGCGTTCGAGCACGGCATCGTCCTCGCCGGAGGCGGTGGCGGCGACGCGCCGGTACAGGTCGTCCATGCTTTTGGCCGACAGCGTGCGCGCCAGCGCGGTGAGCAGGGCGCCGCCTTCGGCATCGGTCCAACTGCGGAAACCATCGATCTGTGCCTGCTTGGCATCCACGGTCTGCCGATGCAGCTGCTCGGCCAACAGCGCCTGCGCCACCTCGCCCTGTGCCGTCTGCAGCTGCTGGCGCAGCGGGTCGCCGCCGGCGTCGGCGAGGGCGGCGTCGCGGGCCTGCTGCACCGGCTGGCGGGCCGCCTCGACGTCGGCACGGGCCCGTCCGGCATGTTCCTGCAGATAGGGCGGAAGCTCGACCAGGGTGGCGTACTCGCGACGCGCCCGGTCGAAGCCGCACAGCTCGGCCAGCCAGCCATCGACCGTGCGCACCAGCGGCCAACCGCGATAGGCCGCGCTGCCGAAGCTGCGACGGTGCAGGTACATGAAGATCGGGTCGGCCTGGTAGGCGCCGGCCTTGGCATCATGCTCCGACTGCGCAGAGGCGGCCATGCGTTCGACCGTGTCGGCGCGCGCCTCGGCCAGCTGCAGGTCGTTCTGCAGCACCCTGTAGGTGGGCTCCGCTTCCAGCGTCGTGTCCACCTGGTTCTGCAGGGCCTGCCACTGGCCGCCAGCGGCGTCGCGTGCGGCAACGGCCTCCTGCGAGCGCTGCTGCAGCGACTGTTCGATGTCCAGCAGCGCCTGCAGCTCGTCGGCCAGCACCGCCGCTTTGCGATCGCGGCGCTGCAGGTCGGCGCTGGACTGCTGCAGCAGGTCCCTGGCCACCATCGGCGGCGAATCAATAGCGGCCTCGGCCTGCAGGCGGGCCAGTGCATTGAAGTCTTCGCGGACCCGGCCGTGCAGCGCTTCCTGCTCCTTGATCAGTTCCCGGCACTGGTCGCCGCGCGTGGCCAGTTGTGCCTGCACCTGGCCGATATCGGTTTCGACATCGGCAATCGCGTCGTTCAGATCTCTCATGTCAGTTCCTTACCCATCACCATTCGGTGATGTAGCCGCCGGTGGTGGGCATGCGGAAACGCGGCGACAGGCTGCCGCGCGGCTTGCTGCCGATCTGGTCGTCTTCGATGATGCCGTTGTCCTGCTTGTCCGCGGCAACCCGGTTGTAGGTTGCCTCCGGCACGCGCACGGCGAACAGCGAGGCCCATTCGTCCTTGCCGGTTTCCTCGTTGCGGATCAGCAGTTCGGTGGCGTTGCCGGCCTCGTCCAGCGCTTCGGTCACCAGGTAATAGTTGCGGCTGCCATTGGCCTTTTCGCTGTAGCGCCAGACGCCGGTACGCTCACCGTCACGGTTGACGATGCGGTAGACCAGGGTCTTGGACAGCAACGCCACCAGCTGGCCGACTTCGTCGATCGCCGGCCCGGCGTCGGCCAGAGTCTCAACGCGGACCCGCTGGGCGGCCTGGTCGAGCGCACGCTCCAGCCGTTTGCGGTCCTCGCCCGAAACGCCCGTGGCCAGGCCGTCGGCCTTGAGCTGGGCCAGCCGTTCGTTGAGCGCGGCCAGTGTGTCGGCACTGCCGATCAGGTCCTTCAGGGTGGTCACCGCCTGGCCGGCTGCGGCCATGTCTCCGGCGCGAAGTGCGACGTCGCCGCCGGTGTAGGCGCGTGCCCGTACCTTCTCGGCGTCCGGTGTGAGGCGTGCTGCTTTCGCGGCCGCATTGGTGGTGTCCAGCAGTTCGCTGGCATCGATGGCCTGGCCGAGGGTGGTCACCCGCTCGGTCAGTGCGGGCAGGGTTTCCCTGGCGCGCGCCAGCAGCGCTGCGGCAGCCTGCCGCTGCTGCTCCACCTGGGCGGCGGCCTGTTCGCCGGTGGCGCTGCCGCCGCTGCTGATACGCGTGAGCTTGTCCTTGCGGATCAGGGTGGGCAGGTCCGCCATGGCGGCGGGCACGCCGGCAAAGCGCCGCTGTGTTTCGGCCAGCGCGGCCTGTGCGCCTTCGGTCAGCGGCTGCAGGCGCTCACCGCTGGCCGTGGCACGTAGCAGCAGCCCCTGCAGGGCCTGTTCCTGCCCCGCCAGAAGGGCGCGCGTTGCGGCAGCCTCCTGTTGCTGCGCGGCCACCTTGTCGTTCAGCACCTGCACGTTCTTCTGCACGTTGCTCTCGTGCACGAACGCACCAAAGCTGCGCGCCATCACCAGCAGCATGCCGAGCACCAGCAGCAGGAAGACTGCCAGCAGCGCCCACTTCAACAGGCGGACCCGATCGATCCAACGCCGCGCCAGCCAGGCCTTCCAGCCACGCGGCGCGGCATGGAGGTAGCGCTGCTCACGCTGGGCCTGGATGCCAGCCTCGAGGATCTCGTCGGAGACCTCGATGCCCTGCGAGCGGTACAGCTCAAGCAGGCGCTGCTTCAGCGCCGCCTTGTCATGGCCGCTGTCGGCCAGCGCCTTCATTTCGGCATTGCGATAGCGCAGCTGGTCGACCACATCCATGGTCAGCAGCGCATCCTGCAGCTCGGCAGGGGCCATCGTCGCACTCACCTCAGCGCGACTCCGGGCTCGGCGGTGCCTGCAGCAGCGCGGCGAAACGCTGCTTGCCCTGTTCGACATACTCGGCAATCTCCGCCGAGTCGCGGGTGGCCTGGCCGCGCAGCTGCTCGATTTCCTGCAGCGACGTCTCCTGGAAGCGCACCACCGCATCGACCAGCTTGCGCACCGAATCGACGCCGATGGTGGCGCCGTAGCCGGCCTTCAGGCCCTCGTGCAGTACTTCATCGCCGATGTTGGCCACCGCTTCCAGGCCCTTGGAGGTGCCCTCGGTCATCGCATTGAGCGCCTGCGTGGACTCGTGCAGGCCCATCTGCGTGGTGAAGGCCAGGTTCAAGGCGGTGAAGCTGGTTTCATTGGTGGAGAAGAACACCACCGAGCGCTCGTTGACGCGGCGCTTGACCTCGTGCGACTGGTGCACGCGCAGCATGATCGCCTCGGAGGTGGCGTAGTTCACCTGCAGGTTCTCGGCCAGGTCCTTGGCCAGCTGGTAGCGTGACTCCTCGGCCTGGTTGTTGCGCAGGGCTTCATCGCGGGCCATCACCAGGCGGCCGGTGTCGGCGGCATCGGCGGCCGGGCCGGCCGATTCCACGCGCTGCTGTGCCTGCTTCAGCGCCTCGCGCGCATCGGCCAGCGCCTGCTCCTGCAGCTTCAACAACTCATGCGCCTGGATTTCGGCATCCTTGATCGACAGGCGGAAGTCGCCGTACATCTCCAGCACGCGCGATTCGCGCTGCAGCTGCTCGGCCGAATCGCGGCTGACCTCCAGGAACGTACGGCGGATCTTCTCGAACCGGCTCGGGATGTCACCGCGGGTGACCTTCATCCACAGGTTCTGCAGGCGTTCGCCCATGTCGATCCTGCCGTCGCGCACCTGTTCGACCATGGTGCTGGCGTCGTCACGGATGCTGTCGAAGGCGCGGACGATCTCGGTGTAGCGGTCGGACACCTTGGCCGAGCTGATTTCATCACGCATCACGGCATTGAAATGGCCGGACTGCTGCAGCACGCGGGCAATGGCCACCACGCGGCCCTGGTCGAGGGTGGACAGCTGCGAGACCAGCGAGATGGCCGGTGCGTTGTTGTCCTGGGGGGCGGCCAGGCCCAGGCTGCGCAGCGTGGCCATGGCGCGGTCGAGGTACTTGATCGGCGCGGTAGCGGCCGGCGTGGCAAGGAGAGTGTTCTCGGGCATTTCGACGGCTCCGGTCAGGGCAAGCGATGAGGAACCTGCCGCGCCGAACGGGCAGGGTGCTGCGAAACAGAGGGGAAGGGGAGCGGGAGGCGAGTGCTGCACGGCAGGGCGGCCCGGTCGAGGGCGGCTGGCCCGGCAAGGGCGACGATGATGTCCTGTTCAAGCATGGTGCATTCCCTGCAGATCGCCCCCCTGGCGATTCCGTGCCCATTGTAGCGGCGGTGACGGGCAGGTGAAGCCCCACCGATGGCAGGGTGGAGTAGCGTTGGCGCACATGCCGGTGCAGGCAAGCGAGGCCTTCGTGCAGAACCTACCGCAGTGGTTGATCTGGGCTGGACTGTCCGCCGTGTTCGCGGCGCTGACCGCGCTGTTCGCCAAGGTGGGCGTCAAGGGCGTCGACTCGGACCTGGCCATGGCCATCCGCACCCTGATCGTGGCGGCGGTGATCCTGCCGCTGGTGGTGATCACCGGCAAGTGGTCAAACCCGCTGCTGCTGCCGGGGCGCACCCAGCTGTTCCTGGTGCTCTCCGCCCTGGCGACCGGCGCGTCGTGGCTGTTCTACTTCCGCGCGCTGCAGAGCGGCGAACTGGCCAAGGTCGCAGTGGTCGACAAGTTCAGCGTCGTGCTGGTGATCGTGCTGGCCTATCTGCTGCTGGGTGAGCGGCCCAGCCTGCGCGAGTGGAGTGGCATCGGCCTGGTCGTGGCCGGGGTGATCGTGCTGGCCACCCGGAAATAGCGCAAGCGGAATGCGGGGCGACGCTGCCGACCGCTCTGCCTTGCTGCAGGGTCAGGGCGTGCCCGCCTGCAAGCGGTCGTACATCCGCACCAGATCGACCAGAGTGCGCGCGCCCATCTTGCGCATCACCTGTGCGCGGCGTACCTTCACCGTGATCTCGCTGACCGCGAGGTCGCCGGCGATCTGCTTGTTGAGGCGCCCGCGCACCACGCCATCGACCACCTCGCGCTCGCCGGCATTGAGCGTGTTCCAGCGCTGCTGCAGGGCATCGAGTGCCTCGCCGTCACGGCGGCGCTGGCGATCGATCTCGATGCCCTTGTGGATCGCATCCAGCAGCTCCTGGTCACGGAACGGCTTGGTCAGGAATTCGATGGCGCCGTCCTTGATCGCGTTCACGCCCATCGCAATATCGCCGTGGCCAGTGATGAACACCACCGGCAGCTGCAGGCCATGCGTGCCCATGCTGCGATGGAACTCAAGCCCACTCTGGCCCGGCATGCGCACATCCAGCACCAGGCAGGCCGGTGCATCGTCCAGTTCGTGGTCCAGGAACGCCTGGGTGGAGGCGAAGGCCCTTACCTGCAGTCCCATTGACGCCAACAGATCCTCAAGCGCCGCGCGCACCGAGGGGTCGTCGTCGATCACGTAGACGATCGGTGCCGGATCGGCAACCGGGGCAGTGGGCTTACGCATGAGGAACATCCGTGGCGATGGGCAGGTCGAAGACGAAGCAGGCCCCGCCGCCGCTCGGGCGCTCGGCGCGGATCTGGCCGTCGTTGGCTTCGATCATCGAACGGCTGAGGCTGAGGCCGAGGCCAAGACCGTGTGATTTGGTGGTCCAGAACGCATCGAACACACGCTCGGGATGGTCGGCGGGGAGGCCGACACCGCGATCGCGCACACTGAGGCTGATCCGCTGACCGTCGCGTTGGGTCAGCAGCGACAGGCGCCTGTCAGCGGCAGGCACCGCTTCCATCGCGTCCACCGCATTGAGGATCAGGTTGCCGATCACCTGCTGCACCTGTACGCGGTCGGCCTGCACCGGTGGCAGGTCGGCATCCAGCAGCAGCGCCACCGCCACGCCATGCCGATCCAGCTCGCTGCGTGACAGTGCCAGCATTTCTTCCACCGCCTGGTTCAGATCGAAGGCGCGTCGCTCCGGCGCGGCACCCTGGGTCAGGCCCCGGATGCGCGCGATCACGTCGCCGGCGCGGTGCGCATCGGCCAGGATGCGGGCCACGGTCTGCCGCGCCTTGTCCACATTCGGCGGGTCCTGCGCCAGCCAGCGCTGGCAGGCCTCGGCACTGCTGGCGATGGCCGCCAGCGGCTGGTTCACCTCGTGCGCGATGGAGGTGGTCAGCTCGCCCACGGTGGAAGCGCGCGCGACCCTCAGCAACCGCCCTTGTGCCTCCTGTACCGCCGCCTTGGCCGCTTCCATGTTCAGGGCCAGGTAGGTGGTGATGCCGATCACCAGCATGCCGATCACCGAATTGACCAGGCCGATACGGTAGGTGCCGAAGCGGGTCAGGAAGAAGCTGAGAGCGGTCAGCGCGATGCAGGCAAGGGCCAGCGTGATCAGCCCACGGGCGGCCAGCACGCGCGAGGCGGCCAGGATGACCGCCGCGTAGAAACACGCCGCCGCAACGGCGTAGTCGGTGACGGTGTCGATCAGGAAGATCGCCGCCATCACGACGATCAGGGCCAGCAGCACCAGCGGGCGACGGGGCGACAGCGATGGCATCGGGACAGCTCCCTGGCGTGGGCGGAAAGGATAGCAAAGCGATGCTGGGTAGTGCCGGCCGCTGGCCGGCAGCTGCAGGATCTTCCCGGAGCTTCATGAGGTGCCGGCCAGCGGCCGGCACCTACCGAAGCGATGCACGGTGCGTCGGGGGATCATGAGGTTGCCGGCCAGCGGCCGGCACTACTCCTCCAGGCTGGCGTTCCAGAATCCCTGCAGTACGCCAGGCGTGGTCGCCAGCGTTGCCAGCACGGCATCCAGTTCGCCGGCATCGACCGTGGTGGCATACAGCACTGCTTCGATCTCCACATCGCGCTCGCCAAACGGCCGCTGGTCCACTGCGCGCACCGGGTACTGCGCCTGCTCCAGTAGCAGCAACAGCTGGTCCAGCACCTCGGCCTGCTGCTCGCGCTGGCAGACCACGTTGATCGCATAGGTCGCCTCGCTGAAGGCTTCCGGCAGCGGCTGCCGCTGGATGCGGTTCACCACCGGCCGCAACAGCGTGTTGGCGGCCAGCACGAAGATCGCGGCCATCACCGCTTCCGGCAGCAGCTTGATGCCGGCGCACGCGCCCACCGCCGCCGAGCCCCACAGGGTGGCGGCGGTGTTCAGGCCGGAAACCTGCGCGCCGTCCTTCATGATCGCGCCGGCACCGAGAAAGCCGACGCCGGAAATCACATAGGCCACCACATGCAGGGGCGACGGCGGCCCGCCGTACAGGTCATGGAAGCGCACGGCCAGGTCGACGAACACCGCCGCGCCCACCGCCACCAGCGTGTTGGTACGCAGCCCGGCGGTGCGCTGGCGCAGTTGCCGTTCCAGGCCGATGATCGTTCCCAGTACGAAGGCCACCGTCAGGCTGATCAGCGAGCTCAGGGTTGCGCCGGCGTTGAACGCCGGCAGGTTGGGGTTGATGTCCATTGTGTTTCTCCCTGGACGAGGCGGCGGATCGTTACTGCCAGCCGTAGCGACGGATGTAGAACCGCTTCAGCGCGGTGGTCAGCACCGCATAGCCGAACAGGATCGCCGCCAGGAACGGCCAGTAGCCGGCCGGCAGGGCCTGCAGCTTGAAGTAGCCGGCCAGCGGACTCATCGGCAGGGCCACGCCGATGGCCATGATCAGGCCGGTCATCATCAGCAGCGGCGGTGCGGCGATGCTCTGCAGGAACGGCACCTTCGGCGTGCGGATCATGTGCACGATCAGGGTCTGGGTCAGCAGGCCGACCACGAACCAGCCGGACTGGAACAGGCCCTGGTCGGCTGGCGTGCGTGCATCGAATACGTACCACATCAAGGCGAAGCAGGTCAGGTCGAAGATCGAGCTGATCGGCCCGAAGAACACCATGAAGCGGCCGATGTCCGCCGGGTTCCACTTCAGCGGCTTGCGTACCAGTTCCTCGTCCACGTTGTCGAACGGAATGGCGATCTGCGAGATGTCGTACAGCAGGTTCTGCACCAGCAGCTGCAGCGGCAGCATCGGCAGGAACGGCAGGAAGGCCGAGGCCACCAGCACCGAAAACACGTTGCCGAAGTTGGAACTGGCCGTCATGCGGATGTACTTGAGCATGTTGTTGAAGGTGCGCCGGCCCTCGATGACGCCTTCCTCCAGCACCATCAGGTTCTTTTCCAGCAGGATGATGTCGGCGGCCTCCTTGGCGATGTCCACGGCGCTGTCCACGCTGATGCCGATGTCGGCCGCACGCAGCGCGGGCGCATCGTTGATGCCGTCGCCGAGGAAGCCGACCACCTTGCCCTGAGCACGCAGCTCACGCACCAGGCGCTCCTTGTGCAGCGGGGTCAGCCGGGCGAACACGCGATGGTGGTGCAGCGCCCGCGACAGTGCGCCATCATCCATGCGCTCGATCTGCGGGCCGGTCAGGATGGTATCGGCGTCCAACCCGACCTGGGCGCAGACGCGGGCGGTGACCAGTTCGTTGTCGCCGGTGAATACCTTCACCTCCACGCCATGCGCGGCCAATGCCTGCAGTGCCTGCGCGGCGGACTCCTTCGGCGGGTCGAGGAAGGCCACGTAGCCGACCAGGGTCAGGTCGCACTCGTCGGCCTGCGAGTATGCGGTCTGGCTGGCTGCGGTTTCCTTCATCGCCACCGCCACCACGCGCAGGCCCTGTTCGTTCAGTTCCTCGGTGGTCTGCCGTACGCGCGCCAGGCGCCGCTCGTCCAACGGCATGTCGTGGCCGTTCTCGCGCACGGTGCTGCACACGGCCAACATTTCTTCCACCGCGCCCTTGCAGATCAGCTCGTGATGATCCTCGCGCTCGGAGACCACCACCGACATGCGGCGGCGCTCGAAGTCGAACGGGATTTCGTCCACCTTGTGGTAGTCCTGCGACAACCGCAGCGAGCTCTGCAGCTCCACGTGCTCCAGCACCGCGCGGTCGAGCAGGTTGATCAGCCCGGTCTGGAAATGGCTGTTGAGGTAGGCGAAGGCCAGCACGTCCTCCGAATCGTTACCGAACACGTCGGTGTGGCGTTCCAGCGCGATCTTGTCCTGGGTGAGGGTGCCGGTCTTGTCGGTGCACAGTACTTCCATCGCGCCGAAGTTCTGGATCGCATCCAGGCGCTTGACGATCACCTTGCGCCGCGACAGCAGCACCGCACCCTTGGCCAGGGTGGAGGTGACGATCATCGGCAGCATTTCCGGGGTCAGCCCCACTGCCACCGACAGTGCGAACAGGAACGCCTCGGTCCAGTCGCCCTTGGTCCAGCCGTTGATCAGCAACACGAACGGCACCATCACCAGCGCGAAGCGGATCAGCAGCCAGCTGACGCTGTTGACGCCGGCCTGGAATGCGGTGGGCGCACGGTCGGTGGCGGTGCTGCGCTGGGCCAGGGTGCCGAAGTAGGTGCGGTTGCCGGTAGCCAGAACGATGGCGGTGGCGGTGCCGGACACCACGTTGGTGCCCATGAACAGCAGGTTGTGCTGCTCCAGCAGGCCGGCCAGGCCATCGCCCGGGTGCGCGAACTTCTCCACCGGCAGCGATTCACCGGTCATCGCCGCCTGCGCCACGAACAGATCCTTGGCGGTCAGCACGCGGCAGTCGGCCGGAATCATGTCGCCGGCCGACAGCACGATGTGGTCGCCGGGCACCAGCTCACGGATCGGCAGGTCCAGCAGGCGTGCCGGGCGACGGCTGTGCAGGTGCGCACCGAAGTACTGGTCGGCCACGTCGGCGGCCTCGGTACCCGGATTGCGGCGCAGCACGCGTGCGGTGTTGCCGACCAGGGCCTTCAGGCGTTCGGCCGCGCGGTTGGAACGGCCCTCCTGCACGAAGCGGATCAGTGTGGACAGCAGCACCATCGCGCCGATCACGATCGTCGCCTTGAGGTCCTCGGTCAGCCACGACACCGCTGCCAGCACGGTCAGCAGCAGGTTGAACGGATTGCGGTAGCACTGCCACAGGTGGCGCCACCACGGCAGCGGCTTTTCGTGATCGACCTCGTTGGGGCCGAGCGTGGCCAGCCGCTCCCCGGCCTCATGCGGGCTGAGGCCATCGGCATGCGAATCGAGCGTGGCCAACAGCTCCGCTTCCGGCTGCTGGGCCAGGGTGACCAGGCCAGTGGTAAGCGCGAACGGCGCCGCTTCGGCGCTGCCCGGGCCGAAGCCGGCCTCGGGCATCGCACGGCGGCGGAACAGGTTGCCTGCGCGACGGCTGCGCAGGAAGGCATTGAACCAGGCGTTGAGCAGGCTCATGGGACTCTCCTCGAATGTCAGAGCCGGCCGGGGCCGGAACACGAACGGAACGGATGGAACAGGTCAGGCGTGGCGCATCGCCAGCACCGCCGGCGACCACGGCTGCATGTGCAGGCGCTGGCTGCCACCGATGCACAGCGGCTTCATTGCATCGCGCAGCGGGTAGGGCAGATGGCGCAGAACGTTGATGCGCTCGCTGATCGGCAGCAGCGACAGCGCGTCGGCGACCACGCGTGGCGAGCCGAGCGAGAGCGAACGGGCGAACATGACCGGGCCGTGCTGCAGCAGCTGGCTGCGCAGGGCGGCAACATCGCGCTCACCGATCAGGCGGCGCAGGGTGATGTAGAGGATCTTGTAGGACATGGGGGCGATCTCCAGGCAGGCGGCACCTGGCGATCCCCCGTCACTCAGGCAGGCAGGGACCGGCGGGCAGGCGCCAGGAACAGGCAACAGGCAGGCATCCGGGGCGCGTCGCGCCCGGCAGGGTCGGGGTCCATCTGCGTCTCCATGAGGGGAGGGTGCCGGCCAGGGTTGCCCTGGCCAGTGGCGCTATTGTCCGCCCCTGAATGGGGCAGTCCTAGAGGCTCGTGGGTTAGCCCGGCTATACCTTGGTATAGCCACGGGCGGGAGAGCGTGCGCGGCCAACACGGCCAGGCGCGCACACGGGCGCGCCGGCGCCGGGAATCAATGCGCGGCCGCAGCTGCGGTCTGCTTGCAGACGTCGTATTCGCCGCGGCTCAGTTTCTGGTCGCGGTCGGTATCGCAGGTGTGCAGGCGCTCGGCCCAGTCCGGTGCGACCGCATCCACTTCGGCCAGGGTGACGATGCCGTCCTTGTCCTTGTCCAGTGACTCGTAGGAGGGAAGCAGCTTCACCTGGGTGACGTCTTCGGCCGCAGTGGCCTTGCTGGCTTCCTGTGGCTTGGAGCAGGCAACCAGCAGCAGGGTGCTGGCAATCACGAGGGCAGCGGGGACGAAGCGGAAACCGGTCATGGCGTTCTCCTGGGAGGCTGTGGGATCGCCAGCGTGGCGCCCTTGGCCGGATCATCGGCACCGCTCCGTAAGGGAAGCGCGAAGAAGGCCGGTGATCGCGCACGTGGGTGGGCCATCGTTCACGGGACGCCCGAGGGACGACCAGCTGACGGAATTGTCAGCCAGGCGACAGCCAGGCGCCGGAGGCTACCGGTAAGGATGGCATCAGGCCCGCGCAGCCCCCGCGCCGGCACCGGTATGGACTCCCCGCATGCGAATTCCTTTCCTGTCCGCACGAATGCGTCGCCGCCACCTCGCACTGGGCGCACTGCTGCTGGTGGTGCTGTCGCTGGTGATGCTGTTCCATGGCGTGTCGCGGGGTGACGCGCAGCCGGCCAGCACCCCGCCACCGGTGCCAGTGGTCACCGGACGCGTCGAGCAGCGCGACGTGGCGCACTGGCGCAGCGGCGTAGGCACGGTGCAGTCGCTGCAGAGCGCGGTGCTGCGGCCGCAGGTCGATGGCGTGCTCACCGAGGTGCTGTTCGAGGAAGGCCAGAAGGTGAGCAAGGGACAGCTGCTGGCCCGCATCGATGATCGCGCGATCCGCGCCGATCTGGGCGGCGCGCAGGCCGCAGTGGTGCGTGACCGCGCCACGCTGGATGCCGCACGCTCGGACCTCGCCCGCCTGCAGCAGCTGTCCACCGACCAGCTGGTCTCGCGGCAGATGCTTGAACAACAGGCGGCGACGGTACAGCAGCTGCAGGCGACCGGGCACGGCAACCAGGCGGCGGTGGACGCCGCGCAGGTGCAGCTGTCGTACACCCGCATCCTGGCGCCGATGGACGGCCGCATCGGCCTGCGCCAGGTCGATCCAGGCAATCTGGTGCGGGCCACCGATACCCAGGGGCTGGTCACCGTGCAGCAGACCGACCCGATCTCGGTGGTGTTCGCACTGCCGCAGGACGCATTGCCGCAGCTGCGGCAGGCATTGGCGTCCGGTGAAGTGGCGGTGCAGGCGCTGGACCGGGATGGTGGCCTGCTGTTGGCCGAAGGCCGCCTGCAGGTGATCGACAACCAGGTGGAGGAAACCTCCGGCACCGTGCGCCTGCGTGCGCGCTTTGCCAATGCCGATGATCGGTTGTGGCCCGGCCAGCTGGTCAGCGTGCGCGTGCGCACCGGCCAGAGCACCGGCGCCCTGGTGGTGCCGGCGGCGGCCATCCAGCGCGGCGTGGACGGCAGCTTCGTCTATCGCGTGCTCGGCGACGGCAGCGTGGAAGTACTGCCGGTCACCGTCGGCGAGGCCGAGAACGGGCAGGTGGCGGTGCAGGGCGAACTGCGCGTGGGCGATGTGATCGTGCGCGACGGCCAGTCGCGCCTGCGCCCGGGTGTGGTCGTCGCTGAAGCCGCGGCAGCGGCCGTACCCGCTGCCAAGGGCGGGGCCGCCCCATGAGTGCGCGCGTCTCGCTGTCCAGCTGGTTCGTCAGGCACCCGGTGGCGACCACGTTGCTCACCCTGGCGGTGGTTTTGCTGGGCGTGGCTGCACTGCCACGGCTGCCGGTGGCGCCGCTGCCGGAGGCCGAATTTCCCACCATCCGGGTCAATGCCAGCCTGCCCGGGGCCAGTGCCGACACCATGGCATCAGCGGTCGCCACGCCACTGGAAACGCAGCTGACCGGCGTGCCAGGCATCATCGAGATGACCTCCACCAGCGCGCTGGGCAGCACCTCGATCACGCTGCAGTTCGATCTGGAAAAGGACATCGATACCGCCGCACAGGAAGTGCAGGCGGCGATCAATGCCGCCGCCGGGCGCCTGCCCAGCGACCTGCCGAACCTGCCTACCTGGCGCAAGGTCAATCCGGCCGACAGTCCGATCCTGGTACTCAGCGTGGTGTCGGCGCAGATGTCGATGACCGAGCTGAGCGATCTGGCCGAAAGCCGGCTGGCGCGTTCGATCAGCCAGATCAGTGGCGTGTCCGAGGTCAACATCGTCGGCCAGCAGCGCCCGGCCATCCGCATCCAGGCCCAGCCGGAGCGCCTGGCGGCGATGGGCATGACCCTGTCCGACCTGCGCGGGGTAGCCCAGAACGCCAGCCTCAACCAGGCCAAGGGCGCGCTGATGGGCGAGCAGCGCACGTCCACCTTTGAAGCCAATGACCAGTTGTTCGATGCGCAGGACTACCGGCAGCTGGTGGTGGCCTATCGCGCGGGCTCGCCGGTGACGCTGGGCGATGTCGCGCAGGTGGTCGACGGTGCCGAGAACGCCTACGTGCAGGCGTGGCCGAACGGGCAGCCGGGCGTGGGCCTGATCATCAGCCGGCAGCCGGGCGCCAACATCGTGCGCACCACCGACGCAGTGCTGGCAGCGCTACCGGAGCTGCGTGCCAACCTGCCGGCCAGCGTCGATGTGGACGTACTCAACGACCGCACGCGCACCATCCGCGCCTCGCTGCACGAAGTGGAAGTGACCCTGGTGCTGACCATCGTGCTGGTGGTGCTGGTGATGGGCCTGTTCCTGCGCCAGCTGTCGGCCACGCTCATCGTCGGCGCGGTGCTGGTGGTGGCACTGGTGGCCACGTTCGCCGCCATGTACGTGGCCGGCTTCAGCCTCAACAATCTCACCCTGGTGGCACTGGTGGTGGCGGTCGGCTTCGTGGTGGACGATGCCATCGTGGTGGTGGAGAACATCCATCGTCATCGGGAGGCCGGATTGGGGCCGATCGAGGCCGCCCTGAAGGGGGCCGAGGAGATTGGTTTCACCGTGGTCTCGATCAGCCTGTCATTGATCGCGGCGTTCATCCCGCTGCTGTTCATGGGCGGCGTGGTCGGGCGCCTGTTCGCCGAGTTCGCGCTGACCATTACCGTGGCCATCCTGATCTCCATCGTGGCCTCGCTGACACTGGCGCCGATGATGGCCGCGCACCTGATGAAGCGCATGCCGGCACACCGTGACAGCCAGGACACGCTGGCCGGGCGCCTGCTGGCCGGCTACGACCGCAGCCTGCAATGGGCGCTGGGCCATCCACGACTGATACTGCTCGGCTTCGGCGTCACCGTGGCGGTGGCCGTAGTGTCGTACGTGATGATTCCCAAGGGCTTCTTCCCGTTGCAGGACACCGCGTTCGTCGTTGCCACCACCGAAGCGGCACAGGACATCGGCTTCGAGGAGATGGCGGCCAAGCACCAGCAACTGGCGAAGATCGCCGCCGAGGACCCGGCGCTGCTGGCCTACAACCATGCCGTGGGCGCGACCGGCGGCAGCCAGACCCTGTCCAACGGGCGTTTCTGGTTCATCCTCAAGGACCGTGGCGACCGCGACGTGGACGTGCACGCCTTCATCGACCGCCTGCGCGCGAAGATGGCCAGCGTGCCCGGCATCACCGTGTACATGCGTGCCGCGCAGGACATCAACCTGGGTGCCGGGCCGTCGCGCACCCAGTACCAGTACGCCCTGCGCGGGCAGGAAAGCCGCGAACTGTCGCGCTGGGCCGAACAGCTGACCACGCGCCTGCGCGGCCTGCCGCAGCTGCGCGACGTGTCCAACGACCAGCAGGTCGGCGCCAGTGTCACCCGGCTGCAGATCGACCGCACCGCCGCAGCGCGCTTCGGCCTGACCGCCAACGATATCGACCAGGTGCTCTACGACGCCTTCGGCCAACGCCAGATCAACGAGTTCCAGACCGACACCAACCAGTACCGGGTGATCCTGGAGATCGCACCCGGCCTGCTCGGCCAGGTCGACGCGTTGTCCTACTTCCACCTGCGCTCGCCGCTCACCGGGCAGATGGTCCCGTTGTCGGCCGTGGCGCAGGTGCAGCCGCCGGGCAACGGTCCGCTGTCGATCAGCCACAATGGCATGCTGCCGGCGGTGAACCTGTCGTTCAACCTGGCGCCGGGTGTCTCGCTGGGCGAGGCAGTAACGCTGGTCGAGCAGGCACAGGCGCAGATCGGTATGCCTGCCAGCATCAGCGGCCGCTTCCAGGGTACCGCGCAGGCGTTCCAGGAGTCGCTGGCCAGCCAGCCGATGCTGATCCTGGCCGCATTGCTGGCGGTCTACATCATCCTCGGTGTGCTCTACGAGAGTTTCGTGCACCCGCTCACCATCCTGTCCACCCTGCCTTCGGCCGGTATCGGTGCGGTGCTGATGCTGTGGCTGTGGGGCCTGGATTTCTCGATCATGGCGCTGATCGGCATCGTGCTGCTGATCGGCATCGTCAAGAAGAACGGCATCCTGATGGTCGACTTCGCCCTCGATGCGCAGCGCAATCGTGGGCTAACGCCATTGCAGGCCATCCATGAGGCCTGCCTGACCCGTTTCCGCCCGATCATGATGACCACGCTGGCGGCATTGCTCGGCGCCATCCCGCTGATGATCGGCTTCGGTACCGGCTCGGAGCTGCGCCAGCCACTGGGCGTGGCGGTGGTGGGTGGCTTGCTGATCAGCCAGGTGCTGACCCTGTACAGTACCCCGGTGATCTACCTGGCCCTGGACCGGCTGTTCCTGCAGCGCCGACGTGAGCGCAGGGCAGCGGCAGGCGCCGCGCTGACGGAGCCCGGATGAAACTGCTGATCGTCGAGGATGAGAGCAAGACCGCCCATTACCTGCGCACCGGGTTGGGCGAGCAGGGCTGGGCAGTGGACCTGGCCTCCGACGGCGTGACCGGCCTGCACCTCGCCCGCGAGTTCGACTACGACGTGATCGTGCTGGACGTGATGCTGCCGGGCATGGATGGCTTCAACGTGCTGCGCGAACTGCGCCGCAGCAAGCAGACTCCGGTGATCATGCTGACCGCGCGTGATCGCGTGGATGATCGCGTGCATGGGCTGGGGCAGGGCGCCGACGACTACCTGGTCAAGCCGTTCTCGTTCATCGAACTGCTGGCGCGCCTGCAGGCACTGGTGCGGCGCGGGCGCCAGCAGGAGCCGACCGAACTGCAGGTGGGCGACCTGCAGGTGAACCTGCTGGCACGCCGCGCCTATCGTGACGGCGCACGACTGGACCTGACCGGCAAGGAGTTCGCGCTCCTGGCGTTGCTGGCGCAGCGGCGTGGACAGATCCTGTCCAAGACGGTGATTGCCGCCCAGGTATGGGACATCAACTTCGACAGCAACACCAACGTGGTGGAAGTGGCGATCAAGCGGCTGCGCAGCAAACTCGATGGCCCGTACCCCAGCAAGCTGCTGCACACGGTGCGCGGCATGGGCTACGTGCTGGAAGTGCGTGACGACGAGGACGATGGTCGATGAGGATGTCGATTGCGCAGCGCCTGTCGGCGATGTTCGCGCTGGCTGCGCTGCTGGTGTTCACCCTGCTGGGCATCGGCGTATACGGCGTGCTGGAGCGGCAGGTGGTGCGCTACCAGCATGCCGAGCTGCAGACCAAGCTGCACGCGGTCAGCGGCAGCGTGGCGATGTGCGATACCCGCGAACGCTGGAGCAAGGTGCGCGACAAGGTCGGCAACCTGATCTCCGGCGACCGCGACACGCTGGTCTGGGCCTGGAGTGATGACCCGACCTTCCGCATCGGGGCGGAGCGTCCTTCGGTGCGGCCACCGGCCAAGGGCGATGCGGGGATGGGGACGTTGCAGCGGGCAGGCGAGCACCCATTGCGCACCCTCTACGAGCACGTGCCCGGCAAGGGGGTGCGGCCGGCCGTGGATCTTTGGATCGGCATCGATTCGGAGCCCTACACCCACGCATTGCAGCGCTTTGCGTGGGCGCTGTTGATCGCCGGTGCGCTGGGCGTGCTACTGGTGGCCGGGCTTGGCTACTGGATCGCGCGCCTGGGGCTGGCACCGCTGCGCGCGCTTTCGAACGAGGCGCGCTCGCTCAGTCCACAACGGCTGTCGCAACGCCTCGCGGCCGATGGCCTGCCTGCGGAACTGGGCCACCTGACCGGCGCGTTCAATGGCGCACTGGACCGGCTGGAAGCGGCCTACACCCGCCTGGATGGCTTCAACGCCGACGTCGCCCACGAACTGCGCACGCCGCTGGCCAACCTGATGGGCCAGACCCAGGTGGCGTTGTCACGGCCGCGCGACAACGCCGAACTGCAGGAGGTGATGCAGTCCAACCTGGAAGAGCTGGAGCGGCTGCGTGCCATCGTCAACGACATGCTGTTCCTGTCGCGTGCCGGGCAGGGTGACATCGCCATGGAGACCCGTCAGGTTGCGCTGGCCGAGGAAGTGGCGGCTGCAGGCGATTTCCTCGAGCTGTTGTTCGAGGATGCCGGGCTGACCCTGCACATCGAGGGTGACGCCACCGCCCGCATCGATCCCTCGCTGTTCCGGCGGGCATTGACCAACCTGCTGCACAACGCCGTGCAGCATGCGCGGCCGGGAAGCGAGGTGCGCGTGCAGCTGCAGGCCGAAGGCGAGGGCGCGCGCATCGCGGTGATGAACGAGGGTGCGGGCATCGCCGCCGAGCACCTGCCGCTGCTGTTCGAGCGCTTCTACCGCGTGGACCAGGCCCGTGAGTACCGGGGCGAACGCCATCACGGCCTTGGGCTGTCGATCGTCAAGGCCATCGCCATGCTGCATGGTGGCGACGTGTTCGTGGCCAGCCACGAGGGGCTGACCACGGTGGGGTTCACGGTCGCCTGCTGAGGCGGCAGCTCAGCTGCACTGGCCGAACTGGTCGGCAAACGCATCCGTGGCACGTACCAGCGCGTCAACCGTGGCCAGTTCGTTGGCACTGTGGCCCGAGGTCACCATTTCCAGCCGCGCTTCCGGCCATGCCTTGGCCAGATCCCAGGCGCTGCGCGGCGGGCAGATAATGTCGTAGCGGCCCTGCACGATCACGCCGGGCAGGTGGCGGATGCGGTCGATATCGCGCAGCAGCTGGTTGGCTTCAAGGAAGATGCCATTACGGAAGTAGTGCGCCTCGATGCGCGCCTTCGCCAGCGTGTCCAGCGGATCATCGGTGGATACGGCATCCACATCGTGCTGCAGGGTGGCGGCGTTGTCTTCCCAGCCCAGCCACGCCTGTGCCGCTTCGATGCGGGTGGCTTCATCGGCGCTGTCCAGGCGTGTCCAATAGGCCGCGATCATGTCGGCGCGCTCGCCCTCCGGAATATAGGCCTCGTAGCGGTCCCAGCGTTCGGGGAAGATCCAGCGCGCACCGCCGCTGGCCTCTGCGAACCAGCGGTTTTCGATTTCGCGGCCGAGGAACACGCCGCGCACGATCAGGCCGGTCGCACGCGCGGGATGCGCCTGCGCATAGGCCAACGACAGCGTCGAGCCCCAGGAGCCGCCGTAGACCAGCCAGCGTTCGATGCCCAGATGCTCACGCACCTTCTCGATGTCGGCCACCAGCGCCTGCGTGGTGTTGTCGCGCAGCTCGCCGAACGGCGTGGAGCGCCCGCTGCCACGCTGGTCGATCAGCACGATGCGGTAGCGCGCCGGGTCGAAGAAGCGGCGATGGGTCGGCGAAATGCCGGCGCCCGGCCCGCCGTGCAGGTACACCACCGGTATTCCGTCCGGCGTGCCGCACTCCTCGATGTGCAGGGTGTGCAGATCGCTCACCGCCAGGGTGAACTGGTGGTAGGGCTCGATGGCCGGGTACAGGGTACGCATGACGGGTGTCTCACAAGCAGGGCCTGCCAGCATACCTCCCACCGTGGTAGCTGGTACGCAGCTTGTCGCACCTGATCGCACGATGGCCTTCGGCGTTCAGGCAGCCGCGGCGTGGCAGTCATGGGGCGATGCACGAAGGAAGCGGCGGGCGGATTCAAGCAGCCGGGGGGACCCGGTATCCAGTGCCGCGCCGGCATACTCGCCCACAACGTGCAGCGTGCCGGCGCCGACCCCGTCGCAACGGTGCCCCAGCAGCAGTACCGGTACGCCGGCCAGGCGCGCAAGACGCAGCGGCGCCGGCACGACGTCGCTGGCGGCCACGTCATTCATGGTCAGCAGCGTAAAGACCTTGGCCCCGCGCCGCAGCTGGCGCCACGCCATGCCGCGCGTTCCATCGCGATCCACGTCCAACCGGTGCCCCACGCGCTGCAGCGCCAGCAGCGTGCGGTACGCGCGCGACTGCTCGTGATGAGGGCAGCGCACGAAATAATGGGCCGGTGCGCCCGGGCGATCCAATGCTGCGGCCAGCCCAAGCTCGGCGTCGCCGCTTGGCAGCACGCAGACCACGCCGCGACGGCCGGCGGAAGCGGGCCACAGGCCCTGCGGGTCGTGCCAGGTCATCGATCGCAGGTGGCGTTGCAGTTCAGCGTGCGGGAGCGATAACAGGCGGTGCCAGCGCACCCGTCGCAGCCAGGCGCGGGCCAGCGCACGCGCTGTCCATCGGGTCGCCTCCGCCTGCGTGCACCCTGATGCGTATACGCGTGCGCGCAGGCGATTGAACCGGCCCGCCAGCAGCGTCGGGCCCAGCCAGGCGAAGGCCTGTTCGGCAAGCCAGGAATGCAGCCACCCGGGCAACAGAGGTGATGCCAGCACGCCAAGCCGCAGGCCGGCGCGCCGGCAGGCATGGCCCAGCATCAGCTTCAGCACCCATAGGCGCTCTCGCATCCTCCGCCCCTGCATGGCCGCACTCCCGTTCTGGATCGGGGGCAGGATGGCGGGCTGGGAGGCCGCGATATAGCGGACAAGTTCGAAATCTCGATGGCGGGTGAATGCGTCATTCATGCAGCGGTTTTTGGACATCGTCCTACATCTGCGCCGGGCCGCAGCTTCCATGCTGTTCACCCAGCCCTCATCAGGCGTTTCGGGATACGACCGCCATGACGTCCACCCCTCCTTCCATTGCAGATACCTTGCGCCGTCTGCGTACCCGCACCAAGGCGGGCGCGGCTGCTGCAGGCGAGCTGCTGGCGCTCAAGCGCTATCCGCGGCGCCTGATGCTGGCCTGTGGCGCAGTGCTCAGCCTGTTGTCGATCAGCGTGCTGGTCACCCTCATCGTGGTGCAGGTGAACAGTTATGAAGCACGCCGCATCGCCGAATTCCGCCGCGCCCACAATGCGCTGCAGATCCAGCTGGGCCGGCAGGACGCCAGCTATGCACGGCTGGCCAACATGGCCGAGTACGCCTGGGGCCGGAACATCCAGCTGGGCCAGTACAGCCCGGAGGCGCTGCGCGCCGCCTACCTGCAGGGCGACCAGCGCCTGGTGGTGGTGGCCGACGACGGCAGCAAGCCGCAGATGGCACTGGGCCTGGCCACTGCCGCGTGGGCGCCGCGAACGCTGGAACGCTACCTGGAGCTGAGTGCGGCGGTGTCGCTGATCCAGCGGCTGACCAGCACGCCGAACGACGGCGAACCGGCCAGCGTGTCGTACTTTTTCGACCCCAGCGGCCAGTATCTGTCGCTGGACAAGGGCCTGACCGAGCGCAGCCTGCGCGAGGCACTGGCGGTCACCTCGCGTGCCGAGGTGTTTGAACATCTGCGGGCGCCAGCGCACCTGCTGGCACCCGCGTCCAGCGTCGACCAGATGCCGTTGCTGGAAAGCGTCGCCAGCAGCAATCAGCCGCGGCGGTCCTTCGGCCGTCATCCGATCAGTGGCGAGGCATCGCTGGTTTCAGTGTTCCAGGCCAGCGAGGCCGGTCGCCCGTTCGCCACCTTCGTCGCCTATGAGCCGGTTGCCGGCCTGCAGACTCTGCTGGCCCGCAACAGTCAGGGCTATCTTTCGCTGCTTGATCGTGACGGCCTGCGCCTGTTGAGCGCCAACCAGCCGGCGGCGGCACGCCATGGTCCCGGCGTGGATCGCGACTGGATCCTGCTCGGCGATGCCACCCGTGCGCGTTACCACAATGGCCGCTTCACCCTTGCACTGGCGGTGGACGGCACGCCGTGGACGCTGGTGGAAACCTACTGTTGGGCCGACATCCTGCGCAGCATCACCCCGATGCTGCTGAGCAGTGCGGCGATGCTGCTGGGCGGGCTGGTGCTGCTGTGGGGGCTGTTGCTGTGGCTGCACCGGCGCATGTACTCGCCGGCGCTGCGCCAGGTGAAGGCCATCTATGCCCGTGATCGGCGCCTGCGTTTGTTGCTGGAACATGTTCCGGTGGGCGTGGCATTGATGGACGCGGCCACCGGCGACATCCAGGACTGGAATGGCCCGTTGCAGGACATGGACCGGGCCACCGGGGCGCGCTTGATCCGGCAGCTGCGTGCAGCAGTCACCACGGCTGACCTCGGCAATGGCCCGGTGACCCTCAGCGACGATCTGCCGCGCGTGCTCGACCACGGCCAGCGCCTGTACCACCGCACGCATCTGTACTGCGGCAATGGAAGCTGGCCGGGCAGCGTGCTGCTGATCGTGGAAGACATCAGCGACCATGTGCGTGCAGTCCAGCACGAGCAGGGGCGTTGGGCCGAGGCCGAGGCCGGCAGCCATGCCAAGTCGAATTTCGTGGCGGCAATGAGCCACGAACTGCGCACGCCGCTGCACGGCATCATCGGTCATCTGGAACTGCTGGGCCGCGCACCGCTGCCGGCCGAGGCCAGTGAACGGGTGCTGCGCCTGCGCCAGTCGGCCGATGCGCTCATGGATGTCATCACCGACGTGCTGGACCTGTCGCGCATCGAGTCGGGGCAGTGGACGCTGCATCCCGAGCGCTTCTCGCCGGTGGCGATGCTTGAACGCGTGGCCCTGCTGTATGCCCCGGTGGCGCAGGCCAAGGGGCTGCAGCTGGATTGCGTGGTGGACCCGGGTGTACCGACCGCGGTGGTCGCGCTGATGGGCACGATCGAGCGGGTGCTGCGCAACCTGGCCAGCAATGCACTGAAGTTCACCGCCTCGGGGCGGGTGCAGCTGCGCGTGTCCTGCCTGCGTGGCGAGAGCGGCAGCCATCTGCGCCTGGAAGTGACCGACTCCGGCATTGGCCTCAGTGCCGACGAATGCGCGCGCCTGTTCCAGCCTTTCGTGCAGGCCGATGCCAGCATCCTGCAGCGTTTCGGCGGGTCCGGGTTGGGCCTGGCGCTGTGCCAGCAGCTGTGTGAGTGCATGGGCGGTCGCATCTGGGTGGAAAGCACGCAGGGGGTCGGCAGTCGCTTCATCGTCGAGGCGCCGCTGCTGGGCACACCCAGCGTGCGCCCGGCCGTGCCCCTGCAGGGCCACTCGATCGGCCTGCTGGCCTCGGCCGGGCCATGGCGTGACGAACTCGGGCGCCGGCTGCAGGACTGGGGCGCACAGGTGCAGTTCCTCAACCCGTTGGAGCACGGCGCCCCGCCCGTTGCCGACCTGGCCGCCGTCGTTCTGTTCGAGCCGGCGCCGGACCAGCTGCTGCGCATCGCCGAGCGCGGCATTCCGCGCGTGCTGGTCAGCCGCGATGGGCCGGTGCGGGCGCGCTGGGACGGGCAGACAGCCATGGTGTCCTGCTACGCCAGTAATGCGCTGTACCAGGCCGTGCAGCAGGCCCTGCCGGGGCCAGCGCCCAGCCTGACAGCCCGTGCTGCAATCGGATAAATTGCATGGGCACTCACCTCAGGATCACGGTCATGGCAGGCTCAGATGCAGTGCATGGCCCCGGCAGGCGCTCGGCCGCCACGCGCCTGGACGACCTGCGCCAGCTGCGCCGCCGGCTGCTGTTCGGGGGCGGGGCGCTGATCACCGTGCTGGTGCTGCTGACCGCCATCGTCAGTTCCATCGCCGATGTCGAAGAGTTCCATGCCCGCGAGCGGCACTCGTTCAACGAGGCCCGTGCGGCGGTCGAGTACTACCTGCTGCAGCGTGATCGTGCCTACGCCACCTCCATCAACGGCAATGACGTGCTGTGGCGCGACCAGCGCCCGGGGTTGATTGCCACCGGCGCTGCGCTGGCCGGACGCTTCCACGCACAGGGCGAAGAAGTGCTGGTCCGCGCCGAAGGACGCACTGCGGTGCCGTGGCTGGTGCTGGGGCTGAAGAACAATCCGTTGCCGGAACAGGAGCTGGCCGCCTACCTGGGCATGGTGGACATCTACTCGGCCTACACCGCCGATTCGATCACGTCGCAGAATGCCTCCGGGCCGCTGCTGGTCTATGCCTACGAGCCGCAGGGGCGGCTGCTGGCAGTGTCCAACATCGGTGACGAAGCCCAGCTCTTGCAGACCCTGGGCGTGGCCACCCGCCAGCAGGCCTTTGCACGGCTGCTGCACGAAGAAGCACAGGTCCGCCAGGTGCCGCCGCGGCCCGGCCCGATCCGCGAGGCCGCACGCGAGGGGCGCCTGCTGTCGCGCTATGGCATCAACCCGTTCACCGGCCAGCCGTCGCTGGTCGGCATGGTCACCCTGGCCGAAGGCACCACGCCCTATTTCCGGCGTGTGGTGTTCGAATCGATCGGCACCATCAAGGCCCAGCTGGAGGCGCGTGAGCAGGGCCGCTACCTGGTCACCACTGCAGACCGGCAGGTCGTGCTCAGTACCGGTGGCCTGACCAGCCGGGAACAGAGCCTGCTGATGACACTGCCCCCAGGCAACGGAGGGCGCGCGGGTGCACAGCCGTTGCGGCGGTACAGCCAGGGGCGGTTCGTGGTGGCATGCAGGCTGCCGGGCGTGGACTGGACGCTCGGCCACGTCTACGACTGGTCCGACGTCTGGCGCAGCCAGGGGCCGTACCTGCTGGCGCGCGCGCTCAGCGCACTGCTGATCATCGGGCTGCTGTGGTGGCTGCTGCAGCGCATCGACCGGCGTGTATTCACCCCGGCGCTGGCCGATGCGTCGCGGGTGTACGAGAGTGAGGCGCTGAGCCGGGTCATCATCGGTACCGCGCCGATCGGCCTGGCGCTGCTGTCGCGCAGCAACGGCGAGCCGCTGCTGCAGAACGACACGGCACGCCAGCTGGTCGAGACCGTACACGAGGCCGGCGAGGACGCCACGCTGCCGCCGCTGTATGCGCGCCTTGCCGAACTGGGCCGCAATGCCAGCATCGATGAAGTGCTGGAACTGCAGTGGTCGCCCGCCGAATCGGGCACCGCCACCCAGCTGCAGATCAGCATGGCGCAGGCCACCTATTACGAACAGCCGGTGTGGGTCTGCGCACTGCGCGACGTCACCGCCCAGGTGGAACTGGAAGACAACCTGCGCCGTGCACGCGAGGATTCCGAAGCCGCACGCCAGTCCGCCGAGGCGGCCAACCGGGCCAAGTCCGCCTTCGTGGCCACCATGAGCCATGAGATCCGCACGCCACTCAACGGCGTGCTGGGCCATCTGGAGCTGCTGGCCCGTTCGCCGCTGCAACCGGGGCAGCGCGAGCGCTTGGACCGCATCCGCTTCTCGGCCGACGCGCTGATGCGCATCATCAGTGACGTGCTGGATTTCTCCAAGATCGAGGCCGGCCAGCTGGACGTGGAGCCCGTGCCCTTCGCGTTGCGCCCGCTGATCGAAGGCGTGGCGCTGCTGTTCGCGCCCGACGCCCTGCGCAAGGGCGTACGCCTGTACTTCACCGTGGACGCGGCGGCCGACCAGCGCTGCGTGGGCGATGCCCATCGCATCCGCCAGATCCTCACCAACCTGGTGGGCAACGCGGTCAAGTTCACCGAGTCCGGGCGCATCCTGCTGCGGGCAGAGTTACACCGCGCAGCAGGGCAGGGAGCGCAACTGCGCGTGCAGGTCATCGACTCCGGCATCGGCATGAGCCCGGAACAGACCGCGCAGCTGTTCCAGCCGTTCCAGCAGGCCGACGCGAGTGTTTCGCGCCGTTACGGCGGCAGCGGGCTTGGCCTGGCACTGTGCCTGCAGATCGCCCAGGCCATGGGCGGGCAAGTGTCGGTGGAAAGCACCGAAGGGGTTGGCAGCAGCTTCACCCTGCTGCTGCCGATGCAGGTGCAGGCATTGCAGCCACCGCCCCCGCAGCCGCTGCGCGGCCGGCGGGTGACGGTGCTGTCGAGCACGCCGGAATGGCGCACCGAGATGGAGCGCCTGCTGGTCGCGTGGGGCGCGACCGCCACGGTGCTCGACCGCCCGCAGAACGACGACGAGGGCGGCGACGCGTTGCTGATCGTGGGCGACCACCGCGCATGGAGCATCGACGAAGAGCAGCAGCTGATGCAGGGCTACACGCGCACCGTGCATGCCCATGCGCAGGGCCCGCTCAGCGCGGAAACGCGTGGCGACCGCATCGAGGTCAGCAGCTATGCCAGCGAGGCCGTGCTTGAGGCACTGGGGCCCGGCGAAGGCGTGGACGGCCGCGCGCCTGCCGCCCCCCCCCGCGCCGGTGCCGGCGGCCAGCGCGGCCCGCGGGCGTGTGTTGCTGGTGGAAGACAACGCGGTGAACCGCGAGCTGATCCAGCAGCAGCTGGAAGAGATCGGCTTTGCGGTGGACACCGCCGAGAACGGCGAGGAAGCCCTGGCTCAGTGGCAGGACGGACGCTATCGCGCGGTACTGACCGACATCAACATGCCGGTGATGGATGGCTATGCGCTGGCGCGCGAGCTGCGCAAGCGTGGCCAGTCGCTGCCCATCGTAGCCATCACCGCTACCGCACTGGCCAGTGAGCGCGAGCGTTGCCTGGCGGCCGGCATCGATGATCTGCTGCTGAAGCCGCTCAACCTGGAACGCCTGGAGGCAGGGTTGGCGCGCTGGGAATCGTCATCCGGCAAGGTTGAACGCACGCCGCCCACCCAACCGGTGCCGCGAACAGTCTCGGCGGCGATCCGCAGGATCTTCGTCGACACCGGCGACAAGGATCTGCAGTCCATCGCCGACGCCCGCGCACAGGGCAATGCCAGCTACCTGCTGGAGCGCGTTCATGCCTTCAAGGGCGCATTGCAGATGCTGGGTGAGCGGTCCCTGGCCGAGCAGTGCGGCGCCATCGAGCGCGACCTGCGCGATGCGATGCCGGTGGACGAAGAAGCCCTCGACGCGCTGCAGGCGGCGCTGCAGGCACGGCTGGATGACTACCGGCGTGATCTGGAGCAGCCGTCGTGAGCACGCGGCTTACAGGGGAACTGCCTTCAGCCGTGCGGCTTCAGCCCCAGGTCGGCAGCGAAGGTCAGCAGTTCGGCGTCGCGCTCGATGCCCAGCTTGCGCATGGCGTTGTTCTTCTGCGTGCTGACGGTCTGCTTCTTGCGGTCCAGCTTCCTGGCAATCTCGGCCACGCTCAGGCCGGCAATGAACAGTTCAACCACCTCCTGCTCGCGCGGCGACAAGGCGGTGGCGCGGCGCTGCTCGCGACGGTCCAGTATTTCGGCCACGCTGGGCGAGAGAAAGCGGCGGTTGGCATAGGCCGCCATCACCGCCGACTGCACATGCTGCAGATCATCGCCCTTGCTGACGATGCCATGCACGCCGTGCGCATCCAGCCGGTTGAGCAGCGACGGCTGGTCCAGCCCGGTCATCACCACGATACGCAGCTGCGGGAAGTGCGCGCCCAGGTAATCCAGCAGCGCCAGCCCATCGCCATGCGCGCCGCCCGGCATCGCATAGTCGGTGACCAGCACATCGCAGGGCTCGCGCTGCAGCAGCGCCACCAGCTCGGTCGAATCCTGCGCCGCGCCGATGCAGTGCAGCGCCGGCGCTTCGTCCAGCACGCTCTGCACGCCCAGCCGTATCACCGGGTGATCGTCGGCAACCGCAACACGGATGGACAGCTGGGTCATGGGGTCGGGCGTCCGGTCGTCATCAAGGGTGCGAACCATTTCCAGGAGAAAGCAGCATGAACATCCGCATCGTCATCGCCGATGACCATCCCGTCATTCTGGCCGGTGTGCGCGAAGCACTCGGCAACGAGCCGGGTATCACGGTGGTGGCTGGCGCCGAGGATTCTACGTCATTGGTTGACGCCATGAGCAAGTTGCCGGTCGACGTCGCGGTCACCGACTTTTCGATGCCCGGCGGCAAGTACGGCGACGGCGTCGCATTGCTGGGTTTCCTGCGCCGCCGCTTTGCCGGAATCCCACTGGTGGTGCTCACCGGTGTCGGCGGAACCCAGGTGCTGGCCAGCATCCGTAAGGCCGGTGTCGCCTGCATCGTCGCCAAGGCAGACCCCATCAGCGAACTGGCCAGCGCCATCCGCGCCGCACGCAAGGGCGAAGGCTATCTGTCAGCCGACGTCGAGCGCCAGCTGGCCAGCCGACCGGAGGGAGGTGAGGCCCACTTGACCAAGCGCGAAGCCGAGGTGCTGCGCTTGATCGCCGAAGGCCTCAGCCAGACCGAGATCGCCGCGCAGCTGCAGCGCAGCCGGCAGACCATCAGCACGCAGAAGCATTCGGCCATGCGCAAGCTGGGCATGCAGCGCCCGGCGGAGATCTTCGAGTACGCCGTACAGACCGGCATGGTGTCGGCATCGCAGGCGATGCGCGCGCATCGGGTCGATCACGATGACGACGACTGATCCAGCAGCAATCGGACATCGTCCGATGGAATGGTGTGACACGGCAGATACGGTGGAAGGGCCTATTGACCCATGCCCAGGAGTCGCCGTGCCAAGCTCGCTCGATGCACGCATCGCAGCCTTGATGTGCCGTTTCTCGCAACTCACGCCCCACGCGCAACGGCGGTTTACCGAACTGCTCAACGCCTATCTGTATGCATCCCCGGCGCAACGCCGGCAGCTGCGCCAGCGTTGGCAGGCGCAGCAGGATGCGGCGCGTGAAGATGACGTGAAAAATTCGAACTAGTCAGACAGTCAGGGGCGCCCCGGCACGGCATCGTAGGTGATGCTGAGGGGCGCCCATTCCACAGCCCTGCTTGCTCCCAGCCCGATGGCCGCACCGGCAGCAAGCGTGCTTTCAACGCCTGTGCGCATCCTCGGCAGACGCCGTGCCTACGGCGGGCCCATCGCTGACCTGGGCCACCGGTCAAGCGCGACGCTAGCGGGCGAGCGTCCCAGCGTCCATCGCCATGCGATGCACGTTCAATCCTGTGACGTCCTACCCAGCCCAGCGGGGCAAACAAGCCATAAACGTATTTAGTCGTCGTCCTATGCCTGGCAATTCGGACTCTCCGTAGCATTTGATCTCGAAGGGGACGCCCTCTTCGCTCAAGCCCGGCGCAAGCGCGCTTGAAGGGCAACCAACAACCACATCAATGGAACTCATCCACATGAACAAGACTCTCATCGCCCTGTCCGCTGCGCTGTCGCTGGGCCTCGCTGCTTCGGCCAATGCCGCTGACGCCAACATTGAATTCAAGGGTGTCATCAACGACGCGACCTGCTCGATCTCCGTAGGTACGGGTACCGACACGACTGTCAATCTGCGCACGATCACCGCCAATAACGCCAACGGCACCAACGAAAGCACCCGCTCCACGAACTTCCAGCTGAAGTTGGGCGCTATCGGCAGCACCTGCCCGACCTCGGGTGTTGAAATCACCTTCCTGCCGGCCGCGCACAAGGGCGGCAAGCTGACCAACACCGCGGTGGACGGCGCCGAGAATGCGCTGCTGGCCATCACTCACAACGGCAAGGTCCTGAACCTCGAGACCGATACGCTGGACGACGCTGGCGACAATTCGGGCAAGTACACCATCGACCTGACCGCACGCTACGAGAAGGACGGCGCCGACATCGAAGCCGGTGACTTCTCGGCTGTGCTTCCGATTGTTGTGGCCTACAACTGAGTTTGAATCTGGACCGGCATCGCGGTGCCGGTCCTCTCTCCCAGGAGATCCCGTCATGAGCTTCCTTCGCCCCACTGTTCTCTGTGCTGCCGTGCTGGCAGCGAGCGTGTTCCCGGCAAGCGCAAGCGTTGTGATCGAAGGGTCGCGGATCATCTTTCCGGCCGGCCAGCGCGAAGTCAGCGTGCGTTTGAACAACACGGCAGACACGCCCTCGCTGGTGCAGACCTGGATCGATGACGGTGATCGTCGCTCGATGCCGGCAACGGCACAGGCTCCCTTTGTCATCCGTCCCCCGATGTTCCGCATCGACGGGCACAAGTCTCAGGTAGTCCGCATCCTGCACGCCGGCCAGCAGCTGCCGATGGATCGCGAGAGCCTTTTTTTCTTCAACGCACTGGAGGTCTCGGCGAACGCGCAGGGCACAGGGCAGGAAGGGAACAGGCTGAAGACCACCGTGCAGAGCCGCCTGAAGCTGATTCACCGGCCGAAGGGGCTCAATGGCCAGGGCATGATCAAGGCAGCGTCCAGCCTGCGCTGGCACGCGAGCCAGGAGAACGGACGCTGGGCGCTGGTCACGGTCAACGATTCGCCTTACTACATCAACATCAGTTCGGTTGAGGTGGGGGGAACCCGGGTGCGGTCGATCATCTCCGCACCGCTCTCGACCACGCGTCATCCGCTTCCGGATGGAGCACCCAAGCCTACCGGGCCGCTGAAAGTCGAAATCATCAATGACCACGGTGGGCTTACTCGGATCGAAGCAGCGCTAGAGCAGCGCTGACCCATCCAACAGCAATCAGTGTGATGTCTCCAACGCCCCGAAAGGGACGACGGGGATCCTTTGTCCAACTTTCGGGTAACCGCCATGCATCGCCATCATTCATCACTGAAGCTTCGTCGTCACCGCCTCAGCGCGGCGATGCTCATTGCCCTGGTGCCGATGGCCGCGCTGGCGGCACCGAACGTCGAGTTCGACATGGGCCTTCTGCACGGTGCTGGCAGTGGCCTGCTAGACCCCAATCGATTCGACCTGACCAGCGCCCAGCCGGGCACGTACAGCGCAGAAATCCTGCTCAATGGCAGCCTGGTCGGCCGTCTGGACATCGAGCTTGCGCTCGATGAACACGGTCAGGTTCGGCCCTGCGTTGAGCCCGGCCTGTTTGATCTTGTTGGCCTCGATGCCGGCAAGCTCGATGTGGCCCGTGCCGATGCGATCGAGGGTGAACTGCTGCCGCTGCCCGAGCAGCGTAGCTGCCTGCCGATCAGCCGATATGTTCCGGAGGCGAGCATGAGCTTCGACGCCGGTGAGCAGATCCTGGAGGTCTCCGTTCCGCAGCTGTACCTGGTCCGCACGCGCGATGGCTGGGTGGATCCCGCGTCGTGGGACAAGGGCGTCAATGCGGGTCTGTTGAACTACCACGTCAGCCACAGCCGCTACCAGGGTCGCGGGCAGCATCAGCAGAGCACCTCTGCGTCGATCAATGCCGGCCTCAATCTGGGTGCATGGCGGGTGCGTCACGACGGCTACTTCAGCCAGGGCGGCAGCGGCGGCAGCCACTACCAGGCATCGCGCAGCTACGCGCAGCGCGAAATCCGCAGCCTGAACTCGCAGCTGACCGTGGGCGAAGCCGCGACCGCGGGCGATCTGTTCGACGGGGTCAATTTTACCGGCGTCAGCCTGCAGTCCGATCCGCGCATGCTGCCGGAGGTGATGGGCAGCTATGCGCCGGTAGTGCGCGGCGTGGCCCAGACCAACGCACGCGTGACGGTCAGCCAGCGCGGCTACGTGATCCACGAAACCAATGTCGCGCCGGGTCCGTTCGAGATCGACGATCTGCGCAACACCTCCAGCAGCGGCGATCTGGAAGTCGAAATCATCGAGGCGGATGGCCGCGTCGAGCGTTTCATCGTGCCGTACGCCGCCGTTCCGAAGCTGCTGCGACAGGGCCAGCAGCGCAACAGCCTGACCGTGGGTACGTTGCGTGACAACTCGCTGAGCGACGCCCCGCGCTTCGCGGAGGCGACGTTGCGTCGCGGTGTCAGCAGCCAGGTGACGTTGTACGGCGGTGGCATCGTTGCGGAGGACTACACCGCCGCGCTTCTGGGCGCAGCCGTCAACACGCGCTTCGGTGCCTTCTCGGGTGACGTCACCTTCTCGGATGCGCGTCTTCCGGGCGAGTTGCCGGGTGTCGGCAGCCGCGCGCGTGGTCAGTCCTATCGCCTGACCTACAGCCGCAGCTTCAATACCGCTACCAGCTTTTCTCTGGCGGCCTACCGCTATTCAACGGAGGGCTTCCTGTCCCTGCGTGATGCGGCGCGTCTTCAGGAGCAGCTGGGAAATGGCGGCGGCGATACCACATTTGGCCGCCAGCGCAGCCGCTTGGATCTGACCTTGTCGCATCGGCTGCCCAAAGGCTCGCTGTTCGGCAACGCCAGCACGGTGGACTACTGGAGCCAGGGCCGCCGTACCACCAACTTCTCGGTAGGCTATTCGGGCCAGTGGCGCTCGGCGTCGTACAGCATCAGTGCCCGCCGTACCTTGGAGTCGTCGTTGTTCGAGCGCGGCCAGCGCCAGAGCACGGGCGCCTATCTCAGCATCAGCATGCCGCTGGGCAGCGCGCCGCGCAGCCCGCGCTTGAGCGCCAATGTGAGCGGCGATGGCAACGATCAGCAGTACCGCGCGGGCATCAGTGGTCAGTTCAGTGAAGGCCACCAGGGCCAGTACAACGCCTACGTCAGCCAAGGGCATGGCCGGCGGGAGCTGGGCGCAGGTGTGAACTACGAAACTTCCGTGGCCAGCTTGGGCGCGTCTTTCAACCAGGGGGGTGGCAGCCGCCAGCTCAGTGCCAATGCAAGTGGCGGGGTGATTGTGCATGGCGGCGGCCTGGTGCTTTCGCAGTCGCTGGGTGAGACCGTGGCGCTGGTGCACGTGCCTGAAGCGCCAGGAGCGGGAATCTCACACCTGCGTGGTGTGAAGACCAACAAGCGCGGGTTCGCGGTGGTTCCCTATGTGAACGCCTATCGCCGCAATGAAGTGGCGGTCGATCCGACGGGCCTGCCGATGGATATCGAGCTGAAGTCCGGCTCGGTCAATGTGGTGCCGACGGCAGGCGCAGTGGTGCTGGCCACCGTTCCAACCGTGAATGGCCGCAGCGCGCTGCTGGAAGTTCAGCGTCCAGATGCTGCGCCGCTGCCCTTCGGTGCCGATGTCACCACGCTCACGGGCGAAGTGGTGGGCGTGGTCGGGCAGGGCAATCGCCTGTGGGTGCGTGGCATCGACGAAAGCGGGCACCTGCTGGCGAAGCTGGATGCGGAGGGCAACGAATGTCGCATCCTGTATGACCTGAACAGTGACACGCAGGACGGCCTGCTGAAGGTGCATTGCGCGGAGGGGCTGCCGAGCGAGCGCGTGCTCGCCGGCGGTGCAGCGAAGCCCGCGCATGGTCCTTGAGCATGAAAAATGCTCGATCTCACCTACTGGAATTCAATGAAATGACTCCTGCCATCTTTCACAAACAGTTTGCTCTGGCCCTCGTGCTGTCGCCGCTGGTGTCATTCGCGGCTTCGGCTTGCACCGCGAATCCCGTCACTTACTGGCCCTCTTCTGATCTTACCTATGATGCCGGCGCGCCAGGGAAGATCATTACGAGTTGGGCCACCATGGGAAGCCTTGAGGTAATGACCGCTTGCGTGCCGAATGTAGAAGTCACTCTGACAGGTACCGTGAATGCTGTTCCGGTCGGCACGCATGGCGGCTATACGACCTATGAGACGGATGATTGGCGATTTGGCATTCAGTATCGCTACACACTGGCGGGCGTGCAGGAGGATCTGGATCCTGCGGGCTTTGTGGCCAATGTCACCGCTTCTTCCCAGCGCCCTTACATTGGAATGGCCTTGAACGTGAGATATGTGCAGCTCGCGGATCAACTGCCGACCGGTGTTCTTCTGTCGCCGCACGTGCCGATCACCTACGTCGGATCAAATGGCGCAACCGGTACAGGGCAGGCAAATGTTCAGGTCATTCAGCTGTACCAGTACGTGCCACCACCGCCGCCCAGCTGCAGCGTCACCAGCTATCCGCGAAGCGTGTCGCTGGGCAGTGCGCACGCTACGCGTCTTCGCAAGGAGGGCGACGCAACAACGCCGGTGCGCTTTCTCTGGAGCTACGGCTGCAACGCTGAAGTGTCCGATGCCTGGGTCACCTACGATGCAGACAACATCTACGAGGCGGACAAAGGAACGATCAAGCCACGAGGTGGCGCCGGGGGGGTGATCATGGAGGTTCGCCGCAACGTGACATCGACCAATGCCGGAACGCCAGTGAAGTTCGGCACGCAGATTCGTCCGGGCAGGGCGGGCGCGACAGAGCAGATGTCCGTGCGCTATATCCGCACAGCAGATCCGCTCAATGCCGGCGTCGCCGACGGAACGCTGAAGATCAAACTGGAATACTATTGAAGCAAGTGATGGAATAGCGCTGGGCAGCGTGCAGATTCAGTGAGTCGCGCCGCGCTGCCGGCGTCCGGTTCGACAAGGAAGCGCGCATGCATGCGGATGCCCTGTGGGGTCGTTCGCCCAAGGCTGATATTCTCCCACCTGTGCATTGCCATGTCTCCGCAACCATTGGGCCAGGAACACCGCCATGAGGATCATGTTTCCCCTGCTGCTAGGCAGCGCAATGCTGGCCGCCGCCCCGGCCCACGCTGGCCTGACCCTGCAATACACGCGGATGATCATGACAGCCCCGCAGAGTCAGTCCACCTTGCGGGTCTGGAATTCAGAGGACGGCCCGCTGCTGGTGCAGACCTGGTTCGACCAGGGGGATGCGGACGCGGCGCCGGAAAGTGTGAAGGTGCCCTTCATGGTCAGCCAGCCACTACAGCGTTTGGAGGCTGGTGCCAACCGCGATATTGTGGTCAGGGTGATCGGCACGCAGGGGCTGCCGTCCGATCGTGAATCGGTGGTATGGCTGAACATACTGGGCGCACCACAGAAGGGCCAGGGTGAGAACCAATTGCAGGCCACCATCCGCCAGCGCATCAAGCTGTTCTGGCGGCCGGCGAGTCTACCCGGCAGTGCCGAGGCCGCGGCGGGTGGCGTCAGTTGGCGGTGGGTCCAGCAGCCCGAGGTCAGCCATCTGGAGGCCCGCAATGCCAGCGCGTTTCACGTGAGCATCGTGCGGCTGCAGGTGGGCGCAGATGTGATCGATCTTTCGCCTTCGGCCGGTATGCTGCGCCCTCACGATACGCTGAAGGTGCAGGTGCCTTCGGGGTTCAAGCCTTCGGTCGCCCAGCAGGTGAAGATGGTGTGGGTAAACGACGCCGGGAAGGAGCAGGAAACCGAGCTACCCCTGGGGCCTTGATTGCCCGGATGCACAGGAAGTGCTAGAAGCCTTGTGAACAAGCCAAGTGCTGGGGCCAGGGTCGATGTCCGTGTCCGTTCTGCGGTTGTGGAAGTTGGTGGTACTTCTACTGTTGCTGGGGGCGCATTGCAGCGCATTGGCGTGCCGGGCCGGCACGGGCCTGTCTATTGGCCGAGTGACGCCCGAGTATGTTTTCAAGGGCCGCAATCAGCCTTTGACAGAATGGCAGACTGATGCCAACGGACGCGTTCATACACTTTTCAGTGGGTGCAGCGATGGCCAGAACGTCGATGTCCTCGTTGACACCTATCTGACTGAGGTGGGAAGCGATGATGGGTACACGACCTTCGCCACCAATCTGCACTGGGCAGGCGTGCAGTATCGCGTGGCGATTGGTGATAAGCCATTTCTGGACATCACTTCACTCAGCTCGGGTATCCGTTTTCCCGTTCCCACTGGAACGGGGCGCCTGGCCATCGAGGTGCAGTATCGCTATATCGCGCTGACTGAAGCGCCTGGGGGCGGAGTGCTGCAAGGTGGAGCGATCTTCGGCTATACGGGTTCGCATGATGGGAGCGGAAGCGCGCTGGTCACGGCAACCATCGACATGCTGAACCCGTACGTTCCGCCTCCGCCACCAAGCTGCAGCATTACCTCATACCCACGATCTGTGGATCTGGGGCGGCTGCACACCTCGCAGTTGCGCAATGTGGGCGACAGGGGGCCTGCGCACGGTTTCAGCTGGGGCTACAGCTGCAACGACAGCGTGAGTTCGGCGGAGGTGCGCTACAGCGCCGACGGCATCATCGATGCCAATGCAGGGACATTTGCAGTGACCGGTGGCGCCAAGGGTATTGGGCTGGAAGTGCGCCGGGGGGTGAACGGCAGCAGTGAGGGAACGCCAGTAAAGTTCAACAGCCCCTATCGCCTGGGAACCCGGAATGTGACCGAACGCATGTCGGTGCGCTATGTGCGCACGGGCGAGGTGACGGCTGGCGATGCGAACGGCAGTCTGAAGATCCGGCTGGACTACTACTGAATTCCTGCAAGGCGACACGAAGGTGTCGCCATCAACTCACTACCTGACTCGAATGATGTATCCGATCGAACAAATGCCCCTGCAAGCGGCGTTGTCGCCTCTGTCCCGAAGGTCACGGTAAGCGCCTGAATCTACAGCCACATTGTCGATATGCGACAATGCCCGCGCTGCGTGAGCTCACTCTCCTGATGCACCGGATGCTTGGCTTCAGCCACCCGGGCATGCACATGATGGAGTGCCACCGAAAAAGGGTGGCCGGGTGTGGAAACCCGCTAGTTGTGTGTTGTTTGCGCTTGCCAGCCGGCGTCGCCTCGTGCGGCGTCGGCTGGCATTCCGTCCGCGTTCCATGGCGGGCGGTGCGTGGGGTGTGCGCAGGCACACCCACCGGGTCGTGACACACAACTACCGGTTTCCACACACGTACCGTCCGCCGCCTTCATTGTTAAGGGCGGTGGTGCCGTTTGCCTTGCACGGAGACCTGCCATGAACGCATCGGATGTACCCAAGCTGCGCGCGCACTACGCCCCGGCCAATGCCGAAGACGAGAGCGCCGCACCGCCAGACCCTTTCAACCTGATCGTGCTGCTGGACCAGATCGGCTGCGGCGCCGCCGCCGACGGCCAGCCCTGGCCCGAACGCCATCAGCTGCCCGGCCGTCGTCTGGCGCTGGCCGACACTGACGGTGCCCTGGGCGGCCTGCGCATCGTGCAGGAGCTGCTGCTGGCGGCCGAGCGCGCCCGCCAGAACGGCGGCCCGGAACACTACGTGGGCGACCGCGTGATGGAAGGCCTGAAGCTGGCCGCCTTGGCACTGACCAACTACGCCATCGTGCGCCTGCAGCCCGGCTAGCGCAGCAGGCCCCTCTGCAAAGTCGAGCCATGCTCGACTCTGCAGTAGATCCACGCCACGCGTGGATGCTCTTGCCGGCCCCATGATTCGTCATCGTCCGACGCCTTCGACCGCGCTCACCGCCGACAGTGGCACTTTCCCGCAAGAGTGCCGCACCCGATGAGCAGTACGAACCCGCTGATTTCCACCCTTGTCCTCCTGGCCGCAACCGGTATGCCGGCCATCGCCAGTGCGACCGATCATCAAGGGTTGTACCGATTCGGGAGCCTGGGGGTGGCCACCGTCGAAGCCGAGGTGTCCGCGGCCGGTGCGCGCGTAGAGCGCAATGGCACCGCGCCCAGCGTGCGCGCTGGCATCGGCTACCGCTGGAGCCGCCACGTGGCGGTAGAGGCCAACGCGCACACCACGCTGGGAAAGGTGAACCTCGGCAGCCTGGGTGGCGTGCGCAGCTACGGCACCCAGGGTTCGGTACTGGGCATCGTGCCGCTGGGCGATTCGTTCGAACTGTTCGGCAAGCTGTCGGCCGGCATCGAGCGCAATCGCTGGAGCGAGGGTGTGCAGAAGCCGTACACGGTAGCGATGAATCACATGCATCTGGGCCTGGGGCTGGGCGCGCGCTACCGCATCACCAATGCCATGGCGGTCCGCCTGGATATCGACAGTTTGTCGCAGGGCAGTTACCACGCCGGGCCGGTTCGCGGCGACCTGAGCCTGGGGTCAGCCACGCTGGGCCTGCAGTACCAGTTCTGAGGGTAGAGCCGAGCCATGCTCGGCTCCACCGTAAATCCACGCCATGCGTGGATGCCTTTCAGAAATCCATCGTCGCCGACAACAGCACCGTTCTCGGCGCGCCCAACGCCAGGCTCGACAACAACGGCATGCCCCAGTACGCCTTGTTGGTCACGTTGTTCACGCTGGCCCGCAATGCCAGCGGGCGGCCGGCCAGCGTGGTGCTGTAGCGCGCCCCCACGTCGAACAACGTACGCCCCGGCACCGACAGGAGGTTGTCGGCACTGATGTACTGCTTCGACATCGCAGTGGCATTGCCGGTCAGGGTCAAGCCCTCCAGCGCCGGCACATCCCATTCCACGCCCAGCTTGGCCTGGCGCTGTGCCACCGCAGTAGCGATGCGGCCTTCATTCACGCCGCCTGCGGTGCGGGTCAGCGTGGGCTGCACGTAGGCCACGCCACCCATCAGGCGCAGGCCATCCAGCGGTGCGCCGAAGAAGCCCCATTCCACGCCCCGGTTCCGCTGCTCGCCACCGAACGAGAAGATATTCGTGACCGGGTCGGTGTAGCTGCTCGGTCGCTTGATCTCATACACGGCAAAGGTGTGCGCGAAGCGGCCGAGGTCCAGCTTCAGGCCCAGCTCTTTCTGCTTGGTGCGGAACGGCGCGAACACATCGCCGGCATTGGCGGCGGTCATCGGCGCGGTGGCGCCCTGGCTCAGGCCCTCGATGTAGTTGGTGTAGAGCGAAACCGTGTCGGTGGCCTTCAACAGCAGTGCGAAGGCCGGGGTGGTGGCACTCTCGTCGTAGCGCGAGGTGCGCGCGCCGGTGGCCACGCTGAAGGTTTCGCTCAGCACCTGCTGGCGGCGCACGCCCACGGTCAGCTGCACGCGGTCATCGGCGAAGGACAGCGTATCGGCGAAGCCGATGCTGTCCAGCTTCAGCTCGGTATGCGAGATGTGCGGTGCCACGAACGGCGCCGCCGGGCCCCACACCGGGTGGTACAGGTTGGTGGTCCAGTCCCAGCCAGGCACGCTGCGGCGGCCGTAGTCGTTCTGGGTGTGCTGGTAGTGGGTCACGTTGGCAGCCCACTGGTGGCCGACGCTGCCGGTGTGGAAGCGGCCGCGCAGGCCGGCATCACCGGACTGTTTCTTGATATCGAACGCGAGTTGGCCGATCACCGTGATGAAGTCGCCGGCCGGGTTCAGCACCTGCGCGCTGATCGAACCGTTGTAGCGGTAGTCGGTCTTGCTGGTGCCATAGGCCAGGTAGGCCATCAGGTTGTCGTTGATGTCCAGCTCGCCGCGCAGCATCGCGCCCTTGTCACGGCTGTCGACGTAGGCCCAGTCCGGGTTGATCAGGGTATCGCCGCGCGGCGGCCGCGGAATGGCCACACCCGGCGCCAGGCCAACACCACGGGCCGGGCCATCGACGCGGTCGTCGGCGCTGTACAGATCGGCGGAGAGGCGCGCGCGCTCGCCGCGCCAGTCCAGTGCCAGCGCGCCCAGCTGCACCTCCTTGCTCTGCTTGCCCACGGCGCCATCGCCATCACGGTAAGCACCGTTGAAGCGGATGCCGAACTGCTTGTCGGCGCCCAGCCGGCGGCCGAGATCGACGTGCGTACCGAACTGCGCATCGGAGGCGAAGTTGGCGCTGACCCGCAGCAGCGGCTGCTCGCCCGCGCGCTTGGGCACCAGATTGACGCTGCCACCGACCGAACCGCCCGGCGGCATGCCGTTGAGCAATGCGGATGGGCCCTTCAGCACCTCGATGCGCTCGAACATCTCCGGCGAGGTGCGATAGTACGGCGCCATGCCGCTGAGCCCGTTGAAGGTGGTGTCGCTGATGCTGGAGGCAAAACCGCGGATCGAATAGTTCTCGCTCCACGAACCGGTCACACCGTTGCTGAACACCGTGGGGTCGGTCGCCGCGATGACGTCGCTCAGGTCCCTGGCCTGGCGGTCGCGGATGAAGGCCTCGGTATAACTGACGGTGCTGAACGGCGTGTCCATGAAGTCCTTGTCGCCGAGCAGGCCGACGCGGTTGCCGGAGGCGACCTGGCCGCCGGCATAATCGCCGGTCACCCGGCGCTGCTCCTGCACCTGCACCGACGGCAGGGTGGACGGCGCCGAGTCGGCCAGCGCAGCGAACGAGGCCAGCAGGCCCAGCGCCAGCGCCGACACCCGGTAGCGCCGGGCCGCGCCCAGCGGATGCATCGGCACGCGGGAACAACCCCGGGCCGGACGAAGGATCGAAGAGCGAACGAACTGCACGGTCATGCCAGATTCCTGTGAATCGCAGGTGCGAACGCGCCTGGCGCGCTGCCATCGGCAAGCACGGGGAGAGGGCGCAGCGCAGGGTTGTCGGCTGGGTGGGGACCTGGCGGGAAGTGAGCGACGGGCTCGATTCCGGCGTGCGTCGTGATTGCGAACCAGACGCATTCCGAATTAGTTGAGTAAAGTAAACTAATTTGCTGGGTGCGGACAAGAGGGTCCATTTGCTGGCACGCTCACTACGGTATGAACATGCACACCGAGATCCCGGCGCCGGCCCGTGGCCGCCCGCCGACCATCACCCCCGATCGCCTGGCCGACATCGGCATCAAGCTGGGCCTGCCGAACCTGACCATGGCCAACGTGGCCGCCGAACTGGCGGTGAGCCAGGCCGCGCTCTACAAGCGCGTCGCCAACCTGGAAGCGCTGAAGCGGCTGGTGGCCGATACCGTGTTCCAGCGCTGGCAGATTCCGCGCGCCTCGGCCGACGCGCCGGGCGGGCTGGAGGCCTATCTGATGGGTTTCGTGGCGTCGCTGTGCGAGGTGGTGAAGGCGCACCCCGGGCTGCCGCCGTACCTGCTGCGGCGCTCGGTGGCGACCGCGCCGATGCTGGACAAGATCGCCTCGCACCAGGCGCATGTGGCCGAAGTATTCGGCCTGCCGCTGGACAAGGCGCGCTGGCTGCTGGCCACCATCGCGTTCTACTGCATTGCCGGTGCCGACACGATCTACGCGATTGCCGATGACGAAGAGGGGCAGGTGATCACCGAGTTCAAGCAGGGCATGCGTGCGCTGGTGATCGGTTCGCTGGAAGTGCTGCAGCTTCGCTAGATCCGAGTCATGCGTGGACGCCATTGCACGGTTCGCCACGGCCCCATCCACGCATGGCGGGGATCTACAATGCGACCATGCCTGCCACGCCCACCCTCGATGATCTGCGCCGCTACGCGGTGGCGCGTACGCTGTTCAAACCCACCACGCTGCTGAGCGCGATCCGCCGCCTGGGATTCGTGCAGGCCGACCCGATCCGTGCGCCGGCACGCGCGCAGGATCTGACCCTGCGCCATCGGGTGAAGGACTATCGCGCAGGGGATCTGGAGCGGCGCTATGCGCGCCTGCCGGTGGAAGAGGATTGCCTGGTGAACTATGGCTTCCTGCCGCGCGAGCACCTGGCGCTGATGCATCCCCGCGTGTCCAGGCGCGCATGGGACGCCGAAACCCAGCGCCGCGCGGCGGACGTGCTGGCCTTCGTGCGCGAGCGCGGCAGCGTGCATCCGCGTGAGGTCGACCAGGCCTTCGCGCACGGCCGGGTGACCAACTACTGGGGCGGCACCAGCAATGCCAGCACCCATCTGCTCGATGGCATGCACTACCGCGGCCTGCTGCGCGTGCAGCGGCGTGACAGCGGCACGCGCATCTATGCGGTGGCCGACCACGCCGAAGCCGATGCCAGCGAACAGGCGCAGATCGAACGCGCTGCCGCCCTGATCGATCTGGTGGTACGCAAGTACGCGCCGTTGCCTTCGGCCAGCCTGACCTACCTGGTGCGCCTGCTGGGCTATGGCGCACCGCATCTGGCCGAGCAGACCCGCAAGGCTTTGGCGCTGGCCAGGCAGCAGTTGGCCAGCTGCACGCTGGAGGGCACCACCTGGTACTGGCCGGCAGATGAGAATCCGCGCTCGCGCCGGCATGCGCCGGACGACCAGGTGCGCCTGCTGGCGCCGTTCGACCCGGTAGTGTGGGACCGCCGCCGCTTCGAGCTGCTGTGGCAGTGGGTCTACAAGTTCGAAGCCTATACGCCTGCGCCGAAGCGCCAGTATGGCTACTACGCACTGCCGGTGCTGTGGCATGACCAGGTGGTGGGCTGGGCCAATCTCAGCGTACGCGACGGTGAACTGGCATCGAGCGTGGGCTATGCCGGCAGGTCGCTGGCCCGCGACAAGGTGTTTCGGGGCGCGCTGGACGATGAGCTGCAGCGCATGGCTGCGTTCCTGTAGCGTCCGGGCATTCGTGCCCACCAAGGTGGGCACCTACCGAAGCAATGCCAAACTAGCCTGGTGGGCACCTACCGATGCCGTCGTGCATGCGCCATCATCGCCAACACCACTACGCCGGCGGCCACGCTGGTGTGGCCGGATAGTGCGGCCAGACCAGATCCCACCCCCAGACCGCGCATCGCGAATACGGTGCTGAACACCAGCAGCGCCCACCCCATGGCCCGCAGCTGCTGGGTCGCTTGCGCGCTCAGCACCCGACGCACCACGTCCCGCTGATGGCGTTCCATCGAAAGCGCAAGGCAGGCGAACGCCGCTACTGACAACACGAAGAGAATGAGGTGGATCATGCGCCGGCCTCCGGTACCGCATTGCGTGACGCTGCAGACGGCCGTGCGCGCTTCGCCTTTGGCGCATGCCGCCAGGTGCGCCAAGCCAGTAACGAGTGCAGGGCGGCCAATGCCAGCAGGGTCAGGTCGGTCCCGGCAAACGCCCAATCGCCCATCGCCAGCGCGTGCCACAGTGGGTGCGAGGTGGTCATCGCAGTCAGTACTGGCAACAGCGCCAGCAGCAGTGCCGCCAGCAGGAACTGCTCGATCCATGCGCGCTTCGGTGTACGCAGCGTGGCGTGCACGAACATGGCCGCCCAGGCCAGGAAGAACAGATGCACCTCCCAGGCCGCGCGGCTGTCCATGGTGACGGGCAGCAGGCGGTTGGCCCACAGGTAGGCGGCCATCGCCACCGACAGGCCGGCGACGGTGGCGATGTTAAGCCGCTCGACCAGGCGGAAACCGAAGTAGGGCCGTTGCGGATCGGGCAGCTGCGCGCGTCGCTTGACCGTCCACAGGACCAGCCCGGTGCCGACCATGGCGGTGCCGGCCAGGCTGACGATGAAGTACAGCCAGCGCAGGGCGGCATCGGCGAAGCGGCCCAGGTGCAGGCCATACAGCACGCCCTGGGTATCGGCGGCGACGCCTGAGTGTTCCTTGATCTGCAGCAGCTGCCCATCGCTGCCGTCGAACAGCAGGTAGTTCGGGGTGGTGGAAACACGGCTGGACTGCGCGCGCACCACGGCCACGCGTGCGTTCTCGTCGCCGGGATTCTGCACCTGCACGCTGCCTGCAGCGCCAGTGCCCCAGCGCTGCTCGGCCTGTTGCACCAGCGCACCGACGTGGGTGAGCGGAGCAGGGTGGCCTGCTGCCTTCTGCGGCGGCAGGAACAGGCGCATCTCGCTGATCACTTCGGCCTGCTGTCGTTTGTCCGGCAGTTTGGCCAGGCCCCACGGCATGTACAGCACCGCCAGCATCACCAGCCCGCTCCAGGTGATCATGAAATGGAAGGGCAGCCCGAGCACCGAGACCGCGGCGTGACCGTCCAGCCACGAGCGCTGGCCCTTGCCCCAGCGGAAGGTGAAGAAGTCGGCGAAGATCTTCTTGTGGGTGATCACGCCGCTGACGATGGCCACCAGCATGAACATCGCACACAGGCCGACGATCCAGCGGCCCCACATGGCCGGCATGTAGTGCAGGTTGAAGTGGAAGGCGTAGAAGAAGTCGCCGCCACCCGTATCGCGGGCCTGCAGCGGTGCACCGGTGCTGGCATCGAACAGGCCCGAGTCGAAACCGTGGCGGCCACGTCCGCCCGGGCTGGCCCACATCGCCGACACCCATGGCATGCGCTGGCTGGGCAGGCTGAGGTTGATCTGGCTGGCCGCAGGCGTGTCGGCCATGATCGCCGTGACGGTACGCTGCGCGACCGCAGCCGCGTCCGGCAACGTAGACGGTGTGGCGATTTCCGGCCGGGTGTAGCGCGAGAGCTCGTCGCGGAAGTAGCTGGCGGTGCCGGTGAGGAACATCGCGTACAGGATCCAGCCGGCCAGCAGCCCCACCCAGATATGCAGGTCGGACATGGTCTGGCGGATACCGCGTGGCTTCGGGGAGCGATCGACCTGGCTCATGCCCCGCCTCCGTCGCCAACCGTTTGTGCGATCAAGCACAGCGGCAGCGCGGCGATGACCAGGCCCAGCCACGCACGCCATGCCGAGCGCACTGCGAATACCCAGACCACGGCGCCGGCATGCAGCAGGAAGCCGGCAAGCATGCCGGTGAACACGGCTTGGCGGCCATCGATGGGCAGCGCCAGTGCGGCGATGCTGCACAGGGCCGCCAAGGCGTAGCCACCGAACAGCGCGGCGAGGATGCGTGAGACCAGCGGCAGCCAGGCCAGCACGGAAGCGGTACGGGAAACGCTCACATCAGTTCTCCGGGGCGCCCTGCGCGATGGCGGGGCGCCCGTGTATCAGGCATCAGAAATCGACGGTGGCCGACAGCAGCGCGGTGCGCGGCGTGCCCAGCCCGGAGCCGAGGCTGCCGGCCCAGTACGCCTTGTTGGTGAGGTTCTGCACGCTGGCACGCAGCACCAGCGGGTGACCGGCGGCCTGCAGTGCATAGCGGGCGCCGAGGTCGAACACGGTGCGGCCCGCCACCCACTGGCTGTTGTCTGCGTTGATGTAGCCCTTGGACAGGCTGACTGCATTGCCGGTGAGGGTGAGGCCGGCCACGGCGGGCACATCCCATTCCACGCCCAGTTTGCCCTGCCACTGCGGGGTGGCGGTGGCCAGGCGGCCCTGGTTGATGCCGCCCTGGGTGCGGGTCAGCTTCGGCTGCAGCCAGCCGATGCCGCCGAGCACGCGCAGCTGTTCGGTGGCCTGGCCGAACACGGTCCATTCCACGCCACGGTTGCGTTGCTGGCCGCCGGACGAGAACACGTTGGTGGCCGGGTCGGTGTAGGCGCCGGGCTTCTCGATCTCGTACACGCTCAGCACACTGGCCAGGCGACCGAAGTCAACCTTGGCACCGACCTCGCGCTGGCGCGTCTTGTACGGCGGGAACACGTCGCCAGCGTTGGCGGCGGTGGCCGGGGCGGTGCTGCCCTGGCTCAGGCCTTCGATGTAGTTGGCATACAGCGACAGGCGATCGTTGGCCTTGAACAGCAGTGCACCGGCCGGAGTATTGGCGCTGGCGTCGTAGCGTGCAGTGCGCTTGCCGGTGCTGCCATCGAAGGTATCGCTGAGTACGGTCTGGTGACGGATGCCCAGGGTCAGCTGTACGCGATCATCGATGAAGGACAGCGTATCGGCGATGCCCACGCTGGTGGTGCGCACTTCCGCGGTCTTCGGCAGCGAGGCATCACTGAAGCTTCGATCAATGGCCGGGCCCCACTGCGGGTTGTAGATGTTGGTCACCCAATCCCTGGCCAGCAGGTTGCGCTTGAAGCCGAATTTCTGGTCGTGCTGGTACCACGCCGCACTGATCGCCAGTGCATGATCGACTGCACCGGTGCGGAACCGTGCCGAGAGGCCGGCTTCGGCGGTGTCCTTGCTGTAGATGAAGCGCTGGTGGGCGAAGTTGTTGCGGAAGTCGCCGGCTGTGTTGGTGATCAGCGTGGTGGCGCTGGCGATGGAGTCGAAATCGGTGTGGCCGTGCCCGTAACTGGCATGCGCCTGCAGGTGGTGGTTGATGTCGAACGACCAGCGCAGCGCGGCGGCCTGGTCCTTGACGGTGCTGAAGGTCCAGTCCGGTGCGAACAGGGTGCTGGCCTTCGGCGGTCGGGGCACCGCCAGGCCGGGCGACAGCGACACGCCACGGTTGAGGCCATCCACATGGTCGCGGCTGCTGAACAGGTCCAGCGACACCTGCGAGCGCTCACCACGCCAGTCCAGGCCGAGCGAGGCCAGCTGCGTCTTGTGCTGCTGGTGGTCGGTGGCGGTGTCACCGTCGCGGTGCACGGCATTGAGGCGCACGCCGAACTGCTTGCCCGCGCCGAAGCGGCGGCCGACATCCAGATGACCGCCCCACTGCGCGTCGCTGCCATAACTGGCAGTGAAGCGGGTCAACGGCGTGTCGCCAGCACGCTTGGGCACCAGGTTCACCGCACCGCCCACCGAGCCGCCCGGCGGCATGCCGTTGAGCAGCGCGGACGGGCCCTTCAGCACCTCGATGCTCTCGGCCAGCTCAGGGGTGACGCGGTAGTAGGGAATCAGCCCGTAGAGGCCACCGAATCCGATATCCGACGAGGCGACACCGAAACCGCGGATGTTGAAGTAGTCGGTGATGCCACCACTGGAGCCACTGCTGTAGACGCTGGGGTCGGTCAGCGCGATCACCCTTACCAGGTCCGGCGCCTGGATGTTGTCGATGAATTCGGCGGTGTAGCGGGTGGTGTTGAACGGCGTGTCCATGAAGTCGAGCTCGCCGAGCAGGCCGACGCGGCTGCCGCGCGTGACCTGGCCACCCGCATAGGCATCGGTGGGTGCGGCCTTGTCGGCGCGCACGTTCACGGTGGGCAACTGGCGGGCGCCATCGGGTGCATCGTTGGCGTGCGCGGCGATGGCGATCAACAGGGTGGGCAGCAACGCTGCACGTGCGGCCACGGACAGCGCGGAGCGGCGTGGGAGGGGCAGGGTTCGCAGGGGGAGGGACATGGCGGTTCTCGTGTGGTGGGTCGTGCGATCGGCCAGCACGGCGCCGTCGATGACCTGCAGGGGCAGGACGACGCGGGCTGTGGAATGGCTGGCAGAGGGCACGGCGCTGCCGCTGGGGCAGTGCTGCACGCGAGGTGCGTGGGCGATCTGTGGCTGGGTGGAACGAAGCGCGTGGCGCGGATGTTGCCGTGTGGATCAGATATCGTCGGCGAGGTCGTCGAGGTCCTGCAGGCCACCGCCACGCGCCAGCACGCGCTCGTAGTTGCGGCGGCGACGCTGGTCGGTTTCGGTGGTGGTCTCGCCACGCTTCCAGTAGCCGGCAACGGCAACATCGGTGCGTGGCAGGCCGACCGTTTCGATGAAGTGGCGGCGCAGTGCGCGCATTTCCTCTCGCTCCCCGGCCGCCCAGACCGTGCTGCCGGGCGGCGGCTGCTGTTGGCGCGCCTGCTGCAGCAAGGGCGCGTCACCGGTGGCAAGGCGATGCACGCGGACACCGTCGAGGTGCGGCAGCTCGTCTACCGGGAAAGCATCCTCCGAGCTGACCCAGGCCTGCGCACGCTGACCGACAGGCCACTGCTGCAGCAGGGCAAACAGGGCTGGGATGGCGCTCTGGTCTGCGAACAGCAGGGCGCAGGTGCCTTCGCGCTGCGGCACCTGCAGATGGGGGCGCGGCCCGGTCAGATCGAAGGCATCACCAGGGCGCAGCGCACGTACCCACGCCAGCATCGGCCCCGGCGCCTCGTGCAGCACTACGTCCAGGGTGAACTGGCGGGTGGCGGCATCGACGCTGCGCACGGTGTAGATCCGTGACACATCGCCGAACCCGGCGCCCAGCTGGATGCGCACCGCGGTGTTGGCACGCTGCCATGGCGCAAGTTCTGCGTGTTCCGGCAGCTGGACCAGAAGGCGCAGCAGGCTGGCGCACGGCTGCACGACCGCGACCACCTGGACCTGCAGCGCCTGCAGGCCGCGATCATGGTCGGCGCTGCGCAGCGGCCCGGCCGGGGTGATTGAAGTGGGGGACGCGGACATCGACAACGATCCTGGACACTGCAGATGCGAATTAGTTACATCATAGTAAACTAAATTGATCGCACCGCAACCCGGGCCTGTCCGAAGGACACGCGACGCGTTGACCACTGCGTGGCGGCGGACCACCATGACAGCCCTTGCCCGCGCATCACGCAGGAACCGTTACCGCATGGCTGCACCGAAAAAGACCGCCTCCCGTGGGCGACCGCCCAGCATCACCCGCGAGCGCATCGCCGACGCCGGCATTGCCATGACGCTGCCGGGGCTGAGCTTCGTCGGCGTGGCGGCGGCACTGGGTGTCAGCCATATCGCGCTGTACAAGCATGTGGCGAATCTGGCGGCGCTGCGCGAGCTGGTGGCCGAAGCGATCTTCGAGCGTTGGCAGGCACCGGCGCTGGATGCTGCTGGGCAGCGCAGCATCGTGGAGGATCTGCGTGCGTTCCAGCGCTCATTGCGGGCGCTGGTGGATGACAATCCGGGCCTGGCCCCGTTCCTGGTCAGCCACGGCGCGAAGACGCCGGAGATGCTGGCGCGCATCCAGCGCCACCATGCCGAATTCAGTCGCGTGCATGGCTTGCCGCTGGAACAGGCGGCATGGCTGCTGTCGACCGTGGCCTATCACGCCGTGGCGCTGGCCGACACCGTGTATTCCCGGCATGCGCTGATGGATACCACGCGCCGGCCCTTGGATCGGAAGGCACAGCAGGCCGAGTTCGACCGCAGCATGGAAGCATTGATCATTGGAGCATTGGCGATGTGCGGGCGCACGGCGGCCTCTGGGTAACGCTCATTCCCGGTGGGCAGCTACCGGTCAGGCTCCGCATCCTCCATGCCCGGGCTGACCCGGCGGCCGATGTCCTTCAAGCGCGCCAGCTGGTCCACCATCGACGGCGCATCATCCAGGCTGCCGACGAACGTCCACAGGTAGGTCATCACCGCATACACATGGCCCGGGGTCACCCCGTCGGTGGTGGCGAGGCGGCCGATGGTCAGCGCGAACAGCACCGCGGCGGCTGCGCCGACCACCACGAAGGCGCCGGCTTCGCGGTCGGACAGCAGGATGCGCAGCCGCGACAGCGTGGTGTAGTGGCGGCGCAGCACCGAGGGGCTGACCCGGTCGACCAGGCGGATCTCATGTTCCAGCCGGTTGTTCAGGCGCCCATGCAGCTGCTCGTTGCGGCGCGCGAACGACGGCAGCAGCAACAGCGCACCCAGCAGGGCGACCAGGCTGGCGGCGCCGACGAGGGGTTCGATCGCCAGCAGCATCGCGGCCGCGCCGAACATCGACACCAGCGCGGTGGCGATGAACGGCACGTGCTTTTCGAAGAAGTCGACGAACTCGCGCGCCAGCACCACGCGTGCGGCGGAGGTGGAGGTCGCCTGGCCGAGGCGCCGCTGCGCCTGCACCACATTCACTGCCAGGTCGGCATAGATGCGGGTGAAGGTGCGCGTATCCACCGCACGGCGGGCGGCACCGACCAGCCAGAACAACAGCACCACGCCGGCATAGGAGATGGCGTGGCCGATGTCGCCGCGGATGATTGCGTCCACCGCGAAGCCGGCAAACAGGGGGTAGGCCAGCAGCAGCGCGTTCTCCAGCGCAACCAGCGAGAAGGTGCCGGTGAGCTGCCAGGGATAGGTGCGCAGGATCGCTTTCAGGGTGGCGGCCGCATTCTGCTGGCCGATGCTGCCGGCGGCAGCCGCCGGATCGTGGGGGTGTTTCATCGGGATGCCTGGAGGGGACAAAGACAGGGCAGGGGATGGAGGCCTGCCATCTCCCCGGTCATGCCCAGTATCGGCAGCCGTTTGGAGCGGGCATGGAGGGACGATGGAGGTCGCGTGGAGAAAACCGCGGTATTCAGCGGAGAGCGTGGTGCCCACCAGCGGGGGCCGCTACCCGAGCTTCAACGCCGCGCGTGCACCGGCCAGCGCAGTTCGAACGAACTGCCACCACGCTCGGTGGCGCGGCAGCGCGCCGTTCCGTGATGGGCCACGGCAATCGCCCGCACCACGGCCAGGCCCAGCCCGGAGCCACCGCTCTGCCGTGAACGGGAGACGTCGGTGCGCTGGAACGCTTCGAAGATGCTGTCGCGCAGTTCATCCGGCACACCCGGTCCGCCGTCTTCCACGGCCACGGTGCAATGCCCTTCGGCCAGCATGACGCGTACCTGCAGCGGGCAGGGAATGGCATGGCGGCGTGCGTTCTCCAGCAGCGCCAGCACCGCCTGGCGGATGCGCGCCGGATCACAATCGGCCAGTGCCGGGCGTGCCTCCAGCGTCACCGAGAAGCCGCTTTCGGTGAGTGCCTCGGACATGGCTTCCACCACCGCCGCCACCTGCACGCTGACATCGCTGCGCTGCAGCCGCAGGTCCAGGTGGCCGCTCTCGGCCAGGCTGACCACGCGCAGGTCCTCGATGATGCGGGTCAGGCCCTCCAGCTGGGTGAGCATGCTGTTGAACTGTTCCGGCCCCGGTTCGAACACGCCCTCGGCGATGCCCTGCAGGCGGCCGCGCAGGATGGTCATCGGCGTACGCAGTTCGTGCGCGATCGCCGCGTTCCAGAACACCCGGTTCTCGGACATGCGGCTGAGGCGCTCGGCCATCGAGTTGAAATCGCTGACCAGCGTGGCCGCTTCGGCCATCGTGGTGCCACCGCCGCGTGCACGCGCGTCCAGATCGCCGCTGGCCACCCGGCGCAGGCTCTCGGCCACCGAATTCAACGGGGTGATGATGCGCCGGGTCAGCCGCGAGGCGACCAGCGTGGCGAAGATGACGACCACGCTGGCGGTCAGGCCGATCCACAGCCATTCCAGGCCGGACGGCATGATGGTTTCCGGTTGGTCATACCAGCGCGGATAGAACACCTCCATCAGGTAATAGAACAGGTAGAAGCCGCTGATCGACAGCACCGTCGAGCACAGCGAGGCGACGGTGATGGACAGCGTGATCTGGCGTCCGATGCTCTTGCCTTTGGGGGTCATCATTCAGTCCAGGAAGCGGTAGCCGACGCCGCGGATGGTGGCGGGAATGCCGATCACGCCCACCTCCTCAAGCTTGCGCCGCAGTTTGCTGACATGGCTGTCGACGGTGCGTTCCTGGGTATCGCCTTCGGGCAGGCAGGCGTGCAGCAGGTCCACCCGCGCATGCACCTGCCGGGGTGCGCGGGCCATGTGCACCAGCAGGCGGAACTCGGTGAGGGTGAAGGTCAGTGCATGCTGCTGGTCGCCGCTGCGCACGGTCACCTCGTGGCTGCGCAGGTCGATCTCGAACGGCCCCTGCCGGATCAGCCCATTGGGTTCTTCGGCCACCGTCCTGGCGCTACGGCGCAGCACCGCCTGGATGCGCGCCACGATCTCGGCCGGATTGAACGGCTTGGCTACGTAGTCGTCGGCGCCCACGCGCAGGCCGGTCAGCTTGTCCACGTCCTGGTCGAGCGCGGTGAGCATGATCACCGGGGTGTTGCCACGCCGGCGCAGTTCACTCAGTACCTGCCAGCCATCCAGTCGGGGCATCTGCACGTCCAGCAGCACCAGGTCCGGGCGCAGCTGGCGGTGGGCGGCGAGGGCGGCCTCGCCGTCGGCGGCACGGGCGCTGCGCAAGCCGGAACGGTCGAGGTACGCGCCCAGGATGTCGGCGATCTCGCCTTCATCCTCGGCAATCAACACCAGTGGTGGCTGGCGGGTACGGAGGGCATGTTTCATTGCGTGATGCGCAGCGTTGCGGTGGCGGCCAGTCGGCGAGGCCGACGAGGCTAGCGGCCGTTGATGGAGACTCGGTCGAGATTGTGTCGAGATTTCATGGACACGCGCGGCGACGTTCAGCTGCGGGCCGCCTGCCTGAACGGCGGCGCCCTCTCCACGCAATCTCCATGCTGGCTGCAGAAGACGTCCACACGCGGCCACCAGACTGGGGGCTCAGCGGGCGCACCGGGCGACTGCGTGCAGCTGGGCCTTTCGATGAGCAACCGCAGGACCTGGATCATTGTTGCCGCCGTGGCCACGTTGGCTGCCGGCGCCACCGCGTGGGTACTCGCCGAGGGCGACGAGGCCGCGCTGATCACCGCGCCGGCCCGGGTGGCCGATCTGGAAAAGACCGTGCAGGCGGTGGGCCGGGTCAATCCCAAGGAGCTGGTGGCGGTGGGCGCGCAGGTGTCCGGGCAGGTCAAGCGCCTGCATGTGGTGCTGGGCCAGCGCGTGCAGGCCGGCGACCTGATTGCCGAGGTCGATTCACAACCACAGCGCATCGCCCTGCGCAGCGCCGAGGCCGCCACCAGCACGCTGCGTGCCCAGCACACCGCCAGCCAGGCCCGCTACGTGCAGGCCAGCCGTGTGTTCGAGCGGCAGTCGCAGCTGGTGGCGTCGCGGCTGGTCTCGCAGGAGGGTTTTGAGACCGCACGGGTGGCCCGTGATGCCGCCCGCGCCGACGTGGCTGCGCTGCAGGCGCAGATCGACCAGGCGCTGACCCAGGTGGAAACCGCACGGATCAACCTGGGCTACACCCGCATCGTTTCGCCCACTGACGGCTACATCGTGGCGATTGTCACCAAGGCCGGGCAGACGCTGAATTCGATGCAGACCACCCCGACCATCGTGATGCTGGCGCAGATGGACACGATGACGGTGCGTGCCGAGATCGCCGAGGCCGATGTGGAACTGGTGGCGCCGGGGCAGCCGCTCTGGTTCTCGACCTTGGGGCCGAGTGGACGCCGCTATGAATCCCACCTGCAGCAGCTTGAACCGGCGCCGTCCTCGATTGCCGAGGCGGCCACCGGCACTGCGGGTGGCTCTGCACAGACGCCGAAGGCGGTGTACTACGCCGGCCTGTTCGATGTGGCCAACCCAGGCCTGGCGCTGAAGCCGTCGATGACGGTGAAGGTGACCCTGCAGCTGGCGCGGGCGGCCAACGCGTTGCAGGTACCGCTGACGGCGCTGACCGAGTCGGACGGCACACAGGGCCAGCGCGCCACCGTGCAGGTGGTCGATGCCAAGGGGCGCGTGCGCGAACGTGCGGTGACAACCGGCCTGCGTACTGCCACCGCCGTGCAGATCCTGACCGGCCTGCGCGAGGGCGAGAACGTGGTGGTCGGCCAGGCGCCCAGCGGCGCCGACGCCGAGCCGACCAGCCTGCTGGGAATGTGAACATGGCCGACGCACTGCTGGAACTGTGGGGAGTCTCGCGCGCCTATCGCTCCGCCGCCGGTGAAGTGGTGGTGCTGAAGGACGTCTCGCTGCGCATCGATGCCGGCGAGTTCATCGCCATCATCGGTCCGTCGGGGTCCGGCAAATCCACGTTGATGAACATCCTCGGCTGCCTCGACCGGCCGACCGAGGGCAGCTACCGGGTGAACGGCGAGGCCACCGAGCAGATGGCGCCGGATGCGCTGGCACGGCTGCGCCGCGAGCATTTCGGTTTCATCTTCCAGCGCTACAACCTGATGGAGAACCTGAGCGCCACCGAGAACGTGGCGCTGCCGGCGGTGTATGCCGGCGTGGATGCAGCTACACGCACTGCCCGTGCACGCACGCTGCTGGAAACACTGGGGCTGGGCGAGCGCACCGCGAACCGGCCGAGCCAGCTGTCCGGCGGCCAGCAGCAGCGCGTGTCCATCGCGCGTTCGCTGATGAACGGCGGCGCCATCGTGCTGGCCGATGAGCCAACCGGTGCGCTGGACCATGCCAGTGGCCAGCAGGTGATGGCCGAGCTGAAGCGCCTGCACGCGCAGGGCCATACGGTGATTCTGGTGACGCACGACGCCGCGATTGCGGCCAACGCCGCGCGGGTGATCGAGATCGCCGATGGCCGGGTGGTGGCCGACCGGGGCGAACGCAGGACGCAGGCCGCATTCCGCAGGTGCATCCGAACACGAAACTGCGCCGCTTGCCGAACGCCGCGCACGGGTGGACGCGGTGCGCGAAGCGGCGCGGATGGCCGTGCGTTCGATGCTGGCCCATCGCCTGCGCACGTTGCTGACCATGCTCGGCATCATCATCGGCGTGGCTGCGGTGGTGACCGTGGTGGCGCTGGGCAAGGGTGCGCAGGCGCAGGTCGAGTCGCAGATCAACGAGCTGGGCGCCAGCACACTGGAGATCTACCCCGGCGCCGATTTCGGCGACCCGCGCTCGGCGGAGATCGAGACACTGGTGGTGGGCGACGCCGACCACTTGGCCGCATTGAGTTACGTGGACAGTGTCAGCCCCAACCTGAGCGGATCGGTGGCGGCGTTGCAGGGCAGCCGTCGCGCCAATACCCAGGTGCTGGGCGTGGGCGCGGACCTGCCGCGCGTGCGCGGGCTGCGGCTGAAGGCCGGGCGCTTCTTCAGCGCCGACGAAGTGGACGCGCATCGCGCCGTGGGCGTGGTTGACCAGAAGGCAGCGAAGGCACTGTTCGCCGGCAACCCGATCGGCAGCACGGTGCTGCTGGGCGGCATGCCGGTGGAGGTGATCGGCGTGGTGGGTGCCAATGCCTTTGCCGGCGGCGCAACGCCCACGGTCTACGTGCCGTATACCTCGGCCGCTTCGCGACTGCTGGGCAGCCAGCGCCTGGAGAGCATCACCGTGCGCGTGCGCGACAACGTGCCGACCAATGCCGCCGAGGCCTCGCTGGGGGCCGAACTGCAACGCCTGCATGGGCGCCGCGACTTCTTCATCTACAACGCCGACCAGATCCGCAAGGCGGTGATGAAGTCCAGCCAGACCATGGCCGCGCTGGTCTCCGCCATTGCCGCGGTGGCGCTGGTGGTGGGTGGGGTGGGGGTGATGAACATCATGCTGGTGTCGGTGAAGGAGCGCGTGCGCGAAATCGGCGTGCGGCTGGCGGTGGGCGCGCGCCAGGGCGACATCCTGCGCCAGTTTCTGATCGAGGCGGTGCTGATCTGCCTGTTCGGCGGTGTGCTGGGCGTACTGTTCGCGTTCGCGGTGGGTGCGTTGTCCAGCCTGCTGTCGCTGGGCGTGCCGTTCCTGTTCACTGCCGGGCCAGTGCTGGCCGCCCTGGCGTGCTCGTCGGCGATCGGGCTCGGCTTCGGCTATTTCCCGGCGCGCAGCGCGGCGCAGCTGGACCCGATCCAGGCGCTGGCCGCGGAATGACGCGATGCGTGCCTGTGGTTAGCGCCGGGATAGGACCGGCGCCATCGGTCAGGCCACGTAGACCTGCGTGTCCACATATTCCGACACAGGCCCCTGCACGCCAGCAGCAGGCCCTCGCGCACGTCGTTGCCCACCTGCTGCGCCTCTTCGCCATCCACGCGCACGCGCTCGCTGGCATGCAGCAGTTCCAGCAGCACGGTGAGGCCGGCGTTGGCGCGGTTGATGCGCGCCAGCGCCACGCACTGCCCGGGTGCGCGCCCCTTGCGCCGCAATGGCTGGCCGTCGGCCGCTTCCACGTCGCGGATGCGTTGCAGGCAGTCCAGCAGGGTGATCCCGTTGGCAGCGGGATTGGCGGCGAGGGTTCTTTCCAGCGGCTCGGCGAGGGTATCGGGCAACTGGCTGGCGACATCACCGAGGGTGGCGAACAGGTACGGGTAGCGGTCGGCGCTCATGGCGGTTTCCTTATGCGTTACGCGAAGGAGCCACCCTGCTTGACAGCAAGGGTGGCGGACGGTGCATGGTTCCAATACCGGTGACTAACGTTGCCAAAGCTCCGGCGGGCACGAGGCCCCCACGCACCGCCCGCCATAGATGCGCGGACAGAGTGCCTGCCGGCGCCTTCCAGAGGGATTGGACGACGCCGACAGGCAAGCGTAAACAACATTAGTCAAACGGGATTGGAAGCCCGTGCCACCCGTTGTCGGTGGCTGGATATGATTTGCATGCAGCGCCTTGGCTGCCAATGAGAATAGTTGGAAAGTTCGAAATTATTGGAATGTGGATGCACCCGCGCAGCGGATGATCGAGGCGTGCCAATCACGACATTGCGTGCGATGCCGCGTAGCGGGCGTGGCGCGTCAGGAAGCCGGTCGAGGATGCCTGCGCACACGTGCGCGTTCGCGATACAACCGGCTGTCGGCACGCTGCAGGGTATCGCCCACTGATTCGCCAGGCGTGTGGTGCGTCGCACCGAGTGAGAACGGCGTCGGCGACTGCGCCGCATGTTGCAGATACCATTGTTCCAGCACCGCCAGCCGCCCCGCATCAGGCGTGATCAACACCACCATGAACTCGTCGCCGCCCATCCGCACCACGTTTTCCGCCGCACCCAGCGGCGAGCGCAGGAAGGCGGCGAACTCCACCAGCACGGTATCGCCGCGCGCATGGCCCTGGGTGTCGTTGATCTGCTTGAAATGATCGAGGTCGAACATCAGGCACGCCCATGGCTGGTCGGCCAGCTCGTCCAGCCGTGGCAGGAAGCGGCGGTTGTAACTCTGGGTGAGCGGGTCCTTGAAGGACATCTCGCGCAGCTGCTGTTCCTGCATGCGCAGCGCGGTAACGTCCTGCGCGTGGCCCAGCACATAGGGTGGGCTGGCCTCGCTGTCGAGCACGTTGTGGTACGCCCAGAAGTGGCGGGTGCCATCGGCAGCGATCAGCTCGATCACGCCGGCATCGGTGTGGTTGACCGCGATGCGTGCGAGGTACGCCTTGAACGCAGCGTGCTTCTCCGGCGGCATCAGGTCGCACAGGCTGCGCCCGATCATGTAGCTCTCATCGAAGCCCAGCGATTGCACGGCGGCCGGATTCACCGAGGTCAGCACGCCTTCCAGTGTGTGTGTGCAGATCAGCCCGAGGCTGTAGTGGAACAAGCGCCGGTAGCGGGTTTCGCTGGCTTCCAGCGCATCCAGTGCGGCGCGCTCTTCGGTGATGTCCTAGATGGCCCCGACCAGCCGCGGGCGCCCATCGACCTGCTGCCGGCCGCCGACGACGCGCGTCCAGATGTCGCGGCCGTCGGCGGTGGTCACGGGTAGCTGTACTTCCCAGGAGGTGCCTTCGTCGATGCAGCGCTGGACGGCGGTGCGGATGATGCTGCGGCTGTCTTCGCGATAGAACGACAACGCGGTTTCCAGGGTGGGCTCAAAGGTACTGCGCACACCGTGGATCAGCTTGGTCTCGCGGGTCCAGCGCACCTCGTTGCTGGCAAGGTCCAGTTCCCAGCCGCCCACCCGCGCGGCGCGGTTGGTGCGTTCCAGGAAATCCTCGCTGCGCTTCAGTTCCCGGTGCAGGGCCTTGGCCTGGCCGACCTGCGCCATCAGCGTGCTGCGCTGTTCCAGCACCTGGGTGGTGACCCGGGCCAGGTGCACCATCAGTTCGCGCTGCGACGGCGACAGCACGCCGGGCATGGGGTCGAGCAGGCACAGCGTGCCGATGCGCGCACCGTGAGCCGAGCCGAGCGAGATGCCGGCGTAGTGGCGGATGCGGGGGCCGCCGGTGACCAGCGGATTGCTGGCGAAGCGCGGGTCCTGGCGGGCGTCGGGAATCTCGAACAGCGCATCCTGCTGGATGGTGTGCGTGCAGAACGAGATTTCGCGCGCGGTCTCGCTGATCCCGTCCAGCCCGATGTTGGCCTTGAACCATTGGCGTTCGTCGGCCACTACCGAAATCAGCGCCATGGTCATGCCGGTGGCGGCACGAGCAGCGGCCACGATGGCGTCAAACACGGGTTCCGGCGGTGTATCCAACAGGTGCAGCCGGTCAAGTTCAAGCAGTCGTTCGGCTTCGTCCATGGCGCTTTGCAGGGCTGGGTGGCGAGGGCGGCTTCGGCGGCTGTCAGGCACTACGCTAGTGCGTACCGCGTTATGTATCGCCACGACCGGGTGATGCCAACGTGAGGCAGCGGTGTCAGCGCTTGCGGGGTGAGCGGGCGGGGCGCACTGAAACGTGACGGTGGTCGCGAACGTGCCAGCGCCACGGAAACTCCACGGCGCGCGTGATGCCGATACGCGGGCCAACCACCGGGTCCAGCGGGGGAGCGGTGCCATCGCAGGCGATGACGATGCCGTGGTTGCCGGTCACCAGATCGGCACCGTCGAAGCGGCGGTCCAGCCCGAACGCCTGGGAGAGTTTGCCCGGGCCGCTGGCCAGATCGTGGTCGCGCCTGGCAGCCGGGCGTAGTTCGCGCATGTACTCCAGCCCGGCCAGCGGCTCGGCGGCACGCAGCAGCACGGCCACCCCTTCGCCGATCTCGCCACACACCACATTGCTGCCCCAGTGCATGCCATAGGTGAAGTAGACGTACAGGTGCCCGGCTTCGCCGAACATGCTGGCGGTGCGCGGGCTCGGCCCGCGGTAGGAATGCGCGGCCGGGTCCACGCTGCCGGCGTAGGCTTCCACCTCGACGATGCGGGCCGCGCGTCCATCGTCGCGTACCAGCAGCTTGTTGAGCAGCTCCGGCGCAACCTCGATGGACGGGCGCTGGTAGAAGCGGCGGGGGAGAATCTTCCAGTGCGGCGGCAATCCATCCAGCATGGCAGGGGCAGGTTCTGCGGGAGAAGCCAGCAGTGTGACGGCCTGCCAGTGAAGCTGCCGGCCAGCGGCCGGCACTACCGTTCAATCGGCCATCACGCGGCCAATCGCATCGGCCAGCAGGGCGCGCACGCGTGCCGGTGGCAGGTCCGGGTCGCGCACGGCGCGCATGGCCAGGCCCTCCACCAGCAGCCGCAGCAGCAGGGTGCGCCCGGCGATGGCTTCCTCGTCAATCGGCCGGCCCAGGCGCGCATCGTGCTGGCGCAGCCAGTCATGGATGGCGGCGCTGGTCTGCTTGTCGTGGGTGCGCAGTACCTGGGCCAGCATCGGGTCGCGGTGCGCTTCGGCGTTGATTTCCGCGTACAGCGCCACGCTGGCGATGGCGTTGCCGTGGATCGGCAGCACCGCGCCGCGCGCCCACTGCCGGTAGCACTCCAGCAGGCCATCGACCAGATCGGACGCCGCCGGCATCTCGCTGATCGACGCCTGGTCGTGGCGCAGCTGGCGCTCGATCAGCGCCAGGATCAAGGTCCGCTTGTTGGCGAAATAGCGGTACATCAGCCCTTGGCTGATCTCTGCCTCGGCGGCGATATCGCCGATGGAGCCGGCGTGGAAGCCGCGGATGATGAAGCACTTCTGGGCGGCATCGAGGATGCGCCGGCGCTGGGCCTCGGCGTGTGCGGCGGCGGCGTCATCAACGGCTGTGGCTACGGCGGGCTTTGGCGTCATTGCGGAAGGTCAGGGCGTCCAGAGACGGGATAGTACGTCACAAAAGGTGTGAATGAACGGTCATTCATTTGTAATTCCCGACTCCCAGACTGCGCCGGCCTTCTCCTTCCGCGAACGAGTCCGATGCGCTACGCCACGCTGCACCGCCCGCTGCTCACCCTCGCCATCGCCGCCGCGCTGCCGGCGATGGCCCATGCCGAAGACGGTCCCCATGCCGAAGCCGATGCCACTGCCTCCGCCGACGCGGCGCGAACCGTGGTGGCGCTTGACCAGGTGGTGGTGACCGCGCAGAAACGCGCCACCAACCTGCAGGAGACCCCGATTTCGGTGTCGGTGGTCGATGCCGAGGCGTTGAAGGATCGCAGCGCGATTTCGCTGGGCAGCCTGTCCGATGGCTCCATTCCTTCGCTGCGGGTGACCCCGTTCGCGACCCGCAGTTCGGCGCTGAACATCGGCATCCGTGGCATCGGTGCGTCCGGCGATGCCAACCAGCCGGCGCGCGATGCCGGCGTCGGCATCTACGTCGATGGCGTGTTCATGGGCCGCGCGCAGGGCCTGGGCAGCATGCTCTACGACGTGGAGCGCATCGAAGTGCTGAAGGGCCCGCAGGGCACGCTGTTCGGCCGCAACACCGAAGGCGGTGCGGTCAGCATCGTGACCAAGGCGCCGACCGGCGAGTTCGGCGGCAGCGTCAGCGCCGGTGTGTCCAACTACAGCGGCTACAACAGCGCGCTGCACCTGGACCTGCCCAAGGTGGGCGACGTCAGCTTCAAGATCGACGCGGTGCAGGCCAAGCGTGGTGGCACCACCGACAACCCGATGCGCGGCGAGCGCGACTTCAACAGCTACGACAAGCGCGGCGCTCGGTTGAGCGCGCTCTGGCAGCCGCGCGATGATGTCTCGCTGCTGTACGCGTTCGACCGTTCCTACGATGCCACCACGCCGTACCACACCCAGGTGCTGGTGCCCGGTGCCTACCTCAGCCCGCTGCAGAAGGCCGGGGCCAGTCTCGACCGCCGCGACAGCGCCATCCTGGGCGGCCCGCAGGAAGACAACATTGGCCGCACCAGTGGCCATCTGTTGAACCTGTCGTGGACCTTGAACGAGAACCTGGAGCTGAAGTCGATCAGTTCCTACCGTGAACTGACCCAGGGCCAGTTCGACATGGGCCTGGTCGATGCGATCTCGGCCTACGGTGGCGCGGGTACGCCGTTCGGCCGCTACAGCCTCGCCCAGGTCTACCAGCACCAGTACAGCCAGGAGTTCCAGCTGATCGGCAACACCGCGCAGGTGCAGTTCCTCGGCGGCGCGTTCTACTACCACGAGACCGCGGGTGACAATGCGCAGACGCCCAACATGCTGGTGTGGGGGCCGGGCGGGAACAGCTACACGCTGAACCCGGCCACCAACCCGCTGGACCTGTCGCGGGTGCGCATCGACCGCGCCAGCAAGGCGTGGACCGACAGCCTGGGCGTGTTCGGCCAGGCCACGTGGACCCCGGAGGCGATGCCGGGCCTGCACCTGACCGCCGGTGGCCGCTACACCCGCGATGACAAGAAGGGCAGCCTGTATATCGTCAACGGCGCGGCGACGAGTCTTGCTTTCAAGGACCGCTGGAGCCGCTTCGACCCGATGGTCAACATCGCCTACGACCTGGGCGAGCACGCGATGGTCTACGCCAGGTACAGCACTGGCTTCAAGGCCGGTGGCGCCAACTCGCGCTCGACCAACTACACCGCGTTCGGCCCGGAAGAGGTGACCGCCTATGAGCTGGGCTTCAAATCGCAGTTCTGGGACAACCGTGCGCGCCTGAACCTGGCGGTGTTCGATTCGACCATCGCGCACAAGCAGATGGATTTCTCGCTGCCGTTCGACCCGAACAGCGGCGAAACCCGCACCACCATGGTCACCACCAACGCACTGAGTGATGGGAAGTCGCGCGGCGCGGAGCTGGAGTTCAACGTGATGCCGGTGGACAACCTCACCCTCGGCCTCAACTACGCGTATACGAAGATCGATGCGCAGACCGCCACGGACCCGTTCGGTGCGGGCGTGCAGGTAACCGTGCAACCGCTGCTGGCGCCGAAGAATGCGGGCAGCCTGTCGGCCGACTACCTGGTGCCGTTCGCCAACTTCTCGGCGCTGAAGTTCCATGTGGACGGCAACTGGTCCGATGGCTATTACACCAGCGAGTACGACCAGATGCTGACCGACAGCTCGTTCGTGGTGAATGCACGGGTGGCGCTGGTGGATGTGCCGGTCAACAGCACCGGAACCACCATGTCGTTCTCGCTGTGGGCGCGCAATCTGCTGGACGAGCAGCACCTGTTCTACAAGCTCAACAGCCCGGCGCTGGGCCAGACCGGCATCTTCAACGACCCCCGCACCTTCGGCCTGGATGTGGCCGTCAACTTCTGATTCGAACGGAGACTCCCATGAAGCACCGCTCTACCGAACTTGCCCTGGCCGTGATGCTCAGCCTGCCGCTGGCGGCGAGCGCCGTGGCCGCAGACGCACCGCAGGCCGTTGCTGCGACGCCGGCCGCTGCCGCCAATGTGAAGCCGGTGGCCGCCGATGCGCAGCGCGTGCTCCCGCTGCAGGGGGCGTGGAACGTGCGCACCTTCGCCGGCCTGCAGGGCCGTCATGGCCCGATTCCGGCCGCTGCGTTCGTGCGTACCGCCGATCTCGGCCGGCTGACCGACGCCGATCGCGATGCCTTGGCCGCCGCCGGCGTGAAGCTGGACATCGACCTGCGCACCGCCGACGAGCAGGCGCAGTCGCCGGACCTGCTGGCCAGGGATGATCGCTTCGACTATCAGCGCATCTCGCTGATGGGCACCGAGAAGATGGACCTGCAGAAGATGATGACCAGCTTCCCGGATTCACTGGGCGAAGCCTATGTGCAGTGGCTGGGCCACAGCCAGCCGCAGTTCAAGCAGGTGTTCCAGCGCATCGCCGCGCAGCAGGACGGCGCGGTGCTGTTCCATTGCACGGCGGGCAAGGACCGCACCGGCATCATTGCGGGGCTGCTGCTGGACCTGGCCGGCGTGCCGAAGGCCGAGATCGTGCACAACTACGCGATCTCCGCGCACTACCTGGAAGGGCAGCCGAAGGACAGCGCGATGAACGCGCAGATCATGGCGCTGATCAAGCAGAACCCGGAGATCGGCCGCAGGATGGCCGGCATGTCCGGTACCGCACCGGACAACATGGAGCAGTTCCTCGCCGCGCTGCACAGCCAGTACGGCGGCGCCGAGGGCTACCTGAAGTCGATCGGGGTGAGCGAGCAGGAGATCCAGCAGCTGAAGGTGCGTCTGGGGCAGGCGGGCTGACGGTGGTG
>NZ_DS999412.1:2809725-3094516 GCF_000158575.1 Stenotrophomonas sp. SKA14
GAACGAGGGACTGCCGGCCAGCGGCCGGCACTCCCCGCAGCCAGGCATGGCTCTATCGATCGGGTTTCACCCGGGCCACGCGTCGTCGATAGTCATACACGTTGTCACCGCGGATGCGCTTCTCCTCGGTGCCGGTGATCCGGTCCACCTTCTGGTCCGAGCCGGTGACCGGTTGCGCCTGGATGTCGGTCTCGTGCTCGAAGGAATGCGATTTGTCGGTGTTGCGGTAATAGCGGTACAGCGCCCAGTACAGCGCAGTTGCGCCGGCCGGACCTGCCGCCAACAGCCAGAGGCCACTGTCGTCGCTCATGTCGATGCCACCAGGAAGGCAATTGCGAGGGCTTCAATGACGGTGCCGGTGGCCAGTGCCGCCAGCAGCATCTTCCATTGCTGTACGGGCACGCTGCCCATGGTTTCGCCAGTACGGCCGTTCACTGCGATGTAGTGCAGCATGCCGCCGTTCTTGCCGGGCTGATGGTAGGAGTACAGCCACACCGGCAGGTACATCGATACCCATCGGGTGCCATGCACCTCCAGCTGCTCCTGCTCCCAGCGCACGCCGCGGTTGTAGCGCTTCACCGAACCCTCCACCTGCGCGCGGGCGATCGACAGCAGCTGGTCTTCCAGCCGCGGACGCAGCTTCTCCACGTCCAGGTTGCGCTTTTCCGAGGTGAAGCCGGCCAGGTACGAGGCGTTCCACTTCACCGCGTTCTTGGTGTCGAACGGCAGGATGGTGTTGATGATGTTGTTGGTGTTGGTGCGGATATCCAGGTTGCCGCGTTCGGCCGACGATTCCAGCGGCAGGTCATCGACGGTGAAGTCGACCTGGCGCTCGACCTGGTAGACATCGGCATCGTAGAGGGTGCGCTTGTTCTTCTCGCTGCCCACGGTGTACTGCCGGGTCTGGATCTCGCCCTTGCCGGCCACGGCCGCACTGACATTGCCGTCGACGATCATGTAGGGCAGGAACACGCCCACCACGTTTTCCGGGGTGAACTCATCCTTGAACGCCTTCAGCGCGAACATCCTGCGCTTGTCGACGAACTGGCGGATGCGCGCGACCGCATCGTCCTTCTTGATATGGAAGGGAAGGACGGCATCGGGCACCGCGCCGTTGCTGATCTGCTCGTTGACGCCGAACACATGCCGGCACCAGTGGCAGCGCGCCGTCATCGTGCTTTCGGTATTGACCGTGACCTCGGCGCCACAGCCGGTGCACTTGAAGGTCATCAGCGCCGAGGTATCGGCGTCGATGTCACGCGCGCCGGAGGCGATGATGGTGCCGCGCAGCTGGTCGATGGCTTCGCCCAGCCCGAATTCCTCTTCGACCCGCGCGCCATGCCATTCGTGACGGCAGTACAGGCAGACCAGGATGTCGGTGCCGGCCTTGGGCCGGATGTCGGTGGCGCCGCACTTCGGGCAGCGGTTGAGGCCGTCCTTCAGCTCGCTGGCCGAAGTGTCGATGGCGACCGGGTCCGGGGCTTCCACTTCATCGCGGATGGCCTGCGGCAGCGTCGAGGTGTCCAGCGGGAAGCTGCCGGGCAGGGGAGGGACGTCCTGCGGCGAACCCGGTCCATTCAACGACACCGCCGGCAAGGGCGGCGGCGTCGCGGGAGCGGATCCGGGCAGCGGCGGGGGGCCGTTTCGGGGATCGGACATGTTCGTTGCGTGTCCTGCCGTTACAGGCCCAGTGCCTTGGCCTTCAGGGCGTCGTAGTCGCTCTGGGTGATCAGGCCCAGGTCCAGCATTTCCTTGGCCTTCTTCAGCTTGGCCACCGGATCGTCCGCGGCCGGCGTCACCGGCTGCTGCATGCCGCCGACACCGAACATGCCCGAGGCCATGCCGACGCCGACCAGGCCTGCCGCACCGCCGTTCTCGCCGGCCGACTGGATGCCCTGGGCGACGCTGGCCTGCAGGTTGGAGTTGCCGCGCGAGCCGGACAGCGCGTCGGCGCGCTGCACGGTCTTCAGCAGCTCGCGGGTGTTGGCGTCGTACTCGATGGAAACGATGGCGGTCTTGACGATGGCCAGGCCGCGATCGCTCTGCCACTGATACGCCTGCTCGACCGCAGCCGACAGGCTCTGCGCGAAACCGATCGAATCCTGCTGTAGCTTGGTGATGCGGTTGCCCTTGCCGGGATCGTTCGTGTACAGGCTGAACGCCGGGGCCAGCGAACCGACCACTTCATTGAACAGCTGGCTGGCGGCGGCGTTGTCCAGGTCGGTGAAATCGAACACCTGGCCCGGCTGCAGGTAGCTGGCCGGCACGAAGTTCTTCACGAACAGGATCGGGTCGACGATCTTCAGCGTGTACGAGCCACGGGTGACCGCGCCGACCTGGGTGTTGAGGAAGCCGTCGTCCCAATAGATCTCCGACTGGGTGCCAAAGCGGTTGTCCGGCAGTTCCTTCAACGACACGAAATAGGCGGCCTGCTGCGAGCCGGGCTGGCCGCCGAACTTGAAGCGTTCCCAGCTCTGCTTGATGAAGGTGCTGACCAGCCCATCACCGGCGAAGATCGACTGCGAGTTCAGATCGTCCGAACGCCACTCATAGCCGCCTGCTTCGGCAACGAACGCGGTGATCGCGCCGTCCTGGAACAGCAGCAGGCCGTAGCCTTCCGGCACGATGATCTTCGAGCCGTTGCTGATGATGTTGGACGAGCCGCTGGTGTTGGAGCCGCGGCCGGCATTGGTGCCGTGCGGCACCGCTGCGAACAGGGCCGCCGTGGACGGCAGGCCCGTGGGCACGGTGTAGAAATCCTTCCACTGGTCGGCCAGCACACCGCCTACCGCACCCTTCACCGCCTGTACCAGACCCATGTCCAACTCCCTGTGATTCGAGGGCAGGCACCGTGCCTGCCGAGCGTGGCTGAATATAGCAGCGGCCGGGGACGGCAGGAGTGCCGGAAGATGAATCCGGGTCAGCGCCGGCCGGCAGCGTCGGGCCTGGCGCGGACCACCTCCAGCACGGCGGCCATGTCCAACGCGCCCAGCCCGGCGTGCTGTGCCTGTGCGAACAAGGCATCGCTGGCCTCGATCAACGGTGCATGCATGCCTGCCTCGCGTGCAGCGGCGGCCACCAGCGCGCTGTTCTTGTACACGTCGGTGATCGAGGCCTGCACGGCAAAATCGCCACGGGCCATCTTGTCCAGCTTGATCCGTGACACGTCACTGGCCATCGGTCCGGCATTGAGCACCTGCGCGAAGCGTTCCAGCTCGATGCCGTGGGCTTCGGCGAAGTGCACGGCTTCGGCCAGACCGGTGACCAGCGTGATGAGGTACAGGTTCACCGCCAGTTTCATGCGCAGGGCGGACGGCACGCTGCCGCAGCACACCGTCTGCCGGCCCATCGGTGCCAGCAGCGGCGCCGCCACGGCGAGATCGGCATCGGTGCCGGCCAGCAGGATGACCAGCTGCGCCGCTTCGGCCTGCACCCGTGAGCCGGAGACGGGCGCTTCCACGTAACGGCCGCCCGCGGCATGGATCTGTTCGCCCAGCGCCTGCGAATATGCCGCCGAACTGGTACCCATGTTGATCAGCAGGCGGCCGTGCACGCGTTCGCCGAACGCGCTGCCCTGTCGATCGAGCACGCTGTCGATGGCTTCATCGTTGGCCAGCATCAGGATGAGGGTTTCGCAGGCTGCGAATACGTCCTCCAGCTGCGCGGCCACCTTCACCCCGCCACTGCGTGCCGCCGCGGCAGTGCGGCCGGAACGGGACCAGCCCAGCACGGGGTGGCCCGCCCGCGCGAGATGGCCCGCCATGGGCGTTCCCATGACACCCAGGCCGATGAATCCCAATGACATGGCAGGCTACCCGTGGTGGCAAGGCGCCCATCATGCCGCAGATCGCTGCGCGCAGGCCGGTGGTGTGGCGCGGGCTGGGATCACTGGAAATGCGGCGTCACGATGTCATGCCCCGTTGGGCAGCGCATGGAAGCGGTATTCACGTGATTATCATCACGATTTTCTTGAAACTGCCTTTTGATAATCCGGATTCCGCGCGTGCCGTTGGGCGCGGACGAGGCCGGATCCGTCCAACGTCCGCATCGTCGACCTGCCGACGGCAATCCCCTGGGGGCATGGGAGCGGACTGCGTGCGCGTTCACCTGCGTGTCCGGCGGCTGGCACGAGACACGGCGAGGGCGTCGCAGCATCACGCAGTAAAACCGGGACGGTAGCCACTGCGCGATCGCCTGGTGCGTCTGCACCGGGTTGCCATTCGAAAGGGGAGTTTCAATGCACAGGCAAGTCAGTGAGATGTTGCAGCGCGCCTATCGACCCCACCGGTCCCTGACCGATCTGCTGGGTGCGTTCGTCAAGGAGTTTTCGCAACACCATGCCCTGCGTGGGGGCCGTGTCCATCTGCATGGACCAGACACCGCCCCTGGCCAGGACGCTTCGCTGCCCACGCGCAGCCATCCGGCGCGGGCCAGCCAGCGCCTGCCGATCCGCTACGGCGGCGAGGTACTCGGCGAGCTGCAGCTGGAAGGCGAGGCGGGTGGACTGGACAGCAGTGCGCTGGCGCTGGGCGAAGCGTTCGCGCATCGGTGTGCACACCTGATCAAGCGCTATGAAGCGCAAGCCTGGGCCGAACAGGCCCTGAGCCGTCCGTTGCTGCTGGTCGGTGCCTGCGACGCGTTGAAGCGGATGGAGGAGTTCGTCGAGCGCGCTGCCGCCAGCCAGCTGCCGGTTCTGTTGCGCGGCGAGTTCGGCACCGAGAAGATGGAACTGGCCGCCGCCCTGCACAGCTGCGGTCCGCGGCGGCGGGGGCCATTCGTCGAGGTCAACTGCGCCCACCCACAGGACACGCCTGCGGACTGGTTCGCACGCGCCCGCGGCGGCAGCCTGTACTTCCACGAGGTGGATGAACTCCCTGTTCCCTTGCAGGCGCAGCTCTCGCATTGCATCCGCGACCTGGAGACGGCCACGGTCCAGTCCGGCCAGGCCCGCGCGATCCGGGTGATTGCCTCCACCAGTGCCGACCTTGAACAGCGTGTGCGCGAGCGGCAGTTCTCGCGGGCGCTGCTGGCCGGCCTGGAGTTCCTCACCGTGGACATTCCCCCGTTGCGCGAGCGCATCGACGACATCGACGCACTGGTGGCGCGCTCGCTGCAGATGCATGGGTTCAACCCGCAGGTCATCAGCGAGGACGTGCTGGACGCGCTGCGTGGCCATGACTGGCCCGGCAACCTGCTGGAGATGGAACGGGTGGTGGTGCGCCTGGCGGTGATGACCGGCGGACGCAGCATCCGCCGTGAGGACCTGCTGCGGCATGCGCCTGGCCTGATGTTGGGCGAAGCGGCGATGGACGCGGATCGTCCGTTGCCCGAGGTCGAGGCGTTGCAGGCGGTCGGGGCAGCAGCGCAGGCCACGGCTTCGACGGCACCTGCGCCGTCGCACGACGGCCTGCACGATGGCCTCAAGCGCGCGCTTGCCTACCTGAAGGATCATGCGGCCGAGCCGGTCACGCTGGGCGATCTGGCGCGCCAGGCGCATGTGAGCCAGTCGCACCTGGGCTTCCTGTTCCGCAGCGAACTGGGCACCACCTTCAAGCTGCTGCTGCAGCAGCAGCGCATCGAGCACGCCAAGCAGCTGCTGCGGGGCGGGCAACGCCTGCGCATCACCGATGTCGCGCTGCAGGTTGGCTTCGGCGATCTCAGCCATTTCGAAAAGAGCTTCCGGCGCCTGGTCGGGGTCAGCCCGCGCAGCTATCGGCGCATACCGGAACAATGAAAAACCCCGGCGCAGGTTCAGGCCTGCCCGGGGTGTGCGCATCACCGCAGCGGACGCTACCTGGCGTTCGCTTCGGCGGCCCTGCGTACGGCTTCCTCGGCGGCCTCATCGGCGCGCCGGGCGGCTTCGGCGGCGGCTTCGACGGCCTGCTGCGAGACCATCATCGCCTGGCGGATGCCTTCCTCGCTCGCCGCCATCGCGGCGTCGGCCAGTTCCTGCGCAATCTGCATGGGGGTTTTGCCGCCCGGACGGTCCGGCGTGGGGAACGGAGAGGGTGGGATCGGGAAGGTCATCGCAGGAACTCCTTCTGGGGCTGGGGAGGAGGAGGCGTCGTTGCGCTCCCCCAGGATGTGGCGCAATGCCGCCTGGGCATCGGCCAGGATCTTCTGTGCCTGCTGCCGCGCGGCCTGACGGCCGGCGGCCACGGCCACGTCGGCGGCCGTGGCCAGCGCGGCCGTGGCTGCCTGCACGCCATCATCGGGCCCGGGGGCGGGTGAGGGCGGGCTCACAGCGCGTCTGCCTGGTAGCCGATCTCGGCCTCATCCTCGGCGAAACGGCGCGTTCGGCGGTAGTCCTGCAGGGTGATGACGTTGTCCTCCACCTGGATGCGCGCCTGTTCCTTGGAGCCATCGATGGCGAACAGCACGCTGGCACCGTCCTGGCCCAGCTGGCCGCGCGAGACCGGATGGTTGTCGAGGAAGGCCTGTGCGCTGCGCAGCTGCCGGCGCGCGGCCTCGCGCCATCGTTCGCCATCCAGCTGCAGCCCACCGCCATCGCCCAGGAACATTGCGACCTGCTGCGCGGCCAGCGAAATGCGGGCGTAGCCGATGTGGCGGTTTGCCGCCAGTGTTTCGGCAATGGCGGCGCGCACCTGCTCGGGGGATGGAAGATGCGAAAGCTGGGGCCCGTCCAGGTAGCCGAACAGCATCGGCAGCAGGGTCTGCAATGCGTGCGTGGCGCGTTCCAGGCGCAGGTCGCTGTTGCCCCCCGGCCGATAAGCACGCAGGTAGAAGCGGAAATAGTCGGCGAATTCGATCGGCCTGCGTGCGTGCTGCAAGGCGAAACGGGCTGCTTCGGCCTGGGCCTCGCTGGGCGGGCTATGGCCGCCCTGTTCCTGCGCCAGCTGGTACAGCGCCAGCGATTCACGGAAGTCGAGCTGCTGCAGCAGCGGCGCGTCGCCGACGCCAACGGCCGCGAGGAAGGGCCGGTATGCGCCCAGTTCCTTGTTGCTCAGCAGGCCGTGCCGGACCAGCACACTCTGCACTTCATTCGACAGCAGGTTGCTGGGCGGACTCGTTTCCAGCTGGCGCAAGGCTTCAAGTTCGTCAGTGTGAAGGCTGAGCAGCTTGACCGGGCTCACCTGCAGGCCAGCATTGGGAAGCCAGGCCATGCGTGAACCATGCAGGCCCTGCTGCACGCCTTCGAGCATCGCGCCTTCGTCTGCAAAGGCGTATCGATGCTCGTGTGAATCGATGGCCCACTGCAGCCAATAGTGGCCGCCATCGACGAACGGCAGCACGCGCTTGGTTCGCGAACTGAACTGGCCGGGATGGGGAACGGGGCGACCGTCGATGAAAACGCTCATGCGTGGCTCTCCTGGCGGCCTCACTGGGCCGGAAAATCCTTGAGGACGGTCGCAGCGGCGCTGCCGACGCGGGTAAAGTCGTCGGTGGCCCCCTGCATCATGGTCTGCGCCTGCGTGAGCACCCTCGCATATTTTTCGTCTCCCGTCGCCAGGTATTGAGCCATGGCCACGCCGGCGGCGGTGGTTGCGATGGTGGAAACGTTGCGCAGCGCGTCGGCGGCGTCCTGCACGGCAATCGCCGCGGACTGGGCCACCGACTGGTAGGCCTTGCCGGCGCCACTGGTCTTGACCACGGTCGTGGCCATGGTGGCCGTCTGCACCTGGTTGATCACATCGATGACCTGGGCGTTGACGTTGCTCGGGTCCATACGGGCTCCTTGATGGGCGGGGGCGGCCGGAATGCAGCCGCGGCACGGTCACGGCGTGGCGTCGGTGCCGTCGGCGGCCGCGGTGGAGGGGGAATCTGGCGCGGGGTCGTGGGCGGGACCCGCTGCCGGTTCCGGACCGGGCGTGGAGTCGGGCGCAGGGCCGGGCGCGGGCGCCGCGCCGTCGCCTGCAAGCTGTTCGAGCGTGTGCAGGCTGGCGGTGGCGGCCGCAGCGTCGGCACTGGCACCGTGGGTCTGTGCCTGCAGGACGCTGATGGCGGTCTTTCCTTCTGCGGTAGCCGCGGCGATCACCGCCGCGGGCGAAGGCGGTGCCGGCACCGGTCCCGGCAGGGGAATGACCTGCGGCGGCGGCGGCGGCGGGGGAAGCGGAGGCGGCGGTGGCACCGGCCAGGGGGCATTGATCATCTTCGCGCAGGCGGCGGTGACCGCGGCGTTGCTGACCATGCCCGCGCCCTGCTGGCGCGCAACCGCGTTGTGCATGGCCGTGCCCAGCGTCTCCAGCATCACCATGTCGAGCATGCTGAAGGACTGCGCCGGCCCCTGGGCCACCAGCAGGGTCGAGGCGGCACTGACGCTGTCGACGATCTGGCTGTTGACGGTGTTCTCACTGCTCATGATGGAACGGCTCCCTTCTGGATGATCAGGGCCAGGACCTGGGCCAGGCTGGCGCCGGCGGTGACCTGGCCGCGTTGCTGGTTGGCCACGGCGTTCTGCATGGCCAGGCCAAGGCTGTCGGCCATCGCCAGGTAAGTGGCGGACATCGCGAATGACGGGGCGAGGGCGATCGCCAGGCCCGAGCCGGCGCTGGCAGCGTCCAGCAGGTAGCCGGTGGCAGGCGATGCGGCCATCAGACAGGGGCCCGGCGTGACGCCGCCCGGGCGGGGGCGCTGAGGGGGGCGTCACGCCGGGCCGACACGTCAGCGCAGACCCAGGATTTCGCGGGTGGCCACGCCGTTGGAGGCAGTGTCGATGGCATACAGCGTGGACACGCCCTGGGTGGTCGAGGCCTGCATGGTCACGTAGGACTGCTGCTGGTTGTTGGTGGCGTTGTGCGCGGCGTTGGACAGTGCCTGGCTGGTGGCCACGAACAGATTGCCCATTGCGATGGCCGGCGCATCACCAAGGACCTTGGTGTTGACCTGCGAAACCGAATCGGTGATCTGGCTGTTGACGGCGGTGGGAAATGCCATGGTGGAAACTCCTTGGGTGGACAGCACTACAGGAACGGAGACTGCCGGCACTTAGTGGAATCAGCCGAGAATCTTCCGGGTGGCGGCGCCGGTGGCGCCGGTATCGACGGCGTAGAGCAGTGCAACGCCCATCGTGGTCGCGGCCTGCGCCGTGACGTACATCTGCTGCTGGGCGAGCGTTGCGTTGTGGGCTGCATTCGCCAGGGCCTGTGCCGTGGCCTGGTACAGCGTGCCCATCGCCGTGGCGGGGGCCACGCCCAGCACCTGCAGGTTGGCCTGGCTGACCGAATCGGTGATCTGGTCGTTGACGGCCGTGGGAAATGCCATGGCTCAGCTCCTTGCCTGCCGGCGCATCACGCGCCGAGGATCTGCTTGGTGGCCACACCCGTGGTGGCGGTATCGATCGAGTACAGCGTGGCCACGCCCATGGTGGTGGCCGCCTGCGCGGTCACGTAGGACTGCTGCTGGGCGTTGGTGGCGTTGTGGGCGGCGTTGGCCAGCGCCTGCGCGGTGGCCTGGTACAGGTTTCCCATGGCGACGGCGGGCGCGTCGCCCAGCACCTTGGTGTTGGCCTGGGTGACCGAATCGGTGATCTGGTCGTTTACAGCGGTCGGGAATGCCATGTCGAGCTCCTTGAGGTTGGCGGATCAGCTACGGGACGACGGATCAGGAACCGAGGCCGCGGACGCGGGTGCTGAGGATTTCCTTGCTGGCCACGGCCGTGGTGGCGGTGTCGATCGAGTACAGCGTGGCCACGCCCATGGTGGTGGCCGACTGCGCGGTCACATAGGACTGCTGCTGGGCGTTGGTCGCGTTGTGGGCCGCATTGGCCAGCGCCTGTGCGGTGGCCTGGTACAGATTGCCCACCGCCACGGCGGGCGCATCGCCCAGCACCTTGGTGTTGGCCTGGGTGACCGAATCGGTGATCTGGTCGTTTACCGCGGTTGGAAATGCCATGTCCTGCTCCTGCGAAAAGGTGGAAGTGCGTGGTATCCAGTGTCACGGTGCGTGGTGCGTAACTGCGTGTGCTTCACCGTGGATGCAGAGTAGAAACAAGCGCTGCTGCTGGATTGGTGGAATCGACGGAGAATGCGGGGGAAATGGTGTGAAGAAGGCTGCGGTGATGCGGGCGGTGCCGTCACGGCATCATCGATTTCTCCGCATCCACGTCGGCCGCCTACTGCTGTTCAATGTAGCGCGCCATGCGCAGGTACCAGTCGATGGACTGGGACTCGGCAAAGCGTCGCTGCCTGCGCTCCCACGCCGCAAGGGCTAGCCCTCCGGCGGGCATCGGCACGGGCACCGGCCGCAGCGTGTCGGGAATCGAGACGGGCTGGAGTGTCCCCAGAGAGCTGCTCAGCTCGTGCTGCGCCACGGTGCAGACCGCATCCAGTTCCCAGTCCTCCACCGACCCGGCGGTCGGCCGATTGAGCCAATCGGTCTGGGCCATCAGGTTCGCGTTGATCCGTGTCACCAGGTCCGCGATGTCCTGGCCGCCGGGCAGGTCAAAGCAGACCAGGTAGAAATCGGCGCCTCCCGGCGCGGTCTGGAACAGCGTGTGGTAGGCCATCACATAACCTGCGTCCAGCTCAACCCCGGTTTCTTCCTGGAATTCCCGCCTGGCCGCCTGCTCGGCGGTTTCCGCATCCGACATGCGTCCCCCGGGCAGTGCCCACTGCCCGGCCTGGTTGACCAGGCGCGGCGATTGCGAGCCGGCCCAGCCCGAAATGCGCCGCTGTGCGGCGTTGACGGTCGCCTGCAGGTTCGGGTCCGGCCATGCGGGGATGCCTACATTTTGAAGCTGGACCCAGGCCGGCACGGCCCCTCCACCCGCGACCCAATCGGCCGCCCCCATGGCGGCGGCCCGGTCCACGGCGGCCAGTACCGTCGGCAGTGCTGCCTGTAGCTGCGCCAGGACCTGGCCGGCGTTGTTGACCGCAACGGCCGCTAGATTGATGGCATCCCGCGTGGCGACGCCATTGGCGACAGCCCCCGCAGGCCACGCAGACGTCGCTGCAAGCACGGCATTGACCAGCGACGCGTTGATGGCGGCGACCGCGCCGGCATTGACGGCGCTGCCTGCGGCAACGTTCACCACCGTGGTCAGGGCGGACGCCGCCTCGGCCACCAGCACCGGCGCGGCATAGCCGCTCCACCAGGCATTGGTGATCTGCTTGCGTGCGATCAGGTACTGATCGTCCGAGCGAAGTGTTGCGTAGACCTGTGTCATTTCGTTTCTCCGATTGGAACAGCGTCGTGCCTGTCGCAGTGGATGGAAGGGCGGCAGCGCGGATCAGGGCGATGTGTCAGTGGTTGCGATGCTCGATCAGGTAGGTGAATTCGTTCCGCGTGTTCTCACGCGGTGCAATGGGCGGGAGGAGGGTGTCGTAGCGGGCCTCCCACGCCGGGGTATTGCGCCGATCGAGGAACGGCCGATCCTTCTCGTCAGGGAGATCCGGTGGCCCGGGCTTGTCCGGGGACAGGTGTTTCAGATGCTCGGCCAGGCTTCCGGCCACCTCGACCACCTTGTCGTAGAGCACCTGCCGTCGCTCAGGCTCGGCGAACTCTTCCAGGTCGGTCCATTCGATGGTCGATCCCATCGCCTTGATCCGCTCCATCCCTTTCCAGTTCAGAAGCGCGTTCTCCCACACTTCGGTCCTGGCCAGCACCCGCGGCAGCTCGGTGACGGCCCAGGTATAGGTCTGCAGGTTCTGGGTGCGCATCACATCCATCAGCGAGGCCTTCAGCCAGATGCCGGTGAGGTCTTTCAGCGCACTGTGGTACGGGGCCCAGTCACCCAGGGCCACCTCCGGCTCGTCGGCATCGATCGCGCGGGTGGAGCCGGCATCCCAGGCCTTCTGCTGCAGCTCCAGCTGCGGCGCTTCCCCGAGTTCGGCCAGGGCGCCGGTCAGCAGTTTTCCAACCACCAGGTAGAGCAGGGCGGAGCGACCAATCGCCTCTGGCGAGAACAGCTTCCTCGCCTCCGGTTCCACACCGAGTGCACGCTGGTATCGGCACCACGCCTGCAGCAGCACATGCCGCCAGTACCAGGCCGTCAGCTTCTGCCCGGCCTTTTCGCCGCTCAGCTTCTGCTGTGTACGAACCGCTTGCGAGTAGTGCTTGTCGTGGGTCTTGTACATCATGTACAGGAAGTAGCCGCTGAGCGTCATCGGCAGGTTCATCTGCGAGGCGTAGCCTTCGGACCAGAATTTGCTGCAGCGGGCCAGGATGATGCCCGGGGTATAGCTTTCCCAGTCGAGCTTGCGCAGCTTGTGGCACAGCAGCCCGGCGGGAATGTTGATGCCATCGTCTACATTGCCGACGTTCAACCCTTCGCCCACCTCCTTCCAGCTGGCATAGTCGATGGCCTTCAGTGCCACCAGCTCCAGCTTCAGCTGGCCCGTGTTGATGTGGGTGTTGAGCAGTTCGACCAGCTTGGGTGCGAACTGTCCCGCCCAGTCGCCGAGCGTGATGGCGTTGACGCCTTGCGTCTCTGCTTTCTGGATGGACGCCTGCAGCATCGCCACAAGCTGTTCCTTGAAGGCGTAGGCTTGATCAATGGCGCCGAAGCGCAGCGGCGGCGTGACGAGTTCGAAGACGTTGCCGGAATCGGATTCGAGCTTCCATGGCTCGGTGCCGGCGATGTCGAAGCAAGCTGCGACCACGTGGGTGAACGCGAAGATCACGCTGTCGTGGGTGCAGAACTCGATCTCGATGCCATACGTGTTGTCGGGCAGCGCCTCGCCGCCCTTGCCGATGTCGATGCCCTGGACCGTCGGGCGCTTGCTGACGATCCAGCCAAGCTGGCCGTCTTCTGCGATGTTTGCCATGCGAATGCCCCTGCACGAGTGCGCGACCGGGAATGGCCGGCTCAGGGGCATGCTAGAAACGGGGAGACTGCGGGAATCGGCCGAATCGACGCGCAATGCGGTGCCAATGCGCGGATCTTCGCCGATACGGCGGAATCGACGACGGCGGGCCACAGCCGCGCCGTCGTCGCCCACGAGGCTAGAGCATGTAGGGGATCTTGAAGGCCAGGGTGAAGTCCGGGGCATCCGGGGTCAGGCCGATGCCAAGCAGGGTCACCAGGGTGGTGTGCTGGTTCAGCGCGTAGGTCACGCCAAGATTCAGTGACGCCGCGTTGGCGTCGCTGCCGATCACCTTCATCCACTTCCCCCCTTGGAAGCGGGTCGAGGCGCGGGCGCTGATGCGGTCGCTGAAGGACAGGCTGAGGCTGGTGCGTTCGTTGAACGCGAACGCCACGCCGGCGCCGAAGTACACCGAGCCGCCGAGCTTCACATCGCCAGGATTTACGGTGTCGGGATTGCTGTCGATGTCGTTGAAGCCGCGCGGGAACGAATGCACATAGCCCAGATTGGCGAACAGGATGGCCGGGTCGGCGGTCTTGACCATCGACAGGCCCACATTGGCCTGCCAGACGCCGTTGCCGGTGGGCTGCTTTTTCGGCACGGCAAAGCGGATGTAGTCATCGTCGTCGCGCTCGATCACCTTCCAGTCCAGGCCGTAGGGCGCGCGCCCGGTGGGTGCGGTCACCCCGGCGGTAAGCACGGTTTCCGGCCGCCAGCCGCGCTCACCGAACAGGCGGTAATTCGCGCTCAGGCCGATATCGCCCAGGCCATTGCCATTGGTCTCTTCCTGGGCGATGGCGGCGGCCGCACCCCCGGCACCGCCTTTCTGGTACACCGTGCGCCGTGCGAGATACGGCACGTCCAGGTTGAGCGTGAGGTTGGGGCTGACGCCCCAGCGTGCGGCCAGGTTGTAGGTGAGCGAATCGGATTCGACGTTCTCGATGGCGATGTTGCCGAGGAAGATCGCATCCAGTGCCAGGAAGCCGTTGAGGGTGAGCTGCTTGCGGTCGTAGCGGGCGTAGGTGAGGCTGTTTTCGATGGTGAAGCGGCGCGAGAACAGCGCCGATTGCTGCTGTTTCACATCATCCACGCTGCGCCGCGATTCCTGCCTGGCCTGTTGTGCTTCAGCAGCGGTGCTGGCATAGCCCTCACCACCCGGCGCTGTCTGTCCCGGCGCTGCCTGTGGAGTCGAGCCATGCTCGACTTCCGCGCCCGTGCCTGTGCCCGTGCCGGTTGCCGCCGCCGTTGCCGGCCCGGTTGGCCCCGTGCGCCCACTCAATCGCGCCTGCATCGCCTGCACCTGCATGTCGAGCTCGCGCAGGCGCCGGACTTCCTGCGCATAGTTGCTCTTCAGCTGTTCCAGCTGGTTGGCCAGGGCCTGCACGTCGGCATTGTCGTCGGCCGTCGGCGGCGCGGCGAGGGCGGTGCCCGCCAGCGCCGCCAGCGCCAACGGGGTGATCCTCAAAAGGGTATGCATGTTCGTGTCCTGCGTTGTGGAACGCGTCCCCCAATGCCGCGCCGTACTACTGGCCCGGCCCCATGCCGCGGTTCAACGCAATCGCCTGGGCCACGTTCTGGCTCAACGGCAGGTTGCCGCCCGCGGTGTTGCGTACCAGCTCCAGCCGCAGCTGGTTGCTGGCTGCCTGGCCGTCACCGGCCAGGGCAATGCCCTGGCCGACGCTGCCATTGCGTATCCATTGCTGTACCAGGCCCTGGCCATCCACCTGCAGCTGCAGGCGTGCCTGATTGCCATCGAGCACGGCGCTGGCGCTGACCCCGGCCTGCTGTGTGCTGGCCGAGTGCACGCCATCGGACTGCATCGCGGGAACGTCGCCGTCACGCACCAGCAGCGTGGTGGTGTTGCGCGCGGCGTTGCCATCGCCGGCGACCTGCACGCTCTGCACCAGCCCACTCACGTTGGCCAGGCCGCTGCTGTCGATGCTGCGACCCGGTGTGACAGGCAGCGGCGCGTCTGCGGCGGTGACATGCACTCTGGGCTGGAAGCTGAGCTTGGGTGCACCACCGCCGCGGAAATCCATGCCCAGGGTCAACGTTCCCTGCAGGGCGGTGCCATTGCTGGCCTGCCACTGCGAAACCATCGTCACCCCGAACCAGGCAACGCTGTTGCCGCCCACCGTGTAGCGGCCGCGCATCAGGTTCAGTTCGGGGTCGGGAATTTCCTTCAGGCCGCGACCCGGCGCTGCGTCTGCCGCCTGCACCGGCAGCGCAGGAAGCACCAGCAGCAGGGTCATCAACAGGGGAAGACGGATCATGGCGAAGCCTCCTTCAGAACAGGTCGGCATGGCTGAAGCCGAAGTCGACCAGCTCGGCATCGGTGATCGGCCCCTGCCGCGCATAGAGCGCGCGGGCACTGGGCCGTTCGCTGGGTTGCAGCAGTACCGTGTTGCGATCGAAATCACTGCCGATCACCACGAACACGGCGCGTGACGGCCAGGCGGCGAGGAAGTCCGGCAGTGCCAGGCTGCGGTTTCCGAGGATCGGATCGGCCACTTCGACGATGCCCTCGCGCACTTGCTTGAGGACCACGAAATGGCGGAAACCGCGCACGTCCATCAGCACCAGCCCGGGCACGCGCAGGGTACGCAGGCGGGCTTCGTCGATGCGGTAGCCGCGCCCGCGCATGCCCAGTGATTCGACATAGCGCTTGATGTCCAGCAGCGAGAAGCCGCGCTCGGCCACCAGTGCCGGGTCGGAAACCCCCATCATTCCCTGGATCACCGTCGCCTCGTCGGTGTCCAGGTGGTAGGCATGGCGCAGGATGGTGGCCAGTGCGGCCGCGCCACAGCTGTAATCGGTGTGCTGGCGCACCACGTTGCGGTAGCGCCGCTCCTGCATGCTCTCCACTTTCTGCTGCAGCAGGGCGCCATTGGGCAGTACCCCGCTGAAGCGCACCTCGCCCGCCCACGCGGGGTTGATGCCCAGCAGCAACAGGCACGCCAGCAGCCAGATTGAAGGTCGGCAGCGGAACATCGCGTTCTCCGGCAGCAGGGGGGAGCCCCTGTTCCAAGGGGGAGGAGGGACAGGGGCTCCCGGAACCCGGTCATTGGCGGATGGCCGGGGTGTTGCGCTTACTCGCCGCTGCCACCACCGCCGCCGGTGCTGGGCTGGGCGACGGCCAGGGCGAGGCTGTTGGCCTGCAGGTTGCCGGTGCCCGATGCCACGTTCACGCCGATGTTGCCGGAGGCGCCGGAGAAGGCACTGCCCGACAACGCTGAGGTGTTGGTGGCATCGACGTTGACCCAGCGCGTGGTGCTGACCGTGCCGCTGAGGCTGGCATACAGATCGGCCACGCCCAGCTCGACGAACTGGCTGGTACCGCTCTCACGCGTGTCGAAGCCCAGGCCGCCCACCCCCGGCCGGTTGGGGTTCATCGTGGCGTTCTGGATCTCGTTGTCCAGGTCGATGTGGCCGGTGCTGTTGCCACCCGGATGCGGCAGTGCGCCGTTCCAGGTATCCAGGTAGTAGTTGGCCATCTGGTAGGCATTGCCGGTGCCGCGATAGGTGCCGGCGCCGTAGCCCAGGGTCAGGCCGCTGACGCTGCCGCGCATGCCCACCTGTACGGTGTCGGTGTAGGACTGCACGAAGCCGGCGTTGCTGACGGTGTTGCCGGTGGAGACCTGGTTGGAGCTGATGCTGGATTGGGCCACGGCGGTGGTCGCCACCGAGGCGGCCAGTGCGTTCTTCTGCTCGTTGTTGTTGCCCGACGCGATGTTCACGCCGATGTTGCCCGAGGCACCGCCGAAGGCATTGCCGCCAAGCGTGGCCGCATTGGTGACGCCGGCGTTCTGGGTGACGTTGCCGAACCCGGCCTGGTTGACGAATACCTCTGCGTCGGCCATGCCGAAGCTGAAGGACGCATCCGCCGCCGACAGCGATGCGGCGTTGTCCTGCGCGTTGTTGTCGCCGGACACCACGTTGAAGCCGAGATTGCCGGACGCGCCTGCGCCTACGCTGTCGCCGATCGAGGCACGGTTGGTGACCAGGCTGTTGCTGGTGGCGTTGTTGCTGATCGACTGGCGGTTGTCGATCACCGCGATGGCCGCCGAATCAAGGTCGATGTCGCCGGTGATGGTCGGGTCACCGGAGAAATTGACGTCGGTGCTCAGGCGCAGATCCTTTTCCAGGTTCACGTCGACGCCGTGATTGTTCTTTTCCTTGCGTTCGTCGGCCTGGATGGTGCTGTGCTTCTGCACATTGACGTTGACGGTGCGGTTGCGTACGTCGTTGTCGGTGTGATTGTGGGTGTCGTTGCGGGTTTCGCTGACGGTGTGGTTGTGGTTGATGTTCGCGTTGGCGTTCTGGTTGTCCCAGCCATTGGCCGCAGCGGCGGTCGAGGCAGTGGCAATCGCCATGGCGAGCATGGTCCGTTTGACGGTCGCTTTCATGGTGCCCTCTCTCTCATCGGATGGTGCATCGGTGGGTGGTTGTCACGGGCGGTCCTGCACGACCAGGCCCAGTACGTTGGCCGTGTCGTTGCCGCTGCCCGCGATCTGATTGAGTTGCAGGACCCCGTCGAATCCCCGCAGTGCGGTGCTGGCTACACCGGCGCTGCGGGTTCCGGTCGCAGCGCCGCGATCGACGCCGTCCCGCCCCCCTGCCAACGCGGAACCTTCGGCGGCCAGGGCCGTGTCGTCGGTTTCGCGTATGCCCTGTCGGGCCAGCGTCGCGCTGACGACGTTGAGCGTCGTGTTGGCACTGCCGCTGGCCTGGTTGATCGAAGCAATGCCGCTGGCGCCTGCCAGTGCCTCACCGCCGATGTGCGCGGCGGCATGCAAGGATGCTGACAGCACGCGGTTGCCGTTCTGCAGCTGTTGCGCGCTGATGGCCACTTCGGCGCGTTCAGCGCGGGCGATGCCGCGAAGATTGGCCTGCAGGTTGAAATCGCCTGCCGCCTGGTTCACCGCGATGGCGCCGCTGGCACCAGCCAGTGCGCGGCCCTCGATGCGGGTCAGGTCCAGGTACGCGAGCATGCCGCTGTAGTCGTCGGCCGATGCGGACAGCGGCGCGGCGATCACCGCCAGCAGTGGCCAGGCCAGGGCCTTCACTTGCCACCTGCCGGGGCGGTGCCCTGCAGCGGGAACTGGCCCAGCGCGCCGCGCACCGTATCGGCGATGCCACGAGTGCTGTTGCCGACCGCGCCCAGCGGGCCACTCATTGCGCCGCCAAGACTGCTGCCGACCATGCCGTCGCCGTTGCGGCCCAGCGTGCCGCCCAGGGCCTGCTGGGTAACACGTTCAACGGTGGTACCGCCCGGTGTCGCCGTGGGAGTGCTATGGCCTGCCCCCATTCCCGCGTAGTCGGCATCGCTGAGCTCATCCATTCCGGAGGCCGGGTCACCGCTTCCGAGCGCCGCGGCGACCTCACGCTGCGGCTTCGGATCGGCGATCAGCGCGATGCCCGGTGGCGCCATGCGGTAGGCTGGCCGGGCCGCGACATCGCGCAACAGGACTATTTCGCCCGGTTGTGCCTTCACCCCCTGGCGGGCGCCGGACGCGCCTGCACCTGTGGCGACGGCCAGCAGGGCAAGGGCCAGCGATGCAGCCAGGCCACGAATCAGGGTGGTGCCGTCCATGCCGATCTCCCGCGATGGGTGCGGCGGAACCACGCATCAACCGTGCCAACTGCCAAAGGCTGGTGCAGCAACCGATGCCGGCGGTGCGGCAAGGTGGGGTGCTGCCGGGGCGTTACAGCGGCGTCGGGAAATTGTTGGGATTGCGCAACCCGCAGGCGCCACAGGGCAAGGGGACGGGCGACTGTCGCATTGTTGTTACAGGTGCCGTCGCGGACTGCAACGGTGCCGCTTCAGCCGGTGATTTCTTGACGCGCTGCTCATTGCGCCGCCGTTTAGCGCGGCGCTAGGATCCGCCCAACAAAGGCCGCCGAGGTGGCCGTGGAAGTCCCGGCGGAGGGCGGCACGCCGACGATCGACTGACAGCCCGCCGACGGTGTCCGGATGCTGGGGGAAGCATGGCGGCGGTCCCGGAAGCTTCAAGCTCGCGCTGTGTGCTGTGGTTTGGCCAGCCGCTGCCGAACGAGCGCAGTGCGCTCGCGGCCGCAGGCTGGTACGTGCGCAGCATTCAACCCGACCCTGCCATGGCGATCGGGCTGCGCGGCCGTGATCGATTGCTGGCCGTGCTCGATCTTCGCCACCTGGACGCAACGGCGTTGCAGCTGCTTGCGCCATGGATCGAACAGCACCTGCATCTGCCCTGGCTGGCAGTGCTGCCGCCAGGCGCAGGCGCCACACCGTCGGCATGGTTGCCCGTGCTGCAGCACTGTCCTGCACGGTTCACCCTGCCATTCGGCCTGCAGGACCTGGTCTGCGCGATGCGCAGCCAGTTCGAGGCGGATGATCCACCCACCGACGAGGCCTGCGCAGGGCAGGGGCCACGCGCATTGATCGGCGAAAGCCCGGCGCTGCATGCGGTGCGCACGGTACTGCACAAGTTCGCACCGGTGGAGCTTCCGGTACTGGTCACCGGCGAAACGGGCACCGGCAAGGAGCTGGCCGCGCATGCGCTGCATGCGCTGTCCGGGCGTGCCGGCAAGCCTTTCATCGCAGTGAACTGTGGTGCGATTCCGACCAATCTGGTGCAGTCGGAACTGTTCGGGCACGAGCGCGGCTCCTTTACCGGCGCCGACAAGCGCCAGATCGGCGTGTTCGAATCCGCGCAGGGCGGCACCGTGTTCCTGGATGAAGTGGGCGATCTGCCCGCCGAGGCGCAGACCAGCCTGCTGCGGGTGTTGCAGGAGGGGACGTTCGAGCGTGTCGGCAGCAGCCAGTCGCTGCGTGCCGATGTCCGCGTGCTGGCCGCGACCCACGTGGAACTGGAACAGGCCGTGGCGCAGGGACGGTTCCGTAGCGATCTCTATTACCGGCTCAACGTACTGCGCCTGCTGATGCCGCCGCTGCGCGAGCGCGGCGCCGATGTACTGCTGCTGGCCGAGCACTTCCTGCGTTGCTTCCGGCGGCGCCACACGGTGCGCGCTCGTGGCTTCTCGCCCACTGCGAGCCAGGCAATGCGGCGCTTTGGCTGGCCCGGCAATGTGCGCGAACTGCTCAATCGCGTGCAACGGGCGGCGATCATGGCCGAGGGCGAGCTGATCAGCGAGCGTGACCTTGAACTGGGCGAACCGGCAGAGGCGCTGCCCAGCGCGATGCTGCACGATGCGCGCGGCCAGGCCGAACGCGATGTACTGCTGCAGACGCTGCGCCACACCGGCTACAACGTGTCCGAGTGCGCACGGCAGATGCAGATCTCGCGGGTGACGGTGTACCGGCTGTGTCGCAAGCACCGGCTGGAGCTGCCCGCGCAGCGCTGAACCGGGTTGACGCCGCCGCCCGTACCACCCAGTCTGCGGCCAACGACCGCCGCCCTTTGCCCTGTGCGAATGAACCAGAGCCCCGAACTGCTGCGCCGCCTGCTGCGCGCCAAGGACCGGATGGACCAAGCCAGCCATGAAGACTGGCCGGTTGCCCGCCTGGCCAAGGTCAGCGCGGTCTCTCCCGCCCACTTCGCGCGCTCCTTCAAGCAGGCCTTCGGCCTGCCACCGCACCGTTACCTGCTCAGCCGGCGCATCGAACGGGCGGTGGCGCTGCTGCGCGAGACCGAGCTGGCGATCACCGAGATCGCGGCGCAGACGGGCTGGACCAGCCTGGGCACCTTCGGCCGGATCTTCCGCGACATCACCGGTGACAGTCCCGGCAACGTGCGTGATCGCGAGCGTGCAGGGCACGCCGTGGCGGGGAGCGTGCCCGAATGCCACGTGCGAGCGGCGAAGCGGCCTGACCTCAACATCGCAGTTTTGGAGAAGCGCCGCCGCCAGGCCGTTGCTAACGTGGACCGCACCTGAGGGAGGTCCCATGACGAATACCGTGAACACGGTCGGCCTGTATGTACGCGACCAGGATGAAGCACTCGAATTCTACGTCGGCACGCTCGGTTTCGAGGTGCACACCGACGTGCGCAATGGCAGCTACCGCTGGTTGACGGTGCGCAGCCCTGGCCAGGACGGTTTCCAGCTTGGCCTGTTCGTTCCCGGCCCGCCGACCCATGACGCAGCTACGGCGCAGGCGCTGCAGCAGCTGGTGGCCAAGGGGGCGATGCCGCCGTTGGTGCTGGCGGTGGACGACTGCCAGGCACGCTATGCGCAATGGCAGGCAAAGGGCGTGGAGTTCATCCAGGCACCGGTCGAGCGCTTCGGCGCCATCGACGCCGGATTCCGTGATCCGTCCGGGAATGGCTGGAAGATGATTGAAGCCCGCTCCGAAGCGAGGCGTCGTCAATGAGTCGCGGTGGCTGGGCGCGGCCGGTGCACCGTTGGACCTCGATCGTGTTCACCCTGGCAGTGATCGCCAACTTCGTGGCGCGCGCGATGGGGCAGGGTGAACCTGCGGCGTGGATCACCTACTCACCGCTACCCCCGTTGTTCCTGCAGCTGTTCACCGGCCTGTACCTGTTCGCGCTGCATTACGCGGGCAAGCGCCGCAGCGCCTCGCTGGGCGCTGCGGGCTGAGCGTGGATCAGGCGACTGCGTCGACCGCGTAGCCGGCAAGCAGGGCCGGCAGGTCTTCCATGCGCTGGAAGATGACCTGGGCGCCGGCCGCGCGCAGCGCCTCCGGCGTGCTGTGGTGCGGGCCACCTTCGCTGAAGCCGAACACGGTGGCACCGGCCGCCACACCCGCAGTGGCGCCGGTCACGGTGTCTTCAATCACCGCGCAGCGCTTCGGGTCCACGCCCAGCGCGGCGGCGGCCGCCAGGTAGACATCCGGGTGCGGCTTGGTGTTCGGCATGTCCTGGCCGCTGTAGACGTGGTCACCGAAGGCATCGAGGATGCCGACCTTGCCCAGCTGCAGCTGCACCTTGTGCAGGTCGGCGCCGGAGGCACACGCAATCCGGCCGCCGGTGGCCGCCGCGATCGCACGCACCGCCTCCGGCGCGCCCTGGATGGCCTGCAGGTCACGCTCCAGCGCGATGTTTCGCTGCAGGCGGAACTCTTCCAGCCATTCCTCGGTGAACGGCTTGCCGGTGCGTTCCTCGATCAAGCCGGCCAGATGGGCCACCGACTGGCCGAGGAAGACTTCACCCGCCTGTGCCGGCGTCAGTGCCCAGCCACGCTCGGTGAGCATCTCGGAGAGCACGCGGGCCACCAGCGGCTCGGAATCGACCAGCACGCCGTCACAGTCAAACAGCACGGCATCGAAGGGGTAGGGGGACATCAACAGCTCCTTGCAATTGCAATCATGGGGCGACAAGCCGGCTATCTTCCCACGGGGGGACGGGCAGGAACGCATCCACCAACGCATCCACCGCCGCACGTACCTTCGGAGCAAGGTCCCGGGTGGTGGGCCAGATCGCATGAATGGGTCCGCTCGGCGTGCTGTCTGCCGAAATCACGCCCACCAGCTCGCCACTGCGAAGTTCCTCTCCTACCAGCCAGGTGGTCGCCTCACCAATACCGAGGCCCGCCAGCAGAGCAGATCGCAATGCCTCGCCATCGCTGATGCGATGCCGGCCCTGGATGCGATGGCGGACGACCGTGCCGTCCGGGCCCGGCGTTGACCAGGGCAGCGCATGTCCCTGCCTGCCAAAGGTGATGCAGTCGTGTCCGGCCAGATCGGCCATGTCATGGGGTACGCCGCGCGCAGCCAGATAGGCTGGCGCCGCACATATCACCGAGTGTTGATGTCCCAGTGCGCGCGCGGACAGTGAGCTGCTCTCGGCCAGCGTTCCCAGTCGCACCGCCAGGTCGATGTTTTCCTCCAGCAGATCCACGGCGCGGTCGGTGAAGCTGACGTCCAGCTGCAGACCGGAATGACGCTGTGCCAGCGCGACCAGGATTGGCATTACCCAACGTTGGCCGAACGCAACGGGCAGGCTGACCCGCAACATGCCTGCCGGCTCCTGCCGGCGCGATGCGGCACGGGATTCGGCCTCGTCCAGTTCCGCCAGGATACGGCGGCAGACCTGGTAGAACTCCGCGCCCTCTACGGTCAATGCCAGGCGCCGGGTGGTGCGATCAAGCAGGCGCGTACCCAGCCGCCGCTCAAGGGTCGCCACACTCTTGCCCACGGCGGACTTGCTCAGGCCCATGCGGAGCCCTGCAGCGGTGAAGCTGCCGGCATCCACGGCCTGCACGAATACGCTGATGCCCTGCAGCCGCGCCGCACTGTACGTGGTCATGACGTCTTGATTGTGGAAATGATGGCTCCAGTCTAGATCGAATATTCCGCAACTGATCACTTCAGGGCGTCAATAGACTGGATGGGCGCACTTCCGCGCCGTTACGAGAAGCGCTGTGTCCACTTCAACGATGAATGCCTGGGAATTGACCGGTCCGGGAGTTGCCCGACTCCGTTGCGTTCAGCGCCCGCTGCCAACGCCCGGGCCTGGGGAGGTGCTGGTCAGGGTAGGAGCGGTCTCCCTCAACTATCGCGACGCCCTGATGGTGGACGGCGCGCTGCTTCCGGCCCCCCTGCCTGCGCACTTCGTGCCGGCATCGGATATGGCCGGAGAGGTCGTCGACGTTGGCGAGGGCGTGCGCCGCTTCAGCGTGGGCCAGCGGGTGATGGGCAATTTCTGGACGCAGTGGCTTGATGGGCCGCCGCCCGATGCGATCCTCCAGCACGGTCTCTCCCTGGGCGGACCGCTGCCGGGGATGCTGGCCGAGTATGTGGTGCTGCCGGAGGACGTCGCCGTCGCAACGCCGCCGTCGCTGTCGGATGTGCAAGCGTCCACATTGCCGGTGGCGGCACTGACGGCGTGGTTCGCACTGGTTGAAACAGGCCGGCTGGCGGCAGGGCAGACCGTGCTGGTGCAGGGCACCGGAGGTGTTTCGCTGTTCGGCCTGCAGTTCGCGCAGGCATTGGGCGCGAAGGTCATCGTGACCTCGCGCAGCGAGGCCAAGCTGGACAAGGTGCAGCGACTGGGTGCGTGGGCCGGGATCAATACCGGCAGGGACCCAGAGTGGGCCGCCCGTGCAGTGGCGTTGACCGAGGGCAGGGGCGTCGATCATGTGCTGGAGGTGCTTGGCGGCGGCAATCTGGTGCAGAGCGTGCAGGCGCTGGCCATCGGTGGCCAGATCCTCCAGATTGGCTTCCTGCAGGGACGTGATCTGCAGGTGCCGGCCCTTCCGCTGATGTTGCGATGTGGCGCGCTGAGGGGAGTTTCGGTCGGCCATCGCACAAGCTTCGAGGCGATGAACGCCGCCATCGAACGCGCAGGCATCCAGCCTGTCATTGATTCAGTCCATGCGTTTCCCGATGTGCTGGCCGCATTCGCACGGCTCCAGCAGGGGCCGTTCGGCAAGGTGGTGATCCGGGTGAACGAACCTTGATCGAGTGACAGTGCGCCTGTGCGGCGCGGGAGGCGCACGCACAGGCAGATGGGATGTCAGCTCAGGTCGCAGCCCGCCGGCTGCGGCCAGGTGGTGGCCGGCAGCATGTTCTTCAGCGAGGCCGGCGCGTTGATCGCCACGTAGCTGGCACCCAGCAGCTCTTCCAGGTCGGCGATGGTGACCAGGTAGTTGTCGAGGCTGCCGAGATTGGCTTCATTGGGGATGATCCAGCTGATCGCCTTGGCGGTGCCGGTGTTCGGGTCGCGGGTAATGATGGTCTTCCAGAAGAATTCCGGCGTCGGGATGCCATGGCTGGCCAGGAAGTAGTCGTTGGAGGCGTCGCCGTAGACCACGCCGCCGTAGACGTCCACCGGCGCGATGTCGCGGTAGCACTCGGCCACGTTCTCGGCCTTCACCCAGATGCCCTGGTTGAAGCTGGACACCTGCGGCACGATGTTGGTCATGTAGTTGGCGCGGCGGATGTAGGTCGCGTCGTAATCCATGTGGTTGGAGGTCACCAGGTGGCCGCGGTCATAGCCGGACCGGATGCTGGCATACGAAGCGGTGCTGGTCTGGCCGAGGCAACCTGCCGGCAGGTCCGGGTCCTTGTAGAAGCTGGACGGACGCGCAGCCGAGCCGGTGTCGGCGATGAGCGTGTATTCGTAGCGGGTGGCGCTGTGGATGCTGCAGTCGTAGGTCAGTACGAAGCCGCCCTTGTTGAGGGTGACGACCTGGGCCTGGGCCGCGCCGGCGAAGGCGCTGAGGACGAACGCGAAGAAGAAGCTTGCAAGACGCATTTCGGTGCTCCAGCAGAAGATTCAGGGCGCAGCCGTCCGCCACGACCAGGCCGGTGCGAGGTCGGGGAAGGAGGGTGCGGAGAGAGGTGCTGCGGACTGCGGTGAGACGTGACCGCGATGACAGGGCCGCAGAGGCCGTGCGGTGTCGTAAGCGTCACAAGCTGGCGTCTTTCGGTCAATGACGAAACGACGAAGCTGTGACAGCGCGCAAGCACTGGCAATGTGTCAGATGGAGGAGGACGTCGCTGAAACGCAGGCGTGCTAGGGCGTGGCGATGCCTGTGGCCGTTGTCAGGGGTTCGCCTTCAACAGGTAATCACCCTTGCGTGCTCCCGGCACCAGCGACCACCCCGGCTTCAGCGCCAGCGACCATCCCGGACCCTGTAGCGGCGGGTCTGCGCTTGCCGGTGCCTGCACGAATACGGCCTTCCAGTCGCCCTGCATCAGCGCGCCGTCAGCGACGTCCAGACTGCCCCAGGTGTCGGTCAGCCGCATCGTTGGATACACCGTGCCATGGCCCGGCAATGGCTGCATCGTGTTGGGGTTGAACTGGATGCGCATGCTGTGCAGATCCAACCGCAGGACCGGGCCTGTCACGAAGCGCGCACGGTTGTGTTCCAGCTGTGCAAGGCGCTGTTGTTCGCGGAGCGTTTCGGCTTCGTGCAGTAGCGGCCCGTCATGGCGCGCGGCAGCGGCGCGCAGCGCGGGCGCATCCACCTGCATGGGGATGCGTGCCGCTTCGGCCAGGTGCGTACCGAGATCCCGGGCGTGGCGGGCCAGCTCGCGGCGCCAGCCAGGCGCCGCCTGGTCCAGCAGCAGGCCATACGCCGGGCCGGTTGCATAGGCGAATGAGCGGACGAAGCTGCGATCGTCAACGTGCGCGCGAAGGTCATGCAGTGCCGCCTGGATCCGTGCCGATGGCGTTGGATTGCCGACGAACACACCGGTGTACTCGGCCAGGCCCTCGTTCAATTCCAGCGCCGCTTCTTCCTGCGCGGCCGCTGGGAAATGGCGGTATCGCTCGGCGCGGAATGCCAGCGCATCCGTCATCGCGCTGCGCAGTGCCACCGCATCGGTGGCTTCGAGTGCGTGCGCAAGTGCGCGCCATTCCAGCTGCAGCCAGTAGCGCCCTTCAAGCGTGTCCAGGTGTTCGTTTCCGCCCTCGGTCGGCGCGATGATGGGCAACGCCGGTTGCAGGCGGTGGAACATTTCGTGAGCGAGCAGCGTGCTGCGGCGGGACGCGTCCTGCGGCAACGGCCAGAGCAGCTGCGTCCAGCGTGTACCCGACCAGTCCACGGCGGTGTTGGCGACGATTGCATCCGCCGGAAGCTGGCCTGCGAACACGTTGCCACGTTCCTTCAGCATGCCCTGTGCGTCTGCATGCGAGGCGATGACCTGCCGGGTCTTTGGATCAACCAGCATCATGGGCCCGCACAGGGATTGCCCCCATAGCTGGCCCCGGTCTCCATCGCAGAGCTGTTCGGCGTGCTGGAAGACCGTGTGTGCCGCCGCGTCGGATAGTTCCTGTTCGCTGGCCATCGCGGTGCGCAGGGCACCTAGCGCCAGCGCAGCGAGAAGGAAGAGGTGTGGCCTCATGACGTCGATCCATCCTTGGTATTCAGCGCTTCTAGCATCGATCCAGAGGGTGGGCAATGCAGCAAACGTCATGCTGCGTCGCAAGGTGCCAGCCACCATTCGCACTGGTACGGTCCGAGCCGTTGCACCACCACCGACGGGGAGAGACGACGATGCGCAAGGTATTGCTGCTGTTGATCCTGCTGACCGGCCTGGCGCCTGGCGCCTGGGCCGCCACGGTCAAGACCACCCACCGGACCATTCCCAGCTGGGATGGAACGCCTCTCGGGGCCTTCGTCATCGAACCGCAGGATGCGGGCAGCGGCCGGTACCCGCTGCTGGTGATGCCCAGCAGCTGGGCCGTGCCCAGCGTCGAGTACGTGGGCGTGGCGCAGGCGCTGGCACGGCGCGGCTATGTGGTCATCAGCTACAGCTCGCGTGGCTTCTGGGAATCCGGCGGCAGCATCGACATCGCCGGGCCGGCCACGGTCGAGGATGTCAGCGCGCTGATTGACTGGGCGCTGGACAACACCCGCGCCGATCCGGCCCGCATCGGGGTTTCGGGCATCTCCTACGGCGCCGGTACCAGCCTGCTGGCGGCGGCACGCGATCCGCGCATCAAGGCGGTGGCCGCGCTCAGCGGCTGGGCCGATCTGCAGGCCTCGCTGTACAGCAACGACACCCCCAGCGCGCAGGGCATCGCCCTGCTGGTAGCGGCCGGATTGGCCACCGGGCGCCCGGGGGCAGAGCTGGCCACCATCAACCGCAATGTGCTGGTCGGCAATTACCAGGGCGCAGTGGACTCGCTGCTGCCGGTGGCGGCCCAGCGCAGTCCTGCGGCCAGCATTGACGAGATCAACGTCAACCAGCCGGCGGTGTTCCTGGCCAACGCGTTCAACGACAGCCTGTTCCCACCGGGCCAGCTGGTGGACTTCTTCAACCGCTTGAAAGGCCCCAAGCAGCTGCAGCTGCGCCACGGCGACCATGCGCTCAACGAAGCGTTCGGGGCACTGGGCATTCCCAACGAGGTCTATAACCAGGTGGGCGACTGGTTCGATCATTACCTGAAGGCGGTGGCCAATGGCATTGACCGCCAACCGGCAGTGCAGCTGAAGTCACAGAAGGGCAGCTGGAGCCGCTATCCGGACTGGAAGGCGACCAGCGACGGCGCCGTCAGCTACGGGCTGACCGCACCCTCGGGCCTGCTGCTGCCGACCGGCGGCCTCGCCGAAAAGGGCGGCACGACCGGCTGGAACTACCGCATCGGCAGCGGCCTGCTGACCGCGGCCAATTCCGGCGTGGCGATGGCCTCCGGCGCGCTGCAGATGATCAACCTGCCACCCGGTGCCTATGTGCCGTTCGTTGGACGTAGTGCCGCCGGGGTCTGGCAGGGGCCGGTGCAGTGGAGCGCGCGACGCCTGGACGGTGCGCCGGAAGTGCGCCTGACCGTCACCCCCAGCCGTGCCAACACCACGCTGTATGCCTACCTGTACGCCGAGGATGTGCTGGGCAATGGCCAGCTGATCAGCCACAAGCCGTACACGCTGCGTGGCGCCACGCCAGGGCAACCGAAGACACTCGACCTGCGCCTGGAAGCGAGCAGCTGGAACCTGCCGGCCGGCAGCCGCCTGACCCTGGTGGTCGACACCGTGGACCTGCGCTACGCCGGCATCAGCCAGCTGGGGGGAACGGTGACCTTCAGCTCGCCGGCCAACGCGCCCTCGGTATTGAAGGTGCCGTTGCATTGAAACTGGCCTGGGCAGGGATGGACCCATGACCATCGCGTGGCTGCTGCTGGCAGCGGGGCTTGTTGCGCCAGGCGCGGCAGACGCAGCGACGGATTGGCGGGGCACGCTGTTGACCGACCTGGATGCTGCCGACGCGGCGATGCGCGGCAGTCATCCCGGCTCGGTGGACCGGCAGAACCCGGGATTCGTGGTCCAGTTGCGGGACGCGCTGGCCGTTGCGCGGTCACGCGCGGACACGGTCGACAGCTTCGCCGGCTACTGGTGGGCCATGAAGGGTTACGCCGCCTCGTTCAATGATGGCCATGTCAGCCTCAACGCGCGTGCCGCAGCGCCGGAGCTGCCGACGCGGTGGCCGGGCTTCCTGACCGGCTTCGATGGCGACGCGCAGGTGGTGATGAGCGTGGACGATGGCCCGGGCCATCCGCCGTTGGGTGCACTGCTGTTGTCCTGTGACGGTGTCGATGCGGCGACGCTGGCCGTGCGCAGGGTGGGCCACTTCAGTGGACGCTGGAACCTTCAGGCCAGCCGCATCCAGAGCGGTGGCGAAGTACTGCTGGAGCAGGGCAACCCCTTCCTGCCCACACCGCGCAGCTGCATGTTCCGCACCGATGGGCGCGAAAGCACCTATGCATTGCAGTGGGCGCCACTCGATCCTGCGCAGCGCACGCAGCGGCTGGCCGATACCCGTCGCAGTTTCCGGCCGGCCAACGGTTGGCACGCTCTGCCCGGGGGCGGCTACTGGATCACCACCAGCAGCTTCAATGCCGATCCGGCGGCGCAGAATTTCAAGGAGCTGACAGCGCTGCTTGAAGCGCTTGCGCGGCTGCCCGAACCGCTGCAGCAGGCACCGCTGGTGGTGCTGGATGTGCGCGGCAACACCGGTGGCGCGTCGCAGTGGAGCATCGAGCTGGCGCGATTGATCTGGGGGCGTGCCGCAGTCGACGCGCTGCCGGACCACAGCTGGGTGGAATGGCGGACGTCGGATGCCAACATCGCGCAGCTGCGCGGCTTCCTGCAGAAGCTGGAGCAGGCGCCGGATGCATCGCCGGAGCTGGTTCGCATGCTGGAATCCGTGACAGCGGGAATGGCACAGGCACGCGGGCGGGGGGAAGCCCTGTGGCGTGAGCCGCCGGAGGCAACTGCAATGCCCTCGGAATACCAGGTCGTATCCACGCGCAAGGGCAGGGTGGTGATCGTGGCCGACGCCGCCTGTGGTTCGGCCTGCCTGGATGCGCTGGATCTTTGGAAACGATTGGGCGCGGTGCAGGTGGGCGTCGAGACGTCCGCCGACAGCCTCTACATGGACGTGAGGCCGGAAATGCTGCCAAGCGGCCTTGCCAGGATTTCGGTGCCGATGAAGGTCTTCCGGGGGCGGATACGGGGTTCGAATGAACCTCACCTGCCGGATCGAGGCTATGGCGGGGACATGCGGGATACTGCGGCACTTGAGGTATGGGTCCTGCGCGATACGGGGGCACGGGACGATTTCATCCGTTGACGGTTGACGGGCAGGAACTCCTTCTGAATGCGCTCGTTGCGCCATGCCTGTCGCGCCCGGTGTCGATCGGGCCGATGACAATGCGGTCGTCGTCCATCTTTCACTCCGGGACGGACGTGCAGGACCATCGGCGCCACGCCGATTGGACGTGTCGCTGGTACAGGGCAACCCGGGTTTCTTGATCGGCGCGTTATGGCGGCACCGCGCCCGCCAGAAATCGAGCACACCGCTGCGCCGGCAGCTGCGCGCAAGCTACAATCCCGTTGTTCAAAGCACGAACGGAATCCCAGGGGGAACAATGAAAAATGGAATGCTTGGTGCGTCCCTGCTGCTGACGGCAGCGCTGGCCGCACCTTTTGCCTGTGCGGCACAGGGCGGTTCGCTCAAGAGTGACGCAAAGGCGACTGCCAAGGAGCTGCGTGCGCTTGGCGAGCCGATGGACCGGTGCAGCCTGGCGGCCATCACCAGTGACGCATCGGTCGTCACGGGTACCTACGGTGGCAGCGTGCTGCGGCCGGGCGACCGCATCCTTTCAATCAATGGGCAGGATGTTGCCGGCCAGTCCAGCAGCGTGCTGAGCGCTGCACTGAGGCGCATCGCTCCCGATGCAACCGTCGCTGTTGTCGTGGAACGCGCTGGCACGCGCACGGATCTCTCGCTGCCCTGTGGAAACTCGAGATCACGGATGGAAGCGCTGTTGAACAGCCTGGATGCTGCGGCGCGCGGCAACTACGGCGCGTGCATCAATGCCCTCGGCGATCGCAAGGATCTGGGTGCTCAGGGCGCCATCCTGCGCGCCCGTTGCGCCACAGCTGCCAGCAGCGTGGGCCCTGCAGGGCAAGCCGAGTGGACCTATGAAGCATTGAAGCTCGGCATCGCCGAGGCCCAATGGGATGCTGGCGCTCGAAGCAATCTCATTGACGTCATGCGCCGACAGCAGGTCCAGATCAACAAGTATCTTGGCGAAGACCGCTATGCGGCGCTGGTGGCCGGTACCGAACGCTGGCCTGGCGCGGAAACCCTGTACAAGCGCACCGATGTCGACCAGGGCCAGCTGCGCCGCATCGCCCAGGATGCGGTGCGCGGCCGGCTTCTGGACCCGGATTCGGCCCGTATCGACATGCCCTACGGCTTCCTGCGCGGCAGCTGGAGGCCGATGCTCCAGAAAGAGGTGGATGGCTACTGGACCTGCGGCACGGTCAATGCCAAGAACCGGATGGGTGGCTACGTCGGTTCCACTGCCTTTGTCGTGGTGCTTGGCCAAGAGGGGCAGGTGAAGTATGTGGAGCTCGGCAACGGCCGTGATCTGGATATTCTCGGAACACAATGCGCCAAGGCCGTGGCTTATCTGCCACCGGCACCGGTTGAGCACGAGGCGCGCGCCAGCAGCGGCAGCCCAGGCTCACTGGCCGATGAGTTGAAGCAACTGGCCGAGCTGAAGGCAAGCGGCGCGTTGACCGAGGCGGAATTCGAGGCCGCCAAGCAGCGCGTGCTTTCCAGTGGCAAAACGCCCTGACGGTAGATCGGCGTTGTGCGCGTGACATGACCCACCGTCCCTGCAGGCAGGGACGGCTGGGCACGCGCGGTCAGCCCACGCGGGCACCTGCGGCCGGATCATGCAGCCCACGCAGCTTCTTCTTGTTGATCTTGCCCACGCTGGTACGCTCGATTGACTCAACGAAGCTGACGCGTTCTGGAATCGCATAGCGCGAGATATCGCCCGAGCGGCTGCGGGCGGCGACGAGTTCAATGATTTCCGCTTCCGTGACGACGCTGCCGGCCTTCCTGACCACCAGTGGCAGCGGTCGCTCTCCCCATTTGGTGTCTGTGATTCCGATCACGGCCACTTCGCTGACCGCCGGGTGCAGCGCGATGATGTCCTCCAGGGCGAGCGAGGAGATCCACTCGCCGCCGGTCTTGATCACATCCTTGATGCGGTCGGTCACGCGCAGGTAGCCGCCTTCGTCGATGTTGCCGATGTCCCCGGTATGCAGGTAGCCGCCCGCCCACAGCGCCTCGGACGCCGCCGGATGGTGCAGATAGCCTTCGGTCAGCCAGGGCGCGCGTACCACCACCTCGCCGGTGGCAATGCCATCGTGGGCAACCTCGTTCATGTCCGGGTCGACGACGCGCAGCTCGACCAGCGGCACCGGTATGCCGGCCTTGGTGCGCAGCGAGAGAGCCTCATCCGCATCGGTCACGGCCTCGGCATCGATCTGGGCGACGGTCAGCAGCGGACAGGTCTCCGACATGCCATAGCCACCGAAGATGTCGATGCCGCGTGCCAGTGCCCGTTGCGCCAGTGCACGCGGCAGGGCCGCCCCACCGATGATCACCTTCCAGTGGGCCAGATCGGTGTCCGCTGCAGCGGGATGCTCCAGCAGCATGTGCAGGATGGTCGGTACGCAGTGCGAGAAGGTCACCTTCTCGCGCGCGATCAGTGCCAGCAGGTTGGCGGGCAGGTAGCGTCCCGGGTAGACCTGCTTGATGCCCAGCAGTGTGGCCACGTAGGGCAGGCCCCAGGCATGCACATGGAACATGGGGGTGATCGGCATGTAGACATCACCGCGATGCAGGCGCCCCTGGGTGGCCGCACTGCCCAGCGCGGCCATGCCGGTCAGCGAATGCAGAACCAGTTGCCGGTGGCTGAAATGGACTCCCTTGGGCAGGCCGGTGGTGCCGGTGGTGTAGAACACCGTGGCACGGGTGTTCTCATCGAAGTCCGGGAACTGCGTGACTGCAGGGGCGGCGCGCAGGCCGGCCTCGTACTCGGTCACGAAACCCTCTGGCAAGGGGCCGGCGGTATCCTCCAGCAGGATGCGCGTGCGCAGATCCGGCAGCTGTTCGTCGATGCCGCCTAGTATCGGCAGGAACTCGCGATGGGCGAGCAGCACCCGCGCGCCGCTGTGGTTGAGCGTGTAGGCAATCTGTTCGGGGGCCAAACGCACGTTCACCATCATCAGCACCGCGCCGATCATCGGCACGGCGAAGTAGGCCTCCAGGTAGCGGTTGCTGTCCCAGTCCATCACCGCCACGGTATCGCCGTGCCGGACCCCGAGCGAGGCCAACAGCCCGGCCAGTTGGCCGATGCGCGCCTGCAGCGTCCGGTAGTCGAAGCGGACCGAATCGCCGTAGACAATCTCCTGGCCTGGGTTCACCGCCAGTGGCGTGTGCAGCAGCTGCTTGATCAGCAGCGGACAGGTGGAGGCGCCGGCAGCAGGGGGGAATGACATGGGGTGTCCTCGTGGACGACGTATCGGTGGCCGCCCTTCATACCGCCACACTAGCCGCACGCCGACGCGGCGCCAGCGTACCTAGGTACGCCTCCTCAAGGGAGAGCGATTTGCTACTCTCGCCTGCACATGCCAACCCTGCTCATCGCCGACGATCACCCCTTGTTCCGAGCGGCCCTGCATCGTGCGGCCGAAGAGGCGGTGGCCGACCTGCAGATCAGTGAAGCCGATTCACTGGGCGGCGTGCTCGACGTGCTCGAGCGCCAGCCGATCGACCTGATGCTGCTGGACCTGCACATGCCGGGCAACCACGGCCTGGCCGGACTGGCTACGCTGCGCGCGTTGCAGCCGGGGCTGGCGATCATCATCGTTTCGGCCAATGAAGAGCCGCAGGTGATCCGCCGTGCCATCGACCTCGGCGCCGCCGGCTACCTGCCCAAGAGCTCAGGCCTGAACGAACTGCAGTCCGCGCTGCAGTCCGTGCTGGAAGGCGAACGCTGGATACCTTCACTGCTGCGCGAACCGGTTGCACGGGTAGCGGCGTTCAGCAAGGACGCCGACCTGGCCGCGCGCCTGGCCAGCCTGTCCGCGCATCAGTACCGGGTGCTGAGCCTGGTGGCCGAAGGCCTGCTCAACAAGCAGATTGCCGACCGGCTCGGGGTGCAGCTGCGCACCGTCAAGGCGCACATGACACGGATCATGGAGCGGCTGGGAGTCCGCAATCGGGCGCAGGCGATCCGCGTTCTGCATGAAATGGGCCTGGCCGATCCCTCCCGGCAGATCGAAGACGCAGCAGAGCGCTGACTGCTCAGGGCGCTGCCGCTGCGGCAGAGGCCAGCAGGTGGTTGATCGCCCAGCGCAGCGCCAGTGGCCTGAAGGGCTTGCTCAACAATGACAGCCCCGCGCCGCGCACCGCCTCACGGGTCTCGGCGCCGGTGTCGGCACTGAGGATCACCGTGGGCCGTGGCCCTTGCGCTGCGGCCAGGCGCGTGAACAGTGCCACGCCGGTATCGCCGTCATCGAGGTGGTAGTCGAACAGCCACAGTGCCGCATCGTGCGCCGACGCATCGATGCCTTCGGCGCCGCGCACGGCGATGACATCGCAGCCCCAGGACAACAGCAGCTGCTGCATGGCCGCCAGGGCGTCGGCATCGTTGTCGACCACCAGCACGCGGGTGCCCCTGAGGGTGCTGCCGGCGTTGGCAGGCGGTTCGACCCGCGGTGTCGCCGGTGCTGCACTGCGCGCCACGCTGACCGAGAACACCGAACCGCGATTCACCGCGCTGCGCAACTGCAACGGTGCGTGCAGCAAGGCCGCGATGCGGTGCGCGATGGTCAGCCCCAGCCCCAGTCCTTGGCCATTGCTGCGGTCCACACGATGGAATTCCTCGAACACCACCGCCTGCTGCTCGGTTGCGATGCCGGGGCCGGTGTCGTGCACGCCGATGGACAGGCATTCGCCGTGGCGACGCACCCCCAGCAGAACGCCACCGTGCCGGGTGTAGCGTATGGCATTGGCCAGGAAGTTCTGCAGCACGCGGCGCAGCAGCAGCGGATCGCTATGCACCCAGGCGCGGGTGCGCAGGTAACGGAACTGCAGGCCGCGCGCCGCAGCCAGTACCGAAAATTCCTGCGCCAGCGGGTCCAGCACGGTTGAAAGTGCGAACGGGCGCGGATCGGCCACCAGCCCGCCGGCTTCCAGCCGCGAAATGTCCAGCAGGCCGGACAGCAGGTCATCGGTGGAATCCAGCGCACCGCGGATCTGGCGCAGGAAACTGTCCAGAAAGGAGGATTCGATGTGCTGCGACATGGCATCGGTCAGCAGCTGTGCCGCGTGCAGGGGTTGCATCAGATCGTGGCCGACGGCGGTCAGGAACCGGGTTTTGGCCGCATTCGCGCGCTCGGCATCCTGCACCGCCTGCTGCAGCCGGGCGGTACGGTCCTGCACGCGGCGCTCCAGTGTTTCGTTGCTGCGCTTCAGTGCATCCTCGGTGCGACGGAACGCGGTGACATCGGTGAAGGTGGCTACGTAGCCGCCACCGGGCATCGGGTTGCCTCGGATCTCGACGATGGTGTTGTCCGGGAAGACCCGCTCGGAGAGGTGCGGGGTGCCGCGTTGCATGTGCGCGACGCGCCGCTGCAGTGCCTGCTGCGGAGAGTCAGCGGGGCCCTCGCCGATCTTCAGCTGCGCCAGTGCCCAGGCGGTGAGGTTGACCACCGGCTGCCCGACCTGCAGCAGTTCTGGTGGAAAGCGGAACAATGCAGCGTAACGGCTGTTCCAGGCCACCAGCTGCAGCTGCGCGTCGACCACGCTGATGCCCTGGCTCATGTTTTCCAGCGCGGCTTCAAGCAGGCGCTGGTTGAAGCGCAGTACCTGGGTCGCTTCGCCGACGGCACGGGTCACCGCTTCCAGTGGCGCGGCGCCGCCGTCGCGGGCGGCCTCGACCAGCAGGCGCGCCATGCCGGCACCTACCACGGCGGTCAGCTCACGTTCGACGGCAGTGACCCGGTCGTCATCCAGCAGCTGCCCGGCATCTCCCGCCATCAACTGGCGCGCACGCTCCTGGCCGAGGAAGCGGCCGGCGGTCTTCCGCAGCGAGGCCGCTGCCACCGCGTCGCGCCGACGCGGCAGCGAAGGGCGCACCGCCCGCGATACCAGGGCAACGGTGAGCAGGTTGACCGCCAGGCTCGCGCCCATGCTGATGGCGATGTGGCCGGGCTGCATCCGCAGCGAGACCACCGTAAGCCAGTGCAGGCCCTCGACGCTGGCGGCCGGTGCAGGGGCAGGGAGCACCATCGGCAGCAGTACCAGCCACAACCAGGCCAGTGAACCCAGCACGATGCCCGCAACGATGGCCGGCGAGGGCGTGCGTGGGCGGTACACCGCCAGCAGCACCGCCGGCGCCAGCTGCGAGAGCGCGGTGAAGGACATCAGGCCGAAATCACTGAGCGCCTCGGTATCGCTCATCGCGCGGCTGTACAGCCACGACATCAGGAACACGGCCAGGATGCCGGCACGGCGGAACGCCAGCACGCGCGGACGCAGGTCGGCATGCGCCACGCCGCCCTCGAAGCCACTGATCAGGCGCGAGCCGAAGCCGTGGTTGCCGAGCATGATCGACAGGGTCAGCCCGGACAGGATCATCATGCCGGTTGCCGCGCTCAGGCTGCCCAGGTAAGCCAGCAACGCCAACAGGTGGTGGCCACCGGCCTGCGGCAAGGCCAGCACGTACAGGTCGGGCGTCACCGACGCCGGCAGCTGCGCCGCTCCGGACAGCGCCATCGGCACCGAGGGCAGGCCGATCAGCAGCAGATAGACCGGAAACATCCAGCGTGCGGTTTTCAGGTCCGAGCTCTGGCGCAGCTCCACCACCCCGACATGGAACTGGTGGGGCAGGGTGAAGGCGGAGATCGCGCCCAACGCGACCATCGTGAGGTAGTCCGGGACGATGGCCGGTGGCGGCAGCTGCGCCATCCTGTCCAGCAACGGCATGCCGGACCGGTGCACCGACAATGCCGCATACAGGCCAATGGCCAGCAGCGCCGCCAGCTTCAACAGTGACTCCAGGCCCAGTGCGACCACGATGCCTCTGTTCGGTTCGGTGGCCGATGCCTTGCGCGCGCCGAACAGCAGGGTGAAGGCCGCCATCGTCAGCGCGAACCAGAACGACATGTCCAGGTGCGCGCCGGCCGGTGCGAAGCGATCGCCAAGCAATGCACCGAGGCCCTGGCTGACGGCTTTCAGCTGCAGCGCGATGTAGGGAATGATGCCGAACAGTGCAACCAGGGTGATGGTGAAGCCGAGGCCGCGATCTGCGCGCAGCCGCGCCACCACCAGGTCGGCGATGGTGGCACTGTTGTGCTGCTTGGCCAGACGTCCCAGCCGCACCAGGAAGGGCAGGCCGAAGGCGAAGATCAGCGCCATCCCGGCCAGGGTCGGTGGAATCGGAAAGCCCCACTGCTGGCCCTGCGAAGCGGCGCCGTAGTAGGTCCATGCGGTGCAGTGCACTGCCAGCGACAGCGCATAGATGGCCGGCCAGGCGCGGGCCAGCCGGTGCCCCTGGCGCTCGCCCCACAGGGCCACGCCAAACAGCAGTACGGTCCACGCAATACAGGCGAACAGGACGACAGTAGGCGTCAACATCGCTCCAGTGTAGGCAGGGAGCCGGGCAGGCGGGTGCTACGGGGCAAGCACGATCAATGACAGCTGCTCAGCAACCAGTGCCAGCTCGCCATCGTCAACGCGTTCGACGGCCTTGCGCTGGGTGAGCAACCACTGCCCCGCCTGGCGTGCATCCAACGACACCAGTTGCGAGCGCACGCGTACGTCGGTGCCGCTGGATACCGGCGCCAGGAAGCGGACCTTGTTCAGGCCGTAATTGAGTACATGGGCAATACCGGGAAACCCGGCCAGGGCCGCCACGTCGTCCTGCACGGTGAGCGAGAGCAGCAGGAAGCCATGCGCGATGGTGCGCCCACCGGGCAACTCCGCCTGCGCGCGCCGCGGATCGACGTGGATCCAGTTGTGGTCGCCAGTGGCGTCGGAAAAGGCGTCGATCGTTGCCTGCGTGATGCGCATGCCGGCGCCCACGCGTTCCACTGCCGCCCACCGCTGCAAGGCCTGCAGTACACTGGGCAGCGCCTCCGCCACAGGCCCGGTGCTCATCGCACACGCTCCAGCAGCGCCAGGATCGCATCGCGTGCTTCAGGCTCGGACAACATCGGGGCATGGCCGACGTCGGGCACTTCAACCAGGCGGGCACGCTCCGATGTCGCCGCCATCTGCCGGGCAACATCGGCCGGCAGGATATCGGACAGCGCACCGCGCACCACCAGCACCGGCACCCGCGCGGTCAGACCGCGCACCGCGCGCCACAGCACGGGGCGCAGCAGCCACAACAGCCAGGGACGCGTGGTGCGGATCACCGCCGGGTCGTAGTCCAGTTCCAGCAGCCCATCGCTGCGCGGACGGAAGGTGCGCACCGCCATCGCCCGCCAGTCATCGGTGCCGAAGCGCGGGAAGGCGGCCTTGCCGATCGACGCCACATAGGCCGTGGCCTGCTCCAGATCCATCGGCGGCACCGGCTTGCCGGCGTACTTGCCGATCCGCGCCAGCGCCTCGCGCGGCACTTTCGGGCCGGCATCGTTCAGCACCGCCGCGGAAATCAGCTGCGGTGCGCGCGAGGCGAGGGTAATGGTCACCAGGACGCCCAGCGAGGTGCCGACGAACACCGCCTTGTCGATGTTCTGCGCGCGCAGCAGTGCCACCATGTCATCTGCATAGGTGCGCGGGTTGTAGCTGGACGGATCATGCGCACGTTCTGATCCGGCGCGGCCACGCAGGTCGACCGCGATCACGCGCCAGCCCACGGCCGTGAGCATGCCGGCGAGCGCATCGAAATCGGCGCCATTGCGGGTCAGGCCGGGGATGCAGACTACCGTGCCGCGGGCCGCCTGCCCGGCATCCGGTGCATGGTCACGCGCGTGCAGGCGCAGGCCATCGTCGCTGTTCCAGTACAGATCTACGTAGGACTGCATCATGCACGGGGCTTCCTGGAAATCGTATCGGATGCTCTAGAAATCGTAACGGACGCTGAGGCTATATTGGCGTGGCGGGCCGTAGAAGCCAATCAGCGTGCCGACCGCCGGGATGTTGTAACCGGTGGTGCGATACTCCTTGTCGGTCAGGTTGGTACCCTGCAGCGAGAAGGTCCAGGCATCATCCAGCCGCCAGATCACGCCGGCATTGAGCAGCCCGTAACCGTCCTGGCGGATCACCGGGCTCAGATCGGTGGTCGGCCACACTTCGCTCTGGTAGCTGTAGCTCACCCGAGCCGACAGATTGCTGCCGTTGGCCAGCTCGGTGCGGTATTCCACGTTCAATGCACCCGAAAACTCCGGCGCATTGGTGAACTTCATCTGCCGGGCCACGTTGATGCCGCGGTCCATATACTCGTCGTACTTCGTGTCCAGCCAGGCCAGGTTGCCGGAAATCAGCCAGTGCTGGCTGGGCAGATACTGGTATTCGACCTCCAGGCCCTTGACGGTGCCGGCGCCGGCATTGGTGAAGTCGCCGAAGAAGGAATCATCGATGCCATCGCCATTGGTATCCAGGCCGGTGAACACCGACAGCTGGATGTCCTTGTACTTGTTGTAGAAGGCTGACAGGTTCAGGAACAGGCGCTGGTCGAGGAAGGCCATCTTGCTGCCCACTTCATAGCTGTCCACGGTCTCGTCGTCGAACGGCTCGGCCGAGCGCGGCACCGCCACCGCGTTGGCGCGGATGTTGTAGCCACCGGACTTGAAGCCGCGCGTGGCCAGGCCGTAGACCATGATGTCCGGGGTGATCTGGTAGTCCAGCGAGACCTTGGGCGAGACATTCTTGAAGTTGGTCTTCTTGTCGAAATCCGCGGTCACCGCCACCGGCCGGCTGAAGCCCGGGTCGGCATAGAGGCGGTTGAGCACGATCGCGCGCTTGTCCTCGTCGGTGTAGCGGGCGCCCACGTCCAGCTTGAGCCTGCTGGTCAGGTCGAAGGTCCAGTCCGCGTACAGCGCGATGCTGTCGGTCAGCACCTTGCCCTGGTTGTCGGCGAACTGCGCGCTGAAGTAGTTGTTCTGGATCTGCCCGCCGGCCTCGCCGCTGAACTGGTACAGGCCAACCACGCCGCGCACGCGACCGCCCGCATCGTAGTTCAGCTGCACTTCGTTGCTGACCTGGTTGTCGTTGTAGGTGCCGCTGACGTCGGCCAGCTTGACCGGCGTGGTGTCGAAGTCGATGTTGGCTTCGCTGTCCGATTCCCGCTTGGCCACCACGTACTTCACGGCGATGTCTTCGTTCGGCCGCCAGTTCACCGTGGCCGAAGCGCCCTTGGTCTCCACGTTGTTGAGGTTGCGCATGCCTGAGCGGATGTCGTAGCGGCTGTCCATCGGCGGGTAGGGGCGAAGGAACGGGTTCGGCGCCAGCATCTTCGAGCCACGCATGCCGGACTGGTCGTCGATCCAGTCCAGTGCGAACTGCACGTCGAAGTCGTCGCCCGCATAGGCGCCGAGATTCAGGCGTGCCGCGTTGATCTGCTTGTCGCTGACCGGTTGGCCGTTGAAAGTGTTTTCGCCAAAGCCATCGTGATTCATGCTGGCCACCGCCACGCGCGCACGCAGGCCGCTGTCGGCGCCGCCGATCGGGCCGCCGATGGCCGCCTTGGCATCGAGCTGGCTGTAGTTGCCCACGGTGATCTGGGCGAAGCCCTCGGTCTGGGTGGGCAGGCCGCGCGAGATGTACTTGATCGCGCCACCGATGGTGTTCTTGCCGTACAGCGTGCCCTGCGGGCCGCGCAGCACCTCGATGCGCGAGACATCGAACACGTCCAGCAGGGCGCCCTGCGGGCGCGCGATGTAGACGTCATCCAGATAGATGCCCACGCCCGGGTCGGCGCCCCAGGTCGGGTCGGACTGGCCGATGCCGCGGATATAGGCGGTGACCGTACTGCTGGCGCCGCGCGCGGCGTAGATGGTGAGGTTGGGCACCTGCGCATCCAGGTCGCTGATGTCCTGGACATTCATCCTGTCCAGCGCTTCGGAAGTGAAGGCGGTGACTGCCACCGGCACTTCCTGCAGGGTCTCCTCGCGCTTGCGGGCAGTGACCTTGATGCTGTCCAGGTTGGTCGGCGAGGCCGACCGGCCGGCCGGCGGCGCTTCCTGTGCCAGTACCGGCCCCGCGGCCAGCCATGCGCCGATCATGAGACTCAAACCATTCCGCGTCATCCGCTCCTCCCCCAGGCATGTCCGTATTGATGGCCCTTGCCATCCCTGCAGCCAAGGCTAGCGGCGTCATCCGCCACCAGCGAGTGGACCTAGGTCCAGTCGGCAGTAGCCATGGGATGCGGATACTGGGGGCGCCCCCAGCCGGGAACGCTCCCCGGTACGCCTTCATCCACGACCCACGCATGAGGATCTGGCCATGAACTCCACAATCGATTCGATCAAGCGGGTGCTGCTGATGCTCTGCCTCTGCCTGGCAGCGGGCAGCGCTGCCGCTGCAGGCCCGGCCGGCCATTGGGACATCGGCCTGTACGGCAATCTGTTCGGCGCCCGCGAGTACCAGGTCTGGGTACCTGCCGGCTACGACGACGCCCAGCCGCTTCCGCTGCTGCTGGTGCTGCACGGCTGCGTGACCGGGCCGAACCTGATGGGCGAGGCCTCGGGCTTCAACGATGTGGCCGATACCGAGGGCTTCATCGTGGTGTACCCACGACAGAACGTCACCGCCAACCCGGCGCGTTGCTGGAACTGGCAGCTGCCGATCAACCAGGCGCGCGACAGCGGCGAAGCGGCGATCCTGGCCGGCATCGTGGACAAGGTGAAGGCGGGCTACAGCGTTGATCCGCACCGCGTCTACGTCACCGGCATTTCCGCCGGCGGTGCGATGACCTCGATCATGCTGGCCTGCTACTCGGACGTGTTTGCCGCCGGCGCCATCCATTCCGGCGGCATGTTCAAGGGGGCGACCACGATCTCCGGCAGCGCCTATGCACTGCTGGCCGGCAGCATCTACTCGCCCGACAGCAACGGCCGGCTGGCCTGGCAGTGCTCGGGATCGCCGTCGCCGCGACCTCTGCCGGTGCTGGTGTTCCATGGCAGCGCCGATCTCACCGTCAACCCGGTGAACGGACAACAGGCCGTGCGCCAGTTCCTGCAGACCAACGATCTGGCCGATGACGGCCAGGACAATGACTCGGTGAAGTATGTGCCGACCAGCACCTATCACGGGCAGGTACCGGGCGGCCGCGCCTATACGGTGGATACCTATGCCTACGGCGGGCGTACCCTGGTCCAGCACTATGTGGTGCAGGGCATGGGGCATGCGTGGAGCGGCAGCCAGTCGGGCTTGCCGTTCACCGACCCCAAGGGACCGGATGCCACGCTGATCACCTGGTTGTTCCTGAAGGACTACCAGCGCTGAGCCTGGTCTTCAGCGCCGGGCCCGCGCAGGCGGGTGCTCCGCTCCGCCAGGAAGCGCTTGGGCGGGGCACCCACGGTCTTGCGGAACATGGTCACGAACGCGCCTGCGCTGTCATACCCCAGCTCATCCGCAACGGCCTGGACGGTCTTCCCGCCGGCCAGCATCGGCAACGCGACCACCACGTGCATCTGCCGGCGCCAGCGCCTGACGCTCAGGCCGGTTTCACCGGAGAACAACCGGGACATGTTGCGCTCGCTCATGCCGATCCGGCCGGCCCAGACGTCCAGTGTTGCCCGCTCGGCGGGCGCGGCCAACATCGCACTGGCCAGCCGGCGCAGCCTCGGCTCGGACGGCATCGGCAAGTGGATCCATTCCGGTGGCGCGGCAATGAGTTCGTCCAGGAGCACCGCCATCAGCCGCGCCTGTGCGCCGCCATGCGGGTACTGCTGGGGAAGCTCTGCCACGCGTTCGAGCAGGGCGTGCATGAACGGGGTGATCGCCATCGTGCAGCACTGCGTGGGCAAACCCGGCACCACGTCGGGCTCCACGAAGACGACGAATCCGTGCGGTTTTCCGCTGCTGCTGGCCCGATGGGTCAGCCCGCCCGGGATCCAAACCGCCCCCTGCGGTGGAACCACCCAGAGGCCAGCATGGGTCTCCAGTGTGATCAGTCCACGCGTGGCGACCATCACCTGTGCCTTCCGGTGTTGATGGAAAGGCATTTCCCAGGCATCGGGAATGGGTTCCAGTCCAAGCACCATCACCGGCAGGTCGATCCGATCGGGGTAGTCAGGACCGACCTCGTCCTGCCCTGCAAGCGAAATCGTCACTTCGTTACCCGCCCGGCGCGCGTTGGGCGGGCACTGTAGTGCCGTTCAGGCTCCATCACGCGCCTGCTCCGGGTCGCGCCTGTGCCAGACGCAGATGAAACCCATCAGGACGTGGACGATGGGCAGGTCAGCACCTGGGGCGGCGACGGCCGCGGTGGTGTCGCTCATGTCGGCATCCTCTGTGGTCGAGGATGACAAGCGTATTCGGCAGCCGGAACGGGGTCATTCGACAGTTCCGCCAGGTGATTCATCAATCCGGCCAGATAAACGCAGCCAGATCCGATCGGGATGTCCAGCGCGCTGTGGCCAAGGCACAGCGCACGGCTACAGCAGCAGCAAGGCGCCGATCAGCGCGGGCGGCATCACCAGCGCACCAACGCGCAGGAAGTCGAGCGCGTTGACATGCTCGCCTTCGCGGCGCAGCGCCACCAGCCACAGCATCGTGGCCAACGAGCCGGTCACCGACAGGTTGGGGCCCAGGTCCACGCCCACCAGCAGCGCGGCCCGGGTCTGTGCCGGCAGATCGGCCATCTGGCCCAGCGAGCCGGCTGCCAACCCCACCGGCAGATTGTTGGCCACGTTGCTCAGCAGCGCGGCGGCGCCCCCGGCCAGCCAGCTGGCCTGCCCAGGCGATGCCTGTGCCAGGGCCTGCAACGCGCGGGCCGTGCTCTGGATGGCACCGGTCTGTGCCACGGCTTCCACCAGCACGAACAGGCCAGCCACCAGCGGCAGCACGCCCCACGACACGTGGCGCAGCATCGGCAGCGGGCTGCGGCGCTGCCGGATCGCCACCAGGGCGACGCTGAGCGCCCCTGCACAGAACGTGGCCAGGCCCAGCGGGCCGTTCAGTGCCGAGGTCACCAGCAGCACGCTGCCGGTGAACAGGACGCCCAGCGCGCTCAGCCGGCCGCCGTCGGTCAGCGGCCGATGCTCCGGTGCCGCCACCAGCGGCTGGGCGATCTCGCGCCGATGGACCCAGCGCAGCACCAGGTAGGTGGCGCCGATCGCGGCCAGCGAAGGCAGTGCGAACTGCGCCAGCCACTGCAGCAGCGGCGGCATGTGCTGGCCGTACACCACCAGATTGGCCGGATTGGAAATGGGCAGCACGAAGCTGGCCGCATTGGCGATGAACGCGCAGACGAACAGGTAGGGCAGCGGGTTGGCACGCGCCGCCCGGCAGGCGGCGTAGACCGCGGGCGTCAGCACCACGGCCGTGGCATCGTTGGAGAGGAACACGGTTACCAGCGTGCCGACCAGGAACACCAGGTCGAACAGGCGTCGCCCTGAGCCGCCCGCATGCCGCACCGCATACAGCGCCAGCCAGTCGAACAGGCCCTCGCGACGGGAAAGCTCGGCCAGCACCATCATGCCGACCAGGAACAGATAGACGTCACGGCCCTCGGCCACCGCAGCCCAGGTCATGTCCAGCGATACCGCACCCAGCAGCGGCAGCAGTGCGGCAGCCCCGAGCGCCCACACGTATTCCGGAATGCGGAACGGACGGAACAGCAGCCCGGCCGTGGCCACGGCCACAGCCGCCCAGATCAGCAAGGGTGAGTAGGAAGCGGGCATCGGGCGGGGGATCTCGGCTGCGCCGGCACGCCACCAACAGCAACGCGCCCGCTGCACTCACCGCAGTTCGGAGGGAGGCGGCATCATACCCTGCCAACTGCGATGCAGCGGGCGACCACGCCCGGGCCGGGGTCAGGCCGAGAGTTCCTCGCGCACGATCCTCGCCCCTTCGCTGAGCGCGCGCAGCTTGCCTCGAGCGACATCGCGGGCCAGCGGCGCCATGCCGCAGTTGGTGCTCGGGTACAGCTTGTCGGCATCGACGAACTGCAGCGCCCTGCGCAGGGTGCTGGCCACTTCCTCGGCCGTTTCCACCGTGCTGGAGGCCACATCGATGGCGCCGACCATCACCTTCTTGCCGCGCACCAGTTCGATCAGGTCGATCGGCACGTGCGAGTTGTGGCATTCCAGCGAGATGATGTCCAGGCTGGAGGTCTGCAGTTTCGGGAACGATTCCTCGTACTGGCGCCACTCCGAGCCCAGCGTCTGCTTCCAGTCGGTGTTGGCCTTGATGCCGTAGCCGTAGCAGATGTGCACCGCGGTCTCGCACTTCAGCCCTTCAACCGCCCGTTCCAGCGCGGCCACGCCCCAGTCGTTCACTTCGTCGAAGAACACATTGAAGGCAGGCTCATCAAACTGGATGATGTCGACGCCGGCCGCCTCCAGCTCCCTTGCTTCCTCATTGAGGATCTTCGCGAACTCCCACGCCAGCTTCTCGCGGCTCTTGTAGTGCGCGTCGTACAGCGTGTCGATCATGGTCATCGGGCCGGGCAGGGCCCATTTGATCGGTTGCGAGGTCTGCCGCCGCAGGAACTTCGCATCCTCCACGAACACCGGCTTCGGGCGGCTGACCGCGCCAACCACCGTGGGCACGCTGGCATCGTAGCGGTTGCGGATGCGCACGGTCTCGCGCTTCTCGAAATCGACGCCGCTGAGGTGCTCGATGAACGTCGTCACGAAGTGCTGCCGGGTCTGCTCACCGTCGCTGACGATATCGATGCCGGCATGCTGCTGTTCCTGCAGGGACAGGCGCAGGGCGTCCTGCTTGCCTTCGGTCAGGGCGTCGTCCTGCAGCTTCCACGGCGACCAGAGCTTTTCGGGCTCCGCCAGCCAGGAGGGCTTGGGCAGGCTGCCGGCGGTGGAGGTGGGGAGCAGTTTCTTCGTCGACATTGCGTATTGTGTCCTGGAGGCAAAAGGAAAATCGTTGGATCAGCGGGCAGCCCACTGCTCAAGCACGGCGCGGTACGGCTTGATGAAGTGCTCTTCGGTGAACCGGCCCTGCTTGACCGCCAGCTGGCTGCGCTCTTCGCGGTCGTAGACGATGCGGGTGGAGGAATAGTCCTGGTGCTTCAGGCTGGGCTGGTAGACCTTGCCGGCCACGGAATTGGCGTTGTAGATCTCCGGGCGGTAGATCTTCTGGAACGCTTCCATGGTGCTGATGGTGCCGATCAGTTCCAGGTTCGAGTAGTCGCCCAGCAGGTCGCCGCGGAAGTAGAACGCCAGCGGCGCGACGCTGCCCGGCGGCATGAAGTAGCGCACCTGCAGCCCCATCTTGTCGAAGTACTGGTCGGTGGGGGAGAACTCGCCCTGGCGGTACTCCACGCCCAGGATCGGGTGGTGGTTCTCGGTGCGGTGATAGGTCTTGCTGCTGGACACGCTGATGCAGATCACCGGCGCCTTGCTGAAGTTGGCGCGGTAGGCGTCCGACGCCAGGAAGTGCCTGAACAGCTTGCCGTGCAGGTCGCCGAAGCCGTCCGGAATACCGAAGGTGGCCTTGCCCTCGTTGCTGGCCGGCAGCACCACGCTGAAATCGTAGTCGCGCACGTAGGACGAGAAATTGTTGCCGACGATGCCTTCGGTGCGTGTGCCGGTCTGCGTGTCAACGATGGTTGGCCGCAGCACTTCGATCAGCGGGAACGGATCACTGCCATCGCCGCCGTCGATGTGCATCTCCACCGAAATGATGTCCAGCTCGACCGCGTAACGGTCGGCATTGGGGTTGTCCCAGTGCGCCAGATCGTTGAAGCGGTTGTTGATCATGCTGATCGTGTTGCGCAGGTTCTCCTGGCGGGACGCGCCACGGGCCAGGTTGGCGAAATTGGTGGTGATGCGGGTGCCATCAGCGGGCTGGTAGTCCTCGTTGAAGGGGATGCGCGTGATGCTGAAGGTAAAGTCGTCGGTCGTCATGGGTGGCGTTCCGGGCTGCGGGGTCACATCCGAATGCAGCGCTGTGGCATTCGGCATTCAAAGGGCTGCTGCGATCTCGGCGTTGGCCGGCGCGGCGCGATGGGACAGGGCAAGCAGGGGCAGCGCCCGCTGCACCGCCAGGTGCGCCCGCTGGATCAGCGCATCGTTGTGCACGCGGCCATCGGCGAAATCGCGGTCGGTGGCATAGACACCCAGCGGCAGCGTGCGGGCCTGGAAGAAGCTGAAGAGCGGTCGCAGCTGGTGGTCGATCACCAGCGCATGGCGTTCACTGCCACCGGTGGCGGCCAGCAGGATGGGGGTGTCGACCAGTGCGTCCTGGTGGATGAAGTCGAAAAAGTGCTTGAACAGCCCGGTGTACGAGCCGCGATAGACCGGCGTGGCCACCACCAGTACGTCGGCCTGCTCGACCGCGGCCAGCTGCCGCTCCACCGCCTCGGGCAGCTGTGAGCGCCACAGCGCACCGGCCAGCTGCGGCGCCAGCTCGCCCAGCTCGATCAGGTGCGATTCGCAGGCAACGTCTTCGCCGATCAGGTCCAGCAGGTGCTCGGCCAGGGTTGCAGCCCGGGAGGGGCGCTGCAGTCCGCCGGAGACGGCGACGATACGGAGGGGGCGGGTCATCGGTTTGCTTTCAGCTGGGGAGGGGCTGCTTCGGGCGGTCTGCGCGGACGCAGTCCTGCAGGCCGGCGGGGTGGCCGGGCGTACAGGCAACCGAAGGCATGAGCCGATGCTAGCCATGCACTTCCATGACGTAAAATGGTATTACTTCACCAATCCATGAGCGGGATTCATCATCATGCTGGAGCGCATCCACCTCAGCATCGTGCAGCAGGTCGAGCAGCAGGGCTCGTTGACCGCCGCTGCCGGCGTCCTCAACCTGACCCAGTCGGCGCTCAGCCACAGCATGAAGAAGCTGGAGCAGCAGCTGGGCACCGATGTCTGGTTGCGCGAAGGCCGCAGCCTGCGCCTGACCCAGGCCGGGCAGTACCTGCTGGCGGTGGCCAATCGCGTGCTGCCGCAGCTGGACCTGGCCGAGGAGCGATTGGGCCAGTTCGCACAGGGCGAGCGCGGCGCGCTGCGCATCGGCATGGAATGCCACCCCTGCTACCAGTGGCTGCTGAAGATCGTCTCGCCCTACCTGGCCGCGTGGCCGGACGTGGACGTGGACGTCAAGCAGAAGTTCCAGTTCGGCGGCATCGGCGCACTGTTCGGCTACGAGATCGACCTGCTGGTCACCCCCGATCCGCTGCTCAAGCCAGGCCTGAAGTTCGTCCCCGTGTTCGACTACGAGCAGGTACTGGTGGTGTCCAAGGGTCATGCCCTGGCCAGGGTCGACCATGTAAAGCCGCGCCAGCTCGCCCAGGAAGTGCTGATCAGCTACCCGGTGCCGTTCGAGCGCCTGGACATCTACAACCAGTTCCTGCTGCCGGCCGGCATCACGCCGCGTCGCCACAAGACCATTGAAACCACCGACATCATGATGCAGATGGTGGCCAGCGGGCGCGGCGTCGCCGCCATGCCGCGCTGGCTGGTGGAAGAGTACGCCGCGCGCATGGACGTGGTGCCGGTGCGACTGGGCGCGAAGGGCATACCCAAGCAGATCTATCTGGGTGCACGCGAGGCGGACACCGCCATCGACTACCTGCAGGCCTTCGTCGAACTGGCCCGCAACAGCACGCCCATCGCCAGCAACGTGCGCGGGGGCGGATGATGTCCGCACGTGCGCCTGCCCGTGCAGAGGCTTTCATCAACAGGTATTCGCTGGAGGTCAGCGCGAAGGCCCTGCCTGCGTTGCACGCCGAAGCAGATCGCATCGCGCCGGGCACGATCATCTCCATTCCCTACCTGGCAAGCGAAGACGACAACGCGCGGCTGGCAGCGGCGCGCATAGTGCGCCAGCTGGGTTTCGAGCCGATGCCACATCTGTCGGCGCGCCGCATCGGGTCGCGGGATGCGCTTGAGCGTTTCATGCAGCGTGCCGCGAGCGAGGCCGGGGTGCAACGATGCCTGTTGATCGCCGGCGATCTGGCGGCGCCTGCCGGGCCGTTCGCCGACAGTGCCGCGATCATCGACACCGGCATTCTCGAACGCTCCGGCATCAAGGTGGTCGCCATCGGCGGGCACCCGGAAGGCCATCCGGTGATGGATAGTGGCGAATGCTGGCAGGTGCTTGAACGCAAGTGCCAGGTCATCGAAGCACGGCGCATGACGCCGCTGATCATCACCCAGTTTGCCTTTGATGCCGACATCGTCCTGGCCTGGCTGGATGACCTGCGCTCCCGCGGCATCCGCGTTCCGGTCCTGGTGGGCGTGCCAGGGCCGGCCAGCATTACGCGGCTGGCGCGCTACGCCGCGATGTGTGGCGTGGGGGCCAGTGCCTCGATGCTGGCGCGCTACGGCATCTCGATCGGCCGGCTGCTGGGAACGGCCGGGCCGGAGGTATTTGTCGACCGTCTCGTGCAGGGGCTGACCGACGCCCATGGCGCGGTCAGTCCGCATTTCTTCCCGTTTGGCGGCATCGCAGCATCGCTGACGTGGATCGAGCGCTACCGACGGCACGCACTCGCGTCCAGCCACTCATAGGCCATCAGTCATGGCGGCCGGGCCGCGTTCGCGGCAGCCCGGCACCGCTACACTGCGGCATCGACTCATGAGGTAGGCAGATGCCCAGCGCCATCCTGCAGTTCTCCATGGAATGGAAACGGTCAGTGCTGAGGGTGGTTTCCGCAGCGGCGGGTTCGCTGGTGCTGCTGGCCGGCATCGTCGGGCAGGCGAGGGCGGCCGCTGGCCCGGCCGAGATCGCGCAGCTGGTGGACAGCTATGCAGCGAACCGTGATTTCAACGGCGTCGTGCTTGTCGCCCAGCACGGGCGCATCCTGTATCGGGGCGCCCATGGACTGGCCAACCGTGAATGGCAGGTGCCGAACGCCGAGGATGGTGTTTTCCGCATCGGCTCGTTGAGCAAGCCGATCACCGCCATCCTGGTGATGCAGCTGGTGCAGGAAAATACATTGCGGCTGGACGGCACGCTGGGCGAGTACCTGCCCGCGCTCTATGCCGGCACGCCTGCAGCTGCGGTCACGGTGGCGCAGCTGTTGAATCACACCTCCGGCATTGCCGACCTGCCGCGCAGTTACGAAGACCCGTGGTGGCAGACGCAGGCCCGGCTCTCGCTGGCGCCCGATGACTTCGCCAAAGCGTGGATTCCCGGCACACTGCTGAGCGCCCCGGGGGCCGAGTGGCGCTACAACAACAATGGCTATTTCCTGCTCGGCCTGATCATCGAGAAGGCAACGGGCACCAGCTACGAGGCCAACCTGCAGCGCCGGATCCTGGACAAGGCCGGCATGACCAACAGCGGGCTGTACCGCGCCAGCGCACTCATTCCGCGCCTGGCGACCGGCTACCAGACCCGGCCTGACTTCAGCCTGGCGCGCCCGATGCCCATCGATCCGAGCGTCTCGTTCTCGGCCGCCGGCCTGTACTCCACCGTTGACGATCTGCTGCGGCTGGACCAGGCCCTGCAGGATGATTCGCTGCTGAGCGCGCCTTCGCGGCAGGCCATGTGGACCAACCATCGCTCGGGCTATGGCTACGGCTGGGAGGTGGAGAACTGGCCCTTGCCTGCAGGTGGCACCTACCCGGTGGAATCGCATACGGGCAGCGTTCCGGGCTACCAGACCTACTGGCTCCGCGCCGGGCAGGACCGGTCGGTGGTGATCGTGCTGGACAACTATTGGCAGGGCGAAACCGCAGCGAGTCTCGGCAAGGAACTGATGGGCGTGCTGCACGGCATGCCGGTTACGCTGGCCCGGAAGAATCTGGGCACCCTGCTGGTGCCGGCCGCACTGTCAGCGGGTGTGCCGGGCATGACACGCGCCTACGAGGCACTGGGGCCTGCGGCCAGCCAGTACGACACCTCCGAGCAGGCGCTGAACTCGCTGGGCTATCGCCTGTTGAGGATGAAGCGCGTGCCGGAATCAGTGGCCGTGTTCCAGTGGAATGCCCGCGCGCACCCGCAATCGGCGAATGTGCATGACAGCCTGGGCGAAGCCTACCGGGCCAATGGCCAGCGCAAGCAGGCGATCAACAGCTACCGCACGGCGGCGGCGCTGGCACCCACTGATGCGCGCCTGCGCGCCGTATTGAAGGAGCTGGAACAGGAGTAGGGCCTGGCCTTTCAGCCCGGCAGTTCGCACTTCATCCGGCCGTCCACATAGTAGGGTTTTGGCACGTTGGGGTTCTCGCTGGTCTTCTCGAAGACCACTTCGAACGAGGCGGCATCGGGCGAGCCCTTGCGATCGGTGCACGCGTCCTGCAGTTTCTTCTTCACCGCCGTGATGCCGGCCTCGCGGTTGGCACCGTCGGCGCTGTTGGTCAGGTTCACGGTCTCGGCCAAGGCCAGCGGGCTCAGGGCGAGCAGGCCGCCGGTCAGCAGCAGGGTGTGCAGCTTGGTCATGGGTCGTGCCTCGCGGGTTTCCAATGGAGCCCCAGCATAGGGTTGGGCCGTTAACAGCATGTGGCCGCAGGGGCCCGAGTCGGAGCGCATCGCAGCGTAATCCGCGATGGCTGACAGCTGTCACTGGCCGCAGACGGGCTGGAAGCGAATAGTGAGCACCAAGGCGGAGACGCTCCGCCACCATTCAGCCGAGGGACGACCCATGAACATGATCCAGCACCTTGCCTCGCAGACGCCGACCTGGGTCTGGCTGCTTCTGGCCTTTCTGGTCACACGTGGTATTGCCGCCATGAAGCCGGGCGAAACGTCCCTGCAGAAGCTGGCCGTGGTGCCTGTGCTGTTTACCGTCTGGGGTGCTTGGTCGATCAGCCACCGCTACGGGATGTCCCTGAGTGCTTGGGGTGAGTGGCTGGCCGGCATCGGCTCGGGCGCGGCGCTGGGGTGGCTGCTGCTGGGCCACGTGAAGCTGACGTTCGACAGCGCCACCGGGAAGCTCTGGCGCAATGCGGACTACAGCGTGTTGCCGCTGCTGCTGGTCACGTTCCTGGTGAAGTACGGCTTCGAAGTCGCCTTTGCGATCTCGCCCGCATTGACCAACCATGCCGGCGCCAGCGCGGCGTACCTGCTGCTGTCGGGTGGGTTCACCGGCCTGTTCATCGGCAAGTACTGCCGCTACCTGGCCTCGTTGCGGCTGGATACGGCGGGCAAGGGGTTGGGGATCGCGGGCTGAGTTCCGCTCGAGCGTGACGCGTCACGATAATAACCCTCGGGCAGCGCAACACCTCGTCTACACACCCGATGCCAGGGCGGCGCGCCGCCCTTTGCGCCCAAGCCAGACCAGTGCCGCTGCCGCAGCCAGCAGCCACGGAATCAGCACCAGGTTCATGCGCTGCCAGCCAAGCGCATCCAACAGGCCTCCTGCACCAAACGAACAGCCCAGACCGACAACGAAGATGGTCATGTCGTTGATCGCCTGTGCGCGGGCGCGCTCGGCCTGCGTGTAGGTTGTGGTCAGCAGTGCCGTGCCTCCCACGTACATGAAGTTCCAGCCCACCCCGAGCATGACCAGTGCCGTCGCAAAGGAGCCGAATCCAGTGCCGGTGGTCGTCATCAGTACATGCCCGACGAAGATCACTGCGCCGGCCAGCATGATGCGGACAGCGCCAAATCGAGCGATCAGCGATCCGGTAAAGAACGAGGGCAGGAACATGCCCAGCACATGGAGCTGGATCACCGTCGCGGCGCTGCCAAGGGCGTGATGATGGTGAACCATGGCAATGGGCGTCGCCGTCATCGCCAGGATCATGATTCCATAGCCGGTCGCAGCGCCGAACAGTGCCACCAGGTACGCGGGCTGGAACACGATCTGCTGCCATGGGCGCCCAGCGGGCTCACCCGGCTCGGTCCTTGAGGTAGCCGGCATTCTCAATCCGGCCAGCACCCCGGTCGCCACCAGCGAGACCACGGCGAGGATGATGAAGGAGCCTTGATACTCCGCCTGCAACAGCGGCCCGCCCAGGCGGGCCAGCGATGGCCCGACCAGCGCCGCAATGATGCCGCCGGCCATCACCAGCGAAATCGCACGGGGGCGGAATGCTTCGTCTGCCACCTCGCTGGCGGCGAAACGATAGAACTGCGCGAAGGCCTGGTATGCGCCCACCAGCAGCGTGCCGGCAGCCAGCAAGGCCATCGAATGCCGGGCGATTCCCAGCGCAGCAATGCCGCCGCCGGCCAGGCCCAGCAGCGAGCCGCAGATGAATCCCACCCGTCGCCCGGCCCTGGCCATCCACATGGCGGCGGGGAAGGTGGTCAGTGCCGTTCCCAGGAACATGGTCGCGATGGGGAGGGTGGCCCACTGTGGGGCAGCGGCCAGATGAGCGCCAGCCAGCCCGCCGACGGTCATGACGATCACCGAAACAATCTGGAACAGCGCCTGGGCGCTGGCCAGCAGGAACACCTGCCGATGCATGGGGTTGTCGGGCATGGGGACGCTTCTTGGATAGGATGGATGCCGTGACGCGGGTTCAGCCAATGACTGGACTAACATTCAATCAATATGCAGAATGTTTGAATATGGACAAGGCAAAGTCAATCCCCCAGCCCAGGCAGGCGATCTATCACGCCCTGGCGGACGTCGCCCAGGCGATCGGGCATGTTCACCGGCTGGAGCTGCTGGAGGCGATTTCGCAGGGGCCGCGCAGCGTCGAGGCGCTGGCGGAGGCGACCGGGTTGAGCGTGGCCAATACCTCGCGGCACCTGCAGTTGCTGCGGCGGGCCCGGCTGGTGGAACCCGATCGCCAAGGCAAACGCATCTACTACAGCCTGTCCGGCGAGGCTGAGGTCGTTGCGCTGCTGCGGGCGCTGGGCTGCTTCGGCGAGCGCAACGTTGCCGAAGTACAGGGTGTCATGCGGGATTTCTTCGAACAGCGCGATGCCCTTGAACCCGTATCGCGCGAAGCGCTGCTGGAGCGCCTGGCGACGGATGGAGTGACCCTCCTGGATGTTCGGCCTTCGTCGGAATACGTCCTGGGCCATCTTCCCGGTGCCTTGAACGTTCCCGCCGCGGAACTGGAGGCGGCATTGATCAACCTGCCCAGGGACAGGGAGATCGTGGCCTACTGCCGAGGCCCGTACTGCGTGATGTCCTTCGAGGTCGTGGAAAAACTGAGGGCGCTGGGCTTCACTGTGCGGCGCCTGGAGGAGGGCTTTCCCGAATGGAAAGCGGCCGGTTTCGAAGTGGTCACAGGGCCGTAGCAGCCCAGTCGCGGCGTAGACAGGCCAACGGGGATGACACCGATACGTCGCTCGGTTGGAGAAGGAGCACCTTCACGGCCAATGTGAAGCCGTCATGAAGGCGTCACACCGTGCCCGTACCTTGCGGCGCACTTCAGGGGGTAGGGGCGACGCAGGTGGCCGAACAGGCAAGACGGCGCCTGGCGCGCATGTTCGAAGAGCACGCGCCACTGTTGCGTGGCTTCTTCGTGCGACGCGGTGCGCGGCAGGACGCCGAAGATCTGGTGCAGGAAACCTATCTACGCCTGCTGCGTGCGCATGAAGGCAAGGGCGAGCCGATCGCCAACCCGGAAGCGTACCTGTTCACCGTCGCGCAGAATCTGGCACGCGAGCAGGCCGCGCGCCGACGCTGGTCGACCCTGTCCATCGAAGAAATCGAAGGCCCGGGCCAAAGCCTGGCCAGCGGGGAATGCGTGGAAGATGCCGCCGAACGGGAGCAGCGCCGCCAGCGCCTGCAGACGCTGCTGGAGACCCTGCCCGAACACACCCGCGCGGTGCTGGTCATGCAGTACCGCGATGGATTGAGCTACAAGCAGATCGCCGAACGCATGGGCGTGTCAGCGCATATGGTGAAGAAGCACGTGGTACGTGGGCTTTCGGTGTGCCGCCGGGCGCTGGCCGAACCGGCAGGGAGGTCGTGAGCGTGGCCATTGAACATCCATCGGCGCTGACCCTGGCCGCCGCGCAGTGGCACGCGCTGCAGCGCGAAGGCGACCTCAGCCCTTCGCAGCAGCAGGCCTTCATGCAGTGGCTGCTGGTTTCCCCCGAACACCTGCGCGAGTACATGGCCATCAGCGAGGTGGCCGGCGCACTGGCCGATGCGCTGCGCGGCATGCCGGATGACGTCGATGCACTGTTGAAGGCTCCCGCGCCGACGCGCAATGATCACAACGTCGTGCGGTTGTCGCCACGCCCGTCCGCCACATCAAGCCAGCGACGGGCACGGCCCACACCCGGCTTGCCGCGCATCGCGGCCGCAGCGGCGCTGATGCTCGCTGTAGGCGTTGGCACCACCATGGCCTGGCCGCGCACCGGGCACTATGCAGCCGCACATGGCATGCCGCGAGAGGTCACGCTGCCCGACAGCACCGTCGTGCGCCTGGACGCTGAAAGCGAAATTTCGGTGCGCATGACCCTGCTGGGGCGGCGCGTCGAGCTTGAACGTGGCCAGGCCAGCTTCGTCGTGGCCAAGGACCGGCGCCCGTTCGCGGTACATGCCGCTGGCCTGCAGGTGACGGACATCGGCACCACGTTCGATGTTTCGCTGCTGCGCGAGCAGGCCCGCATCGGGGTCAGCGAGGGGCGCGTGCACGTGCGCGGCGATGGTGGCCGCGGCCGCATGCTGGCCGACCTCGGCGCCGGGCAGGCGGCACAGGTCGACTACCGCGACCAGCGCGTGCGCATCCGTGAGGAAGACGCTGCCAGCATGACGGCATGGTGGGCCGGGCGGGTGCTGTTCCGCGACGAGGCGCTGCGCGACGTGGCCGACCGTTTCAACCGGCGCAACACGCTGCGCCTGCACGTGAGCGATGACGCCGGTGCGCTGCGCCTGACCGGCAACCTGCGCGCGGATGACGTGGCATCCCTGCGCGCATTCCTCGACCAGCAACCCACGCTGGTCACGCAGGTGGCGCCGGACGGAATCCATGTGCGGTTGCGCGCTGGAACGCCACAGGCGCTGTAAGAAAAAATTCATCGAATAAGTGGTGCCCGATCGGCGCGCTGCGCCCTCGTAGATGGGGAATGCAGGAACACACCTGTTCCGCGACCACCGCCATTCCCTACTGGACCCTACGATGCGCCGCACCCTGTTCCTTTCCATTGCCCTTGCACTGCAGATCACCGCCACCGCCGGCGCCAACGCCGCAGAACCGGCCCGCGTCGCCAGCGAAGCGATCGCCTCGCAGCCGCTGGATGGGGCGCTCAACGCGCTGTCGCGCCAGACCGGCCTGCAGTTCGTCTACAACGCGCAGAATGCCGGCAATCCGCGCACGCCGGGCGTGCCGGCCGGCCTGAGCGCGGACGCAGCGCTGACCCGCCTGCTGGCCGGTACCGGCCTGCGCTACCGCTATCTCAATGCCACCACGGTCACCATCGAGGCACAGGACGCCAGCGCGCCGGCAGCCACCTCCGCGCTGGCAGCACCCGAGGCGGTAGTGGGCGCAGCTGCGGCAACGGCACCGGCCGGCGCTGCGAACTCCGGTGCGCAGGCGGCCAACCTGGAAACGATCCAGGTCACCGGCAGCTACAGCCGCAGCCTGGAGAAGGCCGTGGACATCAAGCGCGCCACGGTGGGCTTTTCGGATTCGATCGTTGCGACCGACGTGGCCGATTTTCCCGAACAGAATCTCGCTGAAGCCCTGCAGCGCATGCCGGGCGTGACCATCGAGCGCAACAAGGGCCTTGGCACCAAGGTCAATGTGCGCGGCCTGCCTTCGGAGTACACCCACGTTTCGATCAACGATCTGGCGACCGCCTCGGGCAGTGGCGGTCGCGACGTGGAATTCGACATGTTCGCCTCGGAGATCATCCAGCAGGTGACCGTGCAGAAGTCGCCCACCGCCGCCGACGAAGAGGGCGGCATTGCCGGCTCGGTGAAGATCTCCACGGCACGCCCGTTCGACTACAACGAACGCAAGCTGGTGTTCTCCGCCGAGGGCGCGCACAACAGCATCTCGGAGGAGGTGGACCCGCGTTTTGCCTTCCTCGCCGCCAATACCTGGGGTGACTGGGGCGCGCTGGTCTCGTACTCGCAGTCCAAGCGCACCAACCGGACCGACTCGACCTCGGGCATCAACTTCCGGCCGTCCTCGCGCTTCCTCACCGCCTCTGGTACCCGCGGCACCCAGGCGCAGGCCGTGCTGCTGCGCGATGCGGGCGTCAACATCACCAATCGCAATGATGCCGAGCAGACCAACCGGGTCGTGTTCCAGGACAAGGTGGGCGACCGCGTCTACCTCAACGAGCAGGACAAGTGGGGCGCCACCGGGTCGTTGCAGTACAAGCCCAGCAACAACTTCAGCCTGACCTTCGACGCGATGGTCGGCGGCTATGACAGCACCGAGGACGAGTACGACGCGGCCGCCTATTCGGCCTCCAGCCGCAGTACGTTCGACACCATCCATGCCTACGATGCCACTACGCTGTCCGAGTACGGCATGGTGGTGCTGCGTGATGTGTCCTACACCGCCACCCAGCACGAGATGCTGAGCAAGGAGCGGATCAACAAGACCGACTACAGCCAGTACAGCATGGCGATGGACTGGAAGGGCGACCGTTGGTACGTGGATGCGCTGGTGGGTTACTCCGGCGCGGAGAAGACCTCGGATTTCTCCAACCTCAAGCACGTGGCCTATGCGCCGTCGCGCACCCGTTGGACCGGCAGCAGCGGTGAAACCATTCCGACCGCGGCCGCCGGCAGCTTCGACATGTACAACGACCCGAGCCGGTACCTGTTCGAAGCCTACGAGACCACGCTGGAGAAGGTGAAGGACGACAAGTACGCCGCCCAGGTCAATGTCACCCGCCTGCTGGACATGGCCTTCCTGCCCGCGCTGCACACGGTCCGGTTCGGTGCGCGCTACACCGATCGCTCCAAGGAGCGCCAGTACGGCGAGCTGAAGATCACCGGGCCGAGCGCGGGCAGCAGCGCCTGGGTCAACACCCGCACGATGGCCGACAGCCCGCTGCAGTACATCGACGACATCGTTCCCGGCGGCAGCTACTCGAACAAGGGGCTGGCCTGGCAGCAGATCTCCAATGACTACGCACGCAGCGCGTTCCGCTACGCGGGCTTCCAGACCCCGTTCGATCCTGGCCAGTTCTACCAGGTCGATGAGAAGGTGATGAGCTTCTACGCGATGGCCGACTTCGCCTTCGATATCGGCAGCGTGCCGTTCACCGTCAATGCGGGTGCGCGCTACGTGGACACCAAGGTCGATTCGTTCGGCTATCACCCGATCCAGCTGCCCAACGGCAGCACCGGCTACACCGACACTCCGGTGTCGAAGGACGGCAGCTACGACGACCTGCTGCCCAGCTTCAACATGACCGCCGAGCTGTCGCACGGCCTGCTGCTGCGCGCGGCGGCGTCCAAGGTGATGATGCGCCCGGCGCTGACCGACATCGCCTACAAGCGCACCGCCAGCTGGGGCTCCTACCGTTTCACTGATGGCAATCCTGAGCTGAAGCCCACCTACGCCAAGCAGTGGGAGGTCGGCCTGGAGAAGTACCTGGACAACGGCGCGCTGTTCGCTGCCAGCTACTTCCGCAAGAACATCGATGGCGTGGTGATCAACTCGCTGACCGGCGTGGTTCAGAATGTGGCGGTATACAACGCCAACGGCAGCCTCAATGGCATCTACGATTTCGACGTCTACCAGCCGGTGAATGCCAAGGGCTCCTACCAGGTCGATGGCGTTGAACTGGTGGCACAGCTGCCACTGAACATGTTCACGCCGTGGCTGGACGGGTTTGGCATCAATGCCAACTACACCATGCTGGACAGCTCGCTGGCCGGCGAATCCAGCCTCGGCATCCGAACCCCGATGCCGGGGCTGTCGGAGAAGACCTGGAACCTAACCGCCTACTACGAGAATTCGCGCTTCGACGCGCGCGTGTCCTACAACCACAAGGGCGCCTACGTCGAATCGATCGGCTACAACCTGTACCCGATCTGGCGCGATGCGTACGGCCAGATGGATGTGTCGATCGGCTACCGCATCACCGACAACATCAAGATCAGCCTGAAGGGCATCAACCTCACCAACGAGCGGACCAGCGGCTACACCATGGACCCGTCCTTCCCGACCATGGATGAGACCTCGGGCCGTCGCATCAGCCTGGGCCTGCGCGCGGACTTCTAAGCGGGCATTTACGCACCGACGGCGTGCGGACCCGCAAGGGTCCGTGCGTCGTCCGCGCGCTTTTCAGAGGTGAATCCATGAAGAATCTTGTAATGCTGGCGCTGCTCGCAGCGGCGGCCCCGGCGTTCTCTGCCCCGGCGGCGGCAACGCCGGCAGACGACGCTGACCGCCAATGGCTGGCCGGCGACCACCATGTGCACAGCGAATGGAGCGTGGACTGGGACCGCCGCACCACGCCGCCCACGCCCGTGCGTGGTGGCGACTCGCCTTACAGCCGCAGCCACAACGCGGCACAGGCCAGGGCCTTCGGCCTGCGCTGGATGGTCCACACCGACCACGGTGGCCCCGGCCACTCCGCGGTTACCCGTGATCACGCCTATCCGGCGCTGCTGCAGGCGCGCACCGATGTTCCGGAAGTGATCCAGTTCAACGGCATGGAATTCGATGTACCTGCAGGCGAGCACGCCTCGCTGATCATCGCACCGGGCCCGCAGGAGCGGGAGCAGCTGGTCGTCGCCGAGCGCGACTTCAGCCGCAGCGAGCCACTGCAAGGCAGCCGCGATAGCGAGCAGCAGATGCAGGCGGCATTGACCTACCTGCGCGGGCTGGCCCCTGCGCCACTGATGTTCATCAACCATCCTTCGCGCACCGCGACCGGCATCGGCGAGTGGGGCGAGGTAACCCCGGACGAACTGCGCGGCTGGCATGCAGCTGCACCCAATGTGCTGGTGGGCATGGAGGGCGCCCCCGGGCACCAGGCCATCCGCAGCGAACGCGGGCTGTATCGCAACGCGGCCGCGCCGACACTGGGCGGCTACGACCAGATGACCGCCCAGGTTGGCGGCATCTGGGACCAGATGCTGGCCGATGGCATCCGCTTCTGGATCACCGCTAACTCCGACTCGCATGTGAACCTGCGCGATGGTGGGCGCGATTACGACCCGGGCGAGTACAGCAAGACCTATGCGTGGGCGCGGCCGGAGGCCGAAGACATCCTGGATGCCCTGCGCAACGGCCGCATGTTCACCGTCACCGGCGACCTGATCGATGCGCTGGAGCTGCGGGTAGCCGCGGGCGACTCCAGCGCCGCGATGGGCGGTTCGCTGGTGCTGCCGCCAGCGCAGACCATGCAGGTGGAGGTGCGGGCACGGCAGCCGGCACGCGCCAACGCGAACGGGCAGCATCCGGCGCTGAAGCGCATCGAGCTGATCGTGGGCGGCAGGGAGGAGGGCGGTGCGTTGCAGATGCAGCGGCGCGGATTCGATGCCGCAACGTGGCGGCGTGAAGGCGACTGGATCGTGGCGCGCTGGTCACTGCCGGTGCCGCCACGCGGTGGCTTCGTGCGGGTGCGGGGCAACAGCACCGGTGCGGTGGATGCGCTGGCGGACGCGCCCGGCGAGGATCCGTGGGCGGATCTGTGGTTCTATTCCAACCCCGTCTTCGTCAGGGTTGCCGAGGGTGCTGGACCGGCGCGCGAGTGACGTAGCACCGGCGCGCCTTTCGCGAGAGGGGACGGGCAGGGCGGGGGAGTTCCAATTGCAAATGACTCTCACTACACTTGCAGGATTCCTCCCCTCTGTCGCCCAGCGCGACCCATCCGCCGGCTATCCAAGTGAATGTCCCGCCCTACCTGTGCAGACCGCAGGCATATGTCCTGAGGGCGCCGTGTCCGCGCTAGGCCGGGGCACGGGCGGGGCTGCGAACCACAGCGCATCAGCAGAGGCCGGCCTGGCCGAGAGCGGCTCATCCACGGGCGGGAGCCTACTGGCCAAAGCCTATGCCCGTTGGCGGGCGCCCATCCTCCGCGGCCTTGCGCGTGCCAGAGGAAGGGACGCTGAAGACGCCCTGCACGACGGCGCAGTCAAATGGATTGCGGCAAATCCTTCGCTGGCGTCCAGCGACCAGCAGGGCGCCTACCTTCGCCGGACGGTAATGAACACCGTGGCCGATGAGTACCGCGAGCTCAGCGCAGGCCGCCGCGTGCAGACCGTGCCTCTGGCAGATGCGGAGGATGCCGGCCACCCCATGGCCAGCGATGAATCACAGTGCCCGCTGCAGCTCACCGCACAGCGCCAGCGCCTGCAACGCCTGGCAGACGCGATGGCCGAACTGCCCGAGCGCCAACGCGAAGCATTCGTGCTCTGCCGCTTCGATGGCCTGACCCAGGAAGAGGTGGCCGCCCGCATGCAGATCTCCCGGCGCATGGTGGTCAAGCACCTGTCGCGCGCGGTTGCCTACTGCCAAGTGCGGGTACGCTATGCGTCCCTGGAACAGATGCAGGAACTGCATCGGTCCACCGGGGCAGGCGGGGAGTTGGCGCCTGCCATTGATGCCGATCTTCCCTGCCGATGACCGATTTTCCTTCCGCCGCAGGTTCTGACCCGTTTGCCCTGCACGAGGCGGCGGCCACGTGGCTGCTGCGACGGCAGGATGTGGACTGGCAGCCAGATGACGAGGCGGCCCTGCAGCACTGGCTCGCCGAAAGCGAAGCGCACCAACAGGCGTTCACCGACGTGGCCCAGACCTGGCACGACCTCGGCCAGCTGCCGCGCCCCGCATTGGCTTCGGACACTCAGGCCGCGCGTGCGCCAGCGGCACCTGCCGCCCTGCGACGGGACGGCGTGACGCGCCGCGCGCGGTCGCGACGCCTTCCTCGCGTGGCGACCGCTGCGGCGGTGGCGCTCCTGGCCCTGGGTTGGGTCGGCTACGGGTGGTACACCGCGCCCAGCTACGTACAGGACGTGAGCACCGGCGCTGGCGAGATCCGTGATCTGCAACTGCCCGACGGCTCACGGATTTCGATCAACGCGCGCAGCACGCTGGCCGTGCATTTCTATCGCTCTCGCCGCGAAGTAGTGCTCAGCCAGGGTGAGGCGTTCTTCGAGGTCGCCCCGGCGGCCGAGCGGCCCTTCACCGTGGATGCCCAGCGCAGCCGGGTGACCGTGGTTGGCACTGCCTTCAACGTGCGCAATGGGCCGGGCGAAGTGCTGGTCAAGGTGCTTCATGGGCACGTGCGGGTACAGCCGGATCGCACCGAAGGCACCGCGCCGGTCAGCCTGTACGCCGAACAGGGCCTGGCCGTGACCACTGCCACAGCCACGTATCGTCCCATTTCTGCCAGTGCAGACAGCATCGGCGGTTGGCGCAACGGGCGCCTGGTGTTCCGGCGCACCCCGCTGGACGAAGTTGCGCAGGAAGTCGCGCAGTATCTGGGCCACCCGGTCACGCTGGGCCAGCCAGGGCTGAAATTCCTGCCGGTTTCCGGCTACGCCGCCACCGACGCCCCGGCCAGCTTCGTCGAGGCGCTGCCGGACCTGTTGCCTGTACGGGTGACCCGCACGGCGCAGGGCGGCTATCGCATTGACGAGCGGCCTGTCACGCGCTGACGCCGCAGGAAGAAATTTTTCCAGCACGGGTTCCCACCCCATCGCTGTTTTCCGTTTACCCCAGTGAGGCCAGTGGTGGCCAAGCATGATGGAGCGGTAATGGGGTACATGAAGATCAAGCGCGCACTTGTCGCCCGCGCGTTCTCTACCGGGGTACAGGCCACGCGGCTGCCGCTGCTGGCCGTGTGCATTTCCAGCGCACTGGCTGCGCCGGCCATCGCACAGGCGCAGCCGGCGGCGCGCATGCCGTTCAATATTCCAGCCCAACCGCTGGATGCAGCACTGCGCCGATTCTCCGAGCAGTCGCGGCAGCAGGTGTTGTTCAGTGAATCGGCAGTGGCCGGCCGTCGCGCGCCGGCGGTGACGGGCAGCTACACGCCGCAGGAAGCACTGGCGCGCCTGCTGGAGGGCAGTGGGGTACGTGTCAACGCCACCCGCCCCGGCGTGTTCACGCTGGCGCAGGACCCAGCATCACCTGCGCGGGGCAAGGATGCCCAGACCACCCTGCAGACGGTGAACGTGACCGCCAACGGCCCAGGCGATGGCTCCTACACGGCACGCGAGCTGAGCCTGGGCAAGCTGGGGCAGAGCATCCGCCAGACCCCGCAATCGGTCAGCGTGATCACCCGCCAGCAGCTGGACGACCGCAACCTCACCACGCTGGACGAGGCACTGGCGCAGACCACAGGCGTGACCAAGACCGCTCGCAACTTCGGCAACCACAAGTTCTCGATTCGCAGCTTCACCGTGGACGACAGCAACTATCTGGTCGATGGCGTGGCCGGCATCGTCTATGCCCCGGTGGGCTGGCTGCCGATCGACACCGCCGTGCTGGAGCGGGTTGAAGTGCTGCGCGGTGCCGGCGGCATGATGCTGGGCGCGGCCGACCCCAGCGGGGCGATCAACATGGTGCGCAAGCGCCCGCGCGACCAGGCCCATCTGGATCTGGCGGCCACGCTGGGCTCGTGGGACAACTATCGCCTCGAGGTCGACGGTGGCGGCCCGCTCAATGCCGCTGGCACGGTACGTGGCCGAGTCGTCGCCGCCTACCAGGACCGCGACTACTTCCAGCGCGGCACCTCATCGAAGACGCCGGTGGCCTACGGCGTGATCGATGTCGACCTGGGCCAGGACACCACGCTCACCTTCGGCCTGCGACATCAGGCCAGTGACACCGACGGCTACTGGCTGTTCGGCCTGCCGCGCTATACCGATGGCGGTGCGCTGGACATCAAGCGTTCCACCTCGCTCATCCAGGACTGGAACCGCCAGGAAGGCTCCGTTGAGGAAGCCTTCGCCGAAGCGGAGCACCGCTTCAACGAGCGCTGGAAGGCGCGCCTGTCGGTGAACCGCACCGAATCAGACCTGGACCAGCGCGTCGCGGTTCCGGTGGGCGGGGTGGACCGGGCCACCGGCATCGGTTCGCGCTTCTATGACATCTACTTCAACCAATCGCGCGTGCGCAGCGACGGTATCGACCTGCACACCACCGGCAGTTTCGACGCCTTCGGCCGCAGCCACCAGCTGCTGCTGGGCGCGATGTGGTCGCGCCAACGCACCCGCCAAAGCTCGGCGGACCTGGCCATCGACGTGCCGATCAATGTCTACGCACCGGACCACAGCGCCATTGCACAGCCGCTGCAACCCGCGTGGGACTGGTCGGAACACGCGCGTGCACAACAAAGCGGCCTGTACAGCAACCTGCGCCTGCAGCTGGCCGCACCGCTGCACCTCACGCTGGGTGGCCGGCTGAGCTGGGTGAAGTACCAGTCCAACGATGGCTTCACCGGCGCCAGGAGCCGCGAGTACGAACAGAAGCACGAGTTCACCCCGTACGCCGGTCTCGTCTACGACCTGGGCCCGCAGTGGTCGGTCTACGCCAGCTACGCCGATACCTTCCAGCCGCAGAGCTCCTACGTCACCTCATCCGGCGCGGTGCTGGATCCCGCCATCGGCGCCAACTACGAGCTGGGCGTGAAGGGTGAACTGAACGATGGCCGCCTGAACGTCTCCGCTGCGGTGTTTTCCATCCGCAAGACCGGCAACGCCGTGGTGGACGCGTCCGACCCGGGCAGCTGCCCCGGCTCGCTGGCCTCGTCCGATTGCTACCGCAATGGTGGGAAGCTGCGCAGCAAGGGCTTTGAACTGGAAGCCAGCGGCGAACTGGCGCCCGGCTGGCAGATGATGGCGGGCTATACCCACGTCACCAGCCGCGACGATGAGGGCGCCACCATCAGCGCCGAAACGCCGCGCCATCTGCTGCGCCTGTCGACGTCCTACCAGCTGCCCGGCCGGTGGAATGCGTTCTCCGTGGGCGGTGGCGTATCTGCGCAGAGCAGCTATTCCTATCCGGCCTACGACGACCCGGACTGGCGCATGGGTGCGGCCGGACGCGCGGTGTGGGACCTGCGTGCCGGCTACCGGATCAATCCGCGCTGGAGCGTGGGCGTCAACGTGGCCAACCTGTTTGACACGCGCTATTACGCGATGATCAGCCAGATCCGCCGCGGCAACTTCTTTGGCGAACCCCGCAACGTGATGCTGACGCTGCGCGGCGCGCTGTGATCCTCCGCAACCGGCGGGGCGGGGGCATGCCCGCCACGGGGATGGCATGAAGGCGGGCTTCCGGCAGAGCATGTCGTGGCTGCACACCTGGTGCGGCCTCACCTCCGGCTGGCTGTTGTGCGCGATCTTCCTCACCGGCACGCTCAGCGTGTTCCGCGAGCCGATCACGCGATGGATGGAGGCCGGCCCGGTGCCGGCCTCCCCGCAGGAAATGGATGCAGGTGCGCAGGCAGCGCGAGCGCAGCAGTGGTTGGCTGCAAACGCCGCCGATGCCCGGGCATGGCAGATCCGATGGCCTGCCCAGCACGGCTGGCCGCTGCAGCTCTCATGGGAGGATGACGGCGGCACCGCGCACGAACGCTGGGTAGATGCCGGCACCGGCATGCCGCAACCTCCACCTCGCCTTCGGGAAACCGAAGGCGGCCGCCACTTCATGTCCTTCCACTACACCCTGCACGGCGGCATGGCCGGCTACTGGCTGGTCGGCTGGATCACGGCCTGCATGCTGCTGGCGCTGGTGTCCGGCGTGGTGGTGCATAAACGCATCTTCAAGGACTTCTTCACTTTCCGCCCGGGCAAGGGGCAGCGCAGCTGGCTGGACGCGCACAACCTGAGTGCCGTGCTGACCCTGCCGTTCCTGTTCATGATCGGCTACACCGGGCTGACCTTCTTCTACAGCAGCTATCTGCCGTGGCCCGTGCAGGCGGCCTATGGCGATGCCGATGATGCCTATGCACGCTATGAAGCCGAACTGGCACCTGCGCGACCTGTCCTGGCCGGCATTCTGGTTGCGGGCGCGCAGTTGCCGGACCTGTCGGTCCTGCTTGCGCGGGCGCGGGCCATCAGCGGGCAGTCGCCGGCACTGGTGGTGATCCAGGCGCCCGGCACCGTGCACAGCGTGGTGGAAGTGGAGGGCCGCAAGACAGCGGGGAACACCGGCAAGCACCTGTTGAGCGAGGCCAGCCGGGTGACCTTCCATGCGGCCAGCGGCAGGCTCCTGCAGCAGCATGCAGCGCATCCGCAGCAACTGGGTGCCGTGCAGGTACACGAAACCATCGAAGCACTGCACAAGGCCGATTTCGGTGGCTGGCCGATGAAGTGGCTGTACTTCATCAGCGGCCTGCTGGGCACCGCGATGATCGCCATCGGCACGCTGCTGTTCTCCATCAAGCGGCGCAAGCGCAGTGAGCATGAGTTCGGCGCCGCCACGGCAGGCATCTACCGTTGCGTGGAAGCCTTCAACGTGGCATCGCTGGCCGGGGTGGCGCTGGCAAGCATCGCCTACCTGCACGGCAATCGGTTGCTGCCACTGGAAATGAGCGATCGCAGCGCATGGGAGATACGCATTTTCCTTTTGACCTGCGCGGGCTCGGTGCTGCACGCACTGTGGCGCCCACCGCGACTGGCCTGGATCGAGCAGTTGTGGCTGGCCGCCGCGCTGTGCCTGGCACTGCCCGTGGTGAATCTGGCAAGCACCGGGCAGGGGCTGCTGATGTACCTGCAGCGGGGTGCATGGCAGCAGGCCGGTGTAGAGCTGGTCGCCCTGGCCTTCGGGTTGATGCTGGCAAGAATGGCCCTGATGCTGCAGCGCCGCTGGCCACAGGCGCAGGAGGCGCCGCGCAGTGCCAAACCTGCGCCCGGGCAGGGCGCGGCCCATCGCTGGCAGGTGGCGAGCCGGGTGCTGGCTGCCTCGGTAGGGGGCTATGTGTTCACCGCACTCACCGCCACGGTACTGGCACTGTTGCTGCCCTCGCTGGTGAATATACGCGCGTCCGTTTCGGTCCTGACCAGTTCGCTGCTCGGGTTCGTGCTGTTGATTGCCGTTGCCGTGGGCATCTTCAGCGCCCGTAGTGTGGGGAAGGTGTGGCTGGTCGTGGCAGCAGGCAGCGCCCTGATGGGAGGGTTGGCGGCGATGCTGCGGCCGGGGTGAGGGTAGGGGGCACGGCTCGCCCATCACCCACATTCACCCCACAGCAGCGAAAATGCATCCCTGGGCGCGCCCTGAAGCGCGCCGCTCACTGCCTGCAGGATCGTAACGATGTCCAACACCCCCTTTGGTGAATCGTCATGCGCTGCCGCCGCCAGCGGTTGCGTCGAGGTGCGTGGTGCACGCGAGCACAACCTCAAGAACGTCGACGTCTCCATTCCGCGCAATGCACTGGTGGTGTTCTCCGGGGTCTCGGGGTCGGGCAAGTCATCGCTGGCCTTCGGCACCGTGTTCGCTGAAGCGCAGCGGCGCTACTTCGAGTCGGTGGCGCCGTATGCACGGCGCCTGATCGACCAGGTGGGCGTGCCCGACGTGGATGCCATTGACGGCCTGCCGCCGGCAGTGGCCCTGCAGCAGCAGCGCGGGGCCAGCAATGCGCGCTCATCGGTAGGCAGCGTGACCACCCTGTCCAGCCTGGTGCGCATGATGTACTCGCGCGCCGGGGCCTATCCGGCCCATCAGCCCATGCTGTACGCGGAGGACTTTTCGCCGAACATGCCGCAGGGCGCCTGCAGCACCTGCCACGGGCTGGGGCATGTCTACGAAGTGACCGAAGCGCTGATGGTGCCGGACCCGTCGCTGACGATCCGTGAGCGCGCCATCGCGTCCTGGCCGCCGGCCTGGCATGGCCAGAACCTCCGCGACATCCTGGTCACGCTGGGCTACGACATCGACGTGCCGTGGAAGAAGCTGCCGAAGAAGGACCGCGAGTGGATCCTGTTCACCGAGGAAACACCCAGCGTGCCGGTCTACGCCGGGTTCACCCCTGCAGAGACCCGCGCCGCGCTCAAGCGCAAGCTCGAACCCAGCTACATGGGCACCTATACCGGCGCGCGCCGCTACGTGTTGCACACCTTTGCCAACACCCAGAGCGCGCTGATGCGCAAGCGCGTGTCGCGCTACATGGAAGGCAAGCTGTGCCCGGCCTGCCACGGAAAGCGCCTGAAGCCGGAGGCGCTGTCGGTCACCTTTGCCGGTGTGGACATCGGTGAGTTCATGCGGCTGCCGCTGGACCAGCTGGCCGAGCTGCTGGAGCCGGTGGCGCAAGGTGATTTCAGTGCGCACAGCAAGGGCGCTCGCACCCGCAGGAGTGCGACCCCCCGCGATCGCGCGCGTCGGGCCGCGAGTGGCCAAGCGACCCACGAGGGCGCCCCCGACGTGCGGTTGACTTCGGCCCTGTCCGAAGAGAAGCGACTGGCCGCACAGCGGCTGGCAGGCGGGGTGATGGCGCGGGTACGCCAGCTGCGTGAACTGGGCCTGGGCTATCTCTCGCTGGATCGCGCCACGCCCACGCTGTCGGCCGGCGAACTGCAGCGGCTGCGGTTGGCCACGCAGCTCAGCTCGTTGCTGTTCGGCGTGCTGTACGTGCTTGATGAGCCCTCGGCGGGCCTGCATCCCGCCGACAGCCAGGCGCTGTACGACGCGCTGGACCGGCTGCGCGACGGCGGCAACTCGGTGTTCGTGGTGGAGCACGATCTGGACCTGATGCGCCGCGCGCAGTGGCTGGTGGATGTGGGCCCGGAGGCCGGCGAGCGCGGCGGGCGCGTTCTCTACAGTGGCGAGCCCGATGGCCTGCGCCACGTCCAGGACTCGCGCACGGCCCGGTATCTTTTCGACCAGGTGCCTGCGCCCGCCAGCCGCCAGCGTAGCCCCGGCAACTGGCTGGAGCTGCAAGGCATCCATCGGCACAACCTGCAGGGCGTGGACGCGCAGGTGCCACTGGGATTGCTGACCGCCGTCACCGGCATCTCTGGTTCCGGCAAGTCCAGCCTGATGGCACAGGCGCTGCCGGAGCTGATGCTGCTGCACCTGGGGCACGAGCCGGTGGACGAGGGCGCGGACAACGAGCCCACCGACGGGCCGACTGTGATTGAAGCAACACGAGGCCGCCTGGCCGGCGATGCAGATGCCATCCAGCGCGTCGTGCAGGTTGATCAGAAGCCGATCGGGCGCACGCCACGCTCCAATCTGGCCACCTATACCGGCCTGTTCGATCACGTACGCAAACTGTTCGCCGCAACACCGGCCGCGCGCCGCCGCCGTTTCGACGCCGGCCGCTTCTCGTTCAACGTGGCCAAGGGCCGGTGCGAAACCTGCGAAGGCGAAGGGTTTGTCAGTGTCGAACTGCTGTTCATGCCCAGCGTCTATGCGCCGTGCCCGACCTGCCACGGTGCGCGCTACAACGAGGCCACGCTGAAGGTGCAGTGGAATGAGCGCAACATCGCCGAAGTCCTGCAGATGACGGTGGATCAGGCGCGTGTGTTCTTCAGCGAAGAGGATGCCATTGCCCGTCCGCTGCAGTTGCTGCAGGAAATCGGCCTGGGCTACCTGAGGCTGGGCCAGCCGGCCACCGAGCTCTCAGGCGGCGAGGCCCAGCGCGTCAAGCTGGCCACCGAGTTGCAGCGCAGCCAGCGCGGGCGCACGCTGTACGTGCTGGACGAACCCACCACCGGCCTGCATGTCTCCGACGCGGACCGGCTGCTGGTGCAGCTGCAGCGGCTGGTGGACGCCGGCAACACCGTGGTGATGATCGAGCACGACATGCGCGCGGTCGCACAGGCGGACTGGGTGATTGATGTAGGCCCCGGCGCTGGCGGGGCAGGGGGCACCATCGTCGCGAAGGGTACGCCGCAGCAGGTGGCGCGGGCCAAAGGCAGCAGGACGGCGCCGTTCCTTGCGCGCGAGCTGGGGCAGGGCGGTTGAGGCGCAGGCCCAATTGAAAAAAGGCTCCGGCGAGATGCCGGAGCCTCGGTGGACTCACTTCTCCTGCAGGAACGTCAGCAGGTCCTGGTTGACGCGATCCTTGTGCGTGTCGGTCAGGCCATGCGGCGCGCCCGGGTACACGATCAGCCGGGCGTTCTTGATCAGCTTTGCCGACTGGCGGCCGGAGATGTCGATCGGCACGATCTGGTCGTCATCGCCGTGGATGACCAGCGTCGGCACATCAAACTTCTTCAGGTCGGCGCGGAAATCGGTGGCCGAGAACGCTGCGATCGAATCGTAGGTGTTCTTGTGGCCGCCCTGCATGCCCTGTGCCCACCACGCATCGATCAAGCCCTGGGACACCTTCGCGCCCGGGCGGTTGAAGCCGTAGAACGGGCCTGACGGGATGTCCCTGTACAGCTGCGCGCGGTTGTCCATCTGCGCCTTGCGGATGCCGTCGAACACTTCAATCGACAGGCCGTTGGGGTTGTCGGCGGTCTTCAGCATGAATGGCGGCACCGAGCTGATCAGCACCGCCTTCTTCACCCGGCCGGTGCCATGGCGGCCGATGTAGCGCGCCACTTCGCCGCCGCCGGTAGAGAAGCCCACCAACGTCACGTCATGCAGGTCGAGCGTGTTGATCACCGTGGACAGGTCATCGGCGTAGTGATCCATGTCGTTGCCTTCCCACGGCTGGCTGGAGCGGCCGTGGCCACGACGGTCATGCGCGATGACGCGGTAGCCGTGGTTGGCCAGGAAGATCATCTGCGATTCCCAGCTGTCCGAGTTCAACGGCCAGCCGTGGCTGAAGGTCACCACCGGGCCGTCCTTCGGGCCCCAGTCCTTGTAGTAGAGCTGCACGCCATCGGCGGTGGTGATGTAGCTGGCAGTACGCGCGACGCTGGTAATGGCCGCAGGCTTGGCCGGTTCGGCGGCCTGCGCGGACAGGCCGGCCTGGACCGAGAGGGCGAGGGTGGCAACGGCCAGGGTGCGGGCGAAGGTGTTCATGCGGGAACTCTCATGGGTGGGTGGTTAGGCGTACTTTGCGCCCGCAATCAGGCGCCTGGGTGATGCAATGTCCGGATTTCTTGATAGATCGTCTTGCATGGATGTGCGGACCCGAGGCGCTGCCAATCGCGCGTTGACAAGGTAGAACGTTCGTTCTACCTTGCAGCCATGCACAAGACCGGCACCGACACCGCGCAGAAGATCCTGGCCACCGCCGAGGCGCTGATCTACCAGAACGGAATCCATGCCACCGGCATGGACCTGCTGGTGAAGACCTCAGGTGTGGCACGCAAGAGCATCTACCGGCACTTTGAAAACAAGGACCAGGTGGCCGCTGCGGCATTGAACGCGCGCGACGTGCGCTGGCTGGACTGGTTCCGGCAGGCGTGCGACAAGGCCGACAGCCCCGAAGCGCGCATCCTCGGCATGTTCACCGTGCTCAAGGGCTGGTTCGAGTCCGAGGGCTATCGCGGCTGCGCCTTCATCAATACCGCGGGCGAGGTGGGCGACCCCGACGATCCGATTCGCCACATCGCAAAACACCACAAGCAGAAGCTGCTGGATTACACGCTGGAACTCACCACGCAGCTGGATATCGAGCAGCCGGACACACTGGCGCGGCAGCTGCTGGTTCTCATGGAAGGCGCCATCACCGTCTCGCGCGTGATGGGCGACTACAACGCGGCAGACACCGCCAGGGATGTTGCAAAGGTGTTGCTGGAGCAGGCCAGGCGCTGACGCCTGAGCCATCAAAAACTGTCGAAGCACCCCGTTCATCCACTTGATTGGAGGCCCCGCCGTGTCCACTGAAGCACCCCGTCCGCCGCTACCGCCGTTCACCCTTGAATCGGCCATCGAGAAGGTTCGTCTTGCCGAGGATGGTTGGAACTCCCGCGATGCCGACAAGGTCGCGCTGGGCTATTCGCTCGACACCCGCTGGCGCAACCGTGCCGAGTTCACCCATGGCCGCGAGGAAGCGCGGCAGTTCCTGGCCCGCAAATGGAAGAAGGAACTGGACTACCGTTTGATCAAGGAACTGTGGGCCTTCAGCGGCAACCGAATCGCCGTACGCTACGCCTATGAATGGCATGACGACTCCGGCAATTGGTTCCGTTCCTACGGAAACGAGAACTGGGAATTCGGAGCGGATGGGTTGATGGAGCATCGGTTCTCGAGCATCAACGACATGCCGATCAAGGAGAGCGAGCGCAAGTTCCATTGGCCGCTGGGGCGTCGCCCGGATGATCACCCGGGGCTGTCTGATCTGGGCATGTGAGCACGGCTGGCCGACATTCGCTTCACCCTCCATTGCGTAACCTGCACGCCACAGCACGTCATGCCTCACGGTGAGGCATGACGTGCATCGAGGCTGGAATCGAGTGCGTTCACTCGCAGAACAGGAGGCAGGACGCGACCGTGAGAGCAGTTCCCATCATCATCGCAGCAGCACTGGCCGCGCCCTCGCTTGATGCGCGCGCGGCCAGCGAAGACCGCAACACAGCGCCTCATTTCGATCTCGGTGGCGCCGTTCGATTCAACTATGGCTGGCTCGATTACGGGCCCACCAGCCGCCTGCAGCTGGAACTGCTTCGCGCCGACCTCGATGCCGGCAGTGGGCCTTTCTCCTTCTCCGCGCAGTACCGCTGGTACGACGGCTTCGATGCAGTCCATCATGCCTACGCGGGCTGGCAGTTCACCGACGCCACGCAGCTGAAGGCCGGCAACCAGCAGGTGCCGTTCGGGCTGCTGCCCACGGTCTCGCAGAGTTTCTGGTTCGGGTCCGGCTACTACCTGGGCATCGAGGACGACTACGACCCCGGCGTTGTGGTGGTCCACCAGGCCGGCAAGACTACCTGGCACCTCGGCTGGTTCTCGGGTGACGAGTACGGAACGGGGGCACGCTACGACCGCTATTCCTTCGATGTGGCACAGACCGATGCGTTGCCGTATCGCGAACGGCAGCGGTTCAATGTGCGCGTCGAGCAAACGCGCGACTGGGCCGGCGGCGAACTGCTGGTTGGCGCATCGGCCTTCGCGGGCAAGGTGCAGAACACACGCAGTCGTCGCCATCACGACCACCAGGCCGCCGCCGTGCATGCGCAGTGGAAGCGCGATGGTTGGACCACCCAGCTGCAATGGGCACGCTACCGCTACAACGTGCCCGGCGAACGCATCGCGCTGTCGGCGTTCCAGGCCCCGTTTGAAATCGCGGCCGAGGCCGATGTGCCCAGTGCCAACGTTGCCTATTCCTTTGGCCAGCGCGGCTGGCTGGACGATGTGACCTGCTACAACAACCTCAGCATGACGCGCCCGGTGGGGCACAGCAGCGGGGTGCGCGACTCCTGGCAGAACGTCACCGGTTGCAGCCTGCAGAAGGGCGTGATGCTCACCTATGTCGACTGGATTGCCGGCCGCAACATGTGGTTTGCCGGCGGCGATGGCATCGGCATCAACAACGGCGGCCCGTCGCGCTGGCATTCGCGGCTGAACCTCAATATCGGGTTCTATTTCTGAAAGGTGCCGCGCCGGCGCAGCCGGCGCCACAGTAGAGTTGAGCCATGCTCGACTACGGCATGCCACATCGCACCCCATCAGGAACCTCGCCCGCGAGCATCAGCAACACCCGATCCATCAGGACAGGCTCGGGCACGCCCGCCAGTATCTGCTCCAGATAATCCACGGGTTCCAGCTGCCATTGAAGCAGTGCACGCAACGGCAGAACCGCAGGCGCCCGCTGATTCGCATCAAGTGAGACCTGCAACAGCACATGCTGCGGCCGCTTCTCCAGCCACAGCACGGGCACGCCCCTGCAGTGAATCTGGAAGGAGGCATCTTCATGCCGTTCCACGAACTGGAAGCCGTGCCCTGGCCGAACCTCCACGAACCGGATCGCTTGCCGGCGCAGCTGTGAGAAGCGATCGTTGGAGATGCGCTGGAAGGCGATAGGCGAGGGGGCGGGTGGCTCCAACCACTACGCCTGTGCCGCAATCACGGCCCCAACGCACAGGGCCGTGGCCGCCCAACTGCACCAGGCCACTCAACCCTCCGGGCGCACTCGCGTGCTGGCGTGCGCGGTGAGTCCCAGCCCGGCCATGATCAACCCCTCCATGATGCGCGGGCCGACGTCCTGCTCCAGTTCGCCGTCCTCGCGGGCGCGCTGCGCGGCCAGCAGGATCTCCATCACCACGCGAAGGCCGGCCAGCGAGCAGTCGGTGTCGGCAAGGGCAGTGCGTCCGCCCGGCATCAGGTGGCGCTCTGGCCAGGGCTGGCCATCGGACGTGGCGCCCGAACCGATGCTGTGCAGCAGGGCAACGAGGGTGTTGCGATCCAGTACGGGGCCGTTCGCGGGCTCTTCCTGGATCGATTGCGGGGCAGGGGAGTAGCGCTTGGTCATGGCAGGGCTCCTTGCGGGCAGGCAGAAGCCGCCACCGATAGAGGTGGCGGACGGTGCGAGGTTCGAAACCCGGTGTGCAATCAGACCGGCGGGCGCAAGGCCCCCACGCACCGCCCGCCATAACCGGCCGACGGATTGCCAGTCGGCACCGCGCAAGGTGGTGCCGACTGGCAAGCGCTTTTTACGATTGCACAACCGGGGTTTCGAAGCCCGGCCACCTGTTCAAGGTGGCACAGCAATGAATACGCCCGGTTGTGCGCGATGCCAATGCAGTAAGGCCGATCCCGTCACCACATTCAACATTTTCAGAATCGTTGTATATGGCGCAACGCGACTGAAGCCTTGGGCTGCAAGGCTATCGGCGGCATGCGTGACACAGGTCTGTTTTCTGTTGTCGCTCGGTTGGCGGCGGCAAGGGCAGGGCGGATGCGACAAGCTCATGCTTTGCATGTAGATGCCTCTGGCCGTGTCAGTGGCCGCCGCGCGCGCGTGACGCGTCACGTTAATTGGGTTGAGTCCTGCTACATGCGGCGCCACATGTCACTATTCTTGGTGCTGTGCCTTGCAGGTTTGGGAGCAATTATCTGGTGGTCGAATGGATGCCGCTTCTGATAGGCGGAGCATTGGTGGGCGTATGTGCCGTAGCGGTACACCTGTCACCGGTACTGCCAGCTGCGGTGAAGGACTCACCATGGCTGGCCTATGCGCTGACAATGCTTGTTTATGTCTCGATCTCGTCAGTCTGGCTCGGATCTGAGCGTGCCAAGGCGATCACCACCGGCGGAAGCAGTTACACCGTGAGTGTGACGGTTGATGGCAAGGCGCAGGGAGGCGTGAGCCTGGTTGGCAGGCTGGGTGATAGCTACGTGCTGTGGGATCCGGCGCAGAGGCTCGCGGCGCTTGTACCTGTGGACGATGTGGGGAGGCTGGAGATTGGACGGAAAGCGGCTTCGCCTGCAAAGGCAGTTCAGTCGCGATAAGCGTGCGCTGGCAAGTGCAGGGCAAGTGGCCTGAGAGCGAAAACGGAAACTAGCTCGCGCCTATGCACCGCATCCTATGAATTGGACGGACTGACGCCAACGGTAGGCATTCCGATGGGAGAATTCGCTGACTGGCTCCGCGACGATGTCACAAGATGCCTGCGACCTGACCGGCTCTACACGAAAGATTCGAACTCGCGACTAGCTCATCTAGCGTCATTACGCTGTCAACTGGTCATCGTTCAATTGGACATGGCACCCAGAGCCGACACTCGTCACAACGGCGCCGACCAAATGGACACTCTGTCAAGGAGGAGCGGGCATGGACGAAAGAGCACTCAAGGCGGCGATCGCTCGCATCTCAATTGCTTTGGGGGCACTGGCGGGCTTTAGTGAGTGCGCGCAAGGGCAGGTAATGGAAGAGTTTGTCTACGACGGCCTTGGAAGGCTCATCAGTGTCGTTCCTGCTGATGGACGGCAGTACAAGTTTGAGTACGACAAGGCTGGGAACTGGACAGCCACAGGTCCCGCGACAGGGACTGGACCCAAGCCCGATCCGCCGACGCCCGTGGACCCAACTCCAAAGCTGTTTGAACGAACGATTACGGTCCCTGCATCTAATGGTCAACTAATCTCGCTTCGACGACTTGCAGAGTATGCGGGCTACAGCGGAAGGCAGCCGGCGCGTATCGTCTTCGAGGTCATTCCTGGTGTGAGCATCCTTGGAATTCGCGGCAATGCCGCGATTGATTCCGGAGCATGGCCCACTGATAAGTATGCAACCTCGGTAACACTGAAGGTCGCCGGCGTCGTGCAAGGGCACGGCGGTACTGGGGGGACAAGCGGCACCGATGGGCAGCCCGGCGGCGACGCAGTGATTGCTCGTCTACCGATGCGCGTCGAGGTGCTTCCGGGCGGCGCACTGATGGGCGGCGGCGGCGGCGGCGGCGGTGGGGCACCATCCCCGCGCCTGAGCGTCATCATCGGCCCCCGTCCGGGTGGAGGTGGAGGTGGAGGGTATCCAGACGGCCTTGGGGGAGCAGGATCAACGGTACAGCCAGGGCCACAGCCCGGCCTTCCCGGAAACATGGGTGGTGAAGGCGGTCTAGGCATGCCCAATCTGACGGGGCAAGGCGGTAAAGGTGGCGCCGCAGGCAAGCGAGGTGAGCCCGGGCGCCCGAGCTACCACGGGAGCGTTCCGGCCAACGAGGCCCCAAAGCCAGGAGAAGGCGGTGAGGGTGGACGGGCTATTCGCACCAACGGTCATTATGTCGAGCTCGTCGATCTGGGCGGGGCGATCGTCGGACTCAAGGAATGACACAATGAAACCCAGGATGCATGCAGGGAACTTCCGACCCACGGCCAACCAGTTGCCTAAGCCGCACTTGGCGAGTCGCGCCCGCGTGTTGGCACGATTGATGGCTGTAACTCTGGCTCCGTTTCTCGCAGGAGCCGCGCAAGCTCAGGACATCGGGATCGGTGAGTCGCACTCGCCGCCGCTGGATCAAACTCGAAATGCCAATGGCGTGGATCCGTACAGCGGACTCTTCACTCTTCAGAGCACTGACCTTTCTGTTGGCACCGGCGAATTCCCTTCACGAATTGACCTGACACGGATTCAGTCCGGTGATAAGGCTGGCGTTGCCTTCAACATTGATGGGCGAGTGATATGCAACTGCGGCCAATACACGGTACATCACGGACGCCCACCCTTCAATTTCCATCCAAGCAACTGGCCCGTCATCGACGTCGTGCTTCTGGGAAGCACATACCAGTTCGAAAGGTCATCCGGCAAGATCGTCAACAAAAGACTGGATGGTGCTACGCTCGAGCAGGATGCTGACGACAGGCGCTTCACTTTCAGAAGCCGCGAAGGAGTCGTTGCATACTTTGATTTCGTTACGAGCATGACCTGCGGTTACATCAGCGCAGGAGGAGTCACATCCGCCTCGATGGCATCCTGTGTGCAGCTGCGCTATCTGGAAATGCCCAACGGCGAGTCTTTGTCTTATCGCTACATCACTCGCCCAAGCGCGAACTATCAGGAATTCCCAGTTGCGCTTGTGTCTGAGGTCGTAAACAGCAGAGGATATGGCGTTCGCTTCTCCTATGAAGACCTTCACGACCCCCAGGTTGTGACGTCGGCGTCTGCCTTCAGGTCAAGCTGTGTTGAGCACGACACGGTCCTTTGCACAACCGGCGACCTTGCAACCGTCAGCTACATTTATGATCGCTGGAGTCCAAACGGACTGCCGCCCTATAGCGGGCGACTTCGAAAATTCGTCGACGCCAATGGTGCAGTAACCAGCTATGCGTATGACATCAACAGCAGGCATGTCGCTACCGAGCGGCGCGCCGGCGCCACCGCTGACGCATTCACCAACGTGTTTGACAACTTCGGCAAGGTCCTATCCCAGGCAGACGGGGCAGGAAAGATCACCCGATTCGAATACAGCGAGAGGATTAATAAAAACACGTTCGATACAAAGGTTACCGACCCTGTCGGCAACGTCACGCGCTACTTCTTCATGCGCGAGAATCCATACCCGATAGCCATCGAGGATGGCAATGGGGCACGGACCGAGTACACCTATGACTACAGGGGCTATCGACTCACCTCGATCAAGAATCCTGAAGGTGACAGCATCGAGAACAAGCTTGATGATCGTGGCAACATCCTCGAGCGTCGGCATAAGGCAAAGCCAGCCTCAGGCCTCCCAGACATCGTCGAAACAGCACTTTACCCTACATGCACATCAAGCAATTTTCGATTCTGCAATAGACCTGTATCCGCCAAGAACTCGCGCGGCGGCGTGCAAGTCACGCGTCACGATGCGGAACACGGCGGGGCAGCAATTCGCTTTGACGCCATCCGGGCAGATGGAAGGCGTGCAGCTACCAGGACGAGATATGCGTCATTCTCGCCGGCCGATGGCTCTTCCGCGCCATCATTGCCGGGTGCTGCTGACATTCCGCAACGTGACGTGATTCTGCCCGTCGGCCAAGACGCATGCCTTGCGAGGAGCCCCCCGGGGCAGTTCGAATTCATCTGTTCTGATGAGAACCTCATTCGAGTCGACTACCACTACATGCCGTCGACGGCAGGCTCCCGAAGCAGCCACGAGTTGAAGGAGGTGGTACGTGATCCGAATGGCGCCGCAGAGGCGACTCGGTACTACTATGATCGTGTGGGAAACATCACTGCTGTGGAGGGCGCGCGCGCCGGGGATCTAACGATACAGGTCCCTGATCGCATGCGCCGTATTGTGTCGTCAACCGGGCCGTCAGCCGAAGGGGTCTCGCAGCGCGCTCAATCCACTTACGATTCAGAAGGACGTCAAACTGCGATCTCGTACAGCTTCCAAGGCGGTTGGCTGAGCGAGACGGTGGAGTATGACGCGCGCGGGTTGCAGGTGCAAAGCACTGGGATTGATGCGGCATCCACGCGATTTGACTACGACGACGCGGGTAGAAACATCGGAACGCGAAAACGCGTAGATGGCATCGAACGAATTTCCAGAATGACGCTGGATGGCGTCGGCCGCGTGCTTTCCGTCCGCAACGGGGTGGGTACATCGTTGGAGCAGAAGACTCTGGAGATCCAGTACTCGCCCAATGGCCACCCGATTCTTCAGGTCGATGCGGAAGGGAACTACACGGCGCTGTGCTATGACGGGTTTGACCGACTGAGGGAGCGTCGATACCTCGGAAAATATTATGCCTCTGCACGATCCTGCAGCGTCGAAATGGAGGGCTTTCCTCGGGAGGCCTACGCGTACAACGGAAAGGGTGACATCGCCAGCATCACTCTGCGCGATGGTAAGAAAATCGGCTATACGTTCGACGCTGATGGCAGGTTGCTGAGAAAGGATGTTCCGGAAGCTGATCGCAGTGTTACCTACACATACGACCTGCTTGGTAGGCGATTGTCTGCTGAACTGCCCGGGGCAAACAGCGCACTTTCAATCTATTGGACGTATGACAAGCTCGGGCGCCTCAGCAGCAGCACAGGTCCATTTGGCCGCTCTGTCGGCTACGGCTACGGCCCAGGCCAGAGCTGGTCCGAAGTGCGCTGGCCCGATGGCTCGGGGGTGCGCTACAACTTCGATCAGCTTGGCCGGGTCAGCGGCATCGATGAAGCTGCCGGCGCCAATTTGGCGCGCTTTACCTACGATGAGATCTCCCGCCGTACCGGCGCCACGTTTGCCAGGAACGGAACTCGGACGGAAGTTGAGTACAAGGCCGATCAGCGCCTTTCCCTGCTCATGCATGATCTCGTGGGTGAAGATCAGGATATTGGTTTTGGCTATGCGTTCAATGAGGACGGACAGCTCAGAAGCCGTGCTGTGACGCAGCCACGATTCGCGATGGCGCCGATCTTGAGGGGCAAGGTCGAGTGGGCTGCCCGTGAGCTGAATCAGTACCGTTCTTGGAAGAGTGAGAACTCGAGCTGGCAGGACCTGCAGCACGATGCTGCAGGTAATCTACAGGCAGATAGCGTCGGAAATCCTAGCCGTTCATTTACCTATGATGCGGAGGGGCGGCTTGTGGCGGCCGGAGATTCGCGCCTCGACTATGACGCAATCGGGCGTCTCGCACGCCTTACAAAAGGAGGAGTGTCACGACAATTCCTATACAACGACTGGGAGTTGATAGGGGAGTTCGACGAATCCAATGGCAGCATGCTGCAGAAGATCGTGTTCGGGCCAAAGGGTGACGAGCCCATCGTGCTCTATGAAGGTGGACAGCGCTCATGGCTGTATGCCGATGAGCGTGGCTCCATCGTCGCGCGCGCGGGAGAAGATGGTCGACTTCAGGCAACTGCAAGATATGATCCCTGGGGACAGCAGGTGGGGGAGGGGATAGGCCGACTGGGGTACACGGGGCAACTGTGGCTGCCGGAAGTTGGCCTGCTCCATCTGCGTTCAAGAATGTACTCGCCTGCACTGGGGCGATTCATTCAACCTGACCAGGTCGGCACCGCTGGCGGGATGAACCTCTACGCCTATGCCAATAACGACCCCATTAATCTGTTCGATCCACTTGGGTTCAGCGGACAGCCCTCGGTTACGACGTTCCCCGGCATGGTGGTCAAGCCGCCGCCAACCTTGCCGGCACAGAACGGGGGACTCGATTTCGGAGGAATCAACAACACCCTCATAGACAAGATCCAGTTCGCCCTGGACATCGGGGGGCTGGTTCCCGTGTATGGGGAGCCTCTGGATCTGGTCAATGCAGGCATCTACCTGGGTCGTGGCCAGTACACGAACGCAGTCTTGTCTGCGATCGCGGTGGTGCCGGTCATTGGAAGTGGCGCGACGGTCGTAAAGTTTGGCAAGAAGACGCTAGGCAACCCCTTCAAGGGAAAGACACCCGCTCAGATCGACGCGATGTTCAGGGCCAAGGGATTCAGTGCACGCGGCCCAGACCCGGTGGGAGGGAAGGGCGGGTATGTCAACCCCTCTACCGGGCGCTCATATCACATCGACCCCGAAGTGCAGGTTTTCAGGGCCGGAACGGAAATGCCACATGTGGATGTCAACCGAGCGAAGGGCTATGACGGTATGCTTGAGAAGAAGAAGTACCCGCTAGGAGACGAACTTCATGTCAAGCCCTGAACATCTGTTGACCTTCGAGATGAACAAGGAAGGCGATGAGCTGACCGTGCACATGAATCAGCAGGGCCTGGCCCTCCTTCAGTTGGTGCTTGCGCGGCTCCAGAACGGCTCTTCGCCGATGCCGAGGCACACCCACCTGATGACGGACGACTGGGGCGGGGATGAGTTGTCCAGTCAACCGCAATCCACGGATGGCACGCTTTTCAACAAGGTTGACTTGCGGCTTTGGAGTTAGCCATGCCAAGTCCCCACACTGAGCGCGATTCAACACGCATAGGCCGGATATGGGCGGAACTAAGCCAGGCAGGAATGAACTCTGCCCGTGTGGAAGCGGCAAGAAGTTCAAGCACTGCCACGGCGGCACCAATGGCAACTACGAAGAGATGATCTCGCGAGGCGCCGAGGAAGCCAAGCGCAAGGCTGAGATCAATTGGATACAGCAGCAGCGACAGCAAGGCCTGGGTGGCCCAATCATCATCACCCAGACAGCCGATAAGCGGATCACGGCCGCCGGTAGGTACCAATTCGCCGTCAGCCGACCGCCGCTGGACGTTGTGGGTATCTTTAGATCGTGCCCAACACTAGGCGCTTGATTTAGTTGCGAAATGGCTGGGAGCGGTCGACGCACACACTCAGCCCGCCTGTTAGAGACATGATTCAGAGAAAAAGCACAGTGCAAGGACACGATCCTGCAAACACCGTAGGCGTCACTAGCCTAAGCTGACCTCATCAGGTGGTCCGAACCCATCCGCGGGCTGCTGCGCCCTATAGTCCATAGACTATAAAACACCTTTCAGATCAATGCGTTGCGATTGCGCAGCGTGTCTCTGCGTGCTAATTCTGCGAGGCCGCGCTTTGCGGAGACCTTTGATCGGCGGAGAAAACAGCCATGGCCTGACGCAAATGGATGCCTTCGGCTAGAACGACGAAAGGCCAGGGCTGCAACCCTGACCTCTCTGGACAACCGGATAATCCGCCGATTGGGGCTAGCCTTTCATGCCTCTCTACTTGTGTCAATAGTGGGGCGGGCATCTTTTGCCTCGGGTCCTGAGGACCCAAGTATGAACTCTCCAATGAGAGCCTCGCGACCTGTTAGAGACCTGGTTGTGAAATCGGGTGAGTTGGTTATGTGCAACTCGAGACTGTGCCGCATCGTGAGTTGCACAGGGCCTGACAAGATTCACATCCAAATAGAAGGGACTTCAGAGTACCAATGGGTAGGCGTCGGCGATCTTTCCTCGTACAGCCAGCACGCCACTGAAAAGAAGATTCGGCACGTCGCCAGTACGGACGCTGCTCAGGAGGCAGTAGCTTGGCAATGGGCTCAAGCGCTTGGAGCAGCACTGAGGGCGCGCGGCGCCAAGTTGTCGAAAAGCACGTGCGATGAACTCGCCGGGAAGTTCGGTGTCTCGGCGAAGACTGTCAGACGTCGCTGGAGGCTGTACTGCCACAACCCGCTACCTGCATCTCAGTTGCCGAGCCTGCCCGGTCCATCGCCGAAGACCAGGCTTCTGCCACCCCTCGTGGAGAGCTTGATCGCCGCCGCGATCGACGAGATCTATCTGGTGCGTGAGGCAAGCTCAGTTGCAGCTGTCGTTCGAAGGTGTGCACAGCTCTCGCGGGATGCGGGTGTAGCAGCCCCCAGCTACGCGGCGGTCAAGGCGCGTGTCCGAGCACGAGATCCAATGCAACTGGCTGTGAAGCGCCTTGGGAGCCATGAAGCTCGTGCAAAGCAGGCTCCATCGATCCGAGGCTTGGACACGTCATCCCCCCTTGAGGTCGTCCAAATTGATCACGCAGTCGTCGACTTGATGGTGGTTAGTCCACTGACACGGCAGGTTATCGGGCGGCCGTGGATCACGCTCGCTATCGACGTCTTCACTCGTTGCGTTGTTGGCTACTACATGAGCTTTGATCCGCCCGACCAGACTTCAGTTGCGCTGACACTTGAGCACAGCTGCCTGCCGAAAGAGCGGTGGCTTGAATCCATTGGGCTAGATGGCAAGCTCAAGTACTCAATCTTCGGAAAGATGGCTCGAATCGCGTGGGACAACGCGAAGACATTCAAAACAAAGGCGCTGCTCGCGCAATGCGAGCGCTACGGAATTGAGGTCCGTCCCAGGCCAGTCCGCAGGCCTCACTACGGCGCCTATATCGAACGCTACATCGGCACGATGATGGGCGCGGTGCATCTCCTGCCTGGGACAACTTTCTCCAACTCAAAGCAACGAGGTGACTATCCATCGGAGAAGAAGGCGGTACTGACCATCGCGGAACTTGAGCAGTGGCTCGCGCTCCAGATCGCGGGCGTATATCACAACTCTCCGCACAGTGGGCTGGGCGGAAGGACTCCATTGCAGGTGTGGGATCAGTCGTGGTCTAGCGAGCAAGGCTCCACCCGCTTTCCCCCTATGATCGGCAACCCTCGCGACTTCACACTAGGCTTCTTGCCGGCCGCCGACAGAAGAATAGGTCGGGCAGGAATTCAGCTGCACTCGCTTCACTACTGGGATCCCGCCCTTTCACCATTCATCAATGATGGTATTGAACATCGAGTGCACTATAGCCAGCGCGACCTCAGCAAGGTGTTCTTGTATGCAGCTGGCGACTACATCGATGTCCCACTGCTAGATCGTTCTAGGAACCCATTTTCGCTCTGGGAACTTCGCGACATCCGAGCTCATATGAAGGAGCAAGGCAGGAAGGCTGCTTCGGAGAGCGAACTGTTTGATGCACTTGAGCGTCAAAGGGAAATCCTGCACCAAGCTGCGACCAGCTCAAAGAAAGCTCGCCGTAAGCTGGCCAGGTTGCCGCCGGCAGTACCCAAGGCGGTCAGAGAAGAGGTCGATTATGCAGAGCCCGCTCTACCAATTCCTTCCAGTGAGGGCCTGGTGGAATGAACCTGCCTGAAGATATTGGTCGCGCCCATCCTCATCTGGAGGGCGATCTTCCGTTCGTGCTGAGTTCCCACTCAGTAAGGATTTTGAAGGCTTTGAGCCAGCTTCGCGTGGGCGAGTACCGACGCAGCCGGCCTGTGTGCCTTCACATTGCAGCAGCTGCCGGCAGCGGGAAGAGTCGGCTCCTCAACCACTACATGTCCCAAGTCTCTGCCGTTCGGGAAGCGACGGGGTCGCGTTACAGAGAGGCGATCTTGATCGAGGCACCTTATGACGGCAACTGCATGAAGATGTGCCGGTCCATCATCAATGCGTGTTTGCCCGGGTTTCCCATCCGCAAAACCCAGAACATACACGAGCAGGTCGCTGACGTGTTGCAGGCATCGGGGGTAAAGCAGCTTCTGATTGACGAGGCTGGACATATTCTCAACGCAGGAAAATCTGGCCAGCAATACACTCTTGCACTCATCAAATCCATCTGCAATCTGGGCATCACGGTATGCATCGCAACAACAAGGAACATGGTCAATGCGCTGGCTGCAGACGAGCAACTGGCATCTCGGTTCAAAAGGGTTGAGCTTCCCGTTTGGTCAGAATCCAACGAGTTCCGTCAGTTCCTGGCCGGCATTGAAGTCGAGCTGAAGCTTCCTGAGCGTTCCCACCTGGACAGCAAGACCATGATCCGCTGGCTGGCGGCCCATGACTGCTGCGTTACCTTCAGATTGTTAGAGGTTGTCCTCGGCGCAGCCCGTCTTGCCAATTCTCGCGGAGAAGGGCACATCTCAGTCGAGTTGCTCGACGAATTCTGGAAATCCGGGTTCGGTGTCGAGGAGAGATCCCATGAGGATTGAGGATCTTCCCGCAGCCGCAGAGCCCTGCATGGGCGAGAGTGTGTACTCGTGGTTAGACGCTACCAGACTACAGCTTGGTCTTGAGGAAGCTGAGTGGAGGCAATGGTGTGAGTTCGAAGCAAAAGAGCCAGAACGCCGAATCGGTGGCGCTGAATGGGGCCGACTTCCGCCTGAGCTGGGGCGAATTGAGCGCGTCCCAGCCTCATGGCGTATTGCAGCTGAGTGGAGGTCGGTAGGGTGCGCTATGTGTACTGCGCCGACCCAAAGCGGTGCTCGGTATCCGGTTCTAGTTGATTGGTTGGATGCCAGAGCTATCGCGTGCTCCCGACATCGGCTGTTGCTCAGCTACGCGCCCTACCGGGATGCAATGCCCCTCGATGCCAACGAAGAGCTGTTGTCCCTCTGGCAGTGGCTCGAGGAGTGGCGTCATGGCCGGGTGAACGGGCAAGATGCCAGGCTTCGGAGAGACCTCGTTCTAGCGTCCGCTCGCAACTGGGGACCTGGCTTTGGCGGGATTGCAAGCGCCGAGCTGGCTTGGTCAATCGAGGGGGCCGGGTGGGCACTCCCTAAACCGCACAGAACATACCAGCCGCTAGGCCCAGCAAGGGTGGGGCGCCTTACACCCAATGACAGGGCGGCAGCATTATTGGGTGCGTACAGGGCGTGGACGGCACTTGCCGCCGCTTCAGCCCAAAACCTGCCCAAGTGGCCTCTCGCCGCTTGGGAGTGGCTCGCGCGGCGGTGGCGTCATGGCGACCGACGCTTAGAGGCAATGCTCGTGGGAATCATGATCGCGAGTCGGGGCGGGTGGCGGCGTTGAACGGGATGGGCCCGCAGAGACTTGCCTGAATAGGCCAATGGTGCGTGCAATCTCTAACGCCTTGACCATCATAAGAGCCATCCTTGAGCGCACGGTTGCGAGGCGCTATGAGTGCTGCCTTGGACGCCGGCGCCGTTAGAGATTGCACGCGCCCGCCCCTGGGACTACCTTGCGGCCCGCGAGCTGGGCGATCCATGAAGTGCCCCCTATGGCGGGAACTGGTGGCCAGGCCGGTTCCGGACAACAGAACTGCCCAAACTAGGAAGCTGCTTCCATTGATGTTGTTCCGGCTCGCCCCCAAAAGTCCCAGCGCTGTTGGGCGATTCATTATTCGCCGCCTTCCCATCGCAGCGGTGGCGCTGCTGTTCTCCAGCCCGATGTGCTGCAGACCGTTCCAGTCCGCTGAGATCCGCGCTATTGGTCGCCTTTGCTGAGGCGCCGTCAGCGCCCGTACGCCTGGTTGGGTGTGGCGGAGTCCTGTGGAGCGGTCTAAGGCAGCCGGGTGGCGGTCCTGCAGGCAGAGGAGGATGCGGGGGTTACAAATGGGCTGGGAAGGGGTGGATGCTAGTGCGAACGATTTGCATTTGGTATTATTTAACGCGAAATTAACGCCGCCGCAGCTGCCGCCTAGGGCGCACTTCCTACCGTAGGCCCACAAATGAACAAGATCGCCACTACTTCCCGCGCCCCGAAGCGCTCTCTGTTGTCCGTGTCCATGGCCCTGATGCTGGCCGTCCCGCTGGCCGGTCACGCTGAAGCACCACCCTCGCCAGAAGTCCCCGATGGCAGCGCCACCACACTCGATGCGGTGCGGGTCAACGCTTATCGCACAACTACCCACACTTCCGGCGCAACCAAGACCGACACGCCGGTTGCGGAGATGGCCAAGTCGGTCTCCGTCATTGCCCGCGAGGAGCTTGATGCCCGCGGTGTGCAGAACCTCAACGAGGCGATGCGCTACGTAGCTGGTGTTGTCCTGGAGAGCGGCGGCATCGACAACCGTGTCGACGACTTCCGTATCCGTGGCTTCGATGCCGGCAGCTGGAGCAACAATGTCACCATCGATGGCATGCGTGCGCCACAGGGCGGTCAGTGGAACCGCACCATGGTGGACAGCTGGAACCTGGACCGGGTCGAGGTTTTGAAAGGTCCCTCGGCCGTCATGTATGGACAGGTGGCTCCGGGTGGCATGGTCAACCAGGTCAGCAAGACCCCAACACCCGATCAGCAGCAGGTGCTGCAATTGGGTCTGGATGGAAACGGTCAGTACAGCAGCGCGTTCGACCTGGGCGCGGCATCGGACGACAAGCGTCACCTCGGGCGCCTGGTAGGCCTGTATCGCGACGGTGACACCCAGATCAAGCACACCCAGCAGCAGCACTGGTTCCTGGCCCCCAGCTATACCTTCCAGATGGCCGAGCGCACGCGACTGACGGTGCTGGGTCTCTATCAGCGCGACGACGGCGGCTCGACCTATCAGTTCCTGCCGATGGATGGCACGCTCAAAGCCACCCCCTATGGGCGCATGAAGAACACGACCTTCATTGGCGAACCGAACTGGAATACCTACGACCGAACCATCTGGACGGCCGGCTGGCTGTTCGAACATGCCTTCAATGAGAACTGGACCCTGAGCCAGGGTGCCCGCCGGACCAACGTGGAATCGACCTTCCGCACCGTGGTGACCAATGGTGGCCTGAATCCGGATGGGCGCACCCAGAAGCGACGTGCCACCTGGGGCGAAGGGGACTCTCAGGGCGACACCATCGATACACGCATTACCGGCAAGTTCCAGACCGGCTCGGTTGAACACACGCTGCTGGTGGGCGTGGACTGGCAGAAGGCCGATTGGGATGCAGCACGCGGTGCGATGCGTGATCCGGCGCCGATCGACATCTTCAATCCGGTCTACACCGGCTACGTTCCGGTGACCAACAGCATCAGCTACTCGGGAGGCGTAAACCGCCAGACGGGTGCCTACCTGCAGGATCAGATCGCGCTGGACAAGTGGCGCTTCACCGTAGGTGGCCGTTACGACTGGACAAAGGACGACACCTGGACACAGTCGTACACCGTGGCGACAGATCGCTATGGCGCACGCGCGCCGAGCCACATCAAGAACGAGGCGTTCAGCGGCAACGCGGGCATCCTGTTCGTGGCTGACAATGGCCTGACGCCATATCTGAGCTACGCCGAGTCGTTCCAGCCGGCAGGCAGCACAGCTACACAGTCCTTCGACCGGACCCCGTTCGACCCGATCACCGGCAAGCAGTGGGAAGTGGGCGTGAAGTATCAGCCGTCTGGATTCGATGGCCTGATCACGCTTTCGGCCTACGATCTGCGCCAGCAGAACATCCTCACCAACGACCCTGATCCCAGCCACAACACCTGCGGCACGACGGGGTCCAGCCAGTGCCAGGTGCAGGATGGCGAGGGCCGCGTGCGTGGCGTGGAACTGGAAGGCCGCATCACCCCCCTCGATGGCTTCAGCGTGATCGGTGCCGCATCGTGGATGGACTCGGAAGTCACCAAGAGCAACAACGGCTACCAGGGCAAGCAGCTGGCGATGGTTCCGGACTGGACCGCTGCGCTGTGGGGTGACTACACCTTCCAGGGCGGGGCACTCGCAGGTCTGAGCGTTGCCGCAGGCGTCCGCTACAACGGCGAAAGCTACGGGGACAGCGCCAACGTCTACCTGATTCCGTCCTACACGATGTGGGATGCAGCTATCCGTTATGACGTCGGTGCGATCGGGAGTGTGGGCACGCAGTTCGCACTGAACGTCAGCAACCTGACCGACAAGCGATTCGTGACCACGTGCAGCGGTGTCTCGTCATGCTTCTTCGGCACGGGACGCACCGTCACGGCTACTGCCCGGTTCACCTGGTAACCCTTCCGCCCCGTGACAGGCCAGCCAGGTCACGGGGCTTTCCTATGAGACTTCCAGAATGTCAGTCGTGATGGCGGTGCTGGCCTCAGCCACGGGTGTGCTTGGGGCATGGCTGTTCTATCTTGCGTCGCCGAAACAGCAGTGGCGGCGCGCCGGACCCTGGCCTGTCCGTGGAAAATGGATTCCCGGCAGCACCTCGTCGCTGGTCTCGCTGGCCATGTTCCTGTCCTTGATGGGAAGCGGTGCGGCGTTCTTCACCTGGTTGACGATTCTGATGCTGGTCTGGTCGGTCGCGCCCTTCCTGGGCGTCTGGCGCGCTCGACAGCGTGGAGGTGCCCATGGCCGGCCCTGACAAGCTGCAGAGCCGGCACTGGTTCGGGAAGACGTGTGCCGGAGTACTGCTGGGCTTCGGGCTCTCCCTGGCCTTGTCCGGCCTGTTCGCGTGGTTCGGGCCCGGCGGCATCGATGGCGGGGGCGGCAAGGCCCAGTTCAACATGTGGCTGGTCGCGCTGCTGTGGGCCCCGATCCTGTCATTTGTTTTCCTTTTTCGTAGCAGCGCAAGCGCCTGGCTATGGCTCGGTGCTGCCAACGTGGTTGCCTTTGGCGCGCTATGGCTAGCACGCAGCCATCTGGGCTGACTGGACCTCACATGAAGATCCGCAACGACATCATCAAGGTCTACAAGGACGTGCACATCTGGGTCGGCATCTTTGCTGGCCTGATGCTGTTCGTTGCCTTCTATGCCGGCTCGATCACCATGTTCGAGAAGCCGTTGGAGCGATGGGCAACCCCCCCGTCTGCGCTGTTTGCGCCGGTCCCAATGGAACGTGCACCTGAACTGCTTGCCGCGGTGCTCAAGGCGCATCCCGAGGCGGCGAAGAACTACAGCGTGATGGTGCAGACGTCGCCTGAAGCGCCTGCCCGCGTGATCTGGCGAGTACGTGGCGACAAGCCACGGCAGTTCACGGAGTTTGGCGCAAGCTTTGACGAGAAGGGCCACCTCCAGGTGGAGCAGCTGCGAAAGGCACCGGTGGCGCAGCTTGTCGACACCTTGCATCAGTTCGTCGGCCTGCCGTTCCCCGATGCGATTTCGCGCCCCATCATGGGCATCGTTGCGCTGATGTATGCCGTCGCATTGATCTCCGGCGTCATCGTGCTGTTGCCGACGTTGGTGAAAGACTTCTTCGCCGTGAGGGTAGGCAAGAACATCAAGCGCATGTGGCTGGATGTGCACAACGCTCTGGGCATTGTCAGCTTGCCATTCCACCTGATCATGGCCGTGACCTGCGTGGTATTCGCGTTCCACGATCAGATCTACGACATCCAGGACAAGGTGGTTTATCCCAACGGCATCCAATGGGGCGAAGAGCACGATGCCGGGCCCGCTCCGGGCGCCCAGCCTCTGCCTGCTCCTGCACTGCTGGAAAAGGTAAAGGCACAGCTTCCAGGTTTCGAGGTCTACAGCCTGGGCTTCCAGCAGAAGGGCAGTGTGGTCGAGGGGCGTGTCACCGGCCTGGATATCCGTTACGGGACCCGTGCCCGCACCTACATGAGTACCCACCTCAATCCGTACACTGGCGTAGTGGACACACATGACCTGCCAGGAAACATGGGCGGCTGGGATACGGCGGTCAATGCCTTCTTCATGCTGCACTTCGGCAGCTTTGGCGGAAACCCCGTGCGCTGGATGTACCTGCTCCTGGGGCTTGGCGGTGCGATCGTGTTCTACACCGGCAACCTGCTGTGGATCGAGTCACGACGCAAGAAGCAGCGCGATGCCAACCTTCCCGAGCAGAAGCGATCCACCCGGGTGCTGGGATCGCTGACCATCGGTGTGTCCCTAGGCTGTGTCATCGGCATCTCGGCAACACTGGCAGCTACCAAGTGGCTTCCTGGGCTGATTGCCAATGTCCCAGCATGGCATGAAGGCATCTACTATGGGGCCTTCCTACTGGCAGTGGCCTGGGCATTCATGCGTGGGGCCGCGCGCTCCGCTTATGAGCTGCTGTACGTTGGCGCCGTAGTGACGGCACTGATCCCGGTCGGCAGCCTTGCGGCTTTGGCCGGCGTCCCCGGCACCTGGAACCATTCAAGTGCGGAGGTGGCCGTGGACGCGACCGCGTTTGTCGCTGCTGCCATTCTCTGGCAACTGGCGAGGCAATCCAGGAAGCGCGCAAAGGTCGGCCACAAGGACAGTGTCTGGGCCATCGAAGGGAATTCTCCCTAGGGCAGGGCATCAAGAAGCCGAGTATTAGATCGGCCTTCGGAACTACCTCCGAGGAGGGCAGGACCGTTCTGCGGCCGCTTCTATCTGCTCAGTGACGAACTTGAGGCCTTGGCGTAGACCATCGAGGTAGTCATTGGCCGCTTCTCCACGCTCGTCGGCATGGCTCTCCACGACCATCGGAATCAATTGCGCCCACGCGGCGCACAAGGCCGAGGGATTAGAAGCACTGGCGACAACCGCCCGCATGGCGCATTCCAATGCCCTGGTTCGGCCATCGGACTTTGCAATACGGCGCTCGCACTCCCTTACACGCAGCTCCAGCACCAGGAACGCGTCTTCCCCTCGCTTGAACATGGCTCCACTCCCCGTGGCGGGGCCGACAGGCCCCTACACGATTGTCGCGCTAGGCGATAGGAAATGTGAACCACGTCTCGTTCAGTTTCGAGGATGACGGATATTTGATGGACAGCCAATCAGGCGGGCGTTGCTAATTGCTTGGCGCTTACCGCAGGCGCGGCAGGACAGCACGGCCCCACTTACATGCCGAGTGGTAGAGTGTGAATAGGTGCCGACGTGGCCCTCTTCCAAGGCAAAGACATGCCCATCCGGGCCGTTGTATACGCAAGCGAAGCAGTTCAAGATCTTTCGATTGAGCAGCTAGAGGCACTTGTGGCGGATGCTGCCAGGTTCAACAAGGTGGCAGGCGTAACGGGAGTTTTGCTGTACGACGGAGCAAGATTCGTGCAGTACTTTGAAGGCCCGGAAGATGGAGTCGCCAGCGTCTATGAGCGCGTGCTGCAATCGACGAGCCACACGGGCGTCGTAGAACTGGCGAGAGGCCGCATATCTACGAGGCAGTTCCCCTATTGGTCAATGCATCGACTTCCGGCCGATCAGCTGCTCGTGGGCAAGCTGGCAAGGGCCGATTGGTCGCGCTTCAAGAAGAGTGAGCCTGACGAAATTGCTGGATCGGTATGGGGAATTGATGTGCTGGCCGCAGCTGTAGCGCCCTACGTGCAAGCTGCATAGCTTCGACTCAGATCCGATCACGACGATGCCCTTTCGGGGCGTCAGCAGCGATGGGTGTGAACACCATCAACCGTTCGGTTGCACTGAGTGGGGAAGGCTCGTGCGTGTAACAGTCGTCTTTCGTCTTGCTACGCCATTCCTCGGCGCGAATACATAGTGGAATAGGTGCCATTCACGGATCAGTGAATGGCTCGTCGCCATTGTGTGATTTGGCCAGGACAGCGGCGGCATCAGCTTGCACAGGAGTGCCGTAGAGCCATCCTTGGCCTACAGCAGAAGGCGCGATCTGCTGCAGCAATGCATCCTGTTCCGCAGTCTCCACTCCTTCCACGATCACCTCCAGGCCGAGCTGGCGGGCGATCAGGTACATGCCCGGCAACACCGGGCGCAAGGGTGATTCCTCGGTGATGGCCGATACGAACATGCGGTCAATCTTGATACCGATGAAGGGAGACTGGGCAAAGTGTGAGAAGTTGGAGCTGCCAGTTCCGAAGTCATCAATGAGGAATCGGAATCCCAATGCTGCCAACGCTGCCATGTGTGCGGTTACGCCAGGGCAGACCAGTTCCTCACGTTCGGTGATCTCGATCCTGACCTGATCCGGTAGAACACCGGCCTGCTGCGTGACGCTTACGACGAAACGAACAGTATCCTCCGAAGCCATGTCAACGGGCTCAGCGTTTATGCTCAGATATGGTGCATTCTCGCCTGCGAGGGCCGGTGCCATCTCTCTCAGCGCCTTCGACAGTACGTACCGGAAAAGATCTGAACTCAGGCCAAGTTGGCGGGCCATTGGTACGAAGATGCCAGGAGATATTTCGCCTTCGCCAGCTGGGCTCCAGCGGCTTAGCACTTCGAACCCGACAAGGCGCCTATCCACAACGGTGTATAGAGGCTGATACACCAACTCGATCTCGTTTCGGCGCATGGCAAGGCTGAAACGCTGCTGGAGCGTCTGCCTTGCGGTCCTGTTTCGGCGAATTAGGAGGTACGAGAAGGTAATGCCAAGCGCGGCACCTATGCCGATGATGGTGTAGAGCAGAGATGGGGCAAGGTCCCAGATGCCCCGCCGGGGCCGTGATACGAATGCACAGACGTTTGCCTTGTTGCTGCATCGGCTCAGCCGTATGCGGGATGATGCGGCTTCACTGGCGTCCGTTGCAGGTTCCACACTCCGGAACACATAGGAGCGATCACGCGTTTCGACAGTGAATGTGCTGGTTCTCGCGGGGTCCAAGCCATCGAAGGACGAGGGCGATGACACCGTGAATGTCTGGCCCTGGGCGATCAGGTTGGTGCCTCCGTAAGGCGAGCCAACGAGATCGGACGTATTCCATAGCTTGGTCTCGCCCGATGAATAGTGCGGCGCAGGAAGCTTGAACGGAACGATCCTTCCCCAGAGCGCGCTGCACAGCAGGTGACCCTCCTGGATGCGTCCCACGTCGCTCATATAGCTCGAGTTGAACGCGATTTCCTTGAGTGCTCGAACGTCTTCGTCGGAGCACGCAATGACAGCAGACTTCAGCGCTGCATCTGAAGCGACGCGTCGGGCTCGAGAGACAGTCTCTGCTCGAGCTACCACCGCTTCAGCGATGGTCTCTGTGGACTCACTATCCTCAACAAACAAGACGGCTTGAGCAACTATCAGCATCGCCAGCATGGACAGCGCTGCAGAACCCAGAATCGTCGACAGAAATCGCGCGCGGTTGCCAGAGACGGTCAATCAGTTCCCCCTGAAACGGATTTGTACCTAACTCAGAGTCAGAGTCGCATTGCTTGTCCCGCATTTATCGGCATTTGGTCACACAACTGGAGTGATCGACTCCGCTTGCTGGATGGTTCAATATGAATGGCTTATCTGCACGGCATTCGTCTGGACTGGCGGCCATCCACCCTTCGATCAGGCCATCCTGCAGCCCCCGACATGCTTTAGTGGAAGTTGGCGGACACTCCGCCCCCTAGGGCCACTGTCATAGCTCTGCAGAAAGACGTAGGAGGCTGCTCAGGATGGCATGTCCTGTATGTTGAGTGTGGCGATGATCTGCCCAGCAACCTCCGCATCTGCGCAGAGGAAGAAGACTGCATCCTTCTCAGCTGCTTGAGAAAGGAAATGGTGGACGGTGATCAGTGCCGCTGTGGCGTTTCGGACGAACACCTCGTGGCACTGCGAAAGCCTAACGTGCGCAAGCTGTGCAGCAAGCGCCTGCTTGGTTGCGTAGATCTCGGCTTGTTGATCGCTCTCAATGCGCCCGGGCAGGCCGACTCCGCAACCGGTGTAGACACATTTGTCCTTGAACCTGGTTTTCCACACGAACTGAGGGGAGTTTGGCTCGAAGGGCGGTGCGTTTAGGGGATTGCTCTTGATCATTCAGGGGCGACGGTGTCAGGGCTGATCGCTTCCTGCGAATTGCGCGCAGCGGCCTGATGCCGCTCACGACCGCTCAGTCTTGAGTGGCGTGCGGAGAGTAGTTGTGCCAGCGTGAAAGTTCCGCAACTGTGCGCCACTTCTTCCTTTGCTTCTTGCACGCGCTGAGCACAGGGCTGGGCATACGATCGCTTCTGAATTCGAGGTTGTGCCGCATGCTCAAGTGTTCAGTCGTGTTCGTAAGCTCTGCTGTAGAGGAAGTAGGTGAAAGTCGGCTTGCCCAACTAATGACCGCCGGGGCTAGGTTCAACGAGGCGTGCGGGTCGCGTGCGGTTGTGTGCTTCGATGGAAGCCGCTTCTTCACCTACCTCGAGGGCGCCGCCAGCTCGGTAGCTGCAACTTTGGTCTACGTCGAGTCGCTGGCTATCCATTCGGAACTGGTGCAACTCGCTCGAGGCAACGTCCAGCAGCTTCGCTTTCCGGAACAGCCATTGCTATTCATGCGGGTGACCACCCCTCAGCTTAAGTCCTTGGTCCGGGCCGACTGGACCAATTTCGCTCAGCGCCTCAAAGGCCGGTTTGATCCCGTTACGGGTATGGAGCTACTCGCCGACCTGGTTGCGCAACGCCGCGAGCCGGCGGCAGCCTGAATTGATGCGGCGCTCCCGGAGATTACACCCTGTGCTGTGCCCGGGTGTATAAGCAATCAAGGGCGGCGGGGGACAGATCGATGCGCTTTGAGTTCACGCATACCCACATCTATCCCGGGGCTACCGCCGATCTCTCTGGCAGACTGCCGGAAGCTGAGGGCGAGACCACATGCCTGGTGGAGTTGAGTGATGGCGTAGTCCTCTCGACCAGTTGCTCGGTAAGGGGGGAAGAGGTTCTTCTTTCAATGCCGGAGTACCTCACGGCCCGTGGTGCAAAGATACCCGCCAAGACGTGGGCGCTACGCAGGGACGTTGAGACAGGAGCATGGCGGGCGAAATCTCGGGTACCCACCTAGGGGATGGGTTGGCCCCTTCATCGCATCACTTTGTGATCGCTACCTTCTGCTCCCACACTGAGATCTATAGATGCACGAGTTTCAAGATTGGACATTCAGCGCCAGGGGCAGAACCGTAACGGCCAGGGTGCAGGTGGATGGCCGTGGGGGCGGCACTATTACGCGGTTTGAGACCAGGCCCGGCCCGTCGCAAAGCGGTCTTTCGATCAAAGTGGGCTCCCAGCAGGAGGCCGCCGCCGAGCTTGAGCGAATCCTTACTGGTCTGCTGGGCGCTGATTGGTAGCCCTGGGAGCGATCGAGGAGATCTGATCGGTCAGCATCCGAAGAGACTGCTGAAGGGCAGCGGTGAAAACAGGGCCGTTGCTGCCCGCGTGAACGTCCGCCGCTTCTACCAGCATCAGGTCCCACATGCGGGCCAGTGATGGCGGATCGTTATGGGTGGCGATGGTGGCGCCAAGCGCGTATTCCATTGCCTTGAGGTACGCCCGATGGGCTTCCAAGTCGACCTCGCACGCGCGCAGTCGCTCAGCAATCTGCTCCAAGGTGAGTGTCATATTGGGCTCGACTTGCGCATGAATAGGATGGATAGTTTGTGTGGGCCACCGGGCGTACACAATGAGCATCCTCAACGTTTTGCTGCGTGCTGACCAGCTCCTCGTTGCTGTTGACACCTTGGCAGAGGATGCCCAGACCGGAGCCCGTTCCTCTGGCGCGAAGTTGCTGCTGGTTCCGCAGCACAACCTTGTGATGGCCGCGCGCGGCTCCACGCAGTTCTTCATTCGCGTCTATGAGCTGGCTCTGCAGGCGAGCTTCCGTGCTGATTTCACGATGGAGCAGCTCTCCGCCGAGTTGGGCCTGCTAGTGGATCAACTGTGGCCGAACTACGTGAGGGCTGCAGCCGAGGCTCGCTTGCCGGTCGAAAAGCTTGGGACCGAGCTGGTGCTGGGTGGCTGGTCGCCGCAGAGAGGCCGGATGGTGGCCACAGCCTATGCGAAGAGCGACAGCTCCAGGCCAACGATAGTGCAGCCCCTCGATGGGGGCTTGGCTTCACCTGGGGAACCGCTGGCCGGCAGGCCGGATAGCTTCGCTCCAGCCGACGTTCTTGCGGCTGGCAAGGTCCAGGCTACCTGGCTCAATGAACGCGTAGGGCGACAGGTCGCTGGAGGACGGCTGTTAGCTGGTTTCCTGGAGAAGGGGCAGGCCTTGATCAAGGATCTTGGAGAGATATAGGTCGTTGGCGTCAATCGGGCTAACGCCAAAGCGCGCCCGCACCTTATCTCTCATCTCCATGGGATCACAGTAGGCCCAAGGTCAGTCATGGATAAGGGATGTTTATCAGGGGTAGGACAGGTGGCCACTTCTGGGCAGTGACAATCGCATGAAATACTGCCATGGTCAGGGGCTCAATACTGGGGACTTGATCGAGCCAGAGTTCTATCTGCTACATCTCATCCGCTCGACCTCACTCAGGACTTGCTTGTCTAATGAACTGAAGTCGTTCGGAACTTCCTTCTCTGTGACAAAGGAATAGGTCACAGCAAAGTCGTCCCCATGAAGTACACGACTGCAGGAAACATTGCCCAACGTGTCACAGGATGCCATTAGCTCATCGTCATCCAACGGTTGTGTGGTGGCACGAGCACTCGGGCGCCATACGAAAAAGTGGCTCTTGTCGCCACCGTCGGGAACGGCAAGCAGTCCCTTCGCCAGCATCTTCGCTTCTTGCCAGCCTTCAATAGCGCTCGTACGCAGATGGGATCCTTGGGGGAGGTCGCCAAACCTTCTGCCAGGAAAGTACGATTTGGCTACCACCGCTACCGCGATCAAATTATCGGGGCCGATACAAGCCTCGCTATGGGTGGAGTAACAGCCATGCAGCGTAAAGCCGCCGACCACAGGATCCTCATTACTCCGCCGGGACGGCGTCGCATCTAGGTCGCTAGGGACACAAAAATCGGTCTTTGCACCTTCCACGCGGTATGAAGTAGGCGAATCTACACACCCAGATCCAAGAACTGCCACGACACACACCAAGAATCTAGTTGCTGCAACTCGGTTGAGGGCAATAGTCATATACGTCTCGCGTCGTTGAGCCAAGAACATTGATTACGGCCTCCAAGGCATCCGTCTTGTATCCGCCAAACACCTTGGGATCAGCTCCATTTCTCTCGAAGACTCGCTCGTGGAATTCTCCGATGACACTCCTGTCTAACATCACCGGGTTCTTCTCGGTGGCGCCCGCCTGATCCAGCGCCTGCACATGCGCCTTTGCAAGACCAACTCTTATCGCCTCCATTCTGAACTCGACCGCAATTGCCTGTGTGCTTGTCATAGTCCTGGGGTCGGCGCCCATGTTTCTAGCAATGGAATCTGCGAGAAATTTGTTAGTAAGCTCTGAAAGCCGACCATTCAGAGGGGTGGCGCCACTGTTGCTGGCCACTTCGCCCGCGCGTACTGCATATCTGTCGCCACCCGATCCCGCCAACTGATAATACGCCTTCCAATCGCCCGACACGGCGGCCGCTCTTTCCTCAACAGTGACCCAGCAGCCCTTGCCGCTACACTCGCGGCCGTCGGGATCTCGGTTTGTGTAGGGATTGCTGTTGGCATACCAATAGCGATTGAAATTGTCCCCGCGTGGTCGAGCAGCCACTGGGTCGACCGATAGAAAGCGCCCGATCGTAGGATCATAGTAGCGCTGCTGCATATAGTTGAGTCCTGTTTGCGCATCGGACACTTGGCCGGTGAAACCTGGCTGATCATCGCTACCTGCAACGAGCATGGCCCCATATGGGTCATAGAATGAATCAGCTATCAAATTTCCATATGCGTCCGACTCAGCCACTGGGGTTCCCAAGGCATCGGTATGAACGTATGTGACTGTCGCCTGTGCATACACCTCAGGACTGAGCGCCCCGAAGATCAGCATCAATGAGGTCATGTGGCGGGTAGCTATGCCGGCTCGGTTCATTCGTACTACCCTCCAGTTGCGGAAACGGCGGGTGCCCAGGCCGAGCACCCTATGGGCTTGCATGCTCTCACCTGGAACGTGGCGCCTGCAGGAACGCCCGTGTAGTCGATCTGCACCGATGTGGCAGGTCCCGAATAGGTTCCCCTTCCTGAAACTTCGTACCAGGCGGCCCCGGCCACTGCGTTCCAGCTGACGAAGTAGCGCACCTGCCACGGCGGGAATGCATTAGTAACGACGAAGCGCGCGGTGAGTCCGGTTGGTGTTACGGGCGGAACATTCACTGCCACCGCAACTGAGCCGCTGTAGCCGCTGCAACCGCCTTGATTGCATGCGGCGACCCGGTATGCATAGGTGCCGTCGCCGCGACCGGAGATGACCGCAGAAGTGCTCCCGCCGCTATAGACCGCCGTCCACCCTCCACCATTCGCGCTTTCTTCAACTACATAGCTACTGGCTCGATCAACCGCGTTCCAGCTGATCGTGTAACTGCCGGTGCCGGAGCTACCCGGCCCCGATAGCGCCGGCTCTGACGGTGGTCGCATCACTACCACGTTCAGCGCCGGGCCCTGCGGCCCGCAGCCTCCATCGTTGCAAGCGGCAACGCTGTAGCTGAGGCTTCCATTTGCGCGCCCAGTCAATGTCGCGCTGGTGCTGCCGCTATTGAGGATGGCATTCCACCCGCCGCCGGATACGCTTTCGAAGAGCCTGTATGTCGTCGCAAGGGGAATCGGCGACCAGCTCAGAGCGACACTTCCATCATTTGATAGCGCCGGGCCGGAAAGGCTTGAAGTGCCTGTCGGAGCACGAACCACCCGCACAGTCGCGGGGCCGGTGCTCGGCCCGCATCCGCTGCTGTTGCAGGCGGACACACGGTAGGCGTAGCTTCCATCTGGCTTCTGTGAGAATTCCCTCACTGTCGCCGGGCCTGTTGCCGCCACGATCCAGGTGGAGCCACCGCTGCTTTCTTCCAGTCGGTAGTTGCTCGAGCCGGAGACTGGAGACCAGGAGACGGTGTAGACACCGTTCGCAGACAGTGCAGGAGCACTCAATCCAGCGGGTGATCCTGGGACGCGCAGGACCTGCACCGACGCCGTTGAACCATAATCACCGCAGCCGGCGGCGTTGCAGGCGCGTGCGCGGTAGGCAAATGTGCCATCGGGCTTGCCGACAAAGGAGCGGGAGAGGATGGCGTCATTCTGGATCTCGGCCCATCCACTTCCTGCGGCGGACTCCTCCAATCTGTAAGTTTGGGCGCCGGCTACTGCTGGCCACGAGACACTGTAGTTGCCGTCTATTGAGAGCCCAGGCGCGTTTACGGAGGGCCCAGCTGAAGGAAGCGACTGGACCGAAGTGATAGCAGTGGCACTCCAACCACCGCAGGCAGTAGCACGACAGGCTCGCACACGATAGCCGTAAGACCCGCCAGCCCTGCCGGTCACTTCTCTCGTCCGGTCAGGTCCGGAATACATGTTGGACCACGCGCCAGCGCCTGCTTGCTCTTGCAGATCGTACCGGCTGGCTTGGGCCACCTCTGACCAGGAGACAGTGTAATTTCCGCTAGAACTCTGGGCGGGCGCGCTGATCACCGGGCTGGCGGGTGCCGTCGATGTGGCGGCCTTCGCGACCAGACTTCCATTTAGGTAGATGTACTCCACGCTGCTCGCGGTACGATCATTGTCTTGTCGACGAAGCACCCCGTCATTTCCATAGAAAGATGCGATGGTACCGGAGTCGGCCGAGGACAGGACTCTTCGTCCGCTACCGTCGTATCGATAGCTTTCCTTGCCGACCGCTGTGCGAAGTCGGTTGCCGTAGTCGAACTGAAATCCTTGACCGTTCTTGACAGAGAGGTTTCCCTGCACGTCGAAGGCGAGCCCGACTACCGTCGAGCCGTTGCTGTTGATGATGTTGGTCAGGCGATTGTTGGCGTCATACCAGTAGGAAAGATCCTTAAGGCCTTCAAGTCTGACCGTACGGATGTTGTCCAAGGCGTCGTAGCTATAGCTTAGCTGTCCATTGCCGCCGAAGGCGGTTGAGTGGGTGGATAGCAGGCGATCCTGCGAGTCATACGTCATCGAGCGAGTGCGCGCTGCGTTCAAGCCATCGGCGATCTGCGCTACGTTGCCGGCGGCGTCGTAGCCATAGGTGTTGTTGAGAATCCCCGCATCGGAAACACTGGCTGGAAGCTGTCTTCCGTTCTGTTGCATTGTGTGCACTATCCCGTTGCCGTACACAAACCGGCTCATGCCACCATTAGGGAAGTACGTGACGCTGGATACGAAGGTGCCCGCGCGTGTTGGCTGGCCCAGCGCGTTGGGAGCGTAGTCAACGCTAAGCCCGCTTGGATAATGAACACCAGACAAGGACGCGTGCGGATCGTAGACGTACCCAGCGGACCGTATAGGCATCCCCGTCTGTTCGATCGATTCTCCGGTAACAAGGCGACGCTTGTTGTAGCTGTAGGTATTCACCACCTGGCTACTACCAGCATCATTACGCGTGGTGACCTGGGCAACTTTTCCGTCGGCGGTGTAGCTCCAGATCTGGTCACCATTGCCGTCCGGGAACGACAAGGCGAGCAGGCGATTTCGCGCATCGTACGATCTGGAAACGCGTCGCGGAGCAACCGACGCCGAGCTGCCGTCTGGCTCGCAGCCGGTACTACTCGGGAGGCCGGACGCAGACCAGGCGACGTTCCCAGCGCCGTCGTAGCCGGCGAGTGTTGCTCCTGTCTCAGGCTCTACTGTCCGGCACAACTCTTGGGCCGCGTTGTACGAATAGGCTCGCGTAACCTCCAGGCTGCCATCCGCGCTGCTGCGGCGAATGCTCAGCGGCTTTCCGAAGGCGTCGCGATCAATGACTGTCAGCCCGCCTTCCGGTTGAAGGATCCGCGTAGGACCGTCGAAGGAGGGCTGATCCAGCATGCGATACCACGTCCGGGTCTCGGCACCCCTGGGATTGCGGGCAAGGGTGAACACGCCTGACGCGTCTCGGAGATAGCTGAGCGAGGTGGTAAGGTCACCCAACTCGGAGTTCTGGGTAACAGAAGTGGTACGACCCAGTGCGTCATAGACGGTCCAAGTGCCACGGTCACTATTGGCTGTTGCCGCCGGATAGGAGGAAAACACCGTCCTGCCTTCGTTGTCGTACTCCTTGCCGGTGAATCTGATGGTGCCTGGGTCGGTGGCGTCATACTCCGAGACAATCAGCGGACGCCACAGTGCGTCGTAGTACGCGATGGAAACCCTGTTGCCGGTGATGGTTGTTTTTCGCCAATGGCCGGCCGCGATGCCGTACTCGTCACCCATGACCTGAACAAAGCTCTGGTTCAGAGGGCTCCAGGCGGTGCTATCTCCGCTCGGGTAGTCAATACCCGCCACCCGCCCCATCGCGTCATAGCGATATCCGGTCGAGAATCCGTTCTGATCGGTGACTTGGCCAATCCAGCCGTGATCATCCACGACAGCGGTTTGCGTTGTGCCATCAGGGAAGCTGATCAGCTGCGGAACACCACGTTTCCAAGAACTCAGCCCGATAGTGTTCCCATTTCCATCGCGCACATATGCGACGGTGCCATCAGTGTTATAGCCAAGCGATTGGGTCAACTTCCCAAATGCCCAGAGCTGCGCGGGCCGAGAGGTGACAGGATCGAACGCCACCTGATCGGCAAGGACGCCATTGATCGCTCTGGTGGCAACTTGGCCCAGAATCCATGAGCTTTCGTTGTCATGGTAGCTCAGGGTTTCCAACGTAGTGGCGGCCAAGGCTTGAGGAGGGCAGGCCGTTGCGATCAGGGCAGCTGTGAGAAGCGTCTTGTGCGAGCATGTGCTTCTACGAGGAGGTTTACGAGCCATACGCTTCCCTAAATTGTGCGCCGCAGCGCTGGAGCACTGCTATTCGACTGCCTGTCGTAGCTCACCCTCAGGGCGAGCTGGATCGCGTGATCTTCAGCGGCCTTGCATAGGTATCAAACTGGTCCACGCGATAGAGAAATGTAGTCCCATCCTGCGTAGTGGTCCGCGACTCCAGTGGCTTGGGTAGCTCTTCTTCCTTTGAGCATGACCAACAAGGATTGCTGCCAATCCGTCCGTAGCTGCCGTCCGAGCTCCGCCGGTACTGGATGTCTATCCGTCGCAGCACGCCCTGCGTATTGCCGCGTTCCTCGCTCAGCAGCTGGCCTTCGAGATCGCCGTACTTTTGACTGAAGGTGAACCGATCCCAGCTGCCGTCCTCCCGGGTTACGGTGAGTGCGCGCGTTTCGGGGCACGGCGTAGTCGAACAGTACACTTGTTGTCCGGTGTCCAAGCTCGCAGCAAGCGGCGTGTACTGGTAGTTCCAAGTCATGGTGGCGAGCCCTGCCCCTGAGATAACCTTACGATTCAGTGCCAGCACGGTCAGAAGGTGGGACTCAACCGGATAGAAGATCTGCGTGAACGGCCGGCAGGTGTTCGGTGCATTGGTTCTGCCATGAAGTCGGTAGCTCATTTCAAATGTGCCCCTGGCTCCTGAAGGGTGAGTCATGACCACCGTTGCGGATGAGCTTGGGCCTGGTGTGAACGGCACAAAATCAGCACAGTTCCTCCAGCCGCCGATGGGGCTATCAAACGCAGCTCCGGCATCAAATGACCAACTTGAGCCATCTGGAAGAACCACACGGGTGAGCTTGCGATCGACAGTGCTGCCGGCGTACTCATAGTTCCAAGTGCGGCCGTTGGCGACGACACTCTCTACGCCGTCAGTGCCAAAATTCACGGTAATGGAGCGACCGTCGCTCGCGCTCATCACGACCTGATTTGGGGAGTAGGTGAATGTAATGTAGTTGCCGTTCCTGTCTTCGATACGGGTCGGCAACGCGCGGAACTCGCGTAGCCCCATCGTACTCGTGTAATTGAAGAAGCCATTACCGTAGTTCGCGGTCATGGTCCCGCGGGAGAAAGCCACAATGCGGTCGAACCAGTACCTGTCCCCATTGGGAGCATGCGCCATGAAGGCCTCCCCGCTCTCGCCGTTACTAGTGCTCGGGAGGCAGGAAAATACCCAGCGATCGGCGGTGGTCCAGTGATAGGCACGACCGTCGGTTGGTTGCTTGCCACCCGCAGCCATGATGATCATAGGCTTGCTGTCGCTCCCAGGAAGGCTTAGGGAGAGCCCGCCCCAGAAGAAGTGAGGGTCAAAAGAGAAACCTACGTTTCCTTGCCCGCTACTCACATACTCGGATGGGGCGCTGGCCTGTTGGGGCGAATTCAGCGGGATCGAACAACGACGTAGTGGCTCGCCCGGCACCATGGATACCCAGCCACTGTTCCCAAACATGCCTGAAATGTATGGGAGGTCAAAATCCCAGTCCCTCATTGATCTGGGGGTGTCCCGGCGCCCTCCCATCCTCAATGTGCGCGAGAACTTCATTGGCAACGCGTTGTTTCCAGGCAGATCAACGTCGACCTGGGTGAACTGGATGCCGCCCGTATAGAGACTGACCTTGTCACCGAACAGGTCATTACCTAACGCCGTAAGTTCGCTCAGGCCCTTGAGCTTGTCTTCGTAGAAGACGCCCGCCTGCGATGAGGTCAGTGGCGCGCCAGTCTGTGCTTGAGCAGCGGCAGCGAGTGTCAGCAAAAGTAGATTGAGGACAGTGCTGATGACTTTCGAATGCAATGACACGTACGTCTCCATGTAGCGCTGGCCGAGCGGCCAGACATGATCCGGTGACTACTACGTCTGCAACGAGACAACTTCAGGACTTATCGGATAGCAACGAGGCATCGTATGGACAAACGCTGCCAAGAGAGCATCACTTACTGCGCTTTACGCACGAACTGCCGTCGCTGCGATAGCGGCGCTTGAGAATGACAGTTACGTTCCCCTTACAATGCGGCGGACACTAGCTCAAGAAGTGACGGCGCGCAACTGGCTTCGGTTTGCTCCTCCAACCACGATCAGGGATATGCAAAGAGTGACAGCCTGTACCCATGCGTGGTCCAACCCGATCGGGGTCGATCTGGCGTTCTCAAGGCAACCGTGGCCCAGACAGAACTTCTGCGCCATGTGCGCGTGCTGGCTACCTCAGCGATTGGGGGGGGGGGCGGGCAGAGCGACTGCTGGCTTGGTTTACGCAAAAAAGGCGGTGCGTGTTCAAGTGTCCAGGAGAGAATTGGGACCTTGAAGCCGATCGGGCTGGCACTATGATTCGAGCCCGGCCTATCTTCCATCTCGGGACTGCGGCACGCTCAAGATCATCCGCTGATTAGGAAGATTTATCGGGGGTAGGGCAGTGGGCCGCTCGTGACCAAGGGCGGCTCGGGTATTTGCGACGGCAACTAAGAACTGGGGGCTCTTCCAATCCATACGAGGTGCTCTGACATGCCGGACAGCACGTCCGCCGCAATGAGCCCTCTAAGCAATCCGATCCTGGTGTGCCCCTCGACAAGATGCAATCTTGGGGCTAAGGGAGCAATGGCCCCACTCAGAAGGATAGGAGGCCTGATCCAAGTCCGCTCGCCTTCCCAACTCCGGCGGACGTCGGAGCGAACATCGATGCAGTTCCAGCCCTGGCTGGGAAAGGCATTGACTCGCGCAGCCACACTATCGAACCAATCCTGAAATTCCCGCCACAAGGTACAGGCGACAATCTCCTCGGCGGGAACAAGCTCCAACTGCCACATTATGCGACTAATGTCGAGGTGTCCATATTGCTTCTGGAATGCGCAGTTACGTCCGTGGTCTGCATAAACTTGCTCGAGAACATCCTCAGGAGTGGAGGGGAGTGCCTGGCGTAGCGCATCGAGCTCAATTCTGCCGGATTCGGCGTAGCTCAGATTCATCAGCGAGGAGAAAAGCATGTCAACCACGCTCCTGAAAATTTAATACAAAATGACTATGGCGCCAGCGCTATCGCCCAGATTTTCGGCCTCGCTGGAAATACCGGTCACCGTCAGTACTTATTGCCGTCCCGCATGAGACCATGGTAACGACGGGATACTTCACACAAGAGATCGAATGCCATGTCACGAACCTTCTGCCCTCGTCTGCGGGAAGGGCGATTGCTGATTTCGAATTAACGCCTCTTCGACAAGGAACCAAGGAACCCTATCGGGAAAGAGGAGTGAAGTAGCCACGACAGCGAGCCGCTGGACGAGGTCAGAGGGAGAGGCAGATATATCTACGTCAGCCAACTGGGCGATTCGAAAGACATCTCGACCAATCTCAAATGTGCAATTTCTCCCCTGTGAAATTCTCTCAGCTGAGAACTCAGCCCAAGCATCGGTAACGAAGAGCACACCGGCAGCTCCGTCTAGCTGCCAAAGATAAGGATCAAAGAAGTCATCAAGATTCGCGACGTGACCTAGTCGCAGAACCACCGCCAATGCTTCGCATGGATTCGCCGCGCCTTCAAAGAGTGACTCATCCGCACGGCCCTGTACGGAAGCAAGGCAGCTCAAGGCAGCCTTCCCATCTGTAGAACTCGCGGCGATCCGCGATCGAGAGTCGGTCAAGGAGGAGAAATAGTAGCCAAGCGCCTCTTCTGCTAGAGCTTGATTTCCCGTCAAAAGGAGCATCGAAACAGTCACAGCAATGGTGGGCGCTTGCTCCTCGCAAACAACAGTGATACATGCCGGGTAAGCCTTCAAGAGCTCTTCAACGCATGCAGCAAAACTCGCCACACTCTCCGGGCCTGCCTCCTCACCCGAGGCGAGAACCGGCAATGCTGTCCAAGCCATCAGGGCAGATATTCTTATTGGGTGGTTGAATAGATCCGCCAACCCGCCCCCAGGATGCCGGAGCATGGCAAGCCTATCTTCGGATACAATACTCCTTATACTCAGTTGCGCTGAGGAACATTCTGCCACCAAGTCATCGCACACATCGCGAGCAAGCTGATAGCACTGCGCGTCATGCAGCCAAGGTAGGAGAGCCGCCAGCATCGCTGCACAGACCTCCGATCGCAGCATGACCTCGCTGCTTCCGACTATTCGAGAACAAGTGGCTTCGTAATATGTCCTAGCGAGCATGCCCCTTCGACTGCCATCTGAGCCAAATGCCTCGAGGCATGCGCTAAGTGCGTCAACAAAAACTCTGGGTTCCCAAACTTCGGGGAGGGTGTAGTGAATTTTCCACAAGTCTGATATTTCACGCTGAGTGGGCTGGTCATATGTGTCGCCGCCTGTCTTCAGCGCCTGCCGCAGCTCGCTATCATTCAAAGAGTAGTTGGGATTGATGCAGAACTGCGGTGGACCGTAGAGGTTCAGGCCCCACATTACAGGGCTCTGTCCGATCACGCTCAGGCCCTCGTGAATTCTTCTACCTACCTCCAGCAGATCCAGTGTCTGACTATCGTCTCGAAGAAATTTCTCCCCCGTTATGTACGACACGAGCGCCTGAGTTGCAAACCCTCCTTCGGCAGTCTCCTTGGCAACCTGATTACTTGCAGACGCAGCGAACAAGGTGATACCCGGTGTTCCAGCCTCTCCGTACAAGGTTCCCTTGAGAAGAACGTTCAGATCCTCTATTAGGCCGCCACTTTCACAGGCATCTATCACGATGTTTGTCTGGGCAGGCTTGGCTTCGTTGATGTAACGAAACAAGTCCCCTAACGACAAAGAAGTTACAGACAGTGCACCAAGTCGTGTATCGCGCAGGCAAATGAAAAAGCCCCCATTCGCCACCTTGCCATGTCCGGCGAAGTAGATGGTTAATACGTCAAGCTTAGGACCATCGAAAAGGAGCTCCTTCAGAGCCAGCCGAACGACGTCGGTGCACGGAGAGCGAAGTAGAACCGATCGATTCGCATCATAGAATGGAAAGTTTGCATTCAGAAGGGCATTGAAAACTCTATCGGCATCCCTTTCCGCCCCCGAGAGGGAAGTCACATGATCATAAGTGTCACAACCAATTGCCAGAAGAGCCCTCATCATCATTCTGCTCCGTAGCTCACGAAGCGTGCCTTTCGTTCCATTTCACGCCGGAGAGCCTCCTGAGTTTTCCTCTCTTTTAGTTCTTCAAACTTCTTCTTGAAATCATCCGGCGCGGTCTCAAGGGCATGGAGCATTTTACCAATCACTTCTTTGCCTGCATGGAGAGCAGGGAGTTGCACGTTGCCAAACCTATCGACGCCGAATTCCACCTTGTCAATTGTTTCATAGAATGTCTCTGCCAAGGATGTCTGGGAACCCGCCGAGACAACGTTCCCGGACGACTCACAGGTATCACTGATAACGCCATAGAAGCTCACTGCGAACTGCGCCTCCATTTCTTCTTTTGCCCGTCGCATAGCGGTTGCTAGGCCCTCAACACTGTGATCCGCTATGTCTTCGAGGCTGGTCTGTATCTCCGTCGAGTGGACCTTAAACGAATCGCTATCTGATCTCTCGCTTGCACTCCAGAGCCTCCATCCAGCGCCGTGCCGTAGGTGGTGCACATTCTTGCCAGACACAAATTTCTGCGTTGCCTCGCGGTGCGCTTCTGCCAACGTCTGAGTGAACGCGTCCATAAACTCCTTGGCACCGCGCTTCATGGAAAAATAAAATCTATCCATACATTATTCCAGATAAGAAATTTGCGTCACAGAATGCTTGCTCGACTCAGCCTTCAAGCAGCCGAGCGCCTGGGTTTGCTGCAGCGCCGCCTGTTTGAAAGTACCCAACCACACTCGACACTGACCGGTGCTCGGTCAACTGCATGATGGCAGGCAGCGCCACGCCTTGGCGACTCGCTTCGGTCACGAACCCTGACCGCAGGCTGTGTCCACCAAAATCCCCCTCCAGCCCGGCCTGGCGGGCCCGCCGTTGCACGATCTCACCCACCGCAGCGGGGGACAGGGCAGGGCCGACGCGCTGCTTCCAGAGCCGCCGGAAGATGGCCCCCTCGGTGATCCTGGACGCCTCCAGCCAGTCCTGCAGGGCGAGAGCGGCCCTGTCCAGTACCGGCTTGTCTGGCGTCGAGGTGGCGGTAACGCCGGCCTGTTGGGTCTTGCTGTGCTCGAGCCGATAGATGTAGCCTGCCTCGCCGATCCGACGCAGGTCGCGCAGGTCGGCTGCGGCGATCTCACTACGCCGACGGCCACCGCTGGCGAATCCAAAGGAGAGTAGGGCGCGATCCCGAATGCCTTCCAGGCTATCGTTGCAGGTGGCCAACATGGCCTCCAGCTCGGCCAGGGTGATTGCAGTCTTTTTGCGTGGGCGTTCGCCGCGCTTGACCGCGGCCCGCGCGGCGCGACTGAGTACGGTGCGGATTGCCGGCTGCTCGCAGGGATTGGCCACTTGCTTCAGGCGGTGCGCGGTGGACAGGACGGCAACGCGATGGCGCACGGTCGCCAAGGTCCACGGGCCGACCTTAGCCTTGAGGCCAGCGGCCACCAAGGCCTGATCGACGGCTGGTGGAAGTTCCCAGGCCAATTCGCCGTCGGTCGAGCGGCGCTGTACGTGATCGACTACGAACTGGAGCACGATGGCTTCGGGTACCGGCAACGCCAACTCGATGCCGTAGCGCGCTGTATGCCAGCCGGCCCAGTAGCGCAGAGCACTGGTGTAGCTGCGAGTGGTGTTCTCGGCTGCGGCTTCGGCCAGCAGCTCGCGGACCGCATCGGCAGCCTGTTGGGCCAGCTGTTCGGGCAGGACCAAGCTGGTGGCCGTCGCGGCAAGTGTGGGAACTGTAGAAATATCTTTCATACTATGTAATGTAGGCTACGCTTGGAAGATCATACCCACGATAATCATCACTTATCGCGAGTACGTTATCAGCAGAGTGGGGCATCAGTACAGGAGACTTCGTATGGCTCGCGGCATCACCGAATCTGACGTCCACACTGCCGCCGACGAACTGGTGGCCAAGGGCGAGCGCCCAACCGTCGAGCGAATCCGGGCTCACTTGGGGACCGGCTCACCGAACACAGTCACTCGCTGGCTGGAGACGTGGTGGAACCGACTCGGCACGCGCCTGCAGCCACGGCGTCCGGACTTTGATGACGCACCAGCTGTGCTGGCAGAACTTGCTGGGCAATGGTGGGAGCTGGCGCTGAAGCATGCCAAGGATGCGGCTCTTCGTGAGTTCGCAGAGACTGAGCAGACACTGGCCACCCAACGTGATGCGCTGGATGCCAGGTCACAGGCGGTGGATGACGAACTGAGTCAAATGCGTTCTGAGCGCGGCGCCGCCGTCGCCAGAGAACGCGTTGCTACTACGCAAGCCGCAGAACTGGAGCGCCTGGTCAACCATCTGAACGTGCAGATCTCAGAGCTCACGGAGCAGCGGGATCTCGGGCTTCGGAGAGCCGATCGAGCCGAGGCAGCAAGACAGCAACTTGATGCCCGGCTTCATGAAGTGCTGGAAACGGCGAAATCTGAGCGAGAGGACTGGACCGAGTACGTCAGATCTGTTGAGAATCGAGCGCTCAGCGACGTGGACCGATCTCGCCAAGAGGCGAAAGATCTCCAGGCTCAACTCAACAATCAGGCCAAAGCCCAGAGGGCAATTGAGGAGCAGCTACGCAAGGAGCTGCATGCAGCCCAATCTGCAGCGATCTCGGCCGGTCAAGCTGCTGATGTTCTCCGGGGCAGATGCGAGGCCCTTGAGAAGCAACTCAGCAGCCTGCGAGAACTTCCGGCACAGCTGGAGGCAGCCTTTAAGCGGAACACACCGAAGGAGGCAGCCCCAAGGTCGCGCGCACAGCGGCAGAGCCCGAAGTCGACGTGAGCGTAACCGCCTAGGGGTTCGTGAAGAAATGCATCAATCTTCTGCAGCATTCCGACGGATCCTGGCCGCATCAATTCTCGCCCGCACACGCGCCACCACTTGATCGTGAGGAATCGCCGGTCGCGTATCGGCAATTGCGCGCTCAATTTTTGCTCGGAGCCACTGGTTGTAGCTCTCGGCTACTTCAGCTGACTCAGATCCGGGACTGCTGGAATTGGGCTTGACCATGGAAAGAGCGTACTCCAACTGTTTGATGCATAGAATCGCAGCAGATCTAGTGGCAGGCAGAGGGAGTGGACGTTAGGAACAGGAGCGAAGGCAGCGACAGTCGACAAATGCTTGCATACTCAGGATCGTGTCCCTGAGCGCCTCAAAATTCCTAATAGAATCAACAACGGGCACGATCCTAAGCAAAAGGACACGAATCAAGAAAACTGACACCATTGCCATGCGGAGGACACGAAAGCCACAGTGGCCCGATACAGCATTTCGCATAATGTATATTATGTTCAAGCTGCTGCGAGGCTGGTTGGCACGCCGCTTGCCTCGCCCCCTGATCCCACTGCGGCATGGAGCCTGATTGTGCGTGATCGGAACCTGACCGGCCCTTGGGCCGGTTTTTCGTTTAAGGCTGGCCGACTGGTCACCCCCGAAGGCCGCGAGCTGGAACCACAGGATCTGGCGTGGCTGTCGCTCACCGCTGCCCAAGCACAGGAATGGCGTCGGATGATGGAAAGCGACCGTGCGATCGGCAAGCCCCGAAAGCCCTTGTCCTTCAACGCCGCCAGCGTGGTGAAGCTCTCCGATGCCTTGGCGCAGCGCCGGAAAACGCGGTCATCGGTGGCGATGGCTGGCCCCGACGCCGAGCCTCCCGCAGCAGTCCTGCCGGTGCCGGGGCCGAAACGCCGCCAGCGCGTGTGAGGCGCTTCCGTAGGGGCGCTGCCCCTACACCCCGGCTAGAATGCGCGCAGGACGATCAGGGGGGCGCATGGACAAGGCTGGATGGCAGGTGGCAAGCGGTATGCTCGCAATGGCCCTGATAGGCACAGGCTTCGCCCTGATGGCGACACGTGGTGTCCTGGCGCAAGAGAGAAACGACCGTCGGGTGTGCCCAACGGTCGAGCCCGAGACTGTGATCGTTCGGGAACACACCCAACCCGTAACAGTGCAGCTCGACGGGATGCCAGTGCCTGACAACGTCAGCTGCCGGGGCGGCGTCTATCTGGTCCGTACTGAGCAAGGGATCGAATCGCTCACCAAAAACGGGCGCGCCATTTCCTGCCGCAGCCCCTGACTTGGCCAGCTACAGCCTTGTCGGAATTGTGGGGGTCGTCATGTACGAAGACGTCTGATGCTGCGGTGACTCAGGGAAACTACCCATCGCCCTGTCGCCGCGCTGCACTGCCACCCCTTGCACGGATGCTGTGGCCTGCGGTTGCGCAGCCGGAACATGCCTACCCTCGCCCTCCGGCTGATCCGGCCTTGGCCGCCCATCGCCCTGGCGCGCAATCTGCGGATCTTTGAACGGGTTGTACGACTCACCCCAGCGTGCAATGTCGCGGCAGATGTCATCCCGCACCGGCACAACCGGCCGAGTGTTCTGTTCCGTCACGCACCGGCAGCTGTTCTCCGTCGACATGCAGAAGATGTGCGGATCACTCCGGAATTCACGACCGGAATACCCCGGCGCTGACCATGCAACGTCGGCCACCTGCGGCGTAATCGCTTGGACGTATTCTTCTGCCGACCGGCTTTCAGACCTACCACCGGCATTGCGCGACGGCCGACCGGCCGGGTCAGTCGGCGGCGCCGAAGCCGCCGCCTCCTTCAACCCGGCCGCTTCGTCCTTCTTTTTCAGCCCTGTGTAGGCCATGTAGCCGAAGGGCAGCGCGAATAGCACCAGCGCGATTGGGGCGATGATGAGCGCCTTCTTCAACAGCGCGGGCATCCGGTACTTAACCGTGTGGATCTCCGCACTCTTGTAGTACTGGAAGTACTTCGCCGGTAGCGTCCACATCTCATGGTCGTACAGGCTCTTGATGCGCTTCAGGCCCTGTCGAACCTCATCCATCACCTGATGGTTGCGGAAGATAAAGGTCTTTTCCTTGCCTGACTGGCGCAACAGATGCTCATGGAAGCCCACCAAGCCGCGGAGATGCGTGTCCAGGTAGTTGGGCTGCTGGGTAGCCAGCACCAGCCGCACACCACTATGCCGAATTGTCTCCATAGCGCTGATGTACTCGGGCGGGTCGCCACCACGGCGCGCACGAAAATACTGCTGAGCCTCATCAACGAACAACACCGCACCGGCTGGCAACGAACGCCAATCCGTAGGGTCCGCCCACTGCGTAATGCCCGGCACGTTGATACCGTTGATGTTCGTCGTAAAGACGTGCTGCCCCTGCTCTACCAAGTCGGCGATACGCTGCACCATGCGCAGCGACTTCCCGGAGCCCGGCAAGCCTGTCAGCAACGAAATTGAGGCGGTATCACCGATCACGTCGGGCTCTCATATTTCCGCGAAAGGAAGATGCGTGACGCGCCCTGAATTCCGTAGGCGCTCAGGCACAGCGACACGAAAACATCGATGCCGAGCGCATGCACCCAATTGGCGATGTATCCCGGCACGGAATTCCACGCCGTTATCGCCTGCTGAATGATCGGCTCATAGATGAATTCTTGCGCGGCAAAGCCTAAGCCAAGCGTCGAAAGGATCTTCGCCACCCACAGCCCAGCACGCAGCTTGATGAGCTTGTTGAGCATCCCGGCCAAACCGCCGAGCATCGGACTATCGAACGACAACCAAGCCATAGAAGTCACTTCCTAAAGAGGATGTACATCGCTGCCAGCGCACCGGCCGCAATGACCAATTGCCGGATCATCTGAAGCACCGAGTACAGCTGCGCTGGCGGTGCCCAGGAGGTGCCCATAATGTCAATCGCAGGGAAAAGCTCCCCGCCGCCCAAGGTCAGCTTGTTTCGGTCAAGGCCCTGCCCGTCTTGTCCTGGCCCCTTCTTCCATAGATCGGAAACGGCGGAAGCCTCGTTATCCCCGGCCGCATCTGCCGCGCCGGCCGCAGCATCGCTAGAGAGCTTTGCGCGATCGTTCTCCGCAGCGCATCGCCCTCGCCACTGCTGGAGAAGTGATGCGTATTCCTGCGCCTTGCAGCCCTTTCCGATGCACACAGGAACGGCCGAGCAACTCTCGCCACCCGCAATTTCATCCTTAGTGGTGTTGCACTGGCTCTTCCACGTGTATCGCAGATGAAGACACTTCAACGTGTCTCCAGTGCACAACGGGGGCGTATCGCAGTTGCCGCTGTCGCTCGCTGAATCCCCCTCGCCGTCCTTGCCGCCGCTATTGCCACTGCCCTTCCCCGGCGTGCCGTTGCCACTCGTGTTGCCGCTGCCGTCAGGAGTGTTGTCACCGGATGAGTTCTTGGCGTTCCCCTTGCCGGTACTTCCGAAGTTGGTCACGTTGTAGGTGACACATGTGTTGTTTATGCACGCCTCCTGCTGGTGACCCTCGGTCCGCTGCCAATCTTTGTCAGGCGCGGGTGGCGTGGTCGGAGGCGCGACAGGTTTGCCCTTCTCATCGCGAGACTGAGCGTCAGGTCCGTCCGCTTTCTTGCCCTGCTCATTCGGGGTCCAGCAGAACGTTTTACCGGTTGAGGAAGTTGCGCAATAGTCGCCGTTCGGCTTTTGGCAACCAGTCTGGCCGTTGCCAAGAGCAGTGCATTCCGGCTCCTTGGGCTTTTTCTCTTCCTTGTCCTTGCCGGATTCGCTGGGCTGATTGATTTCGTTGGCGTTGATGTTCTGCGCCTGGCATGTGTCGCCGGTATACGTCCGGTTACGCATCCCGTACAGCTTCACGCCGCCTGTTTGTGACGTGAACGGATCACCCTGAACCTTGCAACCGCTGATGCAAGTTGGCGACGGCGAATAGGCCAACGCGGCGTCTGCAAGCTTGTTCCCGTTTCTCGCAGCGCAGCTACCTGCGAAGTAGAAGTATTGGCCGTCAACATCACCCGCCGCGTTATAGCAACGAACAACGCCGCCGTTCTGGCCCTCCCTTACTGCGCATGTGTAGATGCCCTGCCCTTGTGCGTCAGGTGTGCCGCCCGTGCAGTCGTTCAGCACCTTCGGCGTACCCCATTGATTGGAGCCGCTACTGAAATTCGCAACCGTCCTTGCCACTGCCGCCTTACACATCGTCAGAGCGACGCCTTGATCACATACTCGGCCACTCTGACCGCCACTAGCCGTAGGACAATCGGAAGCCGCATGCGCGTCGGTGGACACCGCCATATGAGCAATCAAAGCCGCAATGACGACATACGCAATGCGGCGAACAATTGCCCTGGCGAACATGCGAGCGAGCCAACGCATTACCGCATTCCGTCCGCTAGAACTTTCGCGCCAAGCAACCACACGATCAGAAGAATCAAGCCTTCCATTTCGTTCCCCTTTTAAACAAGGGGGGAGGCGCCTCCCCCCGGCCGCACAGATGCGGGTTTACTTCACGATGCCGAAGGCCTTCAGCGCCCACTTGGCCGCCACCCACGCGGTATAGATCAGGATGCCGGCCGCCAGCATTGCGGCGATGCCGGCCAGCACCGATGCGGGGTCGAACGTTGCGGTCTGCTGGGCGAAGGCGAAGCCCGGCAGAGCCGCAGCAGTGGCAACAGCCGCCACAACTCCGGACTTGATGGACGATGCCTTGTGCTTGGCGCGCAGGATCAGGGATTCACGGTTGCGCTTGTTCATACGTCATCACTCTCTCTTGGATTGATCAGGCGAAAGGCTGCCAGCATCGCGAGTGCGCAGAAGATGGCAAAACCGACCGTGTTCGCCTGTTCCACGGTCGGCAAGTAGTCAATCCACGTGGCTTGATCGATCCACGCGGATTGGGCGCAAGAGCCGTCGCTTGCTGGCGACGGATCTATACAGGTGAGGACTCGGGCCATGCTCAGTGCTCCCTATGCGCCTTATTCGCCGCACGCATTGCGGCAATGCCAGTGCCCACGCCGAGACAGAAGCCAATGGCTAGCAGCGCGTAAGGGTTCGTGGTGTAGATGAGCAGGCCCACGGTTTAGGCCTGCGACGGGGCGCGCGGTGCCACCTTGGGCAGCTGGCGCAGCACAGTGAACTTGCTCAGCGAAGCCACGCCCTTGTTGACCTGGAGCATCGACTCGATATCGAGCTCGTAATCGCCCTGCGGGTAGCCCGGCTGGCCGTCCTGCAGGCGCACGTCGAAGGGATAGGCGAAGCCATCCGTTTCAAGGCGCGCTTTCTGCTTGCGGGTGGTGTAGGCGATATCCTCACCCTTGTCGCTCTTGAAGCTGCCGCCGCGTTCGTCGATTTCGCTTTTCAGGACGGTGACCTTGATGCTCATGCGTAGACCCCTTTGAGGTTTGGTGGTTGTAGGACCGAGGTGTCGGCCCAATGCGCTGCTACATTCCCGTTGAACCACTTCGGCAGCGTTGGCGAAGTGCAGGTTTCCATGACCGCCCGCAATGAGTCGGTGTCAGGGCAGAATTTGGTGATGACGTTGAGCGTGGCGCCGTACTGGCGGCGCAGGTTGCGGAATGCGCTTTGCAACGTGGCCGCTACAGCTGCCTTAGTGACTTCCATCCGTGTAGACACGCAGCGCAGGAAGCGCAGTACCGGGTAGGCGCCGAGCAGGTAGGCTGCTGGGTCGCGCAGCAGGTCGAGCGGCAATTCCTTGCGATTGGAGGCGCGGAATTGGGCCTCATAGCGCACCCATGGCGAATTCTTGTCGCCCTGCTCCCTGCCCTTTTCGTAGACGCGCAGCTGCTTTTCCGAGGCCTTGCCGCCCACGTAGAACGTTTTGCCGTCGCCGCTGTCGTAGTCGTCAACCAAGCGCGCCTTGGGGCGCTGCCCACGCTGATCGAACTGGCCTTCGTCGTACCACTTCTGTGCCAGGCGCAGTGGATATTTGCCCAGCAGATCATCGGCACACACGTCGAGACGGGTAATTCTGCCCGCGCAGCTTTCGAGCTTCGCTCGAAGCTCCAGCCACCGCTGCGCATGGCCGCAGCGCGCTGCGCTAACGTACTTGCAGCCTTCGCCGGAAAGCTCGATGCGAGCGGTGATCGTGCCGTCGATACGCTGGCAATTTTCACCGCCCAATTCAATCATCCCGACGAACTTCTTTTCGGCGTCGATGATCTTGACGCGCCACTTGTAGAAGCGGCCGCCACCGGCCGCATCATCCAGTTCAAGGCCGAGGCCACCGAAGAACCACGTAAACACGTGGAGCGCGGCAACGCGGGCGTTGTCCGCACAGGCATCGATCCACTCCCGGGATTCGTCCTGTGTGTCGCGGTCGAGGAACCCCGTCTCACGCAGTGCGACGAAAAGATCGATAGAGGCGGAGAACCAGTCAATGCCGACCGTCAGGGTTCCCTCGGGGTTGCTGAATTCACTGACTCCCCTGTTAGACGCGGGGAGTCCTGCCGTCGCTGCCGCGCCGTCAGCCACGGACCACCTCCGAAAGCTCAGCAAAGCGCGCCGCTTGAAGCAGATCACCACGCTTGGATGCTGCAATTTCCAGCTCGCGGGCAGCAGCACGAAGAGTCGCGGCCAAGTCGCGTCCGGCGAAGGCTTGGTTGAAGTCGCGGCGAACGCGTCGCGATGCGGCAGAGTTGCTGAATGAGCCGCGCTTGCGGAGAGTGATATCGGTAATCACAGGGACACCTCACCCAAGATCACGGCCTTGGCCTCGCCCACGCACGCGCAGACGCGGTAATCCACCTTGCCGCGCAGAATCTGGCGGAACCAACGGGCATTACGCAGCGCATGGGCTTCGTCGTTGCCGTAGTCGCTCTTGTGATTCCAGGCGCCACCCGGCAGGCGCTGCTCGATGGTGTAGCGCAGCTTTTCCATCTGGATCACGCCGTGGATCACGGCTTCAAGGGGAGAAGTCGAGCGCACGGGCTCGTAGAAGCGGGGGTTGACCTTAGCGGCCATGCTTCACCTCGGCAGATGCTTGGGCAATCAACGAGGCCTCAGCGGCAGGCTTAGGAGCGATGGCTGCGAGCAGCTCGCCTGCCTTGCGCGGGAAAGTGGCAACGCCGTATGCGATGGCGGCGATTGCACCCACCAACACGAATGCGATCAAAGGGTCCATCACTTGAGGCCCCCTTTGCGGCGGAGATAGTCGGCACGGATGCAGGCGACACCCAGCACCACGAGTACGCCACCGGCCATAGCAACAAGCAGATCTTCCATGCTGCACCCCTACCCCAAGCCCCAAGAGAACCCGCCAGCGGCCTTGGGGTGCCGGTGACGGGGTGTCTAGGCAAGCTAAGACACGGCGCATGTATAGTTGCCCTAATACAAGCCTGTCAAGGGAACCTAAGACATGACCGCCGTTCAGGAAATGCTTGATGCCGCCAAAAAGGGCGCAGGTATCCCGTCAGACAACGTTTTGAGCCAAAAGCTAGGGATCACCCGAGCAGTGATCAGCGCATGGCGAAATGGCCTCTACCCGGTGCCGGATGAGCGAATTGCGCAGATTTGCGAGCTAGCAAAGCTCGATGGGGCCATGTGGATCGCCAAGCTACACGCCGAACGCGCCACCTCCCCGGTCGAACGCAAGGTGTGGCGCTCGGTCCTGGACAGGCTCAGCGCGGCGGCGGCAGTGTTGATGCTGGTAGTCGTCGCAGCACCAAGCGTCGCTCGCGCAAATCCCGTTAAGATTCAGGGACTTAACGGCTCTGGCGACGGCAGTATGTATATTATGTTATGGAGCTTAAGAGCCCACACGACCCCTGGCCAGCCCCAAGCTCCTGCTCTGACCTGGAGCCTGATTGGGCGTCATCGGAACCTGGCCAACCCTCGTGATCAATGCCGCCACACTACTGGCCCTCTCACCGGCGCCGTTTCACTGCCACCTACCAGGAACCGCTTTAGCCGTCGCTACCGTACGCACGATCAACGCCGCCAGCAACGGGATGGCGATTCCATACACATACTGGGTCAGCGTCACGCCAATCCCGAACGGGAACCACATCGTTGGAACCCCTAACGAACCGAGTTCGCTCGTGTACTGCGATACGGTAATCACAAGAAGCACGGTCAGTGCCATGCCGCGCATTGGCCCATTGCGGGCTATCCGCGCGGCGACAAGCACGAGCAGCGCGAGTGTGCCGAGGCGGAAGACCTGTGTGCCCCAAGCCGCCCCCATAACGCCTCCGGCAATCCCGAGAGCCGCCAGAACAAGGGCGCCAGCATCGATCCCCCGCGAAGGTGGAAGCGCCCAGCGATTCCACGACAGCGCCCATGCCGCCAGGCTGAGCGGCATCCACAGCACATTGTTCAACCATGTGTAGGCAGGAAGGCTGAGCAGATCCGTCCAGGAGACGATCGCGTTGTCGAGCCGCTTCACGGCAGAGAGCAGAAGCGCGACACAAACGAAGGCGATGAACGACTGATGGCTGCTGAGCGGCCTTAGCGACAGCGCCAACACGATCACCATCGCCATCGCAAGCGGCTCGACCACTTCAACAATGTAGCCCGCGACGGTACGCCACCATTGCACGCGATACAGCTCACGGCTTTCTGGTTGCGGGGCAAGGGTTGGGGCTACGTGGATGCCGCCGCTCGCAGGGCCGGCAACGCTGCCGGGCTGCATGAATGTTCTTATGGCAATCACGCCCTGCGTGCCTGCGGCATCGGCGGGCAGCGAAAAGATCATCGGCCGCGTACCCACGACACGAGGCGACTGCCCTAGCCTGCCTGAGCCCCCCAGGCGCTTGCCGTTCCAGTACAGCTCGTAGCCATCCTCCACGGCGGTGGGCCCGAGGATGTCCCACACGCGGTCGCCCTCTGGAATTACAAGCGAGCGCCGGTACCAGGCATATCCCTGATACCCGGAATGACCGTGTGCCATCCATCCGCCGACATAGTTGGGCAGCCCCACGTCGCCGTCGATGCTGCTGGCCGGTGCGCTCAGGTCGAGCGTTTTCCAGGACGAATCATCCGCCGCGATACCCGCCCAGCGCGGATCGTCACCGACATGAAATTTCCATGGCCCGTCAATCAGAGGTGCCACAGCGCGGAGCCTGGGTGGATCAGGCCGACCGCCGATGGCAAGGACGGCGGTAGTACACACCCAGGCCACCAAGGTGAGCGCCAGGATGCCTGTCACGAGCGTGCGTTGCGCCGATGGTGCGAGGAACTGGAATCTGGTCGCCGCAGTCATTACGGGTCCTCTGTGAGGTCGAACGCCTGCCGCCAACTGAGAGCAGGTTTGCGCTCCAGAGGATGGACCGACAGCGTCACCAGCACAATCGGGGGCCGGACCGCTCACCGCCCCTGCCCCGCCTCCCCCTGATCACCACAGCGCCGATAGTCGAACGGAATCCGCAGAATCTTCCCATCCTCCCCCGTCCCGGAAATGCTGGCTTTCAAGTCGGCGCCATCGCGCCGGTACTCGATGCGATTCGGGAAATCATGCTGCGGATTCTCAAACACCACCCAGTTCTCGCCATGCTCGGCAATGACGAACGTGGTCGGCGCCACGCCATTGGGCTGCACATGAAAGCCAGCCGCTTTGCCTGCCGGCACGAGCCGCATGTACTCGTATGACTCCATGCTGCCGCGCCTCAGCGTACGGGACATCCCAAGCAACGCGCCGCCAGCCTCCGGCAGCCAGACCTCGTCCAGCCGGCGTTCCTCGGTGCCACCGCACCAATGCCCGGCCAACCAGTCGAACTCGGCCGGCGCCGCCGTAGCCGCGCCGCTCGCCAACGCCAGTCCTGCGCCCAGCAACACCATCTTCGACCTCAACATGCCCTGACCTCCTGGTTGGGTTCGCCGCAGGTTAGCGGCACGACGCCCGGTCCGCTTGTAAAAACGCGCAAGATGGCGTCCGATGCCGCATGGACTACTTCGAGCACCCTGCCCCCGACGAGCTGCGCCGGCATGTCCAGTGCCTGTGGTGGCTGCGGGACGAGGCGCCCGGGAATGACGTGCAGGTCATCTACCCGGATGGCCGTTGCGAGCTGATTGCCGAGCTTGGCGTGCCGCTGCATCTGCATGGTGCCGATGGCCAGATCCGTTCCGATCTGCCGTTCTGTTTCGCGGCTCAGCAATGTGGTCCGATCCGTCTGCAGGCCGTCGGCGCGGTGTTCTGCATCGGGGTGCGGCTGCAGCCGGCAGCGAGCGCTCTGGTTGCTGGCCCTCGGTTGCCCGGGCTTCGCGACCAGGCGCCGGACCTCTACACACTGGATGCTGCCTTTGCCGAAGTGTTCAGCACGGCCGCCCGCGCCAGTGCGGCAAGCGGTTCGCCCGAGCCGCTCTGGCAGATCCTGCGGGAGCGCTGCGCCGGCTTCTCACTGGATGAGCGCGTCGAGCAGGCGGTTGCGGCGTTGGATGCCATCGAGGGCGACCTGCGTATCGCCGAACTGGCACGCCGGGTTGGCATCTCGTTGCGCGCCCTGCAGACGCGTTTTCTGGCCGCTGTGGGCATGACGCCCAAAGAATACGCCCGTGTCCGCCGACTGCAGGCGCTGTTGCGCACGTTGGATGGCGAAGCGGCCAGCATCGCCTCGGCCGCCGCGCGTCACGGTTACAGCGACCAGGCCCATGCCACGCATGAGCTGCTGCACTGGACCGGCGTCACGCCCGGCCGACTGGCCCATGCACTGCGCAGCGATCGCGGCAGCAGCGATGCGTTGCAGTTGGCAGCGGCGTTTGTACGCGGAACCAGTGCCGGTCGCATGCCGTGAGCCCCCTGCTCTACCAAGCCCTCCAGCCAGGACAGCGGACGGCCCATTACGATCCGTTCGGGCCCCGATTGAAATCTGGCCGCGCTGTCACCTTCTGCAACTCGATGCAGCGCAGAGCGAGTGCGCTGCCGCCATCTTCACCTGCCTTGATCGAACCGTCCCGGGACAGCAGCAAGGCTTCACGCCTCACCCGATACGCCAAATCCGAAGATGCCCGCGTTGGTTCATCCACGCCCCCTTGAAGCGGGGCTCCTGGCAAGGCGGATTCGGGAATCGATCCAAGCACCACGAGCTGAGCGCACAAGCCCGCGTAGTAGGCATAGTACTCATCCTGCCCACGGGCATCCCCGGCAATTCGACCGAGTATATGAAAGGTCTCATGCGCCACCAGATCAACAAGATTTCCCTCTCGTCTCTCTTGGTTACCGAATGCCGCCACAGCCAACGCAAGGTGCGCCGATCGATATCCGAAACTCCACCTGCTCACGGAAATGGATTGCCCTTCGGGCACGATGATGACCGAATAGCGGGTACCGTGCTTGGGGAACCATCGCTCCGCCTCGGTGGCGGAGGCGTCTATGTTCCGGCAGGTTCTTTCAACATCTGGCTCGATGCCCGGGTAGATCTCGAGTTGGATCCTGTGTGTGACCGACTCGCATGTCTTGATCTCAGGGGGGCCGGACGCAAGGTTCGATCCAGGTAGATAGCTCTCACTGCGCAGATAGATCCAGCCTGCCAGAAGGGTCGAGCTGACCGATGTGTAACCTGCGGATGAGACCTGCGGCGGGATGCTCTTTGGCTGCAAGGCGCAGGCACCCATGAAAGAGCAGAATACAAGGACGCAGGATGTTCGCCAGATCATGCTCGCTCTACTCCAGGCCGCTACAGAAACCGGTGCATCACAAACACGTCCACCAGCCCCAGCGTTCGATGCCGGAATGCCTCCGGTAGCGTTCCGACCACCGCAAACCCCAGCTTCCGGTACAGCGCGACGGCCGGCGCGTTGGTACTGACCACGTAGTTGAACTGCATGGCCAGGAAGCCTTCCGCCCTCGCCCGGTCCAGGCTGTGCTCCACCAGCGCTCGCCCAATGCCGCGCCCCTGAGCCGACGGATCGACCACGTAGGTGGCGCTGGCCACGTGTGCGCCCAGATCGGGGAAGTTGGCGCCCATCTTGTACATTCCGACTACGCGGTCTTCCAGAACTGCCACATAAGCCGGCTGCAGCCCGAACCAGTAGCTCTGGAAGGTGCTGGCCTCGAAGGTGCCGGCGAACGGCAGCGCATCCTCGGTCGCAATGGCAGCGCTGAAGATCCCCCACATGGCGTCGAAGTCACCTGCGGTGGCAGCCCGGATTTCCATGCGAGTCCTCGCGGATCGGCGTAGTGGCCAAGGCGGACACTAGCAGAAACAAACCACACGGCCGTAGCTGCTTCACGTACCGCCGCCATCGGTTCCGCAATAGTTGAGGCAATTCCGGCTTGCAGAGCAGTACATGCCCCCTACTTCCGCGCGCATCCCGCACCGTTTTCGCCGATGGCGCGTCGTGGGCTATGTCCTGTTGGGCATCTACGCGCTCTACCTGCTGGCCGGCAACATCTTCCTCAACACCCCGCTGTTCGACCAGGTCACCAACCGCAAGCCGCACAAGTTCGTGATGACCACCGGCCCGGCCATCACGCTGCTGCCGGGCCACGTCATTGCCTGGAACGTGCACATGCGCGGCCACGTGAACCACACCGTCTACGTGCTGCACGCCGAGCGCGCCAGCGCCCGGTTGGCGGTATTTCCCCTGTTCAAGCGGGAGGTGCGGGTGCCCCGGCTGCAGGCCACAGGGGTCTCCGCCGAAATCAGCCGCGTCGAGGATGCCATCCCGCCCCCTCCCCGTAGCGACCAGGGCTGGACCCTGCGTTTCGACGCGATCCACAGCGACAGCATCCGCAGCGCTCGGTTCGGCAAGCTGTTGATCATCGGCAAGGGCCAGGGCACGGTCGGCTTCCTCAAGCAGCTGCGCGGCGGCCCGTCCGAGCTGTTCGATTCCGAGGTCTCATTCAGCGATGCGGACACCAGCTTTGACGGCGTGCAGCTGCTGGGCGACATGAATCTGACCGCGCGCTTCAGCTATCCACGTCACTACCGCGACCAGGCGCCGGGGCTGGCCAAGCTGAAGATCCTGCACGCGCAACTTGAGGTGGATGCACGCAGCCAGGGCCTGCGCATGGATACCGATGCGCAGCAGCCGCGCATTTCCAGCGCGCCGGTGCTTGGCCGCCTGCAGCTGGCCGCCCACCTGATCGACGGCCAGCTGCAACCCGGCGACCGTGCGCTCTGGCAGGTTCCGCTCTATCTGGGCGATGGCGCGCCTGATCGTGGCCTGCTCGCGCTGCAGCTCAACGTGGCCAACGACCTGCGCCTGCAGGCGCGCCTGCCGCCCAAGCCGGGCTCGGGCAGCGAAGTTGATGCGGACATCCACATCACCGGGCGCGACATCCCGTTCCAGGCGCCGGTCCAGCTGCTGGAGCGCAGTTCCGGCACCGTGCGCGGCGAATGGACCTTTACGTCGCTCAACTGGATCCCTGCCCTGTTCGTGCGCAAGCCGTGGCTGCAGCTGGATGGCGGCGGCACGCTGAAGGCCGACCTGCGCCTGCGCCATGGCGAGCTGATCGAAGGCAGCACCGTGGACATTCCTTCGGCGGCCGCCGTGGCCGAAGTTGCCGGCGTGCGCCTGGCCGGCACCGCCAGTGCGCATGGCGAATTGAAGGCCGGCACGCCCAATCAGGCACAGCTGGCGATCCGGCTGCCAAGCTTCAGTGCACGCCCCAGCGATGCCAAGGACGTGCGCCTGTTCGACGGTCGCGACCTGGCCGTGGACCTGACCGGCGACGGCCGCCTGCAGGAACTGCGCAAGGGTGTACGCGCCCGGCTGCGTTTCAGCGAAGCCACCATTCCGGACCTGGCCGCCTACAACCGCTACCTGGGCTCGTCGCAGCTACGACTGTTGCGTGGCACCGGCAGCCTCAGTGGCGATGCCACGCTCGACACCGATGGCCGCGTTGGCCATGGCACGGCGCGCCTGCTGGGTCGCAACGCCAGCGCCAAGGTGGCAGGCCTGGACATGGGCGGCGATGTCGACGTGAACGCAACCCTGCGCCGCGGCGATTTCAACCAGCGCCACTTCGACCTGTCCGGCACCACCGTCGAACTGCGCAATGTGCAGGTGGCTGGCACCGCGTCCAGCACGGCATGGAAAGGCCGTGCTGCGTTCAAGCAAGGCCGCATCGACGCGCAATCCCCATTCCAGATGGACGCCACCACCGACTTGACCCTGAGCGATGCCCGCCCCCTGCTGGCGGTATTCGCCACGCGCACCGACTACCCGCGCTGGACCCTGTCGCTGCTGGATTCCGGGCAGGTCGATGCACAGGCCAGGCTGCGTTGGCGGCCGGGTCACCTGATCATCGACGGTCTGCAAGCCGAGAATGATCGCCTCTCGGTGCGCGCACGCCTGGATCTGCTGGAACAGCGCAAGCGTGGCGATCTATATCTGCGCTGGGGGCTGCTGGGTGCTGGCATCGAGCTCGATGGTGACCAGCGCCAGTGGCATCTGGCCAAGGCGCGCGAGTGGTTCGAGCAGCGCCCTTCCCTGCTGCCTTCAGGCCAGGACGGGAACGCCACGGGCACTTCAGACTGATCGCCGCCGGCCTGCATCCATTTGCCGCCTTCGTTCGTATGAGGGGGCATAGGTATCATGGAGTTGTACGCAATGAAGCGGAGTTCGCAGGCGCTGGGTCTTCTGGGATGGTTCGCGGTCACCTTTGCGGCGGCCGCATTGGGCGCGTGGGCGTCCACTTCCGCTGCCAGCTTCTACGCCAGCCTCACCCTGCCGGCCTGGGCACCGCCTGCCAGTGTATTTGGGCCGGTCTGGACCCTGCTCTACGCGATGATGGCCGTTGCCGCCTGGCTGGTCTGGCGGGAGCGCGGTTGGCGCGGTGCGCGACCAGCGCTGACACTCTATCTAGTGCAGCTCGCGGTCAACGCCTTGTGGAGCTGGCTGTTCTTCGGCTGGAAACTGGGCGCACTCGCCTTTGCTGACATTCTTGTGCTGATCGTGCTGGTGTGCGCGACGATCCTCGGCTTCCTGCGCATCCAGCGTGGCGCCGCAAAGCTATTGCTGCCCTACCTTGCCTGGATCTCGTTCGCCTCGGCGCTCAATTTCGCCGTGTGGCGTGCCAACCCTGGGGTGCTGTGAGCACCCATCAGCGCCCTCACGCCTGCGCGGCCACCTGCGGCTGCCAAGCACGCAACAGTGACGGCTTGAATGCCTGTTGGCCGCAGCCGGCAGGGCAACGCACCACCCGCGATGCGGAGTGGCTGACCAGTCCCTGCCCTTCCTCGGCCTTGAACACCGTTTCGCACGACAGGCAGCGGGCGACCAGCGAGTACAGGTGCAGCAGGCGGCCACTGGCCGGGTCCTGCAGCGCATCCACATCCAGCAGTTCGAACTGGCAGCTGTCGGGCAGCATGCGGTACGGCATGGGAGGCAGGGTCTGCAGGTTCACGGTCGTGGTGGCTCAAGGAGGTTGGCCTACGGTAGGCAACCCGCTGTGCAGCGAGCGTGCAGCGCACATGTACCTTCTGCGAAACACGCAAGCGGTCGCCAACCGGCGAAAGTGAAGAGTTCAGTTTTCAATGAAACGCCCTTCACACTCACGAAGGGTATGCGAATGCACGCTTTTGCTTCACCATCACGGAATAGCGGATGCAGTGCTGGGATGTCCCCGTCCGGGATGTTCCCGTCATCCATGAATCATGAGTGCCGCCTTTGATGCCTTCCGTTGAGTCCAAGCACGACGCTGCGCTGTCCCGTTGTGCACGCGAACCGATTCATACGCCGGGCGCAATCCAGCCGTACGGTGTGCTTCTGGTACTGGAGCCGCACTCACTGCGGGTGCGTGAGCGCGCCATCAGCCAGCCCAGGCTGCTGCAGCAGTTCGGCGAGCCGCTGATGCAGCACGTCAGCGAAGTGCTGGGCGGCGTGCTGGCGCCGTTCGAGGCGCTCTTCCAGCAGGCCGCGGTCGGCAGCAGCGCCCACGTCGGCGCCGTGCACCTGGATGGCCACGGCCGGCATCAATTGCTGGTGCACCGCTCTGCCACCGACCTGCTGGTCGAGCTGGAGTCACCCGTTCCCGGCCAGCCGGGCTCGCTGGAGGAGCTCTACCCGGCCATCCGCGAGCTGATGACCGCCATCGAGTCGGCCTCGACGGTGGAGGACCTGTGCCAGCTGGCCGCCGAGCACATGCGCCGGCTCACCGGCTTTGATCGCACCCTGGTCTACCAGTTCGATGCGGGCTGGAACGGCATCGTGGTGGCCGAGGATGGCAACGGCCTGTTGCCGTCCTACCTGGACCTGCGTTTTCCCGAGTCGGACATTCCGGCCCAGGCCCGCGAACTGTATCGGCGCAACCGTGTACGGCTGATCGCAGACAACAACTACACCGCGGCGCCCCTGATGCGCGCCGAGGACCATCGCGACGCGCCGCCCACCGACCTCAGCCTGGCGGTACTGCGCAGCGTATCGCCGGTCCACATGCAGTACATGCGCAACATGGGCACCGGGGCATCGATGTCGGTGTCGCTGGTGCATGAGGGCCAGCTGTGGGGCCTGGTGTCGTGCCACACGGTGGACCCACGTCGCCTGCCCTACCACGTGCGCACTGCGTGCGAGTTCATGGGCCAGATCCTGTCACTGCAGATTGCCCTGAAGGAACGTGCGCGTGCCATTGAAGAGCGCGTGGCGCGGCGCTCGGTGCTGGTCAAGCTGCTGGCCCGCATGGCCGGCGACGAGGACTTCATGGCCGCGCTGCGCCACGACGAAACCAGCCTGCTGTCGCTGACCGGCGCGGCCGGCGCGGCCATCGTGCACAAGGGCGACTGCATGCGCGTGGGCCTGTGCCCGCCCGCGACCGACGTGCTGGCCCTGGCCGACTGGCTGGCCGCACAGCAGGCCGGGCAGGAAACGTACTGCACCGACCATCTGGCCGGTGACTGGTCGCCCGGCGTGCGCCTGGCCGACGTGGCCAGTGGCGTGCTGGCGGTGTCCATCTCGCAGCTGCACGACAGCTACCTGATGTGGTTCCGCCCCGAGGTGGTGCGCACCGTGCGCTGGGGCGGCGACCCACGCAAGACCGCCGCGCCGGACGTGGTGCTGTCGCCGCGCAGCTCCTTCGAGGCGTGGAAGGAAACCGTGCAGCATCGCAGCCTGCCGTGGAATGACGCCGACCGCGATGCCGCGCACGAGATGCGCACCGCCATCGTCGACATCGTGCTGCGCAAGGCCGAGGAAATGGCCGAGCTGAACGAACAGCTGATGCGCAGCAACAAGGAGCTGGAAGCCTTCTCGTACTCGGTCAGCCATGACCTGCGCGCGCCCTTCCGCCACATCGTCGGCTATTCGGAGCTGCTGGGCAGCTCGGCCGGTGAACGCCTCAACGATACCGAACGCCGCTTCCTCGACACCATCGTGGAATCGGCCAAATCGGCCGGTACGCTGGTGGACGATCTGCTGAGCTTCTCGCAGATGGGGCGCTCCACGCTTGGCCGGGCGCGGTTGGACATGGCGGTGCTTGCCGAGGACGTGCGCAGGAGCCTGGCGCTGGACTACGCCGGCCGCGACGTACAGTGGACGCTGGCGCCGCTGCCGGGGGTGCACGCCGATCCGACGATGATGCGCCTGGTCTGGCAGAACCTGCTCTCCAACGCGGTCAAGTTCACCCGCGAGCGCGAGCATGCGGTGATCGAGGTCGGCCATGAGCGCAGCGAGGAGGAGGACCACTTCTTCGTACGCGACAACGGCTGCGGCTTCGACATGCGCTATGTCGACAAGCTGTTCGGCGTGTTCCAGCGCCTGCATCACGTCGAGGAATTCGAAGGCACAGGCATCGGCCTGGCCAATGTACGCCGTATCGTCAGCCGCCACGGCGGCAGGACCTGGGCCGAGGGTGAGCCTGGCAAGGGCGCCACGATCCACTTCACCATACCCCGTTCCACAGGAGATCACCCATGAGGGACCTGCGGCCGATCCTCCTCGTCGAGGACAGCCCCAAGGATGCCGAGCTGACACTGGCCGCGCTGTCGCGCTGCCAGCTGCTGAACGATGTCATCCATGTACGCGACGGGGCCGAAGCGCTGGACTACCTGCGCTGCGAAGGCAAGTTCGCCGGCGCCAACCACGGTTGCCCGGTGGTGGTGCTGCTGGACCTGAAGCTGCCCAAGGTGAACGGCCTGGAGGTGCTGGAGCAGGTGCGCGGTGACGCGCAACTGAGCAGTACGCCGGTGGTGATGCTGACCTCCTCGCGCGAGGAACAGGACCTGGTGCGCAGCTACGAACTGGGCGTGAATGCTTTCGTGGTCAAGCCGGTCGATTTCAAGGAATTCTTCGATGCCATCCAGGGGCTGGGCATGTTCTGGGGCATCACCAATCAGCCGCCGCCCCATCGCCCCAATGGATCGGGGCAGCACAATGCATGATGGATCGCGCCGCAGCGAGCGCCTGCGCATCCTCATGCTGGAGGACAGTGCGCTTGATGCGGAGTTGATCACCGCACAACTGCAACGCGCCGGCCTGGATTTCGAGGTCGAGCGGGTGTGGTCCCGCAACACCTTCATCGAGGCAATCGACCACCATCCGTTCGACGTGATCCTCGCCGACCACGTGCTGCCGGGCTTCGACGGCGATGCGGCGCTCGCGCTTGCACGCGAGCGGATTCCGCACACCCCCTTCATCTTCGTCTCCGGCACGCTTACCGAAGAACTGGCAGTTCAGGCGCTGACCCGCGGCGCACGTGACTACGTGGTCAAGCAGCGGCTGCAGCGCTTGCCGGATGCCATCCGGCGGGCACAGCAGGAAGCCCGCGAACGCACCCAGCTGGCCGATGCACAGGCCGCACTGAACGACAGCCAGGCCCAGTTGCAGCAGGTGACCGATGCCGTGCCGGCGCTGATCGCCCAGCTCGACAAGGAGCACCGCTATCGCTTTGCCAACAAGGCATTCCTGGACTGGCACGGCATCAGCCTGGCTGAACTGCTGGGCCGTAGTGCGCGTGATGTCAGCGGCATTTCCGCGTTCGAGCATGCCCTGCCCAGCCTGCAGCAGGTGCTGCGGGGCGAGCGCAGCAGCTTCCAGGTGGAGCTGGCGCACCGCAGTGGCGAGTCACGATTTGTGCAGATGGACTGCGTGCCCGAACGCGGCGCCGATGGCGAGGTGGTGGGTTACATCTGCCTGGGCAGCGACGTCTCCGGGTTGAAGCAGGCCGAACTGGCGCTGCGCGAGGACAACCAGCTGCTTGAACGGCAGGTGCAGGCGCGCACCACCGAACTGCGGGCCAGCAAGCGACGCCTGCAGGCGATCTTCGAATCCAGTTTCCAGCACCAGGTGTTGTTGGACCTCGCGGGCCAGGTGGTGGATGCCAACATCGCCTCGCTGGCCGCGGTGCTGGCCGACAAGCCCGAGGTGATGGGCCTGCGTTTCGGGCAGTCGCCCTGGTTCGCTGGCACCGATGACATCGGCGCGACCGTTGACCGGGCCATTGCCGATGCCGCCATGGGGCACAGTTCGCTGCATGCGCTTGATCTGGAATTGCCGACCGGCCGACGCAGCTTCGATTTCTCGTTCCGCCCACTGCTGGATGCCGAGGGCGCGGTCACCGCCGTGGTTTCGGAGGCGGTGGAAACCACCGCCCGGCTGCAGGCCGAGCACGCGCTGCGGCAGGCGCAGAAGATCGAGGCGGTGGGCCAGCTCACCGGCGGCATCGCCCACGATTTCAACAACATCCTCACCGTGATCTCCGGCAACGTCGAGCACGCCATGCTGCTCAGCGAGCGTGCCGGCGAGCCCGGAGCGATGGTCGGCCGTGCGCTGGACAATGCCCTCAAGGGCGTCGGCCGCGCCGCCAGCCTGACCCAGCGCCTGCTGGCGTTTGCTCGCCGCCAGCCCTTGCACAGCCAGGCCGCCAACCTCAACGACCGCCTGCTGGACATGCATGACATGCTGCAGCGTGCACTGGGCGAACTGGTGCAGCTGGACATCCGCGTCGCCGAGGACATCTGGTGCATCGAGATCGACGTCAGCCAGCTGGAGGCCTCCGTGCTCAATCTGGCCGTCAATGCCCGCGACGCCATGCCACACGGTGGTCGGCTGGCCATCGAAGTGGACAACAGCCATCTCGACCACGACTACGCGGCCCTTTTCCCTGATGCAGCACCGGGCGAGTACGTGATGCTGCGGGTCCGCGACAATGGACACGGCATGGATGCAGCCACGCTGGCGCGGGTGTTCGAGCCCTTCTTCACCACCAAGCAGGTAGGCCGGGGAACCGGCCTGGGCCTGTCGATGGTGCACGGCTTCGTCAAGCAGTCCGGCGGGCATGTGCTGATCGATTCGGTGGAAGGCGGCGGCACCAGCATCACCATGATGTTCCCGCGCTCGGCGCTGGCCCTGCCCTGTGAGGGAACGGCACCGCAGACCGGACTGGCCGGCTATTCGCCGCGCGAAGAAACCATCCTGGTGGCCGAGGACAACGACGATGTCCGTGCCCATACCGTGGACGCGCTGCGCGTGCTGGGCTATCGCGTGCTGGAGGCGCACGACGGCCCTTCGGCCCTGCGCCTGCTGGAGCGCCCTGACACCACCGTCGATCTACTGTTCTCCGACGTGGTGATGCCTGGGATGTCGGGCTGGGAGCTGGTGCGCGAAGTGCGCGAACGCTGGCCGGACGTCGCGGTGCTGTTCACCTCGGGCTACCCGCGTGACCACGATGCGGTCGGCAGCCAGGGCCGCGCGGCCGCGCTGCTGCCCAAGCCGTTCACCCGCAGTGATCTGGCGCAGGCGGTACGGACTGCGCTGGAGGGTGCCCTGCACTGAGATCAAGGGGCCGGATCGCGCACTCCCGCCGCGATCCGGTTGATGTCCGCGCACTCGACCGTGGCCGGCGGATGCTCCCGGCCGGCCAGCGCGATCATTGCCTGGCCCAGCGCCAGATTGCTGGTCACCAGCGAGGGCGCGATCGCGCCGGCCAGTTTCATCAGCGGCGCGCCACCCCAGTACAACGGCTTCAGCAGGCCGTGGCGGGTGTCGGTGCCTTCCACCGGGCGCACGCCACCCGGGCGCAACATCACCGTGCGAACCGGCAGCGCTTGCAGCGCCAGCTCGGTTTCGCCCTTGATGCGCAGCGGCATCAGCCGGCTGCCCGCATCTGCGCCTACACCGGACACATACAGGAAGCACCCCTGCGGATTGGCCGCCGCCCACGCCCGGGCAACGGCAAGCGTGGTGTCCAGCGTAACGCGACGGTACTCAGCCTCGGCGGTGCCTACCGGTGGCGCACCGGCACAGTAGAAGCAGGCATCGAACCCTGCCAGTTCATCCTGGCGCGCTTCGATGCGCAGGAACTCCGGCACGATCAGTTCGCTACCGGCACCGCGCAGGCTGCCCGGATGCCGGACCAGTGCAGTCAGCTGAGACACCTGGCGTGAGCGCTGACAGGCCAGGGCCACGCCCTGCCCCACCAACCCGGTAGCGCCGGTCAACAGAACCCGCAATGCACCGGCAGCCGCCATTGTGGTCACCCTAAAGCTTCACGAAGCGCTGGATCTTCCGCGCCAGCCAGCCACTGAACACCAGCGGCGCATCCAGCGCGGACACGCAGATGCACGGCACGCCCGGTGCGGTGACGGGCTGGTGCTCCACCTCCTCATCCAGGTCCGCCACATCGCCCGGCGCGAACAGGCCCAGCGCGTCGTTGTACGAACCGCGAAGGATCTGGGTCAGTTCACTGCGTCCGTGGCTGTGCATCGGCAGGCACTTGCCCGGCGCAATCTTCAACATGATCAGCGATGGCATCTGTTCGGCGCGGATGCAGTGCACGCCCGGTGCCATCCAGCGCCAGCGGAGGCCACTCAAGGTGCTGCCGAAATACGGATGCAACGACGCCGGGAGATGGTCCGGATTCGCCCCCGGTCGCTCCTGCAACAGCGGCCGCGCAGCGGAGGGGAGATCGGTTTCCGTCTCCGTCGCCAGCTGCATCAGCATCGCTTCGCGCAGCTGCTCGCGGCGCGCGTCGTTTGCAGCAGGCTGGGTCTGCTCCAGCAACATCGCGCCGATGGCTTCGGCCTCGCGCAGGCGCTGGCGGCATTGCGAACAGTGCTCCAGGTGGGCGCCGGCCACGATGCTCAACGGCGCGGGCAGCGCACCGGCCGCATAGCTCATCAATGTGGATTCGTGCAGATGGTGGTGCGGATTCACAGCGCACCTCCCACTTTCGACTGCAGTTGCAGGAAGGCGCGTCGCAGATGCGATTTGACCGTGCCCAGCGGCATGCCCAGCGCCTCGGCAATCTCGCTGTGGCTCTTGGCTTCGAAATAGGACATCCGCACCAATCGCGCCTGCACGGCAGGCAGCTCGTTGATGCGCTGGCGCAGCCGCGCCTGGTCGGCGAACTGTTCGGCGCTGCTGCGTTCGATCATATCCACGGTTGCCGCGTCCTCCACCGCCGCCTGCACCTGCAGCCAGCTGCGCTCGCGCCGCACCCGATCGATATGCAGGTTGCGGGCAATCCGGTACAGCCAGGTACTCAGCGCCCCCTGGGCGGCGTCGTAGTCGGCGGCGCGCAGCCACAACCGCAGCAGGCATTCCTGCGCCAGCTCTTCGGCCACCGCGTCAGATGCGCCGAGGCCGCGCAGATAGACGCACAACCGTGGCATGAAATGGTCGTAGATCCGCATGAAACAGTCGCAGTCGCGCAGGCGGGCGACCCTGTCCATGTCACCGGCCCAGTTCGTCGGCTCGCTGCTCGGCTGCTGGGAACTGGACACGATGCGTGCGGTATCGAAGGTGAGGAGAGTGCTGGCGGCGTCAGGGTACATCTGCGTTCGCGGCGGGCAGGTGAAGGTCTGTCCTCTGTACGCGCGTCGGTGGCGATTGGATGCAGGCCACGGACCGCATCCATCCGGCCGCGCCTGCCGTATGACCAGGGCCCACCCTGCGGATGACGATCATGCGGACCGCCTGGCTGCTGTTGTGCCTCCCCCACGCCGCGCTGGCAGCCCCCTGGCTGCGGACCGAAGGCCTTGCCAGCACCGGGCAAGGCGCCGCCGCCTATCGCGAAGTGCACTGGCAGCGCGACGCGAGCGAAGGCGCCGAACGCTGGGTGCTGTACCAGTGCCCGGATGGGCGCCCCTTCGCCCGCAAGCACCTGCCCGCGACCTCCCGTCCGCAGGCGCGCGGCTACTTGCTGGACGATCTGCGCAGCGGCCAGAAGGTGCAGATCGAGGTGGCCGGCGGCAGTGTCCTGATCGACTGGAAGGAGGATGCCGATGCCCCATCGCGCCAGCGCCGCCTGGAACTGCCCGCTGATGCCGTGATAGATGCCGGCTTTGACGCCGCCGTGCGCCAGCATTGGCCGGCGCTGATGCGCGGCGAGCGCATCTCGCTGCCGTTCCTGGTTCCGGGGCGGCAGCGCTATTTCCCTGTACAGGTTCGCCGCACTGGCCCGCTGCGCTGGCAGGGGGTGGCCGCGCAGCAGATCGAGGTCAGCCTCGACACCTGGTATGGCGGCATCGCGCCGCGGCTGCAGCTGGTCTATGCCGATACCGAACGACGACTGCTGGAGTTCCAGGGCACCAGCAACCTGCGCGATGCACGGGGCCACTATCCGCAGGTGGTGGTTCGATTCGCCACCGCTGCGCGCGCAAGCAGCGCCAGCGAATGGCAGCAGGCATGGGCGCAACCGCTCGTCGCCGGCTGCGGCGTGACGTCCGGGTGAAGTGAAACTAACAGCGGAAGCACGCATCCAGTGGGCATTGTGCTGCGTAGAGAGAAGACACGACCCCCTTCGAGACCCCTCATGGCCTCTGCAGCGCCCCTCCCCCGTCGCCGTTGGCGCCTGCTGCGCACAGTGCAGCGCTGGGTCGACACCGGCAGTGCTGCAGACGGCGCCGTCGACCGCCCCGGGCGTATCGACTGGCTGCGCGCGGTACCGTTCGCACTGATGCATGTGGCGTGCCTGGCGGTGATCTGGGTGGGGGTGTCATGGACCGCAGTGATCGTTGCGGCGGCACTCTATGCCGCGCGCATGTTCGCAATCACCGCGTTCTACCACCGCTATTTTTCGCATCGCACCTTCCAGGCATCGCGAGCGGTGCAGTTCGTATTCGCTGTCATCGGGGCCGCCAGCGTGCAACGCGGACCACTGTGGTGGGCCGCGCATCACCGCCATCACCACCGCCACGCCGACCAGCCGCTGGACCCGCACTCGCCGCGTGAAGGTGGCTTCTGGCGCAGCCACATGGGCTGGTTTCTGACCCGCGAGGCCTTCGCCACGGACCTGTCGCGCGTTCCGGATCTGGCGCGCTTCCCGGAACTGCGTTGGCTGGATCGCTTCGACACCGCGGTTCCCGTACTACTGGCCGCAGCGCTGTATGCGCTCGGCGCCGGCCTGGAGCGCTGGGCGCCGGGCCTGCACACCTCGGGACCGCAGCTGTTGGTGTGGGGCTTCTTCATTTCCACCATCGTGCTGTTCCACGCCACCGTGACCATCAACTCGCTGGCGCATCGATTCGGCCGCCGCCGCTTCGAGACCCGCGATGACAGCCGCAACAACCTCTGGCTGGCCCTGCTTACCTTTGGCGAAGGCTGGCACAACAACCACCACTTCTTCCCGGGAACGGTCCGGCAGGGCTTCCGCTGGTGGGAGGTGGACCTGACCTGGTACGGCCTGCGCGTGATGGCGGCCTTCGGCCTGGTAAAGGGCCTCAAGCCGATTCCCGAGTGGGTGCTGGCCAAGGCGAGGTACTGACATGCGCATCGCGATCATCGGCTCCGGCATTGCGGGCCTGGCCAGCGCCTGGTGGCTGGACGGCGAACACGAGGTCACGCTGTTCGAGGCCAACGATTATCTGGGCGGCCATACCCATACCCACGACGTGCAGGTGGATGGCTTGCAGATGGCGGTGGACACCGGCTTCATCGTCTTCAATCCGCTGCACTATCCGCTGCTGACGGCATTGTTCGACGAACTGGGCGTGGCGTCCCAGCCTACGACGATGAGCTTCTCCCTGCACAGCGAGCGTAGCGGCGTGGAGTACAACGCCACCTCGCTGGACGGGCTTTTCTGCCAGCGCCGCAACCTGTTGTCACCCCGGTTCTGGGGCATGCTGGCCGACCTGCGCCGGTTCTACCGGGACGCGCCATTGCTGCTGGCCGAAGATGAAGGCCCCACCCTGGGCCAGTACCTGCATGCCCAGCGCTACGGCGAGGCATTCGTCGAAGAGCATCTGCTGCCGATGGCATCGGCGCTGTGGTCCTCCCCCACCCGCTCGGTGATGGACTTCCCGGCCCGCTACCTGGCCCAGTTCATGGCCAACCACCAGATGCTGCAGATGAGCGGGCGCTCCCCCTGGCGGGTGGTGAGCGGCGGCTCGGCGCGCTATGTCGACGCTCTGCGCGCCCGCTGGCGCGTGCGTGAGCGGCTGCAGTGCCCGGTGCATTCGGTCGAGCGCATGCCGTGGGGCGCGCGCGTGCACAGTGCTGCCGGCGTAGAAGGTTTCGATGAGGTGATCCTGGCCTGTCACAGCGACCAGGCGCTGGCGCTGCTGGGTGACGCAGACCCTGTCGAACGCGAGGTGCTCGCTGCCATCCGCTACCAGCCCAACGAAGCGGTGCTGCACACCGACGCAACGCTGCTGCCGCGCAATCGCAAGGCATGGGCCGCATGGAACGCGCATGTGCCGCGTGACCCGTCTGCGCCCTGCACGGTCAGCTACTGCATGAACCTGCTGCAGGGCCTGCCCGGTGACACGCCGCTGGTGGTGACGCTCAACCGCAGCGAGGCGATCGACCCGACCAAGGTCCTGCGCACGCTGCGCTACACCCACCCGGTGCACGACCACGCAGCCGTCCGGGCCCAGCAGCGCTGGCCCGAGCTGCAGGGCCGTCGCCACACCTGGTTTGCGGGCGCGTACTGGGGCTGGGGCTTCCATGAGGATGGAATCCGCAGTGCGCGGCGCGTAGTCGATGCGCTGCGTGCCTGCGAGCCGCACCGGTTGTTGCCGGAGGCAAGCGAGGTTGCCGCGTGAGCACCAGCGCGCTCTATTTCGGGCAGGTGATGCATCGGCGGCATCACCCGCACCCGCACGCGTTCCGTTACCCGATCGCGCAGCTGCTGCTCGACCTGGACGAGCTCGATACGGTGTTCGCTGGCCGCTGGCTGTGGTCGATCAATCGGCGCAACCTGGCCGAATTCCGCCGCAGCGACTACTTCGGTGATTCCACGCGGCCACTGGCCGATACAGTACGCGACCACGCCGCGACCACCCTCGGCTTCCGGCCGGGTGGACCGGTGCGCCTTCTCACCCACCTGCGCTTTGCCGGGCATGTGTTCAATCCGGTCAGCTTCTATTACTGCTACCAGCCCGATGGCAGCACCCTGGACTGCATCGTGGCCGAAATCACCAACACCCCGTGGAAGGAACGGCATGCCTATGTGCTGCCGGTCTCCGCGGCCACCCATGAGGGCACCTCGCTGCGCTGGCAGTTCGACAAAGGCTTCCACGTCTCGCCCTTCATGCCGATGGACTGCCGCTATGACTGGCGCTTTAACGTGCCCGGCGGAGACCTGCGCGTGCACATGCAGGTCTGGCGCGACGGTGTCCGCCAGTTCGATGCCACCCAGGCCATGCAGCGCCGCGCACTGGATGGCCCCGGCCTGGCCCGGGTGCTTGCCTGCTATCCGCTGATGACGCTGCAGGTGGTGGGCGCGATCCATTGGCAGGCCTTGCGCCTGTGGCTGAAGCGCAACCCCGTCCACGACCACCCCAACCTTGCCGGGAAACCGCGATGAACTCGATGACTCCTTCGGTCGCGCTGCCGCGCCCGGGCGCACTGGATGCCTTCCTGCGCCGCCGCCTGCTGGCCCAGCTCGCCCCGCTGCGCGAGGGCCGGCTGTGTGTGCGCGACGCGCTCGGCGAAGTCTGGCTTGGCGATGCCCGGGGCGAACTGAATGCCACCGTCAGCATCGACGACCCGGCGTTCTACAGGAAGGTCGCCGCGCAAGGCAGCGTCGGCGCAGGTGAGAGCTACATCAACGGTGAATGGCATTGCGACGATCTGGTCGCGCTGATACGGCTGCTGGTACGCAACCGCGATCTTCTCGACAGCATGGAACACGGCCCGGCCCGCGCCGGCGGTTGGCTGCTGCGCGGCTGGAACCGCCTGCGCCGCAACAGCCGTGAAGGCAGCCGCCGCAACATCGCCGCGCACTACGATCTCGGCAACGACTTCTTCGCCCTGTTCCTGTCGCCGGACCTGATGTATTCCTCGGCGCTGTTCTCCGATGAAAGCGAATCGCTCGAATCGGCCTCGCGGCGCAAGCTGGACCGCATCTGCCAGCAACTGCGGCTCAGCCCTGGCGATCGCGTGGTGGAGATCGGCACCGGCTGGGGCGGCTTCGCCGTGCATGCCGCAACGCACTATGGCTGCCACGTCACCACCACCACCATTTCCGCCGAGCAACATGCGCTGGCTGCCGAGCGCGTGCAGGCCGCCGGCCTGCAGGACCGGGTCACCCTGCTGATGCAGGATTACCGCGACCTGCAGGGCCAGTTCGACAAGCTCGTCTCGATCGAGATGATCGAAGCCATCGGCGCCGAGTACCTGGATACCTACATGGCAACGTTGCAGCGCTTGTTGAAGCCGGACGGCGTGGCCCTGCTGCAGGCCATCACCATCGAGGATCACCGCTACGAGCAGGCCCGGCGCAGCGTCGACTACATCAAACGCTACGTCTTCCCGGGCAGCTTCATTCCTTCGATCAACGCGATCATGGCGGCCAAGACCCGATCCAGCGACCTGCAGCTGATCGCCCAGCAGGATTTCGGGCACTCCTATGCGCTGACCCTGCGCGCCTGGCGCCAGCGCTTCCTGGCGCAGTTGCCCGCCGTGCAGGCACAAGGCTTCGACGCGCGTTTCTGCCGGCTGTGGGAGTTCTACCTGGCGTACTGCGAGGGCGGCTTCCTGGAGCGCTCGATCGGTGTCTCGCACCTGCTGCTGGCGCGCCCCGGCCATCGGCCGATCACGGATGCGGACGGCGGGCACTGAGATGGGCCGCTTCTGGGCCAACCTGCTCGGTAACCAACTGGTCTGGCTGAGCGCCGTGGCCGGCGCCGGCCGCGGCTGGCAGTGGCCCGCACTGCTGGCTGCGACGCTGTACATCGGCAGCCAACTGCTCACGTCCCCGCAGCCGAGGCTGGAGCTCCGGCTGCTGGCATGGGCACTGGCCTGCGCCTGGCTGGTTGACGCCAGCGCAGCGGCCAGCGGCACGGTGCGTTATGCCGCCGCCGCGTTCGGTTGGGCGCCGCCGCCGTGGATCATGGCGCTGTGGGCGGCGTTCGCGATGACGCTGACCACCTCGATGCGCTTCCTGCAGCGGCACGCCGCGCTGCCGATGCTGTTCGGCCTGCTGTTGGCGCCGCTGGCCTACCTCTCTGCTGCGCGCGGCTTCGACGCGGTACGGTTCGCAGCGCCGGCATGGCACGGCCTGCTCGTGCTCGGCATTGGCTGGAGCATCGCGCTTTCCCTGCTGTGCAGCCGTGCCCGGCGCGGAACGCGCGGCACGCCGCAGCCACCCCTCGCTGGAGCGCCGTCATGATCGACCTGTTATGGGTGCTGTTGTACGCCGTGCTGATAATGAGCTGGGGCTGGGCCTGGCAATGTCGCCACACGAACATCGGGGTGGTTGATGTGCTGTGGGCCAAGGGCGTCGGCGCATCTGCGCTGTTGCTTGCGTTGCTCGGCGATGGCGCGCTGATGCCACGGGTGGCGGTGGGCGTGCTCGGCGGCGTGTGGGGCAGCCGCCTCGCCCTGCATCTGTGGCACCGGGTCCGTCACGAAGCGGAGGACGGGCGCTATCGCTACCTGCGCGAGCACTGGCATGGCCACCAGGGAAAGATCTTCGGTTTCTTCATGGCCCAGGCCCTGCTGATCATCCTGTTCGCCCTGCCCTTCGTCGCGGTCGTGGCCAACCCACGGCCGGGGCTGTCGATCTGGATCGTGGCCGCTGCGGGCGTCTGGCTGCTCAGCGTGGGGGGTGAGGCGCTGGCCGACCGCCAGCTGGCCCGCTTCCGCGCCAACCCGTCCAACCAGGGCCGCACCTGCCGGGATGGCCTGTGGCGCTACTCGCGGCACCCGAACTATTTCTTCGAATGGCTGCACTGGTTCACCTACGTGCTGTTGGCCGTGGGTTCGCCACTGTGGTGGATGGCCTGGCTTGGGCCGCTGCTGATGTATGTGTTCCTGCGCTACCTCAGCGGTATTCCGTTCACCGAAAAGCAGGCCCTGCGTAGTCGCGGCGATGACTACCGCGAGTATCAGCGCACGACCCCGATGTTCTTCCCCTGGTTCCCACGCGCCTCCAAGGAGCATTCCGCATGAACGCGATCCCGTCACAGAACCCCGCCGAAGCGGGTGAGAGCGGGCTGATCGCCTGGGCCGAGCGCGGCTGGGTTCCGGATGCAGCCTTGCGCGCCGGCATCCGACGCCTGTGCGCGCAGCGCCTGCACGAGGAAGCCGAGGGCGGCATCGAGGGCCAGTCGGCCCGCTTCAACCGCCGCATCGCCGAACTGGCCGACAGCCCACTGGCGCTGCATACCGATGCCGCCAACCGCCAGCACTACGAGGTGCCCGCCGCCTTCTTCCAGGCTTGCCTGGGCAGGCAGCTGAAGTACAGCAGCTGCTACTACCCGACCGGCAACGAGACGCTGGACCAGGCCGAAGACGCGATGCTGGCCCTGTACGGCGAACGTGCCGGGCTGGCCGATGGCCAGCACATCCTGGAGCTGGGTTGCGGCTGGGGCTCGCTGACCCTGTGGATGGCCGAGCGCTATCCCCTCGCCCGGATCACCGCCGTGTCCAATTCGAACAGCCAGCGCCAGCACATCCTGGCGCAATGTGCGTCGCGTGGGCTGCACAACGTCGAGGTACTCACCCGCGACGTCAACCAGCTGGAATTGCCACCTGCGCAGTTCGACCGCTGCGTCTCGGTCGAAATGTTCGAACACGTACGCAACTACCAGCGCCTGCTCGCGCGCATCGCGCAATGGCTGAAGCCGGACGGCGCGCTGTTCGTGCATATCTTCGCGCACCGCACGCTGATGTATCCGTTCGAAACCGACGGCGGCGACAACTGGATGGGCCGCCATTTCTTCACCGGCGGGCTGATGCCTGCCGCCGACACCCTGCTGCACTTCCAGCGCGACCTGCGGCTGGAGCAGCGTTGGCTGATCGATGGCACCCATTACCAGCGCACCGCCGATCATTGGCTGGCCAACCAGGATGCGGCCCGCGACCGCGTGATGCCGGTGCTGGTTGTTACCTACGGCGAAGCGGCCGCACGGATCTGGTGGCAGCGCTGGCGTATGTTCTGGATGGCCTGCGCCGAACTGTTCGGCTACGACGATGGCCAGCAGTGGCTGGTGGCCCATTACCTGTTCCGCCCCCGCTGAGGTGTCGCATGCGCATTTTTTCGTTGCTCCCGCTGCTGGCGGTCGGACTGTTCGGTACCGGTTGCAGTTCCAATGACACACGCCCCCTGCCGCGCCCGCCATCGGTGGACGTGCCGCGCTTCATGGGCGACTGGTATGTGATCGCCCACATTCCCTCGCGTCCCGAGCGCGAGGCCTTCGATGCCGTCGAGAGTTACGCACTGCGGCCCGATGGGCGCATCCAGACCACCTTCACCTATCGCAAGGGCAGCTTCGACGCGCCACAGAAGTCGATGCATCCCATCGGCCGGGTCGAAAAGGAAGGCAACGGCGCGGTGTGGGGCATGCAGTTCATCTGGCCGATCCAGGCCGAGTACATCATCGCCTGGCTGGCCGATGACTACGATCAGACCATCGTGGCGCGCAGCAAGCGCGACTATGTGTGGTTCATGGCACGCACGCCGCAGGTGTCAGACAGCGACTACCAGCAGGCAGTGCAACGCATCGCGGCAATGGGCTATGACACCCGGAAGCTGCGACGGGTACCGCAGTCGGTGCGATGACCCCTGCTACGGCCCTGCGCGGCCGCTCGGCCAGCACTTCGCACCAGGCTGACACCGCGCATCCACGGTGTTGATACGGCCGGCCGCACACTGCGGTTCCCCACGTGAAACAGGCACCACCGGCATGCATCCCGAATCCCGCCCGCACACCTGCAACCTGCTGCTGGTGGAGGACCAGTTCGACCTGGCCACATTGATGGAACAGGCATTGCAGCGCGAAGGCGACCAGGTGACGCATGCGTACAGCGTGTTCGATGCACTGGGGCTGCTCGACACCCGGCAGTTCGACGGCGCCGTGCTGGATATCGAGCTGCGCGACGGCGTGGTGTTCCCGGTCGCCGATCGCCTGGCCGAGCTCGGCGTGCCCTATCTGTTCGTGTCGGCGGTCTATGACCAGTTGGTGCCGGCAAGGCATCGCAGGGTCCCGTTCGTTGCAAAGCCGTTCCATCTCGAAAAACTGCAGCAGGCCGTGCAGCACGCCCTCAGCGGCAGCCGCGCCACTGCATCGCCGGGGCCGGACGGCGACCTTCGCAATCCAGCGTACCCACAGGAGGCAGCCGCTCCCGGCACTCAATCCAGCGCGAACCCTGCAACCCTGCCTTCTTCGTCGGGGCGGATCATGTACGGCATGAAGACGCCCGGGCCGAACGTGGCCACGTAGCGGTACATCATGCCCTTCTCGCTGGCCTGCGTGCCCTTGAAGACCAAGGCATCCGGCTTGCCATAGGGCCCGACCGCCTTCGCCAACCCAGCACCCAGCCCCGCCTCCAGCCTTGTACGCAGGTTCGCGCTGAAATCCACATAACCGTGCCCGGCCTGCAATTGTTCAAACGTCGCCCGTGCACGCGCCGTCACTGCGGCTTCTTCGCCAGGCGCAGGCCGGCTCCACGCAGCGACAATGGCGGGATGAAGCGCACTGAAGACCGCATTGGTCAGCGTGATGCCGGCCTCCGGCGTCTTGTCCCCCAGATTGGTGAAGGCAATGATGCGCAGCCCAAGCTCGGGGAAGTACTCGTCGGCGGTGGTGAATCCCTGCGAGCCACCGGTATGGCCAATCCGGGCCTGGCCGTAAACAGTGTTGACGAACAACCCGAGCCCATAGTCGGCACTGCCGCCCTCAGCGGTGTGAACCGGGGTGGTCATTTCGCGGTAGCCGGCCGGGCTGACCACCCGGCCCCCGCTCAGGCCACGATCCCAGCGTGCGAGATCGTCCAGCGTACTGACCAGGAAGCCGGCAGCCCCACTCCAGTCCGGGTGGAAATAGGGTGATCGGCGCAGGACGCCCGCCTCGTGCCGGTACCCCACCGCCATGCCCTGCAGTCGCTCCGTATCGGCCAGGGTGAAGGTGTGCCGCATGTCCAGCGGCTCCAGCAGATGCAGGCGCACGTAGTCGACGTAGCGCTCGCCCGATACCACCTCGATCAACCGGCCGAGCAGCAGGTACCCGGTATTGGAGTACGACCAGCGGCTGCCCGGCGCGAAATCGAGAGGTCGATCGCGGATGCGCGCGATCAGCCGATCAAATGCAATGGGCTGCGTCACCAGGGCATCGACCTCCTGTTCGGGCCCGTCGAAATAATCGTGCAGGCCGCTGGTGTGAGACAGCAGCTGGCGCAAGGTCACCTCGTGCGCATGCGGGGCGTCCGGCAGATACCTGGCAAGCGGATCATCCAGGCTGAGCTTGCCGGCCTCCTGCAGCTGCACGATCGCAGCGGCGGTGAACTGCTTGGTGATCGAGCGGATCTCGAAGGGCGTGTCGGTGCGCACCACCAGGCCCCGCGCCAGGTCGCGCTGGCCATAGGCCTTGGCGTGAATCAAGCGCCCGTCCTGGAGCACCATCACCGCCGCACCGGGAACGCTGAAGCGGCGCATGACCTGGCCGACGCCACGGTCGATGCCTTGGATCACGGCCGCATCCAGTGGGGCGCTCGCCCTGCTCGCGGCATCACTGTGCGGCCCTTCCGCGGCAACAGTGGGCCCGACACTGCCGATCATCACCAGCAGCAGGCCCGCCAGGGCCATCAAAAAACGTGCCGTGCGCATTCCTGCCCCGATAATTCAAATTTGAACTATAGTTTGAATTATGAAATCCGCCACTGCAAGCCACTCCCGCCCGGCCCCGCTGAAGCTGACTCCCGCCCAGCTTGCCGCGATGGCCTCGCCCGCACGGATGGCGATACTGCAGCGCCTGGACGCGGAGGGTCCGGCCAGCATCCGCGAACTCGCCGAGCGCCTGGGCCGCCCCGCCACCGCGCTCTACCACCACCTGGCGCACCTGCAGAAGCACGGCCTGGTTCGCATCACCGAACACCGTGACACCGGCCGCCGGCCCGAAGCCGTCTACGCGGCGGTCTCGGCACGGCTGTCCTCCCGCGACGCGGTGCGCACCCCGGCCGGCCGGCGGAGCCTCGTACGCGTGGCCACGCGCGTGGTCGCCGCCACCCTGCGCGCGTTCGCCTCGGCCGCCACCCGCGCCGCCGCCCGCTTTGAAGGGCCGCAGCGCAACTGCGCGGTCCGGCACCTGTCCTTCCGCGCCGATGACGAGCAACTCGCCCGCATCAACGCATTGATCGAAACGCTTGAGGCCACCGCGCTCGACGCCGGCACGCAGGGCGCCCCCCTGCTGCTGACCGTGCTGATGGCACCCGCCGCACACACGCCGCGCAGCGCATCGACCTGACCCGCCGTCCATCGCCCCCATCAATGATCATTGCCAAGTTCAATATTCATTGATGATCGATATTTAGGAATAATCGCAAAAACCCAACAAATTCGATGTGCGGCATGGCAACAGCGCCAGAATGGTCGCCACGCCCGCGGGCGCTGACCACCTCTGTGCGCATGAATGGATATCCTGCACCGCGCCGGCTGCGACTGGCACTCCTGGACGATCACGAAGTCGTCCGACGCGGGACCGCACTGCATCTGTCCCGGGACGTCCGTTTCAGGATCGTCGCCAGCCACGGGCACAGCGATGCGTTCATCCAGGATCTGCGAAGAACACCGGTGGATGTGGCCATCATCGACCTGGCGCTGGCGCGCGGGGATCGCGACTGCATGGAGCTGGTGGGGCTGTTGCGCGCGGCATTCCCAGCCGTCCCCCTGCTCGCCTTCGCCACCCTGTCACCCGGCATCCACATCGGCCCGCTGATCGACGCCGGGGTCAGGGGCGTGGTCAGCAAGGCCGAGCCGCTGCCGCTGCTTTCCGAAGCGATCGTGCGCGTGTCGCTTGGGCTGGACCGCCTACCCCCAGACTGCCGGAATCCGGCGGACAGCGAAGACCTCAGCCGCAACGAACGTGAAGTGCTTCACCTGCTGCTGGCCGGCCTCACCGTCTCGGAGATCGCCCAGCAGCGCCATCGCAGCATCAAGACGGTCAGCACGCAGAAGAAGGCCGCGCTACGCAAGCTGGGCCTGCGCAACGATGCGGAGATCTATGCCATGCGGCAGCAGCTGGAGTCACTGTGAGTCGGCGCCAACGCCTGCGCCTGCCTCCCGCCCTGCTGCTGGTCCTGTTGCTGCTGCCGATGGTGTCGGTCGGGGACCCGGTGTCGCCGCCCTGGGCGCCCGGACGCGAAGTCCGCGTGGCGACGGCGCCCTCGCTGCGCCCCTTGCCACCGGCATTGGCTGATACAGCGCCGCTGCCCACCCTCGCCCACGGCTACGCCACGCTCGTGGCACGCCACTCGCAGCTGCGCTTCACGGAGCATCCCTACCCCAGCATTGATGCTTCGGTGGCGGCGGTATGCCAGGGGCAGGCCGACCTGGTGCTGGTCATCGGTGCAGTACGGCCGCTGCACCAACCCTGCGCCGACCTGGCGGCCTCGGCTCCCTTCCGCGGCGGCAAGACTGTCCTGGCCGGCCGCGGTGGGGGGCGGCTGCCACACGATGTCGCGCAACTGGACGGGCGGACACTGGCCGTCGTCAATGGCGGGCCATATGCCGAATGGCTGCAGGTGCATCACCCCGAGCTCCATCTACTGCATCTGCCCGATCGGCACGCAACACTGGTGGCTGTCGAGACCGGCGTCGCTGATGTCGCGATTGGCCTTGAATCGACGCTGCAGCCGATGATCCGGCGCCACTTCGGCGGCACGCTGCAGCTGCAGCCCTTCGAGAGCGCATTCTCCACCGACCTGTACCTGCTGGTGCGCAGCATTGACCGCCCACTGCTGGCGCGCATCGACCAGGCACTGCACGACATCACGCTGGAAGAGCATGCAGGCCTGCTGCAACTCTGGGCCCGCCAGGCACTACCCGCCTCGATCCAGCGCATGTTCGACCACATGCGCATGCCGCCGCCGCACTGGCTCCTGGCCCTGACCGCGGTGCTGGCCGGCCTGCCGATCCTGTGGCATGTCGCGGCCCGTCGCACCAGGCGTGAGCGCCGCCGTGATGCCCGTGCGGCGGGCATGGTCAGCCATGAGATGCGCAATTCGGCACAGGCGATGCTGATGTCGATCGATCTGCTGGGCCGATCGCCCCTGGCCAACGGTCAGCGCGAACTGCTTGCGGCCGCGACGGCCGCCGGGCGCTCATTGCGCAGCCTGCTGAACCGGTCCCTGGATTTCTCGCGCCTGGCCGGTGGCGGCTTCAGGCCGCGCGCAGATGCCTGCAATGTGGCATCGCTTTGCCGGCAATCGTTGGACGCGATCCGGCCCCAGGCCCGACTGAAGGGCTTGCAGCTTCGATTCGACTGCAACCCCGATCCTGTGCCGGTTGTCGCACTGGATTCAGAGGCGCTTCGTCAGATTGTCGACAACCTGCTCGGCAACGCAGTGAAGTTCACCGATGTCGGCGGCATCGATCTGCGCGTGCAGCTTGCGCCACCGATCGAGCCCCGGACGCTGGTGCTGGATGTGATCGACAGCGGCATTGGCATTGACGCCAGGCACATCGGGCACCTGTTCCGCGCCTTCCAGCAGGGCGAAGGCGGCCAGATGCGCGGAGGCAGCGGCCTCGGCCTCTCCATCGCCCGCGAACTGGCCCGCGCCATGCGCGGCGACCTCACCGCGCACAGCGTCGTGGGGCGCGGCAGCCGCTTCACCCTGTGCCTGCCGGTACAGCCCGCCGGCAGCAATGTCGTGGCCCCGGATGAACCTGCCCCCGGCCGCCCGCTTGCCGGCCTCGACCTGCTGCTGGTGGAAGATCACCCATTGAACCGGCAGATCATCGCCGAGCAGCTGCGACGACTCGGTGCGAACGTGCATGCCGTTGCCGACGCTGCGGACGCCCTGGCCGAGCAGAGTCAGGCCCCGCACCCGGTCGTGCTGATGGATATCGGCCTGCAGGGCATGGATGGCTACACATTGGCGCGGCAACTGCGCGGCCAGGCCAGTGGGCCGCTGCGGCTGGTGGCGCTGTCCGCCCGCACCGGGCGCAGGCACGTGGCGCATTCACGCAAGGCCGGATTCGACGCGATGCTGACCAAGCCGCTGCAGGTCACGCAATTGCTGCAGGCGTTGCAGCTGACGCCCATCACTGGCGACGCACCGTCCAACCCCGTTGCGGCGCTGGGCCCCATGCATCTGGCCGACATCCACGGCGAGCTGACAGGTATCGAGCGGGCGCTCGCGGATCACGATGCAGGAACGATGCGCCATCATGCGCACCGCCTGCAGGGAACACTGCAGATCTGCGGCGCCGCCGATCAGGCCGAGATCGCGGCCGATCTGTGGGAACTCGGCCATGACTCCGCGCCCGACTGGATCGATGCGCGGCGACTGCTGCAGGTGCTGTGGCACTGGCATGGCTCCCGCGTCGCGGAAGCCATGCCTGCCGCCTGATCAGGCGGCCAGGCGCTCGACCTGGCGACGGGTCAGGTCATTGAAGCGACCCAGCGACATCAGGTGCTGGTGGATCAGCGCCAGCCAGCCGCTGCGGTGCCACTCCACCACGGTCGCTTCCGGCAGGGCAACGAACTTCTCGACGTCGACCACCTGGAAACCATTGAGGTTGAACTCGCGGCCATCCGGGGTACGCACGGTGGCGTTGCGCTCGACCAGCAGGCCGTTGTCGATCAGGGCCTTGGAGAAGGCCTGGGTCTGCTCGTGCTCACGGGTGAACTGGCCACAGAATTCCAGCGCCTGCTGCACCATGTCAGTGGCCTTGCCGTCGACGAACAGCGGCTGGCCTTCGTCACCGCCCTTGACCACGCGCGGACTCTCTTCATCGATGCCCAGCAGGAAGTCGTTGTCGGCGCCGGTGTCGATGAAGATGAAGGGGTGGCGACGCAGGTAGGCGGGGATGTAGGCCTCGTCTTCCCACAGGCCGTCCTTGATGAACAGGTTCTCTTCCGACACGCCAACGGCGGCCATCGGCACCGCGGTCGGGCCGGCGAACAGGATCGGGAAGTGGTGCAGCGCCAGCGAGAACTCGCCCAGCACCAGCGGAATGGCGTTGTTGCCGGCGGCGAACTCGAGCTTGCCCGGCAGGACGCGCAGATCGGCGTGCACATCGGCCTGCAGCGGCACCGGACGGGTGTAGAACAGGGGAGCGCCGCTCGGCGCCGCTTCGGTGGTGGTGTCGCTGGTGGTGGTCATCTTGGGAACCGTTCGATCATGCGCGCCTGCCATCCCGGGCGCGCCAGCGGGAACAACCTGAATCCCGCATTATCAACAAGCTCGATGACAAGGGCCACCCCGGCGAGGGCCTATTTCAGTTGCAGGGGGTATCGCTGCCACAGCACGTGGACAAGAAAACCGGCCAGTTCGGTATCACGGGCGCTCACCGCAGCGCGGATCTTGTCCAGCAGCACCATGTCCGAACAGGAGCGCACATCGGCGTGATTGGCCTGCCCTGCCCTGCGCGCACGGTAGCGCGCAGCCCGCTGTGCATCACTCATTGCGTACCCGAACTTGGGCGGACGACCGCGCTTGCGCGGCAGGGTCAGCTCCAGGGTTCCGGGGTCTTTGTCATCACGCATGGGCGGGGTGCGGGCGGCGGCGAGCAACGGGGGGTGCGCAATTTATCGTGAGGCATCACTTTAATCCAGCTTTTTCTGCAGTTTTGTTGCAATGCAGTGCAAATGCATCACGCTTCCGGCGGCAGAACCACGCCACGCGTGGATACGGGAACCGCTCAACACAAAAAAGGGAGCCCGCGAACGGACTCCCCTCACCTTCTTCATGCAGCACGTACAGGCTCGTAACCGTGCAGATGCGCCTCGCTGCTGGCCCGTCCCTGGCTGAGCGAGCGCAGCGAAGTGGTGTAGCCCACCAGCTGCGCCAGCGGCGCAAAACCGCTGACCTCGGCGCGACCGTCCTGATCCTCGATGCGGGCGATGCGGCCGTGACGGCGATTGAGGTCGCCCACCACGTCACCCACCGACGCAGACGGCGAATGCACCGTCACCGCCATCACCGGCTCCAGCAGCTGCGTGCCGCCTTCGGCCAGCGCCGCCTTGATCGCCTCGACGCCGGCACGATGGAACGCCATTTCCGAGGAATCCTTGGCATGGGTCTGTCCATCGACCAGGCTGACCTCGATGCCGACCACCGGATGACCTTGCGGGCCTTCCGACAGCGCAGCGCGCACGCCCTTCTCCACCGCCGCGATGAAGCTGCGCGGCACCACGCCACCGACGATGCGATCGTTGAACACGACCCCACCGTCCTCGCGCGGCGCCACGTCCAGCACCACCTGCGCGAACTGCCCCTGGCCGCCGGTCTGCTTGACCAGCCGGCCGACCACGCCGGCCACTGCACGCATCGGCGTCTCCTGGTAGGCCACGCGCGGCGCGCCCACGCCCACCTCGACCTTCCATTCGCTGCGCAGGCGCTCGACCATCACCTCCAGGTGCAGCTCGCCCATGCCCCAGACCAGGGTTTCGGCCGTATCGCGATCGGTCTCGACGCGGAACGACGGATCCTCCTGGGCCAGGCTGGCCAGGCCCTGCGCCATCCGGATCAGGTCAGCCGCACGCGCCGGTTCCAACCGCCACGCCAGCACCGGCGCCTGCGCCTGGATGTTTTCCAGGCGCAACGGCTGCGCACGGCCGCTCAGCGTTTCACCGCTGATCGCATCCTTCCAGCCCAGCACCGCGACGATGTCACCGGCCACGGCCTGTTCGATGTCGTGGGTCTGGTCGGCCTGCACCCGCACCAACCGGCTGACGCGCCGACCCTGCGGATGCTGCGAACTGGCCACCGCGTCGCCCACCTTCAAGGTTCCCGAGTACAGCCGCACGAAGCTCAGCGCGCCGTGCTGCTGGTGGGTGATCTTGAACAGCAGGCCGGCCAACGGACCGTCCGGATCCGGCGGCAGCACCACCTCGCCATCCTCGCTTTCAGCGACCACGGCAGGCCGATCCAGCGGCGATGGCAGGTAATCGACCACCGCGTCCAGCAGCGTTTCGATGCCCTTGTCCTTGAACGCCGCGCCGGCCAGTACCGGCACCCCGGCACCGGCCAACGTTGCGCGCCGGATGCCTGCACGCAGCTGTTCGGCATCGATCACACGGCCTTCCAGCCAGGCATCAGCCAGCAGCTCGTCGTGATCCGCTACGGCCTCGACCAGCGCATCGCGCTGCGCCTGCCACTGCGTGCGCGCTGCGTCGTCCCACGCGGTGATCGTCGCCGCAGCACCGTCGTGCCACTGCAGCACCCGCTCATCGACCAGATCCACCCAGCCGTTGAAGTCGCTCTCGCTGCCCAGCGGCACGCCCAGCGCCCACGGCCGCGCGAGCAGCTTGTCCTGCAGCTGCTCCAGCACGCGCTCGAAGGAAGCACCGACGCGATCCATCTTGTTGACGAACGCGATCAGCGGCACGCGATGGCGGCGCGCCTGGCGCCACACGGTCTCGGACTGCGGCTGCACGCCATCCACCGCCGAGAACACGGCCACGGCGCCGTCGAGCACGCGCAGCGAACGCTCGACTTCAATGGCGAAGTCGATGTGGCCGGGCGTGTCGATCAGGGTCAGCCGATGCGACGGCAGGTCGCGCGGCGCCCACTGCGCCTGCACCGCGGCGGCACCGATGGTGATGCCACGTTCGCGCTCGATCGCCGAGAAATCGGTGGTCGCATTGCCGTCGTGCACTTCGCCGACGCGATGGATCTCGCCGCTCTTCCACAGCAGGCGTTCGGTCAGCGTGGTCTTGCCGGCGTCGATGTGGGCAATGATGCCCAGGTTGCGGCGACGGGAAAGGGTCTGGGTGTTCATGAAGATGTTCCTGCAAAGCCAACTTCGGGGGCCGCGCACCCCGGTTGGCGACAGGGCGCGCGGCTAGCGTTCGGTCTCGGCGATCTGGTGCATGGCACGTTCTCCTTGCGGTACATCGGGTTACGGGGAATGGAACTGCGGAAACGAAAAGAGCGCCCCGGAGGGCGCTCTGTCGAAGGTCCAGCGATGGCCGTCTCAGCGGCCTCGTGGGGCTCCAGGCAGACACGCCCGTTCCGCGCTTGCGCGGATCAGGGTGAAAAACTTCAGGAGCGGCATCCGGTTCATGGGGCGCATTCTAGACCTGCCAATCTGGCGCGCAAGTGAATATTGCACGCATGGATGGAACGATGAGGCTTGCCGGGGTCAGCGTCTTTCGCTGCACGAAATCATCCGGCCCGGCCAGGCAGAATCACTCGCAGCCGTTGATGCGGCGCGCCTCGCTCACCGTGGTGGCGTGGTCGCCCGTCACCGACACCCAATCCTTCAGCGAGTAATCGCCATGGATCTGGCCGCGCTTGGGCGTGTCATGGATCGTGATTTCCGTCCAGCTACCCACCGCGCCCAGTTCGCTCAGGCGCGCCGCCTGGTCCTCATCGCTGCTGAAGGTGTCCCCCGGCTTGGACGGCTTGGCAGTGTTCACCGTCGCGGTCTTCAGTGCCCGCACACGCAGTGCACCATCGGGCATGCGCTGGCTGATCACATCGTAGCGTTCAATGCCGTACGCCCAGGAGCGCTCGGTGGGGCGGCGCACTTCGCTGCCATCATCGGCCACCTCCACCGTGCCATTGACCAGCCCGCCAATCGCGGCGATGCCGCCGTAGCCGGCCATCATGGCCTGGTAGCCAACCATCTGACGCTTCTCCAGCGGCAGATCGATGGCTGCGGGCTTCATGCCCGGCAAGTTGAGGTACGCCGATTTCTTGCAGAGCAACAGCACCTGCTGGTCGGCCCAGGCCATCAGCATCGCGCCACCTGCGTAGTAGTGCGTGGTGAACAGGTCAGGTTTTGCGCCTGCGCCAGTGGCTTGGCGGGTCTCGATCGACGTGGCCTGGTCGGCCGCTTTTTCGATCGACACCGTGCGGGTAGGTGCCGCGTGGCCGGTACACGCGGTTGCAGCCAGCGAAACAAGCAGTGCGGCGCTGGAGAAATGATGTTTCATGGGGAGGAACATTCCATTGAAGAGAGCGAACTACCCATGGTACGTCGCAGCATGACAGGCAGCTCCACCGCACCCGATCACGATCAACACCATTCAGTCAGGCGTAGCTGTTCGCCTCAACCAACCTGCGCCACGCCTTCCTGCTGACTGAAGATCGCTGGCCAACGCCCTGTTCACTCAGCACAACGGCGCCGGGCGCCTGAACATTCGAGCAGCGGCATGGCGATCAACATCGGGGCAATTGCGACATCCAGCGACCTCAGGTCACCACCACCAGCGGCACCCCGCGTCGCGGATGCTGCAGCACCACCACATCCTGCTGGTAGACCCGCTGCAGGTTGTCCTCGGTCAGCACCTGCAGCGGCGTGCCGTCGGCGGCCACTCTGCCCTGCTCCAGCAGCACGATGCGATCGGCATAGCCCGCGGCCAGATTCAGATCATGCAGGACCACGATCACGCAGGCCCCCGCTTCGGCGCAGGCCCGCACGCTGCGCAGGGTGCGCTCCTGGTGACGCAGGTCCAGCGCGGCGGTTGGCTCGTCCAGCAGCAGCAGCGGCGTGTCCTGCGCCAGTACGCGCGCAAACGTGGTGCGAGCGGACTCGCCACCGGACAGCTGCTGCACTTCGCGCAGGCGCAGCGCCTGCAGCTCGGCAGCATCGATCGCCGCTTCCACCTGGGCATCATCGGCAACCGGATCGGGCGGGTGCGGCAAGCGCCCCATCGCCACCACTTCTTCCACGCTGAAGGCGAAACGCACGCCGTGCTCCTGCGGCATCACCGCGCGCTCGCGCGCCAGCGGCCCCGCCTTGAAGGTGGCCAGCGGCTTGCCCAGCAGGCTCACCTCGCCTGCGTCAGCGCGAAGATCACCGGCCGCCACCGCCAGCAACGTGGATTTGCCTGCGCCATTCGGGCCTACCAGCGCAGTCACCGTGCCTGGCTCGAACGCGAGCGAGATGCCATGCAGGATTTCGCGCTGCTGGCGGCGCACCACCACCTCGTGCAGCTTCAACAGTACGCTCATGGCGCCGCCTTGCGGCGCTGCTGCAGCACCAGCCAGAGGAAGAACGGCGCGCCCAGCGCGGCCGAGAACAGGCCCAGCGGAATCTCTGCCGGCGGGTCGAGCGTACGCGCTGCGGTGTCGGCCACTACGATCAGCAATGCACCCAGCAGCCCGGACAGCGGCAGCAGCCAGCGATGGCCAGGGCCAACCAGCAGGCGCGCCACGTGCGGCACCACCAGGCCAACGAAGCTGATCGAACCGGCAAAGGCCACCGCTGCGCCCACCAGCAGCGCACTGAACGCGACCAGGCGGCGACGGGTGCGGGTCACATCCAGCCCAAGGTGCTGCGCCTGGCGTTCGCCCAGCGCCAGCATGTCGAGGGGTGTGGCCAGCCGCTGCAGCGCGAACACGCCGATCGCGAACAAGGGCACCACTGCTGCCACATCGGCCCAGTTGGCGCGTGCCAGCGAGCCCATCTGCCAGAACACCAGCGATTGCAGTTCGCTTTCGCTGGCAATGTAGGTAAGGAAGCCGATCAGCGCCGAGCAGAACGCGGCCATCGCGATGCCGACCAGCAGCAGGGTGGCATTGCCGCTGCCCTTGCCCGGACGCGCCAATGCGTAGGTCAGGCCGATGGCCAATGCGCCGCCGACGAACGCGGCGACCGGCACCAGCCAGCCCGCCGCACCGGCAGCACCGAGCACGATGGCGGCCACCGCACCCAGCGCCGCGCCTTGGCTGACGCCGACGATGCCCGGATCGGCCAGGGGATTGCCGAACAGGCCCTGCAGGCTGGCGCCGGCCATCGCCAACGATGCGCCGACCATTGCCCCCAGCAGCGCACGCGGGATGCGCAGCTGCCAGACCACGGCCAGGTCGCGACTGCTGACCGCCTGCGGATCAAGCAGGCCCAGCTTCACCCCCAGCGCCTGCATCACCTCCAGCGGCGGCAACCGCAACGGACCCACGGCGAACGACGCCAGCACTGCCCCCAGCAGTGCCAGCAACGCCACCAGCAACATCGTCCGTCCGCGACGGCGACGCCGATCCGCCGGACTCATGCCTTCGGCAACGCCGCCAGGGCCTTGGCCAGCGCCAGCGCACCGGCACCGGAACCAACACTGGTGTACTTCAGCTGCACATCCGGCATCACCCAGACCCGATTGGCCTGCCCGGCCGGGGTCTGCTTCAGCGTCGGATAGGACTTCCACAGGCCTTCGGCGCCGCCAAACAGCTGCAGGTCATGCTCGGTCACCAGGATCACCTCCGGTGCCGCCGCGACCACGCCTTCGTTGCTCAGCTGCGAGTAGTTCTTCACCCCCGCCTCGGTTCCGATGTTGACGCCACCGGCCAGCGCAATCAGCTGCGCCGAGGCGCTGTCGGCACCGGCCACGGTCGGTGCGCCACCGGCGCCGGTCGCCGAGACGTGGATCACGCGTGGCGCATGACCCAGGCCCTTGCCAATCGCTGCAGCCTCGTCGAGCTGACGCTGCACCTGCGTAGCAAGTGCCTGCCCTGCCTCGGCCAGCCCGAGGGCGGCGGCGACCTTGCGCACCTTGTCCGGGGCCGGCTGAAGATCGTCGATGACCACGGCCGGCTCGCCCACTTCGCGCAGCTTCTTCGCCAGCTCGGTATGGCGGCGCAGGCTGTTGCCCAGGAACAACGAACCCTGCAGGCTCAGCACGCCCTCTACGCCGGTAGTGCGATTGAACAGGAACTGGTGAGGCGCGGCCAGGCCCGCCTGGGTGGTGGTGTTGGTCGGCGCGGCAAACACCTGCTTGCCAAGGCCCAGCGCCTCGACCACCGCAATGACGTCGTCGCCACCGGCGATGATGCGGCTGGTATCGGCCACCTCGATATCGGCGCCGTCATCGGAATGCACCTTGGCCGGCAGCACCGCCTTCTGGTCGTGCACGGCCGGCATCTCGGCACCGGCCACGCGCTGCCAGCCTGCCGGCAACGCACCTTCAGTCGCCGCCGTGGCGGCCGACGCCTCGGCAGGCTTCTGGCTCTCGGACGGGGCCGGCGCGCCACCGCAGGCGGACAGCGCCAGCGAAACAGCCAGGGGAAGCGCGCACAGGCGCAGACGGGACGCGATGTTCATGGACGTTCTCCTTGCTGGCCGGGCGGCACACGCGCCGCCCGGCCCGGTGGCTTACTGCTTCGGGGTGATGCGGGTGATGCGGTCACCCTTCGGGTCTTCGGCACCGCGCGACTTGTTCACCGCGAACACATTGCCCTTGCCATCGGCGCGGACGTGGTTCGGCAGCGTGCCGCCCTCAAGGTTGGCGACCACCTTGCCGTCGCCGTTGACCACGGTGACGGTACCGGCGCCGCGGTTGCTGACGTAGGCCAGGCCGGAGGCATCGTCGAAGGCGACGTTCAGCGCACCGGCGCCGACCGGCACATCGTGCAGCACCTTGCCGGCGGCCACATCGACGATCAACAGGTTGTCGGTGCCCTGCGAGGCCACGTACAGGCGGTTGCGTGCCGCATCGAAGGCGACGCCGGAGGCGCTGATCGAATTGCCCAGGTCGATGACCTTGTCGACCTTGCCGCTGGCCACGTCGATCACCGCCGCTTCCGGCGTACCGATGCTGACGGTGAACAGCTTGCCGCCCTTCTCGTCCAGCACCAGGCTCATCGGGGTGAACTTGCCGTCATCGACGCCGGACTCCAGCGTCACCGCCGGCAATTCCTTGAAGGTCTTGGCGTCGAACACCGACAGGTGGTCCTCGCCGGTGGCCGAGGCGAACACCTTGCCGTGGGTGCCGTCGACCACCACGTCGCGCGCGTGCGGCACGGCATCGACCGGGAACTGGTGGACCAGTGACAGATCCTTCTGGCGATAGACCGCGATCGAGTTCTGGCGGGTATTGGTGACCCAGACGTTGCCATTGGTGTCATCCACGCCGACGCCGTAGACCGCATACACCGCACCATTGGTGCTGCCCGGCACCTGCGCCGGGGTGATCGCCTTGGTCACCTTCAGCGTCTTCGGGTCCAGCTTCAGCAGCTGCGACTGGGTCACCGGCGGGCGGCCCACCGCCGAGGTCACGAACACCGCGTTGCTGGCGGCGCTGTAGGCGGACTGGTACAGGCCCGGCACCAGCTTGTTGGACTGGGTGGCGAACTGCGCCTGGCCCGACAGCGGCAGCTGCGGCGAGACGCGCAGCTTCAGCACCGTGGCCGCGGCCGGCTGGCTGGCACGCACCACCACCGGGTGGGTGCCCGGCACCGCATCGGTCGGAATGCTCAGCTGGGTCTTGAAGTTGCCATCGGCATCGACCACCAACGGCTGCGCGTTGAGCACGCTGTCGCCACGCAGCAGGCTGACCTTCTGGCCGGGCACGAAACCGCGACCGACCACGTCGGCGGTGCTGCCGGGAACCACGTTCTCACCGCGTGAGACGACCTGGCCCTTGAAGGTGGCATTGGCCGGCTGGTCGAATACCGGCTGCGCGGTGGCGGTCACTGCCAGCAACAGGCCTGCGGCCAGGGAAGTGAGACGGAAAGACGGACGGAACGACATGGAAGGCTCCTTGCACACGTAGGCCGCGCCACGTGGCGCGGGAGTCATCGGTTGCCTGGGCCGCTGCACGTCGGCAGCCTCGCCTGGGTAGTGGGGTCGCACGGCATCGCGTGCGAGGGGATTCATTCGGCGGCGTTGTCACTGCCAGTGGCAGCGCCGTCGCCCGCGCTGCGATCGGTCACGCCATACAACTCATGCAGCGCAGCGTGGAACGAGGCTGGCAGCATCGGACCGTGGCCGAGGCCGTCGAACTCGCGGTAGTGAACGCTCAGTCCAGGTACCTTGCCCAGCCGTTCGGACAGCTGCATCGCTGCGTCCGGGGTGGCACCGCCAATGCGGCGCAGGTGCGCGACCACGCGCGGGTTGTTCATGTCGCGCTTGCCGCGGTCACCGATGCGCTCCGCGCCGCCCAGCATCAACCAGAGCTTTGCGTGCTGGCCGTGCAGGTTCTGCACAAACTGCTGTTCCGGATCGCCCAGCGCCGCACCCTGGCTCCACCACAGCGACGGGCTGGCTGCCAGGTAGGACTGGAACGCCGCCGGACGGGTGTACAGCGCATTGAGCACGAACAGCCCACCCAGCGAGTGGCCCCACAGCGCTTGCTGCTGCGCATCGATGCGTGCGCGGCGCTCGACTTCCGGCTTGATCCGGCGTTCGATCACATCGAGGAACGCTGCCGCACCCCCTCCCACCGCCTGGGTCGTGCCGCTCTCGTCGTCGGCACGGTCGATCCACGCGGTGTAGTCGCGGGTGCGCGCCTTCGAATCGATGCGCAGGTCGTTGTCGTAGCCGATCAGCACCAGCACCGGTGGTGCCTTGCGTGCCGCCAGCTCGGCCAGGATCGGCTGGTCCAGCACCATGGCCACGGCATTGCCGTCCAGCGCGTACAACACCGGCAGCGGCGCCTTGCCCGCCTTTGCCGGGATCGCCACGTTCACCCGCCAGCGGCGTTGCTGGTCGGGGCTGTCCACCACGAAATGCTCGAAGCGATAGCTGGCCGCCGGCTCGTCGAGCACGGTGTGGCCGATTTTCTGCAACGGGTTGCGCTGCTGCGCATGGGCGTACGGAGTAGCCAGGAGCAGACCCATCATCAGGGCGACGAGGCCGCGGGCCAGCGGACCACGGTGCGGAGGCAGGACAAGATGCTTCATCGGCGGCGGCAGAAGCGGCCCGTAGCCGCCGGTTCACAAGGGACCGCAGTCTACCGCAAACGCGAATGATTATCACATCGATCACGCGTCACACTGTGTATCACGCGCGCGCATGCCCGCTTGCACAGAGGGCGGAATTTCCCCTATTTTGCCGCCCACCGGGGCATTGGACCGCCCCGCTTCCAACGTTGCCAGGGAGGGCGGGCAGTCTGCCGCCGTCCCGGCCGTGTTCATCCGCGCCACGACCGCCATGGGATCGGATCCCATGATTGTGAGACCCCTTGAAGCACACCGCACTGATCGCCCTCACCCTCGGCCTGCTCGCGCCGCTGGCAGCCCACGCCGCACAGGATCTTCCGACGCTCTACCAGGCCTTTGAAGAAGCCGGCAATTCGACGCTGAGCATGGAAGAACTCAACCAGACGGTGACCTTCACCGCCGTGGCGCTGGGCGTTTCCAGCAACATGGCGGGCGAGCCGCTCATCGAAGCCGGCGATGACCAGGGCAATGTCCTGGCCCGGCTGACCAGCGATGATGAGCAGCAGGCGGCCAAACTGGGCGCACTGGAAGAAGGCGCTGTCTTCACCGCCAGCTGCACGCTGCAGTTCAGCTCGGGCACGGACTACCTGTCCTTCGGCGATTGCACCATCAAGTAAAGACGAAGCCGGCGAAACGCCGGCTTCTTTTCTTTGCCTCTGTAGCGTCGAGCCATGCTCGACTCGTGCAGCATCACGGCCCCGTGGGCACCGGGCCATACGGATTTTCCTGCGGCGTACCCGGCAGCAGCGAGAAGATCATGATCACGATGCCACCGCCCGGCACCAGCGCCAGCAGGAACAGCCAGCCCGACTGGTTGCAGTCATGCAGGCGGCGCACGGTCACGGCAATCAACGGCACGATCGTGGCCAGCCACATCACACCCAGCAGCACCACCATGCCGACCAGGATGCCGGCCAGTGCATCGGCGCTGTTGCGCAGGAGAATTGCCAGCACACCGGCCAGCACCATCACCGCCGTTGCGACCAGGAACAGGAACAGCTGGTACATCCAGTACTCGCGGCGGTTGGCGCGGCCCTCGAACTGCGCGTAGCGCTTCAACGGCAGAATCATTTCCTGCACGGCATCAATCCTTGAAAAGAGAAGCCGCGCAGTGTGCCAAATGCACGCGCACACGACAATGTAGCGCCGCGCCCTACCCGACTGCCATGCGCCTGTAGAGTCGAGCCATGCTCGACTGCTGTTCCAGAAGCAACCCGTAACCTGCGCAAGAGCGAAGTCGAGCATGGCTCGACGCTACAGAAGCGGGCTCAACGGCCCTTTGCGGCCCTCGCCGCTTCGCGCTCGGCACGCAGCCGGTCCAGCTTTTCCTTCAGCTTGATTTCCAGGCCACGTGGCACCGGGTTGTAGTACACCCGCTCGCCCATCGCATCCGGGAAGCCGGTCTGGTCCAGCGCGATGCCACCTTCGGCGTCATGGTCGTACTGGTACTCGGCGCCGTAGCCGAGCTCCTTCATCAGCTTGGTCGGCGCATTGCGCAGGTGCAGCGGCACCTCTTCGGTGCCACTCTCGCGCACGTCGGCCTTGGCCTGGTTGAACGCCGCATAGCCGGCATTCGACTTGGCGGTGCTGGCCAGATAGAGCACCAGCTGGGCGAAGGCAAGCTCACCTTCCGGGCTGCCCAGCCGCTCGTAGATGTCCCAGGCTTCCAACGCCATGCTCTGTGCACGCGGATCGGCCAGGCCGATGTCCTCAATGGCCATGCGGGTCAGCCGACGCGCCAGGTAGGACGGATCGCAGCCGCCATCGAGCATGCGGGTCAGCCAGTACAGCGCCGCATCCGGGTTCGAGCTGCGCACAGACTTGTGCAGCGCCGAGATCTGGTCGTAGAACTGCTCGCCGCCCTTGTCGAAGCGCCGGGTGCGATCGGCCAGCACCTGGGTCAGGGTCTGCGGGGTGATGCGGCCACCCTCGCCGCCCGCCAGTTCGGCGGCGATTTCCAGCAGGGTCAGCGCACGTCGCACGTCGCCATCCGCTGCGGTGGCGATTTCCAGCAACAGCTCGGGGGCGACCTCGATACCCTCGTCGCCCAGGCCGCGCTCGCGGTCACCCAACGCACGTTCCAGCGCCTCGACGATGTCGGTGGGCGAAACGCCTTCCAGCACATGCACGCGGCAGCGCGACAGCAGCGCCGAGTTCAGTTCGAACGACGGATTCTCGGTGGTGGCGCCAACGAACAGGATGGTGCCGCGCTCGATATGCGGCAGGAACGCGTCCTGCTGCGCCTTGTTGAAGCGATGCACTTCATCCACGAACAGCACGGTGCGCCGGCCTTCGGCGAAACGCTGCGCGGCTTCGGCCAGCACCTGGCGCACTTCCGGCAGGCCGGACAGCACCGCGGAGATGGCACGGAATTCGGCGTCGGAATACTCGGCCAGCAGCAGCGCCAGCGTGGTCTTGCCGCAGCCTGGCGGCCCCCACAGGATCATCGAATGCACGCGACCGGATTCGACCGCGCGGCGCAGCGCACTGTCGGGCGCCAGCAGGCGCTTCTGCCCGACCATTTCGTCCAGGGTGCGCGGGCGCATGCGCTCGGCCAGCGGGCGCAGATGTTCCCGATCGACGCTCAGCAGATCGGGGCCGGGGAAGGAGGTGGAGCGATGTCTTGGCACAGCGCCATTGTACCGCGAGAGCGTGCCAACCAAGGTTGGCACCCACCACGGCGGCCGGGCCATGATCGGTAGTGTCGGCCGCTGGCCGGCAGATCAAAAGCGTGTCAACCAAGGTTGACACCCACCAATGCGGTGCCGGTTGGCACCCACCGGAGCAGGTAGCGCCGGGCCATGCCCGGCGTCCCCGATCAGTTACCGATGACGTCGGTGCCCTTCGGCGGGGTGAAGCTGAAGGTGCCGGCGGCGAAGCCCGGGTTGCGCTTCCAGCCAGTGAAGCTGATCACGGTGCGCTGGCCGACCGCGTCGGTGATTTCCATCTTGGCCAGGCCCTGGGCGTTGAAGCCCAGCGCAGCGTACTGGAAGCTGGCTTCGGTCTCGCGCTTCGGCGACAGCGACAGCCACTGCAGGCCGTCGCGCTGTGCGGCCTCTTCGCTGACGTCGTACTGCTGCTCCAGCAGCGCCGGATTGATCAGCGCGGTCAGTGGGCTGTTCTGCTCTTCCTTGCCCTGCTCGCGCACGGTGGCCTGTTCCAGGTCCGGCTCGTACATCCAGACCTTCTTGCCGTCGGCCACGATCAGCTGCTCATGCGGGCGCACATACTCCCAGCGGAACAGGCGCGGTGCGGACAAGGCAACGCGGCCGCTGGTCGATTCCTTCACCTTGCCGCGGCTGTCGAACACCTGCTGGCTGAACTGGCCGTCCAGGCCCTTCAGGCCGCTGGTGAAGCTCTTCAGGTCATCGCGGGCACCGGCCCAGGCACTGCCGGCTGCGGCGCAGGCCACGGCCAGGGTGGTGGTGGCAAGGAAACGGCGGAAGCGGAAGTTCATGCAGGAATCCTGTGGGCGCATGCGCCAGGAAAGGTGGTAGCCAGTGTGCCCGGAGAATCATGAATGGGCGATCAGGGCGACATTATGCCGCCCCGAACGTCCATCGGCGATTCAGCCGCCCGCGCCCGGCAGCTTGCCGTACAGCACCTGGCCACGGAAGCCGCGCCGCACTTCGCGATACAGCGCGCGGAACGCCGAGTAGTCCTTCGGCTGGCACAGCGCCTCCGGGCCACGCACCGCGTTCTGCTGCAGGCGGTGGTGCACGACCACGTCCTGGCCCTCGCGGCTCCAGTCCACCCGGTACTCACCGGCGGCGTTACTGAAACGCTGACTGGCAGGGATGGCGATGATCGGTGCATTGGCCGGGAACTGCAGGCGGTAGGTTTCCTCGCGCAGGCTGGCATTGCAGTAGAACGGCGTCTCGTTGGCCGGCGCCGAGGCGGTGGCGTACAGACCGCGCACCGACTCGCCGCCCGGCGGATCGGGCACGGCCATGCCGCCGGCCACGCTGAAATCGGCGTAGTCCTCGGCCTGGAACGCCATGCGGTAGCCAAACGGCCGGGTCAGGTCGACCGGCACGCCCTGGATCTGCAGCTGCCCTCGCCCATCGAAGCCGGACGCGGCCATGATCTGCTCCTCGGCGCGCGCACGGTTCTGTGCGTTGAGCTGGGCGAACTGCGCACGCATGCCGATTTCGGCGTTCTCGCCCAGCTTCGGAATCGTTTCGCCACGCAGGTTGCCATTGGCATCGAAGGTGAAGCGCACTTCCATGGACGTGGCATTGCGCTGCGGCGTGTTGGCCGGCGTGCGTGCCAGCGTGGCGTCGCGGGTACGCATCACTGGTGCACCGAGGTCGCCTTCCGGCAGCTGGCCGAAGCGCGCCCACGCGGTGGTCGAATCCAGGTACAGATCAAACTCGGGGATGTAGGTGATGGCGTGGTTGAAGCGGCCCAGCACCGGGATCTTCGGCAGGGTCGGGCCGCCACCGGCGCCGATCAGTACCGGCGAACTGGCGATGCCCTTGGCCGCCAGCAGCGCCTCCAGGATCGTCACGTGGTCCTTGCAGTCGCCATAGTGGTTGTCGAGGATGCTCTGCGCGCTGTTCGGCTCCAGGCCGCCGTTGCCCAGGTACACCGCCACATAGCGGATGTTCTGCGCCACCCAGCGGTACAGCGCATCGGCCTGCTCGCGGCGGTCGCTGATGCCGGCGGTCACCTGGTCGGCCAGTGCCTGCAGCTCCGGGGTGACCTGCGCCGCAGGACCTGCCTTGAGCTGGTAGGCGCGGCCCATCTGCGACCAGTCACGATAGGTGCTGGCCATGATGTTCGGGCCGAACTCCCAACCCGCTGCCGACCAGTTCTGCGCCGGCATCGCCTCGTGGCGCTGGTAGCGCCAGCGCCACTGCGCCTGGCCGTTCTTCACCGTCGGGCGATCACTGCCCTGCACGCCACGGCTGTCGACGAACATCGGCAGGTTGGCCGGCGCACTGAGGGTAACCTCGGCGTCCTCGTATTCGGTGAAGACATTGAAGGTCTCCCACAGGCCGAAATAGCCCGGGAAGTACGGGGTGGTCTGGGTCCTGCGCACCTGGTAGTACAGCCGGGTGCCGGGGGCCAGGTTCGGGAACACGATCACCCGCACCTTGCGGTCGGCGTACATCGCCGCCGAAGCGCTGGAGTAGCTCTCCTGGGTGTAGATGCGGTCGGCCGGCACGTCGCGGCGCTGGCCGTCGGCGGTGATGGTGTAGGCGCCCAGTACTTCCAGGGTCTCCATCTTCTCGCTGTAGCTCAGCCGCACCTGGCTGAACTGCTCGACGGAGGCCTTGGTCTTGAGCAGGACTTCGTAGGTTTCGGTCTGCACATTGCCCGCATCGGGCCGCACCTGGTAATCGGCGCGGTAACGGACAATGCTGAAATTGTTGCTGGCTTCGGTATCGCCGCTGGTGGAGGGCGGCGCCGTAGCGGGCGCGGAGGTGGCGGTGTCTGCCAGTGCCGGGCCGGCAGCCAGGAAGGCTGCCAGCGCCAGTGCCAGCGCGCTGGGTACGGGGTGAAGCATGCGTCGGTTCCTTGGACGTCGTGGGGGATACGTCGGGTCTTACTTCGGCGGCGGCGGTGCCAGCACCGTGCGGTCGCCGTTGTGCTCGGGCGGACTGACCACGCCGGCCGCCTCCATGGCCTCGATCAGTCGCGCTGCACGGTTGTAGCCGATCTTCAGCCGGCGCTGCACGCCGGAAATCGAGGCGCGGCGGGTCTCGGTGACCACCCGCAGCGCTTCGTCATACAACGGGTCGGACTCATCGCCGGCAGAACTGTTCTCGGGCAGGCCGGTGGCGCCGACGACCACGCCGTCACCCATCGTCTGCACTTCGTCCAGCACGCCGTCGACATAGTCGGCCGGGCCCATCGCCTTGAGGTGCTCGACCACGCGGTGCACTTCCTCGTCGGAAACGAAGGCACCGTGCACACGCTCGGGCATGGCGGTGCCCGGCGGCAGGTACAGCATGTCGCCGTGGCCCAGCAGGGTTTCCGCACCGGACTGGTCGAGGATGGTGCGCGAGTCGATCTTCGAGCTGACCTGGAAGGCAATGCGGGTCGGGATGTTGGCCTTGATCAGGCCGGTGATCACGTCCACCGACGGGCGCTGCGTGGCCAGGATCAGGTGGATGCCGGCCGCACGCGCCTTCTGTGCCAGGCGCGCGATCAGCTCTTCCACCTTCTTGCCGACGATCATCATCATGTCGGCGAATTCGTCGATGAAGATGACGATGAACGGCAGCGTCTCCAGAGGGCGCGGCGCCTCGCCCAGTTCCGGGTTCGGCTTGAACAGCGGGTCCATCAGCGGCTGACCGGCGTCCTGGGCTTCCTTCACCTTCTTGTTGAAGCCGGCCAGGTTGCGCACGCCCACCGCGCTCATCAGCTTGTAGCGGCGCTCCATCTCGGCCACGCACCAGCGCAGGCCGTTGGCGGCCTCCTTCATGTCGGTGACCACCGGCGCCAGCAGGTGCGGGATGCCCTGGTAGACGCTCAGTTCGAGCATCTTCGGGTCGATCATCAGCATCCGCAGGTCTTTCGGCGAGGCCTTGAACAGCAGGCTCAACACCATCGCGTTGACCGCCACCGACTTGCCCGAACCGGTGGTACCGGCCACCAGCAGGTGCGGCATGCGCGCCAGGTCGGCCACGGTCGAGCGCCCGGCGATGTCCTTGCCCAGCGCCAGGGTCAGCACGCTCGCCGACTTGTCGTATTCCTTGGAGCGCAGCAGCTCGGACAGGTAGATCATCTCGCGGGTGACATTGGGGATTTCCAGGCCGATCACCGACTTGCCCGGAATCACGTCGACCACGCGCACCGATTTCACCGACAGCCCGCGCGCGATGTCCTTGTCCAGCGAACTGATCTGGCTAACCTTGATGCCCGGCGCAGGCTCGATCTCGAAGCGGGTGATGACCGGGCCGGGATTGGCACCGACCACCTGGGCGTCGATGCGGAAATCCTTCAGCTTGAACTCAATCTGCCGCGACAGCGCGTCCAGGGTTTCCTTGTCGTAGCCCACCGGCTGCGGCTTGGGGTCGTCCAGCAGGGCCAGCGGCGGCAGGTCCGAGCCGTCGCCATTGACGCCACGGAACATCGGGATCTGCGTGTCGCGCTTGGCCCGGTCACTCTTCTCGATCACCGGCTCGGGGCGTGGCTCGATCTTCACCGGCTCGCGCTTGGCGCGCACCTCGGCGTCGGCCTTGCGCACTTCCTGGCGCTCCTCGCGCATCACCCGGGTCTGCTGCCACTCGGTGACTTCTTCCTTCTTGCGCGCCAGCAACGGTGCCAACGACATCACGCCGCGGCCGATCTTCTCCATCACCGTGAACCAGGACAGCCCGGTTGCCAGGGTGATCGAGGCCAGCAGCAGCACCAGCACGAACAGGTTCGCACCCAGCGCACCGAAGCCCACCGTGAGCGAATTGCCAACCAGCTTGCCGAGGATGCCGCCGGCGCTGGACACATCGCCACTGAACAGGCGCACATGCAGGAAGCCGGTGCCGGCGATCAGGAAACCGACCAGCCCGACCAGGCGCAGCGCCGGGTCCAGGTCGTTCTCGCCCTTGCTCTCGCGCTTGAGGCCAAACATGGCGATCCACGCCAGAGCGCCCAGCACCACCGGCAGCAGGAAGGCGACATAGCCGAACAGCTGCAGCAGCACATCGGCGATCCAGGCCCCGGCGCGGCCGCCGAGGTTGTGTACCGGCGCGACCACGCTGCCGGTATGCGACCAGCCCGGATCGGTGGCTGAATAGGTGAACAGACTGGCCGCCAGGTACAGCAGGGCCGGCGCGATGGCGATCAGGCCAAGGTCGCGCCAGAGGCGTTGGCGGCGTGGATTATCGGTCGTCGCCGCCGCGGCCGTGCGACGTGACGCCTTGCTGTCGTCGGACTTGGAGCGTTCGGGGACCTGCTTCGCCACCTTAGACCATACCTTTGGAATGCGCTGTTAGTGATTGATAATAAATGAGACGGCGTCAGTTTTCAGTTATGCGACGTTTCACGGGGCATTCGGGCCGCCGCAACCACCACTGGATGACGGCGTTCTGTTCATCGGCTTGAATCGCCCTGCCCCAGCCGCCACTCTATGACCAGCCACGGATGCTGCGCAAACATCGCCAGCGCCTTGTCCCATCTACCTTTTCGCGAGTTTACATGAGCACCAGCCTGCCCTCCCGCCACCAGCGCCTCGTCATCCTCGGTTCCGGCCCGGCCGGCTGGACCGCCGCCGTCTACGCCGCCCGTGCCAACCTGAAGCCGGTCGTCATCACCGGCCTGCAGCAGGGCGGCCAGCTGATGACCACCACCGAGGTGGACAACTGGCCCGGTGACGCCCACGGCCTGATGGGCCCGGACCTGATGGCGCGCATGCAGGCCCATGCCGAGCGCTTCGAGACCGAGGTCATCTTCGACCACATCCACACCGCCGACGTGTCGCAGCGCCCGTTCAAGCTGATCGGCGACAGCCACGAGTACACCTGCGATGCCCTGATCATCGCTACCGGCGCCACCGCCAAGTACCTGGGCATCCCGACCGAGGACGAGTTCAAGGGCCGCGGCGTGTCCGCCTGCGCTACCTGTGACGGCTTCTTCTACCGCGACCAGGACGTGGTCGTGGTCGGTGGCGGCAATACCGCCGTGGAAGAGGCACTGTACCTGTCCAACATCGCCCGCAAGGTCTACCTGGTCCACCGCCGCGACACCCTGAAGGCGGAAAAGATCATGCAGGACAAGCTGTTCAAGAAGGTGGCCGAGGGCAGGATCGAGACCGTCTGGCACCACCAGGTGGAGGAGGTGCTGGGCAATGATGCCGGCGTGACCGGCGTGCGCGTGAAGTCCACCCTGGATGGCAGTACCCGCGACATCGACGCCCATGGCTTCTTCGTGGCCATCGGCCACCACCCGAACACCACCCTGTTCGACGGCCAGCTGGCGATGAACAACGGCTACCTGGAAATCCGCTCGGGCCTGGGCGGCAACGCCACCCAGACCTCGGTGGAAGGCGTGTTCGCGGCCGGCGACGTGGCCGACCAGCACTACCGCCAGGCGATCACCTCGGCCGGCTTCGGCTGCATGGCCGCACTGGACGCCGAGCGCTACCTGGACGCACAGGGCAAGGCCAGCTGAAACGCTGACCGCGTGCCGTAGCGTCGGGCCAGGCTCGACCCATGCAAAAGGCCGGCGCCACAGCGCCGGCCTTTTCCGTTGCGGAATACAGGGTTGAACCCTTACTCGGCCGCCAGGTATTCCACCTTTGCGGTGAGCACACCCTCTCCCGTCGGGCCGCCATCGGTCGAGTACACGAACAGCGGCTGATCTTCCAGCGCCACCACCGCCGGCAGATGGTCGGCCAGTGCGATGTAGCGGTACTCGACGTCCATCGAAATGGTGTTCGAGTACGACTCCTGGTGGCTCCACTTCCTGTAGTAGCTGGATTCGATCGTAATCACGAACGACTCGCCATTGCCCTTGATGTCGTGGGCGGTGCCAAAGCTATCGTGGATGCGGTACTGCACACCGATGCCCGGGTGCGATGTGCTGAAGGTGGTGTAGCCGTCGATCTGGCCGACCGGGTGCTCCTGGGCCAGCACATCGCCGCGCAGGGTGACCACCATTGGCTTGCAGTCGCGGAAGGCGGCCAGCGAGTTGCCTGGCTTCTGCCAATCGGTCATCGGCTGGCCGACGCCCTTGAACTGGTACCCCTGGCTGATGCGCCACAGCGCGGTGTTGCCACCGGCCTCGCAGAGCTGCGGCGTGGTACCCGCCTGGGCGGCAGTGGCCGGCGCTGCGGCAGTGAGTGCGGACAGGGCGACGACAGCGGCCAGCGCGCACGACAACGGGGCGAACGTTCGGATCATGTAGTACTCCAATAGGTAGAGGGGCCGACCGGCCTCTTTGCGGGCGTCGGCAGACGGAAAGCAGTCTTTCCACCAGCGATGCTAGGAACGCGCCTGCTACCTCGAAATAGGACAACGCCCAAATCTGTGCCACGCCCACGGACCGCCCCTCACCGTTGTAGCGTCGAGCCATGCTCGACTCAGGGCGCTCGCGAAGGTCATGCCATCGCGAACGCCTCATACCCCTCCATTCTCATAGGCCAGCCAACCTTTCTGGCGGGGGACCTAGCCACTTGGATTGCGGATGCACTGGACCTTATGCCTAACCGGAGGTGACTTCACCCCGTCCGCATCGACAACACGGGTCTCCCAGAAAAGTGGGGCACTACCAGCGTTCTCACATTTCATGGTGATCTGAAATGGTTTGTCATCAGGCGCATCGATCTGGACCTTACCGTCGCTGCAGATCCATCCGGGCGGACAGCCCACATTGGTGGTGACCAGCTCAATGGGATAGCGGGGGTAGCCTTCGAACACCACATCCACATTCCTGGCCCTGCCGGCTGAAAGGAGAAGGGACTCGATCGGGTCGATCTTCAATGGCACACACCCCTTGCCTTCCCGGAACAGGCGGTAGCCCTTCTCGACACCTTTCATTGAGGCCGTGCGGAAAACAGGGTCCTGCAGAGCAGCGGCGTCCGCCGCGTTGGTATGAAACCCTGTCTCGATAATTACCGAGGGCATATTTGCCTGCATGTTTTCACCATGCCTGCCTGTTTCAGGCGCCGGCGCAACTGCATAGTCCGAGTAATCATCAACTGAATTGATCAACTCCTTCATGTAGCACAGGACTTGACTTGCCAGCCGGTGATCCTCAGACCTACCCTCAGCCACATATGCGCGCGCCCCCGATGCCGCAGGGCTACCTGCATTGGTATGCAGATGGAACAGTGCGCGGGCTTGTAGCAGATTCGCGTAGCGGGGACGACTACGTATGTCTTCATCCCTTTCCCGAAGGGAACTATTGGACGTTGGAAGTGAGTTCCAGATGTCAGGCTGATCAGGATAAGAGGCTTCCAGAGAGTATCTTCCCCCCATGCGCCACCACGCTTGGCCGCTTCGGTCGTGGAGTTCCGCTGCCGGTGATCGAACGCGAACCGCGGCCACCTGACTGCGTTCGAGCAGCCATACGCGAAGCTCTTCCGCATACCCAGGTGTGATCTCGTCCTCGATGATCCCATTCGATGGATCACGTTGAGCCCTCCAGTCGCGGAATCCATGGTGGTAGTACCAACCATGCCCAGCAGACACGACGACCGGTCCGGCGCCCTGTCGCAGGCGCGAAGCGTCCCCGCCGTCCACGGAGCTCTCCGGATACTGCTCATCGAAATCTCTACCGTTATAGAAGAACTTCGTTCCTGTAGCTGGGACAATGGGTCTGGCGGCTTCAAGAGCACCATTCGAAATGAATCCTTGCAGGTCTTCCAATTCTGCGCCGCCCTCCCCAGGCAACTCCCCTCCCCTTAGATCGATTCGGATCAGCCCGGTCGCTACGTCGTACACAGCAACGGCTTCCAACGGGCTTTTCCCATGATTCTGTAGACGGTAGGCATCAAGCGCGTCCTGGCTTGCGCGAGTGACGACGGCATTCATTGCGGAATCCGAATCAACAGGACCTCGCCGGAACGCAGGCTGCTCGGCCTCGACCTGGCCTGTCAACGCAAGCATTGCGGTCAACGCGGTTGCAATCATATTGCTCTCCTATTCGGTAATGGCTGGACGACCCAACGGTCGCCCCTATCACTATCCGTATGTGAAACCGAATGGCGCTGCACAGGGCCTCCTTTGCTGTGATTTCGTATTTTTCTCATCGCCTTCAAAGCCGCCTAGGGCAATCGGCCCCCATCTGGCCTATCCTTTCCCCTCATGCCCTCCACCCGCTTCCTCGACTCCCTGCAGGCCATTCGCGCCACCGACTGGGACGCCCTGCACGACGGCCACAACCCCTTCGTCAGCCACGCGTTCCTGTCCGGACTGGAAGAACACGGCTGCCTGCGCGAGGACTGGGGCTGGCAGCCGCAGCACTTCACGCTATGGGACGGCGACGTCCTGATGGGCGCCATTCCCGGATATCTGAAGACCAACTCGCACGGCGAATTCGTGTTCGACCACGCCTGGGCCAACGCCTATGCCCGGCACGGTCGCGACTACTACCCGAAGTGGCTGGGTGCGGTGCCATATTCGCCGGTCACCGGTCCGCGGTTGCTGGCCCGTCACGATTCAGACCGGGCCACACTGCTGGCGGCACTGTGCGCGCAGCTGCCGTTGCTGAATGTGTCTTCGGCCCACGTCAACTTCCACAGTGCCAGCGACGAAGCCCTGTTTGGCGATGACTGGCTGCTGCGCGAGGATGTGCAGTTCCAGTGGCAGAACCCGGGCGACTGGGCCACGTTCGAGCAGTTCCTCGGCGCGATGGACCACAAGCACCGCAAGAACATCCGCCAGGAGCGCGCCAAGGTCACCCGCCAGGGCATCAGCTTCCGGGTGGTGCATGGCGATGAGGCCAGTCGTGCCGACCTGCAGGCGATGTACCGCTTCTACCTGCAGACCTTCCTCGAATACGGCAACGCCCCGGCATTGACCGAGGCCTTTCTGCGCCATCTGGCGATATCGCTGGGGCGCGGGCTGGTGTTGTTCCTGGCCGAACTCGACGGCGAACCGATTGCCGGCGCACTGTGCCTGCGCGGGGGTGACACGCTCTATGGCCGCTACTGGGGTGGCGCCACCCTGCCCGGCCTCCACTTCGAGGCCTGCTACTACCAGGGCATCGAGTACTGCCTGCGCGAAGGCCTTGCCCGGTTCGAGCCCGGTGCACAGGGCGAACACAAACTGGCGCGGGGTTTCCTGCCAACGCGGGTGCGCAGCCGGCACTGGGTGGCCGATGCGGACTTCGCAGAAGCGCTGCAGGAGTGGTGCCGGCAGGAGCGTCGGGACGTGCGGCGTTACCAGCATGAGTTGCAGGGGCATGGGCCGTTCCGGGAGCGTGCCAACCAAGGTTGGCACCTACCAGAGCAATAGGCCTACGGTTGGCACCCGTCAGAGCGATGGCGGGAACGCTGCGCTCAGGTGCACTGCCAGAAGTGCCCGCTCACCCGGCACGTCCCGCACCAGAACGTATAGAGCATGCCGCCGCTGCCCCACAGCAGCATGCCCTCACCCGTGGTCGGCAGCGTCGAATCCAGCTGCATCGCGAACGGCATTTCCTGGCCGCAATCGATGCACGTCGGGTACCAGGCACTCTGCACCCAGCTGGGCGCGCCACCCACGCGCGAGAGATTCTGCCGATGGTTGGACTGGCCCCAGTCCTGCTGCTGCCAGCGCGTGGTGTCCATGGCGGCCAGGCCGACCTCGGCCTGCATCAGGTCACCGCTGTCGGTAGGCGTGGCCGGCACCTCCAGATGTTGGCTGGGGTGGCAGCTGGGCAGGCCCTCGCCGTCGTGGCGATAGAAGCGCACCGGCGGATCTTCCCAGCCGCAGCAGTCCAGGCACAGGCCCAGCGTGATCTCGCCCGCTGCACCTGGCTGCAGCGCGGCAGCATCCGTCTGCAGCAAGCGCTGCAGCGGCGCATGACACCCTCCGCACAGCGCCTCCAGCGGCCCACCCATGCGGCCGGCATGGTGCGCCTGCCCACCGTTCCAGGTCGGATGCAGGCGCCAGATCCGCTTGCGCCAGCCCGGCTCGTCGGCCAACTGGGCGCGATGCTGCGCGCCGCTGAAACGGATGTGCAGCGGCCGCTCTCCATGCAGGCGCCGCGGATGTGGACCGTCGGCAACTCCAGCCCAATGCGCCCAGACCTCGGCGTCCAGTCGCCCCCAGTCGGCCAGATAGCCGCGCGCAGCGGCATAGGTCGCGGGCTGCGCCGCCAGCAGCAGCGCCCGTGCCCGCGGCATTTCACGATCATCATCGGCCTCGGCCAGGATCTGCGCCCAGCCCGCAGCCACCACAGACGGCAGCGCCCGCCACAGCTGCGAGGCCAGTTGCACCTCATCTTCGATGGCCACGGCCAGCAGCGCATCCCAATCGTCCTGCAGCACCTGCGGGGCCTGGTAGCTGGCGAACTCGATCACGCCGGCCAGCAGTTCGCCGCGCTCGCCGTCGCGATAGCGCCGCCAGGCGTCGGTGGCAACCGCGGGCACCATCTCATCCGGCAGCAGGTCCAGCGCCATGTCGAGGAAGGCCGAGCCTGGCGAGCGCCGCGCCAGGGCCAGCAGCATCAGCTCGCCCAGCTGGTGCGGCTGCTCAGCAGCCAGCGACAGCAGCATGCCCAGACTGTCGTTGCGTGTGCGCGGACTGTCGTGCACATCCAGAACGGCGCTGATCGGGTCGCTCATGCATGGGCTCCTTGCCGCGGGAAGGTGATGGTGCCAGACATCGCGCATGCCTACCGCGAATACAATTGCCAGCATGACCCGCCAGCTGCCCTGGCGCCTGGCCGATGCGCCGGACGCCCCCTTCCCACCGGCCGAGACCGCGCTGCGCCAGCCCGATGGCCTGCTCGCGGTAGGCGGCGACCTGCACCCGGCGCGACTGCTGAACGCCTATGCCGGCGGCATCTTTCCATGGTTCAGCGAGGGCGAGCCGATCCTGTGGTGGTCGCCGGACCCGCGCATGGTGTTCCGCACCGAGGGGGTGCATCTGTCCAGCCGCTTCCGTCGGCAGTTGCGCGGCAGCACGTGGGAGGTCACCGCCGACACGGCCTTCAGCCGGGTGATGCAGGCCTGTGCCGCCGCGCCCCGCCCGGGCCAGGATGGCACCTGGATCAGCCCGGCGATGATCGAGGCCTACAGCCAGCTGCATGATCTCGGCTTCGCCCACTCCTTCGAGGTCTGGGACCGGCAGACGCTGGTCGGGGGCATCTACGGGGTGGCGATCGGCTCGATGTTCTTCGGCGAAAGCATGTTCAGTGGCGCCAGCGGCGGCTCCAAGATCGCACTGGCTGCGCTGGCGGCCACCCTGCGTGGCTGGGGCTGGGCGCTGATCGATGCGCAGGTGGAGAATCCGCATCTGCTGCGGATGGGGGCCGAGCACCTGCCGCGCGCCGAATTCCTGGCGCATGTGCGACAGGCCGTGCGCGGCGACGGGCGCGAAGGCCCGTGGACCGGGGCGGTCGGACGGCTGCCGGCACGGGAATTGGCCGGGGGTTAACACAAACTTTGCAAGCTGGCCCGGTCACGCGTAAAATACCGCGCCTTAGGCCCAGCGTGGCCGTTTTCTGAACCGCACAGGACTACATGTCGAAAGACGATTCCATCGAGTTCGAGGGCACCGTCAGCGAGACGCTGCCGAACACCACTTTCCGCGTTCGTCTGGAAAATGGGCACGAAATCATTGCCCACATCTCCGGCCGCATGCGCAAGAACTACATCCGCATCCTTACCGGTGACCGGGTCAAGGTTGAAATGACCCCGTACGACCTGACCAAGGGCCGTATCACCTACCGCATGAAGTAAGCGGTCGGCGCTTCGCGCCACTCCGACAAGGCCAGCCCTGGTTGCTGGCCTTTTGTCATGCCTGCAATCCGGCCGTGCCGAAGGTCATCGTGACCGAACTCACCGTGACGTCGGTCAGCCCCGCTTGCGGCAGATTCGCATCTGCAACGACGACGGCAATCTGCAATCCGGTCCAGTCCGGATCGCTACCCCCTCGCACCGCCATGAAGATGCCCTTCCTGCTCACCGCCCTCGCCCTGGCCGCGACCGGCCTGCTGGCGTCGACCACCCAGGCCGCCGACACGGCCCCCGCCCAATGCGTACCGCTGACCGGCGAGCAGCAGATCGTGCGCGCCGGCGCAGACAAGAACGTGCTGCTGCGCACGGGCGACGACCACTATGTCGTGCATTTCCGCAACAGCTGCACTTCGGCCGTACGAGCCTCCCACCTCGGCTTCAAGACGGACGGGAAGGAGGCGACCGAACTGTGTGGTGAAGGCCGCAGCCAGCTCGACACCGGCCGCGGCACCTGCGACGTGGCGCGCATCGAGCCGATCGATGCCGAGCGGTTCAAGCGCGAAGCGCGTCTTCGCAGCCGCTGACCGCAGATACGACAAGGGCGGCCGAAGCCGCCCTTGTCCCTGCTTGTTGCCGGGCTGCGCCCGGCGCCGGCTTACTCCACCGTCACCGGCAACAGACGCTCCGGTTCGGCCTGGGTTTCGACCACCAGCTCGTCGTCGCGGACGTCGATGCTGACCTTGCCACCGTTCACCAGCTTGCCGAACAGCAGTTCGTCGGCCAGCGGACGCTTGATCTTGTCCTGGATCACGCGGGCCATCGGGCGGGCACCCATCAGCGGGTCGAAGCCGTGGTGGGCCAGCCAGTCGCGAGCGGTCGGCGTGGCCGACAGGCTGACCTGCTTGTCCTGCAGCAACATCTCCAGCTCGATCAGGAACTTGTCGACCACGCGCAGGATATGCTCGAAGCCCAGCGCCTGGAACTGCACCACCGCATCGAGGCGGTTGCGGAATTCCGGAGTGAAGGCGCGGCGGATGGTTTCCATCGCGTCGGTGGCGTGGTCCTGCTTGGTGAAGCCGATCGAACGCCGCGAGGCCTGCGCCGCGCCGGCATTGGTGGTCATCACCAGCACCACGTTCTTGAAGTTGGCCTCACGACCGTTGGTATCGGTCAGCACGCCGCGGTCCATCACCTGCAACAGGATGTTGAAGATGTCCGGGTGTGCCTTTTCGATTTCGTCCAGCAGCAGCACGCAGTGCGGCGTCTTGACGATCTTCTCGGTCAGCAGGCCGCCCTGGTCGAAGCCGACGTAGCCCGGGGGCGCACCGATCAGGCGGCTGATCGAATGCGGCTCCATGTACTCGGACATGTCGAAGCGGACCAGCTCGATGCCCAGCTGCAACGCCAGCTGCTTGGTCACCTCGGTCTTGCCGACACCGGTCGGGCCGGCGAACAGGAAGTTGCCGATCGGCTTTTCCGGATTGCCCAGGCCCGAGCGGGCCAGCTTGATCGCGGAAGACAGCGTCTCGATGGCCGGGTCCTGGCCGAAGATCACCATCTTCAGGTTGCGCTCCAGGTGCTGCAGCACATCCTTGTCGGTAGCGCTGACCTGCTTGGTCGGAATGCGCGCCATCTTGGCAACGATCGCCTCCACTTCCTCGACGTCGATCAGCTCCTTGCGCTGGCCTTCCGGCAGCAGGCGCTGGCGCGCACCGGCCTCATCGATCACGTCGATGGCCTTGTCCGGCAGCAGGCGGTCGCCGATGTGCTTCACCGAAAGATCCACCGCCGCCTGCAATGCCTCGTCGGAATAGGTCACGCCGTGGTGCAGCTCGTACTTGGACTTCAGCCCCTGCAGGATCTCGTAGGTCTCGCCGACGGTCGGCTCGACGATATCGATCTTCTGGAAGCGGCGGGCCAGCGCCCGATCCTTCTCGAAGATGCCACGATACTCCTGGAAGGTGGTCGAGCCGATGCAACGCAGCTCACCGGAGGCCAGCGCCGGCTTGATCAGGTTGGAGGCGTCCATGGTGCCACCCGAGGCCGAGCCGGCACCGATGATGGTGTGGATCTCGTCGATGAACAGCACCGCATTGGGCACCTTCTTCAGCGCGGTCAGCACGCTCTTCAGGCGCTTCTCGAAGTCGCCCCGGTACTTGGTGCCGGCCACCAGTGCGCCCAGGTCGAGCGAGTAGATCACGGCATCGGCCAGCACGTCGGGCACCGAGCCCTCGACGATGCGGCGGGCCAGGCCCTCGGCAATCGCGGTCTTGCCCACGCCGGCCTCGCCCACGTACAGCGGATTGTTCTTGCGGCGGCGGCACAGCACCTGGATGGTGCGCTCGATCTCGTCGGCGCGACCGACCAGCGGGTCGATGCGACCGGCCCGGGCCTGTTCGTTGAGGTTGCTGGCGAATTCGGTCAGGGCGTCGCCCTTCGGCTCACCCTCCCCGCCCTCGATGCGGCCCTCGCCCTCGGAGGACGAGGACGGCTGCTCGCCTTCCTCACCCAGCTTGGCGATGCCGTGGGACAGGTAATTGACCACATCCAGCCGGGTGACATCCTGCTGGTTGAGGTAATAGACGGCGTGGGAGTCCTTTTCGCCGAAGATGGCGACCAGCACGTTGGCGCCGGTGACCTCCTTCTTGCCCGAGGACTGCACGTGGTACACGGCCCGCTGCAACACGCGCTGGAAGCCCAGGGTCGGCTGGGTGTCGCGGCCGTCATCTTCGGCCAGGCGCGACACAGAAGCCTCGATGGCCTGCTCCAGTTCCTGGCGCAGGCGTTCGGCGTCGGCACCACAGGCCTTCAGAACGGCCTGGGCGGACGGGTTGTCGAGCAGTGCCAACAGCAGGTGTTCGACCGTCATGAACTCATGCCGGGCCTCACGAGCGCGCTTGTAGCACTGGCCGATGGTGTGTTCGAGGTCTTTGCTGAACATGGATTACTCCGGCGGCAGATGGGGACAATATGCGGCCTGACTACGCGATTTCCATCACCCTAGCGGATTGCTGCGTTCAGATGGCGTTAGCAGTACACATCGCTTGATCTTCATTCACTCCAGGACAGCCCGCCCAGCATGAGCGAACCCTACCTGAGCCGCTGGCGATTGCGGCGTGATGGCAAGGCCATCGAAACGCCCCGTGCCCAGCTCTGGCCGGTACTGACCGCCGCCGGCGAGCCGGCGATGCTGAAGGTCAGCAGCGAAACCGAAGAGCAGAACAGCCATCGCCTGCTGCGCTGGTGGGACGGTGACGGCGCCGCCCGCCTGCTGGCCCACGAGGGGCCGGCGATCCTGATCGAGCGCGCCCGCGGCGACTCGCTGCGACAACGCTCGATCGACGGCGACGATGACGCCTGCACCACGATCCTGTGCCAGGTCCTGCAGCGACTGCACCAGCCTCGGAGCACGCCGCCAGCGGAACTGGTCTGCCTGCGTACATGGTTCGCCGACCTGCTGCAGCCAAGGGCTGCGCTGCCGCCATTAATGGAACAGTGCAGGTCACTGGCGGAGGAGCTGCTGCAGGACGAACAGGAGATCCGCCCCCTGCACGGCGACCTGCACCACGACAACGTGATGGATTTCGGTCCGCGCGGCTGGCTGGCGATCGACCCGAAGCGGCTGCTGGGCGACCGGGCCTTTGATTACACGACGCTGTTCAGCAACCCGGATCTGTGCGGCCCGGGCATCCATGTGGCCACGCGCCCGGAGCGGTTTGCCGCCCGGCTGGAACAGGTGAGCACGCTGGCCGGCCTGGAGCGCGGCCGCCTGCTGCGCTGGATCGCGGCCAGCATGGGGCTGTCGGCGGTGTGGTTCCGCGATGACGGCGACCCCGCGGACGTGGACGAGGCAGTGGCGCGGATGGCACTGGAGGCACTGGCGGAGGGGTGAACCGCGCTTGGCAGGTTCCCCCATGCTGGGCACACCCTGTGCGGGATCGATACAGGCCCGTGCCCTGGTAGGTGCCCACCTTGGTGGGCACGCCCCGTCCGGGATCGATACAGGCCTGCGCCCTGGTAGGTGCCCACCTTGGTGGGCACAACGGGTCCGGAATCAATGTGCCCGGACGAGAATCAGTAGCCGGTCAGGCCTTTTCCATCGTGCACAGCAACGGATGCTGGTTCATCCGCGAGTACTCGTTGACCTGGGCGACTTTGGTCTCGGCCACTTCGCGCGTGAACACCCCGCACACGCCGCGGCCACGGGTATGCACGTGCAACATCACCTGCGTGGCCTTGTCCAGGTCCATGCTGAAGAACTGCTGCAGCACGTCCACCACGAAATCCATCGGGGTGTAGTCGTCGTTGAGCAGCATCACCTGGTAGAACGGCGGCGGCGCCACTTCCGGGCGCGCGGGCTCCACGGCAACGCCGTGCTCGTGATGGGAATCGGGGGAAGACTCATGGGGCATCCACCCATTATAGAGGTTGCGCCCGGCCTGCGTCGGCCTGCCGCGGATTGGACGGCACGGACGCCCACCGTCACAATTGCAGCTTCTTTCAAATCTGTTTCACAGGATCTTCATGAAAAGGACCCTTCTGCCTGCCCTGCTGATCGGCCTGGCGGCCGCTGGCTCCGCCGCCGCCGCGACCGAGGCAGACAAGGCCGTGGCCCGCCACTTGGACAAGCTGGGCTACACCTATGAGGTGGACGAGGACGGCGATTACCGCATGGTGTTCGACGTCGAGGGTGACCGCACGCAGATGGTCTATGTGCGTTCGTCGGTGGAAGATTTCGGTACCCACAACATCCGCGAGATCTGGTCGCCGGCCTACATCGCCAAGACCAAGCAGTTCCCGGTGGCCGTGGCCAACCGCCTGCTGGAGGATTCGCAGGATGCCAAGATGGGCGGCTGGGTGAAGCAGGACACCACCGCCATGTTCGTGGTGAAGATCGACGCCGATGCCAGCGCCGACCAGCTCAGCGACGCCATCGATGCGGCCATCCGCACCGCCGATGCGATGGAGCTGGAACTGACCAAGAAGGACGAATTCTGAGGTGAACGCCACGCCGGACCCGCGCTGGGCACCGCACGCCACCGTCGCCACCGTCGTGGTCGACGGCGGCCGCGTGCTGCTGGTCGAAGAGACCATCGAGGGCCGGCAGGTGCTGAACCAGCCCGCCGGCCACCTCGAGCCGGGCGAAAGCCTGGCCGAGGCGGCCCTGCGCGAGACCCGCGAGGAAACCGGCTGGACGGTACAGCTGACCCATTTCATCGGCTGCTACCAGTGGACCGCCGGCGACGGCACCGCCTTCCTGCGCTTCTGCTATGCGGCACGCCCGCTCTCGCATGACCCGGCGCAGCCGCTGGACACCGGCATCGACCGCGCGCTGTGGCTGGCCCCGGCCGAGCTGCAGTCCGCTGGCGAACGCCTGCGCAGCCCGCTGGTCTGGCAGGTGGTGGCTGATTTCCTGGGTGGCCAGCGCCATCCCCTTTCACTGGTCAGGGAGGTCGCATGACCACTCCGCGGGTGATGGTGGGCGTCTCCGGTGGCGTCGATTCCTCGGTCGCCGCCTGGCGCCTGGTGCAGCAGGGCGAAGCCGTAGCCGGCCTGTTCATGCAGAACTGGGCCGACGACGGCAGTGGCGATTGCCGCGCCGAGGATGACCGCCGCGATGCGGTGGCGGTCTGCGGCCTGCTCGGCATCCCGTTCCACTTCCGCGATTTCTCCAGCGAGTACTGGCAGGGCGTGTTCGAGCACTTCCTGGCCGAGTACGCCGCCGGCCGCACACCGAACCCGGACGTGCTGTGCAACCGCGAGGTGAAGTTCAAGCACTTCCTGGACGCGGCCCGCGAACTGGGTGCCGAGCGCATCGCCACCGGCCATTACGCGCGGGTGACCCAGCGCGGCGGCCAGTGGCTGCTGCTGCGCGGCGCCGACCGCTCCAAGGACCAGAGCTACTTCCTGCACCAGCTCGGCCAGCAGCAGCTGGCGGCCACGCTGTTCCCGATCGGCGATCTTGAAAAGAGCGACCTGCGCCGGATCGCGCGCGACGTCGGCCTGCCGACCCACGCAAAGAAGGACTCCACCGGCATCTGCTTCATCGGCGAGCGCGACTTCCGCGAATTCCTTGGCCGTTACCTGCCCGCCAAGCCGGGCCAGATCCTCGACCCGGCCGACGGCAGCGTGATCGCCGAGCATCCGGGCGTGTTCTATTTCACCCTGGGCCAGCGCGAAGGCCTGAACATCGGCGGCGTACGCGGCCGTCCGGCCGCGCCGTGGTACGTGGTCGGCAAGGACGTGGCCAGCAACGTGCTGTACGTGGACCAGGACCGCGACAGCCGCTGGATGCTGTCTGACCGCCTGCGCTCGGAGACCGCGCACTGGATTGCCGGCTCGCCGCCGGCGCGGCGCTTCGAATGCACCGCACAGACCCGCTACCGCCAGCCCGACGAGCCGTGTACGGTCGAGGTGCTGGACGATGGCAGCGTGCTGGTCAGCTTCGCCCGCCCGCAACGCGCCGTCACCCCCGGCCAGTCGCTGGTGCTGTATGACGGTGACGTCTGCCTGGGTGGCGCGGTGATCGCCGCCACCGACGCACCGCTGGAACAGCGCCTGCGCACCACCCCTTCTCCTTTTGAGGTAATCGCTGCATGAGTTTCACCGTCGACGACCGCGTCCTGGCCTTGGCCGGCATTGCCCAGGCCCTGCAGCAGGTGCGCCGCATCGCCGATACTGGCCATTCCGACGCCGCCGCCGTGCGCACCGCCGTGGACAGCGTGTTCCGCGTCGACGCGTCCTCGCCGCAGGAGGTGTTCGGTGACCGCGACGCGCTGAAGGCGGGCCTGCGGCTGCTGCACAACTACTTCCGCAGCCAGGGCCAGGATCCGATCCTGCCCAAGCTGGCGCTGTCGGTGCTGCAGCTGGAGCGACGCTTCGTGCAGGACGGGGCGACCGTGAACAAGGTCGCTTCGGGCATCGAGCGCGCCCAGCGCCAGGCCACGGAACTGGGCGACAGCGGCCATCCGGACGTGCTGGCCAACCTGGGCGGCCTGTATGCCGACACCATCAGCCACCTGAAACCGCGGGTGATGGTGCAGGGCAACCCGCACTACCTGGGGCAGGCCGGCGTGGTCGCCGAGATCCGCGCCCTGCTGCTGGCCGCGGTGCGCTCGGCGGTGCTGTGGCGGCAGCTGGGCGGCAGCTACTGGGACTTCCTGTTCAGCCGCAAGGCGATGATCGAGGCCGTGGACCGTCAGCTGGCCTGATCTTCACCACAATCGCCGGGCAGCGCCCGGCGAGCGCACCACCACGCAACGACGCGCCAGGCGCCGGAAAACCGGCGCATTCAGAATGCACTTCGGGGCACATCGACGTTAAAGAGAAAGGGGGTACGGCCGATACATCCTCCGTGCACCTCCCGAGAACGTCCATGTACTCACGCATTTTCATCCGTCTGGCCGCCCCCCTGGCTCTGACCCTGCTGCTCCCCTTCGCCATCGGTTTCGAATGGCCGGCCGCCCTGCGCTGGGCGATCCTGACCACGATGACGCTGAGCTGGCTCGGCTTTGCCTGGTGGACCACCCGCGCCCAGGCGCACCGTTCCCCGGAACATGCCCGTGTGCTGCGTGAGCAGGACCAGCTGCTGACCGAACTGCGCAACTTCGTCGGCAACGAGATCGACGGTTCGCGCGGCGAAGTGGAACGTGCCCGCGACCTGATCCGCCAGGCCGTTTCCAGCCTGGGCGGCAGCTTCGATGCGATGAACCGCAAGTCGCGCCAGCAGAGCCAGGCCCTGTCGCGCATCGTTGACCGCGCCGGTGATGAAGGCAGCGCCGGCCTCGACGTTGCCCGATTCGCCCAGCACGCCAGCCATCGCATGGAGCAGCTGGTGGAAGCGCTGGAACAGGTGAGCGGCCAGAGCAGCACCACCGTGCAGCACATCGATCAGATGGCACAGCACCTGGATGGCATCTTCGCGCTGCTGGAAGACGTCAAGTCGATTGCCGACCAGACCAACCTGCTGGCCCTGAACGCTGCCATTGAAGCCGCGCGTGCCGGTGAAGCCGGTCGTGGCTTCGCCGTGGTGGCCGACGAAGTGCGCAACCTGTCCGAGCGCTCGACCACGTTCAACGAGCAGATCCGCAAGCTGGCGCACAGCTCCAAGGACGCCATCGCCAAGGTGCGCGAGACGGTCTCGCACATGGCCTCGCGCGATATGGACCGCTCCCGTGAAGCGCGCCAGGAAGCGGCGGCGATGCTCGACAACGTCGCGCAGATCAACGCGTCGCTGGGCGACGGCATGCGCGAAGTCTCTGATTGCGCCCGCTCGATCGATGGCAGCGTGGCCGAGGCCGTGCGCGCCCTGCAGTTCGAAGACATCGCCACCCAGGCGCTGGGCGGCGTGCACACCCATCTGGACCGCCTGACCGCGATCAACCGCGAAGCGGTGGCCCTGCAGGAGCTGCTGCACCGCAATGGCGGCGTGTTCGACGAAGAGATCGCCACCGCCCTGCAGCGCACCGGCAGCCGCCTGCGCGAACTGCGTAGCGAGTGGGAACGCCCGCCGCACAAGCCGGTTGCCCAGCAGAGCATGGGCGCCGGTACCGTCGAGCTGTTCTGATCCTGATGTCCGCTGCCGCCACCGGCAGCCCGCAAGGCCCCGGTTCGTCCGGGGCCTTTGCCTGTGACCCGCCGTTGGATGCATCCTGTACGCGCACCATGACCCTGATCCGCGCCCTGCCCTCCCTCACCGACACCGAGCGCCCGCGCAATGCGAGCGTGCGTGAGCAGCTGCAACAGCTGGAAGAGGTAGCACGCGAGGAGATCCGCGAGCTGCAGCAGCTGGCCGATGCGCGCCCTGCGCCGTCCCGTGCGGACAACGAGCTGCTGGGCCTGGCGTGGGACCTGGGCCTGGATGGGGATTCCCTGTAGATCCACGCCATGTGTGGATGAACGCAGGCGCAGGCATTCGTGCCGACCAAAGCCGGTGCTTGAAGTAGATCCACGCCATGCGTGGATGATCGCGGGTGCAGGCATCCGTGCCGACCAAGGTCGGCACCCACCAGAGCGGGATTCTGATGCGTGGATGATCGCGGGCGCGGGCATCCGTGCCGACCAAAGCCGGTGCTTGAAGTAGATCCACGCCATGCGTGGATGATCGCGGGTGCAGGCATCCGTGCCGACCAAGGTCGGCATCCACCGGAGCGGGATTCTGATGCGTGGATGATCGCGAGCGCAGGCATCCGTGCCGACCAAGGTCGGCACCCACCAGAGCGGTGCATCGGCGTGCGCCGATCCCGCCGAGCAAGGCCCGGCGCTACCTCAGCGTGCCAGCACGACCTCGCTGGCAGCATCTGTGCGCCCGGGTGCCGGGTGCTGCTGGCGCAGCCACTGCGCCAGGTCACGCGGGCTGAGCGGGCGCGAGTACAGGTAACCCTGGATCTCATCGCAGCCCTGGCGGCGCAGCATGTCCTCTTCCTGGTGCGTTTCCACGCCTTCGGCCACCACCTTCATGCCCAGCGCGTGGCCCAGGTGCACGATGGCCTGGGTCACTTCGGCCGTGCCTGAATCGTGCAGCATGCCCTGCACGAAGCTGCGGTCGATCTTCAGGCGCCCCACCGGGAAACGGTTGAGGTAATTCAGGTTGGAGAAGCCGGTGCCGAAGTCATCCACGGCCAGCGGCACGCCATGCCGTTCCAGCACGTCGAAGCAGTGGCGCAGGATGTCGGTGTCACGGATCAGCGCCGACTCGGTCAGTTCCAGCTCCAGCCGCTGTGGCGGCCAGCCGTGCGCGTGGCAGATCTCGATCACACGCTCAGCGAAACCACGGTCACGCAGCTGCACCGCCGATACATTGACTGCGATGCGATCGAAACGCAGGCCAGCGTGGTCCCAGGCTGTCGCCTGCCGGCAGGCCTCGTTCAGCACCCAGTCGCCGATGCGCACGATCTCGCCGCATTTTTCGGCAATGGGAATGAACTCGGCCGGGCTGCAATAGCCGATGCCCGGACGATGCCAGCGCAGCAGCGCCTCGATCGCCGGCGGTTCGCCCTGGTGCGCGTGCAGCAGCGGCTGATAGGCCAGGCTGAATTCTTCGCGTTCAATGGCACCGTGCAGCGCATGCTCAAGCTCAAGCTTGCGCTGGATCCGGGCCAGTGCGTCCTGGCTGTAGTACTGGTAGGTGTTGCGCCCGGCCTCCTTGGCCGCGTACATCGCGGCGTCGGCCGCGCGCAGCAGCGAATCGAAGTCGGTCTGTGCATCACCCAGCATCGCAATGCCGACGCTGGCACCCACCTTCAAAGTGGTCTCGCCACGGCGCAGCGGCTCGGCCAACGAGGCGATCAGCTTGCGTGCCACGTGGCCGGCGTCTTCCGGCTCGGCCAGGTCGCGCAGTACGACGATGAATTCATCGCCGCTGAAACGCCCGAACAGATCGTTGTTGCGCAGGTTCTGGTGCAGCCGGGTTGCGGCCGCCTTCAGCAGCGCATCGCCGGTGGCGTGGCCGAAGCTGTCGTTGATGGTCTTGAAGCCGTCCAGATCGATGAACAGCATTGCCAGCGAGGTGCCGCGGTCGCGCGCTTCCTCGATGGCTTCGGCGGTCTGTTCGCCGAGCAGCACACGGTTCGGCAGGCCGGTGAGCAGGTCGTAATGCGCCAGCAGCTCGATGCGCTCGTTGGCTTCGCGCTCGCGGGTGATGTCACGGAACAGCACCACGAAGCGCGGCGGCAGGCCGTCCCGCCGGTCCAGCTCGACCAGTACCTGCACCCATACCCGCAGGCCGGACTGCCGGTAGAAGCACAGGTCCAGCTGCTCGGGCAGCCCACCATTGGCGATCCGCACCAACGCCGCTTCGAAGGCGTTACGGGAATCTTCGGTATACAGCGCCAGCGCCTGGTCGAGGGTGATCGGCTCCTTGCGCAGGCCGTGGATGCGATAGCACTCCTCGGTCCACTGCATGTGCCGGGTCTGCACCTCGATCTCGCAGCCGCCGATGCGGCCCAATGCGGAAACGCGGTTCAGCAGTTCGGTGCGCCAACGGATCAGTGCGTCGGTCTGGTGCTGTTCGGTAATGTTCTGGACCTGGCCGAGCAGTCGCTTGGGCTGCCCCTCCATGTCCATCAGCGGCTGCATCCACAGCCGCAGGTGCTGCGAGGGCTCGTTGCCGCGGGTCAGCTCCAGCTCCAGGTTTGCGGCGCGACCATCGCGCCACAACCGCCGCCAGGCCGCGCGCAAGGCGCCGCGCGAGCGGGGGTGCAACTGCTTGAGCCAGCGCCGCTGGCCGGGCACGGCGCCCTGCTCCAGCGCCAGCAGCGAGCGCAGTTCCGGCGACCACCAGAAATGACCGGTCGTGGGATCAAACGACCAGCTGCCCATGCTGGCGATGCGCTGCGCCTCGCTCAGGTGCAGCTGCTGTTCCTGCAGCAGCGATTCCAGCTGCTTCTGCTGCTCGATATCGGTATGCGTGCCGACCATGCGCAGCGGCTGGCCATCGGCCGTACGTGCAACCACGCGCCCCCGGTCCAGAACCCAGCGCCACTGGCCATCGGCCTGGCGGAAGCGGAACTGCGCGCTGTACTGCTCGCTCTGTCCGCGCAGATGCTGGTCCAGTGCCGCACGCACCTGGCCGATGTCCTCGCTGTGGACGCGTGACAACATCTCGGTGGCGGTCTCATCGCCGAGCGCCGGGGTACGCGCCACGCGGTCACTGGGAATATCCCAATCCCACAGGCTGTGGCCGGCACTGTCCAGCGCCAGCTCCCAGCGCCCGCCGCCATCGATGGGCGTTGGCTCGGGAACACTCAGCGTGAACGCCAGCAGGTTGCCGGCACCATCGTGCACGGCGCGCAGGTGGCCGTCGTAGTGACCGCGCGGGCCGCCGGGTAGCGTACAGGCCACGATGCCGCCATCGGCGGCCATCAGGCGCAGATCTTCCAGCATCGGCGCATAGGCGGCCACAGTGGCCGGCAGGCCATGCTCGCGCGCAGCCGGATTGGCCGCCAACGGGCGCCCCGTACGGTCGACGATGACCAGCGCCGACGCAAGTGGGTGCTGCAGCAGGCTGGCGATGATCCCTTGGTCCACGCGATCTTGCTCCGGATGACACGCCCGTCAGCGGGGCACGCAGTGGTTAACGGCGCCTGCGGCGGATAATTGAGTGGTCAGGGCACACCCGCGCGGTAAGATGGCCGGCGCCCCTTTGATCCCTCCCATCCATGCCCGCAGACCCTACCGGCAAGGCCCCTGTTTCCGACCCGCGGATGGCGCAGGCGCTGAGCCGCGACCGGCGGCGGGTGGTGCTGAGCTACCTGGTGATGGCGCTGGCCTGGATGATCGCGACCGACGGCGCGGTGCAGGCACTGGTGCCCGACCCGCAGCAGGCCGCGCTGTGGCAGGGCCTGAAAGGTGCATTCTTCGCCTTGGCCAGCGCCGGGCTGCTGTACCTGCTGTTGCGCCCGCTGGCCGAGCACGTGCTGCAGACCCATGCCCGGCAGCAGGCGTCGGAACTGCGCCTGCGGCAGATGTTCGAGGGCAATCCCGGCCCGATCCTGGTCTACGACCTGGATACGCTGGCCATCCTCGATGCCAACCCCGCCGCCTGCGCGACCTTCGGCTGGGAACGCGACGAATTGCTGGAGCAGACCATCGATGCGCTGTGGCCGCCAGGCCAGGACCAGGCCCTGCAGACCAAGCTGGAAGCAATCCGCGAAGCGCCGGAAGAATTGTGCATCCTGCGCACGCAGCTGCAGCTGCGTGACGGCAGTCAGCGCCAGATGGAACTGCGTTCCAATGCGATCAGCTACGACGGCCACAATGCCCGCCTGCTGATCGCCATCGACCGCACCGCCGAGGACCTGGCGCAGCTGCGCCGTGACCAGGCACTGGCGCGGGTGGAAGAGGCGCACGAGCTGGCCCGCATCGGCGCATGGGAGCTGGACCCGTCCACGGCCCTGGGCCGCTACTCCAACCAGGTCTATCGCCTGCTCGGCCGCCGCCCGCCCGAGGCGCGCCGCTGGCACCGTTTCGACGAACTGCTGGTGCCGGCCGACCCGGCCACCGCCACCCAGACCGAACAGCTGCTGTCCGAGCTGTGCTCCGGCGACCCGGTGCAGGTGGACGTGCTGCTGCCGTTGCTGTCGATGGACGGCCGTGCATTGATGGTGCACCTGCGCGCGGCCAGTGGCATTGATGAGTCCGGCCGCAGCCGTGTGCTGGGCACCCTGCAGGACGTGACCGAGCGCGAACAATCGCGGCGCCTGCTGCGCGAGCGTGAGGAGCAGTTCCGCGAGCTGGTGCGGGTACTGCCCGATGGCGTGGTGATTCTCTCCGACGAGCACGTGCTGTACGCCAATGCGTGGGCCGCCAGCCTGTTCGGCTATGGCAGCCACACCCTGCTGGGCGAGCCGCTGTCAGCGCTGGTCGCTGCAGATGACCTGGCGCGGGTCCGCAGCCAGCTGCGCGCCGGGCAGCCGCACCTGGGCCCCGGGCACAGCAGCGTGGTGGCGATGCAGCGCGCCGACGGCCCCAGCTTCCATGCCGGGCTGGCGGTGGGTGAAGTGCGCTATGGCGGTCGCGACTGCAAACTGTTGATCGTGCGCGACCTCAGCGATTCCGAGCGTACGCGCAGTGCGCTGGAAACCAGCAACCGCGAGCTGCAGGCGATGGCCGGCCGCCTGTTCTCGCTGCAGGAAGACGAGCGCCGCGCGATCTCGCGCGACCTGCACGACGACATCGGCCAGGCGATCACCGCGATCAAGCTGTCGGCCTATGCGGCGCAGGACGAGGATGACCCGCAGCGCCGTGCCGAGGACCTGGCGCAGATCGTCAGCCTGGCCGACACCACCGTGGCCAAGCTGCGCGATATCTCCACCCTGCTGCGCCCGCCGCAGCTGGACGCGCTGGGGCTGGAAGCCGCGCTGAGCTGGCAGGCACGTGTGCTGTTCCGGTCCTCGCCGGTGGAGCTGCTGGCCGAGATCGAGCCGCTGCCGCATCGCCCGGACAACAGCATCGAACAGGCCTGCTTCCGCATCGCGCAGGAGAGCCTGACCAACGTGCTGCGCCATGCGCGCGCCAGCCAGGTGCAGCTGCAGCTGCGTGACGTCGGGCAACGCGGCCTGCACCTGCAGATCCGCGACGACGGCGAAGGTTTCGACCCGGATGGACCGCGCGGACTTGGCCTGATCGTGATGCGCGAGCGCGCGCAGAGTGTCGGCGGCCATGTACGGATCGAGTCCGCGCATGGCGAAGGCACCCTCGTCGACGTCCACCTCCCCTACCAGGCGGCCGGCATGGCCGCCGTCGAGTCACCGGAATACTGAGCCTATGTGGAATCCCAACCTGCCCCCGGTCAGCATCGACGATGCACCCGACCGCCTTGGCGCCGGCAATCCCGAGCTGCAGGCGATGGTCGCCGACGCGGCTTCGGGCGGTACCGCGCTGATGCTGATGCATGTGGACATCGACCACTTCGCCTCGGTGAACGAGAACATGAGCGCGGAAGTGGGCGACCAGGCCCTGGTGCTGGTGGCGCAGCGCCTGCAGTCCTACCTGCGCGGGCGTGGCAAGTTGTGGCGCCACGGCAGCGACGAATTCCTGATCGCGGTACCGCGCACCGCCGACGTGCCGCTGCCGGAAGACTTCGCCGAGGAGATCCGGCAGCAGATGGAGCTGCCGCTGTCGGTGCTGCCGTACACGCTGTTCATGACCGGCAAGCTGGGCGTGAGCCTGTGCCCGGAACATGCCAGCAGCACCTCGCGGCTGCTTGACCACGCTGAGGACGCGCTGTACCAGGCCGCGCGCGAAGGCGGCAACGCGGTGCGCATCCATGCGGTGGATACCCCGCCCAGCGCGCACAGCGAGAGCATCATCGCGCGGCAGATCGTCGATGCGATTCCCAATGGCGAGCTGAAGCTGCGCTACCAGCCGCTGGTCAGCGCCCGCGACGGCCACGTGGTGGGCATGGAGGCGCTGCTGCGCTGGCAGTCGCCCACGCTGGGCATGCTTGTGCCCGAACGCTTCATGCGCACCGCCGAGCGGCTGGGGATCATCGTGCAGATCGGCACGTGGGTGCTGGAGGGCGCGTTGAAACAGGCACGCATGTGGCGGGACCAGGGTTTCGATGACTTCACCATCGCGGTGAACGTCTCCACCCTGCAGCTGCTGCGGCCGAACTTCTTCGCCGAGGTGATGTCACTGATGCAGGCCGCCGGTGTTCCGGCGCACATGCTGACGCTGGAGATCAACGAAAGCGCGCTGACCAACAACGTCAATTTCGTGCACGAGACGCTGGCCAACCTGCGCAATGAAGGCATCAGCCTGAGCCTGGACAACTTCGGCACCGGTGATTCCAGCCTGAGCGCGCTGGTGCGCTACCCGGTGGACAAGCTGAAGATCGACCGCAGCTTCATCAAGAGCGCGCCGGCCGGCAACCGCGAGGCCGCCATCGCCCGCGCGATCATCGCCATGGGCCACCAGCTGGGCATGACCGTGATCGCCAATGGCGTCGAGTCGCAGGCGCAGCTGGGCTTCCTGCGCCGCAACGACTGCGATGTGTTCCAGGGCTACCTGTTCGGCGAACCGATGTCGGCCGATGCCGCCGGCATGACCCTGCGGCGCCGCTACCTGCGCCCGGAAGCGTTCGCCGAGACCCGCCCCGACCGCACCCTGCTGCTGCTGGACGACGAGGAGAACGTACTGCGCTCACTGGTACGCCTGTTCCGCCGCGACGGCTACCGCATCCTGGCCGCCGGCAACGTGCGCGATGCGTTCGACCTGCTGGCGATCAACGACGTGCAGGTGATCCTGTCCGACCAGCGCATGAGCGACATGAGCGGCACCGAATTCCTCGGCCGGGTGAAGATGCTGTACCCGGATACGATCCGCCTGGTGCTGTCCGGCTACACCGATCTGAACACGGTGACCGACGCGATCAACCGCGGCGCGATCTACCGTTTCCTGACCAAGCCGTGGAACGACGACGAGTTGCGCAAGCACATCCACCAGGCGTTCCGCACCTACGAGGAACAGCGCCGCAGCAACGCCGGGCCAGCGCCGGTTGAAACCGGCGAAGGTGGCGAGGATCGCCCACAGCGGTAACCGGCGTTGTAGAGCCGGCCGCTGGCCGGCTACCTCGCGGCACCTGCTTGCATGGGGTTGCCGGCCAGCGGCCGGCACTTCCCTAAGCCGTCAGCGCGGCTGCTTCACGGGCAGCACCACGCGGAAGCGCGAGCCCACGCCCGGGGTGCTGTCCAGGTCGATGCGGCCGTGGTGCTTGTTGATGATGCTGTAGGAGATCGACAGGCCCAGCCCGGTGCCGCTGCCCACCGGCTTGGTGGTGAAGAACGGATCGAAGATGCGCTGGCGCAGTTCCGGCGAAATGCCGCCGCCGGTGTCTTCGAACTCGACCCAGACATGATCGCCATCGACGCCGGTGCGCACGGTGATGGTGCCGCGCTCGGCGATGGCGTGGCCGGCGTTGAGCAGCAGGTTCATGTAGACCTGGTTCAGTTCCGACGGCAGGCACTCCACCAGCGGCAGCTGGCCGAACTCGCGCACCAGGGTGACCTTGTACTTGAGCTCGTTCCAGATGATGTTGATGGTCGATTCCAGGCCCGCGTGCAGGTCGACCAGCTTCCACGACTCATCGCGACCGGAATACGAGAAGTCCTTCAGGTCGCGCACGATGCGGGTGACCCGCTCGATGCCTTCGCGCGACTCGGCCATCAGCTGCGGCAGGTCGCGGCTGATGAAGTCGATGTCGAGGCGGTCACGGATATCGTCGATTTCCGGAATCAGTGCCTTCGGGTCCGGCGCACGCAGGGCGCGCTCATAGGCCTCGATCACGGTGAACAGGCTGCGCAGGTATTCCTGCAGGCTGCCGAGGTTGGAATGCACGTAACCGATCGGGTTGTTGATCTCGTGCGCCACACCTGCGGCGAGCTGGCCGATCGACGCCATCTTCTCCGATTGCAGCAGCTTTTCCTGGGTGCCGTTGAGGCGCAGGTAGGCCTGGCGCAGTTCGGCGTGGCGCTGCTGCAGCTCGCGTTCGTAGTCTTCCTGCCCTTCGATGTGGCGGAACAGGGCCAGGAAGTGCCCTTCACCGACCGGGCCGTGGTGGTACAGGTGGGCGATGACCACGCCCTCGCCCAGCGGCAGGCTGCCGTTCCAGTGACCATGCTGGCGCGCCTGCTCCAGCGCGTCGGGCGGCAACAGTTCACGCAGGCGCTGCGGCGGCGGCAATGCGCCGTCTTCGCCGTTGGCCAGCAGGTTCTGCGCGGCCGGATTGGCCAGGGCCACCTGCCCGTCCTCGGTGAACAGCAGCAGGCCTTCGCGCAGGCGCTCAAGCAGCGCCTGCAGCACCGGCTGCGGCGGAAGGGGGGCGGTAACCAGGACGTTGGCAGCGGACACGGCAACTCGGGGCGTTCGAACAGGCGCCCAATATACGCGGTCACGCGGCGGGCTTCAGCCCGCAGGGAGGGGGTGTGCGATCGCCGTCGCGTCAGGCGACGGCGAGGGGGCGGCGGGCGGTGACCGTGTGTGACTGGCCCTTGGCGTCGTAGGCCGAGGCATCTTCGGTACGGCCCAGCTGGCGCAGCGCCCAGTTGACCTCACGGCGGCGGCGCGACAGCAGCACACCGTTGGCCCGGTTGCGTTCGGCCAGTTCCTGCAGCTGTTCGCCCTCGCCGACCGGCGGCGCACCTTCCAGCGCACGCAGCGCTTCCAGCTTGGCGCCGGTGGCACGGATCAGGGCGTGCACGTCGTGCTCGACCAGGGCCTGGCGCTCAACGTCCAGGGCCTGGGCGAGACGCTGCAGCGGCTCGCTCATCGCTGCGGTCATCCCTGCAGCTGCTGGTCCAGATCGAGCATGCGCGAAGCGATCGCGTCCGGATTGATCTTGTAGGTGCCGTTCTGCAGCGACTCGCGCACGGCGGCCACGCGCTGGGCGTCGATCGCCGGGGCGGTGGTCAGCTCACGCTCGATGGCCTGCAGGTTGGTGGCCTCGCCGGTCAGGCGCAGGCTGTCGGCGGCCTCGACCGGGCGCGCCGGCGAATCGCTGCTGACGCCGGGCTTGTTGGCCGGGGTCGTCACGCTGCGCAGTGCCTGGGGGACCTGCAGGTTGCCGTCGATTTTCTGGCTCATGGGGTGTCCTGGAGTTGCCGTTCACAAGGGATAACGGCCGCTGGGCCGCGATCTTTAGGGATATTCTGCGCTAATTCAACGCGCCACGATTACGTCACCTGCGGCATCGACCGTGCCCTGCACGATCCTCCGCGAGGACAGGTTCTCCACCGAGACCCGTTCATTCTCGCCCGCGTCGCCCATCGCACGGCCGGCAATGCGCACCTCGACCGAGCCGCGACGCGACACCAGGGCCACATTGTCTCCTCGCTTGATGAGACGCTGCACCACCAGGTCGTTGTTCGACAGCAGGGCCCCGGCCTGCAGCGGACGGCGGGCAATGCGGCCGATCGCCGCGTTGGGGTCGGCCAGCACCGCACCGGCAATCCGGGCAGCATCACGCTGGGCAGTGGTGATATCGGCGGCAGTAATGGTTTCTCCAGTGCCGATTCCACGATTGAGGACCAGCACGCTCTGGTTGCGCCGCACCTTCACCGGTACGAACAGGCGCCAACCGCCCGCATCGGGACAACTGACCTCCACCGTGGTGTTGGCAGTGGGCTGCACCTGCAACGCGCCGCCACACTTCGGCAGGCGCAGCGCATCGGCCACCTGGGCCTCGCCCTCGCTGCCGGCCGGCAGCGTCGTCAACGCCGCGGCGCGGATGCTGGCCACGGGCTGCCAGTCAGCGGCGCCTGCCCATGGCGAGACCAGCGCCAGGGCGATGGCATAGAGAAGTGTGACCCGGCGCATGGCGCCTCCTGTCGAGGGGATCTGGCCCAGATGCGTGCAAGGGATGTGCCAGATCGACGGGGTCGCCTTTTGTAGAGTCGAGCCATGCTCGACGCGTCGCATATCGTGCGAACAGCAGTCGAGCACGGCTCGACGCTACAAAAGCGCTCAAGTTCGGTGCCGAGCGCGCCGATACAGCAGCCATGTCCCATGACCTGCTCAACCGGATCGACCAGCGGACCCGACTGGCCGGCCACAACCGCCTGGCGCTGCTGCTGTTCCGTCTCGGCGGACGTCAGCTTTTTGGCGTCAATGTCTTCAAGGTGCAGGAAGTCCTGCGCCGCCCGGAGCTGTTCCAGGTGCCCGGGCTGCCCAGCCAGTTCTCCGGCGTGGCCGACGTGCGGGGCCGCTCGGTGCCGGTGCTGGACCTGGGCCTGGCGATCGGCCACCCCGAGCGTGAGCCCGATGCGGACACCTCGCCCGGCTACCTGGTCGTCACTGAATTCAACCGCTCGATCCAGGGCTTCCTGGTCAGTGGCGTGGAGCGCATCGTCAACATCGCGGTGGAAGACATCCACCCCCCGCCGGAGCTGGGCGCTGAATCGAGCTACCTGACCGCGGTGACCCGCTTCCAGGGCGAGCTGATCCAGGTGATCGACGTCGAAAGCGTGCTGGCCGACATTGCCCAGGTCCGCGGCGAAGCCGTGCTCGACCCGGCGATGGCGATGCCCTCCGATGGCCCGCAGCTGCAGGTACTGGTGGTGGACGACTCGCGCGTGGCCCGCCAGCAGATCCGCAGCGTGCTTGACCAGCTCGGCGTGGGGGCCACCCTGTTGTCCGACGGCAAGCAGGCGCTGGACCACCTGCTGCAGATCCACGCCTCGGGCGAGAACCCGGCCGAGCGCTACGCGATGGTGATCTCGGACATCGAGATGCCGGCCATGGACGGCTACACGCTGACGACGGAAATCCGGCGGCACCCGGGCCTGGCCGGCCTGTACGTGCTGCTGCACACCTCGCTGTCCGGCGTATTCAACAATGCGATGGTCGAGCGCGTCGGCGCCAACGCCTTTGTCGCCAAGTACTCGCCGCACGAACTGGCCGATTTCGTGCTGGACCGCCTGCGCAAGGTCGCGCTGGCGGCCTGACGGCCCGCTGATCCGGTAGTGCCGGCCGCTGGCCGGCAACCGCAGGCACATCCGGGAGCCGGCCAGCGGCCGGCACTACCCTCCCCTATTTGGCACACCGCTTGCAGCTTCCCGGGCAACGTTCCCGTGGGAGTGCACCGTGCGCAACCTGATTACCGACTACCTGGGCGTCCATGCCCAGGCCATGCCGTTGCGCGAACAGCGGATGAAGCTGATCGCCAGCAACCTCGGCAATGCCGACACGCCCGGCTACAAGGCCCAGGACCTGGACTTCGACGCCGCCCTGCGCCACGCCCAGGGGCAGGATGCCAATGGCCTGATGGCCACCACCCACGAGCAGCACTACGAAATCAGTAGTGGCCTGAATCCGTTCCAGATCGCGCGCGAAGGCGTGCAGCCCAGCCTGGACGGCAACACCGTTGACCCCGATGCCGAGCGCGCTGCCTATGGCCGCGCTGCGCTCGAGTACCGCGCCTCGCTCAGCTTCGTCGAGAGCAAGGTGCGTTCCATGCTGACCGCGATCACGGGGCAATAAGCCATGAGCAACCTGCCGATCTTCGACATCGCCGGCTCCGCGCTGCAGGCGCAGTCGGTGCGCATGAGCACCATCGCCTCCAACCTCTCCAACGCCGACACCGTCGCCGGTTCCGCCGACGCCGTGTACAAGCCGCTGGAGCCGATCTTCCAGGCCGTCACCAGCAAAAACGATCCGAACATCACGTCGGTGAAGGTGAAGGAGATCACCCAGAGCGAGGCGGCGCCGATCAAGCGCTACGAGCCCGGCCATCCGCTGGCCGACGCCGACGGCTACATCTACCAGCCCGATGTCGACCCGGTGGCGCAGATGGTCAACCTGATCTCGACCTCGCGCAATTACCAGGCCGGCGTGGAGATGTTGACCACGGCCAAGGAACTGGCGCTGGCCACCCTGACCATGGGCCGCTGAGGCCCGCAGTACCGGATACCGCCATGACCACCTCCGTCAACAACCAGACCAACCAGGACGTCTACGCCGCGCTCGGCCTGAACGCTCCGAACAGCAACGCCACGAAAAAGAAGAACACGCTGGACCAGGCCGACTTCCTGCGGCTGATGACCGAACAGCTGCAGCACCAGGACCCGCTCAAGCCGATGGACAACACGCAGATGGTCGCGCAGATGGCGCAGATGTCGACCGTGCAGGGCATCACCGATCTGAACAAGACGGTGAAGGGCTTCCAGGAATCGATGGCCAGCGACCAGGTGCTGCGTGGTGCGGCGCTGGTCGGCCACCAGGTGCTGGTGCCGTCGGAAAAGCTGATGCTGGAGAAGGAAGGCAGCGTTGAAGGCACGGTCGCCGCACCCTCGGCCGGCATCATCACCGTGGACATCACCGATGCCAACGGCACCAAGGTCACCTCGCTGAGCGTGGAGGCCAAGGCTGCCGGCGAAACCGCCTTCCAGTGGGACGGCAAGGACGCCAACGGCAAGCGCATGGAACCCGGCAAGTACAGCGTGGTGGCCAACCACGTCGACACCGCCGGCAAGAGCACCAAGCTGTCCACCTACGTGCAGGCCCCGGTGGAAAGCGTGACCGTCGGTTCCGACGGCCTGTACCTGAATCTCAAGGGCCTGGGCACGGCCCCGATCGACTACGTGCTCCGCGTCAGCTGAGCCGCACATCCCGCACTTACCAGGAGCATCCCATGGGCTTCAATGTCTCGCTGTCCGGCATCAATGCCGCCAACTCCGACCTGAGCGTCACTGCCAACAACGTCGCCAACGTCAACACCACCGGCTTCAAGGAGTCGCGCGCCGAGTTCGCCGACCTGTTCTCGGCCACCGGCTACGGCCTGTCGAAGAACGCCGTGGGTTCGGGCGTGCGCGTCTCCAACGTTGCCCAGCAGTTCAAGCAGGGCCACAACGAACAGACCGGCCGCAGCCTGGACATGGCCATTTCCGGTGAGGGTTTCTTCACCATGAACATGAACGGCACCCGCGTGTATTCGCGTGCCGGCAACTTCCAGACCGATGCCTCCGGCTTCGTGGTCAATCCGCAGGGCGCGCGCCTGCAGGTGTTCGCACCGAATGCCGATGGCACCAACTTCGATTCCGGCCGCATCGTCGACCTGCAGCTGCTGACCACCGACAGCGCGCCGAAGCAGACCAGCGAAGTGAAGGTCGGCTTCACCCTGCCGGCCAACGCCAAGCCGCCGACCGTCACCACCTTCGACCCGACCGACTCCAACACCTACAACCACTCCAGTGGTGGCATCACCGTATACGACTCGCTGGGCGTGAGCCACATCCAGGTCTCGTACTTCGTCAAGGGGGCCAACCCCAATGAGTGGACCGTGCGCAACTACGTGGACGGCCAGCCGGCCGGCACGCCGACCCCGGTCACCTTCGACAACAGCGGCAAGCTGATCGCACCGACGGACGGCAAGGTCAGCCTCGGCACCTTCACCCCCAACACCGGCGCCGGCCAGTTGAACATGACGCTGGATATCACCGGCTCGACCCAGTACGGCGAGAAGTTCGCCCTGCGCAACACCCAGCAGGACGGCTATGCCGCCGGCAAGCTCAACGAGATCACCGTGTCGGAGACCGGCGTGGTCTACGCCCGCTACTCCAACGGTGCCGACAAGCCGCTGGGCCAGGTTGCGCTGACCACCTTCAACAACCCGCAGGGCCTGGAGTCGAAGGGCAACAACCTGTGGGTGGATACCTTCAGCTCGGGCACGCCGCGTACCGGCATGCCGGACACCTCCAACCTCGGCAAGATCCAGGCCGGCTCTTTGGAAGCGTCCACCGTCGACCTCACCGAGCAGCTGGTCAACATGATCACCGCGCAGCGCAACTTCCAGGCCAACGCGCAGATGATCACCACCCAGGACCAGATCACCCAGACCGTCATCAACATCCGTTGATGAGCTGCTGACCCTGCTACGGAACTCCCCGCATGGATAAAGCCCTTTACGTGGCGATGACCGGTGCCCGCGCCTCCCTGCAGGCGCAGGGTACGCTCAGCCACAACCTCGCCAACTCGGACACCCCCGGCTTCAAGGAAGCGCTGGCCAACACCGAAGCCTTCCCGATCCGCGGCCCGGGCTTTGCCTCGCGGGTGGATGCGCTGCACGTCGACGCCGGCTTCAACCGCCGGCCCGGCGCGCAGCACATCACCGGCAAGCCGCTGGACCTTGCACTGCAGACCGGCACCTGGCTGGCCGTGCAGTCCACCGATGGCAGCGAAGCCTATACGCGCGGCGCTGCACTGTCGGTCACCCCGAACGGCCAGCTGGTGACCTCCAGCGGCCGCCCGGTGCTGGATGACAACAATAATCCGATCGCCATTCCGCCCTACCAGGCGATGGAGATCGGCGCCGACGGCACGATCTCGATCATCCCGCAGGGCGAAGGCCCGCAGACCATGGCGCAGGTCGGCCGGATCAAGGTGGTGCAGGCCCCGGACGAGCGCCTTGAGCGCGGCCTCGATGGCCTGTTCCGCAACACCGACCCACAACAGCCATTCGCACCCGCGCAGGGCACCGCCGTGCACAGCGGCCAGCTGGAAGGCAGCAACGTCGATGCCGCCGGTGCACTGGTGCAGATGATCCAGCTGCAGCGCCAGTACGAAATGCAGGTGCAGGTGATCAAGCACGGCGACGACAACGCGCGCAGCGCCAACAGCCTGCTGCGCCTGGGCAGCTGACGGAATTCCGGCGCCGCCCGAGCGCGGCGCTGGCACACCGCTTGCAGACCCGCTACCAAGGGCCGCATCGCGCGGCCGGTTCCACCAGACAGGACACCGAAGATGAACCAGGCATTGTGGATCGCGAAAACCGGACTGGATGCGCAGCAGATGCGCATGTCGGTGGTTTCCAACAACCTCGCCAACACCAACACCACCGGCTTCAAGCAGGACCGTGCCAGTTTCGAAGACCTGCTGTACCAGCAGGTGCGCCAGCCCGGCGGTTCCTCGTCGGCGCAGACGCAGCTGCCGACCGGCCTGCAGCTGGGCACCGGCGTGCGCGTGGTGGCCACCGCGAAGAACTTCGAACAGGGTGGCCAGCAGCAGACCGGCCGCGCCCTGGACGTGATGGTGAACGGCCGCGGTTTCTTCGAGGTGCAGATGCCCGACGGTAGCTCCGCCTACACCCGTGACGGCTCGTTCAAGATCAACCAGGACAGCGAGCTGGTCACCAACAGCGGCTATCCGGTGCAGCCGGGCATCCAGATTCCCGAGGGCGCGCAATCGGTGACCATCGGTACCGACGGCACCATCAGCGTGAAGATGGCCGATGGCGCCGCATCGGTGGAAGTGGGCGCGCTGACCCTGACCGACTTCGTCAACCCGGCCGGCCTGCAGGCCCGCGGCGAGAACCTGTTCCTGGAAACCACCGCCTCCGGCCCGGCACAGAACGGCAACCCTGGCCTCAACGGCCTGGGCACCGTGGTGCAGGGCGCGCTGGAAGGCAGCAACGTCAATGTGGTGGAAGAGCTGGTGTCGATGATCGAAACCCAGCGTGCCTACGAAATGAACGCCAAGGCGATCTCCACCACCGATTCGATGCTCGGCTATCTCAACAACAAGCTCTGACCGGCCCAACCGGGAAACCGCCATGTCGCCCATTTCCACCTTCGCCCGCACTGCCCTCGCCTGCGCCGTGGCCGCCCTGCTCGGTGGCTGCGTGATCGCCGGCGACGTGCGACCCTACGCGGCGATGGCGCCGATCCAGCCGATCATGCCGCCGCAGGCCGCGCCGACGGCCGGTGCGATCTATGCTGCCGGCCCGACCCTGCAGCTGTATTCGGACCGTCGCGCACGCGACGTCGGTGACCTGCTGACCATCACCCTGCTGGAAAACACCACCGCTCAGACCAGTGCCAACACCGCAACGAACAAGGAGTCGAACCTCAACCTGGGGACGCCCTCGATCCTCGGTGCGCCGGTCACCCTGGGCGGCAAGGACATCCTCAGCGCGTCGGCCACCGGCAAGCGTGATTTCACCGGCAAGGGCAACAGCGCGCAGAGCAACCGGCTGCAGGGCAGCGTCACGGTCACCGTGGTGCAGCGCCTGCCCAACGGCAACCTGGTCGTGCAGGGGCAGAAGAACCTGCGGCTGAATCAGGGCGACGAACTGGTGCAGGTGCAGGGCATCGTGCGCCCCGGTGACATCAGCCAGGACAACACCATTCCTTCCAGCCGCGTGGCCGAAGCCCGCATCGTCTACGGCGGACGCGGCCCGGTCGCGCAGTCCAACGCGATGGGCTGGTTGAGCCGCTTCTTCAACTCCGGCCTGACGCCGTTCTGAGTATGGCCATGAAAGCTCTCTTCTCTTCTACGTGGCAGCGACGCATCGCGTCGCTCTACGGATCATTCTTCCTTCTGCTGGCAATGGCTGCGCCGGCCAGCGCCGAGCGCATCAAGGACCTGGCCCAGGTCGGTGGCGTGCGCGGCAATGCGCTGGTAGGTTATGGCCTGGTGGTCGGCCTGGATGGCAGCGGCGACCGCACCAGCCAGGCACCGTTCACCGTGCAGAGCCTGAAGAACCTGCTCGGCGAGCTGGGCGTCAACGTGCCGCCGAACGTCAACCCGCAGCTGAAGAACGTGGCGGCGGTGGCGATCCATGCCGAACTGCCGCCGTTCGCCAAGCCCGGCCAGCCGATCGACATCACCGTGTCCTCGATCGGCAATGCGGTATCGCTGCGTGGCGGCTCGCTGCTGATGGCTCCGCTGCGCGGTGCCGATGGCCAGATCTACGCAATCGCCCAGGGCAACCTGATCGTCGGCGGCTTCGGTGCACAGGGCAAGGACGGTTCCCGCGTCTCGGTGAACGTGCCCAGCGTCGGCCGCATTCCCAACGGCGCCACCGTTGAACGTGCCCTGCCCGATCCGCTCGCCAATGGCGGCGACATCACCCTGAACCTGCACAACAACGATTTCACCACCGTCTCGCGCATGGTTGCTGCACTCAACAACGCCTTCGGCGAGGGCGCGGCACGCGCCGTCGATGGTGTGACCGTGGCGGTCACCGCACCGACCGATCCCGGTGCGCGCATCGGCCTGCTGGCACGCATCGAGAACCTGGAGCTGACCCCGGGCAGCGCGCCGGCCAAGGTGGTGGTCAATTCGCGAACCGGCACCGTGGTCATCGGCCAGCAGGTACGGGTCGGCCCGGCCGCCATCTCGCATGGTTCGCTGACGGTGACGATCCAGGAAAACACCAACGTCAGCCAGCCCAACGCCCTGTCCGGCGGCCGCACCGTGGCCAGCCCACAGTCGACCATCACCGCCACCAACGACGGCAGCCGCATGTTCAAGTTCAGCGGCGGCACCACCCTGGACGAGATCGTGCACGCGGTGAACGCAGTGGGCGCGGCGCCGGGCGATCTCATCGCGATCCTGGAAGCCCTGAAACAGGCCGGCGCATTGAGTGCCGAGCTCGAGGTGATCTGACATGCGCATCAATCCCGCATTCGATCTGCACCCGGCACAACAGAACGATCCGGCCAAGATCGACAAGGTCGCGCGCCAGCTGGAAGGCCAGTTCGCGCAGATGCTAGTCAAGAGCATGCGTGACGCCAGCTTCGGCGATTCGCTGTTCCCCGGCGAGAACAAGATGTTCCGCGACATGTACGACCAGAAGATTGCCGAGGCGATGACACGCGGCAAGGGCCTGGGCCTGTCGGGCATGATCAGCCGCCAGCTGTCCGGCCAGGCCGCCGACGGCCCGGCGCTGGATACCCGCGTGGACCCGGCCAAGGCCAGCCGCGCCTACCAGCTGAACGCACCGGCCAAGCCCGCACCGTCGCTGCCACTGGAAGACGGCAGCCAGGCCGTGCGCCTGCTGCAGCAGATGGCGGCAGGCGCACAGTCGGGCGCACAGGCCGCGGTGGCACCGATGGAACAGGCACTGGACCTGATCGCCGGCCGCGAGAGCAGCAGCATGCACCGCTCGCTCGGCACCGACGATCCCTACATCGGCAGCCTGCAGGGCGATGATTGGGCGGCCGGCAGCGACCAGTGGGCGGCGACCGCCAGCAATCGCGGCACCGCGATCAGCCCGGCCGATGCCCTGGCCACCCGCACCGCCGTGGCCCAGCTGGGCGAGCACACCCCGGAGGGCTTCGTTGCCAGCATCTGGCAGCACGCGCAGAGCGCAGCCAAGGAGCTCGGCGTGGATGCCCGCGCGCTGGTCGCCCAGGCCGCGCTGGAAACCGGCTGGGGCAAGCGCCACATCAAGCATGCCGACGGCAGCACCTCGCACAACCTGTTCGGCATCAAGGCCAATGGCTGGAACGGCCAGCGTGCCGTGGCCGGCACCCATGAATATGTCGATGGCGTGCGCCGCAACGAGACCGCCAGCTTCCGTGCCTACAGTTCGCCGGCCGAAAGCTTCGCCGACTACGTGCGCCTGTTGAAGACCAGCCCGCGCTACCAGCAGGCGCTGCAGGCCGGGACCGATGTGCAGGGCTTCGCGCGTGGCCTGCAGCGTGCCGGCTATGCCACCGACCCACGCTACGCCGCCAAGATCGCCGCGATCGCCGGCGGCCCGACCATCGAGCGCGCCGTCAGCGCCGTGGCCGACGCCGGCTCGCGCCTTGGCCAGACCTTCGCCAGCACCGCAACCGCGGCGCTGGGTATCACTCGTCGTTGAGGAACCCCATGTCCAGCGTACTTTCCACCGGTACCGGTGCCCTGCTCGCCTTCCAGCGTGCGTTGGCGACCACCAGCCACAACGTGGCCAACCTCAATACCCCGGGTTACAGCCGGCAGAAGGTCAACTTCGCCACCGCTGATCCGCAGAACTACGGCTATGGCACGATCGGCAACGGCACCCGCATCACCGACATCCGCCGCACCGCCGACCAGCTGGCGATCTCGCGCCTGCTCGACAGCAGCGGCGAGCTCGCGCGCCTGAAGCAGCTTTCCGGCATGGCCGACCGGGTCAACTCGCTGTTCTCGGAAGGCGCGACCAACATCGCCGGCGTCTGGTCGAACTTCTTCGACTCGGTCAGCGGCCTGTCCTCCAATGCCTCCGGCACCGCCGACCGGCAGAACATGCTCGACGGCGGCAAGGCCCTGGCCAACCGCTTCGTGCAGCTCAACACGCACCTGAACAACCTCAATGGCGAGGTCAACAACGGCCTGCTGGCCGGTGCCACCGAAGTCAACCGCCTGGCGCAGGAGATCGCGCAGATCAACGGCGCCATCGGCACCAACATCGCCAATGCCGCACCGGACCTGCTTGATCGCCGCGACCAGCTGATCACCCAGCTGATCGGCTACACCGGCGGCACGGCGGTGATCCAGGACGGCGGCATCATGAATGTCTACACCGCCGGCGGCAACGCATTGGTGGTGGGCACCACGGCGACCAAGGTCACCACGGTGGCCGACCCCTACCAGCCCGAGCGCCTGCAGCTGGCGCTGGAGACCCAGGGCAACACGATTCGGCTTGACGCAAAGGCCGTCGGTGGCCAGATCGGCGGTCTGCTGGAGTTCCGCGACACGGTGCTGACCCCGGCCCAGGCCGAGCTGGGCAAGCTGGCCGTCGGCCTGGCCGAGACCTTCAACCAGACCCATCACCAGGGTGTGGACATGTATGGCCAGCTGGGCGGTGACTTCTTCAACATCGGCAATCCGCGCGTTACCGCCAACAACGCCAACACCGGCACGGCCAGCCTCAGCGCCACCTATGGCGACCTGGGCAAGCTGGACGCGCAGAACGTGGTGCTGCAGTTCGATGGCACCCAGTGGAAGGCCAGCCGTGCCGACACCGGCGCCAATGTGCCGCTGACCGGTACCGGCACCGCCGCCGATCCGCTGGTGATCAATGGCGTCAAGCTGGTGGTCGGCGGTACCCCGGCTGCCAATGATCGATTCCTGCTGCAGCCCACCGCAGGCGTGGCCGGCAGCATGGAAGTGGCGATCACCGATCCCTCGCGCATCGCCGCCGCTGCGGCGGTGAAGGGTGCTGCCGCCACGTCCAACACCGGCACCGGCAAGCTGAGCGGGGTCACCGTCAGCGATTCGACCAACGCCAACCTGCGCAATCCGGCCGCGATCGTGTTCACCTCGGCCACCACCTACACCATCGACGGTGGCCCGCCGCAGACCTACACGCCCGGCCAGACCATCAGCGCCAACGGCTGGAGTTTCGTGCTGGATGGTGCACCCAAGGTCGGCGACACCTTCAACATCACCCCGACCCCGGCCGGCTCGTCGGACAACAGCAATGCCTCCCGGCTGGCCAAGGTGGAGAGCGCCAAGGCGTTCAACAGCGGCACGGTCACCTTGAACGGTGCACTGGGCGGGCTGACCACCCAGGTCGGTGCCGCGGCCCGCTCGGCCGAGTACTCGCTGGAAGCGCAGCTGGTGATCAACGACAAGGCGCAGGAAGCGCGCGATGAAGTGTCCGGGGTCAACCTGGACGAGGAAGCAGCCGACATGCTGCGCCTGCAGCAGGCCTACCAGGCCGCCTCGCAGCTGATCTCCACCGCCGACAGCATGTTCCAGACCATCCTGGGAGCCGTCCGCCGATGAGCAGCCGCATCTCCACCAGCATGATGTTCAACCAGTCCGTGTCGCTGATGATGGCCAAGCAGGCCAAGCTCAGCCACCTGGAGCAGCAGATCGCCACCGGCAGCAAGATCGTCAGCGCCAAGGACGATCCGGTCGCCGCCGGTGCCGCCGTGGGTCTTGACCGCAGCCTGGCCGCGCTTGACCGCATGAAGCTCAACGCCGGCAACGTGCAGAACCGGCTGGGCGTGCAGGAAAACACCCTCGCCCAGGTCAACGACCTGATGGCGCGCGTCAATGATCTGACCATCCAGGCCAGCAACCCGGCGCTGAGTGCGCCGGACAAGAAGACCCTGATCACCGAGCTGAACCAGATCCGCGACGGCCTGCTGTCGCTGGCCAACGCCGACGATGGCACCGGCCGCTATGTGTTCGGCGGCACCAACGACGGTGACCCGCCGTTTGCCAAGATCAACGGCAAGGTGGTCTACCGGGGCGACCAGACCCAACGCCAGATCGAAGTCGGCCCGGATACCTACGTGCGCGATGCGCTGCCAGGCAGCGAGATCTTCATGCGCATCCCCACCGGCGATGGCTTTGTCGATGGCGGCGCGGCGGCCGGCAACACCGGCAACGGCGTGCTGACCAACATCACCCGCGACGGCAGTGACAGCTGGAACGGACAGGCCTTCAGCATCCGCTTCACCGCTGCCGACCAGTACCAGGTGCTGGACGGCGCCGGCAACGTCACCGGTACCGGTACCTACAAGGCCGGTGACAACGTGGAAGTGAACGGCGTACGCCTGCAGATCACCGGTGCGCCCGCTGCGGGTGACAGCTTCAACGTCACGCCCGCGAGCAGCCGCGACATCTTCGACACCATGGACAAGCTGATCGCCGCGCTGGATGCCGACACCGGTACCACCGCGAAAATGTCCGCGCAGCAGAACGAGCTGCAGAGTGCCCTGCGCGACGTGGCACGCGCCTCCGAACGCATGATTGATTCGCGTGCCGCAGGCGGCGCACAGCTGAAGGCATTGGACAACGCCGCGGACATGCGCGAAGCCAACGGCGTGACCCTGAAGACCACGCTGTCGCAGATGCGTGACCTGGACTATGCCGATGCGCTGAGCCAGTACCAGCTGCAGAGCACCGCGCTGCAGGCGGCACAGACGATCTTCTCGCAGATGCAGTCGATGTCGTTGTTCAACAAGATCCGCTGACGCTTCCCTTGCGTCAGCCCTGAAAGGCCGCGATGCCCTGCATCGCGGCCTTTTTCGTTTCTGCGCCCGGCGCCACGCCCGCTGCGGCGGAACACCCGTGATTGCCCATCAAGGCCGGCGCTGCCCCGCCGATACCTTCATCAGCGCTGGTCGGGCCTGCCCCGACCGCCCCTTTCCGGGATCGCCTTCACGCCCTTCCAGGGCTGAAAAACCCGGGAAAAACGGCCTCCAGCACTGAATTACGGCTCCAGCGGAATTCACGGCTAAAGGTTGTTGACAAAGCGCCGTTATTCATTTGGCAACAGCGAAGCACACAGCCACACAAAAAAACCGGCGGCGCTTCGTTTCATTCACCAACGGGTTCCATATAAGAGGAGACGACCCCATGGCACAGGTAATCAACACCAATACGATGTCGCTCAACGCTCAGCGCAACCTGAGCACCAGCGGCAGCTCGCTCGCTACCACCATCCAGCGCCTCTCGTCCGGCCTGCGCATCAACAGCGCGAAGGACGACGCGGCCGGCCTGGCCATCAGCGAGCGCTTCACCACCCAGATCCGTGGTCTGGACGTGGCCATCCGCAACGCCAACGACGGTATCTCGCTGGCCCAGGTCGCCGAGGGTTCGCTGAGCGAAGTCGGCAACAACCTGCAGCGCATCCGCGAACTGGCAGTGCAGTCCTCCAACGCCACCAACTCCTCCAGCGACCGCAAGGCGCTGCAGGCCGAAGTGACCCAGCTGGTCTCGGAAGTGGACCGCGTCGCCAAGCAGGCCGACTTCAACGGCACCAAGCTGCTGGACGGCTCCTTCACCAGCCAGCTGTTCCAGGTCGGTGCCAACGCCGGCCAGGCCATCGCCATCAACAGCGTGGTCAACGCCAAGGCCGATTCGCTGGGCGCTGCCACCTTCGCCAACGGCTACACCGGCACCAGCCTGGCAGCCGCCGACAAGGCCACCGCCGACACCACCTACTCCGGCCTGCAGATCTCGGTGACCCCGCCGGGCGGCACCGCCACCACGGTCACCATCAACGACTTCACCGTGAAGGCGGGCGAGTCGATCACCTCGGCCACCGCCGCCGCGATCAACGGCAAGCTGGGCGAAACCGGCGTCATGGCCTCGGTCAACGCCGGCGTGGTCAGCCTGGCCTCGGTCAAGGACGGCCAGACCTTCACCCTGGGCGTCAGCGCCGCCACCCCACCGACCGGCGCCACCGCGGCGACCATCGCCGGCCTCGGCCTGACCGAGACCAGCACCAACGGTGGCCTGCTGACCGGCGCTGCATCGAACTTCGTCAAGGACCTGAACGTCACCACGGCCGAAGGCGCGCAGAAGGCGCTGTCGATCGTCGACAAGGCCCTGGAATCGGTCAACAGCGTCCGCGCCGACCTCGGCGCGATCCAGAACCGCTTCACCTCGGTGGTAGCCAACCTGCAGACCTCCTCGGAGAACCTGTCGGCCTCGCGCAGCCGCATCCGCGATACCGACTTCGCCAAGGAAACCGCCGAGCTGACCCGCACCCAGATCCTGCAGCAGGCCGGTACGGCCATGCTGGCCCAGGCCAACCAGGTACCGCAGAACGTGCTCAGCCTGTTGCAGCGCTGACATGAGCCGCCCCCGGGGCACGTCGGGGGCGTCTAACCCAACTCACGTGCAACCGCTCAAGGACCTCTCCTCATGGCACAAGTCATCAACACCAATACGATGTCGTTGAATGCTCAGCGTAACCTGAGCACCAGCGGCAGCTCGCTGGCCACCACCATCCAGCGCCTGTCCTCCGGTTCGCGCATCAACAGCGCCAAGGACGACGCCGCCGGTCTGGCGATCTCCGAGCGCTTCGGCACTCAGATCCGCGGTACCGACGTCGCCATCCGCAATGCCAACGACGGCATCTCGCTGGCCCAGGTCGCCGAAGGCTCGCTGACCGAAATCGGCAACAACCTGCAGCGTGTCCGCGAGCTGTCGGTGCAGGCCTCCAACGCCACCAACTCGGCCAGCGACCGCAAGGCGCTGCAGGCCGAAGTGACCCAGCTGGTCTCGGAAATCGACCGCGTTGCCAAGCAGTCGGACTTCAACGGCACCAAGCTGCTGGACGGCTCGTTCTCCAGCCAGCTGTTCCAGGTTGGCGCCAACGCTGGCCAGTCCATCGCCATCGACAAGACCATCGATGCCAAGGCCGGCTCGCTCGGCACCGCGACCTTCGCCACCGGTGATACCGCCGCCCTGACCGCCAGCACCGATGGTGCGCGCTTCTCCGGCAAGGTGATGGGCGTGGATATCGGCACGGTTGAAGTGAAGGCCGGCGCCACCACGGCCGATGCCTCCAAGGCCGTCGCCACCGCCATCAACGCCAAGATCGGCGAGGCCGGCATCTACGCCGAAGCCAATTCCGACGGCACCCTGAAGCTGAGCTCGGTGAAGGAAGGCAAGGCTGTCGCCACCGCCGATATCGCCCTGATGCGCAGCGACTACGACGCGACCGCCAAGACCTGGGGCACCGCGGCGGCTGCGGGCGCCTACACCGCCGGCACCGACACCTCGGCCAACGTGCAGAAGCTGGACGTGAGCACCGTGCTCGGCGCCCAGCAGGCGCTGGAAGTGGTCGACAAGGCCCTGGGTGCGATCAACAGCACCCGCGCCGACCTCGGTGCTATCCAGAACCGCTTCACCTCGGTCGTGGCCAACCTGCAGACCTCGTCGGAAAACCTGTCGGCGTCGCGCAGCCGCATCAAGGACACCGACTTCGCCAAGGAAACCGCCGAACTGACCCGCACCCAGATCCTGCAGCAGGCCGGTACGGCCATGCTGGCCCAGGCCAACCAGGTGCCGCAGGGCGTGCTCAGCCTGCTGCGCTGATCCACGGCAAGAAGGCGCCGCTGCCGTCGGATCGAACCGACGGCAGCGGCAACCCGGAAGCCACGATGCACGAAGGCGCGGGCCATGCCCGGCCCGGGAACCCTCCCGAACCGGCTTGGCATCGCCCGCTCCTGCGGACCTCTCTTTCAGCGCTGTACCTTTGACTGTACGTACCGGGCGGCTTCGTCTCCCCCCGATTGTCAGTAGCCTGATCCCTCCCCTGCATTGGGGGAGGGTTTTTTGCAGACTCCCGGCAGCCCGCGGTGAATCTCCCCGCACCCTGCCCCAACCCTCCTGCAACCTGCGTGCCAGAACCCGCGCCAGAGCATTGGCACGGCGCATGCATCAACGAAGTCCTCAAGACCCAGCGGCGCAGGCCGCTATTTTCGTTGACGACGGGCCACCGCACGACGGCCAGGCCCGTATACCAGGAGAAACGACGTGGCAGACTTTGGATACGGTGGCATTGGCTCGGGACTGGATATCTCCAGCATCGTCAACCAGCTGGTCGCAGCAGACCGCAAGCCGGCCGACAATGCACTGAACCTGCAGCAGTCCAAAGCCAAGATGCAGCTGTCGTCGATCGGCACCGTCACCTCGGCCTTCGACAAGCTGAAGACTGCACTGACCGCGCTGAAGGCCACCACCGCCTTCGATACCCGCACGGTGACCGCCAGCGGCAAGGCGCAGCCCGCCAATACCGAGGACGTGCTGACCGCATCGGTGGCGCTGTACGACCTGGGCACGACCAAGGCGGCCGCGTCCAACGGCACGCACCAGGTGGAGGTGACATCTCTGGCCACGGCGCACAAGCTGATTGCCGACACCTCGTTCCCGAAGACCGACACCTTCGGCGCCGGAACCTTGACGCTGACCGTCGGCGTGGGCGACAAGGCCAAGACCATGAACGTGGCGGTGGAGGACGGCGACACGCTGACCACCATCCGCAACAAGATCGATGCCGCCGGCCGCAAGGAAGGCGTGCAGGCCACACTGATCACCTCCGGCGACAACCAGTACCTGTCGATCGCCCAGGAGAAGACCGGCGCCGCCAATGCGATCAAGCTGGAATATGGCGGCAGTGATCCCAAGCTGGGCGCACTGGTCGGCAGCCTGAAACAGAACACCGCTGCAGCGGACGCCGAACTGACCATCGATGGCGTCAAGGTGGTCAGCGCCAGCAACACCGTGGCAGATGCGGTGCCGGGCCTGACCCTGAACCTGAAGGTTCCCGGCAAGAGCACGGTCGTGATCAGTACCGACACGGCCGCCGCCACCAAGGTGATGCAGGAATTCGTGACCGCCTACAACGCGGCCATCGCAGCGATCAACACCGAAACCAAGTACGACGCCAAGACCAAGGAAGCGGCCACGCTGACCGGCGACGCGCAGATGCGTGGTGCCTCCAGCCAGTTGCGCTCGGTGATGTCGGGGGTGTTGAAGGCGCTTTCCGCCGATGGCCTGGACCCGAAGGTGCTGGGCCTGCAGACGCGCGGCTATCCCAACGCCGACGGCACCCTGGTACTGGACACCACCAAGTTTGCCGCCGCACTGGCCAGCCAGCCTGAAAAGATCCGCTCGGCCATCACCGGCGACACCGGCGGTGCCGGCACGCTCTACACGATGGTCGACGGCTATGTCAGCACCACGGTCGGCAAGGAAGGCGCCTTCGTCGCCCGCACCAAAGGCCTGAACACCACGCTGGACAACATCGACAAGCGCCGCAAGGACCTGGACACGCGCATGAAGAGCGTGGAAGAGCGCTACAAGAAGCAGTTCATCGCGCTGGACAGCCTGATGGGCAAGCTGCAGCAGAGCAATACGTCGCTGCAGCAGCAGCTGGCACAGCTGAACCGCTGAAGGTCTACGCGCAACGCTCAAGTTTGGCGTGCAACGCACCGATAACGGACGCAACAGCAATCATCGCCGCGCCGCCGGCAACGATCCCCTCGATCGCCCGGCGGCACCCCGCGCAAGGAGAATCACGAATGTACGGTTCCAGCCGTCAATATGCCGAACAGTACCGCCAGGTGGGAGTCACCAGTGCGGTCGCCGACGCCGATCCGCACAAGCTGGTGGCGATGCTGCTGGCCGGCGCGCTGGAGCGCGTGCGCCGCGCACAGGCCAGCCTCGAGCGTGGCGACCAGGCCGGCAAGGGCAAGGCGATCGGCGAAGTCTGTGCGATCGTCGGCCACCTCAACGGCTCGCTGGACCATGAGGCCGGTGGCGAGATTGCCGGCAACCTGTCGGCACTCTACGACTACGTGCTGCAGCGCCTGACCGAGGCCAACCTGCACAATGATCGTGCAGCGCTGGACGAAGCCCTGCAGCTGCTGGGCGAAATCGACAGCGCCTGGAACGCAATCCCGCACGAACAGCGCCGCCCGGCCGCGGTGGCACCATGAGCCTGCACGAACTGCACGCGCAGCTGGACGCGTTCGAGAAGGCACTGGGCGAAGAAGCCCTCGATCAGGCCGACAGCCTGCTCGACGGCCACGACAGCGCCCTGCATGCCCTGCTCAGCCAGCCGCTCACCGCGGCCGACCACGCGCCACTGAGCGCACTGTTCGAACGCCAGCAGAACCTGCTTGGTCTGCTGCGCCAACGCCGCGACGCGGTCGCTGCTCTGATGAACGATGGACGGCGCTCTCTTCGCGCGGCGCATGCCTATCTGCAGGCAGAATCGCTGGCATGACCCAACTGCCGACAACGTCGCTGCACCACCCCGCCGAAAGCGAGCTGTTCGACGAAACGCTCAGCTGCGAACTGGCCCTGCCCGCCGAGTTCCAGCCCGGCAGTGCCTCCGGCCGTACCAGCAGCGCCGAAGGCCTGCTGCGCAGCCTGGCGCTGGTGGAAGACAGCCGCGTTGACGAGCATGACGACCGCAACGAGGCCAGCCTGCAGCTGCAGCGGCTCGAGGCCAAGCTGGACCTGGCGATGGTGCTGCTCGGCCGGCTGGTTCGCCAGCAGGGCCAGGAGCTGACCCTGCGCCCGGTACGCTGGTCGCGCCGTGGCATCCGCCTGCAGCTGGGCCCGCGCAGCGGCGCCACGCCGGGCCAGGCCGGGCTGGTGCGGCTGCAGCCCAGCGACTGGCTGCCCGACCATATCGACCTGCCGGTGGAAGTGATCGCCGAAGCCGCCGATGGCGGCGGTGGCCACTACCTCTGGCTGCGCTTCCAACGCCTCGGCGATGGCCTGGAAATGGCCATGGAGCGGCACCTGTTCCGCCTGCACCGCCGCCAGGTGGCCGAGGCACGCCGGGCCCGCTGAAACCCACCCTTGCGACGCAGGACAGGCAACGCTTGGCGCGCCCGTTCAGCTAAGTTAAGGTGGACTCCCCTACACGGACCAGTTGCGTGCCTGTGCGAGTTCTCATCGTCGACGATCACACCCTGGTCCGCGCCGGCCTGGCGCGGCTGCTGCAGGGGTTTGCCGACGTGCAGCTGGTTGCCGAGGCCAGCAATGCCGAGCAGGCGCTGCAGCTGGCCCTGCAGCATGCGCCGGATGTGGTGCTGATGGATCTGTCGTTGCCCGGACGCACCGGCCTGGAAGCGCTCAGTGACATCCGCCTGCGCGCCCCCGGTACCCGCGTGGTGATGATGACCATGCACGACGATGCCGCGCATGTGCGCGATGCACTGGATCGCGGCGCAGTGGGCTTCGTGGTCAAAGACGCGGCGCCGCAGGAGCTTGAGCTGGCATTGCGCGCCGCGCACGCCGGCCAGGTGTTCCTGAGCCCGCAGATCTCGGCCAAGATGCTGGCGCCCATGCTGGGCCGCGAGAAGCCCACCGGCATCGCCGCGTTGTCGCCGCGCCAGCGCGAGATCCTGCGCCGCATCGGCAAGGGCGAGAGCAACAAGGAAATCGCCGCCGACCTTGGCATCAGCGTCAAGACGGTGGAGACCCACCGCGCGCGCATGATGGAGTCGCTGGGCTGCCGCCGCGCCAACGATCTGTTGCTGCTGGCCGCCCGCCACCAGCACGAGCTGGAGTGAATCGGCATACCGGCGGCGACGAAATCCCGTCACCCTGACAGGCCCTGACAGGAATCCGTACACGACGCGCAGCGGACGTGGCAGGGCCGCCACCACGAATCAATGACTTGGCGGCAATCTTCGTCAACTTCCCGCACCCATGTAGGGGAAAACCCTACATCCTGTCGGGATATCCATGAAGGCCCTCAGGAACCCCCTGATTCCGCCCCCGCCGGATGAAAAGCAAGATGCGTTCCACAAGGCGCCGGGGAGCGGTGCCGGGGAACCACGATGAAGGCTGCACTCTCGACCCAGCTGGGCCAACAACTTCACCTCACCCCGCAGCTGCTGCAGTCGATCCGGCTGCTGCAGCTCGATGGCCTGCACTTGGAACAGGAAATCCAGCGCCTGCTCGACTCCAACCCGCTGCTGGAGATCGAAGAGGCCGAAGCGCCCGCCGCCGAGACCACCGAGGCCAGCACCACCACGCTGGAGACGGCCGCGTTCGACGAACTGCCGGAATCCTCGATGTGGGACGTGGTCGGCACCAGCTGGCAGGACGGCGATGACGATCGCATGGCGCGCATCGCCGCCGGTGAATCGACCGATCCGCAGCTGCGCGTGCTGCAGCGCCTGTCGCTGGACATGGACGACCGCGGGCTGGCCGTCGCTGCCTTCTGGCTGGACCACTGCGATGACGCCGGCTACCTGCAGGCGCCGCTGGGCCAGCTGCAGCTGCTGGCCAGCGCCCAGTTCGACATCGACGCCGACGGCGTGGAAGCGATCCGCCAGCAGCTGCTGCACGGCGAACCGGCTGGCATGGCCGCGCAGGACCTGCGCGAAGGCCTGCAGGCGCAGCTGCGCAGCCTGCACGGCGTGGTGCCTGCTCGCCACCTGGCCGCGCGCATCCTGGACGGCGCGCTGGACGCACTGGCCGCGCACGACTACCCCGCCCTCGCCCGCCAGCACGACGCCGAGATCGACGACGTGCGCGAAGCGGTGCGCCTGATCCTCTCGCTGCAGCCGCGCCCGGGCGACAGCCTGTTGCCCGAGCGCAACGCCGTGGTGGTACCGGACGTGGTCGCCTGGCACGCCGACGCGCAGTGGAAGGTGGCACTGAACCCGGCCACCAGCCGCCGCGTGTCGATCAACAGCCAGTACGAACAGGCACTGGCCGACAGCAACGACGCCGCCCCGGCCCTGCGCGACATGCTGCAGGAAGCGCGGTGGTTCAGCCGCGGCCTGTCGATGCGCTACGACACCCTGCTGCGTACCGCGCGGGTAATCGTCGAGCGCCAGGCCGCGTTCCTGGTACGTGGCGAGGAGGCCATGGCGCCGCTGACCCTGAAGGAAGTGGCCGAGGAAATCGGCATGCACGAGTCCACCGTCTCGCGCATCACCACCGGCAAGTTCCTGCAGACCCCGCGTGGCACCTTTGAACTGAAGCACTTCTTCGCCGTGCGCCTAGAAGGCGCCAGCGTCTCCGGCCAGGCGGTGAAGGCCATGGTCCGCCGCCTGATCGACGCCGAACCGGCCGGCCGGCCGCTGGCCGATGAAGCGATCGCCGGGCTGTTGTCGCGCCAGGGGGTGAACATTGCCCGCCGAACCGTCGCAAAATACCGGGAACAACTGGACATCGCCCCGGCCCGTGAACGGCGCCGGCTCGGCGCCAGGCAACCGCAGCTGGCCCGGGTGGGCTGAAAAGGATGTTGGACATGAACAAGCTTACGGTCCTGCTGGTCGATGACCACGAGGGCTTCATCAACGCGGCGATGCGCCATTTCCGCAAGATCGACTGGCTGCAGATCGTCGGCAGTGCCGGCAACGGCCTGGAAGCGATCGAGCGCTCGGAAACGCTGCGCCCGCAGGTGGTACTGATGGACCTGGCCATGCCGGAAATGGGCGGCCTGCAGGCCACCCGCCTGATCAAGTCGCAGGACGACGCACCGTACATCGTGATCGCCAGCCACTTCGACGACGCCGAGCACCGCGAACACGCGCTGCGCGCCGGCGCCGACAATTTCGTCAGCAAGCTGTCCTACATCCAGGAAGTCATGCCGATCCTGGAAGGCCTCAGGGAGGATCGATCGTGAGCGAATCGCGCATCCTTGTACTGGACAACGACGCCGTGCGTGCCGAGCGCACCGTTGCCCTGCTGGAATTCATGGACTTCAATCCGCGCTGGGTCTCCGACGCGGCCGATTTCGACCTGGGCCGCCAGCGCCAGAACGACTGGATGGCGGTCATCGTCGGCAGCCTGGATGACAGCGCCGCCAGCACTGCGCTGTACCACTGGCTCGGCGGCAGCAGCCTGCCACCGCCGGTGCTGCTGGCCGACGGCGATGCCGCTGCCTTTGCGCAACAGCACGGCCTGCACGAGGCCAACATCTGGCCGCTGGAAACCCCGCTGCGCCACGCACAGATGGAAGCCCTGCTGCGTCGCGCCAGCCTCAAGCGCCTGGACGCCGAGCACCAGGCCGGTGCCGTGCAGGAGCAGGGACCGACCGGCAACGGCCCTGCCGTCACCGAACTGCGCACCATGATCGAGCAGGTCGCCGCGTTCGATACCACCGTGCTGGTGCTGGGCGAATCGGGTACCGGCAAGGAAGTGGTGTCGCGCGCCATCCACCAGCGCTCGCCGCGCCGTGACGGCCCGTTCGTGGCGATCAACTGCGGCGCCATTCCGGCCGACCTGCTGGAAAGCGAACTGTTCGGCCACGAAAAGGGCGCTTTCACCGGTGCGCTCACCGCGCGCAAGGGCCGTTTCGAAATGGCCGAGGGCGGCACCCTGCTGCTCGACGAAATCGGCGACATGAGCCTGCCGATGCAGGTCAAGCTGCTGCGCGTGCTGCAGGAGCGCAGCTTTGAACGCGTGGGTGGCAACCAGACCATCCGCTGCAACGTGCGCGTCGTCGCCGCGACCCACCGCGATCTGGAAACGCGCATTGCCGAAGGCAAGTTCCGCGAGGATCTGTTCTACCGCCTCAACGTGTTCCCGATCGACGTGCCGGCCCTGCGCGAACGCCGCGAGGACCTGCCGGCGCTGGTGGAAACCATCGCCGCGCAGCTGGCGCGTACCGGCCGTGGCGAAGTGCGCTTCACCGCCGAGGCGCTTCAGGCCCTGGCCGGCTACGAATGGCCGGGCAACGTGCGCGAGCTGACCAACCTGGTCGAGCGCCTGGCGGTGCTGCACCCGGGCGGCTCGGTGCGCGTGCAGGACCTGCCGGCCCGCTACCGGGGCGACGCCGCGCTGGCAGCAGTGGCCGCACCCGCACCGGTGCAGCCCGCTGCCAGCGAAGAACGCCTGGACCTGCGCAGCTTCTCGTTCCATACCCCGGGCAGCGGCAACCAGCCGGCGCTGGAGCATGGCATCGCCGTCAATCGTGTGGCAGCACCGGCCGCCCTGCCCGACGAAGGCATGGACCTGCGCAACCACATGGCCAACATCGAACTGGGCCTGATCAACGAAGCACTGGAACGCACCCAGGGCGTGGTCGCCCACGCCGCCCAGCTGCTTGGCCTGCGCCGCACCACCCTGGTGGAAAAGCTGCGCAAGTACGGCATCGAACGCGAGCAGGCCGAACTGGCCGGCTGAACCGCGTTACCAGCATGAAGGGGGCACGAACGCCTGGGCTTGCCCGGGCGTTGGTGTTTGTGGCGCCAAAGATCCACGCGCTACCGGTGTGCCCGATGCAATTGCACATTTTCCTAGAGACAACACGGTCGCAGTGCGGAGCATGGCAAGGACATCCCAAGGAGGTTCCGCCATGCATCGCCTCACCCTGCTCGCCGCCCTGCTCTTCCCGCTCGTGGCCACTGCCGCCAACTGCAGCCTGCCCACCACTTTGGATCAACGCCAGTTCACCAACCTCAGCGATCCGCTGTACGCACCGGACAACCCCAATGCCAGGCGCATGGTGCAGGTCAGCTTCGCCGGCAACCAGTACGTGCTGGACATCCTCGGCACCGATCTGCGCATCGGCGGCAGCTACCGCTACCAGCGCCTGGCCCCGCACATCGCCGAGATCCAGATGACCGAAGCCCACCCGGCCGGCCCTGCCCGCTACACCCTGCTGCTGACCTGCCTGGGCGACCGCCAGGGCCGCTTCATCTACACCCAGCACGACGGCCCCATCGCACCGCGCCAGCGCCAGAATTCCGGCCACTGGACCCTGCAGCCCTAGGCCAGAAAACCGACGCCGGTTAAATGGCGCCACCATTGGGGTCAGATCAGTGTCGACCAAGGTCGACACCCACCAAGAGCAGCCCATGCAATTCCGACAGATCGCAGAGAGCTGTCGAAGGCGGGGTGGGTCCGGTTGCGGGGGTGTCCGCGGCATGGATGCCGCGGCCAAGCCCCCAAGGGTGAGGGCGCTTTGCTTGCGAAGCACTGCTTCGCAAGCGCCCGAACGCACAGCCGCCAGCGGCTGGGCCGGACCCCGGAGGGGGGTTTACGGCGTCCCCCGCAACCGGACCCAACCCGCCAACCCTCAGCACACCCGCTTTTGACGTTGAGGTTGCCGGCCAGCGGCCGGCACTACCAGGGTGCAGGGCGCAGCCCTGCCAGCACACCCACACCCTCACGACACTGAATCGAAAACCGGTTTCGGCACGGCACTTGCACAAGCACCAGCAGACAACCCCATCCCTGTTTCTGGAACCGTTGCAGATGTCCCACTCCGTCACTTCGATCCTCTCCCAGATCCGCTCCTACCAGACCCAGGTGGGACAGTCCGCGGCGCTCAATCCGCTGGCCGAAGCGCCGCGTAGCAATGCCCTGCCGGGCACGGTGCTGGATGCACCGCAGGTCCAGCCCGCCAGCTTCACCGAAACCCTGCGCGGAGCGATTGCCGGCGTCAACGATGCGCAACAGAAATCCGGCGCCCTGGCCAAGGCCTTCGAAATGGGTGACCCCAGTGCCGACCTCGCCAAGGTGATGGTCGCCTCGCAGCAGTCCCAGATCGCCTTCCGCGCCACCGTGGAAGTCCGCAACCGTCTCGTCCAGGCTTACCAGGACGTGATGAACATGCCGCTGTAAGGAACGTTGACGCATGGCACTGACGCTCTCCAAGGACAGCCTGAACGCCGAGAAGGCCGGGCAATGGTTCGACCGCCTGCAGAGTCTGCAGATCACCCGTCGGCTGGGCCTGATGGCGATGATCGCGGTGGCGGTGGCGGCAGGCCTGTCCGTGTTCTTCTGGTCGCAGAAGCCGGGCATGGTCCCGCTGTATACCGGCCTGGACCAGAAGGCGACCGCTGAAGCGACGGACCTGCTGCGCGCCGCGCAGATCCCGTTCGCGCTCGACCCGGCCACCGGTGGCATCACCGTGCCGGAAAAGAACCTGCACGACGCCCGCCTGAAGCTGGCCGGCTCGGGCCTGACCGACAGCGGCAAGCTCGGCTTCGAGCTGATGGAACGCGACCCCGGCTTCGGCGTCAGCCAGTTTGTGGAAAGCGCGCGCTACCAGCACGCGCTGGAAACCGAACTGTCGCGCACCATCAACACGCTGCGCCCGGTGCGCGATTCGCGCGTGCACCTGGCCATTCCCAAGCCCAGCGCCTTTACCCGCCAGCGTGACGTGGCCAGCGCCTCGGTGACGCTGGAACTGCGCGGCGGCCAGCAGCTGGAACGCAGCCAGGTCGACGCCATCGTGCACATGGTCGCGGCCAGCATCCCGGACCTTGCGCCTGAACGGGTGACCGTGGTCGACCAGAGCGGGCGCATGCTCAGCGTCAGCGATCCGAACAGCGAGGCTGCGGTCAACGCCGCCCAGTTCGAGCAGGTGCGCCGCCAGGAAACCTCGTTCAACCAGCGTATCCGCGAACTGCTGGAACCGATGACCGGCCCAGGCCGGGTCAACCCGGAAGTGAGCGTGGACATGGATTTCTCGGTGACCGAGGAGGCCCGTGAGCTCTACAACGGTGAGCCGCAGAAGCTGCGCAGCGAGCAGATGAGCGAGAACAGCACCACCACGCCGGGCCCGCAGGGCGTGCCGGGCGCGACCAGCAACAGCCCGCCGGGCCAGCAGGCCGCACCGGCCACCGCGCAGGCGCCGACCGAAAGCAGCAAGAACGCGACCCGCAACTACGAGCTGGACCGCACCCTGCAGCACACCCGCCAGCCGGCCGGCCGCATCAAGCGCGTCTCGGTGGCGGTGCTGGTGGACAACGTGCCGCGCGCCGGTGCCAACGGCAAGGTTGCGCCGCAGCCGCTGTCGGCCGCCGAACTGACCCGCGTCGAAGCGCTGGTCAAGCAGGCGGTCGGTTTCAACGCCGAGCGTGGCGACACCGTGTCGGTGATGAACGCCCCGTTCGTGCGTGACACCACGCCGGTCGAAGGCCCGGCGTGGTGGGAGCTGCCGTGGGTACACGATGCCGGCCGCATGCTGCTGGGCGCGGTGGTGGTGCTGGCCCTGCTGTTCGGCGTGCTGCGCCCGGCGCTGCGCGCGATCACCGGCCAGAAGAAGAACGACGAGCAGGCACTGGAGCCGCATACCGCGGACGTGCAGCTGGTGGATGACGATGGCATGCCGCTGCCGGCGCTGGGCGCCGACCGCGCCAGCCTGGGCGGGCCGGATGCACTGGCCCTGCCGGTGGATTCATATGAGGAACGACTGCGGATGGCGCGTGAAGCCGTGAAGACCGACTCCAAGCGCGTGGCCCAGGTGGTCAAGGGCTGGGTGGCCAATGACTGAGGCACAACTGACCGGCGTGCAGCGCGCGGCGGTACTGCTGCTGTCCCTGGGTGAGCTGGACGCGGCCGAGGTGCTGCGCCACATGGAACCCAAGGAAGTGCAGAAGATCGGCATCGCCATGGCCACCATGACCGATATCACCCGCGAGCAGGTGGAACGGGTGATGGACCAGTTCGGCCAGGAACTGGGCTCGAAGACCTCGCTGGGCGTGGGCTCGGACGACTACATCCGCAACATGCTGGTGCAGGCGCTGGGCAGCGAGAAGGCCGGCAACCTGATCGACCGCATCCTGCTCGGCCGCAACACCACCGGCCTGGATGCGCTGAAGTGGATGGACCCGCGTGCGGTGGCCGACCTGGTGCGCAACGAGCACCCGCAGATCATCGCCATCGTGATGGCCCACCTGGAAACCGACCAGGCCGCCGATGCGCTGAAGCTGCTGCCCGACCGTACCCGCGTGGACGTGCTGCTGCGCATTGCCACCCTCGACGGTATTCCGCCGAACGCGCTGAATGAACTCAACGAGATCATGGAGCGCCAGTTTGCCGGCAACCAGAACCTGAAGTCGTCCAACATCGGCGGCGTGCAGTGTGCGGCCAACATCCTGAACTTCATGGACAGCGGCCAGGACCAGGCGATCCTGGGCGAGATCGCCCGTATCGACGCGCCGCTGAGCAACCGCATCCAGGACCTGATGTTCGTGTTCGACGATCTGGTCGACCTGGACGACCGCGAGATGCAGCTGGTGCTGCGCGAAGTGAGCGGCGAGCGCCTGGGCCTGGCCCTGCGCGGTGCCGACATCAAGGTGCGCGACAAGATCACCCGCAACATGTCGCAGCGCGCGGCGGAAATCCTGCTGGAAGACATGGAGGCCCGTGGCCCGGTGCGCCTGTCCGACGTGGAAGGCGCGCAGCGCGAGATCCTGGCCATCGTCAAGCGCATGGCCGATGAAGGCACCGTCACCATCGGTGGCAGCGCGGAGGCCATGCTGTGAGCAACGTCGTGCGCTGGCTTGCCCCGGACCTGCTGGCCCAGCCCGAACCGGCGCGGGCCGACGATGCGTTCGAACTTACCGAGCCGGACCCGGAGCACGAACCGGAACCGCCGCTGCAGCTGCCGACCCTGGAGGAAATCCAGGCGATCCAGGACAGCGCCGAGAAGGAAGGCTTCCAGCACGGCCATACCGAAGGCTATGGCCAAGGCCAGGCCGAGGTGCGTCGCCTTGCCGCGCAGATCGAAGGCATCCTCGACAACTTCAGCCGGCCGCTGGTGCGGCTGGAAAACGAAGTGGTCGGCGCGCTGGGCGAACTGGCGGTGCGTATCGCCGGTGCGCTGGTCGGTCGTGCGTACGAGGCCGAGCCGGCACTGTTGGCGCAGCTGGTTGGTGAAGCGATCGATGCCGTGGGTGGCAGTACCCGCGAGGTGGAAGTCCGCCTGCACCCGGACGACATCGCCGCCCTCGCCCCGCTGTTGAACCTGTCGCCGCAGCAGCGCCTGGTACCGGATACCAGCCTCAGTCGTGGCGACCTGCGCGTGCACGCCGAAGCCGTGCGCATCGACGGCACCCTGGAAGCGCGCCTGCGCGGTGCGCTGGATGCGGTGATCCGCCAGACCGGAGCAACCGCATGAGCCCGGAATCGCAAGCCGCGCCACAACCGGCAGCGCAGCCGGCCGACTGGGCCGTGGCCCGCAACCTGCGCCTGGCCAGCCGTCTCGACGGCCTGCGCGTGGACACCGCGCATGGTCGCGGGCTGATCCGCGAAGGCGTGCTGCGCCGCGCGGTCGGCCTGACTCTGGAAGCGGTCGGCTGCGAGGCGCCACTAGGCGCCAGCTGCAAGGTCGAAGTGGTCGATGGCGGCTGGGTCGATGCCGAAGTGGTCGGCTTTGCCAGCGAACGTACCTACCTGATGCCCAGCGCCGAACTGCACGGCCTGCTGCCCAACGCGCGGGTGGTGCCCTCGGCGCGCCGTGGCGGCGTGGAAGTGGGCGAAGGCCTGCTCGGCCGCGTGATCGACAGCGACGGCGTACCGCTGGACGGCAAGGGCCCGATCCGCGCCGAAGGGCATGTCGGCATGGCCGGCGTGTCGATCAATCCGCTGGCGCGCGAACCGATCACCCAGCCGTTGGACGTCGGCGTGCGCGCGATCAATGCGCTGCTGCCGATTGGCCGCGGCCAGCGTGTCGGCCTGTTCGCTGGCTCCGGCGTCGGCAAGTCGACACTGCTGGGCATGATGACCCGCTACACCGCCGCCGACGTGATCGTGGTTGGCCTGATCGGCGAGCGCGGCCGCGAAGTGCGCGATTTCGTCGAGACCACGCTGGGCGAGGAAGGCCTGCGCCGCGCGGTGGTGGTCGCCAGCCCCGCCGATCGGCCGCCGCTGGCACGCCTGCACGGCGCCTACCGCGCCACCGCCATCGCCGAGTGGTTCCGCGACCAGGGCTTGAACGTGCTGCTGCTGATGGACTCGCTGACGCGCTTCGCGCAGGCGCAGCGCGAGATCGGCCTGTCGGTGGGCGAACCACCAACCACCCGCGGCTACCCGCCGTCGGTGTTCGCCAAGCTGCCGGCACTGGTCGAACGCGCGGGCAACGGTGCCAAGGGCCGCGGCTCGATCACCGCGTTCTACACGGTGCTGACCGAGGGCGACGATCCGCAGGATCCGATCGCCGATGCGGCGCGCGCGATCCTCGACGGCCACATCCTGCTGTCGCGCCGCGTCGCCGACAGTGGCCTGTACCCGGCCATCGACGTCGAATCGTCGGTCAGCCGCGTGGTCACGGAAATCGCCGACGAGCCGTGGCGCCTGCGCATCCGCAAGCTGAAGCGGCTGGTGTCGGCCTACTCGGCCAACCGCGACCTGATCGCCATCGGTGCCTATCAGCGCGGCAACGACGCCGCGACCGACGAAGCCCTGGAACGTTGGCCGGAAATCATGGAGTTCCTCGGCCAGGACGTTGCCAAGGCCGCAGATCTCCCGCACAGCCAGGCGGCGCTGCAGCGCCTGGTGGAACAAGAGAGCTAAGCCATGAACCAGTCCAAGCGCATCGATCCCCTGCTCAAGCGGGCCCAGGAACACGAGGACGCGGTGGCCCGCGATCTCGCCGAACGCCAGCGCGTGCTCGATACCCATCTATCGCGACTGGACGAACTGCGCCGTTATGCCGAGGAGTACGCCAACGCCCAGATGGCGGCGACCAGCCCGGCGCAACTGCTCAACCGTCGCGCCTTCCTCGACCGCCTCGACAGCGCGGTGGAGCAGCAGCAGCGCACCGTGGATGGCAACCGCGAAAAAGTGGAAGCCGAGCGGGCACGACTGATCCTGGCCAGCCGCGACAAGGCCGTGCTGGAGCAGCTGGCCGCCAGCTACCGCGCACAGGAAAAGGTGGTGACCGACCGCCGCGACCAGCGCGAGATGGATGACATCGGTGCGCGCCGGGCGCGCCTGGTGCAGGCCGAAGACCAGGACGGTGCCGAGCAGGGAGGCCGCGCGTGATGCCCGCTCCACTCAGCGGCAGCGCCAGCGCCCAGCCGCAGGGCTCCGGCAATGGTGCCGCGCGCACCCCGCGCAGCGACAGCAACAAGGAATTCAGCCAGCTGCTGCAGGGAGGCGCGCCGGCTGCCGATGCGCCCGCCCGGGCGTCGAGCGCGCCGACACCCACCACCCCGCAGGGTCCAGCGTCGGACAGCAGGGGTCAGGCTGGCAGCGAGCGCAACCCGGACACTGCCGCCGCACCCGAGGACAATGCGGCCGTGGTGCCTGCAGTACCGGCCAAGCCCCTTGCCGGGAAGGACGCACCGGCTGCAACCGAGGAGGCGCCCTGGCCGCCGCTGGGCCTTGCCGGGCTGGTGCTGGCGGTACCGCTCCCCACCGATCCTGCCGCTGCCCTGCCCGCCCCTGCAGTGGCGGCCACCGGCACAGACGGCGTTGCCCTGCCTGCCGCAGCTGAACAGCCGGCCGCTGCGGTTGTGCCGGCCGCTGCGAATGCGGCTGCCGCCGCCACCGAGGGCAAGGCCAACGCCGCGTCCGGCACCGAGCCGGCGACCGCGCTGCCGTTGCCCGACATGGTTCTGTCTGGAAAGCGCAGCGAACGCGGCGAAGACGGCGACGCGACCCTGATCGGCGAGCGCGCCACGGCGCCCCTGCTGCACGCCCCGGCCAACGCCGCGGTGCAGGACCTGAAGGCCGCACTCGCCGCTGGCAACGCGATCTTCAACGGCGAGCCGACGCCGAAGCCGGTGCTCGGTGATGATGGCTTCGACCAGGCCATCGGCGCGCGGCTGGGCTGGCTGGCCGACCAGAAGATCGGCCACGCCCACATCCGGCTGAGCCCGGATGACATGGGCTCGGTCGATATACGCCTGCAGTTGAACGGCGACAAGGTGCATGCCAGCTTCAGCAGCCCGCATGTGGACGTGCGCCAGGCCCTGGAAAACAGCCTGCCGCGCCTGCGCGAGCTGCTCGGCGAACAGGGCTTCCAGCTGGCCCACGCCGATGTCGGCCACCAGCCCCCCGGTGGTGACGGCAATGCGTCGGGATCATCCGGTGGCGGCGGGCTGGCCGGCGACGGACAACCGACGCCGGACGACGCCAGCGTGTCGTCCGCCCAGCTGATCCGCCAGCGCGGGTTGCTGGACGCCTACGCCTGACGGGCGTGCCAACCAAGGTTGGCACCCACCAGAGCGGAGCGGTTGCCCCCCCCTAGAGCGGAGCGGTTGGCAACCACCAGAGCGGCGCGATTGGCACCCGCCCGTATCGCGTTGGTGGGTGCGGAGCTTGCTCCGCACGACCCCACCGGCACCCCGACGGAATTCCGTCGCACCCTTCCACCCGCCCTTCGGCACGCCCCTTGCATATCCCGGTGAAGCAACCCTCAGGAGCTTCACCCCGTGGCCGCAGCCGCTGAAAAAACCAAGAAGACCGCCGAGAAGGACAAGACCGCCAAGCCGCGTAGTCCGATCCTGATCACCGCACTGGTGGCCGTACTGGCCGCCGCAGCCGCCGGTGGTGGCGTCTGGTTCTTCACCCAGTCCAAGCACGAAGAGAAGGCCGCGCAGGCGCCGAAGAAGAGCGCCACGCCCGCCCCCGCCCAGTACTTCGCGCTGGACCCGGCCTTCGTGGTCAACCTCAACGGCCCGGTCGACGGCCCGCGCTACCTGCAGCTGGAAGTGCAGCTGATGACCCGCGATCCGGCCGCGCTGGAAGCGATCAAGACCCACGCCCCGGCCATCCGGGCGCGCCTGCTGATGCTGTTCTCGCAGGTCAGCCCCGACCAGATCGCCGATATCGCCGGCAAGCAGAAGCTGCAGGCCGCCTCGCTCGCCGAAGTGCAGAAGGTGCTCAAGGCCGAGACCGGCAGCAACGGCGCCGACGATCTGCTGTTCACCAGCTTCGTGACCCAGTAAGGGCCCACCGATGAATGACCTGCTGTCCCAGGACGAGATCGATGCCCTGCTCCACGGCGTGGACAGTGGCGCGGTCGAGACCGATCCGGAGCCGCCGTCAGGCGAGGCGCGTTCGTACGACTTCGCCAGCCAGGACCGCATCATCCGCGGTCGCATGCCGACCCTGGAAATGGTCCATGAGCGCTTCGCGCGCCTGTGGCGGATCGGCCTGTTCAACCTGATCCGCCGCTCGGCCGAGCTGTCGGTGCGCGGCATCGAGCTGATCAAGTTCAACGACTACATGCACTCGCTGTATGTGCCGACCAACCTGAACCTGATCCGCTTCAAGCCGCTGCGCGGTACCGGCCTGATCGTGTTCGAGCCGACCCTGGTGTTCGCCATCGTCGACAACTTCTTCGGCGGCGACGGGCGCTACCCGACGCGCATCGAGGGCCGCGAGTTCACCGCCACCGAAATGCGGGTGATCCACCTGCTGCTGAAGCAGACCTTCGCCGACCTGCGCGAGGCCTGGGCACCGGTGATGGACGTCGACTTCGAGTACATCAACTCGGAGATCAATCCGCACTTCGCCAACATCGTGACCCCGCGCGAATACGTGGTGGTGTGCCGCCTGCATGTGGAACTGGACGGCGGCGGCGGCGACATCCACGTCACCCTGCCGTACTCGATGCTGGAGCCGATCCGCGAACTGCTCGACGCGGGCATCCAGAGCGACCGCAACGACCGCGACGAGAGCTGGGGCCAGACCCTGCGCGAGCAGCTCAACATCGCCGAGGTGACGCTGTCCAGCGTGCTGGCCAGCAAGCGCATGACCCTGCGCGACCTGACCCGGCTGAAGGTTGGTGATGTGCTGCCGATCGAGCTGAACCCGCAGGTGCCGCTGTGCGTGGAGAACATCCCGGTGTTCACCGGCGAGTTCGGCATCGCCAACGGCATGAACGCCGTGAAGATCACCGCTACCCATCCGCCGGGCACCCGTCCGCGCGTACCCGTCATCCAGGAAGACCCGCAATGAACGATATCGACGCCCTCGAACCGACCCCGGCCCAGTTCAGCAGCCTGCAGGCCGATGAGGCGAACGGTCCCGACCTGAACCTGGACGTGATCCTCGACGTGCCGGTGACCCTGTCGCTGGAAGTCGGTCGCGCCCGCCTGCCGATCCGCAACCTGCTGCAGCTCAACCAGGGCTCGGTGGTGGAACTGGAACGCGGCGCCGGCGAATCGCTGGATGTGTTCGTCAACGGCACCCTGATCGCCCACGGCGAAGTGGTGGTGATCAATGACCGCTTCGGCGTGCGCCTGACCGATGTGGTCAGCCCGAGCGAGCGGATCCGGAGACTGCGTTGAGCCTGCTGGCCTCCACCCTGCTGGCGGTCGGCAAGACCGCCGCGCCGATTGGCCCGCAGGTCGGCCAGCACGCGGCCGCCGCACCGAGCCTGTTCGGTGCGGTGCTGGCGCTGCTGGCGGTGCTGGCCCTGGTCATCGGCCTGGGCTGGCTGCTCAAGCGCCTGCCCGGCAGCGGCTTCCGCCCGGCCGAAGGCATGAAGCTGGTGGCCAGCCTGAGCGTCGGCGCCAAGGAGCGCGTGGTGGTGGTGGAGGTCAACGGCCAGCAGCTGCTGCTGGGCGTGACCGCCGGCGGCATCAATACCCTGCACACCCTGCCCGAACCGCTGCCGCCGCCGGCACCGGTGCGCGTGCCGGATTTCAAGAACCTGCCGAATTTCGCCCAGCTGCTGCAGCAGCGGCTGCGCAAGGACCCCTGACATGCGTGTCACCCGTACCCGTGTTGCCACCCTGATGCCGTGGCTGCTGTTGCTTGCCCTGTGCCTGTTGCCGGCACTGGCGTTCGCCGCGCCCGGCGCACCGACCACGCCGCTGCCGGACATCAACGTCGGCAAGATCGGTGGTGCACCGGTCAGCCTGCCGCTGCAGACCCTGCTGCTGATGACGGCGATCACCCTGATCCCGTCGATGCTGCTGGTGCTGACCTCGTTCACCCGCATCATCATCGTGCTGGGCCTGCTGCGCCAGGCACTGGGCACCGGGCAGACGCCGTCCAACCAGGTGCTGCTGGGGCTAGCCCTGTTCCTCACCGCAATGGTGATGATGCCGACCTGGGACAAGGCCTGGAGTACCGGCATGGCGCCCTACCTCAACGGCGAGATCGACTTCCAGACCGCGTGGACGCTGACCACCACGCCGTTGCGCGGCTTCATGCTGGCGCAGATCCGCGAGACCGACCTGATGACCTTCGCCGGTATCGCCGGGCATGGCACCTATGCCAGCCCCGATGCGATTCCGTTTCCGGTGCTGGTCGCCTCGTTCGTCACCAGCGAGCTGAAGACCGCCTTCGAGATCGGCTTCCTGATCTTCATTCCGTTCGTGATCATCGACCTGGTCGTGGCCAGCGTGCTGATGTCGATGGGCATGATGATGCTGTCGCCGATGCTGGTGTCCGCCCCGTTCAAGATCCTGCTGTTCGTGCTGGTGGATGGCTGGGTGCTGACCGTGGGTACGTTGGCGGCCAGCTTCAATCCGGCCTGATACCCCTCGTAAAGCGCAGTCGAGCGTGGCTCGACTCTACATGAGCGTCGCCGGGCAGCGCCCGGCGCTACCGATGGAAAGACGATGTCTCCCGAACTTGCCTTGACCGAACTGCGTGGCGGCCTGATCACCGTGCTGTGGGTGGCCGGCCCGTTGCTGCTTACCGTGCTGGTGGTGGGCGTGGTGGTCGGTGTCGTGCAGGCCGCGACCCAGCTGAACGAACCGACCATCGCCTTCGTCGCCAAGGCGGCGGCACTGACGGCCGTGCTGTTCGCACTGGGCAGCCTGCTGATCGGCCACCTGGTTGAATTCACCACGCTGCTGTTCCAGCGCATTCCGCACCTGATCGGCTAGGACGCGCGCTTCGATGGATGCCGCCACCCAGATGGCCGCCGACGGCCTGCAGGCCTTCGGCATGATCGGCACCGTGCTGTGGACCATGCTGCGCATCGGTGCGGTGGCCATGGCGATGCCGATGGTCGGTACCCGCGCAGTACCGGCGCGGGTGCGCGTGGTGCTGGCCGGCACCCTGGCCATCGCGTTGGCGCCACTGTTGCCGCCTGTACCCGAGTGGACCGGCTTCGATGCCGCCACCGTACTGACCATCGCCCGTGAACTGGCGATCGGCGTGGCCATCGGCTTCCTGCTGCGGCTGGTGTTCGAGGCCGGCGCGATGGCCGGCGAACTGATCGCCCAGGGTACCGGCCTGGCCTTCGCGCAGATGAGCGACCCATTGCGCGGCGGCACCTCGGGCGTGATCGGCCAGTGGTTCTACCTGCTGTTCGGCCTGCTGTTCTTCACTGCCAACGGCCACCTGGCCTTGATCTCGCTGGTGGTGGACAGCTACCGGGCGCTACCGATCGGCGCTCCGCTGCCGGACCCGCACGCGTTCTTCAGCATCGCCCCGACCTTCCTGCTGACCGTGCTGCGTGGCGCGCTGACCCTGGCAATTCCACTGACGGTGGCGATGCTGGCGGTGAACCTGGCCTTCGGCGTGCTGGCCCGCGCCGCGCCGGCGCTGAACCCGATCCAGCTCGGCCTGCCGGTCTCGCTGCTGCTGGGCCTTTTCCTGCTGGCCCTGCTGGCCGGGGAAATGGGCCCGCCGGTACAGCGCCTGTTCGACGCCGCCTTCCAGGCTGCGGACGCGGTCACACGCTGACCCGATCATCACGTTTTGCTGCTTGCCCTTCCCCCGGGTCTGCGCGTTAGAGTGAATGCGTGGCGTCCAGGGGGGATGCCGCGATAGGCCAGCGCTTCGCGCCGGCCCGCCTCATGCATGCCCCACCGTGGTTTCCGTCGACAGGCAGGTCCGGGAGACTGACGAATGCTGGTAGGCACGTACAACCCGTGGCTGGTAGCGATCTCGTTGCTGGTTGCCGTGATGGCCTCGTACACCGCGCTGGCGATGGCCGGGCGCACGGTCACCGCACCCGGCAAGGGCGCCGCCTGGTGGTGGCGGCTCGGCGGCGGCTTCGCCATGGGTCTGGGCATCTGGTCGATGCACTTCATCGGCATGCTGGCCTTCAACCTGCCCATTCCGCTCGGCTACGACCTGCCGATCACCCTGCTTTCGCTCGCGCTGGCCATCGCTTCGTCGGTGTTCGCGCTGTGGCTGGTCTCGCTGCGCACCCTGCCGCACCCCCGGCTGGCCGGTGGTGCGCTGCTGATGGGCACCGGCATCGCCGGCATGCATTACGTCGGCATGGCCGCCATGCGCATGCGCCCGGGCATCGAGTACGACCCCGGCTGGCTGCTGTTCTCGCTGATGGTGGCGGTCGCCGCGTCATGGACCGCGCTGTATGTGGCGTTCCGCCTGCGCGCGCAGCGCACGCGGGTGGGAGATCGGCTGGCCGCGGCCGGCCTGCTCGGGCTGGCCATCGTCGGCATGCACTACACCGGCATGGCCGCCGCGCGCTTCCCGGAGGGCAGCATCTGCGGCGCGGCGGTGGGCGACGGGCTGCAGAGCGAATGGCTGGCGATGCTGGTGGTGGTGCTGACCGTGGCCATCCTGGCCGTGGTGCTGGTGGTGTCCTGGCTGGATCAGCGCGTGGAGGCGCAACTGCTGCGCCTGCGCAATTCACTGCTGAGCACCTCGCTGACCGACGCCCAGCAGGAACTGACCCAGGCCGCGCTGCACGACCCGCTGACCCGCCTGCCCAACCGCCTGCTGCTGCAACGGCGCATCGTGCAGGCACTGGCCGAGGCCGAACAGGGCGGCAACCGCTTCGCGGTGATGTTCATGGACCTGGACGGGTTCAAGCAGGTCAACGATGCCTATGGCCACCAGGCCGGCGATGCCCTGCTGGTGGCGGTGGCCGAGCGCACGCGCCAGCTGCTGCGGCCGCACGACATGCTGGCACGGCTGGGCGGCGACGAATTCGTGCTGGTGGTGCGCATCGAGCACGATGAGGACCTGCCGACCCTGGCCCGTCGCATCCTGCAGGCGGTGGGCAGCGGCCCGTTGTTGCCCGACAACGAACTGCAGGTGACCGCCAGCATCGGCGTGGCGATCTGCCCCGACCACGCCGCCAGCGAGCGGCAGCTGATGGCCTTCGCCGATGCGGCGATGTACCAGGCCAAGGAGTCCGGGCGCAACGCCTTCGTGCTGTTCGCCGACTGGATGAACGACAGCGCCGAGCAGCAGTTCCGCCTGCTGGCCGACCTGCGCCGCGCGATCGGCAGCGATCAGTTGTTCCTGAACTACCAGCCGAAGATCCGCGTGGCCACGCAGAAGGTGGCCGGCGCCGAGGCCCTGATCCGCTGGCGCCATCCCGAGCATGGCCTGATTCCGCCGGATCGCTTCATCCGCCTGGCCGAACGCAGCGGCGCGATCAACGACATCGGTCGCTGGGCGCTGGACCAGGCCTGCCAGCAGCTGCGGCGCTGGCACGACGCCGGCCACGAAGGCTGGTCGATGTCGGTGAACCTGTCGCCGGTACAGTTCAGTTCGCCGCACCTGCTGCAGGACGTGCGCACGGTGATTGAACGCCACGCCATCGCGCCGCGGCACCTGGTGCTGGAGATCACCGAAAGCACAGTGATGCGCGATACCGACACCAGCCTGCGCCTGCTGCAGGCGTTGTCGGCACTGGGCGTTGGCATTTCCATCGACGACTTCGGCACCGGCTATTCCAGCCTGCTGTACCTGAAGCGGCTGCCGGCCACCGAGATCAAGATCGACCACGCCTTCGTGCGCGACCTGGAGCACAGCGCCGAGGACGTGGTGATCGTCTCGGCGATCGTGGCGCTGGGCCACGCACTGGACATGGACATCGTGGCCGAAGGGGTGGAGACCGCTGCCCAGCGCGCCTACCTGGAACGATTGGGCTGCGACTACCTGCAGGGCTACCTGCTCGGTCGCCCGGTCGATGCCGCCCGCTTCATGCAGCTGCACGACCTGCCCCGGCCACGGGTGGAACTGGCGCAGAGCCCGCCGACCCAGCATCCACCGGGGTAACTCCGGGCTGCACGCCTGCGGGGTACGGCCTGGTGCTGCCCGCACCTGCCCTGGCAGGTGCCCATCCTGGTTGGCACCTGAACCCGTCGCGGAACAGTTCTTGCACGCACCCCGGCATCCCCTGCCGCAGTGCCCGTGATGTCCGAGAACGAATCCGCCGGCGAAAAGACCGAACAACCCACCGAAAAACGCCTGCGCGACGCCCGTGAACAGGGCAACCTGCCGCGCTCGCGCGAACTCGGCACGGCCGCCGTGTTCGGCGCCGGCGTGCTGGCGGTGATGGCCATGAGCGGCTCGATCGGCCGCGGCGCGACCGCCTGGATGAAGCATGCGCTCAGCCCGGAACAGAGCCTGCGGCAGAACCCGAAGGAACTGTTCGGCCACTTCGGCGACCTGCTGCTGCAGTTCCTGCTGGTGATCGCGCCGCTGGTGCTGGTCTGCCTGCTGGCCAGCTTCGTCGCACCGCTGGTGATGGGCGGCCTGCGCTGGTCGCAGAAGGCGTTGCTGCCCGACATCAACCGGCTGAACCCGATGAGCGGGCTCAAGCGCCTGTATGGCCCGGAGGCCATCGCCGAGTTCACCAAATCACTGCTGCGCGTGGCCTTCGTCGGCGTGGCCGCCGGGCTGGTGGTGTGGACCGGTTTCGACACCCTGCGCGGGCTGATCCACCACCCGCTGGAGACCGCCATCACCGACGGCCTCGGCTTCACCCTGCGGCTGCTGCTGGCCACCGCCGGCGCGATGCTGGTACTGGCCGCCATCGATGCCCCGTACCAGCGCTGGAACTGGATGCGCAAGCTGAAGATGACCCGTGAAGAGCTGCGCCGGGAAATGAAGGAAAGCGAGGGCAGCCCGGAAGTGAAGGGGCGCATCCGCCAGCTGCAGCAGCAGATGGCCAACCGCCGGATGATGGAAGCGGTGCCCACCGCCGACGTGGTGGTGGTCAACCCGACCCACTACGCGGTGGCCCTGAAGTACGAAGGCGGCGCCATGAACGCCCCCACCGTGGTCGCCCTGGGCGTGGACGAGACCGCCCTGCGCATCCGTGAAGTGGCCGACGGCAACAAGGTCGCGATCGTCTCTGCCCCGCCTTTGGCACGCGCCTTGTATCGGGAAGGCCAACTCGGAAAGGAAATCCCCGTGAGACTGTATTCGGCCGTCGCCCAGGTCCTGTCCTACGTCTACCAGCTGCGCTCCTGGCGCACTGGGCCGATGCCGGACGCCCCGCACATCCAGGTGGATGAATTCGGCAAGGGAGGCCGCCCGTGAGCGCCCAGCCCTCCTCCGGCTTCAACACCCGCCGCGCCCTGGAGATGATCCGCCAGGGACTTGGCGCGCCGCTGATCGTGCTGGCCCTGCTGGCCATGGTCGTGGTGCCGCTGGCCGCACCGGTGCTCGATGCACTGTTCACCTTCAACATCGCGATCTCGCTGATGGTGCTGCTGGCGGTGGTCTACGTGAAGCGCCCGCTGGACTTCACCATCTTCCCGATCGTGCTGCTGATCACCACCATGCTGCGGCTGGCGCTGAATGTGGCCTCCACCCGCGTGATCCTGCTCAACGGCCAGAACGGTCACGACGCTGCGGGCAAGGTCATCGCTGCGTTCGGCGAGTTCGTGATCGGCGGCAACTATGCGGTCGGCATCGTGGTGTTCGCGATCCTGACCATCATCAACTTTGTGGTCATCACCAAGGGCGCCGGCCGCGTCTCGGAAGTGACCGCGCGCTTCATCCTGGACGCGATGCCCGGCAAGCAGATGGCGATCGACGCCGACCTCAACGCCGGATTGCTGACGCGTGAAGAGGCCAAGGCGCGCCGCGAGGAAGTCCGCGAGGAAGCCGACTTCTACGGCGCGATGGACGGTGCCAGCAAGTTCATCCGCGGCGACGCCATCGCCGGCATCCTGATCCTGTTCATCAACATGCTCGGCGGCCTGGCCGTGGGCGTGATGCAGCACGGCATGCCGTTCGGCCAGGCGGCCGCCACCTACACCCTGCTATCGATCGGTGACGGCCTGGTGGCGCAGCTGCCGGCGCTGCTGGTGTCCAGTGCGGTGGCGATGCTGGTCACCCGCGCCTCGCGTTCTCAGGACATGGCCCAGGCCATGACCGGCCAGGTGTTCGGCCAGTACCGCGCACTGGCGATCACCGCCGGCATCCTCGGCCTGGTCGGGCTGGTGCCGGGCATGCCCAACGTCGCTTTCCTGACGCTGGCGGCAATTCTCGGCTTCATCGCCTGGAAGCTGTACCGCAAGGAGAAGGCACCGGCAGCCAATGCGGCGGCCGCGGGCGGCGACGCTTCCGCGCTCAATGCACTGGGCCGCCCGGCCGCACCGGCACCGACCGCCGAACTGAGCTGGGATGAGCTGCGCCCGGTCGATCCGCTGGGCCTGGAGGTCGGCTACCGATTGATCCCGCTGGTGGATGCCAACCAGGGTGGCGAGCTGATGGCGCGGATCAAGGGCGTGCGCCGCAAGCTGACCCAGGACGTCGGCTTCCTGATCCCCTCGGTGCACATCCGCGACAACCTGGAACTTCCGGCCAACGGCTACCGCGTGCTGGTGCATGGCGTGCCGGTGGCCACCGCCGAGATCCACCCTGACCGCGAGCTGGCGCTGGACCCGGGCAGCGCGTTGGGGGCACTGGAAGGTATCGCCGGCAAGGACCCCGCGTTCGGCCTGGATGCCACCTGGATCCAACCGCACCAGCGTGCCCAGGCCGAAACGCTGGGCTATACCGTGGTCGATCCGGCCACCGTGGTTGCCACCCATCTGTCGCACCTGATCCGCGAGCACGCGCCGGAACTGCTCGGCCACGAGGAGGTGCAGCACCTGCTGGCCAACCTGGCCAAGAGCGCGCCCAAGCTCGTCGAAGATCTGACGCCGAAGGCCCTGCCGCTGTCGGCGGTGGTCCGCGTGCTGCAGAACCTGCTGGTGGAGCGCATTCCGATCCGGCAGCTGCGCAAGATCGCCGAAGCGCTGGTCGAGCATGCGCCCAGCAGCCAGGACCCGGCCGTGCTGACCGCCGCGGTGCGCACCGCACTGGGCCGTTTCATCGTGCAGGAGATCGCCGGAATGTCGGCGGAGCTGCCGGTGTTCACCCTCAACCCGCAATTGGAACGTGTCTTGCAGGAGTCCACGCAGGGCAACGGCGCCGCGCTGGAACCCGGACTCGCTGAGCGACTGCACCAGAGCCTGGCCGAATGTGTCAGCAAGCAGGAAGCCCGCAACGAGCCCGCGGTCGTGCTGGTACCCGGCCCGGTGCGCGCCGCGCTGGCCCGCCTGGTCCGCCACAGCGTTCCGTCGCTGTCGGTCCTGGCCTACAGCGAGGTGCCGGAAGACAAGCGCCTGAAGCTGGTCGGAACGATCAGCTGACGCCGCCCTTCGATGCGCCAGAAAACAGACACCACCTTCGAACCAACGCAACAGACAGACACCAAGGGGAACCCGCACCGTGCAGACCACCGACCACCCGAGTTCCCCGACCGCCACCCCGCCGTCTTCGTCCCGTGACCACAGCATGAAAATCAAACGATTCGTCGCCGCCGACATGCGCTCGGCCATGAACCTGGTGCGCAAGGAACATGGTCCTGACCCCGTGATCCTGTCCAACCGCCGGATCGAGGAAGGCATCAAGATCGTCGCCGCCGCCAACTACGATGAGAGCGCCGTGCAGCGAGCACTGGAACCCTCGCGCCGCGACTTGGCCCCGCCGCCGGCGCCCAAGCCGCGTACCGCCGCCGATGCGGTGATCGCCGCCGTCACCCGCCGCCGCAGCAACACCCCGGCGCCGGAACCGGTGGCCGCCACCACATCGGCCGTGGCCGCCCTCGCCCGCGCCGCCGTCGGCGCCACCGGCCGCACCCTGGACAGCGCCGACGAGATCGTACCGACCCGCGGCAGCACCGGCTTCGCCGCCACGTTGGCGCGCGCCGCCGTCAACGAACCGGCGCTGCCGGAGCAGATCTTCGCCCCGTTCGCCGAGGCCATCGTCGCGCCGGCCGCCGTCGCTGCCGCACCAGCCAACCGCGCCCGCTTCCCGATCGACCCGCCGCACGAGGCGCATCACGAAAGCCCGGCGGCGGCCGTGCAGCCGCCGCCGCTGCCGACCGCTGCCGTGGCCGACGTGCAGCCCGGCATCGCCGCCAGCGAACCGGCGCCGGTGGACGCCAACGACGAAGCCAGCCCGGCCCCGGTGCTGGCTCCGGCCCCGACGCTGACGGTGGTCGCCCAGGACGATGCCGAGATCCGCCAGCTGCGCCATGAAGTGGCCGGCATGCGCCAGGTGATCGAGCGCGAGATGAACCGCTTCACCGACGAGCGCCTGCGCGGCTGCCCGGTACGCGCCACCGCGCTGGACCTGATGGACGAATACGGCTTCGACGCCGGCCTGGCCCGCGACGTGGCCATGCAGATCCCGCTGGAGACCGAAGCGCACCGTGGCCGCGGCCTGATGCTGGGGCTGATCTCGCGCAAGCTGCCGATCGCTCCGGTCGACCCGCTGGAAGAAGGCGGCGTGATCGCCCTGGTCGGCCCGACCGGCGCCGGCAAGACCACCACCATCGCCAAGCTGGCCTCGCGCTTCGCCGAGAAGCACGCCCCGCGTGACGTCGCCCTGGTGACCACCGATACCACCCGCATCGGCGCCCGCGAGCAGCTGTACGGCTACGGCCGCCAGCTCGGCATCGCCGTGCACGAGGCCAACAGCGGCACCGACCTGGACCAACTGCTGGAACGCCTGAAGGACTACAAGCTGGTGCTGATCGACACCGCCGGCCTGGGCCCGCGCGACCGAGCACTGGCCGCCCAGCTGCAGTGGCTGCGCGCCGCCCGCCAGGTCCGCACCCTGCTGGTGCTGCCGGCCAACACCAGCTTCGGTGACATGGACGAGGTGGTCCGCCGCTTCGGCGCCGCCAACCTGCAGGGCCTGGTACTGAGCAAGCTGGACGAGACCGGCCGCTTCGGCAACGCGCTGTCGGTGGCCGTCGACCACGCCCTGCCGATCACCTGGGTGACCGATGGCCAGGACGTTCCGGAGGACCTGCACCGGGCCAGCGCAGCCAATCTTGTACTTCGCCTTGAAGATTTGCGCCGAGCGGCCGATATGCCCTGCAACCCGGAGTTGAACCATGCCGTCGCGTGAGTACGCCAAGCTGACCAAGACCTTCCCGCTGTCGGCCACCCGCAGCGAGCCGCTCGGCCCTGTGCGCACCATTGCCGTCACTGGTGGCAAGGGCGGCGTGGGCAAGACCAATGTCTCTGCCAACCTGGCCGTGGCGCTGGCCGGCATGGGCAAGCGCACGCTGCTGCTGGACGCCGACCTCGGCCTGGCCAACATCGACGTGATCCTGGGGCTGAACCCCACCTTTACGCTGGCCGACCTGGTCGCCGGCCGCTGCTCGCTGGAAGACGTCATCGTCGAAGGCCCGAATGGCGTGCTGGTGGTCCCGGCCGCGTCCGGCCGCCGCCACATGGCCGAGCTGGCCCCGGCCGAGCACGTCGGCCTGGTCAACGTGTTCTCCGAACTGGAACGCGAGCTGGACATCATGGTGGTGGACACCGCCGCCGGCATCACCGACGGCGTGCTGACCTTCTGCCAGGCCGCGCAGGACACCGTGGTGGTGGTCTGTGACGAGCCGGCCTCGATCACCGACGCCTACGCACTGATCAAGGTGCTGTCGCGCGAACGCGGCGTGGACCGCATCCAGGTGGTGGCCAACATGGTGCGCGACCCCAACGAAGGCCGTGTGCTGTACGAGAAGCTGACCCGCGTCTGCGAGAAATTCCTCGCCGATGTCTCGCTGAACTACCTGGGCTGCGTGCCGCAGGATGACTGGCTGCGCTTGTCGGTGCAGCGCCAGCAGCCGGTGGTGAAGGCCTACCCGTCCAGCCCGGCGGCGCTGGCAATCACCGAGATCGCCCGCCGCACCGCACGCTGGCAGGCGCCGACCGAACCGCGCGGCGGCGTCGAGTTCTTCCTCGAACGCATCCTCAAGCAACGTGGGGTGGCCGCATGAAAGGCGCAGCCCAGTACCGGGAGGTCCAGCGCTCGGCCGCCAACGAGGTGATCGCCCAGCACTCGGACCTGGTGCGGCGCATCGCCCACCACCTTGCCGCGCGCCTGCCGGCCAGCGTCGAAGTCGACGACCTGATCCAGGCCGGCATGATGGGCCTGATCGAAGCTTCGCGCAGTTACGACGCCGACCAGGGTGCCTCGTTCGAGACCTATACCTCGATCCGCATCCGCGGTTCGATGATCGATGAAATCCGCCGTGGCGACTGGGTGCCGCGCTCGGTGCACCGCCGCGCCCGCGACGCCGCCGCCACCATCCGCCGGCTCGAGCAGAGCAGTGGCCGTGCCGCCAGCGCTACCGAAGTGGCTGCCGCGATGGAGATGCCGCTGCCCGAATACCTGCGGCTGATGGAAGACGCCGCACGCGGCCAGGTGCTGAGCCTGGAGTCACGCATCGAGGACCAGGGCGAGCTGGACACCGTCGCGCAGGGCGGCCCGACCCCGCAGCAGGTGCTGGAGCGCGGCGAGTTCGGCCGCGAGCTGGGCAAGGCCATCGGCCACCTGCCCGAGCGCGAACAGCTGGTGCTCTCGCTGTACTACGAGCAGGAACTGAACCTGAAGGAGATCGGCGCGGTGCTCGGCGTCAGCGAGTCGCGGGTCTGCCAGATCCACGGCCAGGCCGTGCTGCGCCTGCGCGGCCGGCTGAAGATTTTCGAGGCGGCGGACGCCGGCCTGGAAGAATGAACATCCCCGAGGCGGCTGCCCCCGGCCGCCCGGAATGAACAACAAAGGAACTCTGCTTTGAACAAGAACATGCGCATCCTGATCGTCGACGACTTTTCGACCATGCGTCGAATCGTCAAGAACCTGCTGGGCGATCTGGGCTTCACCAATACCGCCGAAGCCGAGGACGGGCATGCTGCGCTGTCGCTGCTGCAGAGCCAGCCGTTCGATTTCGTGGTCACCGACTGGAACATGCCGGTGATGACCGGCATCGAGCTGCTCAAGGCGATCCGTGCCGATGCCAAGCTGAAGACCCTGCCGGTGCTGATGGTCACCGCCGAAGCCAAGCGCGAGCAGATCATCGAAGCCGCCCAGAGCGGCGTGAACGGCTACATCATCAAGCCGTTCACCGCGCAGACCCTGGAAGAAAAGCTGGGCAAGATCTTCGAACGCCTGGCGGCCAGCGCCTGATGGACACCACGGTCGACAAGAACGCCCTCGCCCTGCGCCTGCAGGAAGCCCTGGACGCACTGGAGTCGGGTGACGAGGCCGCCTGGCGGCAGCGCATCGACGGACTGGTCGCGCTGCGCACGCAGCCGATGATGAGCGGCCTTTCGCGGCTGGCCCGCGAACTGGGGCAGGCGCTGGGTGAACTGCCGACCGTACCCAGCGAAGCCGGCGAGCTGGATGACGCCTGCGCGCGCCTGGACCACGTGGTGGCGATGACCGAACAGGCCACGCACCGCACCCTCGACCTGGCCGAGGAATGCCGCAGCCTGACCGAGCAACTGCGCGCCGAAGGCCTGCAGCCGGGCCAGGACGCGCAGCTTGAGCGCATCCGCCACAACCTCACCGAGATCGCCCTGACCCAGAGCTACCAGGACCTGACCGGGCAGATCATCCGTCGCGTGGTCGGCATCGTCCGCCGCGTGCATGAAGGCTTCGGCGCGCTCGGCCTGCCGCCGGAACAGCATCGCACCGACCCGGAACTGGCCGGGCCGGCACTGAAGGGACTGGACCGCCACGCGGTTTCGCAGAACGACGCCGACGACCTGTTGTCGGATCTGGGGCTGTAAGCATGAGCGCGGTATCCGACGACATCACTGCCGATTTCATCATCGAGGCCCAGGAAATCCTGGATCGGCTGGGCGAACAGCTGGTGTCGCTGGAGCAGGCACCGCAGGACAGCGAGCAGCTCAATGCGGTGTTCCGCGGCTACCACACGCTCAAGGGCGGCGCCGGCTTCCTCGGCGTCACCGCCATGGTCGAGCTGTGCCACGCTGCCGAAGAAGCCCTCGGCATCGCGCGCGCTGGCCAGGCCGTGTTGCAGGCCCATCACTTCGACGCGGCCCAGCAATCGCTGGATTACCTGCAGTCGATGCTCGATGCAGTGTCTTCCGGCACCGAACCGGGCTACGCCCCGCCGGAGCTGATCGCACAATTCGACATGCACGGTGGCGGAACCGTGGCCCCCACCGCCTCGGCACCCGCTGCCGCTGGCGGCGACCTGATCACCGAAGACGAATTCGAGGCCCTGCTCGACCAGCTGCACGGCGGCAACGCGCCCACTGCGGTTGCGCCAGCGCAGAAGGCGGACGACGGCCTGATCAGCGAAGACGAATTCGAAGCCCTGCTCGACCAGCTGCACGGTGGTGCGGCCCCCGGCAGCAAAGCGGTCGCCGCCGCGGCGGTTGCTCCGCCGCCGGCACCCCGCCCGGCGGCGCCCACCCCGCCCGCGAAGCCGGCCGCCAAGCCGCTGGCCGAGGCCGAGCACACCGTGCGCGTGGATACCAAGCGCCTGGACGCGATCGTCAACCTGATCGGCGAGCTGGTGCTGTCACGCAATCGGCTCAAGACCCTGCGCGCACGCCTGCGCGACGAAGAGCTCGACCGCGCGGTCTCCACCCTGGACATCGCCACCGCGCGCCTGCAGTCGGCGGTGATGCGCACCCGCATGCAGCCGGTCGGCAAGGTGTTCTCGCGCTTCCCAAAGGTTGCCCGCGACGTCGCCCGCTCGCTGAAGAAGGAAGTGGACCTGGAACTGATCGGCGCCGAGACCGAGCTCGACCGCAACCTGGTCGAGGCCCTGGCCGACCCGCTGGTGCACCTTGTCCGCAACGCCATCGACCATGGCGTGGAAATGCCCGACCTGCGCGAAGCGCAGGGCAAGCCGCGGATGGGCCATGTGCGGCTGTCGGCCCAGCAGGAAGGCGACTATGTCAGCATCGAGGTGCAGGACGATGGCGCCGGCATCGACCCGGAAAAGCTGCGTGCGAAGGCACGCGAGAAGGGCCTGATCGACCCGGAAGCCGCGGCCCGCCTGAGCAGTGAGGAATGCCTGCACCTGGTGTTCCTGCCCGGCTTCTCGACCAAGCAACAGGTCACCGATATCTCCGGCCGTGGCGTCGGCATGGACGTGGTGCAGTCGCGCATCCGCGAACTGAGCGGCCAGATCCAGATCCAGTCGGAACTGGGCCGTGGCAGCCGCTTCCTGATCCGCGTGCCGCTGACCCTGGCGATCCTGCCGACCCTGCTGGTGCAGGCCGGCGAGGATGTCTATGCGCTGCCGCTGGCGCGCGTGATGGAAGTGCTGCATGCGCCGCGCACCTCGCTGGGCTGGTTCGATGGCCGTGCCGTGCTCGACCGGCGCTCGCATACCCTGCCGCTGGTCGATCTGCGCCAGTGGCTGGATGTGACGCCGGCCGCCTCGACCCTGCTGACCATCGTGGTGCTGCAGGCTGGCGAGGCCCGCTTCGGCCTGGTCGTGGACCAGGTGCGCGGGCGCGAGGAGGTGGTGATCAAGCCGCTGCCCAAAACCCTGCGCGGCCTGCGTGGTTATGCCGGTGCAACCTTGATCGGCGATGGTCGCATGGCGCTGATCCTGGATGTGGATGGCCTGCGATGAACCCCGCCGGGCCCTGCCCGGCGGCCCGAAAACTGTGACTACCGTCTGTACGCGATCTCCCGGTGTCTCAAGTCCCATTCATACACGCCGATACCGGAACCATGGATAGACTCAGCCTCATTGGACTCTTTCTCGCCCTGGCCTCGCTGGTCGGTGGCAGCATCCTCAAGGGCGCCGGCCTGGCGTCGTTGTGGTCGCCTGCGGCGTTCGTGATCGTCATCGTCGGCACCATCGCCGCGATCCTGCTGCACACCTCGCCGGCAGTGTTCAAGCACGCGTTCAAGATCGTGCGCTGGGTCGTGCGCCCGCCGCACAGCGACCGCCGCGAGTTGATCCAGCAGATCGTCGAGTGGAGCAACATCGCCCGCCGCCAGGGCCTGCTGGGCCTGGAATCGCAGGTGGAAGCACAGCAGGACCCGTTCCTGCGCAAGGGCCTGCAGTTGCTGGTCGATGGCGTTGAACCGGAGTCGATGCGGCACATGCTGGAAATCGAACTGGGCAGCCAGGAACACCAGGACCAGGCCGGCGCCAAGGTCTTCGAGGCGATGGGCATCTATGCGCCGACGCTCGGCATCATCGGCGCCGTGCTGGGCCTGATCGCGGTGATGAAGAACCTGGCCGATCCGAGCAAGCTCGGCCACGGCATCGCCGCCGCGTTCACCGCCACCATCTACGGCATCGCCTCGGCCAACCTGCTGTTCCTGCCGATCGCCGCCAAGCTCAAGAGTGTGATCTCGCACAATACCCGCGACCGCGAAATGGTCATTGAAGGCCTGATCTCGATCGCGCAGGGCGAGAACCCGCGCAACATCGAAACCAACCTCTCCGGCTTCCTGCACTGACATGGCCCGCCGCAAGCACCACGAAGAGCACGCCAACCATGAAGCATGGGCGATCCCCTATGCCGACCTGATGACGCTGCTGCTCGCCTTCTTCGTGGTCATGTATGCCATTTCCTCGGTCAACGAGGGCAAGTACCGGATCATGGCCGACGCGCTCACCGATGCCTTCGGTGGTGCGCCGCGCACCATCAATCCGGTGCAGGTCGGCAACAAGCAGGTGCAGGGCGGCGGCTGGGACAGTCCCTCGGTGATCAAGTCCGGCACCAAGATCGGCCCGTCCGCACCGGCGCCATCGCATGACCCGACGCTGCTGCCGTCGATGGCCTCGCAGATGCGCATGCCGGTATCGGTGCACAACCAGGAACAGATCGCGCGCGCCGAGCGCCAGCTCAACAGCATCGCCGACCGCCTGACCGCCGCGCTGGCGCCACTGATCGACCGCGGCATGATCAGCGTGCGCCGCACCGAACTGTGGATCGAGGTCGAGATCAACAGTGACATCCTGTTCCCCACCGGCTCGGCCGCACTGGACGTGCACGCACGCCAGACCCTGGCCAGCCTGGCCGACGTGCTGCGCGATGTGCCCAACAGCGTGCGCGTGGAAGGCCACACCGACAACGTGCCGATCGCCACCGCCACCTTCCCGTCCAACTGGGAACTGTCGGCCGGGCGCGCGGCCAGCGTGGTGCACCTGTTCGCCGACCAGGGCGTGCAGCCGTCACGGCTGGCGATGGTCGGCTACGGCCAGTTCCGCCCACGCGAAGAGAACGACAGCGCGCAGGGCCGCAACCGCAACCGCCGGGTGATGGTCATCATCCTGGCCGACACCTCGCACTCGGTCGATCCGCTCGGGCAGCGCCTGAACGCTGCCACCGGCGCCGTCGACACCAGCACAACCGAACAAGCCGCCGCAACTCCGGCTACCACTCCCACCTCCCCCATCGCACCGGTGAAGTTGCCGCCGGTGCCGGCTGGCAGCCGCGTCGGCGCCGCCGTTCCCCCGGCAATGAAGGAGTAAACCGATGCGCATCTGGGCAGTCGCCAACCAGAAGGGCGGAGTCGGCAAGACCACCACCACCCTCGCCCTCGGCCGCGGCCTGGCCGCGCTCGGCCACCGCGTGCTGCTGATCGACCTCGATCCGCATGCCTCGCTCAGCCGCGCCTTCGGCGTGCCGGTGGATCCGCCGCCGGCCGGCGTGCTGGAACTGTTCGGCGCCCCACCGGCCGACCTGTCCAGCCTGTGCCATGCCAGCAACATCCACGGTCTGGACTACGTCTGCGCGCAGTCGGCACTGGCCACGCTGGAGCGTCGCAGCGCCAACCAGCCCGGCCTCGGCCTCGCCCTGCAGAATGCACTGGCGCGCCACCAGGGCCAGCACGACTACATCCTGCTGGACTGCGCGCCGACCCTCGGCCTGCTGATGATCAATGCGCTGGCGGCTGCCGATCGCCTGATCATCCCGACCCAGGCCGAACCGCTGGCCCTGCACGGCCTGGATGGCATGGTCCGCACCGGGGAGATGGTCGAGCGCTCGCGCCGCCGCCCGCTGCCGATCTCGATCCTGCCCACCCTGTTCGACCGCCGTACCCGCGCCGGCAACGAGTCGCTGCGCACCATGCAGGACCGTCATGGTGCGCGCGTATGGGAAGACGCGATTCCGATCGACACCCGCATCAGCAATGCCGCCGGCCTTACCCTGCCCAGCATCGGCGAGGACTACCCGGGCCGCGGCCTGGCGGCCTACCGCCGTGCGTTGAACTGGATTCTCGGCGAGGACGCTCGCGCCCTGGAGCAGGCCGCATGAACAGCACCGGCGTACTCGACGACTACCTGGACGAACTGCTGGGCGAAGCGATTGTCGCCGCGCCACCCGCTGCGCCGGCGCCCGCCAGCACCCGGTCGAACGCGGCGAGCGAAGCGGCCGCCGAGCGCGAGCCGACCTGGGACGACCTGCCGGCCGAAGTGATCTACGAGACCGACACCGTGGCCGCGGCCGCGGACGAGGCCGCGCTGGAAGCCGCCTTCGAGGCGGCCGCAACGATCGAGCGCGAGCCAACCTGGGACGACCTGCCGGCCGAGGTGATCTACGAGACCGAAACCGTGGCCGCTACCCCGGCCGCGGACGACGCCGCGCTGGAGGCCGCGTTCGAGGCCGCCGCAACACCTGCCGCCGCCGAAGGCGAACCGACCTGGGATGACCTGCCAGACGAGGTGCTGCATGAGACGACCGCGGCCCCGGCCACCGCAAGCACCGGCCCGGAACCCACCTGGGACGACCTGCCGGACGAAGTGATCTACGAGACCGATACGGCTGACAGCCATCGCCTCGCCCATACCGACAGCCCGGGCCTGCAGGCGGCATTCGAAGCCGCCGCGGGCGGCGAGGATGTCACCACACCGCCGCCGGCCGTGGTTGCGGCGCCGGTACCACCGGCGGCACCGCGGGCGGCCCCCGCACCCACCGCACGCGCCGCAGCCGCACCGCCACCGCGGGTCGCCGTGGACGCCCCCGCAGCCAGCCGCCCCGGCAGCTGGCAGGAGCTGCAGGCCCAGGCGCAGCACCCGGCCAGCAGCCCGCACCCGCAGAACCGCCGCGCCGGCGAGCGCACCTCGCGCTGGCTGCGCCTGCGCTGCGGCACCCAGGCCTATGCGCTGGAGCTGCTGAAGGTGCAGGAAGTGGTGCTGCCGGTGCCGCTGCTGCCATTGCGCGGCACCGCACCGGCCATGCTCGGCATCATGAACCTGCGCGGCCAGGTGGTGCCGGTGATGGACCTCGGCCTGCACCTCGGTGCCGCCGCCGCCGAGGACGACGCGCAGACCCGCATCGTGGTGCTGGAGGAAGACGGCGAGACCATCGGCCTGCGCGTGTCGGCAGTGGAAGACGTCGCCAACCTCACCGACTCACAGATCGAGCCACCCGATACCGCGCGCATCTGCCAGATCTCCAACGATCTGTTCCGCGGCGTGGCCCGGGTCAGCCAGCGCCCGATGATCCTGCTCGACGCCACCCAACTGTTGAGCTGAGTCCGCGCATCGCGCCGATTCTTCTAAAGAACCCCGCCGGGGTGCCGTTATGGATCACGGAACCGTTTGTCCGGAGCAACGATGAGCACTGTCGAACTGGGTGAGGATCTCGGCATCGAGAGCAGCACCGAGCTCAAGAACCGCCTCGCCCCGCTGGTGGCGCAGGCCGGCGAGCTGACCCTGGATGCAAGCCAGGTCGCCCGCATCCACACCGCTGCCATACAGGTGCTGTGTGCGTTCGTGCAGGCCCGCCGCGAGGCAGGCCTGGGCACCGGCTTCCACGGTTGCACCGCAACCTTCCGTGACGCCGCGCGCCTGCTGGGCGTCACCCAGGCCCTGGGCCTGGACGCAACCCATGACAACCTGAAATCTGTGGAGAACGCTGCATGAGCGCACGTATCTTGGTGGTGGACGATTCGGCGTCGATGCGCCAGATGGTTTCCTTCGCCCTCACCTCGGCCGGTTTTGCCGTCGAAGAAGCTGAAGACGGCGCGGTCGCGCTCGGTCGCGCCAAGGGCCAGCGCTTCAATGCGGTGGTCACCGACGTCAACATGCCGAACATGGACGGCATCGCGCTGATCCGCGAACTGCGCCAGCTGCCGGACTACAAGTTCACCCCGCTGCTGATGCTGACCACCGAGTCGGCCGCCGACAAGAAGTCCGAAGGCAAGGCCGCCGGTGCCACCGGCTGGCTGGTCAAGCCGTTCAATCCGGAACAGCTGGTCGCCACCGTGCAGAAAGTGCTGGGCTGATCGCCCGGCACCGCTCCCCTTCTTCGCTTCCGGACCACCACTGCCATGAGCATGGACCTGCAACGCTTCCACGCCACCTTCTTCGAGGAGAGCCGCGAAGGCCTCGACGCGATGGAGGCTGGCCTGCTGGCCCTGGAATCGGGGCAGCAGGACGCGGAGATCATCAATTCGGTGTTCCGCGCCGCCCACTCGATCAAGGGCGGCGCCGGCACCTTCGGCTTCGATGCGATCGCCGGCCTGACCCACGTGCTGGAAACGCTGCTCGATGAGCTGCGTGCCGGCAAGCGGGCACTGGAAGGCCACGCCGTCGACGCCATGCTGTCCTCGGTGGACGTGCTGCGCGCCCTGTTGCGCGAAGCCGAACACGGCCAGGCCGCCGATCCCGCGGCCGTCGCCGCGGTGAAGGCATGCCTGGAAGCGGTGCTCTCCGGCCAGGCCGCGCCGAGTGCCCCGGCCGCCGCAGCCGCCAAGGTGGACGACACGCCGGAAGCCTGGCAGATCGGCTTCACCCCGGCACCGTCGCTGTTCATGAGCGGCAACGATCCGCTGCGCATCATCCGCGAACTGGAACACCTCGGGTCGCTGCAGGTCGCCGCGCGCATCGAGCGCCTGCCCGGCTTCGCCCAGCTCGACCCGCTCGAGGCCCACCTGGCGTGGGACCTGGGCCTGGTCGGCAAGGTGCCGCGCAGCAAGATCGAAGACACCTTCGCCTGGGTGCTGGACGACTGCGAACTGGACATCCGTCCGGCGGCGCCGCCGAGCCTGGCTACCCAGGCACCGGCCGCATCAGCCCCTTCCACACCGGCTCCTGCGACCCCGGCCGCACCCGCTGCGCCTGCGGCCAGCAGCGGCGCACCCCAGGAAGCCGAGACCTCGATCCGGGTCAGCGTCGACAAGGTCGATGCGCTGATCAACCTGGTCGGCGAACTGGTCATCACCCAGGCCATGCTCAAGCAGGTCTCGCATGCGCTGGACCCGGTCCACGCCGAGAGCCTGTTCGCAGGCCTGGACCAGCTTGAACGCAACACCCGCGACCTGCAGGAAGCGGTGATCGGCGTGCGCATGCTGCCGGTCGACGCGGTGTTCCGCCGCTTCCCGCGCCTGGTCCGCGATCTGTCCAGCCGCCTCGGCAAGCAGGTGCGCCTGCGTACCGTCGGCGAAGGCACCGAGCTGGACAAGGGCCTGATCGAGAAGATCGCCGATCCGCTGGTGCACCTGGTGCGCAACTCGATCGACCACGGCCTGGAAATGCCCGACGTGCGCCGCGGTGCGGGCAAGGACGAAACCGGCACGATCACCCTGGCCGCCTCGCACCAGGGCGGCCACATCGTCATCGAAGTCAGCGACGATGGTCGCGGCCTGGACCGCGCCAAGATCCTGTCCAAGGCGCACGAGCGTGGCCTGGCCGTACCGGACAACCCGACCGATTCGCAGGTCTGGGACCTGATCTTCCAGCCCGGCTTCTCCACCGCCGATGCGGTAACCGATCTGTCCGGGCGTGGCGTCGGCATGGACGTGGTCCGCCGCAACATCCAGGCGCTGGGCGGCGAGGTGCAGATTGAAAGCAGCCTCGGCGCCGGTACCCGCACCCTGATCCGCCTGCCGCTGACCCTGGCCATCCTTGATGGCATGACCGTGGCGGTGGCCGGTGAAACCCTGATCCTGCCACTGGCCTATGTGCTGGAAGCCCTGCAGCCGCAGGCCGAGGACATCCGCAGCATGGCCGGCGAAGGCCGCGTGCTGCGGGTGCGTGGCGAGTACCTGCCGATCCTGTCGCTCAGCGAGTACTACGGCTACGGCAACCGTGCGCCGGGCAGCGAATCGCTGGTGGTGGTGGTCGAAGGCGATGGCCAGAAGATCGCGCTGGAGGTGGACGAGCTGGTCGGCCAGCAGCAGGTGGTGGTGAAGAACATCGAGAACAACTACCGCCGCATCGGCGGGGTATCCGGTGCCACCATCCTCGGCGACGGCCGCGTCGCCCTGATCGTCGACATCGGCGGTCTGGTGCGCTCGCTGCGGATGCCGCAGGCCGCCTGATTCCCATTGCAGGTTGTCCAGAACCGCCGCCCTTCGGGGCGGCGGTTTTTGTTTGCGCGCGCCCCGGCGATGGGCTCCGATCCCTTTCCTGCGAAATGGGATCGGAGCCCAGCCCACGGCGCGGCGCATTCCGTGAACTCCGTCGGCGCGATGGTTTCGCGTGCAACCTGGACAACGCAGCGAAAGCCCCGTCACGGCAGCACTTTCGCGCCCGCACCCCTACGCAACCGAATGTGATCTGCATCCATAAAGTCCGCGCGGGCCGCGCCGTTATCCCGCAATGACGGCCGTCACCGAACCCCACCGGGCACCTCCGTTCGCTCTGCAACCACCCCCAGCCGCCGCGTCTGCGCCGGCACCCTGCCCACCTGGAGCACCCTGCATGAAGTGGTTCCAAGATCTGCCCATCGCCCGCAAGCTGGCCGTGGGGTTCACCCTCACCACGTTGATGACTCTGGTCCTTGGCGCCTTCGCACTGTTGCGCCTGAGCGAGGCCAACACGCAGCTGGGCGAGATGGCCGGCAACGATATTCCGTCGGTTCAGCACCTGGGCGAGGCCCGCTCGCAACTGGGCGAGTTCCGCACCTACGAACTGGCGCTGCTGAGCATGCTCGACCAGCCCGACAAGGTGGCCGACTACAACAAGCGCATGGACGACACCGCCAGGACCGTGCACGAAGAACTGGCCGCCTACGCGGCGTTGCCAGCGCTGGCCAGGGAACGCGAGCTGTACCAGGCCGCCAACGTGCAGCTGGAGCGGTACTTCGCCGCCAACAAGGCGATGCGTGACGCCGTGGCTGCCGGTGACGGCGCACTCGCGCAGCAGATCTCCGACGAGCAGTCGCGCCCGGCGCGTCGTGAACTGTTCGCGGCAATGAAAGCGCTGGGCACCCACATCGCCGGCCTGATGGACGGCAAGATCGCCGCCGCCAATGCCACCCACCGCACCAGCATGATCGCCATCATCGGCTGCGTCGTGCTGCTGTCGCTGGTCGCGGCGGCGCTGGCCACGGTGATCTCTCGCGCCGTCACCGGCCCGCTCGGCAAGGCCGTGCACGCGATCCAGGCCGTCGCCCGCGGCGACCTCAGCGTCAGCACCCAGGCCACGAGCAAGGATGAGGCCGGCAAGATGCTGGCCGCCACCGCCGAGATGACCGCCATGCTGCGCCGCTTCAGCGAGCAGACCCAGCTGATGGCGCAGATGCATGCCGGCCCGGACATCAGCCACCGCATCCCGGAAGACTTCCCGGGTGTCTACGGGCAGCTGGCCGGCGGCATCAACACGGTGATCTTCGAGCACCTGGACGCGATCCGCGATGCCATCGACGTACTCAACCAGTACGCCAGCGGCAATCTGGCCCCGGATGCGCGCCGCCTGCCCGGCAGCCGCGCGATCCTGCACGAATCGATGGACGCAGCGAAGGCCAGCCTGCTGGCGATCAACACGCAGATCCAGCAGCTGGCCGAGGCCGCCGCCGCCGGTGACTTCAGCCAGCGCGGCGACGCCCAGCGTTTCCAGCACGACTTCAAGCTGATGATCGAGCACCTGAACACCATGATGCAGGTGGCCGACGGCAACCTCGGCCAGCTTTCGCAGCTGCTGCAGTCGATCGCCGCCGGCGACCTGACCGCACGCATGGACGGCCGTTTCAACGGCGTGTTCGCCCGCATGCGCGACGACGCCAACACCACCGTTGCGCAGCTGACCCAGATCGTCGGCCAGATCCAGGCCAGCGCCTCCAGCATCACCCTGGCCGCCGGCGAAATCGCCTCGGGCAACAGCGACCTGTCGCGCCGTACCGAACAGCAGGCCGCCAACCTGGAAGAAACCGCCGCCTCGATGGAGGAACTGACCTCCACCGTGCGCCAGAACGCCGAACATGCCCGCCAGGCCAACCAGCTGGCCATCGGCGCGCAGGGCGTCGCCTCGCAGGGTGGCGAGGTGGTCGGCCAGGTCGTCACCACCATGTCGGCCATTGAAGCCTCGTCGAAGAAGATCGCCGAGATCATCTCGGTCATCGACGGCATCGCCTTCCAGACCAACATCCTGGCGCTGAACGCCGCGGTGGAAGCGGCACGTGCCGGTGAACAGGGCCGTGGCTTCGCCGTGGTCGCCAGCGAGGTGCGCACCCTCGCCCAGCGCTCGGCCGCCGCCGCCAAGGAAATCAAGGGCCTGATCGACGACTCGGTCGGCAAGGTCGCCGAAGGCTCCAGCCTGGTGCACCAGGCCGGCAGCACCATGGGCGAGATCGTCGCCTCGGTGCAGCGCGTGACCGACATCATGGCCGAGATCTCCGCCGCCTCGCAGGAACAATCGGCCGGCATCGAGCAGGTCAACCAGACCGTGGTGCAGATGGACGAAACCACCCAGCAGAACGCTGCGCTGGTGGAAGAAGCCACCGCCGCCGCCCGCGCCATGGAAGACCAGGCTGTACAGCTGGGTGAAGCCGTGGCCCGCTTCCGGCTGGCATCGCCGGCGACCACCGCCGTTCCGGCACGCCCGCTCGCGGCACCGGTACCGCGCCAGGTCGCGGCCGCCGCACCGGCAGTCAAGCCGGCGTCGACACGCACGCTGCGCAGCTCGGCAGCACTGCCGGCATTGGCCGCCGACGGCGACTGGCAGGAGTTCTGAGCCCACGCGCAACGCATCCGCGCATGACGTGGGTCTACCTGCGCAGCACGCCGGGGTCAGGTTCCTTTCCTCCGGGAAAGGGATCTGACCCCTCGCGCGTGGAAAGTGATGCAATTCTCACTTCATAATCCGATGCAGAGGCCGATATCCCCATCGAGCCTCGCGCCAACGCGTGCTGGCGCCCGCCCCTGACCGTAGATTCCATGTCCGACGGCAACGACACTGCAGTGCATGATGTCCACGCGGCCGATGCCGCTGACGAACGTTTCCTGGTCCGCAACCCGCGCCAGCTGCGCCAGTTGCTGCGCTCGCTGATCGACCAGCGATCGCTGATCAATGCGCATATCGACGGCCGCGACCGCTCGTTCCCGACGGCGCTGCTTGATCTTGACGAGGACGAGGATTACCTGCTGCTCGATGGCAGCCCGCAGGAAGCGTCCAACCGCGCCGCCGAGCAGGCCGACCACCTGCTGTGCTTCGCCCAGCTTGAACGGGTGCTGGTGCGGTTCCGCCTGCATGAACTGCAGCGCGTGGACAACGACGGCCACGTTGCGTTCCGTGCGCCCTTGCCGGACGAGCTGGTGCACCTGCAGCGACGCGAGCTGTACCGGCTGGAGACCCCGGTCACCGACTCGCCGCAACTGCTGCTGCCGCCCGGCGAAGCCCGCGCCGAAGCGCTGTCGATGCGGGTGGTGGATATCAGTGGCGGCGGCCTGGCCGTGGTCGTGCCCAACGACTGCGCGGTGTTCGGCCTGCAGAAGCGTTATCCGGCGCAGCTGTCACTGCCGGATGGCCCGGACCTGGACATCGAACTGGTGGTCTGCAACCTGCTGCCGCAGCGCCAGCCCAACGGCATCGAGGTCAAGCGCGTGGGCATGCGCTTCGACACCCTGCCGCGTGGCGCCGACAGCGCCATCCAGCGCTACATCTTCCGCATCGACCGCCAGCGCAAGGCCCGCCGCAACGGCGAGATGTAGTCACGTGGTAGTGCCGGCCGCTGGCCGGCAACCTCGCGACAATGCGGGTCCGGCCATTGCCGGCCAGCGGCCGGCACTACCGCTCCCCGGTAGGATGCCCAGGGCGCCACAGCTAAAGTCCCCCAGCGAGGGGCCGATATCGAGCCTGACACCGGGACTTCCGGCAGAACCAGGACCCCTCGATGAACGACAAGACCAGCTCCGCCGCCAGCGCCGGTGGCGAATTCCTCAGCTTCACCCTCGGTGCCGAGCACTACGGCGTGGACATTCTCAAGGTCCAGGAAATCCGCGGCTATGACGCGGTGACCCGGGTGCCGGATGCCCCGGACTACATCAAGGGCGTGATCAACCTGCGCGGCACCATCGTGCCGGTCATCGACCTGCGCCTGAAGCTGCGCCTGGACAACGCCCGCTACGACGCCTTCACGGTGATGATCGTGCTGAACGTGGAAGACCGCGTGGTCGGCATCGTCGTTGACAGCGTCTCGGACGTGATCCCGCTGTCGGCCGAACAGATCCGCCCGACCCCGGAGTTCGGCGCCGCCGTCGACACCCGTTTCATCTCCGGTATCGGCACCCACGACGACCGCATGCTGATCCTGCTGGACATCGAGACCCTGCTCGACAGCGCCGACATGGGCCAGGCCGCCGTTGCCGAAGACGCCGCCGCCTGATCCAGCGGACCTGCTTCACGTTCTGGTCACACAACCCTTCAGTTCCCCCTGGCGGTGCCGATAGGGGGACAGAAGCCGGTCGCGCAGGAGCGCGCAGAACCGGAACGACCATCACCATCCCCGGAGATACACCTCGATGAAGTCCCTGCTTGCGTTCGTCTCGGCCGCTGTCCTGGCCACCACCGCCTCCTCGGCATTCGCCCAGTCGGCCGACATGATCCCGCCGGAACTGGCACCGCGTTCGGTCGGCAAGGACGGCATGGTCTGTGGCAAGGTCGAAAAGGCCCGCTACGCAGAAGGTTCCGAAGGCCAGCCGACCTTCCTGTACATGGGCGGCGCCTTCCCGCGCCACACCTTCTCGGCCCGCATCGCCGGCGAGAACCGCGGCAAGTTCTCCTTCCCGCTGGAAACCCTGGAAGGCAAGACCGTGTGCGTGATCGGCAAGATCCAGCGCGACGCCTCGCGTGCGGAAATCGAAGTCAGCTCGCCGGCTGGCCTGAAGCTGGCCAACATCAAGTAATCCGCTGTCCGTCGAACCACGCCGGAGCTCGTGCCGGCGTGGTTTCTGCTGCAACCGGGCCCGATGCCCGGGCGCGTCTGCCTTAGGAGCTCGCAACGCCCATGCCGTGGATCAACAACCTGAAACTGATGCCGAAGCTGCTGCTGACCTTCGGCGTCCTCCTGCTGGTGATGCTGCTGCAGGGCATCGTCGCCTATCGCGGCCTGCATTCGCTGAACAACGTCACCACCGAGTTGGCCGGTTCGCGCATGGAAAGCATCCGCATGGCCGGCGAGATGCGCGGCATGCTGGGCGAGTACCGCAATGCCGCCTACCAGCAGCTGATCCGCGCCAGCGATGACGTCAAGTCCGACGCACGCAAGCAGGCCGTAGAGCTGCGCGAGAGCATGGACAAGTCGATCAAGGGCTACCCGGCGCTGGTCGACAATGCGCAGCAGAAGAAGCTGTTCGACACTTTCGCCAAGGAATGGAAGGACGCCCTGGCCTCCTATGACAGCGTCACCGAGATGCTGGAACTGGACCTGCCGGACGACGCCATCGATACCTTCGTCGGCGAGACCCGCACCAAGCACCGCAAGGCCGCTTCGGCGCTGGAAGCACTGATCGCCGAAGACAACCGCCTCGCCCGCGCCTCGCGCGAAGAGGCCGAATCCACCTACGCCGCCTCGGCCGTGCTGACCGTGATCGCCCTGCTGGGCGGCGCCGCGCTCGGCCTGGTGCTGGTCTGGCTGTTCGCCCGTGCCCTGGTCGGCAGCGTGCGTGGTGCCGTCTCGGTGGCCAACGACGTCGCCGGCGGCAAGCTCGACGGCCACATCGACGTCAGCCGCCAGGACGAAGTGGGCGAGCTGATGCAGGCCATGCAGCGCATGCAGCGCGACCTGCGCGAACGCATCGAAACCGACCAGGCCGTGGCCCGCGAGAACCTGCGTATCCGCACCGCGCTGGACTACAGCTCGACCGGCGTGTTCCTGACCGACACCAGCAACACCATCGTCTACAGCAACCGTGCGCTGCAGCAGACCCTGACCCAGTACCAGGATGAAGTGCGCCGTGACCTGCCGGACTTCGACGCCCAGGCCTCGCTGATCGGCAAGCCAGTCACCGTGCTGGAACACCGTGGCGAGATGGACCAGACCCTGCTGGCCAACCTGAAGTCGCACGGCGTCGCCCGTCGCCCGATGCAGTACGGCGATGCCCAGTTCGCGCAGGTGGTCTCGACCATCCGCAATGAAGGCGGCGACACCGTCGGCTACGTGGTGGAATGGCGTGACCGCACCCAGGAAGCGCTGGTCGAGGCCGAAGTGGCCCGTGTGATCGCCCAGGCCGCCGCCGGCGACCTGTCCGGCCGCATCGATGCCAGCGACAAGGAAGGCTTCTTCCTGCAGCTGGCCCAGCAGATCAACGGCCTGCTCGACGCCAACGCGGGCAGCATCGAACAGATCTCCGGCCTGCTCGCCGCGCTGTCGCAGGGTGACCTGACCGTGCGCATGCACGGCGACTACCAGGGCGTGTTCGCCCGCATGCGCGACGATGCCAACGCAACCGCCGCACAGCTGAGCGAGATCGTCACCCGCATCAAGCAGTCCAGCCGCGCGATCAATTCGGCCGCCGGCGAAATCGCGTCGGGCAACAGCGACCTGTCGCGCCGCACCGAACAGCAGGCCGCCAACCTGGAAGAAACCGCCGCCTCGATGGAGGAACTGACTTCCACCGTGCGCCAGAACGCCGAACATGCCCGCCAGGCCAACCAGCTCGCCATCGGCGCGCATGGCGTCGCTTCGCAGGGTGGCGAAGTGGTCGGCCAGGTGGTCACCACCATGTCCGCCATCCAGGCCTCGTCGAAGAAGATCGCCGAGATCATCAGCGTGATCGACGGCATCGCATTCCAGACCAACATCCTGGCGCTGAACGCCGCAGTGGAAGCGGCGCGTGCCGGTGAACAGGGCCGTGGCTTCGCCGTGGTCGCCAGCGAAGTGCGTACCCTCGCCCAGCGTTCGGCCGCTGCCGCCAAGGAAATCAAGGGCCTGATCGACGATTCGGTCGGCAAGGTCAACGACGGCTCGGCGCTGGTGCACAAGGCCGGCGCCACCATGGGCGAAATCGTCGCCTCGGTGCAGCGCGTGACCGACATCATGGCCGAGATCTCCGCCGCCTCGCAGGAACAGTCGGCCGGCATCGAGCAGGTCAACCAGACCGTGGTGCAGATGGACGAGACCACCCAGCAGAACGCTGCGCTGGTGGAAGAAGCCACCGCCGCCGCCCGCGCCATGGAAGAACAGGCCGGCCACCTCAGCGAAGCCGTGTCGATCTTCGTGGTCGACGAAGCCGAGGTCGTGACCGCCCCGCGCGTCGCCCCCCCGGCACCGCGCGCCGCCGCCCCAGCAGCTCCGGCTGCGGTGGCACCGCCGGCCCGCCGCACGGCGGGAGGTCGCCCGATGGCCACCGAACTGGCCGACGGAGACTGGCAGGAGTTCTGATGCCACGCCTGGAGGGCCGGTCGCAGCACCGGCCCTCCCTTTTCCGTCGCAGCCGTCACTGCGGCTGGCGGAGCCTGTAACTCTTGTGCAGCAGGCCATCGGGGCTGCCCGCATTGACGATTGCGGCGCGCACCCACACCAGCTTTTCCTTCAATCGCCGGATGTGACCCCGGCGCACGTGGGTGCGTGGCCCTGCCGTACCCCCGCCTGGCCCCGTGCCGTCTGACGCGGCCGTGGCGCCATCCACCTCGAACACCCGGTAGCTGAAGAACGGCTGCTTGCCTCTGCGCATCCGCCGCTTGTTCAGCGCCACCGATGCCGGCCGCTCCACCGACGCGACATTGGCGCAGTTGAGCACGCAGCAGGTCTGCAACAGCATGGCGACCTCGTCGCGACAGTCCTGCACGATCTGCGCCTTCACCGCCGCACTGCCCTGCTGCTCCACCGCCCAGGCGTGCCATTCCGGCAGCAGCGCGAACGGCGCAACCCGGAACTGCTGCAAGGGTTTCCCGGACGCCATCGCTTCCACCGGGGCATTGACCAGGCGCGTGGGCAGGCTGGCCTCTTCTGGCCGGTACAGGCTCAACGGATTCTGGTGCGGCAGGAACACACCTCCCAGTGGCACTTTCCACGCGGCCGCATCGGCCTGCCAGTAGATCGGGATCACCACCACGCCACCGGCCGGTTCATCCAGGAAGCACTCCGTGGCCGGAAAGGCCGCGGCGACTTCGCGGTTCATGTTCAGGCACAGCGCGATGCGTCGAGGCGCCGCATGGCCCGCCCCTTTGTGGCCCGGCAACCCGTCAGGCAGGATCCACGACGCTTCCAGCGCCATCACCTCGAACGGCGGGCGCGCCATGTCCACGTGCACCTGGCGCAGTTCACGCAGATCGATCATCTCCGCGCAATTGGGCAGCAGAAACTTCACGCTGCGGTGCAGGTAGCTGGCGATGGCTTCATGGGCCTGGCGGATGCCCGGCATGCTGCCCTTGATCCGGGGAATCAGCACGTTCATTTCTTCCAGTGCATGCGCTGCATAGTTCAATAATTCGATGTGACCTTCCATCGCCGTACAGATGTGCTCCATTCCTTTCCGCCCGTCCGGCGGTGCGATCGAAGTCTAGGAATGGCATCAGTACAATCAACAAATTGTCCTAGATACACTCGGCGCACGGATGGCACGCTCACGGTTCAAGCAGGTAGTCGATGGCCTCGTATCGGACATCCAGAGCGGGAACCTGCGCCCTGGAACCCGCCTGCCCACCCACCGCGAGCTCGCCCGCCGCCATGATCTGGCGCTTGCGACCGCCAGCCGCGTCTATGCCGAGCTGGCCCGGATGGGCCTGGTCATCGGTGAGATCGGTCGCGGCACCTATGTGCGCGAGGCGTTCGGCGCACAGGGCATGGCCTGCGACAGGCTGGCCGGTCTCGGCAGCGGCATCGATCTCAACGCCAACATGCCCACCGCGTTCGGCCAGGACACGCAGCTTCGCCGGGCCCTGCGCCACCTCTCGCAGCAGGGCGACCTGGAAGCGCTGCTTCTGTACCAGCCGCCCCTGGGTCGGCCCCAGGAGCGCCAGCTCGTGGCCGACTACCTGGTGCAGCGCGGGGTACCTACCGATGCCGGACGCGTGGCCCTGGTCCAGGGCGCCCAGCACGGATTGACCGTCGCCCTGCTGGGCGCACTGTGCCCGGGCGATGCCATCGCCGTGGATGCGTTGACCTATCCTGGATTCAGGCAGATCGCGGCGATGCTGCGGATGGAGATGATCCCGGTGCCGGTCGGCCCGGAGGGCACCGACCTGCAGGCACTGCGTACGCTGTGCAGCCAGCGCCGGGTCAAGGCCGTGTACTGCATGCCGACCATGCACAACCCGCTGGGCTTCGTCCTGACGCTGCAACAGCGCCAGGAGCTGGCCGCGATCGCCCGCCAGCATGGGCTGCTGGTGCTTGAAGACGCAGCCTATGCCTATCTGGCCGCGCCCGCCGTGGTACCCGTGGCGGCGCTGGCACCGGAACGCACCGTGTACATCGGCGGCCTGTCCAAGAACCTCGCCACCGGCCTGCGTTTCGGCTACATCAGTGCGCCGCCGGCGATGATGGGTGCGATCGAGCGCGCCATCCGCGCCACCACGGTCAACTCGCCGGCACTGGTGACGGCGCTGGTGCGCCGCTGGCTGATGGATGGAACCGTTGACCGCATGGAACGCCACCGCCGCGCCGACGCCCGGCACCGGCAGGCACTGGCACGGCGCCTGCTGGAAGGTGTGGCGCTGGTCGGCCACCCAGGTTCCTACCTGCTGTGGCTGCCACTGGAAGGGCGCGACCGCGCCGAGGCGATCTGCCAGGACCTGCATGAGCAGGGCATCGTGCTTTCGACCGCCGCGCCGTTCGCGGTCGGAACCCACGTTCCCAACGCGCTGCGCATCGCGCTGGGAACGGTCGATCCGTCCACCCTGGAACGCGCCCTGGCGCAGGTACGCATACGCCTGGACCAGCTGGCTGGCTGAACGGCCGCGGCCTGCTTTCCGCGCGCGGCTCAACCCTGGGCCCGCGCGGCCGATAACGGGGTTGTCACCGCTTGTCCCGCCGTGACCGGCTCGGCGCCGCCCGCCCGTTTCGACCTGGTCCTGCTCGATGAATCTCCTGCATCGCTGGCAACACTACTTCAGCAACCTCTCCGTCCGGCGCAAGCTCAACCTGCTGACGCTGCTCATCGCGCTCGGCGTGATCGCGCTCTCGGTGATCGCTGCCCGCATGCAGTACCTGGACCTCACCGAGACCCGCAAGACCGCGCTGAAGACCCAGGTCGAACTGAGCTACGGCATCCTCCAGCACTACCACCGCCTGGCCGGTACCGGCGAGCTCAGCGAAGAGGCCGCCAGGAGCGCCGCGCTGCAGGCGCTGGAATCGATGCGCGCCGAGAACGATACGTACTACTTCAACATCTACGACACCGGCTACCACCTGCTGATGCATCCGTTCCGCAAGGACCTGGTCGGCAAGGACATGAAGGACTTCCGCACCGACGACGGCGTGCGCATCTACTACGACCAGGTCGAAGCAGCGAGGGCCGGCGGCGGCTTCGTCAACTACCGCTGGGCCAAGCCCGGCAGCAAGGGCGACGTCGAGAAGGTGGCCTACGCCGGCCTGTTCGCGCCCTGGAACTGGGTGGTCAGCAGCGGCGTCTACATGGACGACGTGCAGAAGCAGGCACTGGTGTTCACCGCCATCATGGCAGTCTCCGGCGGCGTGCTGGTGCTGATCGTGCTGGCCCTGAGCTGGGTCATCGGCAACCGCATCGCGCGCCCGCTGAAGCAGGCCACAGCCGTCGCCGAAGGCATTGCCAGCGGCAAGCTGGACAGCCACATCGGCCCGCAGCCGCACGACGAACCCGGCCGCCTGCTGCACGCCATGTCGGGCATGCAGCAGCAGCTGCACGCGGTGATCGGCGGCCAGCGCGAAATGGCGCGGCGCCACGATGCCGGCGAACTGAGCTACCGCATCGACGCCAGTGCCTTCCCCGGCGAGTACGGGCTGATGGTGCAGGAGACCAACGCCCTGGTCGGCGGCCATGTGCAGACCCTGCACGACGTGCTCGACGTGGTCCAGCAATACGCCGTCGGCGACCTCAGCCGCGACATCGCGCGCTATCCGGGCGAGAAGGCCACCATGACCGCCACCGTCGATACGGTGAAAACCAATCTCGGCCGCATCAATGCCGAGATCAAGCAGCTGGCCAGCGCCGCCGCCGCAGGCGATTTCAGCCGTCGTGGCGACGCACAGCGCTTTGATCACGATTTCCGCCTGATGCTGGAAAACCTCAATGCGATGATGGCGGTCAGCGATGACAACCTCGGCAAGCTCTCGCAGCTGCTGTCGGCCATCGCCGAAGGTGACCTGACCGCGCGCATGCACGGCGACTACCAGGGTGTGTTCGCCCGCATGCGCGACGACGCCAACACCACCGTCGCCCAGCTGACCCAGATCGTCGGCCAGATCCAGGCCAGCGCCTCCAGCATCACCCTGGCCGCCGGTGAGATCGCGTCGGGCAACGGCGACCTGTCGCGCCGCACCGAGCAGCAGGCCGCCAACCTGGAAGAAACCGCCGCCTCGATGGAGGAACTGACCTCCACCGTGCGCCAGAACGCCGAACACGCCCGCCAGGCCAACCAGCTCGCCATCGGCGCGCAGGGCGTCGCCTCGCAGGGTGGCGAAGTGGTCGGCCAGGTGGTCACCACCATGTCGGCCATCGAAGCCTCGTCGAAGAAGATCGCCGAGATCATCAGCGTCATCGACGGCATCGCGTTCCAGACCAACATCCTGGCGCTGAACGCCGCGGTCGAAGCGGCGCGTGCCGGTGAACAGGGCCGTGGCTTCGCCGTGGTCGCCAGCGAAGTGCGCACCCTCGCCCAGCGCTCGGCCGCTGCCGCCAAGGAAATCAAGGGCCTGATCGACGATTCGGTCGGCAAGGTCGCCGAGGGCTCCAGCCTGGTGCACCAGGCCGGCAGCACCATGGGCGAGATCGTCGCCTCGGTGCAGCGCGTGACCGACATCATGGCCGAGATCTCGGCCGCCTCGCAGGAGCAGTCGGCCGGCATCGAGCAGGTCAACCAGACCGTGGTGCAGATGGACGAAACCACCCAGCAGAACGCCGCGCTGGTGGAAGAAGCCACCGCCGCCGCCCGCGCCATGGAAGACCAGGCCGGCCAACTGGCGGACGCGGTGGCGATCTTCCGCCTCGACAACCAGGTCTCGGCTGCGATGAAGGCGGTGGCCGCGCATGTCGAGCCGGTCCGTGTCCCCGCCAGCGTGTCGCGCCGGGCGGCGCCCGCGCCGGCACCGGTCCGCCGCAGCAGCAATGCCAGCACCTTCGTCGCCAGCGACAGCGACTGGCAGGAATTCTGAGACCCACCCGCGGCGGCTTCGGCCGCCGCCCCCGCCGATGGACACGTCCCCCGTGCAAAGTCCTACTCCCATCGTCACCGGCCCCCGCGAATTCGAGTTCGCCGACCGTGATTTCCGCCGCGTCTGCGACCTGATCTACCAGCGCGTGGGCATTGCCCTCGCGCCGGCAAAGCGCGACATGGTCTATGGCCGCCTGTCGCGCCGCCTGCGCACGCTCGGCATGCGCAGCTTCCAGCAGTACCTGGATCATCTGGAACAGGAGGATGGCGATGAGTGGCAGGCGTTCACCAATGCGCTGACCACCAACCTGACCTCGTTCTTCCGCGAGCCGCACCACTTCGACAAGCTGCGCGAGGAGTTGCAGCAGCGCAACGGCCGCACGCCGCTGTTGCTGTGGTCGTGCGCCGCGTCCACCGGCGAAGAGCCCTACTCGATGGCGATCACCGCCTGCGAAGCATTCGGCACGCTGAAGCCGCCGGTACGCATCGTCGCCACCGACGTCGACACCCAGGTACTGGCCACTGCAGGCCGCGGCGTCTACAACATCGATCGTGTCGCCAACCTCGATCCGGACCTGCGCCGCCGCTACTTCCAGCGCGGCAGCGGCCCCAACGAGGGCCAGTGCCGCGTGCTGCCGGCGCTGCGCGACCTGATCGAGTTCCGCCCGCTGAACCTGCTGGCCCCGCGCTACGACGTCGGCGGCCCGTTCGACGCCCTGTTCTGCCGCAACGTGATGATCTACTTCGACAAGCCCACCCAGCGCGCCATCCTCGGCCGCCTGGTGCAGCACCTGGCCGACGACGGCCTGCTGTACACCGGCCACTCGGAGAACTACCTGCACGCGGCCGACCTCATCCAGCCCTGCGGGCGCACCCTGTACCGCCGTGCGGCAAAGGCCGGCGCATGAATGCCTCGCTGCGTACCGACGATGTGATGCGCTACCAGGACGCACGCTTCAAGACCATCGCCGCCAAGCTGCTGCCCACCCAGTACCTGGTGGTCGATGACACCACCGCGCTGACCACCACGCTCGGCTCCTGCGTGGCCGCCTGCCTGCGCGACCCGGTGCTGAAGATCGGCGGCATGAACCACTTCCTGCTGCCCGAAGGCAACGCCGGTGATGGCGCCCCCGCGCGCTACGGCAGCTACGCGATGGAACTGCTGATCAACGACATGCTCAAGCGCGGTGCGCACCGCAAGCGCATCGAAGCCAAGGTGTTCGGCGGCGCCAACGTGCTCAAGGGCTTCACCAGCAACCCGGTCGGCACCCGCAACGCCGAGTTCGTGCGCCAGTACCTGCAGGCCGAGCACATCCCGATCATCGCCGAGGACCTGTGCGGCATCCATCCGCGCAAGATCTGGTTCTTCGCCGATACCGGCCGCGTGGTGGTGCAGCGCCTGCCGCACGCCCATGAAGCCGAAGTGGCCGCGACCGAATCGGCCGTGCGTGCACGCCTGTCCAAGGCCCCGGTCACCGGTGGCGTGGAGCTGTTCGAATGACCCTGACCGGCAACGCCCCCTGCCGGGTCCTGATCGTCGACGACTCTGCCGTCGTGCGGCAGATGCTCACCGAGATCCTGTCCAGCGATCCGGCCATCGACGTGGTCGGCACCGCCGCCGACCCGCTGCTGGCGCGCGAGAAGATCAAGCGCCTCGCCCCGGACGTGATCACGCTGGACGTGGAAATGCCGCGCATGGACGGGTTGGCGTTCCTGGAAAACCTGATGCGCCTGCATCCACTGCCAGTGGTGATGATCTCCTCGCTGACCGAGCGCGGCGCCGACACCACCCTGCAGGCATTGTCACTGGGCGCCGTCGATTTCGTCTCCAAGCCCAAGCTCGATGTGGCCCGCGGGCTGCAGGGCTACGCCGATGAGATCATCGCCAAGGTAAAGATGGCGGCGCGCTCGCGGGTACGTCCGCTGGTGCGCGCCGCCACGCCAAAGCTCACGCTCGAAGCCGCCCCGGCGATGCGCCCGGCCGCACCGCAGTTCCGTACTACCGACCGCCTGATCGCGATCGGCTCATCCGCCGGTGGCACCGAAGCCCTGCGCGTGGTGCTGGAAGGCCTGCCCGCCGACGCGCCGGCCGTGGTGATGACCCAGCACCTGCCGGCCAGTTTCAGCACGGCCTTCGCCGAGCGCCTGGACCGGCACTCGGCGATGGCCGTGCGCGAAGCCAGCGACGGCGAAGCGGTGCTGCCCGGGCATGCCTACCTGCCTCCGGGCGGCAAGCACCTGCGCATCATCCGCGACGGTGCGCGCTGGCGTTGCCGCGTCGACGACGGCCCGGCGGTGAACCGGCACAAGCCGGCGGTGGACGTGCTGTTCCGCTCGGTCGCGCAGAGCGCGGGCGGCAACGCCATCGGCGCCATCCTCACCGGCATGGGCGACGATGGTGCACGCGGCCTGCTGGAAATGCGCCAGGCCGGCGCACCGACGCTGGTGCAGGACGAGGCCAGCAGCGTGGTCTGGGGCATGCCCGGCGCCGCGTTCAAGCTGGGCGCTGCCGAAGAGCAGGTGCCGCTGGAGCGGATTGCCGAGCGGTTGCTGGCGTTGGCGCGCGGCTGAGCCCACGCGCAACACACCTTTCCCGAACGGCCGGCCAAGGGGACCCGGCCGTTCTTCATCGCGTTTTCCCCAAGGAGCTCCACTGTGGCACTACGCCTGACCTGCCTGCCTGCCGCCATCGCGTTGGGCCTGATGCTGTCTCCGCCGGCATCGGCAGAAGAACCCGCTGCCGTCCAGGCACACGACGCTGCACTTGCCACCGATGCGGCCCGCACCCACCCGGCCGACGGCGCGGCCGCTCCGCCGTCTCCCGATGACTGGAGCACGCGCGTCCAGGTGGTACAGGGTGCGCCTGCCGGGCTGCCTGGACACCGCGATGTCGATCTGAAGCTGCGCCTGGTCTCGCGCGGCGACACCGGCAAAGTGGTCACGCTCAAGCTTGTTCAATTGGCGGCTGCCGCCAAGGCCGGCGGTGGCCGTGTCGATGGCTTCTCGAAGAAGAATCTGCGTGGCACCGTCATCGACTCAGTGTCCAGCCCGGCCGTCGACGAAATCCCCGCACTGCTGCGCCGCCATCTGGCCGAGTACTTCATCGCACATCCGGATGCGCTTCCCGAGCACGCGCAGATCGTCAGTGCAAACGCCGGCCTGTGGTCGCTCACCTACCAGTCGCTGTCGGGCAACGCGGTTCCATACGATCTGCAGCATGAGGCTACCCTCACCATTGCACAGTCGTCCCCCATCAGCCCGCCCTGGCTGAGCATCACCTGCAGCGATCCCGTACAGACGGCGCCGCTGGAACACTGGCAGGCAGATGACTACGCGCAGGTCAGGACTGCGGCACGCCAGTTCGCGCAGCGCTGTGTTGACCGGCTCGTGGAACAGCTGCCTACCGTGTTCCCTTCGCCAAGCGTCCAGCTGGCCGCTGCGATCAGTGCCGCCTCGCTCGATCCAGTGACAACAGGCGCAGCGCCCCAGGACGAGGCCGCAACGGCCACAGACGCCGGCCATCCGGCACCGGTACTGTCCACGGACTGGATGAAGGCGGTCCACATCGACCATGGCACCGGCATCGATGCCAAAGGCAAGCGTTCCGGTGACGCAGACCTGCGACTGGTGACCCGATCGGATATGGGCGTGGCCACGCTGGCCAAGATGAACATCTTCGCCCTGGCCGTGGTCGGTGCACGCAAGGCTCGTGGCTTCTCCAAGGACACCCTGCGCGGCGACACCGTCGAAGGCGTGTCCAGCCCTGCAGTCGAGCGGGTGCCGGCACTGCTGCAGCAGCGTCTTTCCGAGTACTTCAATGCCTATCCCGACGCGGTTCCCAGCGCCCCCGTGACCGTGCGGGCCGACCCGCACGAATGGGCGCTGGTCTACGGGCAGCTCAGCGGCTCGCAGATTCCCTACGAGCTCAAGCACAGCACCACGATCGAGGTGCTGCCGGCCTCGGGCGCATCGGCCATGACCGTTGACTGCACCGATGGCACGCAGTCGGCTGCGCTGCCGCAGTGGCAGGCGGATGACTATGCCGAAGTGAGGAGCGTGGCCGACGAGCTGGCCGAGCAGTGCGTGGCGCGATTCGTCGCGCGGCTGCCAGAGGCGTTTCCGTCGGCGATGCGCGCCGCAGCGCCTTCCAGCGCCGTTGCCGCTGCCCTGCCCGCCGGCAATCGCTCCCGCATCCGCATCTTCGGTGCCAACGGCCGCAGCATCACCATGCATGTCGGTGGCCAATGCCGCGGCGACGCACGAAGGAAGATCGTGGTCGCGCGCAGCAACAGCGCGGCCGTAGGCAGCCTGGTGGGCGGCAGCCCGCAGAACATTTCCATCGGAATGCCGGAAACCGACACCGTGCGTGCGATGAAGAGCGTCCTGTTCTCGAACCCGAACTTCCAGGAATATTCGGTGGAGGCCGGCAAGCCGTTGATCTTCGACGCACAATTCCAGAACGTTGCCCACCTCCGCTGCGGAGCAGCAGCGGACTCGCTGTCGATCCAGTTCGTGCCGAAGGCGGGTCAGGACTACGAAGTGATGATGCGGCTCGAGAACGAGATGTGCGTGCTGGAGAGCAAGCAGGTGGCTGCCGATGGCAGCCTGCGCGTCAACCTCGTGCACGCCCCGAAGGCGTGTGCCGCGCAGTAAGGCGTCGGCACCGGGCAGGACCAACGCCGTTGCCAGGCAGTGCCGGGCAACGGCATCACCAACGCGTGATCACAGCTTGAACGACACCGGCACGCGGATCTCTCCCGGCACGGGTACGCCATCCTCGCTGGCCGGCAGGTAGCGCCACTTGCGTGTCGCCGCCTGCGCCGCCTCATCCAGTTCCGGCCATCCAGTGCTCTGCAGCACGGTCGCGCCGGCCCACTGCCCATCGGCAGCCACCTGCACCATCAGGATCGCTTCACCCTCTTTCTCATCACGGAATGCCTGCGACGGATAACGCGGCGGATTGCTGTGCTTGGTCTCCATCACGATCGACGCCGGCACGTGCGCCGGCCGAGCGCGCTCGACAGCGGCGTGCTGCACCGCCTGCTGCGCCATCGCGGCGTGCCCCATCATCAGCGTGGCCAGCACCACCGCACTGCCAGCCCAGTGCCCGTAGCGCGTGCGACTGCCCTTCAATCGATCCTGCAACATCCGTGTACTCCAACAAGCGAGGCGGCAAGTCTAACGCTGCACGCACAAAAAACCCCCGGCTCTCACCGGGGGTTCTTCGTTTCAACGGGGTGCCGCCCAATGGCCGGCACTACCGCATCAGGCAGCGACCGTCTTGGCCACGTCCTGGTATTCCTCGATCTGGTCGAAGTTCATGTAGCGGTAGATCTCCGCGCCGCTGGCGGCAATCACGCCCACATCGGCCATGTACTCTTCCTTGGTCGGGATGCGGCCCAGACGCGAGCAGATCGCGGCCAGTTCGGCCGAACCCAGGTACACGTTGGTGTTGCGGCCCAGGCGGTTCGGGAAGTTGCGGGTCGAGGTCGACATCGCGGTGGAACCCTCGCGGATCTGCGCCTGGTTGCCCATGCACAGCGAGCAGCCCGGCATTTCCATGCGTGCACCGGTAGCGCCGAAGGTGCCGTACACGCCTTCCTTGGTCAGCTCGGAGGCATCCATCTTGGTCGGCGGGGCCACCCACAGGCGGGTCGGCAGGTCGCGCTTGCCTTCCAGCAGCTTCGCGGCCGCACGGAAGTGACCGATGTTGGTCATGCACGAACCGATGAAGACTTCATCGATCTTGGCACCGGCGACTTCGGACAGGGTCTTCACGTCGTCCGGGTCGTTCGGGCAGGCCACGATCGGCTCGTGGATGTCGGCCAGGTCGATCTCGATGACGGCGGCGTACTCGGCGTCGGCATCCGGCTCCAGCAGCTCCGGGTTGGCCAGCCACGCTTCCATCTTCTCGATGCGGCGCTGCAGCGAACGCGGATCCTGGTAACCCTCGGCAATCATCCACTTCAGCAGGGTGATGTTGCTGGTCAGGTACTCGATGATCGGTTCCTTGTTCAGGCGCACCGAGCAACCGGCGGCCGAACGTTCGGCCGAAGCGTCGGACAGCTCGAACGCCTGTTCGACCTTCAGCTCCGGCAGGCCTTCGATTTCCAGGATGCGACCGGAGAAGATGTTCTTCTTGCCGGCCTTGGCCACGGTCAGCAGGCCCGACTTGATCGCATACAGCGGGATCGCGTTGACCAGGTCACGCAGGGTCACGCCCGGCTGCATCTTGCCCTTGAAGCGCACCAGCACCGACTCCGGCATGTCCAGCGGCATCACGCCGGTGGCAGCGGCGAAGGCGACCAGGCCCGAACCGGCCGGGAACGAAATGCCCACCGGGAAACGGGTGTGCGAGTCACCACCGGTGCCGACGGTGTCCGGCAGCAGCATGCGGTTGAGCCAGCTGTGGATCACGCCGTCGCCCGGACGCAGCGAGACGCCGCCACGGGTGGAGATGAACTCCGGCAGGGTGTGGTGGGTCTTCACGTCCACCGGCTTCGGGTACGCAGCGGTGTGGCAGAACGACTGCATCACCAGGTCGGCCGAGAAGCCCAGGCAGGCCAGGTCCTTCAGCTCGTCGCGGGTCATCGGGCCGGTGGTGTCCTGCGAGCCGACCGAGGTCATCTTCGGTTCGCAGTAGGTGCCCGGGCGCATGCCTGGCTGCACGCCGTTAACTTCAGGCAGGCCACAGGCGCGGCCGACCATCTTCTGTGCCAGCGAGAAGCCCTTGCCGGTATCGACCGGCTGCACCGGCAGGCGGAACAGGTCGGTCGGGGCCAGGCCCAGCGCTTCGCGCGCCTTGCCGGTCAGGCCGCGGCCGATGATCAGCGGAATGCGGCCACCGGCGCGCACTTCGTCGAACAGCACTTCGCTCTTGACCTGGAATTCGGCGATCACTTCACCGTTCTTCAGCGCCTTGCCTTCGTACGGACGCAGCTCGACCACATCGCCGTGCTCCATCTTCGACACGTCCAGCTCGATCGGCAGTGCGCCGGCATCTTCCATGGTGTTGTAGAAGATCGGGGCGATCTTCGAACCCAGGCAGACGCCACCGGCACGCTTGTTCGGGATGAACGGAATGTCATCGCCAGTCCACCACAGCACGCTGTTGGTGGCCGACTTGCGCGAGGAACCGGTACCGACCACGTCACCGACGTAGGCGACCAGGTGGCCCTTGTCCTTCAGCGACAGGATCTGCTGGATCGGACCGCGCTTGCCGTCTTCTTCCGGGGTGAACGGCGCGTCATCGCGCTTGTTCTTCAGCATCGCCAGCGCGTGCATCGGAATGTCCGGGCGGGTGGTCGCGTCCGGCGCCGGCGACAGGTCGTCGGTGTTGGTCTCGCCCGGCACCTTGAACACGGTGACGGTCAGGCTCTGCGGCACTTCCGGGTTGCCGGTGAACCACTCGGCATCGGCCCAGCTCTGCAGCACGGCCTGGGCGTTGGCGTTGCCCGCCTTGGCCTTTTCCTGCACGTCATGGAAGGCATCGAACACCAGCAGGGTCTTCTTCAGGCCGTTGGCGGCGATGGTGCCGACGCTGGCGTCGTCCAGCAGCTGCACCAGCGGGGCAACGTTGTAACCGCCGAGCATGGTGCCCAGCAGTTCGGTGGCGCGCTCACGGCTGATCAGCGGGTTCTGCTCGCTGCCCAGGGCGATCGCCGCCAGGTACGAGGCTTTGACTTTGGCAGCGTCATCAACGCCGGCCGGCACGCGGTGGGTCAGCAGGTCGAGCAGGAACTCGGCCTCGCCCTGCGGCGGGTTCTTCAGCAGTTCGATGACATCGGCCGTCTGCTGCGCGCTCAGCGGCAGCGGCGGGATGCCAAGCGCAGCGCGCTCGGCGACGTGGTGGCGGTAGGCTTCCAACATGACAACTCCCGGGTAATGCGTAGGTTGAAAAAAAAAAAGTGGGCTCAGGCTTGCGGCACGATCAGCTTCAGGCCCTTGAAGTAGTCGCGGTAAAACGTATCGTTCCAGGTGATCAGGCCGTCGCACTGCAGCAGTGCGTGGGCGCCGACCATGAATTCGTCCAGGCTGCGGCGGCTGCCGCTGCGCTGGCGGTGGCGGCGGTGCATCTCGCCGGCGCGCAGCGCCGATTTGGCTTCCATCGGGTTGAAGTGCACACCCATCTCTTCCAGCGCTTCGAGCACCTCGGCACCGCCGCGCAGCGAAGCGCAGACCTCGGCCAGGGTCGCGCCACAGACCACCACGCGGCCGCCAACCAGGCTCTGCCGCAGGATGGCCTCCACCGCATCAGCCTGTGGGCCGTTGCTGAGCAGTTCGACCAGCACCGGCGAATCGACGGCGATCATCACCGGTCAGTCCTCGTCGCGGACCGAACGCACGGCGGCGTCGGACGATTCAAAGCCGTCCAGCGCGAACTTGCCGCGCGCCCGTGAAATGGCATCGTCAACACTCTTGCGCAGGATGATGCGGCTGCCGTCCAGCTCGACCTTCAGCAGCGTGCCCTTGGTCAGGCCGAGGGCGTCACGCACCGCCTTGGGCAGGGTGATCTGTCCGCGTTCTGCAACAGTGGCTTCCATCGGTAGGCCCTCCAGAGTATGCACAAATTATACATACTTCCCCGGGCATACTTCCACCCTGAACCGGACCGGCACCCCGCCAGCCCTTGCCTCGCAAAGGATCGGCCACAAACGTGACATACGCCATACACCTTCCCCTGTAGTCTGGAACCGATGCCGCAGGCCGGAACCGGTCCGGGTGAATCCATTCAGTTTCGGGTTCATACTGGAACCACCGGGGCCACCAGGCCCGCGGCGACCGCAAGCAGGCCCGCCCAGGCGCGAGCCACTGCAAGCCATCCGCAAGAAGGAGTTACCCCGCATGAGCGATTCGTTCTCCACCCGCAGCCAGCTGAACGTCGGCGGCAAGACCTACGACTACTTCAGCCTGCCCACGCTGGGCCAGCGCTTCGATATCTCCCACCTGCCCTACTCGATGAAGATCCTGCTGGAGAACCTGCTCCGGCATGAGGACGGTGGCGCCACCGTCGGCCCGGACCACATCGAAGCCGTGGCCCGCTGGAACCCGTCCGCCGAACCGGACACCGAAATCGCCTTCATGCCGGCGCGTGTGGTCCTGCAGGACTTCACCGGCGTGCCCTGCGTGGTCGACCTGGCCGCGATGCGCGACGCCGTGGTCAAGCTGGGCGGCTCGCCCGAGCAGATCAACCCGCAGATTCCCTCCGAACTGGTCATCGACCACTCGGTGCAGGTCGATGTGTTCGGCAAGCCCGATGCGCTGGACCTCAACGGCAAGATCGAATTCCAGCGCAACCAGGAACGCTACGGCTTCCTGCGCTGGGGCCAGAAGGCCTTCGACAACTTCAAGGTGGTGCCGCCCAACACCGGCATCGTCCACCAGGTGAACCTGGAAAACCTGGCCCGCGTGGTGATGACCGCCGACAAGGGCGGCACGGCCATCGCTTATCCGGACACCGTGTTCGGCACCGACAGCCACACCACGATGATCAACGGCATCGGCGTGCTGGGCTGGGGCGTGGGCGGCATCGAGGCGGAGGCGGCCATGCTCGGACAGCCGTCGTCGATGCTGATCCCGCAGGTGGTCGGCTTCAAGCTGACTGGCAAGCTGCCGGAGGGCGCCACCGCCACCGACCTGGTGCTGACCGTCACCCAGATGCTGCGCAAGCTGGGCGTGGTCGGCAAGTTCGTCGAGTTCTACGGTGACGGCCTGCAGCACCTGCCGCTGGCCGACCGCGCCACCATCGGCAACATGGCCCCGGAATACGGCGCCACCTGCGGCATTTTCCCGATCGACGCCGAATCACTGAACTATCTGCGCCTGTCCGGCCGCAGCGAAGAGCAGATCAACCTGGTCGAGGCCTACGCCAAGGCGCAGGGCCTGTGGCACGAGCCGGGCAGCCCGCATGCCCAGTACAGCACCACGCTGGAACTGGACATGGGCACGGTGAAGCCGTCGCTGGCCGGCCCGAAGCGCCCGCAGGACCGCGTGCTGCTGGAAGACGTGCAGAAGAACTACCGCGAAGCGCTGGTGGGCATGACCGCCAACCGCGACAAGCGCAGCGAGGATGTGTCCTCGTTCGTCAATGAAGGCGGCGGTGCGGCGGTCGGCAACGAGCAGCTGGCCAAGGGCTTCGCCGACATCGAGATCGAGAACCGCAAGGTGCGGCTGAAGGATGGCGCGGTGGTCATCGCCGCCATCACCTCGTGCACCAACACCTCCAACCCGGCGGTGATGATCGGTGCCGGCCTGCTGGCCCGCAACGCGGCAGCCAAGGGCCTGAACCGCCAGCCGTGGGTGAAGACCTCGCTCGGCCCAGGTTCGCGCGTGGTCACCGACTATCTGGAAAAGGCCGGCGTACTGAAGGAGCTGGAGAAGATCGGCTTCTACGTGGTCGGCTACGGCTGCACCACCTGCATCGGCAACTCCGGCCCGCTGCCCACCGAAGTCAGCGCCGGCATCGCCGCTGGCGATCTGGTGGTCACCTCGGTGCTGTCGGGCAACCGCAACTTCGAGGGCCGCGTGCATCCCGAAGTGAAGATGAACTACCTGGCCAGCCCGCCGCTGGTGGTGGCCTACGCCATCGCCGGCACCACCGACATCGACCTGACCACTCAGCCGCTGGGTACCGGCAGCGATGGCCAGCCGGTGTTCCTGCGCGACATCTGGCCGAGCAACAAGGAAATCGGCGACGTCATCGCCGCCACCATCGGCCCGGAGATGTTCAAGCAGAACTACGCCGATGTGTTCAAGGGTGACACCCGCTGGAACACCATCGCCTCGCCGGATGGCAATCTGTATGAGTGGAGCGACGCCTCCACCTACATCAAGAACCCGCCGTACTTCGATGGCATGACCATGCAGACCGGCAGCATCGACGACGTGCACGGCGCACGCGTGATGGGCCTGTTCGGCGACTCGATCACCACCGACCACATCTCCCCGGCCGGCAACATCAAGAAGGACTCGCCCGCAGGCCGCTTCCTGCAGGAGCGCGGCGTGCAGCCGGCCGACTTCAACAGCTACGGCAGCCGCCGCGGCAACGATGACGTGATGGTCCGCGGCACCTTCGCCAACATCCGCATCAAGAACCTGATGTTCGGTGGCGAGGAAGGCGGCAACACCCTGTACTACCCGGCCGGCGGTGGCCAGCCGGAGAAGCTGGCGATCTACGATGCGGCCATGAAGTACAAGGCCGACAAGGTGCCACTGGTGGTGCTGGCCGGCAAGGAATACGGCACCGGCTCATCGCGTGACTGGGCGGCCAAGGGCACCCTGCTGCTGGGGGTGAAGGCAGTCATCGCCGAGAGCTTCGAGCGCATCCACCGCTCCAACCTGGTCGGCATGGGCGTGCTGCCTCTGCAGTTCCGCAGCGGCGAGAATGCGCAGAGCCTGGGCCTGGACGGCTCGGAAGTGATCGACATCACCGGTCTGCAGGACGGTGCCAGCAAGCGCGCCACGGTCACCGCCACCAAGGCTGATGGCACGAAGAAGACCTTCGAGGTCTCGGTGATGCTGCTGACCCCGAAGGAGGTCGAATACTTCCGTCATGGTGGCCTGCTGCAGTACGTGCTGCGCCAGCTGGCCAGCATGTAACGCCCCACCGTGGTTAGAGTCGACTGTCAGTCGACCATCCAACAAAAGGGCCGGATCCTCGCTGATCCGGCCCTTCTGGTTTCTTCGCAGCCAGGCATGGCCTGGCTCTACTGCGTCACCGGCAACGTCGGGATACGTGCCACCTGCCCGGTCACCGGCGCGGTGCGTCCGGGTCGGTGCGCAACGCCTTCAGCAGGCCCCACATGTAGAACGCCAGGGTGAACGAGAACGGCAGGCCGCACAGCACCACCGCCGTCTGCATCGCACTGAAGTTGCCGGCCAGCAGCAGGCCGACACTGGCCACGGTGATGCCCACCGCCCAGAACACGCGCAGCCAGATCGGCGCGTCATGGCCATCCTCCACGCCATCATCAACGCGACGGGTGCACAGGTTGGCGATCATCAGCGTGCCCGAATCGACCGGGGTCAGGAACAGCACGAAGCCGATCACCACCGCGGCACCGGCCACGTACGGCGCGGCGGGCAGGTATTCCAGCAGCTTGAACAGCGTCATCGCCGCATCGTGCTGGGCCACTTCGCCCAGCACCGCCTGGCCATGGTTGAGCACCAGGTCGATGGCGGTATTGCCGAAGATCGACAGCCACGCCAGGGTGAAGCCGAGCGGGATCAGCAGCACGCCCATGATCACTTCGCGGATGGTGCGTCCACGCGAGATGCGCGCCACGAAAAGGCCCACGAACGGTGCCCAGGCGATCCACCACGCCCAGTAGAACAGCGTCCACGAGCCCATCCACTCACGACCCTTCGGGTCGTTGAGGTACATGTCGAAGCTCTTGCGCACGAACGCGCCCAGATAGTCGCCGGTGTTCTGGATCAGGCCGTCGAACAGGTGCAGGGTCGGGCCGGTGACCAGCACGAACAGCAGCAGGCCGCACAGCAGGCGCACGTTGAGGTTGGACAGCCAGGCGATGCCCTTCTCCACACCCGCCACCACGCCGATGGTGGCCACCACCATCATCACCAGCACGATCGCCACCAGCACCTGCGGCGTGTCCGGAATGTGGAACAGGTAGACCAGGCCGGACTGCACCACCAGCGCGCCGATGCCGAGGTTGGTCACCATCGAGATCAGCGTAGCGAGGATGCCGAAACCATCGACCATGTCGCCGATGCGGCCATGGATGCGCTCACCGAAAATCGGGTACAGCGCCGAGCGCAGCGCCAGTGGCAGGTCACGGCGGTAGGCGAAATAGCCCAGCGCCACGCCCACCAGTGCGTACAGCGCCCAGCCGTGCAGGCCCCAGTGCAGGAAGGTCAGCACCATCGCCTCGCGGCCGGCGGCCACGGTGCCGCCGGGCTGCCCGGGCGGATTGAGGAAGTGATCCAGCGGCTCGTAGGCGCCGTAGTAAAGCAGCGCGATGCCGATGCCGGCCGAGAACAGCATCGATACCCAGGGCACGTAGCCGAAGGCCGGCGATTCCTCGTTGTGGCCCAGGCGGATGCGGCCATACGGCGAGAACGCCAGCCACAGCACGAAGCCCAGGCACAGCACGATCAGCAGCATGTACCACCAGCCGAACGCCGCCGACACCTCGGCCTGCGCCCATTGCAGCCAGTGCTCGCTGCCTTCGGGATAGAGAACGGTAAGCAGCCCGAGAATGCCGATCGACACCGAGGAACTGAAGAACACAAAACGGTTCAAGCGCAGGGGCGAACGCTTGGGATGAGCCAGGGAAGACATGGGGTCGTCTCATCAAGTCCGAGGGAGCACATGGGCGGGGCCGGACCGGTAAACCGGGCCCATGGCGTGGGGCGCGAGCGCATCCTAGGGTTTATTGATTGAACGTTCAATCAATAAAAAGCATAATGGCGGGCAGCCCGATCCTTCGGGTCGCAATCCGTGGAGAGACAATGCCGAAGAAAGGCGTGGAACCGGTACGGCGCGAGCAGCTGATCCGGGCCACTTTCCAGACCATCGACGAGATCGGCATGGCCGATGCGACCGTCGCCACCATCGCGAAGAAGGCAGGGCTGTCCAGCGGCATCGTCGCCCACTACTTCGGCGACAAGGACGGCCTGCTCAATGCTGCAATGCGGCAGATCCTGCGCGAACTGAAGGACGCGGTTGCGCGCTACCGCGCCGACGTCGGCGATGACCCGCGCGACCAGCTGCGCGCCATCGTCGATGGCAACTTCGATGACAGCCAGATCAACGGCACCGCCATGCGCGTCTGGCTCACCTTCTGGGCCGCGAGCATGCACCAGCCGGAACTGGCGCGGCTGCAGCGCGCCAACGACCAGCGCCTGTTCTCCAACCTGTGCCACCAGTTCAACCGCCTGCTGCCCCACCCGCAGGCCCGCCTGGCCGCCCGCGGCCTGGCCGCGATGATCGACGGCCTGTGGCTGCGCGGCAGCCTGGTCGGCGGCCAGTTCAATGCCGAGAAGTCCCGGCGCATCGCTTACGGCTACATCGACTTCCAGTTGCAGGCTGCCGCGCTATAAGCGCTTCAGCACCCGCCCCCTTCCAAGGAGTACGCCCCCATGACCACCCTGCCCGTCCAACAGCTGTACATCCACGGCCAGCGCGTCGATGCCACCAGCGGCAAGACCTTCAAGTCGGTGAACCCGGCCACCGGTGACGTGATCGCTGAAGTACAGGTCGCCAGCCAGGCCGACGTCGAGCGCGCCGTGCAGAGCGCGGCCGAAGGCCAGAAGGTGTGGGCCGCGATGACCGCGATGGAGCGTTCGCGCATCCTGCGCCGCGCCGTCGAGATCCTGCGCGAGCGCAATGATGAGCTGGCCCACCTGGAAACCCTGGACACCGGCAAGGCGCTGGCCGAGACCACCACCGTGGACATCGTCACCGGTGCCGACGTGGTCGAGTACTACGCCGGCCTGGCCACGGCCATCGAAGGCATCCAGCTGCCGCTGCGCGAATCGAGCTTCTTCTACACCCGCCGCGAACCGCTGGGCGTGGTCGCCGGCATCGGCGCCTGGAACTACCCGATCCAGATCGCCATGTGGAAGTCGGCCCCGGCCCTGGCCGCCGGCAACGCGATGGTGTTCAAGCCGTCCGAAGTAACCCCGCTGACCGCGATCCGGCTGGCCGAGATCTACACCGAAGCGGGCGTGCCGGCCGGCGTGTTCAACGTCGTGCAGGGCCCGGGCCGCGAGATCGGCCAGTGGCTGACCGAGCACCCGGTGATCGAGAAGATCTCCTTCACCGGCGGCGTCGCCACTGGCAAGAAGGTGATGGCCAGTGCCGCCTCCTCGTCGCTGAAGGAAGTGACCATGGAGCTGGGCGGCAAGTCGCCGCTGGTGATCTGCGATGACGCCGACCTCGACCGCGCCGCCGACATCGCGGTGATGGCCAACTTCTTCAGCTCCGGCCAGGTCTGCACCAACGGTACCCGCGTGTTCGTGCCGCGCAGCATGCTGGCCGCGTTCGAAGCCGCCGTTGTCGAGCGCGTCAAGCGCATCCGCATCGGTGATCCGATGGCCGCCGAGACCAACTTCGGCCCGCTGACCAGCTTCCCGCACATGGAAAACGTGCTGCGCTACATCGAAAGCGGCAAGGCCGAAGGCGCCCGCCTGCTGACCGGCGGCGGCCGTGCCACCGAAGGTGCGCTGGCCAATGGCGCTTACGTGCTGCCGACCGTGTTCTCCGACTGCCGCGATGACATGACGATTGTCCGCGAAGAGATCTTCGGGCCGGTGATGAGCATCCTCGCCTACGACGACGAAGACGAAGTGGTTCGCCGTGCCAACGACACCACCTTCGGCCTCGCTGCCGGCGTGGTCAGCAAGGACGTCAGCCGCGCCCACCGCATCATCCACCGCCTGGAAGCCGGCATCTGCTGGATCAACACCTGGGGTGAATCGCCGGCCGAAATGCCGGTCGGCGGCTACAAGGAATCCGGCGTCGGCCGCGAGAACGGCATCTCCACCCTCGGCCACTACACCCGCATCAAGTCGGTGCAGGTCGAGCTGGGCGACTACGCCAGCGTGTTCTGATCGGCGCGCCCTGAGCGCGCCCCATCGTCCGGCCACCGTGCCGATCCGACATTCCGCCGGGACGCCTGCATGCAGCGCGCCCCGGCCTGCAGGAGACACCCATGAGCACCCATAACGAGTACGACTACATCATCATCGGCGCCGGTTCGGCCGGCAACGTGCTGGCCACCCGCCTCACCGAAGATGCCGAGGTCAGCGTGCTGCTGCTGGAAGCCGGTGGCCCGGACTACCGGCTCGACTTCCGTACCCAGATGCCGGCCGCGCTGGCGTTCCCGCTGCAGGGCAAGCGCTACAACTGGGCGTACAAGACCGATCCCGAGCCCTTCATGAACAACCGCCGCATGGACTGCGGCCGCGGCAAGGGCCTGGGCGGCTCGTCGCTGATCAACGGCATGTGCTACATCCGCGGCAACGCGATGGACTACGACAACTGGGCCAGCATGCCGGGCCTGGAAGACTGGACCTACCTGGACTGCCTGCCCTACTTCCGCAAGGCGGAAACCCGCGACATCGGCGCCAATGACTACCACGGTGGCGACGGCCCGCTGCGCGTGACCACGCCGAAGGCCGGCAACAACGAACTGTTCGCGGCGATGGTCGAGGCCGGCGTGCAGGCCGGCTACCCGCGCACCGACGACCTCAACGGCTACCAGCAGGAAGGCTTCGGCCCGATGGACCGCACGGTCACCCCGAAGGGCCGTCGCTCCAGCACCGCCCGCGGCTACCTGGACCTGGCCAAGCCGCGCCCGAACCTGACCATCGTCACCCACGCGCTGACCGACCGCATCCTGTTCTCGGGCAAGCGTGCGGTGGGCGTGCAGTGGCTGCACAACGACCAGCCGCAGCGTGCCACCGCGCGCCGAGAAGTGCTGCTGTGCGGCGGCGCCATCGCCTCGCCGCAGATCCTGCAGCGCTCGGGCGTCGGCCCGGCCGACCTGCTGCGCAGCCTCGACATCGACCTGGTGCACCACCTGCCGGGCGTCGGCGCCAACCTGCAGGATCACCTTGAGATGTACCTGCAGTACGAGTGCAAGAAGCCGGTGTCGCTGGCGCCGGCACTGAAGCTGTACAACCAGCCGGCGATCGGCGCCGAATGGCTGTTCCTGGGTACCGGCATCGGCGCCAGCAACCAGTTCGAGGCCGGCGGCTTCATCCGCAGCGACGCCGAGTTCGACTGGCCGAACCTGCAGTACCACTTCCTGCCGGTGGCGATCAATTACAACGGCTCCAACCCGATCAAGGCGCACAGCTTCCAGATGCACGTCGGCTCGATGCGTTCGCCCAGCCGCGGCCGCATCCACGTGCGCTCGAAGGACCCGCGCGAACATCCCAGCATCCTGTTCAACTACATGTCGCATGACCAGGACTGGCGCGAGTTCCGCGCGGCGATCCGCATCACCCGCGAGATCTTCGCCCAGCCGGCGCTGGCACCGTACAGCGGCCGCGAGATTTCGCCGGGCAGCGCGCTGCAGACCGACGCGCAGATCGATGCGTTCGTGCGCGAGCACGCCGAAACCGCCTACCACCCGTCGTGCTCGAACAAGATGGGCCACGCCGATGATCCGATGGCAGTGGTCGACGGCCAGGGCCGCGTGCATGGCCTGGAAGGCCTGCGCATCGTCGATGCCTCGATCATGCCGCAGGTGGTGACCGGCAACCTCAACGCGCCGACCATCATGATGGCCGAAAAGCTGGCCGACGTGATCCGCGGCCGCACCCCGCTCGCCCGCAGCACCGCGCCGTACTACAAGGCCAACGGCGCACCGGTGCGCAAGCAGGGCTGAGGAGCCCCGAACCGGTAGGTGCCCACCTTGGTGGGCACTGATCCAAGGCCCCACCTCGGAATCCTGTGCCGACCAAGGTCGGCACCTACCATTGCCGTTTCCGCATCCTGTGCCGGCCGCTGGCCGGCATCCATCCGAACAACGAGGCCCTACGGGGCCTCTTCGCGTTTTCCCTACGGCGGGGTATGCTGCAATGACCGGCCATTGTCGATACGCTCAGGCCGGAACCTAATACATCACGATTCCTGGAGGGGGAATATGAGTCTGGATCGTCCCTGGCTGCAGAGCTATCCGAAAGGCGTTCCCGCCGAAATCGACGTCAACGAGTTCCATTCGGTCGCCTCGGTCTTCGACGCCTCCGTCGCGAAATTCCGCGACCGTCCCGCCTACTCCAGCTTCGGCAAGGTCATCACCTATGGTGAGACCGATGCGCTGGTCACCCAGTTCGCCGCCTACCTGCTGGGCGAGCTCAAGCTCAAGAAGGGTGACCGCGTCGCCCTGATGATGCCCAACTGCCTGCAGTACCCGGTGGCCACCTTCGGCGTGCTGCGCGCCGGCCTCACCGTGGTCAACGTCAACCCGCTCTACACCGCGCGCGAACTCAAGCATCAGCTGGTCGACGCCGGTGTCAGCGCGCTGGTGGTGGTCGACAACTTCGGCGACACCGTCCAGCAGGTCATCGCCGACACGCCGGTCAAGCACGTGATCACCACCGGCCTGGGCGACCTGCTCGGCGCCAAGGGTGCGATCGTCAACTTCGTGCTGAAGTACATCAAGAAGATGGTGCCCAACTACCACGTCAAGGGCGCGGTCCGCTTCAAACAGGCACTCAAGCTGGGCAGCCGCCACACGCTTCCGAAGGTCGAGATCGACCACGACGACATCGCTTTCCTGCAGTACACCGGCGGCACCACCGGCGTGGCCAAGGGCGCGATGCTGACCAACCGCAACCTGATCGCCAACATGCAGCAGGCGTCGGCGTGGCTGTCCACCTCGGGCATCGAGCCGGGCAAGGAAGTCATCATCACCGCCCTGCCGCTGTACCACATCTTCGCGCTGACCGCGAACGGGCTGGTCTTCATGAAGTTCGGTGGCTGCAACCACCTGATCACCAACCCGCGCGACATGAAGGGCTTCGTCAAGGAGCTGAAGGGCACCCGCTTCACCGCCATCACCGGCGTCAACACGCTGTTCAACGGCCTGCTCAATACCCCCGGCTTCGACGAGATCGATTTCTCTTCGGTCAAGTTCACCCTGGGCGGCGGCATGGCGGTGCAGCGCGCGGTGGCCGAGCGCTGGAAGAAGACCACCGGCGTCACCCTGGTCGAGGCCTACGGCCTGACCGAAACCTCGCCGGCGGCCTGCATCAACCCGCTCACCCTGCCCGAGTACAACGGCTCGATCGGCCTGCCGATTCCGTCCACCGATGCCTGCATCAAGGACGACAACGGCAACATCCTGCCTCTGGGCGAAGTCGGTGAGCTGTGCATCAAGGGCCCGCAGGTGATGAAGGGTTACTGGCAGCGCCCGGATGAAACCGAGAAGGCCATCGACGCCGACGGCTGGCTGCATACCGGCGACATGGCGAAGATGGACGAGCACGGCTTCTTCTACATCGTCGATCGCAAGAAGGACATGATCCTGGTATCCGGCTTCAACGTATACCCGAACGAGGTCGAGGACGTCATCGCGATGATGCCGGGCGTGCTGGAAGTGGCCGCAGTCGGCGTTCCGGACGAAAAATCCGGCGAAGTGGTGAAGGTCGTTATCGTGAAGAAGGACCCGAACCTGACCGCCGAAATGGTCAAGGAGCACGCGCGGGCAAACCTGACCGGTTACAAGCACCCCAGAATCGTAGAATTCCGAAAAGAGCTGCCGAAGACCAACGTCGGCAAGATTCTCCGTCGCGAGCTGCGTGATACGCCCGCCCAGTAAGGGTTTACGGGCAAGCAGACAGAACAGGGGCCCCGCCGGCGACGGCGGGGCCTTTTCATTGCCGGAACATGGCCGGCCCAGCGCTTGCGGGCGGTTCACGACAGGTGCATAGAATCAGTCGCCGCCGCACGTTCAGCTCGCCCCCTCACTCTTCTCCGTCCGCTCTGCGGTTGGCCGGACGGTCACACGGAGAACTCCCATGTCTGCAGTACGCCCCATCATCACCCGCCCCGCCCAGCACCCTACCCTGCGCATCACCGAAGAGACGGAGCGGGATGTCTACTGGATCCACATGCACGCCAACCTGGTCAACCAGCCGGGCCGGCCATGCTTTGCGTCACGCCTGGTCGATGACATCGTCGACTACCAGCGCGACCTGGGCGATCGCCTCAGTGCCTCGCATGTTCTGTCACCCCATGTCGTTCTGGCCTCGGACAGCGACGTGTTCAACCTGGGCGGAGATCTCGAACTGTTCTGCCGCCTGATCCGCGAAGGCGATCGCGCCCGCCTGCTTGACTATGCGCAGCGCTGCGTGCGCGGCGTGCATGCCTTCCATGCCGGTCTCGGCGCCCGCGCCCACAGCATCGCACTGGTCCAGGGCAATGCACTCGGTGGCGGCTTCGAAGCGGCGCTGAGCTGCCACACCATCGTCGCCGAGGAAGGCGTACTGATGGGCCTGCCGGAGGTGCTGTTCGACCTGTTCCCCGGCATGGGCGCCTACTCCTTCCTGTGCCAGCGGATCAGCCCGCGCCTGGCCGAGAAGATCATGCTGGAGGGCAATCTCTACACGGCCCGCCAGCTCAAGGAGATGGGCCTGGTGGACATCGTCGTGCCGGTCGGCGAAGGCGTGGCCGCAGTGGAACAGGTGATCAAGGACAGCAAGCGGATTCCGCATGCCTGGGCGGCGATGCGCGAAGTCAACGAGATCGCCACCATGGTGCCGCTGCACGAAATGATGCGGATCACCGAGATCTGGGTCGACACCGCCATGCAGCTCGGCGAGAAGTCCCTGCGTACGATGGATCGGCTGGTGCGGGCGCAGGCCCGGCGCAATGGCGACCCGGCCTGACAGCCCGGCGGTTCAGGACGGGCTGCGCTCACTGTCGTCGCGGTGCGGTGCCCCCGCACTACGGGCAGCCAGCGCATTCCTGCCGTTGCGCAGGGCGGCCGTCAGGTTGCCGAGCCGGGTGATCCACTCACCCTTCAGCTGCCAGTCCGCCATGCGCATGATCTCGCCACTGGAGGCGGCAACCTGGACCAGTCCCAGGTTGCTCGCCACACCCCGCAAGGCGTGGGCATGTTCGCGGAAGTCTTCCCAGGCCTGGCGCTCACCGCAGGCCTGCAGCTGGCCCATGCTGGCGTCGACATCCGCCAGGCACTGGTCGATGAACTTGCGTTCGAAGCCATCGCCCATGCCCAGCGCAGCCAGCTCGTCCAGCACGGCGGTGTCGAGCACGCCATCGGCGACCGGCAACGCGGGCACCGACTGGATGCCGGTTTCGGCGCGGGTATTGGCCGCAACGTCGGCCAGTACTTCCAGCAGCCGGGTTGCGACCACCGGCTTGGCCAGGAACGCGCGCGCGCCTGCCTGTTCGCAGCGCAGGATCGACTCGGGGGTGACATCGGCACTGAGCACCATCACCGGCACATAGGGCATGCCACTGGCCTGCATCACCCGCAGCTGCTTGAGCAGGTCCAGGCCGCTCATGCCGGGCATGTGCAGGTCGACGATCGCCGCGTCGTAACTGGCCTGCTCAAGCGCGTCGAGCACTTCGGCGCCGCCATTGACACAGGTGACCTTGTGACCGGCCTTCTCCAGCAGGCGCTGCAGCACCATCCGGTTGGCCTCATGGTCATCGGCCACCAGCACCCGCAGGCTGCGCACCCGTGCACGATGGCGCAGGAACGGATTGGAGAACGCAATGACGTTGCCGGCTTCGGCCACCTCGGACGCGGCCACCGGCGCCGCCACGGGGTCTGCAACGTCCAGCGTGATTTCGACCCAGAACACGCTGCCGCGCGGGCTGTTCGGGGCGTAACCGACCTGGCCGCCCATCGACTCCACCAGGCCCTTGGCGATGGCCGTACCCAGGCCGGTGCCCTCGTGGCGCCGGGCCAGGCCGACATCGCCCTGTTCGAACGCATTGAACAGGCGGCCACGCAGGGCCACCGGCACACCGATGCCGGTATCGACGATCTCGAAGCGCAGGCGTACCCGCTCGCTGCCCAGTGCATCCGGGCTGGACACGTGCAGCTGCACGTAGCCGCTGTCGGTGAATTTGACCGCGTTGCCCATCAGGTTCAGCAGGATCTGCTGCAGATGGCCGGCATCGCCCAGCAGGCGCGGCGGCACGTTCTCGTCCACCTGCACGCGGTAGTCCAGCGATTTCGAGCGGGTCTGCGGGGTCAGGATCAGGTTGATCGCCTGCAGTACGTCGGCCAGCGCGAACTCGTGCCACTCCACCCGCACCTTGCCCGCCTCGATCGCGGAGATGTCCAGCACCTCTTCCACCAGCGCCAGCAGACTGCGGGTCGAGGCCTGGATGGTATTCAGGCATTCGCGCTGCTCATCGTCCAACCGGGTGGTCGCCAGCACCTCGGTCATGCCGGCCAGGCCGTTCAGCGGTGTACGGAACTCGTGGCTCATGTTGGCCAGGAAACGGCTCTTGGCCTCGTTGGCCTGGCGTGCTTCGGCCACGGCGCGGGTCAGGGCGTGCAGCAGCGAGTCGAAGTACAGCGGGATCGCGCCCAGGCCCAGCAGCAGGCCCCAGCCCAGATAGTCGTGGCTCCGCCAGTACGGCGACAGCATCACCGTGCACAGGAAAGCCAGGCAGCCCATCGCCGTAGCCACGCGCAGATAGGTACTGCCATAGCGCATGCCGTTGCCGATCGTCACCCACAGCATCACCGCGTACAACGGTGCCGCCGGCTCACCCTGGATGGTCATGATCCAGGCCATGCAGGTGTAGTCGGTCAGCATGCCGATCACCCGCCGCACATGCGACACCCCCGGATGCACCAGGATCGCCGCCAGCAGCCCGGCGGAAATGGTCAGCTCGAAGGCCAGGATCAGCCAGGTGGCCGTCAGTGCTTCACCGCCGCCGCTGAGCGAGCGCCAGCCCAGGTAGCTGATGAACAGCGCAGTGATGACGATGCGGATCAGGTTCTGTGCGTGCTCGCTGTCTTCGCGCCCGGACAGGCGCTGCCTGAAGCGGGCCAGCGGCGAGCGCGAGCCGGCAGCGACGGCGGGGGTCGTATCCATGGTCGGATGTCGCATCCTTCGGCGCAGCAGGGAAGAACAGCACAACGGAACCGCCAGCAGGCCCAGCCACAGGGAAAGGGCCAGGCCTGGATTGGCCCGCCAGTAAGGGGTCATCAGTACGGTGGCACCGAAACTGGCCATTGCCAATACGATGGCGGCCACCAGATAGCGGGGGCCGAAACGCAACCCATTGCCGACCGTCACCCACATCACCACGGCATAGACCCAGGCCAAGGGTTCGCCCATCTGGATCATGCCGACGGCGATCAGCCCGTAGTCGGCCAGCATCCCGGCCACCCGTCGCGGGTCCGAGCGGCCCGGCTTCCACAGCAGCCACGCGAACAGCAGCAGCGACAGGCCGAGCCCGGTCACTATCGTCGCCAGTACACCCTGATACTGCTCCAGCCGATGCAGCCGGGCGCCCGACAACAGCACATAGACCAGGATCAGCGAGATCAGCACCATCCGCACGATCGCCTGGCCATGCTCCGAATCCGGACGCTGCGCCAGCCGGCGCCTCACGCGTGCGAACAGGTCCTGCATGTCACCCACCCGGTCGCGTCGATGCCGTCGAGTGCTGGGCGCAGATGTCCATCAGCTGCGGGTGGCCGCGCATCAGCGCATCCACGCAGCGCGGGTCGAACAACCGGCCACGCTGGGCATACAGATAAGCCAGTGTGGCTTCCATGGTCCATGCTTCCTTGTACGGACGGGGCGAAATCAGCGCATCGAACACGTCGGCCACGGCCACGATCCGCGCCTCCAGCGGAATCGCCTCGCCCACCAGTCCATCCGGGTAACCGCTGCCGTCATAGCGCTCGTGATGGCGCAGCGCGATCAACGCACCGACCTGGATGAAGCGATTCTGGCTGCCGCTGAGCAGCTCATGGCCGATCCGCGGGTGCCGGCGCATGATCGCCAGCTCCTCGTCGTTGAGCTTGCCCTGCTTGAGCAGCACGGCATCGGGAATGGCGATCTTGCCCATGTCATGCAGCGGGGCCGCCATCTCGATCAGCTTGACGTCATCCTCGGGCAGGCCGAGCTGCTCTGCGATCAACCCGGCCACCCGTGCCATGCGCTCCAGATAGGCACTGGTGCCGGCATCGCGGAACTCGATCGCACGAGCCAATCGCGACAGGGTTTCGCGTTCGCGTTCCTCGACCTCGTGCATGCTGGCCAGCAGCCGCTGTTCCAGCGACAACGCACGCTGTTTCACGTTCTCGGTCTGCTGGCGCAGCTGCAGCAGGTTGTAGCAGCGCGCGCGCAATTCGCGCGGTCGGATCGGCTTGACCAGGAAATCGATGACACCTGCTTCCAGCGCCGCCTGCCGGATCGGCTCGTCGCCGACCACGGTGATCAGGATGACCGGAATGTCGCGGTGCTTGGGCAGGCGGCGGAAACGACGGGCGAACTCCAGCCCGTCCATCTCCGGCATGCGGTAATCGAGCAGCAGCAGGTCGACCGGATGCGCCTCGCACCAGGCCAATGCGGTCAGCGGGTCACCGAAGTCATACACGCTCAGTTCCGGCGCGATGTCCTCGATGACATGACGCAGCATCGTCCGCGCGGACGTCTGGTCGTCAACAATGACGATGTTCAACGCGTACTCTGCCTGGCTTCTCGACCATGCTGGATCATCAGCAGGCGAGGATACTCTGCCGCTGCGAACGCTCGCACCCTGCATCGGCCTGACTCCCGTGTCATACGTCCCGGTTCATGATCGTCATCACATTGTGAAGCGGACGCTTCACAATGCACCATCCCCCTGGCGCCGATCAAGCCATAACAGGCGTCAAGGTAGTGCATTAACGATACGCCGAGTGCGGGACGCGTCAATCGCGCCGTCTCGTTTCGCGACGGCGCGCACAAACAGGAGTCAGAAAAACGACCTGCTGCTCCGGTTACTGCTCCGGACGCATGTACGGGAACAGCAGCACGTCACGAATCGAGCTGCTACCGGTCAGCAGCATCACCAGGCGATCGACGCCGATGCCGAGGCCGCCGGTCGGGGCCATTCCGTACTCCAGCGCACGGATGTAGTCGGCGTCGTAATGCATCGCCTCGTCGTCGCCACCTTCCTTCGCCGCCACCTGGGCCTGGAAGCGCTGGGCCTGGTCTTCCGGATCATTCAATTCGGAGAAGCCGTTGGCCAGCTCCTTGCCGTTGACGAACAGCTCGAAGCGATCGGTGTAGCCCGGATCGTTGTCGTTGGCGCGGGCCAGCGGCGAGACCTCCACCGGATGATCGGTGATGAAGGTCGGCTGGATCAGGGTGTGTTCGACGGTGGCTTCGAAGATCTCCAGCAGCAGCTTGCCCCAGCCATAGGACGGCTTGACCTTGATCTTCAGGCGCTCGCAATGGCGCAGCAGCGCATCGCGGTCGGTGCAGTCGGCGGCGGAGATCTCAGGGTTGTGGTGACGCACGGCCTCGTCCATGCGCCAACGGCGGAACGCCGGGCCCAGGTCGATCTTCGCGCCGTCCCACTCCACTTCGGTGCCACCGTTCACGGCCTGTGCCACGTCACGGATCACGCCTTCGGTCAGGTCCATGATCTCGTTGTACGTGGCATAGGCCTCGTACAGTTCCATCATGGTGAACTCCGGGTTGTGCCGGGTGCTGACACCTTCGTTGCGGAAGTTGCGGTTGATCTCGTACACGCGCTCCAGGCCACCGACGGTCAGGCGCTTGAGGTACAGCTCCGGCGCCACGCGCAGGTACAGGTCCAGGTCCAGCGCGTTGTGGTGGGTGGTGAATGGCTTGGCCGCTGCGCCGCCGGGGATGTAATGCATCATCGGCGTCTCGACTTCGAGGAAGTCGCGGTTGTCGAGCCACGCGCGCATGGCGCGGATGATCTTCGAGCGCTTGATGAAGACCGCGCGCGATTCCGGGGTCACGATCAGGTCGACGTAGCGCTGGCGATAACGCTGCTCGACGTCGGCCAGGCCGTGCCACTTGTCCGGCAGCGGACGCAGCGACTTGGTCAGCAGGCGGATCGATTCGGCCTTGACCGACAGCTCGCCGGTCTTGGTACGGGTCAGGCCGCCTTCAACCGCGATGATGTCACCCACGTCCCAGCCCTTGAAGGCGGTGTAGGCATCACCGAGGACCGTGCCCTGCAGGAACAGCTGGATGCGGCCGGATTCGTCCTGGATCTGCGCGAAGCTGGCCTTGCCCATGATCCGCTTGGCCATCAGGCGGCCCGCCATCTTCACCTGGCGGCCGTTGCCTTCCAGGGCCTCGGCGGTCCACTGTCCGGCATCGGCGAATTCTTCCTGCAGTTGGCCAGCGAAGTCCTCGCGACGGAAGTCGTTCGGGTACGCGATGCCCTGCCCACGCAGCGCTTTGAGTTTCTCACGGCGCTCGGCGATCAACTTGTTTTCGTCGACGGGGGGGGTATCGGTAGCTTCGCTCATGGATCTGCGGGAATCGTGTAGTGAGGGGGGATGCTGCGCCCGGCACAGCCGGTTCCACAGCATACCAAAACCGCCCTGCCCCCGGCCCCTGGCGGCCCCGCCCCGGTAGTCGCCAACCTTGGTTGGCGCTTCGTGTGTCGACCAGGGTCGACACCTACCGGGCTGCGCGGCGCCGGCGTCAGCCGTTGCCGGGGAACGCCTGGCGCAGTTCGTCCACCAGCACCCGCTCGTTCTCCGAATAGTCGATCGGCACCGACACCAGGTGCACCCCACCCTCATTGAATGCCGCTTCCAGGGTCGGGATGAACTGCTCGATGGCGGTCACCTCGTGGCCCCTGCAGCCATAGGCCTCGGCATACTTGACGAAATCCGGGTTGCCGAAGGTCATGCCATAGTCGGTGAAACCATCCACCGCCTGTTTCCAGCGGATCATCCCGTAGGCGCCGTCGTTGAGGATCAGCACCACCAGATTCAGGCCCAGCCGGCGCGCGGTCTCCAGCTCCTGGCTGTTCATCATGAAACCGCCATCCCCGCACACTGCCAGCACCCTCCGCTGCGGGTACAGGATCGAGGCCATGATCGCCGACGGCAGGCCCGCACCCATCGTCGCCAGCGCGTTGTCCAGCAGCAGCGTATTGGCCACCTGGGTGCGGTAGTTGCGGGCGAACCAGATCTTGTACATGCCGTTGTCCAGCGCCACGATGCCGTCCGGCGGCATCACCTGGCGCACGTCGTGCACCAGCCGCTGCGGGGTGAACGCCTGCTCCTCGGCCCGGTCGGCAAGGTGTTCCAGGATGGTCGCGCGCAGCGGCAGCAGCGCATCGGCGTTCGGCACCGCACCCTCGATGCGGCCGGCCAGCTGGGTCAGCGCGCGGCCGATGTCACCGATCACCTCCACCTGCGGGAAGTACACCTGTTCCACCGCTGCCTGCGAGTAGCCGATATGGATCACGGTCGGCCCGCCCGGGCGCATCACGAACGGCGGCTTCTCGGTGACCTCGTGGCCGATGGTCACGATCACGTCGGCCTGGTCGATCGCCATGTGCACGTAATCGCGCTCGGTCAGCGCCGCGGTGCCCATGTACAGGCCCGAGCCACCGGCGACCGCACCCTTGCCCATCTGCGTGGTGAAGAACGGAATGCCGGCCCGCAGCACGAACGCTGACAGCGCCTCGCTGGACTGCGGCCGCGAGGCCGCCGAAGCGATCATCAGCAGCGGACGCTTGGCGTTGCGGATGATCTCCGCCGCACGGTCGAGCGCCTCCGGGCTGGCAATGGGGCGATCCACCGCGTGCGGCGGAATCAATGCCACGCCCTCGACCTCGTTGGCCGCGATGTCTTCCGGCAGTTCCAGCAGTACCGGACCCGGCCGCTCTTCCTGGGCCACGCGGAATGCCTCGCGGACAATGGTCGGGATGGTGCGCGCCGAGACGATCTGCCGCGCCTGCTTGGTCAGCGGCTTCATCGTGCTGACGATGTCGACAATCTGGAAGCGCGCCTGCTTGCTGGCGACGATGCCCTTCTGGCCGGTAATCATGATCACCGGCCACGCACCCAACAACGCATAGGCCGCGCCGGTGGTGAAGTTGAGCGCGCCCGGGCCAAGCGTGGCCAGGCACACGCCGGGCTTGCCGGTCAGGCGGCCATAGGTGGCCGCCATGAACACTGCCGCCTGCTCATGGCGGGTGACGACCAGCTCGATGCTGGAGTGCCGCAGTGACTCGACCACGTCGAGGTTTTCTTCGCCGGGGATGCCGAAAATACGCTCGACGCCTTCGTTCTCAAGCGCGGCGACGAGCAGGTCTGAACCCTTGGACATTGGAATGCCGTCCTTTTCGCTGGACTGATGGTGGATCGTTGCAGGAAGGATGAGAGCCGCGCGTCAAGGCTTGTCGAACCACACGGTCTGCGCGTTGACGAACTCGCGGATGCCGAAGTGCGAAAGCTCACGGCCGAAGCCGCTCTTCTTCACGCCGCCGATCGGCACGCGCGGGTCGGAGGCCGAGAACCCGTTGACGAACACGCCGCCGGTCTGCAGCCGGCGCGCCAGCTGCATCGCGCGCGCGCGGTCGCCGGTCCACAGGTTGCCGCTGAGGCCGAATTCGCTCTGGTTGGCCAGTTCCACCGCATGGTCGGCATCACGCGCGCGGCTGATCGAGGCCACTGGGCCGAAGGTCTCGGTATCGAAGGCCTGCATGCCCGGCGCCACGCCGGCCAGCACGGTGGGGGCATAGAACGCGCCCGGACGATCCAACTGGTGGCCGCCGACCAGCAGCTGCGCGCCGGCCTCCACCGAGGCGCGCACCTGCGCATCAAGCTGCTCAAGCAGATCCTGGCGCGCCATCGGGCCGATGCGGTTGCTGGGGTCGCGGCCATCGCCAATGGTCAGCGCCTGCACCTTCTGGCAGAACTGCGCCACGAACCGGTCGTAGACTGCGTCTTCGACGATGATGCGCTTGCCGGCGATGCAGACCTGCCCGGTGTTCTGGAAGCGCGAGGCCACTGCGGCATCAACGGCGGCATCGAGATCGGCATCGGCCAGCACGATGAACGGATCGGAGCCACCCAGCTCCAGCACCACCTTCTTCAGCGCCTGCCCGGCCTGGGCGGCAATGCTGCGACCGGCCGCCACGCTGCCGGTCAGGGTCACCGCAGCGATACGGTCATCGGCAATCGCGCGGCTGGTGCCCTCGCGGCTGATGTTGGCGGCGATGAAGGTGCCATCCGGCAGCCCGGCATCACGCCAGGCCGCATCCAGCAGCTGCGCGGTGCCGACGATGTTCTCGGCAGGCTTCAGCAGAAAGCCGTTGCCACCCATCAGGATCGGCACCGCGGCACGCATCACCTGCCAGTACGGGAAATTCCACGGCATGATGCCCAGCACCACGCCCAGCGGCAGGTAGGACACGTAGGCCTTGTCGTCGGGCACCTGGGTCGGTTCGTCGTGCAGGAACTGCGCGCCGTGGTCGGTATACCAGTCGCACAGCACGGCGCACTTTTCGATCTCGGCCAGCGATTCGGCCTGGACCTTGCCCATCTCGGCGGTGGCCAGCGCGGCCAGCTTTTCACGGTCACGGCGCAGTACGGCAGCCATCGCGCGCAGCACCCCGGCGCGCTGTTCGAGGCTGGTTGCGCTCCAGGCGGCAAAGCCGGCCTGGCCGCGATCGAGGATCGCCTCCAGTTCGGCGTCGGTGGCGAAGGGATGGCTGGCGATGAGCTGGCCGGTGGCCGGATCGCGGGAAATGGCAGTGCTGGGGGCAGCGGACATGCAGGTCTCCTGGTGTCTCGACAACGGGCAGTGGCCCGTCTCCTGCACAGGAATGTGGACCTGTTCGATGGCAGCAACAAGGCGTCTGCTCATCCTGTGACCTGCACTTACCTGCCTGAATGGGGTTATCGGCAGGGCTGCGCCCTGCACCCGCTTCAAGCCAAGGCAACATCAACAGCCGAAGCAACAGCACAAGCTGGTTTCCTGCGGG
>NZ_DS999412.1:3094668-3146729 GCF_000158575.1 Stenotrophomonas sp. SKA14
TTTCACGCGGCTGTTGGTGGGTGCCGACCTTGGTCGGCACGGGGTCGGATCACATCGTGAATATCGATATCTGACAGATGTGTCGACCAAGGTCGACACCCACCAACAGCCGCGTGAAACTGTCGAAGGTGGGGCGGTGTCGGAGTGCGGGGTGTCAGCCGCATGGGCCCGAGGCATGCCTCGGGCGGGTTGGGCAGGACGCCCAACCCCGGTCTTGCCGTGTGCGCAGGAACGCGCACACGAGCAAGCGGCTGCCAAGCCTACACGGACGTACTTGCGGCGTCCCCGCACACCGACACCGCCCCGCCACCCCACAGAAGGCCCGCATTTGACGTTGACGTTGCTCTGGCTCGCAGCAGGTGCAGGGCTGCAAGCCCTGCCGAACACCCCCTACTTCCGCGGCAGGTAGGTCACCAGCGAAAGATCGTGCCGGCTCTCCGGCACCAGCGCCACGTACTGCAGGTCCAGCAGCCCGCGCGTGGGATGGTTCAGCTTCTTCGCACCCTCGTCGAACCGGCGCACGTCGTGCTCCGGCCACCACTGGCGAAACTCTTCACTGTGCGCCGCGATGTCCTCGACCAGTGCCAGGAACGGCGCCTTGTCCGGCGCCTGCGCCATCGCCGCGCGGAAACCGGCCAGCAGCCCGCGGGTCATTTCTTCCCAGTTGAGGATCAGCGTGCGGTACGGCGGGTACAGGAACATCAGCCGCAGCGTGTTGCGCTCGTGCGGCGCCAGCTGGCTGTAATCCACGAACAGTTCGGCGATGGCCGGATTCCAGGCCAGGATGTCGAAACGGGTATTGCGCACGTAGGCCGGGATCGGCTGCATCGCCTCCACCAGCTGGCGCAGGCCGTCGGTCACGCTCTCGTCCGGCGATTCCAATGGCACGCCATAGCCGGACAGCGCGAACGCATAGGCGCGCTCGTCGTCGCTCATGCGCAGCACCTGCGCCAGGCGCTCAAGCACCTCGGGCGAGGCGCGCACTTCGCGGCCCTGCTCGATCCAGGTGTACCAGCTGACGCTGACCCCGATCGCCAGCGCGACTTCCTCGCGCTTCAGGCCCGGGGTACGCCGGCGCCCGGCCGGGAGGCCGAGCGTGGCGGGGTCGACACGGGCGCGGCAGGCCTTGAGAAAGCCACCGAGCTCCTTGCGTTCACTTTCGCTGCGCATCATCGCCCTCCGTTGCGGAAGGCGATGATATCCGCGCAGGCGCGTGGATCAGGCATCGACGCGCTTGGAGCCCACGGCCAGGCCGGCCTTCAGGCTGGCCTCGACGAACTCGTCCAGGTCGCCGTCGAGCACCTTCTGCGTATCCGAGCGTTCAATGCCGGTGCGCAGGTCCTTGATACGGCTCTGGTCGAGCACGTAGTTGCGGATCTGGCTGCCCCAGCCAATGTCGGACTTGGTGGCTTCCACCGCGTCCTTCTCGGCGTTGCGCTTCTGGATTTCCAGCTCGTACAGCTTGGCGGCCAGCATCTTCATCGCGTTGTCGCGGTTCTGGTGCTGGCTGCGGCCGGTCTGGCAGGCCACCACGATGTTGGTCGGGATGTGGGTGATACGCACCGCCGACTCGGTCTTGTTCACGTGCTGGCCACCGGCACCGGACGAACGGTACACATCGGTACGCAGATCGGCCGGATTGATGGTGATGTCGATGTTGTCATCGATTTCCGGCGACACGAACACCGAGGTGAAGCTGGTGTGGCGGCGATTGTCCGAATCAAACGGCGACTTGCGCACCAGGCGGTGCACGCCGGTTTCGGTCTTCAGCCAACCGTAGGCATAGTCGCCTTCCACGCGCAGCGTGGCCGACTTGATGCCGGCAACGTCGCCACCGGACACTTCCATCAGCTCGGTCTTCCAGCCGCGCGATTCGCACCAGCGCAGGTACATGCGCAGCAGGATTTCGGCCCAGTCCTGGGCTTCGGTGCCACCGGCACCGGCCTGGATGTCGACGAATGCCGCCGCATTGTCCATCTCGCCGGAGAACATGCGCTGGAATTCCAGCTTCTCGACGTGCGCCTGGTGCTTGTCCAGGTCGGCGACCACGGCCAGCGCGGTATCCTCGTCCTGTTCGGACTCTGCCAGCTCCAGCAGTTCGGTCGCGTCGGTCAGGCCGTCGAGCACCGAGGCGATGCCGCCCACGGTCTTTTCCAGGCTGGAACGCTCGCGGCCCAGGTTCTGGGCGTACTCGGCGTTGTTCCAGACGTCGGGGCTTTCCAGCTCCCGCGTTACTTCTTCAAGACGCTCTTTCTTGGCGTCGTAGTCAAAGATACCCCCGAAGCGACAGCACGCGATCGGTCAGATCGGTGATGCGCTGGCGGACAGGATTCAGTTCGATCATGTCGGCGGTCATGCATTCAAAAGATGACTGGGAATGATACCGCAGCCACCCCGCCCCCGGCGAGGCAGCCAGGCCCGCGACGTCCGGCGGCGGCTGGACAGGGGCCGGGCCACTGCCGGTAGACTTCCCGGCCGCCACGGCAACAGGGGGACGCGGCGGTTCATTCCCATCCAAGGAGCACCAATTCAATGACGATCCTGCGTTCCACCCTGTGCCTGGCCGCCTGCCTGATGGCCGCCAATGCCTCGGCCATCGACCTGAAGGGCCTGACCAGCACCGGCATGAAGGCCGGCAAGGCGCTGACCCTGTCCGACGCCGAAGTCTCGGCCGCCGCCGACCAGGCCTGCACGTACATGGACAAGGACAACCCGGTGGTGGCCGGCAACGACCCCTACGCCCAGCGCCTGGCCAAGATCACCCAGGGCCTGTCCAACGAGGACGGCCTGAACCTGAACTTCAAGGTCTACCGCACCGCTGACGTCAATGCCTGGGCGATGGCCAACGGCTGCGTGCGCGTCTACACCGGCCTGATGGACATGGCCAGCGACGACGAAGTGCGTGGCGTGATCGGCCACGAAATCGGCCACGTGAAGCTGGGGCACAGCAAGACCAAGATGCGCACCGCTCTGCTCGCCTCGGCTGGCCGCGAGGGCCTGGCGGCCTCGGGCAACGGCAACCTGACCCAGCTCAGCCAGGGCCAGCTCGGCGAACTGGCCGAAGGCTTCATCAACGCGCAGTTCTCGCAGAAGGAAGAGAGCGCGGCCGATGAGTACGGCTACCAGTTCATGAAGCGCCACAGCTACGATCCGGCGGCCCTGGCCAGCATGTTCCGCAAGCTGTCCAGCGACGGCGGCCTGATGTCCTCGCACCCGGGCTCGGAAGCCCGCGCCGCGCGCATCGACGCGATGATCAAGAAGGACAAGAAGTAATCCCTGTGCGGGCGGGCCGACCGGTCCGCCCGCTCAGCTCCCTGCCAGCGCCTGGCGCAACAGGGGTAGCTGTCGCCGACTGCACGGCACTTTGACGCCATCGGCCATGTGGAGCAGCGCTTCACCGCCATCCAACGGCTCGATCGAGCGCAACTGGCCACGGTGGATCAACCAGCTGCGGTGCGGGCGCAGGAACTCGGCCGGGTCCAGCCGCTGCTCCAGCGCCGCCATGGTGATGCGCAGCGGGTAGTCATGCCCGCGCACCCGCAGGTTCACGTAATTGCCCGACGCCTGGGCGTACTCGACGTCCGCGGTGGCGACCAGGAACTCCTTGCCCAGCTTGCGCACCAGGAAGTGCTGCGGGCGCTCGACCGGTTCCACTGGCGGGCCTTCGTCGGGCGGCGCCAGCAGATGGGCCTCACCCCGCCGCTGGCGACCGAACCAGGCCGCCGCGTGCACCGCGATCACCAGCAGGCTGTAAGTCTGCACGTCCTTGAAGAACTCGTAGAACCACTGCGCCGGCCACGCACCATACGTGTAGTGCTGGCCGGCCAAGGCAAAGGCCACCTTGCGCAGCAGCACCATCGCACTGACGTGCAGCAGCCACCAGGCGATGCCGCCCAGCACGTAGAAACCGATCCGGCGCCGCCAGGTGTCGGCATGCAGCGGCCAGCGGCGCGCGGCCGCATGCAGCAGCGCCAGCAGGGCCAGGCTGGCCAGCGCACTGCTGAACTCCTCGATCGAGACCGCCCCCGCCGGGAAGATCTGACCATCACGCAAGGCCCGCATCCACTGTGCCAGCACATTGCCCGCGGCCGTGCCCAGGAACAGCAGCGACCAGAACGCAGCAGCAAGCCCGGGGTGCCGCGGCCGCGATGCAGCAAAGGCGGTCAACGCCGCCGGATCTCCCTTTTCCATAGCGCCATTGTTGCGCATCCGGCCGCGCGCGCATCCGCCATTGGTCCCCGCCACCCCTCCACTGAACCCTGCGCACCGGCCATTTCGCCCCATCCGCTGGCGGCCACGCGTTGGCAGGCGGAGGGTGCAGCTTCCTCCTGAAGCCCACCCACCCATGCACCGTCGCCATGACCTGGACACCCTGCGCATTGCCGCCTTCGGGCTGCTGATCCTCTACCACGCCGCCATGGCCTACGTGGCCGGCTGGGACTTCCACCTCAAGAGCGCCTACACCACCGAGTGGCTGCAGTGGCCGATGATCGCGATGAACCGTTGGCGCATGCCGCTGCTGTTTGCCATCAGCGGCATCGCGCTGGGCCTGTCCCTTCCCGACCAGGGGCGGCTGCGGCATACCCTGCGACGTTGCTGGCGCCTGCAGCTGCCCCTGCTGTTCGGCATCGTCGCCGTCGTGTCCCTGCAGGCGTACTGCGAGGCGCTGGACAAGGGTGACGTGGCGCCGGGGCTGGCCCGGTTCCTCTGGCGCTACTGGCAGTTCCGGCCGTGGCCGGGTGCGCACTTCAGTGGCGCCGAGTACGGCTTCACCTGGAACCACCTCTGGTACCTGGCCTATCTGCTGCCCTATACCCTCCTGGCCGTAGCACTGGCCAGCCTGCTGCGACCGCTGCGCGGCGCGCTGCCACGCTGGCAGCCGGGCGACCGCCTGCTGGGCAGCCTGCTGCTGGTGCTGCCGGTCGCCTGGATGGCCTGGGGGCTGCTGGTACTGATGCCACGCTGGCCGCCCACCCACGCGCTGCTGGACGACGTCTACGTGCATGCCGAGTCGCTGCCTCTGTTCCTCGGCGGCTTTCTGGCGGCACGCTGGCAGCGCGGCTGGGATCTGCTGGTACGCGGACGACGCCTGACCCTGTGCCTGGCTCTGCTTGGACTGTGCCTGGAACTGGGTATCCGTGCACTGGCCCGATTGCCGCATGTGGGCGACCTCGATGCCTGGGTGCTGGCCCTGCCTTGGGGCCAGACCGAACGCATCGGCCGTGCGCTCTATACGTGGTGCATGCTGCTGGCCCTGTTCGGCTGGGCACGGGTGCTGCTGTCCCGTCCCTGGCCCGGCCTGGGCTATTGCCGGGAGGCCGTTTTCAGCTGGTACATCCTGCACCAGACCGTGCTGATCGTGCTGCTGTATGCGTTGCGGCCGCTGCAGCTCGGCCCCTGGCTGGAGCCTGCACTGCTTGTGGCCGGCACCGTCGGCGGTTGCCTGCTGATCCACGAACTGTTGATCCGCCGCGTACGCTGGCTACGCCCCCTGTTCGGCCTGCGTGCCGATCCGCTATCGTCGACGCCGGCCCGCGTCGTGGCGGCGCATTGAGGACAATGGATGTTCCAGACGCAATGGCACCTGTGGTTGCAGCACACCTTCGACAGCGGCTGGATGCTGTCGCTGATGCAGTTCATCAGCCTGCTGGGCTACGAGATGGCCTATACCGCGCTGATTCTGGTGTGCGCGTTCGGGGCACGCCTGCGCGCCGGCCTGTGCGTGATGCTGGCGGTGTTGCTGATGGCCTGCGCCACGCATGCGATCAAGCAGAGCGCAGCCCTGCCCCGCCCGACCGATGTGGACGCAGCAGTGCTGGACAAGGGCGAGCCGTCGCATCCGTTCGTGGTGGACGGCGGAGGCCACGCCTTCTGGGCGCTGCCGGACGCGCAGGCTACTGCAATGCTGCGGGCGCAGCCCGACGCCGACTACGGCTTCAACAGTGGCCATGTCGGCGTGGCAACGGCCGCCTGCGTGGGCCTGCTGCTGGCCTTCGGCATCCGCCGCCGCTGGCTGCGCTGGGTCCTGCTGCTGGGTTGGCCACTGCTGATGGCCCTCTCGCGCATGTACCTGGGCCGGCATTTCCTCGCCGACGTGCTGGCCGGTTGGCTGATCGGCCTCGGCGTGGCCGTGCTGGCCTGGCAGTTGATGCCGGGGTTGTGCGGGAAACGGCGTTGGCAACTGCCGGTACTGCTGGGCCTCGGCACAGCGCTGGCCTGGGCCTCGCTGTGGACGCCTCTTGTGCCGTTGAGCGAAGCCGCGCGCCTGCTGGCGCTTGGCCTGCTGGTGGTGTGGCTGCAGTGGCGAGGCTGGCCAGCCGATCCGCACGGCATCGTGCAGCGAGTGCTGCGTGTGCTGGGCGTTGTGCTGGTCTACCTGCTGGCGCGGCCCATCATCGACTGGCTCGCGCACAGCATTCCGTTACCGGATGCACCGATCACTGCGTTGCTGTGGCATGCCGTCGGCACGCTGTTGATCCTGGGTGGCGGCGTGGCACTGGCGCGGTGGATTCCCCGCCAGCGCTCCCACGAGTCGGACGGCGCCCTGTAGATCCACGCCATGCGTGGATGGGTCGTTCCGACGCCGTGCGACAGCCACGCATGGCGTGGCGCTACTTCACCTCGAACTCGCCCACCAGCACGGTCTCGGCACGGTCCTTCAACCGCAGCGTGACACTCTGGTCCTTCTGCTTCGGCGTACCCCAATGGGTGGTCAGGCGCAGCATCAGGCTGGTGGCGCCGGTCACCAGCTGCTGGCGGCTGCCGAAGTAGTTCGCCTCCACCTTGTATGTGCCCGGCTTCGCATTGCGCAGCGAGAACTGCTCGGGCCCATAGCCGCCGGTGAAGTCCTGCGACATCTGACCGCCCTGGTAGGTCAGGCGGTTGCCGTAGTAGGCGCGCTCGCCGTTCGGATCGGTCACCCACAGGTCCATGTCGCTGTTGTCGGCATCCCATGACAGCACCACGCGCAGGTCCAGCGGCATCGCCTGCAGCAGGCGTGGATCGATGCCCGTGGTGTCCAGCGTCGGGCGGCTGCGTGATACCAGGTTGGTCAATTCGTCCAGCGCGATCAGCGCGATGCCATCGAAGCGGCTGTCCCAGGGGCGCACCACCACCTGGTACAGCGGCGCCAGCGCCTGTTGCGGCTTCCCGGCAGCGGCCAGCGCCAGGCCAAGGTCACGGAAACTCTGCGGTTCTTCCTGGCCCATCGCCAGCACCTGCTCAAACACCGTCACCGCCAGCGCGGGGGCATCGGCCTGCATCAGCCGGTAGCCGAGCACGCGCAGCAGGTGGCGGTTGTCCAGGTCCATCTCGGCCAGGTTCGACAGCACACGCAGGGCCAGTTCGCGCTGACCCTGCTCCAGCAGCAGGTCGGCCACGTCGAGGAAGAACGCGCTGCTGTCGGCATGTGCCTCGCGCTCGGCCAGGTAGCGGTCGTACAGTTGCGACGCCGGGCCCTGGCGCAGGCGGCGGGCGATCGCTGAATCCGGCTGCCATGCGGCCAGCTGGATGCCGAGCTCGCCGTCGTTGGCGGGTCCGGCTTGATCGATGGCCGAACCGGTGACCACCACCGCATCGAGCGCCGGGTTCGCCGCGGACACGGAGCGTCGCGCGCGTGCGCTGCTGGCCTCCCTGCGCTGCTCGGCTGCCGCCGCCATAGGCGCAGGCGGGGCCGCCGGAGCGGGGGCCGCCAGCATCGCTACCGGCGCCGATTCCATCGCAGCATCTGCGGACGCCACTTCCAGTGCCCTGCCCTTCAACTGCGGTCGCGCATCCTTCGGCCAACTGCGGCTCCACCACTGCTGGCGCTCCTTCCAGCGTGCCGCCACATCATCCAGACGACGGCGATCGGCAGCGGCGCGGTCGCTCACCTGGCGTGCGAAGCGGGCGTCGTACTCGGCGCGCAGCGTGCCCGCCGGACGGATCGCGTAGCGCAGGTAATCCTCCAGCGTTTCCAGCACGATCAACGAGGTATCCGGCCCAACCAGGCCGAACTGCTGCGACAGGCGCTGCATTGCCTCGCGGTTGCCGCGACGGTCGGCCCCCAACTGCTGCAGGCGCGCCTGCGCCCACAAGCCGGCGAGCAGTTCACCGTCGTCGCTCTTCTGCGTGGCCGGCAGCGCCAGCCACTCACCACCGCCAACACGCACCCGCATCGGCACACCGTCCGCCGCCAGCCGCGCATGCAGCCACAGCCAGCCATCAGCCTCGCTGCGACGGTCGATCACCACGTCCTGCACGCCGCGGCCCGCAACGATCTGTACGTCCAGCGGCGGGGACAGCAGCTCACGCGCAGCGGCGTCGACAGCCTTGCCGAGCGCGACGAAGCGACCGCCATGCGCTTCGCTCCAGCCACGCAAGCGCACTGCATCGGTACGCGCGCCGGCACTGCTGACCGCGAACAGGCGCTGCTCCGGCGCCATTGCCGGCAGCTGTTCCGGCCCATAGGTCAGCAGGCCATCGCTGACCAGCAGGTACTCCTTCACGCTCGGCTGCGGCTGCCACTGGGCCAGCGCGCTGGCACCGTCCGGGCGCACCGCCTGCAAAGCCGCGCGCAGCTCGCTCCAGTTGCCTGCACGGATACGGAAACGGCCCACCGGCTCGGCGCGGTCACGCAGCACGGTCAGGGCGACCGTGCCATTGCCCATCGCGGCGAAGTAGCGATCCAGCAGGGCGAACTCACGCGCGCGGTCGCGCTGGCCGGAGGAACGCGAGCCGTCCCACAGCAGGCCGACCTCGCTCGGCAGCGCGCGGGGAGTACCGCTGACCGGCACCGGCACCTGCGCCAGCAGATAATGTCCGTCCTGCCACGGTGCCACCTGCACCTGCGGCTTGCGTTCGGCGGGCAGGGTCCATTGCAGCTGTGCCGGCAGCTGCGCGCCGCGGCCCTGCCAGTGCAGCTGGCCCGCCGTGATCTGAAACGGTGCGGTACCTGCGGCCATCGCCCCTGGCGCCTGCACCTTCACCTCAACCGAGGCAGCACCGGCGGCGAACTGCAGCGGCAGCGTCCACCGCCAGTCCTGGCCCGAGAAGGCCAGCGGCTCGCGCAGCACCAGCTGCACGCGGCGACTGCCACCGGCCGGCAGCGGGTAGATGCGCAGGCGGAACTGATTGCCCGCTGTCTGCTCCAGCAAGCCGGGGTCGACACCACGGCGGGCGATCTCCTCGAAGACCTGGCGGCCGCGATCCTTCGGCACTGGCACCGCCTCGCGCAGCTCGCCACCGATCTCGAGGGCAAACCCGGTGATCTGCTGGCCCTCGGCCAACGGGAACTGCAACTCCCCTTCCAGCACGCGCCGGTTCGGGTTATGGAATTCCAGGGTGATGCGGGTCTGGGCGATGCCGGCGCGGACCTCACCCTCGATGCTGGCCTGACGCAGCTCAATGGGCTGCTCGGCACCCGCAACCTGCAGCAGGGGGGCTGGAGCAAGCGGCCGGACGGCCGGGCGAGACTGTGCGTAGGCAGACCCGGCCAAGGTGCCGAGCAAGAGGGCCAGCACGCAGGGGGCACGGCGGAGGACGAGGGGCATTGGACGGCTCCAGCGGGAGGATGGATGGTTCAACGCCTGGGTAGGGGGAATGGGGTTGCTGGGGAGGCAGCCGGCGCGCATGCCCCTTTCCAAGACCGCCGCCTGCCTTGACCTGATTCAGAATCGCCTCCCGTCCAGTCATCCTTGCAGCCACATGCGACGCTCCCCTGCGTCGCGCAACATCAGATCTGGCCGTCTTCCAGCTGCTCCAGCACAACAGACCACCACGCGCCTTCCGCGAGTGCAGCAGGGTCAAGCGTAGTCCATTCCGCCGCCATCGTGCTGATTGCAACATCACGATTGAACCGTTGCTCTGTCGAACGCGCTTGGAACTCACCTCGCCTGAAGGCCTCAAGCCTGGCCTGCATCTCTGACTGGGAGTAGACAACGGGACCGGATTCCCCTGACCTGGCCTGCTCCTGAAATGCCTCATACAACGCCAGAAACCCGAGGAAGCTGGACAAGCAACCATTGACGAACTTATGTATGCCATCACCCGCCGCAATCACCTTTCCGCTTGCTGATAGGCAGAGCAGAAGCTTCCGTCCCCATGGCTCGTGCGCAACGACGAGAAGCTCCTTCCCGTCGAGAACGGCTCTCTGCGGCGCCTCAAACTGCACAAGGGGCACTTCGCCCGGCAGTTTTGAAGGCAACCCTAGGCGCAACATCAGCTCGCTGGACAAAGGATCAAGACCAAAGTCGCTCAGTACTTTGGCACTTACCTCCAGAGAACCCGCATCGTAGATGCGAGGGAAGGAATTTCCAGTCACGTCCAGACCTCACAGGCAGGAAGACGCTGTCCGATAGATGGATGAACCAACGGATGATTGGCATCCCAGATCAGCGCCAGATCGTCCGACGCATTCCGCTGAGGCGCTCACTTGCTCACCAGATCGTCCTCTCGGTCAATCAAGTTGCGCTTGCCCTGATAGGTGCCCCTGCACGCTCAGGTGATCACCATCGTCGCCCCATCGCCACCTTACGCGTCCGAACCTGCTTCACCTCAGTGTGCACCCAGTCGCCCGCGGGGTAGTCGGAGTAGCGATAGCTCCAATCCCAAAGGCTATGGAAAGAGACGACCCCACCTTTAGTCAAGCCAACCAATTGATGCCGCTTCCTTCTTAAGTGCGAACATGAAAGAGGTGACATCAAGACCTTCAAATTTGTACTTTTTCAAAGAGTCCTCAACGTACTTGAAGAAATACTTCGCCACGACAGACCTTTGCTGCTCAACATCCATTTCTTTCAGCAAATCCTCTGATAAGCACATATCAAGGAAGAGAACCGACTCAGCCTTCGAAAAACGACGTGACGACTTCCTTCCAAGCTCCTCCGGGAGGCATCGGAAGACAAAGAAAACCTCGACTTCGACCGATTTGAAATCCAGCTCCAACACTGGAAATATGGAAACAAGCTCATTCGCAATTTCATAAACGTGAGTTGCTCCACCTGTATCCGTAGACAATCCAAATTTCATTTCACCCTCAATGCCTGCATTTATTTCCCGGAGGAAGAAATCCCTTCCAATTCAAGAATCCTGATATTCGCATCCGCTCCACAATCCGGTTAAAGCTCTTAGTCGTCCCGCGATGTATGGCAAAGTACTGCAAATTATTCCTTCGCAACCATGCAGCAGAATACCTAGTTTTCGGCACCTTTGTCTCGCCAAACTTCCAGACCTCGCCCTTCTTTAGGTACCAATAGCCAACCGGATTCTTCTTTCCCCATTCCATAATAGGATACCACCCATCCTTTGAGGCAAGAAGCGCATAAAGTTCGTCAAGCCCAAGTGGATCCGCCCACCCAATCGCATTTGGACCAAATAGGTAAAAATTCTCACCCGCTTCAAGCCCCAGTGGATCCTGACCAATGAACGACCCAACACTTTCTTCGTAATATCTATACCTATTGTAGTGCAGTCCAGTTTCATGGTCGTAGTACTGCCCTTGCAATCTAATATTGTTGTCTATGCTTGAGCTGGGATCTGGCGCCATGCCACCCCACGCCGTTTGATGGCTGGACCACACACATCCTCCCGATTTGCTCAGAATCCGATCAGGAGAACCGTTGGGCATGACGTGGAAGTAGTGCAACTCGCTTCCGAGGGGCGCTTGGGATATCTCGGAGGAACGGCTGAACGATGTATCACCAAAAGAGTGACCAGCGAAGTTTTCCCGCGATGTGGTCGCCTGCCCCGCCTCGGTCCCATCTGCTTTCGGTGACCTCCCAGGTGCGGCGATCTCATGCCCAGAAAGGCGTTCCGAGTCGCTCTTGTTGTGGCTTTTCCCACCAGAGAGCGCAGACAGACATTTATCATTGACCGAGCGTTGAATGGGAGCTTCAGCTCCGAGCGGCCGAGCGCCAAGCCCGCCAAAGGCAAGGGGAAGTTTTTGTTGGGCAGATGTCCCGATTGGGGCACCCAATCCCACCGGCGCCGTCGAAGCACTGACGACTGACTCATCGCCGCTTGGCTTGGCTCGATGTTGTACGCCCTCCAATTCTGGTGCCGTGGAACTGACAGCGTCCACCAGCGCCAACGGCACAAACGTCCCCGGGTAGTACACATACTCCCGCACCCGCCCATGCAGCTTTTCCAACCGCCGCTGCCGCCGCCTCACCTCCACCAGGCTCGCCACATTGCCCACCCAGACCGGCGCCGCCTCTTCGGCATCGTTGGCCTGCTGCACTTCACCCAGCAACGCATCGCCATCCCAGAAGAACCACGTCGTGTGCGTCGGGTTGCACTTGAACACCCGCCGTCCCAGCGGGTCATAGCCGTAGTACGTTGATTGCCCGTTGCGGCGGCTCTCCGCCAGCCGATGGTTGGCATCCCAGATCAGCGTCAGGTCATCCGGCGCATTCCCGTGCGGCACGCCCTTGCGCACCAGGTCGCCCGCCCGGTCGAACACGTAGTGCATGCCCTGGTAGGTGCCCTCGCGCGTCCAGGTGGCCAGGTAGTCATCGTCGCCGCCGACTACCTTGCGCGCCTGCACCTGCTTTACCTCGGTGCGCAGCCGGTCGCCCGCCGGGTCGTTGAAGTAGCGCTCGACCTTGCCCGTCGGGTCGATGTGCTGCAGCAGGCGCCCGATCGCGTCGTAGCGGTACTCGTCCACGCCTTGCGTGCTGTCGCTGCGGCGGGTCAGGTTGCCACTGCTGTCGTAGTCGTAGCGGGTCTCAAACAGCGGCGCAGCATCCTTCAGTATCGACTGCGACGTCAGCAGGCTGCGACTGTCGTAGGTGAACTCGCGCTGCAGATGCGGGCTCAACTGCTCGCGCGTGGTACGACCCAGCGCGTCACGCTCCATCGAGATCGGCGATTCGTCATTGATGGCCACCGATACGGTCTGGTCCCGCAGGTCATAGCCGAACTCGACGCGGTTACCCGCCGAGGTCTCGCGCAGTACGCGGTTGCCGACCGGGTCATAGCCATAGCCCACGCGGAACCCGTCCTGCAGTTCTTCCAGCAGCCGCCCCAGCGGGTCATACCGGCGCTTCACGGTACGCGCTGGATTGCGCAGCTCGACGATCTGGCCCTGCGTGTCGTAGACGAAATGTTCCTGCACCTGCTGGCCGGGATGCCGCACATCCGGCAGCGTCTTGCGGGTGATGCGCCCAAGCTTGTCGGTGGTAAACGCCACGCGCTGGCCCAGTGGATCCAGGGTCGCCGTCAGCCGCCCGGCAGCATCGTAGCTGTAACGCCGTGATTGCCCCCAGTAGTCCACTTCCTCGACGATGCGGCCCAGCGCATCGCGCACCAACTGATAGGTTTCGCCGCGCTGGTTGATGACCGCGACCAGCTGCTCTTCGGTATCGTAGCGGTACTCCACACTGTGGCCATCGGCCTGAAGGCGCTTGCCGATCTGTCCGATGCCCACGTACTGCAGCCGCGTCTGCGCGCCGGCCTCATCGGTATAGCGAAGCAGTTGGTCTTCAGCATCATATTCGCAGCGCACACCCGCGCCATCGGGGCCAGCGGTGGCCAGCAGCCGCCCCTTGGCGTCGTACTCGTAGCGACTGGCCTGCCCCAACGGATCCACCTGGCGCAGCAGGTTGCCGAGCGGATCGTGCTCGAAACGGCTCTCATGGCCGAGCGCATCAATGACGGCAGCCACCAGCCCATGACGGTCATAGCGAAGGCGTGTCACCGCCTGGCGGGCATTGGTCTGCGACTGCAACTGGCCCTGCGCATCGTAGTCGAATCGGGTTGTCGCTCCCAATGGATCGGTCTGGCTGACCAGCAGGCCTTGGCCATCGTATGCCTGCTTCCAGTCGACGCCATCCGGCGTGCGCAGCGACACCATATGGTCGTCCTGGTCGTACTCCATCTGGATCGACGTGCCATCGGCGCGGGTCAGGCAGACCAGGTTGCCATGCGCATCATAGGCAAACGCCGTTCGCAGTCCTTCCGGATCGGTCACCGCCACCGTCCGCCCGAAATCGTCATACTCGAACAGCGTCACACCATCGAGCGGATCGATCTCGCACAGCGGCAGCTGGTTCTCATCGAACTTGACCACGCACAGATGGCCCAGCGAGTCGGTTACCCGGGTCTCGCGCAGCAGCGCATCGTACTCGAAGTGGTAGTCGCACAGGCCACCATCACCCCACGAATGCACCACCCTACCCTGCGCGTCGAACGCGTAATGGAACGACAGACCAACGCGGTCGGTGTGCCGCACCATGCGGTGCTGTTCGTAGGCGAAGGTGCGCGGCGCTCCCAGCGCGTCCACCGCCGCCAGCAGATCGCCGTCGGCGCTGTAGCGATAGCTCACCAGCGGATGCACCAGGCCGGTGGCCGGGTCATGCAGCGCCATGCGGTCGATGCGGCCGTGGCGCGCCTCCACTTCGATGAAACGGCCCTGCAGGTCGCCGATGCCACTTTCGACGATGCGTACCAGATGGCCGTCGCGACGCTCGAACCGCCAGTGGTTGCCATGGGCATCCTCGATGCGCTCGATCGGCCAGGACTGTGGATTCGGCAGCGCGCTCACGCCCGCCGGCAGTTCACCGCCAAACACGTACTTCAGCCCGCTCTTGAAGCGCACCAGCCACTGCCCGCGCCGACGCAGCAGGCGCGCGCCATCGACGAAATCGAGGATCGCCCCGGCCTCGCCTTCAGCGGGCGGCAGTTCGGGGAAGAACGCGGCCTGGTCCGGGCCGGACAACCACACGCTGCCGTCGTCCAGCAGTTCCAGGCGGATGTCGGCCGGCGTCTGCCAGCCCGCGCCGCACAGGCCGGGTTCGCCCGCGCGGCGCGAGCCATAACTGCGCTGCCAGGCGAAGGAAAGCCGCCCCGGAATGTCGAAGTCCTGGTGGCTGACCACCACGCTGCCATCGCGGATATCCACCGGCTCGGCACGCAGCACCTTGCACTTCAGGAAGCCGGAGGGCAGATGGCCCCACTTGCCGCGCCGCCAGTTGGCGAACGCATCCATCTTCTTGCGGAAAAACGCACTCTTGCGCAGCTTGCCCAGTCCGGCGAACGCGGCGCGGAACGCCAGCGCGGTCCATGACACCGTCGGCGGTCCTCCCACCTTGACACTGGTCGGAATGGCCACGTTCAAGCCGGTCGGCAACGACATCGCGCGTAGCGGCTTCTTCGGCTTCTTCATCCGGAACGGATTGATCATGCCGGCCAGGTTGCAGTCCAGCACCGGCATCGCCAGCCGCGAGAACGGCTCGCCATCGGCCGACACCGTGCGGCTGCCCATGAAGATTTCTTCGCCGTCGAACTGCGGCCCCATCGGCGCGGCCAGCGGCGGCCCCCACACGCCCAGCGGGATGTGGATGTCGAGGCCGCCGGTACCGGCGGTGCCGCGATGCACACCGTTGACCTTGATGGTGGAGCCGATGAACGGGATGTAATCGAACGGATCCAGCACCAGGCCGATATGCGGCGTCGGCAGCGGGCACGGCGGCACCGCATACATGTGGATGTCGATGCCCAGCTGCGGATCGAAATGCTTGGCGGCGATGCTCACGGCAACACTCCCTGTTGCTTTACAAGGCGCGGAACAACGCGCGCAGGAACGCCTTTACTTCGTCACGGTACTCGGCGCTGATCCAGGTCACGACGATGATGCCCAGCACGATGGCCACCAGCATCACCACGGTCTTGTTCGACTTCATGCAACAGCCACTCCTGTAACGGCAGGCCCGGCAGGCGCCGCCACGGACGCCTGCAGCAGGCCACTGGGATCGGGCAACGGCTGCATTGCCGGCGGCTCGCTCCACACCGGTATCTCGTGGTCGAGCGGGTGTTCGATGGCCGGCAGGCCGTTCCAGCCCGGGTCGAGGAAGTCGCGGCCCACGGCCACGATCTTGCGGAAGAATTCGTCGCCGCCCTGGATCAGCCGCTCGCGCTCCTGTTGGGCGCGGTGGAAGCCCCGTTCCAGCGCAGCATCCAGCTCCGTGTCGATGGCATCCAGTGCCGGCCGCACCGGCCGCGGACCCAGCTCGCGGCCCTGTGCATCGGCCTTTTCCAGCAGGCCGGTACTGGCCAGCAGGTAATCGGTGGCCACCTGCTGCAGCGATTCGCAGCGGCGCACATCCTGCAATTGCAGCAGGTCCCACAGCGCCTGCGGCAGCGTGGTGGCCTTGCGGTCGGCCGGCGCCAGCGGCTTGGCGATGCGGATCGCCTCAAGCAGCTGGGTACGCGCCGCTTCGCGCTGACCGGCCTGCAACTGGCACCAGCCGGCCATGCGCTGGCCTTCCAGCGCGAACATCGGGTGCGGGATGCTGGCCGCCGACGCCGAAGCCTGCAGGTAGGTCTGCGCGGCCCGCTCGGGCTGCTTGGCCGCCAGCCAGCAGCCTGCCTCGCCGAACCAGCTCTGCATCACCAGTTCCGGTGCAGCAGGGTTGCCGCTGGCGCGCGCGCCCTCGGCCGCGCTGCGCGCACGCTGACCACGAAGAAGCTGCGATCAGTGTCATCGCGGCCGATGAAGTCTGGATGCCGTTCCAGATCAAAGCAGCCGCCGGCCTCCATCTCGCCGGCATTGCCCGCACACTCGAACAGCTTGGTCGGCCAGGTGACTTCCTCGTTGCGCACGTTGGCCAGCGCGGCACCGATGCGGCTGTTGCTGAAGCGCGCCGCGCCGTCATAGCGATACTGTTCCAGCGGGGGCAGCAAGCCCAGTGGCACCTGGTTGCCCTGGTTGCCATCCAGCCGTTCGCCCGGCTGCTTGAAGTCGAAGCTGCGCAAGGTCTGCACGCTGGGCCCAACCCGGCGCCGCGCACCCCAGCGATGCAGGCCGGTACTGGCCAGCGTGCCCTGGTCGGAGACGAAGGCGATCGGCTGCGGGTCGCCATGCGCGGTGCTCAGCGTCGAATCGTCGCTGATCACCAGGGTATGGCCTTCGTCGTCGTGCACGAAGCTGTAGTACAGGCCCGCATCTTCCAGCAGGCGGCTGACGAAGGCGAAGTCCGATTCGTTGTACTGCACGCAATACGGCAGCGGCGCCAGCTTGCCGGCGTTGAGGTCGTAACGAAACTTCGCCAGCTGCGCATACCCGGCGAACACCTCTTCGATGATCTGCAACGCGGTGCGGTCCTGGAAAATGCGGCAGTTGCAGGTGTAGTCCAGGAACGCGAACCACGGCGCAAGCTCGGCACGGTAAGCGCTGAACTGCGCTTGCTGGCCGATGCTGGCGAACTCGCGCACGTAGCCGTGCACGCTGCGGTTGCCGAATTCATCTCCGAGTTGCAGGCGCAGGGGCTGGCCGACCAGCTGCTTCAGCTCCAATCGCGGCTGGATGGAGAGCAGATCGATGCGATACGCAAACGGCGCAGACACCGATTCGGTGCCGGTGAAGTGCTTGACCAGGAAGGTATCCGGATCCAAGGCGGTTTCGACGCGGACAAGGCGTCGGTCCTGGTGCAGGCGCTGCAGCGCGGCGCCGGGGAGCAGTGATTCGGCGTACATCGGGCGTTCCGTCGTCCCATGTTGGTCGTGGCCCGACTTTGCCATTGACCTGTGCCATGTGCCAGCTTTTTGACGCAATCAGCGCAGGATAAGGAGATGAATTCATTAAGGATTTTCACGACAGCGCGAACTGCGTCACAAATACGAAGGGCACAGCGCAGCCATTCAGGCTGGCGCTGCCAGGCACCGACAGGCACTCTATGGCCCCGCCCATGTGTATGGATACCCATGCGTCTGTTCCTGCCCATTGCCCTGCTGGCCGCGACCAGCCCTCTTGCCGCAAGCGCTGCAGCGCCGGCCAGGACCTTGTACTTCCAGCACCACGACTGGATCGCGGCCTGTGACAACACCCGCACCTGCCGTGCCGCCGGCTACGCTGCCGACGAGCAGAGCACCCTCAGTGTGCTGCTGACCCGCAAGGGGGGCGCCAACCAGGCCATCCACGGCCGTCTTTCACTGCAGCCGGATGAAGGCCAGACGCTGCCTTCCGGCGCGCTGCACCTGCGTATCCGCGAGCAGGATCTGGGCAAGCTGGCGCCGGACAAAGGCGAAGGTACGTATGCGCTGAGTGCCGCGCAGACCGCCGCCCTGTTGGCCGCACTGGTCCGCGACGGCGGAATCAATGTGACCGATGCGGTCGGCCATCGCTGGCTGCTGTCGGACAAGGGCGCGGCCGCGGTCCTGCTGAAGATCGACGAATACCAGGGCCGCCTGGGCACACCCGGTGCGGTGATGCGCAAGGGCAGCGCACCTGAAGCCAGCGTCCCTGCGGCACTTCCCGTGCCGGTGGTGCACAAGGCCGCCACCTTGGACCCGGCCCCGGACGATCCTTCGCTTGCGCGGCTGGCCGCCTCGCCTGCCCTGCGCGCTGCCCTGCGCGCCACGCTGAAGGACAACAGCTGCGAGGGCCTTCTGGAGCCCGACGCCGATGTTCCGCTGAGCCATTCCCCGCTGGAAATCCGGCGCCTGGATGCGCAGCACGTGGTGGTCAACGTGCCCTGCTGGCGCGCGGCCTACAACACCGGCGACGGCTTCTGGGTCGCCCGTCCGCAGGCCCCGTTCCAGCCGCAGTGGGTGACCAGTGATGCGATCGACTATGACGATGGCCAGATCATCGCCGCACAGAAGGGCCGCGGCCTGGGTGACTGCATCTCGCAGAACACCTGGACCTGGAATGGCACGGCCTTCGTCGCCACCTCCGAAATCGCGGCGGGCCTGTGCCGCGGCGTGCCCGGTGGAACCTGGGAGCTGCCGACCCTGGTGACCGAGGTCCGCTGACCTCACAGAAAAAGGGGACGGAGGGGGTCAAGTCGCAAGTGGCAAGCAAGGCACAAGCGACTTGATCCCCTCCGTCCTCTCTTTTCAGGTGGGCAGGCAGTGCTCGACGATCAGCTGGATGGCGCTGCCGCCACGATAGTCGTCGCAGGCCAGACGGTAGGCCAGATGCACATGGCGGGCCGGTGCATTGCCGTGCCAGCCGCCGAAGTGGATGGCGTTGATCGTGCCGGGCACGCCCGGCAGGCGCAGTTCCAGCTTCAGGTGGCGCTCCTTCAGCACGCGCCAGTTGGCCACTTCGAAGTGGCCGTCGAACAGCGGTTCCGGGAAGCCCTGCCCCCACGGCCCGGCCAGGCGCAGCGCATCGGCATGGCGATGGTCCAGCTCGTCCGCCGCCAGTTCACCGTCGCTCAGCACCTGCTGCTGCAGCGCCGCCGGGTCGAGCATTTCCAGCACCACGGCGACGAAAGCGGCCTTGAAGTCATCAACGTGATCCAGGCGCAGGCTGAGGCCGGCGGCCATCGCATGCCCACCGAAACGTTCGATCAGGCCCGGATGGCGCGCGTCGACCAGCGCCAGCGCGTCACGGATGTGCAGGCCGGGAATCGAGCGGGCCGAGCCACGCAGGGTGTCGGCGCCCGGTTCAGCCGGGGCGAAGGCGATCACCGGACGGTGCAGGCGGTCCTTCATCTTCGACGCGACCAGGCCCACCACGCCCGGGTGCCAGTCAGCATCGAACAGGCAGGCCGCCACCGGCCGCTGTCCGGCCATGTCCAGCACCACGCGGGTCAGCGCCTGCTCGGCGTCGTCGGTCATCGACTGCTGCACCGCGCGCCGTTCCGAATTGATCTGCTCAAGTGTCTGCGCGATGTCGCGTGCCTGCCGCGGATCCTCGGTCAGCAGCAGCGCGATGCCCAGCGCCATGTCCTCCAGCCGACCGGCAGCGTTCAAGCGCGGGCCGAGTGCGAAACCGATGTCGGTGGCGGTCAGCCGCGCGGCATCGCGGCCGCTGGCTTCGATCAAGGCACGCAGGCCGACACAACCCTGCCCGGCACGCAGCCGGCGCAGGCCCGCGCTGACCAGCGCGCGGTTGTTCGGGTCCAGCGCCACCAGGTCGGCGACGGTGCCGACCGCCACCAGGTCCAGGAGCGTGGTCAGGTCCGGTCCCTTGCCATCGGCGAAGACGCCGGCCTCACGCATCCGCCGGCGCAACGCCATCAGCACGTAGAAGATCACGCCGACACCGGCCAGCGATTTGCTGGGGAAGGCATCGCCATCCAGGTTCGGATCGACGATGACATCGGCCGGCGGCAGCTGCGGGCCCGGCAGGTGATGGTCGGTGACCAGCACCTGCCAGCCACGCGCCTTGGCCGCAGTCACGCCGGCATGGCAGGCAATGCCGTGGTCGACCGTGACCAGCAGGTCCGGCTGCAGCGCGGCCAGTTCGTCCACCAGCGAAGGCGACAGGCCATAGCCGTGCACCATGCGGTTGGGCACCGCGTGGAAGACATGCTGCGCGCCGAGCATGCGCAGGCCACGCACGCCCACCGCACAGGCGGTGGCGCCATCGCAGTCGAAATCGCCGACCACCAGGATGCGCTTGTCATTGGCGATGGCTTCGGCCAGCAGGCCCACCGCATCATCGATGCCGGTCAGCAGCTCGGGCGCGTGCAGATTGCCCAACTTCGGCTGCGCCAGCTCCGGGGTGCCGGCACCGCGACTGGCATAGAGCCGCGCCAGCAGCGGCAGTGTGCCGTCCGGCCAACTGCCGGGCGCGACCGCATCGCGACGGCGGATCGTCGGCGTATCAGTGGATGGCTGTACAGCATCGGCGGCAAGGGACATCGGCATCGCCGGTTACGAAAGACAGAGGGATGATACCGCGCGTGGGAGAGGCTGGCGGGATTGCGCCCGGCAGCTGCGGTAGTGCCGGCCGCTGGCCGGCAACCCCGGTAACCATCGGGGGTCAGAGCCGCTTTCCGACGAAAAACGGATCCGACCCCGATCAGTCGTGCAGCTGGCGCGGCTTCTTCCAGAACTGCCAGCGCTGGCCACGGTCCAGCTGGAACTGCAGGCCATCCTCGAAGTCCAGCACCAGCCGCTGCAGCTCGCCCCGCTTCAGCGCGGCCAGCAACGGCCGGATTGCATCGTTGCCCAGCTGCTGCAATGAACGCAGTTGGCGCAGGTCGACCAGTGCATCCACCGCCTGCTCGCCATCCACCGCCACGCCAGCCGCCAGCGCCAGGCCCTGCAGCAGGGCGTCGCGGCTGCGCACCTGCGCGTGCGCCGTGCTGACCGACACCGGCATCACGCCGCCGCCCCAGAACCACAGCGAATTGATCGGCTGTTGTCCCTGGGCGACGCGCTGCTGGTTCCAGGAATGGTTGTGCAGCAGCACCTGCGCCTCGGTCATCAAGGCCCGCCAACGGCGGCCGCCCTCGCCTTCCGGCAGGTGCGAGAACAGATCATCGCCCAGCACTTCGTCCGGGTTGTCGAACTCGGGCAGCGCCAGGTCGATCGGAAGCCGCAGGTACCAACGCGAAGGATCCGGTGCGTCGAGCACGAAGCCGGCGTCGGCGAACAACGGCTGCAGCACCGGCAGCAGGGCCAGGCAATCGGCCAGGGTCGGCCGCAGCGTTTCGCCGTAGGCCATCATCCGCGCGCCGTGCATGTCCGGCACCATGCAGGCCGGATCGGCGCGCAGCCAGCGGGCGCCGGCGGCATCGCCGACGTCACGCTGGCGGGTCAACGCAGCCACCGGCCACTGCGGCGCGGCCACGCTGAAATGACGCTGCAGCTGGGCGCGCTCACCGGCGTCCAGCTGCAACGCGGTGGCGCGACCCAGGGCGCGCGCCACGTCGTCCGGCAATGCAGCCGCCGCAAGGCGGCTGCGCGCCGGCAACAGCAGGGTCGCCGTTGCCACCTCGTCAGTCCACGTAGCTGACGCTGACGATCTCGTACTCGCGCTGGCCAGCCGGGGCGTCGATCACGATCGAATCGCCTTCCAGCTTGCCGATCATCGCGCGCGCCACCGGCGAGGAAATGGCGATCAGGCCCAGCTTGATGTCCGCTTCCAGGTCGCCGACGATCTGGTACTTCTTCTCTTCGTCGGTTTCCACGTCGGCCAGGGTCACGCTGGCGCCGAACACCACCTTGGAGCCGGCGTTGAGCTTGCTCACGTCGATGATCTCGGCGTGCGACAGCTCGCCTTCCAGCTGCTTGATGCGGCCTTCGATGAAGCCCTGTTCCTCGCGCGCGGCGTGGTACTCGGCGTTCTCCTTCAGGTCGCCGTGCTCACGCGCTTCGGCGATCGCGGCGATCACCTTCGGGCGCTTGACCGACTTCAGGTGATCCAGTTCGTCGCGCAGCTTCTGCGCGCCCTTCATGGTGATGGGGGCTCTCATGCATTCAACTCCTTGTGCAGCTCCTGCAGCGACCAGACGGGGCCGGTGCCGCGGAATTCCAGTGAATCCACCAGCGCCTTGGCGCCGGCAATGGTGGTCGAGTAGGTGACGCGGTGCTGCAGCGCCTCGCGACGGATCGAGAACGAGTCGTTGATCGCCGAACGGCCTTCGGTCGTGTTGACGATGTAGACGATCTCGCCGTTCTTGATCGAATCGACGATGTGCGGACGGCCTTCGACCACCTTGTTGATGATCTCGCAGTCCATGCCGTGCTGCTGCAGCCACGCGGCGGTGCCGCGGGTGGCGATCAGGCTGTAGCCACGTGCCAGCAGGGCCTTGGCTACCGGCAGCACGCGCTTCTTGTCCGGATCGCGGACCGAGACGAAGGCCTTGCCGACCGGCGGCGCCTTGATGCCACCGGCTTCCTGCGCACGCGCGAAGGCGGCGTTGAAGGTGCGGCCCACGCCCATCACTTCACCGGTGGAGCGCATTTCCGGCCCGAGGATCGGATCGACGCCCTGGAACTTGGCGAACGGGAAGATCGCCTCCTTCACCGAGTAGTAGTCCGGCACGATTTCCTTGGTCGCGCCCTGCTCGGCCAGCGTCGTGCCGGCCATGCAGCGCGCGGCGATCTTGGCCAGCGGCATGCCGGTGGCCTTGGACACGAACGGCACGGTGCGCGACGCACGCGGGTTCACTTCCAGCAGGTAGATGGTGTCGGCACCTTCGTCGCTGCTCTGGATCGCGAACTGGGTGTTCATCAGGCCGACCACGTTCAGGGCCTTGGCCAGCTCCACCACCTGCCGGCGCAGCTCGGCCTGGGTTTCAGCCGACAGCGAGTACGGCGGCAGCGAGCAGGACGAGTCACCCGAGTGCACGCCGGCTTCTTCGATGTGCTCCATCACGCCGCCGATCAGGACGTTGCCGTCCTTGTCGGCGATGATGTCGACGTCGCACTCGACGGCGTTGTCGAGGAAGCGATCCAGCAGCACCGGCGAATCGTTGGACACCTTCACCGCGTCACGCACGTAGCGGGCCAGGTCGGATTCGCCGTAGACGATTTCCATCGCGCGGCCACCCAGCACGTAGCTCGGGCGCACCACCAGCGGGTAGCCGATCTCGCGGGCCAGCAGCAGCGCTTCCTGGTCGTTGCGGGCGATGCGGTTCGGCGGCTGCTTCAGGCCCAGCTTGTCGACCAGCTGCTGGAAGCGCTCGCGGTCTTCGGCCAGGTCGATCGAGTCCGGGCTGGTGCCGATCACCGGCACGCCGTTGGCTTCCAGCGCACGCGCCAGCTTCAGCGGGGTCTGGCCGCCGTACTGCACGATCACGCCCTTGGGCTGTTCCAGCTCGACGATTTCCAGCACGTCTTCCAGGGTCAGCGGTTCGAAGTACAGGCGGTCGGAAGTGTCGTAGTCGGTCGACACGGTTTCCGGGTTGCAGTTGACCATGATGGTTTCATAGCCATCCTCGCGCAGTGCCAGCGCCGCGTGCACGCAGCAGTAGTCGAACTCGATGCCCTGGCCGATGCGGTTCGGGCCACCGCCCAGGATCATGATCTTGTCGCGGTTGGTCGGCGCGGCCTCGCACTCGTCCTCGTAGGTCGAGTACAGGTAGGCGGTACCGGTGGAGAACTCACCGGCACAGGAGTCCACGCGCTTGTAGACCGGGCGCACCTTGTGCGCACGGCGCAGCGCGCGGATGGCCGCTTCGTTGGTACCGGTCAGCTGGGCCAGGCGGGCGTCGGAGAAACCGGCGCGCTTGAGCTTGCGCAGGCGCGCCGCGTCGAGCGCATCGATGCCACCCGCAGCCACTTCAGCTTCGGCCGCGATGATTTCCTCGATCTGGTCCAGGAACCAGTGGTCGATGAACGACAGCGCGTAGATCTCTTCCACGCTCATGCCGGCGCGGAATGCATCGGCGACGAAGAACAGGCGCTCCGGGCCCGGGGCCTTCAGCTCGCGGCGCAGGGTCTGCAGGTCTTCTTCATTGGCCAGGTCCAGGCCGGTCGGGTCAAAGCCGACCTTGCCGGTTTCCAGGCCACGCAGGGCCTTCTGCACCGACTCCTGGAAGGTGCGGCCCATCGCCATCACCTCGCCCACCGACTTCATCTGGGTGGTCAGGCGGGCGTCGGCAGCCGGGAACTTCTCGAAGGCGAAACGCGGGATCTTGGTGACCACGTAGTCGATGGACGGCTCGAACGAGGCCGGGGTCAGGCCGCCGGTGATCTCGTTCTTCAGTTCGTCCAGGGTGTAGCCGACGGCCAGCTTGGCGGCGACCTTGGCAATCGGGAAGCCGGTGGCCTTGGACGCCAGCGCCGAGGAACGCGACACGCGCGGGTTCATCTCGATCACGACCACGCGGCCGGTCTTCGGGTTGATGCCGAACTGCACGTTCGAACCACCGGTATCCACGCCGATCTTGCGCAGCACGGCGATGGAGGCATCGCGCAGGCGCTGGTATTCCTTGTCGGTCAGGGTCTGCGCCGGGGCCACGGTGATCGAGTCACCGGTGTGCACGCCCATCGGGTCCAGGTTCTCGATCGAGCAGACGATGATGCAGTTGTCCGCGGTATCGCGGACCACTTCCATCTCGAACTCCTTCCAGCCCAGCACCGACTCTTCCACCAGCACTTCGGTGGTCGGCGACAGCTCCAGGCCGCGGCTGACGATCTCGACCAGCTCTTCGCGGTTGTAGGCGATGCCGCCACCGCTGCCGCCCAGGGTGAAGCTGGGGCGGATGATGGTCGGGTAGCCGACGCGGGTCTGGATCTCCAGCGCTTCGTCCAGGGTGTGGGCGACGGCAGCGGTCGGGCATTCCAGGCCGATCTCGCCCATGGCCACGCGGAACAGCTCGCGGTCTTCGGCCATGCGGATCGCTTCGCGCTTGGCGCCGATCAGTTCGACGTTGTACTTCTCCAGCACGCCGTGGTCGGCCAGGTCCAGCGCGCAGTTCAGCGCGGTCTGGCCACCCATGGTCGGCAGCAGCGCGTCAGGCTTTTCCTTGGCGATGATCTTCTCGACCGTCTGCCAGTTGATCGGCTCGATGTAGACGGCGTCGGCCATCTCCGGGTCGGTCATGATCGTGGCCGGGTTGCTGTTGACCAGCACCACGCGGTAACCCTCGTCGCGCAGGGCCTTGCAGGCCTGGGCGCCGGAGTAGTCGAACTCGCAGGCCTGGCCGATGACGATCGGGCCAGCACCGATGATGAGGATGGTCTTGAGGTCAGTGCGCTTGGGCATTTTCTTCTCTAAGTCAGTACAGCGTGACAAGGGGGGTGATCGCACGCTGTCGATCAGGAATCTTGATCCGCAGCGCCGCGCCAGCGGCAGCAGCGATGCGGGGGCTTACGGTCCATCGCGACGCCACCGGCAAGCCGGCGACGTACTGATCACGCCTTGCTCTGTTCCATCAGGGCCACGAAACGGTCGAACAGCGGGCCGACATCGGTCGGGCCGGGCGACGCTTCCGGGTGACCCTGGAACGAGAACGCCGGCACGTCGGTGCGGGCGATGCCCTGGTTGGTACCGTCGAACAGCGAACGGTGGGTCACGCGCAGGGTCGCCGGCAGGGTCGATTCATCAACCGCGAAGCCGTGGTTCTGCGAGGTGATCATCACCCGGCCGTTGTCCAGGTCCTGCACCGGGTGGTTGGCACCGTGGTGGCCGTGGCCCATCTTCATGGTCTTGGCGCCCGAGGCCAGGCCCAGCAGCTGGTGGCCCAGGCAGATGCCGAAGGTCGGGATCTTCACGTCGATGAAGGTCTTGATCGCTTCGATGGCGTAGTCGCACGGTTCCGGGTCACCCGGGCCATTGGACAGGAAAACGCCGTCCGGCTTCAGCGCCAGCACTTCGGCGGCCGGGGTCTGCGCCGGCACCACGGTCACTTCGCAGCCGCGCTCAGCCAGCATGCGCAGGATGTTGGTCTTCACGCCAAAATCGTAGGCCACGACCTTGAACTTCGCCGGCACGCTGACGAAGGCATTGGCATCCAGGTCCAGCTGGCCCTCGGTCCAGGTGTAGGTCTTCTCGGTAGTGACGACCTTGGCCAGATCCATGCCCTTCAGGCCCGGGAACTTGCGGGCGGCTTCCAGTGCCTTTTCCACGTCGATGTCGCCGGCCATCAGCGCACCGTTCTGCGCGCCCTTCTCGCGCAGGATGCGGGTCAGCTTGCGGGTGTCGATGCCGGCGATGGCGACCACGCCACGCTGGATCAGCCAGTCCTGCAGCGACACCTGGCTGCGCCAGTTGCTGGGGCGGCGCGGCACGTCGCGCACGATCAGGCCGGCCGACCACACCTTGGACGCTTCATTGTCCTGGTCGGTCATGCCGGTGTTGCCGATATGCGGATAGGTCAGCGTGACCATCTGCCGGGCGTAGGACGGGTCGGTCAACACTTCCTGGTAACCGGTCATGGCGGTGTTGAACACCACTTCACCGACGGACAGGCCGGGCGCGCCTACGGATTCGCCCTCGAATACGGTGCCGTCTTCGAGGACGAGGATTGCGGCTTGGGTCACGGAAATCTCACTTTGGCTACCGAGGGGGCTGCCGAAGTCACGCCTGCGCTTCACGGAAATCCGGTTGCAAAAAAGCGCGGACGTACGGTCTGGAACCGGTCCGGCTTTCGTGATTCGGCGAGTGCGAATTGTAGCGCTGCCGGGGCGCTCGCGCCAGCGGTTATCGCTGTTCATGAACAGGCGTTTGCGCATTCATTTCAATCCGGCGGCGTATGCGTGGGCCGCCGCCTGGTAGTGCCGGCCGCTGGCCGGCGATCCCAATGGCCTCAGCCACCCGAGGCAGCCGGCCAGCGGCCGGCTCTACCCGCTCTATTGCAGCAGATCGCGTACGCGGTAGCTGCCGGCCGCCCGGCCATGCAGCTGGCGGGCGGCGAACAGCGCGCCGCGGGCAAAAATGTCTCGATTGGTGGCGCGGTGGACCAGCTCGATGCGCTCACCGAGGCCGGTGAACTGCACCAGATGCTCGCCGACGATATCGCCGGCACGCAGGCTGGCGTAGTGCGGCTGCGCCCCACCCCGCTGCGCGGCCGCCCCCAGGGTCAGCGCCGTACCCGACGGCGCGTCCTTCTTCTGGGTGTGATGCGATTCGACGATGTCGCAGTCCCAGCCGGCCACGGCCTGCGCCGCGCGCTCGACCAGCTCGTCCAGCACCGCCACGCCCAGGCTGAAGTTCGAGGCCCAGACCAGCGGGATGGACGCCGCCGCGGCCTCCAGCGCCTGGCGCTGCGCGCTGGAGATGCCGGTGGTGCCCGACACCAGTCCCGCGCCGCGCTCCACACACAACGCCAGCATCGGATCGAAACCCTCCGGCAGGCTGAAGTCGATTGCCACGTCGAACACCGGCGCGCCAGGCAGCTCGCTGGCGGCGAAGAACGGCACGCCGTCGACCACGCGCTGGGCCGGCGCGCGGCCGGTCACCGCCGCCACGATCTGCAGGGTTTCGGGGTGTTCAGCGGCCAGCCGCAGCAGGGCCTGGCCCATGCGCCCGGAGGCGCCGTGAATGAGCAATCGCAGGGGAGTCTGGTTCATGCCCGCAGGCTAGCGGCAGCGCACCCGCTCCGGCAAGCGCCATCGCTGCTACGCTGCATGCCCTTTCACGCAATGGATGGCAGTTCCACCATGCAGATCAGCGAACAACTGGTGCTGGTCACCGGCGCCGGCCGCGGCCTTGGCCAGCACATCGCCCGTGCCTTCGCTGCGCACGGCGCGCGGGTCATCATCAACTACCGCCGCAGCGAAGGCGCTGCACGTGCACTGGCCGCCGAGTTGGGCGGACAGGCCATCGCACTGCCGGCAGACATCACCGACCGCGCCCAGGTCGACGCCATGCTGCAGCAGGCCTTGGCGCACTTCGGCCAGGGCGTCACCACGGTGGTCAACAACGCGCTGGCCGCCTTCTCGTTCAATGGCGATGCCCGCGACAGCGCAGCCGATATCGGCTGGCCCGCGTTCCAGGCGCAGTTCGAGGGCAGCGTGCGTGGCGCGCTCAACACCGTGCAGGCCGCCCTGCCCGGCATGCAGGCGCGCCGTTTCGGCCGCGTCATCAACATCGGTACCAACCTGTTCCAGAACCCGGTCGTGCCCTACCACGACTACACCGCGGCCAAGGCTGCGCTGCTGTCGCTGACCCGCACCCTGGCCGGCGATCTTGGCCCGCACGGGATTACCGTGAACATGCTGTCCGGCGGACTGCTGCGCACCACCGATGCCAGCGCCGCCACGCCCGAGGCGGTGTTCGACTACATCGCCGCCAACACCCCGCTGCGCAGCGTCACCACCCCGGCCGAGTTCGCCGATGCAGCACTGTTCTTCGCCAGCCCCTGGTCGCGCGCGGTGACCGGCCAGAACCTGGTGGTCGATGGCGGGCTGGTGCGGGACTGAGCCGATGCGCATCTCCGAGGTCAGCCGCCTGACCGGCGCCAGCGCCAAGGCCATCCGCCTGTACGAAGCCCGCGGCCTGCTGCCGCCGGTGGCGCGCGTGAACCGCTACCGCTACCGGCGCGATTCGGTGTGGTGGGACCGGCTGCTGGCCGGCCGCAGCGCGCGGGTGATCACAACGCTGGATACGCCACCCTGGTACTACCGCTAGGTCTACCGCGACCCCGGCATCGTGCAGATCCGCGCGACCATCCTGGAATTCTGCGGCATCCGCCCGGTACGGGTCAGCCGGCTCGGCGCGGTACGCAGCAGCACGCCGGCGCAACGCAGCACGTGGCTGGCGCTGGCAGCGGAGCTGGGTTCCCGCGCCAGGTAGATGCAGGCCATGGGCAAGGCGTGCGAACCGAGGTTCGCACCCACCTGGGGCGCTCGTTGCGCGTGTCGCGTTTGCCAATTGACCCTCGCGCACGGCGCGACAAGGCTGTGGGCCCTTCCTCCAGCCCAGGCGGGCCCCATGAAATCCGCGACAGTCTTCAGCAGATGTGCAAGGAAGACAGGCTTTGCCGGGACCACCACCACCCGCTACCGGATGCTGGAGGGCGCCCTGCTTGTCGTGAACCACCAACGCGCCAGCGAACACCGGGGCTTCTACGTGAATGCCGGGCTCTACTTTCCAGAGCTGCTTGAGTATCCGCTTGCGCCTTCCGACCTGGAAACTGCGTTCAGGTACCGCTCCAGCATTCCCACGCCGCATGTCGACTGGCGGATCGAAGAGACGCCCGGCCTGCGCCGGGCCTTCATCCAGCAGGATCTGGATGATCTGCTGGAGGCCGGCAACCGTGATGCGCTGAAAGGCCTGCTGCTCGGCGCCCTTGCCGATGTGGCGGGCTTTGCGGAAGCCCATGGAAACCGCGAGTCAGTGCGTCGATTGAATCGGGACGGAAACTTCCGCGCGCTCATCCGCAGGGAGGTCTGAACCCGGGAGGCGTGCGAACCAAGGTTCGCACCCACCGGGTGAAGTTCGCACCCACCGGGCGAAGTTCACACCCACCGGGCGGCCGCCGTCGAGCAAGCCCGACGCTACTTCTTGGTTGGCCCGCAGCTGTCGCAACCGCCACACGCGCCACCGCCGCCCGTCGCCGGCGGCGCGATCTTCCGCCCCAGCCCCTGCAGCCAGGCGGCGCGGCCCGGCTTCAGCAGGGCCAGCGCCAATGCGCCGCGCACCCTGCGCACGGTGCCCGGGAACTGCTTCTTCAACACCACCCAGGCGCTGACCAGCACGGCCACCGCGATGATCAGGTATTGCAGCAGCAATCCGCTGTCCATCAGCCGCCTCCCAGCGCCCGGGTCACCTGGTAGGTGATCAGCGCCGCCACGTAGGCCGCGGCGAACAGGTAGAACGCCGAAAAGGCCATCGTCTTCCACGAATTGGTCTCGCGCTTGATGGTGGCCAGCGTCGAGATGCACATCGGGGCGTAGATGTACCAGACCAGCAGCGACAATGCAGTGGCCAGCGACCAGCCGTCGCTGATCAGCGGGGTCAGCGCCTGGCTGGCGGCATCGTCATCGGCCGCCGACAGCGCGTACACGGTGGCCAGCGAGGACACGGCCACTTCGCGCGCGGCCAGGCCCGGAATCAGCGCGATGCAGATCTGCCAGTTGAAGCCCAGCGGCGCGAAGAACACCGCCATCGCATGGCCGATCTGGCCGGCGTAGCTGTAGTCGATGGCCGGCATCGTGGCGCCCACCGGCGCCGCCGGGAACGACAGCAGCACCCACAGCAGGATGGTCAGCGCCAGAATGATGCCGCCGACGCGCTTGAGGAAGATCATGCCGCGCTCGTACAGGCCCACCGCCAGGTCGCGCACATGCGGCAGGCGGTACGACGGCAGCTCCAGCATCAGCGGATGCTCGCTCTTGTCGCGGCGCCACTTCTTCATGATCCACGACATCGCCAGCGCACTGAGGATGCCGGCCGCATACAGGCCGAACAGCACCAGGCCCTGCTGGTTGAACACGCCCCACACGGTCTTCTGCGGGATGAACGCACCAATCAGCAGCGCATACACCGGCAGGCGCGCCGAGCAGGTCATCAGCGGCGCGACCAGGATCGTGGCCAGGCGGTCGCGCGGGTCCTGGATGCTGCGGGTGGACATGATGCCCGGCACCGCGCAGGCGAAGCTGGACAGCAGCGGGATGAACGAGCGTCCGGACAGGCCGGCGGCCGCCATCATGCGGTCGAGCAGGAAGGCCGCACGCGGCAGGTAGCCGGACTCTTCCAGCACCAGGATGAAGAAGAACAGGATCAGGATCTGCGGCAGGAACACCACCACGCCGCCGACGCCGGCGATGATGCCGTCGGTCAGCAGGCTGGCCAGCGGCCCTTCCGGCAACACGCTGCCGACGAACGCGCCGAGCCAGGCGAAACCGGCCTCGATGGCATCCATCAGCGGCGTTGCCCAGGCGTAGACCGCCTGGAAAATCAGGAACATCACCACCGCCAGGCTGACCAGGCCGAACACCGGGTGCAAGAGCCAGCGGTCCAGCGCGTCATCGATCTTGGCGGTACGTGCCGGCATGCGCACGGCCACCGACAGGATCTGGCGCACCTTGGCGTGATAGTCGATGCCGCCTTCCGGGCCCGGTACAGGCGCATCCAGGTGCGGCACCATCGCATCGAGGCGCTCGACCAGCGCCTTGGCGCCCTGCTTGCGTACTGCCACGGTTTCCACCACCGGCACGCCCAGCTCGCGCTCCAGCGCGGCCACGTCCACCTGGATGCCGCGGCGCTGGGCCGCGTCGACCATGTTCAGCGCCACCACCATCGGCTTGCCCAGCTCGCGCAGTTCCAGCGCGAAGCGCAGGTGCAGGCGCAGGTTGGTGGCATCGATCACGCACAGCAGCACGTCCGGCGCGGCCTCGCCTGGGTAGAAGCCACGGCACAGGTCACGGGTGATCGCCTCGTCCAGGCTGGCCGGCTGCAGGCTGTAGGCACCCGGCAGGTCGAGCACCGCGAATTCACGACCGGACGGCGCGCGCAGGCGGCCTTCCTTGCGCTCGACGGTGACGCCGGTGTAGTTGGCGACCTTCTGCCGGCTGCCGGTCAGCTGGTTGAACAGGGCGGTCTTGCCACTGTTCGGGTTACCGACCAGCGCAACGCGCAGGGGGGCGGTGGAGGCAGTAGCGGTCATGCACGTCGTTCCTGGCTGGCGGCGTCAACCACGACGCGCTTGGCTTCACTGATCCGCAGCGCGAACCGGGTGAACCCGACCTGCACCAGCAGCGGCTCCCCGCCTACCGGGCCCTTGGCCACCAGGCGCACTTCCTCGCCCTTGACGAAGCCCAGTTCGCGCAGGCGGCGGGCGATCGCATCGTTGGCATGCAGGTCCTGCACGGACCCGACCACGGCCGAGGTATGCAGCGGCAGTTCGGACAGCGTCATCTAGCGTAATCTCTGCTGGATGTAAATGGTTCTCGATTCTAACATTCCCGCGTCGCGTCATGGCCCATGACCAATGGCCCGCTATGATCCATACAGGTATGGAGTGACCCTGGAATCCCATGAACGATGCTTTGCAGATCGAGCGCCGTGGCGCCGTCCTCACTCTCTGGCTGAACCGGCCGGAGCTGCACAACGCCTTTGACGCCAGCCTGATCGCCCGGCTGACCGCCGCGCTGGAAGCCGCCGGCCGCGATGATGCGGTCCGCGCGGTGGTGGTGGCCGGCCACGGTGCCTCCTTCTCGGCCGGCGCCGACATGCAGTGGATGCGTGGCATGGCCGCTGCCAGCGAGGCCGACAACCGCGAGGATTCGCTGGCGCTGGCGCGACTGATGCGCACCCTGGACGAGCTGCCCAAGCCAACCCTGGCCCGGGTCCACGGCGCCGCCTTCGGTGGCGGCGTCGGCCTGGTCGCCTGCTGCGACATCGCCATCGCCAGCAGCTCGGCCCGCTTCGGCCTGACCGAAAGCCGCCTCGGCCTGCTGCCGGCGGTGATCTCGCCCTACGTGATCGAGGCCATCGGCCCGCGCCAGGCCCGGCGCTGGTTCGCCACCGGCGAGCACTTCGACGCCGATACCGCACTGCGTATCGGCCTGGTGCACCAGCTGGTCGAGCCCGAGCGCCTGGACGAGGCACTGGAACGCCAGCTGGCCCTGCTCGACAAGGCCGGCCCGATCGCCTCGTCCACCGCCAAGCAGCTGGTCCGGCAGGTCCGCGACAGCCATGACCGCGACGCGCTGGATCGGGATAATGCCGCGCTGATCGCGCGCCTGCGGGTCTCCGCCGAGGGCCAGGAAGGCCTGGGCGCGTTCCTCGACAAGCGCGCCCCCCACTGGGTCACGGAAGCCTGAACATGCTCGATCATCTTGGTTTGACCAGCGCCGACCTGGCGCGCAGCAAGGCCTTTTTCCTGCACGCGCTGGCGCCGCTGCAGATCGGCGTGGTGATGGAAGTGACCGCCGAACAGAGCGGCGCCCACGACCACATCGGTTTCGGTAGCGACGGCAAGCCGTTCTTCTGGCTCGGCAATGGTGGCACCGCCAGCCACGGCGTCCACGTGGCCTTTGCCTGCGCCAGCCGCGCGCAGGTGGACGCCTTCCATGCCGCCGCCCTCGCCGCCGGCGGCCGCGACAATGGCGCCCCCGGCCTGCGCCCGTGGTACCACCCGGATTACTACGGCGCCTTCGTGCTCGACCCGGACGGCAACAACATCGAAGCGGTCTGCCACCGCCCCGGCTCCGAGGTAGAGGCATGAGCGACTACGTCCGCATCGTCGAAGTCGGCCCGCGTGACGGCCTGCAGAACGAAAAGCAGTCGGTGTCCACCGCCGACAAGATCGAACTGATCAACCGCCTGTCGGCCACCGGCCTGCGCAGCATCGAGGCGACCAGCTTCGTCAGCCCGAAGTGGATCCCGCAGCTGGCCGATGCCGCCGAGGTCTATGCCGGCATCCAGCGCAGGCCCGGCATCCATTACCCGGTGCTGGTGCCGAACGAACAGGGTTACGACCGTGCCCGCGCGGTCGGCGTGGAGGAAGTGGCGGTGTTCACCGCCGCCTCCGAAGCGTTCAACCGCACCAACACCAATGCCGGCATCGACGAGTCGCTGGCCCGTTTCGAGCCGATCCTGCGCCGTGCCGCCGCCGATGGCGTGCGTGTGCGCGGCTATGTGTCCACCGTGCTCGGCTGCCCCTACCAGGGCGAAGTACCGCTGGCCGACGTGGTGCGCGTGGCCCGTGCCCTGCACCAGATGGGCTGCTACGAAATCTCGCTGGGCGATACCATCGGCGTCGGCACCCCGCGCAAGGCTCGTGCCATGCTGCAGGCGGTCGCCGCCGAGATTCCGATGGCGGCTCTGGCCGTGCACTTCCACGACACCTATGGCCAGGCCATCGCCAACATCGCCACCTGCCTGGAAGAAGGCGTGCGCGTGGTCGACAGCGCCGTGTCCGGCGCCGGTGGCTGCCCGTATGCCAAAGGCGCCAGCGGCAACGTCGCCAGCGAGGATGTGGTCTACCTGCTGCAGGGCCTGGGCCTGGACAGCGGCGTGGACCTGCCGGCACTGGCCGAGACCGGCCGCTGGCTGGCCGGCCTGCTCGGCCGCGCCACCGCCAGCCGCACCGGACAGGCCCTCGCCGCCGCCGGCTGACCGCCGCACTGCGCCGCCACGCACAGGCAGCGCAGTGCACAACAGCGACGGTCGTGGCTTCCGTTAGAATCGGCGGTTCTCGAACCTGCAGGACCGTTCAATGCAGCTGTCTTCCGTACGTGCCGTGATCACTGGCGGCGTCTCCGGCCTCGGCCTGGCCGTGGCCCAGCACCTCGTCGCCCAGGGCGGCAAGGTGGCCCTGTTCGACCTCAACGACGACAAGGGCGCAACCGCCGTTGCCGAACTGGGGGCCGACAAGGCCCGCTATTTCAACGTCAACGTCAGCGATGAGGCGGCCGTCTCGACAGCCATCGACCAGGCCCACGATTTCCTCGGTGGCCTGAACGTGGCGATGAACTGCGCCGGCATCCTTGGCGCCGGTCGCGTGCTGGGCAAAGAGGGCCCGATGCCGCTGGCCGGCTTCCAGGGCACGGTGATGGTCAACCTGGTCGGCAGCTTCAACGTGGCCAAGGCCGCGGCCAACCGCATGCAGCACAACGAGGCCGGCACCGACGGCGAGCGCGGCGTGATCATCAACACCGCCAGCATCGCCGCCTATGAAGGCCAGATCGGCCAGGCCGCGTATGCCGCCAGCAAGGGCGGCGTTGTCTCAATGACGCTGCCGATGGCGCGCGAACTGTCGCGCTTCGGCATCCGCGTCAACACGATTGCGCCGGGCGTGTTCTGGACGCCGATGGTCGACGGCATGCCCGAAGCCGTGCAGCAGTCGCTGGCCGCCTCGATCCCGTTCCCGTCGCGCTTGGGCAAGCCGGAAGACTTCGCCAGCCTGGTCGGCTTCATCCTCGGCAACACCTATCTCAATGGCGAGACCATCCGCCTGGACGGCGCTACCCGCCTCGCTCCGAAGTGATTCCCCCGGGCGCCGGGACGGCGCCCTCCCCCAACGACCTAGATCACCATGAAAGCCAACGACATCAAGAAGGGCAACGTCGTCGAGTACAACAACGGCGTGTACCAGATCCGCGACATCGAGCGCAGCTCGCCGCAGGGTCGCGGCGGCAACGTCCGCTTCCGCTTCATCATGTACAGCGTGCCGGGCGGCAACAAGCTCGACGCCAGCTTCGATGCCGACGACAACCTGGTCGAGGTCGAACTGCTGCGCCGCCAGTCCACCTATTCGTACAAGGACGGCGACGCCTTCGTGTTCCTCGATGACGAGGACTACACCCCGTACACGCTGGACGCGGACGTGATCGGCGACGACGCCGGCTACATCACCGACGGCCTGACTGGAATCTACGTGCAGGTCATTGACGAGCAGCCGGTGGCGATCCAGCTGCCGGCCTCGGTGGTGCTGGAAGTGATCGAGACCCCGCCGGAGCTGAAGGGCGGCACCGCCACCAAGCGCCCGAAGCCGGCCAAGCTCAACACCGGCATCGAGATCATGGTGCCGGAGTACATCGTCAACGGCGAACGGGTGCTGGTGAATACCGCCACCGGTGAATTCGCCGGCCGCGCCGACTAAGCGCGTGGTGCTGCCTGCGGCGCATGCCGCCGCAGGCAGCATCTTCCGTGCAGCCGGGCACCGTCCCGGCTGCACGGATCACTTACGGCTGCTGGGCACCGAAATTACCGCAACCGTGGTACTGGCGCGTGCCAATGGTCAGATTCACCTTGGCGTCGAATGATTCGCCACTCATGTCGTCCTGGCAGGTGGTGCGCTGGAAGCTGAGCTTGACGTCGGTGCCATCGGACGCCTTTCCGCTCCAGCCGTCAGCACCTTCGGTGGGCTTGGCCACGTCGAAGCGTCGCTCACCGTAATCCACTTCCACCTGCAGGCCGGGCCTGTCGCCATCCACGACGGCCAGCCAGCCCGGTTCGTTGCCGGTGGCACGGAACGCCGCGTTGCCGGCGCTGCCATCGCCCTCGGTGGCTTCCACCGCGTGGCATTCGCGGTCCGGCTCGCCCTTCAGGCTCAACAGCCCGTCATCGCTGCCCTTGGTCCAGAAGCTGTTGCCCTGGCCATCACCATACTTCGCGCCCGACGCCGCGCGCTCGGAGGTCATCGCAAAGGTGCGATCGCCGATCACCACCGTGGCCGCATCCTCGCCATTGAAGGTCGCGCGCACGTTCAGATCGCCGCATTGGTACAAGGTCTCGCTGCCGGCGCCAGTGCTGGCCGCCGGTTCGGGCGCGGCCGGCGGCGCGGCATCATTGCCGCCCGCGGCGGGCGGCTGTGCCGGCTGGCACGCGGCCAGCACCAACGCCAGGGAGGCTGCCAACAGACTGGGAACTACACGCATGGCTCGACTCCTTGTCGACACTACTGAGAGGTTCGACCCTATCACCTGGCAGTGAGCGGGGCCTGAAAGCGGCCTGACCACGCTCACGCGGCCAGCACCGCCATCGACAGCAGCTGGGCACCGCTGTCGCCGGAACTGCAGGTCCACACCCGCAGCAGGCGCAGTTTCAGTTCGCGCTCGCGGCCCTTCCGGCACACCGCCAGGCGCACGTCACTGGACAACAGCGCCAGCCGCCCGCACAGCAGCGTCTCCACCGTGTCCACCTGCAGGCTGCGCACCTGCAGATGGCCTGCGAGCCACTCGCCCAGCCAGGGCAGGTCGAGCATGCGCCCGCCCTGGCCATCCATCATGAACAGCGCTGGCGATACCAGCGTGCCAAGCGCATCGTGGTCGCCGGCCAGCAGCGCCTGGCACAGACGCTGCTCCAGTGCGATCAACTGCAGTTCATGCAGGTCTTCAACGATGTTCCGTTCCATCCACGGATCCTTCCGGCATCGGCCGGCGCCTGCGCAGGCGTTGCGCGATCCATTGCCGCGCGCCCTGCACCACTACATAGAAGACCGGCACGAAGAACACCGCCAGCACGGTCGCGCTGACCATGCCGCCGAACACGCCGGTTCCGATCGCCTGCTGGGTTTCCTTCGACGCCCCCTGCGCCAGCATCAGCGGCACCACGCCCAGCGCGAACGCCAGCGAGGTCATGACGATGGGCCGCAGGCGCAGCCGCGCCGCCTCCAGCGCCGCTTCGGCCAGGCCGCGCCCCTGCTGCTGCAGTTGCCGCGCGAACTCGACGATGAGGATCGCGTTCTTCGCCGACAGCCCGATCACCGTGATCATGCCCACCTTGAAGAACACATCATTGGGCATGCCGCGCAACAACACCGCCGCGACCGCACCGAGCAGGCCCAGCGGCACCACCAGCATCACCGCCAGTGGAATCGACCAGCTCTCGTACAGCGCCGCCAGGACCAGGAACACCACCAGCATCGACAACAGCAGCAGCCACGGCGCCTGTGCCCCCGATTCGCGCTCCTGCAGCGATTGGCTGGTCCACTGCAGGGCGAAGCCGGAGGGCAGCTGCCTGGCCAACCGCTCCATCTCCGCCATGGCCTGGCCGGTCGACACGGCCGATGCCGGTGCGCCGGACAGATTCAGCGCCGGGAAACCGAGATAGCGCTGCAGCTGCAGCGGCGCTTCGGTCCAGTGTGGCGTGACCAGTTCGGACAGCGCCACCATGCCGCCTTCGCTGTTGCGCACGTACAGCTTCAGCACGTCCTCCAGCTCCATCCGGTGCGGCGCGTCGGCCTGCAGGATCACCTGCTGCAACCGGCCCTTGTTGGGGAAGTCGTTGACGTACTGCGAGCCCATCGCCGCCGACAGCGTGCTGCTGATGTGCTCGAAGCCCACGCCCATCGCCTCGGCCTTGGCGCGGTCGATGTCCAGCCGCACGCTGGTGCCGGCCGGCAGGCCATCGGCATGCACCTCCGACAGCAGCGGACTGGCCTCGGCCAGTTTCAGCAGCTGCTGCAGGGCCGCACGCAACTCGGCCTGGCTCTGCCCGGTCCGCGCCTGCAGGGCGAGCGAGAAGCCGGACGAACGCCCAAGGCTGTCGATTGCCGGTGGCATCACGCTCATCACCTCGCCCTCGGCGACGGCCGCCATCGCCTTCTGCGCCGCCTCCACCTCACCGGCTGCGGTGGCACCGGCGCGCTCGCCCCAGTCCTTCAGCATGGTGTAGGTCAGCGCCGCGCTCGGGCCCGAACCGGAAAAGCTGTAGCCGAGGATCGACTGGTTGGAACCGATGCCCGGGCGCGACGCCACGTGCCGTTCGTAGGCTTCCACCACCGCCAGCGTGCGCTCGGCCGTGGCTTCGGCGGGCAGCTGGATCGAGGTCATGAAATAGCCCTGGTCCTCTTCCGGCAGGAACGCGCCGGGCAGCCAGTGCAGCCCCAGCAGCAACGCGGCCACCAGCGCGGCGAACACGCCCATCACCCGCCCGCTCCGCTGCAGCACCGAGGCCACGCCTCGCTGGTAACGCCCGGTCATCCTCTCGAAGCCACGATTGAAGGCGCCGAACAGCCCGCCACGACCGTGATGACCATGGCTGTTCGGGCGCAACAAGGTCGCGCACAGCGCCGGGGTCAGGCTCAGCGCCAGCAGCGCCGAGAACAGGATCGACACCGCCATCGCCACGGTGAACTGGCGGTAGATCGCGCCCACCGAGCCGCTGGCCAACGCCATCGGAATGAACACCGCGATCAGTACCAGGGTGATGCCGATCACCGCGCCGGTCAGCTCGCGCATCGCCTTGATGGTGGCCTCGCGCGGCGGCAGGCCTTCCTCGGCCATGATCCGTTCCACGCCCTCGACCACCACGATCGCATCGTCGACGATGATGCCGATCGCCAGCACCATGCCGAACATGGTCAGCACGTTGATCGAGAAGCCCAGCGCCAGCATCACCGCGAAGGTGCCCAGCAGCGCGATCGGGGCGACCAGCGCTGGAATCAGCGTATAGCGCCAGTTCTGCAGGAACAGGTACATCACCGCGAACACCAGCAGCATCGCTTCCAACAGCGTCTGCACCACCTTCTGGATCGAGATCTTGACGAACGGCGCGGTGTCGAACGGAATGCTCGACTCCACGCCACGCGGCAGCAGCGGTGCCAGCTCGGCCATGCGCTCGCGCACTGCCGCGGCGGTTCGCACGGCGTTCGCGCCCGGGCGCAGCTGCACGCCGGCCGCCGTCGCTGGGTGGCCGTCTTCCCGCGTGCCCCAGGCGTAACTCTGCGCGCCCAGCTCCACACGGGCGACATCACCCAGCACGACCCGCGAACCGTCGGCGCCGGCGCGCAGCACGATGGCGGCGAACTGTTCCGGCGTGGACAACTGGCCATCGGCGCTCAGCGGCACGGTGATGCGCTGGCCCGCCACGCCCGGCGAATCGCCGATGCGGCCCGGCGAGATCTCCAGGTTCTGCTGCTCGATGGCGGTCGCCACATCGCTCATGGTCAGGCCGTAGCCGGTCAACCGGGTCGGATCCAGCCACACCCGCATCGCCTGCTCGGCACCGAACAGCTGCACGCGGCCGACGCCATCAATGCGGCGCAGCTCTTCGATGATGTTGCGTGCCATGAAGTCACCCAGCGCCGCCTCGCTGACGCTGGCATCCGGCGAGCGCAGGCCGACCAGCATCAGGAAGCCGGAATCGGCAGCTTCCACGAACAGGCCGTTCTGGCGCACGCTGCGCGGCAGGCGGGGTTCAATCGCCTTGATCCGGTTCTGCACGTCCACCTGCGCCAGCTCCGGGTTGGTCCCCGGCTTGAAGGTTGCAGTGATGGAAGCCTCGCCGGAGGTGTCCACCGACGATTCGAAATACAGCAGGTGCTTGACGCTGGACAGCTCGCGCTCGATCAGGCCGACCACCGCATCATTCAGCGTCTGCGGGCTGGCCCCCGGGTAGCTGGCATAGATGCTGACGCTGGGTGGCGCGACGGCCGGATAGCGCTCCACGGCCAGGCGCGGAATCGCCAGTACGCCCGCCAGGATGATGAAGATCGCCAGCACCCAGGCGAACACCGGGCGATCAATGAAGAAACGTGCCATGTTGGATTTCCCTGGAGAGACTGGCCCGGGAAAGGCTCAGCCCTTGCTGCCGGCCTGCATCGCACCGGCGCTGGCGACCGGCCGCTGCCAGTCGCGCGCATCGACCACCACGCCTTCCTGCAGGCGCTCCTGGCCCTCGACCACCACCCGCTCGCCTGCCTTCAGCCCATGCCGGACCAGCCACTGGCGATCAACGCTGCCGTCAACCTCCAGCGTGCGGATCACCGCTTTGCCATCGCCCGCGATCACCCAGGCATAGGCCTGGCCATCCGCGCTGCGCAGCACCGCCTGCTGCGGCACGGTCAGCGCACTGGCCGGGGCGCCGCGCGGCACCCTGGCACGCACGTACATGCCCGGCAGCAGCTGGCGCTGCGGATTGTCGACCAGGATCCGCAGGATCACGTCACCGGTGCGCGCATCGACGTTGATGCCGGAGAACAGCAGCTGGCCACGTTCAGACAGCGGCTTGCCGGCAGCGCCGATGATCGTCACCGGCAGTTCGCCACCGCCGGCGGCGCTGCGCTGCAGCGACTCCAGCTGCGCGGCAGGCTGGCGCACGTCGACGTAGACCTGGTCGATCTGCTGCACCACCGCCATCGGCTCGGCATCGGCAACACCGACCAGCGCCCCTTCGGTCACCAACGCCTGGTCGATACGGCCGGCAATCGGTGCGCTGACCGTCGCATAGCGCAGGTCGAGCTGGCGACGGGACAGGATCGCGCGCGCTTCATTCACTGCCGCGCGTGCCTGTTCGTACTCGGCGCTGGCATCATCGCGATGCTGCTGGCTGACCGCCTGCGCGGCGGCCAGGGCATGCAGTCGCTGCGACTGCACGCGGCTGCGGCCCAACGCCGCTTCACTGCGCTGCAGCGCAGCCAGCGCTGAGTCGACGTCGGCACGGAAAGCGGCCGGATCGATCTGGAACAGGGGCTGGCCGGCGTTCACTTCGGCGCCCTGCTCGAACAGGCGGCGCTGCACGATGCCACCCACCTGCGCGCGGATCTGCGCGGTGCGCACGGCGGCCACGCGGCCGGGCAGTTCATCGTCACGCTGCACCACCTGCGGGCCGACGGTGACCACGCTGACACGCGGTGCGGCTTCGGGCGGGGCTTCGGGGGAGGAGCAGGCCGTCATGGCCAGAGCGAAGGCCGCGATCAACGCGGCCGGAGTCCTGAAGGTTCTCATTGCTGTGCACAATGCCGCGCGGGCGGCTGAAAGGTTCTGAAGAGCGCAGTGTGCGTGGCGATGATGGGGTTTCGATGGAGGAACTGTGGAGATACGATGGAGGCAAGCACCTTAAGGCCCCGCCCCTGCATGCATGCCTCCCCTGCCCTCGCCGCCCTCGTCCTGATCGTCGAGGATGAGGCCGAGATCGCCGATATTCTCACCGCCTATCTGGAACGCGAAGGACTGCGCACCCTGCGTGCCGCCGATGGCCACGGCGCGCTCGACCTGCACCGCAGCGCCCGCCCCGACCTGGTCCTGCTGGACGTGCAGCTGCCGCGCCTGGATGGATGGAGCGTGCTGACCCAGCTGCGCCAACGCGGCGATACGCCGGTGATCATGCTGACCGCGCTGGACCAGGACCTGGACAAGCTGACCGCACTGCGCATGGGCGCCGACGACTACGTGGTCAAGCCGTTCAATCCGGCCGAGGTGGCCGCGCGCGTGCGCGCCGTGCTGCGGCGTACACTGCGCGCCTCGCGCGTGGATGCACCCAGCGCGCTGCGCGTGGGCCCGCTGCTGATCGACTCGGCAACGCATGCGGTGCACGTGGAGGGCGACGGCTACAGCCACGAAGTGCTGCTTACCCTCACCGAGTTCAAGCTGCTGCACTGCATGGCACTGGCCCCCACGCGCATCTTCAGCCGCAGCGAACTGATGCACGAGTGCCTGCCGGAGAGCGAGGCGCTGGAGCGCACCGTCGACAGCCATGTCAGCAAGCTGCGACGCAAGCTGGATGAGGTGGGCATGCTCAATGTACCGGCCAGTGTGCGCGGCGTCGGTTACCGGTTGATGGCCGACCGCTGATGCGCCCCCTGCGCCGCTCCGGGCTGAGCCGTCACATCATCGTCTCGATGTCGCTGATGGTGATCGGCGTGATCGTGATGATGATCCTGTCGTCGTGGCTGCTGTACGCGGTGCTGGTCGAGTTCTTCCCGGGCAGTGCCGAGGAGCCGGAGAGCTGGCTGCCGACAGGGCCGGAACTGGCATGGATGGTCGGGGTGATCCTTACCGGATTGGCGCTGGCCATTGCGGCCTCGTTCCGGCTTGCACACCGCATCCTGTCACCGCTGAATTCGCTGGTGGACAGCGTCCGCGCGCTGGCCGGCGGCGATCTCGGTGCACGCGCCAGCGTCGAAGAGAACTCACCCGGCGAAGTGGCCACCCTGGTCGAGGACTTCAATGCGATGGCGCGGCGCCTGCAGCACATGGAGAGCGAGCGTGCCATGTGGCACGCCGCGATCGCCCACGAGCTGCGCACCCCGGTGACGATCCTGCGCGGCCGCCTGCAAGGGCTGGCCGAGGGCGTGTTCCAACCCGACGAATCCCAGTTCCGCAGCCTGCTTGCCCAGGTCGAAGGCCTGTCGCGCCTGATCGAGGATCTGCGCGTGCTGAGCCTGTCCGACAATGCGCGGCTGGACGTGCGCCGAGCGCGTACCGACGTGGTGGCGGAGGTGCATTCGGTGATGACCCTGGTCGACCCGCAGTTCCGCGCTGCCGGCTTCGTGCTGGAACTGGAAACCAGCCGCGAGGAACACACCGCGCACTGCGATCCGACCCGGCTTCGCCAGGCGCTGCTGGCACTGCTGGAGAACGCGCGTCGCTACGCCAGCCCGGGCAAGGTGCGGATTGCGGTGCATGACACGCCAGCGCATGTGCAGGTGGCCATCGAAGACGAGGGCCCGGGCATCGACCCGGAGCTCCACACCGACATCTTCACACCGTTCATGCGTGCCGACGGCTCCCGCTCTCGGCAGGGCGGTGGCAGTGGGCTCGGCCTGGCCGTGGTCAAGGCCATCGCCGACGCCCACGGTGGCCGCGTCTACTGCATGCCGGGCAGCGCCGGCGGCAGCCGTTTCGTCATCGAACTGCCGCGCCAGTAGGCGAGCTGGCCGCCTGCGTGCGCAGGTGTGCACCAAGCGCGGCCAGATTGGCATCGATCGCATCCATTTCTTCGCGCTGGTTCACCGGCAACTGCTGGCGCAGCTGCAGGCGCAGCGCCTGCCACGCCGGCACCGCCTGCGCACTGGCAGTGGCCACGGCCTGCATCAGGAGCGCCTGTTCGCCGGCCAACGGCAATCCGTAGCCATCGCCCGGCAGCAACGTACCCGGGCGCAGCCATTGCCCACTCTGCTCCAGCAGCCCGCGCAGGTTGCGGGTCTGGGCGCTGTCCGGTGCACCCAGCAGCTGCCGCTTGAGCACATCGCGCGCGCGCAGTTCGGCACGTCGTTGCGCGGCCTGCTCCAGCAACAGCAGGCCCGCACTCGCCCGCAGGTCACCCTGCAGCAGCCACGGTGCGCGCTGTCGCGCGGGCAGCTTCAACCAGCCGCGCACATCGCGCGCGGGCAACGCCAGCTGGGCAGCGGCCACGCCGAACAACTGCTGATAGTGGTCACGCGCCGAGGCGAAGTAATAGCCCTGCGCCTGTGCTGATTCGCGATCGGCCAGCACCTGCTCATCCAGCACCTGCAACCGCGCCAGCCGGCGCTTCAGCCCGCGCGGGCTCAGCTGCGCCAGGCCGGCGCTCCCAAGCCGCGGCACGCCGGCCTGCAGCAGCTTCGCGGTTTCCACCGCGCAGTTGTTGCTGACGAAGTAATAGCGCCCGTCATAGCTCCAGTGCACCTGCGCGGTGCGCTCGAGCAGGCTGGCGATCTCGTCGCGATCCAGCTGCAATGGCAACGACTGCAGCCCGCGAAGTTCGACCTTGGTGTACTCGTCCACCACCTGCTGCAGCGGCAGCACGAACAGCCGCGAGGGATAGCCACCGGTCAGCCCGCGCCAGTTTGAAATCTGCACGTCGCCGACGAAGGCGCGGAACGACAGCACGCGGTGGTACTCCAGGTCCAGGCGACAGTCCGGCCCCGGCGCGCGGCCTGGCCGGCAGATCACCAGCCGCAGCATGCTGTGGCCCCAGCGGCTCATCGGCTGCGCGCTGCCTTCGGCGAACAGGTAATCCACCGCGTAAACCCGTGAGGGATCCAGCTGCAGCAGTGATGCCGCCCCTTCCTCCGGCTCCGCCTGCAGCAACGGGACGCGGCGGTCGCACTGCGGCTGCGGCAGCGACGGCGGCGTGCCGAAGTGCTCCTGGTACCACTGCGCCAGTGCCGGGCGACGGCAGGCAAACTCGGCATCGAGCATGAAATGCTCGGCGTTTACCGCCAGATATTCAGCCGGGTCTTTCAGCTCATAACCGTCCGGGCTGCGATCACGGAAGTCGTTGTGGCCGCGACCGAGATGCCACGGCTTGCGTTGCCACCCGGCGAGATCGCGCCAACGCGCAGTGCGCGACCAATCGGCGCCATTGCGGTCGGCGACATGGGTCAGCTCGTGCACCAACGCGCTGCGTCGAGCCCGCCGCGCACCAGGCACGCTGTCGTCCAGCAGGTCGCGGCGCAGCGTGATGCGGCCGGCGAAGGCACGGCCATGCACCTCGGCGGGCAGGTCAGCGCCCCAGCGCACCTGCACTTGCATCGGCAAGGCACGCAGCAGGCCGTCCGGCAGCAGTGACTGCACATCGGCCAGGGTCTGGCCGGCCAGCTGCTGCTGCGCAGGGCTCAGCCCCGCCGGGTCGAGCTGCAGGCGGTCGGCTGCGTGCGCGACGGGGGCGATCAGCAGTAGCGCCACGCCAAGCGTGGCTGCGTTCCGTGCAGATGTCATGGAGTTGCCGGCCAGCGGCCGGCACTACCCGAAGGCCGGATCAGCGTGCCAGCAGCGCGCGGGCCAGCTGCAGGTCGCTCTGCTGCTGGGCAGCGGCATCCTGCTCGCGCAGTTGGACCAGCGCGGCCTGCAGGCGTGCGCCGCGGATCTGGCCGTCGCTGGCGACGAACGCAGCGGCATCATCGCGTGCGGCCTGTACCACCTTGTCGTCGCCCGAGCTGCTGGCCGAGGAACCGGAGGAAGCACCGGTGGCCGAGCCGGCCGAGGTACCCGCGAAGCTGGAAGCGAAGCCGGCCAGCGGCAGGGACAGCAGGGCGAGCAGAACAAGCGGACGGGTCATCTGATTCGAAGCCGGTTGTGAGAATGCGTGGAGCGTAACGGGTACGTGAAGGATTTGCCCGGCTCAGACGTCGAACAGCTTGCCGGGATTCAGCCGCGCTTGGGGATCGAACGCGCGTTTGACTGCCTTCATCAGCGCGATCTCGGCCGGGCCGCGGGTGCTGTCCAGGTAGCCTTTCTTGACCAGGCCGATGCCGTGCTCGGCGGAAATGCTGCCATCGAAACGGGCCAGCACCTGGGCCAGCAGCTTGGTCACGTGCTCGCACTGCGACACGAATTCGGCGTCGGGGGTGTCGTCCGGCTTGAGCACGTTGATATGCAGGTTGCCGTCACCGATGTGGCCGAACCAGACCACGTCGAAATGCGGATAGGCCTGCCCGATCAGCGCCTGGGTCTCGGCCAGGAACGCCGGCATCGACGAGATCCGCACCGAAACATCGTTCTTGTACGGCTTGTAGCGTGCAAGCGACTCGGTGATGCCTTCGCGCAGGCGCCACAGCTGGGCGGCCTGGGCGTCACTGGCACTGATCACGCCATCGCTGACCCAGCCGTTGCCCATGCAGTCCTCGAACGCCGCCATCGCCGCCGCTTCCTGCGCCTCGTCGTTGGCCGCGAACTCGGTGACCACGTAGTAAGGGTGCACCTCGTCGAACGGCGCCTGCGCACCATGCGCCAGCACGTGCTCCAGCGCCCGCTCGGTGAAGAACTCGAAGGCCTGCAGCTGCAGGCGCGCGCGGAACGCGGCGAACACCTGCATCAGCACCTCGAAGCTGGGGACGGCCAGCAGCATCACATTGCTGGCCGGCGGCGGGTCGGTCAGCTTCACTGTCGCCTCGACGATCACCCCCAGCGTACCTTCCGAGCCGATCAGCAGGTGGCGGAAGTCATAGCCGCTGGAGTTCTTGATCAGGCCCTTGTTGAGTTCGAGCAGCTCGCCGCTGGCGGTGACCACTTTCAGCCCGGCGATCCATTCGCGGGTATTGCCGTAACGGATCACGCGGATGCCGCCGGCGTTGGTGGCGATGTTGCCGCCGATCGTGCAGGAACCGCGCGCCGCGAAATCAACCGGGTAGATCAGGCCGTGGTCGAGCGCGGCGTTGTGCACCGCCTCCAGCGGCATGCCGGCCTGCACCACCAGGGTGCGATCAACCGCGTCATAGGCCAGCGCCTTGTTCATCCGCTCCAGGCTGAGCACCAGCTCGCCGTTGGCCGCGACCGCGCCACCGGACAGGCCGGTGCGGCCACCCGACGGCACCACCGCCACGCCCTCGGCCGCGCTCCAGCGCATCACCGCCTGCACTTCCTCAACCGTGGCCGGCAATGCAATCGCCAGCGGCGCCGGCGTCCAGCGCCGGGTCCAGTCGCGCCCGTAATGCTCCAGGTCGGCCGGATCAGTCTTCAGTTTCAGGCCGGGACAGGCCTGCTGCAGCGAGGCAATGCGGGAATCGGTCATGACGGTCCAGCGCGGTGCGTGAAGAACGGGCAAGCGTGCCAGTGGCACGCGCCAGCGTCCAGCCCTGCAGGCGCGCAGATAGCTACGGATGCAACCAATTGCGCACTGCACCATGGGCTGCGCGATCTGGCATAGTGATTGGCCCCTGTCCCACTGGCCGTGTTGCCCCATGTCGCCGAAGAAGACCTCGTTCCCGAAGCAGGATATCCGCGTGCTGTTGCTGGAGGGGGTCAGCCAGACCGCCGTGGAGGTGTTCAGCGCCGCCGGCTACAGCCAGATCGAAGCGCACACCAAGGCGCTGCCCGAGGACGAACTGAAAGCGCGCATTGCCGAGGCGCACATCGTCGGCATCCGTTCGCGCAGCCAGCTCAGCGCCGAGGTGCTGGCCGAGGCCAAGCGCCTGATCGCGGTGGGCTGCTTCTGCATCGGCACCAACCAGGTCGACCTCGACGCGGCCGAGCTGGCCGGCATCCCGGTATTCAATGCCCCCTATTCCAATACCCGCAGCGTGGCCGAGCTGGTGATCGCCGAGGCGATCATGCTGACCCGTGGCATCCCGCAGAAGAACGCCGAATGCCATCGCGGCGGCTGGTCGAAGTCGGCCAGCGGCAGCCATGAGGTGCGTGGCAAGACGCTGGGCATCATCGGCTACGGCCACATCGGCACCCAGGTCGGCGTGCTCGCTGAATCGCTGGGCATGCAGGTGATCTTCCACGACGTGGAAACCAAGCTGGCGCTGGGCAATGCGCGTGCCGCGGCCAGCCTGGACGATCTGCTTGCCCGCGCCGACATCGTCACCCTGCACGTACCGGAAACCCCGTCCACGCAGTGGATGATCGGCAGCACCGAGTTGGCGAAGATGCGCAAGGGCGCGCACCTGATCAACGCCGCGCGCGGCACCGTGGTCGACATCGATGCGCTGGACGCGGCGCTGGCCAGCGGCCACGTCGGTGGCGCCGCGCTGGACGTGTTCCCGGTCGAACCAAAGGGCAACGGCGATATCTTCGAATCGCCGCTGACCCGCCACGACAACGTGATCCTGACCCCGCACGTGGGCGGCAGCACGCTGGAGGCGCAGGACAACATCGGCGTGGAAGTGGCCGCCAAGCTGGTGCGCTACAGCGACAACGGCAGCACGCTGTCGGCGGTCAACTTCCCGGAAGTGACCCTGCCCGAGCATGCCGACAGCCTGCGCCTGCTGCACATCCACCAGAACGTGCCGGGCGTGCTGTCCAAGGTCAACGAGATCTTCTCGCGCCACAACGTCAACATCGACGGCCAGTTCCTGCGCACCGACCCGAAGGTGGGTTACGTGGTGATCGACATCACCGCCAGCGAGGAACAGGCCGCCGCGGTGCGCGACGAGCTGGCCGCGATTCCCGGCACCCTGCGCACGCGCATCCTGTACTGATCACGTCTCGCCGGGCCATGCCCGGCGGAATCCATCCGACATCTCACCCTCCACGCATGGCGTGCATCTACTGGATCGCAGTAGAGCCACGCCATGCGTGGATGCGTTCTTCAACGCGCCAGCCACCTCTGTGCCATGCGCTGCATCGATTCATCCGATTCCGGATCGGCGGCAACCTCGGCCACCGGCCGCCAGGCCAGGTCCAGCGATTCCTCGCTGAGTACGAAGGCTTCGCCACCCAGCGCACGGATCACGAAACGCACGTCGTAGTGCCAATGCCCCGGTACGTCCTTGCGCTCTGGAATCCAGTGCTTGTCCAGATCGAAGATGGCCGGGTCTTCCAGTACCAAGCCGGTCAGACCAGATTCTTCCTCGGCTTCCTTCAGCGCCACCCGGGCCAGGTCACGGTCGCCGTCGGCGTGGCCGCCCAGCTGCAGCCAGCGCTGCAGCTTGCGGTGGTGGGTCAGCAGCAGGCGCTGCCCGTCGGCGCTGACCAGCCAGCAGCTGGCGGTGAAGTGGCCGGCCAGCCGTTCGCGCCGGAACGGATCTTCCGGATCGTCCAACAATGTGCCGAATTCGGCAGCCAGTGCGTCGTGGGCCGGCTCACGGCGGGCATAGTCCCGCAGCAGGCCACGCAGGCGATCGTCAAGCACGGCAAGGGTTTCGGCGGTCTGGCTCATGAATGGGCGGCGTCTGGAAAAATACTGCTCATTATCGCCGTTCATTGTTGCGATTGCGCTTGTGCGTTGGCTTCAGCTTTGGCTAAGGTACAGCGGGCCGTTCGCACGGCCTTCACCATTCAAGGTTGCCGGCAACGTATCGGCGGCCCACCCAATCCGATCACTAGGAAGTACTGCATGCTGAAAGCTCTGTTGAGGGTCAAGCCGGTCCAGCCGGCCGGGCACGTCGATGCCGGCGAACCCATCGAAGGCAGCCTGGACGGCGAAGCCACGTTGAAACGGACCCTCACGGCTAAACACCTCATCCTGCTTGGCGTGGGTGCGGTGATCGGCGCAGGTATCTTCGTGCTGACCGGCCAGGCCGCAGCCAACCACGCTGGCCCGGCAGTGATGCTGTCGTTCGTGATCGCCGGATTCGCCTGCGCCCTGGCGGGCCTGTGCTACGCCGAGTTCGCGGCGATGATGCCGGTCTCCGGCAGCGCCTATTCCTATTCCTACGCCACCCTCGGCGAAGGCATGGCCTGGTTCATCGGCTGGTGCCTGGTGCTGGAGTACCTGTTCGCCTCGGCTTCGGTCGCGGTGGGCTGGTCGGCGTACCTGATCAGCTTCATCACCACCACGCTGCACATGCCGTTCCCGGACCTGCTCAGCGCCGCGCCCATCGCCTGGACCGGCAGCGAGTTCGTCTCCTCCGGCAAGCTGTTCAACCTGCCGGCGGTACTGATCGTGGCGGCGGTGTCCGGCCTGCTGTACGTGGGCGTGACCCAGTCGGCCTTCGTCAACGCGATCATCGTGGCGATCAAGGTCACCGTCATCTGCCTGTTCATCGGCATTGGCGCGGCCCATATCGATCCTGCCAACTGGCAGCCGTTCATCCCGGAAAACACCGGCGTGCCGGGTGAGTTCGGCTGGAGCGGCGTGTTCCGCGCGGCCACCATCGTGTTCTTCGCCTACATCGGCTTCGATGCGGTCTCCACCGCCGCCGGCGAGACCAAGGACCCGCAGCGCAACATGCCGATCGGCCTGCTCGGCTCGCTGGCGGTGTGCACCATCGTCTACATCATCGTCTGCGCGGTGCTGACCGGCATGATGCCGTACCACCTGCTGGGTACCGACAAGCCGGTGGCCACCGCGCTGGAGCCCTACCCGACCCTGTCGTGGCTGAAGACCATGGTCGAGATCGGCGCCATCGCCGGCCTGTCCTCGGTGGTGCTGGTGATGATGATGGGCCAGACCCGCATCGCCTACACCATCTCCCGCGACGGCCTGCTGCCGAAGTTCTTCGGCAAGGTCCACGCCCGCTTCCGCACCCCGTACGTCGCCACCATCGTGGTCGGCGTGATCGCCGCGGCACTGGCAGGCCTGGTGCCGCTGAACGTGCTGGGCGAACTGGTCTCGATGGGCACCCTGCTGGCCTTTGCTACGGTCTGCATCGGCGTGCTGGTGCTGCGCTATACCAAGCCGGACATCCATCGCCCGTTCCGCGTGCCGATGGTGTGGATCATCTGCCCGCTGGGCGCGGCCACCTGCCTGTTCCTGTTCTGGCAGGCGTTCGTGGTGCACTGGCACCTGTTCGTTGGCTGGACGCTGCTCGGCCTGCTGATCTACCTGGGCTACGGCATCCGCAACAGCAAGCTGGCCAAGTCGCCCTGATCCGCCTACGGGCCGGCCTCGCGCCGGCCCGTCCGTTTTCCCCGCGCGCCCCTGGCGGCGCGCTTCGACAAGACCACCACACATGTTCAAGCAACTGTGGGCCACCAAGCACCCGCATGCCGCCCATGAAGACGCCAACGGCCTCAGCCTGCGCCGCCACCTCGGCCCCTGGGGGCTGACCGCCCTCGGCATCGGCGCGGTGATCGGCGGCGGCATCTTCGTCATCACCGGCCAGGCCGCCGCCAACCATGCCGGCCCGGCGATCATGCTGTCGTTCGTGCTGGCCGCCATCTGCTGCGCCTTCTGCGCACTGGCCTACGCCGAGTTCGCCTCGATGGTGCCGGTGTCCGGCAGCGCCTACACCTATACCTACGCCACCTTCGGCGAGCTCTCGGCGTGGTTCATCGGCTGGATGCTGGTGCTGGAATACGGCGTCTCCGCATCAGCCGTGGCAGTCAGCTGGACCGGCTATTTCCTCAGCCTGCTCAGCCAGTTCGACATCCATCTTCCGGCGGCGTTGGTCAGCGCGCCACTCGACGCGCAGCTGCGCCCGACCGGCGCGATCGCCAACCTGCCAGCCGCCGCACTGGTGCTGCTGCTGACCTGGCTGTGCTACGTCGGCATCAGCAAGTCCTCGGCGATGAACATGGCGATGGTCGTGCTCAAGACCGGCCTGATCGTGCTGGTCATCGTGGTCGGCTGGAAGTACGTCGACACCAGCAACTGGACCCCGTTCATCCCCGCCAACGAAGGCCCCGGCAAGTACGGCATGGAAGGCGTGCTGCGTGGCGCGGCGATGGTGTTCTTCGCCTACATCGGCTTCGAGGCGGTGTCGGTGGCCGCGCAGGAATCGAAGAACCCGCAGCGCGACATGCCGATCGGCATGATGCTCTCGTTGGTGATCTGCACCGTGTTGTACATCGCGATGGCGGCGGTGATGACCGGCCTGGTGCCGTACCAGTTGCTGGGTACCGACGAGCCGGTGGTCACTGCGGTCGCCGCGCATCCGCAGCTGGGCTGGCTGCGCTGGGTGGTCGAGGTCGGCGCGCTGGTCGGCCTGTCGTCGGTGGTGCTGGTGATGATCATCGGCCAGCCGCGCATCTTCATGATCATGGGGCGCGACGGCCTGCTGCCGCCGGTGTTCACCAAGATCCATCCGAAGTACCGCACCCCGCACATCAACACGGTGATCACCGGCATCGGCATCGCACTGCTGGCGGCGCTGTTCCCGCTGGACATCCTCGGCGAGCTGACTTCGATGGGCACGCTGATCGCGTTCGCCGCCGTCTGTGCCGGCGTACTGATCCTGCGCCGCACCCAGCCGGACCTGCCGCGCCCGTTCCGCATGCCGATGGCGTGGCTGATCTGCAGCCTGGGCGTGCTGAGCTGCCTGGCGCTGCTGTCGGCGATGACGATGCACAACTGGATGCTGATGGGCGTGTGGACGTTCGTCGGCTTCGTGATCTACTTCTGCTACGGCTTCAAGCACAGCCGCCTGCGGGGGAAGTGAGGGGGTTTTGCATTGCAGGGCCTGCGGCCCTGCACCCGCCTTTGAAGCCGGAGCAACGGCAACCGCTGGGCTGAGGCTTTGGCGGGGCGGGTT
>NZ_DS999412.1:3146749-3159693 GCF_000158575.1 Stenotrophomonas sp. SKA14
ACCTCCGACAGTCTGCTGGCACGTCCAGTAGATCCACGCCATGCGTGGATGAATTGCGTCTGAGAGATGAATTCTCTCCGGTCGATGAATTCCCTGTAGAGCCGAGCCATGCTCGGCTCCGAGCAAGCGCAGCGAAGCGACCCGCTTTTTGCTTTTCCTTCTTCACTCCGTGGCTGGCCGCACGCCGGAACCTGTCCGTGGCCGGTCGGGTGGGCTGCGCAGGGGTGTCCGCGGCATGGATGCCGCGGCCAAGCCCCCAAGGACGGGTTCACGGCGTCCCCTGCGCAGCCCACCCGACCGGCCAACCCACGGAATCTGCTTCTGAGAGCAGCCGCGAGGGGCTCAGCCGTTGGCCGAATCCAGTAAAATCTCCGGCATGAACGCCCCCACCTTCCCGTACGACACCGCGCGCCTGAGCGAACTGGCCCAGCTGCTGATCGACAACGTCCGCGAACTGGCCCACGCCGGCTGGACCCCGGCCACCAGCAGCAACTTCTCCCACCGCCTGGATGACCGCCACGCCGCGATCACCGTGTCGGGCAAGGACAAGGGCCGCCTGATCGAGGACGACATCATGGTGGTGGACTTCGACGGCAAGGCCGTCGGCCGCCCGCTGCGCCCATCGGCCGAAACCCTGCTGCACACCCAGCTCTACCGCCGCTTCCCGGAGATCGGCTGCGTCCTGCACACCCATTCGCCCGTGCAGACTATCGCCTCGCGCCTGTATGCGCCGCAGGGCCACGTGCACCTGGAAGGCTACGAGCTGCTGAAGGCCTTCGCCGGCAACAGCACCCATGAAATGGCCGTGGACGTGCCGGTATTCGCCAACACCCAGGACATGAATGTGCTCTCGAAACAGGTCGACGACCTGCTGGACCGGCAGAACCTGTGGGGTTACCTGATCGACGGCCACGGCCTGTATGCCTGGGGTCGCGACATGGCCGAGGCGCGCCGCCACCTGGAAGCGTTCGAGTTCCTGTTCCACTGCGAGCTGGAACTGCGCAAGCTGCGCGGCTGAACCCGCGTGCAGGTGCAGATGCCGATCCGGAATCTGCACCTCGCCCCCACCCTGCTACCCTGTCTTCCCCCCGAGACGTTCAAGCTGCCGCCATGAGCCGACTGCGCATCTACGACGACACCCGCCCCGAATCGCCACTGCTGGACAGCCAGGACGGCGCGATCATCGCTGCCGAACTGCAGAAGATCGGTGTCACCTTCGAGCGCTGGCAGGCCACCGCGCCGGTCGCTCCGGGTGCCAGCCAGGATGAAGTGTTCGCCGCCTACCGCGCCGACATCGACCGCCTGGTCGCAGAGCGCGGCTTCAAGAGCGTGGACGTGGCCTCGATCGCCCCGGACAACCCGAACCGGGCGGAACTGCGCAAGAAGTTCCTCGACGAACACTTCCACAAGGAAGACGAGGTGCGCTTCTTCGTGGCCGGCTCGGGCCTGTTCACCCTGCACGTAGGTGACAAGGTCTACGAGATCGAGTGCGTGAAGGACGACCTGATCGCCGTACCCGATGGCACCACCCACTGGTTCGACATGGGCGATGAGCCGAGCTTCGTGGCCATCCGCTTCTTCACCGAGCCGGATGGCTGGGTCGGGCACTTCACCGGCACCGACATCGCGCAGAAGTTCCCCCGTTACGTACCCACCCAGGCGTCCTGATCCATGCAGCCCCGCGTCATCCTGACCGACATCGAAGGCACCACCAGCAGCATCTCGTTCGTCAAGAACGTGCTGTTCCCATACGCCCGCAAGGCCTTGCCCGCGTTCGTGGCCGAGCATGGCCAGCAGCCGGAGGTTCGCCGCTGGCTGGATGCGGTGGCCACCGAGATCGGCGGCGCCTGCCAGGACAGTCTGGTGGCCGAATCGCTGCAGGGCTGGATCGACCAGGACCGCAAACACACCGCGCTGAAGGCGCTGCAAGGCATGATCTGGGACGAAGGCTACCGCCGCGGCGACTACACCGCGCACTTCTACCCGGAAGTGGCGCCGGTGCTGAAGGGCTGGCACGCGTCCGGCCTGCCGCTGTACGTGTACTCCTCCGGCTCGGTACCGGCACAGAAACTGTTCTTCGGCTTCAGCGATGCCGGTGACCTCAGCCCGCTGGTGTCGGGCTGGTTCGACACCGAGGTGGGCGGCAAGCGTGAGGCCGACAGCTATCGCCACATCCAGCAGGCGATCGGCGTGCCGGCGGGTGAGATCCTGTTTCTGTCCGACGTGGTCGAAGAACTCGACGCCGCCCGCGAAGCAGGCCTGCAGACCCGCCTGATCGACCGCCTGGACGACTACCCGCTGCCGCGCACCGGCCAGGCCGCCAACGGCCACGAGCGGGTCGAGAACTTCCAGCAGATCCAGCTGTAATCAACCGGTGGATGCCAACCTTGGTTGGCATGTTCCGGGTGTGCCAACCAAGGTTGGCACCTACCAAAGCGGCGAGGTTGGCGTCGTGCAAGGCGGGATGCACCGCCCTCAACGATCGTTGAGGGTCCTTACCTTCAGCGCTTCGCGCAGGGCAGCCAGATCCACTGGGCCGCGTACGGCGATATCGCGGGTTTCCCCCGGCAACAGGTCCAGCAGGTTGTCTTCGACCTGCACGTCCAGCGCACCGAAGTCGATCCACGCCGCCCGTACATACATCGCGCTCTCCAGCCGCAGGCGATAGTGGTCGCCCTCGATGCTCAGGGCGGCCTTGAGCTTCTGTCGCGGCAACTGCTGGTCCCTGGCTTCGACGAAGCCAACCACCTGCCGCGCACTCACCCTGCCGTCCTGCAGCAGCTCGAACACCGCGACCGTCCGCTTCGGATCGGCGCCAGCCAGCAGCTCGGCATCGCTGTAGGTGCCGATGTCGGTGACGCCGGCAGCAGCCATGGTTACCGCCTGCTCGCGACGGCGCAGCACCTTGCCGTCCACGTCCATCACCCGCAGCCGCCAGCGCGCATCCAGCGCGGCGCCATCATTGAGCAACCGCACCCGCGTACGGCCCTCGTCGCGCAGCGCGGCCACGGTCACCGGCGCGAAGAAGCGCCGCGCGGCGAAATGCAGCGCCTTCCAGCGGCCGAAGTAGTCCACGCTTGACCACGAAGCCCCCGGCCAGACATCGTTGAGCTGCCAGTACAGCGAACCCATCGTGTACGGCCGCGAGGCGCGATGATGCAGTGCCGCCAGTGCAATGCCATCGGCCTGCATCACCTGGCTCAGGTAGACGAAATCCTCGAAGTCCTTCGGTGTGCCGTAGCCCAGTTCGACGTAGTGCAGCAGGCGGCTGTTGCCCTCGCCGGCCATGAATTTCTGGTGCGCGCGGATCACCGGGCTGTCGATGCGCTGCTCGGCGCGGGTGGCGATCTGGTCCACCGTCGCCACCGACGGCCACGCCTGCAGCCCGTACTCGGACATGAAGCGTGGGGTCTCGCGCAGGTAGGCCTGCACCGGCAGCGCCGGATTGCCCCAGACCTGCCAGTAATGCTTGTCGCCGCGGGTCGAATCGTTGGCCTTCTCGTCCAGATCGTTGCTGGGCGAGCTGGACCAGTACGGCACCCCCAGGCCGTCCTCACCCACCACCTGGCGCAGGTCGTTGCCGAACAGGTCGACATAGCCCTGCCAGACCTTCGCAGCAAATGCCGGGTCGGCCGCCTTCAGATCACGGCCATGGCCCCAGTCCTTCCACGCGGTCTCTTCTTCGTTGTTGCCACACCACAGCACGATGCTGGGGTGATGCCGCAGGCGGCGCACGTTGTCACGGGCTTCGGCGACCACACTGGCACGGAACGCCGGATCGTAGCCCGGCTGCATGCCACCGCCGAACATGAAGTCCTGCCAGATCAGCAGGCCCAGTTCATCGGCGATGTCGAAGAACGCATCATCCTCGTAATAACCGCCGCCCCAGTTGCGCAACATGTTCATGTTGGCATCGCGCGCTGCGGTCAGCACCTGCCGCAGTCGCGCCGCATCAACGCGTGCGGGGAATGCGTCGAACGGAATCACGTTGGCACCCTTGGCAAAGATCGGCACGCCATTGATGACGAAAGCGAAGCCCTGCCCGCCCTTGCCGTCTTCTTCGCGGCGCAGTTCGACCGTGCGCAGGCCGATGCGCTGCTCGCGCGCCAGTTCTGCAGTGCTGCCGTCGTCAAGGCGCGCCTGCACGGTGTAACGATCCTGCGCACCATGACCCACCGGCCACCAGCGCTGCGGCTTGGTCAGCTCAACCGGCAGCTCAACGATGTTCTGGCCGGGCTTCAGCAGCACCGTGCGTTGCACCTGGCCCACGTTGCGGCCCTGCGGATCGCGCACCTCCACATGCACCACGGCCGAGCCCGGCAGTGCCCCCTGCTCCACCTGCAGCAGCACCGCCAGCTTCGCCTGCTGGGCGTCCAGTGCATCGGTTCGCACGGCCAGATCGGTCAGGCGGTGCGCATCCCAGGCCTGCAGGTCGACGCCACGCCAGACCCCGGCGGTGACATAACGCGGGCCCCAGTCCCAGCCGAAGTGGTAGGCCGGCTTGCGCGCGAAGTTGCCGACCATCGCGTCCTTCGGCTCATCACCATAGGGCGACGGATAGTTGCCAGCGATCTTGTGCGGCATGGCCTGTACGCCCGGCAGCAGCGTGCGGATCGGCGAACGGAACACGATCTGCAGCTCATTGCCCTTGGCCCGCAGCCGGCCCTCCACGCGCGCGCGCCAGGTGCGATGCGCATTGTCCGCGCGCAGCAGCGGTTTGCCGTTGAGGCTGACCTCGGCATAGGTGTCCAGCCCATCGAAGCGCAGCTCGGCATTGGGCTTGGCCAGCGTCGCCGCATCCACGTCGAAACGGGCGCGGTACTCCCAGTCGGCCAGGCCGATCCATTGCAGCTCGGCCTCGGCTGCACCGACGTAGGGATCACGGATCAACCCGTGTGCGAGCAGGTCGGTGTGCACGCTGCCCGGCACCGTGGCCCCGCGCCACTGCTGCAGGCCCGGATGGGCGGCCCCCTGGGCGTTGCCGGGCAGCATGCGGAACTCCCACTGCGCCTGCAGCGGGGCTGCGGTCGCCGGGAACACGGAGGCTGCAATCAGCAGCAGGAGCAGACGGACAACGAAGGAAAGGCGATGCACGTGATGCTCCTGTTCTGCCGCCGGGCGTAGCCCGGCGCTACCGATTCCAGTTCAGCGCGCCTCAGCGCACGACGTTCAACACTTCGTAGCAGGCACCCATGGTGTGGTAATCCACCTTGCCGGCCGGGCTCTTCTCGTCGCTGTACTTGTGGTTGTCGGCATCGAGGATGCGGAACCACGCGCCGTACCGGTGGTCGACGAAGTGCTCCCACGAATACGCCCAGAGGCGGTCGTACCACTGCCAGTAGCGGTCATCGCCGGTGCGCCTGGCCATCAGTGCGGCGGTGGCCAGCGTTTCGGCCTGCACCCAGAAGTATTTGTCGTCATCGCAGACGAAGCTGTCGCCACCGATCGGTGCGCCGTCCATGCCCGGCTGCCGGCGCGATTCCGGTGCGAAGCCGTAGTACAGGCCACCGCGGGCGTCGTCCCAGCTGCGCGCCACGGCCACGTCGAACAGGTGCTGCGCGGTCGGCACCAGCCAGTCGGCCTGCACGTGGCGATCGAGGATCAGCAGCAGCTTGGCCCACTCGGTCTGGTGACCCGGCTGGAAGCCCCACGGGCGGAACAGGTGCTTGGGGTCGTCCAGGTTGTAGTCCCAGTCGATTTCCCAGTTGGAATCGTAGTGCTCCCACACCAGTCCACCGGCCTTGGCGGCCTGGCGGCGGGTCATGTTGTCGGCCAGCTGCAGCGCCCGCTCGACGTAGCGCTGCTCGCCACTGGCCTCGAATGCGGCCAGCATCGCCTCGCACATGTGCATGTTGGCGTTCTGGCCGCGATAGCCGGTGAAGTTCCACTGGCCATCAGCTTCGTCCTTGTACAGGCCGTGCTGCGGCTCCCAGAAGCGTGCTTCCAGCAGCTGCCAGGTCTCGTCCATCCACGCGCGGGCCTGATCGATGCCGGCCTTCAGCGCGCAGCTGTAGGCCAGCAGTACGAACGCCACGCCGTAGCAGTGGTTCATGTCGTCCTCGACCTTGCCATCGCGCAGGGTCCAGGCATAGCCGCCGGTGGCCGGGTTGCGGTGCACCTCGCGCAGGTAGCGCACGCCGTGCTCGACCGCCTCGCGGTATTCGGCATTGCCGAACTCGCGGTAGGCCATCGCATAGTTGAAGACGAATCGGGTGCTGCTGACCAGGTGGCGATGGCTGGCATCGTAGATGCTGCCGTCATCACGGAAGTAGTGGAAGAAGCCGCCGTTCGGATCGATGCAGCGCGGGTGGTAGAACGCCATCGTGTCGGCAATGTGCGCACGCAGGAACGTGGGCGAACGGAAATCGGGCGAGGTGCTCATGCGGTAATGTCCTGGGCCTGCAGCAGCTGCTGCACTTCATCAAGTGAGGGCATCGCGGCAAACGCGCCTTTGCGGGTAACCGCCAGTGCGCCGACGGCGGCACCAAAGCGCAGCGTGGCGGTGATCGCCTCCGGGTCCTGGCAGAACGCGGCAAAGCCTGCGCCCGCGCCGCCCCGTTCCAGCAGGCCGACCAGTACGCCACCGACGAAGGCATCGCCGGCCGCCGTGGTATCGACCGTGGGCACGCGGAAGCTGGTGACCGTGCCGTGGTTGTCGCGGGTATACCAGTGCAGCGTGGCTGCACCATCGGTAACGATCACCCAGCGTGCCTGCGCGGCCAGCAGGCGCTTCAGCACCACCGCCTCGCCGTCGGCACCCAGCGGTGCCGCCAGGTAGTCCAGTTCCTCGCGCGACAGCTTGACCAGGTCGGCGCGCTCCAGTGCCTGCCACAGGCGCGGCGTCGGATCGACGTCGGCAGGCCACAGTGCCGGACGCAGATTCAGATCGAGGCTGACCACCGCACCGGCCGCACGGGCACGGTCCATGCCGGCGAAGGTCGCCTCGGCGATGGCCGGCTCGGTCAGGCTGTTGGAGCAGACGTGGAAGCACTGTGCGCTGTCGAGGCATGCGTCCTGGAAGTCGCTGTCACGGAACAGCAGGTCTGCCGCCGGCGGGCGGTAGAAACTGAAGCTGCGCTCACCCGTGGCGTCCAGCGCAACAAAGGCCAGCGCGGTCTTTGCCGCGTCGGTACGCACGATGTAATCCGTGCCGACGCCGTGCTCGACCAGGCTGTCGGCCAGGAAGTCGCCGAACATGTCGCGGCCGAGCATGCCGACGAACTGGGTCTTCGCACCCAGCCGCGCGGCGGCCACGGCGACGTTGGCCGGCGCACCGCCGGCGTACTGCAGGAACGCGCGCGGGGTATCGGCCGAGGCCGGCGGCTGCGCTAGTAGATCGATCAAAATTTCGCCGAAGCAAACGATGGCACCCATTCCGGACTCAGCCTCCCTGCGTTGCGGAGGCCGGCGTACGCGCGCCGACCAGTCCGTAGAAAATGATGTAGCCGTAGCACAGCAGCGGCAGGATGAAGCTGGCCTGCACACCGATGTGATCGGCCAGCACGCCCTGCAGGTACGGCACCACGGCACCACCGACGATGGCCATGATCAGCAGGCTGGAGCCCTTGTTGGTCAGCGGGCCGAGGCGCTCGATGCTCAGCGCGAAGATGGTCGGGAACATGATCGAGTTGAACAGGCCGATCGCCACCACCGAATACAGCGCGACATTGCCGGAGCTCAGCATGGTCGTGACCAGCAGCCCCACGTTGACCAGCGCGAAGATCGCCAGCAGGCGGCTGGGCGAGAAGCGCGCCAGCAGCGCCGAACCGGCGAAGCGGCCGATCATCGCCATCGTCCAGTAGGCCGACACGTAGTGCGTGGCCTGCTGCTCGCTGAAGCCGCCGATGTTCGGCATCGACAGGTAGTTGACCAGGAAGCTGCCGATCGACACTTCGGCACCCACGTAGAAGAAGATGCCCAGCACGCCCAGCAACAGGTGGCGCTTGCGCAGCGCATCCAGGTAGCTGTGGTGGTGGCCCTGGTCGGCCTGCTCGGTGGCATCGCTCAACGCCGGCAGTCGGAACAGGAACACGAACAGCGCCAGCAGCACCAGCGCCACCGCCAGGCCCACGTACGGGCCCTGCACGGCCTGCGCCTCGGCGGCACGGTAGGCCAGCTGCTCGGCGGCCGGCAGTGCCGCGATGTCATCGGCGCTCTTCACCGTGTTGGACAGGATCAGCATGCCGCCGAAGATCGGCGCGATGGCCGTGCCCAACGAGTTCAGCGCCTGCGCCAGGGTCAGGCGGCTGGAGCTGGTCTGTTCCGGGCCCAGCAGCGCGACATAGGGGTTGGCGGCGACCTGCAGCACGGTGATGCCGCTGGCCAGCACGAACAGCGCGCCGAGGAAGGCGCCATACACGCGCAGCTCGGCGGCCGGCCAGAAGCCCAGCGCGCCGATGCCGGCGATCACCAGGCCGGCCACGATGCCCTTCTTGTAACCCAGCGCGGCGACCAACCGGCCCGCCGGCAGCGACATCAGGAAGTAGGTGCCGAAGAAGGTGAACTGCACCAGCATCGCCTTGGCGTAGTTCAGCTCGAACACTGCCTTCAGGTGCGGAATCAGGATGTCATTGAGGCAGGTCAGGAAGCCCCACATGAAGAAGATCGTGGTGACCACGGCCAGCGCCTTGCCGTTGGTGACGGCGGGTGCGTTGCCCGAAGAACCCGATGGACGGGGCGTTGCGGAGATCGGCATGCGGTACGCGCCTCGATGCGCGGAAGGTCGTTGTTGCGTGGAAGGGGGCAGGAAAGGAATCAGTTCGGCCTTGCGGCGCTGCTTTCACGGATGCGCAGCTGCACCGGCGCGACCGTGCGCCGCGGTGGCGCATCCGGTTCGTCCAGCCGCTGCAGCAGCAGCGCCGCGGCCTGGCGACCGCGCTCGCGCGGGTCGGCCGTCAGCGTGGTCAGCGGCGGCACCGCCACCGACGCCTCGGAAATATCATCGAAACCGGTAACGGCGAAGTCACCGCCCGGACGGATGCCGCGCGAGTTCAGGCCCAGCATCAGGCCCAGCGCCACGGTGTCGTTGTAGCAGACCGCCGCACTGGGACGATGGCCATCGGCAAACAGCTCATCGGTGCGCGCCGCGGCTTCCAGGCGGTTCGGTGCCGACTCGATCATCCAGCCCGGCGGCAGCGACAGACCGGCCTCGGCCAGCGCCTGCTGGAAACCGGCGCGGCGCTGATGGCATGAACTGGAGGCGGCATGGCCACCAAAGAACGCGATCTGGCGATGGCCGCGCTCGATCAGGTGGCGCGTGGCCAGATAGGCGCCGTGCTGGTTGTCCAGGGTCAGGAAGTCCCAGTCGGCACCTTCCAGTTCGCGGTTGAACAGCAGCACGTTGGCGTTGGCACCCAATGCCTGCCGAAGCTGCGTGGTATCGCTGCCTTCGGCCGGCGACAGGATCAGGCCGGCCGGGGTGTGCTCCATCAGTGTGGACAGCACCGCCTGCTGGCGCTCCGGCGATTCACCGGTACTGCCGAGCAGGGTCACGTAACCGCGTCCACCCAGCGCCTCGTCCACGCCGGAGGCAAACTCCGCGAAGAACGGGTTGGACAGATCGTTGATCACCAGCGCGATGCTCGACGAGGTGCGACGGCGCAGGTTGGCCGCCGCGCGGTTGTAGACATAGCGCTGGCGGCGCAGTTCGGCCTCGACCTTGGCCCGGGTATCGACGTTGACCAGCGGGCTGCCGCGCAGCACCAGCGACACGGTGGCCCGCGACACGCCGATGGCACGCGCGATGTCGGTCACCGTCACCGCCTTGCCGGCGCGCTTGCTGGAACTGCTGCCGTTGTCGTTCATCGTCTTCCCGGACTCCGCTGGAGGCTCAAGCCTAATGGATCAGGGCCGTGTCGTGCCGTGCCGTTCGCTGGGTCACCGCGAACGGCACAGTCCGGCTCAGCGCAGCTGGCTGCCCGGTGCCGCGCACCAGGACACCGGCAGGTCCTTCACCGCCGTGCCCCAGCCCTGCTCCGGCGCCTTCGCGTCCAGCGCGAACTGCAGGCGCGGGCCCTGCTGCAGGCGGCTCCAGTCCAGCCAGACCGGCGCATGCGCCTGGCCATCGACCTTCACGCCCTGCACGTACTGCAGGCGCCGGCCATCCGCACCCGGCGCGTCGATGCGCAGGGTACGGCCATTGCCCATGTCCACTTCCACCTTGCTGAAGCGCGGGGTGTGCAGCAGGAACTGGCCGCTGCCCGGCACCGCCGGGTACACGCCGATGGCACTGAACAGGTACCAGGCCGACATCGTGCCGAGGTCATCGTTGCCGGTCACGCCGTTCGGCGCATTGGTGAACAGCTGCTGCGCGGCGCGCACCACCGCCGCGGTCTTCCACGGCTGGCCGATCAGCGTGTACAGCCACGGCGAATGCAGGTCCGGCTCGTTGTTCGGGTTGTAGCGGAACTGGTTGTAGTAGCTGTACGGCCCGACCACCCACTCCTTGCGGGCGGCATTGAGCGGATCGGCCTGCAGCGCGTCCATCGCGAAGAACGCGTCGAGGCGGCGGCCGGCCTGCTCGCGGCCGTCCATCGCTTCGACCAGGCCCGGCACGTCCTGCTGCGCCAGCCACTGGTACTGCCATGCCGTACCTTCATGGAAGCCGTGGTGCGAACGCGGGCTGTAGTGGCCATCGGCCGGCGTGTACCACTGGCCATCCTCGGTGCGCGGGCGCGGGAAGCCGGTGAAACCGGTCTCGGCATCACGCACCTGCGGGTCCCACACCTTGCGCCAGTTGCGGCCGCGCTCACGCAGCGTCGCCGCGTCCTGCGCATGGCCGAGGCCATCAGCCATCTGCGAGAGCGCGCAGTCGGCCAGCGCATACTCCAGCGTTGCCGAGCCGCCGTGATGCGGATCAACGTCCATGCCCTTGGACGGGAACGCGCGGTCGTAGACCACGTAGCCTTTGTCCAGGTAGGTCGGGTTGCCGGAGCGGCCGGCCATGCGCGAGTTCAGCGGCGGCGTGCCAAACGCATTGCGGCGCAGCGCATCCCACGCCTGCGATTCACGGCCCCTGAGCGCGCCGAAGCGCCACAGGTCGACCATGAACGGCGTGACCGGGTCGCCGGTCATGATGTTGGTCTCGAAGTTGGCATAGCCCCAGCGCGGCAGCCAGCCACCCTGCTCATCGATTGCCAGCAGGGTGCGGCCGATATCGCGTGCCACGTCCGGGCGGGTCAGTGCCAGCCACTGGTTCTGCGCACGGTAGGTATCCCACAGCGAGAAGTACTCGTAGTAGGTCCAGCCATCGGCGCGATGGATGCCATCGTCATAGCCACGGTAGCGGCCGTCGGCATCGTTGCCGGTCATCGGCTGCAGCAGCGCGTGGTAGACCGCGCTGTAGAACACGGCGCGGTCGTCAGCATTGCCGCCCTGCACGCGCACCCGGCCCAGCTGCTCGCGCCACGCCTGCTGCGACAGCGCGCGCATGCGGTCGAAACCGAGCAGCACCCCACCCTGCATGCCGTCGGCGCGCAGGTTGATGCGCGCGCCCTCGGCGTCCACGTGCGAGATCGCACTGACTGCGGTCACCGACTGGCCCTTGGCCAGGTCGAAGCTGAGCCAGGCACCATTCGGCTTCTGCTCGCCTTCCATGCTGTGGCGCGCACCCGGCAGGCCACCGCCCTCGCCCCAGGTGCCATGCGCCTTGAACGGGCGGTCGAACTCGATGCGGAACCAGGTGGTGTACTGATGGCCACCACAGAAACTCTTGGTGACCAGCTTGCCTTCGACCACGCGGTCGCCCACCACATCAACCACGCTGCCGATCACCGAATGGCGCTCGTTGGCCTGGCCGACGTTGACCAGCACGTGGCCCTCGCCCTGGCGCTGGCTGAAGGTATAGCGTTCGGCAGCGGCACGGGTGCGTGCGGTGGTCTCGGCATCGATGCCGCCGTAACTGGTCAGGCGCACCTTGTAGTAGCCGGCCTGGCCGATCTCGCCGTCGTGGGTATAGGACGCGGCGTAGGCCTTGTGGTCGAACTGCTTGGGGTTGGCGGTATCGAAATCGCCACCGGGGCCGATCGAGCCGGTCACCGGCAGCACCGACACCTGCCCGCCCTGCTCCCAGCAGCCGGCGCCTGAGATGAACGAGTGGCCGAAGCCGCGGATCTTGTCATCGTCATAGCGCCAGCCGGAATAGTGGCTGCCGATCGGGCTGACCTGGATCAGGCCGAACGGCGCCGACGCGCCCGGGAACGTGTTGCCGTCGTCCTTGCTGCCGATGAAGGTATTGACCTCGCGTTCCAGCGCCACCGGCGCGGCCTGCAACAGCATCGGCGTGGCCGACAGGGCGAGCAGGCAGGCCAGGCGCACCAGCGGGCGCGAAGACGATGGGACGGCGGGAGCGGACGGCACTGGACGCATGTCGGGTTCCTGTAGTCGATGACACGGAGGCAGACGGCGCGGGCCGTCCGGCACCGTTCCACCGAGCTCCGCCCTTGACCGGCAGACAGCTTCCCCTGGAATGACGCGCGACCCGTTGAACCGTGAATTTAGATCGATTCAAGTAGAGCATGCCGATTCCGCCGAATGCATTCTGCGCCGCAGCATGAGAGGGGGTGTTCGGCAGGGCTGCCGCCCTGCACCTGCCGAAGTGCACGCCTTCCGCCCGCGCTCGTCGTTCAACCGTCGCGGCCGGGTGGGGGGCGGCCTGGGATACGGTATGACGGTCTACACCGAGCCGTATGACCAGCTCGATCTGAACGTGGCCTACAACCTGACTCCGGACTGGACCCTGACCGCATCGGTGATCAATGCCACCAAGTCCGAGCAGCGCGTGCACCTGGGCAACGACAGCAAGGCCCGCCTGATCTCCAACACCTACGCAGGCCGCCAGCTCTACTTCGGCGCCACCTGGAAGTTCTAAGGCCACACCGGGTTGCCCGGGCCTGCCCCGGCACAATCCACGCCCCGCTCCGGCGGGGACGTTCCTCCACGGCAGC
>NZ_DS999412.1:3159758-3185662 GCF_000158575.1 Stenotrophomonas sp. SKA14
TCGGATAGCGGTTGCCCAGGGTGAAGGCAAAGCCGTCGTAGGTCAGCGTCCGCGAGCTGGTGGCGTCGGTCAGCCACTCGCCGATCGCGTTGCTCATGCCCAGGCTGAACTGGTCGGGGTAAGGCACCTTCAGGCTGTTGTTCGGCCAGCGGCCGGCACTTCCGCAGGTGCAGGGCGCAGCCCTGCCGATCCACCCTTCCCTGCGCACGAAAACGTTTCCACTGTTTTCAGCAAACCGTCATCCCTTCGCCACGCCAGTAACATATTGCGCAGCAGCATGCGCCCGCGGGCGACCCATGCTAAAAAACGCCCGCCCATCGCTTAGATCGATCCAAGACGACATTGCGATGGCCGGGAATTGGGGAGGCAGTCACAGGACGTACCAGGCCACGCGCACGGTGCTACTGCCACTGCATGGCGATAGCGACAATGTCACTTCAAATTAGATCGATTCAAGTTGTCCGTGCCACGTCACCGGATCAATCCAGGAGAGAGGGAGAGATGGGAATGAAGCATTCAACACGTACGCACGGCCAGGACGCATTGTCGCTGGCCATCGCGCTGGCCCTGGCCGCCGCCGTCATTCCGGCCGGCGCCGCCGCGCAGCAGGCCGCTTCCACCGGCTCGCAGGACGCCACCACCCTGGACAGCGTCCAGGTCACCGGCTACCGCTACGCCATTGAAAAGAGTCTGGAGCAGAAGCGCGACGCCAATGCCGTGGTCGAAGTGATCACCGCCGAAGACGTCGGCAAGTTCCCCGACAAGAACGTCGCCGACGCACTGCAGCGCGTGCCCGGCGTGGTCATCACCCGCAGCGGTGGTGAGGGCAAGAGCGTCAGCGTGCGCGGCCTTGCGCCGGACCTGACCCTGACCCAGTTGAACGGAAACTATGTTGCCACGTCGGAAACCAACGACGAAGCGACCCGCTCGTTCAACTACACCCTGCTGCCGTCGAACATGCTGTCCAGCGCGGAGCTGTTCAAGTCACCGGAAGCACGCATCGACGAAGGCGGCATCGGCGGTACGGTCATCCTGCACACCCGACGTCCGCTGGACATGGAATCCAACTCGGGCTTCGTCACGCTCGAAGGCACCTCCTCCGACACCCATCACGATATCGACCCGCAGGCGTCGGCGCTGTACTCGTGGCACAGCAAGGACGAGCGGTTCGGCGTGCTGGTCGGCGTGACCCAGCAGAAGCGCACCACCCGCACCATGGAAGCCACCACCGAGGACTACCAGTGGTATGGCGCCGGCAAGGCGCGTGATGCCAATGGCAACGTGCAGTCGCAGGATGGCATCCACTACTGGTGGGGCAAGTCCGGTTTCAACAACCAGACCGGCGGCAACTACAGCGATTTCTTCATGCCGACGTCGGTCAACTTCGCGGTGAAGGAAGAGAAGCGCGAGCGCAAGGGCGGCCAGCTGACCTTCCAGTTCAAGCCGGTCGACAACGTCACGATGACGGCCAACTACTTCCGCTTCGAGCTGCAGGGTGACTACACCCAGAACATGCTCAAGATTCCGGAATGGAGCATGGCGCGCTACAAAGAGGACGGCAACTGGGCAGGCGGCCGGCTGCTCAATGGCCTGGACTTCGACCCCAGCGGCAGCATCGTTACCGGTGGCCAGTTCCAGAAGCTTCCGGGCAAGGCCTACATCTGCAATGAAGACGAGGCCTGGGCCGCCCATCTCAAGCCCGGTGGCTGGGGGCCGGACGACTGCACCATGCCGACCCCGCAGCTGACCGGTGGCTACAGCAAGGAAAAGGCGCTCTCGCAGACCGCCGACCTGACCATCGACTGGGACATCAGCCCGTTGTGGAAGGCGTCGTTCACCGGTGGCCGCACCTGGTCCGAGGGTGGCCCGTCGATGAACTTCCGCATGTCGGCCAAGCCGCGCCGCAAGGTCGGCAACGACTACCTGTCCGGCAACCAGTACAGCGCCTGGGACTTGACCGGCACGCCCTCGGCCACCTTCTCGCCCGACCTGCAGCAGCAGTTGATGAACGGCATTGCCGAGGTGGACACCGGCTCGACCGATTCGTCGTGGAAGCGCACCGAGGTCAAGCAGAACTACTTCCAGGCCGACGTCACCAAGCTGTTTGAATCGGGCTGGCTGGACTCGATCCAGTTCGGTGCCAAGTACCGCGACGGCAAGGTCCACCGCAACACCGGCAACACCTATTGGGTGTGCCCGGGCCATGATACGGCCGACTACAAGGACGGTCGCTACCAGGCCGGTTGCGACCCGACCGCCGGTGATGCGCAGCCTGGCTTCTTCCTGTCCAATCCGATCAGCAACATCGCCGGCGGATTCAACGCCAACGTGTTCCCGGGCATCAACTATCCGGCCTACATCGATTACCTGAACAAGACCTACGGCGGTTCGCACAACCGTACCGAGGACGACTTCGTCTACAACGTCAACGAAAAGATCTACTCGGGCTACTTCCAGGCCAACTTCCGCACCGAACGCCTGCGCGGCAATGTCGGCGTGCGCGTGGTGCGCACCAAGCAGTTCGCACAGTCTTCCGACTCGATCGAGAAGTTCAACGACTACTTCCTGGACAACGCGTCCGGCGCGCCGATGGCATGCACCGACCCGGCTGCCGCGGCTTATCCGACCTATGGCTGCGAGAGTGGCTTCGTGCGCCTGCCGTACGATCTGGCGCAGAGCAAGACCTACGACCTGATCGGCGTCGACCGCACCTACACCGACGTGCTGCCGAGCTTCAACATCGCCTGGGACATCACCGACACGCTGGTGCTGCGCGGCGCCGCGTCGAAGGTGATCGCCCGTCCGGGCTACACGGATATCGCAACCCCGGGTGCGTTGAGCTACTACAGCGCAGAGTATGTCGACGATCGCCGCGTGGCGGGCGGTGCACCCAATCCGGGCTGGGCGGGTGAGGGCAGCAACAAGCAGCTGCAGCCCTTCAAGGCCACGCAGTACGATCTTGGTCTGGAATGGTACTTCCAGCCGGGTGCCGTGGCCGGTGTCGGCCTGTTCCGCAAGGACGTCAGCAATTTCACCGTGCCGGTCGTGCGCGACATGCAGATGAATGTCGGCGGTGAAATGGTGACCGTGCAGAATTACAAGACCAGAGCCAATGGCCAGGATGGCGTTTCGCAGGGCGTGGAGCTGTACGGCCAGTACACCTTCGATTTCGGCTTCGGCGTGCAGGCCAATTACACCTACAACGACACCAACCTGGCATCGATCGTGCTGGACGGCCAGAACATCGGCTCGTCGCCGTTGGTTGGCAGCGCCAAGAACCAGGCCAATGTCACCGTGTTCTACGAGAACGACAAGTTCCTCGCACGCGCGTCGTTCAACCGTCGCGGCCAGGTGGTGGGCGGCCTGCAGAACGGTATGACGGTCTACACCGAGCCGTATGACCAGCTCGATCTGAACGTGGCCTACAACCTGACTCCGGACTGGACCCTGACCGCATCGGTGATCAATGCCACCAAGTCCGAGCAGCGCGTGCACCTGGGCAACGACAGCAAGGCCCGCCTGATCTCCAACACCTACGCAGGCCGCCAGCTCTACTTCGGCGCCACCTGGAAGTTCTAAGGCCACACCGGGTTGCCCGGGCCTGCCCCGGCACAATCCACGCCCCGCTCCGGCGGGGACGTTCCTCCACGGCAGCCGCGCTGGTACAGGTGGCTGCCGTTTTCATTGGTGCGTGTTCATTGATGCGTTGTCATTGGTGCGTTGTCATTCAGTCCAGCGCTTGACCCTGCCATCGTTGGAAGGTGCACACTGGTCCCATCCCAAGAGCATCGAAGGAGCTACAGATGGAATTCCATGTCGACGGCATGACCTGCGGCGGCTGCGCACGCAGCGTGACCCGCGCGATCCAGCAGATCGATCCGAACGCCAGCGTGGTGGCCGATCCGCCGACCGGCCTGGTCAAGGTGCAGACCACCGCCTCGCAGGAACAGGTGTTCGCCGCGGTGAACGATGCCGGTTTCCCGCCGCGCACGGCCTGATTCCCTGCCCTGCGTCCACAACCAAGCCCGCCCCGTACGCTGTCACAGGGCGGGCTTTTCAGTGCGTGCGATATCGATTCAATGCTTCTGCGCGCGCCGCCGCACCGCGCCGGTCTTCGCGGCAACGACTGGCACCGGAGCCTCCTCGTCTTCGCCCAACCGCTCCAGGATCGGGCATTCCGGGCGCTCATCGCCCGCGCAGCAGCTGATCAGCGATTTCAACGTGTCGGCCATCTGCCGCATCTGCTCGATGCGTTGCTCCAGGTCGGCGATGTGCTGCTCGGCCAGACGCTTGACGTCGGCGCTGTGCCGCGAGGTGTCGTTCCACAGACCCAGCAGGTCGGTGATCTCGGCCACCTGGAAGCCGAGATCGCGGGCGCGGCGGATGAAACGCAGGCGGTGGATGTCCGCCTGCGAGTACGCGCGATAGCCCGACTCGGTACGATCGGCCGCGGGAATCAGGCCGATCTGCTCGTAGTAGCGGATCATCTTCGCCGAAACACTGGAGGCCTTGGCAGCTTCACCGATGTTCATGCGGTTCTCTCCTTTTCAATGGCTCGCGGCGGGAGCGTCCGCCATCGGTGGCTGGAAGCGGCGCAGGCGCAGCGCGTTGCCCAGCACGAACACGCTGGACAACGCCATCGCACCGGCAGCGAACACCGGCGACAGCAGCACGCCCCAGACCGGGTACAGCACGCCGGCCGCGACCGGGATCAGCGCGGTGTTGTAGGCGAAGGCCCAGAACAGGTTCTGCCGGATGTTGCCCAGCGTTGCCTTCGACAGCGCAATGGCATTCGGCACGCCCTGCAGGTTGCCCGACATCAGCACCACATCGGCTGATTCCACCGCGATATCGGTGCCGGTACCGATGGCCAGGCCAACATCGGCCTCGGCCAGTGCCGGCGCATCGTTGATGCCGTCACCAACGAAGGCGACGTGGCTGTGCGTGGCCTTCAGGCGGCGCACCGCCTCGACCTTGCCTTCCGGCAGCACCTCGGCCACGACGTCATCGATGCCGAGCTGGCGTGCGATCGCCTGCGCGGTGCCGGCGTTGTCACCGGTGATCATCGCCACCTTCAGGCCGAGCTGGTGCAACGCCGCGATCGCGGCCGGCGTGCTCGGCTTGATCGGATCGGATACCGCGATGATTGCGGCCAGGCGACCGTCGATGGCGGCATACAGCGGCGACTTGCCCTGCGTGCCGAGGTCCGCCGCCAGCGTCGAGAACGCGGTGATGTCCACGCCAAGATCGCGCATGAAGCGATCAGCACCGACCTCAACCCGGGCGCCATCGACACGGGCGCGCACGCCCATGCCGGTGACCGATTCGAAGTCGAGCATGGCCGGCAGCGCGATGCCCTGCCCGGTCGCCGCATCAACAATGGCACGGGCAATCGGGTGCTCCGAGCGCGACTCCACTGCCGCCACCGCTGCCAGCACGGTGCTTCGATCAAAACCTTCGGCGATCTCGAGATCGGTCAGGCGCGGACGACCTTCTGTGAGCGTGCCGGTCTTGTCCACAGCCACCACCTGCGCGTCCTTCAGCAACTGCAGCGCTTCACCCTTGCGGAACAGCACGCCCATCTCGGCGCCTCGACCGGTACCGACCATGATCGATGTCGGCGTAGCCAGCCCCATCGCACAGGGGCAGGCGATGATCAGTACCGCTACGGCATTGACCAGCGCGAAGCTCAGCGCCGGCGACGGGCCGAAGATCAACCAGACCCCAAAGGTCGCCAATGCGGCCAGCATCACCGCCGGCACGAACCACAGCGTGACCTTGTCGACCACCGCCTGGATCGGCAGCTTCGAGCCCTGCGCCTGCTCGACCATGCGGATGATCTGCGCCAGCATGGTCTGCGCGCCTACCGCCGTGGCCCGCACGGTCAGTGCACCCTTCTGGTTGACGGTACCGCCGACCACGCTGCTGCCCGGCTGCTTCTCGACCGGAATCGGCTCGCCGCTGATCATCGACTCGTCGATATAGCTGCGGCCCTCGACCACCTCGCCATCGACCGGCACGCGCTCGCCCGGACGCACTTCCACCACGTCGCCACTCATCACTTCATCGACCGGGATATCGACCGCGCGGCCGTCACGGATCACATGCGCGACCTTGGCCTGCAGGTTGACCAGGCGCTTGATCGCCTCGGACGTGCGGCCCTTGGCGCGCGCCTCAAGGAAGCGACCGAGCAGGATCAGCGCGACGATCACCGCTGCGGCTTCGTAGTAGACGTTCACCGTGCCCGCCGGAAGCAGCCTCGGCGCGAAGGTCGCCACCACCGAGTAGCCGAATGCCGCGGCAGTGCCCACCGCCACCAGCGAGTTCATGTCGGGTGCAAGCCGCAGCAGTGCCGGGAAACCCTTCTGGTAGAAACGGCGGCCGGGAATGGCCAGCACCAGCAGGGTCAATACAAACTGCAGGTACCAGCTGGCCTGCATGCCGAGGGTGGCCATCACCCACTCGTGCATGCCGGGAATCAGGTGCGAGCCCATTTCCAGCACGAACACCGGCAGCGCCAGCGCGGCGGCCACGATCAGGTCGCGCTTCAGTTGCGCGCGCTCGGCGTCCTTCTTTTCCGTCGCTTCGTCATCCGGTTGAACCCCTGCCTCGATGGCATGGGCGGCATAGCCGACCCTGTCGATGGCCGCCACCAGCGCGCCCACGTCGGCCACGCCGCGCACCGTGGCGCGTTCAGTGGCCAGGTTCACGCTGGCTTCGCTGACGCCGGGCACCGCCCGCAGTGCGCGCTCGACACGACCGACGCAGGACGCGCAGGTCATGCCGTCCACCGCCAGCTCGAGGGTCGCGGCGGGCACGTCGTAGCCCACCCGCTCCACCGCCTGGATCAGCGCGGCGCGATCGACCGGACCGGACGCACGGATATCCGCACGTTCGGTGGCCAGGTTGACCGAGACGCTGCCCACGCCCTCAACCTTGGACAGTGCCGCTTCGACCCGGCCCACGCAGCTGGCACAGGTCATGCCCTCGATGGGCAGGCTGATGGTGGGCAGGCTGGCGGTGGCGCGGGGTGTACTCATGATCGGATTCCCGTGGATTCCTTCTGGATGCGGACAGGCTAAACCTTGCCATCGTGGGAAGGTCAAATCCAGCCTGTCCGCATTTCCTGAATGGGCACCCGGGTGTCCATATCCACGCATGGCGTGGATCTACCGGCGGAGGTGGGTCTCGTCAGAAGGTGAACACATACTCCAGTGCGAACTCGCGGCCAACCGCGCCGAGCAGGCGGGTCGGGGCGAAGTCATAGTCCAGCTTGTACGGGTCCTTGTGATTCCAGCTGGCCGAGTTGAAGGCGTTGTTGACGTAGACATTGACCTTGGCGTGCTCGGTCACCTGATAGCCCACGTTGAAGTTCCAGGTAATGAACGGTCCGACCCGCCCGAAGTAGCGCGCGGTCTGCTGGCCAGCGTTCGGGTTGGGATTGGGCGAGCCGTCAGGGCGCGTCGCCGGCTCCAGGCAGTTCAGCGACGGGCTGTCACTGGGCACGTAGCCATCGGCGAACGGCAGGCAGCCACCGGGGTTGTCCAGGCGGTCGGTACCCCAGTGGTAGCGCACGCCCGGCACCGAACCGATGCGGTCGGCATAGACGTTGGCATTCCAGTTGCCACGTTGCCAGGCCAGGCTTGCGCGCAGCTTGCTGCGCAGGTCGCGGTCGCGGCGTTCCGGGTTCGGGTCGGCGGCGTAGCGCTGTTCCTTGGTCGAGATCTGGTTGGTGTAGTTCACGCCCAGCTGGAAGCTGCCCCACTGCGCGGTCTCCAGGCGGTAGCGCGCGGTCAGGTCGATGCCACGCACCTCGCGGCTGGCCAGGTTGAACGGGCCACGCTCGATCGATACCAGGCGTCCGTTGCTGTCACGGTTCACGCGCGCCAGGATGCCGGCGCAGTACTCGCCGCCAGCCGGATTGGCCCACGGCGTGCCGTCCATGTTCTTGCCGGTCAGGCAGCCGGCCTCGCTGGCCAGCACTTCGTCGGCACCGACGTCGACGATCATGTCTTCCAGCTTGATCGCCCAGTAATCGGCGCTGACCGACAGGTTCGGCATCACGTCCCAGACGAAACCGACCGTCCACGAATCGCCGGTCTCCGAGCGCAGCAGCGGCGTGCCACGCCGGTTCACATCGAACGTGTACCAGACGTCGGTGTTGCCCACGCCGCAGTTGTTGACCAGGTAAGCACCGCTCTGGATGCAGTGCAGGCGGTCATAGGTCTGTACTTCGGAGCTGCTGGGCTGGCCCAGCAGGTAATGCATGTCCGGCGCATGGAAGCTGGTGGCATACGAGCCTCGCACCAGCAGCGATTCGACCGGGCGCCATTCCAGCCCGACGTTCCAGGTGGTTTCCTTCTGGCTGCCGATGTTCAGGGCCTCGGCGCTGTCATCGGCCTTGTAGCTGCCATAGCGGTCATAGCGCGCCGCTGCGGTGGCGATCACACTGTCCAGCAGCGGGATCTTGAACTCGACGCCGGCCGAGTAGCGCGTGCGCTCGCCGCCACCGCGATCGACGTTCTGCAGGTCGAAGTCGATGCCGGCGCGTGGATCAGGACTGAGGTGATAACCCTGCTGCGCCACTTCGGCCACGGCAGCGAACGAAATCGGGCCGGCCCAGCCCTGGAACAGTTCACCGGTGATGTCCGCCGACGCCTGGTTGACCCAGGAACTCGCGCGATTCTTCGCCACGGTCCCCATCTGCCAGTACTGCTCCGGCGTCAGCGGATTCCACCAGCGCGATTCGTTCAACGCATAGATCGCTTCACCCCCGGCGGTGGTGCCCAGCCGTGGGCCGAGGAAGTAGTCGTAGGACTTCTGCTTGTCCACCACGTTCTGCCGTTCTTCCACGCGGTAGTACGAGCGCCCCACCGTGGCGCTCCAGTCGAAACGGTCGGCGAGGCGGCCACGCAGGCCCGCGCTCCAGTCCCAGGACAGTTCGCGGTTGGTGTTGCGCAGCGTATCCAGGCCGCCCACTTCGTTCGGGGTGAACTGGCGCACGCCGAGGATCGGGCGGTTGCGGTTCGCATCCCAGTAGTAGCCATTGTCATCGTCGATCAGCGACACGCCGGGCGGGTTGGTGCCCCAGATCGCTTCGGAGCGATACACCGCCAGGTTGGTCCAGGCCTGCAGGTCATTGCTGAAATCGAAGGTGGCGTACAGGTTGCCGGAGACGTTCTCGGCGCCGCCGGTCAACAGCCAGTTGGCGTAGTCGGCGCTCATGCCGCACAGGCGGCCGGTGTTGGTGATGGTGTTGGCGGCGTAGTTGTAGACCAGGCGATCGGCGGTGTAGTACTCGCCGTTGAACTTCTCGCAGGTGCCTGCCGGTGGCGCCAGGCGCTGGCCGGTGGTCGGATCGATCAGCGCCAGGCCGGCGGTGGGTCGGAAGCCAACCTTGCGCTGTTCCATGTTCCAGGAGGAGTACGGTGCATCATCGGCGTCGTCCATCTGCGGGCGATCGCGGCCGAACAACGGATCGCGCTTGGTGTACTGCAGCGCGTAGGTCACGCTCCAGTTGTCGCCGGTCTTGCCGCCGGCCCAGGACAGATCCCAGGTATCGCGACCGCCTTCAGTGGAAGTACCGCCGCGCACGCGCACTTCGTCGCCGTCATAGTTGGTTTTCAGGATGACGTTGACCACGCCGGCGATCGCATCCGAGCCATAGATGGCCGACGCACCGCCCGTCAGCACTTCGATGCGCTCGACCGCCGCAGCCGGGATGTTGCCGTAGTTGGAGAAGTTGGTTTCACCGCCATAGGGCAGCGGGTAGTCGGCCACGCGACGGCCGTTGACCAGCAGCAGCGAGCGGTTCGGGCCCATCCCGCGCAGGTTCAGGCCACTGGCATTGGGCGTATGCGAGCCCCACTGCGAGGCCGCCTCAACCGTTCCGGTCGCTTCGGTGAGCGTCTTCAGCGCGTCGTACACGCTGACAAAGCCTTCCTTCTGGATCTGCGCGGCGGTGATCACGTTGACCGGTGCCGGGCCTTCGACGCTGGCGCGCTTGATGCGCGAGCCGGTAACGGTGACCGCATCAAGATCCTTGGTGGACGAACTGGAACTTTCCTGCGCGCTGGCCGCCAGGGGCAACAGAGCCAGGACCAGGGCCTGGGACAGCAGGTGACGGCGCTTGCGGACGGACTGAGCCATGGGTGGTTGCTCTTCGAAGGTGTGGACGCACGGACGGGTGGTGGCGCGGCACTACGGCTGATCCGGGCGCCTGGATCGGTCCAGGACCGATGCGGCACCCTCCCCTGTGGATCGATCCAAACTAAAGCACAGCTGAACCACATCCGGCATGCGGCGACGCAGCAACTGACGGTTGAGCGCCGCCGCTGGCCCGGCCAATCATTACGAATCAAATGGTTAGGGGGTGAAACTCAAGAATCGGCACACGCGTCGATGACACGATTACGACAATTGCGCGCGGAACGTTCTTGTCCGTCGTCAGCGTGTGCGCCCGCCAGGCACGGCCCGGCCATCTCGATCAGGCGTCCAACGCCTGTCGCAGCGCCGCCACGGTGGCGGTAGCGGTCTGGCTCCAGTCCGGGTCCAGGCCGCGCAGCGCCGGATTATGGAACTGCATGGCCGAGCGTCGCAGACCCTTGGCCGAAGCATGCAGTTCGGCACAGCCGCTGCGTCGTGCCACTGCGGCGATGTTGCCCGGGGCCAAGCCAGCGCCGGCCATCACCGCGATGCGGCCAGCGGCCTGCGTGACCAGGCCTGCCAGCACATCGGCACCGGCCTCGGCGCTGACCTGCCCGCCCGAGGTCAGCACGCGCTGGCAACCCAGCCCGATCACCTGCTCCAGCGCCGCCGGCAGATCGCGGGCGGCATCAAAGGCGCGATGGAAGGTCACCTGCAGCGGCCCGGCGGCCTGCACCAGTTCACGGCACAGCGTCAGATCGATGCCGCCCTGCACATCCAGCGCTCCAATCACCACGCCATCGCAGCCCAGCGCGCGGCATTGCGCGATGTCGCGCAGCATCAGTTCGGTTTCCAGCGCGTCGTAGTGGAAGTCTCCCGGGCGCGGGCGTACCAGCACGAACAGCGGAATCGACAGGCGTTCGCGGGCAATCGCGATGCTGGCGAACGACGGCGTGGTGCCGCCCTCGGCCAGGTTGTCGAACAGCTCGATGCGGTCTGCGCCACCGGCCTGCGCCGCCAGCGCCGAGGCCGCCGAATTGCTGGCGATCTCCAGGCTCAGTCGCGTGCTCATGCCTGGGTACTCGTGTAGATCGATGGCGAGTCGCGCAGGTCATCCTGGCGCTGCGCATCGCACACCGCGTAGACGAAGCCGCGATGCAGTGCATAGGCGCCGACCTCACCCTGCTTGTTCATGGCCAGGAAGCACACCTGCAGCGTTCTGCTCGCTTCCGGGCGCTTGCGCACCACGCGGTCGATCGCCTCGCGGCAGGCCTGCGCGGGAGAACGACCCTGGCGCATCAGCTCGACCACCAGGAACGAGGCGGCGTTGCGGATCATTTCTTCACCCACACCCGATGCGGTGGCCGCGCCCACTTCGTTGTCGACGTACAGGCCGGCACCGATGATCGGGCTGTCCCCGACGCGGCCGTGCAGTTTCCAGGCCATGCCGCTGGTGGTGCAGGCACCGGCCAGGTGGCCCTTGGCATCCAGCGCGAGCATGCCGATGGTGTCGTGGTTGTCGCTGTTGCCGGGGATGCCCCGGCGCTCGGCATTGATCTGCGGCTGGTACTTCTCGGTCTTCAGCCATTCGCGCCAGGCCGCTTCGGCCTGCGGCGTCAGCAGGCGCTTGCGCTCGAAACCCTGCTGCACCGCGAACTGTTGCGCGCCCTCGCCCACCAGCAACACGTGCGGGCTGTTCTCCATCACTTTGCGCGCCACCGACACCGGATGAAGGATGTCCACCAGCGCGGCCACCGCACCGCAGCGGCCATCACCGTCCATGATGCTGGCGTCCAGGCTGAGCACGCCGTCGCGATCCGGGTTGCCGCAGTGGCCGACGGTGGGGTTGCACAGCTCGCTCTCGGCCCAGCGTGCGCCCGCCTCGACGGCATCCAGCGCGCTGCCGCCCTGAGCCAGCACTTTCCATGCGGCCTGGTTGGCCGGCACGCCGAAGTCCCAGGTGGAGACCACCTTGGCCCCACCCTGCGTGCGCGCCTGCACACCCGGCAATGCCGCCATGCCTGCGGCCAGCGCACCGGCCTGCAGGAACTGCCTGCGATCCACCATCTTCCCCTCCCAGTCTGCAATGCACGACCGGCCCGATGCCGGCCCTGCCAATCAGTCGTGCGCGGGTTGCCGCGCGGCGTGCCAGACCGCCGCACCGAGCACGCCGAGCTGGCCGTGCTCCACCCGCCACACCGGTACCTGGCGCAGCACCTCGGTCAGCACGCCCTTGTTGAGGAAGCGCTCGCGGAAGCGGCCATCTGCCAGGAAATCCTGCACATGCGTGGAAATACCGCCGGCCAGGTACACCGAGCGCGCGCCGACGGCGATCGCCGCGTCGCCGGCCAGGCTGCCCAGCCAGGCACAGAAGACCTGCAGCGTTTCCACCGCCAGTGCATCCTCGCCGCTGCGCGCCGCGCCGATCAGCGCCTCGGTGCTGGTCCACACCGGAGTGGCGCCGCGCAGTTCGCACAGGCACGGATACAGGTTCATCAGGCCACTGCCGGAAAGTACGCGTTCGTTGTCCACGTGCGGCCAGCGCTGCAGCAGCTTGCCCAGCACCTGCAGCTCCAGCGCGTTGCCGGCGCCGAGCGCAGCGTGGCCGATCTCGCTGGGCAGTACCGGGCGCTCACCATCGGCAAAGCGCAGCGCGGCACCCAGTCCGGTGCCGGCGCCCAGCACCAGTGCCGGGAACGCCTGCGCCGGATCGGCGTCGCCGTTCAAGGGCACCAGGGTATCGGCCTGCAGGTAGGGAATGGCCAGCGCCACCGCTTCGAAATCATTGATCAGCTGCAGTTCGTGCAGCCCCGACTGCGCGCGGGTGGTCGACAGCGACACCGTCCACGGCAGATTGGCATTGATCAGCACATCGCCATCCAGCAGCCCGGCGATGGCGACTACTGCGGTCTGCACCGGCTGGCCGAGACCTGTGGTGAAGTCGGCCAGGATCGCCGCCAGGCTGGGATGGTCGGCACAGGCGTAGGTGCGATACCCCCCCAATCGCGGCGCCTGCCCGGGCTGCGTCTCGGCCAGGGCCAGACGGGCAAAGGTGCCGCCGACATCGGCGACAACCAGGCTGCGCGGAAGACCGCCGCGGGCGGAGTCGGTGGAAACCGGGGACGCTGCTGCGATGGTCACGCGGGCCTGCTTGGATCGATTGAATCGCCCCGATTCTCAGGCATCGGGGCGGCTTTGCCTAGCACGCCGGTGGTTCAGGTTGGCCTACATGCCTTCCTGCTCGGCCACCTGCACACCGTCCACCAGCACGCGCAGGCGCTGCGGGCGGAAACCGGCGAACAGCAGCGGCCGGGTACGTTCGACCAGCACTTCGTGGCCGGCGATGTGGCGCAGCCACGACTGTACCAGCGAGAACGAGAAATGCGTGCCCGGGTGCCACGGATGCTGCACCCACACCTTCTCGGTGGCGCTCTGCAGCAGCATCGCGCCGGTGAACCAATGGCGGCTGAGGGTGACCGGCGTAGTGCCGGCCATGAAGCGGATATCCATGCGGGGTCCTTTCGCTGGAGCGGCACTGCCGCGGGTCAGGGCTGGGCAGTCTGCAGGCTGTAGCTGGTGGTGGCGGTGAACACCGCACCGTCGGGCTGGGTCGAACGCACCTCGACCTTGTGGCTGCCCACGGCCAGATCGGTCGGCAGCGCGCCCCGCCACAGGTGCGGCGACGCGGTGGCCTCCGGCGAGCGGTCATAGCCACGCAGCGTACCGGCCAGGTCGTCGGCGACGTTCTCCACCATCAGGCGCGGATCGGGCTGGCTGACCTGCTTCATCGGCTGCCAGGCGCCGCCGTCGACGCGGTACTCGACCACGCTGGCGTCCTCACCCATGTAGACGTTGGCGTAGATGCCCCACGCCGGGTAGGCACCCTGGCGCAGTACCTTCGGTGCATGCAGGCCGATCTGCTCGCTGGCCGGCTTGCCGGCCACGCGGTACTGCAGGCGATAGCTGCCGTTGCCAGCGACGTCGAGCAGCGCGTAGCCCTTCGGCGTGCCATCGCTCATGGTGCTGTCCGGTACCCCGGCGGCATTCTTCACCCCCGACCAGAACGCACCGCAGTTGGCACCGACGTTGTATTCGTGCAGCGGCTTGTCGCCGTTCCAGCCCTCGGCCTTGCCGTGGTAGACGTGCTGCTGGGTGTGGCTGTGGCCGCTCAGCACCAGCACGTTGCGGAAGTCCTTGAGCAGGTCGAACAGGCGCTGGCGGTCGGCGTGACGGAAGGTCTCGCGGCCCGGCGCCGCATCGAACAGCGGGATGTGCATGCCCAGCACCAGCAGGCGGTCCTTGTGCAGGCCCTTCAGGTAGCTGGCGAGGAAGGCGAACTGGTTTTCCCGCAGGCCGCCGACGTACTTCGGCTTGGCCTTGGGGTCGTACACCACGTCGTCGAGGAACACGAAACTGGCGCCGCCCTCTTCCACCGCATAGGTGTCCGGGCCATAGATGTTGCGCCAGCTGTCCAGCGAATGCGCGTCGTTGGTCGCATCGAAATCGAGGTCGTGGTTGCCTGGCACATGGAACCACGGCACGCCCAGCGATGTGGTGACCTTGTTGATCGCCGGGTACAGGGTCAGGTCGTCGTTGACGATGTCGCCCAGCGTGGTGCCCATGCGCGCCTTGGTCTGGCCGACCAGCGGGGCCACGATCGACTGCTGGTAGTACCCGATGTCCTTCAGGCTGGCAGTCTGCGAATCGGTGAACACCAGCATCTGGAAGCCGCGACGGCTGTCATGGCGGTCCGCCTGCAGGGCGAAATCCCAGTTGCGGGTGACGTCGCTGGTGGCGGCAATGCCACCGTACTTCAGCGCCGGCGAACCGTTCGGGCGATAGTGCCGCCAGAACGACGGCAGGCCGTCGGCCGCCTTCGGGAAGGCGTAGGCATCGGGCTTGATCACGAACACGGTCTGGCCATCGCGCACCGGCAGGCTGTAGCTGCCGTCGGCGGCGGTCTTGACGATGGTCTCGCCATTGGAGACCTGCACCCCGGCCAGGCCCGGATCGGTCGCGCCGCGGCCAGGCTTGCCGTCGCGCTCCAGATAGACCTTGCCGCTGACCACGGTATCCGCGGCCCAGGCCGGCGAAGTCAGCAACAGGCAGCACAGCCAGGCGGCAGGCAGTTTCATGGGACGGTCCGGGAAAGAAAGACCGCCTATTGTAGTTTCCGTTGATGACATCGCGCACGCGTGGCGCATTGCCGGTAGTGCCGGCCGCTGGCCGGCAACCTCATGATCGTCGGGCATCGGGTGGTTGCCGGCCAGCGGCCGGCACTACCGCACCTCAACGATGGCGCTTTTCCAGCACCGCCCGCGCATCGTCCAGCGACAGGCCGCGCGCGCGCAGCAGCACCAGCAGGTGATACAGCAGGTCAGAGGCCTCGCCCAACAACGCCTCGTCATCCTGCGCCACCGCCGCCAGTGCGGTTTCCACGCCCTCCTCGCCCACCTTCTGCGCGATGCGGCGGATGCCACCCTCGAACAGGCTCGTCGTGTAGCTGCCCGGCGGGCGCTGCGCCTCGCGCATCGCCACCAGCTGGCCCAGCCCGCCCAGGAAGTCCTTCGGTGCCTGGTCGAAACAGCTCTCGGCACCGGTATGGCAGGTCGGGCCCGCCGGGCGTGCCATCACCAGCAGCGTATCGGCATCGCAGTCGACACGGATCGACTGCACCACCAGCACGTTGCCGGACTGCTCGCCCTTGGTCCACAAGCGCTGCTTGCTGCGGCTGAAAAAGGTCATGTGACCGATCGCCAGCGTGGCCGCCAGCGATTCGGCGCTCACGTAGCCCAGCATCAGTACCTGCAGGGTATCGGCATCCTGCACCACCGCCGGCAGCAGGCCCTCGCCCTTGCCCCAGTCCAGCGCCTGCAACGCGTCCGGTGACGGCCTTACTTCAATAGACATCCCGCACCTCGATCTGCTGTCCGCGCAGGTAGCGCTTCAATTCCGGAATGGCGATGGCGCCGCTGTGGAACACACTGGCCGCCAACGCGCCGTCGACGTCGGCCTGGTCGAAGGCTTCGGCGAAGTGCTCCATCGCACCGGCGCCGCCGGAGGCGATCAGCGGCACCTGGCACAGCGCCCGCGCCTGCTGCAGCTGCACGACATCGTAGCCACGGCGCACGCCGTCGCTGTCCATGCAGTTCAGCACGATTTCGCCGGCCCCGCGCTGCTGCGCCTCCACGATCCAGTCCAGGGTGCGCAACGGTACTGCCTCGGTCTTGTCCGGGTCTCCGCTGAAGCGGCGTACCCGCCACTGGCCGTCCGCTTCGCACACTGAGTCGACACCCACCACCACGCACTGCACGCCGAACTCGTCGGCCAGCTCGGTGATCAGCTGCGGTCGGCCCAGCGCCGGCGAGTTGATCGACACCTTGTCGGCGCCGGCGAACAGCACGCGGCGCGCGGTTTCCACGCTGTCGATGCCACCGGCCACGCAGAACGGAATGTCGATCAGGCGCGCGATACGCTCGATCCAGGCCACGTCCACCGAACGTGCCTCAGGGCTGGCGCCGATGTCATAGAACACCAGCTCGTCGGCGCCCTGGTCACGGTAGCGCTGTGCCAGCTCGGCGATGTCGCCCATGTCGACGTGATCGCGGAAGCGCACGCCCTTGACCACGCGCCCATCGCGCACATCCAGGCAGGGAATGATGCGGCGGCTCAACATGCCAGCGCCTCCGCCAGGTCCATGCGCTGCTCCAGCAAGGCCTTGCCGAGGATGGCGCCGCCGCAGCCCGCATCACGCGCCTCGCCGACATCGGCCACGTCGCGGATGCCGCCTGACGCCTGCACGGCCACGCCCGGCAACAGCGTCGAGAGGTGCGCGTACAGCCCGATGTTCGGCCCGGCCAGCATGCCGTCACGGGCGATATCGGTGCACAGCAGGTGGCGCATGCCGGCGCGCGCGTAGCGCAGGGCCAGGTCATCCAGGGTCACCCCGGCGTTCTCGGTCCAGCCGTGCACCGGCAGCTGCCACTGGCCCTGGCCATCCTGCCGTGCGTCCAGCGCAATCGTGATGCGCTCAGCCCCGAACTCATCGAGCCATCCGACCACTTCATCTGGGCGGCGCACCGCCAGTGAACCGACCACCACGCGACCGGCGCCGGCGTCGAGAATGCGTGCCACGTCGTCGCGGCCACGAACCCCGCCACCAGTCTGCACCTGCAGCGTCGTCTGCGAGCGGATTGCTGCCAACAGCGGCGCCAGCGTGTAGCCACCGGCACGCGCCGCATCCAGGTCAACCAGGTGCATCCACTGCGCGCCCTGCGCGGCGAAGGCCTGCGCGCGCGGCAATGGATCATCGCCATACGAGGTTTCCTGCGCGTAGTCGCCCTGGCGCAGTCGCACCACGCGGCCATCACGGATATCCAGCGCGGGGTAAACGATGAAGCTCATGCAGCAGTGCCCTCAAGGAAGTTGCGCAGCATCAGTGAACCAGTTTCGCCCGAGCGCTCGGGGTGGAACTGCGCGCCGTAATAGCGCCCCTGCTCCACCACCGCAGTGAACAGGCCCCCGTGGTCACAGGCGGCGACGGTATGCGTGTTGAGTGGCGCGGCATAGCTGTGCACGAAGTAGGCGCTGGCCCGCTCCGGCACGCCCTGCAGCAGCAGCGATTCGCGCAGCGGCAGCAGGCGGTTCCACCCCATGTGCGGCACGCGGATGCCGCAGGCCGGCACCAGCTTGCGCACTACCCCGGGAATCAGCCCCAGTGTCTCCACGCCCGCTTCCTCGGAACGTTCGAACAGCAGCTGCATGCCCAGGCAGATGCCCATCAACGGCACCTCCAGTCGTTGCAACGGCTCCACCAGCCCCTGCGCGTGCAGGCGCTGCATGCCCGGGCCTGCGGCACCCACGCCCGGCAGAATCACCCGCTGCGCGCCGACCAGGCCGTCAGCATCACGCACCAGCCGCACCGTCGCCCCCAGGCGCTCGAGCGCATAACGCACCGAACCCAGATTGGCGCCGCCGGCATCGATCAGCGCGACGTCGCTCACAACGCCCCCTTGGTGCTCGGCAACGCCGTACCCTGGCGGGCCAGCGCCGGACGCAATGCGCGCGCCAAGGCCTTGAAGCAGGCCTCCACTTTGTGGTGATCGTTGTCGCCGCGCACCTGCAGGTTGAGGTTCAGGCCACTGGCATCGCACAGCGAGCGGAAGAAATGCGGCACCAGCTCGGTTGGCATGTCCCCCACCCGCTCGCGCTTGAACTCGCCCTCGAACACGAAGTACGGGCGGCCGCTGAAATCCAGCGCGGCACTGGCCAGCGTTTCATCCATCGGCAGAGTAAACCCGTAGCGGCCGATGCCGCGCTTGTCGCCCAGCGCCTCGCGCAGGGCCTGGCCCAGGGCAAGACCCGTGTCTTCGATGGTGTGGTGCTCGTCGATGTGCAGGTCACCTTCGGCCTGGATGTCCAGCGCAAACCCGCCGTGCTTGCCGATCTGTTCCAGCATGTGGTCGAAGAACGGCAGTCCGGTGGAGATGCGCGCATCGCCGGCGCGATCCAGATCCAGCGCGACGCGGATCTTCGTCTCTTTCGTATTGCGCTGGACCACCGCGGTGCGCGGCGCATCGGCCAGCGCATGGGCAATGCCCGGCCAGTCCCACTCACCACCAAACTGTTCGGTGCGCAGCTGGAAGCCACGGATGTTGAGGTTGTCCGCGAACTGCAGGTCGGTGATGCGATCGCCGACCATGCCCGAACGCGCCCAATCGATGCTGCGGTCCTGCAGGTAAGCCGTCATCAGGCCGATGCCCGGCTTGCGCGTGGGCGCATTGTCCTGCGGCCAGCTGCAGTCGATCAGCACGTCGCGAAAGGTGATGCCCTGGCTTTCGAAGATCTGCAGCATCAGATCGTTGGGCCCGTCGAAACTGGCGCGCGGATAGCGTTCGCTGCCCAGCCCATCCTGGTTGGTGACGATCACGAACTGGTAGCCGGCGTCGCGCAGCTTCAGCAGTGCCGGGATCACCTGCGGCACGAAGCGCAGCTTCTCGTAGGCATCGATCTGGAAGTCGGCCGGCTCCTCGATGAGGGTGCCGTCGCGGTCGATGAACAGGATCGGGGTCATGCGGCGGCCCTCCGCGCCGACAGGGCCGCAAGCACGCGGTCATTCTCTTCAGGGCTGCCGATGCTGATGCGCAGCGCATCGCCCAGCTGTGGCGCAGCGCGCTGGTCGCGCACCACCACCCCGGCTTCCAGCAACGTATCGAATGCGGCCTGCGCATCGGCGAAGCGGACCAGCAGGTAGTTGCCGGCCGAGGCATACACCCGGCGCACGCCAGGCAGGCCGACCAGCGCAGCGCGCAGGCGCTCGCGTTCGTCGATGACCGTGGCCACGCGCTCGGCGGTGCGTGCCAGCGCGGCCGGTTGCAGGGCCTGTACGGCCAGTTCCGCACATGGGGTCGGCACCGGGTACGGCGCCTGGCAGCGACGCAGCACGGCAATCAGTTCTGGTGCGGCGATCAAGGTGCCGATACGGGCAGCGGCCAGTGCATGCGCCTTCGACATCGTGCGCAGCACCGCCAGGTTGGCATGCGCGGCCAACAGCGTAGTCGCAGATGCACGCTGCGCGTACTCGACGTAGGCCTCGTCCACGACCACCAGCGCTTGCCCACGGAGTGCAGTCGCCACGCGCTCGATCTCGGCCAGGCTCATATCGCTGCCAGCCGGGTTGGAGGGCGCACACAGGAAGACCAGCCTGGCGCTCTGCTCCCGTGCCGTGCGGATGACCGCATCGAGATCGGCGCGCAGGCCGTCCTCGCCATCGACCAGCGGCACATCAATCAACGGCGCACCCTGCAGGCGCGCGCAGACGGCATACATGCCGAACACCGGCGAGGTCACCAGCACGCCATCGCGGCCCGGCACGCACAGGGCGCGCACCAGCAGATCGATGGCTTCGTCACTGCCACGGCCGACCAGCAGTTGCTGCGGCGTCACGCCATACAGCGCTGCCAGGCCCTCACGCAGCGCCAACGGCTGCGGTTCCGGATAGCGCCGGCTGCTGCCTGCGGCATCGGCCGGATTGGCCCAGGCCGATTCGTTGGCGTTCAACCAGACCTCGCCCTGCACCGCCGCACTGCGCGCCGAGCTGTAGCCAGCGAAGGCCTGCAGATCCGGGCGTACCAGCGCCAGCACATCATCAATGGCGCTCATGCCGCCGCCTCCATGCGCAATGCAACCGCACGCTCATGTGCATCCAGTCCTTCGGCACGGGCGATGATGCGCGCGCAGCCACCAATCGCCGCCAGGCCGTCGGCGCTGGCACTCTGCACGCTGATCAGGTTCTGGAAGCTGGCCACGCTGACACCACTGTAGGCACGCGCGGCGCCGGCGGTAGGCAGCACGTGGTTGGTACCACTGCAGTAGTCGCCCAGTGCTTCCGGGGTGTAGTCGCCGAGGAACACCGAGCCGGCGGCCTGCACCTGGCCCAGCCAGTCGCGCGGTTCGCGCAGGGCCAGGATCAGGTGCTCGGGCGCATAGCGGTTGCTGATCGCAAAGGCCTCGTCCAACGTCTCGACCTGGATCAGCCGCGACGCCGACAATGCCTGGCGCGCAATCTGCTGGCGTGGCAGCAGGGCCACCTGGCATTCTACTTCCGCCTCAACCGCGGCCAGCATCGCCGCGTCGTCGGTCAGCAGCAGCACCTGCGAATCCGGGCCGTGCTCGGCCTGCGACAACAGATCGGCAGCGACGAACGCCGGAGTGGCGCCGGCATCGGCAATCACCAGCACTTCCGACGGCCCCGCCGGCATGTCGATGGCGGCGGCGCCGTCCTGCGCGACCTGCTGCTTGGCTTCGGTGACGAAGCTGTTACCCGGTCCGAACAGCTTGTCGCAGGCCGGGATGGTGGCGGTGCCATAGGCCATCGCGGCGATCGCCTGCGCGCCGCCGAGCTTGAACACGCGCTGCACGCCGGTCAGGCGTGCCGCTACCAGCACCGCCGGATCGGCACTGCCATCGGCACGCGGCGGCGTGCACAGCACCACCTGCGGGCAGCCGGCCAGCCGCGCCGGCACGCCCAGCATCAACGCGGTGGACGGCAGCGGCGCGCTGCCCGCCGGTACATACAGACCGACGCGACCGATCGGCCGCAGCATGCGTTCACAGACCACGCCCGGCGCGGTCTCCACCGCGTACCCCGTGCCCATGCCGGCGGCGTGGAAGCGCGCGATGCGCTCGGCGGCATCCACCATCGCCTGGCGCAGTTCGGCCGGCACGGCGGCCTCGGCAGCAGCGAATTCGGCCTCACTCACTTCAAAGGAAGGCAGCTCGACACCATCGAAGCGCTTGGTGATCGCGCGCAGCGCATCGTCACCCTGCACACGCACCTGTTCGATCAGTGCAGCCACCGTCTCGCGGGTCTGCTGGGCCACGGTCTGCACCGGGCGCGTCAATGCCGCGCCGCGGGCGGGCTCATCAAGTCGGGACCAGATCAGACGATTCATGCCAGTGACCGCTCCACGCTCAACACCATCAGGCCCTGCGCACCGGCGCGCTCGAGTTCTTCCATGCGCTGCCAGCTCAACGGGCCCGGGCACATGGTCTGCAGGCGCAGCGCGCCGCCATCGGCCGGCAGCCGCACCAGTGGTTCGGCATCAGCCAGCAGCTGTGCCAGCGCATCAACGCGATCCTCGCTGGCGCGGAACATCAGCAGCTTGCGGTCCTGGCGCTGCACCACGCCATCGAGGCGGCGCAGCAGCATCGCGCGCAGCGAGGCGCGCGCATCGTCCGGCTCGCGCACCGCACCGGCCAGCACCGCTTCGCTGTCGAGCAGGTTGTGCACCGGGGTCAACTGGTTGGCGCGCAGCGTGGCGCCGCTGGACACCAGATCGCAGATCAGGTCGGCGGTGCCCAGGCGCGGAGCGATTTCCACCGAACCCGACAGCTCGACCACCTGCGCATCCACGCCCTGCTCGGCCAACCATTGCTTGAGGATGGCCGGGTAGCTGGTGGCGATGCGGGTGCCGGCCAGCTGCGACGGGCCCTGCCACTGCCATTCCTCGGGCACCGCCAGCATCAGCCGGCACTGGCCAAAGCCCAGCCCACGCAGCGCCTGGTAGGCGTCGGGCAGGCCGATCTGGCGGCGTGCCGCTGCCTGTTCGTCCAGCTCGTTGCGGCCGACGATGCCAAGGTCGCAGACGCCATCGGCGATCAGGCCGGGTATGTCGTCGTCGCGCACCAGCAGCAGGTCCACCGGCAGCGATTCGCCGTAGCAGAACAACTTGTCGCGGCTTTCGCGCCAGCTCAGGCCGCAGGCACTGAGCAGGTTGCGGGCGGGTTCGGCCAGCCGGCCACTCTTCTGGATGGCGATACGCAGCCGGTCTCGCGCCGGCGCTGCCTGGGTTGCACTCATGGGGGAGGTCTCGAAGGTCGGAACGGGGCGCGGGTCAGCGCGAAGCAAGGCGGTCGATGGCGGCGGCATAGCCTCGATGGCCATGCTCGAGCGTGCGTGCCACCCGTCCGGTGGTGGTCACGCTGACGCCGGTGCGCTCGTGGATCTCGCGGTATGGCACGCCCTGCTGCAGAAGCGGCACCACCTTCCAGCGGTCGGCCATGGCTTCCAGCTCGGCTGGCGTGCACAGGTCGCGCAGGAAGGCCTCGACCTGTTCTGGCTCGCGCAGAGCGGCAAAGGCCTGGGCCAGGGCCTGCAGGTCGGCCTTCGGGTCTTTGGCGGCAATCTCGGGGCGGGCTTTCACGGGGTCGTTTCCATGCATCAATGTAATAGCGCGTTAGTACATTAACGCACTCTTGCGCAGCGCGTCAAATCGTGGGTTGGGGGCATGGCAGGGCTGCCGCCCTGCACCCGCAGAGGCCGGAGCAACAGCAAAAGCCGGGCTACTGAGTGTTGGCAGGCTGGGTCCGGTGGCAGGGGACGCCGTGAACCCGTCCATGGGGGCTTGGTCGCGGCATCCATGCCGCTCACACCCCTGCCACCGGACCCACCCCGCCTTCGACAGTTTCCCGCGAACTTTCAGAACGGCGAGGATCGGATCGAAACCGGCTTTTGTAGAGTCGAGCCATGCTCGGCTGCTGTTCGTCCTGAAACGAAGAACGCCCACCAAAAGGCGGGCGTTCTTCTTTGAAATCAGCAACCTGGCCCGATTCAGGGCAGGCAGCGCACCTCGGCCTGCACCGCCTCGCGCCGCAGGCACTCTCCGAACAGGCTGCCCTGCCGGCTCGGCAGGGGCTGGATGTTCTCCAGCTGACCTGCGCCCGTCGGGCACTTCCGCGAGGCCAGCGCCCGCAGGTCCTCCTCCAGCTGCGCGCGATCGATCACATGGCAACGATCGACCTGCAACCGGTACTGCGCCTTCCCGATCCGGGCGCTGTGCAGCGCCGGATCACTCTGGCAACCCGCCAGCAGGAGCGCGCTCAACGCTCCTGCGGCGACTCGCTTCATGCCATCGCCTTCGACTGCTCCAGCTCCACCTGCAATGTGCTGGCCAGCTCGTCACGGGACACTTCGAACTGCTGCTCGCGCAGCAGGTCCTTCACCGCCACCACGCCACGGGCCAGTTCGTCCTCGCCCGCCAGCACCACGAAGCGGATGCCGGCCTTGGCCGCGTACTGGAACTGCTTGCCGATCTTCTTCGGCTCCATCTGCACTTCGGTGTTGATGCCACCGGCACGCAGGCGACGGGCGATATCCAGCGACTGCGGCATGCCCTGCTCGTCCATCAGCGCTACCAGCGCCTGCACGCTGCTGCCTTCGATGCCTTCGATCAGGCCAGCCTCGCGCAGCTGCCAGAACAGGCGCGACAGGCCGATCGAAATACCCACGCCCGGCAGCTTGGACTTGCTGTAGTGGCTGGCCAGGTCTTCGTAACGGCCACCCGAGCAGATCGAGCCGATCTGCGGGTGGTCGGTCAGCGTGGTCTCGTAGACGGTGCCGGTGTAGTAATCCAGGCCGCGGGCGATGGAGAAATTCAGGCAGTACGCGGTTTCCGGCACGCCCAGCGCCTGCACCAGCTGCAGCACTTCGCGCAGCTCGGCCACGCCGGTACGCAGGATCTCCGACGAACCGGCGTCGGCCTCCAGCGCAGCCAGCTGCGCCAGCGCGTCGGCATGGCCCTGCGAACGCACAGCGACGAAGGCCAGGATCTTCTCGACCTGCTCGGCCGGAATGCCGAAGCCTTCGCCCACCAGCGTCTCGCGCACGTAGTCGGCACCGCGCTTGTCCAGCTTGTCCACTTCGCGCAGCACCGCCAGCTGGCGCTCGCCCTCGGCCACGCCCAGGCTTTCGAAGAAACCGCGCATCAGCTTGCGGTTGTTCAGCTGGATGCTGAAATCACCGATACGCAGTTCCGAGAACACCGCGTGGATGACCGCCAGCACTTCGGCGTCGTAACGCACGCTCAGGCTGTCCTTGCCGATCACATCGATGTCGCACTGGTAGAACTCACGGAAACGGCCACGCTGGGCGCGCTCGCCGCGGTAGACGCGCTGCATCTGGTAGCGGCGGAATGGGAACGTCAGTTCATGCTCGTGCTCGGCGACATAGCGCGCCAGCGGCACGGTGAGGTCGAAGCGCAGCGCCATTTCCGGCAGCGAGCGGTCGCCCGATTCGGCGGCATTGGCCAGCGCACCCGTGGACTGCACGAAGTACACCTGGCGCTCGGTCTCGCCACCGGACTTGGTCAGCAGCACGTCGGACAGCTCGAACACCGGCGTCTCCACCGGCAGGAACCCGAAGCGCTCGTAGTTGCGGCGGATCACGTCCAGCATGCGCTGGAACGCAATCTGCTCGCGCGGCAGCAGTTCAAGGGTGCCGGGCGGGGTACGGGGCTTGATCACGGGCGGAACTCCTGCTGGAACGGGACGTGGGAGGGGGCGACATTCTAGCGCCCCCGCCTCGGGCAGGGTCGAACGGCCGCTTGAAGTATCATAAGGCCCTCCCCGACCGCGATACGCCCCCGCAACATGTCACGGCCTTCCGGCGCTCCGCCCGCCAACAACGATCCCGCCTCGCCGTCCTGCCCCACGCTGGACTGCCTGCACTGCTCGGTTCGCCACCTGGCGGTGTGCTCGGCGCTGTCGCCCGACGAAGTGCAGGCACTGGAGCAGGTCACTGTTTCACAGCAGGTCAGCATGGGCAGCACATTGGCCCGCACCGGCGAAGAGCGTGACCATGTCTATACATTGACCGCAGGCGCGCTGCGCCTGGTGCGCACCCTGGCCGACGGCCGCCGCCAGATCAACGGTTTCGTGCTGCCCGGGGACTACCTCGGCCTCAGCAGCAGCGATCATCACCGCTACGACATCGAGGCCATCGCCGACAGCCGCGTGTGCCGCGTCGCACTGCCCCAGATGAAGGTGTTGCGCAGCCGTTTCCCGCACCTGGAGCGCAAGCTGCTGCAGCGCGCCTGCCAGGAGCTGGACGCCGCGCAGGATGCCGCATTGGCACTGGCGCGCCTGCAGCCGGCCGAGAAGCTGGCCGACTTCCTGCTGCGCCTGGCCGCGCGCGAGGCCCGCCTCGGCGGCGACGGCCTGCGCGTGTCGCTGCCGATGGGCCGCGGCGACATCGCCGACCATCTCGGCCTGACCATGGAAACGGTCAGCCGCACGTTCACCAAGCTGCGCCAGCAGGGCCTGATCGCCCTGCCCCACCTGAACGTGGTGGAGATCCTCGACGAAGACGGCTTGCGCGAGCTGGCCGGTGAAGGGTTGATCTGACCGCATCGCAGTTCATGGGGTTGCCGGCCAGCGGCCGGCACTACCGGGCTGCATCCCTCCGGTCGTGCCCAATCCGC
>NZ_DS999412.1:3185682-3309137 GCF_000158575.1 Stenotrophomonas sp. SKA14
CCAATCCGCGCCGCATCCCTCCGGTAGTGCCGGCCGCTGGCCGGCAACCGCGCCCCGCTTCGGTCAGCGCAACAGCACTTCGCGCAGTGCGGCATAGTCAGCCGCGAGCGGTTCAGCGTGCGCTGGCCGTTGCAACAGCGCCTCCAGTGCCGGCGGCATCGCCACCGCGGCGCCGATCAACGGCTCCACCACCGCCTCGAACTTGGCCGGATGCGCGGTGGCCACCACCGCCCAGTCGCCCTTGGCGCCGCGTGCACGCAGGTCCTGCAGGACCTTGACCGCCGTGGCCGTATGCGGGCAGAACAGCTCGCCGCTGCTGGCGCGCGCTGCAGCGATGGTGGCGCGGATGGTGACGTCGTCCACCGCGAACGCACGGAAGGCTGCGCGCAATTCGGCATCGTCGCCGTGGTAGAGCCAGCGCAGGCGCTCGAAGTTGCTGGGCGCGCCTACGTCCATCGCATTGGCTACCGTCGCCACGCTGGATTGCGGCTGGTAGTCACCGCCATTGAAGTACGCCGGCAGTACCGCATTTGCATTGGTGGCCAGCACGATCTGCCCGATCGGTACACCCAGCGCGCGCGCCAGCACCGCGGCCATCGCGTTGCCGAGATTGCCGGTCGGCACGACCAGGTTGAGCCTGCGACGCGTTTCAGCGTGATGGGTGAGTGCCGCATGCGCGTAGTAGCTCATCTGCGGCAGCAGGCGGCCCAGGCTGATGCTGTTGGCCGAGCTCAACGGTACCTTCGCCTGCAATTCGCGGTCGGCCAGCGCCTGCTTGACCATCGCCTGGCAATCGTCGAATGCGCCGGCCACCCGCAAGGCCTGGATGTTGTCGCCGAAACAGCCGAGCTGGTGCGCCTGCCGTGGCGACACGCGGCCATCCGGATACAGCACCACCACGCGCACGCCGGGCTGGCGATGGAACGCCGCCGCCACCGCGGCACCGGTATCGCCCGAAGTGGCAACGACAATCGTCAGGTCGCGGCCCTTGCCGGCCTGCAGCCGCGACAGCGTACCGGCGAGGAAGCGCGCACCGATGTCCTTGAACGCCGCCGTCGGCCCATGGAACAGCTCCAGCACATGGTCACCGCCGCCGAGCGGACGCAGCGGCACCGGGAAGTCGAAGGCCTCGCGGCAGATCGACGGCAGCGCGGATTCCAGCGCATCACCCGCGAAGAACGGCGCCAGCAGATCAGCAGCCGTCTCGGCCAGGCTGGCACCGGCCTGCAGTTCGCGCGTCGCCGGCAGGTTCTCTGGCACGTACAGCCCGCCATCGGGCGCCAATCCTGCGGCGATCGCCGCGCTGAGGCCAACGGCCGGGGACTGGCCGCGGGTCGAAACAAAGTGCATGGGTTCGATATCCAGTAGAGGGGAGGAATTCAGCACAGGCGGGCTCCCGGCGCATCCAGCGGCGACACCCAGGCATCACTGTCGAATCCGGCAGCGGCGAATGCGGCCTGCACGGGTGCCACGGCGGCGCGGGCCTGGTCAGCATCCTCGAACCAGGCGAACACGCTGGGGCCGGCACCGGAGATGCCCGCGCCCATTGCATTGGCCGACAGCGCTGCATCGCGGGCGGCCTCGAAACCGGCAATCAGGCCCGCCCGTCGCGGCTCCACCAGCACATCGCGCAGCCCGGCGCGGACCAGCCCGGCATCGCTGCGATGGCAACCACTGAGGACGAGTGCGAGGTTCGCGCTCTGCGCGACGAATTCGCCCAGTGCATAACTGCCCTGCAATGCCTGGCGCGCGCGCCGCGTTTCCAGCACTGCGTGCGGATGCACCAGCAGGCTGTGCCAGCTGGCAGGCACCGGGATCGGCAGCAGACGATCAGCCGTGCACAATGCCAGTCCCCCCAGCAGCAGCGGACCGACGTTGTCACCGTGGCGGCCACCACTGGCCACCGCCTCGCCATCCAGCGCATGCGGGTACAACGCTTCGCGTGGCAACGGCACATCCAGCAGCGCATTGGCCGCCACCAGCGCCGCAACACTCGACGCCGCCGAGCCGCCCATGCCGGAGCCGAACGGAATGCCCTTGTCGATCTCGACGGCGAAACCGAAGTCCAGGCCCTGCCCTTCGCGCATCGACATCAACGCAGCACCCGCAGTGTTTCCAGCCGCGTCCATCGGCAGTTCGACCGCGCTGCCACGGATCGCCTCGATGCGCACCACCGGTTCGTCGATCCGACGCACGCTTACGGTATCGCCGACCCCGGCAATGGCATGGCCGAGAATGTCGAAGCCCACTGCCACGTTGGCTACCGAGGCGGGCGCGTACGCACGTGCGATCACAGGCGCGCTCCTTCACCAGCGGCCACGCGCAGCAGATCGGCGAACACGCCGGCCGCGGTGACTTCCGGGCCAGCCCCCGGCCCCTGCACCACCAGCGGGTTGTCGCAGTAGCGGCGGGTGCGGAACTGCACCACGTTGTCGGTCAGCCGCAGATTGGCGAAGGCGTGGTCGGCCGGCAGCTCCTGCAGGCCCACCGAGGCACCGTCGGCGCCGAGCTTGGCGACATAGCGCAGCACGGCGCCACGCGCGCGCGCCTCCTGCAGCCGCTGCAGCAGACTGGCATCGGACTCGCCCAGCCTGGCCATGAACGCATCCACGCTGCCGTCGCGCAGCAGGGCCGGCACCAGGCTTTCCACCTGCACCTGCTCCAGGCTGAGCGCGTGGCCGGCCTCGCGGGCGAGGATCACCAGCTTGCGTGCCACGTCCACGCCGGACAGATCATCGCGCGGGTCCGGTTCGGTGTAACCCATCGACCGTGCCTGCGCGACCAGCGCCGAGAACGGCTGGCTGCCATCGAAGCGGTTGAACAACCAGGCCAGCGTGCCGGAGAAGATGCCCTCGATCGCCAGCACCTCGTCACCGGTATCCACCAGGTCGCGCAGCGTGGTGATGACTGGCAGTCCGGCGCCGACCGTGGCCTCGTAGCGGAAGCGTGCGCCGCTGGCAGCAGCGGCCGCACGGATGCGCTGGTAGCGCGGCAGCGGCCCGGCACCGGCCTGCTTGTTCGGCGTGACCACATGGATGCCGGCGGCCAGCCAGCCCTCGTAGCGCTCGGCCACCTCGGCACTGCCACTGCAGTCGATCACCACCGCATGCGGCAGGTGCGCAGCCAGCAGGTGCTCGGTGAAGCGATCCAGGTCGCTGGACTCGCCGGCTTCCTGCAATGCCTGGCGCCAATCGGCATGCAGGCCATCCACTTCCAGGCGCATGCGCGAACGCGAGGCCAGCGCACGCAGGCGCAGGTCGACATTGGCCTTGGCCAGCAACTGCGGGCGCGCGGCCAGCAGCTGATCCAGCAGCGCGGCACCGACATTGCCCGGCCCGATCATACCCACCGCGAAGGTCTGCGGCGACAGCCAGAAGCCCGCATGTGCGGCGCGCAGCGCGCGGGTGGCATCGGCACTGTCCACCGCCACCGAGATGTTGCGTTCGGACGAGCCCTGTGCGATCGCCAGGATGTTCACCTGTGCACGGCCCAGTGCCTCGAACAGGCGCGCCGCCACACCCGGCTGGCCGGCCATGCCGTCGCCGACCGCCGCCAGCACGCTGACGCCGTCGCTGACCTGTACGCGCTGCACCTGGCCCACCGAAAGCTCATGGGCGAACGCATGCAGCAGCGCCTCCCTACCGCGTGCGGCTTCGGCGGCACGCACCACGCAGCAGATCGAATGTTCCGACGAACCCTGCGAGATCATCACCACCGACACCTGCGCCTGGCGCAGGGCGGCGAACACGCGCTCGGCGGTACCCGGCACGCCGATCAGGCCGGTGCCTTCCAGGTTCAGCAGGGCCAGCCCGGGGCTGAGGGTCAGGCCCTTCACCGGCCCGCGCGGCGAGCGCTCGGCGCTGATGCGCGTGCCCGGATGCGCCGGCTGGAAGGTGTTGCGGATGAAGATCGGCAGCCCGAGGCGGATGGCCGGTGACATCGTCTGCGGGTGCACCACCTTGGCGCCGAAGTAGGCCAGTTCGCAGGCCTCGTCATAGCTCAGCGATTCCAGCTGCACCGCCTCGGGCACCAGCCGTGGATCTGCCGACAGCACGCCATCGACGTCGGTCCAGATGTGCAGTTCATCGGCGTTGAACAGCGCGGCGAAGATCGCGCCGGAATAGTCACTGCCGTTGCGGCCAAGCGTGGTGATGCGGTCATGGCGGTCACGCGCCACGAAACCGGTGGCGACCAGGCGCAGTTGTGGATGCTGCAGGCGCCACTTGGCCAGGCGGTCCGCGCTGGCCTCCCAGTCGACATCGACGCCCAGTTCGCCATGCCCGACCACCAGCACGTCGCGCGCGTCGAGCACCGCGCAGTCTTCGCCGCGTGCACGCAGGTGCGTGCCAAGCAGTTGCGCGGAAAACACTTCACCCAGGCCCTGCACGCGATCGAGCACTTCACGGGGCAGCTCGCCGATCACTGCCAGCGCGGCCAGCACCTCGGCCAGCTGCTCGAAGCGCGCGTCGATCCATTCCACGGTCTCGCCCACCTGCTCGCCCAACAGCGCCACCGCAGCGCCACGATGGCGCGCGCGCAGCGCATGCCAGGCCTCACGCCAGCCTTCGTCACCCTTGGCGGCCAGCTGGGCCAGCTCGATCAGCGCATCAGTGACACCCTTCATCGCTGAAACAACAGTGACCTGCAGCGATTCGGGACGGGCCAGCAGCAGGCCGGCAACATGGCGGTAGCGTTCGGCGTCGGCCACCGAGGTGCCACCGAACTTGTGCACGACAGTGGACGGCGCAGCCAGATCGGCCGGGGCAACGGGATGGGCGGGGGCGTGGGAAGACATGCAGACCTCGGTAGGAGGCCCCGTCGCATGCAGGTGTCGAGTTTCCCCGCCACCTGGATGGTGCGGGGCCGTGGTTTTCGGGAGTTACACGAAGACGACGGGCCGCACCAGGGCAGTGGTGACGGTGGTGGTGGTAATGGTGGTGGTGGCGACCGGCGCAGTCGAACGGCCCGCGGTGGCGGGGGCGTTCAGGTTGGCGTGGGCGGCATCAAGGACCATGGCGAACAGAAAACACCGCGCGCCCTGCCGCTGTCAAGTGCTGCGATGCAAAAACACGCTGCCGCGATCATCGGCCAACGTGCCGGCATTTGGTTGCATCTGAGACAAAGCAGCCATCAGCACGCTTGACGGTCGCATTCAGCCGGCATGTTCGGCGATCGCCCGCGGTGCACGGTGGGCATGCGCGCACAGCATCACCCCGGCCACCAGGAACACGATCGCCAGGGCTTCCAGAAGGGTGGGCCAACGCCCCTGCCAGGCAAACGCGTACAGCAGTGCGAACAAGGTCTCGAACACGATCATCTGCCCGGTGAGGGTCAGCGGCAGCAGGCGGCTGGCGCGGTTCCAGAACGCGTTGCCCAGAATCGAGGCGATCACCGCCACACCGGCACTGATCGCCCAGAACCCGCCCCACTGCGCTGGCGTGTGGCTGCCGGTGTGGCCGATGAAGGCCATCGGCACCAGCAGCAGGGCCAGGCCACCGGTGGTAACGCCCGTCAGCAGCGACCAGTCATGGCTGGACAGATCCGGCCGCCGCGCCAGCCAGCGACTGTTGCCGATCGAGTACAGCGCCCACGAAAACAGCGCACCAAACGCGCACAACAGTCCGATCAGGCGCTGCCGCCAGGGCGTCGCCAGGTGTTCGGACATCAGCGCCTCCCAACCGACCAGCGCTACACCGAGTACGCACAGGCCCAGTGCCGGCAACAGCTGCTTCAGCGGCACCGCGCCCTTCTCGCGCACGCCCACCAGGGTCACCACCACCGGGATCAGGCCGACGATGAGCGAGGCCGCCGCGCCGCCTGCCCACTGTACGGCGGTCGCCAGCAGCAGGAAGTAGACCAGGTTGCCGGCAAGGCTCAGCCACAGCAGACCGGTCCATTCAGCACGCCCCAACTGTGGCGCCAGCCGCTTCCAGCGCGGCAGCAACAGCGCAACCGCGATCAGGCCATAGACCAGGTAGCGACCGGCGGACAGTTGCAGGGCATTGAACGACTGCAGCACGGCGGGGGCGAGGAAGACCACGCCCCATAGCGCGCCAGCGGCAACGCCATTGGCGATGCCCAGGGCCATCGGGTTGTTGCGCATTGGGATTCTTCGGGGGGAGAAGAGGCCGCGCAGTGTAGTCGGTGGGCGGCGGAGCCCTCTTGACCCAGGCTACTGCCCTCCGGCCGTTGTAGCGTCGAGCCATGCTCGACTGCTTCTGCACCGGCTATCGCGCGAACGGCAGTCGCGCATGGCTCGACGCTACAGATCGGTGCCCCTGCGCCACGCGGCCGGGGTCTGCCCACACTCGCGGCGCAGCGCGCGGGTCAGTGCGCTCTGCTCGGAATAGCCTGCAGACAGCGCGATGTCACTGATCGGCGCGGCGCTGGTGCGCAGCTGGTGCTTGGCCCAGCGCAGCCGGCAGGCACTGAGCCAGGCCTGCGGGCTGAGGCCGAATTCCCGCTGGAACAGCGCGTGCAGCCGGCTCTCGCTGACCCCAACGAACGCCGCCATGCGCGCCACTGGCCATGCCTGGCCCGGGTCGGCCTGCACCGCCGCACAAAGCCCCTGCATGCGTGCACCGCTGCCGGCCGGTGCAAACGTCTGCAGCAACCGCGGAAGCAGGGCCGGCATCGGCTGGCCGGCCTGCACATCGGCCAGGCACCGGCGCAGCGCCAGCGGCAGGTGCAGCCAGCGCTGGCGGCACAGATGCTCCTGGGTGCCGTCATCGAGCACGCCCGGCGCACAGTCGACGATCACGAAACCGTTCGGACCGTCGGCCATCTGGTCATGAGCTTCGCCGGCAGCCACGAAAGCGCCCTGCAGCAGGTCCAGGCGGCCGCCACGCCCCTCCATCTCGAACTGCAGCTCGCCCTGTAATGGCAACACCCACTGCGCGTAGGCATGGCGGTCCAGGCCGGTGGCCTGGCCATAGTGCCGTAGATGGAAGATCGCGCCCATCCGGGCAGTGTGCGCGTGTAACACGGGCCGTGCAAACCGTTGCTATAGTCGAGGTGTCAACCCACGCAAGGAGTGCAGGTCATGACCCATCAGCACATGTATTTGCTGCTCGCCGCCAGCCTCGGCCTGGCGCTTGCTGTTCCGGCCCTGGCACAGGAACGTACCCCGCCCGCTCCGCACTGCATGGACGCCGTTGGCGTGCAGGAAGTGGAACAGGCCTCACCTCGCTCGATCGCACTGCGCGCGGCCTCCGGCCAGGCGTATCGCATCGATTTCAGCCAGGATTGCCCCGGCGTCCGCACTGCCACAACGCTGAAGCTGGAAGCACCCGCCGGATGGGCCTGCGGTCGTCCCAGCGAGCGCGTGGTGGTCGATGGCCGCAGCTGCGCCGTCAGTGCGGTCACCCCGGTTCAGAACCGGGACTTCGCCAGCGTCGCCCGCGACAGTGACCGCCTGCGCACGGCCACCCTGCCCGCGGTGACCATCCGCGAGCGCAAGGAAATCCGTCGCGGCTTCGGCGGCTCGCCGTCGTACTGTTTCGCCACCCGCAACGTCCGCGCGTGGTCTTCCGACCCGCAGGGCATGCTGGTGGAGACCAATCCGCGCCGCAATGGTGGCCATCGCTACTACCGTGTCGAGCTCGGCAGCCACTGCCGCCAGCTCGATCGTGCACCGCAGCTCAGCTTCCGCTCCGGCATGCAGAACGGGCTGATCTGCGGCAATCCCGGTGACCGCGTCCTCACCGCGGGATTCGAGAATGGTGACCTGCGCAGTGATTCGCTGGCTCCGCTGCCGCAGTACACCCGCGGCGCCTGCACCATCCAGGCGGTGTACCCGGCCTCCAGCCAGGCGTCGAACTAACCGTCGACGCCGAGGAAGGTGAACGGCGCGCTGGGCACGAAGTGGCCCAGCGCATCGCCGGCGAAGGTGTTGCGCTGGTCCTTGCCAAGGTCGAGCTTGAGCACCGGGCCACCGAAATCGACCTTGTTCAGATCGACCCAGAACGTGTTCGGGGTCAACGCCGACTCGAAGAAGTACAGCCGCCGTTTGTGGTCGGCCACGGTCCGCCAGCGCGTCGAGGAGATGTTCGGCTCGCCCGGCGTGGTGATGCCGTATGGCACCGAGGCGTTGCGGATCACACTGAACACACTGGCCAGTGCCTCCACCGGATCTTCAGCCTTGGGAATGGCGTTGATGTAGAACGAGGCGCGCGCGAAGCGATCGGAAGAGCGGTTGGTGCCCGGCAACATCACCGTGCCGCCGATCTGCTGCCAGTAGGTGTTGAGCGCCAGCTGCTGATCGAACACCGGCGAGTTGGTCATCACCTGGTAGCGCCGATCATGATGGATGACCTGGCGCCCACCGATGTACTCGACGATGGCACTGTCACCCGTGGCATCGGACAACGACAGATGCAGCGTCGCCTGGCGGTCCTCGCCGGGCACCTTGTCGGTGACGATCGAGAACGGCTCACGCTTCAGGGCGGCCACCGCCTCGTCCACCGTCGCAAAATTGTCGAGCACGTACTGCGCCCACAGCGAGATCGCCAGGCCCGGCTTGTTGCCGCGCTGCTGCGGGTATTCCGATTCGACCAGCCACAGCAGGTTCGCGACCAGGCCTTTTTCGTTCATGCCGTCGGTGGTCGACACGTCGTAGCCGGTGGCCACCACGCTGCCGTAGCGGGCAGTCCAGGCCAGCGACTTCGGGCCGGCCTGCCCGGTGCGTGCGATGCCACGTGGCAGCACGTAGAGATTGGTGGCGACATCCACCTTCCAGTCCATCGAACGCGCGGTGATCACATCACCGTTGTCGCCCAGGTACACCGCGCGCGTGCAGGCCAGCCCCGGTGCGATCGCCGACGCCAGCGCCATGGCCAGCATCGCCCTTCCCTTCCACTTCATCCGTGCCATGTCACTGCGCTCCGTTCCCCGTGGTCCATGGATCTGACCCGATCCATCGTGACACAGGGGTGAAACCTCAATGCACGAGGCGATCGTGCAGCCAGAAGCCCAGCACCATCGCCGGCACGAACCACAACGCTTCACGCGATGCCACCGCGAGTCCGGCGATGGCCGGCCCCGGGCAATAGCCGGCCCATCCCCAGCCGATGCCGAACAACGCCGCACCCAGCAGCAGGCGAGCGTCCACATCACGTGCGGTGGGCAGCTGGAAGCGGAGGGCAAACCAAGGCTGCGTCCGGCGTAGCACCCTGCGCTGTCCGATCGCACTGACCAGCAGCGCCGAGCCCAGCACCCAGATCAAGGTGGGATCGAACTCGCCACGGATGTCGAGGAAGCCGAGCACGCGCCGGGCATCGGTCATTCCGGAGAGCGCCAGCCCGGCGCCGAACAACGCGCCCGCCACAGCGGCAGCCCAGACGGCGCGGCTCACAACGGGGCTCCGCCGTGACGAACCACGAACGTGGTCAGCATCGCGCAGGCCATGAACACCAGCACCGCCAGCAGCGACCGTTTCGAACCGCGAGCCATGCCGCATACGCCGTGGCCACTGGTGCATCCGCTGCCCAGGCGGGTACCGAAACCGACCAGCAGGCCGGCGCCGATCAGCTGCCAGGCGGGCAAGGTATCGCGCAGCAGTACGCGCGGAGTGCTGCCGGGCACCGACTGCCACCACAGCACCAGCCCTGCAGCTGCCATCAGGCCCATGAGGAATGCCCAACGCCAGCCGCGCTCGCCTCTATCGGCGTGCAGGCTGCCCGCAGCGATGCCGCTGATGCCGGCAACGCGACCGGTGGCAGACAGCAGGCACACGGCAGCGATACCGATCAACGCGCCGCCCGCCAGCGCGCTCCATGGCGGGTTCATGCCCTACCCTCTCTGATGCCATGCATGGGATTGCCTGATTATTTAGATTTCTCTAAATTAGATCTTTCTAAACAAAAAGGTCAACCATGGCCCGCACGCCGCTCGACAGTGCCACGATGGCCGATCACGCCACGCAGGCGGCCGCGCTGCTCAAGAGCCTGGCCCACCCTGCCCGGCTGCAGGTGCTGTGCCGGCTGGTCGAGGGTGAGGCGCCGGTGCCGGAACTGCAGGCGCTGACCGGTTTGAGCGCGTCGGCGCTGTCCCAGCACCTGGCGGTGCTGCGCGGAATGCAGATCGTGGCGACCCGGCGCGAGGCGCAGGCAATCCACTACCGCATGCAGGAAGGCCCGGCGCTGGGGGTGCTGCAGGCGCTGCACGCCACCTATTGCGGCGGCGCTGCGCGCTGATCTCAACCCGCGTGCAGTGCCGGTTGCACTACCGCATCCAGCAGGTCGACCGGGGTCGGTGCCGAACGATCTCCTTCCAGGGTCCGGCTGAAACCGGACCAGTCGCTGCTCGAAAGCTGGCGCAGCAAGCCTGCCTCCACCGGCAAGGCACGCATCGACCAGTACGGAAACTGGCGCTGGCCAAGGCGGCCGCGCGCCAGCTCGATGATGTCGATGTGGCTGCCCGCCTGCAGGATGCGCTCATACACCGAATCGATGCCGTCCGGCGGTCCCTCGATGTACTGCAGGAAGCGATCGCCATCATGCAGCAGCACGCCGGTCACGCCCGCCATCTTGTTGAAACGTGCGGCATCTTCGACCAGCGCCTGCAGCCGCTCAACGGAAAGCTCCGGCAGCGCCCGGCTGACGTAGGCGATGGCGCGCAATGGCATGGTGCGTCCTTGGCAGGGTGTGAATGCACGGTAGCAGTTGCGGACGAGTCCGTCTCAATGCGGGTGCACCCAGCCTGAAGAGTTCAGCTTGCGGTGCCGCCGGCTGCGTCCCACCGCCGCGGGAGCTTCGCTTCGAATACGACCTGCCCTGCCTCGTTGCGCGCGCCGATACGCCCACCATGTGCGCGCACGAACTGATCGACGATATACAGGCCAAGGCCCAGGCCTTTGCTCTGGTGGAAGCTGGCCTTGAACGGCTCGAACAGGCGCGGCAACAGCGCGTCATCGATGTGGCCGGTGTTGCTGACCCGCATCACCACCGTGCGCGCATCGCGCCCATCCAGCTGCACCAGGGCCTCGCTGCCATGCGTCAACGCGTTGCCGACCAGGTTGGCGGCGATCTGCCCCAGCCGATCCATGTCACCCTGCAGGCGGGTATCTCCGATGGCATCGAAACGGATGCGCTCATGACCGTGCGCGCTGCCCGCTTCTGCAATCACTGCATGGGTGACCTCGGCCAGGTCGCAGGCACTGGTCTCAAGCCGCAGGCCACCACTGCGGATACGCGAGAAGTCCAGCAGCTGCTCCACCATCCGCGCCATGCGCAGCGTGCTGGCCTCCAGGTGCTGCAGCGTCTGCTGTGCCCCCGCGTTGTCCTCGGGAAGCTCCAGCGCCAGCTTGTCGGCACAGAGCAGGATCGCCGACAGCGGCGTGCGCAGGTCGTGGGTCAGCACCGCGGCCATCGTCTCATTGAGCTTGAGCGCACGCTCCAGCGCTTCATTGCGCGCCTTCAGCAGCTGCCGCTGCTGGTACAGCTCGATGAAGACGTTGACCTTGCTCAGGATCACCTGCGGTGCCACCGGCTTGTGCAGGAAGTCCACCGCACCGGTTTCGTAGCCCTTGAACGCGCGCACCGGATCGTCCGGCGAGGCGGTCAGGAAGATGATCGGCACCGTGCGGCTGCGGTGCGAACCACGCATCAGCTCGGCCAGGGTAAAGCCATCGATCTCCGGCATGTGCACGTCCAGCAGGGCCAGCGCGACCTCGTGCTCGAGCAGCAGCTCCAGGGCCTGCGCACCCGAGCCCGCCAGCAACAGGTTCACACCCTCGCGCTGCAGCAGGGCCTGCATGGCTACCAGGTTCTGCGGCACGTCATCGACGATCAGCAGGTTGACCGGGGTCTGCGACTGCGCAGGGTCCGGTGGCAGCAGGTTCATGCAAACAACTCCTTCAGGCGACGACACATCAATTCAAGGGGCAGCACGGCGTCGGCGCCGGCGTGCTGCAGAGCGGAGGCCGGCATCATCGATGCTTCGGCTTCCTCGGGGCATTGCAGCCAGGCACGGCCGCCCGCGGCGCGCACCGCGGCAACACCTTCGCTGCCGTCGCTGCTGGCACCGGTCAGCAAAAGCGCCAGTACCTGCGCACCGAACACCGCAGCCGCTGATTCAAACAGGGGATCGATGGCCGGACGCGAGAACAGCACCGGCGCATCGACCGACAACGCTACGGCTTCGGAATCTTCCACCAGCAGGTGGTAGTCCGGCGGTGCGAAGGTCACGGTGCCCGGCTGCAGCGGCTGCTTGTCCTCCGCTTCGCGCACCGGCAGTGCGCAGTACGGCGCCAGCACCTCGGCAATACGGCTGGAGCGATCGCGTGGCAGGTGCAGCACGGCCAGCACCGGCGCGGGCAGCCTTGGCGGCAGTGCGCCAAGCACGGCCTGCAGCGCGGCAACGCCTCCCGCCGACGCTCCCACCACCACCACCGCAGGGCGAGCCTGCACCACCATCAGGCCACCTTCCGGTACAGGCGGTGTTCGCGCGAGCAGACGTCGAAGGCATCGTGGTGATGCCCGAACTGCAGCGATTCCTTGCTGCCCAGGCCAAGGAAGCCGCGGTGCACCAGCGCCTCGCGGAACAGCCCGACCGCCCGGTCCTGCAGGTCGCGGTTGAAGTAGATCAGCACGTTCCGGCACGACACCAGATGCACTTCGGAAAACACGGTGTCGGTGGCCAGGCTGTGGTCTGCGAACACCACGTTGCGGCGCAACTGGCGGTCGAACACCGCGCCATCGTAGGCGGTGGCGTAATAGTCCGACAGTGATGCCGTGCCGCCCGCCGCCAGATAGTTGCGGCTGAACTGCGCCATGCGGTCGATGCCATACGCACCGGCTTCGGCGGTGGCCAGTGCCGCCGGATTGATGTCGGTGGCATAGACGATGCTGCGCTCGAGCAGGCCTTCCTCGTGCAGCAGGATCGCCAGCGACCACACTTCCTCGCCGGTACTGCACCCGGCCACCCACAGCTTCACCGAGGGATAGGTGCGCAGCACCGGCACCACCTGTTCGCGCAGCTCGCGGAAATAGGCCGGGTCACGGAACATTTCCGAGACCTGCACGGTGAAGAACTGCATGGCCTGGGCGAACAGCTCCGGCTCGTGCAACAGGCGGTGCTGCAGATCGACCAGGCGATCGCACTCGTAACGCTGCATGGCCTGGCGCATGCGACGCCGCAGCGACGACACCGCGTAGCTGCGGAAATCGTAGTGGTAGCGCTGGTACAGCGCCTCCAGCAGGATTTTCAGCTCCAGGTCGAACAGCGCCTGCTCGTTCATTGCCGCGAACACCAGACGCGGCACAGCGAGACCAGCTTGTCGACGTCAATGGGCTTGGCGATGTAATCGTTGGCGCCGGCCTGCAGGCAGCGCTCGCGGTCGTCCGGCATCGCCTTGGCGGTCAGCGCGATGATCGGCAGGTCCTGCAGGTGGCGCTGCGCACGGATCTCGCGCATCGCCGCCAGGCCGTCCTTCTCCGGCATCATGATGTCCATCAGCACCAGATCGACCTCGCGCTCGGCCAGGCGATCCACCGCCTCCTGGCCATTGCGCGCGATCTCCAGGGTCACGCCCAGCGGTTCAAGCACGCTGGACAGGGCAAAGATGTTGCGCACATCGTCCTCGGCCAGCAGCACGGTGCGACCATCGAGCACGGTATCGCGGCGCCGTGCTTCGCGCAGCAGGCGCTGCTGGTCGGTCGGCAGGCTGGCTTCGACGCTGTGCAGGAACAGGGTCACTTCGTCCAGCAGGCGTTCGGGCGAACGTGCGCCCTTGATGATGATGCTCTTCGAATAGCGGCGCAGGCGCTGCTCTTCCTCGCGGTTGAGCGCCCGGCCGGTGTAGACGATCACCGGCGGGAAGCCGACATCGTCATTGCCTGCCATGTGCTCCAGCAGGTCGTAGCCGCTGCCGTCGGGCAGCGACAGATCCATCACCATGCAATCGAAGGTGACGGTGCTGAGCTGCTCCAGCGCGCCGGCCAGGGTACCCACCGCGATGATCTGCAGCTGCTCGCGGCCGAGCAGCAGTTCCAGGTTGTGGCGCAGCTCGCTGTCGTCTTCGACGATCAGCAGGCGCCGAACATCACGCTGGCTGGTCTGCTCCAGCTGTTCGATGGCCGCCACCAGCCGCTCGCGCGTGGTCGGCTTGATCGCAAAACCAATCGCACCCAGCTCACGCGCCACCTGGCCGCGATCCATCGCCGAAACGACGTGCACCGGAATATGGCGTGTGTCCGGATTGCGCTTCAAGCGTTCCAGAACGCTCAGGCCAGACACATCGGGCAGCCCGATATCGAGCAGGATGCCGTTGGGGCGCAGTTCCGAGGCCAGCGACAGGGCTTCCTCGGCGGTGGTTGCGACCACGCAGTCGAAATCCAGCTCGTGGGCCAGCACCACCAGCGCCTCGGCGAAGGTGGCGTCGTCCTCGACCGCCAGGATCAAGCGTCCGGCGCGTTGGCGACGTCCGCGGTCATCGGCCACATTGGCGATGGCCGGCGCTGCCGCCGGGGTGACCGCAGGTGCGGCAGCCGTGCGTGCGGCAACCGCTGCAACAGGCTGCGGCGAAGCCGGGATGGACACCGGGTCCGACGCTTCACCCGATGCCGCTACCGGCGCGCCCTGCAGCGGCAGTTCCAGGATGAAGCAGCTGCCGCGGCCCGGCTCGCTGTCGACGTGGATGCTGCCGCCCATGCGCTCGGCAAGATCGCGCGAGATCGACAGGCCCAGGCCGGTGCCGCCGTAGCGGCGACGGGTGCTGCCATCGGCCTGGCGGAAGGCTTCGAAGATGACCTGCAGCTGCTCACGGGCAATGCCGATACCCGTATCGGCGACTTCGAAGCGGATGCGGCCGCTGCCAGCCGCACGAACGTGCAGGCTGACCTTGCCGTGCTCGGTGAACTTCAGGGCATTGGCCAGCAGGTTCTTCAGGATCTGCTGCAGGCGCTGGCTGTCGGCCACCAGCTGGCTTGGCGCCAGCGCATCGGCCTCGATCTGCAACGCCAGGCCCTTCTGCCGCGCCATCGGCTCGAAGGTCTCGCGCAGGCGCTGCACGACGCTGTCCACCACCACCACTTCGTCGGCCAGTTCGACGTGGCCGGCCTCGATGCGCGACAGGTCGAGGATGTCGTTGATCAGTGCCAGCAGGTCGTTGTTGGACGACAGGATGGCGCGGGCATATTTCACCTGCTCGTCGGTCAGGGTGCCGTCCTTGTTGTCGGCCAGCAGCTTGGCCAGGATCAGCGAGCTGTTCAGCGGTGTGCGAAGTTCGTGCGACATGTTGGCCAGGAACTCGGACTTGTAGCGCGAGGTGGCCGCCAGTTCGTTGCTGTTGCGCACCAGCTGGCCCTGCGCCACCAGCAGCGCCTGCTTCTGCGCCTCCAGCTCGTGGGTGCGCTCTTCCAGCTGGACGTTGCTCTGCTCCAACTCCGCCTGTTGTTCTTCCAGGTGGCTCTGCGACTGCTGCAGGCTGCGGCTCTGCTCTTCCAGTTCCTCGTTGGCCACCCGCAGTTCTTCCTGCTGCGCCTGCAGTTCCTCGCCCTGGCGCTGCGATTCCTCCAGCAGCACCACCAGCCGTGCGCGCAGCAGCGAGGCGCGCAAGGCCATGCCGATGGTCTCGCCACAGCGTTCCAGCAGCTCGCGATCCAGGTCGCGCTGCCCGCCCACCTGGGTGCGGCCCAGTTCGATGACACCGACGACGGCGCCATCGCTGCTGATCGGCGCCAGGATGCGCTCGCTGACCGGCAGTCGCCCCAGGCTTGTCTGCAGTTCAAGCACGGCGGCCTCACCGCCGTGCAGGTGCCGGATGCGCTCGTCACGGGCCACCTGCCCGGCCACGCCTTCCTGCAATGCCAGCGATGCCGGCATGCCCGACGGCAGTGCCATGCCACCGGTCAGCTGCAGGCGTCCGCCGTCCAGCCGGTATACCGCGCCAACGTCTGCCTGCAGCTGGCCGCCCAGCTGGCTGGCCGCCGCCTCGGCAATCTGCTCAGGCCCCAGGTCGCCACGCAGGCTCATCGCCACCGCGTTCTCTGCTTCCTGCAGCCACAGTGCCCGCATCGCCTGCCGCCGCGCTTCGATGGCGCGGGAGACGATCAACGCGATCATCAGGAACGCACAGCCACCAATACTGCGATTGACGAACGAGAACGATGAATTGTTGCTGGCCGGCGCCACGTTGAAGCCGATCACCAGCAGCACACAGGCGATCGCGGCAACGATGAACGGCGCGCGCACGCTGCGCTGGAACACCGTCACGCCTACCGCGAGGAAATAGGCCAGCCACACCGCGTAGCCCAGCGGCACCACCAGCTCCAGGGCAATGGTGGCCGCCAGCAATACGGCGGAGGTCATCCAGATCCAGCGGTCACGCGTGGTCGCACCAGGACGCATGCAGGTCGGTTCCAGAGGGCTAAGGGTGGGTGATGGTACTCCGTGTCGCATTCAGCCGCACAGGACATTTGGCACGTGCCGCACCTGCACGTATCCTTCACACTTCAATGCCTAGCTTCACGTCCCTCACAGGGGTAACACTTATTTCCACGTGGACGCTGCAGCCTCTACGACGTCCGTACTGACGGACCCTTCCCGACAACTGCGACTGCTGATCGACAGCGTGCGCGATCATGCGCTGTACCTGCTTGATCCCGAAGGCATCGTCTGCAGCTGGAACCCCGGCGCCGAGCGCATCAAGGGCTATTCAGCCAACGAAGTAGTGGGAACGCATTTCGGTCGTTTCTACCTGCCCGCCGAGCGCGATGCCGGTGAGCCGCAGCGCCTGCTTCGCCTCGCGGCGCAGCACGGCCATGTCGCCAGCGAGGGCTGGCGGGTTCGCCATGACGGCTCTTCGTTCCGCGCCAGCGTGGTCATCGAACCGGTCATCGAGGGCGGCGAACTGCTCGGGTTCGTCAAGATCACCCGCGACATCACCGAACACTGGCAGGCACAGCGCCTGCTGCGGGATGCCCAGCGTGCACTGCGCAACACCCAGCAGTTCGAGACGGTCGGCCGGCTCAGCCGCGGCCTGTCGCACGAGTTCAACAACCTGCTGACCACCATCGGCAACGCGCTGGACCTGCTGTCACTGCGCGTGAGCGGTGACGACGTGCGCGCCGCCGAACTGCTCGATGCCGCCCAGGCCGCGACCGACCGCGGCGCCCTGCTGACCCGCCAACTGCTGGCCTTCAGCACCGGCCAGACCCTGATCCGCGAGCCATTGGACATGAACGCGCTGGTGCGGCAGTGGTTGCCGGATCTGCAGCGTGCCTGCCCGCCCACGGTGACCCTGGATGCACGCCTCACACCGGGCCTGCCGCCGGTCAGCACCGATGCGCTGCAGCTGCAGACCGCGCTGGCCAACCTGGTCGCCAATGCGGTGGAAGCCACCGTGGATGGCGGCCGCATCCTGATCGGCACGGCACTGGAACATCGCCTCGACCCGGATGCGGACACCACGCTGCAACGCGGATATGTCACCCTCAGCGTCTGCGATGAAGGCCACGGCATGGCCGCCGACATCGCCGAGCGGGCGACCGAGCCGTTCTTCACCACCAAGGACATCGGCAAGGGCAGCGGCCTGGGCTTGAGCCAGGTGTTCGGATTCACTACCCAGAGCGGCGGCTTCGTCGACGTGTCCACCACCCCCGGTGTTGGCACCACGGTCAGCCTGCTGCTCCCCGCAACAGAGGAAGCACCCGATGACCGATGACCCGATCCGCGTACTGATGGTGGAGGACCAGACTGATCTTCGCGAGATGATCGGCCTGGCCCTGCGCGACTTCGGCATCGAGGTGGCCACCACCGCCGATGGCCACGAGGCCGCGGAGCTGCTCAAGGGCGAAGCGCGCTTCGATGTGGTGTTCAGCGATATCAGCATGCCCAACGGCATGTCCGGTATCGAGCTGAGCGAGCACGTGGCGCGCGAACAACCGCAGGCACGGATGATCCTCTCATCCGGCTACGCGCGCTCGCAGCTTCCGCCACTGCCGGAGAAGGTCGAGTTCCTGCCCAAGCCCTACCGCCTGCGCCAGCTGGTGCAGCTGCTGAAGCAGGATTGAGACTCCGCCGGGCTTGGCCCGGCGCATCCGTTCCTGTAGCGCCGAGCCCACGCTCGGCAGCGGTGCTCAGTAACGCCCCACCAGGTTCAGGTACCACCCGCGATGGGTGTAATCGAACTTGGTCAGGTCGTCGCTGAAATCGGTGAAGTTGTAACCCACGCCGACGCGGAAATTACGCCCGATATCGCGGTCGACACCGGCCAGCCAACCCTGTCGGCTACCTCCGTCGCGCACGTCCAGCAGGCGGTACTCCAGCAGCCCATGCCACTGGTAGTACAGGTCGTAGCGCAGCTGGCCGGAGGCGAAGTTGGTGGCCGAGTCGAACCACGGACCGGTACCACGCCCATAGCGCACCTCGCCTTCGCGGCGGGCGGCCTTCGCCGCTACTTCCCAGCGCTGGTCGATGCGGTACACACCCTCAAGTGACAGCACCTGGGTGCGCTGGTCGTAGTCGACACCATTGACCTGCCCCATCGTCGACAGGTCATACAGGTAGCTGTAACGGCCGAACAGCGCCCAGCGATCGTTGTCCCACGGGCGGTAGGCAAAGCCGAGGTTGCCCTCGATGAAACGCGCGCCCGCCACCGGATTGATCGCATCATCGGTGTCGGCGTAGTTGAAGCGCGCCGCGATCCGCCAGCTGTCATTGAGACGGTGGCTCAAACGGTTGGTGCTGACCCACTGCGTGCGTCGCTCCGCGCCGGTGTCGCGGCGCCATTCCAGCTTGCTCTGCCATTCGGTGCCCGGCGAGGTCCGCCCGCCGGACAGGCTCACCGCCTTGCGGTCGACCTGCCCGGTGCTGGCGTCGAGCTTGCCATTGCTCAGCGTGAAGCCGGCATTCCAACCCACCGCCGGATAGAAATCCATGCCGAAGGTGTGCGCCAACCCGGACTCCTGCCCGGATTTGAGGAACTGGCTTTCGTTGAACACATTGACCTGGTCGGACAACCGCCAGCGTTGGCCCAGCGTCCAGCCATCCTGCGCGTTGGGGCTGAACAGCGGGTCGTATTCACTGCGGTCGGTCGACTGGGTGAACGCACCATAGAAGCTGTGCTGCGGGGTCAGCCGGTATTCGGCATTGACCTGCGCGGCCGTGCCACGGTCACCATCACTGACTTCGGCACCGACGGTGGACAGATTGGCGAAGGTCCAGGTGCCGCCGGCCACCACGGCATCATTGTCGGCATAGCGGCCATGGTCGTCGTCCACGGTCAGCTGGCCACCACCGTAGACATCCAGCGACGTGCCGATGCGGTGGGTGTAGCGTGCTGCAGCCAGCACGCCAGCCACGTTGCTGCCACTGCCGCGGTCTTCCTGCACCCGGCGCAGCTCGGCCGACAGGCGATCGTTCTCGCCGATCCGCCATTCGGCGGTGGCCTGTGCCTGGATCAGCGACTGCGCACCACGACGTGCCTCGCTGTAGCGAGCGTACAGGCTGAAGTCGTCGGTCACATAACCGAGCAGCTCGGCGCCCTGTTCGCGCACCCGCTGGCCGGTATCGAAGCGCCCGACCGAATAGCCACCGTCCACCTGCCGCCACCAGGCACCCGCGCTCCAGTCGCGCTGGGTCCAGCCCAGCTCACGCAGGTTGACGCGTGCCTCGACGGCAGTCGCCTCGCCTTCGCGCGGCCCTTCCGGATTCAGGCGGCTGAAGCTGAGGCCGCCATTGTCGGAGAAGAACACCGGTGCACTGGTCGCCTCGCTGCGGCTGTGTTCGACCTTCAGATAGGTGCCACGGCCGGCCTGCAGGGTCAGGTCCGCGCCCTTCAGCGAATAGTCCTGGCCGGCGCGCTGCTCGTCCACATAGGTGGCACCCACCGCGACATGATCGCCAAACCAGTGCTTGCCACGCACACCCGCAGTGATGTCATCGCTGTCGAAGCCGGTCGGCACCCATTCGTAATCCACGATCAGGCGCTGCTCGTAACCATCCAGCGGCACATCACGGCTGATCCGGCGCAGGTTCTCGCGGCTGACCTGCGCCAATGGGCGGGTCAGCAGGATGCGGCCCTGCAGGGCGTCGATCTCGTAGTCGGCACCGCGCACCATCGGCACACGCTGCTCCACGCGTCCGGTGGTGCGGTCACGGATTTCCAGCACCACCTGGTCCGAACCACTGAGGATGCTGGCGTGGCGCAGGTAGTACAGGCTGCCGCCGGTACCGATGAACTCGCTGTGACCCGGCGCGGTCTCGGCCTGCGAGCCGAACAGGCGCAGCTCGCTGCGCGCGTCGCCCCAGGCATTGGCGCCACGCGAGCGCCACGACAACGCCGCACCGTACAGCGAACGCACGTACTGCGCATACTCGGTGCCGGTCAGCCCAGTGTTGTAGTTGCCCCACAACGCCTGGTTCTTGTCCCAGTCCATGCGCAGGTAGAAGCGCCCCATGCTGTCGACATCGCGCTGGGTCAGCGAATCATCGCCGTAGGTCGGGTAATACAGGTCCGGATCGAGGCTGCGGAACAGGTCGCGCGGATCGGCGGTGGTAAAGCCGGTGAACAGCTCGTCCAGCGGGCGATTCTGGGTATCGGCCTGCGCGGTGAGCAGGTAGCGGCCACGGGTCTTGGCTTTCAGGTAGAAGGCCAGGCGCCCGTCACTGAGCACATCATCGCTGCGCTCGCCACGTGCCAGGTCCTGCCCTGCCCCGCTGGCCTTGTTCTGGTACACGGTGATGTCGGCCAGGCCCACACCGAACAGGTACTGGCCACTGACATCGACCTGCAGCGTGCGCGCGATGGCCGGTGCATCCGGCCGCTCGACACGCACATCGAAGGCGTGGTGGCCGATCGGCATCAGGTACTCGGCAGCGAACTTCCGATCCTGATCCAGTGGATAGCTGTCGCCGTTGATCTTCAACGAGGCACCCAGCGGCAGGTCGCGGCCACGCAGGCGGACCCGCGAGCCGTACACCGGAATGTTCTGCTGGCGCAGGCCATTGCTGTCGAACACCTGCTGCAGCAGCGACAGCGACGCTGCCTGGTTGGCATCGACGGCGGTGCCGCGACGATCTTCCAGCGCATCGCGCAGCTGCTGGTTGCCCCGCTCGAACTCCGCCGGAGTGACCAGCTGCATCGACTGCGCGGTGGTTTCATCGACATTGCCCTCGGCGTCGAAGGCACGCAGCACATAGACCAGGCGGTCGCCGCGACGCAGCGGTGTCGATGCCGGCAGGGTGCCATCCCAGGTGCCCTGTGCAACGGCGGCCACCGGCAGTTCGAACGTTGCCAGCGGCGCCACCCGGTCGGAGTCGCTGCCGCGGTAGACACTGACTTCCAGGCGCTGGATGAAGGCGGTGTAGTTGCCCCGCACGTAGAACTCGACCGGACGCACGATGCGTCCCTCATCGAAGGCCACCATGCCCGGCGCAGACACCGACAGTTCCGGCTGGCCCATCGCGGGGTCTTCGGTGGCCCAGATCGCGCCGCCTTCCGGCAGGCGGATCATGAACTCGCCACGCACGGTCGCCTTGCCCGGCTCATCGATGGCCACGCTGACCCGGCGATCCGGCTGCAACGCCTGCGAGCTGGAACGCGTGGACGTTCCTTCGGTCACCGGCTCGTCGTAGCTGCGCGAGCGCAGGCTGAACAACAGTTCGCCCTCGGCATTGCACTGGGTGCCGTCACACCGGATCGGCGCTGGCTCGGCGGTCGACGGGGCGGCCTGGGCGGTAGCGGCCAGGCCCAGCAGCAGCGCCTGGTACAGCGCGGCACGCGGCAGGCGGGCCGCACGACGGGCGGCAGAGTGATGCGCGCTCATCGGCGGGCCTCCTGTTGGCGGGCGGCCGCACGGGTAGCGGCGCTCTCCTCGTTGCGGACGCGCAGGCGCTGCTGCACGGCGGGGCTGAGCTGGCTGCGCAGCGCCTCGAACACAGCGCTGGCACGGCGCAGGCCCAGTGCCTGGTTGTAGGCATGGCTGCCGCGCACATCGGTGTGCCCGACCAGGCTGACCTGGCCACCACCCATCTTCTCCAGGCGCGCGGCGATCGCCGCCAACAACGGCTTGAACTCCTCGCGCACGGCGGCCTTGTCAGTGTCGAACAGGACGTTGCCCAACAACGCGCCATTCGCATCGACACCGGCCAGCAGCGAATGCGGGTCCTGCACATCGGTGCGCAGCTGAACGGTCAGGCCAGCGCGCGCGCTTTCGGCCACTTCGGCCTGCAGCGCATCGCGCACCACCGCGGCACGGGCGAAGGCCAGCGCCTGGCTTTCGCCATTGGCCGCGATCACCACATCACCGCCCTGGTAGCGGTTCACCACCTCGGCCATCTTCAGCAGCACCGGGCGGTAGTCGGCACGCAGCTCACTGCTGCCCGGGGCAAACAGCACTTCGCCCAAGGCCAGCTCCATGCGCTCGGCCGACGCCTGTGGCGACGGCGGCAGGCGCACGCCGAAGCTGAAGCGTGTCGGCACGCCCTGGGTCACGCGTCGCAGCAGCGGATTTTCGGTCGTCAGCTCCGCACCGGCCGGCACCGTGGCCGGGTCCAGCTTGATGATGAAATTGCGGCCCAGGCGCGCATCACCGCCGTGGACGTCGGCAAGGTGGTAGCGGCCGAACGGATCGGTCTCCACCAGCAGGCCCTCTACGGTGGCCAGGCGCACGCCCGGAATGCCCTGCTCCTGGATGCCCTCGTTGCCGATCACATAGGCCACTTCATAGCCCTCAGCGACGCGGGCAATTTCGCGGCGAACGGTCGGCTCGGCGGCGGTCAGGCCCTTGCTGGCCTCGCCACTGCGCTGCACGTCCGTGCCGCCCTGTGCGTCCATCCGCAGGCGGTGACCCTGCGTGCTTTCCAGCACGAAGTCATCGGTGAAAGCCAGTTCGCGCAAGCGCTGCCGCAACACCACCTGGTGCGCCTCGGCGGTGTCCGAAGTCGAGGCACGGCCATGCACCGTGCCGATCTGCACACCGTGCAGCAGCGGTGCGCTGGCATCGGCCAGCGGCTGCGGGCCATCGCCGCGATCCAGCGTGGTCGAGCCGGCCACATAGGCCGCCGCTGCGAAACCACCCTGCACGCGCACGCCGGTCAGCTCGGCACTGTCCTGCCAGCCGTCGCCATCGCGGTCATCGAACACGGTACCGAACACCAGGCTGTCTTCCAGCAGAGGATCGGCATCCATCGCCACTTCGGCGGTGGCGATGTTCGACAGCGGGCTGCCATCGTCGGCCGTCGCCACGGCCTGGTTCACGTGATTGCCACTGCGTACGCCAGCGCCGACACGCAGCAGGTAGGTGATGGTGGCACTGCGGCCGACCGCGATATCCACCGCGCCGATGCGCAGCGGCGACTGGCTGCTGGCCAGCGAGAACGCACCGTCATCGTCGGCCACGCGCATCGAACCATCCACGTAGCTGAAACCCGGCGGCGGCGTATCGACCACCACGCCATCGCGCCAGTGGCTGCTGCCGACGTTCTCGACCACCAGCTGGTAGCGCACCAGATCGCCCACCTTCACCCGGCGCGGACTTGCGGTCTTGGTGATGCGCAGCGCGAAGTCGGACACCACCTTGTGGCGCGTCTCGCAGGTCGTGCACTCGGGTGGCGGCGAGCCATCCGGGTACTGCCCGCGCAGGCGGTTCAGCACTTCGGTACGCGCTTCCTGATTGACGATCGCCTGGTAGACCCATTCGTGGCGGCCAACCGCGGTTCCCGCCGGCAGCGTGCACACGATGTCCGTTGCCTGCTGCACGCATCCGGCGGGCAGGCTTTCGATGCTCAGCCCGGCATCGGGCGTGTCCACCAGCTGCAGCGGCTTGCGCAGGGATGCGCGCTCGACCGTGGCGACCAGGGTATAGCGCAGCCTGTCGCCAGGACGCACCTCGGTGCCACTGGCCGGGCCGGCCTGCTTCTCCAGAACCACGCGCGGCTCTGCAAGCGCGTGCTCGGTGCTGCAGTCGCCGCTGCAGGTGGGCGTATCACCGCCGCTGCCCAATACTGCATTGCGCACACTGCCACTGGCCTGTGCATTGACCAGCGCGCGATAGCCCAGCGTGTAGGTGCCCGGCGCGGTGCCGGCCGGCAGCGAGCAGACCAGCGGATTGCTGGCGTTGCAGGTGAACGGCCCGGGCTGGGTGACCGACTGCAGGTCCAGGCCCACGCCCAGCGTGTCGGTCAGCACCAGCGTATCGGTGGTCTGCGAGTTCGCGATGGTCACTTCAACGCTGTAGTCGACCGCATCGCCGACGCCAACCGGCGCAACGGTGGAGGACTGCTTGCGGTAGGTCACCACCGCTGCCAGCACCGGCGTGGTGGTGCTGCAGTTGCTGGTGCACGTATTGGTACCGGTACCACCACCCAGCACCGCGTTGCTTACGCTGCCCTTGGCCTGCGCGTTCACCTTCGCGGTGTAGTTCACGCTATACGTGCCCGGCGCGGTGCCGGCCGGCAGCGTGCACACCAGCGGATTGGCGGCATTGCAGCTGAAACCCTGGCTGGCAGTCACCGTGCCGAAATCCAGGCCGGGACCCATCGTATCGGTCAGGGTGAACACCGCCGTGGTGCGCGAGTGGCTGACCACGGCGGTCAGGGTATAGGCGATGCTGTCACCGACCTTGACCGGACCTACCGCTGCCGAGGTCTTGCGATAGTCGATCTCACTGCCGGTGACCGGCGTGGTGGTATCGCAGTTGGCGGTACAGGAGGGCTTGTCACCGCCGCTACCCAGCACGGCATTGGTGACCTGGCCGCTGGCCTGCGCATTCACCACTGCGGTGTAGGTCAGGCTGTAGCTGCCCGGCACGGTCCCCGCAGGCAGGGTGCAGACCAGCGGATTGGCCGCGTTGCAGTTGTAGGCGCCCGCACTGGTCACCGCGCCGAAGTCCAGGCCGGTACCCAGGGTATCGGTCAGGGTCACCACATCGGTGGTGCGCGAGTTGGTCACCACCGTGGTCAGCGTATAGGTCAGGCGATCGCCCACCGAGACCGGGCCGGTGCCGCTCACCGACTTGGCATAGCTCACGCCGGGCGCCGCCACCGGGGTGGTGGTGTCACAGTTGGCACTGCACGACGGATTATCGGTGCCGCTGCCAAGCACGGCGTTGCGGACACTGACGCTGGCCTGCGCATTGACGGTGGCGCGGTAAGTCAGGCTGTAGGTGCCCGGCACGGTGCCGGCCGGCAACGTGCACACCAGTGGATTGGCGCCACTGCAGGTGAAGATGCCGGCACTGCTGACGCCGCCGAAGTCCAGGCCACTGCCCAGGGTATCGGTCAGGGTGACCACGCCGGAGGTACGCGCACGCGTCACGGTCGCACTCAGCGTGTAGTCGATGACGTCGCCGATCTGCACCGGACCACCGGTGGACGCCTGCTTGGCATACACCACCAGCGCGCTGGCCATTGGCGTGGTGGTATCGCAGCTGCCCACGCAGGAGGGATTGTCGGTGCCGCTGGGCACCACCGCGTTGCGCACCTGGCCGCTGGCCTGTGCATTGACGATGCCGGTATAGGAGAACGCGTAGCTGCCCGGAACGGTACCCGCCGGCAGCGTGCAGACCAGGGGATTGCCCGGCGCGCAGCTGAAAGCGCCTGCGTTGGTGATGCCACCGAAATCCAAACCGGTACCCAGCGTGTCGGTCAGCGTGGTCACCGCGCGGGTGCGCGCGTCAGCCACCACGACCGTCACGGTATAGGCCACCGCGTCACCGATCGCGACCGGGCCGGCGGTACTGCTGGCCTTGGACACCGAGATCCTCGGCGCGGCCACTGGCGTGGTGGTGGTGCAGTTGCTGCTGCAGGTGGGGTTATCGGTGCCAGTGCCGACCACGGTGTTGACCACCTGGCCGCTGGCCTGCGCATTGACGGTGGCCGTGTAGCTCAGGCTGTAAGTGCCGGGCACGGTACCGGCCGGCAACGTGCACACCATAGGATTGGCTGCGTTGCAGGTAAATGCACCGGCGTTGCTGACACTGGCGAAATCCAGGCCGGTGCCCAGGGTATCGGTCAGCGTCAGCACGTCACGGGTGTTGCCATCGGCCACGGTGACATCGACGGTATAGCTGACCGTCGTGCCCACCGCGACCGGGCCGGCCGTATTGGAGCGCTTGGCATAGCCCACGCGGGTTACCGGAACGGTCACGTCGCTGCGCGTGCAGTGGTCGGCGTCGGTGCAGCTGGCGCCCGGTGCGGGCGCATTGCCGCTGTTGAAGGGGTCGTAGCCACCGCCGACGCTGGCGTGATTGGTCAGCACGCCGGTCGCCGCTGCAGTGACGGTCACCGGCAGGGTGAACACCGAACTGGACCCGGCGCTGCCTGCCGCTGCAAGGACCTGGGTGCTGGTGCAGGTGACGTCCTGGCCGCTGGCGGTGCAGCTCCAGTTGCCACTGACATGCGTGCCGCTCCAGTTCGGCGCGATGCCGGCCGGCAGCTGGTCACGCACAGTGATCGTGCCCGCCGCCACATTCGGCGGATTGCCGGTCGGCACATCGCTGGTGTTGCTCACCGTCAGCGTGTATTCGGTGCCGGCCTGGCCATAGTTCCAGACGCCGCCAGTGGCATTGTTGCTCTTCACCACCTTCAGCGACGGCGCGGTGATGGTGATCCGGTGGTCCTCAACCTCGCCGTCGTCGGCCACGCCGGTCGGGTTCTGGATCTGGGCCGCGTTCGTGGAGTAACGCAGGCGCACGTAGCTGGTACCCGCCAGCACCTGGGCCGGCACGGTCCAGGTCAGGTTCGCCTGGCCACCACTACAGGCCGCGATAGCGCTGCGCTCGTTGGCATCAAACACGCCGTTGCGGTTGAAGTCGATCCAGCCGGCCACGCTGCCGTTGCCCACGCAGGCGACCGGTTGGTTGATCTGGGTACCGGCCTGCATCACCGTCAGGCGGTAGCTGGTCGGCCAGGCATCTTCTTCGCGGCTTCCCACCTGCGGGAAGTTGTCATCGCCCAGCGCATCCAGGCTGTAGCTGCTGCGCTGCTCGGTATCCGGGCCGAGGCTGCCGAGGAAATCGGTCAACGGCGGCGCCAGGCCACCGGGCGTATAGCCTGCGCTGTTGATGTTGAAGTTGCTGGCTCCCTGCGGGATGCCGTCGGAACGGAACTGCAGATCGTCCACCACGTGCATGGCATCGCCATAGCTCTGCGGCGCGTCGCCGAAGTCGGCGTAGGGCACCAGCAGACCGATCGCGATCGCGGTGGTGCCGCCGCCGCGCATCGAGAAGCCCATGTTCACTGCCAGGTTGCCCGGCGCGTGTGCGGCATTGTCGAAACTGAGGAAGGTGACCGCCGCGGTGTTGTCGTCGTTGCCGGGGCCGAAGCGGATGACCTGGTTGGCACCGCTGGTCGACTTGTTGACCAGGTACGGCGTGGCGTTGGACAGGTTCTTGCGGACCTCGACCACGTTCCAGGTGCCCTGCGCACTGGCCTGGACGAACTCGCCGCTGTTGTTGATCGACTCGGCGTCGGCCATCACCACGCCGCGCAGGCGGTACGGGGCACCACCCAGGGTCGACGTACAGGTGATGCTGAAGCTTGAGGTGCCGCTGGCACGTGCGATACCGGCGATCAGCTGGTTGGCGGTGCCGGTGCCGCCGATGTTGTACAGGTCGTCAAGGCTGTCACCACCGAAGTTGCCGGGGCGATAGCTGCGCAGCACATTGGTCTCGGCCGTGTTCAAACGGCAATCAACGCGCAGGTTCACCCCGGCCGCGACCGGCATGTCGATGGACGACATCGCACCATCGTTGAGTGCGACGTTGTTCACGCCATTGGCACCGCCACCCCAGGTCAACCACAGCACGGTGTTGCGGTACGGGCTGCTGCCGCCGGTGGCGTAGGCGGCGGCCCAGGCCAGCGACGGCATCGTCAGCGACAACAGGGCCAGTAGGCCGGCCCTCAGCCAGCCGCTGGATCGCCCTGTCCGGGCACGTTTTTTGGGATGAACGCATCCACCGCCCGCGCTTTCGCGCGACGTCGTCGACTGCCACATGGTTGATTTCCCCGTCGTCGACCCTTGGCGGGCCGAAGGTCAGTGGGTGACCAGCAACGAATTCCCCGGTACGGCGGTACACATGACTGCGTGTTCCGCCGGGTCCGTGGCGATCTGCTTCGTCCCTTGTCCCCGGTTGGTCAGGCACATATAACTGTGACGACCATAACATATTGCAAACAATTACGTGATGAAGATCACATTCACATTTGCAGAGTCTGGCGTCAGCTGCACGCGTCCAGTTATAGCCGGCACATAGGTTCGGGCCGGGCACGATTCCGGCAGCCGCCGCCTACTTTCCGGCAAAACACCACGCAGATTCGGCAGCGGTGTGGGGCGTCAGGGCTGCTTCGCGCCCTGCAGGAAGGACGCCAGCAGCGTCGATGCCGCCATCGCCGGCGCCAACCGGCCCCGTGCCAGCGACCAGGTGATGCCGTAGAAGCAGGTCCAGTAGAAATCGGCCAGCCACACGGTGGTAAATCCGAGATTGAACACGCCGGCTTTCTGGCCGCGCAGGAAAAAAGCCTCGAAACGCTCGCCAATCGGCGCCCAGCGCCCCGGCAGCAGATGCAGATCGCCCTGACGCTGCTGCTCTTCCATCATGCGCGCAAACAGCAGCGTGACCAGCTCCCAATCGGCCAGCAGTACTTCGGTCACCCGCTCCAACACCTGCATCGCGTCGGCATCCGCGTCGAACCAGGTGGCCGCCGCCTCCAGCCGTTCAAACCCCGCCACAAACAACGCCTCGTCGATCGCTTCGCGGGTGGGCGCGAACCGGTACAGCGTCGCCCGGCTGATACCAGCACCGCTGGCCAGTTCGCTGAGCGTGCAGCGCGGATGGCTGACCAGCGTGGCTGCGAGGGCATGGTGCAGGTCGCGGCGGGAACGTGCTGCAGGACGCATGGAAGTACCGGATTCGAGACCCCCTCACGCTAGCATGAATCATCAATTAATGAACTGAATCACAAATGATTCATCAGAATCATGATTGCGCTACAACTACAGTGCGTCCGGTGCACCCGGGTCGGTGCACGCAGGGATCGCGTCACAGGCATCGAAGGAGACAACGCCATGCTGCATCCGCTACGCGACATTGCCGTGCTGTTCGATGCCGGCGACACCGGGCACCGGGTCCTGAACATCGCCGCCCGCCTGGCGCAGGTCCAGCAGGCCCACCTGATCGCGGTCTCCACCGCCCAGCATCCCAGCGACATCGCCAGCGGCTTCGCCCGGGGTGCCGGCATTGCCGCGGCGCTCGACCACGAAGCACGAGCCGATGCCGCCTGCACCGCACAGCTGATGCAGAACCTGCGCGCGGCCGCCGAGCCGCTGCGGATCAGCACCGAGCTGCGCATCGTTTCAGACTATCTGGGCGGCGCTGATCTGTCCCTGCACTCGCTGTACTGCGACCTGATCGTCGCCGGCTATCCACATACGCCGGGTGCACCCAGTGGCTGGCACCCTCTCGGCACGCTGCGCCAGACCGGCGTGCCGATGCTGCTGGTGCCGCCGCACTGGCGCGGCGAACAGGTTGGCCAGCGCATCGTGGTCGCCTGGAATGCCAGCAAGCAGGCACGCCGCGCGGTGGCCGATGCGCTTCCCCTGCTGGCCCGCGCACAGGCCGTGCACCTGCTGATGGTCGACACCCCCAAGGCGGAGGCCGCACCGGGTGCCGAGATGGCCCAGCATCTGGCCCGGCATGGTGTCGAGGTCGAGATCCAGGCGATCAATTCCACACAGGGCGGCGTTGCCGCAACCATCCGCCAGCATGTCCTCGATGCCGAAGCAGACCTGCTGGTACTGGGCCCGTACAGCCGCAGCCGCGTGGTGGAGCGCGTGCTCGGTGGAGTCACCGAGAACCTGCTGGCCGAAGTTCCGGCACCGTTGTTCGTATCCCACTAGGGATGCCCTGCCCCGCGCGGCGGTAGGCGGTCAACGATTGCCCGGTATGCCGCCGGAAATAGCGGCACAGGTAGGACGCATCCTCGAAGCACAGGCGCTCGGCGATGCGTCCGATCGGCAGCTCGCTGTAGCTCAGCCATGCCTTGATCTCCAGCACCACCTGGCGGTCGATCAGCGCCTTCGGCGTTTGGCCGAAGCACTCGCGGGTCAGCTGTGACAGATAGAACGGGGTGATGCACAGCGCCTCGGCGTAGGACTGCACGTCACGCTGGCGCGTGCTGCGCTGGCCGACCAGTTCCCAGAAGTTCCAGGCCAGGCGCTCACGCCGGCTGATCTGCGCTGTGGGCGCGCCCTTCGCCGGCAGCAGCGTGGCGAATTTGAGAAAGAAGATCTGCAGCAGAGAGCGCAGCATCACATGCCGATACCGGCCGCCGGTGTGGTGTGCGTCCATCAACTGCTGCAGCCAGCCCTGCAGCAACGGCACCTCCAACGGTGACGGCATGCAATGGGGCTGCTCGTGCAGAAACTTGAACAATGCGTTGGGCAGTACGTAGGCTACTTCAGACGCCAGCGCCTTCGGCATCAGGCAGACCACCGCAAGGAAGCCGCGCGAGCGCTGCCGCAACAGCGCCAGCGTGTCCTCGGCCAGCACCAGCACGTCGTGCCGCTGCACTGCCACCTCACGGAAGTTAAGGGCGAAGCGCGCACGCCCCGACACGCAGACCAACACCGCCAGGCGGGCGTGCCCGAACGACAGCGGGACGCCCTGGCCCTCGGCCAGCGTGCTGACCTCCAGGCGCATGGATTCGTCCTGATCCAGAAGCTGGGGTATGCGGTCCATGAACCGATCCGGCTGGATTCCGGCACCCAGCATACCGGGCAAGGTCAGCCTGTTGTGAAAAGTGCCGAAGGCATCAAGGCCTGGCACGCTGCGCCCATCATCCGCCACCGCGCTGCATGAACAGCAGATCCGGCGTCGAGGCACCGTCCACGGGCTGGAAACCGAGATCGCGATACAGCGCCACCGCCGCGGCATTGTCCCGATAGACCCGCAGGGTCAGGCGCTGTACGCCCGGTGATTGCAGCGCTTCGGCGATCATCAGCTGCATCAGCACGCGCCCCAGTCCGCGCCCCCGTGCCTGTGGCGAAACGATGATCCGGCCCAGATGGGCGGTGCCAGGTTCGCTCAACCAGTATTGGCCGAAGCCTACGCAGTCGCCCTGCTCGTCCAGCAGCACCCGACCCGGACGAACGTCCAGCCCAAGCACCTGTGCAAACGCTCCGGCCAGTATAGGGAACGCCACACCCGGGCCGGCCCAGCGCTGCGTCGCTGCGGCCGAATCGAGCCAATGGGCGATGCGCGCGTAGTGCGAAGGCTGGACCGGCTGCAGCTGCATGGGCAGGACGATGCGGACGTGACGTGGGCATCCATTGTGGGCGTCCTGGAGCGCGCAGTCACGCCACGCCGCAGCGCTTGAATTTTGTCCTAGGACAATAAACAATTCCGGGCGTCCACACGCCTGCCGCCCAACGGCAGCCTGTCTCTTTCTCGTTCCCGGGTATCCCATGTTCAGAGGCCTTAGCGCGTTTCCGCTTACTCCGCTTAGTGAAGATGACATCGACACGCGCGCTTTTGCCGCACTGGTCGAGCGCCTGGCCGCATCCGGCGTGGACTCGATGGGCATTCTCGGCTCCACCGGCAGCTATGCGTATCTGGAGAAAGCCGAGCGCAAGCGCGTGCTGCGCCAGGCCCTCGCCCATGCCGGCGGCATACCGGTGATCGTCGGCATCGGCGCCCTGCGCACCCGCGACGTGCTGGAACTGGCCAGGCATGCCGAAGATGCCGGCGCTGCCGGCCTGCTGCTGGCGCCGGTGTCCTACCAGCCGCTGAAGGAGCACGAGGTCTACACGCTCTTCGAATCGGTGTGCATGGCAGTGCGCACCCCGATCTGCGTCTACGACAATCCCGGCACCACCCGCTTCCAGTTCTCCGATGAACTGCATGGGCGGATCTCCGCGCTGCCCAACATCGGCTCGATCAAGATCCCCCGCCTCTCCGACAATCCGGTGGAAGCCTTGGCACGCGTCGCCGCGCTGCGCACCCATATTCCGGCGCACGTCACGCTGGGGATCAGTGGTGACGCCGCCGCCGTGCGCGGACTGGCCGCAGGCTGTGATGGCTGGTACTCGGTGATCGCTGGCCTGTTCCCCGAAGTGGCGCTGCGCATCACCCACGCAGCGCGCAGCGGTGACATGGCCTCGGCCGAAGCGGCCTCTGCGCAATTGGAACCGCTCTGGGCGCTGTACGATCGCTTCGGCGGCATCCGCGTGATGGCATGCGCTGCCGCACTGATGGGCCTGTGTAGTAACGACTGCCTGCCGCGGCCGCTGCTTGGGCTGCAGGGCAATGACCGGGCGCAGGTGGCCGAAGTGCTGGAAGCCCTGGGGCTGCGCTAAACGCTGGGAACGGGCGCGAAAACAGCCGCGCAGGTGGTCACGCCGGCCCGATTCGAATGGCGACCTCGCTCTTGAGAAGAGGCTTCCACTGCTCGTTAAATCAATGACTTGCAAGATTGCAGGGACCGGTTTGAGTCCAGCTTCGCTCAAACACCACGCCGCAGCTGCTGTAACCCTGCCCTAGCCTCGCCTAGGCCTTGAGGGCGTCCCTCGGTTAGCTCTGATCCCACCCTCCGGTGATTAGCATGGATCGGTCCAACTCTCCCTGCCGCAGAGGCTCGAGCGTAAGCCTGAAGCCGTTCGGACCAGGCTTACACAGAGTTCCGTCTGCTGTTGCCCAACGACGTCAGCAATGAGCAGCTGGCGAGAACGCAATGCTAGCCCTGTTCAGACCTATCGGCTTTGGCCATGTGACTATTCACGGGTTCAGGTCGACCTTCAAAGACTTGGTCACCGAGACAACCGAATTTGCTGATTATCCTTCTGAAATGGCTTTGGCTCATCGAATTCGGGACAAAGCTCAAGCTGCCTATAAGCGCGGAAGGATGCTTGAGAAGCGACGAGCGCTCATGGGCGCTTGGCAACGCTTCTGCTATCCGTCGCACAACGACGAATAGACCAGCAAATTGCCGGTCACAATGCGGTGTGGCGCATGGCTGGCTAGTCAGCTAGAGTTCGCAAAGAGGTGCCAGCAGGCTGCAGGCGCTACAGGGGAGCATGGAGCAAATGAAAGAAATTAAAGACTTAGAGCGTCCTCACAACGATGCACTCAACTATAAGCATCGGAAGGAGAAAGATCTTTTCAACAAGATCTTTCTCCGAACGGTTGAGCTGGACGAGATTATTCGCCCATCAACCTACTTTTTGATGGGCGAAAAGGGCAGCGGCAAGACCGCGTATGCGGTCTACATGGAGAACAATAAATACAAGGACCATATCTGCCATGTCACGACGATGACAGAGACGCAGTACCATCAGTTCATCCAACTCAAGCGCGCCGGAAAGCTCAACTATAGCGACTATGCAAACATATGGCGCTCGATGCTGCTATTCATTGTTGCGCGAACGATCGTAAGCCAGAACAAAGACTTACTGTCTTCCATAACCGGAAAATTCAAGAAAGTTGAGGCCAGCATCAGGAAATGGGCCCAAAACTCAATGAGTCCGGAAGTCGAAACTGCATTTAACGCAATAATTAAGGACTTTGACGAGGTAAACCTACAGGCACCGGAAGTCGCGAGCATCAAGGGCGGGCGACACATTGAAACCAGCACGTCCTCTGTAAAACTAAAGAGCCACCTACTCGATCGAGAGAATGACTTTAAGGAATCCATCAGCTCGCTAAAGCTAGGAAAAAACCACATTCTTTTTTTCGACGGCATCGACTATCGCCCGGAGCAGATTCCGTACCAAGAGTATGTTCAATGCATCAAAGGACTCGGTGAAGCAGTCTGGCAACTCAACAGCGAATTTTTCCCATCCATCAGGGACTCCAAGGGGCGTCTGAAGATAGTTCTGCTTGTCAGACCAGACGTGTTTCACGCACTTAACCTCTACAATTCAAACTCCCGCTTTCAAGACAACACTGTATTTCTTGAGTGGAGCACGCCTGAGAAGGAGTATCAATCGTCAAACCTGTTCGAAATGGCGGGGAAATTCTTCGCATCGCAGCAACCGATCGCCCCCGCTCCTGCAGACGCATGGAGACACTATTACGAAAACGGCCAACGCGACGCTGCAAGCTTTAGAAGATTTTTGCGCATCAGCTTCCAAAAGCCCAGGGACGCACTTACCTTTATAAGAATAACAATTAATCACACTGTAAAGTCAGGCAGAGGCTCAGATTCCCGCTTCCCGCCTGACGCAGCATCCTCTCACGCATTCTCTCGCGATTACGCCGACTATTTGCTGGGCGAAGCCAAGAACTATGCCGCGTTCTACATGACGCAAGAGGACTTTTACAAGTACGTGAAGTTCTTCCAGTTCCTTAATGGTCAACACACCTTTGATTTCGAAGTATTTGAGAGGGCTTATGTCCGATTTAAGGCATGGGCTCAAGGGGAGAACTTCAACGCCACAGCGTACCTTCGCGACTCCACATCTCTCCTCCAGCTTTTCTATGACATGAACATCATAGGATTCTATGAGGAGGCAGAGGATAAGTCAGAGCGCTTTGTACACTGGTCTTTCCGAGACCGTAGCCTAAATAATATTGCCCCGAAGGTGAAATCAGAGGCGATGCTCACCTTGAATGCAGGTATTTCAAAGGCTCTTGAAATAGGAAAGCAACTGAAGAGCAACGCATCCGACAGTGCAAAGCCCAGGGAAATGCGAACGGATCGGCGACGCCGAGCTCCCCGCCGGCGAAAGCCCAAAGCCCCTGCTCCAACCCCTTAAGGCTAGGAGCTCGGGCTCTCCATTCTTGACCAAAACACGTGGCTACTGCCCAGTAGCCACGTCCCCGTTGCGCCAGGCCAATCGAGCCCCTTCTTCCAAATCCTTTGCCTCATGCAAGAGACCGAAGCGTCACAAGCGATTCCTTGACCCGCTCCAGCTCCTTCGTCCTCTACTCAGCCAAGCTGCCACTCATAATCTGCAGCAGCTTGGAGTAAAAGCGACAGGCACCGTTCAGATTCGAGAGCGGAACAACTGGCCTCTCCCCGCCCCGACCCACACCTTCATGGGATCCCTGGCCCTGGGCTTGGTCTCCTTCGGCGGTCGGCGCGGCTCCAGCCGCCTTGATCCGCTCGACCGCCGCTGCTGGCGCTGCAGCTCCGGCGTCACCAGCGCAATGACGGCGTCCCGTAGTTTGTGCCGGCGCAGCGCGGCGCCATCCGGCCACCAGCATGCCTCCAGCAGCTCCCGGCCAAGGCCGGCCGGCACCATGCCCAGTGCCGCGGCAATGTCCTGGTTCGTCAGGTCAGGCTTTCCCCCACCCATTCCGATGTCAAACTTCACCGTGCTGGGCCCCAGCCGCGCCCACTTCTCTCGTGGATTCATGCCTTTTCCCCTGTCGTCGATTGGCCAGCCGCTGCAGGGCCGCCCGTAATCCGCACCACCACCTGGCCGCCCGGCCGGCGCTCGCCATGCACGAACAGATGCCCTTGGAATCGCCCATCGTTGATGCCAAGCAGCTGGGCGATCCCATCCCGGTACGACTTGCACAATCCGCACGGCAGCAGTGAGCGTCAGGTTCTTCCGGACCCAGTCCGGCCAGCCGGGCTTTCGGTTGTGGTGGTGCTCGTCGGGTTGCTCGCTCATGGGAAGTCCTGGCCAGCAAACTCGGCCTCGCCCTTCTCGGCCAAGTCATACCCCGGACCTACGCCCCTACGGCGACGCTGCTCACTGATACACAAGGCCATGGCAAGCGCCACAACATAGTCCTTTCGTTGACTTTCCGAGCAGCGTTCATAATGCTCGAGAAGTCGGCTAGGGGTTTTACAGTCGACCAATAGCATCTCGCCCAGGACCTTCTTTGACTGAAGAGCGATTTCATTCATGGCAAACACCTTCGTTGATACATGTCCTCACTGCAGAACCGAGTCTGTGGGAATGAGCTACGTCGTGACATCTGCACCCCGCGGAAAAGATCCCACCGTCGTATTTCGTTGCAACGCCTGCAATAACTTGGTCTGCGTGGCAACGCAATATGCAGCGTTCGACCACAGCTGGATCACTCAGAGCCACGGAGAGTTTCGTACTGAATGCAAGGCACGGGGAGCGGTGATAAAAAACATTTACCCGACGCCAAAGCGCATGGAAGTACCAGGACACGTTTCTCCAGCCGTTCAAAGGGCATACACGCAAGGCTCGGACAACGCTACCCGAGGCCACGCCGATGCTGCAGCAGCCATGTATAGAAAGGCTCTTGACGTAGCCACTAGAGAGCTTGACAGCAGCCTCGCAGGAAAGAACCTCGCGCCACGGATTGATGCCCTTTATAAGGCCGGGAAGCTGACCGATGATCTGAAGGAGTGGGCCCACCTGATCCGGCTTGACGGGAATCAGGGAGCACATGACGACGATGAACTGAGTCCGGAAGAAATCTCCCAACTCGCAAGCTTTACTGAGCTTTTCCTCACCTACACTTTCACACTTCCGGCTCAGGTCGCTGCTAGAAAGGCAGCTGCAGCTTCCAGTTCGGAGTAGCAAAATTCCAGCACAAGGAGCGGTCATGCTGACTGCTCCCACCTAGCCGTTAGACGCTGCACCTGACCTGCACCGCCTTAAGCACACAGGCGGCTACAGGAGCGCGCTAACCGCCGACGCGTGGGCAGCATGGCAAGCCGCCCTCACGCCGCCCGAGGGTTATGTGCTGGCGCCGGAAACACCCTCCTATGAAATGGTAAAGACACTTGCCGACACTGCTGGATGCGATCTAGCACACGCGGCTTTGGCATACAGAGATTCGCTCGCCGCGCGCCCGGAGGTGCCGGATGGGCGCGACTGAGGATTTCAACCTGGCCGGGAAAGATTGGCTGACGGTCGAGGAATCAGCCCACTACTGCGGCGTTTCCGTCGGGCAGTTTTACGCGAAGGTCGATCAATACAACTTGGAACCGCGCAAGTTCATGGGCAAGAAGCTCTATGAGAAAGCGGCCCTCTATCAGGCAATCTACAGCGCACGGAAATGGTCAAGGTCACAATCTACTGGCGTGAAGGGGTCGCCTACCTCAACTGGCGCGATGGCGGCAAGAGATTCCGCCCGTCCATCGGTCGTGTCAGCCCTCGTGAAGCTGAGGAAATACGATCAGCGCGCGAAGCGGAGCTGAGGCACGGCGTCCGGATCATCTCCCGGGCGCCACTGCTGCGAGACTTCCTCGACGTTTGGCTGGAATGGTACAAGGCCGAGCATCCGACCACGCACGGGAAGGCCAAGAGCGAGCTGAGGATCATCCTGCAGAATCTCGGGCATCGCCCCATCGACACTCTGCGGCCCATCGAGCTTGAGGCGTACAAGACCCAGCGCCTGGTCAAAGACAAGATGGCGCCGGAGACGGTCGGGAAAGAGGTTCGGCGCTTGCAGGCGGCGCTCAGGTGCGGCGTGCAGTGGAAGGAACTGGATGCGAACCCATTTGAGGGTATCCAGGCGCCGCGAGGGGTGCGGAGCGTTGCAGTCCGGTTCTATACGAAGACTGCCATGCAGCAGCTCTACGCAGCCAATGCAGCCCGAGCCAACCTGTGGCGGTTCATGGCCCATACCGGGATCCGGCGCTGCGAGCTGATGCACCTACGGCATGAAAACGTGGTTGCTGGGCGCCTGCTGGTCGAAAGCGACCCGGACGAGGACGGCGATGGTCGAACGAAGTCAGGGAAGTGGCGAGAGGTGCCGTTGAACACCCATGCCGCCGCTGCTCTGGTCGAACTGCCCGACCCGCTGGTGAGCGTTCACAAGGACACCGTGAGCGACTGGTTCAAGGACGACGCCACTGCTGCTGGAGTCGGCGGGAGTCTTCACCGCCTTAGGCACACGTTCTGCGCCCACATGGTCATGGCGGGGGTGCCATTGCGGCGGGTGCAGATTCTGGCTGGACATGCGGATTACGCCACTACAGAGAAGTACTACGCGCACCTGACCCCGGAGGGAGATGACGGTGCGGTGGCGAATCTAACCAATTGATCCGTCGTTGTGACCACTGTGACCAAAGCGCATAGAAATGCAGAGGAATACAGAAAACGGACAGTGCCGATGCGCACGTAAGTTGCTGATTTATGGTGACCCCGGCCCGATTCGAACGGGCGACCTTCCCCTTAGGAGGGGGACGCTCTATCCAGCTGAGCTACGGGGCCATGCAGCCGGGAAGTTTACAGGCAACACACCCTGCCCTCCAAGCATTCATGTTCCAGCCCGGCTTCGCTGGCGCGTTGCACCATGGCCGCGCGGGCCGCTCTGCTACCATCGGCGATTCAGTTCATCGCGCCCCCCCACCTGCCCGCGATGGCACCAAACAACGTAACGAAACACAGGAGTCTGCATGTCTTCCGAGCTGCTCAAGTCCCTTGGCCTGGACGCGATCAACGCTGGCACGTACCTGGGCAACGGGGAGTGGTCGAGCGCGACCAGCGGTGAGCTGATCACCCCGGTCAACCCGACCACCGGCGAGCCGATCGCGCAGGTCCGCGCCACCACCGAGGCCGAGTACGAGACCGTCGTCGCCCGCGCGCAGGAAGCCTTCAAGGTCTGGCGCACCACGCCGGCCCCACGCCGTGGCGAAGCCGTTCGCCTGTGCGGTGAAGCGCTGCGCAAGCACAAGGACGCCCTCGGTTCGCTGGTGGCCCTGGAAATGGGCAAGAGCAAGCCGGAAGGCGACGGCGAAGTGCAGGAGATGATCGACATCGCCGATTTTGCCGTCGGCCAGAGCCGCATGCTGTACGGCTACACCATGCATTCCGAGCGCCCGGGCCACCGCATGTACGAGCAGTACCACCCGCTGGGCCTGGTCGGCATCATCTCGGCCTTCAACTTCCCGGTTGCGGTGTGGAGCTGGAATTCGTTCCTGGCCGCCATCTGCGGCGACGTGTGCATCTGGAAGCCGTCCAACAAGACGCCGCTGACCGCCATCGCCTCGCTGAAGATCTGCAACGACGCGCTGCGCGAAGCCGGCTTCCCGGACATCTTCTTCCTGATCAACGACGCCGGTACCGCGCTGTCGGAAAAGATGGTCGATGACCGTCGCGTGCCGCTGATCAGCTTCACCGGCTCGACCCAGGTCGGCCGCACGGTCAACGAGAAGGTGGCGCGCCGCCTTGGCCGCTGCCTGCTGGAACTGGGCGGCAACAACGCCATCATCCTTGACGAAACCGCCGACCTGAAGCTGGCCGTGCCGGGCATCGTGTTCGGTGCGGTCGGTACCGCCGGCCAGCGCTGCACCACCACCCGCCGCCTGATCGTGCACCGCTCGATCTACGCCGACGTGCTGGCCACGCTGGTGAAGGCCTACAAGCAGGTGGAAGGCAAGATCGGCGACCCGACCGACGCCGCCAACCTGATGGGCCCGCTGAACAGCGACGGCGCCGTGCAGCAGTTCCTCGATGCCATCGCCCAGGCCAAGGCCGCCGGCGGCACCATCGAAACCGGTGGCACCCGCATCGACCGCGCCGGCAACTTCGTCCTTCCGGCGATTGTCTCGGGCCTGAAGAATAGCGACGCCGTGGTCCAGCATGAGACCTTCGCTCCGATCCTGTACGTGATGCCGTACGACAGCCTCGACGAAGCCATCGACATGCAGAACGGCGTGCCGCAGGGCCTGTCGTCCTCGATCTTCACCACCAACCTGAAGACCGCCGAGAAGTTCCTGTCGGCCGCGGGCAGTGACTGCGGCATCGCCAACATCAACATCGGCACGTCCGGTGCGGAAATCGGTGGCGCCTTCGGTGGCGAGAAGGACACCGGCGGTGGCCGCGAGTCCGGCTCGGATGCGTGGAAGGTCTACATGCGCCGGCAGACCAACACCATCAACTATTCGGATTCGCTGCCGCTGGCCCAGGGCATCAAGTTCGACCTGTGATGGACAACGCCGCACCCACGGCACCGGATCGGAACCCCGCAGGGGCTCCGATCCTTGATTACAGCGGCCGCCGCGTGCTGATCGCCGGTGGCAGCAAGGGCATCGGCCGTGAAATGGCGCTGGCGTTTGCCGGCGCCGGTGCGCAGGTTTCGGTCTGCGCCCGCGGCCAGTCAGGCCTGGACGCGCTGCGCGCCGATGCAACCGCACGGGGCGTCGCGCTGCACACGTTCGCCGCCGACCTGGCCGACACCGGTCAGATCCAGGGCTGGCTGCAGGCCGCCGCCGACGCACTCGGTGGCATTGACGTGCTGGTCAACAATGCCACCGGCTACGGCATGGCCGACGACGAGGACGGATGGGCGGCCAGCCTGCAGGTGGACCTGATGGCGGCGGTGCGGGCCTCGCGGCTGGCCCTGCCGTGGCTGCGCATGTCAGACGACGCCTGCATCCTCAATCTGTCTTCGATTGCCGCGCAGCAGCCCCGCCCCGGCGGCGCGCCCTATGCCGCGGCCAAGGCCGCGCTTTCGCACTACACCACCTCGCAGGCGTTGGCGCTGGCCAAGGACCGGATCCGGGTCAACGCGATTGCACCCGGCTCGATCGAGTTCGACGACGGCCTGTGGGACCGCCGCCGCACCGAAGATCCGGCGCTGTACCACGGCACCCTGGCGAAGATTCCGTTCGGCCGCTTCGGCCATCCGCGCGAGATCGCCGATGCCGCGCTGTTCCTGTGCTCGCCGCTGGCGCGCTGGATCACCGGCAGCGTGCTCAACGTGGATGGCGGCCAGGTGCTGATGGGCTGACACCGGCATCCCGGCAGCTGCCAACCTTGGTTGGCATGCCTTTCGTCGACCAAGGTCGACGCCTACCTGGCTGAAATGCCGTTCGTCGACCAAGGCCGACGCCTGCCATCCCATCCACCGGGCATGGGATTGCCCGGGCAGAGGCACTATCATGTGCACACTGCCAAGGAGGACCCCGATGAGCGTGGCACCCCGACAGACAAGCGCCCTGGCCGTGGTCAGCCTGGTCATGGGCATCGCCAGCTGGACCGTCCTGCCCTTCGTGGCCAGCATCGTCGCCATCGTCACCGGCCACATGGCCCGCGCCGAAATCCGCCGCCGCCCGCTTGAACTTGAAGGTGACGGCCTGGCCGTCACCGGCCTGGTGCTGGGCTGGGTGATGGTCGGCGCGGTGATCGCCGCGATCCTGGTCTTCATCCTGTTCTTCGGCGGCCTGGCCTGGCTCGCCGCCGTATCGAACTGACCGCCATGACCGTCTCCGACAGCACTGAACGCTTCAGCAGCCGCGTCGCCGACTACGTCCGCTACCGGCCCGATTACCCGCCCGCGCTGCTGCAATGGCTGCACGGCCTGATGGGCGTCAGCCATCAGGCGCAGGTGGCCGACATCGGTGCCGGCACCGGCATTTCCAGCCGCCTGTTCCTGGCCACCGGCCATCCGGTGGTGGCCGTTGAGCCGAATGCGGCCATGCGCGGCGCCGCCGAAGCATGGCTGGCACCGCAGTATCCGCAGTTCCGTGCGGTCGACGGCCGCGCCGAAGCAACCGGCCTGGATGATGCCAGCATCGATCTGGTGAGCGTCGCGCAGGCCTTCCACTGGTTCGACACCGTGGCGGTGCGCGCCGAGTGGCAGCGCATCCTGCGTCCCGGCGGCCAGGTATTGATCTACTGGAATTCGCGCCTGCTCGATGCCAGTCCGTTCCTGATCGGCTACGAACAGCTGCTGCTGGACTACGGCACCGACTACTCCGCCGTGGCCGAGCGCTACCAGGACGACGCCACCATGCAGGCCTGGTTCGGCACTGGGCTGCGCGGCATGGTGCAGCTGCCGAACGTGCAGTACCTGGACCTGGACGCCCTGCGCGGTCGCCTGCTGTCTTCTTCCTACGCACCGCAACCCGGTCATCCGCGCCACGCGCCGATGATCGCTGCCCTGCAGGACCTGTTCGCCGCCCACGCGGTCGACGGCCAGGTCGCTTTTGAATATCAAACCCGAGCCTTCCTCGGCACGCTGGACTGAACCGACGCATGTATTCGCTTGCCCGCCCCTTCCTGTTCTCGCTCGACGCCGAGCGCGCCCACGGCCTCGGCCTGTCCGCACTGGACCTGGCTTATCGCACCGGCACCACGCCGCTGCTGGCCGCCCGCATCGCGCCGCTGCCGAGCACCGTGTTCGGGCTGACCTTCCCCAATCCGGTCGGCCTGGCCGCCGGCCTGGACAAGAACGGCGAGCACATCGATGCGTTGTTCGCGCTCGGCTTCGGCTTCGTCGAGATCGGCACCATCACCCCGCGCCCGCAGGCCGGCAATCCACAGCCGCGCCTGTTCCGCCTGCCGGAACACAACGCGATCATCAACCGCATGGGCTTCAACAATGCGGGCGTGGATGCGCTGGTGCGCAACGTCGAGCGCGCGCGCAACCGCCGTGGCCTGCTCGGCATCAACATCGGCAAGAACAAGGACACCCCCAACGAACAGGCCGTGGATGACTACATCGCCTGCCTGGACAAGGTGTACCCGCTGGCCGACTACATCACCGTCAACATCTCCTCGCCCAACACCGCCGGCCTGCGTGAACTGCAGGAGGAAACCGCGCTGCGCCAGCTGGTCAGCCAGCTGCGCGACCGCCAGGAGGCACTCGCCGCCCGGCACGGCCGCCGCGTGCCGATGCTGGTGAAGGTGGCGCCGGACCTGAGCGAGCGTGACATCGATGCCGCTGCGCGCGTGCTGGGCGAATTGAAAGTGGACGGCGTGATCGCCACCAACACGACCGTCGACCACAGCAAGGTGGCCGGCGCCCCGTTGGCCAATGAAGCCGGCGGCCTGTCCGGCGCCCCGGTGCTGGAGCAGTCCACGCTGGTGCTGCGCCGTCTGCGCGCGCGCCTGCCCGAATCGGTGCCGTTGGTCGGTGTCGGCGGCATCCTGTCCGGTGCCGATGCGGTGGCCAAGATGGCCGCCGGCGCCGCGCTGGTGCAGTGCTACAGTGGCCTGATCTTCCGTGGCCCGGCGCTGGTTTCCGAGTGCGTGGAGGCGATCCGTCGCCGCCGCGAAGCGCCCAGCCGTGGCGCGGTGGCGCCGCTGTGAGCGCGCCCATGGACACCACCGACGGCACCGCACCGCTGCGCTGGACGCTCACCCGCAATGCACCGCTGCAGGCGCTGAACACCTTCCACGTGCAGGCCAGCGCCGCACAGCTGCTGGAACTGCACGACCCCACACTGTTGCCGGACGTGCTGGCGCTGGCCGAGGTGGCCAACGGCCCGCTGCTGGTGCTGGGCAGCGGCAGCAACGTGCTGATCGCCGAAGACCTGCCCGGCACCGTGCTGGTGTTCGGCAACCGTGACATCAGCTTCCTCGAACACCGCGCCGACCACGCGGTGATACGTGCCGGTGCCGGCGTACCCTGGCACGGCCTGGTGATGTGGTCGCTGCAGGAAGGCTTGTCCGGGCTGGAGAACCTGGCGCTGATTCCCGGCACCGCCGGTGCCGCGCCGATCCAGAACATCGGCGCCTATGGCGCACAGGCCGGCGAATTCATCCAGGCCGTCGAAGCCTGGGACTGCCATGAGCAGGCCTGGGTGCGGCTGGACAACGAACAGTGCGGCTTCGCGTACCGCGACAGCGTGTTCAAGCAGCAGATGGACCGCTACCTGATCACCGCCATCGAACTGAAGCTGCCGCTGCTGCATGACCTGCGCATGGACTACGCCGGCATCCGCGAGGAACTGCAGGCGCAGGGCGTGGAACTGCCCGGTGCGGTGGACGTGGCCAATGCGGTGATCGCGATCCGCCGCCGCAAGCTGCCGGACCCCGACGTGCTCGGCAACGCCGGCAGCTTCTTCAAGAACCCGGTGCTGCCGCTGGAGCAGGTCGATGTACTGCTGCAGCACTTCCCCGAGCTGCCGGTGTTCCCGTCCGACCAGGAAGGCAAGCGCAAGGTCTCGGCGGCCTGGATGATCGAATCCTGTGGCTGGAAGGGCTTCCGCGAAGGCGATGCCGGGGTGGCGCCCAGCCATGCACTGGTACTGGTCAACCACGGCAACGCCACTGGCGCTGAACTGCTGGCATTGGCGCGCCGCATCTCGGCCTCGGTGCTGGAAAAATTCGGCGTGCCGATCGAACCGGAGCCCCGCCTGCTCGGCGCGCAGTGGTGAACACCCCCACCCTCTCCCCAGGCGCCGCCCCGATGCGGGCGGCGCTGCTGATGCTCGGCAGCACGATGGCGTTCGGCCTGATGGCGGTGGCGATCCGCTATGCCACCCGCTACGTGCCGACCCAGGAAGTGGCGTTCTTCCGCAACGCCTTCGGCCTGCTCGCGCTGTTGCCGATGCTGCTGCGCCCGGGCCACGCGCCGCTGAAGACCCAGCAGTTGCCGCGCTATTTCCTGCGCAGCGCGATCGGCCTGGGCTCGATGCTGTGTGCGTTCTGGGCGCTGGGCCACCTGCCGCTGGCGCAGGCGGTTTCCCTGTCCTACTCCACCCCGCTGTTCGTCACGATTGCGGCGGTACTGTGGTTGGGCGAAACCGTGCGCGTGCGTCGCTGGGCAGCGGTTGTGATCGGCTTCATCGGCGTGCTGGTGATCGTGCGCCCGGGTACCGCCGGCTTCACCGCCGGCAGCCTGGTGGCCGTGGCCGCCGCCCTGCTCAGTTCGCTGGTGGCGATCCAGATCAAGCAGCTGACCCGCGTCGACAGCGCCGACACCGTGGTGCTCTACACCTACGTGTTCTGGGTGCCGCTGTCGCTGGTCCCGGCCCTGTTCGTCTGGGTCTGGCCAACCGGCACCGCCTGGCTGTGGCTGCTGGCCACCGGCGTGCTCGGCACCATCGGCCAGCTGTTGTGGACACGCGCGTTGCGCCTGGGCGAAGTCTCTGCACTGACCCCGATCAGCTTCCTGCAACTTCCGCTGGTGACGCTGTTCGGCTGGCTGCTGTTCAACGAAAGCGTGGACCGCTGGACGATCACCGGTGCCGGCATCATACTTGCCGCCAACGCCTACATCGCCCACCGCGAAGCCGTGCTGTCACGCCGCGCCGCCAGTGCCGCCGCCTCCGCCGCAGCCAAACCGGCCGAGTAGATCCCCCTGTAGAGTTGAGCCATGCTCGACGCATCGCGCGCAGCGCCAGCGGTTCGTCGGGCAAATTTACAGCGCCCGATACGCCCGCTCCGCCGCATCGAACACATTACCCGGAGCAAACTGCTCACCCAGGTAATGCAGCGACTGCCGGCGCAACTGCGGCGAACGCTCTTCTCCGTCGCTGCCCAGCAGGACTTGCTGGAACTCGATCAGGTCCTGCAGGATGCGCCAGTGACGGTACCAGGCGATCCAGCGCGGATCTCCCAGGTCGTTGCCATAGCCTGCTGCAAAATCAAGCGGATTCTCGCGCCCCCAACGCCCGCCCACGGCGCCACCGATGAACATCAGGTCGCGCTCGCGTGGCGCCAGCGACAGGCCATCCCAATCGATCAGATGCAGGCCGCCATCGCTGCCCATCAGTAGATTGCCGGCATGCAGGTCGGTGTGGCAAAGGTGCAGATCGACCGGTGCATCCTTCAATGCAGCGTGCAACTCCAGCGCGCTCGCATGCAGCGCCGCGATGCGCGCATGCTGCTGATCCCAGACCGAAGCGAATGCGCGGCCCAGTCCATCCTGCGCCACTGCCAGCCCTTCCCCCACCAGCCACTGCCCCACCGTTTCCAGTGCGGCGGTTTCCAGCCGCACGGTGGGCAATGCCTGCTGCAGCGCCGGCGGAAGCTGCGCCGCGTGCAAGCGCTGCAGCACGTCGCCCAGCCGCTGCCACTGCGCGCGGCTCAGCGCCGCCTCGAAGCCGGACTGCCCTTCGATGTAGGGGAACAAGGTGAACTGCAAGCCCCAGCGCTGCACCGACGCGCCCCCCGTCAACGCCGGCCAGGGCGCGACGATTTCATCGATACCCAACGTGCCGCGCAACCAGTGCAGGCTGTCCCACACCGCTGGATCGACCTGGTAGGTGCGGCACTTCAACCACCATTGCCCGCGCCGCGCATCCACGCGATACACGCTGGCGCTGGCATCGGCGCCCACCGGGCGTGGCACCACTGCGGTAGCGGTGATGCCATAGGATTGCTGCAGGACTTCGCCGAGATGCTGCGCCGAAGCGAATGACATGGATGCAAACGGAAAGTATTACCTGCCGCTACTATCGCAGATGCGCTGGCTGCGACACAGACATGTCCGTCACACCCTTGTGCGTCGCGGGCAATGGACTAGCCGGCGACGCGCCGCATCAGCGCTTCCAGAGGGCCGCGCGCGAACTGCCATGACCACAGCCACGCCGCGCTGGTTGCCAGCAACAGGAACAGCAGCGCCCATAGCAGCACCGAGGCGAGCGAGGCACGGCCATCCAGCAGGCCCAGGCTTTCCAGCGTGCCCATGCCCAGCAGGATGTGCCCAACGTACAGGGTCAGGGTCATTCGCCCGGCCGCGGTGAACGGTGCCAACCACTCGCCCGGGCGTAGATGCGCCAGCCACAGGCAGGCTGCGATGACACTGCAGGCCGCTCCCGCGCCCGTCAGCACATAGGCCGGTCCCGGCGGCATCGGCTGCGTTCCCAGCCACGGCTGCCAAGGCGTTCCCTGCGCCAGCTGCTGCACGCCATGCCCGGCCCCGATCAGCAGCAGGCCCAGCACCAGCAGCGCGCGCTGCACCCGAGGCTGCGACAACGGCAGGCGCGCCAGCAGCATGCCCAGCAGGAAGAAGCACAGCCACGGCAGCAACGGATGGAAGCCGTTGAACAACAGGTTGCGCGCCATGCCGGGCCACTGCCACAGGCCGGCATACTCCAGCGTCTGCCAATTCCAGCCTTCGCCGTAGTCCCACTGCAGCAGCGCCCAGAACGAACCGGCGGCGAGGCCGACGATGCTGGCCAGCAACAGCCGTGGCGACGCACGCAGCCACAGCACCGACAGTGCGAAGTACACCGCGTAGTAATGCAGGATATCGGCCGGGAACAGCGTCAGATTGAGCAGGCCCAGCACCAGCAGGAACAGTGCGCGCCGCCAGGTCTGCACGCTGGCCGACCACCATCCCTGCCGCTGCGTGGCCAGCACCAGTCCCAGTCCGGCCAGCGTAACGAACGTGGCCGAGGCCTTGCCTTCCAGCAGGTGGAAGAGGCCTGGCAACCCACCGGTGCCGCCTGCGGGTACGGCCATCGCCAGGCGGAAGTTGACCAGCACCATGCCGGCCAGCGCGAGGTAGCGTGCCAGGTCCAGGCCGTGCAGGCGCCGGTCATCGGCGCTCATGCGCGCGCACCCAGCAGCAGCGCCAGCAGCCCGATATCCAGCGGCTCACCATCCGCCTCATCGGCCTCGCCCAGCCCCCGGCGCAATGCATCGCTTTCAATGGCATCCAGCAGCACCTGCGCCTGCAGTGGCGGGGCCAGCGCCGGGCGCCGCCGCTCGCGCTGTGCCACGCGCTGCAGGGCATCGGCCAGAGCCTGTTGCAGCTGCCTGCGATTGGCCGCGAAAGCCGCGGCCACGGCGGGGGTGCGTGCGCTCTCGGCCAGCACCTCGACCGCAAGCGTCGCCCACTGCGGCTGCCGGCACAGCGCATGCAGATCCAGCAGGAACGCCATCACCTGCGCGCGCTCGCCGTCGGCGGCCGCCAGCCGCTGAAGCATCGGTGCCAGTTCTTCGCTCTCGGCCACCGCAACCGCAAGGATGATCGCCTCCTTGCCCGGAAAATGGTTGTAGAGGTTGCCCAGGCTGACGCCGGCCACCTGCGCGATGTCGCGCATGCTGGTCTGGTGGAAGCCCTTGGCCAGGAAGCACTGCAGCGCCGCCTGCAGGATCAGGGCCACGCGCTGCTCATTGCGGTCGATTCGGCTCATGCGCGAATAGTGAACGAACGTTCGTCCATTTTAAAGTGCGCGCGAAGCCGCTGGCAGGCCAGCGTTCAGCCCTTGCCGGCCTCAGAAGAACTCGTCGAGCAACCGATAGAACGCCAGCCGCCGCTCATCGGCGATCACGCCGTAGCGCTGGAACAGCGGCGCCACCCAGCGCGTGTCACCAAAATTGTGCACGAGGCTGCGCGCGGCCAATGCCAGGTCCTGGTAGCGGTCGGCCACGCCCAAGCGTCCGCAATCGATGAAACCGCTGAAGCGGCCGTCGGCCACCATCAGGTTGGGCAGACAGGCATCGCCATGGCATACCACCCGGTCTTCGTGCGCCGGCCGGCTCGCGCAAAGCTCGACAAAGACCTGTTGCGCGCTCTGGCCCAGGCGTTCATCATCGAAGTCGTCGGCGTCAACCACACCGGCTTCGACGCGTGCCTGCGCGGCATGGAGGCGCGACGCCAACCGCTGGTCGAACGGACAGGCTGCCACGGGCAAGGCATGCAGCCCACGCAATGCGTCGGCCAACACGGCCAACACCTGCTGCGGTGGCAGATCCACTGACGTGGCCAGGTCACGGCCGGGCAGCGCACTCATCAGCAACCAGCGCCGACCCGCTTCTTCGGCAGTGGCCATCACCGTCGGTGCGGGCTGCCCCTGTGCCTGCAACCAGCGCAGGCGCGCGATCTCATCACCCAGTTCGCTGAAGGCATCGATCACTTCCGATTTCAGGAACGCATCAGCCTGTCCGGGCCGGTGCACGCGGGCAACATCCGCGCGTGAGACACCGATCGACTGCCGCTCAAAACGCGCGTCGGCCAGGTCCTGCTGCCACGCCTGCGGCAGCAGCATGTCGCCAGGAGTGGATTCGGTTTCGTCCATGCACATGCGCAGGTCCAGCGTCGGTCGGTGACGATGGCGATTGTCGCGCACTTCCGGCAGGCGCGTCGCCGCGCTGAACCAGGACCGTACGCCAGCGCGCGGGTCGATGGACGAATCACTGCAAGCCGTCCACAGTGGCCGGCGCCGCGACGGTCGCTGCAACTCCCGCATACAAGGAAGCAACATGAAGTTGATGGTCATCGGCGCCAGCAGGGGCCTCGGCCGGGCATTCGTCGAAGGCCTGTGCGGCCCGGGCGACACCGTCATCGGCGTCTCGCGCAGTCACCCGCGCGACCTTGCCTGTCCCGAAGGCGTCGAGCTGCAATGGATCGAAGCGGACCTGTCGCGGCCAACCGACGCTGCCGACCATATCGCAGCGCAGGCACCGGTCGATATCGATGTGCTGATCCACAACCTGGGCATCTGGGAAGACAAGGCCTTCAGCGACGAGTACGCCTTTCTCGATGAAAGCGATACCGCGCTCGCGCAGCTGGTCGACGTCAACATCACCGCCACCCTGATGCTGCTGCAGCGCCTGTTGCCCCGTGTGTTGAATGCAGCACGGCCACAGCTGGTGCTGACTGGCTCTACCTCGGCACTGCCGCGCAGCGGCCGCCCGGAAGTGGCCTTCGGCGCTTCCAAGTTTGCCCTCAACGGTATCGCCGATGCGCTGCGCGAAGGCTTCCGCGAGCGCCGCCTGGCGGTCACCAGCCTGCAGCTGGGTTATCTCAATACCGACGATGCACTGTCGGTGCCGGTAGCTGACGCCGCAGCGCGCGGCGAAGGCGGGCTGGTACCCGTACACGACGTGGTGGCCATGGTGCGTGCACTGCTGCAGCTGTCGCCCTCAGGCTTCGTGCGCGAACTGGTGCTGCCGGCCATCGCCGACCCTCGCTACTGACCACGGCGGCCAGCGCCAAGGGGCATCAGTGGCCGCGCACGCGGCCGTGGTTTACCCTGCTCCTCACTGGCCGTCGGTCACAGGCGGGAACTGCTATGGATGCGCTTTCACGGGTTACGGCCCAGGTCCTGGACAGTGCCCTGCCCAGCCTGCCGCTGTACCTGCTGCAGGCCACCGCCGTCATCGGCATGATCGGCGTGCTGCTGATCGCCACCCGACGTGCCGGCCATGCCACCGAAGGGCGCCGCCTGTATGTGGGCGTGGCGCTCGGCCTGATCTACCTGTTCAATTCCTGGTTCGTGGCCCGCTATACCCAGGGCGTGGTCAAGCTCCACCTCGGCTTCGACATCCTGCTGGTCAGCGGCCTGCTCGGTGGCTGGCGCGGCGGCCTGGCCTGCCTGGCCGCCAGCCTGCTGGCCCGCTACCAGTTCTCCGGCACCCAGTTCTTCCTGCCCGCGGCCCTTGAATCCCTGCTGCAGATGCTGGCCGGCATCTGGCTGCGCAGGCGCCTGCACCCGCGCATGCTCAACGAACTCTCGCTGCACATGATCCTGCAGGCCTGGGGCGTGCGCATCGGCGTGACCGCGCTGGGCCTGGCCCTGGGCGTGGCGATCATCGGTGCCGATCAGCTGCCGGTGGCAGAACTGGCGATCCAGCGACTGCTGGCACTGCCCGTGTCGCTGTTGGTGCTGGGCGCCGTGTTCGCACTGGTCTACAACGATGCGCAGATCGATGCCCAGCGCCAGCGCGAGCAGGCCTGGCTGCGCATCGACCCGATCAGCGGCCTGCCCAACATGCGCGCGCTCGGCGAACGCCTGCAGCACTATTGGCGCGACAACGACGGCATCGGTCATGCGTGCCTGATCGTCGCCGAGATGGGCAACCTGCGTGACCTGCGGCTGCGCTATGGGCCGCTGCAGGATAACGGACTGTGGCGGCGCGACAGCGGCGACGACGTGCACCGCCTGCTGCCATCACTGCCGGCGGACAGGCTGGAGATCTACCAGTTCGGCGACGCGGCGCTGGCGATCCTGGTCCAGGGCCTGTCGTTGCCGGAACTGCGCACGCAGCCCCGCATCACCGAACTGGCGTCCGGGCTGGCCGAGCGCATCGGCGAGGAGTGGCCAGGCTTCCGGCCGCTGGTCCGCTGCGCGGTGGTCGAACTGAAGCCGCCCGGTGACGCCGACGACGGGCACCTGCCCTTCCGCGCGATCACCCTGGCGTTGAGCGCGATCGAGTCGGGCGTCGTGTTCTTCGACGATCCGATCCAGCGTGACAGCGAGATCGACGTGCTGATCGAAGGTGCACTGGAACGCTGGCTTCGCCACGGCGACGCGCCGTTGTGCTACCAGCCCAAGCATCGCCTGCAGGACCGGCGCCTGGTCGGTGCCGAAGCACTGCTGCGCATGCGCGACGGCGAGGGCCGGATGATCACGCCGATGCGGGTGATCTCGCTGCTGCGCCGGCAGGGCCGCCTGGCCGACCTGGAATGGGCCACGCTGCAGTCGGCCATCCACTTCCTGCAGCAGTGCCGGGGTGAGGGCCTGCAGCTGACCGTGGCGGTCAATGTCTCCGCCGAGTCGCTGCGCCTGCCCGGTTTCGGCCTGCGCCTGCAGGAGCTGCTGCAGCTGCATGGTGTGCCCGGGACGATGCTGCGCCTGGAAATCGTCGAGTGGACCGAGATCGTCGAACGCGACGTGGTCGATGCCAACATCGCGCAGCTGCTGGCCGCCAAAGTGACCTTGTCCCTGGATGATTTCGGCGCCGGCTACTCGACCCTGATCCTGCTCTCGCAGCTGGCCATCGCCGAGGTCAAGATCGAGCAGGCGTTGATCGCCACGCTGTCCGATGCCAAGTCACAGTCGATCGTGCGTTTCATCGTCGAAGTCGCGCATCGCTGCGGCGCGATCGTGGTGGCCGAGGGCACCGAGACCCTGGCGCAGGAACAGCAACTGCGCGCACTGGGCGTGGATGTCGGCCAGGGCTATCTGTACTCGGCAGCGCTACCGGCAGACGAATTCCGTCGTTTCGCTGCCAGCTAGATCGCGTAGTAGCCCAGGAACATCGCCACCGCCGACTCGGCCACGCGCGCGCGTTCCTCCGCGCTCAACGGTGCCTGCCCCATCGTCACCTGCGGCCAGAACGCAAAGCTCTTCACCAGGCCGTGCAGCTGGTGCCCGGCAAATTCCGGATCGACCGCACGCAGGCGCCCATCGGCAATCGCCGCACGGATCCACGCACTCTCGCCGCTTTCCTTCTCGCCCATGCGGCAGACGATCGCCTGCGCGCGTTCCGGCGAATGGATGATCTCGGCCATCGCCACCCGCGCCAGATCGATGAAGTTGGCGTCGCTGAGCAGCTCCAGCTTCTGCCCCACAAGCTGCAGCAGCTGTGCCGGCAGCGGCTGGTCGGCGCGGTACGGCAGCGTGTCGCTGGCCACGCTGCGCTCCCACAGCTCCTCCAGGATCATCGAGAACAACGCTTCCTTGCTTGGGAAATGGTTGTAGACGGTGCGCTTGGAGACCCCGGCCGCTTCGGCGATGCGGTCCATGCTGGTGGCCTCGTAACCCGACGCGCGGAACTCCTCCACCGCCGCGCGCACGATGGCGTCGCGTTTGCGGTCGGTCAGGCGTTGCGGGGCACGGGGCATGGCAGGAACCAGTCAGCTGAACGGATGCGCACATTTTACACCGGGCAGTGTACTTTTGAAAAACACGAAACTACACTGTGCAGTGTACTCAGCGGACGTCACCCATGAAGCGCCTGCTCCTTGTCCTTTTGCTTGGAATCCTCGCCGTGACCGCCTACACCTTCTGCAAGTCCTGGTCCCTTCCCGACTTCCCCGATTCGCCGCAGTACCGCGACGGCAAGTTCCGCAACGCCCTGCCGCGGCCGGCAATGGGCCTGCGCGACGGCGCGGAGATCTGGTGGACGTTCCTGTTCAACAAGCCCAAGGGCACGGTGCCGGCGCACCCGATTCCAGTGCTGCCGCTGGACCGCGTCCGCCTGGACGCCGCGCCCGACCGCAGCCTGTTCCGGCTCGGGCACTCGACGATCCTGCTGAAGCTGCGCGGCCAATACTGGCTGACCGACCCGGTGTTTTCCGAACGCGCCTCCCCGGTGCAGTGGATGGGCCCGGCGCGCTTCCACGCGCCGCCGATCAGCATCGACGAACTGCCGCCGATCGCGGGCGTGATCCTGTCGCACAACCACTACGACCATCTCGACCACGCCGCGGTGATGCAACTGGCCGGCAAGACCGCACGATTCATTGCGCCGCTGGGGGTGGGCGACCAGCTCATCGCCTGGGGCGTGGATGCGGCCAAGGTGGAACAACTGGACTGGTGGCAGTCGACCGAAGCCAGCGGCCTGCGCCTGACCGCCACCCCGGGCCAGCATTTTTCCGGCCGTGGGCTGGGCGACAGTGATCGCAGCCTGTGGGCGTCGTGGGTCATCCAGGATGGCGACTTCCGCATCTTCTTCAGTGGCGACACCGGCTACTTCGATGGCTTCAAGGCCATCGGCGAGAAGTACGGCCCGTTCGACCTCACCATGATCGAAACCGGTGCCTATGACCCGCGCTGGGCGTTCGTGCACATGCAACCGGAACAGACCCTGCAGGCCCACCTGGACCTGCGCGGCAAGTGGCTGCTGCCGATCCACAACGGAACCTTCGACCTCGCCCTGCATGCCTGGCAGCAACCGTTCGAGCGCATCACCGCCCTGGCGAAGGCAAACAGCGTGCCGGTCGCCACGCCGATGATGGGCGAAGCGCTGGACATGCAGGCGCCGAGCGCCGGCACGCGCTGGTGGGAGCAGGTGCAGTTGTAACCGGCGACCGCGCCCTGCGTGGAACGTGCTGCCGCACCCGCCTCGCGCGGGTGTTGCAGCAGGCACTGCCGCCTCTGGCGGCCCGGACGGGGACGTACAGCGGGCCGTCGACCTGATTGTTCGGTTGCCCGGATGATGTTGCCGGATCAAGGGGGATTATCCGTCCCGCAATCACGTCCAGGATGACCGTGCGCCATGTGGGTGCGCCTTCCTGGATCTGAACATGAACATCGCTTCCTCAACCCCCGTTGCCCTTGTCACCGGCGGCTCGCGCGGCATTGGCGCCGCCATCTCCCGCCGCCTGGCCGCCGACGGCTTTGCGGTTGCCATCAACTATGCCGGCCGTCACGAAGAAGCCGAGGCGCTGGCCACCGAGCTGATGGCCAAGGGGGGCCAGGCCATCGCGCTTCAAGCCGATGTCGCCAACCCGCAGTCCGTGCAGTCCCTGTTCGATGCGATCGAGGCACGTTTCGGCGGTGTCGATGTGGTCGTGAACAGTGCCGGGGTACTGGAACTCGCTTCGCTGGCCGAGAGCGAAGACACCCTGTTCGACCGCCTCATCGCCATCAACCTGAAGGGCGCGTTCAATGTGCTGCGCGAGAGCGCACGCCGTGTTCGCGACGGTGGCCGCATCGTCACCCTGTCCACCAGCGTGGTCGGATTCAAGCTCGAGCGCTATGGCGTCTATGCCGCAAGCAAGGCGGCGGTGGAAACCATGAGCGCCATCCTCAGCAAGGAACTGCGCGGTCGCGGCATCACCGTGAATGCCGTGGCACCGGGCCCGACTGCCACGAGCCTGTTCCTGGAAGGCAAATCAGCCGAACTGATCGACCGGCTGGCAAAGATGAGTCCGCTTGAACGCCTGGGCACCCCGGATGACATCGCCGCTGCTGTGGCCTTCCTGGCCGGCACCGACGGCGGGTGGATCAACGGTCAGGTTCTGCGTGCCAACGGCGGCGCGGTCTGAACCACGGAGAGACGCCATGAATCCGATCCCCGTTTCCCGTAGCGCTTACGCCCTCGTCACCGTGACCGCGGCGCTCACTGCGGCCTTCGCCGCTGCCGGTGCGCTGCATGCCGGCTGGCCGGTGTGGACGATGTTCATCGGTTGGATTGCCTTTTTCACGCGGCTGCAGGGCACCCGCTCCACGATCGAAAACCTGGCCTGCGTCTGGTTCGGGCTGGGCATCGGCGCATTGGCAACACTTGCAGTGGGCCTGCTCGCTCCCTCATTGGGTCCTTCGTTGGCCGTGCCCGTCGTTGTACTGGTCGTAGCGCTGTGCGTGGTCGCCCTGCGTGGCCTGCCGGTATTGAACAACCTGCTGGGGTACTTCCTCGGACTGGTCAGCTGGTTCGCGGCCCACCTTGAGCCCTCGCTGGCCCATCTCTCCGAACTGGCCGCGGCCAGCGCCCTCGGCTCACTGGCCGCCTGGACCGCGCACACCGTGCCGCAGCGCCTGTTGGCCCGCGCCCGGCCATGACCCTTTCTTCTTCTGGAGTTTCCATGTCACACACCATCCTGATCACCGGCGCATCCTCCGGCTTCGGCCTGATGACCGCCAAGGCACTGGCCCTTGCCGGCCACGTCGTCTACGCCTCGATGCGCGAAACACGCGGGCGCAATGCAACCCGCGTGGCCGACATCGCACAGTGGGCAGACGCACATCACGCCGACCTTCGTAGCGTAGAATTGGACGTACAGTCGGACGCGTCCAGCCAGGCGGCGGTCGAACACGTGCTGGCCGACGCAGGCGCGCTCGACGTCATCGTGCACAACGCCGGGCACATGGTGTTCGGGCCGGCTGAAGCGTTCACCCCGGAACAGCTGATGCAGCAGTACGACGTCAATGTGCTGGGCACACAGCGGGTGAACCGCGCCGCGCTTCCACACCTGCGCCGTCGTGGCAGCGGCCTGCTCGTCTGGATCGGCTCATCCTCCACACGCGGTGGCACTCCACCGTTCCTTGCGCCCTACTTCGCCGCCAAGGCAGCAATGGATGCACTGGCAGTGTCCTATTCAACCGAACTGTCGCGGTGGGGCATCGAGACCACCATCATGGTGCCGGGTGCATTCACAAAGGGCACCAACCACTTCCTGCATTCGGGCACACCCGCCGATAGCGCCATCACGGCCGACTATGAGAATGGCCCCTATGCAGGTGTCGCCGACCAGGCACTGAAGGGCCTCGCAGGGCTGGAGCCTGCAGATGCCGATCCCGAGGAGGTCGCGCGGCAGATCGTACGGGTGGTGGGCCTGCCACACGGACATCGGCCATTCCGGGTACATGTAGACCCGTCACAGGACGGCGCCGAAGTGGTCAATGCCGTTGCCGATCGCATGCGACGCGAGATGTACACCGCAATCGGTCTTGCAGACCTGCTCTCGCCACGAGGTTGAGCCCGGAAAACCAGTGCACCTGCGGGGCGCCTTCGGGCGCCCTTTCGCAGGACGCCAGCGCGCGGGTGACGACGCTGATGCCGTAGCCGGGCACTACGCCTTCGGCTGCAACCTGCGCCCTTCCCGGGCCAGATTCAACTGCAATGCGGCCGCGGCCAGTTCGGCCAGTTCCATGGTGACCTTTTCGCTGCCACGCGCACGCAACCAACCCAGAATGTCGGCCAGATGCCAGATCGAGGTTGAGCCCTCATGCACCGGAGACGGAAACGACTGCGGGTTGGCCAGCATGAGCTTCCGCATGTTCTGTCGCGACATCCCTAGCAGATCGGCTACATCCGTAAGCCCCACCAGATCCGGACTCACCTCCACCAGTTCGGCACCCGGCACGGCCCGCTGCACATCATCCACTGCCGAGCACAGCGCGACCACCGCGCTGTCGGCGTCACGGCAGAAGGCCAGCGCCATCCTTCCCGGCAAGCCGCTGCCCAGAAGCGCGTCGTCACACCCCGCCTCTACCAGCCGCCGCTCAAGCACTCCGACGTCATCGTAGAGTGCGGGCAAGCGGTACTTCAGGGTGAAATTGAACTCCATCATCTGCCACCTCGCTTCCATCGAAGCCTGATTTCATTGCTCACGACTGCAGTTCTCGACCACGCGGCGCAAGGCGCGCGCGTGGTTGCCAGGACTGCGCGGCGTGCTCCAGATGCTCACGACACAGAATTCGCCACATCGGCAGTCGGTGTCGTTGTAAGGGCAATACATCCGGCCCCACGCATGGCTGCCACCTACACGGAGGGTCCAACCTCGAGCTTCCGCGAACCGCAGTACCGATTCGATGTCCTTGTCGGGATGACGAGCACGAGACATTCCTTGTTCTCCCTAGTCTGCACATGACACACCAAGGTTGTCAACTGACAACCTTGGCACTTCAACCTTGAGCAATGACCCTAGGCGATCCTGGCCATGCGTCCAGAGCCACATCCGTCAGCGCTCGTTGCATCGCCTACCGCAGTGCGTCATGTAAACGGTTACAGCCCTTGCTAGCGTAGCGCTCGCCCGATCCCGGCCGAACCTGCGAGGCTGTCTGTAATGGCATTGCGCGTTGAACGCTCCACGGTCCTGAAGCTGCCCTCCTCTTTCCGTCCTACCGCAGCCCTGCTGTTTGTCGGGCTGGCGTTTTCCGTGCAGGCCCAGAGCCTGCCGGCCCGCGACCAGTGGCGGGCAAGTGCTTCATCGCAGCAGGTTCCGGCCATGGCCATCAGCCACCTGATCGACAACGATCCGAGCACGGTGACCGGCGGCGCGTTCAGTCCCGGCCACTGGTTCCAGATCGACTTCGGCGCGCCGGCCACGCTCGCTGGCGTGCGCCTGACCTGGGATGTCTCCAATCCCGAAGGCTACACGTTGCAGACCTCGCTGGACGGGACGCAGTGGCAGACCGCCTACACCATGGGCGATTCACTCGGCGGCGTCGAAACGCTGTACTTCGCGCCACGCCAGGCCCGCTACCTGCGCCTGGCCAGTCCGCAGCGCACCTCCGACTGGGGCGTGTCGATCTTCGAAATGGAACCGCTCGATACGTCGCTCAGTGCGCGCGTGGTGGGACTCGACGCCACGCAGTCAGCGGCGCTGTGGCAAGGCGGCAGTGCAGTAGCCATTCCCGCTGGCAAGGGCGGTGTCCATACACTCGACATCACGTTGCCGCGCCCGCAGCCGAGCACCGGGCTGGCGGTGGACTGGGCCAACGTGCATGGCGCCGCAGCGCTGCAGGCCCAGGATGCAAAAGGCCGCTGGCATGCGCTGGCGATGGATGCGCAGGCCGCAACCCGGCAGCAGAGTTGGCTCGCCGCCAGCGCGCCGCTCGCCATCCAGGCACTTCGGTTGACGGTGCACGGCGGCGCTGCGCAGATCGCCCGCATCCGCCTGCTGGGCCCGAAGGCGGTGATGACGCCGATGAAGCGTTACCAGATTGCCGCCAGCGGCGCGCAACGTGCCTTGTTTCCTGCCTCACTGCAGATGCAGCAGACCTACTGGACTGCCGTGGGTGTGCACGCAGGCCGGCAGAAATCGATCTTCGACGAGTACGGCAATCTCGAAGCCTTCAAGGGCGCACCGCTGGTGCAGCCGATCTGGCGCAATGCCGACGGGCACGCTGCAGGTGCCGCGGGGCAGACGGTGCAGCATGCACTGCGCGATGGCTGGAAGCCGATGCCGTCGGCCACCTGGGCGCCGCAGCCCGGACTGGAGCTGCGCAGCGAGGCCTTCGCCATCGAGCGCGACGGGCAGCCGGTCACCCTGCTTCGCCACCGGCTGCACAACAGCGGCACGACCACGATCAACGGCACGCTGACCCTGGTTGTACGCCCGATGCAGATGAACCCGCCGTGGCAGAACGGTGGCCTGTCACCCATTCGCGACGTGTCCGTCGAAGATCAGGCGGTGCGCATCAATGGCCGTACCCTGCTGCATTCACTCACCCCGGTGACGGCGTCCGCCGCTGCGCCCTTTGGCAAGGAGGGTGCAACGGAAATCACCAGCGCCATCGCCGCCGGCACACTGCCCGACACGCAACAGGCGCAGGATGACCAGGGCCTTGCCGCAGCGGCCCTGAGCTATCGCGTTTCGCTGGCGCCCGGTGCCAGCGATGCCGTTGTGGTCGCCTTCCCGTTGGGTACCGCCGCCGTGGATGCCAACGCTGCATTGCCGGAAGCGCCGCCGCTCGACCTGTCCTCGCTGCCGCACGACGCCGATGCAGCGTTCGACACGCTGGCCACGCAGGCCTCGGCGGATTGGCAGGCACGGTTGGGCCAGGTGGGGCTGCGCCTACCCGATCCTTCGCTGGTGGACATGCTGCGCGCACAGGCGGCGTACATGTTGATCAACCAGACCGGCCCCGCCATGCAGCCGGGGCCACGCAACTACAATCGTTCCTTCATCCGCGACGGCATGGCCACGTCGGCGGTGCTGCTGCGCATGGGCGAAGCCAAGGTCGCGCGCGACTACCTGGCGTGGTACAGCGAGCACGGCGTGCACGCCAACGGACTGGTCTCGCCGATCCTCAACGACGATGGCAGCGTCAACACCGGTTTCGGTTCGGACATCGAGTACGACAGCCAGGGCCAGTACGTGGCGCTGGTTGCCGATGTCGCCCGGCTCGATGGCGGGCCAGAGTCGGTGCGAGCGTACCTGCCGAAAGTGAAAGCGGCGCTGCGCTTCCTGCAGGAACTGCGCGAGCGCACGCTGGTAGCGGGTTACATGGCCGGCCAGCCGGCGCCGGAACGCTTCGCGGGCATCCTTGCACCATCGATCAGTCATGAGGGCTACCCCTCGCCCACCCACAGCTACTGGGATGACTACTGGGGCCTGAAGGGCTGGCACGATGGCGCGTGGCTGGCCGACGCACTGGGCGATCACGAAACCGCGGTGTGGGCGCGCCAGCAGTACAAAGCCCTCTACGACGCGCTGCACGCCTCGATCCGCGCGACGATGGCGTGGAAGGGCATCGACTTCATCCCGTCCTCGGCCGATCTGGGTGATGGCGATCCCACGGGCGTATCGATCGCACTGGACCCGACCGGTGCTCAGAGCGTGCTGCCCGCTGAAGCGCTGCGCACGACCTTCGCCCGCTATCTGGAAGACGTGCGCAAGCGCAACCAGCCCGCTGCGCTGTATGCCTACACGCCCTATGAGATCCGCAACGTACTGAGCTACGTGCACCTGGGCCAGCCCGAGGCCGCCGATGAACTGCTGCAGGGCCTGCTGCATGACCGGCGCCCGCTGGAGTGGCAGGTGCTGGCCGAAGTCGTGCATTCGCGGCTGCGCTTCCCGCGCTACCTGGGTGACATGCCGCACACCTGGATTGGTGCCGAGTACGGCCGCACGCTGTTCGGCATGCTGATGCGCGAAGACGATGATGCGCTGTCATTGCTGCCGGGCACTCCGCCGTCCTGGGTGGCCGGTGATGGGCTGGCGGTGGAGCGACTGCCCACCGCGTATGGCACCTTGCAGATGCAGGCGCGGCAGCGTGACGGCGCGCTGACGGTCACCCTGGGCAATGGGCTGCGCAACGACACGGCGGTGAAGGTCTGGTGGCCGGAGCGCACGATACCGAAATCGGTGCGTGTGGATGGGCGGCCAGTTGCCGACTTCGACGCCGAGGGCGTGCGCTTGGCGAAACCGTTCCGGAGGCTGGAAGCGCGCTGGTAGAGTCGAGCTTGCTCGACTGCACTTCGCCGCCCCCACCCCAGTCGAGCAAGCTCGACGCTACAGGGCCGCGCCGGGCCACGCCCGGCGTCAGAGTGAAGGCAACCCCGGCGGATTGGTCTGCGACTGCGGCACTGCTTCCTCGGCCACGTTCCAGCGCGCCAGCGCCTGCGCATAGGTGCCGCTGCCGATCTGGGTATTCAGCGCCTGCGTCACTGCGTCGGCCAGGCCGCTGCCCTTGCGGGTGGTCACCGAGATCGCCGCAGCGTTCGGCCAGCCCCCGGGGAACAGGCCGACGCGCCGTACCTTGCCGTCGCGCGCCGAGTAGGCGCCGCTGGCATTGGGCTCGAACGAGACGTCGGCACGGCCGGTGATCACCGCAAGCCGCCCCACCACCGCATCATCGAAGTACTGGTATTCCACCGGCTTCAGCCCGGCGGCGATGTTCTGCTGGTCCCACTGCCGCAGGATCTGGTCCTGGTTGGTGGCAGCACCGACCACCACCTTCAGTCCGGCCACGTCGGCGGGTTTGTCGATCTTCCGGATCGGCCCGTCGCTGCGCGTATAGATGCCCAGCAGGTCGTAGCGATAACTGGAGAAATCGAACTTCTTCTTGCGCTCCTCGGTCACCGTCACGTTCGACAGCACCGCATCGTACTTGCCCGATTCCAGCCCCAGAGGCCAGTCGGCCCAGGCCACCGGCACGATCACCAGCTTCAGGCCCAGCGCATCGGCAATCAGCCGCGCGATGTCCGGCTCGATGCCGACCACCTCCTTGCTGTCGGAACCATAGTCGGCCAATGGCAGCTGCCCCGGGTGGGTGGCCACGGTGAACGTACCGGGCGTGACGAAGCGGTAGCCAGCGGGAATCAACGCCTGCGCCTTCGGATCGAGCGTGCCTTTCAGCACGGCGGTGTTCGCACCGGCCAGGCTGGCCACTGCCACGGTGCCGGCATCCGGTGCCTGGCGTACGCGCGAATAGACGATGCCAGCGATGCCGATGACCAGCACGCCCACGATCAACAGGGTGCTGCGCGACGGTCCACGCGATGCTGCAGGGCTCATGGCGTTCCTTTCAGGGTTACGGAGTCTTGGCCAGGAAATCGGCGGTGCGTTGCTGGCGCGGGCGCTGGAACAGGGCCTCGGGCGTGCCCTGCTCGATCACCCGCCCCTGGTCCATCATCACCACGTGGTCGGCCACGCGACGGGCGAAGCTCAACTCATGGGTGACGATCACCAGCGTGGTGCCGGAGCGGGCCAGTTCCTCGATCACGCTGAGTACTTCGGCCACCAGTTCCGGGTCCAGCGCCGAGGTCGGCTCGTCGAACAGCAGCACCTTCGGTTGCAGGGCCAGCGCGCGGGCAATCGCCACGCGTTGCTGCTGACCGCCCGACAGTTGGCGCGGGAAGGCATCGGCCTTGTCGGCCAGGCCCACCCGCTCCAGCAGCGTGCGCGCCTGCTGTTCGGCCTCGGCACGCGATACGCCGCGTACGGCAATGGGCGCCTCGATGATGTTCTCCAGCGCGGTCAGGTGCGGGAACAGATTGAAGCCCTGGAACACCATGCCCACCTCGGCGCGGCGGCGGCGGATCTCGCGCTCCGGCAGCTCGTACAGGGTGTCACCGTCACGGCGGTAGCCGATCAGCTGGCCGCCGACGGTCACGTAGCCGCTGTCGGCGCGTTCCAGGTGGTTGATCAGCCGCAGCAGCGTGGACTTGCCGGCGCCGGACGGCCCAATCAGCACGGTCACGCTGCCGGCGCGCAGGTCCAGGTGCACATCCTCCAGCACCGGCTGGCCGCCGAATACCTTGCCGACGCCATGCAGCGACACCGCCGCGCCCTCGCCCACCTCGACCTGCGCGGCGATGCGCGGGCGGTTGACCACACGCGGTGCAGCCTCACCTGTGGCGCGCCTCGGCGACGATACCCGCGATACCGAGCGCTCGCGCTGCAGCTGGCCGCGCGCGAAACGCTGCTCCACCCGTCGCTGCAGCAGCGACAGCACGGTCAGGATCACCAGGTACCAGACCGTGGCCACCATCAGCAGCGGCACCACCTCCAGGTTGCGGCGGTAGATCACCTGCACGGTGTAGAACAGCTCTGGCAGCGCCAGTACGTAGACCACCGAGGTGCTCTTGGCCAGGCCGATCACATCGTTGAATGCTGCCGGCAGGATCGAGCGCATTGCCTGCGGCAGGATGATGCGGCGCACCTGGCGGCCACGCGGCAGGCCAAGCGCGGCTGCCGCCTCGTACTGGCCATGGTCGACCGACAGGATGCCACCGCGGATCACTTCGGCTGAGAAGGCGGCCTGGTTCAATGTGAGGCCCAGCACCGCCGCCGTGAACACACCAATCAGCTGGGTGGTCGGGTACGAGAACAGGCTGATGCCGGTGAACGGCACGCCCAGTTCGATGGTGCTGTACAGGTAGCCCAGGTTGTTCAACAGCAGCAACAGAACCAGCAGCGGAATCGAGCGGAACAGCCACACATAGCCCCACGACACCGCCGACAGCAGCGGCGAACCGGAGACGCGGGCCAACGCCAGCAAGGTACCCAGCGCGAAACCAAGGCCAGTACCCAATGCGGTCAGCAGCAGCGTGCGGCCCAGGCCTTCCAGCACCGGGCGCGCGAAGAACCACTCGGCGAACGCGCCCCAGCCCCAGCGTGGATTGCCCAGCACCGATTGCAGCCCGATCAGGATCAGCGCCAACGCCAGAAGGGTTCCGACCACCTGCAGTGGATGCCGGGCCGGCACGATCTTCAACGCGGGTGCTGGCGCCGGGTGTGCGGCAATGCCATCCAGCGCGGTCGAAGGCGTGCTCATGCGTGGGCTCCATGCAGCTGGGCTTGCGCAGGCGCGATGACGGGCGCCGATACGATCAAGTACTTCTCGAACGGCAGATGCGCGATGGTTTCCGGGTCGGCCTGCTGATCGAACAGCGCGGTGTAGCCATGGCTGAGGTACAGGCCGACCGCTTCGGGCTGGCGGAAGCCGGTGGTCAGAAACACCCGCCGATAGCCCTGACGCGCGGCCTGCCCTTCGAGTTCCTGCAACACGCGCCGCGCGATCCCCTGCCGACGCAGCCCCGGCAGCGTCCAGATCCGCTTGAATTCGGCGGTCTCCGGATCGCGGTGCGGCATGAAGGCGCCGCCGGAGATCGCCACACCATCGCGCAGCAACAGCACGAACGCGCCTACCGGTGCGGCGAATGCCTGCGCGGGGTAGCGCTGCAGCTCCTCGCGGGCACTGCCGCCGATGCGTCGGCGCACATCCGCATAGCGGCTGTCGTACTCCTGCTCCAGGCCATCGAACAGCGGCCGCGCCAGCGGATCATCCACCGAGGTATAGAAGAAGCGTTCGTTGCTGCTCATGCCACGTCCTTCACCAGATAGTCTTCGGCCAACCGCGCCCACAGGCTGGCGGCCGGCGCGATGGCGGCGTCGTTGAACACATAGCGCGGGCTGTGCAGCGGTGCGCTGTCGCCGTTGCCGACGAACACGAAACTGCCGGGTCGTGCCTGCAGCAGGAAGGCGAAGTCCTCGCTGGCCGTGCGCGGTGCGAAGCCAGTAACCACCTGTTCGGCGCCGAAGCCCGCTTCCGCCACGCCACGGATATAGGCGGTCTGCTGCGGATGGTTGATCACGCTGGGGAAACCACGCGGGAACGCAATCTCGGCCCGCGCACCGAAGGCGGCGGCGGTCTGCTCGGCAATCGCGATGGTCCGACGGCGCAGGGTGTCGCGCACCTCGGGCAGATAGGCGCGTACGGTCAAGGTCAGTTCGACCACGTCCGGAATCACATTGGCGGCCTGCCCGCCATGGATCGAGCCGACCGTGACCACGCCCATCTGCCGCGGATCGACATTGCGCGACACCACGCTCTGCAGCGCGGTGATGATGTGCGCCGCTACCAGGATCGGATCGACGCTGCCCTGCGGCTCGGCACCATGGCCGCCCTTGCCGATCACCTTCAGTCGCGCCCAGTCCACCGACGCCATCGCCGGACCATCGACGAAGCCGAAGTGGCCCACGGGTACGCCCGGCCAATTGTGCAGCCCATAGATTGCATCCACCGGGAAACGCTCGAACAGGCCGTCGGCAATCATCTTCGACGCGCCCGAGCCGGTTTCCTCGGCCGGCTGGAACACCAGCTGCAGGGTGCCGTCGATACGGCCATGGTGAGCCAGGTAATGCGCGGCCGACAGCAGGATGGCGGTGTGGCCATCGTGGCCACAGGCATGCATCAGGCCGTCGGTCTGGCTGGCATAGGCCAGTCCGGAATCCTCGTGGATCGGTAGTGCATCGATGTCGGCGCGCAGGCCGAGGCGGCGGCTGCCCTGCCCGCGCTGCAGCGTGCCGACCACGCCGGTGCCGCCCAGACCGGTGGTGACTTCGTAGCCCCACTGCTGCAGCAGCTCGGCTACGCGGGCACTGGTGCGGTGTTCCTCGAAGGCCAGCTCCGGGTGCCGGTGCAGGTCGTGGCGGATCGCGATGGCTGCGTCGGCGCGTGCCGCGATTTCAGGCAGCACACCGCTCGACGTGGGTGTCCGCCGGACCTGGTCCGGCACTGCCGCGGTTTCTCCGCTCATCGCCCTACCCCGCCTTCCGCGCCGGTTCGGCGTCGGTCGCATGGCGGCTGGTCTTGTATGGCAGGCCCAGATGTTCACGCAGGGTCTGCCCCTCCAACTCGCGCTGGTGATAGCCGCGCGCCTGCAGGATCGGCAGCACCTGGGTCACGAAATCGTCCAGGCCTTCGCGCTGTGCAGCGAAGCCAAGGATGAAGCCATCGCTGGCACCGGCATCGAACCAGCGGATCAGTTCATCAGCCACATGCTCCGGCGTGCCGATGAAGTTTGGCCGCGGGCTCACGGCTTCCAAGGCCACCTGGCGCAGGCTCAGGCCCTTCTCGCGCGCATCCTGCTTGATGCGATCAGTAGTGGAACGGAACGAATTGCTGCCGATCCCGCCCAGCTCCGGGAACGGCGCGTCCGGGTCGTACTGGCTGAAATCATGGTGATCGAAGAAGCGGCCGAGATAGGCCAGCGCGTCCTCAAGCGTGGCCAGCGCGGCAATCGCCTGGTACTTGGCTTCGGCCTCCTCGGCAGTACGGCCGACGATTGGGCCGATGCCCGGGAAGATCTTCACGTCATTGCCGCTGCGGCCGTGCGCGATCGCCGAATTCTTCACCTTCTGGGTGAATGCACGGGTTTCTTCCAGCGACGGCGAATGAGTGAACACCGCATCGGCATACTTGCCGGCCAGCGCGATGCCGTCATCGGACGAACCGGCCTGGAAAATCACCGGCTGGCCCTGCGGCGAACGCTGGATGTTGAGCGGCCCCTCCACCTGGAAGAAGCGCCCCTTGTGGTCGAGGCGGCGGAATGTCTCCGGCGCGAAGAACGTGCCAGTGTCGCGCTCTCGCACGAAGGCACCGTCATCCCACGAATCCCACAGCCCCTGCACCACCTCGAGGTACTCGTCGGCAATCTGGTAGCGCAGTGCATGTTCGGGGTGCGGGCGGCCGTAGTTGCGCCCCGAACCTTCCAGCGGCGAGGTCACCACGTTCCAGCCGGCGCGACCGCCGCTGAGGAGGTCCAGCGAAGCGAACTGGCGCGCCACGGTGAACGGATCGCTGTACGAGGTCGACAGCGTGCCCGCCAGACCTATCTTCTTCGTTGCCGTGGCCAGCGCCGACAGCAGCGAGATCGGCTCGAAGCGGTTGAGGAAGTGCGGAATCGACTTCTCGTTGATGTACAGGCCATCGGCGACGAAGCCGAAGGCGATGCCGTTGTTCTCGGCGGTACGTGCGATGTCGATGTAGAACTGCAGGTTGACGCTGGCATCGGCCGGGTTGGACGGATGCTTCCAGGCATGCATGTGGCTGCCGGGGCCCTGCAGCATGATGCCGAACGGAATGTGGCGCGGGGTCGTGCTCATGGGAATCGCTCCTGCAGGTCAGGCCACCGCCGCGCGTGGCGCGGGCGACAGCAGTTCAAGGGATGTCAGGCGTGCGTCGAGGTCGGCCACCGGCGCGTCGAGGATGAACTCGCCCACGCCGAATCGCCGATGCAGCGCATCCAGTTCGTCTCGCACGTGCTGCGCATCGCCGGACAGCACGCTCGGGCGTGTTTCTTCGATGCGGAAGTCGGCCACGCCTACCTGGCGTGCATACTCGGCAGCGGCCTCGGCGCTGGGCAGGTTCACCGTCTGCCCGGGGCCAAGGTGCAGCTTGTAGACACGCAGCGCACCGATATGGCGCGCCGCGGCTTCGGCAGACGGCGCGGCAAAGGCCACCGTGGCCAGCAGTGGAGGCTGCGTCGACACGCTGCGGTAGGCGTCGAACGCGGCCTCGATATGCCTGGGATCACCATCGAAGTGCGCGGCGTAGACAAAGCGCCAACCGAGCTCGGCCGCCTGCTTCGCGCTCTGCGGGCTGGCCCCCAGCAGGAAGCGTTCCGGTGCCTGCTGCGGAAGGGGCCGGGCCAGTGCCTCACCCTCGGCGCCAGACAGATAACCTTCCAGATCGCGCAGCTGCTGGTCGAAATCGGCGAAGGCCGGTCGCCCTGCGGCCAGTGCGGCAGTCGAGGCCGGCAACCCACCGGGCGCCTTGCCCACACCCAGATCCACACGCCCCGGCGCCAGCGCCGCCAACAGGTTGAAGTTCTCAGCTACTTTGTAGGGCGCGTAGTGGCGCAGCATTACGCCGCCACTGCCGATGCGGATGCGCCGGGTCTGCGCCAGTACCCACGCCGCCAACACCTCCGGCGCAGGGCTGGCCAGCGTCGGTGCGGCATGGTGCTCTGCAAACCAGTAGCGGTGGTACCCCAGCTGCTCGGCGCGCTGCGCCAGCTGCAGGCTGTGGCGCAGCGCCTGCTCGGGCGGCGCACCTTCGGCCACCGGACTCTTGTCCAACACGCTGATCAGGTAGCTCATCGTCGCGTCCTCGCTCAGGGGTGGGCCACGGGAATGCCAAGCAACCCGTTCAGCGCGGCCAGGATCGGTTCGGCACCGGAGATGTACTGGCGATCCTGGTGCGCACCGCTGGCAAGCTCACTGCGTACGCCCTGCGGCAGTACCAGCTTCGGCAACGACTGATCCTGTTCACCGATCTCGGCGATCACCTCGCGGCGCGGCCGCGCAAAGCCGATACGGCGCACATCCAATTGCGCGTCCAGGCCGTCGATGCTCGACAGCGCACCTTCCAGCAACAGGCTGTGCCGGCAGAAGAAGCGCTGCCCGGGAAGCTGGCCGTCCTCGAACTCACGGTCGAGCAGGAACAGGATGGGTTTGTCGGTTGCGTGCAGACTCACGGAGTCGTCCTCATCAGGGCCGGCAATGCAATGCCGATTCGATTTCGATGCTAGAGAAGCCAGCGCCGGCAACAGCGATGCCAGGCGACAATCGGCGGTCAGATCCGGCCATGCAGATGCGCCTTGGCCATAAGCAAAGCGCCGCCGGTTATGGCGTCAGGCAATGCGCCGAAGCGGCACCGGCAGCACCCGAGCCTGCGCGGCCAGATGCCCGACCGCACGCTCGGCCGCCAGCGCGATCCGGGCCTGCAGGGCAGCGCTGTGGATGCGCTCGCCGTCGAAGTCGGCCGGCGTGGCATACACCCCGATCGGCAGCGTGTGCGCCTGCAGGAAACTGAACAACGGCCGCAGCTGGTGATCGATCACCAGCGCATGGCGCTCGCTGCCCCCGGTCGCCGCCAGCAGCACCGGCGTATCCACCAATGCCTCCAGTTCGATGAAATCCACCAGGTGCTTGAACAAGCCGGGATACGAGCCGCGATACACCGGCGCGGCCACCACCAGCAGTTCGGCGCCCTCGATCGCCTGCAGTGCCTGTTCCACTTCCGGCTGCGCCTCGGCGCGCGACAGCGCCTGGCCCAGCGAACGCGCGATCGGCGCCAGCTCCACCAGGTCCACGTTGGCGTGCACCCGCTGCTGCAGCGATTCCAGCAGGTGCCGCACCAGCAGCAACGTACGCGACGTCGCGGAACTGGTCGGCGACCCGACCAATGCAACCACCTTCAATGCAGAAGACATGAAACGCTCCCATGTAGAGCCGAGCCATGCCCGGCTGCTTTCGCCTGTGTAGAGTCGAGCCATGCTCGACTGCCGTTGGCCTGAACCTCAGAACCGGTAATTGACCCGCCCGTACCAATACGCGCCAACATTACCCAGCACATCGCCGCTATCCCATGTGGTCTCGATGCTGGCCACATCGGTGGCACTGCGCGCGTACTCGGGCACCTTGCGGGTGCGCTTGTCGAACACATTGTTGATGCCCAGTGCCGCACTCCAGCCCGCACCCAGCTCCACGCCACCGGACAGGCTGGTCACCAGCACGGGCGGCTGCTTGTACTCCACGCCGTTGTTCAGGCGCTTGATCGGGCCGTAGTAGGTAAAGTCCACGTTCGAGCGCCAACGCCCGTTCTGCCAGCCCAGCCCTGCCACCTGCGTGTAGCTGGGCGTGCGGAAGCGCAGTGCGTACTCGCTGGTCCTGGTCAGCAGGTTGATGTTCGGCAGGCCCTGCAGCGCCGCCGGAATGTCGCTCACTTTCTGGATGGTGGTACGGCCGATGTTGGCTGCGTAGCTCCAGCGCAGCTTGCCCCAGGCGGTTTCCTGGTTGGCTTCCAGGGTCAGCTCGACGCCGCGTGTACGGGTATTGCCCACGTTGGTGAAGTAGCTGGCGTAGAACGCATCACCGGGCAGGATGCTGATGCCGGCCGAACCCAGCAGCGCATCGATGGTGTTCTTCTGCGCCGCGCTCAGCACCGTGCCGCTGTTGTCGGTCACCCGCGCCGGGTCCTGCGCGTTGTAGCCGATCTGGCTGGACTGGCCCAGCTGCCCGCGGATGTCGATCTGGTACGCATCCACCGCAAGGTGGAAGGCCGGGCTCGGGTCCCAGGTCACGCCCAGGCTGTAGTTGGTGGCCTTCTCCGGCTTCAGCGGCGTTGCGCCCAGCGCGATAGCCGCCGGCGAGGACACCTGCGCCACCAGCGTGGTCCCGCACGGGCAGCTGCCGGTGGCCTGGTAGAACTGCGCGCCCAGGCTGGGGGCATGGAAGCCGTTGCTGACCGTCGCGCGCAGGCCCAGTGCCTCGGTGAAATCAAAGCGCGTGGTCAGGCGCCCGGTCGAGACACTGCCGAAATCCGAATGGTCTTCCCAGCGCGCGGCCGCATCCAGGTACCAGCGCGAAGTGATGTTGGTCGCCGCGCCCACATACACCGCCTTGCTGTTGCGCGTGGCCTTCACCGCATCCGCAGTGGAGTAGCCGACGAACGCGGCGGCACCGAAGCCGGTATACGACTCCCACTGCCCAGCCCCACGCTCGTACTGCTCGTGCTGGTACTCGGCGCCCGCGCTCACTTCCAGCGGCGATGCGAACGCCGCCACTTCGAAGCCGCGGCGCAGATCCAGGTTGGCGATGCCTTGCTGGTAGTCCAGCTTGCCGTCATAGAAATCGGTGGGCGAGCCCGGGTACGGCAGTGAGTAGTTCACCGAGTTGCGCGTGTAGGTGCGCACGGTGCTGCGGTTGCCGGTCAGGCTGGCGTCGTAGTCCCAGCCCGCGAGCTGGCCTTTCACGCCGGCCGTACCGGTGTACTGCTTCTCCTTGGTTTCCAGCACCGGCAGGAAGCCGTCCGGAAACACGCTCAGCACGCCCGGTGCCTTGTACGTGGTGAAGATGGTCGCGGGCAGGCGGAAATTCTGGATCGCCTGCGCGGTGCGGTCGCTGGCGGTCGCGTTGGCATAGAACTGCGCGTGCTCGCCCAGGCCATGGCCCACATTAACCGCGAACGCCTTCAACGCATACGACGGCGAACTGAGGATGGTGTTGGCCTCGGCATTGCGGCCCGCCTCGGCCGGGTTCGGCGAGGCTCCCGCCGGCAGCCGGTTGTTGGGGCGCAACGCCACCAGGTTGCCGTTCGCGTCTACCGCCGGGTAGCTCAGGTAGCCATCGATGTAACGGCGGGTACGGATTGCATGATGCTGGCGCGTGCTCTCGCCGGACAGGTTGACGAAGCCATCGGCGCCCCACGGCAGGCCGACATTGGCACGCACGCTGGTACGCGAGCCATCACCATCGATACTCTGCCCGCTTTCCACCGACAGATCGCCACCGTGTGCCTGCGATTTCAGGATCACGTTGACCACACCGGTGATCGCATCCGAGCCATAGATCGCCGAGGCGCCATCGCGCAGCACTTCGACATGGTCGATGGCCGATACCGGAATCAACGCCAGATCGGCCCAGGCATGCCCGGGAAAGCCACCGCCGTTGGCCCCGCTCACATAGGCGCTGGCATTGCGGCGCTTGCCGTTCACCAGCACCAGCGTGTAGCCCGGCGACAGATTGCGCAGCTGGTAGCCGCGGATCAGGCTCTCCTGATCGCTCTGGTAGCCACCGATCTGGCTCAGCGACGGCAGCGCCCGCTGCAACGCTTCCAGCAGGTTGCCCTGGCCGGTGGCGGTGAGGTCTTCGGCGGAGATCACATCGATCGGCGTGGAGCTGTTTTTCACCGTGCGCGTGCTGGTACGCGAACCGGTCACCACCACTGCGTCCAGCGTGGACGCGGCCACGTTGGCGGCCGCTGCGGTGGTGGCGGGTTCGGCATCGGCTTCAGCGGCATGGCTGGGCGAGACCGCCAGGGCCGCGGCGATCAGGACAGCAAGCGTGCTCAGTACGGGGGTGTGGGCGGCAGGCATGGGGGCTCGTGGGGTGGGCCGGAAACACACTTCCATTCAAGAGCGTGTTCACCCGCCACGACAGGCGTGATCGCGTCACCCAGCCGTAACATCCGGCCACCCACATGACCGCTGGTCATGACGTTAGGCGGCAACGCGGTCTTCAGCGCTACATGCCCCACAGGCATCACCTCATGCCCGCACACCACGCATCGCCACGCATCTGCACCCGTAGCATCAAGCCATGCCCACCCTGCCCGCCGATCCCAACGCGCCACTGGTCGCCATCGTCGCCTGCCACGGCCAGGGGCTGTTCGAGTTCGGCTGCGCGGTCGGCCTGCTCGCACCGGTACGGCCGGAACTGGGCGTGGCCTGGTACCGCACCCAACTGTGCGCGGGCGAACCCGGCGCACTGCGCATGCTCGGCAACTCCCAGGTGCAGCTGCCCTACGATCTCGACAGCGTCGATGACGCCGACATCATCGTCATTCCCGGCTGGCGCGAACCCAGCGAGCGCCCGCCACAGGCACTGCTCGATGCGCTGATCCGCGCCCACGCACGCGGCGCGCGCATCGCCTCGATCTGCTCCGGTGCGTTCGTGCTGGCCTGGGCCGGGCTGCTCGATGGCCGCCAGGCCACCACCCACTGGCGCCTCACCGAAGCGCTTGCACGCGACTTCCCCCGCATCGACGTGCGCGAGGATGTGCTGTACGTGGATGCCGGCAGCATCATTACGTCGGCCGGCTCGGCCACCGGCATGGACATGATGCTGCACATGGTGCGCAAGGATTACGGCGCGCGCGTGGCCAACCTGGTGGCCGAACGGCTGGTGCTGGCGCCGTGGCGCGATGCCGGGCGTAGCCAGCGCGTCAGCCGCGCCATTCCCAATGGCGAGCCCAGCCGCCTGGCGAAGCTGATGGAATGGATGCGCCGCAACCTGCGCGAGCCGCACTCGCTCGGCAGCCTCGCCGAGCAGGCCGCGCTCAGCCAGCGCACGCTGCAACGCCAGTTCCTGGACGCCACCGGCCTGTCACCCATCGACTGGTTGATCCGCGAGCGCGTGGCCTTCGCCCGCGAGCTGCTGGAGACCACCGACCGGCCATTGCAGTGGATCGCCGAGCACGCCGGGTTCGGTTCGCAGGAATCCTTCCGGCGCCACTTCCGCAGCCAGGTCGATGCCAGCCCCACCGAGTACCGCAGCCAGCATCGCAGCGGCATCGCTGCGGATCGCCTGGTGGGCTGCTGACCCCGTTACGCGGCGGGCAGATCCTGCGCGGCAACATTCCATTCCGTGGCCGACCGGGACAACAGCTGATCGACCCGTCGTTCCAGCTCCACGGCCTTGAACGGTTTGGTCAGGATCTCCATGCCCGGCTCCAGATGCTCGCCGCCCACCGCAGCACTCGCGGCATAGCCGGTGATGAACAGCACGGGCAGGTCGCGGCGTCGCTGTCGTCCGGCATCGGCAACCTGCCGGCCATTCAACGTGCCGGTCAGGCCCACATCCGTCACCAGCAGATCAAAGTGCTGCCCACTGTCCAACAACGCCAGCGCCTCACTGCCATTGGCCGCCTCGGTTACCGCGTGGCCCAGTCCGGAAAGCACATCGCGCACCAGCCCACGAACTGCATCCTCGTCTTCCACCAGCAGCACCGATCGGCTGGCCGAGGCCGGTTTCAGTGGCATGGCAGTCGGCAGGGCGACATCGACCGCCTGCGCCGGATCGGATTTCGGCAGGTACAGATGCATGGTCGTGCCCGCCCCCGGTGCCGATTCCACGTCCACCTGGCCGCCGGACTGGCGGGTGAAACCGTAGATCATCGACAGGCCCAGCCCGGTTCCCTGCCCGATCGGCTTGGTGGTGAAGAACGGCTCGAAGACTTTTTCCAGCACGCTGGCATCCATGCCCGTACCGGTATCGCGCACGGACAGGCGCACGTAGTCACCGGCCGGCAGTCCCAACCGTTCGCTGCGCGTTCCTGCCAGCGCTTCGGTGCTGCTGGAAATGATGATCGTGCCGCCGCCCGGCATGGCATCACGCGCGTTGATGCACAGGTTCAGCAACGCGTTTTCCAGCTGCGGTGCATCGACCCGTACCGCGTCCTCGAAATCCTCGAAACGGGTTTCGATGTTGATCGAAGGGCCGATGGAACGGTTCAGGATATCCAGCATGCCGCTCACCAATGCGGCAACGCGCACCGATGACGGCGCCAGCGTCTGCCGCCGGGAAAACGCCAGCAGGCGCTGGGTCAGCGCAGCGGCACGGTCGGCACCGGAGCGCGCCATCTCCAGATAGCGCTCAAGCCCATCCACACGGCCCTGCTCCACGCGCATTTCCAGCAGTTCCAACCCCATCGATACCGCGGTCAGCATGTTGTTGAAGTCGTGCGCGATGCCGCCGGTCAGCTGCCCCAGCGACTCCATCTTCTGGCCCTGCCGAAGCCGCTCTTCCATCGCCATCAGTTCGGCCGTCCTGGACTGCACCCGTTCTTCCAGCGTCAACGTCAACTGCTGCAGGCGCTGCTGGGCAATGCGCCGGTCGGTGATGTCCGAGGCCGCGCCGAACCACTCCTTCACCCGCCCATGGTCATCCAGCAGGGGCACCGCGCGTAGCTGCACCCAGCGCACCGAGGCGTCCGGCAGCAGCGTGCGGTGTTCCACTTCCAGTGCGGACGTGGCCTGCAGCGCCTCGTCGATGGCCGCATCCACGGCCAGGCGGTCGCCCGGGTGAATCAGCTGCTCTCGCCAGGAACCTTGCGCATCGCGCAGCTCTGCCGCATCGCCTTGCCGGTAGATCAGGCTCATCTGCTGCCAATCGGCAGAGATGGAATACAGCGACTGGGTTGCCGCCGAGACCAGCGCCGCCAGGCGCCGCTCGCTCTGTGCCAATGCATCGGCGGCAGTGCGTTCGGAGGTGCGATCGCGGAACACCACCACGAATCCCACCGCCTCGCCTTCCCCACCGCGCAGCAGCGTCATCGAGCCCTGTGCCCAGAAACGCCCGCCATCGCGGCGGCGCAGCCAGCGTTCGCCACTCAGCCCGCCGTGCAACCGCGCATGCTGCATGTTCTGCTGGAAACGGTTCGCCTGCAGATCGTCCTGCAGATACAGCAGCCCGGCGTGCTGGCCCAACACCTCGCTTTCGTGCCAGCCCAGCGTCTCTTCCGCGCCGCGGTTCCACAGCGTGATCAGACCGTCCATGTCGGTGGCGATCATGGCGTAGTCGCGGGCGCTGTCCATGATCTGCCGGTGGCGTGCCTCGGTCAGCGAAAGATGCTGTTCCAGCGCAACCTGCGGCGTCAGATCCAGGCCCTGCACGAAGATGCCGTTGACCTGCCCGGCTTCGTCCTTGCACGGCTGGAACACCACATCGACGATGTGCCGTGGGCCAAACCCGGGCTGCGGCACCCCGCTGTCGTAGGCCACCTTGCGCCCGATATACGGCTCGCCGGTGCGGTACACCTCATCCAGCAGATCCACGTAGCCCTGGTCCACCGCTTCGGGCAGGGCTTCGACCAACGGCCGGCCGAGCACTTGGCGGTGGCCGATCAGTTGCTCATAGCCCGGGTTGACCAGCGCAATGCGGTGCTCGGGGCCGGTCAGGAAGGCCATGAACATCGGCGACTTCTCGAACAGCGCGATCAACCGCTCATTCTCGCGGGCCAGCTTCTGCTGGGCCACGATCATGCCGGTCACTTCCTTGGTCACGCAGAAGGCACCCGCCACCTGCTCGTCGTCGCCGTGCAGGGCCGAGAACGAGAACGTCCACCATGTGTCTTCCGGTTGCCCGTAGCGGTTCATCGCCACCGGCACGTTCTCGAAACGCGACCCCTGCCCGGCGAACGCGCGCTCGATCGGCTCGCGCACGGCAGGCCAGGCATCCGCCCACAGGCTGCGAAGCGGTGCACCCATCGCCTGCGGCAGGCGCGGCCCCAGGATCGGCGCATAGGCATCATTGAACAGGAACACCAGCTCCGGGCCCCAGACCAGGTACATGCTCTCGGGCGAGTTGAGCATCAGTTCAACCGCGCACCGCAGCGACGCCGGCCAGCGGTCCGATGGGCCGAGCGCAGTCGCCGACCAGTCATGGTTACGGACGCGCTCGGCAGCAGCCCCCGTCGCACGGGGGAAAACAGATCGACTCGGTTGCACTTCAGATCCTGACGGGGGGCGGGGGTCGCAGCGCCCCAGCGGCATTCAAGCCGCTGCAGGAAGTGAGACTGGCCTCATCAATCTACGCGATCCACCCACCCGAAAGCGTCAAGACATCGCAACACGCGCCCGTTGCCGCCAGATCCGAACGCATTGCGCGGCAAACCCCAGCACGAACACCACGGCACACCCCAGCAGCGTCTGCAGGATCACCGGCGCCAGCGGTGCGGCGGCGATCGGGTGCGACAGCGGTACCCGGGTCAGCGTTTCGTTCACGCCCGGCACCAGCGACAGCAGGAAGCTGAAAGACAGCCCGAAGGTCGACAGGTACGGCCGCGCGCGGCCGAGGAACTGCAGCCGCCCGGCCAGCACACCGCCGAACGCGGCCAGCAGCACGATCACGCCGAAGGCGTGGCCCGGATTCAGCCCGCCGGTGCTGGACACGGTGAACGAGGTCGCCACCGACAGCACCAGGCCCACCAGATAGGCCTTGCCCGAGCGCGTGGCCGGGTCGATGGCGCGGTGTCGGATGAAGCCGTACAGACCGGCAAGCACCGGAACCAGGCTCACGGCGGTGTGGATCAGCCCGAGGGTGGAGAGCGCGTGCGTCATGGGGAACTCCTCTGAGTTGAATAAACCTACTAGTAGGTAGGTCTAGAGATCAAAACAAAGGCCTGCGAACCTCGCAGGCCTCAACAATCGGGTTCAGCGGGCGGTGCTCACCCGCGCAATGGCCAGCCGCGCCAGCGTGGCAAACGTGCCGGCATCACCGAAACCGCGCGCGGCCAGCATCGCGCCATGCACCGCCGACATGAATGCCTTGGCCTCATCGGCCGCGGAGCCCTGCAGGTGCAGCTGCCCCGTTGCCGCGCCCTTCTGCAGGGTCAGCGCCAGCCAGCCGCTCAGGTCCTCGAAATGGCCGCGCACTTCCTCGGCAATCTCCGCAGGAATCATCGGCGACTCGGCCGCCAGCATCGCGCAGATGCAGAACGAGGACGTGCCGCCGGCGATGCAGGCCGACCAGTAGTCCACATAGGCATTGAGCTCCTGCAGCGGGTCATCCAGCTGCCGGTCCAGCAGCGCCAGGCCCTCACGGGCTTCGGCCCGGTACAGCTCGACCACCGTGCGCACCAGGTCCGCCTTGCTGGGGAAATGGTGGTGGATGCTGGCCTTGCTGATGTTGACCCGCGCCGACACGTCGGCATAGCTGAAACCGTTGTAGCCGCCGGCCTCCAGCAGCGAACGGGCGTGGGCCAGGATCTCCAGGGCCTTGGGCGAGAGCGACTCTTTCATAGGGATAAACCTACTAGTAGGTAGACCGGCAGTCAATACCCTACCGGTAGTGCCGGCCGCCGGCCGGCATCCCAGGAAACCAGGCCGGTCCTGTTCCGAGCCCCTCAATGCGAAGACACATACAACGCCTCTGCCGGCCCCGGCGGCACGGCAAAACTGCGGCGCATGCGTGCCACTTCGGCTGCCGGCGGCAGCGCGAACAGGCGCTTGAACTCGCGGTTGAACTGCGACGGGCTGGCGTAGCCCACCGCCAGCGACGCGGCCTCGGCCGTCATGCGCTGCCGAAGCATCAGCAAACGGGCCTGATGCAGCCGGGTCGACTTTACGTACTGCATCGGCGACGTACCGGTAACCGCGCGGAAGTGGTCATGGAAGGTCGCCACGCTCATGCCCGCCTCGGCCGCCAGCTGGCCCACATCCAGCGCCGTGGCATACGCCGCATGAATGGTGCGCAGCGCCTTGCCGATGCTGCCGAAGCGCCCGCGCATGGCCAACGCCTCGCGCATTGCAGCGCCCTGTGCGCCGGTCAGCACACGGAAGTACAGCTCACGCACCAGCGCCGGCCCGAGCACCGAGGCCTCCAGCGGATCGGCCAACGCTTCCAGCAGGCGCAGCACCGTGGCCTGCATCGGCGCCTGCATCGGGCTGGACATCATGCTCTGCGCAGGTACGTGCCCTGCACCGGCCTGCTCGCCCAGTTCGATCAGCAGGTTCGCCGCCAGCTGCAGGTCCAGGTGCAGATAGATCGCCAGCAGCGGCGCCTGTTCCGAAGCCTCGGTTTCCATCGTGAACGGCACCGGCACCGACACCGCCAGGTAGTGCTGCGCGTCGTACTGGTACACCTGCCCGCCCAGATAGCCGCGCTTCACGCCCTGGCAGACGATCACGATGCCCGGGTCATACAGCACCGGCGTGCGCGCCAGCGGCCGGTTCGAGCGCAGCAGGCGGACCCCGGGCAGCGGCGTGAGCGTATAGCCCTCTTCCACCGCCAGGGTCTGCAGCAGGCCGACCATGCGTGCCTGCATCTGCCCTTGCTGGGAATCGACGACAGGCACGAGTACTCCAGAGGAATAGGCAAGAATGGACGAATCCTAGGCCTGGGTAGCCGCAGGTTCAAGCACTAACGTGCAAGCCCTCCCCCAACGAGCCTGATCGCCATGACCTCCTCCCGCCTCATCCTCATCACCGGCGTCAGCAGTGGTTTCGGCCGCGCCCTGGCCCAGCAGGCCCTGCAGGCCGGTCACCGCGTGGTCGGTACCGTGCGCAACGACGAAGCGCGCGTGGCATTCGAAGCGCTGGCTCCCGGCCGCGCCTTCGGCCGCCTGCTGGACGTGACCAATGCCGAAGCCATCGATAGCCTTGTGGCCAACATCGAAGCATACGTCGGCGCCATCGACGTGCTGGTCAACAATGCCGGTTATGGCCACGAAGGCATCCTCGAAGAATCCACGCTGGCCGAGCTGCGCCATCAGTTCGAAGTGAACGTGTTCGGCCCGGCCGCGTTGATCAAGGCGGTGCTGCCGCATATGCGCGCGCGCCGCCGTGGCCACATCCTCAACATCACCTCCATGGGCGGCTTCATCACCCTGCCCGGCATCGCCTGGTATTGCGGCAGCAAGTTCGCGCTGGAAGGCATCAGCGAAGTGCTGGGCAAGGAAGTGGCAGCGTTCGGCATCCACGTCACCGCCGTTGCACCGGGCTCCTTCCGCACCGATTGGGCCGGGCGCTCGATGGCACGGGCACCGCGCAGCATTGAAGACTACGACGCACTGTTCGATCCCATCCGCAGCGCGCGCGAGGCGAAGAGTGGCCATCAGCTGGGCGACCCGGTGAAGGCCGCGCAGGCCATGCTGCAGATCATCAACAGCGACGCGCCGCCCAGCCACCTGCTGCTGGGCAGCGACGCGTTGCAGCTGGTGCGCGCGAAGCTGGCATCGATGGCCAGCACCCTCGATGCCTGGGAACAGCTGAGCCGCTCCACCGACGGCATCGCGTGAGGTGCGGAGGCAGCCGATGCGCTCACCGGCTGCCTCCCTCCCGCCGGCTCAGTCCTCCTGCACCAGCTTGAACTCGCGCAGCAGGCCACCAATCTGCGTCTTGTCCAGCTTGTTCATCAGCAGGTTGCGCAGGAAGGCCGGCCCGGGAATGTCCAGCTCCTTGCCATCGCGCAGGCGGCCGGTTGCGGCCAGCAGCGAACGCACGTCATAGGTGGAATTGAACACCTCCGGCACGCCGCGCTCGATGCCCAGCAGCGTGTACACCGCTTCCATCGGCGTGCGCACCGAATACTCGGTGGTGAAGATGCAGTCGCGCTGCCTCGACTCGGCGAACTGACCGATGAAGGCGAAGTTCACTGCCCCCTCCGGCACCACGTCCGGACGGTCACCGGCCTGGCGTGGCATGAAGAACGCGGTGACGTACGGCATCATCACCGGCACCGTCTTCGCACCGGTCGCAGCAAGTTCGTCGATCTCGTCCAGCGGCACGCCCAGGTGGTACAGCCACTCGCGGGTGATCTCCTCGCCGGTGCAGTCCTGCATCGGCTTCTTCACGTAGTCACCGGGCGTATCCACGAACAGCGAATACACCCACACCACGATCTGGTCCTTGGGCTGGTTCTTGAAGTGCGGCTGCCGGTTCACCGTCCAGCTCATCAACCAGCGCGAGTCGCGCACGCTCACGATGCCGCCAGTCACCACCCTGCCACTGAACGGGTCGCGCTTGGCGATCTTCTGGATGTAGGCGGGAATGCGCGCATCCAGCGTGGTCACCGTTGCCGATTCCCACTTGGTCTCGGGAATATGCGCACCGAACACATCCGGGCGCCCGAACGCCGCATCCTTCGCGGCGATGCGCCGCCACAGGTCCCACGCCGGTGCCGGGCCTTCATTCAAGCGCGCCGCCGTGTGGTGATCGCCGTTGTCCGAATTCTCGGTCAGCGAACCAATGGTCATGAACACCAGGTCATCCGCGCCCAGATCGACACCACCGGCTACACCGTCGCGGGTCCAATGGATGCGCGTGGCCTGCTTGCGGCCGGCCTGCAGATCGAAATCGACGTCGGTCACTTCGGTGCCGTACTGGAACACCACGCCACGCTCCTGCAGCCACTTCACCAGCGGCAGCACCAGCGATTCGTACTGGTTGTACTTGGTGAACTTCAGCGCCGAGAAATCCGGCAGGCCGCCGATGTGGTGGATGAAACGATGCAGGTACAGCTTCATCTCCAGCGCCGAGTGCCACTCCTCGAACGCAAACATGGTGCGCCAGTACAGCCAGAAGTTGCTGTCCAGGAAATCGCGGCCCAGCACCTCGTCGATGCGCTTGTTCTCCATCTCCTGCCGGGTGGCCAGGAACAGCGCGATGACGTCCTTCTGCGCCTGCTCACTCAGGGTGAACAGGCCATCGGTATGTGCATCCTCGCCTCGATTGATCGTGGCCCGCTGCAGCGAATAGTTCGGGTCATCCTTGTTCAACCAGTAGAACTCGTCCAGCACGCTGGCATCGTCGATCTCCAGCGACGGAATCGAGCGGAACAGGTCCCACAGGCACTCGAAGTGGTCTTCCATCTCGCGGCCGCCGCGGATCACGAAACCCTTCTCCGGCACCTTCAGGCCGTCCAGCGCGCCGCCGGCAATCTGCTGCTGCTCAAGAATGGTGATGCGCTCACCGGCCATGCGTCCGTCGCGTATCAGGAACGCCGCACCGGCCAGCGACGCCAGCCCCGAACCGACGAACCACGCGCGCTTGCCATCAACACCCGCCGGCTTGCGCGGGCGCGCGAAGGCTTCGTAGTTGCCACTGCTGTAGTACATGCACTGCTCCTTCCTGGAGGGGGTAACCCCACTGTAAACGCCCCATGCGTCAGCACCGCTTAGGAATAGTTGCGAGCGCTTGCGACCAAATGCCGCAGCAGTGCCAGGCCATGCCTGGCAAACCCTGTCTGCAACCGCGGTTGACATGCAGGCATTTGCCTGCCTATAGTCCACCCCAAGGACGGCACCTACCCGCCCATCGCGAGGAACCTGCCATGGTGGATATCGCACACAGGGTCGGCATCAAGGCCCCCGCAAGCCAGGTGTACCAAGCCCTGGCCACCCCCGAAGGTGTCGCCGCCTGGTGGGCCGAAGACACCCACGGCGACCGCGACGTCGGCGGCACGGTCAAGGTGCGCTTCACCAACAACGGCCAGGAAATCGGCGCCATGGAAATGAAGCTGGAACAGCTCATTCCCGGTCAGCTGGTGCTTTGGGAATTCCTCGCCGGCCCCGCCGAATGGATCGGCACCCACGCACGCTTCACGCTGAAACAGGAAGGCGACTACTGCATCGTCCTGTTCACCCACGAAGGCTGGAAGGAACGCGTCGAATTCACCTCCCACTGCAGCACCAAGTGGGCGGTGTTCCTGCTCAGCCTCAAGGCCCTGCTGGAAGCCGGCAAAGGCCACCCCAACCCGCACGACCTCAGGATCGACAACTGGAATTGAAGACGCCCCGCATGAATGCAGACAAGGTATTCAAGGCACTGGCCGACCCCACGCGCAGGACGCTGCTGGACCTGCTCTGCGAAGACAACGGCCAGACCCTGGGCCAGCTCTGCGAACACCTGGACATGGCCCGGCAATCGGTCACCCAGCACCTGGGCCTGCTGGAAGACGCCAACCTCATCAGCACCGTGCGGCGAGGCCGCGAGAAGCTGCACTTCATCAACCCGGTGCCGCTGCATGAGGTGTACGAGCGCTGGGTCCGCAAATTCGAGCAGCAGCGCCTGAACCTGCTGCATGACCTGAAACGAGAACTGGAAGGAGAATGACGATGTCCGCAGCGTCCACCCGCTTCATCCACGTGATCTACATCGCCTCCACCCCGCAGAAGGTGTTCGAGGCCATCACCCGCCCCGAGATCGCCAGCCGCTACTGGGGCCACGAAAACGTCTCGGACTGGAAGCCCGGCTCGCGCTGGCAGCATGTGCGTGCCAACGAAACGCGCTCGGTCGAGCTGGTCGGCGAAGTGGTGGAAAGCACCCCACCCTCGCGGCTGGTGATCACCTGGGCCGCCGCCTCGCAGGCCGACAACCCCGATGCCTACAGCCGCGTCACCTTCGACATCGTGCCCTACCAGGACATGGTGCGGCTGACCGTCACCCACGACGAGCTGGAACCGGGCAGCGGCATGGATACCGGCATCCGCCAGGGCTGGCCGATCGTGCTGTCGAGCCTGAAGTCGTGGCTGGAGACGGGCAAGGGATTGGATGTGTTTGCCAAGCCGAGTTGAACATCCCAGCCCAGGCTGAAGGAGCGTCGCCGCGCTAACGGCAAGCGGCGACGCTCTTTCCCTGCCACACCGCCAACGATGGGATCAGGGTTTCCGAAGAGCTGCCCGCAGCGCTCAGCTGGCCATCAAGGTAGGTCAACCGCAGGGTCTTCCCGTCCTGGCGCAGCGCAATGGAATCCGTAGCGCCGCTTACCAGCACAAGATCACGCCCGCGTTGCTTGACCTGCATCAGCACCGGCGCGATGGCCGCGCCCTCGTAACGCTGGACCAATGCGTAGCCGCCATCGGCCTCACTGACAAACGACACCTCCAGGCCCAGCAGATCGCCCGAGTCGGCCTGCCTGCAGACGCTGGAATACGTGGCGTCCCGCGGCTGCGCGTTGGCACTGCCTGCCGACGCGGACAACACCAGCAGACCCACTGCCAAAGCAAACGATGGAATCGAACCGGCCATTCCCTGTCTCCCCGTCCCAAGTGCTGGCGGCAGCGTAGCGCGTTCCCCTGCTGAACGCTTCCCCCACGCTCACCCTCACCAAACCCGGTTCCGACCGCACTCCGACGCCGCCCGCCACAGCATCACCCGCAGGCTCCCCAGGCGACGTTCGATGAGTGCTTCAGACGCAGATTCCCTGCACAGCAAAGTGGCGGCGGTCACCCTTGGCTTCTGGGTGATGAAGATCGCCGCCACCACCCTCGGCGAGACCGCGGGCGACCTGCTGTCGATGACACTCAACCTGGGCTACGTGGCCAGCTCGGCCATCCTGCTCACCATCTTCGCCGGCCTGCTGGCCGTGCAGCTGTCGGCGCGGCGCTTCCACCCGGTGCTGTTCTGGTCGGTGGTGCTCGCCACCAGCACCGCCGGTACCACCATGTCCGACCTGCTCGACCGCACGCTTGGCCTCGGTTACGCCACCGGCGCCAGCCTGCTGGCCGGCTGCCTGGCGCTGGTGCTACTGGCCTGGCGGGTATCGGAGAAGTCCATCTCGGTCAGCAACATCGCATCGCGTCGCGCCGAAGGCTTCTACTGGACCGCCGTGCTGTTCTCCAACACGCTCGGCACCGCGCTGGGCGACTTCCTTGCCGACGATTCCGGGCTGGGCTTCACCGGCGGCGCGCTGCTGATCGGCAGCCTCATCGCGCTCACCGCGCTGGCCACCCGCATCAAGGGCATCAACCGGGTCATCCTGTTCTGGATCGCCTTCGTACTCACCCGCCCGTTCGGCGCCACCTTCGGCGACCTGCTCACCAAGCCGCTGGAAAAAGGTGGCCTGGGCTTCGGCACGGTGGGGTCGTCGCTGGTGCTGTTCACCATCCTGGCCACGCTGGTGGCGCTGCCGATGCTGCAGCGGCGCGCGCAGCCCGCCAGTTAGCGGGCCGTCCAGCCCCCATCCACCGGCAGCGCCGTGCCGGTGATCTGCGCCGCAGCGTCCGACGCCAGGAACACCACCATCTCGCCCAGTTGCTCGGGCGTCACGAACTGCAACGAGGGCTGCTTTTCGGCCAGCAGCGCACGGGCGGCGGCTTCCTGATCCGTGCCCTCCTTCTGCGCCAACGCGGTGATCTGCTGCTCGACCAGCGCCGTCCGCACCCACCCCGGGCAGATGGCATTGGCGGTGATGCCGGTGCCTGCATTCTCCAGCGCGGTCACCTTGGTGAATCCCACCACGCCATGCTTGGCCGCCACATAGGCCGACTTGTTCACCGAGCCCACCAACCCATGCACCGAGGCGATATTGATGATGCGTCCGGCGCCCTGCTGCTTCATGTGAGGCAGGGCCGCCGCCGTTGCATGGAACACCGCCGAGAGATTCAGCGCCAAGATCACATCCCACTTTTCAGCGGGAAATTCCTCGATCGGCGCGGTGTGCTGAATGCCCGCGTTGTTCACCAGGATGTCGATGCGGCCCATCGTCGCAACGGCGTGCTCGATCATTCCTCGCACCGCCTCGCCACGGGAAAGATCGGCACCATCGTGCGCCACCCGCACGCCGAACTCGGTTTCCAACTGGGAACGGATACGTTCGATCTCCGCCGTATCGCCGAAGCCATTCAGCACGATGTCGGCGCCTTGCCGCGCCAGCGCCGTGGCGATGCCAAGACCGATACCGCTGGTGGAGCCGGTGACCACCGCAACTTTTCCACTGAACATGGGCGAGCTTCCACCGGGCACAGGCCGCCAGTGTAGCGCCGTAGATCCACGCCCTGCGTGGATGCGCTCCGTGCCAAGCCACGGCGCCAACCAAGGTTGGCACCTACCGATGGCAGGCTTATCAGCAGTAGTTCCACGCCACGCGTGGATGCTCTTCCTCAACGCCCCATCACTGCAACCGCTCCAGCAACCGCTGCCCCACCTCCAGCGCCGAAGCCGGGTTCTGCCCGGTAATCAGCTCACGATCCACCACCACATGCCCGGTCCACGGCGTGGCATTGCTGCTGAACCGCGCACCCGCCCGCTGCAACGCAGTCTGCGGGTAGAACTTCATCTCACCGCCGCCCAGCAGCGGCTTGGCCTGCTCTTCTTCCTGGTTGCTGATCACCGTCATCTGGTAGCCGCTGTAGATCCACTTCGGCGTGGCCGGCATCGCACCCGCGTCCAGCTTTGCCACGAAGCCACCCGCATCCGGCAGCGTGGACAGCAGCGCGATCGGCCCGTGGCAGACCAGCGCGGTAGTCTTGTTGCGCTGGTGGAAGTCGGCCAGCAACCGGCCCAGCGCCGGGCTCTTCAGCAGGTCCTGCATTGGCGCGTGGCCACCGGGAATGTAGACCGCATCGAACCGCGCGTAGCCCTGCTGCTCGACGCGCGCCAGGCTGACCACCGGCGAGGCCGTCGGCGAGGTCAGCGCCAGCTTCTCCAGCAGGTCCTTGTGCAGCGTCAGCTGCGCGGCATCGTTGCCGAAGTACGCCGGCGTCACCGAGGACGCATCCACCGTCGGCGCCCGCCCCTGCGGCGTGGCGAAGGTCACCGCGTGGCCCGCGTCCAGCAGCAGCTTGACCGGCTGCATCAGCTCGTTGAGATAGAAGCCGGTGGACAGCACCTTGCCGTCCTTCAGGTCCAGGTGGTTTTCGTCGGACAGCACCACCAGCACGTTGGCGGCCTGCGCGCCGGTCGCGGCCAGGGTCAGGGCCAGCGCTGCGGCCAGCCGGGTCATCAGGTTCATGGGGAGCTCCAATCGGGGAATGGCGGCCACTTTATTCATCGCTCCAGCGGCGATAAATTGGCCCCGTCGCAAAACATCTGTTCCCCGGAGAGCCAAATGAGCCGCAAGTTCGACTACCTGGGCGATGTGGAGGTGTTCCTGGCGGTGGTCGAGCACGGCTCGTTCACGGCCGGCGCGGTGGCGCTGTCCACCACGCCCTCAGTGCTGAGCCGCGCGGTCACCCGCCTGGAAGCGCGGCTGGGCCGGCAGCTGCTGCAACGAACCACCCGCCGCGTGGGCCTGACCGACGCCGGGCGGCTGTATCTGGAACAGGTGCGCACCGCCTTCGGCCTGCTGGACGACGCCGAGCGCGACGTACTCGCCCAGGACGGTGCGCTGGCCGGCCGCGTGCGCCTGAGCGTGCCCACCACCTATGGCCACTACCGGCTGCCGCCCGTGCTGGCGCGCTTTGCGCAGCAGTACCCGCAGGTGCAGGTGGAACTGAACATCACCAACCGCAACGTGGACCTGGTGGCCGAAGGCTTCGACCTGGCCATCCGCCTGGGCCAGCTGCCGGACAGTGGGCTGGTGGGGCGAAAGTTGGAAGATGCGCCTTTGATGCTGGTGGCTTCGCCGGAGTACCTGCAGCGCCGGGGTGCGCCGCAGACGCTGGACGACTTGCAGCAGCACCTGTGCCTGCCCTTCGTGATGCCGCGCACCGGACGGCTGGCGCCGTGGATCTTCCGCGACGACGGGCGCGACGTGGACTGGCTGCCACGTTCGTCCATCGAGACATCCGACGATGTGCTGGGCGTGGTGTCGCTGGCCGAACAGGGCATCGGCATCTGCCAGAGCTATGCGTTCATCGTGCGCGAGCGGTTGCAGCGTGGGGAGCTGGTGGAGGTGCTGCCGCAGCTGCGGGGGAGATCGCGCCCGTTCTCGGTGATCTATGCGCCGCATCGGCGGCAGTCGGCGGCGGCGCGGGCGATGATTGAGTTGCTGGTGGGGAACGCGACGGTGGTTGAGGACGGCGTGGGTTGAGGTTTCTGCTGCCTTCCCGCGGTGTCGGCTTTGGACCGCTTTTCGGCCTGTCTGACTGATCGCGCGGTGCTGCGGCCCGGTTCGGAATACGAATTGTTGTAAAGGCGGCTGTCTCGCTATCCCCTGAAGGCACGGGCGATTGCGACGCTCTTGTTCGCGATCAGCAGCGCGTCTGCGCGAATGCGTCGGATCGTGAGGCCTACGGCACGAATAGTGCGTGCCACAATAGATTCCCGCTCTCGAATTCTGCGATCTCTTCGCGAATTTCAATTGGTATTCGGAGCGACCGCGTAAACACCATGGCGCGCCACCGACAACGGGTGGCCGGGTCTGCAAACCCGCGTTTGATGTATGCGTCTGTAGTTTGCGCTTGCCCGTCGGCACCGTCCCCAAGCGGTGCCGGCGGGCAATCCGTCGGCCTGTATGGCGGGCGGTGCGTGGGGGTCTTCGGATCCACCGGCCATATGACGCTACTTCATCCCGGTTTGCAGCCACGCATCGTCCGCCACCTTTTCACGGTGGCACTGTTAAGTACAGCCACGGAAGCCGACGCCATGAAAAAGTCCGACACCTTTTCCTCGTACACCGTTGTTGAGCCCATCAACGACGACACGCCCCTGCCCGACCTGAACTCCCTGCTTGGCATCCTCACCCGCATTCGTGCAGGTGAAGGAGCCGACGGGCTGCCCTGGCCGGAGAACGATGTGTCACCCGGCCGCCGCGTGAGCCTGGCGAAGAGCGAACGCGCGATGGTGGGGGCGCTGACAGTGCTGGAGGTGCTGCACGCAGCAGACCGCTGCCGGGTGGCAGCGGAGCCGGAGCGGCATCTGGATGAGGGGGTTGTGGATGGACTGTTTCTGGCTTGCCGGGGGTTGGTTGAGTGGGCTTGCCGGGAGGTTAGGCCGGAGTGAGTGCGCTCACATTTGGCAAGGTCAACGCTATTCGTTGGATCAACGTCCGCTTTTCGTCGGAAGCGGACTTCCAAGAAGCGACCGTCGCCGTCGCCGAATGCGAGTTGCATGCATGGATCCTCAACGTGTGCCGCCACTGTTTACCAGGCCGCCGGTCAGCGGCCGGTGCTACCTACGGAATTGATCAGAGCATCCCTAGGTCAGGCGGTATGAGACACTTGCCATACACACAGCCGTCCCCCCGCTCACTCTGCAGGCCCAACAAACGTATTCACGTATTCAGCGCCGTTGCAATCCTCTTGCGTCGCTCAAGCAAGAAAGCCTTGTACTTTCCACTTCCAGCAGCGATGCCTCAACCGGGACGCACTGTGCTGCGAGCGCTGGCTCGCCAAGCTGGTCCACCAGCGGGGGCAGGTAAACCGCCGGGGCCTTGTCGCTGATCGCGCGATTCGTCTTGCCGCCGATGAAGACCAGATTGGCGATGTCATCCACCTCGCGGGCAGTGAAGCTGGTCTTCAGTACGGCTTTGGGAAAGATGTGATGGAACTGCAAGCGATGCTAGGCGCCCGAATGATCCAGAGCAATGGTCAGATGGCTGCGACAATCTTTCGCACCGGCAGCGCGGAAAGCCAGGAACATGGTCTTGAACAGTGCGCTGCGCTGGTTGCGGCCTTCCAGCTCCTCCGCAGTAATGTCCAGGCGGCCGAACTGCAGGCGCAGCCGGTCGATCAGCTCGCTCACCGCTCCGCCCTGACGAATATTTGCCAAATCCTGATCCAGAATGGTTTCGCTGGAGCCTCGGGAGAAGCGGCCTTTGGCATTGGCCATCAGCGCCCAGTAGCGCAGTTGGCGGGCCTCATCGTTGCTCAGCGCATAGTTGCGGCTATGCCCTAAATGCGCCAGCACCACCAGCAGGAAAGGCGACGACAACAGTGCCGGGTTATCGATGCCAAGATTGCTGCGCAGGAAGTTGAGCGCGAATTCCATGCCACTGCAGGCTTCTTTCCATGCCTTCTGCAGCTTCTCCACATTCAGGCTACCCACGATCTGAAAACTTGATTGACCGGTGGCAAACGCCATCAAATTCTTCAAGTGCAAACCGAGATCAAGGTCAAAGCCCGTCTTGGCGCATGCCTTCTGGAAATCCTGGAACGTCTGTAGCGAGTGCCGCCACTTGGCGGTGATCTGCGCCAGAGCCAGGTCGGAACTGCGCAGCTTGGCTCCCAGTGAATTGACCCGGACGAAGATTTCCGTGACCTCATCATAGGAAAGCCTGCGTTCCAGCACATCCATCCGATAAACGTACTTACGGATGCCACGTAGCCGGGCCAGGCGCTGGCTGTACTTCTCGTACCGCGGATCGTCAAAACCACTAATGCCAGCACGTTTGAGGAAAGGCGCATCGTTGTCGGTCTTGAACACTTCTGACACTTTCACCCAATGCGGCAACTGCTCCAGCTTCCTCGTGGCCACCACGAACGTCATCGTGTTGAAGCGCTTGAGCAGTTCGTCCTTAGTCGAGTCCGTCTCATCGCCAATCAGTTCGCTATCGTCGCCACCATCATCCTCGTCGTCGCCGTTCTCTTCCACTTCGGTCACCACCGCCAACTGGTCGGAATGTTCCAAGTTGAACAGCAAGTCGATAGGCCGGCGGCGACCGCGCACCGATACTGGCTCGCCGCGAATGACGGCAGAGAGCGATGTCAGACGCTGCTGACCATCCAGCAGAAGCCGCGTGCTCTGGTAAGAATTCGTGCTCTGGCTGGCCGCGATATCCTGCAGCGGCACAGCTTCATCCGTTTCCCAAAGCAGGATTGCGCCCGATGGGTAGCCGCGACACAGCCAATCCAGAAGATCGCGCACTCGCGTGGAGCGCCACACATACTGGCGCTGCATCTCTGGCAAGCGCAGTTCGCCCCGCTCGATCATTGATACCAGTTCTTCAACGATTGCTTCGGCCTTGGCTATGTTTTTCCTTCGATCATGCACCGAGCAGGAAGCGCTCGCGGTGCCACTTTAAATAGTGCCGGTGCTCCGTGGCCAGCCAGCGCAACGTCATTCCCGAATGAATGCCAAGCACAGGCAGATCGCTTTGGGACAGGCGGGGGCTGCTCAGCAGATGCCCGGTATCGTCGAAGCTGATCAGAAAGCGATCGAACAGCGCATCGAGATTGGCCACCAACAGAAAGCCGTTGAAGGCATCCAGCCGCTCGGCATCGTCGGCACATTCAGCCCAGGGTTTGGCATGGCTGGCACGCAGCGCTTCAGTCACAGCGACGCCGGTCACTGCGCAGGAACCACCCCAGTAGGTCAGCAAGGCATCGCGATAACGCGCCTGCCCCACGCGCTGACGCACCAGGCGTTCGACTTCTGTGCCTCGGGCTTCGGCAGGCATCGTTTCGACTGCTTGGGCCACGATCGCGTGGTAATCGCGCACTGCCTGATTCGGCAAGGCCTGCGACAGGCTGGCCGTGCGGCGCAGGAGAGCCGCCAAATCAGGCAGAGTCGGCACACAAAACACATCATCGGCTCCGGCCCAAGCTTGGAAGCTGCGCAGCAGTTCCGGCAGCAGCACGGGTGTAGCCGGTTGAAGACGCAAGCTGAAGCCATCGGCCGATGCCGTCACTACCGTCTGGCTGCGATGGCGGGCCGAAGCCAGTATCACCGCATCGCCAGCCGACGAAAACACGTGCTCGAAGCCGTTGTCGTGGCCGGCTTTTTCGATGAGGGCGCGTTGCAGCGGGTTCATTCAACCAACTCTCGACCCAGTCTTCGGAAACTCATTACTGTCTCACCTTTTACAAATCTCTTTTTAAGAGACGATCAGCAGCTGGCGAACCGCGAAGCTGCAGAGCAAGCCAAGGTGCTTGTGCATACTCATTCGGAGGCGGGGTAGTAGTTGTCACGATGTACTGAAACAAGGGGGCCGGTCCAAATCCTTCCAGTTCATGCACAAGATGAAATAGACCGTGGTACAAAGCGAGCCCAAGGTCGGCTTCACGTGGGCTGTCATGGATCAGGAAAGCCGGAAGCCTCGTCTCACCATCGATACTCATGCACAGGATCGCGAGATCGAAAGCCACGACTTTCAGCGAATCGATCGCAGATGTCGAACGATCACCACCCATCTGGACAACCAGGCTCAGCCCGTTTCCGGTCAGTCGGATTTCGCCACTGGCTTCAGGTCCGACCAAGCGTCGGATGATCGGGTCGAACTTCTGGGCAAGCTTCGAGAAAACAGTCGCGTTCTGGTTTTGCAGCGCCGCGATCCGCTCCCGCACTTGCTCTATCTCGTTTTGATGCCTATCCAGGCGGGCTTCGGTAGTTTGCTGCTGTTCGAACAGCGAGGCCAGGCGCTCGACATCGTCCACGGCCTTGCGTGCGGCATACCACGCCCCATCGCGCTGTTCGCGAAGCTTCAGCAGGTTCTGGTAATGCTCTCCCCTGCGCGTTGCATCCTGTTTCGCCAACGCCAGCTCAGGTCGCAACTGCTTCAGTAGCGACTTGGCTGACTTCAGACGCTCCTGTTCATCCTTGAGCGCTTTTCTGCCGTTCTCCAACCTAGCCTTGCAAGCCTCCAGATCTGGAACCTTGTGTGACAACCCGCATTGACTCGCCAGCACGCGGTCAATGGGCACCTCGCAGATGGGACAAGGATAGTTTTCTGCTTCCTTGAGCGAGTAGGCCAGTGTTGGATATTCGCCCTTGATCGCGGATATCGCCCGCTCGATGACTGGTATCACAGCCTCTTGTCTTCCTATATTGGCCTGGACTCTTGCCACTTCCGATTGGGCGCTTTCGTGCGCCTGCCGGACGGAATCAAGGTCCGAGGTTGCGCTCGCACCGTCGGACTTGGTTTCTGCTGCCAAGCGCTTCTGCGCCGCCCGACGCAGGATTTCGACACCCAGAGTGCCTTGCGAAAGCTCATCGTCCGTAACGCCAAGCACTTCCAGAAGCTGCTTTCTAAGCTTTCGAATTTCCCAGGCGCGATGGCCAATTTCCTGCTCCCGGCTACGGCTCGACTCGCTCATGGCAGCGATGTCTATACGAAGCGTCTGCTCGGATGGGTCGATAGCATTCAATAGGGCTCGCAGTGTCTCCAGTCTCTCGGTTCGGTTCAGCCCCCGCGCCGGCGACTCCGAGTCGGATAGTGAGGATCGCCATTCAAGAACATGGTCGAATCTGCATTCCTGGTCCCTGCTCAACAGCGCCAAGGCAATCTGCCAGGCCTGATGCTCTTGTTTCTTGTCAGCGATCAGATCTCTGACGCCTGGTGTCAACAGATTCTCTTCGATGACGTTGAGCAACGGGGACAGGCCAGTGGCCGGCATTTCGCTGAGAACAAGTTCATTGAGATTGCCATCCAGTACCGCAAAATGCCGCCGCCGGATGCCCAAGGGTCGAAGGACGGCCCAACAGGCGCCATCCAGCACGACTTCCATGCCAACCCATCCGTTGGGAAACGCCGAACCGATTCCGTCGCGCTGATCCTCGGGAGCAAACTTGTCCTCGCCCAGGCAATAGCGCAGCAACCTGCAGAACAAGGTCTTGCCTCCGCCATGACCGATGCCATTGTCGTCCGGCGTCCAGACGATGTTCAGGCCTGGACGTAATGGAACATCTTGCAAGGGCGGCTCTCCAGGTTTCTCCCATATCACCAGCCGCCTCACCCATAAACGTGGCTCATGCATCTGTGCCGGCGGAGTGAGGCATAGCGGTTGCTGGAACATGTCAGGCTGCGGTTTCAATCCATCCCCCTATCTCATCAGGCAACTCGCGAATGACACGATCAAAGCTCTGCCCTTGTGCATGCAGGAAAGCAAGAATCATCTGGGCGCGCCCTTCGGCCCATTCTGCAGCAGGCATATCCAGTTCGGCATCTTTTGCCCAAGTTCCTGCCGCCAGATCTTCAACCAGGTAGCCACTGCTTCGCAGGAAGCGCACAGCCCTGCCCCAAGCCTGATTTGCACGCGGTATGAAACTCAACACCGCCCCGGACAGCGGTGTGACTTCTTCGCCTATCAGGCGTTGCCAATCCAGAGCATCCTGCGCGTCTAGCAAAGGCGTCATCAGCCTGGGCTCCAGCGCCAAGACAGCGGCGAGGCGTACATGGCGCACCGGCCATGGAGCATCCGCAGCCTTCAGCAAGGCGGCCAGGACAAGCCCCGTCTCCGCAGCTTCATCCTGTTGCGGCCGTGCCCAGATTCCATCAGTCAAGGACGCTCGATCCGCGGTCTGACGAACCAATGCGTGCTCTGCTTGGACATCTCGCTTAAAGGCGCCCAGCACCAGCTTCTGGGTGCGGTATTCGCCGAATTCCCGCAGTTCCTTGTTCTTGAGCACGCGGAAGGTTTCGCTGGGGTAGTCTTCGCCCAGCACGTCGGCGGGGTCGAGTATGTAGCGCAGTTCTTCCTCGGTGAGGCCATAGAGTTTGGCGTAGTAGGCGTCGAGTTCGGCGCGCAGAATGGCGCGACGGTCGGGGTCGAAGGCGAAGGGTGGGCCGTCGTAGCCCAAGTCCTGCGCCCAGCCGGCTAGATCGTGGGCGGTGTAGGTGAGTTCCAGTACTCGCGGAACGATAAAGACGAGATCGGCTTTGGTATAGCGCTCAGGAGGCAGGAAAGGAAACTGCTTCAAGTAAAAGTAGGTGAGCGATGTCCCACCAATTTTTTGGCGAGCGACATAATCCAAGGCCAGTGAATTAAAGTTACCCAGTAGTGCCGCCGAATGCTCAACAGATGGTGATGATTTGGCGAACCAGAGTGGAGTTTTGTGATTGACTCCTACCCTCGGCATCACCGATGCAATTACTGTTCGTTCTACAGAGCGTAATGCGATATCTCGCCATCCCATCAGCCAATCTTGCTCCCATTGCCAAGTCACGCTGCCATCGCGGTCGCGTTTGCACAGGCGCTCTTCTACCTCGGTACGATTGACCCAGTAGCGCGGGGTGACAGTGAAATCAGAGCAAGTCTTTTCGGCAAGTGTTACATCGCGGCTGCTGCCGTCTTTGTCATAGGTGGCCCAGCGGTGGTCGAACTGATGGATGAGCTTGGCCTCGTACAGGGGGAGGCAATCTGAGGCTGGCTCGTACGTGAACAAGTGGCTCGCACTGGTCATGTTGAACAGACCCTGCGAGAAAGTAATTCCCCATGGATTGCCGTTAGGCTTACCCTCCTCAATCAGCACCGGCGTAGAGCGATAGAGCTTCTTGGTCAGTTCAGCATCGCGCTCGCTGCGGAACACTGGGCAGGTGAGTGTGTTGGGGTTGATGAGGGAGAATTCGTCGGGTGTTAGCGTGAACCACTTTGCTGACTCGCGAAGATCCTCAATCGTCTTTGCATCAAAAAGAAATTCTGCGGCGGCGGCATTCCCTAAAGTCAGCAAGCAGAACGACTTTCTGTCATCTGTCGCCTTGAACCACGCACGCACCTCATAAAAGCTAATTAGCTTTACCAATCGTCGCGCGCTTGTTAAATGGTCAAAATAAGCCTTGGTACTGTCGTCAGTGGCAATACCAGTGGGCACGATAAAGCCTGCTCGTCCGCTGGTGGCGTGAATTTGTAGAATGGTTTCGGCAAACAGCGGATAGGTATTGAGCTTACCCACAGCCGTCAGGGGATAGCGTCCAGACTCACGATAGAAGTTATTAGCAGCCGCAATCTGTTGGCTTTCTTTTAGAAATTCTGCCCAGAGGGGCGGATCGCTCATTGGCAGAGTGGCGATGGCCTGTTTGCGTTTGTCGCCAGCTAGCTCCGCGACGTGAGACGCTCGGGTGGCAAAAAATTCTTCTTCACTCAATTGCGACACTTCCCACGGCGGATTGCCCAGCACGCAATCGAAACCGCCTTGTGCAAACACCTGAGGAAAGGCCAGTGGCCAGTGGAACACGCGAGCTTCTTCGCAGGCTTGCCGCGCGGCCGCCAGCGTGGGCTGCTGGTCGGGAGGCAATTCGCAGCCCAGCAGGGTCAGGTAGAGCGTGGCCGTGGTAGGGATAGTCTGGGCGTTGCTTTCGATTTTGGGCAGCAGGTAGGCCCCCATCAGCAGGTCGGCGGCCTGGGCCAGCCTGCCGGTGCGGGCGCTGTGCAGGTAGTGTTCGTAGGCTTGCGCCTTGGCGGCGATCTGTTCTGTGCTGTCTTCGGGCAGGGCCTCCAGCGCGCGCAATGCGGCGAGGCCGTTGTCGTGTCGCTGCACCAATTCGGTCTGGCCAAAAGCTTGCGCGGTGCGCTTTTTCTCCAGGTTTTTGAGCGCTGCGGCATTGGTTTTGGCCAGTGCCTTGCACACGCCCCTGTCGTCGCCGCTGAGGGGCTTGAAGGCATCTTTGGCGATGCCTTGTTCCAGCACGTGCAGGTCGGTCAGGCCGAGCAGGGCGTCGCCGACTTGTAGGTGGTGGTCGAGAAAGCCGAGCGGGCGTCCTTCCTCGTAGCCCTCCAGCCACAGGGCCATACGCGCCAGTTCGATGGCCATGGGGTTGCGGTCCACGCCGTAGATGCAGTGGGTCACGACCTCGCGCAGGGCATGGCGGTAGTCCTGCGGCTGGATGGCGCCTTCCTGCCCGCCTTCGAGGCTGCGCAACTGGGCCAGTTTTTCCGCTAGACGGCGGGCTGCGGCGAGCAGGAAGTGGCCGCTGCCGCAGGCGGGGTCGATGACGCGGATGGCCAGCAGCGCTGCGGTGGGGTTTCCCGGGTTGGCGGCCAGGCGCTGTTCGATGACTGGCTCCAGTGCGCTCTTGATCAGCTCCTGCACCAGGCTGTCGGGGGTGTAGTAGCTGCCGGTGAGCTTGCGGGCGTTGCCAGCGGTGCTTCCTTCCTCAGTGCGGCCGACAAAGCCAAAGGTGCGGGCTGGCAGATCGATGGTGGGCACCAGTTCCAGCAGGCTTTCATAGACGCTGCCCAGCTCTTCCGGCCCCATGTTGCGGTAGTCCACCGGGGTCAGGCTGCTGCCTTTTCCCTGGGCCACCACCGCCCAGCGCAGGTGTTGCAAGGCCGTGAGCAGGTGGGTGTTGTCCAGGCTGGCGGTATCCAGATCGGGGCATTGTTCGGGGGCAAACAGCCCGCCCAGCGCGGGCAGCGCCAGGCGAGGCTCGCCCCGCGCCAGACCACGGATCACGATTCGAATGGCCTGCCACTGGTCGTCATGGCGGGTGCGGGCGCGACGCTTGAGGCAGAGTTCGCGCAGGTGAGCCAGGGCGTAGCCTTCGGCATAGGCGCGGCGGGCGGCTTGTTCTTCGGCGCTGTCTCCCTGCGGATGCAGCACGCCACGCTCTTCCACGGTGAATACGAAAATGAGCCGGTAGATCAGGCGCAGCAGTTGTTGGAAATATTCATCCTTGCTAAGCGTGCCGTCGTTCAGGGCGGCACGCAGGGCGTGGTTGGCGGGATGTTGCAGGAAGCCTGCACCGAAGGTCAGCAGGGCCCGCTCGACGCCATTGCGCAGGCCGTCGCGCACGCGAGTGCCCTCCTGTTGACCTTCGCTGCGCCATTGCTCCCAGATGCACGCCGTAACGCTCTGGCCGAGGCGGGCTGCGCGGCTCGCGTGCAGCAAGCGCCAGACATTGGCGAATTCGGCGTAGCGCTGGCCGCCGAGCAGGTCAGCCAGATCGACTTCGAGAAAACTGGGGCGGGTGAGGCTAGCCGCGTCGCGCAGCAGGCGCAGTTGTTTGCCATTGCTGACGATGCCCCATTGCAGCGGTTCGCTGGCGTTGAGCAATTCCTGCATGGCCTGGAATGGGGCCTTCTTGCGGTTGCCGCCTCCCTGCACGGCAAAGCACGCGTCGGCCTCGTCCAGCCCCAAGGTGTGCGGGGCCACCAGCACGGGCAGGCTGCCAGCCATCAGGCTGACCGGGTAACGCAGTTCACCCACTTGCTGTGCTGCCGTGGCTTGCAAGGTCGCGTAGCCAAACGCATCGCGCAGCAGTTCGTGGATGAAGGACGTAGTGAGCTGCGCAGCATCGATGTCGGCGCGCCCAATCTGCGCGGCGAAGTGCTGCCATTGAGCGCAGGCAATCTGGAAAGCGCGGCTGTATTCATCCTTGAGCTTGACGCCCTTGGGGGTTCCGTAGTCGGCCTCTAGCTGTGCGTTAGCGCGGCCATGAGCGGCCTTTTCCAGTTGATCAGGCAGGAATAACCCCCCTTCGAGCTTAAGGGTGGGCAGGTTCAACGCGGCCTGGGCCTTGCGGATGCGTTTCATGATTATTCTTCTCCAGGCCCAAGCTTATAGCGAGTCAGGCAGCAGCACGTACACGCCCATCACATCGACCGGCAGACAGGGGCTGACGCTGTACTGCCCAACGTCACGGGTGGCTTCGCGCACGCGCTGGTGGTCGGCCAGCAGGGCATTAGCCCGCTCTTGGGCCACCGCTCGCAGTTGCTGCGGATGCGCGGCGAGGAAGTCGAGCGCGGTTCGGATTTCGCGCTGTGCCGCCTCCGGCTGCAGGTTACCGCTAGGCGTGCATTCGAGCAGGCGACTCACGCCATCGTCGGCCAGCCATTGGGGAGCGTTGCGGCCTTGCACAGCCAGAGCAACGGTTTCTTCCGCCATCATCTGGAAGGGTTCGCGACGGCGTACGTAGCTGAGCTGGTGGCGCAGGCGCAGAAGATAGAGGGTGGTGACGACCTCCACGTCATTGGTAAGAGTGGCAGCACAACGGCCGGCCATTGGACGTTCGCCTCCAAGTGCGTCTTCCAGCAGGTGCTGAGCCAGCAGGCCAACCAGCGGATGACTGCGATGCAGTTCACTGAAGTCGATGAGCTGGGGTTTGTCGATGCCCTCGTCGGCTAAGCGTTGGCGCAGGGCATCGGGGAGGTGCTGCGGCGAGAAGCGTGCAGTCTGCTTGCGACTGACTTCCAAAGGTGATCCCAAACGCACGCAAGCGCTTTGCAGGAAACGCTGAACGTCATCCTGGGTACCCAAGGCCTGCTGCTGTTTGTACCATTCGGGCAGCACCTCGTCTGGCTTGATGCGGCGCTGGGCGAACACAGTGCGATTGGCCTTGGCTTTCTCCAGCGCGTCGCGCCATTGGGCTTGCAGAGGAGCGAGCAATTGCTCCGGCTCACCGAAGTCGAATGCGACCTGCGGCGATGCGGTGCGACTTTCGCTGCGCTGCATCAATGCCGCCTTGACCAAGGCGGCATTGATGCGAGCTTCATCCTCGGGCATGGGAACGAGCACACCGAGCTCCTTCTGAATGGCCTCGCCCTTCTTGAGGATGACGTTGAGCACGAAGCCATCCACCGGGTTGTCTTGCCCGTAGAGCATGGTGCAGCGCACTTCATCGGCCTGCTGACCGAAACGATCGACGCGGCCTTCGCGCTGTTCGTGGCGAGTGGGGTTCCAGGCCAGATCGTAGTGGACGACAGCGGTGAACAAATGTTGCAGGTTGATGCCCTCGGAGAGGCAGTCGGTTGCGACCAGAATGCGCTGCTCGGCATCCTCCAGCCCATCCACACGCTCTCGACGCTCTTCGGGGGTGAGTTCACCAGTGACGGCATCGACCGTGGCCCTCGGAAAAGTAGCCTTGAGGTGTTCGGCCACGTAATGAGCGGTGCCGATGTAGCGGCAGAACACCACCGGGTAGTAGCCATCCTTCACAAGAAGGTCAACATGCCGGAGGAGCGCAGCCAGCTTTGGATCACCGGCCTTGCCGGAAAGACGTTGCGCGTCGGCAATCAGGGCTTGCAGGCGCGGCGCAGCATCTTGTACCTGGGCAGGCGGCTCCAGATCACTACCGGAGAGGTCATCGGCCTTACCATCGTGCAGGCGCTCATCGCCGAGAAGCGCCTCATCCAGCACAGTACCTTCTAGCCGCGTAGTCAGCGCCTTAACGGCGGCCGCGGGCGACGATGCCACGCACCGCAACAATGCCAGGGTGGCGTACCAAATGAGGCGCCCGCCGCCTTGCTGTTCTTGCTGCTCAACGGTTTCAGCCAGTTCGCGGCAGTAGTCCTGCACGGCGTCGAAGAACGCGCCCCATTCGCCGCTGAGCTGGTAGGTAAGCTCGGTTTTCATGCGGCGAGGAAAACCTTGTCCGTCATGGGCTTCGGTCTGCCATTCAACGATGTCCTTGCGACGGCGCTGGACGAAGTGGCGGGCCAATTCCTGACGCAGCGGGTCGGAGGCCGTCATTCGGCCTTGCAAGGCCGCAAAGCGCGGATCGAGCAGCGACAGCAAGTTGTAGAAGGCGGTTTCGTCACCAGAGTGAGGGGTGGCGGTCAGCAGAATCAGGTGTCGCTGCGCGTCACGGGCAAGGCGTTGCAGCAACTCGAAGCGCAATTGCTTGCCTGCGCCGCTGCTGGCGCAGGTGTGGGCCTCGTCAACGATGATGCATTCGGGGGCGGTAGCGAGAAACTGTTCGCGGTGGCGTTCGCTCTTGATGTAGTCCAGGCTGACGACCACCACGGGATGATGGTCGAACAGGCGCACTCCATGCGGTAGATCACGTTCGATGCGGGAGGCCGAAGACGAAGTCAACGCCACGGCCTGAAGGTTGAAGCGGGTTTCCAACTCACTTTGCCACTGCTCGACAAGGTGTGGCGGGCAGAGAATGGCCACGCGGGTGATTTCGCCACGGTCCATGAGCTCGCGTGCGATCAGGCCGGCTTCGATGGTCTTGCCGATGCCAACGTCATCAGCGATCAGCAGGCGCACAGTGGACAGTCGCAGTGCCATCAGCAACGGCACAAGTTGGTAGCCGCGAGGCTCCACCGCGATATTGCCAAAGGAGCGGAACGGGCCGGCGCCTGCGCGCAGGGTCAGGCGCAAGGCATCGCGTAGCAACAGCGCGGCGGCATGGTTGCCGGCGCGTGCAGGATCGGGCCAGTCGAACGTGGCAGGTTCGACGGGATGCAGTTCCAACTCGGGGATCAGGGCGATGCTTTCGTCATCGGCGCCGCTCAATGGGCGCAGGCGCAGCCAGTCGCGGCGGGAGTCGCTCTGCACCACCCATTCGCGGCCTCGGGCTCGCACAAGGTTGCCGGGTAGAAAGTCGTGTTCGAGGATCGTCATGCGCCTTTATTCCTTGGAACCGAACACATCGGCGTGCGCGGCGAATTGTTGTGGCCAGCGTAAAGCGTCCGAGAAATCGAGCACCTGCCAGCCTTTGTCCTGCAGTACGCCGGTGGTCTGCTCATCCACAGCGGACAGAAACACCAAAGCACGAGATGCCTTGTACTGGGCCGCCGCAGTGGCTACGCCATTGTTGACGGACACGTTGACCGCATCAGGTTGCACGGCTCCTGCCTGGCTGAGCGCGGACAGCCAGGCGTCGAGTGGCTCGTCTGCCAAGATCGTCGCTGCAACAGGGGCCGCGCTGCATTCCACAGGCTGTACCTGAGCATTGGCCAGCGCGACCAGCAGCTTGAGCGCATCCGCATTGCGGCGGTTGATGTGTTCGTGATCCGGCTGGTTGAAGTAGGACAGCAGGCACTGATAGCAGCCGGCTTCGCACTGATGATTGCCAAGTGCATCGGTCCGCTCCAGCGACGGCAAATCGTCCAGCGTCCAAATGCCGCTCTGCGGTTTGCGATAGTGAATCAGTTGCAGGGCATTGCTGGCTACGAGTGCAAGGTCGTCGCGATTGTTTGCCAGGCGAGTGAGCACACCCGCACCGCCTTCCGCCGCTTCGTAGAACAGCAAGGCGCGGCGCTCGTCGGACTTCGGCAGTGGCTCGACCACCAGTTCGGACTCCTCGATCTGGAAAGTCATTTCGATGCCGCGCTTGAGCGCGGCCTGCAAAGTGGCCATGGCCTCCAGCGACAGGGCATGTACGGGAGCGAAGATCAGCAGATTGCGATGATCTTCCACAAAAGGAACGATGCGCTGGTTGGGTACCTTCTCCAGCAAAGCATCGTCGCCGCCCTGGTCGTCTTCCGCATCCGGTGCGTCCTTCTTGCTCCAGGTGCCCGTGACGGGATTGATATAGAAGCCCAGTTGCTCCTTGTCTTTACGCCTGCGCCAGCCGCGATTGATGCGCCAAATTTGCGCAGCGGGCGCGTAGGTGAGCTCGCCTAGCACGTCCTCGCCTTGTTGGATCGTGGCCTTCTGCTGCTGGATACGGCCATCGGGGCCGGGTAGAAAGCGGTAGGTGGTTTGCAGCTCGAAGCCCTGACGCTGGCGCTCTTCGTCGTTGATGGAAATGCGCTCGGTGGCCACGGTCTCCACGGTTTCGATGCGGTAGAGCTCGCGCACCCAATCGTGCTCGGTGAGCAAGGCGTCGCAGTTCTCGCAGCGATTGACCAGCGGCTGTTCGCCGCCCGACTCGCCGAGATGACCGTAGCCGCATTGGCTGCACACCAACGAGGCAATGGTGGCCAACTGGCTGTTGCCGGAAATGTGGTCTGTATTGCCTACGTTGAGCTTGGCACGCACCACGCGGTACATGCGGCCCTGGTGATAAATGAGGCTGCGGGGGCCAAATTCGGACAAGGCCAGGAAGCGCGGCCGGCTGACCATGCTGCCTTCGTCATCCTTGCCATTGACGGCCTGGCCGCCACGGGCCGGAATCCAGGCCATCAGTGGCAGGCGCGGGAAGTTGTAGCCAGGCAAAAAGCCTTGGCTGGCCAAGTAGCGATACGTATAGAAGTCATTGTTCTGGCCGTTGCCGGACTTGAGCAATACGGCGTACTGGCGCGCGGCGTCGCCATAGCGGCGCTGGGCATTCTGGCGCTCAGTGTGCGAGGCGGTATGGCTCTTGACGATGCGATCAGCCATATCCATCTGTTGGCGGGTGGCATCGAACAGCACGCGCCAGCGCTCCAGCGCCCCAGAGAACGCTTGCGCCGCGTTGTCGATCACCTGGCGCACATAGTCAGGCGTGAACCAGGCGCTGCCTTCAAGCTCGCCCTCAAGCTGGTTGATGACCCGGTCGGCACTGGCCGAGGCCCGGTGCTGGACAGCCTGCGCCCGCAGTGCTTCGTGCAAGGGCTGTTTCAGTGGCTTTCCGGGTTGGTCGAGATCCAGCATGGGCGCAATGCTGTCGTCCAGCGGCACCTGGGTGCTGGCCAGCCAGACCGCTTGCAGATGGCTGTCGATGAGATCGCGATTGCTCAGATCGAGGGTTGGTGCGCGCACGACGCCATGCACCATTTGCTCGGCATTGCGGAAGAACCACTGGTCATGCGGGCTGAGTGCCGCACAGTAGGTGATGACCAGAGCCTGCTGTCCCGAACGGCCCGCGCGACCGCTGCGCTGGGCATAGTTGGCGGGGGTCGGCGGCACATTGCGCAGGTACACAGTGTTGAGCGCGGAGATATCCACGCCAAGCTCCATCGTGGGGGAGCAGAACATCACCGGTAGACGTTCCAACGGCGCTTCGTGGGCCGGGTTCTGCGCCCAATCCTGCCTGTCTTTCTCGGTGTAGCGAAAACGCTGCTCCAGCAGTTGCCGGCGCGGCGCATCCACCTGGGCGGTGTGTTCCTGGGCCTCGAAGTCGAACAGCGGATGCGAGGGCTGACGCAGCAGGTCGGCAATGCCGACGTACAGCGTGCGGAAGTACTGGTTGATTCGATTGCTATCAGTTTGCGGCTGATCGGCAATCAGGCACCAGTCCAGAGCAGCCGCGTTCAGGCGCCAGCCTGCGAGCTGGGCGTCGATAGGTTGGCGCTGCACATAGCCATAGTCCTTGGCGGCCTCCAGCAGCGCTTCGATCAGCTTAGCCCACTCGACATCTTTCCACTGCGCGACCTCGCTGGCGCATGCGCTAATGCACCAGAAGGCGGCCGTCTTTATTTGCCGCAGCAGACGGGAGCGCGGACCACCTGTCACCAAGTCGGTACGCGGCCTGCCCTTGTATTCCGGGCGCTTGCCGAGGATGAGATAGCGGCCGGTATCGAGTTTCTCGTCGGGAGCGAAGGCCCAACGCTCATTCAAGTAGGTATGGGCACTGGTGCGTGCCTTATCCTGCTCGACCGGGTCGAGGTAACGACTTTCCAGGCACAGATGGCGGCGCAAGGCGTCGAACAGCAGTTCGAACAGAACTGTCCGCTGCACTGCCGTCAATTTGGTCAAGGTACTGTTTGCGGCAAAGATGCTGGCGTCAGCGCAAAAGGCATCTAGGTCTCGATACCGAATCTGCAATAGGCCGAGTTGATCCAGATTCGGATTATTGAAGCGCCAGCCACGCCGTAGATCACGCAGTAGCCGGTAAGCGATGATGAAGCGCAATGTGCGTTGCGCTTCTTGTCGGGCCAGTCCCATAAGCTTGGGGGTGCGCAGATACTCCACCAAGGTCGCTTCATCGACCCCTTGAAAGCCGAGGGCCTTGAATACGCTTTCGGACAAGTGTTCTTCATCGAGTTGGCCGCCGCTGCCTTGCAGTGCGCCGATCAAGCCGGCACGCAGCGTCAGCAGAAAAATGAAGTCGTTGAAATGTCCCGCCTGCAGAGCAGCATCCTGGCGGTTGTCGGTAAACCCAAGCAACTTGCGTGGGTCAGGCTGCCCTGGCACAGGTTCGGAAAGCGCAAACAATTGCTGCAAGGCCGCCAGGGCAATCATGGTCGTGGCCGAAGAGCGGCCTTCGCCGGACAGGCTGGAGAGGCGGTTAACATCCTTGCCGTGGGCTTCGTGTGTCGTGCCGCAGTTCAGGCAGAAGCGGAACTTTCCCGGAATGAACCAGAACTCCGTCCCCGAGCCCGGTTGCCCTTTGGCATCGACCGTGACCATATAGGGAACGGCATTCTTGTAGGTTGGCTTGATTTTGGGTTCGTTACGGCTGAGGTCGATCCAGGTCTCAGGCAGGTCTTCGAGCTGGCCGCCGTATTGCTGCCCAGGCACCATAGGACACAGGAAACCATAGCTGGCGTCGTCTTCTGCCGCGATATCGTCGATTTCACGTGAGCTGAAGCTCACCGGTTGCTGTGCGTGCCAGACAGGTAGGTACTCCTGTCCACAATCGCGGCAGAAGTGCGTCGGGTAAAGCAGTACATTCTCTTGCTGTCGCCCCGGTGCGAAACGCTGAGCATCGAGTGTGACATGGCGCTTACCTCGCGCCTCCAGCGTGGTGAGTACTTTCCCTGGACCGCTGATAAACTGATGCAGCTTGAACGCGAAAGGCGGCCTGCCCTGGGGCGTACGCACATTATGTGCAGCCACAAGGAAGCGCTGCAGGGCGGTGCGAGCGGCTTCAGGCTGGCAACCCGCGTCTTCGGCGAGACGGCGGCTGGCCACTTCCAACATCATGGGTCTTGCCCGCCTAGGAGGCTCGTCGGCAGGTAGTTCGATACCCAGGTTCAATTCCACCCAGATGGATAACGGATCATTGCGAAAGGCGTCGAAGTCAGCCCAGACATTCTGCTTTCGCGTAATGGCCGCCGGTAGTTCTGTACGGATGGCGTTGACGTCCTTGAGCGGGTTGGTAACGCGCTCCAAGGTCTCGCCGATGACGTCATGCTCGCTGATCTGGGTGCCAAAAAGTTTGCTAGCCACATCAGCCACCACGCGGTTGCGATCGGCTTGGCTACCCTTGCTGGACATAGTGGCTGACGTGCCGATGCAGACTAGTTGTTCGGCTTTCAAGCGCTCTCGCAGGCGCCGAACTAGCAACGCAACGTCCGCCCCTTGACGGCCACGATAGGTATGCAATTCATCCAGCACCAGGAACTCAAGTCCCTCGCAGTGTTCCACCACACGCCGATCCACTTCGTCGAAGCGCGTGAGGATGTACTCCAGCATCATGAAATTAGTGAGTAGGATATCGGGCGGGTCATCCGCGATGGCGCTGCGTTCCGCCCTGCTCTCCTGGCCGGTGTAGCGCTTGACGGTGAAGGGACGAAGCTCTGGCTCATAGCCATGCAGAAACTTGTCGATTTCTTCCAGCTGGCTGTTGGCCAGAGCATTCATCGGATAGATGACAATGGCCCTGGTACGTGCTTTGCCATCGGATTGCTTGGCCTTGAGTATGCGGTCGATGATCGGGATGAAAAAGGACAGGGACTTTCCCGACCCCGTTCCGGTAGTGACCACATAGCTTTGGCGTTCCTGGCCTTTGGCCAAGGCTTCCATCTGGTGCTTGTAAAGATGCAGGGGTTCTGGCGAACCTTCAGACTTTCCGACCTGGAAGATCTCTGCGCAGGCAGCATGCAAGACCCCCTGAGCAGCGAGGTTCTGCACCGTACCTTGGCGTTGGTAATTCGGGTTGATCTGCACCAGCGGCTCAGGCCAGTAGCGACCTTGCGCATATTGGTGTTCGACTTCAGCTTGGATATCAGACGCAGCAATGCGAACGAAACTGCGAGAGAAGCTGCCGTATCGTTCGATGAGCTGGTCGCGGAATTGGAAAACGTTATCCATGGATATTCCTCACTGATCCATCTTGTGGCCAATCACCAGGACCACTGCACTGACGGTGGTGCCTGCTGCGATGCGCTTCCGCTTCGTACGCCGCACCCCGTCCCTACCCTTCAGCCGGCCAGATGACTCTATGCATACCAATGCCGCGCTATGGCACGGACCTACGAGGGCTTCGGCTGACCGCGCGGCGTAAATGCGGTAATCATAGCCATTAAATGCGGAATTTCCCACGCAAATGCCCTATTAGCGGCGTCTGATCACCCCACTCTGAACCTTGGCCCGGTCGCAGGTGGCCAGCATGAATGACTGGGGATGATCAGCGGCAATCAGCTCACAAGCGTGCGCCATTTGCAGGAGCACTAGACATACAAAAAGGGCGCCTCTCGGCGCCCTCGTTCTTTCAACTCACTCCCACTCAATAGTCGCCGGCGGCTTCCCCGAGATGTCATAAACAACCCTCGACACCCCCCGCAACTCATTGATGATCCGGTTGCTCACCGTCCCCAGGAATTCATACGGCAGGTGCGCCCAATGCGCCGTCATGAAGTCGATCGTCTCCACCGCCCTTAGCGCAATCACCCACTCATACGCCCGCGCATCGCCCACCACGCCCACCGACTTCACCGGCAGGAACACGGCAAACGCCTGGCTGGTCTTGTCGTACAGGTCGGCCTTGCGCAGCTCATCAATGAAGATGGCATCGGCCTTGGCCAGCAGTTCGGCGTATTCGCGCTTCACTTCGCCCAGGATACGCACGCCCAGGCCCGGGCCCGGGAACGGATGGCGGTAGACCATGGTGCGCGGCAGGCCCAGCTCAACGCCCAGGCGGCGCACTTCGTCCTTGAACAACTCGCGCAGCGGCTCCACCAGGCCCAGCTTCATGTGCTCCGGCAGGCCGCCCACGTTGTGGTGGCTCTTGATCACATGCGCCTTGCCGGTTTTGCTGCCGGCCGACTCGATCACGTCCGGGTAGATGGTGCCCTGCGCCAGCCACTTGGCGTTCTTCAGCTTGTTCGACTCTTCATCGAAGATCTCAACGAACAGGTTGCCGATGATCTTGCGCTTGGCTTCCGGGTCGCTCACGCCTTCCAGCGCGGCAAAGTAACGGTCGGCGGCATTCACGCGAACGACCTTGACGCCCATGTGCTCGGCAAACATCGCCATCACCTGGTCGCCTTCCTGCCAGCGCAGCAGGCCGGTATCCACGAACACGCAGGTCAGCTTCTCGCCGATGGCCTTGTGCAGCAGCGCGGCCACAACCGACGAGTCAACGCCGCCGGACAGGCCCAGGATCACTTCGTCATCGCCCACCTGCTCGCGCACGCGGGCAATCTGGTCGCCGATGATGTTGGCGGCGGTCCAAAGGGTCTGGCAGCCGCACACATCCACCACGAAGCGGCGCAGCAGCGCCTGGCCCTGCAGGGTGTGGGTCACTTCCGGGTGGAACTGCACGCCGTACCAGCGCTTTTCTTCGTTGGCCATGGCGGCCACCGGAATGCGGTCGGTGGTGGCGGTGATGGTGAAGCCCGGCGGCGCAACGGAGACGTGGTCGCCGTGGCTCATCCAGACATTCAGCTTCGGCTCGCCGCCGTGGTCGCTCAGGCCCTTGAACAGCGCATCGGGGTTGATCACGTTCACTTCGGCGTGGCCGAACTCGCGCTGGTCAGCGGCTTCGGTGGCACCGCCCAGCTGCGCGGCCAGGGTCTGCATGCCGTAGCAGATGCCGAAGATCGGCAGGCCGCTGTCGAACACTTCCTGCGGCGCAGCCGGGGCGCCCGGCAGCGTGGTCGATTCCGGGCCACCGGACAGGATGATGCCCTTGGCGCCGAACGCCGCGATCTCGGCCGGGTTGTGGTCCCACGCCCAGATTTCGCAGTAGACGCCCAGCTCGCGGATGCGGCGGGCGATCAGCTGCGTGTACTGCGCGCCGAAATCGAGGATGAGGATCTTGTCGTTATGGATGTTGGTCATGGCGCCCTGGCAATGCAGTAGGGAAAACGAAATCAGATTTGCAGCAGCAGATGGAAAAAGAGGAACGGGAATCAGCTTCCTCGTTCCTCTTTGCCCGGCCCGCGTCAGGCGCGGTAGTTCGGCGGCTCTTTGGTGATCGTCACGTCGTGGACGTGGCTCTCACGCTGGCCGGCGCCGCTGATCTTGACGAACTTGGGCTTGCTGCGCATGTCTTCGATGGTGGCGCAGCCCACGTAGCCCATGGTGGCGCGCAGGCCGCCCATCAGCTGGTGGATGATGCCGCCCACCGGGCCGCGGTACGGCACGCGACCTTCGATGCCTTCCGGCACCAGCTTGTCGGCGGTGGCGGCGTCCTGGAAGTAGCGGTCCTTCGACCCCTTCTCCATGGCAGCCAGCGAACCCATGCCGCGGTAGCTCTTGTACGAACGGCCCTGGTACAGCTCGGTCTCGCCCGGCGATTCCTCGGTACCGGCCAGCAGGCCGCCGACCATGATGGTCGAGGCACCGGCGGCCAGCGCCTTGCCGATGTCGCCCGAGTAGCGGATGCCACCGTCGGCGATCAGCGGGATACGGTCCTGCAGCGCTTCGGCCACCAGGTCGATCGCGGTGACCTGCGGCACGCCAACGCCGGCGACGACGCGCGTGGTGCAGATCGAGCCCGGGCCGATGCCGACCTTCACTGCATCCGCGCCGCTGTCCAGCAGCGCCAGTGCGGCTTCGCCGGTGCAGATGTTGCCACCGATGACCTGCACGTTCGGGAAGTTCTTCTTGACCCAGCTGACGCGGTCCAGCACGCCCTGCGAGTGGCCGTGCGCGGTATCGACCACGATCACGTCCACGCCGGCGGCGACCAGCGCTTCCACGCGGCGATCGGTATCGCCACCCACGCCGACGGCAGCGCCGACCAGCAGGCGGGTCGACAGATCCTTGGCAGCATTCGGGAAGTCGGTGTTCTTCTGGATGTCCTTGACGGTGATCAGGCCACGCAGTTCGAACGAATCATTGACCACCAGCACCTTTTCGATGCGGTTGCGGTGCAGCAGCTGCAGCACTTCGTCGGAGGCGGCGCCTTCCTTGACCGTGATCAGGCGATCCTTCTTGGTCATGATGTGGCGGACCGGATCGTCCAGCTCGGTCTCGAAGCGCATATCGCGGTGGGTCACGATGCCGGCCAGCAGGCCGTCGCTGCCCACCACCGGCACGCCGGAGATGTTGTGCGCCTGGGTCAGGGCCAGCACGTCGCGGATGGTGGTTTCCGGGCCGACGGTGATCGGGTCGCGGATGACACCGGCCTCGAACTTCTTGACCTTGGCCACTTCCGCGGCCTGCTGTTCCAGACTGAGATTCTTGTGGATGATGCCCATGCCGCCGAGCTGTGCCATGGCGATGGCCAGGCGGGCTTCGGTGACGGTATCCATGGCTGCGGACAGGATCGGAAGCTTCAGCTTCAGGTCGCGAGTCAACCGCGTTTCGAGGTTGACGTCCTTGGGCAGGATGGTCGAGTGGGCGGGGACGAGCGAGACGTCGTCGTAAGTGAGTGCTTCAGCCTGGATGCGCAGCATCGGCATACCCGAGATGTGGGGAAGCGCGACATTTTACCCTGTTTTCGCGCCCTGTGGCAGGGGGTAGATGCGACGCAGTGTCGCGCAGGCGGCGATCCATTCAGGGGCCGCACCAAAGCAGGTAGTGCCGGCCGCTGGCCGGCAACCTCATGAACCTTCGGACGGCTAACCGGGTTGCCGGCCAGCGGCCGGCACTACCAGTCAGCTCAGCGCTTCGGCCGCTTCCAACGTGTTCTGCATCAACGTGGCCACGGTCATCGGGCCCACGCCACCCGGCACCGGGGTGATCCAGCTGGCCCGCTGGGCCGCCGCTTCAAACCCAACATCGCCCACCAACCGGCCGTCGTCCAACCGGTTGATGCCCACATCGATCACCACCGCGCCCGGCTTCACCCACTCGCCCGGCACGATGCCCGGGCGGCCCACCGCCACCACCAGGACGTCGGCGTTGCGCACGGCCTGTTCCAGCACGTCCTTGGGGGTGAACTTGTGGCAGCTGGTGACGGTGCAGCCGGCAATCAGCAGCTCCAGGCCCATCGGGCGGCCGACGTGGTTGCTCACGCCCACAATGGTGGCGTTGCGGCCGCGCACCGGCTGGTCGGTGTGGCCCAGCAGCGTGGTGATGCCGCGCGGGGTGCAGGGGCGCAGGCCGAACTCGCGCAGGGCCAGGTGGCCGACGTTTTCCGGATGGAAGCCGTCCACATCCTTGCGCGGGTCGATGCGCTGGATCAGCCGGCGCGCGTCGGGGATGCCCGGCAGCGGCAGCTGGATCAGGATGCCGTTGATCTTCGGGTCGGCGTTGAGCTGGTCGATCAGGTCGAGCAGCTCGGCTTCGGTGGTGCCGGCCGGCAGATCGTAGTCATGCGCTTCGATGCCGACCTTCTCGGCGGCACGGCGCTTGTTGCGCACGTACACGGTCGAGGCCGGGTCGCCACCGACCAGCACCACGGCCAGGCCCGGACGGCTGCCACCGGCGGCCACGCGGGCGTCGACGCGCACCTTCAGGCTGTCGAGCAGGTCCTCGGCGATACGGCGGCCATCGAGGATGCGGGCAGGAAGCTGGGGGGCGGAATCGGTCATCGGGAGCGGGCGTGGGGCGGCGGGGACGCTATTGTCCCCGATTCAGGCCCCCTCGCCCACCGCCGCACGTCGACACCGCGCCTCGGTAGTGCCGGCCGCTGGCCGGCAACCTCATGACGTCGGAACGTTTCCGTATCTGCCGGTAGTGCCGGCCGCTGGCCGGCAACCTCATGGCGTCGGAACGTTTCCGTATCTGCCGGCCAGCGGCCGGCACGACCGGGGCTACTCTTCCTCTTCCGGCACGTCCTGCGGGTTCAGCGTCTTGCTCGCGCGCTTCGGTGCGGTAAACGGGGTCGGCGTCGGTACGCCCTGCGGGCTGTTGCCGTAGATCATCCGTGCGCCGGCATTCAAACCGCCACCAGCAATCTCCAGCTCGAAGCGCTCGGCATCGCGGCGGCGGATCTGCTCTGCAATCTCGATCGCGTCATCCTCGTCCGCACCCAGTTCCACCAGTGCGGCCTGGCCGAACAGCACCGCCGACTCAAACGTCTCGCGGATCTGGAAATCGACACCGGCATGGATCAGCCGCAGCGAATGCTCGCGGTCGAACGAGCGCACCATCAGCTTGGCCTGCGGGAATTCATGCGCCACCAGTTCAACGATGCGGTCGGCGGCCTCGGCCTTGTCCACGCACACCGCGATCGCACGTGCGGTCGCGGCACCCGAGGCATGCAGCACGTCCAGACGCGTGCCATCGCCGTAGTAGATCTTGAAACCGAACCGCGCCGCGCTCTGGATCATCTCCACATCGTTGTCGATGATGGTTACGTCCACGTCGCGCGCCAGCAGCGACTGGCTGGCAACCTGGCCGAAGCGACCGAAGCCGATCAGCAGCACGCTGCCGGACAGGCCATCGGCCTCGTCCACGCCGTCCATGTTCACCGTCGGCTTCGGTGCCACGCGCTTGTAGACCAGCACCACCAGCGGAGTCAGCGCCATCGACAGCACCACCACGGCGGTGAAGTTGGCATTGATCTCCAGGTCGATCACGCCGGCCGATGCAGCGGCGGAGAACAGCACGAAGGCGAACTCGCCGCCCTGCGCCATCAGCACGCCACGGTCCAGCGCCTGCGCGTGATCGCTGCCCATGATGCGCGCCACCACGTAGATGCACAGCGCCTTGGCCGCCATCAACGCCAGCACCAGGCCGAGGATCAGCTGCCAGTGCGCGGCCACCACGCTCAGGTCCAGCGCCATGCCCACGCTGAGGAAGAACAGGCCGAGCAGGATGCCGCGGAACGGTTCGATGTCCGCTTCGATCTGGTGGCGGAAGGTCGACTCGCTCAGCAGCACGCCGGCCAGGAACGCGCCCATCGCCATCGACAGGCCGGACAGCTGCATCAGCAGCGCCGCACCCAGCACCACCAGCAGCGCGGCGGCGGTCATCACCTCGCGCGCCTTCGATTCGGCCAGCACCCGGAACAAGGGATTGAGCAGGAAGCGGCCGACCAGCACCAGACCGACGATGGCGCCGACACCGATTGCCACGGACAGCCAGCGCGACCCCTCGCCATCGGCGCTGCCCGCACTCGGCGCCATCCACGCCACCAGCGCCAGCAACGGCACGATCAGCAGGTCTTCGAACAGCAGGATCGAAACGATCTTCTGGCCAGAGGGCAGCGCGATGTCACCGCGCTCGGCCAGCAGCTGCATCACCACCGCGGTGGAGGTGAGCACGAAGCCGGTGGCGCCGATGAAGGCGACCTGCCAGGGGAAGCCGAACAGCTTGGCGATGCTGGTCAGCACCAGCGCACAGGTGGCGATCTGCAGCGTGCCCAGCCCGAAGATTTCCTTGCGCAGGCTCCACAGGTGCGAGGGCCGCATTTCCAGGCCGATCACGAACAGAAACATCACCACGCCGAGCTCGGCGGTATGCAGGATCGCCTGCGGGTCGGAGAACCAGCCCAGCCCGAACGGTCCGATCGCCAGGCCAGCGGCGAAGTAGCCCAGCACCGAGCCCAGGCCGGCCCGGCGGAACAAAGGCACCATCACCACCGCCGCACCCAACAGGGCCACGACCTTGACCAGCTCGCTGGTCGCTGCTTCTACCGCCATGCGGTGCTTTCCCCAAGATCCAGAATCGGGTTCAACAATAGAGCAATGCCGATGACGGCAATAGCACGCATGTTGCGCCGGATTGTCTTGGAGGTGGAACGATGTGGGGACTGACCCCGAGCATCATCCCGAAACCATGCACACGCCTCGACAGGTGCCAACCACGCCCCCGCCTCGGCGGGTGCCAACCTTGCACCCGCTTCGGTAGGTGCCAACCTTGGTTGGCACGAGAGTGCCGACCAAGGTCGGCATCCACGGGTGCATTCCCCGGCCGGGTTCACCCACCCCGACAGAACGCGGCGTAATCGATGTACCCCGGGAACAGCACCCCCGGCGCGCACACCGGGCACTGCGGGTCCGGCCGGATGCCGGATCCCGAAACCATGCATCCGCTTCGGTAGGTGCCAACCTTGGTTGGCACGAGAGCGCCGACCAAGGTCGGCATCCACCGGTGCATTCCCCGGCCGGGTTCACCCACCCCGGCAAAACGCTGTGTAATCGATATACCCCGGGAACGGCACCCCCGGCGCACACACCGGGCACTGCGGGTCCGGCCGGATGCCGGTCTCGCGGAAGCGCATGCCCAGCGCATCGAAGCGCAGCAGGCGCCCCACCAGCGGTTCACCGATACCCAGCTGCAGCTTCAGCACCTCGGTGGCCTGCAGCACCCCGGCCAGCCCAGGCAGTACGCCCAGCACGCCGGCCTCGGAACAGTTCGGCGCGAACTCCGGCGGCGGCGGCTCGGGGAACAGGCAGCGGTAGCACGGCGCCACGCCACGCTGGCGGCCGGCGTCAAACACGCTGACCTGGCCGTCAAAGCGCTCGATGGCGGCGTACACCAGCGGCTTGGCGTGCTTGATGCAGGCGTCGTTGAGCAGGTAGCGCAGCGGGAAGTTGTCCGAGCCGTCCAGCACCACGTCCACGCCGTCCAGCAGCGCGTCCACGTTCTCGGAGGTGACGCGCTCGGGCACCGCTTCGACCTCGATCGACGGGTTCAGCGCCAGCAACCGCTCACGTGCGGAATCGACCTTGAGCTGGCCGACACTGGCCTCGGTATGCACGATCTGCCGGTGCAGGTTGCTGCGCTCCACACGGTCATGGTCGGCAAAGCGCAGGTGCCCTACCCCGGCCGCAGCCAGATAGAAGCCGGCCGGTGCGCCCAACCCGCCCGCGCCCAGCACCAGCACGCGCGACTGCTGCAGGCGGCGTTGACCCACCTCGCCCACCTGCGGCAGCAGCAGATGGCGCGAATAGCGGTCGTAGAAGTCGCGGTCGGCCGCGCTGGTCAGCGGCTGCACCAGTGGCAGCACCTGCTCGCGCCAGGCCACGGTACCGCCCGTCACGGAAGCGACGTTGGCATACCCGGCCTCCTGCAGGAACTGCGCGGCATCGGCCGAGCGCTTGCCGCTCTGGCAGATCAGCAGGATTTCCTGGTCGTGACGCGGCAGGTACGCGGCCGGATCGGCCTGCAGCTCGCCCCTGGCCACGCCACGCGCGCCCTCGGCCATGCCCCCGGCCCGTTCGTGCGCCTCGCGCACATCGATCAGCACGGCGCCGTGGGCCAGGCGCTCGCGCGCCTGCGCGGGGGAAAGCTCTCGGATGCTCATGGCCGCATTATCGCGCAGGTGCCGCCAGGCCGCCTTGACCGATATCCGCAAACGCGGGGGTAGTGCCGGCCGCTGGCCGACCACGCCATGAACGCGTCAGACTCCGCGAGGTTGCCGGCCAGCGGCCGGCACTACCGCAGATCACTTGCCCTTGACGTGCTTCATCAAGCGCCGCTTGGCCTTGACCTGCCGCTCGGTGAGGACGTTCTTCTTGCCCTCGTACGGGTTGGTACCCTCGCGGAAGATGAAGCTCACCGGGGTGCCGATCAGCTTGAAGCGCTTGCGGAAGAAGTTCTCCAGGTAGCGCTTGTACGATTCCTGCAGCTCCTTCAGGCGCGTGCCGTGCACGATGAAGGTCGGCGGGTTTGCGCCGGCCGGGTGCACGTAACGCAGCTTGGAGACGTGGCCGCGGATGGTCGGCGGCGGGTTGGTCTCGTACGCCACTTCCAGCGCCTTGTTCACTTCGCTGGTAGTGAAGGTCTTGTTGGCCGACTCGTGCGCGCGGTGCACGGCACGGAACAGCTCTCGCAGGCCCGAGCCATGCTTGGCCGAGATGCGCACCGATTCGGCCCACGGCACGAAGCCCAGCTTCAACGACAGCAGCGTCTCGGCCTGCTCGCGCTGGTACTCGGTCAGGCCATCCCACTTGTTGATGGCGATCACCAGCGCGCGGCCGGCGTCGAGCACGGCACCGAGCACGGTGGCGTCCTGGTCGGTCACGCCTTCGGTGGCATCCAGCATCAGCACGGCCACCTGGCACTGCTCGATCGACTGCATGGTCTTGACCACCGAGAACTTCTCGACGACCTCGTCCACGCGCGAGCGGCGGCGCAGGCCGGCGGTATCGATCAGGCGGTACTCGCGGCCGTCACGCTCCAGGTCCACCGCGATCGAGTCGCGGGTGGTGCCCGGCACGTCGGAAGCGATCATGCGCTCCTCGCCGAGGATGCGGTTGACCAGGGTCGACTTGCCCACGTTCGGGCGGCCGACGAAGGCGATGCGGATGCGGTTCGGATCGTTGTCCAGCTCTTCGCCGCTGCCTTCTTCGGGCAGGCGCTGGATCACTTCGTCCAGCAGGTCGTCCAAGCCCTGGCGATGCGCCGCCGAGACGGTCAGCATCTCGCCGAAGCCGTAACGGGCGAATTCCGAACGCACGCTGTCCTCGTCGGTGCCGTCGATCTTGTTGATCAGCAGCAGCGTCGGGCGCGACAGCTTGCGCAGCCAGGCCAGGATCTCGTCGTCCATCGCCGACGTACCCTCACGGGCGTCGACCACGAACAGGATCAGGTCCGCTTCCGCCGCAGCGGCGCGGGCCTGGCGGGTGGTGGCACCGGCCAGACCCTCTTCCTCTTCCGCGATACCGCCGGTGTCGACGACGAGGAAATGATTGTCCTCGTCCAGACGGCAGACACCGTAGTTGCGGTCGCGGGTGACGCCGGGCTGGTCATGGACCAGCGCGTCACGGGTGCGCGTCAGCGCATTGAAAATAGTCGACTTGCCGACATTCGGCCGTCCAACCAGGGCGACCAAAGGCAGCATCGCGATTACTCCAATTTTTAATTTGCCAACCGGAAGGCGGTCAGCTTGCCATCAACGTTCTGCACCAGCAGCACCCCGTCTGCGACGACCGGCTGGGCCAGCAGGGCGTCACCGCCGCTCTTCGCCCGTGCCGCCATCGCACCATCGGAGGTCTTCAACCAGTGCACGTATCCCTTGTAGTCACCGACGACCACGTAATCACCCTGCAGCACCGGGCCGGTCAGCGAACGACGCGCCAGCTCGGTCTGCGACCACATCGCCGCGCCGGTCGCCTTGTCCAGGCCGAACACGCCGCCCTTGTTGTCGGTGACGAACACATTGCCCGACGACACCGCCACGCCACCGGCACCGCCATGGTCGCGCGCCCACAGCGGGCGACCGGTCGGGCCTTCGATGGCCATGGTCTGGTTCTTGAAGCTGCTCACGTAGAGGGTGTTGCCCTCCAGTACCGGAGCACCGTCAACGTCGGCCATGCGCTCAAGCTCGGTACGGCCTTCGCCGTTGCCGATGTTCTGTTCCCACAGGGTGCGGCCATCCTGCTGGGCCAGGGCCGCAACCGCGCCCTCGTCCTTGCCGATGAACAGCACGCCCGGGCCGGTGACCACCGGCGCGTTGCCGCGCACGGTCAGCGCCGGCAGTTCGCTCGGGTTGAACCACTTCTGGGTGCCGTTGCCGGCATCGAAGGCGGTCACGCGGCCATCGTTGCTGCGCACGAACACCAGGCCCTGGGCCACGGCCGGAGCAGCAATCACTTCACCCGGAACACGGGCGCGCCACTTCTCGCTGCCGTCGTTGATGTCCAGGGCAATGACCTGGCCATCCAGCGTGCCGATCACGACCAGGTTCTCACCGACACCCGGGCCGCCGGACAGGCGCAGCTTCGGCTTCTTCTTTTCTTTCTTCGGCTCCCAGGTCCAGACCTTCTTGCCGGTCTGCAGGTCGATGGCGTGCACGCCACCGGTGATTGCCGCAGCGAACACGTGGCCGTTGGCCACCGCCGGGCCCTGGCGCACGCCGATGCGGCGCTCGCCCTTGCCGAGGTTGACCGACCAGGCCTTGTTGACCTTGACGCTCGGTTCGAACTTGACCAGTTCAGCCGGCTCCTGGGCCTTCTTCGCTGCTGCGTCCTTGCCGGCGAACCAGCCCTTCACGGTGCTGCAGCCGGTCAGGGCCATGCCCATCAGGAGCACGGTGGCGACGCGGGTGATCATGACCTTCTGACTCATCAAACCGACTCCGCAGGGGCGGCGACCGTGCCGCCAGCATCCATAACCTTGGTTTCCAGCAGGCGCCGCTGCGGCGCTGCCACGTCCAGCGATTTCAGCGCCTTCTCGTACTGTGCACGGGCGTCGTCACGCTTGCCCTGCGCCATCAGCGCATCGCCATGGATTTCCAGGCTGCTGCTGTCGGCGGCGCTGCCCAGCAGCTTGATCGCCTCGTCGCTCTTGCCGGTGGCCACCAGCAGGCGGGCCACGCGCTGGTCGACCACGCGCTGCAGGTCACCTTCGACCTTCACGCCGCGCAGGGTGGCCAGCGCCTCTTCATTCTTGCCGGCGTCAACCTGGGCCTTGGCCAGCTGCAGCGCCGCGAGGTCGCCGTAGATGCTGGACGGGCCGGCTTCAAGCGCCTTCACGGCCTTGGAGGCATCGTCGAGCTTGTTCTGCTGCAGGCCGAGGAGCGCCTTCTGGTACTCGACATTGGCCGAGGCCAGCTTGCCGCCCTGATCCTTCTGGTACCACTGCCAGCCGGCGATGGCACCGATGGCGATGACCACGCCACCAAGGATGCTGGCGCCATTCTTCCGCAGCCAGCTGCGGACGCGTTCACTTTGTTCGTGCTCGTCGAGCAGATCGTCGATCGCCATGCGTACTCTCGCCCCGCCCATCGGGAGGGACCATTGGGTTTAATCGAAGGTGGTGAAACCGCGCCTCAGTGCGAAACCGGGACTACGGAGCCTTCAGAGGATACCTGAAAGCGTGCCACGTTGGCTCGCTGGTAGGGGGTCAGATCGACGATAGCGCCGTTCTGCTGAACCTGGACCGCCGAGGCGTTGCCCAGGGTCACCCGGGTCACCTGGCCCGGGGTGAAGCTGCGGCTTTCGCCGGACTTGATCAGCGCCTTCTCGACGGTGGCACCATCCGGGCCGCCAATATCGACCCAGCTGTCGCCGCTGAACCGCATGTCCAGCGTGTTGGCGGCGGCCGGCGCCGGGGCCGAACGCGGCACCGGGGCCAGCGAGGCCACGTACGGGGTCGCGGCCGGCTTGCTGGCCGGGGCGCTCGCCACGTCAACCGGGGCGGCCGGCTCGACGCCTGCGGCGGACGGAGCCACCGGCACGGCGGCCGGGATCGCGTCCAGCGAGGCGGTGTTCGGCGACGGCGTGGCACTGCCGTCGAAGTGGCCACGGGTGGCGAACCACACCGGCACGGCCAGGACCGCGGTGATGCCGACATAGAGCATGCGCCGACCGAGGTTCTCGGCAATGCGGCGCGCGCGCGGGGTATGGGTATGGCTGACCAGGGTGGGCGGAACCACCGGGCCGACCTGGGCCTGCTCCAGCAACTGGCTCACATCCACGTTGAGCAGGCGCGCATAGCTGCGCAACTGGCCACGCACGAACACCGGCGCGCCGAGCTTCTGCCATTGTTCCTCTTCCAGCGACTTGACCACCTGGACCGGCATGCGCAGGCGCGTGCCGACATCCTCGAGGGTCAGTCCGGCCGCTTCGCGGGCCTGGCGCAGGCGGGTGCCGCAGCCGGCCGCAGTCTCGAGAGCGCTCACAGTCTGGTCATCAATCACAATGCATCAACCCTGGAGTTAGGAGCCCGCTTCCTGCGGAAATTCCTGTCGAATCCGCTGGAGATAGCGATCAGATGCCGCCCGATCGCCCAGCCGCGCTTCGATTTGAGACGCAAGTTGTAACACGGAACGCGTTGCGGGTGCAGCCGCAATCCTACGTTCGGCGAAGGCCCGGGCCTCCATGTAACGGCCCTGGCGGAAGCTGAGCTGGGCCATCGCCTCGAGTGCGACCGGGTTGTCAGGCAGTGTCGTCAGCGCCGCGCGAAGGTCGCGTTCGGCACGTTCGAACTGGCCGGCATCCAGTGCGCAGCCGCCCGCATTGGCCTGTGCCTCGGCTGGCGTGGCATAGCCCGGCGCCTGCAGCGCGCGGTCGAACCAGACCAGTGACTCGGCCGGCCGGCCCTGCTGGCACAGCCAGGCACCGTAATTGTTGAGGATGTCGCCGCGCTGCGGCGCCAGTTCGGCGGCCCTGCGGAAGCTCTCGCCGGCCTGCGGGGTGCGGCCACGGCGCTCGTCGATGCCGGCCAGCAGCACCAGCGCGTCCGGAGCCTCCGGCGCCAGCTTCTGCGCCTCACGGGCCTTGCGCTCGGCCGCATCGAGGTTGCCGACCTGCATGTCGCGGGCGGCCAGCGCGAGCAGATCCTGCCAGCGCACCTGACGGCGGACGTTGTCCGGATCGCGGACCGAGTACACCGGCGCCAGGCTGGGGCCCAGCTTGGCCTTGGGTTGGGATTTGCAGCCGCCGACCGAGAGGGCCAGCACGCCTGCGAACAGGGCCAGCCAGAGGCGGTCAGGCCGCGGCATCGCTCCCCTTCCCCGCCTGCAGCGTCTTGTTGAACTCCGCCTGGCGGCGGGTGCGGTCCATCACCTGGCCCTTGAGCTGGCCACAGGCGGCGTCGATGTCGTCGCCACGGGTGCGCCGGACCATGGTCAGCACGTTGCTGTCGAGCAGGATCTTCTGGAAGGCACGGATGTGCGCTTCTTCCGACCGCTCGTAGCGGGTGCCCGGGAACGGGTTGAACGGAATCAGGTTGACCTTGCCCGAATCCTTGGCCTGCACCGCATTGTCGAACTGGCGCATCAGGCGGGCCAATTCACGGGCATGCTCGGGCTTGTCGTTGATACCCTTCATCAGGGTGTATTCGAAGGTCACCGATTCGCGGCGCTTGTTGGCGCGCAGGTAGCGCGCGCACGAGGCCATCAGCTCGGCGATCGGGTACTTCTTGTTGAGCGGCACCAGGGTCTCGCGCAGCGCATCGTTGGGCGCATGCAGCGACACCGCCAGCGACACGTCGCTTTCGGCGGACAGGCGGTCGATCTGCGGCACCAGGCCGGAGGTGGACAGGGTCACGCGCTTGTTGGCCAGGCCGTAGCCCAGGTCGTCGCGCATCACGCTCATCGCGCGCACGACGTTGTCGAAATTCATCAGCGGCTCGCCCATGCCCATCATCACCACGTTGGTGAGGCGGCGCATCTGGTGCGGCACGTTGCCCAGGTGGCGTGCGGCAACCCACACCTGGCCGATGATCTCGGCGGTGGTCAGGTTGCGGTTGAAGCCCTGGGTGGCGGTGGAGCAGAACGTGCAGTTCAGCCCGCAACCGACCTGCGAGGACACGCACAGCGTGCCGCGGGTCTTGTCGGGGATGTACACGGTCTCGATGGCGTTCTTGCCATCCACGCCCATCGCCAGCAGCCACTTGTGGGTGCCGTCGGCGGAGGGCTTGTCGAACACGATGTTCGGAACCAGCACCTCGGCATGGGCCTGCAGCTTGGCGCGCAGGACCTTGCCGAGGTCGGTCATTTCATCGAAGTCGGTGACGTAGCGATGGTGGATCCACTTCATCACCTGATGGGCACGGAACTTCTTTTCGCCGAGAACCTCGACGAAAAATTTCTCCAGGCCCGCGCGATCGAGGTCGAGCAGGTTCTGCTTGCCAGCCGTGGGTGCCGACTTCGGCAGCGGCTGGATGGCGGGGGACTGTACGACCTCGTTCACGGCATTACTCTCAGCGCGAAACGACTTCGGTGGCGGCGAAGAAGTAGGCGATTTCAATCGCGGCATTCTCGACCGAGTCCGAGCCGTGGGCGGCGTTGGCATCGATGGATTCGGCGAAGTCGGCGCGGATGGTGCCCGCAGCGGCTTCCTTCGGGTTGGTGGCGCCCAGCAGGTCGCGGTGGGCCAGGACGGCGTTCTCGCCTTCCAGGGCCTGGATCATCACCGGGCCGGAGATCATGAACTCGACCAGCGCGTTGAAGAACGGACGCTCGCGGTGCACGGCGTAGAAGCCTTCGGCTTCACGGCGCGACAGCTGCTTGTACTTGGCGGCCACGACCTTCAGGCCGGCCTTCTCGAAGCGGGCGTAGATTTCGCCGATGACGTTCTTGGCAACGGCGTCCGGCTTGATGATCGAAAGGGTGCGCTCCAGCGCCATGGGATGTCTCCAATGGAATCGGGCCGCTGATGGCCCGAAGGGTAACATGAAAAAAACCCGCGTCGGGACGCGGGCTTAGCCTGATAAACGTAGGCGAATTGTAAAAGATAAAGCGCTGGCGTGGTAGTGCCGGCCGCTGGCCGGCAGGCTGGCGCCCGCCGGGCTGCCCACGGTTGCCGGCCAGCGGCCGGCACTACCCTTTGCGCCCATTCACCCACCTGAGCGGATTCTGACCGCTCCGGGCATTTTTGCTGCACTGCAAAATGCCATACGCTACCGTCTGGTTCTAGTATCAAACAATCGTTTGATTAAGGTCCGCCCGCCGATGGCCAAGCCCGCCCACTTCTCGACCAAGGACCGCATCCTCGGTGCCGCCGAGGAGCTGTTTGCCCAGCACGGCTTCGCCGGCACTTCGCTGCGCCAGGTGACCAGCCAGGCCGACGTCAACATCGCAGCGGTCAATTACCACTTCGGCTCCAAGGAAAACCTGGTCAACGAGGTGTTCCGCCGCCGCATGGACGAGATGACCGGCGCCCGCCTGGCCCAGCTCGAGCGCGCCCGCAGCGAACATCCCGGGCAGCTGCGCCCGGTGCTGGCCGCCTTCGTCGAGCCGGCGCTGGCGCTGGCCCAGGACCGCCAGAACGGCGGCGCCTTCGTGCGCGTGATCGCGCGCGCCTACGCCGAGAAGAACGACAACCTGCGCAAGTTCCTGTCCGACCACTACGGCCACGTGCTGCGTGCGTTCGGCAAGGCGATTGCCGAATGCGCGCCCGACCTGAGCAAGGAAGAGCTGTACTGGCGCCTGGACTTCCTGGCCGGCTCGCTCACCTATGCCATGGCCGACTTCGGTCTGATCAAGCGTCCCGCCGGTGTCACCGAAGCGGCGCATCGTGCCCATGCCGCCCACGAACTGATCCATTTCGCCGAAGCCGGGTTCCGCGCCGCCGCACGCGCCAGCGCCCTGCCCGCTTCCCCGTGATTCCACCGGGTGTGACCCACCCAGTAACTGCTGACCAACAAAGGCCCTACACCATGTCCAATTCCCTGCTAGTCCGCCGCGCCGCCGTGCTGGGTGCCGGCGTCATGGGTGCCCAGATCGCCGCCCACCTCACCAACGCTGGCGTCGACACCGTGCTGTTCGACCTGCCCGCCAAGGAAGGTCCGGCCGACGGCATCGTGCTGAAGGCGATCGCCAACCTGGGCAAGCTGAGTCCGGCGCCGCTGGCCAGCAAGTCGCTGGCCGAAGCGATCACCCCGGCCAACTACGAGTCCGGCCTGGAGCAGCTGAAGGACTGCGACCTGATCATCGAGGCCATCGCCGAGCGCATGGACTGGAAGCAGGACCTGTACAAGAAGATCGCCCCGTTCGTGGCCGACCACGCCGTGCTGGCTTCCAACACCTCGGGCCTGGGCATCAACAAGCTGGCCGACGTGCTGCCCGAGCAGCTGCGCCACCGCTTCTGCGGCGTGCACTTCTTCAACCCGCCGCGCTACATGCACCTGGCCGAGCTGATCCCGGCCACCACCACCGATGCCGCCGTGCTGGAAGGCCTGGAAGAATTCCTGGTCACCACCCTGGGCAAGGGCGTGGTGTACGCAAAGGACACCCCGAATTTCATCGGCAACCGCATCGGCGTGTTCTCGATCCTGTCCACCATCCACCACACCCAGCAGTTCGGCCTGGGCTTCGATGAAGTGGACGGCCTGACCGGCCCGCTGGTCGGCCGCCCGAAGTCGGCCACCTACCGCACCTCCGACGTGGTCGGCCTGGACACCATGGCCCACGTCATCAAGACCATGGGCGACACCCTGCCGAACGATCCGTGGCACGCGTTCTTCAAGTCGCCGAAGTGGCTGGACGCGCTGATCGCCAAGGGCGCGCTGGGCCAGAAGACCGGCGCCGGCATCTTCCGCAAGGTCGGCAAGGACATCGTGGTGCTGGACCTGGAGAAGCAGGACTACCGCCCGGCTGACCGCACCGCTGCACCGGAAGTGGTCGAGATCCTGAAGATCAGGAACCCGGCCGAGAAGTTCGCCAAGCTGCGCGAGAGCCAGCACCCGCAGGCGCAGTTCCTGTGGGCGACCTTCCGCGACCTGTTCCACTACAGCGCCTACCACCTGGCCGACATCGCCGAGACCGCGCGCGACGTCGACCTGGCCATCCGCTGGGGCTACGGCTGGTCGCTGGGCCCGTTCGAAACCTGGCAGGCCGCTGGCTGGAAGCAGGTCGCGCAGTGGATCGCCGATGACATCGTCGCCGGCAAGAGCATGAGCAACGCCCCGCTGCCGGACTGGGTGTTCGATGGCCGCGACGGCGTGCACGCCGCCGAGGGCAGCTACAGCCCGTCGCGCAACGCCAAGCTGCCGCGCTCGTCGCTGCCGGTGTATCAGCGCCAGCGCTTCCCGGATCCGCTGCTGGGCGAGACGTTCGCGCCGGGCGAGACCGTGTTCGAGAACGACGGCCTGCGCATGTGGCATGACGGCGACGGCATCGCCGTGGTCAGCTTCAAGACCAAGATGAACACCGTGTCCGACCAGGTGCTCGATGGCCTGCAGGAATGCGTCAGCCGCGCCGAGAAGGATTTCCAGGGCCTGGTGATCTGGCAGCAGAAGGAACCCTTCTCCGCCGGTGCCGACCTGGCCGGCGCGCTGGGCCTGCTGCAGGCCGGCAAGGTCGACCAGTTCGAAGAAATGGTCGCCAACTTCCAGCGCACCAGCCAGCGCATCAAGTACTCGCTGGTGCCGGTGGTGGCTGCCGTGCGCGGCCTGGCCCTGGGTGGCGGCTGCGAGTTCCAGATGCACAGCGCCAAGACCGTGGCCTTCCTGGAAAGCTACATCGGCCTGGTCGAGGCTGGCGTCGGCCTGCTGCCGGCCGGCGGTGGCCTGAAGGAACTGGCCGTGCGTGCCTCGCAGGCCGCCGGCCCGGGCGGTGACGTGTTCGCCGAACTGAAGAAGACCTTCGAGACCGTGGCGATGGCCAAGGTCTCCAACTCGGCGGTCAACGCCAAGGAACTGGGCCTGCTGCGCAGCACCGACAAGGTGGTGTTCAACAGCTACGAGGCGCTGCACATCGCCAAGGCCGAAGCCCGTGCGCTGGCCGAAGCGGGCTACCGTCCGCCGCTGCCGGCACGCCGCATCCAGGTCGCCGGTGACGTGGGTATCGCCACCTTCAAGATGATGCTGGTCAACATGCTGGAAGGCCGTTTCATCAGCCCGTATGACTACGAGATCGCCGAGCGCATCGCCACCGTGCTGTGCGGCGGCAAGGTCGACCGCGGCACCCTGGTCGACGAAGAGTGGCTGCTGACCCTGGAGCGCAAGCACTTCGTCGAACTGGCCCAGCAGGAAAAGACCCAGGCCCGCATCGCGCACATGCTGAAGACCGGCAAGCCGCTGCGGAACTGACGGAAGACATCGGTAGTGCCGGCCGCTGGCCGGCAACCTCTTCCAACCCCTATTCAAGAGATCACTGCAATGACCAAGCAAATCCAGGACGCCTACATCGTCGCCGCCACCCGCACCCCGGTTGGCAAGGCGCCCAAGGGCATGTTCCGCAACACCCGCCCCGACGACATGCTTGCGCACGTGCTGCGCAGCGTCGTCGCGCAGGCGCCGGGCGTGGACGTCAACCGCATCGATGACGCCATCATCGGCTGCGCCATGCCGGAAGCCGAGCAGGGCATGAACGTGGCTCGCATCGGCGTGCTGCTGGCCGGCCTGCCCAACACCATCGCCGCACAGACCGTGAACCGCTTCTGCTCCTCCGGCCTGCAGGCCGTGGCGCAGGCCGCCGACGCGATCCGCCTGGGCAACGCCGACCTGATGCTGGCCGGCGGCACCGAGTCGATGTCGATGGTGCCGATGATGGGCAACAAGATCGCGATGGCACCGAGCGTGTTCGACAACGACCACGTGGCCATCGCCTACGGCATGGGCATCACCGCCGAGAAGGTCGCCGAAGAATGGAAGGTCTCGCGCGAAGACCAGGATGCGTTCGCCCTCGCCTCGCACCAGAAGGCCATGGCCGCGATCCAGAACGGTGACTTCAAGGACGAGATCAGCCCGTACGAGATCGTCTCGCACCTGCCGGACCTGGCCGACGGCCAGCGCATCATCACCCGCAACAAGGTGGCCGACACCGACGAAGGCCCGCGCCCGGACTCCTCGGCCGAAGGCCTGGCCAAGCTGCGCCCGGTATTCCGCAACGGCCAGTTCGGCGGCACCGTCACTGCCGGCAACTCCTCGCAGATGAGCGATGGCGCCGGCGCCGTGCTGCTGGCTTCGGAGCAGGCGATCAAGGATTACGGCCTGACCCCGCTGGCGCGTTTCGTCAGCTTCTCGGTGGCCGGCGTGCGTCCGGAAGTGATGGGCATCGGCCCGATCGCCGCGATCCCGAAGGCACTGAAGCAGGCCGGCCTGACCCAGGACCAGCTGGACTGGATCGAGCTCAATGAAGCCTTCGCCGCGCAGTCGCTGGCGGTGATCCGCGATTGCGGCCTGGACCCGAGCAAGGTCAACCCGCTGGGCGGCGCGATCGCCCTGGGCCATCCGCTGGGCGCCACCGGCGCGATCCGCACCGCGACCCTGCTGCACGGCCTGCGTCGTCGCCAGCAGAAGTACGGCATGGTGACGATGTGCATCGGCACCGGCATGGGCGCGGCGGGCATTTTCGAGGCGCTGTAAGGTTCAAAGCATTGCCTCGTTGGGCTTCATGGCGTGG
>NZ_DS999412.1:3309157-3333619 GCF_000158575.1 Stenotrophomonas sp. SKA14
CGGTCCCGGGCAGCCCTGCCGACCCGGCCCTTCCAGCCTCCCTGCGGCGGAGGGGTGAGCAAAGGCAGGGGCAAAGGCTGGGGTCAGAGCCCTTTGCGATGCAAAGGGATCTGACCCCAACACGCAAAAAAGGCAGCCATCGGCTGCCTTTTTTGCTTGTGCTCTTGCCCTTGATTCCGCCCTTCCCGTCCGCGCTCGCAGGAAACCGTCGAGAGGCGTGGGCAGTCCGCTGCAGGACCGTTGGCGCCATGGATGGCGCCATCGAGCCCCCATGGGTGAGGGTGCTTTGCTTGCGAAGCACTGCTTCGCAAGCGCCCGAACGCACAGCCGCCAGCGGCTGGGCCGGACCCCGGAGGGGGGTTTACGGCGTGTCCTGCAGCGGACTGCCCACGCCTCCTCACTCTGACAGGAAGGCGCTGACGGAGCGCTTGATAAACCTTATTCCGCCAGCATCGCCGCCAGCTTCTCCCGCGCCGGGCCAGCCAGCTTCGGGTTGTCCAGCGCGAACCGGATCGTCGCCTCCACCAGCCCCAGGTGCGTGCCGCAGTCGAAGCGAGTGCCCTCGAATCGATAAGCATCAACCTCATCGGTCTTCAGCAGCTGCGCGATCGCATCAGTCAGCTGGATCTCGCCACCGGCACCGCTGCCGGTGCTTTCAAGCAGCTCGAAGATCTTCGGGCTCAGCACATAACGGCCTACCACCGCCAGGTCGCTCGGCGCGTCCTCAGGCTTCGGCTTCTCCACGATCTCCGAAATGCGACCCTTGCGGCCATCAAAGGCCCCGGTCGCCACGATGCCGTAGCTCGCCGTCTTTTCGTGCGGCACGTCTTCAACGGCGATCACGCTGGCACCACTGGCCTCGTTGAGATCGGCCATCTGCTTGAGCGCACCTGCGCCGCGGTTCCAGATCAGGTCGTCCGGCAGCAGCACGGCGAACGGCTCGTCGCCGATCACGGCTTTGGCGCAGAGCACCGCATGCCCCAGGCCCAGTGCTTCGGCCTGGGTCACGAAGATCGCGCGCACGCCCTCCGGCAGCACGTGGCGGATGAGTTCCAGCTGTTCCTGCTTGCCGGCGCGCTCGAGCTTCTGTTCCAGCTCGTAGGCCTTGTCGAAATAGTCGGCCACCGCGTGCTTGTAGCGGTTGGTGATGAACACCAACGTGTCGCAGCCTGCCTCGATGGCTTCATCCACGGCGTACTGGATCAGCGGTCGATCAATGATCGGCAGCATTTCTTTCGGCACGGTTTTGGTTGCTGGCAGAAAACGTGTCCCCAGACCAGCTACCGGGAAAACCGCTTTGCGAATTCGCTTGCTCATTGGTGCCTGTTGGCCTCGCGTGCCGGAAAGGGCACGACTTTAGCGGATGAAATGTAAGCATCCTGTTCGATTGGAGAGAACTCCGGCATGGTCGCAAACAGGATTTCCTGGATGCTGGTCATGTCGTAGCTGCTCACAGCCTCGCGCAGGCGCGGCACGTTGCCCAGCACCACGTCGCGCGAGAACATGCGCACGCCCGCTTCGAGGATCTTCGGGTGTGCAGTGGAACGGTAGTCCTCGTCCGAATAGAACAGCGTCTCGTGCAGTTTCTCGCCCGGACGCAGGCCGGTATAGATGATCGGAATGTCCTTGTACGGCTGCTTGCCGGCCAGGCGGATCATCTGTTCGGCCAGCACGCGGATCGGCACCGGCTCGCCCATGTCGAGGGTGTAGATCGCGCCATGCGATGCCGACGCGGCCGCCTGCAGGATCAGCTGGCAGGCCTCAGGGATGGTCATGAAGTAGCGGCTGACTTCCGGATCGGTAACGGTCACCGGCCCACCGCGCAGGATCTGCTCACGGAACAGCGGCACCACGCTTCCGGCCGAGGCCAGCACATTGCCGAAGCGCACGGTGACAAAACGGGTGTGCGTGGACTTCTGGTCCAGGCTCTGGCAGATCATCTCGGCATAGCGCTTGCTGGCACCCAGCGCATTGACCGGGTCCACCGCCTTGTCGGTGGAGATGAAAACGAAACGCTCGACGCGCGCCTCCAGGCAGGCCCGGGCCACATTCTCGGTCGCCAGGATGTTGTTGCGCACCGCTTCACGCAGCTGGCGCTCCAGCACCGGCACGTGCTTGTAGGCCGCAGCGTGGAAAGCGGTATCTACCGGATGCAGCGACAGCGCATGTCGGACCATGGCCGGGTCACCGCAGTCACCCAGCACGGCCTCGATCTCGACATCGGGGAAACTGCGGCGCAGTTCGCCCTCGATGGTCAGCAGCAACAGTTCGCTGATCTCCAGCAGGATGATCCGGCCAGCGCCGTGGCGCGCGCACTGGCGGCACAGCTCCGAGCCAATGGAACCACCGGCGCCGGTCACCATCACCGTACGTCCGCCCAGCCAACCACGAATCAGGTTCCAGTCCGGCATGATCGGCTTGCGGCCCAGCAGGTCCTCGATCGCCACTTCCTTCAGCTGCCCGGGCAGCGACTGGCCCTGCAGGATGTCGCTGAGCTTGGGCACGGTACGGAACGGCACACCCGTGCTTTCACAGATGGCCACGATCCGCTGCATGCCGGCAGCGTCCAGCGAAGGGATGGCAATCACCAGCAGCTTGGCCGCGGTCTCGCGGACCACGGTGGGCGCGTCGTCCAGGGTGCCAAGGATCGGCAGGCCCTGCAGCTTGGCCCCGCGCAGGTGGGGGGCGTCATCGAGCAGGCCGACCGGCTCGAAGTTGCCCGAGCGCCGCAGATCGCGCACCAGCGTCTCGGCCGCCTGGCCGGCGCCGAGGATCAGCACACGACGTGCACTGGAATCGGACTGCAGCGCCTGGTAGTCCTTCCAGGCCCGGTACAGCAGGCGCGGCGCGCCCAGCAGGGCCGACAACGCGAACGGATAGATCACCAGCACCGACATCGGCACGCCATCGAAGCGCTTCCACATCAGTACCAGCACGATCGCGACCATGCCGATGAAGCTGGCCTTGAAGATGTTCAGCAGGTCACTGACGCTGGCAAACCGCCACAGCCCGCGGTAAAGGCCGACGCGCCAGAACACCAGGCCCTGCAACAGCAGTACCAGCGTGGTGTCGATGTTCCAGAGGGGCAGCTCGGGCGCGTTGGGCAGGATCGAGTAGCGCCCCGCGTGGAGCAGCTGCCAGCATGCCCAGACCATGAACAGGTCGTGGCAGACGATGGCCGAACGCGGCATCAGGCCGAGGATTCTGTCCCGCCAGGGTGAAGCCATAAGTCAGGTATTTCCTTGTCGATGGCGCAATCCATTGCGCAGGAGGAGCCAGAGGACGCTCAGCGCACTGAACCACGCGATCGCCACGACAGCCTCCCACCTCGGCTGCAATTTGGAGCAGACAACAGTCACTGTAATGCTGAACAGTCCCAAAGCAAAGTACATCCCTGTCACCTGGGCGTGACTGGCTCCTGCCTGCACCGCGCGCTGGTAGACATGCTGGGTATGGGGTTCCATCCAGCGTTGTCCTGAAATGATGCGCGCCAGCAGTGTGAAGCCTGCGTCCACAAGGAAAGCCGAGGCCGGCACCAGCAGCAGGAGCCAGTTGATGTCCGTGCGCACGCTGGCGATGGCCAGCACGGCCGCAACCGCATAGCCCAACGCGCCACTTCCAACATCACCCATGAAGATCCGCGCCCGCGGAAAATTGAACGGCAGGAAGCCCAGGCAGGCCAGGCCCAATGCCAGGGCCGCAAGCGAAAGGGGCCAGGGCAGAAGCGGCGCCAGTCCCAATGCGACAACAATCGTCTGACTGGCAGCAATGCCGTTGATCCCATCCATGAAGTTCCAGATGTTGATCAGCGAGGCGGTGAACAGCAGCACCAGCCCGGAGAGCAGCCAGCTGCCACCGTTCGCCTTGACCAGCATGGCCAGTAGTGCCGCCGCAATGAAATGCACCAGCAGGCGGCGCAGGGCAGGCAGGGGCCTGTGGTCGTCCCACCAGCCGATGCCGGCCACCAGGACCAGGCCAAGGCTGGCGACCAGCAGGCTCGGCGCCGCGTCCGGCCAGACGAACATGGCCACGCCCGCCGTAACCAGCAGACTGATGACGATGGCGATGCCGCCACCGCGCGGCGTCGCCACACTATGGCTGCGGCGTTCGCCGGGCTGGTCCATCAACTGCTGCCGCACGGCATAGCCGCGGGCCGCCCAGGTCAGGGCTGCGCTCAACAGGGCCAGTCCCAGCAGCGCCCCCATCACGAACCACGGCATGGATCAGAGCACCGCGTAGTTCAGCAGCGGCTTGACCGTCCCCCACTCCTTGCAGCTCGGGCACTGCCAGTGATGGGTCCGCGCGCCGAAACCGCAGCGGGTGCAGCGGTAGGCCGGGTTGCGCACCAGCAACTGATCGGTGATGTGCTTTAGGTCATGCAGGGTAGCCGTGGAGTCGGCACCTTCGGCCAGGGTCAGGTCGATCAGTGCGGACTCGCCACGCACCGACGGACGATCCTTGAGCTGGCGCCCCAGGTAGGCTCGGGCCGGCGCCACGCCTTCCTGCTCTTCCATCAGCCGGGTCAACGCCAGTACCGGAGCGATGCCGCGATAGTGCTCGGTCATTTCCGACAGGAAGGCACGCGCGCCCGCGAGGTCACCGACCTTGCGATAGTTCGCCATCAGCGCCGGCAGCAGCTCGGGCAGGTATTCCGGATCGTTGCGGGCCGCACGCTCGAACGCGCGCACCGCCGCTTCCGCGTTGCCGGCATCGGTCTCCAGGCGCCCCTCGATGATGCCCGCACGCACCGACATTGCATCGGCCTGGTAGGCACGGGCGATCGCTGCCCTCGCCTCCTCCAGCTTGCCGGCACCACGGAAGCGCTCGGCCAGTTCGCATTCGAACTGCCCGATCAGCTTGCCCATCGGCTCGCCGGTCACGTCCTCGAAACGGGTCGCGTTGTCGATCGCCTTTTCCCAGTCACGCTCGGCCTGGTAGATGCCGATCAGGTGCTTGAGCGCCTGCGGGGCGCGCTGGTCGAGCTGCGCCAGCTCGGTGAACACGGTTTCGGCACGGTCCAGCAGGCCGGACTTCATGTAGTCCTCGCCCAGCGCCAGCAGCGCCTGCACGCGCTGTGCATCACTCAGATCGTGGCGGTTGACCAGCCCCTGGTGCAGGCGGATGGCACGATCAACTTCGCCGCGGCGGCGGAACAGGTGGCCGAGCGCGACCTGGGTCTCGAAGGTTTCCTTGTCCAGCTCGGCGATATGCAGGAACAGCTCGATGGCCTTGTCCGGCTGCTCGTTGAGCAGGTAGTTCAGGCCACGGAAATAGGTGCTCGACAGGCGGCTGACCTGGCTGTCACCGTGGCGCTGCCCGCCGCGCCGACCGATCACCCATCCCGCTACTGCAGCCAGCGGGACGAACAGGAAAAACCACAGCCACTCGGTGACGAATTCCATCTTCGATCAGCGTCCGTCAAAAGATTGGGAGGAAACACCCGCGGCCGGCGTCGCCGCCCCGGACTTGTTGGCGCGGCGCAGCTGGCTGTAGAGCGGAATGACCACGCTTACCAGCACCAGACCGGCACCGACGATGACCCCCACCAGCAGTGCAGCGATCAGCGCCACGCCTACCGAGGTATGCAATTGGGTGAAAAGCAGGTTGATCGACATCGCGGTCATGTTGACCGCACCGATGATCAGCCCAAGGATCAGGACCGCCAGCAGGACCAGCAGACGAAAAACCTTCATGCGAGAGCTCCAGTGGCAGGAGTCCGTAGCTTATCCGACTCGCGGCTTGATTCGCACGCGGTGGCGCGACGGCAGGCTCAGGCCGGATCAGCGTCCAGCGGCAGCACACTGCTGACCCGCTCGCGCAGTTCCTTGCCCGGCTTGAAATGGGGAACATGCTTGCCCGGCAGGGCAACCGATTCGCCGGTCTTCGGGTTGCGACCCAGGCGCGGCGGACGATAGTGCAGCGAGAAGCTGCCGAAACCACGGATTTCGATGCGATCCCCGGCGGACAGGGAACCGCCCATCATTTCCAGCAACGACTTCACCGCCAGATCGACATCATCGGCCTTCAGGTGCGCCTGGCGGCGCGCAAGGATTTCGATCAGTTCGGATTTGGTCATCACCGGCTCACATCAGGGGCATCTCAGCCTGAAACGGCCCGGGCAAACGCCCGGGCCGTCCAGGAGACAACGTACAGCTTAAGGCCGATTACTCGGACTTGTTGCCGTTCAGCTGTGCACGCAGCAGCGCGCCCAGCTGGGTGGTGCCGCTGGAAGCCGAAGAGGACTGGTATTCCTCCAGCACTTCGCGCATTTCCGCGTCGTCCTTGGCCTTGATCGACAGCTGCAGGGTACGGCCCTTGCGGTCCATGCCCACGAACTTGGCTTCGACCTTGTCGCCGACCTTCAGGTGCTGGGTGGCGTCGTCAACGCGCTCGTTGGCGATGTCGCGTGCCGAGACGTAACCTTCGATGCCGTCAGCCAGCTCGATGATCGCGCCCTTGGCGTCGACTTCCTTCACCACGCCTTCGACCTTGGAGCCCTTCGGATTGGCAGCCATGTACTGGCCGAACGGATCCTGCTCCAGCTGCTTCACGCCCAGGGAGATGCGCTCGCGCTCCGGATCGACAGCCAGGACGACGGCGTCCAGGGTATCGCCCTTCTTGAAGTTGCGAACGACGTCTTCGCCGGTGGTGTTCCAGCTGATGTCGGACAGGTGGACCAGGCCGTCGATGCCGCCGTCCAGGCCGATGAAGATGCCGAAGTCGGTGATCGACTTGATCTGGCCCGACACCTTGTCACCCTTCTTGTGGGTGGCAGCGAAGGTTTCCCACGGATTGGCGGCAACCTGCTTCATGCCCAGCGAGATGCGGCGACGCTCTTCGTCGACGTCCAGGACCATGACTTCAACTTCGTCACCGACCTGCACAACCTTGGACGGGTTGACGTTCTTGTTGGTCCAATCCATCTCGGAGACGTGCACCAGGCCTTCGACGCCCGGCTCGATCTCGACGAACGCGCCGTAATCGGTGACGTTGGAGACCTTGCCGAAGACGCGGCTGTTGGCCGGGTAACGACGACCGATGTTGTCCCACGGATCCTCGCCCAGCTGCTTCAGGCCCAGCGAAACGCGGTTGCGCTCGCGGTCGAACTTCAGCACGCGGACGTCCAGCTCGTCGCCGACGTTCACGACTTCCGACGGGTGACGCACGCGCTTCCACGCCATGTCGGTGATGTGCAGCAGGCCGTCGATACCGCCCAGATCCACGAACGCGCCGTAATCGGTCAGGTTCTTGACGACACCCTTCAGGATCGCGCCTTCCTGCAGCTTGTCCATCAGCTGCTCGCGCTCTTCCGAGTGCTCGCTTTCGACGACAGCGCGGCGCGAGACCACGACGTTGTTACGCTTGCGGTCCAGCTTGATGAGCTTGAACTCGAGTTCCTTGCCTTCCAGGTAGGCCGGATCGCGCACCGGGCGCACATCGACCAGGGAACCCGGCAGGAAGGCGCGGACATCCTTGATGTCCACGGTGAAACCACCCTTGACCTTGCCGCTGATGCGGCCGGTGATGGTTTCGTTCTTTTCCAACGCTTCTTCCAGCTCGTCCCACACCATCGCGCGCTTGGCCTTCTCGCGCGACAGGACGGTTTCGCCGAAGCCGTTCTCGATCGAGTCGAGGGCGACCTTGACGATGTCGCCTTCGGCGACGTCGATTTCGCCAGCGTCGTTACGGAACTGTTCGATCGGCACGATGCCTTCGGACTTCAGGCCAGCGTTGATCACCACGACGTCGCCGCGGACTTCAACAACGGTACCGCTGACGATGGCGCCCGGCTTCAGCTTGGCCAGGTTGGCCTGGCTGGCTTCAAACAGTTCGGCAAATGATTCGGTCATTAGATTTACTCTGTTGGACACATGGGTCGGTGGCGTCCCCTTCAGGGGAATGGCGACCGCCCGCCTGTTGGTCGACCCCGGAAACGCAGGTCGTGTGTAGTAGGAAAACCGCCACGCATCATTGCGCGACGGAGCTGGTACAGCACTGCTATGCGCGACCACCACCGATGTTGCTGGCAGTGCTCCCGCGCGAACGGATCAGGCAGCCGGAACCGGAAGCAGATCCATCACTCTGGCAACGACATCTGCGATGCCGATGCCTGTGGTGTCGATGAGGACAGCATCGTCTGCCGGCTTCAGGGGCGCCACGGTACGCTGAGCATCACGGGCGTCGCGGGCCATGATCTCGCGCAGGAGGTCATCAAAGTTAACAGAAACCCCCTTGTCTTTCAACTGCTTATGCCGGCGCTCGGCGCGCTCCTCAGCACTGGCGGTCAGGAAGACCTTGTAGGAGGCGTCCGGGAAGATCACCGTGCCCATGTCGCGGCCATCGGCGACCAGGCCGGGCAGCTCCCTGAATGCGCGCTGGCGCTCTTTCAGCGCGGCCCGCACCTCTGGAATGGCCGCGATGGCCGAGGCCAGCGCCCCGGTGGTCTCCAGGCGCAGCTCGTCGGTGGCGTCGGTACCGTTCACCATGACCCGCATCGATTCGCCCTGTTCAACAAACTGAACATGGGTATCGAAGGTGCAGCGCACCAGGGCCGAGGCGTCCGATGTGTCGATGTCGGCCCAGCTCGCGGCCACGCCCACCGCCCGGTACAGCGCGCCCGAATCCAGGTAATGCCAGCCCATCCGGCGCGCGATGATGCGGCTGATGGTACCCTTGCCAGCCCCGGAAGGGCCGTCGATGGTCAGGACGGGAGCGAGTGGATTCATGGGGTTCCCAGAGCGTTCGAAGGGGTCATTCTAGCCCCTGCCCGGGCGGCCCAGCGGGATCTTTTGTGCAACCACTTGAAACCACGAGGAAAAGCCCGGTAGAATGGCGGGCTTGAACGAGCGTCAACTGCCGATTGTCTTTCGCATATCGCGGCCACGCTCCACCCGAACAACTACTGTTTACGCCGAGGTATGCCATGAAAGTCCTGTCCTCCCTGAAGTCGGCGAAGGCCCGTCACCGTGACTGCAAGGTCGTGCGTCGTCGTGGCAAGATCTTCGTCATCTGCAAGTCGAACCCGCGTTTCAAGGCGCGTCAGCGCTAAGCCTCACAGCCTTCCGGCTGCGGCTGGCCCTACGCGGGGCCGACCCGATGCAAGAAACCGCCTTCGGGCGGTTTTTTGTTTTATGCGGCTTTTTCCTGCCGATTTTGCTGTAATCGCCGTTCTTGACCACTGGGGAGTAGATCGAGATGAAGCGTTACCTGTCCGCCCTGGCCGTGATGGCCACCCTGGCCGCCGCCACACCGGCGCTGGCCGATACCCTGCTTGTCGACCGTGCCCGCGAGAAGCCGGCCGGTGCCCTGCCCGTGCGCGGCCAGAGCATGCAGCAGGTGCAGGCGCAGTTCGGCGCGCCGAGCGAACAGCTGCAGCCGCGCGGCGGGCAGAAGCGGCAATGGCCGACCATCAACCGCTGGGTCTACCCGCAGTTCACCGTCTACTTCGAGAAGCAGAAGGTGATCGACGTGGTGGCCAACCAGGCGGACCCGAACGAAGTCGGCCCGAAACCGCCGATCCGTTGATCCCTTTACCCGCCGTGGGCGGGCCTGTGTAGCGAGACCATGAACCAGACCCTTCGTTTTCCTGCCGAGTGGGAAGCCCAGAGTGGCGTCCTGATTGCCTGGCCCACCGCCGACACCGACTGGGCCGAGCGCCTGGGCCAGGTGGAAGAGACCTACATCGCCCTGGTTGCGGCCATCACCCGCTTCCAGCCGGTGCTGATCTGCGTGGCCGACGACGACGTGGAGACCTATGCCGAGATGCGGCTGCGCTCCAACCGCATCGACATGGACAAGGTCCACTTCACCACGGCGGCCTACGACGACACCTGGTTGCGCGACTCCGGCCCGATCACGCTGCGCCGTACCGACGGCGGTTTCCAGCTGCTGGATTTCCGCTTCACCGGCTGGGGCGGCAAGTTCGACGCCACGTTGGATGACCAGCTGGTCGGCGTGCTCGATCAGGCCGGCGTGTTCAACGACGCACCGGTGCGCAGCATTCCGTTCGCGCTGGAAGGCGGCGGCATCGAGACCGATGGCGAAGGCACCCTGCTGACCACCTGGAAGTGCCTGCACGAGCGCCACCCGGACCGCGACCGCGCCAGCCTGAGTGCCGACCTGGCCGACTGGCTGCAGCAGGACCGCGTGCTGTGGCTGGACCACGGCTACCTGGAAGGCGACGACACCGACGCCCACATCGATACCCTCGCCCGCTTCGCCTCGGCCGACAGCATCGTCTACCAGGCCTGCGACGACGAGAGCGACTCGCACTATGCCGAGCTGCAGGCGATGGGCAACGAACTGGCCGCGCTGCGCACCAAGGATGGCCAGCCGTACCGCCTGTTCCCGCTGCCGTGGGCACAGCCGGTGATCGACGAAGGCCGCCGCCTGGCCGCGTCGTACGCCAACTACCTGATCGTCAATGGCGCGGTGCTGATGCCGGCCTACGGCGACCCGGCCGACGACCTGGCGCGCGACGTGCTGGCGCAGGCCCACCCGGGCCGCGAGATCGTGCAGGTGCCCTGCCGCTCGCTGATCTGGCAGAACGGCAGCCTGCACTGCATCACCATGCAGCTGCCGGCAGGGTTGTTGAAGGCATAAGCGGTAGTGCCGGCCGCTGGCCGGCAACCCGGCACTGCCTGATGGATCCACGGGATTGCCGGCCAGCGGCCGGCACTACCCACCGCGCCATTCAGCGCGCGACACGCCGCGGCATCCCATCCGCGCTAACATGCGGGTTTTCCCCCGCAGGAACGCCCCGCATGAACTCGCGCAGCCCCCTTACCGTCGCCCTGATCCAGGAGCGCAACCACGGTGACGCCGCCGCCAATCTGGCGGTGATCGAAGCACGCGTGGCCGAGGCGGCTGCGCAGGGTGCCAAGCTGGTGCTGCTGCAGGAACTGCACAACGGCCCGTACTTCTGCCAGCACGAGTCGGTGGACGAGTTCGACCTGGCCGAGCCGATTCCGGGCCCCAGCACCGAGCGCCTCGGCGCACTGGCGAAGAAGCATGGCGTGGTACTGGTCGGTTCGCTGTTCGAGCGCCGCGCCGCCGGCCTGTACCACAACACCGCCGTGGTGTTCGAAAAGGACGGCACCCTGCTCGGCAAGTACCGCAAGATGCATATTCCGGACGACCCGGGCTTCTACGAGAAGTTCTACTTCACCCCGGGCGATATCGGCTTCACGCCGATCGACACCTCGGTGGGCCGCCTCGGCGTGCTGGTCTGCTGGGACCAGTGGTACCCGGAAGCGGCGCGCCTGATGGCGCTGGCCGGTGCCGAACTGCTGCTCTATCCCACCGCGATCGGCTGGGACCCGGACGACGTGCAGGACGAGAAGACCCGCCAGCGCGATGCCTGGGTGCTGAGCCACCGCGGCCACGCCGTGGCCAACGGCCTGCCGGTGCTGAGCTGCAACCGCGTCGGCCACGAAGCCTCGCCGCTGGGCGCCTCGGGCATCCAGTTCTGGGGCAACAGCCACGTGCTCGGCCCGCAGGGCGAGTTCCTGGCCGAGGCCGGCACCGAGGCCACCGTGCTGCTGTGCGATGTCGACCTGCAGCGCAGCGAGCATGTGCGCCGCATCTGGCCGTTCCTGCGTGATCGCCGCATCGATGCGTACGGCGACCTGCTCAAGCGTTACATCGACTGAGCCGGAGCCCGCGCATGGCCGTCCTCATCCGTGATGCCGGCCTGGCCGACATCGACGCGATCACCGCGATCTACGCGGTGGAAGTGACCGACTTCGTCAATACCTACGAGTACGACATTCCGGACGCGAGCGAGATGCTGCGCCGCATGCGCGACATCATCGACCGGGGTTTCCCCTATCTGGTTGCCGAGATCGATGGCCAGGTGGCCGGCTATGCCTACGCCAACACCTACCGCACCCGCGTGGCCTACCAGTGGACCGTCGAGAACTCGGTCTACGTCGATGCCCGTTTCCAGGGCAAGGGCGTGGGCACCGGCCTGCTGCAGGCCCTGATCGACGCCTGCGTGGCACGCGGCTACCGGCAGATGGTGGCGGTGATCGGTGAACCGACCAACACCGCCTCGATCAAGCTGCACGAACGCTTCGGTTTCGAGCTGGTCGGCGTGTTCCGCGGCCTCGGCCGCAAGCATGGCCGCTGGCTGGATACCGTGCAGATGCAGCGCGCGCTCGGCGATGGCGCCGACACCGCACCTTCCAATGAATGAATCCATGACTGAAACCCTTCCCGAGACCGGCGACGACCTGTTCGCCGGCCAGCCGGTGCGCGTCGTCGAACGCGACGGCGTGCGTTACACCCTGCTGGGCACCGCCCACGTCTCCCGCGCCAGCGTCGAGGCCGTGGAAAAGGCCATCGACAGCGGCCGCTTCGATGCGGTAGCCGTCGAACTGGATCCGCAGCGCCTGCAGGCGCTGAGCGATCCGGACACGCTGGCCAAGCTCGACCTGGTCGAGGTGATCCGCAAGGGCCGCGTCGCCCTGTTCGCCGCCAACCTGGCCTTGTCCGCCTACCAGCGCCGCCTGGCCGAACAGCTGGACATCGAGCCGGGCGCGGAACTCAAGCGCGCGGTGGAACTGGCGCGAGAGCGCAACCTGCCGGTGCACCTGATCGACCGCGAGGTGGGCCTGACCTTCCGCCGTGCGTCGCAGCGGCTGGGCTTCTTCGGCAAGCTGAAGCTGGTCGCCGGCCTCGGTGCCGGCCTGTTCTCATCCGAGGAAGTGGGCGAGAACGAGATCGAGAAGCTCAAGCAGGGCGACATGCTGGAATCGAGCTTCGGCGAGTTCGCCAGCGAGAGCCCGGCGCTGTACGAGACCATCATTGGCGAGCGTGACCGCTACATGGCCACGCGCCTGCGCGAAGAACGCGACCCGCAGCAGCGCGAAGTGCTGGCCGTGGTCGGTGCCGGCCACCTGGCCGGGCTGGCGCGCTACCTGGAAACCGACACCGAGGCACCGGCGCCGCTGCGCGCCGAGCTGGAGGCGGTGCCGAAGAAGCGCAACATCCCGTGGTTCACGCTGGGCATCCTGGCCATCGTGGCGACCGGCATCGGCGTGGGCTTCTATCGCGGTGGACTGGGCGTGGGTACCGAACTGCTGGCGACCTGGGCGATGTATACCGGCGGCCTGGCCGGCCTGGGCTGCCTGCTGGCCGGCGGCCATCCGCTGAGCATCCTCACCGCGATCGCGGTGGCCCCGTTCAAGCCGTTCCGCCTGAGCATCCCGACCGGTGCGTTCTCGGCGCTGGTGGAAGCGCGGCTGCGCAAGCCGGCGTACGAGGACTTCCTGAAACTGCGCGACGATGCGCAGAGCCTGAAGGGCTGGTACCGCAACCGCGTCACCCGCGTGGTGCTGACCTTCATGCTGACCAACATCGGCAGCATGCTCGGCCTGTGGCTGACCACCTTCAAGGTGTGGGGCAAGGTCGCCGGCTGATTGCATTGTGTCGCGTCGAGCCATGCTCGAGTGCGCCCTGGCAGCTGCCAACCCTGGTTGGCGGAGCCAGAAAAAAAGGGGGAGGCCGCCCCACTACGACCGGCCTCCCCCACACCACAACACGTTGTCGCGCATTACAGCCGGGCAGCGCCCGGCTCTACCATTTCCAGGCCGCGCGCACGACGGATCAGGCGCGTCGCGGCGCTGCGCAGGTCGTCCAGCACCGCGTAGATGGTCGGCAGGAACAGCAGGCTGACCACGGTCGAGAACGCCAGGCCACCTGCGATCGCGCGCGCCATCGGCGCGTACTCCGGGCCATTGCCGAACATCTGCGTATTGGTCAGCGAGATCGGCACCATCGCCAGGATCGCCGTGCCCATGGTCATCATGATCGGGCGCAGGCGCTCGCGTGAGCCTTCCACCAGCGCCTGGGTGCGGCCCATGCCGCCGCGCCGCAGGTTGTTGATGTGCTCGATCATCACGATGCCGTTGTTCACCACCACGCCCATCAGCACCAGGATGCCGATGAAGGACATGATTCCGAACGAGGTGCCGGTGATCCAGAACAGCCAGAACACACCGAAGATCGAGAACAGCACGCCGCTCATGATCGCCGCCGGGAACAGCAGCGATTCGAATACCGCCGCCATCACCACGTAGATCATCACCAGTGCGATGAGCAGGTTGAACACCATCTGCTGCATCGCCTCGTCGTCGTTGCCGTAGTCGCCACCGTCGAAGGTGAAGCCATAGCCGGCCGGGAAGTTCATCGGCTTGAGCACCGATTCCATCGCCTTGCGGCCATCCGGCGCGGTGACCTTTTCGGCCAGGTTGGCCTTGATGGTCAGCGTGGTCTGGCGGTTGGTACGGCCGATCTGGGTGGCAGACGAACCAACGTCGACGGTGACCAGGCTCAGCAGCGGCACGCTGCGGCCATCACCGGTGCGTACGCTGAAGCCGGCCAGGTCCTCCGGGCTGCTCTGCTCGGCGCCGGCGAAACGCACCCACACCGGCACCTCGTTGTCGCCGCGGCGGAACTCGCGCATCGGTGCACCGCGCAGTGCCAGGCCGACGAAGCTGGCCACCTGCTCGGCATTGAAGCCGAATGCCGCGGCACGCTCACGATCGACGCGCACCTTCAGTTCGCCGCCCTTCTCGCCGTTGTCGATGCGCACGTCGCGCAGCTCGGCACGCTGGGCCAGCAGCGGCACCACTTCCTGGCCGATCTCCTGCAGCATCGAACTGGAGTCGCCGACCAGCTGCACCTGCACGCCCTGGTTGCCACCGCCGCCACCGTCGCCGCCCTGGTTGCCGACGAAATAGTCGGTGCGGGCGGACTTCGGCAGGCCCTTGCGCAGTTCTTCCTGCAGCGCCTTGATGTCCTTGGCGTACTTCTCGTCCAGGGTGACCACGGTCGAGCTGCCTTCCTGCTCGCTGTACCAGGAGTACACCTGCTTCACATGCAGGCGCTCGCGGTTCTGGTCGATCCATTTCTCCACCCGTGCCACTTCATCGGACATCTGCCGATAGGTGTAGGCGCCCTTCCACATGTAGCCGATGAAGATGTCCTTGCCGCCATCGCCGCCGAACATGTCGATCTTGGTCAGCTTCATCGGCACCAGGCTGACCAGCACCACCAGCACGATGCCGAGCAGGCTCCAGCCGCGATGGTGCAGCGACCAGTCCAGCAGCGTGGCGTAGCGGCGCTGCAGCCGGGCGATCATGCCGGTCTGCGAGTGCACCAGCTTGGGCGTGGCCATGCGCGCGGACAGCATCGGGATCAGGCTGACCGCGACCAGCCACGAAGCCAGCAGCGAGACCGAGATGGTGATCGCGATCTGCGACATGAAGATGCTGATGTTGTTGGTCTCGCCGAACAGGTTCGGCACGAACACGATGCAGTGGCACAACGTGCCCGCGCTGAGCGCGATGGCCACGTTGCGGGTGCCGATGATCGAAGCCAGCCGCGGCTGCCCGGGCATGCGCTCGCGTTCCTGGTAGATGCTCTCCACCACCACCACGGCGTTGTCGACCAGCATGCCCACCGCCAGCAGCAGGCCCATCATGGTCAGGATGTTCAGCGTCACCCCGACGAAGTACATGAAGCCCAGGGTGATGGTGAAGCAGATCGGGATCGCCAGCGTCACCATCAGGGTGGACGGCCAATGGCGCAGGAAGAAGAACAGCACCGTGATCGACAGGATCAGGCCGACGGCACCGGCCTCGGCCAGCTCCAGCAGCGATGACGTCACCGCCTTGCCCTGGTTGTCGATCACCTTGATCTGCACGTCGCGCATCGACGCCTCGGCGCGGATCGATTCGACCTCGGCCAGCGCGGCACGCGAGACCTCCACCAGGTTGGCGCTGCGCTCCTTGAAGATGTCCAGGCCGACCGCCGGGTTGCCGTCCAGGCGGCGCCCGTAGTTCATGCGCGCCGGCTTCAGCCGAACGTCGGCAATGTCGCCCAGGCGCAGGCCCTTGGCGTTGATCACCAGGTCGCGCATCTCCTGCAGGTCGGTGATCTCGCCCACCGGCTGCACGCGCACGCGTTGGCCGTTGTCGTCGATCTGCCCGGCCGAGATCGAGAAGTTCAGCGTGCGCAGGCGCTCGCTCAGCTCGTTGATGCTCAGCCCGTGCGCGTTGAGCCGGTTCGGATCGATGGCGATCTCCACCTCGTTCGGCGGCGCACCGGTGATGTCCACCCGTGCCACGCCCGGAATACGCTCGATGCGCCGCTTGAACTCACGGTCGAGCATGTCATAGGCGGTGGTCAGGTCGGTGGTACTGGCCAGGCGCACCTTCAGCACCGGCTGGTCGCTGCTGGACCACTTGAACACGTTGTAGCGCTGCAGGTCGTCGGGGAGGTCGCTGCGGATCGCATCGATGCGCTCGCGTGCATCGGAGGCAGCGATGGCGATATCACGGTCCCAGTCACTGAACTCGATGAAGATCAGCGCCGCCTCGGAGGTCGCCGACGAGCGCATGCGCTTGATGCCGGTCATCGTCGCCAACGATTCCTCGACCGGGCGGATGATGGTCCGCTCCACTTCCTCCGGGGTCGAACCGGTGTACGGGATCTGCACGAACAGGAACGGCGCGGAGATGTCCGGCAGCGCTTCCAGCGGCAACCGGAACGAAGCGATCAGGCCGATCACCACCAGCGACACGAAGCACATGATGGTGGTGACCGGACGGCGGATGGAGAACTCGGCAACGCTCATGCCGGTTCCTCCGCACCCGCCGCGCTGCCGGCGGCACCGGGCTCGATCTCACCTGCGTGCTTGCGGCCGCGTTCACGGTAGTAGGCATCACCGCGACGATCCATCAGGTCATACACCACCGGGATCACCAGCAGGGTCAGCAGGGTCGAGACCAGCAGGCCGCCGATCACGGTGATCGCCATCGGCGCGCGCACTTCGGCGCCCTCGCCCATTGCCACCGCCAGCGGCAGGAAGCCGAACAGCGTGCACAGGGTGGTCATGATGATCGGCCGCAGGCGCGAGCGCGCACCCTCCACCAGTGCCTCATGCTTGGCCACGCCGGCCTCTCGCAGCTGGTTGACCTTGTCGATCAGGATGATCGCGTTCTTGGTGACCAGGCCGACCAGCAGGATCAGGCCGATGAACACCACCACCGAAATGGGCTTGCCGGTCAGCATCAGCGCCAGGATCGCACCGACCAGCGCCAGCGGGATGGTGAACAGGATCACGAACGGATGCAGCAGCGATTCGAACTGCGAAGCCATCACCAGGTAGACCAGGAAGATCGCCAGGCCGAAGGCGAAGATCAGCGACTTCGCCGCCTGTGCCAGCTCTTCGCCCTGGCCACCGATATGCAGGCCGACGCCCGCACCCAGCGGCTGCTCGGCCACCATCTGCTGCACTTCGCGCATGGCCGCGCCGAGATCGATGTCGCGCAGGTTGGCCGACACCACTGCCACGCGTGTCTGATCGGCACGATGGATCTCGCTCGGACCGGTAGTGGCGACCACATCGGCCACCGCGTCCAGGGTGACCGGGCGCGTGCTGCCCGGATTGACGATCAGGCGACGGATGCTCTCCACGCTGGCGCGGTCGCCTTCCTGCGCACGCACCAGCACGTCGATCTTGCGGTCGCGGAAGCTGTAGCGGGTGGCCACGTCGCCGCGCACCTTCTTCACCACCACGTCGGCGATCTGGCGGGTGGTCAGGCCGAGTGCACCGGCACGTTCCTGGTCGAAGCGGATCTGGATTTCCGGGAAGCCCTCTTCCACCGTCGACTTCACGTCGGCGTAGTGCGCATTGCCGCGCAGCAGCGCCGCCAGGCGCTGGCCGGCCACTTCCAGGGTCGCCATGTCCTGCCCGCGCAGTTCGATTTCCAGCGGCGTGGAGAAGCTGAACAACGCCGGCCGTGCGAAATCGACCTGGGCCCCCGGATGCTGGCCCATGGTGCGGCGCAAGCGCTCGGTGATGGCCGCTTCGGTACGTGCATTGCCGCCGCCTTCCATCACTACGGTCAGCTTGCCGATGTTCTCGCCGCTTTCGGTCGGGCTCGCATCCAAGCGGGTGCCGCTGCCACTGACGCCGTACAGCGAAGCCACGCCTTCACCCTTGCCATGCGCCAGCTGCAGCTCGCGCACCAGTGCATCGGTCTGCTTCAGCGGCGTGCCGGCCGGCAGCTTCACCGTCATTTCGAAACGGTCCTGCGCCAACTGCGGAATCAGGTCGGCACCGAGCATCGGCACCAGCGCCATGGTCGCCACGAAGATGAGGGTCGCCACGCCCAGTACTTTGCCCGGGTGGGCCAACGCGCTCGGCAGCAGGCGCAGATAGCCGCGCTCGGCACCCGCGTAGGGCTTCATCGCCAGATCGCTGGCCTTGCGCATCACCGGGCCGACCACCGCCACCACGCCGCGCCACAGGCGTACCACCAGCCAGGCCAGCGCGAAGAAGCCCCAGCGCGCGGTCGCGACGACGCCACGGCGGCCCAGCGCGACCGGCTTCTGCCAGCGGCTCTGCGGCTGCCACGGTTCATTCGGTGCCTCTTCCGGGAACGCCAGCGGGGGCCGTCCCTTCAGCGAGCTCAACATCGGGATCAGGGTCATCGACACCAGCAGCGAGATCGCGATGGCGATCGCCACCGTCAACGCCTGGTCGCGGAACAGCTGGCCGGCGATGCCGTCGACGAACACCAGCGGCAGGAACACCGCGATGGTGGTCAGCGTCGAGGCGACCACGGCCATGCTCACTTCGCGGGTACCGGCGATGGCCGCCTGCAGGATGCCCATGCCGCGCTCGCGTGCCTTGGCGATGCTCTCCAGCACCACGATCGAGTCATCCACCACCAGGCCAGTGGCCAGCGCCAGGCCGCCCAGCGACATCACGTTCAAGCTCAGCCCCAGCTGGCCCATGAAGAAGAACGTGGCGATGATCGAGACCGGCAGCGACAGGCTGATCACGAACGTGCTCCAGCCATCGCGCAGGAACAGGAAGATGATCAGGATCGCCAGCAGGCCACCGATCACCGCGTCCTTCTTGACGTCTGCGATGGCGTGCTCGATGAAGCGCGACTGGTCCTCGATGGTGGTCATCTCGACATCGGCCGGGAACGTGCCCTTGATCTGCTCCAGGCGCTTGCGCAGGGCTTCGGCGGTGGACACGGTGTTGGCGTCGCCTTCCTTGTAGATCGCCAGCTCGACCGATTCCTTGCCGCCCAGGCGGATCACCGCTTCGCGTTCCTTGTAGCCCTGGCGCACGGTGGCCACGTCCTTCAGGCGCACCGGCACACCGTTGGCGACCACGCTGGAACCGCTACCGGACGATGCGCTCTGTGCAGCTGAGGCCGCCGCGATGGCCGCCGCCGAGCCGGTCGACGCAGCGATATTGAACATCTGCTGCAGCGCCGAATCCGCCGCGCTGCCATTGCTTCCCTGGGTGGTGACCAGCAGGTTGCGGATCTCTTCCAGGTCCGCGAACTGGTTGACGGTTCGCACCAGGAAACGCTGCGAACCTTCTTCCAGGCGGCCGCCGGAGATGTTGATGTTCTCGTCCTTCAGCCGCTTGATGACGGTGTCGATCGGCAGGTTCAGCTGGGCCAGCTTCTGCTGGTCGATGTCGACCTGGATCTCATCTTCCAGGCCACCGCCGACCTTGACTGCTGCGACGCCGGAGACCGGCTCCAGCTTCTTCTTCAGGTCTTCATCGGCATAACGGCGCAGGCCGGTCAGCTCGCGGATCGCGTCGGCATCGCTGGCCGGCGCGGTCTTGCTCGACAGCACCAAGCGCATGATCGGCTCGGTGGACGGGTTGAAGCGCAGCAGCACCGGGGCCTTGGCCTCCAGCGGCAGGTTCAGCGCTTCCATCTTGTCGCGCACCTCCAGGCTGGCCTGGTCCATGTTGGTGCCCCAGGCGAACTCCAGCACCACGTCGCTCTGGCCGGTGCGCGAGACCGACTTCAGCTTGCGCAGGTTCTTGACCACGCCGACCGCTTCTTCGACCGGCTGGGTGATCAGGGTTTCGATTTCGGTGGGCGCCGAACCGGTGTACTCGGTACGCACGGTCAGCGTCGGGTAGCTCAGGTCGGGCAACAGGTTGACCTTGAGGTTGCCCAGCGCGATCAGGCCGAACAGCAGCAGGGTGACCGTGCACATGGCGATGGTCACGCGGCGGCGGGTGGCGAATTCCACCAGGCCGCCGCGCAGGCCGGCGGCGGCGCCGTCGCTCGCCGGCGAGGCACCGTGGTCGTGGCCCGGGGCGGTCATTGCTTGCTCCCGGCCTTGTCTGCCGGCGTGGCGGACGCTGCGACCGTCTTCGCCTTGGCCTTCGGATCGGCGATCACCTGCACTGCGGTGCCGTCGCGCAGGGCGACCTTGCCGGCGGTGACCACCTGATCACCGGCCGCCAGGCCATCACGGATCTCCACCCACGGGCCCTCGGCGTAACCCAGCTTGACCGGAACCCGTGCGACCTTGCCTTCGCGCACCCGGAACACCGCCGGCTCACCGTCGTCGAGCAACGAAAGGCGCGGCACCACGAGCGCATCGGCGCGCTGGTCGTAATCGATACGGATGCGCCCGAACATACCGGGCTGAAGTGCGTGCGCGGCACCGTCGAAGGCGCTGACCACGCGAAACGTGCCGCTGCCCGAATCGACCACCGGTGCGATGCGATCGACGGTGCCGGTGAAACTCTGGCCCGGCAGCGCATCGGCAACCAGCGTCACCGGCTGGCCGGCACGCAGCGTGGCCAGCTCGCGCTCGGGCACGTTGAGCGTGGCTTCCAGCCGCGAGTTGTCGACGATGCGGAAGATCGGCGTATTGATCTGCACGAAATTGCCGGTCTTGATCGAGCGCGACGCGATGACGCCGGAGATCGGTGCCACCACCGTGGTGTAGGACAGTTCCAGCGTGGCCAGGCGGTACTGCGCGCGGACGTTTTCCAGGTCAAAGCGCAGCTGGTCGACATCGGCGGCGCTGACCATCTGCTGGCCAACCAGCTTCTGTGCGCGCTGGTAGTTGTTTTCCAGCTTGCGCATCTGCGCTTCGCTCTGCGCAACGGCCAGGCGTGCGCGGTCCGGGTCCAGCCGCACCAGCGGCTGGCCGGCGGTCACCCGCTGCCCTTCCTCGACCAGCACCGCCAACGCCACGCCGGAGGTCTTGGCCACCACCTGCGATTCGGCGCGCGGTTCCAGTGCGGCGGTGCCGGTGTAGCTGGCCGCGACCGCGCGATGGCTGGCTACCGCTACTTCGACCGGGACCGCATCGACCTTCTTCTCCTCCTTGGTCTCTGCGGCCTTGGCTTCGGAATTGGGCCCTGCGGCGCAACCGCCCAGCAGCAGGGAGGTGGAGATCAGCAGTGCGGCAGCGCAGATTCCGCTGCGACGGCCGGACAGGAAGGTTGGGTGCGACATCGTCAGGTCCCTGGAGGATGCGTGGACAGGTGTGGTAGCAAAGTAATGCACCACTTCACGGCAACACCATATCCCAAAGGTCATGGTGTCTTCACGCCACCGGTCGGCCCACCCCCATTTCAGCTAGATGAAACCTGAGGCTATACTCGGGGCGTTCCGTACCCCACGCCGGAACGACCAGACCCGAATCCCCGGAAACGACACCATGCGCCCGCAGCCGCTCGCCGCTTGTCTCGCTCTGGCCGTCCTCCTGCCCCTTGGGGCCGCCGCACAGCCCGCTCCTGCTCCTGCCACACCTGCCCCGGCCCCGGCTTCTGCCGCTGCCCCGGCGCCTGCCGCCCCTACCGGCAACTTCGACAATGGCCGCGTGCTGGCCTACACCTGCCAGGGGTGCCACGGCATCACCGGCTACAAGAACGCCTATCCCAGTTACCGGGTGCCGAAGATCGGCGGCCAGACCCAGCAGTACCTGGCCCAGGCCCTGACCGAGTACCGCCAGGGCAAGCGTCGGCATCCGACGATGCAGGCGCAGTCGATGAGCTTCAGCGAACAGGAGATCGCCGATCTCTCTGTTTACCTGTCCACCGTCAAGTAAGGCCCGCCCATGTCGAAAGCCGCGCATCCGATGCGTCATGCCATCGCCCTGTCCGTTGCCCTGCTGCTGGCCGCCTGTTCGCAGTCCCAGGTGGAAAACAGCGAGAAATCCGCCGCCGACCCGGGCCATGCCAGCGGCGAACACGGTTCTTCTTCATCGGCCGGACTGCCAGCAGGCCGCGAGGCCGCCGGCGAAGCCCGTGCCAAGGTGAAGGGCAAGGCCACCAACCAGAGCTGCATCGACTGCCACGGGGCGGACGGCAATGCGCCGATCGATGCGACCTATCCGAAGCTGGGTGGCCAGTACGGTGACTACCTGGCGCATGCCCTGCAGGCCTACCGCGCCGGTGACCGCCAGCATGCGCTGATGACGCCGCAGGCCAAGGACCTGAGTGATCAGGACATCGCCGATCTGGCGGCGTACTTCGGCAGCCGGCCGAGCCAGCTGCGGGATCTGCACGGGGTCAAATGACCGCTGGCCCCCGGTGGGTGCGGACCTTGGTCCGCACTGATACAGATATCCACGCATGGCGTGGATCTACTGATCGTCCACCGGCAGCGCCGACCGGCGCTCAGCCTTCCAGCTCTTCCCAGCGCGCGTACGCGGCATCCAGCTCGGCCTGGACCTTGGCCAGCTGCTGGGTGTGCGCGGTCACTTCGGCACTGCTGCGGGTGTAGAACGACGGGTCGTTCATCGCTGAGGTCAGCCCTTCGACGTCGCCTTCCAGCTTCTCGATGGTCTTCGGCAGCTGTTCCAGTTCGCGCGCTTCCTTGTAGGCCAGCTTGCGCTTGGGCGCTGCGGGAGCAGCCGCCGTGACGGCCGGTGCAGCTGCCGCCGGCTTGGCTGCCGGGGCCGCGGCAGGTGCAGCGATGCTGGCCGCGTAGCGCTGCCAGTCGCTGTAGCCACCCACGTACTCACCGATCACGCCGTCGCCTTCCATCACAAGCGTGGAGGTCACCACGTTGTCGATGAAATCACGGTCGTGGCTGACCAGCAGCAGGGTGCCGGTGTACTCGCCCAGCAGCTCTTCCAGCAGCTCCAGGGTTTCCACGTCGAGGTCGTTGGTCGGTTCGTCCATCACCAGCAGGTTGGACGGCTGCGCGAACAGCTTGGCCAGCAGCAGGCGGTTGCGCTCGCCACCGGACAGGCGGGTGATCGGCGCACGCGCGCGCTCCGGGGTGAACATGAAGTCCTGCAGGTAGGCATGCACGTGCTTGCGCTTGCCGTTGAACTCGAGGAAATCACGGCCTTCGGCCACGTTCTCGATCGCGCTCCAGTCTTCGCGCAGCACCGCACGGTACTGGTCGAAATAGGCGATCTGCAGGTTGGTGCCCGCATTGACCTCGCCCTTGGCCGGCTGCAGTTCGCCCAGCAGCAGCTTCAGCAGCGTGGTCTTGCCGCTGCCGTTGGGACCGATCAGGCCGATGCGGTCGCCACGCAGGATGGTGGTGGTGAAGTCGCGGACCATGGTGCGCTCGCCGAAGGCGAACGAAATGTCCTTGACGTCGATGACCTTCTTGCCCGAGCTGACGCCCTGCGCGGCTTCCATCTTGACGTTGCCGCTGAGATCGCGGCGCTGCGAGCGTTCGGTGCGCATCGCCTTCAGGCGGCGCACGCGGCCCTCGTCGCGGGTACGGCGCGCCTTGATGCCCTGGCGGATCCAGACTTCTTCCTGCGCCAGCAGCTTGTCGAAGCGTGCGTTTTCCTGCGCCTGCGCATTGAGGCGTTCCTCGCGGCGGCGCTCGTAGTTGGCCCAGTCGCCCGGCCAGCTGGTGACCTGGCCGCGGTCGATCTCGACGATGCGGGTGGCCAGCGCACGCAGGAAGCGGCGGTCATGGGTGACGAACACCACGCTGCCGCTCCAGCCCTTCAGGAACGCTTCGAGCCAGTCGATGGCTTCGATGTCCAGGTGGTTGGTCGGTTCGTCCAGCAACAGCACGTCCGGGCTCGACACCAGCGCGCGCGCCAGCAGCACGCGGCGCTTCATGCCGCCGGACAGGCGGCCGAATTCGGCTTCGCCGTCGAGGTCGAGCTTGGTCAGGGTTTCGCTGACGCGCTGATCCAGGCCCCAGCCGTTGGCGGCGTCGATCTTGGCCTGCACGTTGCCGAGCGCTTCGCCATCGAATACTTCGGCATGGCTGAGATGGTGGAATTCGGCCAGCCACTGGCCCAGTTCGCCCAGGCCATCGGCGACGACGTCGAACACCGAACCGGCAGCGCCGTGCGGCACTTCCTGCTCCAGGCGGGTAACGCGCACGCCCTGCTGCACGCGGACTTCGCCGTCATCGGGCTTGTGGTCGCCGGACAGCAGCTTGAGCAGGGTGGATTTGCCGGCGCCGTTGCGGCCGATCAGGGCGATGCGTTCGCCCGGCTCGATCGACAGTTCGGCCTTTTCCAGCAACAACGGGCCGCCGACGCTGAAGTCGACGTTCTGCAGAGTAATCAGAGGCATCCGGATATTGTACGGGTTGGGGGCGTCGGCCGGGTTGCACCCGGCACCCGCAGAGGCAACGGCCGCAGCCAAAGCAACGTCAAAAGCGGCTTACGGTGGCAGGCGGG
>NZ_DS999412.1:3333703-3367009 GCF_000158575.1 Stenotrophomonas sp. SKA14
CCTCACCCCTGGGGGCTCGATGGCGCCATCCATGGCGCCAACGGTCCTGCAGCCCCACACCGCCCCGCCTCTGACGGTTCATCGCGATCTGTCGGGACGGCATTCTGCTCTGGTGGGTGCCGACCTTGGTCGGCACGGTAGATCCACGCCATGCGTGGATGAGCGCTACAGAGAAGTGTCGAGGGATGGAATCGACCGGGAATCTGATGGCCTACCCCACTTCCCCCAGCAACGCCTGCAAGCCCGGCAACCAGTGCTTGCCCGGGTGGCGTACCAGCCACAGGGTGCGCTGCAGGGCCGGCAGCGGGGTGTCCAGCACGCGCAGGCGGCCCAGCGCCAGCGGCTCTTCCAGCGCGTGGCGCGAGAGACAGGCCAGGCCAAGGCCGGCGATCGCGGCCTGCTTGATCGCTTCGGTATTGCCCAGCTGCAGGGTCTGGGCGAATCCGCGCAGGTGCGGCAGCAGGGCCTGTTCGACGGCTTCTCGGGTGCCGGAGCCGGGTTCGCGCAGCAGCCAGCGGGCGCGGCGTAGTTCATCCAGTGTCCATCGGGCCGGGGCGTCGGCGGCCGCGACAATCACCAACGGATCCTGTTGCCATGCGGTTACCTGCAAGCCGCGCTCGTGGCACGGGCCCTCGATCAGGCCCGCGTCGACGTCCAGCCGCTGCACGGCAGCGACCACGCCGGCACTGTTGTCGATGCGCAGGTCGACCTCGGCCTGCGGCGCCTGCCGCAGCAGCTCGGCGATGCGCGGTGGCAGCAGGTAGTTGCCGATGGTGGTACTGGCGGCCAGCACCAGCCGCAGGGGTGCACCCTGGGCAAGGTCGCCGCCAGCGGCCAGCTGCCGCTCCAGGTCGGCGGCGTTGACCAACAGGGTGCGCGCCGGCTCAAGCAGTGCGCGGCCATGTCCGTTCAGGGTCAGGCGGCGGCCGATGCGGTCGAACAACGGGGTACCGAAATGTGCCTCCAGCTCCTGCAGGGCGGCACTGCTGGCCGACTGCGAGAGCGCGATGGCCTGGCCGGCCGCGGTGGTGCTGCCGTGATCGGCGATGGCGACGAAGACCTGCAGCTGGCGCAGGGTCAGGCGCATGGTAATTACCCTTTTTATAGGTAGGTTTCACCCATATTATTCGTTTTACAGGTCAATCACACAGGCGCACGCTGGCGCCATCACTCCAGCCCCGCCCTCGTCATGAACGCCCCTGCCCTCTCCCCCTGGTCCCTGCCCGCCCTGCGCCAACGCTGGCAGCCGCGTCTGCCCGGAATTCTGCTGGTCGGCCTGATCGCGGCGGCGTCGCTGTACCTGGCCGAGCTTCCCTGGCTTCAGGCGCACGGCCTGAGCGCGCTGACCGTGGCCATCGTCGCCGGCATCGTGGTCGGCAACACCCTCTACCCGCGGCTGGCGCCGAGCAGCGCAGCCGGTGTCGGCTTTTCCAAGCACTGGCTGCTACGTGCCGGCATCGTGCTGTATGGCCTGCGCCTGACCTTCCAGGACATCGGCCATGTCGGCGTCAGCGGTGTGCTGATGGACGTGCTGGTCGTCGCCAGCACCTTCGGCCTGGCCTGCTGGCTGGGTGTGCGCGTTTTCAGGATGGAGCGCGAGGCAGCGATGCTGATCGGTGCCGGCAGCGCGATCTGCGGCGCGGCCGCAGTGATGGCCGCCGAGCCAGTGGTGCGCGGCCGCGCCGCGCAGGTCACAGTGGCGGTGTCGACGGTGGTGGTGTTCGGCACGCTGGCGATGTTCCTGTACCCGGCACTGTATGCACTGGTGCAGTCGCATGGCTGGCTGGCCATCGACGCACGCCAGTACGGCCTGTTCACCGGCGCGACGGTGCATGAAGTGGCGCAGGTGGTGGCCGCAGGCCGTGCGGTAAGTGAAGCCGCCGCCGATACTGCGGTGATCACCAAGATGGTCCGGGTGATGCTGCTGGCGCCGTTCCTGGTCGCGCTGTCGCTATGGCTGGCGCGTGGTGGCAAGGCCAGCGCCGATGGCAGCAAGGCGCGCATCGTGGTGCCGTGGTTCGCATTCGGTTTCGTGGCGGTGGCCGGGTTCAACTCGCTGCATCTGCTGCCTGCCGGCCTGCAGGCCGGGCTGGTGCAGCTGGATACCGTGCTGCTGGCCATGGCGATGGCCGCGCTGGGCCTGACCACCCACGTCTCGGCGCTGCGCCAAGCTGGGCTGAAGCCGCTGCTGCTGGCGCTGATCCTGTTCGCCTGGCTGCTGTTTGGTGGGCTGGCGATCCACCAGGGCGTGCTGGCGGTGCTGGGCTGAGCAGGAGTGTGCCGACCCAGGTCGGCACCCACATGGATGAAGACCCCAGGACGGGAGCTGCCGCGCGGACGGGTACAATGCGCCATGACTGACTTCTCGACCCTGCCGCTGAGCCCGGCCCTGCAGCCCGGCCTGGATGCCCTCGGCTACACCACCCTCACCCCCGTGCAGGCGCAGAGCCTGCCGGCCATCCTCGATGGCCGTGATGTGATCGCACAGGCGCCGACCGGCAGCGGCAAGACCGCCGCCTTCGGCCTGGGCCTGCTGCAGGCGATCGACCCCAGCCTGATCCGCGTGCAGGCGCTGGTGCTGTGCCCGACCCGCGAACTGGCCGACCAGGTCGGCAAGCAGATCCGCAAGCTGGCCACCGGCATTCCCAACCTGAAGCTGCTGCTGCTGGTGGGCGGTGTGCCGCTGGGCCCGCAGCTGGCGTCGCTGGAAGGCCACGACCCGCACGTGGTGGTCGGCACGCCCGGCCGCGTGCAGGAACTGGCACGCAAGCGCGCGCTGAACCTGGGTGCGGTGCGCACGCTGGTGCTGGACGAGGCCGACCGCATGCTCGACATGGGCTTCGAGGAGCCGATCCGCGAGATCGCCGGCCGCACCCACAAGGACCGCCAGAGCCTGCTGTTCTCGGCCACCTTCCCCGACAGCATCCGCGCCATGGCCCGCGACCTGCTGCGCGATGCGGTGGAAGTGACCGTGGAAGGCGCCGACCAGGCACCGGCGATCCGCCACCTGTTCTGCGAGGTGGAACCGGCCCACCGCCAGAAGGCACTGGCCGGCCTGCTGCTGAAGTACACGCCCGAATCGGCGGTGGTGTTCTGCAACACCCGCAAGGACGTGGACGAAGTGGCCAACTCGCTGCAGCAGTTCGGCTTCTCCGCCCTCGCCCTGCACGGCGACATGGAGCAGCGCGACCGCGAGGAAGTGCTGCTGCTGCTGGCCAACCGCAGCTGCAACGTGCTGGTGGCCAGCGACGTGGCCGCGCGCGGGCTGGACGTGGAAGAGCTTGCGGCGGTGATCAACTACGAACTGCCGACCGACGTGGAGAGCTACCAGCACCGCGTGGGCCGTACCGGCCGTGCCGGTGCCAGCGGCCTGGCGATCAGCCTGGTGGCCGGCCGCGAGAAGTCCCGTGCCGAAGCGATCGAAGCGCAGATGGGTCAGCCGCTGGACTGGCAGAAAACGCCGCTGGCAACCTCGCGCCCGGCCGAGCTGCCGCAGGCGGCAATGCGCACGCTGCGCATCGATGGTGGCAAGACCGACAAGCTGCGCCCGGGCGACATCCTCGGTGCGCTGACCGGTGATGCCGGCCTGTCGAGCAAGTTCATCGGCAAGATCGCGATCTTCCCGACCCGCTCCTACGTGGCGATCGCCCGTGAGCAGGCCAACAAGGCCGTGGCGAAACTGGAAGCCGGCAAGATCAAGGGCCGTCGATTCCGCGTGCGGATGATGTAATGACCTGACCGGGTGGGTGCCAACCAAGGTTGGCAACTACCGGTTCACGGCGGTTCGCTCTGGTAGGTGCCAACCTTGGTTGGCACTCACCCTACGATCAGAACACCAGTTCGGTGTACAGCGGCAGATCCGCTTCCCAGCGTACACGGCCGCCCAGGCCGTCCAGCTCGACCAGCACGCCGGCACCGACCACGTCGACACCCAGGCGGCGCACCAGCGACAACGCGGCGACCAGCGTGCCGCCGGTCGCCAGCACGTCGTCGATGATCGCGACACGGGCGCCGGCCGGCAGCGCATCGGCGTGCACCTCGATGCAGTCGCTGCGGTATTCCAGCGTGTACTCCTCGCGCAGCACCTGGCCCGGCAGCTTGCCCGGCTTGCGTACCGGCACGAAGCCCACGCCCAGTTCCAGCGCCATCGCGGCGCCGAGGATGAAGCCACGCGATTCAATGCCGACCACCGCGTCCAGCTTCTGGTCGCGCCAACGGTCGGCCATCGCGGTGATCGCACCACGGAAGTCCTCGCCGTGGGCGAGCAGCGGCATGATGTCCTTGAAGAGGATGCCGGGCTTGGGGAAGTCGGCGATGTCGCGCAGGCGGGAGGCCCACTGCGGAGCGACGAGGGCGTCGGTCATGTCACGTTGGCTATCTGATGGCGGCATAGGGTACCTGTTCCGGGCGCCACCTGCCTGGTGAGGGGTGTCGGCCGGGCTGCGCCCGGCACCTGCAGAGGCTTCAAGCAACGGCAACGGCAACGGCAAGAGCTGGTTTCCTGAGGGATGGCGGGGTGGGTCCGGTTGCGGGAGACGCCGTAAACCCGTCCCTGGGGGCTTGGCCGCGGCATCCATGCCGCGGACACTCCCGCAACCGGACCCATCCCGCCTTCGACAGAATTCTGCGATCTGTCGCGGATCCACGCCATGCGTGGATGAATCTCCATCGGAATCGAATATTTCGAATTGGAATCGAAAAGCATCCACGCATGGCGTGGATCTACCGTGTCGACCAAGGTCGACACCCACCCGCAGCGGCCGGAAATCTGTCGGAGGTGGGGCGATGTCGGAGTGCGGGGTGTCAGCCGCATGGATGCGGCTGCCAAGCCCCCATGGATGGGTTTACGGCGTCCCCGCACTCCGACACCGCCCCGCCAAACCACGGAATCCAGCTTTTGCTGTGGCTGTTGACCTTGCCTCTGCGGGTGCAGGGCACAGCCCTGCCAAAACCCACCCTCAGGAACTGCAGGACAGCATCGAGCAGCCGGCGCGGTTGTCGGCCCACGCCGGGCGCTTGCCGGCGAAGTGTCCAAGCCCCGGGCGCTCGGTGTACGGGTCGCGCAACACCTCCTGCAGCGCCTGCACGCCACCGAGGTCACCCTGCTCCGCGCGATCGATCGCCTCCTGCGCCAGCCAGTTGCGCAGCACGTACAGCGGATTGGCTGCAGCCATCTTCGCCATGCGTTCGCCGGCCGACAGCGGATCGGCGCGCAACCGCGTCGCGTAGTCCTGCAGCCACTGCTGCAACGGTGCCTGCACCGCCTGCTGGCGCGTCTCGCCGTAGTACACCGCGTCCAGCACCGCCGCATCCGGTGCCGCCGGATCGAGGCGCATCAGCGCGCGCCAGGCCAGGGTCATGTCCATGGCGCCGTCCTGCATCAATTGCTGCCAGCGCAGGTAGAGCTGCAGGTCGTCATCGGCGGCGGCGGCCAGGCCGAGCTTGGCGGCGGCATCGCGACGCGTGCATGCCACGAAGGTGGACTGGTAGGCGGCCAGGCCGGCCTGCAACGGTGCCACATCGGCAAACAGCGGCGCCAGCGCCTGCGCCAACCGGCTCAGGTTCCAGTACGCCACCTGTGGCTGCGTACCGAAGCGGTAACGGCGGCCCTGCGCGTCGGTGGTGTTCGGCGTCCAGTCCGGGTCGAAATCCTCGACCCAGCCGTAAGGGCCGTAATCGAGCGTGAGGCCGAGCACGGACAGGTTGTCGGTATTCATCACGCCGTGCACGAAACCCACGCGCATCCAGTGCGCGATCATCTCGGCGGTGCGTACCGCGATCTGCGCGAACCAGTCGCCATACAGCGCCTCGCCCTGCCCTTCGAGTTCCGGGAAGTCGCGGGTGATGCAGGCATCGACCAGCTGCCGCAGCAACGCGGTTTCACCGCGCGACGCCGGCAGTTCGAACGAACCGAAACGCAGGAACGAGGGCGACACGCGGCACACGATGGCGCCGGGCTCGGCACGCGGGTGGCCGTCATAGAACATGTCGCGCACCACGTCTTCGCCGGTACCGACCAGTGACAGCGCACGCGTGCTCGGCACGCCGAGGTGGTGCATCGCTTCGCTGCACAGGAATTCGCGGATCGACGAGCGCAGCACTGCACGACCATCGGCACCGCGCGAATACGGCGTTGGGCCCGCGCCCTTCAGCTGCAGCTCCCAGTGGCGTCCATCCGGCGCAACCAGTTCACCCAGTGAGATCGCACGGCCATCGCCCAGCTGCCCGGCCCAGTGGCCGAACTGATGCCCGCCGTAGTTCGCCGCCCACGGCTGCATGCCGGCGTACAGCGCATTGCCGCCGAACACGCGGGCGAAGCCTTCGCCCTCGACTTCAGCGGCATCGAAACCCAGCATCCTGGCCACCTCCGGCGACCACGCCAGCAGAGCGGGCGCTGCCACCGGCGTGGGCATCACCGGTGACCAGGCCGCGCCCAGCACTTCACGGCGGCGCGGGCCGGATTCGGGGTCACCCGGCAGGGCATTCAGCAGGCGGTTGTCGAAACGGGGGGAGTCGGTATCCATGGCCTTGAAGATGGGGACGACCGCCGCCCGCCTCAATTGCCGCCGAGCGCCTGCAGGTGGCCGCCGTAGGCCTCGGCGCGCTGGTAGGCTGGCCGCTCGCCGATGCGCTTTAGGAAGCCACGCAGCGCTGGCTTGTCGTCGAGGCCACCACCCCGTGCGGCCGCAGCCTGGATCGGGAAGCTCATCTGGATGTCGGCCGCGCTGAACCGCTCACCCGCGAACCACGGGCTTTCGGCCAGGCGGCGCTCCATCCAGTCCAGGTGCAGGCGCCGCTGCGGACCGATGAAGCCCCGCTCGGCCTTGTCGGCGATGCTGCGCGCGATCGGGCGCGCGAAGAACGGCATCGGCGCGTTGCGGATTCGGCCCATCACCAGGGTCAGCAGCAACGGCGGCATCGCCGAGCCCTCGGCGTAGTGCAGCCAATAGCGGTAGGCGATGCGCTCGGCGCCCTCCGCCGGCATCGGTGACGGCGACAGCTGGCGCTGGGTGTCGTAGCGGTCGGCAAGGTAGTCGAGGATCGCGCCGGATTCGGCCAGCACCAGCTCGCCATCCTGCAGTACCGGCGACTTGCCGAGCGGATGCACGTTGCGCAGCTCGGGCGGCGCCAGCAGCGTTTTCGGATCGCGCGGATAGCGACGGAGCTCGTAGTCCAGCCCCAGCTCCTCCAGCATCCACAGCACGCGCAGGGAACGGGAGTTTTCCAGATGGTGGACGATGCGCATGAGGATGATCCTTGGGAAGACCTGCATCGTACCGCGCGAGGATGCATGCCGCTTGTAGAGTCGAGCTTGCTCGACTGTCGTTGAAAGCAGTCGAGCAAGCTCGACTCTACAAAACGGTGGGCAATAAAAAACGCCGGAAGCTTTCGCTTCCGGCGTTCTGGCTACCCAACGGTAGCAGACGGATTAGACCGCCTGCACCTGGTCAGCCTGCATACCCTTCTGACCCTGGACGGCGATGAAGGTAACCTTCTGGCCTTCCTGCAGGGTCTTGAAGCCGGTGCCCTGGATGGCACGGAAGTGCACAAACAGGTCCGGGCCGCTTTCCGGGGTGATGAAGCCGAAGCCCTTGGCGTCGTTGAACCACTTGACGGTGCCGGTCTGACGATCAGACATTTGACTAACTCCTGAAACACATGTTGAAAAAATCGCAGCCACCGGGTATCGGGGCCGAGACTGAGTTGCAGGCGTTGGTAAAGCGGATCGATGAGCGGATCGTGAGATCAACTGCACCAGGCCACGATTCACGGTGACCCTAGCAAACACAGTGGGACGAACGATACGCGTGTTTTCTGCAAAAAGCGATAGCCCGGACGTTCATGGGCAGGCCCTGCCCGCTAGGCGTGACAAGGGCTGGCAGCCGATCGTGGCTAACTCCGAGTCCCCATTCAGGTTTTTCCTACCCTACACTGGGTAAATGACTGAAGCTGAAACCCAAGCTGAATCCGCCCTCCCCCGCATCTGGGTGGATGCGGACGCCTGTCCCGGCGTCATTCGCGACATCCTGTTCCGGGCCGCTGAACGCGTCGGGATCGAGCTGACCCTGGTCGCCAACCAGTGGATCCGCACCCCGCCCTCGCGCTGGCTGCGCTCGATCCAGGTGCCACAGGGCCTGGATGTGGCCGACAGCGCCATCGTCGAGCGGGTTGCCGCCGGCGACCTGGTGGTCACCCAGGACATTCCGCTGGCCGCGCTGGTGCTGGAGAAGAAGGCCGTCGCGCTGAACCCGCGCGGCCAGCTGTACACCCCGAACAACATGGCCGAGCGGCTGTCGATGCGCAATTTCATGGAAGAACTGCGCGGCGCCGGGGTCCAGACCGGGGGCCCGCCGCCCCTCGGCCCACGCGACCGGCAGCTGTTCGCCGCCGAACTGGACCGTTGGCTGGCCCGGCGTCCCGTCCGCTGAACGGCGCTACCCCGCCTGATCCGGCAGGCACAGGCGGCGCTGGCTGCTGAACTGCCGCCGTTCCCCGCTGAGCGGATCATCGAAGGCCAACCCCTGTGCCAGCAGCTGCAGGGGCAGCTCGACCGCCCCCTCCGGGCGCGACCTCAAGTGCGGATACAGGTCATCGCCCTCGATCGGCGCGCCCAGCGCGGCCATGTGCACGCGCAGCTGGTGCTTGCGGCCAGTCTCCGGCCGCAGCCGGAAGCGCCAGATCGGTCCCTCCGCTTCGATCAGTTCGATCCGGCTGCGCGCATTGGGCTCGCCCGGCACTTCGGCCATGCGGAAGAACGGCTCGCCTGGCACCAGCCGGCTATGCCGCTGCAGTGGGAACGCCGCGCCCGGCATGGCCGGTGCCAGTGCCTCATAGATCTTCTCGATGCGCCGTTCGCGGAACAGCCGCTGGTAGGCATCGCGTGTCGCCGGCTGCGTGGAGAACAGCACCAGTCCGGCCGTCAGCCGGTCCAGCCGATGCAGCGGCACCAGCTCGGGGTTGCCGGTGCGGGCGATCAGACGCGCCAGCAGGGTTTCGCGCACGTGCCGGCCGGCCGGCGTCACCGGCAGGAAGTGCGGCTTGTCGGCCACCAGCAGGTGCGCATCCAGATGGACGATGGTCTCGGCGAATGGAATCAGCGGCTCGTCGGCCACCTCGCGGAAGTACTGGATCTCCAGCCCCACCTGCCAGGGCAGGTCGGGCGCCAGCGCCCTGCCCTGCGCGTCCTGCACGCGACCACGGGCGAAGCGGTCCTGCCATTGCGCGCGGTCGATGCGCGGGAAACGCGCACACAGGCCTTCGAGCAGGCTGAGCCAGTGGCCGGGCGGCAGCTGCAACCGGCTGGGCGGGGTCATCGCGTCCATTCCTGTGGTGGATAGAGCGTGCAAGCGTGCCACGTTGACACCTTGCCGACAGCCTGGCAACGGACACCCCTGGAGCAAACCTCTATCATTGTCCTCTTTAGTCCACGGATCCCCCATGGCTCTGACCGCCACCATCCGCAAGGCCGAACTGCAGATCAGCGACATGGATCGCGGCTACTACGCGACCCACAACCTGACCCTGGCCCAGCATCCGTCCGAGACCGACGAGCGCCTGATGGTGCGCCTGCTCGCCTTCGCCCTCAACGCTGGCGATCGCCTGGAATTCGGCCGTGGCCTGAGCACCGACGATGAGCCGGACCTGTGGGAGCACGACTACACCGGCGACATCCTGCAGTGGATCGACCTGGGCCATCCGGACGAATCGCGCATCCGCAAGGCCTGCAACCGCAGCCGCCAGGTGCAGGTGGTGAACTACGGTGGCAACGCCTCCGAGATCTGGTGGACCAAGCAGGGCAAGGGCCTGTCGCGTTTCGACAACCTGTCGGTGGTCGACCTCGACGGTGCCTTCGTCGAGCAGTGGGGCCAGCAGATCCAGCGCGCCATGCGCTTCAGCGTGCTGATCCAGGATGACGAAGTGCAGATTCTCAACGATCAGATCCAGCTCGACATCATCCCGAACTGGCGCAAGCGCGCCAAGGCATGAGCACGATCCGCTGCGATGTGGTGGTCATCGGCGCCGGCGCGGCCGGGCTGATGACCGCGATCACCGCCGGCCAGCGCGGCCGCCAGGTGCAGGTGATCGACCATGCCAACAAGATCGGCAAGAAGATCCTGATGTCCGGCGGTGGCCGCTGCAACTTCACCAACACCGGTACCACCCCGGCCAACTTCCTGTCGGCCAATCCGCACTTCTGCAAGTCGGCGCTGGCCCGCTACACGCCCTGGCATTTCATCGAACTGGTCAGCAAGCACGGCATCGCCTACCACGAAAAGGAACTGGGCCAGCTGTTCTGCGATGTCTCGTCCAAGCAGATCGTGAAAATGCTGGTGGACGAATGCCAGGCGGCCGGCGTGCAGGTCCGTACCGACTGCAGCGTGCAGCGCATCGAGCACGGCAGCGACGGCTTCCGGGTGCACACCAGCCACGGCCTGTTCCACTGTGCCTCGCTGGTGGTCGCGACTGGCGGGCTGTCCATTCCGAGCATGGGTGCCACGGGTTTCGGCTATGAGATCGCACGCCAGTTCGGCCACGCGGTGCTGCCGACCCGCGCCGGGCTGGTGCCGCTGACGCTCAGCGGCAAGCACCAGGAGCGGCTGGCCGAGCTCAGCGGTGTCGCCCTGCCGATCGAGGCGCGCTGCAACGGAAAGAGCTTCCAGAACTTCATGCTGCTGACCCACCGCGGCGTCAGCGGCCCGGCAATCCTCCAGATTTCGTCCTTCTGGCAGCCTGGCGACGCGCTGGAGCTGGATCTGTTGCCCGGCCAGGATGCGGGCGAATGGCTGCGCCAGATGAAGCGCGAGCGGCCCGCCGCCGAGTTGCGCACGGTACTGGGCGAGGTGCTGCCCAAGCGGCTTGCGCAGCGCCTGTGCGAACACTGGCTGCCCGACCGCCCGGTGCGCCAGCTGGACGAGCCGGTGCTGCGCCAGGCCGCGCAGCTGCTGGGCGCGTTCCCGTTGGTGGCCAGCGGCACCGAAGGCTATCGCACCGCCGAGGTCACCCTGGGCGGCGTGGACACTGCCGAGGTTTCGTCCTCGACGATGGAATCCAGGCGCGTGCCCGGCCTGCACTTCGTTGGCGAGGTGCTGGACGTGACCGGCTGGCTGGGCGGCTACAACTTCCAGTGGGCCTGGGCCAGCGGCCACGCGGCCGGTGGCGTGGTGTGAACCACATCGCCGTTCGATGCGCGCAAGGGGTGCGCGCATGGACGGTTCGGCGCGCATCGTGTATCTAGATTTGCAGATTGGGGAGCAGTGCATGCAGAACGCGAACGACATCACCATCCGCCTGCTGATCGTCGATGACAGCGGCGAGAATGCCGAAGCCATCGTCAGCGCCCTGCGCAACAGTGGCATCGCGGTGCGCCCGTGGCGCCCGCAGGATGCGGCCGAGCTGGCCCAGGTGCTGGACAGCCAGGCCATCGACCTGGTGCTCGCCTCGCCCTCGCCGGGCATTCCGCTGCCGCTGGTGGCCCAGCACATCGCGGCCAGCGGCAAGGATATTCCGCTGGTGCTGCTGGCCGAGCGCATCGACGAGGACGAGCTGGTGCAGGCCAGCAGCCATGGCATCCGCGCCCTCGCCCTGCGCCAGCGCCCCGAGCACCTGCTGGCCGTGGTCCGCGACCAGTGGGTGGACCTCCAGGCGCGCCGTGGCCTGCGCCGCATCGAGGCACAGATGCGCGAAACCGAGCGCCGCTGCGACGCGCTGATCGCCTCCTCGCGCGACCCCATCGCCTACGTGCATGAAGGCATGCACATCCGGGCCAACGACGCTTATCTGGAGATGTTCGGCTACGAGCATTTCGACGACATCGAAGGCATTTCGCTGCTGGACATGGTCGCCGCGCAGCATGTGGAAGGCTTCAAGCAGCTGCTGAAAGGCCTCAGCCGTGGCGAAGCGCCGCCGCCGCAGTACCAGCTCGACGCCCGTCACGAAGATGGCAGCGCGTTCCCCGCAACGATGGAGTTCACCGCGGCGACCTACGAGGGCGAATCCTGCCTGCAGGTGGTGCTCCGCCGCCGCATGGAATTCGATCCGGAGCTGGCACGCGAAGTCGAAGACCTGCGCCAGCGTGACCAGGTCACCGGCCTGCTCAACCGCCCGACCTTCATGCTGCAGCTGGAAAGCGCGGTGGCCCAGGCCGGTCGCAGCGAAGGCCAGTTCGGCCTGCTGTTGATCGAACCGGACCACTACGCACGCCTGCTGCCGGACATCGGCCTGGCCTCGGCCGACGCGCTGATCGGCGCGCTCGCCGCCCTGCTGGCCGAGGTGGTCGGCGAGGACGCGCAGCTGGCCCGCTTCGGCGAACACAACTTCGCCGTGCTGCAGGCCGGTCCCTATGCGCAGACCGTTGCGTTGGCCGAGCGCATCCGCGAAGCCTATGCCGCGCATGTCTTCAGCATCGGCGCGCGTTCGGCCACGGTGACGGTCAGCATCGGCGGCGTGCAGGTGGGCGAGAAGATCGCCAGCATCGGCCAGGTGCTGGCACGTGCCAGCGAATGCACGCAGGCCGCTGCCGAGCTGGGCAATACCTGCCGCATCTTCGACCCCGCCGCTGCCGACCGCGTGGAGGAAGAGCGCGTGCTGCGCTGGGTGGCGCGCATCCGCGAAGCGCTGGCCGGCGACGGCTTCCAGCTGCACTACCAGCCGGTGCTGAATCTGCAGGGCGAGCCGCTGGAGCTGTACGAGGCCTACCTGCGCCTGGAGCACAACGGCGAGCTGCTGAGCCCGACCGCGTTCCTGGGCATTGCCGAGGAGCACGGGCTGCTGGCCGACATCAACCGCTGGGTGGTTTCGCGGGCCATTGCGGTGCTGGGCCAACGTGCGCGCGAAGGCCATGCCACCCAGGTGCTGGTGAAGGTCACCCCGGAATCGTTCGACGATCCGCAGATGATCGCCACCCTGCGCCGCGAGCTGCAGGCACAGGGCGTGCCGGGCGAACGGCTGTGGCTGCACGCACCGGAAGCGAAGGTGTTCACCCATCTGCGCAGCGCGCAGCAGTTCCTCGCCGAGGTCGCGCCCCTGGGCTGCCGCATCGGCCTGGAGCAGTTTGGTTCGGGGCTGGATTCGTTCCAGCTGCTGGCCCACTTCCAGCCGCAGTTCCTCAAGCTGGACCGCGGTTTCACCAGCGATCTGGCGGCCACCCGCGAGAACATCGACCGCATCAGCCAGATCACCGCGCGTGCGCAGGAAGCCGGTATCCGCACCATCGCCGAGTTCGTCAGCGACGCCAATTCGATGACCCTGCTGTTCAGTGCCGGCGTGGACTACGTGCAGGGCGACTTCGTTGGCCCGGCCTTGCCGGAGATGGGGTTCGAGTTCGGGTAACCCTCGGGGCTGCCGGCCAGCGGCCGGCACTACCGAACGAAAAGGCCGGCTTTCGCCGGCCTTTTCATTGATCAGGTCATGTCGACCAGATTCTCGATCCTGACGTCCGGATTGACGTCGGCTTCGTAGTCGACGCCGTCCACGCCGAAACCGAATAGGCGCAGGAAGTCGGCCTTGTAGCCGGCCAGGTCACTGATCTCGTACAGGTTCTCGTTGGTCACCTGCGGCCACAGCGCAACCACCTTGCCCTGCACGTCCGCGGCCATTTCCTTGTAGTCGGCACGCAGGCGGCCTTCCTCATCGACCAGCGCGACGGTGTGGCCATCGGCATCGACCAGGTCGTGGCGCAGGCGATCGACCGCCACGCCCTCAGCCTTGCCGCCGTAGAGGATGTCGTACAGCACGTCCAGCTGCTCGATGCAGCCTTCATGGGTGCCCTTTTCCTTCATCACCTTGAACAGCAGCGACAGGTACAGGGGCATGGTCGGAATGGCCGAGCTGGCCTGGGTGACCACGGCCTTCAGCACCGACACGCGTGCATCGCCACCGATCTTTGCCAGCTTCTCGCGCAGGCCCAGCACCTTGGTGTCCAGGTCCTTCTTGGCGGCACCGATCGAGCCGTTCCAGTAGATCGCCTGGGTGATCTCTTCGCCCACGTAGGTGAAGGCGGTGGTGGTGCAGCCGTTGGCCAGCACGCCGGCATCGGCCAGCGCATCGATCCACATCTGCCAGTCTTCGCCACCCATGACCGCAACGGTGCCGGCGATTTCTTCGGCGGTAGCCGGCTGCAGGTGAGTCTCGGTCAGCACTTCCTTGTCGGTATCCAGGCCACGCAGGGTGATCGGCTCGCCGATCGGCTTCAGCGTGGAGCTGATGATTTCGCCGGTCTTCGGGTGCTTGCGGCGCGGCGCAGCCAGGCTGTAGACCACCTGGTCGACTTGGCCGAGATCGGCCTTGATCATCTCGATGGCCTTTGCCTTCACTTCATCGGAGAAGGCATCACCGTTGATGCTCTTGGCGTACAGGCCGGCTTCGTCGGCGTACTTGTGGAACGCGGCCGAGTTGTACCAGCCGGCGGTGCCGGGCTTGGACTCGCTGCCCGGGCGTTCGAAGAAGATGCCCAGGGTCGCCGCGCCGCTACCGAACGCAGCGGTGATGCGCGCCGCCAGGCCGTAGCCGGTGGAGGCACCAATGACCAGCACGCGCTTGGGGCCGTTCTGGATCGGCGGGCGCGCGCGGATGTAGTCGATCTGCTGCTTGACCGCGGCCTCGCAGCCGGTCGGGTGGGTGGTGACGCAGATGAAGCCGCGGACGCGCGGTTTGATGACCATGGATACCTCGGGTTGGCAGATGCGGCGCACGGGGCGCTCAGCAGGAATACGGGTGCGCGCCTGCGCGCGCGAACCGCAGGATCGTAGTGCGCGGGGGAAGATTGCACAACCGACGCTGGCGTAGGGTGAGGGTTTGTTCTGCAGGGCTGCGCCCTGCACCCGCGGTAGTGCCGGCCGCTGGCCGGCAACTTCAACGTCAACGTCAAAAGCTGGGTTCCTGTGGGTTGGCGGGGTGGGTCCGGTTGCGGGAGACGCCGTAAACCCATCCATGGGGGCTTGGCCGCGGCATCCATGCCGCGGACACTCCCGCAACCGGACCCACCCCGCCTTCGACAGATTCCCGCGATCTGCTGGTACGGCGTCTGGCCTTGGTAGATGTCGACCTTGGTCGACACGGTAGTTCCACGCCATGCGTGGATGAATTCATTCGATATCTGACAGATGTGCCGACCAAGGTCGGCACCCACCAACAGCCGCAGGAAACGATCTGGGGCAGAGCCCCCTGAGTCAGGGGGCGGCCGCGAAGCGGCGGGGGTGTGGGAGCTGGTAAGTGGGGCCCACGGTTCGCGCAGCGAAGCGTAGGAGCGACAGCGCGCATGCGATGACGCGTACCAGCCCTGCCAACAAAAAACCCCGCTTGCGCGGGGTTCCCTGTGTACTGCGTGCAACAGGTGATTACGGGCGACGGGCCAGGGCCTCGACGTCCTTCGCCTTCGGCAGCAGGTCCTGCTTGCTGACGCGCAGGAAACCGATCGTCAGCATCGGCACCGCCACCAGGATCGAGGACAACACCACGATCACCGCACCGATCATGTGCGTCTCGGCGAGGCCTTCCATCGAGCTGCCGCCGTACATGTACAGGGCAAGCGCCGACAGGAAGAACATCACCGCCGTGATCACCGTACGCGACAGCGTCTGGTTGATCGAACGGTTCAGCACTTCCATCGAGTCCACGCGCAGGCTGCGGAAGTTCTCGCGGACGCGGTCGAACACCACGATGATGTCGTTGATCGCAAAGCCCATCACCGACAGCAGGCCGGCCAGCACGGTCAGGTCGAACTCACGGCCCAGCAGGGACACGTAAGCCACCGTCACGATCAGGTCGAACATCGCCACGATGCTGGCGGTGACCGCGAACTTCCATTCGAAGCGCACCGCGATGTAGATCAGGAAGCCGGCCAGCATGAAGATGGTGGCGTACAGGCCATTCATCGCCAGGTCCTTGCCGATCTGCGGGCCAACGAACTCGTTGCGCAGCACGGTGGCCTGGTTGTCGGCGGTGGACAGTGCCTTCACCACGGCCGCGGCGGTGGCCTTGTCCTCGGCAGCGGCATCACCGGTACCCGGAGCATGCTCGCCGTGCGGGGCCAGGCGGATCAGCAGGTCGGTGTTGCCACCGACACTCTGCACCTGCGCGCCGTCAAAGCCGTTTTCCTCGAGCTTGGTACGCACCTGCTCGACGTCCACCGCCTTGTCGAAGCGGGCTTCGATCAGCGTGCCGCCGGTGAAGTCCAGCGCATAGTTGAAGCCCTTGAAGCCAATGATGGCGATCGAGGCCAGGAACACCACGATGGTGACCGCCATGGCGACATGGCGCCAGCGCATGAAGTCGATCTTGGTGTCGTTCGGGAGGATGTGCAGCGGAAACAGTTTCATGTGCGTGTCGTCCCGTCAGATGGCCACGTTCTGGAGCTTCTTGCGGCTGCCGTAGATCAGCGTCGCCAGCGCACGCGACACGGTGATCGCGGTGAACATGGAGGCGAAAATACCGATGATCATGGTCAGCGCGAAGCCCTTCAGCGGACCGGTACCGAATGCGAACAACGCCACACCGACGATCAGGCCGGTCAGGTTGGCGTCGAGGATGGTGCCCGAGGCACGCTCGTAACCGGTCACGATCGCGGTCTTGCCCGGCACGCCGGCACGCAGTTCTTCACGGATACGCTCGTTGATCAGCACGTTGGCGTCCACCGACAGGCCGACCGACAACGCCAGGCCGGCAAAGCCCGGCAGGGTCATGGTCGCGCCGAACATCGACATCACCGCCACCACGATCAGCAGGTTGAACAGCATCGCGATCGAGGTGATCACGCCGAACATGCGGTAGTAGATGCTGAAGAACACCAGGGTGAACAGGAACGCGAACACCACTGCGCGCATACCGTTCTTGACGTTCTCGGCGCCCAGGCTCGGGCCGACCACGCGCTCTTCGACGAAGTCCATCGGCGCCGCCAGCGAGCCGGACTTCAGCAGCTTGGCCAGGTCCTCGGCTTCCTTCTTCTGCAGGCCGGTGGTCTGGAAGTTCTTGCCGAACACGCCGTTGATGTTGGCCACCGAGATCACTTCCTCGTTGACCTTGAAGCCACGCACTTCCTGGCCGTCGACGACGGTCACGGTCGGCACGCGCTCGGTGTAGACCACCGCCATCGGCTTGTTCACGTTGGCGCTGGTGAAGTCGAACATGCGCTGGCCACCGACGTTGTTCAGCGTGACGCTGACCGCCGGCGAGCCACTGTTCGAATCGGTCACCGCCTGCGCGCCCACCATCTGGTCACCGGTGACGATCACGCGCTTGTTCAGCAGCACCGGGCCACCGCCATCACGACGCTGGTAGACCTTCGCTTCCGGCGGGATGCGGCCAGAGGCGATCGCGTCCTGCGCATTGCCATCAACCACCGCACGGTATTCCAGGGTGGCGGTGGCGCCGATCATGCGCTTGGCTTCGGCGGTGTCCTGCACGCCCGGCAGCTGCACGACCACGCGGTCGGCACCCTGGCGCTGGATGATCGGCTCGGCCACGCCCAGCTGGTTCACGCGGTTGCGCAGGGTGTTGATGTTCTGCTCGATGGCACCGTTGGCGATCTGGGTGATCTCGGCCTCGGGAATGGTCACCGTAATGCGGCTGCCGCTGACGTCGTAACCGAGGGTCGGCTGCGCCTTGACCAGCGCGGTACGGGCCAGCTGTGCAGCATCATCACCGGCCGACGGGCTCAGGTTGGCCACGATGGTGTTGTCGGCACGACGCTCAACCGACTGGTAGGCGATGCGGGCGTCACGCAGCGTGCTGCGCACGTCTTCGGTGTAGGCGTCCAGGCGCTTGTCCAGGGCGGCCTTCTGGTCGACCTGCAGCACGAAGTGCACACCGCCCTGCAGGTCCAGGCCCAGCACCATCGGACGACCGCCGAGGTTGGCCAGCCAGTCCGGCACGGTCGAGGCCAGGTTCAGCGCCACGGTGTACTGCTCGCCGATGGTGTCACGCAGGGCGTCGCTGGCAGCGGACTGCGCCTTCAGGTCCGGCAGGCGGACGATCAGGCTCTCCCCTTCCTTCTCGGCGCCAATGGTGGTGACACCGGCCTTGTTCAGGTCGGCCATCACACGGTCGCGCAGCGCATCGTCGACCTGCCCGCCACGGTTGGCGGTGATCTGGAGGGCCGGGTCCTTCTGGTAGATGTTGGGCAGCGCGTACAGCGCACTGAGCGCCAGTACGATCAGGATGACGACGTACTTCCAGCGTGGAAATTCGAGCATTGCTTGGGTCCCGCGCGGCGCCATCCCCGGCGCCGCGGTTGTGCTTCGGAAAGGGAGTGGCTTACTGGGCCGACTTCAGGGTACCGGCCGGCAGCACGTTGCCGACAGCGCCCTTCTGCACGCGGATGCGCACGTTGTCAGCCACTTCGATGGTGATGAAGTTGTCGCCGATGTCGGTGACGATGCCGGCGATGCCGCCGTTGGTCAGCACTTCGTCGCCACGCTTGATCTTCTCCAGCATGGCCTTGTGCTCCTTCTGCCGCTTCATCTGCGGGCGGATCATCAGGAAGTACATGATGGCGATCAGGATGATCGGGAACAGCAGCGTGGTCAGGCCCATGCCCTGCGGTTGGCCGCCGGCGGCCTGGGCGTGGGCGGCGGGAATCAGGAAGGCAAGCAGGTTCATCGTTGGTCCTTTGGTTGGGCGGCGCTTCGGCCCTTTCACGGGCACGAGGTGTCGACCGCGGATCTGGGTCAGCCTTGAAGTATGCCACGGCCCCGGGCGTTCGTCCTTGGGCCGTTTGGCAGGGGGTGTCCGGGTTACAGGGGCGGCGCGACCGCCCCCCGTGCCGCGTAGAAGGACTCACGGAAGGCCAGGAAGGTTCCCGCCTCGATCGCCGCACGGATGTCGGCCATCAGCTTTTCGTAATAGAACAGGTTGTGCAGGGTGCCCAGCATCGGCGCCAGCATCTCGTTGCAGCGGTCCAGGTGGCGCAGGTAGGAGCGGGTGTAGCCGCCGGTGCAGGCCACGCAGCCGCAGCCCGGCTCGATCGGGTCCATGTCGCGCGCGTACTGGGAGTTGCGGATGCGGACGGTGCCGAACGAGGTGAAATAGTGGCCGTTGCGGGCGTTGCGGGTCGGCATCACGCAGTCGAACATGTCCACGCCGCGTGCGACACCCTCGACCAGATCCTCCGGCCGGCCCACGCCCATCAGATAGCGCGGGCGGTCGCCCGGCAGCTCCGGGTCCAGGTGGTCGAGCATGGCATTGCGCTCGTGCTCCGGCTCGCCCACGGCCAGGCCGCCGATGGCGTAGCCGTCGAAGCCGATCGCCTGCAGGGCCTCGGCCGAGCGGCTGCGCAGGTCGGTGTGCACGCCGCCCTGGACGATGCCGAACAGCGCCGCGTCGTTGCCCAGCTCGTCATGCGCGTTGCGGCTGCGCTGGGCCCAGCGCAGGCTCAGCTCCATCGAGCGGCGAGCGACATCTTCGGTGGCCGGGTACGGGGTGCACTCGTCGAAGATCATCACCACGTCCGAATCGAGCACCTTCTGGATCTTCATGCTCTCCTCCGGGCCCAGGAACACGCGGGCGCCATCGGTGGGCGAGGCGAAGGTCACGCCCTGCTCGGTGATCTTGCGGCGATGGGCCAGCGAGAACACCTGGAAGCCACCGGAGTCGGTCAGGATCGGGCCATCCCAGCGGCAGAAGCCGTGCAGGCCGCCGTGGTCGGCGATGATGTCCAGGCCCGGGCGCAGGTACAGGTGGAAGGTGTTGCCGAGGATGATCTCGGCGCCCAGCGCACGCACCTGGTCCGGCAGGATGCCCTTGACCGAGCCATAGGTTCCCACCGGCATGAAGGCCGGCGTTTCCACCGTGCCGCGCGGGAAGGTCAGGCGGCCACGGCGGGCACGGCCGTCGCGGGTCTTGAGCTGGAACTGCAGTCGGGACATGGAGCGGTCATTCAGGCAAATAGTCGCCCATTGTCTCCCAAGAAGGCGTGCGCACCAAGGTGCGCACCCACAGGGGCCTTGCCTTCCCAGGCTGCCCTCCTTCACAGAGCACCCTACCCTCCCAGGGTGCCCTGCCTCCTCAGCCCGCCTGCGGGAACAGCAGCATCGCGTCGCCGTAGCTGAAGAAGCGGTAGCGCTGCTCGATCGCGTGCTGGTAGGCCTCGAACACGCGTTCCTTGCCGGCGAACGCGGAGATCATCATCAGCAGCGTGCTTTCCGGCAGGTGGAAGTTGGTCACCATCGCGTCGACGCTGCGGATGCGGTAGCCCGGAGTGATGAAGATCTGCGTCTCGCCGGCGAACGGCAGCAGCTCGCCATCGCGCATCGCGCTTTCCAGTGCGCGCACCACCGTGGTGCCAACGCCGATCACCCGGCCACCGGCCGCACGCGTGCGCCGCACCTGCTGAACCAGCTCGGCGCCGACGTTCAGCCACTCGCGGTGCATCACGTGGTCCTTCAGGTCATCGGCACGCACCGGCTGGAAGGTGCCCGCGCCCACGTGCAGGGTGACGTGGCCGAAGTCCACGCCCTTGTCCTTCAACGCGGCCAGCAGCGGTTCGTCGAAATGCAGGCCGGCAGTCGGTGCGGCCACCGCGCCCACTTCACGCGCGAACACCGTCTGGTAACGCTCGCGGTCGTCCACGCCGGGCTCGCGCTGGATGTACGGCGGCAATGGCAGGCGGCCGGCGTGCAGCAGCCACTGCTCCAGCGATTCGGGCACATGGAACTGCAGCACGTAGAACTCGCCGTCGCGGCCCAGCACTTCGGCTTCGCCGCCGGCATCCAGCGCGATGCGGCTGCCGGCCTTCGGCGACTTGCTGGCGCCCACCTGCGCACGCGCCTGCTGGCCGCCGAGCAGGCGCTCGATCAGGATCTCCACGCGGCCACCGCTGGCCTTCTGCCCGAACAGACGCGCCGGAATCACCCGGGTGTCGTTGAACACCAGCAGGTCGCCCGGCTGCAGCTGCGACGGCAGGTCACGCACCTGCAGGTCGGTGAAGGCTGCCGGGGCGGGGGGCACCAGCAGCAGGCGGCTGGCGGAACGTTCAGCCAGGGGCGCCTGCGCGATCAGTTCGGCCGGCAGGTCGTAGTTGAAATCGGACTTCTTCAAGGCAGTGGGCGGCAACAGGTCGACAATGGCGCGCATTGTACGTCCAGCGTCTGCGAGCCGGCGCGCTTCGCGGCGAACGTCGCGCAAAATGCTGCTATGCAGCAGGCTTTTGCGGGGTTATCGCGCAAAAAAACAAGTGCTAGCATCGAGCCGGAAGTCCGCTGCACGAGCCTGCCCCAAGCGCGCGTGATGACGCGCGTTTTGCTTTTGAAGACCCGTGCGACCCATTGTTTCAGGAGATCTGCAATGAGCTTCATCGAACGCCTCGCCCCCCTGCGCAACCAGCCCGGCACCCGCCTCACCACTGGCCTGGACGACGCCACCCTGACCGCCCTGTCCGCCCGCCATCCGCAGCTGGTTGCCGCGGTGGAGGCCGCCGCCGAGGAATTCGCGCGCGTGCAGGCCGACCTGGGGCCGTTGCTGGCGCAGGACGAGCAGGCGCAGATCGACGCGATGCAGGATGGTTTCGTCAATTTCTACGCCGATGATGCAGTCACCCCGTACGTGGCGCTGGCCGCGCGCGGCCCGTGGGTGGTGACCCTGAAGGGCGCCGTGCTGTACGACGCCGGCGGCTACGGCATGCTCGGCTTCGGGCACACCCCGGATGCCGTGCTGGAGGCGATGGCCCGCCCGCAGGTGATGGCCAACATCATGACCCCGAGCCTGTCGCAGCAGCGCTTCGTCACCGCCCTGCGCGCCGAGATCGGCCACCGCCGTGGCGGCTGCCCGTTCGCCCGGTTCATGTGCCTGAACTCCGGCTCCGAGGCAGTCGGCCTGGCGGCCCGCATCGCCGACGTCAACGCCAAGCTGCAGACCGACCCGGGTGCCCGCCACGCTGGCGCGGCGATCAAGCGCGTGGTGGTCAAGGGCAGCTTCCACGGCCGCACCGACCGCCCGGCGCTGTACTCCGATTCCAGCCGCAAGAGCTACATGCAGCACCTGGCCAGCTATCGCGGCGAGGACTCGGTGATCACCGTGGCGCCCTACGATGAGGCTGGCCTGCGCAAGGTGTTCGAAGATGCTGCGCGCAACCACTGGTTCGTGGAAGCCGTGTTCCTGGAACCGGTGATGGGCGAAGGCGACCCGGGCCGTTCGGTGCCGCCGGCGTTCTATGCGCTGGCCCGTGAACTGACCCGTGCACACGGCAGCCTGCTGCTGCTCGATTCGATCCAGGCTGGCCTGCGTGCGCATGGCGTGCTGTCGGTGGTCGACTATCCGGGCTTCGAAGGCCTGGACCCGCCGGACATGGAGACCTACTCCAAGGCACTCAACGCTGCACAGTACCCGCTGTCGGTGCTGGCGGTGACCGAGCATGCCGCGCAGCTGTACCGCAAGGGCATCTATGGCAACACCATGACCAGCAACCCGCGTGCGCTGGACGTGGCCTGCGCCACCCTCGCCCAGCTGACCCCGCAGGTGCGTGCCAACATCGCCGAACGGGGTGCCGAAGCGGTGCGCAAGCTGGAGCAGCTGAAGGGCGAACTGGGCGGTCTGATCACCAAGGTACAGGGCACCGGCCTGCTGTTCTCCTGCGAGCTGGCCCCGCAGTTCAAGTGCTACGGCGCCAATTCCACCGAGGAGTGGCTGCGCCAGCACGGCATCAACGTGATCCACGGTGGCGAGAACTCGCTGCGCTTCACCCCGCACTTCGGCATGGACAGCGAGGAGCTGGACCTGCTGGTGGGCATGGTCGGCCGCGCCCTGCGCGAAGGCCCGCGCCGCGAGCAGGCCGCCGCAGCGTAAGAACGCCCAACGCGTCATACTCCATGGACACCCCGCCCGCGACCGCTGACCCGGTCGCCGGCGGGGCGTTTTCGTTTCCGCACCAAGAGACAGGAACCCCCATGAAGTCCATCTGCGTCTACTGTGGCTCCAACGCTGGCAGCAAGCCGGCCTATACCGAGCGCGCCATTGCCCTGGGTGACCGCATCGCCCGCGACGGCCTGCGCCTGGTGTACGGCGGCGGCAACGTCGGCCTGATGGGAACCGTGGCCAACGCCGTACTTGCCGCCGGCGGCGAAGTAACCGGCGTGATCCCGCGCCAGCTGGCCGACTGGGAGGTAGCCCATCGCGGCCTGACCGAACTGGAGATCGTCGGCTCGATGCACGAGCGCAAGTCGCGCATGTTCGACCTGGCCGATGGCTTCGTTGCCCTGCCCGGCGGCTTCGGGACAATGGAAGAAATCTTCGAGATGCTGACCTGGCGCCAGCTGGGCATCGGCAACAAGCCGTGCGCGTTCCTCGATGTGGATGGCTTCTATGCACCGCTGATCGGCATGATCGATCGCATGGTGGAGGAGCGCTTCCTGCATCCGGACCAGCGCCAGGACCTGTGGTACGGCTCGGACATCGAAGAGATGCTGACCTGGATGCAGAACTACCAGCCTGCCCAGGCATCGAAGTGGATTGACGAAAAACGCCGCGCCGCCCTGCGCTGATGCAACAGCACGCGGCGGCTCAGGCCACCGCGTGCACCCGGGGCGCGGGCCGGCCCAGCAGGTAGCCCTGGCCGTAATCACAGCCGAGTTCGCGCAGGGTCTGCCGCTGCGCCTCGGTCTCGATGCCTTCACCGATGGTCTCGATGCCCAGCGTGCGCGCCAGCGACAACACGCCTTCCACCAGCGCGCGCGTGCTCTGCACTTCCGGGCCATGCAGGCCGGCGATGAAGCTCTGGTCGATCTTCAACGTACTGATCGGGAAGCGATGCAGGTAGGAGAGCGCCGAGAAGCCGGTGCCGAAATCGTCCAGCTGCACCTGGATGCCACGCTCGCGCAGGCCCTGCAGGATACGCAGCGTATGCGGGCCATCGTCCAGCAGCGCCACCTCGGTGATCTCCAGGCGCAACCGGCGTGGATCGGCACCGCAGGTGTCGAGCAGGCCGAACAGGCGATCACTGAATTCCGCTGAACGGAAATGGCGCGGCGACACGTTCACCGAGACGTAGCCCTGGCCGCCCTTGCCCAGGCCGGCGATGACCTGCTCGTAGATCAGCCAGTCGACCTGTTCGATCAGCCCGCTTTCCTCGCCCAGTTCCAGGAACGCACCCGGCAGCAACAGGCCTCGGCGCTCGTGCTGCCAGCGCAGCAGCGCTTCGTGCCCGACCACTTCGCCATCGGACAGGCGCACGATCGGCTGGTAGAAGGGAACGAAATCGCGGTTGTTGATCGCACGGCGCAGATCGGCTTCCAGGTCGAGGCTGCGCATCGCCTGTTCGCGCATGTCCTCATCGAAGATCGAGCAACGATCGTGGCCCTGTGCCTTGGCCCGGTACATTGCCGCGTCGGCATCGCGCAGCAGTTCTTCACCGGTACGGTAGCGCGGGTTCCACAAGGCGATGCCCAGGCTGCCGGACGGGAACAGCTCGCGCCCGGCGATCCACATCGATTCCTGCAGCGCCAGCAGCAACCGCTGGCCGAAGTCCAACGCCTGTGCCAGGCCCTGCGGGCACTGCAGCAGCACGGCAAACTCGTCGCCGCCCAGCCGCGCCACAACATCCTCGGGGCCGGCCATCGACACGATGCGCTTGGCCACTTCCACCAGCATGCGGTCGCCGGCAGCATGGCCGATGCTGTCGTTGACCAGCTTGAAACGATCCAGGTCGAGGAACAGCACGGCGAACACCGGGCCGCCCTCGCGCCTGGCCAGCGCCAGCGCATCCTGCAGGCGGTCGAGCAGGTGCAACCGGTTGGGCAGGCCGGTCAACGCGTCATGCATGGCCTGGTGGGTCAGGCGCTGTTCGGCGCGCAGGCGCTCGCCGATCTGGCCGAGTAGCTTTTCGTTCACCTCGGCCAGTTCGCGGGTACGCTCCTCCACCCGCTTTTCCAGCTCGGCATGCGCCGAACGCAGACGCTGCTGGTCACGTTGGCGGGCCAGCCCGGTGCCGATGTTCTGCGCGACGAAGGTCAGCAGGCGCTGGTCGTGCACGCTGAACGTGCTGCTCTCGCTGTAGCTCTGCACCACGATCGCGCCCACCACTTCATCGTCGCGCAGCAGGGGCACACCCAGCCAGCAATGCGAGCGGGCGCCGGATTCGCGCACTTCGCCGGTGGCCAGCAGCGCGTCGATCTGCGCACGCGAGGCCAGCAGCGGGCGCCGGTTGCGCACCACGTACTCGGTCAGGCCGCGGCTGAACGGTCGCGGCGCACGACTGGCATTGTGCTCGTCCACCGAATAGACGAAATCCAGTCCATTGCCCGCCGGGTTGACCAGCGCGATGTAGAAGTTGCGCGCATCGAGCAGGCGCCCGACCACGCCATGCACCTGCCCGTAGAACTGGGCCAGGCTGTCGGCCGACATCGCCATCTCGGCAATGTTGTACAGCGCGGTCTGCAGCTGTTCGGCGCGGCGGCGCTCGGTCACTTCATCCTGCAGGCTGTGGTTGGCACGTCGCAGTTCCTGGGTGCGCCGTTCCACCTGCTGCTCCAGCCGTACCTGCGCCTGGCGCCGGTCCATGGCGGTCTGCACGTGCTGGGCCACGAACCCCAGCAGGGCCCGCTCTGCCTCACCGTAGCGGGCAGCCTGCTCGTAGCTCTGCACCACGATGGCGCCACATACGCGGCCATCGCGCAGCATCGGCACGCCCAGCCAGTCCAGGCTTTCGGGGCCGCGCTGGGGGTCGTGCTCCTGCTCCATCACCCGCGCCAGCAGCTCGCGCGAGGGACCACTGAGCGGCCTGCCATGGCGCAGCAGCGCCACGGTCAGGCTGCGTGGCATCTCGCTGGCCGCGTGGCTCTGCGATGGATCGGCCACGAAATCATCCACCTGGTCGGCGAAGTACAGGAAGCGGATCTGGTCCCGCACATCGTCGTACTCGACGATGTAGCAGTTCTGCGCGTACATCAGCGTGCCCAGCACGCCGTGCACGTGGCGCAGCATCTCGCCCATCTCAAGGTCGGCACCGGCCAGGTCGGCGATCTGGAACAACGCCTGCTGCAGGCGCTCGGCCTCTTCCAGCGCCTTGATCTGCCCGGCCTGGCGGCCACGCTGCAGCGCCAGCTCCATCGCCTGCCGGGCCAGCCCCCACCACGCGGACGAGGGCGCCGCGCCGGCCACCGACAGCAGCAGCCGCGCACCGTCGTACTCCCAGCCGTGCTGGCCATCGCCGATGCCGGGTTCACCGGATGCGCAATCCGTCACCGCCAGCAAGGGCCATCCGCCCTGGCCACGGCCCAGCTGCGGGTCGTCCCAACCCACGCGGACCACCGCCGACTCCGGCAACAGCGCATGCAGCGCGCGCACCAGCGCCGTGCTCAGCACGACCTCGTGTGGTGGCTCTTCCGCCGGTTCAGCATACGTGGACAAATGACAATCTCTTGGCGCCGTCTGTGCGTCGCCTCCCCTGAGCCGTCGAGCATAGCGCGCCACCCGGGGGGCAATGGAAGCCCGCAAACCCCGAATCGTGCGCCCGTACGTTTTTCCTGCTGTCCGTAGCCCCTTGCGCGCCATGAACCCTGCCCTGCCCGCCCTCGCCACCGGCTATGCGCCATCGCCTGCAGGCCTTACCCTGTACGCCGTGGAAGCCAGCGCATTGCCAACCGATGAAGCCTTGATGCTGGCCTGGGCCGGTGGCGACCTGCGCGCGTTCGAAAGCCTGTATGCGCGCCATCGCAAGCGGCTGTTCGGCTTCCTGCTGCGGCAACTGCGCGACAATGCGCTGGCCGAGGAGATCTTCCAGGACGTCTGGCAGCGGGTGATCAGCGCCCGCGCCGGCTGGCAGCCCGAGGCGGCATTCAGCACCTGGCTGTTCCGCATCGCCCATAACCGCTTGAACGATCACTGGCGTGCCGCCCGCCATCGTCCCTCCGCACCGGCCGACGCCGACCTGCGCCTGGCCGCGATCGAGGATGGGCAGACCCCGGAAGCCGAACTGTCCGAATTCGAACAACGTCGCCGCATCCAGCTGGCGATGGAACAATTGCCGCCCGAGCAGCGCGAAGTGCTGCAGCTTCGGCTGGATCAGGAACTGAGCCTGGAGGAGATCGGCCAGATCACCGGCGTAGGCCGGGAAACAGTGAAATCGCGGCTGCGCTATGCGATGGACAAGCTGCGTGCGGGATTGAACGCATGAACCGAGACGAACCGCTGACGCCGGAAGAACGCGAGTTGGCCCGCCTGCTCGGCCGTCGCGCCGAACAGGCACCGCCGGCCGCGCTCGATGCCGCCATCCTGGCCGCGGCGCGCGCCGCCGTGGACGCACCGGCCGCCGCAACCGCCGCCTCCCCGGAAGCGCCACGCGCACGGCGCTCACGCTCGCGTTGGCCGGCCGTGTTCGGTATCGCCGCCTCGATGGTGTTCACCATCGGCATCGCCTGGCAGCTGCGCCCGGAACCACCACCGGTCCCGGCAGGTGAAGCAGCCGTCGCTGCCGCGCCCGCTGCTGCCGGGATCGCAGCCGACGCGCCGCCTGCTGCGGACGGTGCCGCGGACAGCATGGCGGCAACCGCAGAACCGGCCGCACCACCGGCAACGCCCGAGGCTGCTCCGATGGCGGCACCCACGCCCGCACCGGCTTCCGCCGCGCGCGCACCCGCAAGTACGGCAGCGCCCAAGCTTGCACCCGTGCACGCACCGGCACACGCCGCGCGCTCAAGAGCGGCGGAGGCCGCCGCCGATACGCCTTTTGCCACGCAGTCGGCCGCGCCAGCAGCGGCACCGCCTGCGCCACCGGCCCCGGCTGCCTACTCGGCACCTGCTCCGGCATTCGCGCCGGCACCGGCTGCGGCGCTCAAGGCACGCACGGCCGAAGCGGCCATGGACGACGCCGCAGCCAACGCCGATCCGGCGCAGGCACTGGATCGGGTGCAGATCACCTCGATGAAGCGCGAGGCCGCCGGCCGTTCCGCGGCAGGCGTCATGCGCCGCAGCAGCGATGCCAGCCTGAGCGCCGATGCGGTGCAGGCCGAAGTCGGCGCCGACGCGCGCCTGCCGCGCCGGCAGTGGCTGGAAAAAATCCGTGACCGCCGCGATGCGGGCCAGCGCGACCTTGCCCGCGCCAGCCTGGAACGCTACATCGAGCAGTATCCGGAATCGCGCCTGCCGCGCGACCTGCGCCCGTTGCTGGACGACTGATACCCACGGAGGCCGGGCGCAACACCGTAGAATGGTGGAGATGCCCGATACCCTCGCCCAGCCGGTCAGCCACACGCTGGAAGTCAAGCACAGCCGCTTCATTGCCCATGCCACGCCGATTGATGGCGCCGCGGCGGCGATGGCGTTCCTGCAGCAGGTTGCAGTGGCCGATGCCACGCACAACTGCTGGGCTTACCGCCATGGGCAGGACTACCGCTCCAGCGACGATGGCGAGCCCGCAGGTACGGCCGGGCGGCCGATCCTGGCCGCCATCGATGGCCAGGGTTTCGACCGGGTGATGGTGGTGGTGACGCGCTGGTTCGGCGGCATCAAGCTCGGTGCCGGCGGGCTGGTCCGCGCCTACGGCGGTGCCGCCGCAGAGTGCCTGCGTACCGCGCCACGCCTGCCGTTGGTCACCATGGCCCGCCTGCAGCTGCTGGCCGGCTTCGAGGACCTGGGCAGCCTGCACGCCACCCTTCCCGCCTTTGGCGCCGGGAAGCGTGATGAACAGTTCGATGCCAATGGCGTGTGCCTGCGGATCGAATTGCCTGCCGATCAGGTCGACGCATTGAAAACCCGCCTGCGCGACGCCACCCGTGACCGTATCCGCATACAAGATGACGACCAGGATGACTGACAAGGACGACGCCCCCGCTTCGACCCCGCCGCTGCGCCGCCTTGGCAGCCTGCGCACGCTATGGCCGTTCGTGCGCCGCCACAGTGGCCTGTTCACGGCCTGGCTGCTGGCCCTGGCCGTGTCCTCGGCGGCTACGCTGAGCCTGCCACCGGCCGTGAAGCAGATGATCGACCACGGCTTCAGCAGCGGCGGCCAGATCAACCGTGCCTTCGCCCTGCTGATGCTGGTAGCGGTGGTGATGGCGCTGGGCACCGCGGCGCGCTTCTACTTCGTGTCGCTGTTGGGCGAAAAGGTCGTCGCCGACCTGCGCAGCCAGTTGTACGCGCATCTGATCCAGCTGGGCGCCGGCTTCCACGACCGCAGCCGCAGCGGTGAACTTGTCTCGCGGCTGACCGCCGACACCGAACTGCTGCGCAGCGTGGTCGGTTCAACGATGTCGGTCGCCCTGCGCAGCAGCGTGACCGTGGTCGGCAGCCTGGCGATGCTGTTCGTCACCAGCCCGAGGCTGGCAGCGTGGTCGCTGCTCGGCATCCCGCTGGCGGTACTGCCGATCATCATCGGCGCGCGCAAGCTGCGCACCGTCGCGCGCAACAGCCAGGACCGCATCGCCGATGCCAACAGCCTGGCCAGCGAGACCCTTGGTGCGGTGCGTACGGTGCAGGCCCATGCCCGAGAGCCTTACGAGCGCGGCCGTTTCGACCATGCGCTTGGCGATGCGATCAAGGCCGCACGCCGCCGCATCGGCGCGCAGTCGCTGGTTACTGCCAGCGCCATCCTGCTGGTGTTCGGCGCCATCGTGGGGGTGCTCTGGCTGGGCGCACACGATGTGATCGATGGGCGCCTGAGCGCCGGCACGCTGGGCCAGTTCGTGCTGTACGCGCTGATCGGCGGTGGCTCGGTCGGCGCGCTGGCCGAAGTCTGGAACGAGCTGCAGCGGGCGGCCGGCGGCATGGGCCGCATCGGTGAACTGCTGCAGGAGGACATCGAGATCCGTGCGCCGGCACAGCCGCACGCGCTGCCGCAGCCGCTGCGTGGCGAAATCCAGTTCGACGATGTGGTGTTCCATTACCCGCAGCGGCCGGACCAGGCCGCGCTGGATCATTTCACCCTGCACGTGCGGCCCGGCGAGACCGTGGCCCTGGTCGGCCCGTCCGGCGCCGGCAAGAGCACGGTGCTGTCGATGCTGCTGCGATTCCACGATCCGGCCAGCGGCCGCATCTGCGTGGATGGCGTCGACGTGCGCCAGGCCGACCCGGCCGAACTGCGCGCGCAGCTGGCACTGGTACCGCAGCAGCCGACGTTGTTCGCGGCCAGTGCGCGCGAGAACATCCGCTATGGACGCCTGCAGGCCAGCGACGACGAGGTCGCACAGGCCGCACGCGCGGCCGAGGCCGATGGCTTCCTGCGTGCGTTGCCGCAGGGCTACGACAGTGAACTGGGTGAGCGCGGCGCCCGCCTCTCCGGCGGCCAGCAGCAGCGCGTGGCGATTGCCCGTGCCCTGCTGAAGGACGCACCGATCCTGCTGCTGGACGAAGCCACCAGCGCGCTGGACGCGCAGAGCGAGTACAGCGTGCAGCAGGCGCTGGAGCGGTTGATGGCCGGTCGCACGACGCTGGTGATCGCCCACCGCCTGGCCACCGTGCTCAAGGCCGACCGCATCGTGGTGATGGACCAGGGCCGTATCGTGGCCGAGGGCACGCACGCACAGTTGCTGGCCGAAGGCGGTCTGTACGCTGAACTGGCAAGGCTGCAGTTCATCGATTGATGACGGTCGCCTAACATCGGCCGGACCAAGCTGGCGATGAAAAGCAGCGTTCGTAGTCCGTAGAAGGAGGTGCACGATGTCGTTCCGTCAGTTTCCCGCCGTCGACAGCAATGGCGAAAGCCACATCATCATCGAGTTCAAGCCCGAGGCGAATGGCAGCGGGCACCACTCCGAGGCCACGCCCCGCTACGAGCTGGATGATGGCCGCCAGCTGGTGCGCAACGGCCGCGAGTTCACCACCAGCGGCGGCGAGCTGCGGCTGACGATCTGAGGTTTGCCGGGCATGGCCCGGCGCCACCTGATTCCGCATCGCCCCGCTCTGGGGATTGCGCATCGCCCCGCTCTGGTAGGTGTCGACCTTGGTCGACACGCTTTGTGCCAAGGGCGGTCGAGCATGTCTCGACGCAACAAGAGGCGTGGCCAATTTATCGCCAGGCATCTTGACAGCCTTGCGTGCCAAGGCCTGCATGCGGTTATCCACACGTTTGCTCAGAAATCATCCACACTGCCTGTGGATGAATTCAGCCGAGCACCCGGCCGATGCCGCTGGCGTCCACCTTGGCCGCCGCCGCTGCGATCGCTGCCGGGTCGCTACCCGCCACGAAACCGATACGGAAATGCACTTCGCCGCCTGGCGTGCGCGAGGAGTGGATCGAGGCCAGGCTGGTGCGGTGCTGCTCGAACACATTCAGCAGCTCACGCAGCGAACCGGGCCGGTCTTCTGGCAGATGCACCGACAGCGCATTGCGCTCGGTCAGGTCCGCCAGCAGGTAGCCCACCCGCTCGAAGGTGTAGTTGCCGTCAGCCAGCGCCTGCTCGCCGAAGGCGCTGCGGTTGGCCGACAACAGCTGCTCACGGAATGCGCCGCGTGCACCGTCGTCGCCCTGCCCGACCTGCGACTGCAGGGCCTGCAACTGGCCGATCAGCCGCTCCAGCATCGGCGCCACGTACGGGTTGCCGAACTGGATGTCTTCGTAGATGGCCGGATTCAACGACAGGATGCGTGAAATGATCGCGGTATCCAGCTCGAACGACGCCGAACGATACGGCATCATCGCGGCCAGATCGCCCAGCTGCGGCTGATACTGGCGCAGCACGCCTGCCTGGGCCAGGTGGCTGGCATGCACCATCGCCTGTACCAGCGCCATCATCTGGTCATGGTGCTGCGGGGTGGCACGCACGCACTCGGCCTGCAGCGCCGCGCACAACGCGTCGACCCACGACTGCCAGTGCTGCAGCCGCGATTCGCACACCACCATCACCCGGCCTTTCAGCGTCGGCGCCTTGGGCGGCGCGGTCATCGGATGCAGGCCGACCACTTCGGCCTGCGAGGCCAGCATCGCCTGCACCGGCGCTTCCTTCACCGACGTGACGTCCAGCCACAGGCGGTCTTGCTCGCGCCCCGCCGACTGCTGCACGTACTGGGCGATCAGCGCGGGCGTGTGCCGGATCGGTGCCGAGAACACCAGCACGTCAGCCTGCGCCAACAGCTGCTCCGGCGTGTGCGACGCCGGGTCCGCGGGATCGTGGCCGATCACCTGCAGCTGCATGTGCTGCTGGAAGAAGCGGCTCAGCCAGCGCCCGTAGGCGCCGGCGCTGCCGACGATACCGACCGTGCGCGGCGTGCGTTCGTGCAGACCGCTCATGCCACGCGTTCGGCGCGGAAGCGCGTGCCTTCGGCCAGTGCGGCGGGCGCCGCGGCGATCACGTCGAACTCTTCGAAGCCGTTGTCCAGGGTCGCCTCCAGCGCCGCATGGGTACCGGCAATGGCGCGCGAGATCGCCTGCTGCATCGATTCGCCGCGCAGCAGGAACGACACCACCAGTGACATCAGCACATCGCCGGTGCCGGCCACATCCACCGGCAGCAGCGGCGAGGTCCAGCGCCAGGTTTCCTCGCGACCGACCGCCAGGGTTACCAGCTCACCGGGGTTTCCACCGACGCTGTGCGCGATCACCCACTGCGGACCACGCGCCAGCAGCGCACGGGCGGCAGCAATGGCATCGGCCTCGGCCAGTGCGGGCATGCCGGTGAGGCGATTCAGTTCGAATGCATTCGGCGTGACCAGCCAGGCGTGCGGCAGCAGGCGCTCGGCGAAGATCGCTTCCAGGCCAGGCTCGACATAGGGCCCGGTATGGGTATCGCCGATCACCGGGTCCAGGCAGTAGCGCAGCTGCGGGCAGGCCGGCAGGATCTCGTCCAGCCAGTCGGCGAACGCGGCACCGTTGGCGGTGCTGCCGAAGTAGCCGGACACCAGCATCTTTGCCCGCTGCGGCAGGCCGCGTTCGCGGGTACCGAGCAGCAGATCGGCGAACCAGTCGGCGGGCAGCACGCGGCCGCGGGTGGTGTCGTAGAACGGCGCGTTGCTCAGCAGCACGGTCGGGATTTCCGCCACGCGCACGCCGAGCGCGCGCATCGGCGGAACGGCGGCGCTGTTGCCGGCGTGGCCGTAGACAAGTTGCGACTGGACCGAGATGACATCGATCGGCGATGGGCCGTCGGGCCGCTGGCGGCGGCCGTGGACCAGATGGTTGTCGAGGGATTCGCTCATGCCAGCATTCTACGCCCGGTGGAGGGTTCGGCAGGGCTTGCAGCCCTGCACCTGCCGAAGCAACGGCAACGGCAACGTCAAAAGCTCGCATTCCCTGGGATGGCAGGGCGGTGTCGGAGTGCGGGGACGCCGTGAACCCCGCTCCGCGGTCCGGCCCAGCCGCTGGCGGCTGTGCGTTCGGGCGCTTGCGAAGCAGTGCTTCGCAAGCAAAGCGCCCTCACCCATGGGGGCTTGGCCGCGGCATCCATGCCGCGG
>NZ_DS999412.1:3367224-3476301 GCF_000158575.1 Stenotrophomonas sp. SKA14
GTGAGCGGCATGGATGCCGCGACCAAGCCTACATGGACGTATTTACGGCGTCCCCCTCAACCGGACCCACCCCGCCAACCCACGGATAGCCAGCTTCTGCTGTTGCTTCGGCTCTGGCTTGCAGCAGGTGCAGGGCTGCAAGCCCTGCAAACCAAAACCCCCTCAGTGAACAGCAGGCCGCGACGGCGGCAGCCACGCCGCCACGATGCCCAGCAACGGCAGGAATGCAGTCAACTGGTAGACGTACTCAATGCTGGTCTTGTCCGCCAGCAGACCGAGCACGGCCGCGCCCAATCCGCCCATGCCGAACGCGAAGCCGAAGAACAGACCGGACACCATGCCAATGCGGTGCGGCATCATCTCCTGCGCGTAGACCACGATTGCCGAGAACGCCGAGGACAGCACGAAGCCGATCAGCACCGCCAGCACCGTCGTCCAGAACAGATCCGCATGCGGCAGCATCAATGCGAACGGCGCCACGCCCAGGATCGAGGTCCAGATGATCGGCTTGCGACCGATGCGGTCACCCAGCGGGCCGCCGAGGAAGCCGCCAGCGGCAGACGCCACCAGGAAGGCGAACAGGTGCAGCTGCGCCTGTGCCACCGGAATGCCGAAATGATGGATCAGGTAGAAGGTGAAGTAGCTCCCGATGCTGGCCATGTAGAAGTACTTGCTGAAGATCAGCACCAGCAGGATCGCCAGCACCTTGGCCACGGTGCGCGGCGGATGCCGCGGCGCCATCGACGCGGTGCTGGCCGGACGCGGCGCGCCCAGGTGCAGCGCATACCAGCGGCCGACATAGGTCAGCAGCGCGATGCCGATCAGGGCGGCACCGGCGAACCACGAGGCCGCGTGCTGGCCATACGGTACGATCACCGCAGCGGCGATCAGCGGGCCGAGTGCGGTGCCAAAGTTGCCGCCGACCTGGAATACCGACTGCGCGAAGCCATGACGACCGCCCGAGGCCAGCCGCGCGATGCGCGAGGCCTCGGGGTGGAAGATCGCCGAACCGATGCCGACCATCGCCGCGGCCAGCAGCACCACAGCGTAGCTCGACGCGAAGCCGAGCAGCAGCATGCCGCACAGGGTCGAGGCCATGCCGATCGGCAGCGAGTACGGCGCCGGGCGCCGGTCGGTTGCCATGCCGACCAACGGCTGGAAGATCGACGCGGTGAGCTGGTAGGTCAGCGTGATCAGGCCGATCTGGGTGAAGCTGAGATTGAAGCCGCCCTTGATCACCGGATAGATGGCCAGGATCAACGACTGCATCATGTCGTTGACCACGTGCGAGGTGGAGATGGCAGCCAGCACGCCGGGAGCCACCGGGCGTGAGGTCGTTGCAGGAGAAGCCAGGGCGGACATGGACGCAGTCAGGTTGGGGGCGAGCCACGCATGCTACGGTTGCCCTCCCCTCCCTTCTGCCGCGTTCGGGTCATGGCCTATCGCAAAAAGGACATTGCCGGTGACGTCGATCCGACGGCGCCCTGGCGCGATGTCCCCCAGCATCGCCCGGTCACCTATCGGGTCACCCAGTACCCGGCCGGTAGCCACATCGCGGGCCACAAGCACCAGCGCCACCAGCTGGTCTATGCCATCTCGGGGCTGATGGTGGTGCGCTCGGAAGTGGGCCGCTGGGTGGTGCCCTCGACCCGTGCGATCTGGATGCCGGCCGGCATGGTGCACGCGGTGGACTGCATCGCCGCCGTGCACATGCGCAGCCTGTACATCGACCCGTTGTTCGCGCCGCAGTTGCCGGCCGAAGCGTTCGCGGTACAGGTGGCCCCCCTGCTGCGCGAGCTGCTGCAGGCCGCCACACTGATCAAGGGCGAGCACATCGAAGACAGCCGCGATGGCCGCGTGGTGCGCCTGCTGCTGGACGAACTGCATCGCATGGACGTGCTGCCACTGCATCTGCCTGCCGCGACCGACCCGCGCCTGCAGCGGATCTGCCAGCACATCCAGAAGCACCCTGGCGATGACGCCACGCTGCAGGACTGGGCGCAGGCACTGGAGGTGGACGTGAAGACCATCCAGCGGCATTTCGGCAGCGAACTGGGCATGACCTTCGGCCAGTGGCGGCAACAGGCGCGGCTGCTGGCTGCGATGGAACGGCTGGCAGTGGGTGACAAGGTCATCGATGTGGCGCTGGCGATGGGCTACGACAGCCCAAGCGCGTTCACCAGCATGTTCAAGCGACAGCTGGGGCAGACGCCGGCGGCGTTTTTCCGTTGACCCCAAACGAAAACGCCGGGCGTGGCCCGGCGCTTCCGTTCAACGCGTCCGTTGAAAAACTCAGGACGTCATGCGGTCCCAGAAGCCCTTCACGCCATCCATGAAGGTGGCCGACTTCGGCGAGTGCTTGCGCGCTTCCTCACCGACGAAGGTGGTTTCGAACTGCTCCAGCAGCTTGCGCTGTTCGTTGGTGAGGTTGACCGGGGTCTCCACCACCACGCGGCAATACAGATCGCCCTCGCTGCGGCTGCGCACCGAACGCACGCCCTTGCCGCGCAGACGGAACAGCTTGCCGGTCTGGGTCTCGGCCGGGATGCGGATCTCCGCCTCGCCGCCCAGCGTGGCCACGCGCACGGTGTCGCCCAATGCGGCCTGCGAGATGCGGATCGGCACTTCGCAGTGCAGGTCGTCGCCATCGCGTTGGAAGATGGCATGCTCGCGCACGCGCACTTCCACGTACAGGTCACCCGGCGGGGTACCGGCCGGGCCGGCCTCGCCCTCGCCCTGCAGGCGGATGCGGTCGCCGGTATCGACGCCGGCCGGCACCTTCACCGACAGCACCTTGTCTTCCTCGACACGGCCGTTGCCGTGGCAGGTCTTGCAGGGCTTGGCGATGATCTGGCCGCGGCCGCCGCAGTTGTGGCAGGCCTGCTGCATGGCGAAGATGCCGCGCTGGATGCGCACCTGGCCGCGGCCATGGCACACATTGCAGGTCTCGACCTTGCCGTCTTCGGAGCCACTGCCATCGCAGTCGCCGCATTCGGCCAGGGTCGGAATCTCGATGCGGCGCTCAACGCCACGCACCGCTTCTTCCAGGTCCAGCTCCATCACGTAGCCGATGTCGGCGCCGCGACGGGCCTGGCGCGGGCCACCGCCTGCTCCACCAAAGATGTTGCCGAAGATATCGCCGAAGATATCGTTCATGTCCGGGCCGCCCGGACCGCCACCACCGCCCATGCCGTGCTCGAACGCAGCGTGGCCGTGGCTGTCGTACATGCGGCGCTTGTTGCCGTCGGACAGCACTTCGTAGGCTTCCTTGCACTCCTTGAAGGAGGCTTCGGCCGCCGCATCACCCGGGTTGCGGTCCGGGTGGAACTTCATCGCGCAGCGACGGTAGGCCTTCTTCAGCTCGTCGTCGGTGGCGGTGCGGGCAACGCCCAGCACTTCGTAGTAATCGCGCTTGCTCATATCGTGAATCTGGTTCCGGAAAGTCGGGATTCGTCAAAGCGGAAGAGCGGAACCAGGTCCGCTCTTGCGTCGGGCGCCCCGACACGCCGGTGGCGGCCAGGACCCTGATGCGACAACGGGACGCTGCCAGGCAGCGTCCCGCGTCGGTCCGGATCAGGACTTCTTGTCGTCCTTGACTTCGGTGAACTCGGCATCGACCACATCGTCGTTGCCCTTGCCAGCGTTGCCGGCGTCGGCGCCCGGGGCGGCACCGCCCTGGTCGGCCGAAGCCGCGGCGAACAGCGACTGGCCAGCCTCTTCCAGCACCTTCGACTTGGCTTCGATCTGTGCCTTGTCGTCCCCCTTCATCGCGGTTTCCAGATCGGCCAGGGCCGCTTCGACCTTGCCGATCACTTCGCCGCCGACCTTGCTGCCGTGCTCGGTGATCGCGCTGCGGGTGCCGTGGATCAGGGCGTCGGCCTGGTTGCGGGCCTGCACCAGCTCCTGGAACTTCTTGTCTTCCTCGCGGTTGGCTTCCGCGTCGGCGACCATGCGTGCGATCTCTTCCTCGGACAGGCCCGAACCGGCCTTGATCTCGACCTTCTGTTCCTTGTTGGTCTTCTTGTCCTTGGCCGACACGTGCAGGATGCCGTTGGCGTCGATGTCGAAGGACACTTCCACCTGCGGCAGGCCGCGCGGGGCCGGCTCGATGCCGGACAGGTCGAACTTGGCCAGCGACTTGTTGAAGCGGGCCTGTTCGCGCTCACCCTGAAGCACGTGCACGGTCACGGCCGACTGGTTGTCCTCGGCGGTGGAGAACACCTGCGAGGCCTTGGTCGGGATGGTGGTGTTCTTCTCGATGATCTTGGTGAACACGCCGCCCATGGTTTCGATGCCCAGCGACAGCGGGGTCACGTCCAGCAGCAGCACGTCCTTGACGTCGCCGCCGAGCACGCCGCCCTGGATCGCCGCACCCAGTGCCACCGCTTCGTCCGGGTTGACGTCCTTGCGCGGTTCCTTGCCGAAGAACTCGGTCACCGCCTGCTGCACCTTCGGCATGCGGGTCTGGCCACCGACCAGGATCACTTCGCTGATGTCGCTCGAACGCAGGCCGGCATCGTTCAGGGCGACGCGGCACGGCTCGATCGACTTCTTGATCAGGTCTTCCACCAGCGCTTCCAGCTTGGCGCGGGTCAGCTTGATGTTCAGGTGCTTCGGGCCCGAGGCGTCGGCGGTGACGTACGGCAGGTTCACTTCGGTCTGCTGGGCGCTGGACAGCTCGATCTTGGCACGCTCGGCGGCGTCCTTCAGGCGCTGCAGGGCGAGCGGATCCTTGCGCAGGTCGATGCCCTGGTCCTTGTTGAATTCTTCAACCAGGTACTCGATGACGCGGTTGTCGAAGTCTTCGCCGCCCAGGAAGGTGTCGCCGTTGGTGGCCAGCACTTCGAACTGCTTCTCGCCGTCGACGTTGGCGATCTCGATCACCGACACGTCGAAGGTACCGCCGCCCAGGTCGTACACCACGATCTTGCGATCCTTGTTGTCGCCCTTGTCCAGGCCATAGGCCAGCGCGGCCGCGGTCGGCTCGTTGATGATGCGCTTGACGTCCAGGCCGGCGATGCGTCCGGCGTCCTTGGTCGCCTGGCGCTGGCTGTCGTTGAAGTAGGCCGGCACGGTGATGACCGCTTCGGTGACCTTCTCACCGAGGAAGTCCTCGGCGGTCTTCTTCATCTTTTCCAGCACCTTGGCCGAGATTTCCTGCGGCGCCATCTTCTTGCCGTCGCTGGTGGACACCCAGGCGTCGCCATTGTCATGGGCCAGGATGCCGTACGGGACGTGCGCGATGTCCTTCTGCACTTCGGCGTCGGTGAACTTGCGGCCGATCAGGCGCTTCACCGCGTAGAAGGTGTTCTTCGGGTTGGTCACGGCCTGGCGCTTGGCCGAGGCGCCGACCAGGACTTCGCCGTCCTTGGTGTAGGCGACGATCGACGGGGTGGTGCGATCGCCTTCCGAATTCTCGATGACGCGGGCCTTGCCGCCGTCCATGATCGCCACGCACGAGTTGGTGGTGCCGAGGTCGATACCAATGATCTTGCCCATGGGGGAGACTCCTGAGGATGCTTGTTTGGGGTCAGTCCGGCCGTTCGGCCGGTGGATGAATACGATGTGGGGGAGGCTCGTGGAACATTCAAGCCATCTCCCGAACGCTGTGTTTCCGGTCGTCCGGTGCGTTCAGCGTCGGGCCGGGTCGCGGGTCATTCCCGCCGCCCGACCCGGCACGGGTCAGTCGGCGGCCACCACAACCAGCGCCGGCCGCAGCAGGCGCTCGTTGAGCAGGTAGCCCTTCTGGAACACGGTCACCACGGTGCCGGGGGCGGCGCCCGGGGTCGGCACCTGGCTGATGGCCTGGTGATGTTCCGGGTTGAACGGCTGGCCGGTCGGGTCCAGCAGGACCAGGCCGTTGTCGGCGGCGACCTTCAGCAGCTGCTTGTAGGTCAGCTCCAGGCCTTCGCGCAGCGGGTGCGGGTCATCGCCGGCAGCCTTCAGGCCTGCATCCAGGCTGTCGAACACCGGCAGCAGCTCGCCCAGCAGCTTTTCGTTGGCGAACTTGCGGGCCTGCTCGATGTCGCGGGCCACGCGCTTGCGCTGGTTCTCCAGGTCGGCGCGCTCACGCAGCGCATCGGCCTTGATCTGCTCGACTTCGGCGCGCAGGCGCTCCACTTCGTCATTGACGCCGGCGGCGGCGGCCGCATCGGCGGCACTCTGCTGGGATTCGATATCTGGATGTTCGTGGTTCATGTCTGGGTCCCTGGCGGTCAGTCTCCGCCTCCACCCACCCTAGTGTGGGCGGGATGCTGCGTTTCAAGCGTCGGATGTTCCCGGCGTGCGCCCGGCCGGCGAAAAGGCCGCGCCCAGCACATCAGCAGTGGCCTGGACCAGCGGGATCATGCGGTCGTAGGCCATGCGCTTGGGCCCGATCACGCCCAGCACGCCCAGCACCTGGCCGTTGGCGGTATAGGGGGCGGTGACCAGCGAAACGCCCTGCAGTGGCATCATCCCGGTCTCCTCGCCGATGAAGATACGCACGCCCGGCGCCTGGATGGTCCGCTCCAGCAGCTGCAGGATCTCGCGCTTGCTGGAGAACAATTCGAACAGCTCGCGCAGGCGCTCCAGGTCGGACAGGTCCTGCACGCCCATCAGCCGGGTCTGGCCGGCCACCAGCATGTCGTCGGCCGCCGGCTGCAGGGCCTGCTCGGCCAGCTCGATGCTGTGCGCCAGCAGCTGTTCCAGCTCGGAGCGGGCGTCGCGCAGCTCCAGCAGCAGGCGGGTGCGGATCTCGGCCATCGGCAGCCCGGCGAAATGGGCGTTGAGGTAGTTGGCGACCTGCTCCAGCTGCCCCGGCGCGAACTCCTGGCGGGTCTCGATGACCCGGTTCTGCACCTCGTTGTCGGCGAACACCAGGATCGCCAGCACCCGGCGCCCGTCCAGCGCCACGAAATCGATCTGGCGGAAGGCGAACTGCTCGCGCCGTGGCGCGCTGACCACGCCGACAAAGTGGCTCATCGCCGACAGCAGCTCCGAGGCGCTGCCCAGCAGGGCCTGGGTGCTGCCGCCGCCGGCCAGCTCCTGCCGCAGGCGGGCCAGTTCGCCCTCGCCCGGCGGCTGCATCTGCAGCAGGCTGTCGACGAACACCCGGTAGCCATGCGCGGTCGGGATGCGCCCGGCCGAGGTATGCGGCGAGGCCAGCAGCCCCAGGTCCTCCAGGTCACCGAGGATGTTGCGGATGGTGGCCGGGCTGACCTCCAGGCCGGCCACGCGCGCCAGCGTCTGCGAGCCGACCGGCTCACCGTCCTGGATGTAACGCGCGATCAGCGTGCGCAGCAGATGGCGCGCACGCGGGGCAAGCTGGTCGGGAGAACCGTGCATGGAATCAACCTGTGAGACACGGACACTAGATAATGGCGGCGCATCACCTTGGCAAGTCATTGGACCTCCCTCGCCCGCGTGCTAGCGTTGCGCGGCTGCTGATACCTCTTACCCATGCTCAGACATCTTTCGATCAAGGATTTCGCCGTCGTCCGCGCCACCGAACTGGAGTTCGGGCCGGGCATGACCGTGGTTTCAGGCGAGACCGGCGCCGGCAAGTCGCTGATGGTCGACGCGCTGGGCTTCCTGTCCGGCCTGCGCGCCGACAGTGGCGTGGTCCGCCATGGCGCGGCCCGCGCCGAGCTTTCCGCCGAGTTCGCGCTGGACCAGCTGCAGGCCGCGCGCCAGTGGCTGGCAGACAACGAGCTGGACGATGAAGAGCAGTGCCAGCTGCGCCGGGTGATCCGCGCCGACGGCGGCTCGCGATCCTGGATCAATGGCCGTCCGGTCACCCTCGCACAGCTGGCTGACCTGGCCGCGCTGCTGGTGGAGATCCATGGCCAGCATGAACAACAGGCGTTGCTGACCCGTCCGTCGCAGCTGGCCCTGCTCGATGCCTACGCCCGCAACGAGGACGCGCGCCGCCAGGTGCGCCGCGCCGCCGCCGCGTGGCAGGCACTGGTCGACGAATCACTGGCGCTGTCGCAACAGGGCGACGTGAGTGACCGGATCGGCTTCCTGGAGCACCAGCTGCGCGAACTGGACCGCGAGGACCTGGAACCGGAGTCGATCGCCGCACTCGGCGCCAGCCACCGCCGCCAGGCCCATGCCAGCGCCCTGCTGAGCGCCTGCCAGGCGGCCAGCAACCAGCTCAACGGCGACGACGGCAGTTCCGCGCTGGACCTGCTGCAGCAGGTGCGCCACGAGCTGTCGCGCCTGATCGAGCACGACCCGCGCCTGGGCGAGGTGGACGGCCTGATCGAGAATGCCTCGATCCAGCTGCACGAAGCCCTTTCGCTGCTGGACCGCGTGCATGACGACCTCGACGCCGACCCCGAGCAGTTCGAAGAGAACGAGCGGCGCCTGGGCCGCCTGCACGACCTGGCGCGCAAGCATCGCGTGCCGATGGACGAGCTGGGCGCGCAGCGCGAACGCATGCATGCCGAAGTGGAGCAGCTGCGCGGCGCCGACGAGCGCCTGCAGCGCCTGGCTGGTGAGATCGACAAGGCCGCCGCCGCCTGGCGCGTACAGGCCGAAGTGCTGACCGTCAGCCGTCGCAATGCCGCCGCCGAACTGTCGGCCACCACCACCGGCATCATCGCCGAGCTGGGCATGGGCGGCGGCCAGTTCCTGATCGAACTGGAGCCGCAGGACAACGGCAAGCCCGACCCACAGGGTGCCGAGCGCGTGGAATTCCTGGTCGCGGCCAATGCCGGCCAGCCGCCACGCGCCCTGCGCAAGGTCGCCTCGGGTGGTGAACTGTCGCGTATCTCGCTGGCCATCGAAGTGGCCGCGCTGGACCTGGATGCGGTGCCGACCATGGTGTTCGACGAAGTCGACTCCGGCATCGGCGGCGCGGTGGCCGATATCGTCGGCCAGAAGCTGCGCGCGCTCGGCGAGAAGCGCCAGGTGCTGTGCGTGACCCACCTGCCGCAGGTCGCCTCCAAGGGCCACGCGCATTACCGGGTCAGCAAGGCGCCGGTGGAAGGCATGACCCAGAGCGCTGTGGAGAAGCTGGACAGCAAGGCACGTGAGGAAGAACTGGCGCGCATGCTGGGCGGCGTGGAAGTGAGCAAGGAAGCGCGCGCCGCCGCGCGCAAGCTGCTGGTAGAGTCGAGCTTGCTCGACTGACCGAGGTCATCCACGCATGGCATGGATCTACAGGTAGTGCCGGCCGCTGGCCGGCAACCGGACCTCTGCAGGCGAAGATCGTGAGGTTGCCGGCCAGCGGCCGGCACTACCCCCGTGGCTGCGCCAGATCCACCGTTTCCACCAGGTAGTCCAGGAACGCGCGTACCCGCAGCGGCAGATAGCCGCCCTGCCCCAGGAACACCGCGTGCACCTCCTCCAGGTCACCGGGGTTGGCCTCTTCCAGCACCGGCAACAGGCGCCCGGCGGTGATGTCGGCCTGCACCTGGAAGGCGGCCAGCCGCGCCATGCCCAGCCCGCCCAGCACCAGCTGGCGCAGCGCATCGCCATTGCTGGCACGGGCGTTGCCGCTGGGCAGCAGCATGCGCTCACGACCGTCCTGCAGCAGCGGCCAGCCCTGCATCGCCCGCGCATGGCCGATGTCCAGGCGGTTGTGCGCCTGCAGCTCCTCGACGCTGGCCGGCAGGCCGTGCCGCTGCGCGTAGGTCGGTGCGGCCACGATCATCATCCGCGTCGCGCCCAGTCGCCGCGCCACCAGGCTGGAACTCTTCAGCGGGCCGGCGCGCACCGCCACGTCGGTGCGCTGCTCAAGCAGATCGATCACCTCGTCGTTAAGGGTCAGGTCCACCCCCACCTGCGGGTTGCGCTCGAGGAACGCCGGCAGCAGCGGCAACAGGAAGTGCTGGCCGAACGGCACGTTTGAATTGACCCGCAGCCGCCCGCGCGGCTCCGCATGCGCGCTGGCACAGCGTTCGGCCTCGTCCAGGTCGGCCAGCACGCGCAGGCCGCGCTCGTAGAAGGCGCAGCCTTCCGGGGTCAGCTGCAGTTGGCGGGTGGACCGCTGCAGCAGGCGCGTGCCCAGCCGCTGTTCCAGCCGGGCCACCAGCTTGCTGACTGCCGACGGGGTCATGTCCAGGGTGCGGGCGGCGGCAGAAAAACCGCCGGTCTCGATCACTCGCACGAAGACTTCCAGTTCGCCGGATCGGTTGATGTCGGGTCGCGCCATGGCAATGAATCCAGTTCACAGATGATTGTCCATACGCAGTCTAGTTCACAGATGAGGGCGGAATCACCATGGCGGCTCCTTTCCCCGGAATCGCTTCATGGACCGCCTCCGCACGCTCACTGCCAGCACCCTGCTCGCCCTGTCCGGCGCCGCCAGTGCCGCCCCTGCCCCGCACTGGGTGGCCAGCTGGCAGGCCAGCCCGCAACCGGTGTGGGGCGCCGACTTCCAGTTCCCGACCCTGGTCCCGGCATCGCTGCACGACCAGACCTTCCGCCAGACCGCGCGCATCAGCCTGGGCGGCGCGCGCCTGCGGGTAAGGTTGAGCAATGCCTACGGCACACACCCCCTGCGGATAGGAGCGGCCAGCGTGGCCGCACGACCGGGCGCGACACCACAGCCGCTCCACTTCGACGGCCAGCCTGGCGTGCTGATCGGCCCGGGCCAGGAACGGCTGAGCGATCCGCTGGCCCTGCCCACCGGCAATCAGCAGGCCCTGCAGGTCAGCGTCTTCGTGCCGGGGCCGACGCCGCTGCAGACCTTCCACTGGGACGGCCGCCAGACCAACTGGATCGCCGGCGGCAACCAGAGCCAAGCGCGCCACCTGAATCGGGCCACGCCCACCACCGCACGCCTGTTCCTGAGCGGGATCGAGGTCGAAGCCGCCGCCAGCGCACGCAGCGTGGTGGTGATCGGCGATTCGATCACCGACGGCGCCACCGCCAGCCTCGACCAGGACCAGCGCTGGACCGATCATCTGGCCGCGCGGCTGGCACCCCACGGCGTCGCGGTGGTCAACGCTGGCATCTCCGGCGGCCGGCTGCTGCGTGACGGCATGGGCGAGTCGGTTCTGGCCCGCCTGCAGCGCGATGCATTGGATCAGCCCGGCGTGGCCAGCGTGATCGTGCTGATCGGCATCAACGACATCAGCTGGCCCGGTACCGCCTTCGCCCGGCAGCAGGCGCGTCCCACGCTGGCCGAGCTGCAGGACGGCTATCGGGCGCTGGCCGAACAGGCACGTCGGCGCGGACTGCGCATCCTGGGCGCCACCCTGGCGCCCTTCGCTGGCGCCCTGCCCGGCACGCCACTGGACGACTACTACCAGCCCGACAAGGAGGCGCTGCGCCAACAGCTCAACACCTGGCTGCGCACGGACAGCCAGTTCGACGCGGTGATCGATCTGGACGCGGCCCTGCGCGACCCGGCCGATCCGTCACGGATGGCGGCGGCCTACGACTCCGGCGACCATCTGCATCCGGGCGACGCCGGCAACCAGGCGATGGCCGAGGCGGTGGATCTGGAGGTGTTGATGGCGCCATCCACGCATGGCGCGGATCTACTGTGAACGACGAAAAACCCCGGGCGAGCCCGGGGTTCTGTCGCGTCCGGCTAGCCGGGACGGCTTACTTGCGCTTCTTGCGCACGTACAGCACCAGCGAGTGCTCTTCCAGCTCGTAGCCGTGATCGGCCGCGATCTTGCGCTGCAGCTCCTCGATCTCGTGGCTTTCAAACTCGATGATCTTGCCGCTGTCCACGTCGACCATGTGGTCGTGGTGGCCGCCGCGGTCCAGCTCGTAGACGGCCTGGCCGCCTTCGAAATTGTGCTTCAGCACGAGGCCGGCAGCCTCGAACTGGGTCAGCACCCGGTAGACCGTGGCCAGGCCGATCTCGTCGCCATGCTCCAGCAGCTGGCGGTAGATGTCTTCGGCGGTCATGTGGTGCTGGGCATTGCGCTGCTCGAGCAGCGCCAGGATCCGCATCCGCGGATGGGTCACCTTCAGGCCGACTTTACGCAGGTCGTGGGTTTCCATAGGTCTCCGTTCATTGGCGATTTAGCGCCAGCTGCCTCGGATTGGGTCGCGGTGGCACGCCGGGAGTGTATCATCGGTTTGATTTCCCCAACCGCCAGTCCCGATGCGCAATCTCCTGTTGGTCGCCGCCGTCGCCCTGTCCACCACCGGGTGCGGCATCATCTACAAGCAACCCATCTATCAGGGCAACCTGATCCGGGAAGATGCCGTGGCCAAGCTGCAGGTCGGGCAGAGCAAGCAGCAGGTCACCGTGCTGCTGGGCACCCCGTCCATCCCCGACCCGTTCCATGCCCAGCGCTGGGACTACACCTCCAGCCAGCGCGTGAACCGCCTGGGCCGTACCGAGGTGAAGAATTTCGTCGTGTTCTTCGACAACGACACCGTGACCCGTTGGGAAGGCGACTACTTCCCGGGCAACGACAAGGCCCTGGCCCAGCAGACCGTGCGCCAGTTCGGCCGCAACCTGCCGAAGGACAAGAAGAAGAAGGGCCGCTGAGGCACCCTGCCCGTCCGCGCGGACGGGTCATGGGCATCAACCGCCGAGCGCGCGCCGCCGGCGGTTGTCCTTGGGGTCGGCCAGCAACGGGCGTAGCAGCTCGATGCGGTCGCCTTCCTGCAACACCTGCTGCGGGCGCGCCAGCACGCCATGCACCGCCACCGCCGGGCATCCGGCAGTGCCGTCCAGCGCGGCGGCGGCGATGGCATCGGCCACGGTCGCGCCCTCTTCCAGCTGCAGCCGGCGCGACAGCACCCGCTGCGGCCAGGCCAGCACCACCTCGACCTCGATCATCGCTCAGCCCTCGTCGGCGACGCGGACGAAATCGTTGACCATCCGATCGGCCAGTCCCTGGAAGCCGATCGCCAGGGCCGGGCCCAGCAGGCGCGAACTGGGCTCGAACTCCAGGGTCAGGGTGACCTTGCAGGCATCTTCGGCCAGCGCATGGAATTCCCAGCGGCCGTGCAGTTGCTTGAACGGGCCATCGCGCAGCTGCATGTCGATGCTGTGCGGGCGCTGCAGGGTGTTTTCGGTCTGGAACCAGGTGCTGAACGAGCCCAGGCCCAGGTCCAGGCGCGCCACCAGCCGGTCTTCGCCCTGCTCCAGGATCTGGGCGGCCGAACACCAGCGGAAACGGCGCGGATAGGCCTGGACATCGTTGACCAGGTCGAACATGCGCGCGGCCGAATGTTCGACCAGGGCGCTGCGGCGGATAGTAGGCATGAATACAGGACGTTTCGGCAATCGACCGGGCGGGCCCGAATCGGAGACAATACGGAAATGAGCAAGAACAGCGGCAAGGATAAAGCAAAGAGCGCGACGGCCAACAAGACCATCGCGCTGAACAAGCGTGCCCGCCACGAGTACCACATCGAGGATCGCTTCGAAGCCGGCCTGGCCCTGCAGGGCTGGGAAGTGAAATCGATCCGTGCCGGCCGCGGCAACATCGTCGACGCCTACGCCTACGTCAAGGATGGAGAGATCTTCCTGATCGGCGCGCAGATCACCCCGTTGATCCAGGCCTCGACCCATGTGGTGGCCAACGACCGGCGCGAGCGCAAGCTTCTGCTGCACCGGAGCGAGATCGACAAGCTGGTCGGCAAGGTCGAGCGCGATGGCTACACGATCGTGCCCACCGCGATGTACTGGAGCAAGAACAAGATCAAGCTCGAAGTCGCGCTGGCCAAGGGCAAGCAGACCCACGACAAGCGCGATGCCGCCAAGGACCGCGACTGGGCGATCGAGAAGCAGCGCGTGATGCGTCGCGGCAACCGCGACGCGTAAGCGGTTGCGCATGCCCCTGTAGAGTCGAGCTTGCTCGACTGCTTTGGCTTTCTGTAGAGCCGAGCCATGCTCGGCTGGCTTGGCTTTCGGTAGAGCCGAGACATGCTCGGCTTCGGCAATGACTCGACTCTACAAGCGGCTCAACCGGCCAGCGCGCCCAGCTTGCGCATCCGCGGCGCCAGCGCCGCATGCATCACCGCCAGATGCATCACCACCGCCAGTTCGGGTGCGTGGCGGTCATCGCCCGCGCGCCACCGCTGTGCGAGCTGTGCCGCATCGGGTGGCAGCAGCGCCAGCAACTGCGTATCGTCCAGCGCGTCGGCCGCGCCCTGCAGCTGCCTGGCGACCTGCCGCGACTGCCACACATGCACGCCGATGCTCAAACTGGCCAGCGACATCAGCACCACGGCCAAGCCGTGCTCGAACCACTGCGACAACACCTCCGGCCCCCACAGCAGGGCCGCCAGCACCGCCAGGCCCGGCAGCCGCCAGCCCAACCAATGGATGCGACCGCGCTGCGCCCAATGCACCACCACCGCGCTGGCTACCAACGCCGCCGCCGCCGTTGCCGGCAGCTCGGTCAGCCAGGTGGCGGCGAGCAGCAGCCCCAGCAGCGCCCAGACCCAGCCGGGGGGCAGCGCGCGCCGCTGATAATCGGCACCGACCGGTCCTACCAGCTGTCGCAGGCTGCGTTGTTGGCTTGCCTCGGTCACCCACCGTCTCCGTGTCTGCTCTAGCTTGGATGGTCGTCGCCAGTGTGTCGCAAATTCGTGCCAATGAAGTTACCAATCCGCTATGCCGGCCGCACTACACCTCGCTGCCGATTGCCAAGGTGACTGTTCAGCTGTTTTGCCGTAGCATTGCCACCGTTGGGCAGGCCCTGACCGTGGCGACACGGAATCGGCCTTGTACCTTGCAGCACTGTAGAAACCGGGGGTGCATTGGTTTCGACGGGGGTTGTGAAGTCGCCTGGCGCATGCCGAGGGGGTAGCTTTCCTCGTAAATCCAGCTGCAAAACTCTAGTTGCCAACGACGACAACTACGCTCCGGTCGCTCTCGCAGCCTAAAAACTGCGGTGCGTGACCTTCTGCCGACTTAGGCGGAGCCTCGAAACTGCTTGTGTCCATGCTCGCAGCGTAGAGTCATTATCATGGAATCGCGCTGGGCGGCTGCCTGTCAGTCCGGCACTAGAACACAACAGGCTGGTTCCCGGATGCGCTTTGCACGCCGTGCTGTTCGGGGATGAGATCTAACGGCGAGCTAAGCATGTAGTGCTGGGGATGGAGTGCCTTCGGACGGCGGTTCAATTCCGCCCACCTCCACCAACTGCTTGCAAAATCTATCACTAAGTGGCTGATTTTGCAAGGGTTTTGGCATCGGAGTGATACACGAACTGAGCCTGTCTGCAGGTATCAAAGTAGGTATCACTCCGTGCCAAAGCCATTTTTCCTGCGCCGACCGAGCGGGCTATACGTCCGTTTTTTTGTGCCTACGGATCTACAGCCTCTTATTGGCTCCCGCTACCTGGTGCGACGCCTGCCCCCTGCTTCAATCGATCTGATGCGGCTTACAGCGGCAAGCGCCGCTGTGGCACTCTCTCAGGCATTCGACCGCATCAGACGTAGCCCAATGACCGAGAAGGATCGGGACGCCCTGCTGAGAGCGTTGGCCGGAACCATTGACCGCTGGACCGGGAACATTGAGCTGCCTAACGGCGCGAGATTGACCGACCTACAGGTGAATGGACGCGAGGACGCCAAAGCTCTGCTGGACACCATCAAGGGACTCGCGAGCTCAGGCTTTGCCCAAAGTTCACCGCTGCCCGGAGCCGGGGACACCCTGACAAAGCGTGTTGGTCTCTACCTGGAAGACCTTAGGAACGCTAAGACATCGCCAGGCAATCTGCTCGACAGTGAAAACACGCTCACCATCTTCCGCGAAATAGCAGGGCTCGACCTGCTCATGTCGCAAGTGGGGGAGACCCAAGTGCGCGCCTTCCTAAATGGGCTTCATGACTGGCCGAGCAATGCGCGCAAGAAGGCAGAATACAAAGAACTGAGCGCCGCGCAAATCATCGCCAAGGTCAAGCAACAACGCGCCAAAGGGCTCGTTATCGCGGGCCTGTCTGATCGGACTCTAGGCAAACATCGTGACCGACTGGCCAGCTTCCTCAATGCACAAGTAGCCGGTGGGCTGCTCACACGTTCGCCGCTCGATGGAATCAAGCGCCAGAGCTCGGCCACCGCAATCGCCACGCTCCCCCGTCGCCCCTTCAGCATTGAGGAAATCAACCAACTCTTCGATATGGAGAAGTTCCTTCCCTGGTCAGAGGAGCGGCCTGATCGATACTGGGGAGTCCTGCTAGCAGCGGGCACTGGGGCGCGGGTCAACGAGCTTGGGCAACTCTATGCCGACGATGTGGCCGAGGTGAATGGCATTTGGGGAATCCACATTCGTGCGGGGCGGCGGGATCAAAAGCTGAAAAACGCAAACTCCTTGCGCTTCATCCCACTCCACCCACGCTTGTTGGAGGCGGGCTTCTTAACTTACGTCGAAGATGTAGCGCAGTCGGGCCATGAGCGCCTGTTTCCCCACCTGCCTTGGCATAAGAAGGCAGGCTACGGGGACGCCCTCGGAGATCAGTTCCGCGCCTATCTTGTTGGCTTGGGCATGATGCAGCCCGGCATGGGCTTCCACTCGTTCCGACATACTGCGAGCACCCGGCTTCTCTATGCGGGGGTGCTTAGCTCTATTGCCGCTGCCATTACGGGGCACAAGGCGCATATGCCCGGCGAGCTCGGAACCTATGTAGATGTGCCCACGCTCCAATCGCGCGCAGACGCGGTAGCGCTTCTCCCCGTTCCCGAAGGTCTGCCGGCCTATCAGCCTGGAGAGGCAGCGCAGTCTCTCAAGCAAGCGCAACTCAGAGCGAAGCGGAGGGTGGTGAATGCAGCTGCACGTGAACGAAAAGCGGTCGCTCTTGCCAAAAGCGCGCACTCCACGACGCCAGCAAGTCGGATGAGGAAGCCATCGAAGGCGTCGTAGCGCCCGGGGGATCGCGGCGACAATGATTAGGCAACGCCATCAACCACTCCAGGTGCCCAAGATTCGGGGCTGGACTCTTGCTATCGCCTCGCTGTCTGCTTTGCCACCCGTCCCGGCGCGTCTTGCCAAGTCTGGCCCTGCCGAAAGGCACGCGGCGCCCCGCCAAAAATGTGACAGACATCAAACTATTGAATAGATGGGTTGCCTGAGGCAGGATCTCATGACTGAAGGGCGCATCAGCCAGGGAATTTCAGGGGGAAAGTAAAAGCTCGCAGTAGGCGTCAAGAAGCCCGGCAGATGTATCTGTCGGGATGATAATTGTGGCACGGGATGAAAACGACCAATAAATATGCCGACATCTACGCCCGCGCGAGCAATGAACATCTCACGTCAGCCGCTGCTGACCAATACGGCGCACAGATAATGCGCCGCCCAACTTCGCATGAGCAGAATACGTATCCAGGAGAACAAGCGTGTCTAGCCCGTTCCAAGATGTCGCACCCCGCATTACTGGAAATCCGAAGGTCAGAGAACCGCAACAAGGAGCCTATGAGGCGCTAGCACAGCATGTAGCTGACGGTGCGGACATAAGAGAAGTTAGCGTAGTACTGCCCGTGGGATGCGGAAAGTCAGGAACTATAACGCTCACTCCATTTGCGTATAAATCGAAACGAGCATTGATCATCGCTCCCGGCGTTGCGATTGCAACGCAGCTGGCAGCTGATTTCGACTTTAGTAGCGAGAAGCTATTCTATGCACGCTGCGATGTGATGGACGGCCCCAATTATCCAGAGCCAGTGGAAATAAGAGGCACCGATGCAAATCGAAGTGACCTTGACGCCGCACACGTTGCCATTACAAACATCCAGCAGATTTCCGGCGATGGCAACAAGTGGTTGCGAACGCTTCCTGCCGACTTCTTTGACCTGATCATTTTCGACGAGGGCCATCATAGCGTTGCAGCAACCTATGAGGCCCTGAAAGCAAAATTCCCTGCAGCCTCGGTCGTGAACTTCAGCGCCACGCCTCTTAGAGCTGATGGCCAGATGATGAGCGGTCCCGTCGTTTACTCATACCCAATCTTCAAGGCGATCAGAGCGGGCTATGTTAAACAGCTCAAAGCAATCCAACTCAATCCGAAGACCTTACGCTATGTCAGGCGACCAGGCGATTCGGAGGTTGAAGTCTCCCTAGATGAGGTCCGACGCCTAGGTGAGGAGGACGCGGATTTCCGCAGAAGCATCGTAACGTCCGAAGAAACACTGAATACCATTGTTGATGCGTCCCTCAGGGAGCTCGACCGGCTCCGTAACTTGACAGGGGAGCCACGCCTAAAGGTAATCGCCTCGGCATTGAATTATGAGCATTGCATTCAGATTGTGGAGGCTTATCGCGCACGGGGAAGGAAGGCCGATTTTGTGCATTCCCGTGAGAGTAAAAAGAATGACCAAGTCATGCAAAGGCTGGCGAATCATCAACTGGACGTGATCGTACAGGTGAGAAAACTTGGCGAAGGTTTTGACCATCCGTTCCTGTCGGTAGCGGCGGTCCTTAGCGTGTTCTCCAACCTGTCTCCATTCGTCCAATTCGTTGGGCGAATCATGCGCGTAATCAAGCAAGATGCGCCGGGGGACGTTGTAAACCAGGGCAGTGTGATCTTTCATGCGGGCGGCAACATTGCCGCCAGGTGGGGAGACTTCCAGCAGTTCAGCGAAGATGACCAATCCTTCTTTGACCAGCTTCTTCCTCTTGAAGGCTTGGATCCAGCAGATCCCACGGAGTTCCGTGAGTATGCGCCTCGCGACACTACCAATGGGAAGCCCGAGGTCAAAGAGCAGTCCGAGGTGGAAATGCAGGAAATCCACCTCCTAAAGCAGGAAGAGGAAGACGCCATTCGCCTGTTGAAGCAGAGCGGAATTATCCCTGCAGACTTTGACCCTACTACCCAAGCCCTCAAGCCCATCGCTGTCCCTAAGGCAGCAAAACGACAGGCCGCCAGAGACGCTCTTAACGAGCTTATTCAACTCCACGCAGGACGAATTCTCAATGAGCGAGGAATTAAGCATGGCGGGCGAGAGTTGGATCACAGACGGCTTGGTCGCGACAACTACGTAGTGGTAGTCACCACTCTCAACGAGGCGGCGAACACCTTGGTCGGCCGGAAGCCAGGGGAACGAAGTGAGATGTCACAGGTGGAACTGGACACCATTCGGGGGCAGTTCGATGCCCTTACAGCAAGCGTTTGCAGGAAGCTGTTCGATGGCGACTAAGTCCTTGATCGTCTCGACAATGGTAGACAGGGCGAAGAAGGCCCACAACTGCCAAGCTAACAGTAAACATAGGATCGAACGCGGAGACATTCGACTAGGGGTGCGAAAAGACCGGGGCTGGGATCGATACTGTGTTGCTTGTGCGCAGAGCATGATCGAGCGCGGTTTATTGCGACTGGGAGAACTGAGCAAGTTGGAGCCTGAGGAAAGCGAAGACTAAGAGGCAACATAGGCCCATCATTCCGCGCATGGAGGATGGGCCACTCTGCTTTCCTGCCTAGCTGCATTCGCTGGAATGGGGCTGCTTAGATGGTGCGCGTTTCAGTAAGCCAAGCTTTCATCCTAGCGAACCATTCATCCCTCTCAGTCTCATTGACAGCTGTGCTCTTGAGCCAACGGTCGGAGTGGCGCACGAAAGGAACCAGCCAGAGCGGGTGAACAACGTCCCGCACCTGGACTTCCAGACGATGGGTGATGACTCCTTTGTAGCTGTATTCCCCAGTGCGGATGGCGAGCACTTCAGCCCGCCGCAGGTAGCGCTCGCCCTTCACGGGCTCCCGGATCCAGATAGTGTCCCTGCCCAGGTCCAAGGCGATATGGTCATGGCAAACAGTGGGCTCAAACTCTTCAGGCCTATGCTTCTTCAGTTTGGGCGCGCGGCGACGGAACAGCCACGGCAAGCCCCACAGCAGCGCAAGGGGCCAGAAGACCAGCTGCCCGAACAGCATCAACCCGAACACGGCACCCTCAGCCGTCGTGCCCTTTTCGAACACCACACCGCACAGCCACCAAAGTGCAAGACCGGTGATGATCCAGCGGACTACCTTGAACAAGGTCCACATACGAGCTTCCTAGCGATGGTTGGGAAGGACCTGGGTCAGCGACGGTCTACGACAGTCCAAGTGCCATCGACCTTATCGATGACGAAAGTGCCGACAAGCTGCTGTTGCTCAGTGCGAGTGCCCAGCTGATACCGCGCAGTTCCGGTGACACTGCACGCATAGCCGGGGCTGTCCCCACGCACGCACTCTCCTACCTTCAAGTGCTCAAACGTCATCGTCGTTCCCGTCGCCTCCTTGAAATACACGGCCAAGGCTTTCTCAACATCGCCGCTCCCAGGACCACCCGAGCAAGCAACCAGCAGCGCAGTAGCGGAAAGCGTCCAAAGCTTCTTCATGTGTGTTCCTTCAGTCGATGAGTAGGCAGTGATTGCCCGGATTCGTTGCAGTGCCAGGTAGGACTTCGCTATCAATCAGTGACCCGGCCTTGTTGATGACGATCACGATCTGACTAGGCCGCGCAGAGGAGTCCTCCTCACGCTCCCCTAGATAGACCAGAGCGACGGCATCCTTGAAGTCATAGACCTTGCCGAAGCCAATGACGCTATGCGCTTCGGGAGGCAGCAGAACCGGCTTTCCATCGAGCTTGATAGCGCGTTTGTAGTCCCGGCCTTCGACGGAGTCGATGCGGCCGATGCTGGTTCGGATGGGGCCGGTGGGGATCGCGGAGCCATGACCCGTGGCCCAAATGAAAGCGGATACCTTCGGCCGCCCTCCCCCATCCACCCTGAACTGGCCAGTCTGCAGTTGGCACGACAGGCTGGGCATAGCGTCAGCAGAAGCAGTGAACGCCAGAAGACCCACCAATGCCCAGCACCTCATATCCATAACCACCTCCTCGCCCAACGAATATTTGCGTTCAATGCAAATGACCGGCTAAGCTTAGGCGGGCACACTTCGGGTAGTCAATGCCCTTCTTGCTGCCCCGAATGCCCGCGCCGTTACCAACAACCACTGCTCTTGGCCAACGCCTCCGCGCCGCACGCGCAGCCAAGGGCTGGACTCAGGCCCAGCTAGGGGAACTATTGATGGGAGTGGATGACCCAAACACCACTGCGCCCCGCATCAGCAGGTATGAGAGGGGCCTTCATAAGCCTGATCTGGAGACCATTGAGAAGCTCGCGGAGCTTCTGGATCTCCCAGCCGCTTACTTCCTTGCTGCCTCTGACGTGGTTGCGGAGGCAATCTTGGTGCTGACACAGCTTGATGCCCGAAAACAGAAAGAAGCACTGGCGCTTCTAAAAAGCCTCGCCCCCGCTAGCAAGTGACGCGCACCGAACGGCCTAGCGACTTCCTACGCTATGCCTAGGTGCCAGCAAGGAAGACCCTAATGACAAGCCTCGCCTACGACCTCCTGATGGCATTGATTCCCGGCACGGCCGCTGGATACTACTCGGGCTTGCTGATGGCCAAGCTCTCAAAGTTCAATGCGCTGAAATACGAGGCACTTCGAGCTATTCGATCAATCAACTACATGGGCGATGCCAGTAACACACAGATCATCAGTTCAGATAAGAGTGAAGAACTTCACCTGATAGCATCCGAGCTCTTCCTTCTCAAGCACAAGGGCGCCGGAATTTCCTTGATGCAAGTTAGCAATGAGCTTCTAAATTCCATAGCAGCATGTAAGCACTCGGCGCATCCCGTCGATAGCTTCATAAAACAGATCAGTGACTGGCAAGCTCGAATTCGCGGCCTAAAGGTAGGACCACGCTTCTTCCTTCCTTGGGGTCAAATCTGATGTGCCTTTGACCGAACATTAAAACATTCGTCGGCGCCCGGAAATTTTCGGTCCGCTCCGTTTTTCTGCTGTAGAACTCCAAGTGCTCCTTTACGGACAAGGCCACCTCCGCCCCCGATTCAGGACACATCTTCCTGCTGACTCAGGACACTATGGGCCCGCTGTTTTGCCTCGGTCTTTGCTTCTAACCGCCGACCGACCGAGGCAAAGTCTCCCCCAACCCGCAATAAGCGAGCCTGGGGACCTTTGCCGGGCCGGCCTACTCTTGCCTAGGCAGAGGACCATCGTCGGCGCTGTGATCACTGTCAATACACAGCTGCGGCAGGTTCACGCCTGACATGGCGCCGGGGCTGGGGTCCTGCCACCAGCATTCACTGGCGTCTCTCCCATGGGCTTTGCCCCGTGATCAGGCTGTCGCCTGACGCTCTCCAATCTTGCCCTTCGCATACATGGCCGACCCGAGACGGGGCACACAATCCAAGGCCAGCTAGGGAACCCATGCCTTGGAACCTCCGCGACGCAGAAGCCATGCTGCCGGATGTGGACGTATTCCTCCACGGTTTAAGGCCGCTATCCGTAGGAGATGGATAGCCCCGGATTGTCACCGGGCGCGAACTAATCGGACCTCCGTGCGATAGCCATTGGTTCCAGCTGGGTTGCGAGGGGTTGCGCTCTTCCCGATGTCGGCTATGTTGTTGCTTGGGGCCGATGCCTGGGTGTGTAGAGCTGCTTTCTACCTACTCGCAGCCGTTGCTGTTATCAACGAGCTGCCGCTAAAAAACAGCATGAGGCCAACGCCAATTCTGTCAATGCCCCCCGAAGAATATTCGGGGGCATTGTTTTTCTAGCTTCAGACGCGAGGTCCGCGACATCTTCTTTGGTCCTTTTTCTCCAACTCGCTATCGTTCAGTTGTTCCGTAAGCGTGCGCGTTGGGGTAGTTCCAGAACACTGCGATTTGTGCGGCTGTGCTGTATCAGCAGTGATTGGATAGCGCTTCAGCATTGATGCTGCGAGCCTATCCAAAGCTTCTACACTCGTAGCTGCCTGCGCCGCATACTTCACCTGTGCTTCCGGGCCTGTAGCTAGACGCGCAGCATCGTGCCGCGTCCTGCGCCGCTCAATGCGCTCTTCGCCACTCCGACGCCGCTGCGCCCAATCGCGCCTGCTACCGCTCCAGAGCGACGGCTTGGGATTTTTCCTCTCCCATGTCACCAATTTCATTTGGGCTTCCGTGAGTGAAATGTTTGCCTTAACTTCGGCTTGTAGCCTGCGCTCCCATCGAGTGGCGTCACGAGCCACCTGCTTCAATGAACTGTGAAGCTCGCGCATATCGTTTCGATATGACGCCCTGTGGGGGTAGGCGCCCGCCCTGCTCGACATGTCAAAGAGCTTGGCGACCGTCGAAAGACTTTGCCGAACGGCAGCATCTATATCCTCCAGCCAAACCCGTCTCGCTTCCATCTCCAGCTGCTCTATTTCAGCGTCGTAACGAGCCATGGCCTCGTCTGCTTGCTTGTTCGCAATCTTGCTACGAAGACGCCTAGCCGCCTTCATCAATACTGGCTTGAGACTTGGCGGAAAGCGCGATGCGGCAGACCCCACTCGTGCAGCTCGCTGCTCTACTGATGCTGGCCTTTTTCGTGCTCGTGGCGGCGCCAGCGCGACCTGCCCGAGGTGCGGTTGCCGCTCTTCTTTGCCAACAGCTGCAAGCCGCTCACGTTGAGCTGCTTCTTGCGTATGGGAGCGTGGCGTCGCCATCACCCTTCCCTCTTGCTCCAAGCGTTCCAGGTAGTCACGCAGTTCAATGCGATTGGCGTTTTGGATCTGGTTATTTACCGTGGCCCGCTCGCTATCTTCACCCCTCCTACGCATCGCGGTTGCTGCCTTACCCTCGTGCTGGGTGGCTTCGCGAGCCAGCATGGCTGCGAACCCGATATAGCCATCAGCTTCGGCGGCATGTGCTTGCTTAGCTAGGCTGCGATGATCAACACGTTCAGCGACCTGTGCTCGTTCCAGATGCGAATTGATACGGTCAGCCACCGCCTCACGAAGAATGCGGATAGCCTCCGGTCCTGCGCCACCACGCGCATCAAATTCAGCACATGCACGTTCACCCAGGCCATCAGGACCGATCTGACGAGGCGTCATAAGGAGATGCACATGGTGATTGCGCTCATCCCCTTTCTTATCGGGCTCATGGACTGCAACAAGCACCGCAACCTGATAGCGGTCAACCAACATCTGACCCAAGTCGCACGCGAGCGCACGACGCTGCGCTTCGTTCAGTTCTGCAGGCAGAGCAACTTCAAGCTCTCGCGCCGTCCTGGCGTTTAGCCGGGTCTCGGCCATTTCCGAGCGATTGAAACAGGCGACCGGATCTCGCGCCCATTCGGGGGCATTTTGCGGGGCCAACATATCAACCGAGGCAACGCCACTGCGCCTTGTGTAGTCGTGTTTGATACCGGTCAATTCGTCATTAATCACAATGCCCGCACGATACGCCGCAGCGGCAGTAGAGGAATGACCCTTGCCGCGCGAAAAGGCTTTGACGGTGGCGTGATAAATGGCCATTTCGATTTTTGTCCTTGCTCCTGCTCTTGTTTTTGGCGACGCCCCCGAGGGGGCTAGCATCGGGGGCGGCCTGCGAAGCGGGCCGGGGTCTGGGGCGGAGCCCCGGCGCACGGTTTCCCGCAGGGAAACCATAAGTGCGCTCTTGCTTTGATCCTTGCCGCCACTATTCGTGACGGCTTCGGGCAAGAGACCGGGGCTCGCTTCGCTCGCGTTTCCCGCTGGGGCTGGCTCGCTCTCGCTCGCCCGTGCCCCTCTATTTCAGGATGGCAGGTAATTGCAATATGACAAGTCGATGACTTGCCAATAGCCGATTTTCTGTTTGCATGAGGTGCAGGACATCAGGAGAGCTCAACAATGGCAACACGCTCTATACAAGAACAAATAACCGCCGCCACTGAGCGTCTCGCAAAATTGAAAGCACGGGAGATGCTGGCCGAGCAAAGATCAAAAGCAAAGACAAGAGCGAGCGAACGCAAAGCAGACGCGCACCGCAAGATTCTCCTGGGCGGCGCGGTCATCGCTGCGGGGGCTGATGCATTGGATGAGGCCGAGCTTGTTGGCCTACTACTTGCGTATCGAGATCGCATTGAAAAACCGGAAAACGCTCAACAAAGAGATGGAATGCGCACACGCGGGCGCATTTATCTAGCGGAGCGAGAAGCGTCCCGTGCAAGGAAGCGCTGACCATGAAGCCTTCACAACTAAATCATGCGGTTCTCTGTGAACTGAGACACCAACATCGGCAACGTGGCATCTCATTGATCGAGGTGATGCTGGCAGTAGGCGCTATGACACTACTTTCCGGTGCGGCTTTCGCTATCTATCAGTCATCGGCAAACAACGCAGATGTTCGCGCGGAACAAGCGAATATTCACACCATTGCTCGAAATGCAGACATGACGTATGGAGCGCTCGGCTCCTATGCGGGACTGACAACCGCTCAGGCTATTGCCGACCGCGTTCCACCCGTTTCAATGAACTCTGGCGTTGGCCTAATGAGCCGATGGGCGCAACCCGTTATTCTTGAGCCTGCCACCATTGATGGTCGCCCCAACGCAGGGTTGAAGATTGTTTACCACGCGGTTCCAACGCGTGCGTGCCTAAAGCTAGCTGCTGCAGCAAGTGAAGGCATGTATGACCTGGAAATAGGCGATACATCCGTCTTCCATCGAAGCAACAATGGTCGTCCGACTGTATTGGACATCCAAGCCGCGACTCAACAATGCAGGAATCCAGCGCAGCTCGCGTTCACATACTACGGCGGCGCTACTGGCCTGTCAGCGCAAGTTCTCACACCCGTTGCACTGCCAACGCCCCCTCCAACATCAGCTCCGCCACCACCGGCGCCGGTGGTGGCGCCACCGCCCGTAGCTGTTACTCCACCGGCTCCATCTCCTGGCTGCGCAGCGGCTCCCACGGCTCCAGCCACAGGAACGACACCTGCGGGTCAAACGTGTTCGTTTATTTGGAATTCGGTAGCGGCTCCTGCTTGCTGGGCTCCGCTGGCGTTATGCGTGCCAATCGCCGCTCAACCTCCAATTCCAACCGCACCACCGGCACCACCCGCCGTCACTCCTCCTATTGTCCCTCCCGTCATCACACCCGTCTGCTCAGCGCCTTTACCGTTGAGCGAAAGCGCGGCGCAAACGGGCGTTTGTCCTTCAGGCACTCTCACCATCAGTGGCGCCAATTCTTTTCCGCAGACCCGCACCCGCACTACGACGTATTCATGCCCCGACCCGTTCGCAAGCCCAACAGCACTGACGGGACCATGGTCAGCCTGGTTACCGGCAGCAGCAAGTATGTGTGCTCCCGAATGCACGTCTGCGCCGCCAACCAGCGTTGCAATCACGCGCGCCGCGCCAGCAGAGAGCCAGAACGTGGGTTGCCCGGCCGGGCAGGCAGGTCAGCACTGGCGACAACGCAACCGCGTTGAGAACGGCACGCGCACCACGTCCTGGTCCTGCCCGGCCGCGACCGGATCCCCGGTGTCGAGCACCTCGGAGAGCTGGAGCGGCACCTACACGGCATCCAGTGGTTGGGTTACCACCTCCAACACCTGCACGCCCCCGGCACCTCCGGCAAGAACCTATCCGACCTACACCGGGAAATCGTGGATTTCCTGGGGCGACGGTGGGCTTTACGGCTGGGGCGTGTTCTGCTCGGTGTCGCAGTTCCTCGCTGACGGATTTCACTGCACGCAGAGCGTTAATACCAACGATGACGCGACGTTTTCGGGTGGCCTCGCGAGGCCTCAAGAACAGGCATTGACGCCAGAGCGCCGGACCTGCGTCGCCGCACTTAAACAGAAGCTGACACCAATGCCTGGATTTGGCTCCCCAAGCACCGGGCCAGTTAGTTGGCCGACAGAGTGCGCCTGTGAGGTGGTCGGAGCTGGCTCGGCGTTCTACTGGCAGACCGTGGGCGCATCGGACTGGTCAGCCTTCGAGTTCCAATGCCAGTAAACGGCCATTGGTTCACTCCGCGGAGAGGGAGACCGGGCCAAGCCAAGCCAAAAAAGCAAAGCCCCCGCGCGAGCGAGGGCTTTGGGTGTCGGCGGGCAAAGCAATTTCTCTAATTTTTCTAAGCTGCCCATAGGGCAGTGAACTGCCGACGTTCCAGATCTAAGGCAGTTCAAGGCGTTGTCAAGCGTTCGACCTGCATCACTCCGTGGAGAGGGCTACCGGGCCAAGGCGCTCGGTCTTTCCGTTGACCAGGTGCAGCAACTGCCCGCCAGCAATCAGCCAACCATCTCCGTTAGCGCGGTCGGCCTTGCTGAACCCTACTGCTCCGTCGTTGCGCAGGGTCGGGGCCCCGGCATTGCCGTCCTTGTAGAAATGGCTCCACGCCCTGGCGGCCGGCGTCATCGTCAGCACCTTCTGCCAAGGATGGCTGTGGATGGTTTCGCCAGTGAAAGCAGAACCTTCCATCACCTCGCTGGTCCGTATGACACAGCCGTGTGGCACGCCATCTGTGTAGAGGCGCAGGGAAAAACGCTGGCCGTCGCTGGCAATCGCGCCACAGGCCTCGTTCCCGCTCTGGCGGGTGTAGTCGTGGAGCACTCGCCCAGTGCGTCGGAGGAAATCCGGTAAAGCCTCGCCGGGTTCGCTGACATGGTCGCCCAGATGCTGGCGCTCCCAACCCTGTTTGGTTCCGGCGGGCGGAATTGAACCGGCCTGCGCCAGTGCCTCACCACACGCTCCAAGCCAAATGGTCAACACCACCATCACCGATGCAATGCGCACAACTGCTCCTAAGCAGTTGTGCTTTGCACCTCGGCCCCATGCCGGGTATCATCAGAGGTATGAAAATTTGCACCTTTTGGAAGCTAAATATCGTTTGCTTTCAATAGGTTGCAAATGGGCGCAAATGGCTCCGCCCACCTCCACCAATACCGGGTCCGCAAGGGTCCACGAAGAGCCGGAATCCCTCGTCAAACAAGGGGTTTCGGCTTTTTCGTTTTCCACGGTTGTGCATGCCGTTCCGTTGCCGTCTATGAGACGGCGGGGTACTTCCAGGGGTACCGAGCCGCCCACGAAATCCCGACACCCCGTGCCCCTGACCGACGTTGCGATCCGCCGCGCGAAGCCAGCCGACAAGCCGCAGAAGCTGTCCGACGCGGGTGGCCTCTATATCCACGTCACCGTTGCCGGAACGAAGAGCTGGCGCGTGATCGCGCGGACAGCGTCAGGGAATCAAAGGTATTCGAGGTGCCGCTGATCGCCTCAGCCTTGGGGTACGGTCGCAATTCAAGATGGGCCCGAAGCATTCGGCGGTCGGCCCCAGCCAGCAGCGTCTTGGGCTCGACCAGGGAACTGGCCGGCAGGATGAGACTGGCAAGGCAGTTCGCCGCTTACACAGCTGAGCATGATTCGAAGGCCCCCATGAGGCCACCACTCCAGCTTGTGCCTTCGCGATTTGGATGACTAGTACAATTGAGAGATACAAGGCCCAACCAACATACACACGGAGATGTCATGAGCAAATGGATACTTCTTGCGGCAGTGGCTGCGGCGCCAGCGCAGGCCCAGAATGTAAACAACTTGGCCTCACTTGCCTCTTTCGTCAATGACACGAGAACTGCGTGCAGCGCGCTGGCATCGACCCACCGCAGCAGCGAACTACAGTACATCCAGAAAATGACTCTGGACTCTCAGGCTGCAAGGCAAAAGATTCGAAACGATGTCGAGCTGTACAGCATCGGCCACGGTAGTGTGAGCACGGATCGCTACAGATTGGATCTGATGAAGGCCCAGTCCGAGATTGATAGAGAAGCTATCGAACGCGGCATGCTCAACAACAAGGAGCGCACCGCAGAGGTCGCAACCTGTGTGACGGATGCAGTACCTAAGGGCAAAGCAGCCTACACCGCATTCAAGAAGGGAAAGCGTGCACCTGCAGATCTGAACCTTGCCAATGACATGATGACCTCTTGGCTGGTGAACATTGAAACGATCTCGTTGGATAAGCCCGAGGGCACCAGCGAATCGAACGAGTCGTGGAAGCGCGCCAAGGCGGCAGTCGAGCTCAGCTCTCCGTAAGATCCCCCTTGCCAGCGGTACCGCCCAAAGCCTCGCCAGTCGGGGCTTTGTTCGTGCCAAGGAGAATACTCACGAATCGCGTTTACAGAAAAACCACGCTCTGTGATATTCGCACCGTCGACCAACACCGTGCTGGACCGCGGCAGTCCGGGATGGACAACACGGCTCTCAATTCAGCTTCCGGTAGTGCCCGGGCTAACAGCGAAAACGGCAAAGAACCACGCATTGCCGCTGAGGCGGTCATCGACACCACCGCACCGGAAGCCCCGCGCAACGCCGGTGATGCTGGAACAGACATTCGGCTAACCGCACTGACGCCTGATCAGCCCCCTACGTGCCTCCCCGCAACCGCCCCACCCCGCTACACCCAGCGCCGCACGCGCTGGCAGAAAATCGCATACGCCCCTGGAAAACGCGCCGAAAGCGCGCGTTCTTCCGGCACGATCTGCCAGCGGGTGATGTACAGCACGAACAGCGGCACGGCCAGCCACGCGACCGGGTTCTGCAGGTACAACATGGCCCCAGCCAGAACAATCGACTGGCCCAGGTACATCGGATTGCGCGTGTAGCGGTACACGCCGTGGGTGACCAGCGCGCTCGACGCCGACGGACGCAGCGGATTGACGGTGGTACGCGCACGCCGGAAGGCCAGCTTCGGCAGCAGGTTCAGCACCACGCCCAAGGTCACCAGCGCAGCTGCAAGCACCCCCGGCATCGGCAGCGGCACCCGCATGCCCACTGCCACGCGGCTGGCCAGGTAGCCGATGCCGCCGCACAGCAGCATCACCAGTGGTGGTGGAATCCGCGTCTCAAGCCAACGCATCGCCGTCCTTGCATGCCTGCATTCACCGCAGTGTCACACGCGAATGCCTGAATCGCTTGCATGGCGGTGGTTTCAAGGCACAAACCGACCGCCCGGTATCTTCCGCTTTGACAGGCCGGACGCTAGAGTGGCGCCACCGCGCAGGAGGATCGTATGGCTACCACGGGCTTGGGCTTCATCGGCCGCACGACCCTCATCATCACCGTGCTGCTCAGCTTGGGCGGTTGCGCGACGCTGCGCCAGTTCGGGCCGTCGGTACAGGTGGCCTCGGTCACACCGGGGCAGTACATCGCCCTCAAGCGCGGCGACATACTGACCTCCGGCAAGCTCAGCGCAGCGACCACCGAGACCCTGCGCGTGGCCGGCCTCGATGAGGGCATCTGTGCCAAGCCCGGCCTGCCCTGCATCGAGGCAATGGAAGGCAGCATCGTGGTGCGCGAGGAAGACAAGCGCTCGAGCCTGGCTGAACTGTGGCTGCAGTACGCGATGACCCTGCCCGCCCCCAAGCGCGAGTACTCCGCGTCGGGCCGCGCCAAGACCGCGATCACCGAACTGGACGCCGACTTCCAACCGCGCCTGGACGCATGGATGCAGGTCGCACGCCAGGCCTACGCCTATCTGTTCTTCACCGAACGCACCGCCAACCAGCGGGGCTTCGAAGACCGCCAGACGCAGGTGCGCGACTACTACAACCTGGCCGTGCAGGAAGCCTCGGTGCAGCTGTACAACGCCTACGCGACCGGCCGCGTGCACAGTGAGGCCAGTCATTTCCAGCTGGGCCGCTGGACCTTCGTGCTGGCGCCTTCCACCGAGGCATCACCGCTGGACACGCGCACGCCGACCGAGCTGGTGCCGGCCGCTTCGCTGTCATTCACCGGCACGCTGCGCAGCGTGCATCGCCGCGATGGCTTCGGCGCCGAGCTGGTGGCGGTGATGGATGATCCGGCAGGCACCACCGCCTCCACGACACCCGCCACGCACGCAGCCGCCGCGACCACGCAGAGCTGGAGCGAGATGCCTTCGCCGTCGATGACCGTGCTGCTGCGCTTCTCCGGAAAGAATCTATGGGAAGTGCTGCACGACGACGAGCCGGAACTGGAGATCCACGACCCCTACCAGGTCACCGAAGTCACCCTGCACGGGCAGGAGGTACCGCTGGCGGCGAACTTCACCGCTGGCTACGCGCTGTGGCTGGCGAGATCCAACTTCAGCCACCAGTCGCTGCGCTCGCTGTTCGGCGGCAAGGGCGGCATCGACACGCCGCACCTGTACATGATGCAGCCTTATGATCCCAACCGCCGCGTGCTGCTGATGATCCATGGCCTGGCCAGCAGCCCGGAAGCCTGGGTCAACGTCGCCAACGAGCTGATGCGCGACGACGAGATCCGCGAGGATTTCCAGATCTGGCAGTTCTACTACCCGACCAACATGCCCATCGCGATGAGCCACGATGCGATGCGCCACACACTGGCCGAGGTGTTCAGGCATTTCGACCCCAGTGGCAGGGCGCAAGCGTCGCACGACATGGTGCTGGTCGGGCACAGCATGGGCGGGGTGATTGCGCGGCTGATGGTCTCTTCATCCGGTGACCATCTGGTCGATACCCTGCTGGCCACTGCGCAGATGACACCGGCGCAGCGCGAACTGTTGCGCACTCGGGGGGCGCCGGTACTGACCTTCCTGCCGGAACCGGAAGTGTCGCGCGTGGTGTTCATCGCCACGCCGCACCGTGGCACCGACGTCGCCGGCACCCGCCTGGGCCGCTGGATCGGTCGCCTGGTGCGGCTGCCGCTGACCGTGCTGGAAGACGTCGCCACCATCGCCAACGATGGCCAGGTCGACCGCAACGATGGCAAGCACGGCTACCAGATGAACAGCATCCAGAACCTGGACAAGGACGACGCGTTCGTCCGCGCCGTGGCTGACCTGCCGATGGCACCCAAGGTGCAGTACCACTCGATCATCGCCCGCGCCAAGGCCGACGGGCCGTTGGAAAAGACCGATGACGGGCTGGTGCCGTACTGGAGCTCGCACCTGCCCAACGCCGTGTCGGAAAAGGTGATCGTGTCCGGGCACAGCGTGCAGGAAGCCACGCCCGCGATCATCGAGCTGCGGCGGATCCTGCACGAGGACATGCAGCAGCACGGGGCAGCCGCCAGATAGCCTCGGGCGACTGAGGGAAATCCCTCATCGCGCGTGCGCATCCACGCTTCTATGCTGGCCTTACGTTCCCCGCAGGAGGTCCGCATGAACACGCAAGAGCCCAGCCGCCAGCCCAGCCCCGATCCGGCCGAGCGCGATGCCTTCTTCCCCTCGCCGTACTCGCTGTCGCAGTTCACGTCGCCGAAGAGCAACCTGTCCGGTGCCGACTATCCGGACGCGCGCCGCGATGGTCGCTGGAAGGTGCTGATGATCGCCGCCGACGAACGTTACCTGCCCACCGCCAACGGCCATCTGTTCTCCACCGGCAACCATCCGGTGGAAACCCTGCTGCCGATGTATCACCTGGACAAGGCCGGCTTCGACATCGACGTGGCCACGCTGTCGGGCAACGCCGCCAAGTTCGAGTGGTGGGCCTTCCCGCACGAGGACAAGGAGATCGGCGGGCTGTACGAACGCTATGAAGAACGCTTCCGCCAGCCGCTGGCGCTGGACGACGTCGTAGCCGCACTGGATGCGGGTTCGGACTATGCGGCAGTGTTCATTCCCGGTGGCCATGGCGCGCTGATCGGGCTGCCGCAGAGCCGCGCGGTGAAAACAGTGCTGCATTGGGCGATGGCCGAGCAACGCCACATCATCACCCTCTGCCACGGCCCTGCGGCATTGCTGGCCGCTGGTGTCGACGAAGCCGATGGCGGCTCACTGTTCCGCGGCTACCGCATCTGCGCCTTCCCCGATGCGATGGACCGGCAGACACCGGAGATCGGCTACATGCCGGGACAGCTGCAATGGTTCTTCGGTGAGCGGCTGGCGCAGCAGGGTGTGCAGATCGTCAATGAGGGCATCGATGGCAGCGTGCTGCAGGATCGCCTGCTGCTGACCGGCGACAGCCCGCTGGCGGGCAATGCGCTCGGCAAGCTTGCCGCACGCACCCTGCTCGACGCACTGGCCGGGCGCTGATCCGGATGACCGCGCTGGTGCAGGCGTTGCTGGAGCTGGAGCGCGCCCGTTCGCTGGATGCGGTGGGCGCGGTACTGCATGGCATCGCCGCACCGCTCGGCTACGACCGCGTGCTGGTGTTCGCCACCGGCACCGGACTGAAGCGCGGCACGCAGCGCGTGTACTGGATCAACGGCGACTGGCTCGGCGAGGGCAGCGATACCGATCTCGCCGGCTATCTGCATGCCTGCCCGGTCAATCGCCATGTGCTGGACAGCGACGCGCCGTTCTTCTGGAGCAAACGCCAAGGGCTGCGCGGTGAGCGCTACCAGGTGGTGAAGCAACCGCGTGGCGAAGGCCTGCATGGCCTGCAGGTGCCGGTGTTCGGTACCACCGGGCTGGAGGGTGCGATCAGTTTCGCAGGCACGTCCATCGATGCATCCGCCAGCGCACGCCTGCAGCTGGAGGCTGCTGCAACCGCAGCATTCCGCGCCGCGCGCCGACTGGCTGAAGTTCCTGCAGCGCTTTCCGGAAGCCTGCTGAGCACGCGCGAGCGCGAGGTGCTGCGCTGGGTGGCTGCCGGGCGTCGCCAGGCGGAAATTGCCACCACGCTCGGGCTTTCCGCGCGCACGGTGGAAAACCACCTGCGCCATGCACGCCAGCGCCTGGGTGTGGCGACTACCGCGCAGGCGGTACGCGCTGCAACTCGTCGCGGCGAGATCGAGGACTGATCGCAGCGAGGCACTTCCGGTGGTCGGGTATCGCGTGATACACACCCCATGCGCATGTGCGCGATTGCAGAAGCAAGGATGATGCTTATGAAACTGCAACTGGCCGCGATGGCCGCGTTGGTGGTGGCAACTGCAACCCTGGCTCCGGTAGCGGACGCCAACACAGGGGTCCCAAGAGAGAATGTTTCCTGTGTGCCAGTGAATGTGGACCGCAACCGCGTCCACCACCATTGCACGGAAACGTACACCGATGAATTCGGCAACGTCTACACAGCCGAATATTGGATCGACGAGTACGGTAACCCTTACCTGCGCGACTGAGCCGGGGAAATGCGCCGGGTCGCCCATCGGGCCGGCGCGCATGCAGCGACTCCCGCACGCCAGCCTGACGTGCCGCGGGACGTTGCACGACAACGCGCAGATGCGCGATTGCAGACACAAGGATGATGACCATGAAACTGCACCTGGCCTCGATGGCCGCACTGACCGTGGCGTTCGCCGGAATGATGTCGACCGGCAACGCCATTGCCGGGGTAACCAGCCCACCGGGCAGCGTGACGCGCTGCGAACCGTTTGAAGTGGAGCGCTATCGCATCCACCAGCATTGCATCGTGACCATGCCCGATGCGGACGGCGACATCTTCCTCACCGAATACTGGATCGACGAGTACGGCAATCCGTACCTGATGTAATCCATTCTTGACAAGGAGCGTTTGCATGAAGCTGCAGAAGATTCTGTCGGTCGGCTCGTGGGTGGTCCTACTGGCGCTGGCTTCGCTGGCCCCCGTCGCCACCACGACGGCCGCCGAAGTCGTCGAGGTCCAGGAAGAATGCGTGCCCTTCCGCTTCGCTGGCAACGTGTACCACCAGCGCTGCACCTCGTACGTGGTCTACGACGACGGTACCCGCGAGGCAACCGGGCATTACAACCGTGACGAGAACGGGATGATCTACGATCCCTGATCGTCGCTGCACGATCCGCCGGGCGGGGCCTTCAGCGCCCGCCCGGCATTGCCAGCCGCCCATCCCGGCATACCGCTGCCCTCGCCTTCCATGGCATGCTCCGTGAAACCGTTTTCATGGAATGGAGGGATTCCACGATGTTGTCGCGTTTCCGTCGCCGGGCGCTGTGCGCGCTGCTGTCGCTTGCTCTGCCTGTCTTCGCCTGGGCGGCCACGCCTGCGCCGCTGAAAGTGATGTCGTTCAATGTCCGCACCCCGGCCGATACCGAGCCTGGCAAGCGCTGGCCGGACCGTCGCGATGCGATGGTCAAGGTCATTCTTGATGCGCATCCGGCGGTGATCGGCACCCAGGAACTGGTGAAGGAACAGGCCGATTACCTGTCCGAGCACCTGCCCGGCTACCGCTGGTTCGGCGAAGGCCGTCGGGGTGGCAGCGGCGACGAGCACATGGGCGTGTTCTACGACAGCAAGGTGTTGGCCATCGAGGCGTCCGGCAACTTCTGGTTGTCCGATACGCCGGACGTGCCCGGCAGCATCACCTGGGGCAACCTGTATCCGCGCATGGTCACCTGGGCGCTGTTCCGGCGCCTGGAGGATGGTCGTCGTTTCTACTTCATGGATACCCACCTGCCCTACCGCGACGAGGACGAACCGCGCCGGGTGAAGGGTGCCGAGCTGATCGGCAAACGCCTGGCCACCCTGCCGGCCGACCTGCCGGTGGTGCTGACCGGCGACTTCAACAGCGAACCCGGCGGCGAAACCTACAAGGCGTTCACCCGCGTGCTGCAGGACACCCGCACCCAGGTGAAAGCGCCGCAGGGCCCGCGCCTGACCTTCCATGATTTCACCGGCAAGGCCACCGTGCAGCTGGACTGGGTGCTGGTGCGCGGCTTCACTGCACGCAGCTTCCTCACCGACGACCGCCGCATCGACGGCGTGCTGCCGTCGGATCATTTCCCGCTGGTGGTCGAGCTGGACTGGCCGAAGCGCTGAACCTGCACGGCAGCCGCGCTACGGTGGCGGCTGCCGTGACAGCAGGCGGTACAGCGCCTGATGCTGGTCGCGTGCCTGGCAGATGCGAGCGCCGACGGCGAGAAACACGGCCACGCCGATCAGCCCCAGGCCGAGCAGCGGATCCGGCAGCCGTATGAATCCGATCGCGGCCGCCATCGCCGCCAGCACCATCAGCACCACCACTGCCACCGAAAGCCCTGCGCCGGGTGGCCCCGGATCTCCGAACAACATGCGCTGGGTATCCCGTTTGCCATCGGTCATCACCTGTCCTCCCAAGAGCCTGCCCCACTAGTTACACGGCGGACACGGCTTCCGGCAGAGTCAGAAACGTCATGACTGTGACAACGTCCACAGCCTGCATCGCGCTACCCGGTCCCGGTTGCCGAACTGCGGGATTCAGCGGCGACGGCCAGCACCTGATCGCCGAAGGAATCGGCACCCTTCCGGGCCGTCGTTCGCTGGCCCTGAATCAGGAAGGGGACGGACGCTACTGCCTCCGTCCCCTCGGGGTTACTGCAGCTGCGCCACGCTGGGCGCCTGCGGCGACTGCCCCCAGCCGCCCAGTGCCTTGTACACACCCACCACGCTCACATTCACCTCTGCCTCGGCCGCAGCCAATGCATCGTCGGCGGCCAGCTGCGTGCGCTGCGCGTCCAGCAGGGTCAGGAAGTCTTCCGAGCCCTCGCGATAGCGGATCTGCGCCAGCGATTCGGCACGCCGCGCCGCCTGTGCCTGCTCGACCACGATCGCCAGCCGCGCCTGCTGCTTGGAGTAGCGGGTCAGTGCGTTCTCGGTGTCTTCCAACGCCAGCAGCACCGCCTGCTCATACTGCGCGGCCACACCTTCGGCCTCGGCCTTGCTGGCACGCAGGCGTGCACGCACGGTGCCGAAGTCGAAGGCTGCCCAGCTCAGCGACGGGGTCAGCGACCAGGCCTTGTTGTTGCCGTTGACCAGGCCGCTGGCATCGCCACCCAGGAAGCCCACGAAACCGGACAGCGACAGCCGCGGGAACAGATCGGCCGTGGCCACGCCCACGCGTGCGGTCGCGGCCGCCAGCCGGCGTTCGGCCACGCGCACGTCGGCACGCTGACGCAGCAGTTCGCGGGTATCGCCCAACGGAAGGGCCTTGGCGAACGCCGGCACCTCGTGCGGTGCGAGCATCGCGGTGAGCACTTCCGGGCGCTGGCCCAGCAGCACCGCCAAGCGGTTGCGCGACTGCGTCTCGGCCACTTCCAGCAGCGGGATGTCGGCCTCGATCGCCTTCAGGCGGGCACGGCTGCTCTGCACGTCCAGTTCGCTGCCGGCCCCCAGCTCCCAGCGCGCCTCGGTCAGCTTCTGCGTGTCGCGCAGATTGACCAGGGTGTGCTGGGCCACCGCGATGCGCTTCTGCGTACCGCGCAGCTCGAAGTAGTTGCGCGCTACCTCGGCGGCGATCAGCACCTGCGCATCGGCCAGGTTGGCCTGCTCGGCATCGAGGTCGGCACGCGCGGCTTCTGCAGCGCGGCGCTTGCGGCCGAACAGATCCAGCTCCCAGCCGGCGTCGAAGCCGAGCTGGTAGCTTTCACTGAACACCCGCTGCCCACCCAGCTGCGGATCGGGTTGCTTGCGGCGGTCGTAGCTGCCGCCTGCAGTGATGTGCGGGGCCTGGTCGAAACGGCTTTCGACGAACACCGCGCGGGCCTGGCTGACGCGGGCCACGGCCACGCGCAGGTCGAGGTTGTCCGACAGTGCGCCATGCACCAGTTCTTCCAGCACCGGATCATCGAACTGCGCCCACCAGCTGGCCACCGGCGACGTACTGGTGAACACCGGCTGCTGTGCGCCCTGCAGGACGACCGGTTCCTGCACCGGCGCCTTGTAGTTCGGGCCGACGCTGACACAGCCCGCCAGCACCAGGCTGGAGACGGCCATCGCCAACGTGCGGATCACCATGGCAGCACCTCGCCCAGGTAGGTGAAGCTGCCGCTGGCACCGGATTCGCCGATCAGCGCCATTTCCACGCTGGAACGTGCGCCTTCGCTGATTTCGATCTCGCCGTTGCCACCGTTCATGTCGGTCTTCACGTATCCCGGATGCACGGTGTTGACCTTGATCGGGGTGTTGCGCAGTTCGTAGGCCAGGCTCAGGGTCCAGCTGTTCACCGCCGCCTTGGAGGCGTTGTAGGCCGGAATCTTGAAGTCGTAGATGCCCGACGCCGGGTCGGCGTGCAGCGTCTGCGAGCCGAGCATGCTGGAGACATTGACGATGCGACCGGACTTGGCCTGCTTGACCAGCGGCAGGAACGCCTGGGTCACGGCCACCAGCGCATACACATTGGTATCGAAGGTGCGCTTCCAGGTATCCAGCGACTGTTCCGAGGGGGCCTGCGCCGGGTTCTCGATCATGATGCCGGCGTTGTTGACCAGGATATCGAGGCGGCCGTGGCGCTGGCGCACCTGCTCGACCGCCTCGGCGATGCTCGCTGCATCGGTCACGTCCAGCTGGATGGCTTCCACCGGCAGGCCCTCGGCCTGCAGCTTCAGCGCCTGCTCCACGGCGGTCTCGCGCTTGCGGCCGGCCAGCAGCGTGTGCACGCCGGCCTGGGCCAGCTGGCGCACGGTCTCGGCACCGATGCCGCGGGTGGCGCCGGTAACCAGCGCGATCTTGTTCTGATGGGAGTTCATGGATTCATGCCTTGTGAGGGGAAAGCCGCCGCCGGCCAGCGACCGGCGGCGGCGGGGTTCCATGTCAGTGATGGATGGTCGGCTCGCCGTGCTGCACCAGCTGGCCACCGCCGTTGCGGGTGACGAACTTGCGCAGGGCGACGTAGAACACCGGGGTGAGGAACAGGCCGAACAGGGTCACGCCCAGCATGCCGGCGAACACGGTGATACCGGTCACCGAGCGCACTTCGGCGCCTGCACCGTGCGACAGCACCAGCGGCACGGTGCCGGCGATGAACGCGATGGAGGTCATCACGATCGGGCGCAGGCGCAGGCGGCAGGCTTCCAGCGCGGCTTCGACGATGCCCTTGCCGCCCATCTCCAGCTCTCTGGCGAATTCGACGATCAGGATCGCGTTCTTGCACGCCAGGCCCATCAGCACCACCAGGCCGACCTGCACGAACACGTTGTTGTCACCACCGGTCAACCACACACCGAACAGCGCCGACAGCAGGGTCATCGGCACGATCAGGATCACCGCCAGCGGCAGCGACCAGCTTTCGTACAGCGCGGCCAGCACCAGGAAGGCCAGCATGATCGCCACCGGGAACACGATGAAGGCCGCCTTGCCCTGGGTCGCCTGCTGGTAGCTCAGGTCGGTCCATTCGGTGGTCATGCCCACCGGCAGCACCTTGCCGGCAATCTCGGTCAGCTTGTTCATCGCCTCGGCCGACGACAGCAGGCGCGGGTCGGCTTCACCGGCCAGGTCCGCTGCCGGATAGCCATTGAAGCGCAGCACCGGGTCCGGGCCGAAGGTCTGCTTGATGGTGACCATCGAACCGATCGGCACCATCTCGCCACGGTCGTTGCGGGTACGCAGCTTGCCGATGTCCTCGACCGTCTCGCGGAACGGACCGTCGGCCTGGGCGATCACCTGCCAGGTCCGGCCGAACTGGTTGAAGTCGTTGACATAGGCCGAACCGAGGTAGGTCTGCAGGGTGTCGAACAGCTCGGTGAGCTGCACGCCCTGCGCCTTGGCCTTGACACGGTCCACTTCCGCATCCAGCTGCGGCACGTTGGCCTGGTAGCTGGAAATCGGGAACGCCATGCCCGGGGTCTGCGCAACGGTACCCTGCATCGCCTGCACGGCATTCTGCAGTGCGCCGTAACCCAGGTTGCCACGGTCCTCGATGAACATCTGGTAGCCGTTGCCGTTGCCCAGGCCGAGGATCGGCGGCGGCATCATTGCGAACGCGAAGCCCTCCTGCAGCCCAGCGATCTTCTGGTTGATCTCGGCATTGATCTGCGCGGCGGTACGGCCATGACGCTCGGCGAACGGCTTGAGCGGAATGAATGCCACACCGGTGTTCGGCGTGTTGGTGAACTGCAGCGCGTTCAGGCCCGGGAACGAAATGGTATGGGCCACGCCGTCGGTTTCCTGGGCGATCTTGGCGACCTTGCGCAGCATTTCATCGGTGCGCGCGATCGAGGAGCCTTCCGGCAGCTTCACACCGGCGATCAGGTACAGCTTGTCCTGGGTCGGGATGAAGCCCGGCGGCACCAGCTTGAAGATCACGCCGGTACCGACCAGCAGGATCGCGTAGACCACGAACACCGCGCCACGACGGCCGAGGATGCGGGCCACGCCACGCTCGTACTTCTCCGAACTGGACTTGAAGAAGCGGTTGAACGGACGGAACACCCAGCCGAACAGGCGGTCGATCAGGCGGCTCGGGCCGTCCTTCGGCGCGCCGTGGGCCTTGAGCAGGCGCGCAGCCAGCGCCGGCGACAGGGTCAGCGAGTTGATCGCCGAGATCACCGTGGAGATGGCGATGGTGACCGCGAACTGCTTGTAGAACTGGCCGGTGACACCGGACAGGAAGGCCATCGGCACGAACACGGCACACAGCACCAGCGCGATCGCCACGATCGGGCCGGAGACCTCGCGCATGGCCTGGTGGGCCGCTGCGGTGGGCGACAGGCCTTCTTCGATGTTGCGCTCGACGTTCTCCACCACCACGATCGCATCGTCGACCACGATGCCGATCGCCAGCACCAGGCCGAACAGGCTCAGCGTGTTGATCGAGAAGCCCAGCAGGTACAGCGCGGCGAAGGTACCGACCACCGACACCGGCACCGCGATCAACGGGATGATCGAGGCACGCCAGGTCTGCAGGAACAGGATCACCACCAGCACCACCAGCGCGATGGCTTCCAGCAGCGTGGAGACCACGGCCTTGATCGAGTCACGCACGAAGATGGTGGTGTCATACACCGCTTCGTACTTCACGTCGGCCGGCATGGTCTTCTGCATCTCGTCCATCGTCGAGATGACCTGGTCACGGATCTCCAGTGCATTGGCACCCGGCGACTGGAAGATACCGATACCGACCGCGTTCTTGCCGTCCAGCTGCGAGCGCAGCGTGTAGTCGCCGGCACCCAGTTCCAGGCGGGCCACGTCGGCCAGGCGCACGATCTCGCCATCGACGCCGCTCTTGAGCACGATGTCGCCGAATTCCTTTTCGGTCTTCAGTCGGCCCTGGGCGTTGATCAGGGTCAGGAACTGGCTGTCCGGCAGCGGTTCGGCGCCGAGCTGGCCGGCCGAGACCTGCACGTTCTGCTCGCGCATGGCGCGCACCACGTCACTGGCGGTCAGTCCGCGCGAAGCCACCTTGTCCGGGTCCAGCCAGGCACGCATGGCGTAGTCGCCGCCACCGAAGATCTGCGCGTCACCCACGCCCGGAATACGCGCCAGCGCATCCTTGACGTGCAGGCGTGCGTAGTTGCGCAGGTACAGGGTGTCGTACTTGCCTTGCGGCGAGGTCAGGTGCACCACCATCAGGAAGGTCGGCGACTGCTTCTGCGTGGTCACGCCCTGCCGGCGCACGTCCTCGGGCAAGCGCGCCTGCGCCTGCGCAACGCGGTTCTGCACCTTCACCGCCGCCGCGTCCGGGTCGGTGCCCGGGCGGAAGGTGACGGTCATCTGCAGCACGCCATCGGAGCCGGCGACCGACTTCAGGTACATCATGCCTTCGACGCCGTTGATCGCCTCTTCAAGCGGCGTGGCAACAGTCTCAGCGATGACCTTGGGGTTGGCGCCCGGGTACACCGTGCGCACCACCACCGACGGCGGCACCACTTCGGGGTACTCGCTGATCGGCAGGATTGGGATCGTGATCAGGCCTGCGGCGAAGATCACGATCGACAGCACCGCCGCGAAGATCGGCCTGTCGATGAAGAAACGGGAAAAGTCCATGGAGGAATTCCTGGGAAATGCCGTCGGCGGGCAACAGCCGCCCTGCCCCTCGCCGATATGACGAAGACAGGGAAGGCTGCCGCGGGCGCCGGCAGCTAAGCGGAAACGCGGATCAGGAGACGGCGGATCAGTGGTTCAGTGCGGCGGTGGCGTCGCGGCCCGGTGCCGGCGCGGCCTGTGGCTGCATCGCCACCGCCTTGGCCTGCACCGGCATGCCCGGCATGAAGACCTTCTGCACGCCGTCGATGATCACCTTGTCACCGGCAGCCAGCCCGTGCTCGACGATGCGCAGGCCTTCGGCGGTACGGCCGAGCTGGATGTCACGGCGCTGCGCCTTGCCATCCTTGTCGACCACGTAGACGTACTTGCGGTCCTGGTCGGTCAGCACGGCCTTGTCATCGATCAGCATGGCCTGGAACTGGCCGCTGCCGAGCAGCTGCACGCGGGCGAACAGGCCCGGGGTGAACTGGCGATCGGCATTGTCCAGCAGCGCACGGACGCGGATGGTGCCGGTGCTGCGGGCCACCTGGTTGTCGAGGAAGTCGACCTTGCCCGAGTGCGGGTAGCCTTCTTCACCGGACAGGCCGACCTTCACCGGCAGATCGCTGTCACGCTCGCTCGGGCGCTCACCCTTGCGTGCCATCTGTGCGTAACGCAGGAAGGTGCTTTCGTCGGCATCGAAGTAGACGAACACGGTATCCAGCGAGACCAGCGTGGTCAGCACGCTGGCGCTGTCGCCGGCGGTGACCAGGTTGCCCGCGGTCACCATCGCGCGGCCGGCACGGCCGTCGATCGGGGCACGCACCTTGGTGAACTCCAGGTTGAGGCGGGCAGCGTCCAGCGCTGCCTGCGCCGCCTGCACGGCGGCACCGGACTGGTCAGCGGCAGCGCGACGCTGCTCGGCGGTCTCGGTGGAGATCGCCTGCTGCTCGGACAGCCGCTTGGCACGCTCGGACTCGCTGCGGGCCAGGGTGGCCTGGGTGCGGGCACGCGCCAGTTCGGCGGCGGCACGATCGTACTCGGCCTGGTAGCTGCGTGCGTCGATGGTGAAGAGCACTTCGCCCTTCTTCACTTCCTGGCCTTCGACATAGTTGACCTTGTCGATGTAGCCGGACACGCGCGGGCGCAGTTCAACGCTCTGCACCGCTTCGACGCGGCCGCTGAACTCGTCCCACTGGCTGACCTGCTTGACCAGCACCGGCGCGGCGCTGACCTGCGGCGGCGGCGGCGCACCGGCTTCTTCGGCATGGCCGCCGCTGCACGCTGCAAGCACGGCCGCGGCGAGGATCGACACGCCGACCATCGCAATGCGATGGCCGAAACGATGTGGGGTGGTATTGGGGGAAGTCATGGCATGCATCCGTACGGAGGGGTGGTACAGCTATATGAAAAGGTGTTGCGAAAATCGGCGGCGCATACTGCGACCTCAACCTTGGTCGAGGTCAAGCGACGCCTGCGGTATCGCGCCAGAGCGGGGGTACTTCCAGGTGCAGCAGGCCGCGCGGCAATTCGGCATCGCTGCTGTCGCAACGGACGATGGCGCGGTTGTCGCGGCACCCGTCGAGCAGCGAGACCACGCGGCGGCCGACCAGCAGCGAACTCGGCCACTCGATGCAGGCGTTGGCCGCATTGGCCGGGGTACAGACCGGGCTGCAGACTTCCAGCATCTGCGCACGCACGCCCAGCGCCTGCGCTTCCTGATGCACCACCTGCGCATACATGCGCAGCGCGGCGGTGGTGATCGAGGTCTCGCCGTAGCCCGCCCACGGCTTGGCATTGGCCGGGCTGCCGATCATCACGTAGCGGCGCGCGTGCACGTTGTCCTGCAACAGCGGCAGCAGGTGGCGCACCGCATGCACGTGCGGCATCAGGTCGGCCTGCATCGCGCCCATCAGCTCGTCACCGTTGCGATCGGTCACGCGGCCACGGCGGTAGGGGCCGCCCATCGCAGCGATGATCGCTGCCAACGGACGCGGCCGCTGCGCGATGCGTTCGGCCAGTGTGCGCGCCGAGCCGTCATCACTGAGCGAGCCCAGCAGCGTCTCCAGGCCCGGCTCATCGGCGAACTGCTCACGCAGCGCGGCCAACCGGCCCGGATCGCGACCGACCACCAGCACCGGGCTGCCGGCTTCCAGCAGCGCGCCGACCACACCCTGGCCCACGGCACCGGTGCCGCCGAGGACCAGGACTTCGGGCGTCAGAATCCCATTCACGGGACATTTCCTCCCAAATCCGGGATAGTCCCAATTCGACGCAGCCGGTCACCCTTATGCGGGGTCAGGCGCATGACGCCGCCACGCTGCTGACGCATGGGCGCGGTAAACTCCCGGAAATCCTTGTGCACCAAGGAACTCGGGCGGGCTTCAACGGTCATCGCCAGGTCCAGGGTGTTCTGGCCGGCATTCCGGAGACGGGCAAGAATGTTGCGCAGGCTCATGGCGGACGGGCTCCAAATAACGAATGGCGCCACGATAGACCTCAAACCTTTACTTGATTAGTCCTGATTAAGGGGAATAATCATCCCGTTCCCGGTCCAATCGTTCTGTCACGATTGACCCATCCCCGACGTCCAGGACCCCCGACCATGTCCCACGATCTCAACGAGACGCTGATCTTCGTCAAGGTGGTCGAGCAAGGCAGCTTCATTGCCGCTGCCAAATCGCTCGGCCTGCCCAAGACCACGGTCAGCCGCAAAGTGCAGGAACTGGAAACGCGCCTGGGCGCGCGCCTGCTGCACCGGACCACGCGCCGCCTCGGGCTGACCGAAGCCGGTTCGATCTACCACGAGCATTGCCAGCGCATCGCGCGCGAGCTTGAAGAAGCCGAGAGCGCGGTGAGCCAGCTGCAGTCCGGCCCGCGCGGCTGGCTGCGCTTCACCGTGCCCTATTCGATCGGCATCACCTGGATCGCCCCGCTGCTGGGCCAGTTCCATGCGCAGTATCCGGAGATCCGCCTGGACATGCACATGGGCAACGAGAAGCTGGACCTGATTGCCGGCGAAGCGGATCTTGCACTGCGCGTCGGTGCCCTGCCCGACTCCAACCTGGTCGCGCGCAAACTCGGCAGCCTGCGCACGCAGGTGTTCGCCAGCCCGGCCTACATCGAACGCTATGGCGAGCCGCTGCATCCGGAAGAGCTGCAGTTCCACCGCATCCTGGCGATGCGCAAGCCGTACCACACCGGCAACTCGCCGCGCTTCACCTGGCAGCTGGGCGAGAACGGTGGCGAACTGCGTGACTTCCCGGTCACGCCGCTGATGACGGCCAATGACATGTCCGCACTGAACGGCGCACTGGTGTGCGGCGAGGGCCTGCTGCTGACCGGCGACGTGATGGCCAAGCCGTTCGTCGAGTCCGGCATGGTTCGCCGCGTGCTGGCCGGCTGGACGGGCCCGGAGGTGGACTTCAACGCCGTGTTCGCCGGTGGCCGCCTGGTCTCGCCGAAGGTGCGTGCGTTCGTCGACTTCCTGGTCGAGAAGCTCAACTTCGACGCCAACTACATGCTGGCGCAGTGCCCGGGCGCGAAGCTGGCACAGCAGCAGAAGGCGCAGGAAGACGCCGCGCTGGAAAGCAGCGGCAAGCGGATCCTGGAGAAGGTTGCCGCCTCGGCGGCATGACCTGCGTCTGTAGAGTCGAGCCATGCTCGACTGTTTTCCGGAAGTCGAGCATGGCTCGACTCTACAAAGGCGCGGTCGAGCACGGCTCGACTCTACAGTTCCGAGAGCACGTGCTCGACCAGCGCACGTAGTTTCGGCTCGGCCTGCCGACGGCTGGGGTAGTACAGAAAGAATCCGGCAAACCGCGGGCAGTACGCGTCCAGCACGGACACCAGCTCGCCGCGTTGCAGCCACGGCCGCCAGGTCTCTTCCATGCCGATGGCCAGGCCTGCGCCGGCCAAGGCCAGCCTGACCATCACCCCCATGTCGTTGCTGGTGATTTCCGGCTGCACATCGACACTGAACTCACGGCCCCGCTCTTCGAACTCCCAGCGATAGGGCGCCCTGCCCGGCGCACTGCGCCAGCCGATGCAGCGATGGCTGGCCAGTTCCCGTGGGTGCGCCGGCAATGCATGGGCATCACGATAGCCCGGCGAGCACACCACCAATTGGCGCTGCCGCGCCGATACCGGCACCGCGACCATGTCCTGGGCAATGACCTCGCCCAGACGCACGCCTGCATCGAATCCCGCGTCGACGATATCGAACGCTTCATCGGTCACGGTGATGTCCAGCTGCAACGCCGGATAGCGCGCGGCGAAACCGGCCAGCATCGGGCCGGCCAGGAACGCCTCGGCAATGGAGGACACGGCAAGCCGCAGTTGTCCGGACACGGCGGACTGCCGGCGCATGCTGGCCTCCAGCGCATCGCCCAGTTCCGCCAGCGCAGGGCTGACCGACACCAGCAGCGCCTGCCCGGCATCGGTGAGGCTGACGCTGCGGGTCGTGCGCAGCACCAGGGCTACACCCAGCGACTGCTCCAGCTTGGCGATGGTCTGGCTGACCGCCGAACGGGTCACGCCGAGTTGCTCGGCCGCGGCGGTGAAGCTGCGACAGTCGGCCACCCGCTGGAACACCCCCAGAGCATTGAGATCGATGGCCATTGGTTAGCAACTCTGTACAAGGTGATCAGCAGTCGCCATCTTATCGCGACAAGGTGCGCCGTCTACCGTGGCAACACCGGGCACACCCCGGCACTCCCTACCCTTCTGAGACACCGCCATGGCCCTTTCCCGAACCATCCTCATCACCGGCGCCTCCAGCGGCATCGGCGCCGCCATCGCCCGCTCCCTCGCGCAACCGGGGGCACGCCTGGTACTGGGTGCCCGCCGCCTGGAGCGTCTGCAGGCGCTGGCCGACGAGCTGCGCCAGCAGGGGGCCGAGGTGCTCGTGCATGCCCTGGACGTGACCCGGCGCGCGCAGGTGGAAACCTTCGCCGAAGCCGCCCGGCAACGCTTCGGCGCAATCGACGTGATCGTCAACAATGCCGGTGTGATGCCACTGTCCCTGATGGGCTCGCTGAAAGTGGAGGAGTGGGACCGGATGATCGACGTGAACATCCGTGGCGTGCTGTACGGCATCGCTGCCGTGCTGCCCGGCATGATCGCCCAGCGCAGCGGCCAGATCATCAACATCGCCTCGGTCGGCGCGCTGTCGGTGGTGCCGACCGCAGCGGTCTACTGCGCGACCAAGTATGCGGTACGCGCGATTTCCGACGGCCTGCGCCAGGAGCACCGCGAACTGCGGGTGACCTGCATCCATCCTGGCGTGGTGGAAAGCGAGCTGGCCGACAGCATCACCGATCCGGCCGCCGCCGAGATGATGGTCGGCTACCGCGCGATCGCCCTGCAGCCGGATGCGATCGGGCGCGCCGTAAGATTTGCGATCGAGCAGCCTGCGGATGTGGACGTGAATGAGATCGTGGTGCGGCCGACGGCGACGGTGTGAGCCTAGTATTCCGCTCTGGTAGAGGTCGAGCTTGCTCGACCGCCTTCTGTAGAGTCGAGCCATGCTCGACTCCATACACGCAGTCGAGCATGGCTCGACTCTACAAAAGCGAAAAAAAGCACGCGGTCATGCGGTGTGCCGAGCAACGCTGGGCACCCACAAAAATGCCGCCTGCAAGGGCGGCATTTTCGTTCCGGCGGGCAGACTTCCGGTAGATGCCGACCTTGGTCGGCACTGCACGCAAACGCAGCGAACGGGAACGCTATCGGCGTGCCGAGCAAGCTCGGCACCTACGGAAAATGCCGCCTGCAAGGGCGGCATTTTCGTTCCGGCGGGCAGACTTCCGGCAGATGCCGACCTTGGTCGGCACTGCACGCAAACGCAGCGAACGGGAACGCTATCGGCGTGCCGAGCAAGCTCGGCACCTACGGAAAATGCCGCCTGCAAGGGCGGCATTTTCGTTCCGGCAGGCAGACTCCCGATAATGCCGACCTTGGTCGGCACTGCACGCAAACGCAGCGACCGGAAACGCTGTCGGTGTGCCGAGCAAGCTCGGCACCTACGGAAAATGCCGCCTGCAAGGGCGGCATTTTCGTTCCGGCTACGCCGGAACCGTAACGCTGCGCGTTACTGCTTGAGCGGAATCACGCGGATCTCGACGCGGCGGTTCTTGGCGCGGCCGGCGTCGGTGCTGTTGTCGGCAATCGGGTACGACTTGCCGGCGCCCAGCGTTTCAATGCGCACGCTCTGCACGCCCTGGCCGATCAGGTACTGCGCAACCGAGTCGGCACGCTCCTTCGACAGGCGGTTGTTGACTGCGTCACTGCCGATGCTGTCGGTGTGGCCAACCACTTCGATCATGGTCTGGTTGTAGTCGCGCAGCGTGCCTGCCACGCCATTGAGCGAACCATAGAACTGCGGCTTCAGGGTTGCCTTGCCGAAGTCGAAGGTGATGCCGTCCGGCAGGTTCAGCATGATGTTATCGCCCTGGCGTTGCACATCGATGCCGGTGTTGGCGGTGCGCTCGCGCAGTGCGCGTTCCTGGCGATCCTGGTACTGGCCGACAGCGGCGCCACTGAGTGCGCCGATACCGGCACCGATCAGCGCATGCTGGCGGCGCTCGGTGGCGCTGTCGCCGGTCAGCAGGCCGGCGGCCACGCCGATGGCGGTACCGATCAGCGCGTTGCGGCCAGTGCGATTCTGCTGCTCGGTCGGGTTGCCGTACTGGTCACTCTGCACATAGGAGCCGCCGGTGGCGCAGGCCGACAGGACGGCCGCACTCATCAGGGCCAGTGCGACGTTGCGGGTGGTGTTGCGGATCATGGGGTTCTCCTTGGTTTCCGGTCGGGCCGGCGGCTTGCGGGCGCAAAGAGAATAAACAGGCAAATGCGATGTCGGGATGATGATGCAGCCCGCCGACAGGGCCGCGTTCAGCTATCTGACCGGATCGCTCAGCTCACGCTTTACGCTGCGCCGGACTGGCGGTAGGCCTGCAGCGCGGCGTCCCGGCCCACCGCCAGGTCCACCAGCGGCGTGCGCGGATAGCCCGGCGCATGCGCGGCCAGCAACTGTGGATGCTGCCACGGTGCGAAGCGGGCCTTCACCGGCAGTGCCGCCAGCTCGGGAACCCAGCGGCTGATATAGCGCGCCTGTGGATCGAACTTCTCGGCCTGGGTGACCGGATTGAACACGCGGAAGTACGGCGCGGCATCGGCACCGGTTCCGGCCACCCACTGCCAGCCCATCGTGTTGTTGGCCAGGTCGGCATCGACCAGGGTGTCCCAGAACCAGCGCGCGCCGTGCAACCAGTGTGCGCGCAGGTGCTTGCACAGGTAGCTGGCGACGATCATGCGCACCCGGTTGTGCATGTAGCCGGTGTGCCACAGCTCGCGCAGGCCGGCATCGACGATCGGCACGCCGGTGTTGCCGCGCTGCCAGTCGTGCAGTTGCGCCACGCTGGGCGTGGCCCACGGGAAGCGATCAAAGCGCGGGTTGAGGTTGTCGGTGGGGGTCTTCGGGAAGTGGTGCAGCAGGTGGTAGGCGAAATCGCGCCAGCCCAGCTGACGCAGATAGCCGTCGATGTCCGCGTCGGTGCCGGCGCTGCGCAGGCCCTCCAGCGCATGGGCGATGCGCCATGGCGCGATCTCGCCGAAATGCAGGTGCGGCGACATCCGCGACGTTCCGACGCGATCCGGCAGGTCGCGCTGCTCGCGATAGCCGCGCAACGCACCGTCCTCGAACACGGACAGCGCCTCCAGCGCGCCGGCCTCGCCCGGCCGCCAGTGCTGCCAGAAGCCGCTATCCCAGTCGAGCGTGGGCGCGAGCCGCAGCTCGTCCAGCGCCAGGCCGTCGGCCTTGTGTGCTGTCAGTGCCTTCGGTGCGGCCGTCAGCGCCGGCAGGCACCAATGACTGAGTACGTTGCGCCAGTACGGAGTGAATACCTTGTACGGTTGGCCCTGCTGGGTCGCGATGTCCCAGGGTTCGAACAGCAGGCTGCCATTGCAGCTCTGCGCATCGATGCCGTGCTCGCGCAGCGTGCGCTTGATCTCCGCGTCGCGCGGTTGGGTAGCCGGTTCGTACTTGCGGTTCCAGTACACCGCCTCGGCGCCGATCTGTTCGACCAGCGCCTGCAGCGTCGCCAGGCTGTCGCCGTGGCGCAGCACCAGCGACGAGCCGCGCGAACGCAGGTCGGCATCCAGCGCCGCCAGCGAACGGTGGCGCCACGCGTCGGAGGCCGCGCCCGGCACCCACTCACCTTCCTCGTGCGGCGCGTGGATGTAGACCGGCACCACCTCGTGGCCCGCCTCCAACGCGGCCTGCAGGGCCGGATTGTCCTGCAGCCGCAGATCACGACGGAACCACACCAACGCTACCGACACGTGCATCGCCTTCATTCTGGATGGCGCACATGATAGCCAGCGGCAGTGAAGGTGATGCGTGGGCGGGGCACCCACGCATCGCGTGGATCTACCGGTTGAAGCGCTGCATCGCCTCGCTGATCAGCGCACGCGCCTCGGCGGCATTGCCCCAGCCATTGAGCTGGACCGGGTTGCGGCCGGCCGGCAGGTCCTTGTAGACCCGGAAGAACGCCTCGATGCGCTGCCGCTCGATCTCCGGCAGATCGGCCAGGTCGCGGATGTCGGCGTAGGTCGGGTCGACCTTGTCGGTGGGCACGCCGATGATCTTCTCGTCGTGCTCGCCGCCATCGATCATCTTCAGGTAGCCGATCGGCCGGAAACGCACGATCACGCCCGGATGCAGCGGCTCGCGGGTCAGCACCAGCGCATCCAACGGGTCATTGTCACCGGCCAGGGTACGCGGCATCGAGCCGTAGTTGGCCGGATAGGCGACCGGCATCGACTGGAAGCGGTCCACATGCACCAGCCCATCTTCCTTGATCTCGTACTTGGTGAAGCTGCCGGCAGGGATCTCCACCGCCAGGTTCGCTTCCTGCGGGGCCTGCTTCGGCTGGGCCACCAGGAACGGATGCAGCACGGCATCGGCGGCGGTCACCGCACTGGCCAGCAACAGCAGGGCAGTACCGATGGCAGCAAGGGGAAGGATGCGAGAGGGAGTGGTCATCGGCGTGCGCTCATTCCCAGCAACGGTCGGCGCGACCCTTGGCGGTCTGCGAACGGGGGCAGTCGCGCGGCGTGATGCGGCCGTCGATCAGCTCCGTTCGCGTCTTGCTACCCTTGGCGTCACGCTGCAGTTCGAAGGCATCGTAGAGACGGCCGGTCACCGTGCGCGCTTCATAGCGCAGGCGCTGCGGGTCGACGTTCAGGACCTGGAACAACTGGGTGTCCTCGGCCACCGGATCCATCGTCCTGCGTGCTTCGTCGGAAAGGCGGTACTGCTTCGGCCCAGCCACGGTCACCACGTACTGCGGCGTCGCAGCGTGTCCTTCACCCCGACGGCCGTAGGTGTGATCGTGCCCCTGCAGCACCAGATCGACGTTGTGGCGGCGTACCACCGGCAGCAGCACGTCACGCAACGCGGCGTTCTCGCGGCCTTCGCGCGGCGAGTAGAACGGCTGGTGCAGCAGCACGAGGGTCCACGGCTGCGGATTGCCGGTCAGCACCTTGTCCAGCCACTGCGCCTGCGCCTTGGCCGTACCCAGGTCGAGTGCCGAGGTGCCATCGACCACGGCCACGCGCACGCCCTGCGCATCGAACCAGTAGCTGGTCTGCTGCGCCGCACTGGCGCCGTTGCCCGGCAACGCGAAGGTCACCGGCCAGTGCTTGCCCAGCACGCGGCGCTCCTGCGGGGTGTCCTCGAACTCCTCGAAGTACTCGTGGTTGCCGATTGCCGGCGCCACCAGCGTTTCCTGCGCCAGCCAGCCGGTAGCCGCAAACCATTCGCCCCACTCGCTGTCGTCCATGTTGTCGCCGCCGCTGACCAGATCGCCGGCAAACAGGCTCATGCGCGCCTGCGGTGCCGCCTTCTGCGCAGCACGCACGACCCGGCTGACATGGCTGACGTTCTTGTTCTGGGTGTCACCGAAGTACAGCAGGGTCAGCGGCTGGTCGGCGGCCGCCAGCGTGCGCAGCTGGTTCCACGCACTCCAGCTGCCATTGCCCTGCACGCGGTAGACGTACTGGGTATCCGGCTGCAGGCCGCCGATGTCGGCACGATGGTGATGCGACAGCCCGTTTTCGGTCTGCAGTGCGCGCGTCGTCGCACGCACCTGACGGATGCCCTCGACGGCCGGCGAATCTGCAGCCAGCGCGATCTCCAGCAGTGGCGCCTGCACGCTGCCATCGGTACGCCAGGCCACGGCGAAAGCGTGGCTGGGATCAGCCGACGGCGAGGCGACGATGCGGTCCGGCACCGTCGTCGCTGCGTAGTGGCGGCTGCCCGCCGGCACCTGGGTATTCGGCTCGGCCGCCGCGAACGACAGCGACGGCAACGCCAGCATCAGGCCCAGCGCCAGGCCATGCATCATGTGACGCCCGCTCATGCGCCACACTCCAGCGGCAGCGCGAGCTGCTTGGCGATGCTCTCCCAGTCGAACGCCACCACGCCCTGGTCGTCATGCACCGCATACAGCGCACCGTGCGGGAACCGCGCACTGGGCTGCTGCATCATCCAGATGCCATCGGTGTTGGCCACGGTGTTGCCCTGGAACGCGCCCACCGGCTTCAGCGTGTGACGATCGAACAGGTGGAACACGCTGCGCTGCTTGCCCTGCTCGGTGGTGATCCACCAGCCGTCCTTGCCACAGGTGCGCAGGGTCACGCCTTCGGCCTGTGCCTTGAACACGTCACGGCCGAAGGTGGTGCCGGTGAAGCGGCCGGCCAGTGTGTAGACCTTGAACTCGCTGGCGTAGCTCTCGTCCTCTTCGGCAATCAGCAGGCGATCGTTCTCGGGGTCGCCCCAGATCGATTCGACCACGCGCAGCGCACCGGCCTCGGTGGTATCACCGATGCTGGCTACAAGCTTCGCTTCGACCTTGGCACCGTCGCGGGTCACGTGGTACTGGCGCACGCGCTTGTCCAGTTCAGCCAGCGGCGGCAGGATGTCACGCCCCTGCGCATCCTCGCCGTTGTCCCAGGAGTCGGTGACGTAGACGCTGTAGCCATCGGCCCGGCGGTCGACCCACAGGCCGTACGGCTTGCGCAGGTCGTCCGCAGCGAACGTCGCCAGCGGGGTGAAGTCCGGCAGGCTCAGCACCTGCACGCGGTGATTGTCGCGCTCCACGATCCACAGCAGGTCGTCGGTCACCGCGATGCCGTTTGGGCGGTCGAACTGCCCCTTCGCGGTACCGCTGCTGCCAACGTCACGCAGATGCTGGCCGGTACTGCCGTCGTAGACCACCAGCTTGTCGGTGGCCTTGGCGGTGGCGATCAGCCACAGCGCTCCGTCCGGTGCACGCCAGGCCGCCGGCGAATCGATGTTGTCAGCCGGCGTCATCGGCGACAGGAACGCCTCGGCGATGGTGGCCACCGCACGCTCGCCGGTGGCCTTCGCTGCCGTCGCGGGCGCCGCCGGATCATTGCCCGTGGCCGGCGTACAGCCAGCCGCCAGGCTGGCCATCAGTGCGGCAGCCAGGACGGTGATGCCACGCCCCATCACAGTGCCACCTTCAGGCCCAGCGCGTAGGTGCGGCCATACTCTTCCATCTGCAGGGTGCGCGAGCGCGTGCCCTGGTACAGCTCAAGCGGCTTGTCCAGCAGGTTCTGCGCTTCGAAATACATGCTTACGCGCGGGGTGAACTTGTAGTCCAGCGAGAAGTCGAGCTGGGTATTGGGCGCCACATAGATGTCGAAGGCACGGCCCTTGCCGATGCTGTCCAGGTATTCACTGCGGTACACCGCCGCCAGTCGCGTGCTCAGGCCATACTTTTCATAGCCGATGTGTGCGCTGTAGACGTGCTTGGAGGCGCGCGGCAGGGTGAAGTCTTCGCCCGCACGATCCTTGATGCCAGCATCGAACGTAGTGTCGAGCCAGGTGCCGCTGGCACCAACCAGCAACCCGTCCAGGCCGGCCGGCAGGAACGCCAGCTGCTGCTGCCAGTTGAACTCCGCACCGCGCACCGTGGCCTTGCGGCCGTTGATCGGCTGGGTCACGTCGAAGCCGCCATAGTCCGGGTCATTGGTGCGCACGGTTTCCACGATGTAACCGTCGATCGACTTGTGGAACAGGCCCAGCGACACGATGCCGGTGCTGCCGATGTACTTCTCGACGGACAGATCGATGTTCTTCGATTCGTACGGATCCAGCTCCGGATTGCCCAGCCGCACTTCTTCGTCACCGCGGCTGTAGCCCACGCGCGGCGAAATGTCACCGAACGACGGGCGCGAGACAGTCTTGTTGGCCGAAGCGCGCAGCACCCAGTCGTCCGCGGCGTCGTAGCGCAGGTGCAGGCCCGGCAGCACGTTGGTGTAGCTGCTGTTGGCCACGCGCGGGGTGACGGTGAAGCTGCGGCCATTGGCCGCCACGTCCACCTGGTTGCCGGTAGCCTTGAACTGGGTGTTTTCCACGCGCACGCCGCCGATGATGCGCAATGCGCCGATGTCCCAGGTGCCCATCGCGTAGCTGGCGAAGATGTCCTCGCTCGCCACGTAGTCTTCTTCCAGCGAGGTCATTGCATTGCCGCCGACATCCTGCGGCCGTGCACTGTACTGGCTGCCATTGGCCGCCCAGAACGCGCGCATCGCGGCCGAGTCCATGCCATCTCCCATGTTGCCGTGACGGTACTCAGGCGAAGAGGTGGTCCAGTTCGACAGCGCCACCTTCGGGCCGACGCGCAGCTCGCTCTCATCAACGTTGACGTCACGGTCGCGCCAGCGGCCCAGCAGGCCGATCTTGATGCTGCCGCTGTCACCGTCGAAGCGCACGTTGACCTGCGCGCTGTGTTCCTTGTCATTGACCTGCTTGGGCGAGAGCACGAAGCGGTCGAACGCGTAGTTGCCGTTGTCCAGCCACTGCGGGTTATCGAAGCTGTAGCTGGGCAGGCGGCTGCGCTGGTCCAGGGTGCCGTTGAAGGCCTTGCCGTTGAGCTTGAAGCGCGCCTCCATCTCGTCGTTCACCCGCTCTTCGGTGCGGGTGTAGCCAACCTTGTAATCGACCACGGCATTGGTCAGCTTGTTCTCGCCGCCCAGGCTTGCCGCAAAGGTGTTTTCCTTCTTGGTGCGGTAGCGCATGCGCTTGTCGATCGAATCCTTCGGCATGCCATCCAGGCGGTACTGGTCGGTGCCGGTCTTGACCATCTTCGCGTCGTCGAAGTTGAAGATCACGCGCTGGCGGGTCTCCGCATCATCGAACTGGCTGTACAGCGTGCGCAGGTAGTACTTGCTGTCTTCGTTGGGACGCCAGTCAAGGTTGAGGTTGGCACCGATGCGCTTGCGCTCGATCTCGTACTTGCGGTGCTGCAGGTTGATCGCGGTGACGTCGCCAGGCGCGGCATCGTCCTCGCCGTCGTATTCCACTTCGGTGTTGTCCGACTCGAACTTGCGCTTCTGGTAGTTCACGCCCAGCGCCACGCCGAAGGTGTCGTTGAACACCTCGCTGTAGTTGAAAGCGGCCTTCGGGCTGGTCTCGCCGGACAGCTGCTGATGGCTGCCCTCGATCTTGGCGCGCAGGCTGCGGCCGTCGCGATCGAAGGCCGACGCCGATTCCACCAGCACCGCGCCACCGATGGCATCACCCGGCATGTCCGGGGTCGGCGACTTGACCACTCGCAGGCGCTCGGTGGAATCGGAGGGAATCACGTCCAGCGGCGCAGCGCGGCTGGAATCTTCCGGCGTACCGATGGCGATGCCATCGACGCTGACGCTGTTGAGGTTGGCGTCCAGGCCGCGGATGACCACGAAACGGCCTTCGCCCTGGTCACGGGTCACGCTGACGCCCGGCAGGCGCTGCAGCGACTCGGCCACGTTCTTGTCCGGGTACTGGCCCAGGGCATCGGAGGACACGGCGTCCTCGATGGCATCGCTGCTGCGCTTGAGGTCGACCGCGCGGATCTGCGATTCGAGCTGCGCACGCACTTCGATGCGGTCGAGGTCGACCGCGTCGGCGGCCACCGCGCCGGTGGCGGCGACCGCCTGCTGCCCGGCGGCCTGCAGCGGTGCTGCGGCCCCCATCGCCAGGGTCAGGGTGATGGCAACGGCCAACGGAGTCTTGATATGCACTGGGAATCCCCATTCCTGTTAAGAATGGGTCTGCACGGTATGTCCGCAAGGTTGCATGGCCATGACATGGATCTGCACATTTGGCGAAGCGCGGGTTTGGGTTCGGCCCACCGATCCGGCAAAATGGCGTCCTCTCTCCTTTTCCCCTTCCCGACCATGAAGATCGTCGAAGTGCGCCATCCGCTGGTGCAGCACAAGATCGGCCTGATGCGCAACGCCGCACTCAGCACCAAGGATTTCCGCGAGCTGGCCAACGAGCTGGGCACGCTGCTGGCCTACGAGGCCACCGCCGACCTGGACACCGAGCCGCACACCCTGTCCGGCTGGGCCGGCCCGGTCACCGTGCAGCGCATCGCCGGCGCCAAGATCACCGTGGTGCCGATCCTGCGTGCCGGCCTGGGCATGCTCAGCGGCGTGCTGTCGCTGATCCCGGCCGCCCGCGTCAGCGTGGTCGGCCTGCAGCGTGATGAGGAAACCCTGCAGCCGGTGCCCTACTTCGAGCGCCTGACCGGTCGCCTGGAAGAGCGCGATGCGCTGATCCTGGATCCGATGCTGGCCACCGGCGGCACCCTGATCGCCACCATCGACATGCTCAAGCGCGCAGGCGCGCGCCGCATCAAGGGCATCTTCCTGGTGGCCGCGCCGGAAGGCATCGACGCGGTCAAGGCCGTGCATCCGGACGTGGAGATCTACACCGCGGCCATCGATGCCCAGCTCAATGACAAGGGCTACATCCTGCCGGGCCTGGGCGATGCCGGTGACCGCATCTTCGGTACCCGCGTCGGTTGATCCGGCGAGCCGGGGTCAGAGCCCTTTCTTCGAAAGGGATCTGACCCCATCCCGCATTCCGGCCTACAGCCCGGCCGCGAAGGCTTCCAGCTGGCCGATGGCAGTGTTCCAGCCGTCGAAGAAACCCAGCTGCTCATGCTGGTCACGCAGCGCCTTGTCCGGGTGCATCACCCGCGCGGTGTAACGGCAGCCCCGGCCCTCGTCCTCCATCGTGATGATGGCGGTGAAGCTCAGCCACGGTGACTGCGGGCGCCAGCCCGCGCCCAGCATCGAGGTGAACACCAGTCGCTGCTGCGGCACGATCTCCAGGAAGCTGCCCGGATTGTCACTGCTGCCGCCATCGGGGCCCTGCATGAAGGTGTGGAAGGCCCCGCCAGGGCGCAGGTCGAACGCACGCACCTCGGTGGTCCACGGCTTTGGGCACCACCACTGGCACAGCAGTTCGGGGTCCGTCCAGGCCCGCCAGAGTGCCGCGCGCGGTGCGTTCAATACGCGGCTGATGACCAGATCGGTGTCGGGGTTGCTACCTGCGTCCACGGCCATGGGCCTGCTCCTGTCGGTGAAGGGTTTCAACAAACGCGACCATGCGGTCGGCGCGTGCTTCCCACACGGCACGCTGCGCGGCCAGCCATTGCTCGGCCTGCTCGAGCCGCGCCGGCACCAGTTCGCAGGTGCGTATGCGCCCCTGCTTGTGGCTGCGCACCACGCCGCTGCGTTCCAGCACGGCCAGATGTTTCATCAGCGAGGGCAAGGCCATCTCGAACGGCTCGGCCAGCATCGACACGGTGCACGGTCCCTGCCCCAGCGTCGTCACGATCGCGCAGCGCGTCGGGTCGGCCAGCGCGTGGAAGACGGCCTGGAGGCCTGGATCATACTTACCCATATGGCTAAGTAATACGCCGATCTGAATGCCGATGCAAGCGAGTCCGGCCAGGGCGGGTTTCTTCACGTGGCCTTCCCGCCCACAAGCCAATGCTCCGCGCACCCGCCACCGCTTGGAGCACCCCGATGAAAGCGTCTTTCCTGATGGCCGCTGTCCTGCTGGTCGGCCTGCCACTGGCCGCCAACGCCACCACCCCGCAGCAGCAGCGCATGGCCGAATGCTCGGCCAAGAACAAGGGATTGAAGGGCGACGCCTACAAGACCGCGCAGAGTTCGTGCCTCAGTAGCCATGCCGCCGAAACCAAGGCCGCGACCACGCCACAGGAACGCATGAAGAAGTGCAACGCCGATGCGGGTGCCAAGAAGCTGGCCGGTGATGCGCGCAAGACCTTCATGAGCAGCTGCCTGAAGGCGTCGTAACGCTCACGCCCGGATGAACCGGCATCCACGCCTGGCGTGGATCCACCGATCCGTGGAAGGCCGGGCATTGCCCGGCCATTTCATTACCCCAATGCGCGCGCCTTCAGTTCACCCTGCTCATGCAGGGTGACGAAACGACCCTTGTCATCGCGACCGAGCTGCGCCAACGCCACCTGCGGATCGTGGGTGAAGAACAGATGCACGTTGCGCGCCAGCTTGTCCTCGAGGAACTGCCGCTTCTCGTCGATCAGCAGCTCGGCGTTGCGGTCGTAGCCCATGGTGATCGGCACGTGTACCCATGAGCGGCCCGGAATCAGGTCGGCGCAGAACACCACGCCACCATGCGCACCCTCGCCGGCATGCGCATGGCCGACGATCTCGGCCAGCATCAGCCCTGGCGTGTGGCCATCGCTGTAGCTGAAACGCACGCTGCGCCCCAACGCCCTGGAGTATTCCCCGTCCACCACTTCCAGGCGGCCACTGGCCTGCAGCAGGCCCGGCAGCTCCGGAATGAAGCTGGCCCGATCCCGCGGATGCGGCTGCACGGCGCGCTGCCAGTGCTGTGCGCCCACCACGTAGGTCGCGTTGGGGAACAGCAGCTCGGGCTCCCGCCCTTCGCTCCATGCCGCCAGCAGGCCACCGGCATGATCGAAGTGCAGGTGGCTGAGCACCACCACATCGATGTCCTCGTGTTCGAAACCGGCTTCGCGCAGCGAATCGATCAGCACGTGCTGGCTTTCCTGCACGCCATAGCGCTCGCGCATGCGCGGATCGAAGAACGCGCCGATACCGGTTTCGAACAACACCGTCTTGCCTTCCAGCGGGCTGGCAAGCAGCGCACGGCAGGCCAGCTCGATGCGGTTGAGCTCGTCCGGCGCTGCCCATTTTTCCCATAACGCGCGCGGCGCGTTGCCGAACATCGCACCACCATCGAGGCGCTGCGAGTTTCCACGAATAGACCAGAGTTTCATGGGTCGATTATCGGCGCCTGCTCGTTAAATAATCGCTAGAAAGGAAACGGAAAACCCCGCCGTTGCGGGCGGGGTTTCGATGATCCAGCGGATTGCCGGCCAGCGGCCGACACAACCGGATCAGCGCGCTGGCACGACCTGGGCGCTGCCCACCGGGTTGCGCGGGTCACTGCCGCCGAACAGCGTGTTGGACTTGCGGTCCCATTCCACGGTCTGCAGGTTGCCCCAGACGTGACTGGAACCGCGGCCACCGGCAGCGACGTTGCCTGGCAGGTCGATCCTGTGGCCCATCGCCTGCAGCTGCTTCACGGTATCGGCGTCGAACGCATCGTCCTCGGCTTCGATCAGGTCCGGCAGCCACTGGTGGTGGTAGCGCGGCAAGGCAGCCACCTGTTGCGCATCCAGGCCGGCGTCGTAGCCGAGGATGCCCAGCAGCACCATGGTGATGATGCGGCTGCCACCCGGGGTGCCCAGCACCACCACCTTGTCGGCGTTCTCCATAAAGGTCGGCGTCATCGAGCTGAGCATGCGCTTGCCCGCCTTCGGCGCATTGGCTTCATAGCCCATCACACCGAACGCGTTGGGCGTGCCCGGCTTCAGCGCGAAGTCATCCATCTCGTTGTTCAGCAGCACGCCGGTGCCCTTCGGAATCAGCCCCGAGCCGTACAGCAGGTTGACGGTCTGGGTGGCGCCGACGCGGTTGCCGTCGCGGTCGATGATCGAGAAGTGGGTGGTCTCGTCATCTTCCAGCGGCGTCGGGTTGCCCGACAGCAGGTCGCTGGGCGTGGCCTTTTCCGGATGGATGGTGGCCCGCAGGCCCTGCGCGTAATCCTTGCTGGTCAGCACCTTCTGCGGGATCTGCACGAAGTCCGGATCGCCGAGGAAGAAGGTGCGGTCACGGTAGGCGCGACGCATCGACTCCACCACCAGGTGGGTGCGGTGGGCCGGGTCCATCTTCCTGATATCCCAGCCTTCCAGGATCTGCAGCATGCTGGCCAGCGCGATACCACCCGACGACGGCGGCGGCGCGGTGGTGATCTTCCAGCCGTTGTAGTTGAAGACGATCGGTTCGCGCTGCTTCACGCGGTATCCGGCCAGTTCCTCGGCGGTCCATTTGCCGCCCGCCTGCTTCACGCCTTCCAGCAGCAGTCTGCCGGTCTGGCCCTTGTAGAAGCCGTCGAAGCCACCGGAGGCGAGGCGTTCCAGCGTCTGTGCCAGTTCCGGCTGCTTGAACAGGTCGCCGGTGGCAATCGGCTTGCCGTTGCGCAGGTAGACCTCGCGGGTGCCGGGGAAGCGCTCCATCACTTCACGGCGCGAGGCATAGCCCTTGGCCATGCGCTCGTACACCGGGAAACCTTCGCGCGCGATGCGGATGGCCGGCTGCAGCGACGCCGACAGCGGCAGCTTGCCATGCTTGGCCGACAGTTCGACCAGCGCCGCAGGCAGGCCCGGAATACCGGCCGACCAGGCGCCATTGACCGAGCGGTCACGGTCGAGGTTGCCCTGCTTGTCGAGGAACGCCTGCGGCGTTGCCGCAGCCGGTGCAGTCTCGCGCGCGTCCAGCATCACGTCCTTGCCGGTGGCCGCGTCGTGCAGCAGGAAGAAGCCACCGCCGCCCAGCCCGGAACTGATCGGTTCGACCACCGCCAGCGTGGACGATACGGCCACCGCGGCGTCGAAGGCATTGCCGCCCTGCGCCAGGATGTCGATGCCGGCCTGGGTAGCCAGCGCATGGCCACTGGCAATGGCGGCACCCTCGGGGCGCTCGGCACGGGCCGGGCTGTCGGCCCAGGCCATCGGGCTCAGCAGCAGGCCGAGCAGCAGCAGGGGGCGGACGATCAGCGTCTTCATTCGGATGGGGGCTCCGCATAGAGTTCGGGGTGATCGTGCTGCAGCTGGCGCAGCTTGGCCAGCAGCTGGTCTTCCGTTTCCACGATCTCCGGATCCGGGTCGATGCATTCGACCGGGCAGACGACCACGCACTGTGGTTCGTCGAAATGACCCACGCATTCGGTGCAGCGCGCAGGGTCGATCACGTAGATGGTTTCACCCATCGCAATGGCCTGGTTCGGGCAGGCCGGCTCGCATACGTCGCAGTTGACGCAGAGCTCGTTGATTTTCAGCGACATGGCGATACTCCTCGCCCGCGCCTTGGGACAAGGACCGGCCAGCGCGGGCGCGCGGGCCGGTCAGGTCATCAGCGGCGCGCTTGCGGAGCGCCGCCCGGGCCATGCCGGAGCATGGCCGCCATGGCTCGGTCTTACTTGGCTTCGACGAAAATGTACTCGGCACCGGTCGGCTGGATCGCAGCCTGCACGCGGGCGTTGTCGGCCGACTGGCCGATGAAGACGACGCGCACGCCCTTCATCGAATCCGGCCCCACGTCCTTGAACACGGCCTGGATCATGTCAGCCATCTTGCCCGAGGCCGACGAACCGAAGGCCAGCATGTTGCCCGGCTGCACGCCACGGGCCACGGCCTGGGTCGCGCTCTCGGTCTGGCGCTCGTACTTGGCCTGGAAGTCCGGGTCCGATTCCGGCGAGAGGTAGTACAGGAACGGGCTGTTGGTGATGTTGCCCATGTTCTGGATGGCCACTTCCTGCAGGTACTTCTTCCAGCCCGCATCGTCGTCCTTGGCCGGCGCGACCAGCGCCTGCTTGGCTTCGTCGACCGGAGCGGCCTCTTCCTTCTTGCAGGCGGTGAAGGCCAGGGCCAACGAAGCGATCAGCATCGCGCGCATGGTGGTGTTCATGGGTTTCCTCCCGGAATGGTGCGTGGTGGTGTACGTAATGGGGTGCGGGTACAGCGGGACTTACGACTGTGCCGACTTCGCTTCGCGGACCTTGCGCAGGGCTTCGAGCACCGCGGCCGGCACGAAACCGGACACGTCACCGCCCAGGCGCGCGATCTCGCGGACCAGCGAGGACGAAATGAAGCTGTGCTGCTCGGCCGGGGTCAGGAACAGGGTCTCGACTTCGGGAATCAGATGGCGATTCATGCTGGCCATCTGGAACTCGTATTCGAAGTCGGACACCGCGCGCAGGCCGCGCAGCAGCACTCCCCCCTGGACCGAACGTACGAAATGGGCCAGCAGGGTATCGAAGCCGATGACTTCGACATTGCTGTGGTGACCCAGGGCGCCCCGGGCCAGCTGCACGCGCTGCTCCAGCGGCAGGGCCGGGCCCTTGGACGGGCTCTGCGCCACGCCCACCACGACCTTTTCGAACAGCGGCGCGGCCCGGCTCACCAGGTCGATATGACCGTTGGTGATGGGGTCGAACGTGCCGGGGTAGACGGCGATGCGGCGGTTGGCCACGGTCATGGGCGGATGCAGATGTTCAGATGAGGTCAAAGTGTAGCAGTGGCGCGGCGGTACAGGGCAAAGCGCACCTCGCGGGTGCCGCCCTCGCGGTGCAGCAGCCATTCCGGCGGCAGCACGGGCACGTGGCCGGCGGGCGATTCCAGGTACAGCCAGGCATCGGCGGCCAGGTGCCGCGGCAGCTGGGCCAGTACGTCCTGCCAGAGGCCGTCGGCGAACGGCGGATCGATGAACACCAGGTCGGCCTGCTGCGCCGGGGCGCTTTGCAGCCAGCGCAGGGCATCGGCCTGGACCACGGTGACCTGGTCTACCGCCTGCAGCTTGGCGACGGCGGCGGACAGGTTGCGCCCGAGCTGGGCATCGCGCTCGACCAGGGTGGCGTGGGCGGCGCCGCGCGAGACGGCCTCCAGGCCCAGCGCGCCGCTGCCGGCGAACAGGTCGAGCACCCGCGCCCCGCCCAGTCGGGGCATCAGCCAGTTGAACAGGGTTTCGCGCACGCGGTCGCTGCTCGGTCGCAGGCCCGGCAGGGTCGGCACCGGCAAACGGGTATTGCGCCAGCGGCCACCGATGATGCGGACCTGGCCGTCCTTGCCACCGCGGCCGCTCACCGGCGCCACCGGCGGGAGGTATTCGAGAATTTCAGCATGAAGGGGATTGTAGTCGTCCGGGCGGCGCCCGGAACCCGCAGAAGCCACAGCAACAGCCGAAGCAACTTCAAAAGCTGGCTTCCTGTGGGTTGGCGGGGCGGGTCAGGTTGTGGGGGACGCCGTGAACCCATCCTTGGGGGCTTGGCCGCGGCATCCATGCCGCGGACACCCCCACAACCTGACCCACCCCGCCTTCGACAGACTTCCGCGATCTGTAGATCCACGCCATGCGTGGATGAACATCTGTCAGATATCGAAAGATGTGATGGAGTCGGATTCACGCTTGCTCTTCCCCTCCAGCCATGGAATCGCATCTGGAGGAGAGCCCCCTGAGTCAGGGGGCGGCCGCGAAGCGGCGGGGGTATGGAGGCTGGTAAGTGGGGCCCGCGGTTCGCGAAGCGAAGCGTGGGAGCGGCAGCGCGCATGCGATGACGCGTACCCGGGTGCAACCCTGCCAGACCAACCCCTTGATTTCGGGACAATCAGCCATACCCCTTGGCGAGGCCGCACGCGCTGGCGCGGCATTGCACACGGAGCCTTATCGATGACCGAGACCCCCCAGACCGAAACCCTTGGCTTCCAGACCGAAGTCAAGCAGCTGCTGCAGCTGATGATCCACTCGCTGTATTCCAACAAGGAAATCTTCCTCCGCGAGCTGGTCTCCAACGCCGCCGACGCCGCCGACAAGCTGCGCTTCGAGGCCCTGACCCAGCCGGCCCTGCTGGAAGGCGACAGCGACCTGCGCGTGCGCGTCAGCTTCGACTCCGCCGCCCACACCATCACCATCGAAGACAACGGCATCGGCATGAGCCGCGCCGAAGCCATCGCCCACCTCGGCACCATCGCCAAGTCCGGCACCGGTGACTTCCTGCGCCAGCTGTCCGGCGACCAGAAGAAGGATTCGCAGCTGATCGGCCAGTTCGGCGTCGGCTTCTACAGCGCCTTCATCGTTGCCGATGAAGTGGAAGTCACCTCGCGCCGCGCCGGCCTGCCTGCCGGCGAAGGCGTGCGCTGGAGTTCGCGCGGCGAAGGCGATTTCGACGTCGCCACCGTCGACAAGGCCGAGCGTGGCACCCGCATCGTGCTGCACCTGAAGGACGGCGAGCATGACTTCGCCGACGGCTGGCGCCTGCGCAGCATCCTCAAGAAGTATTCGGACCACATCGGCCTGCCGATCCAGATGCCGAAGGAAGGTGGCGAAGAAGGTGCAGCAGTCGAGTGGGAAACCGTCAACCGCGCCAGCGCGCTGTGGACCCGCCCGCGCACCGAGATCAGCGACGCCGAGTACACCGAGTTCTACAAGCACGTGGCGCACGACCACAGCGACCCGCTTGCGTGGAGCCACAACAAGGTTGAGGGCAAGCTGGAGTACACCTCGCTGCTGTACGTGCCCGGCCGCGCGCCGTTTGACCTCTACCACCGCGATGCGCCCAAGGGCCTGAAGCTGTACGTGCAACGCGTGTTCGTGATGGACCAGGCCGAGCAGTTCCTGCCGCTGTACCTGCGCTTCATCAAGGGCGTGGTCGATTCCAACGACCTGTCGCTGAACGTCTCGCGCGAGATCCTGCAGTCAGGCCCGGTCATCGATTCGATGAAGGCCGCGCTCACCAAGCGCTCGCTGGACATGCTGGAAAAGCTGGCCGCCGACAAGCCCGAGCAGTACGCCACGTTCTGGAAGGAATTCGGCCAGGTACTGAAGGAAGGCCCGGCCGAGGACTACAACAACCGCGAGAAGGTGGCCGGCCTGCTGCGCTTCGCCTCCACCCGTGGCGACGGCGACGCGCAGAGCGTGTCGCTGGCCGACTACCTCGGCCGCATGACCGAAGGCCAGGACAAGATCTACTACCTGACCGGCGAGAGCTACAGCCAGGTTCGCAACAGCCCGCACCTGGAAGTGTTCCGCAAGAAGGGCGTGGAAGTGCTGCTGCTGACCGACCGCATCGACGAGTGGCTGATGGGCTACCTGACCGATTTCGACGGCAAGGGCTTCGTCGACATCGCACGTGGCGACCTCGACCTGGGCGCACTGGAAACCGAGGCGGACAAGCAGGAGCAGGAAGCGGCGGCCAAGGACAAGCAGGGCCTGGTGGAGCGCCTGAAGACGGTACTGGGCGACGATGTGGCCGAAGTGCGCGTCTCGCACCGCCTGACCGATTCGCCGGCGGTGCTGGCCATCGGCGAGCAGGACCTGGGCCTGCAGATGCGCCAGATCCTGGAAGCCAGCGGGCAGAAGGTGCCGGACAGCAAGCCGGTGCTGGAGATCAACCCGGGCCACCCGCTGATCGCCAAGCTGGATGCCGAAGCCGATGGCACGCGCTTCGACGACCTCGGTCGCGTGCTGTTCGACCAGGCCGCACTGGCCGCTGGTGACAGCCTGAAGGACCCGGGCGCCTATGTGGCGCGCCTGAACAAGCTGCTGCTGGAACTGTCGGCCTGACCGACAGGGTGGTCGCCGGGCATGGCCCGGCGCTACCGGGTGCTGGTGGATGCCAACCTTGGTTGGCATCCCTGCTCTGGTAGATGCCAACCTTGGTTGGCGCTCCAAAGGCGTGTCAACCAAGGTTGACACCTACCAAGGCGGGTCGAGCGTGCCAACCAAGGTTGGCACCTACCAAGGCGGGTCGAGCGTGCCAGGCTTGACACCCACCAACGCCGGGCGGCTCAAGCGTCCCGGTCCAGCAGCGAGCCCAGCATCTGGTCCTGGCGGCGGATCACCGAGGCGTTGGCGGCGAACGCGACCACTTCGGCCCGGGCCGCCAACAGGTCACCCAGCGGCGCCGTCGGATCCGGATCAGCCCCGGCAACTGTCGTCCCCACCCCGCCCTGCCCGTCCTCTGCACGCTGCAGCTGCAGGCGCTGGGCATCGGGAGTCGCCAGGTTGGCCACGTTGTGTGCGGCCACCTGCACGCCCTGCTGGGCCGCGCGCATTCCGCCGAGGGCCATTCCCATCACGTTGTTCATGGCGGTCTCCAGGCCGCCCTGCGCAGCCCTCCGGACCGGTTAACGGCCGGCAGGCCGCGTCCTTGAGTCCACATCGGCCCGACAGGCCCGAGTGGTAGCATATCCCTCTGATTTCAGCGCCTTTTGCCAATGCTCAGTTTTTTCCGCCGCAAGAAGCCCCAGGACGCCCCCGCAACCGAGGCGCCCAAGACCCAGCACTACTCGGCTGAAGAGCTGGCGGCGGCATTCCCGTCCGCTGCCCCGGTCGACGAAGCCCCGGCCGCTCCGCTAGCCGCGCCGGACACGCCCGAGGCTGCCACGCCCGCGCCGACGCCTGCACCTGCGCCGGTCGCAGTGCCCGAAGCGCCGGCCGCCGCACCGGCACCGCCGGCTGCGGAACGCGTCATCGCCGCAGAGGACTTCGAAGCCGAAGCCCTGGCCGCTGCTGCCGTGCTCGCGCCGCTGGCGCCGGTAACCCCGGCCGAAGCAACGGCTGCGCCTGCCGCTGATCTGCCGGTGCTGGTCGACGCCGCCCCGGCTCCGGCCGGCAAGCCGGGCTGGCGCGAGCGCCTGCGCAACAGCGTCATCGCACGCAGCTTCGGCGGCCTGTTCTCGCGCAACCCCAAGCTCGACGACGACCTGCTGGACGAGCTGGAAACCGCGCTGATCACCGCCGATGTTGGCGTCGGAGCCACCACCGACCTGGTAGAAGGCCTGCGCAAGCGCATGAAGTCGCGCGAATTCGCCGACGCCAATGCGCTGCTGGCCGCGCTGCGCAGCGAACTGATCGCGATCCTGCAGCCGGTGGCCAAGCCGCTGGTGATCGATCGCAACGCCAAGCCCTTCGTGGTGCTCACCGTCGGTGTCAACGGCGTTGGCAAGACCACCACCATCGGCAAGCTGGCCAAACGCTTCAAGGACGACGGCCACAGCCTGATGCTGGCCGCCGGCGATACCTTCCGCGCCGCCGCCGTGGCCCAGCTGCAGGCCTGGGGCGAGCGCAACGGCGTGGCCGTGGTCGCCCAGGGGCAGAACGCCGATGCCGCATCGGTGGCATTCGATGCGCTGCAGGCCGGCAAGGCCCGCGGCACCTCGGTGCTGATCGCCGACACCGCCGGCCGCCTGCACACCCAGTCCGGGCTGATGAACGAACTGGGCAAGATCCGCCGCGTGCTCGGCAAGATCGACCCCACCGCCCCGCACGAAGTGCTGATGGTGATCGATGGCACCACCGGCCAGAACGCGCTGTCGCAGCTGCGCCAGTTCAATGCCGCGGTGAACGTGACCGGCCTGGTGGTGACCAAGCTGGACGGCACCGCCAAGGGCGGCGTGGTGTTCGCGCTGGCCCGCGAGTTCGGCATCCCGATCCGCTTCGCCGGCATCGGCGAGCGCCCGGAAGACCTGCGCGTGTTCGATCCGGAAGCCTTCGTCGACGCCCTGCTGCCTGAAGCGCTGGGCGCCTGATATACCGTGCAGCCACGCATGGCGTGGCTCTACTGCAATCTGCGTAGAGCCACCGCATGGCGGGCTGCCTTTCTCCGGAACACCGATGCCACGCCAGCCGCACGCCAGCGCCGACACTGCCCAGGAAGACGGCTTCGTTGCCCGCCTGCTGCACTGGTTCGACGGCCACGGCCGCCACGACCTGCCCTGGCAGCACCCGCGCAGCCCGTACCGGGTCTGGCTGTCGGAGATCATGCTGCAGCAGACCCAGGTGGCCACGGTCATCCCGTATTTCCTGCGGTTCCTGCAGCACTTCCCGACCCTTCCCGACCTAGCCGCGGCCAGCAACGACGCGGTGATGGCACAGTGGGCCGGGCTCGGCTACTACGCCCGCGCACGCAACCTGCACGCCGCCGCCAAGCGCTGCGTGGAAGTGCACGACGGCGACCTGCCGCGCGATTTCGATGCACTGCACGCCCTGCCCGGCATCGGCCGCAGCACCGCTGGCGCGATCCTCAGCCAGGCCTGGAACGACCCGTTCGCGATCCTCGACGGCAACGTCAAGCGCGTGCTCAGCCGCTACCACGACATCGACGGCTTTCCCGGCCTGCCGGCCATCGAGAGGCAGCTGTGGGTGATCGCCGAGGCGCATGTGGCGCAGGTGCCGGCCGGGCGCATGGCCGACTACACCCAGGCGCAGATGGACCTGGGCGCGACCGTCTGCAGCCGCGCGAAACCGGCCTGCGTGATCTGCCCGCTGCAGGACGACTGCGTGGCACGCCGCGAAGGCCGCACCAGCGAACTGCCCACGCCCAAGCCGAGCAAGACGCTGCCCGAACGCGAAGCAGTGGCGCTGCTCCTGCGCGACGCCCAACAGCGCGTGCTGCTGCAGAAACGGCCGGACACCGGCATCTGGGCGCAGCTGTGGACGCTGCCGCAGGCCGAAGCCGGCAGCATGCTGCAGGACTGGTTCGATGCGCACGTCGACGGTTCATTGGAAGATGCCGAGGAACTGCCGGTGCTGCAGCACACCTTCAGCCACTACAAGCTGCATCTGCAGGTACTGTCACGGCAGGTACACGGCCTGCGCGTGGAAGAACCCACGCTGCGCTGGGTCGCTGCCGACGAACTGCCCGCGCTGGGCCTGCCCGCGCCGATCCGCAAGCTGCTCGACGGCACCGCCATCAAGGCGTCGAAACGAAATTCCAAGAAACCCCGCAACCACGAGTGAGTGCCATGTCCCGAACCGTCTTCTGCCAGTACGAACAACGCGATGCCGAGGGCCTGGACTTCGTGCCCTACCCCGGCGAACTGGGCCAGCGCATCTTCAACAACATCGGCAAGCAGGCCTGGGCGGCGTGGCTGGCGCACCAGACCATGCTGATCAACGAAAACCGCCTTTCGCCCCGCACGCCGGAGCACCGCGCGTTCCTGGAAGGCGAACTGGTCAAGTTCCTGTTCGAAAGGGACGCGGAGAAGCCGGCCGGCTTCACCCCGGAAGCCTGATACACCGGTAGTGCCGGCCGCTGGCCGGCAACACGGCATCTGCCCGAAGCCGGCCAGCGGCCGGCACTACCCCGCTATTTCTTCGTGTCTTCCTCGCGCTCCTGCACCTGGGCCTGGCGCAGCTCCTGCTCGGACGCACGCAACGCCTTCACGTCCAGCTTGCGGATGCTCTTGATGAAGCACGGCATGCGTGGGCCGCCCGTGGGGTCGCGCACCAGCACCTTGTCGAAGCGCGTCGAAACGCGATTCATCTGGCTGGTCAGGCCGATGGCGGTGGCAAAGGTCAGGTCCTGACAGGGGCCGTTCAACTCCAGCAGATAGGCTTCGCTGGGGCGGGTCCATACCGCCAGCGCGCTGTCTCCCAGTTCGGTCCAGCCATTGAGGCTGCCGAAGAACTGCATGTCGTTCTGCGGCGCACCGGCATGCGCACGGTACAGGTCCAGCTTCTCGGCGCTGCTGAGCCGGCCGGTGGTCGCACAGGCGGCCAGAGCCAGGCAGAGGCCGGCCATCAGGATCGGGGTCTTCATGGCGATCTCCTCGGGGTACTGTCGCCATCATGCGCCTGCCAGGGTGGGGTTCGCGCGACGACCGCGAGCCCCATTCAGGCGCCGGTCGGCGGTCGACCAAGATCGACCTCTACCAAAGCAGGCCCAAGGCTCCGGAATCCGGTAGTCGCCAACCTTGGTTGGCGCTTGCCCCGCAGCAGCAGCCGACCAGGGTCGGCTTCCACCCAAGCGGGACCAGCGCCTCAGACGTCAGCGTGGGCCAATGCGTGCAGCCGCCCTTCACGCAGTTCCAGCACCCGATCGAGACGACGCGCCAGGCTGCGGTCGTGGGTGACCAGCACCAGGCTGGTGTGGCGCGCACGGTTGAGTTCAAGCATCAGGTCGAACACGGTGCCGGCGGTGCGGTCATCCAGGTTGCCGGTCGGCTCGTCGCCAAGCACGCAGGCCGGATGGTTGACCAGTGCGCGCGCCACCGCGGCACGCTGGCGTTCGCCACCGGACAGCTCGCCCGGCTTGTGGTCCAGGCGATGGCCGAGGCCGACCGCTTCCAGCAGCGCCGTTGCCCGGCTGGACGCCTCGGCAACGGCGGTACCGGCCAGCAGCACCGGCATCATCACGTTCTCCAGCGCGGTGAATTCCGGCAGCAGGTGATGGAACTGGTAGACAAAGCCCAGCGCTTGGTTGCGCAGCAGGCCGCGCGCAGTATCCGACAGCGCCGACATGCGTTGGCCGGTCACATAGACCTCGCCAGCGGTCGGAACATCCAAGCCGCCCAGCAGGTGCAGCAGCGTGCTCTTGCCGGCGCCGGACGCACCGATGATCGCCACCGTCTCGCCGGCGGTCACGGTCAGGTCCAGGCCATCGAACACCGGGGTCTGCATGCGCCCTTCGGCGTAGGTCTTGCCCAGTGCTTCGGCGCGGATCACTTCATCGCCGCGGTTGAAGACCTTATTCATAGCGCAGGGCCTCCGCCGGCTGGGTGCGTGCTGCCCGCCAGGCGGGATACAGGGTGGCCAGGAAGCTCATCAGCAGCGCGACCACGGTGATCGCCACCACGTCGCCGGTCTGCATGTCGGTCGGCAGGCCGGTGATGTAGTACACGTCCTCAGGCATCAGCTTGACGTTGAACACCGCCTCGATGGCACCGAGGATGCGTTCCAGGTTGAGGGTCAGGGTGATGCCACCGATCAGCCCGGCCAGGGTGCCGAAGATGCCGATCAGCGAACCCTGCACCATGAACACCTGCATCACCCCACCCGGGGTCAGGCCGAGGGTGCGCAGGATCGCGATATCGGCCTGCTTGTCGGTGACCAGCATCACCTGCGAGGACACCAGGTTGAACGCACCCATCGCGATGATCAGCGACAGCAGGATGCCCATCACCACCTTCTCCATGCGCAGCGAGTGGTAGAGGTTGGCGTTCTGCTGGGTCCAGTCACTCACGCGGTAGGCGCCGCCGAGGCTCTGCGCCAGGTCCACGCCCACCTCCAGCGAGCGGTCCATGTCGTGCAGTTTCAGCCGCACGCCGGTGGCGCCGTCGCTGCGCAGCACGCGCTCCAGGTCCTGCATGTTGGCGAAGCCGACGCCACGGTCGACCTCGTTGTAGCCGGCCTCGAAGATACCGCTGACGGTGAAGCGTTTCATCCGCGGCACTGCGCCGGCAGGCGTGCCCTGCACTTCGGCGAAGGTCACCAGCACCTGGTCGCCGACGTCCACGCCCAGCCAGATCGCCAGCTCCTTGCCCAGCAGCAGGTTGAAGCTGCCCGGCTTGAGGCTGTCGTAGCTGCCCTTGGTGACCTTCTTGTCGATCACCGACACCTTCGGCTCCAGCGCCGGATCAATGCCCTGGATGATCGCACCCTGTACGCGCGGGCCGCTGATCATCGACTGGATCTCGATGTACGGCGCGGCGCCGGCCACGCGCGGATCCTTGCTGGCGATGTCGACCACACGCATCCAGTCCGGCATCGGCTCGCCATCGCGGCTGATGGTGGTATGCGCGGTCATCTGCAGCAGGCGGCTGCGGATTTCCTTCTGGAAACCGCTCATGACCGCCAAGGTGGTGATCAGCACCGTAACGCCGAGCGCAATGCCCAGGATCGATGCCATCGAGATGAAGGAGATGAAGCCGTTGCGGCGCTTGGCGCGCAGATAGCGCAGGCCGATCGCCACGGGGATGGGTTTGAACATGCAGGCACGCCAGTCAATTCAGCTTATGGTGCCATCGTACGCGGCCGACGGGAAACGGCACGTGCGGCCACGGCCAGTCGCAGTTCACGTCGCTGCCCGGAATCGAGCACATCCGGCCAGAACAACAGGTGCCGACGGCGTCGGCCCTCACACCAGGACAACAACAGCCAGGCACCACGCACCACCAGCCGTGGCCCCTCGATGTCCTGCCCGGCCACCTGCAGCGGCTCGGGAAGCGGCGGCAGCCGCACCCGCAGGCGCGGCCTGCGCAGCCGCCAGGCCAGCTCGGCCAGGCCAACGCCCCAGGCCAGCAGCACGGCGGGCATCAGCAGGCGTGGCGGCAGCTCCGAGGCGCGCAGCAGCCAGGGCGCGGCCAGCAGCACCGCCAGCTGGGCGGCGGCCTGCAGCCGCGAGGGACGCCACTCAAGGCTTGAGGGCGAGGATTTTCTGCATGAGAGGGATCGCGTGCGCATGCGGGCAGGCCTCATAGCCCATGAACCAGCGCCACAACTTATCGTCCTCGCAATCGAGCAGGAACAGGAAAACCTCGCGCTCTTCGGTCGGCGCAGTGCTCCATTCGTGGTCCAGGTAACGGCCGAACAACTGGTCCAGTTCGCGCATGCCGCGGCGGCAGCGCCAGCGCAGCTTCTTCAGCAGAACATCTTCTTCCATCGTGCTTCTCCAGATACAGCAAAGCCACGCATGGCGTGGCTCTGCTGGGGTCATGCAACTACCCGGCGCCGTATCAGGCGCGGCGTTCCATCATCAGCTTCTTGATCTCGGCGATCGCCAGCGCCGGGTTCAGGCCCTTCGGGCAGGTCCGGGCACAGTTCATGATGGTGTGGCAGCGGTACAGCTTGAACGGATCTTCCAGATCGTCCAGGCGCGCACCGGTGTCCTCATCGCGCGAGTCGATGATCCAGCGGTAGGCCTGCAGCAGGATCGCCGGGCCAAGGTAACGCTCACCGTTCCACCAGTAGCTCGGGCAGCTGGTCGAGCAGCAGGCGCACAGGATGCACTCGTAGAGGCCGTCCAGCTTCTTGCGGTCTTCCGGCGACTGCAGGCGCTCACGGTCCGGCGGCGCCGGGGTCTGCGTGCGGATCCACGGCTTGATCGAGGCGTACTGCGCGTAGAAGTGGGTCAGGTCCGGAACCAGATCCTTGACCACGTTCATGTGCGGCAGCGGGTAGATCGGCACTTCCTTCTTGCCGCAGTCCGAGATGGCTCGGGTGCAGGCCAGGGTGTTGGTGCCATCGATGTTCATCGCGCACGAACCACAGATACCTTCGCGGCAGGAGCGGCGGAAGGTCAGGGTCGGGTCGATCTCGTTCTTGATCTTGATCAGGGCGTCCAGGACCATCGGGCCACAGGCGTCCAGATCGACTTCATAGGTATCGGTGCGCGGGTTGCTGTCGTCGTCCGGACTCCAGCGGTAGATCTTGAAGGTGCGCACGTTCTTGCCGCCGTTCTTGACGGGGAAGTGCTTGCCCTTCGTGATCTTGGAATTCTTGGGGAGTGAAAACTCGGCCATGGCTGCTCTCGTTGGCTCAGGCGGCCCGCGCCCGTGGGCGCGGATTGCATGGTAGGCGGGGTCGGATCAGTACACGCGCGGCTTCGGCGGCACCACGGACACGTCGTCGGTCAACGTGTACATGTGCACCGGACGGTAGTCGAAGCTGCACTTGCCCTTCTCGTCGACGCTGACCAGGGTGTGCTTCTGCCAGTTGACGTCGTCGCGGTCCGGGAAGTCCTCGTGCGCATGCGCGCCGCGGCTTTCCTTGCGCTGTTCGGCCGAGTTGATCGTCGCCACCGCGTTGAGCAGCAGGTTGTTCAGCTCGTAGGTCTCGATCAGGTCCGAGTTCCACACCAGCGAACGGTCGGAGACCTTCACGTCCTGGAACGAGTCGAAGATCTTGTCCATCTTCTCGCAGCCTTCCTTCAGCGTCTGGCTGGTGCGGAAGACGGCCGCGTCGGCCTGCATGGTGCGCTGCATGCGATCGCGGATGACCGAGGTCGGGGTATCGCCGTTGGCGTGGCGCAGCTTGTCCAGCAGGCCCAGTGCCTTGTCGCAGGCATCAGACGCCAGCGGCTTGTGCGATGCGCCCGGCTTGATGGTCTCGGCGCAGCGGTTGGCCACCGCACGACCGAACACCACCAGGTCCAGCAGCGAGTTCGAACCCAGGCGGTTGGCACCGTGCACGGACACGCAGGCCGCTTCGCCGATGGCGTACAGGCCCGGCACCACCGCATCGGGGTTGTCGCCGACCTTGCGCACGACTTCGCCGTGGTAGTTGGTCGGGATGCCGCCCATGTTGTAGTGCACGGTCGGGATCACCGGGATCGGCTGCTTGTGCACGTCGACGCCGGCGAAGATGCGAGCGCTCTCGGCAATACCCGGCAGCTTCTCGTCGATCACGCCCGGGCCGAGGTGGGTCAGGTCGAGCAGGATGTGGTCCTTGTGCTCGCCGACGCCGCGGCCTTCGCGGATCTCGATGGTCATCGAACGGCTGACCACGTCGCGCGAGGCCAGATCCTTGTAGTGCGGTGCGTAACGCTCCATGAAGCGCTCGCCGCTGCTGTTGCGCAGGATGCCGCCTTCACCGCGGACACCCTCGGTGATCAGGCAGCCGGCGCCGTAGATGCCGGTCGGGTGGAACTGCACGAACTCCATGTCCTGCATGGCGATGCCGGCACGCATGGCCAGGCCGCCACCGTCGCCGGTGCAGGTGTGCGCCGAGGTGGCGCTGAAGTAGGCACGGCCGTAACCGCCGGTGGCCAGCACCACGCCCTGGGCGCGGAACAGGTGCAGGGTGCCGTCGGACATGTCCAGGGCCAGCACACCGCGGCAGGCGCCTTCGTCATCGAAGATCAGGTCGAGCGCGAAGTACTCGATCATGAAGCGCGCGTCGTGCTTCAGCGACTGCTGGTACAGGGTGTGCAGCATCGCGTGGCCGGTACGGTCGGCCGCCGCACAGGTACGCTGCGCCGCCGGGCCTTCGCCGTACTTGGTGGTCATGCCACCGAACGGACGCTGGTAGATCTTGCCTTCGGCGGTGCGCGAGAACGGCACGCCGTAGTGTTCGAGCTCGATGATGGCCGGGATGGCCTCACGGCACATGTATTCGATGGCGTCCTGGTCGCCCAGCCAGTCCGAACCCTTGATGGTGTCGAAGAAGTGGTAGCGCCAGTCGTCCTCGCCCATGTTGGCGAGTGCGGCCGAGATACCGCCCTGGGCGGCAACGGTGTGCGAACGGGTCGGGAAGACCTTGGTCAGGCACACGGTCTGCAGGCCCTTGGCGGCCAGGCCGAACGTGGCGCGCAGGCCGGCGCCGCCGGCGCCGACCACGACCATGTCGTACTTGTGTTCGGTGATCTTGTAAGCGGACATCTAATCTGGATTCCTGTGTTGGTGCCTGGGCTCAGGCAACGCCGAGGGCGATGCGGCCCACCGCAAACACACTGACGATCATGCCGAGCACGGCGACGAACTTCACCGCGGTCTGCAGCACCAGGGCCAGCAGCGATTCGTGGATGTAATCTTCCAGCACGACCTGCATGCCGAGCTGCGCGTGCCAGAACATGGCGATCAGCAGGCCGATCAGCGGCACGGCATTCCACGGCTTGGCCACGGCGGCGGCGGCGGTCGCGTAGTCCGAGCCCAGCAGGCTCAGCACGAAGACCAGGAACCAGATGCCCAGCACCACCAGGGCGGCGGCGGTCAGGCGCTGGTGCACGAAGTGTTCGGTGCCGGTCTTGGCCGAGCCGAGGCCGCGCACGCTCTTCAACGGGGTACGGAACCTGCTCACGCGGCACCTCCGAACATCACATAGGCCCACACCAGCAGGGTGATCACCAGGCTGCCGGTGACCGACAGCCAGCTGCTGCGGATGAAGGCGGGAATGCTGAAGCCGATGGCGAAGTCCTGCACCACATGGCGGATGCCATTGCACAGGTGGTAGGCGAACGACCATGTCCACGCGAACAGGAACACGCGGCCATACCAGGCCCCGGCATGGCCGGTGAAGCAGTTCCAGGACTCGGGCCCCATCATCAGGGCCAGCAGGCCCGCGGCGATGATGAGGGCACCAACAGACAGAAAGACGCCAGTGGCTCGATGCAGGATCGAGGTGGCCATCTGAATCTGCCAGCGATACACCTGAAGGTGCGGGGAAAGTGGGCGTTGTCTGGTCGCCATTCGCTGGGCTCGTTGTCTCGGCTGGGCGGCACACGGCCGCGTTGGCTCAATGCTGATCAGAAATCGATGCAGCGTCCGTTTTTCTCCCAATCGCCGTACCGCACCGGATCAAGTCCGCCGCGGCCGCCGAATTCCTCTGCTTTTTCCTGTTCCACGGGCACGGGTGCCGCGGGGACCAGCGGGGCTTCAGATTCGTCGTCGGGAGTGGGGGTTGTTTGGCCTATCATGTTCGGTCTCGCAACGCACAAATTTTAGACCTCGTTCACGTGCCTGACAACCTGCCCCCTGCTTTCGTCGGATATCCGCGCCTGCCCGGCCACCCGCTGCTGAGCCTGCAGGGTGCGGATGCGGTCGTTTTCGCCCACGCCCAGTTCAGCAGCGACGTGACTGCCCTGCCCCTGCTTCATTGGCAGTGGAGTGCCTGGCTGAGCGCCAAGGGCCGCACCCTGGCGGTGTTCCAGCTGCTGCGGCTGGCCGAGGACCACGTGCTGCTGGTGCTGGCCGACGGCGATGCCGATGCGATTGCGTCGCAACTGCAGCGCTTCGTGTTCCGCCGCAAGGTGAAGGTGCTGGTGCGCAGCGACCTGGCGGTGGCCGGCGCCTTCACCGCGCCCGAGGCCGCCAGTGGCGCCGCGATTGCGCACGCCGCAGGTGACGGCTGGGAACTGGACCTGGGCAGCGATGCCCTGCCGCGCACCCTGCGCATCGGCGCAGCCGACGCCTTCGCCGCCGGCAGCGAGGCCGATGAGGCGGCCTTCGCCCTGGCCTGGCGCCAGGCCGACCTGCGCTACGGCCTGCCCCGGCTTGAGGAAAGCCAGCGCGAGGTGTGGACTCCGCAGCAACTGGGGCTGGATCGCCTGAACGGCTACAGCGTGAAGAAGGGTTGCTACCCGGGCCAGGAGATCGTCGCCCGCACCCACTTCCTCGGCAAGGCCAAGCGCGCGGTGCAGCTGCTGCATACCGCGATGCCGGCGCAGGCCGGTGATGGCGTGCAGCAGGACGGCGCGGCGCTGGGCACGATCGCCAGCGTGGCCGGCGACCTGGCGCTGGCGGTGTTGCCGTTGGAGGCCAGTGACGCCGATCTGCAGGTCGGCGGTGCCGTCGCGCAGCGCATGCCATTGCTGGACGGATTGGCGCGCTGAATCCACCCGACGCTTCGGTGGGTGCGGACCGTTGGTCCGCACGCCTTCGGCGAATGAATGGTAGTGCCGGCCGCTGGCCGGCAACCAAGCCTGGTTGAGGTTGCCGGCCAGCGGCCGGCACTACCCGTTACAGGCGCTCGCCGGTTTCCGGATTGAAGAAATGCAGGCCCTGCGGGTGGATCGCCACGCGGATCTGCTCACCCACCGCCGGCAGCGCCTGCGGCGCCACGCGCATGGTCAGCGCATGCTGGCCACTGCTCAGGTTGACGAAGATCTCGTTACCGACCGGTTCGATGCCTTCGATGCGCGCGTTGAACGCATGCGCATCGTCGGCGGTCGCCGGCTGCAGGTGCTCCGGGCGCACGCCCACCGCGATCGGCTTCTGCAGCCACGCCGGATCGATCGTGGCCTGACCCAGCGGCGCGCGCCATTCGCCATCAACCACGGTCACGCCACCGGCGTCGCCCTGCAGCGTGCCACGCAGCACGTTCATCGCCGGGCTGCCAAGGAAGCCGGCCACGAACAGATTGGCCGGGCGGTCGTACAGCGCCATCGGTGTGTCGATCTGCTGGATGACGCCATCTTTCAGCACCACGATGCGCTGGCCCAGGGTCATCGCTTCGACCTGGTCATGTGTCACGTAGATCATGGTGGTGCCCAGCTTGCGGTGCAGCTGCGCGATCTCGGTGCGCACACTGTGGCGCAGCTTGGCATCCAGGTTCGACAGCGGCTCGTCGAGCAGGAACACCGCCGGCTCACGCACCAGCGCGCGGCCCAGCGCAACACGCTGGCGCTGGCCGCCGGACATCGCCTTGGGCAGCTTGTCCATCATCTCGGTCAGGCCAAGCGTCTGCGCTGCCTCGGCGATGCGCTTGTCGATCGTGGCCTTGTCATGGCCGCGCAGCTTCAGGCCGAAGGCCAGGTTCTCGGCCACGGTCATGTGCGGGTACAGCGCGTAGCTCTGGAACACCATCGCGATGTCGCGATCCTTCGGCGCCACGTCGTTGACCACGCGATCGCCGATGGTCAGCGTGCCGCCGCTGATCTCTTCCAGCCCAGCCACCATCCGCAGCAGGGTCGACTTGCCACAGCCGGACGGGCCGACCAGCACCATCAGCTCGCCGTCGGCGACCTCGAAGCTGGCGTCCTTCACCGCGACCTGGCCGTTGTCATAGACCTTGCGCACACCCTGCAACTGCACTTTTGCCATATCACCTAATCCGGTCCGCCCGAAGCCGGGCTGTCTTTTGGGACTGCCTCGGCCCTCCCGATGGCAGTGATGATTGCGCGCCCGCCGCATGGCGGCGAGCACTGCAATCGAATACAGTTGCCCATTCTGCCATGTAAACGTTTTCACGTGGCACTATCCGATGATCGGTGCGCACCGATCTGCGTCGGCGATTGAACGAAGGTTCCGCCGAGGTAGTGGTTTCGATTGGAACGGTCTTCCGGAGCCTCGGAAAGCCCGCCCGACGAACCTCGGACAGGCAGTTGCGCGGATGTCCCCCGAACCCAGCCATGAAGCGATTGACAACGATGTCACCCGGATCTGAAACTCGAGCGATGCACGACACCCTCTTCCTGTTCGGTGCCACAGGTGATCTGGCCCAGCGCTACCTGTTCCCTTCGCTGCTTCGCCTGCTTGGCGACGGCCTGCTGCCGGAGGACTTCCGCATCCGCGCACTGGCCCTGTCCGGGCATGACACCGAAGCCTTCCATGACATCCTGCGGCCACGCCTGCAGCAGGCCATGCCGATGGCTACGCAGGACGACATCGCCGGGCTGCTGCGCCGCATCGACTACCGCTCGGTGGACCTGCGCGACGTCGATTCGGTGGCCGCCGCGGTCGCCGACCTGGTGCACCGCAAGTGCGTCAGCTACCTGGCCATCCCGCCGGGCCTGTACATCTCCACCTGCGAAGGCCTGGCCAAGGGCGGCGCCCTCGCCGCGCCGGCACGGCTGATGCTGGAGAAGCCGATCGGCAGCGACAGCGAAAGCGCTGAAGAGATCATCTCCACCATCGGCCAGTGGATCGACGAGGACCGCGTGTTCCGCCTCGACCACTACCTGGGCAAGGCGGCGGTGCAGAACCTGATCGCGCTGCGCTTCGGCAACACGCTGCTGGAAGCGGTGTGGAACCGCAACTACATCGAATCGGTGCACATCCTGGTCGCCGAAAGCGAAGGCGTGGATGGCCGCGACGCCTACTACGCCCGTTCCGGTGCGCTGCGTGACATGGTCCAGAGCCACATCCTGCAGCTGCTGTGCATGGTGGCGATGGAGCCGCCGGCCTCGCTGGAAGCCGACCGCATCCGCGACGAGAAGGTCAAGGTGCTGCGCGCCCTGCGCCCGCTCGATGCCAAGCACGCCGCGCGTGACAGCATCCGTGGCCGCTACACCGCCGGCACCATCAACGGCCAGCCGGCCCAGGCCTACCAGCCGCCGGAAGGCAGCGACGTGGAAACCTTCGCCGGCGTCACCGCGCATATCGACAACTGGCGCTGGAGCGGCGTGCCGTTCCACCTGGTCACCGGCAAGCGCCTGCCCGAGCGCACCACCCGCGTGGTGGTCACGCTGAAGCCGGTCACCCACTGGCTGTTCGAGCGCCCGCAGCGTGCGCAGGCCGCGCCGAACCGCCTGGTGTTCCAGCTGCAGCCGCAGGAAAACATCGAACTCGGCCTGATGAGCAGCCTGGCCGGCCCGGAATGGGGCGCGCTGGAACTGCATCCGCTGGAACTGGAACTATCGGTGCCGACCGGCCTGCACCGCCGCATCGCCTACGAACGCCTGTTCCTGGATGCCTTCAACGGCAACCACACGCTGTTCGTGCGCGACGACGAAGTCCGCGCGGCCTGGGCCTGGATCGACAGCGTCGCCGATGCCTGGAAGGAAGCCAGGCTGCCGCTGGAACCCTACCCCGCCGGCCAGTGGGGCCCGGGCAACGCAACGGAGTTCCTGCCGCAGGGCGTGGATGCGCCGGACAGCGGAGCCTCGGCATGAGTGTCGGCTCGCAGCCGGTGCTGGTCGCCGACATCGGGGGCACCAATGCCCGTTTCGCACTGGCCGATACCTCGCTGGACGCGCCGCTGCTGAAGGACAGCATCCGCGAATACGCGGTGGCGGAGTTCCCGTCACTGGGTGACGCCGCACGTCATCACCTCGAACAGATCGGTGCCAGCGCGGCCCGTGGCGTGTTCGCGGTGGCGGGCCGTGTCGACGGTGACGAGGCTCGCATCACCAATCACCCGTGGGTGATCTCGCGCAGCCGCACCGCGGCGATGCTCGGCTTCGACGAACTGCACCTGATCAACGACTTCGCCGCACAGGCGATGGCGATCTCGCTGCTGCAGCCAGAAGACGTGATCCAGGTTGGCGGCGCGGCATGGGTACCGGGCAAACCCGGACAGCCGCGCAACTACGCGGTGATCGGACCCGGCACCGGACTCGGCGTCGGCGGCCTGATCCTGCGCCATGGCCGCTGCTATCCGCTGGAAACCGAAGGCGGCCATGTCAGTTTCCCGCCGGGAACGCCGGAAGAGATCCGCATCCTGGAGATCCTGTCCGAGCAGTTCGGGCGCGTCTCCAACGAACGACTGATCTGCGGCCCCGGCCTGGTCAACATCCATCGCGCCGTGTGCGAGATGGCCGGCATCGATCCGGGCCAGCTGCAGCCGGTGGACGTGACCGCCCGTGCGCTGCATGACGATCCGCAGGCGATGCGCACCGTGGACGTGTTCTGCGCCGTGTTCGGCGCCATCGCCGGTGACCTGGTGCTGACCCAGGGCGCCTGGGACGGCGTGTTCCTGACCGGCGGCCTGACCCCGAAGATGCTCGATTCGCTGCAGCACTCCGGGTTCCGCCAGCGCTTCGAACACAAGGGCCGGTTCTCTTCGATCATGGCGCGGGTGCCCTCGCTGGCGGTGATGCATCCCCACGCCGGGCTGCTGGGCGCCGCCGCCTATGCCGCCGACGCCGAACGTGACGCACCAGGAGTTGCCGCATGAGCCCCACCTTCCACGACGACCGCATCGAGTTCATCCAGCACGGCGACGCCGATGGCTGGATCGAGGCGGTCGCTGCCGAGATGGCACAGACCCTCAACCACGACATCAATGAAGTGGGCCGTGCCCGCATCCTGCTGTCTGGCGGCACCACGCCGGCGCCGGTCTACCAGGCACTGGCCGAGCTGGACGTGCACTGGGACCGCGTCGAAGTCAGCCTGGCCGACGAACGCTGGCTGTCGCCGCAGGATCGCGACAGCAACGCCTGGCTTGTGCGCGAGCACCTGCTGAAGCGTGCCGAGGGTGCACATTTCGACCCGTTGGTGCGTGTCGGCAAGCCGCTGCCGGAATGCGTGTACACCGCCAACCTGCAGGCCCAGCACAGCCAGCCGCCGAGCCTGGTGGCACTGGGCATGGGCAATGACGGCCACACCGCCTCGTTGTTCCCCGGCTCGAAGGATCTGGCCCGCGCGCTGGAAAGCACCCTGCCCTACGCCGCGCTCGATGCCACCGGCTGTCCCGGTGCGAACCAGTGGCCGCTGCGTATCACCCTCACTCCACATGGCCTGCGCCAGTGCCGCCAGCGCCTGCTGCTGCTGCGCGGCAAGCAGAAGCTGCAGGTGCTGCGCCAGGCGCTGGACAGCAACAACGCCCAGCAGTATCCGATCCTCAACGCGATCAACCTGGACGGCGCGCGCCTGCGCGTCCACTGGGCTGATTGAAGTCGGTGGCGGCGCACTGCCGCCGCTTGCCTCTCGCCACCACGAACGCCGGTAGCCAATGAGCCTCCATCCGCAACTGCATGCCATCACTGAGCGCGTCATCCGCCGCAGCGCCGCCTCGCGCGCCGCCTACCTGGCCGCGATCGACGCCGCCCTGCGCGATGGCCCGTTCCGCAGCCGCCTGAGCTGCGGCAACCTCGCCCATGGCTTCGCCGCCTGCGGCGGTACCGACAAGAGCCGACTGCGCGGCGGCGTGACGCCGAACCTCGGCATCATCACCGCCTACAACGACATGCTGTCGGCGCACCAGCCGTTCGAGACGTATCCCGAACAGATCCGACAGATCGCCCGCGAGCTGGGCGCTACCGCACAGGTGGCCGGTGCGGTGCCGGCGATGTGTGACGGCGTGACCCAGGGCCGTGGCGGCATGGAACTGTCGCTGTTCTCGCGCGATGTGATCGCCCAGGCGACGGCCGTCGGCCTCAGCCATGACATGTTCGACACCACGATCCACCTCGGCGTGTGCGACAAGATCGTGCCGGGCCTGCTGATCGGTGCGCTGGCCTTCGGTCACCTGCCGGCCGTGTTCGTGCCGGCCGGCCCGATGACGCCGGGTATTCCGAACAAGCAGAAGGCCGAAGTGCGCGAGCGCTACGCCGCCGGTGAAGCCACCCGCGAGGAGCTGCTGGAGGCCGAGTCCGCCTCGTACCATGGCGCCGGCACCTGCACCTTCTATGGCACCGCCAATTCCAACCAGGTGTTGCTGGAAGCCATGGGCGTACAGCTGCCGGGTGCGTCGTTCGTCAACCCGGACACCGCCCTGCGCGATGCACTGACCCGCGAAGCCACCGAGCGCGCACTGGACATCACCGCGCTGGGCGACGATTTCCGTCCGCTCGGCCGGATCATCGACGAGCGCGCGATCATCAACGCGGTCATCGCCCTGATGGCCACGGGCGGCTCGACCAACCACACCATTCACTGGATCGCAGTGGCGCGCGCCGCCGGCATCGTACTGACCTGGGACGATTTCGACGAACTCTCGCAGCTGATTCCGCTGCTGGCCCGCGTGTATCCGAACGGCGAAGCCGACGTGAACCGCTTCGCCGCCGCCGGTGGCCCGGCATTCGTGTTCGGCGAACTGATCAAGGCCGGCCTGATGCACGGCGACCTGGTCAGCGTGGCGCGTGGCGGCATGGCTGACTACGCCCGCGAGCCGCAGCTGCGCGAGGGCAAGCTGGTCTACCTGCCGGGCCTGGAGCGCAGCGCCGATGAAGAAGTGGTGCGCGGCGTCGACAACCCGTTCGAACGCCAGGGTGGCCTGCGCCTGCTGCGCGGCAACCTGGGCAAGTCACTGATCAAGCTGTCGGCGGTGAAGCCGCAGTACCGCAGCATCGAGGCACCGGCGGTAGTGGTCGATGCGCCGCAGGTGCTGAACAAGCTGCACGCCGGCGGCCTGCTGCCCGAGCATTTCGTGGCGGTGGTGCGCTACCAGGGCCCGCGTGCCAATGGCATGCCGGAACTGCATTCGCTGGCGCCGCTGCTGGGCCTACTGCAGAACCAGGGCCGGCGCGTGGCGCTGGTCACCGACGGTCGCCTGTCCGGTGCCTCGGGCAAGATTCCGGCGGCCATCCACGTGACCCCGGAAGCGGCGCGTGGTGGCCCGCTGGCGAAGGTCCGCGAGGGCGACATGATCCGCCTGGATGGTGAAGCCGGCACGCTGGAAGTGCTGGTGGACGCCGCCGAGTGGGCGGCGCGGCCGTTGGCGCCGAACACGGCTCCGGCGGCGCATGACCTGGGCCGCAATCTGTTTGCGATCAACCGTCGTGTGGTGGGCCCGGCCGACCAGGGCGCGATTTCGATTTCGTGCGGACCAGCAGCGGCTGATGGTGGGCCGTGGGATTACGACGCGGAGTATGAGCTGGGGCACGATGCGGCGGCCGCGGCGGCGCCGCATGAGGCGAAGGACGCCTGAGGGTTGAAGGCGTTGCGGGTTTGTTGCGGCGGTGAGTTTGCTGGCTGAGGGCGCGGTCAGCCCCAGCCGGGACACGCCGTAAACCCATCCATGGGGGCTCGGTCGCGGCATCCATGCCGCTCACGGTCCCGGCTGGGGCTGACCGCGCCCTCCTGACACTCTCCGGCGCATCAATGCCGCGAAGTGGTCACTGAAAATCAAATTCAAAAGCAGAAGCAAGGGCAGAAGCAGAGCTATGGGTATCGAACAACATCAGGTGAAGGCGGCGGAGCTGTTGCAGGCGGCGGGCATCCTGCCGGTGGTGACGATTCATACGCTGGACCAGGCGCGTGCGGTCAGTGCGGCGCTGCTGGAAGGGGGCTTGCCGGCGATCGAGCTGACCCTGCGTACGCCGGTGGCGATGGAAGCGCTGGCGATGCTCAAGCGCGAACTGCCGGACGTGGTGGTGGGCGCAGGCACGGTGCTGACCGTGCAGCAGATGCAGCAGTCCATCGATGCGGGTGCGGATTTCCTGGTGACCCCGGGTACGCCGCCGGCACTGGCCGATGCGCTGGCCGCCGCCCCGCTGCCGGTGGTGCCGGGTGCGGCGACGCCAACCGAGCTGCTGTCGCTGTACGCGCGCGGCTTCCGCGTGTGCAAGCTGTTCCCGGCCACCGCCGTGGGCGGGCTGGCGATGATCAAGGGCCTGGCCGGCCCGGTCGCCGATCTCAAGCTGTGCCCGACCGGTGGAATCACCGAAAATACCGCCGCCGAATACCTCGAGCAGAAGAACGTGGTCTGCATCGGTGGTTCGTGGATGGTACCGGGCAACTGGATCGCCGACGGCGAATGGGACAAGGTCCGCGCCAGCGCCGCCGACGCGGCGAAGATCATCAAGCGCGTGCGCGGTCACTGACGCACCACGCGGTCAGAGCCCTTTCCCACCGGGAAAGGGATCCGACCCCGGGCGACGAGCGCGCAAAGCGTGCGACCCGCTCCTGCTCTTCCTTCTTCATTCCGCGGTGGACGCGCACGGAACCTGTCCGTGGCCCTGCGGAGGGATTGCGCAGGGGCGTAAGCGCCATGGATGGCGCGCCCGAGCCTCCAGGGATGGATTCACGGCGTCCCCTGCGCAATCCCTCCGCAGGGCCAACCCCACGAATCCTGCCGCACACCGCGAGGGGCTCAGCCGTTGGCCGAAACCCTCACAACGGCCGTGCCGGATCCACCAGCCCGTACTGGCTCGCCATGCGCGCCAGCGCGATGTTGTCGTGGATTCCCATCTTCTCGAACAAGCGCGCCTTGTGCGTGTTCACCGTCTTCGCGCTCAAGCTCAGGCGCCGCGCGATGTCTTCCTGGCGCAGGCCCTGGGTCAGCAGCAGCGCCACTTCCAGTTCACGCGGCGACAGGCTGTCGAACGGCGAACCGTTGCCCTCCACCGTCGACAGCGCCAGGTTCTGCGAGATGCTGGTGCCCAGGTAGCGACGACCGGCCGCCACGTCGCGCACCGCACGCAACAGCTCCTGCGCGTCGCAGCCCTTGCCGATGTAGCCGGCGGCACCGGCTTCAAGCAGGCGCTTCGGCAGCGGACCGTCCTCCAGCACCGACACGATCACCACGCGGGTATTGCGGTGGCTGCGGACGATGCGCTCGGTCACTTCCATGCCACTGACACCGGGCAGGTGCAGATCGCACAGCACCACGTCCGGCAGCAGCTGGCGCACTTCACGCAGCGCGTCTTCGCCGGTCTCGGCTTCGCCCACCACCTCGATGTCGGTTTCCCCCGACAGAATCATCTTCATCCCGGTGCGGACCAGTGCGTGGTCATCCACCAGGTAGACTCGAATCGTCATTCACGTACCTCTTCGAATGCGGCCATTGCAGGTCAAGCTAGGCAGGGTGCCGTAACCCTGCAAGCGCGTTCGTAATGCGGCAATGGCAATCTGCCTTGCGCATCACAGTACCGCGCCTGGTGCTTGCCCCCTGTCTTGCAGAACCTGCTGCAACGAAACAACTGATCTATCACGTAGACGTCCCCGAAGGGTCATCCACGTCAAACCCCCTGTGATGATGCTTCGCTGGCCTTCGCTGGCGGCGAGCCGTGACGTCGCCATGGGTGCCGGCGACTGAACATGACCAGATAGCACCCTACCACCCAAACCAGCGCGGCACACCATCCGGCCAGGATATCGGAGGGGTAATGCACCCCCAGATAGACCCGGGACACGCTGACCAGCAGGCTGAACGCCGGGGCCAGCACCAGCACCGGCCAGCGCCAGCGGGTGTTCCAGGCCAGCAATACCAGGGTCACCGCCAGGGTCATCGACCCCATCGCGTGACCACTGGGAAAACTGAACGTCGATTCCGGCGCGATCGATTCCCACAGGCTGGGGCGCTGGCGCTGGAAGAAATGCTTGCTGCCCATGTTCAGCAGCGCCGAGCCGACGAAGCTGACGGCGACGAAGGTGGCCTCGCGCCAGCGCCGGTAGCCCAGCAGCACGCCGATGATCAGCACATCGGCCGGAATCAGGAACCATTCGTAGCCCAGCCTGGAAATGAGCACGAAGAAGCGGTCCAGCAGCGGCGAATGCAGGCCATGCATCTGCCACAGCAGGGGTGCGTCGAAATGGAACGATTCAAACTCGTGCACTTCATCGGCCAAGGCGACGAAGCCGGCCAATGGCAACAGGACGCCACCGAACAGCAGCAGCAGGCGCCAGGCGTTGCGCGCCATCCAGTGGCGGAAACCGGAGGCCGACTCCGGTGCAGCGAGGATCGCAGGCTTATCCGGCGCTTCGGACATAGTTGTGTTCGACGTAATCGTCGATCAGGGCGACGAACTCCTGGGCGATGTTGTCGCCGCGCAGGGTGACCTTCTTCTCTCCATCGACGAAGACCGGTGCCGCCGGCGTCTCACCGGTACCCGGCAGGGAGATGCCGATGTTGGCGTGGCGCGACTCTCCAGGCCCATTGACGATGCAGCCCATCACCGCCAGGGTCATGTTCTCCGCCCCCGGGTGGTGGATCTTCCACAGCGGCATCTTCTCGCGCACGTGGTTCTGCACCACCTTGGCCAGTTCCTGGAAGAATTCGGACGTGGTGCGACCGCAGCCCGGGCAGGCCGTGACCAGCGGGGTGAAGGCGCGCTGGCCGGTGGTCTGCAGCAGTTCCTGGGCGACGATCACTTCCTGCGTACGCGACTGGCCCGGTTCCGGGGTCAGCGAAATGCGGATGGTGTCACCGATCCCTTCCTGCAGCAGCACGCTGAGCGCGGCCGACGACGCGACGATGCCCTTGCTGCCGATGCCGGCCTCGGTCAGGCCCAGGTGCAGGGCGAAGTCGGAACGCTGGGCCAGGTCGCGGTACACCGCGATCAGCTCCTGCACGCCACTGACCTTGGCCGACAATACGATGCGATCGCGCGGCAGGCCGAGCTCCACCGCCTGCTCGGCCGAATCCAGCGCCGAACGGATCAGTGCCTCGCGCAGCACGCGGCCGGCATCCCAGGGCTGTTCGCGCAGGTTGTTCTCGTCCATCAGCTTCGCCGCCAGGGCTTGGTCCAGCGAGCCCCAGTTGGCGCCGATGCGCACCGGCTTGTTGTAGCGGATCGCAAACTCGATCAGCTGGGCGAATTGCAGGTCCTTCTTCTTGCCGAAGCCGACGTTGCCCGGGTTGATACGGTACTTGGCCAGTGCTTCGGCACAGGCCGGCTCGGCGGTCAGCAGCTGGTGGCCGTTGTAATGGAAGTCACCGATCAGCGGCACATCGATGCCCATCATCGCCAGCTTGTCGACGATGCGCGGAATCGCCGCAGCGGCTTCAACGGTGTTGACGGTCAACCGCACCATTTCCGAACCGGCACGCCACAGCTCGGCCACCTGCTTCACGCTGGAGGCCACGTCGGCAGTGTCGGTGTTGGTCATCGACTGCACCACCACTGGCTTGCCTCCGCCTACGGTGACCCCGCCGATCTGCACGGCATGGGTCTGGCGGCGCGGCCAGGAGGTGGCATCGGAGGGAGGAGTCGGGCGGGTGACGGCGTCGTGCATGGGCGCATTCTACCGCCCGCCCCTGCATTCCGGGTGACTCGCATTCAGCCGGCGGCACGGCTGCGGCCTATTGTCGCAGGCACCGGCGCCCGCGAACGCATACGATGGGCATGAATGACCGGTCCCGACGCTCCGTTTCTCCGTACCCTGTGCAGCCTGCGCTGGCTTGCCGTGGGCGGCCAGGCCGCAACCATCCTGGTGGCCACCTGGGTGCTGGGCCTGCCGTTGCCGCAGCTGCCGTTATGGGCCGGTGTGGCGGTGCTGGCCCTGTTCAACGTCTACACCCAGCTGCGCCCGGAAGCGGCCGATACCGCGCCCCTCACCGCTTTCGGCCACATCCTGGTGGACGTGATCATCCTGACATGGATGGTGGGCTGGAGCGGCGGCATGGCCAACCCGTTCAGCTCGCTGTTCCTGATCCTGATCGCATTGGCCGCATTCGCCCTGCCCCTGCGCTGGGCGCTGGCGGTCGCACTGGCTTGCCTGCTCGGCTACGCCAGCAGCGGCATCTTCGGGCAACCGCTGCCGGACGGCTATTTCCGCGCACAGGACCTCAACCGCTGGGGCGTGGTCGCCAACTTCCTGATCTCCGCCGCCGTGGTGCTGGCGTTCTCGACCCGGCTGGCATTGGCACTGCGCCAGCGCGAGCTGGAGCTGTCGGCGCTGCGCGAGCGCTTCGCGCGCAACGAAGGCATCGTCGCGCTGGCCACCCATGCCGCCTCGGTGGCGCATGAACTGAACACGCCGCTGGCGACGATGACCCTGCTCGCCGACGACGTCGCCGAGCGCAGCGAAGAGCCGGAAGTGCGCGAGGACATGGAAACCCTGCGCGAGCTGCTGGTGCAGTGCCGGGAGCGCGTGCTGGCGCTGGCTGCTCCGGCCTCGGCCGATGCACCGGGCCGCAGCCACTCCAGCGCCCAGCAGGTGCTGGAGCAATGGCGCCTGGTGCGGCCGACCATCGACCTGCACCGCAACGACGATGCGCCGCTGCGGCTGCCACTCGACCCGGGCGTGGGCCATCTGCTGATGGTCCTGCTCAACAACGCCGCCGATGCCGGCGAACAGGCCGGCCGGCCGCGCGTGGACCTGGACCTGCGCATCGAAGGCGACGACCTGATCGGCGAAGTCCGCGACTACGGCCATGGCTTCGACGCCCGTGCCGCCGTGCTGCCGGGCAAGCTGTTCGGCAGCAGCAAGAGCGAGGGCATGGGCGTCGGCCTGGCCCTGTCCCATGCCACCATCGAACGCCTCGACGGCGAGATGTGGATGCGCCCGGCCCAGGGGGCCGGCAGCCGCGTCGGCTTCCGCCTGCCGCTGGCCCCACGCGAGGACACCCCATGAGCCTTCACCATTCCACCCTGGGCCTGCTGGTCGACGACGACGAGCTGTACCTGCGTACCCTGCAGCGCAGCCTGGCCCGCAAGGGGCTTGAAACGCAGACCGCACAGGATGCCGCCAGCGCGCTGGCACTGGCCCGCCAGCATCCGCCAGCGTTCGCGCTGATCGACCTGAAGCTGGGCAGCGATTCGGGCCTGGCCCTGATCCAGCCGCTGCGTGCCCTGCGTGCCGACATGAGGATCCTGCTGGTGACCGGCTACGCCAGCATCGCCACCGCGGTGGAAGCCATCAAGCTCGGTGCCGACGACTACCTGCCCAAGCCGGCGACCGTACCGATGATCCTGCGTGCATTGGGCGAGGAAGACGACGGCCCGGCCGACGATGGCGAAATGGAAGTGCCCGACGCGATGACGCCGATCAGCCGCCTGCAGTGGGAACACATCCAGCAGGCGATGCACGAGACCGGTGGCAACGTGTCCGCGGCAGCACGCCTGCTCGGCATGCACCGGCGCTCGCTGCAGCGCAAGCTGGCCAAGCGGCCAAGCCCGGAACGCGACCCGACCCGTTGACCGCCGCGGGACGTTCCCGGCTCAGGCCTCCGCCAGCGCTGCCGGCGCGGCCTGCTCGCTGCTGAAACGCGGTTCCGTCACGCCTGCCCGCGCCGACGCTGTCTCCTGCAGCAGCGGCGACGGCAGCACGCAGGCCGGATGCATGCGCAGGAATCCATAGATCGCGCCAGCCAGCCCGATCATCAGCCCCGGGGTGAAGGCCGCACGGGTCAGCCCGCCGACCATGCCCTGGTGCTCCTCGATCGAAGACACGATCTCGATGGCTGCATCATCCCGCGCATAGGGGCAGCCCTCCGGGTCCAGCGCGGCGGCCAGCACCAGCAGCTCCCGGGTCGACACGTCGCCGTGGCACAGGGTATGGCTGAAACCCCATTTGCCGCGCGCATCGGCCACCGCGCGGCGCATGTCGCGCAGCTGTGCCGGATCACCCGTACGCGCATACAGGTCGGCGGCCGCCAGTCCGATGCCGACGCTGCCGTGGCACCAGGTCGGGAAATTCTTCTGCCCGTCCTGCAGATGGATGTCACGCCAGTGCCCGGTGTGCGGTTCGAACAATGCCGCCTGGAACGCGAAGGCCTCTTCTGCCAGTTGCCGCCAGGCAGCGCGCTCTGTCGCACTGCCCGCCGACGAGCGTGCCAGCCGTGCCAGCGCCCACCCCATGCCCATCGCACCATGGCCAAAGCCACCGATCGGCTCCCGGAACTGCGGCGTCGGCCAGCGCGCGCCGTCAGCATCGACGATCGCCGCATCCTGCATCCGTCGTCCCGCTGCGGCCGCCAGATCCAGCCAGCGCGCGCTGCCGGTGGCCTCGGCCAGCGCCAGCAGCGGCAGGATCATGCCGGACACGCCATCAATCAGTTCGAACTTCACCGGCCCCTGGAAACCACGGCGTTCCGCGGCTTCCGCGCAGTGCTCTGCCAGCGCCAGCAGTGCCGGCCGCTGCAACAGATCGTGCAACGCCAGCAGTGTCCAGATCTGCGAGCCGGTGCCGACGAATCCACCATCGATCTCGGCGGGATGGCGCTCGCACATGGTCTGGAACACTGCGATGGCGCCCTCGATGGCTGGCTCCAGGCCAGCCACCGGATCTGCACGTCCCTGCTCTGCTTCACGGCGGTAAGCCGCCAGCGCGAAGGCAATGCCACCCAGGCCGAAGTACAGGTCGGGCTGCACCGGTTGAACCGTCCAGCCGCTGCGGGTCACCTCGGGCGTGATCCAGGTCATCGAGCCGTCTTCACCATGCACGGCCAGCCGCAGCAGGTTCTCCACCGCCCGCGCTGCGAGCGCGCGTCGACGCGCATCCAGCCCGTCGGCGCGCGGCTGCCGTGCCGCATAGCTGTAGCCGGAGCGGGCCTCTGCACGTGCCAGCGCATGCTGGTTCAGGTCGGTGGCCACCAGCGTGCTGCGGATGGTCACGTCTTCCAGATCGATGCGCATCGCGCGCCAGTTGGCGACGATCGAATGGATGCGTGGCGCATCCAGCAGCGATGCGAAGATCGGAATGTCTCCGTAGCGCAGGTCATCCACCTCGCCGCGCACGGTGTCCAGGTCCGAGGGTGCAGCCGGTGATACCGCCGCGTTCCTTACCAGCAGGTCGACGGCACGTTCGACTGCCTGGGCTTCATTGTGCAGGGACGCCGGATGCCAGAGCATCCGCCCGAGCTCGGCATAGGCCATGGTCGGCCGCCGCACATCCCGCACCTGGCACCCTTCGAACCCTGCCAGCAACGGCATCAGCTCGCCCTTCGCATCCAGCGCGCGCAGGCGCCCACTGGCGTCGACGAAGCCTTCGCTGATGTGGTCCCAGTACAGCGAGACATCCGGCTGCGGGCTCGGATGGTTCTGTGCGATGGCGACCTCTGCCTCGACCAGGCCCAGCCGCGCCGGCGCGGTCCCGTCTTCGATGATCACCGGCACCTGCACCCGTGGCTGCTCGCCCGGCAGCGCGCCGGCGGCGGACAGATCCACACCCTCCATGCCGAGGCCGGTGGTGCGGAACGGCACGATACCGGTGCGCAGCACGGAATTGCGCATCAGTTTGACGGCCGTGTCGTAGGCATCTCCCAAGCCTGAGGGTTCGACGTCGATGACGCGCGAAAACACACTCTCGGCGTCGACCACCACCGGCACCGGCCCGACTGCAATCAGGTTCTCAAGATGGATGTCGGTACCCCCGACCAGGCGCAGGATCGCCAGCCAGTGACCGAGGCCGCGGTAATAGGCACGCAGCTCTTCGTCACCGGAACAATAGCGGTGCGCGGCGAATGCGGCCCAGCCGTGGCTGCCACGATCCACCACGCGGGGTACGCGTACCCGGTCCGCGCCTTCGCCGAAGACTGCGGCAAGCAGGCCATCGAGCGTGGCATCGATGCGCAGCGAGCGCGGCTTGTACATCAGCGTGCCGCCGTCGAACTGCAGCCGCGCCACGGTCCGGCCGCCGCCATGCAGGTCACCCCGCCCCAGCGAGACGGCACGCATTGCTCCTGCCGGCCTGTCGAGCAGCTCCGTCAGCAGCGCGCGATCACTGCCGATGCGCGCGGCCAGCTCAACCACGGCCGCGCATTGGCCATCGAGCATGCGCGACAGCCGCGGCAGCAGCACCGGGTAGCGTCGCTGCAGATGCTCCTGGAAGCCCTCGCTGGTGGCAAGGGCCATGAATTCGTCCAGTGCACCGGCGCTTTCAAGCGGGCCGATGTCACCGCCGCGCGCGGCGGCATGCAGTTCAAGCAGCAGCACGCGATTGAGCTTGAGCTGGGCATGCTCACGAAGCGCCGCATCGCCCTGCCCGTGCAGCAGCTTGCGTTCGTCCGGCTGCAGGTCGATCGCGGGGTCATGCAGGCCCGCCGCCAACGCGGCGCGCGCATCGGCAAGGAAATGTTCGGTGATGCGCGCAAACACGGCCGCAGCCGGAGAAGCGGTCATTACGCCCCCTGCAAAGTGTCCAGAGTCTGTTCCAGTGGCCGGCACGCAGCGCAAGCCGCTACGTGCCGGCTCGGGCTACATCAACAGCACAGGCAGTGATTGACCACCGACATCGTGGTGGTGCACTCGGTACCACCACCGGTGATCAGGGTGTCGGAGGCCGACGTGAGCGCGGACTCGGTGGCCGCAGCGCCATAGATGAACAGCGAACCGGCGGGGTTGGCGCATCCATCCACATCGTCCGAGCCGTTGAGCCAGCCGGACACAACATTGTCATTCAGATCCATTCGCAATCTCCTGTCATTCACAACATGAGGCGTTGAGAACGTGGATCGATTCCACGTTCCTTCGGATACGGCCAGTCCCTGGCATCAACTTCATGCTGCGAGCGATACTGGATGACAGGTACTGCCGCCCGTGCACACTGCATCGGCATTCGATGCGGCGTCAAGCTGCGCTGCGGCAGGCACGCGGATGCACGGCACGCGCAACACAGGAGGGCGCGTGCATGGCCGGGATGTGAGATGCAGGGATGGCCGGCCGGTGGCCGGCACCTCCAGGGACAGGCTCAGCGCTTCAGCTGCGCAAGAATCTCGCGGGTCATCGGATCGGTGATCGCCACGTCCTCACCCTGCAACGCCGGCAGCAGGCCACTGGCCAGCTGCTTGCCCAGCTCGACACCGAACTGGTCGAAGGCATTGATGTTCCAGATCACCGATTGCACGTACACGGCGTGCTCGTACATCGAGATCAGCGCGCCCAATGCCTGCGGGGTGAGTGCATCAAGCAGGATCAGCGTGCTCGGGCGGCCGCCCGGGTAATCGCGGTGTGGATCGTCGCTGCCCTGGCCATTGGCCAGCGCCTCGGTCTGCGCCAGCAGGTTGGCCAGCAGGGCCTGATGATTGATCGTGTAGGGATCATCGTTATGCACGCAGCCGATGAAATCGGCCGGCACGATGCTGGTGCCCTGGTGCAGCGCCTGGAAGAAGCTGTGCTGCACATCGGTGCCCGCCCCGCCCCACCACACCGGCACGGTGTCGGTGGTGACCGGCTGGCCATCGCGCTGCACGCGCTTGCCCAGGCTCTCCATCACCAGCTGCTGCAGGTAGGCCGGCAGCAGCGCCAGGCGCTGGTCGTAGGTCATCACCGCATGCGTGGCACAGCCCAGCAGGTTGCGGTTCCAGATGTCGGTCAGGCCGTGCAGCACCGGCAGGTTGCGCTCCAGCGGCGCGTCCAGCGCATGCGCATCCATCTGCGCGGCGCCTTCCAGCAGCTGCTCGAAACGCTCGAAGCCGATCGCCAGCGCGATCGGGAAGCCGACCGCCGACCACAGCGAATAACGCCCCCCCACCCAGTCCCACATCGGCAGCACGCGATCGGCAGCGATCGCGAACGCCTTGGCGGCACGTTCCGGATTGGCGCTGACTGCATACAGGCGCTCGCTGCCGCCCAGCCAGTCGTGCAGGATCTGGCCGTTGAGCAGGGTTTCCTGGGTACCGAAGGTCTTGGAGATCAGGATACCGGCGGTCTTTGCCGGATCCAGCGTGGCCAGCGTGCGCTGCATGGCGGCGCCGTCCACGTTCGACACGAAATGCACGCGCAGGCGCGCGCCGCTGACCGGGCGCAGCGCATCGGCCACCAGGCGCGGGCCGAGATCGGAACCGCCGATGCCGACGCTGACCACGTCGGTCACGCCGCTGTCTTCCAGTGCGCGCACCAGCACGCCCATGCGCTGGCGGATTCCGCGCGCGGTGGCATAGGCCTCGGCCGCCACCGGCGCATCGACCACATCGCCACGCAGTGCGGTATGCAACGCGGCGCGGCCTTCGGTCAGGTTGACCTGCTCGCCGCGGAACAGGCGGTTGATGGCGCCGCCGACATCACGGTCGGCGGCCAGTGCCAGCAACGCCTGCAGCGCCGCGGCATCGTATTTCTGCCGGGCGAAGTTGACGTACAACGGACCGACCCGCAGCGCCAGGTCCTGGACGCGGCCGGGTTCGGCGGCGAGCAGGCTGGGAATGCTTGCGCCCTTCAGGCGCTGGGCGTGGGAATGCAGCGAGTCGAATCCGTTGTTCGTTGTCATGCGGCCTGGGTCGGGATCGTGTCGTTGGTGTGGGTGATCTGGTTGCTGCCATCAACGTACACCAGCTTCGGCTTGAAGCTGTCGGCTTCCTGCTCGGTCATGCTGGCGAACGCGGCGATGATGATGATGTCACCGACCTGCACGTGGCGCGCGGCGCCACCGTTGAGCGAGACAACGCCGCTGCCGGCTTCGGCGCGGATGGCATAGGTCGAGAAGCGCGCACCGTTGGTCACGTCCCAGATGTGCACCTGCTCGAACTCGCGGATGCCGGTGGCAGCCAGCAGGTTGTCGTCGATGGCGATCGAGCCTTCGTAGTTCAGCTCGGAATGGGTGACGGTGGCGCGGTGGATCTTGGTCTTGAGCAGGGACAGGTGCATGGGGGCGCTGCAACGGCAAAGGAAAGAGCGGATTCTAGCACCCGCTTGGGCGTCGTCAGGGGCCTGCGGCAGGACGCTGAAGGCCGTTCAGGCGTCCTCGCCTGGCGGCGCTACCGGGACCGCACTGGCGATGCCGTCCATGGACAGGCAGAACACGGTGTGGAAGGCCAGCCCGGCGACCCCGCCGAAGCCCCCTGCAGCCAGCACCAGCAGGCCATAGCCGACCACATCGAAGGTGTCGACGTAACGCAGGCGCTGCAGCAGCGGGCCGCTGTCCTCTCCCGGCCAGGTATAGATGGCCATGACCAGCGCCGCCAGCCCGAAGCCGACCCACACGAAGCGGCCCCGGCGCAGGCGCAGGCGATGCTGAGACTGCTGGAACAGCGCCATCGGCAGCAGCACGGCAATGGCACCGCAGGCGGCCAGCGCGAACATCAGACCGCCGCCGTCGAGCGCCGGTAGCGGTGTGCGCCTGAATTCGAGTGCGAACAACAGGCCGCCCACCAGCTGGGCCGGCAGCATGCCGGCAGCCAGCACCGCCAGGATCGAGGCCTGGGCAAGGCGGCCGGCGTCAGTGGCAGGAATCTTCATGTGCTGTCTCCCGTCCGTGGGAAGGTGGGAGGCGCCCGTTGCGGGCGCCCCGGAGCCGCATGCGGCTCAGAACTCCAGATTGTCGATCAACCGGGTGCTACCCAGGCGCGCGGCAATCAGTGCCACGCGGCCACCGCCGTCGAAGGTCGGCTCGGCCAGCTCCGGGGTGCGCAGCACCGCGTAGTCGACCTGGAAACCGGCCGCCTGCAGCGCACCGGTTGCATCGGCCTCGATCTGCGCACGCGACTGGCCAGCCACATAGCCTTCGCGCATGCCCAGCAGGGTGCGGTGAAGGGTCGTCGCGACCGGGCGCTGTTCGGCGCTCAGGTACTGGTTGCGCGAGCTCTTGGCCAGGCCATCCTCGTCGCGCACGATCTCCGCGCCGACGATCTGGATCGGGAACGACAACTCGGCCACCATCTGCCTGATCACGGCCAGCTGCTGGTAGTCCTTGCGGCCGAATACCGCCACATCCGGCTGCACCTGCAGGAACAGGCGTGCCACCACCGTGCACACACCATCGAAGTGGCCCGGGCGGCTGGCACCCTCCAGCACTTCACTCACGCCCGGGGCGTGCATCTGCGTGGTCTTGTCCACGCCCAGCGGGTACATCGCCTCCACGCTCGGCAGCCACACGGCATCGCAGCCGACCTGCTCCAGCCCGGCCACATCGGCCTCGGGCGTGCGCGGGTAGCGACTGAAGTCTTCATTGGGGCCGAACTGGGTCGGGTTGACGAAGATGCTCGCCACCACCTTGTCGGCGTACTGGCGTGCCAGGGTCACCAGCGAATGGTGGCCGCCATGCAGGTTGCCCATGGTCGGCACCAATGCCACGCGCAGGCCTTCGCGCTTCCACTGGCCGATCTGCTCGCGCAGTGCGCCAAGCTCGTTGAAGGTCTGGATCATTGGGCGTAGGCGTGCTGTTCGTCAGGGAAGCTGCCGTCGCGCACGGCGTCGGCATAGGCACGGGTCGCACCGGCCACCGAACCACCTTCGGCAAGGAAATCCTTGACGAACTTCGGGCGGCGGTGACCGCTGTCCAGGCCGAGGAAATCATGCAGCACCAGCACCTGGCCATCGCACTGCGGGCCGGCGCCGATGCCGATGGTCGGCACGTCCACCGCCGCCGTGACCTCGGCAGCGACCGGGGTCGGCACGCATTCGAGCACCATGATGCTGGCACCGGCAGCCGCCACGGCCCTGGCATCGTCCACCAGCTGGCGAGCGGCATCGCCACGGCCCTGGATCTTGAAGCCGCCCAGGCGCAGCACCGACTGCGGGGTCAGGCCCAGATGCGCGCAGACCGGGATCTCGCGCTCGACCAGGTAACGGATGATGTCGACCTTGAAGCCGGCACCTTCGATCTTGACCATCTCGGCACCGGCCTGCAGCAGCTGCAGCGAGGCATCCAGCGCGCGTTCGGGCGTAGCGTCGGCGCCAAACGGCAGATCGGCCACCAGCAGCGCCCGCTGCAGCACGCGGGCCACGGCGCGGGTGTGGTAGACCATGTCGGCCACGGTCACCGGCAGGGTCGAATCATGGCCCTGCACGACCATGCCCAGCGAATCGCCGATCAGGATCAGGTCAACGCCGTTTGCGTCGAAAGTGCGGGCAAAGCCGGCGTCGTAGGCGGTCAACATGACCAGCTTCTGGCCATTGCGCTTGGCCTCGGCCAAGGCGGGAACGGTCCAGGGCTTGCTGTCTGCGTGGGTGCTCATGTGCTGATAACCGGGGGAGATAACCCGGGCATTATCACTCTATCGGCGCGATCCCGCAGGCATCCACCCGCATCACTGCATCCCGCACGCGTCCATGGCCGGGAATGGCCAGATCCGGTGCGATTTCGGCCAGTGGCACCAATACGAAGGCACGCTCGTGCAGGTACGGGTGCGGCACCTGCAGCCCGGGCTGGTCGAGTTCCTGCGCGCCGTACAGCAGCAGGTCGAGATCCAGCGCGCGCGGGCCCCAGTGCACCGCCGGATCACGCACGCGGCCGAAGCGCTGCTCCAGTGCCAGCATCGCCTGCAACAGTTCGCCAGCCGGCAGCACGGTATCGACCGCCGCCACCGCGTTGACGAACGGCGGCTGGTCTTCATTGCCCCAGGCTGGCGTGGCGTACAGGCGCGAAGCCTGCCGCAGGCGGGTCCCGGGCAGCCCGTCCAGCGCGGCAATCGCCGCGCCGACGGTGGCGGCCGCGTCGCCGAGGTTGGCGCCGAGGCCGATCCAGGCAAGGGTCATCGCTTACTCGCCCGTTGCACCGGCCGGAGCACCCGGACGACGGCGGCGGCGACGGCGCTTGCGCGGTGCCCCGCTCTCGTCGTCACCCTCTTCGCTGTGCATCGCATCCAACGACGACTCCAGTTCGCGCCCGGACTGCGCCTGCGCCTCGCGCCAGAACTCGACATCGGCGGCGTGCTCGGCCGAAGCCACCTGGCGCAGGCTGAGGAAGTCGAACGCAGCACGGAAGCGCGGATGGGTCAGGGTGCGGAACACGCGCTTGCGCTGGCGCGAGCCGAAACGCGACTGCAGCAGCCAGATCTCCTGCATCGGCAGCGAGAAGCGGCGCGGCAGCGCGATGGTGCTCAGCTGCTGCACGGTCACACGATCGGCGGCACGCCGCTGTGCCTCTTCCGGTGCCACGCCCTGCTTGAGCAGGGTTGCCTGCGCCCGGCAGTAGGCCGGCCACAGCAGCAGCGCGAACAGGAACGCCGGCGAGACCGGCTCGTCATTGGCAACGCGCGCATCGGTGTTGGCCAGGCCCTCGACCAGCATGCGGCGCAGCGCGCCGGTGCGGTTGGACTTGAGCGCCTTGGCGCTTTCCGGGAACAGCACATCCAGCAGGCCGTAGCGCTCCAGGCCTTCGAAGCTGGCCACGCCATGCCCGGACAGGAACAGCTTGAGCACTTCCTCGAACAGGCGCGCTGGCGCGGCTTCGTTGAGCAGGCCAGCCAGATGCGGGATCGGCGCGGCGGTGCCCTCTTCGATCTGGAAACCGAGCTTGGCCGCCAGGCGCACCGCACGCAGCATGCGCACCGGGTCTTCGCGGTAGCGCTGCTCGGGGTCGCCGATCAGCTTCATCAGGCGCGCCTGCACGTCTTCAAAGCCGCCGGTGTAGTCACGCACCGAGAAGTCCTCGATGGCGTAGTACAGGGCGTTGCAGGTGAAGTCGCGGCGGACGGCGTCGTCTTCGATGGAGCCGTACACGTTGTCGCGCACGAGCATGCCGTTTTCCATCTCGCGGTCGCCGCTGCCGTCATCGCTGTTGGCACGGAAGGTAGCGACTTCGATGATCTCGCGGCCGAATACCACGTGGGCCAGGCGGAAGCGGCGGCCGATCAGGCGGCAGTTGCGGAACAGCTGCTTGACCTGTTCGGGCGTGGCGTCGGTGGCCACGTCGAAATCCTTGGGTTGGCCATTGACCAGCAGGTCGCGCACCGCGCCGCCGACAAGGTAGGCGCCGAAGCCGGCATCGCGCAGGCGATAAAGCACGCGCAGGGCGTTCGGGCTGATGTCCTTGCGGGAGATCGTGTGCTGGTCGCGCGGGATGACGCGCAGGCTGAACGGTGATGTAGCAGAGGAAATGATGTTGGCGCTTCCGGTTGAAGTTTCGGGATTGCCCAATGGCATCGAGGTGCATATACTAGCGCTCCTGCCTCGGCAGCGACACAGTTACGCTCCCTTCGTCTAGTGGTTAGGACGTGGCCCTCTCAAGGCTAAAACAGGGGTTCGAGTCCCCTAGGGAGCGCCAGTCGCCGCAGCAGGAACCGAAAAAGCCCGCCTTGTGCGGGCTTTTCTGTTTTCCGGGGTTTGCAATGGCATCGATCAGCTGGGTCGCAGTAGCGCCTCCCTGTCCCTGCGCGGGAGGGGGCGGGTCACCCCCTCCTGACAGATTCCCGCGACGGCGGCACGAACAGCCTCGCCCCTCCGCGGCCAATTCAATCCCGACGCGCAGACCCGCGTCCGCCACCCGCAATGTGTCGAGAGGCTGCAGGCCAGCCGATCCAGGACCGTTGGCGCCATGGATGGCGCCATCGAGCCCCCAGGGATGGGTTTACGGCGTGTCCTGGAGCGGCTGGTCTGCCACCTCCCCACGGAAGAGTGTGAGGCGCTGAAACCCAGGCTGGGCCGTCAGCCTTCCATCTGCTCCAGCTCCTTGCCCTTGGTCTCGCGCACATGGCGGACGACGAAGAAGATCGAGAGGATCGCTGCGACCGTATAGATGCCGTAGGCCCCGGCCAGGCCGATGCCGGCCAGCAGCATCGGGAAGGTCACGGTGATCGCGAAGTTCGAGGTCCACTGCGCCGCGCCGGCCACCGCCAGTGCCGGGCCGCGGATCTGGTTCGGGAACATCTCGCCCAGCATCACCCACATCACCGGGCCCCAGGACATGTTGAAGAACACCACGTACACGTTGGCCGCCACCAGCGCCAAGCGGCCCATGCCGTCGGACAGCTGCAGGCGGCCATCGGCCAGGCTGCCACTGGCAAATGCCACCACCATCAGCACCAGCGCCACCGACATGCCAACCGAACCGATCCACAGCAGCGGCTTGCGACCGATACGATCGATCAGCAGCACGGTCACCAGGCAGGCTCCGATGCTCAGTGCACCCGACAGCACGTTGATCAGCAGCGCATCGCTTTCCGAGAAGCCGACCGCCTGCCACAGCACTGCCCCGTAGTAGAACACCACGTTGATGCCGACCAGCTGCTGGAACATGGCCAGGCCGATGCCGACCCAGAGGATCGGGCGCAGCCGGCCGGTGGCCTTGTCGAGCAGATCACTGAAACGCGGCTTGTGCTGATCCTGCGCCAGGCTGGCTTCGATCTCGGCCTGCTTGGCCGCCGCCGCGCCGTCGCCGTACAGCCGCGACAGCACCGCCCTCGCCTGCGCCTGCCGCCCCTTCAGCACCAGGAAGCGCGGGCTTTCCGGAATCACCAGCAACAGCAGCAGGAACAGCGCCGACGGCAACGCCTGCATCCAGAACATCCAGCGCCAGGCTTCGTGGCCCAGCCACAGGGGCTCGGTTGACGCGCCGGCTGCGCGGGCCAGCAGGTAGTTGCTGAGGAAGGCGGCGAACAGGCCGCAGATGATCGCCATCTGCTGCACCGTGGCCAGGCGGCCGCGATAGCGTGCCGAGGCCACTTCGGCGATGTAGGCCGGTGACATCACGCTGGCCGCGCCTACGGCGAAGCCGCCGAGCACGCGCGCGGCGATGAACAGCCAGGACGCATGGGCGGCGCCGGCGCCCAGCGCCGAGACCAGGAACATCAATGCCGAGACGATCAGTACGCCGCGGCGCCCCAGGCGATCCCCCAGCCAGCCGGCCAGGAAGGCGCCGATCGCGCAGCCCAGCAGCATCGAAGCAACTTCGAAACCCAGTGCCGCTTCGCTGGAGTTGAAGGCCTGGCGCAGGCCATCGACCGTGCCATTGATGACACCACTGTCGAAACCGAACAGGAATCCACCGAGGGTGGCCACGCAACTGATCAGGACGATGAACGCGGTGTTCTCACCGCCGTGCGGGGCGGTGCCGGTCTGGGTTTGGGACATGGACGATCCTGCTGGAAAGGGAATTCGACCACCCCTGCGGCCGATGGCCCGCAGCGTCGCACAGGCCTGGCCGTGCCGCCAATGGGCGCAGTGGTCGCGCCTGCCAGACGCCCGTTTTCCGCCCCGCGCCGACACCGGGGGCCAACCTGTTCTAGAATTGTCAGGTTCAGGAATCGATCCACCCCCAGCCCATGCCCTTTGTCGTCACCGAAAACTGCATCAAGTGCAAACACACCGATTGCGTGGAAGTGTGCCCCGTGGATTGCTTCCACGAAGGCCCGAACTTCCTGGTGATCGACCCGGATGAGTGCATCGACTGCACCCTCTGCGAGCCGGAGTGCCCGGTCAACGCGATCTTCCCGGAGGACGATGTCCCCGCCGGGCAGGAAGGCTTCGTCGCCCTCAATGCCGAACTGGCAAAGGAATGGCCGGTGCTGACCGTGCGCAAGGACCCGCCCGCCGACGCCGGCGAATGGGACGGCAAGCCGGACAAGCTGAAGCTGCTGGAGCGCTGAGAAGCGCCTCTTGCGGCAACGAAAAGGGCGCCCATGGGCGCCCTTTTCTGTTCTTCGGCAGATGCCAACCGCGTGATCCGGTAGGTGCCAACCACCCGATCCGGTAGGTGCCAACCTTGGTTGGCACAGAAGCGCCGACCAAGGTCGGCCCCTACCCGGGCACGTGCGGACCTGGGCCCGCACCCACCCGACCGGCTCTTACTGGGCCAGCTTCGCCTTCAGTGCGGCAATCAGCTTGACCGGCGCTTCGGCAGTGGCCGGCAGGCCACGCGGGTCGACCGCGGAGATGTAGGCGCCGGCATCGACAGCGACCACGCGGACCAGGAAGTTGCTGCCTTCGTAGGCCACGTCGTACGAGCCCAGCAGCTGCGCGCGGCTGGCGATGGTCACGCCCGCCACGCCTTCCAGCGCGCTACCGACCTTGGCGAAGGCTTCATCCTTGCCGCCGGCGATGGTGAAACCGGTGTTGCCCACGGCCGGGGCCGCAGCCACCGGCGCCGCCGGCTTGGTCGCCGAAGCAAGCGTCGGCACCTTGTTGTCGGAGGTGGCGTTGGGCAGGTTCAGGTCCGGCGGCACTTCCAGCGGACGCATTTCCGGGGCCAGGGCGTAGTCGCCCTTGACGCCACGCTTGAAGCAACCGGTGGTGCCGGCCGCGACAGCTACAGCAAGCAGGGCGTAGGACAGCACGCGGACGGTGGAAACGGATTGACGCATGTGAATCTCCTGGGTCAGACCAAGACGGAAGGTCAGTGGCTGGAAAGGGCTTCGAGGGCGGCGATGTCGCCGGCAAGATGGTCGGCGGCCGGATGATGCGCCGCCGACAGCGGCAGCAGCGGCAGGCGCAGGTCGTGGCCGATGCCGATGCGGCGCAGCAGCGCCTTGACCGGAATCGGGTTCGGCTCGACACCGCAGAAATCGTGGAATGGCTGCAGGCGCGCATCCCACGACCCGGTGGCATCGTGGTCATGGGCGGCGGCCAGCTCGCACATGCGGCGATAGGCGCCGGGCAGCACGTTGGAGCCGACCGAGACCAGGCCGTCGATACCGGCCTGGATCGAGCGCGCGGCCGTGCCGTCATCGCCACTGAGCACCGCGAACTGCGGGCTGCGCAGCGCCAGCAGCGCCTGCACCCGGCCGGTGTCGCCCACCGCTTCCTTGATGCCGACGATGTTGGGATGGCGGGCCAGCTCGGCCACGGTCTCCGGCTGCATGTCGCAACCGGTGCGGCCGGGCACGTTGTACAGCACGACCGGCAGCCCGCCCTGGTTGGCAACCGCGCGGTAGTGCGCGATCAGGCCGGCCTGGGTCGGCCGCACGTACGGCGGGGTGACCACCAGCGCATGGCTGGCACCCAGCGCGGCGGCCCGGCGGGTCTGTTCGATGGTTTTGGCCGTACCCGACAGGCCGGTACCGGCCATGACCGGGATGCGGCCGCCGATGCGCTCGACCGCGCTGGCCAGCAGCAGGTCGTACTCGGCATCGGTGAGGGTCGCCGCTTCACCGGTCGAGCCGGCTACGACAACGCCATGGACGCCACCTTCCAGTTGCAGGTGCAGCAGGCGCTGCCAACCGTCGGGATCGAGGGCACCGTCGGCCCGGAACGGGGTCGCCAGCGCGGTGATGAGGCCGGAAAGGGACAAGGACGTGCTGCTCTTGGCTGGGAAGGGAAAACGCCCGCCACGAAAGGGCGGGGGCGACCTGAATGTTACTTGCGGCGCGAAAGCACGGGCAAGTATGCTGGACACTGGTGGATCCCCGCCTCTGGCGGGCATTCAGACTAACGCATGCATTACCCGGAATCGCCTTGACCGACACCACCCCGCGCCCCGCGCCGAGCGAAAACCACCTCCTGATCAACGCCTATACGACGCATCCGGAGTCTCCCCTGCTGTCCGTCACCCGCCGCATCGCCGACAGCGGCTGCAATCTGGTGGACGCGCGCCTGGCCACGGTCGGCCGCGATGTCTCGGTCACCGCCCTGGCCACCGGCTCCTGGGACTCGGTGGCCAAGCTGGAAGCGATGCTGACCCGGCTCGAGCGCGAGGAAGGCCTGAAGCTGGTCTGGTACCGCACCGCTGCCAAGCAGGCGCAGTCCAACCTGCTGCCGTACATCGTCGAAGTGATCGCCGCCGACAAGCCGGGCATCCTGTTCCAGCTGGCCGATTTCTTCGACCGCCAGGGCATCACCATCGAGAACCTGCAGAGCACGCGCTACCGCGCCATGCAGACCGGTGCGGAAATGTTCAGCGCGCAGGTCACCATCGGCGTGCCGGCCAACATGCACATCGCCGCGCTGCGCGACGATTTCCTTGAATTCTGCGACCACCTGAACCTGGACGCGATCATGGACCCGATGAAGTTCTGAATGAATTCCTGATTTTTCGCACGTCCCTCACGGGCGCGTGGCGTTTCATGCAATTGTCGTAGAAAGAACCCAGGCTCGACAGAAGGACCTCATGAACAACGGCGACACCCTGGACAGCACCACCCTCTCCCTGCCGCTGGCCCTGTCCGGTGGCGACCAGGCCGCCCTCGGCGATTACGCCGGCCACTGGCTGGTGCTGTACTTCTATCCCAAGGACAGCACCCCCGGCTGCACCACCGAAGGCATCGACTTCAATGCGCTGCTGCCGAAGTTCCGCAAGGCCGGTGCGGTCGTGCTCGGTGTCTCCCGCGATTCGGTGAAGTCGCACGACAACTTCTGCGCCAGGCAGGGCTTCAACTTCCCGCTGGTCAGCGATGGCGACGAAGCGCTGTGCAACGCCTTCGACGTGATCAAGATGAAGAACATGTACGGCAAGCAGGTACGTGGCATCGAACGCAGCACCTTCCTGATTTCCCCCGACAGCCGCATCGTGCAGTCCTGGCGCAAGGTCAAGGTTGCCGGCCATGCCGATGCCGTTCTCGCCGAACTGAAGGCCTCCCAGTCCAAGTGAGTCCCACTGCCTACTGTGTCTGCCATCATCCTGCCCTGCGGCAGGCCGTGATGGTTTTTCCCTGTCCGTAACCAGGAATCGACGATGACCCGAGGCAAGCGCATCTACGTGCTGGATACCAACGTGCTGATGCACGATCCCACCGCGCTGTTCAAATTCGAGGAGCACGACGTTTACCTGCCCATGCAGGTGATCGAGGAGCTGGACAACGGCAAGAAGGGCACGTCCGAAGCGAGCCGCAATGCCCGCCAGGTGAGCCGCTTCCTCAACGAGCTGGTGCAGGCGTCCGGCCTGGACAACCTGGCCGACGGCATTCCGCTGCAGCGCCCCAATGGGCTGCAGCTGCGCGGCAAGCAGAGCGCCGGCAAGCTGCGCTTCCAGACCAGCCATTTCGACGCCGGCAAGAGCTTCGGCCAGGTGATCCCGGACAACGCCATTCTCGGCGCGATCCTGGCCCTGAAGGAAGAAACCCCGGACCTGCCGGTGGTGTTCGTTTCCAAGGACATCAACCTGCGGATCAAGGCGGCGATCGCCGGCATCGTGTCCGAGGACTACGAGAACGATCGCGCGCTGGACGATTTCAGCCTGCTCTACACCGGCGCCACCGAGCTGCCGGAAGATTTCTGGAAGCGCCACGGCGAAGACCTGCGCAGCTGGAGCGACAAGGGCCGCACCCATTACGAAATCCAGGCACAGGACGGCGAGGAGTGGTATCCGAACCAGTACGTCTACCTGCCCGGCGAAGATGAAGTCGAGCTGCGCGTCAGCCGCGTGGTGGGCGACGGCAAGGTGGTGCTGTCGCTGGTCGACGATTTCCGCCATGGCAGCCATGCCGTGTGGGGCATCAGCGCACGCAACCGCGAGCAGAACTTCGCGCTCAACGCGCTGATGGATCCGGAGATCGACTTCGTCACCCTGCTCGGCACCGCCGGCACCGGCAAGACCCTGCTGGCACTGGCTGCCGGCCTGGCGCAGACGATGGACCAGCAGCGCTACCGCGAGATCATCATGACCCGCGCCACGGTCAGCGTCGGCGAGGACATCGGCTTCCTGCCCGGCACCGAGGAAGAGAAGATGACGCCGTGGATGGGCGCACTGACCGACAACCTGGAAGTGCTGACGCACAACCAGGAAGGCGGCACCTGGGGCCGCCAGGCGACCAACGACCTGCTCGCCAGCCGCATCAAGATCCGCTCGATGAACTTCATGCGCGGCCGCACCTTCCTGTCGCGCTACCTGATCCTGGACGAGGCGCAGAACCTCACCCCGAAGCAGATGAAGACGCTGATCACCCGTGCCGGCCCCGGCACCAAGATCGTCTGCCTGGGCAACGTCGAGCAGATCGACACCCCGTACCTGACCGAGACCACCTCGGGCCTGACCTACGCGGTGGATCGCTTCAAGAACTGGCCGCACAGCGCGCACATCACCCTGCGCCGTGGCGAGCGTTCGCGCCTGGCCGACTACGCTTCGGAGGTATTGTGAGCCGCTGCACCCGACTGCTGCTGCCCACGGCTGCGATCGCCCTCGCAGCCGCGCTGGGTGCCTGCACCACCACGCGCGGCCCGGCCAGCGTGCCGACCGCCGAGCGTACCGGACAGTCCTGGGTGGTCACCCGCCCGATCATCGCCGCGCAGGTGCTAGACACCTGCTCACGCCCCAGCCCCGGCCGCGAGGCCGGGCGGGTCAGCGGCTACTGGGCGCCCAGCCGGCAACAGGTCGACCAGCTGGAAGCGAAGCTGTCCTCGCTGGAGGCGCAGGTGCCGAAGGTGCTGGACTTCGATCGCCAGTACGTTGGCATCGAAAGTGCCGGCAAGCGGCTGATCTACATCAACGCCTTCCACCTGCCCGACGACAGCGGCGTCAATCCGGCCCGTGAAGCGATCCGCGTCTGCGATGGCGGTGCACAGTTCTGGGGCGCCGTGTTCGACCCGGCCAGCAACACCTTCAGCGAGCTGCAGTTCAACGGCGGCTTCGGCGGGCCCTGAGGGGCCCTGCCGATGGGAATACGCCTGCCCACCTGGGTCTGGATCGGTGCGGTTGCGCTCTCGTGCGTGGCCGGCATGGTCAACGTGGTCGGTTTTCTGGGTTTCGAGCATCAGGCGGTCAGCCACATGACCGGCAGCACCAGCCAGCTGGGCATGGCGCTGGCCCAGCGCGACTGGCGTGCGGTCGGGCATCTGTGGGGCCTGCTGATCGCCTTCTCGCTGGGCGCCATGCTCAGCGGCCTGTTGATCCAGGACAGCGCCCTGCAGCTGGGGCGTCGTTACGGCGTCGCGCTGGCGCTGGAATCGGCGCTGCTGCTGGTGGCCATTCCGCTGTTCGAACAGCACCAGATCTGGGGCGCACTGGCCGCCGCCATGGCCTGCGGCCTGCAGAATGCGATGGCCACCACCTTCAGCGGCGCAGTGGTGCGCACCACCCACCTCAGCGGCATGTTCACCGACCTCGGCATCGGCCTGGGCCACCTGCTGCGTGGGCTGCCGCTGCAGGTTCGCCGACTGACCCTCAGCGGGTTGATCATCAGCGGCTTCCTCGCCGGTGGCATCCTCGGCGCCTGGTTGTTCATGCGCTGGCAGTACGACGCCCTGCTCGCCCCCGCCCTGCTGACCGGCCTGACCGGGCTGGGCTATGTGGTGTACCAGCAGTGGGCGCGCTGGCGGCATTGAGTCAAGGACATCCACGCATGGCGCGGAGCTACCTTCCCCAGCGGGACCACGGCACAATCGCTGGATGAGCCCGACCACTCCCGTATCCGCCCTCACCATCGCCGGCTCCGACTCCGGCGGTGGTGCTGGAATCCAGGCCGACCTGAAGGCGTTCGCCGCACATCGCGTGCATGGCCTGTCGGCGATCGCCGCGCTGACCGCACAGAACACCCGCGGCGTGACCGCCGTGCACGTGCCGCCGGTCGACTTCCTGCGTGCGCAGCTGGAGGCCTGTTTCGATGATTTCGATATCCACGCGGTGAAGCTCGGCATGCTGGCCAACGCCGAGGTGATCAACGTCGTTGCCGACACACTGCAGCGCCATCGCCCACCGCACGTGGTGCTGGACCCGGTGATGGTCGCCACCAGTGGCGCACGCCTGCTGGAAGACAGCGCCCTGCAGGCGATGCGTGAGCGCCTGATTCCCCTTGCCACGCTGATCACCCCGAACACACCGGAAGCAGAACTGCTGGTCGGGCGGAACATCGGCAACGGTAACGATGCCGAGCAGGCCGCCTCCGCCCTGCTCGACCTCGGTGCCGGCGCCGTTCTGCTCAAGGGCGGCCATCTGCATGAGGGCAATCGGGTGATCGATCGCTACTTCGATGGTGTCAGCAGCGAAGAGTTCATCCACGCCCGCCTGCCGCTGGATGCGCACGGCACCGGCTGCACGCTGGCCTCGGCAATCGCCGCGCAGCTGTGCAACGGCCTGAGCCTGGCCAATGCCTGCGAGGCCGGCATCGACTATGTCGCGCGCGGGCTGCAGAGGGGCTACGCCCCCGGCCGCAGCGAGGTGCTGGTGCTCGATCACTTCGGCGCGGCACCGCACGCATGAGCGTCACTCCGGACACGCTCGCTGTGCAGTGCGACGACGGCCATCGTTACGAGGTGATTGCCTGCGTGCCTGCGCAGCCCATCGCGCGCCTGCTGTGGCTGCCGGCATTGGGCGTGGCCGCGCGCCACTACCTGCCGCTGGCACAGGCGCTGGCGGCGAAGGGGGTTGCGGTGTACCTGCATGAGTGGCGCGGCAACGGCAGCAGCTCGCTGCGCCCGTCACGCACGCAGGACTGGGGCTATCGCGAGGTACTCGAACAGGATCTGCCGGCCAGCCAGGCCGTGCTGGCTGCAGCGGATGACGAAGCTGGCCCCCTGCCGTGGATCATCGGTGGCCACAGCCTGGGCGGACAGCTGGCCTGCGTGCATGCCGGCCGCGCTCCGCAACACTTCAACCGGCTATGGCTGGCGGCCAGTGGCTCGCCGTTCTGGCGCGGCTTCCCTCCGCCGCGCGGCTGGCTGCTGCCGTTGGTCTACCGCTTCCTGCCGTGGATCGCGCAGCGCCAGGGCGTGCTGCATGGTCGGCGCCTCGGCTTCGGTGGCACTGAAGCGCGTGGACTGATCGCCGACTGGGCGCGCGTTGGCCTGAACAACCACTACGCTGCTGTTGGCATGGATGAAGACCTGGATGCACAGATGGCGCGGGTGCACGGCAGCGCTCAGGCAGTGCTGATGGAACATGACTGGCTGGCACCGACCGGCTCGATGCGCACGCTGCTGGCGAAACTGCCGAATGTGGACGCGCAGCTGCGCGTGCTGTCTGCGCAGGAACTGGGCACGCATGCCGATCATTTCGCGTGGCTGAAAGCCCCGGACGCCGTGGCTGACTGCTTTTTCATTCAGTTGGGTGAAAATTTTCACAAAACTGTTGACGGTGCGCGCCGACATCCGCATAATTCCGCTCCTGTCGCAGGGCGCCCGTAGCTCAGTTGGATAGAGTACCTGGCTACGAACCAGGCGGTCGGGAGTTCGAATCTCTCCGGGCGCACCACTCGACAGGTTTCCAGCATCCGCCGCTGGAAATGCAGTAAAATTTGGCAGTAAGTTGATTGTGTACCGCGCGCCCGTAGCTCAGTTGGATAGAGTACCTGGCTACGAACCAGGCGGTCGGGAGTTCGAATCTCTCCGGGCGCACCATACACAGTCAGCACAACAAGTTTATGTAATTGGCGCCCGTAGCTCAGTTGGATAGAGTACCTGGCTACGAACCAGGCGGTCGGGAGTTCGAATCTCTCCGGGCGCACCATTACACCGAAACAGCAGGCCTCGGCCTGCTGTTTTTTTATGCGTGTTTTTCGGCAGGGCTGCGCCCTGCACCCGAGGTAGTGCCGGCCGCTGGCCGGCAACCTCAACAGCAAAAGCTGGTATTCCGTGGGTTGGCGGGGCGGTGTCGGAGTGCGGGGACGCCGCAAGTACGTCCATGTAGGCTTGGCAGCCGCATCCATGCGGCTGACACCCCGCACTCCGACACCGCCCCACCTTCGACAGGTTCACGCGGCTGTTGGTAGGTGTCGACCTTGGTCGACACATCTGTCAGATATCGAATGAATTCATCCACGCATGGCGTGGATCTACCGTGTCGACCAAGGTCGACACCTACCAGAGCAGTACGCCGTTCCGACAGATCGCGGAAAT
>NZ_DS999412.1:3476350-3524855 GCF_000158575.1 Stenotrophomonas sp. SKA14
CCATCAGGAAACCTGCTTTTGCTTTTGCTGTTGAGGTTGCCGGCCAGCGTCCGGCACTACCTCGGGTGCAGGGCGCAGCCCTGCCAAACCCCTACCCCCTGGCCATGGCCTGCCACCACTGCGACAGCAGCTCCGGCCTGCGCAGGCGCTCGCGCCACCAGCGCAGTGCCGCGCCATCCTCACCCGTGCGCCAGGCCAGCCAGAAGGTCTCTTCCGGCTTGTGCTCCTCCACCTCGCGGATCACCAGCTGGCCATGCGCCACCGCCGCGCGCGCGCACGGCTCAGGCAGGAAACCGAAGCCGACACCCTCGCACTGCAGCTTCAGCTTGCTGGCCATGTCCGGCACCGTCAGCATCTCCTGCCCCATCAACAGGCCGACCGTACGCGGCAGCAGCCGCCGCGCCGAATCAGAAACGGCGATCGCGCAATGCTCGACCAGCTGCTCGCGACCCAACACGCCCTCCACCGCGGCCAGGGGATGGTTGGGCGCAACCGCGAACACGAATTCCACCGTGCCCAGCGGCTCGACCACGTAGCCGCCGCCACTGGGGCCCTCGCCCGGTGCGCCCACCAGCAGGTCGGCGCGTCTGTCGAGCAGCGCTTCCCAGGTGCCGGACAGTGCCTCGCCGATCAGCCGCAGCCGGGTCGGCGCCTCGGCCTCACGGAATGCAGCGATGTCAGGGCCCAGCAGCCAGGTCGGGAACACCGAATCCACCGCCAGGGTCAGCTCGGTCTCCCAGCCCGATGCCACCCGGCGCACCCGCAGCTCCAGTTCGCGGGCCGCGCGCAGCAGGTGCCGGCCCTCGTCCAGCAACGCGCGACCGGCCTCGGTCGGTTCGGCACGCGGGCCGACCCGGTCGAACAACTGAACGCCGAGGTCCTCCTCCAGCTTGGCCACGGTGTAGGAAATGGTCGAGGGCACCTTGTGCAGGGCCTTGCCGGCGCCGGCGAACGAGCCGCGGCGGTCAATGGCATCGAGAATCTGCAGGGCATCCAGGCTGAGCTTGAGCATTCGAATTTTTCGATGATGGCTGTCAAAACTATCCGTTTTTCAAACCCACGGCGCAAGCGGATACTTCTCTCCAACGGGGAAACACGGCGCCTACCGCCCCACCCCGCCCCATCGAAACCATCGAACAAGGAGATTCCATCATGCTGCAGATCCGCAAGAGCGCTACCCGTGGCCTGGCCGAGCATGGCTGGCTGTCCTCGCGCCATACCTTCTCCTTCGCCAACTACTACGACCCCCGCTACGTCAGCTTCGGCCCGCTGCGGGTGATCAACGAAGACAAGGTGATCGGCGGCCAGGGCTTCGGCACCCACAGCCACAGCAACATGGAGATCGTCTCCTACGTGCTGGGCGGTGCGCTGGAGCACAAGGACTCGATGGGCACCGGTTCGGTGCTGCGCTACGGCGACGTGCAGCGCATGAGCGCCGGCAGTGGTGTCAGCCACAGCGAGTTCAACCACTCGGCCGACGAGACCGTGCACTTCCTGCAGATCTGGATCTTCCCGGATGCGGAGAACATCACCCCGTCCTACGAGGAGACCCACTTCACGCCGGACAGCAAGCGCGGCCAGCTGCGCCTGATCGCTTCGCCGGACGGTGCCGACGGTTCGCTGCGCATCCACCAGGATGCCCGCATCTTCGCCACCATCCTTGATGGCGACCAGAAGCTGCACCATGCGCTCGGCAACGGTCGTGGCGCCTACGTGCAGGTGGCCCGTGGCCAGTTGCAGGTGAACGGCATCACCCTGGAGGCCGGTGATGCGCTGCAGGTCAGCGACGAAGCGCAGCTGACCCTGGAAAACGGCAACGACGCCGAAGTGCTGGTGTTCGACCTGCCGCTGTAACCATGGCGCCCGCGATGCCATGACGCATCGCGGGCGGTTTCGCGTAGCGGCGGGTGTCAGAACCTGTACGTCATCGCCAGCCGTACATTGCGCGGCTCACCCCAGGTGTAGGTGCTGTACCAGCTGAAGATGGTGTAGTAGCGCTTGTCGAGCAGGTTGTTGACGTTGAGCGTGGCCGACAGGCGATCGTTGAATTCATAGCGCGCCATCGCGTCCAGCAACCAATACGGTTGGGTGCGATGCACCACCTTGGCCTGCGTGGCCGGGTTGGTGATCTCGCCGAAGGTGGAATCCTGCCACCGCGCGCCACCGCCCAGCGTCAGCCCCTTCCAGTCGCCACGCAGGCGGTAGCTGGTGTGCAGGCTGAACTGGTTTTCCGGCTCCAGCGTGGTCACCTTGCCACCGGCCTGGCGCGCGATCTTGTGCGAGAACCCACCTTGCACCTGCCAGCCCTCGGCCAGCTGGCCCGACATTTCCAGCTCGTAACCCTTGGTCCGCACGCCCATCAGGGCGCGATAGGCATCCTGCCCATCCGGTGTCTTGCCGCCGGTGGGCTGGGCGAAGTTGTCCTGGTCAAGCTGGAACAGCGCTGCACTGGCGTTGAAGCGGCCGTCGAGGAACTCGGCCTTCAGGCCCATCTCGTAGCTGCGGCCTTCCAGCGGATCCAGCGCCTTGCCCTGCTCGTCACGCTCGCCCTGTGGCTTGAAGATGGTGCTGTAGCTGGCGTACACCGAATAGTGCTCGCCAAGGTCGTAGACCACGCCGGCATACGGCACGAACACGCCGGTCTCGCGCGTCTGCGGCGAGCGGTAGCTGGCCAGGCGGCTGCCAACGATCACCTTCAGCGGATCGGCCAGGTCAAAACGGCCGACCACGTACAGGCCGTTCTCACGGGTCACTTCATTGTTGTCGTAGCTGCGCTGCCATTGCGGCTCCGCGATGTCGCCCCGCCATGCACGGTAGTCGGGTACTTCCGTCGGGTAGCCGGGCTGCGGCGAATAACCGGTATTGGTCCAGCGCTTGCGCGAGGCACTGCCGCCCACCACCAGCTCATGCTCGCGGCCGAACAGGCCGAAATGACCACTCAGGTAGAAATCGGCGGCATTGCTGACCGTCCTGCCGACATACTTGCTCAACCACAACGACACGCCTTCGCCGGTGACCGGATCGGGATTGCCACCGGCCGCACCGGCCAGGGCAGCGTCATAACCGTTGACCTGGTGGTTGAGCTGCAGCTTGGCGACCCAATCGTTGTCGAAGGTGTGCTCCAGCGTGGCAAAGCCGGTACGCACATACTGGCCCCAGCCACTCCAGCGGGTGCCGTTGTTGAACGAGCGCGGCATGTCATTGAAGTTGCCGGCACTGTCCAGCAGCGGAATGCCACCCCAGGTCGAGCCCTTCGGGTCGCTGTCCATCGCGTCGCCACCCACGGTCAGTAGCGTGCGCTCGCCCAGATCGGCTTCCAGCACTGCGTAGCCGACCTTGCTGGTGCGCTGGTAGTGGTCGAGGTTGGAATGCTTGTCCTGCCACGCACCGACCGCGCGGCCGCGCACGCGCCCATCCGCGGTCAATGGGCCACCCACATCGATCTCGGCACGGTAGTCGTCCCAGCGACCGAGGCCCAGCGTCGCGCTGCCGGCGAAGTCCCTGCCGGGCTTCTTGCGCACCAGATTGATGGTCGCGCCGGGATCGCCCATGCCGGTCAACAGGCCGGTAGCGCCCTTGAGCACTTCGATGCGGTCGTAGATGGCGGTGTCGCTGAGCGTGTTGCCGGCCGAATAGGCCGAGTCACGCGACATCGGGATGCCGTCGTACTGGAAGTTCTGCACGGCGAAACCACGTGCGTAGTACTCGGTGCGCTCGCTGTCGTAGGTGACGATGCTGATGCCCGGGGTCACCCGCATCACGTCATCGATACCGTGCAGGCCGAAGTCATCCATCTCCGCACGGGTGATCACGCTGATGGTCTGCGGTGTCTGCCGCGGGGTCAGCACCAGGCGGGTGGCGGTAGCGATGGTGCCAGGTGTGTAGGCGCCGCTGCCTTCGGTGATGGTGCCCAGCTGGTTGGCGGTGACCTGCACGGTCTGCAGGGTCGGCGAGGTGGGCGTCTGCGTGGCCTTGTCGCCGTCATCGGTGGACTGTGCGGCGGCGCTGCCGCTGCCGGCCAGTGCAGCGATCAGCAGGCTCTGTGCGAGCGCCTGCGGCAGCAGGCGACGGCGCATCAGCAAAGACGGGATACGGGCAACGGGCACGGACAGCACGACGGGACCTCCACGATCGGGTGGGATCCTCTGGCGACGGCTGGAGGGGATGGGGATTCGGCCGGATGGCCGCAGGCGCAGGCGCAGGCGCAGGCGCAGGCGCAGGCGCAGGCGCAGGCGCAGGAGTGTACTCCCCTGCGCCCCGGCTGTCGTGCGATGTGCTGTCGTGCGGCGCGCTGCCGCAGGCTCAGCCGCCGATGGCGGCGCAGGCCTCCAGGATCAGCGCGGTTACTTCCTTCGGCTGCGAGGCCAGCGAGGCATGGCTGGCATCCAGCTCCAGCAGTCGCTTGGGCTGCATCCTGCCAGCCATCGCCTTCTGGTTCTCCGGCGCGATCATGCGGTCATGGCGGGACAACTGGTACCAACTGGGCCGGTGCCTCCACGCCGGGTCGCTGACCGCGTCACCAAAGGTGCTGGCCAGCGGCGCCTTCTGGGTCACGGCCATCACCCGGCCTTCGTCGGCGCTCAGGTCCTGGCAGAAACTCTCATGGAACTTGTCCGCGCGCAGCCACAGGTAGCCGTCGCTGTCCGGTGCCAGATTCGGCGCGGCTTCCGGCAGATGTTGCTGGGTGATGCCGCCCGGGCTTTCGCCGTCATCCGGGGCAAAGGCCGCGATATAGACCAGCCCCTTCACGTTGGCCTCGTTGCCGGCCTGGCTGATCACTGCGCCACCATAGGAATGGCCGACCAGCAGCACCGGCCCGTCGATCTGCCGGATCATCTTCTGGGTGCGTCCTGCATCGTCGGCCAGCGAGGTGAGTGGCAGTTCCACCGCCTGCACGCGGTCATGGCCGTTGCGATGCAGTTCCAGGATCACCTTCGCCCAGTGTGCAGCCCCGCCCCAGAATCCATGGACGAGGAGGATGGTCGGTGTCGTGCTCATGTACGGATCTCCGGCAGCGGCCGGCGGAATGCCGACCGTGCAGCCACTGTCCGTGGGCGACGTTAACCACTGGTGACGCAATCGGGTCACTGCAATCGTATGCGTCGTCCAATGTCATGCATGGCACTTGCCGATCCCGTGTGAAAACGTTTCCATGGAGGTTCCTCTGGAGCTTCACATCGCGCATGACGCCTTCATCTCCGCTTGCCCAGCAGCACGCTACCCGTGCCGCCTTCTTCATTCCCGGATTCGCCACCGCCGCGTGGGCGCCGATGGTGCCCTACGCCAAGGCCAAGGCCGGGCTGTCCGACGCCAGCCTTGGCGCGGTGCTGCTGTGCCTGGGCCTGGGCTCGCTGCTGGCGATGCCTTTGGCGGGCGCACTGACCGGGCGACTGGGCTGCCGTCGGGTGATGGTCATCACCTGCGCCATGATGTTTTGCGCGCTGCCCCTGCTGGTACTGGCCCCTTCACCCATGGCACTGGGCGCGGCGCTGTTCGTGTTCGGCGCTGGCGTAGGGGCACTGGACTGTGCGATGAACATGCAGGCGGTGGCCGTCGAGCGCGATGCCGGGCGCGCGATGATGTCCGGCTTCCACGCCTTCTACAGCATCGGCGGCTTCGTCGGTGCCGGCTGCATGACCGGCCTGCTGATTCTCGGCACGCCGCTGTGGGTGGCCGCGCTGGTGTCGGTTGCCGCACTGCTGCTGGTCGCAGCCCTGTCGGCTCCGCACTGGCGACCGCAGCGCATCCTGCATGAAGGCCCCCTGCTGGCACTGCCGCATGGCGTGGTGCTGTTCATCGGTGTGCTCGCGTTCGTGGTGTTCCTTGCCGAGGGCTCGATGCTGGATTGGAGCGCAGTGTTTTTGGCCGACGTGCGGCAGGTGCAGCGCGACCAGGCCGGCGCGGGCTTCGCGGTGTTCACCCTGGCGATGACAGCGATGCGGCTGTTTGGTGATGGCATCGTCGAGCGCCTCGGGCGAACCCGCACGATCGTCATCGGTGGCATCACTGCGGCCACCGGTTTCGGCCTGGCCACGCTGGTACCGTCGTTCCCGGTGGCGCTGGGCGGCTACGTACTGGTCGGGCTGGGCTGCGCCAACATCGTGCCGGCGCTGTTCTCGATGGCCGGCCAGCAACGGGTGATGCCGGAGAGCATCGCCATCACGGCGGTGACCACGCTGGGCTACGCCGGCATCCTCGCCGGCCCGGCCGCGATCGGCGCGCTCGCGCATGTGACCAGCCTCGGCTTCGCCTTCCTGTGCGTGGCCGCGTTGCTGCTCGGTGTGGCCGCGTCCGCACGCTCACTGGCACGCCGCCTGCCCTGACAGAAAAAGGGGACGGAGGGGATTAAGGCGTATCTGCATCAGGTGTGCTGCAAACGACTTGATCCCCTCCGTCCCCTTCTTGTTCAACCGCGCGTTGGAGACTTCGGCGAAGTATCGGCGTCGTGCACCAGCCACTCGGCCTGCGCGGGCAGCTGCGGGGCCGGGCATGCGCTCTTCGGGTGGTGCTCGTCGCGGGCCATCCAGTCATCGACCACGCCGGCCAGCAGGTCCAGCCGCAGCGGCAGAGTGATGTGGTCCTCGCCACGCATCTCGATGTAGTGCGCGCGCGGATTGGCCTGTGCCAGCTCGCGGCCCTGGCTGACCGGAATGTGCTGGTCGCCCTGCCCGTGCAGCAGCAGCACGCAGGCACGGGTATCGGCCAGCGCTCGCGCCACGTCCACCCGATCCAGATCGACATCGATGCGGCGGCTGGCTGCAGCGATCACCTGGTTGATGTCCTGGCCGCCGTAGCGCCAGCGCGCGTAGGACGCCACCGCCTGCGCCTTCAGGCCTTCCGGTTGCAACCCCATCAGGTGCGGGATCATCGTGCGGATCGCCACCCCGGCATTGGCGAACGACTCCATCGCCACCACCCCGGCCACCTGGTCGCCCAGCTTGTCGGCGGTGAACACCGCGGTCGCGGCGCCGTAGGAGACGCCGAACAGGTACAGCGGTCCAGTGATCTCGCCGCGCGCGCGCAGTTCACCGATCACATCGACAACGTCGTCGGATTCATAGGTGCCATAGCCGGACGGGCCTGCACCGGACTGGCCGTGGTTGCGCAGATCCAAGGTGACCACGCGGTAGCCCGATTCGGCCAGCTGCAGCGACCACGGCAGCATCGAATCGCCGTTCATCATCCAGCCGTGCAGCAGCACCACGGTGCCGCGCGGCGCCTGCGCACGGAATGGCTGCGGCACGGCCAGGCTCAGTCCGGTGTCCAGCGGCAGGCCGTTCTCGTGGCGCTGCGGCAGGTAGTGGTAGCGCGCACCGTAGTCACCCGCATCGAACACGCGCCAGAAGATCGGCACGCCATCGCGGCCCGGTGCGAAGCCATGGCGGTTGGGCAGTTCGGCGATGGCCGCGGCGATGCGCGGGCGATCAAGCAGGGTCGACACGCCACCTGGCGCAATCAGCCTGTCGGCGAGCGAGGTGGACGCGGCATTCATCGAAGAAGAGCATGCAGCCAGCCACAGGCCGGCGCACGCCAGCAACAGCAGCAGCAGGCGCTTCATATCACGTCATAGGGGCAAATCAGACAGGCTGGGACGTTAACGCCTCAATCGCCCTTCCATCTATCGCGCACGGATGACGGCTTGATGACAACGCAGGAACGATTCAGCTTGGTGCACAAGCTGTATCCGTTCAGTCATTGATCCGGATCAATGAACGCGCCCGCAGGATTGAACACAGTGCCGCCATGCGCACCTCGCTCAAGCTCGCCATTGCCCTGGCCGCCACAGTGGCCGCCGCCTACGGCATCGCCCGCACCACGCCCTACTGGTTCGCACCGCGACAGACGGCGCAGGTCGACATCCACGATCCAGCCCTGATCACGCAGGGGCAATACCTGTCGCGCGCCGCCGACTGCGCGGCCTGCCATACCGCGCCGGGCGGCAAGCCGTTCGCCGGTGGCCTCGGCATGCAGACGCCGATGGGCACGATCTACTCGACCAACATCACGCCCGACCCCGAAACCGGTATCGGCAGCTACGACTACGCCGACTTCGAGCGCGCGGTGCGCCGCGGCATCCGTCATGACGGCCAGCCGTTGTATCCGGCGATGCCATATGCCTCCTACGTGATTGCCAGCGACGCCGAGATAAAGGCGCTGTACGCCTACTTCATGGGCTCGGTGCAGCCGGTAAAGCAGGACAACGCCGACAGCACGATTCCATGGCCGGCCAACATGCGCTGGCCGCTGGCGTGGTGGCAGCTGCTGTTCGCACGCCCGCGCAGTTTCAACCCGGACCCGTTGCTGGATGCCGGGCAGCAGCGCGGTGCCGAACTGGTGGAAGGCCTGGCCCACTGCGGCGCCTGCCACACGCCACGCGGCCTGGCGTTCCAGGAAAAGGCGATGGCCGACGATGGCAGCCGCCAGTTCCTGTCCGGCTCGGTGCTGGAAGGCTGGTATGCGAAGAACCTGCGCAACGAGTCAACCGGCCTGGCCAGCTGGAGCGAAGGTGAGATCGTCGACTTCCTGCGCACCGGCCGCACCGATCGCTCGGCGGCCTTCGGCGGCATGGCCGACGTGGTCGAACACAGCACGCAGTATCTGTCCGATGCCGACCTGCTTGCGATGGCGCGCTATCTGAAACAGCTGCCGGCGCGCGAGGGCCGCAGCGCACAGGGGTCGGTCGGTACCGACACCACCACCGCAGCGCTGCGCAATGGCGACTACCGTGTGGCCGGCTCGCTGGCCTATGCCGAGCACTGCCAGGCCTGCCACCGCGCCGATGGCCGCGGCATGCCACGCGTATACCCGGCGCTGGCCGGCAACTCGATCGTATTCGCCGATGATCCGAGCTCGCTGGTGCAGGTGACCCTGATCGGCGGCCGCACGCCGCACACCCCGCATGACCGCATGGCGTTCACCATGCCGGGCTTCGAGCAGCTGCCGAACGCGCAGCTGGCACAGATCCTGACCTTCATCCGCAGCAGCTGGGGCAACCAGGCCAGCGCGGTCAGCGAGGTCGACGTGGCGCGGATGCGCCGGGTGGTGCGCGACAAGCCGGTGCACTACGTTCCGCAGGAGGCCGCGCGATGAAGCGCTCTCGCAAGCATTCCCGCCTGCTGTTCGGCAGTGCGATCACCGCGCTGGTACTGGCCGGTGCCGGCACCCTCGCCTATCGCCATCTGTACCCGGATCTCGATGCCGCCACGGCCAGCACGTTCGACATGCTCGATGCGCAGGGCAAGGTGGTCGGGCATTACCAGCCGCCCAGCGCCGAAGAGATCGCCGCGCTCGGCAACGCCGAGTCGGTGATGCTCGGACGCCGCCTTCTCAATGAGACCGCGCGGCTGCTGCCGGACAATGTCGGCAACGATCTGAACTGCAATTCGTGCCACATGGCCGAGGGCAAGCGGGCCTTCGGCAACCACTACTTCAATACCGGTGGTGGTGCCTATCCGCGCTATATGCCGCGCCCGGGCAAGGTGATCGGACTGACCGAGCGCATCAACGGCTGCCTGCAGCGTTCGATGAACGGCAAGCCGCTACCGAAGGACGCGCCGCAGATGCGCGCGATGCTCGACTACATGGCATGGCTGAGCAGTCCGGTGCCCGAGGGCGCCCGCGTCGCTGCGCCCAGTGAAGGGCCGATCGACAGCACGCTGACCCCCGACCCGATCCGCGGCCAGGCGCTGTACGCCGCCCAGTGTGCGGCCTGCCATGGCGACAACGGCGAAGGCCGCCGTGATGCCAGCGGTGACATCGCCTTCCCGCCGCTGTGGGGTGAGCACAGTTTCAACATCGGCGCTGGCATGGCCCGGCTGTACAAGGCCGCCGGCTTCGTCAAGCACAACATGCCACCGGCGGTAACCCGCGAGCCGCCGCTGGGGCAGCAGGTGATGCCCGACCAGGACGCGGTGGACATCGCCAGCTACTTCATCAACCAGCCGCGGCCGGACTTTGCCAACAAGAGCAAGGACTGGCCGCGCGACCCGAAACCCAAGGACGCGCGGTACTGAGCAGGCGCCCGCTCAGCGCTTGACCAGCTCCACGCGGCGATTGCGTGCCTTGCCTTCCTCGCTGCCATTGTCGGCCACCGGCTTGTCGGCACCGAAGCCGGCCGCCTGCAGGCGATCGGCGGCGATGCCCTTGGCGGTCAGCGCGGCCACCACCGACCGTGCGCGATCCTCCGACAGACTGCGGTTATGCGCCACGGCGCCGCTGTCGTCGGTGTGGCCTTCAATCGACAGCTTCAACGCAGGATCACCCTGCAGAAGCTGCAGCACCTGCGCCAGCTGCAGTTCGGAGGCCGGCAGGATCTGCGCCTTGTCGGTGGCGAAGTTGACCTGGATCGCCACCCGGCCGTCGCTGTCCAGCTTCTTCTTCAACGCATCGGCCGGCAGCAGCGCCGCGGTCTGGGCGAAGCCCTTGCGTTCGGCCACCACCCAGCCGGCACTGAGGTATTCCAGCCGCGCGTGCACCCACACCTGGCGGCCATCGGCCAGATCGGCGCGGTAGACCACGCTGTCGTAGTTGTTCCAGTTGTAGCTGGCTGCATTGCTGTAGGCCGACTGCACCGGCTTCGGCACCCCTTCGGCCGCCTCGCGCGGGATGCGTCCCTCGAACACCTTGATGCCGTTGACTTGGGCCATCATCGCTTCAAGGTTGCGGCGCACTTCGTGCATTGAGTACTCGCGCTCGCCCTTGTCGAAATCGACGGCGAAGGTACGACCCTCGACCTGCTCGAAGTGATCGCCGGTCCAGAACGGGAACGCATCGAAATCGCGTTGCTTGGCCTTGTTGCGGTCGCCATAACCGGCCGGCAGGGACAGGTGCGGGAAGCTGTCCGACCACTGCGCGGTGGCCTTGAATGGCACTTCATCCACGACCACCAGGCCAGCGCCGTTGCTGTCCACTGCCAGCTGCACCCACACGGTGCGGTTGGCCTGGCGCAGCACGTAGACCGTGGTGGGCGCGTCCTGTTCGCCGTTCACCGCATCGATGAAGCCGCCACCGATCTCGCCTTCCAGCTGCGGGCCATAGTAGATATCGCGCCGCAGCGCGCCTTCAAACACCTTGCGCCCACCGGCGGCCGTGATCACACCGTCGAAGTTTCGCTGCACTTCCAGTGCGGAGAACGCCTTGTCGGGTGCCGCTTCACTGTCGGCCACGATGCGTGCCGACCAGCTCGGGCCTTCCACCCAATGCACACCCTCGCCCATGCGGAACGGAAAACGTGCCCACGCGCGCGGGTGCGGCGCGTTCTGCGGCGCATAGCCCTGCGGCAGGCTGAAGAACGGCAGTTCGCCCAGCGCAGCAGTGCTCAGCGGCACGCTGCCGGTGTCGAACGGCATCAACGGCACGGGCTTGCCATCGCGGTCGGCAAGTGCGGCACCATCGGCCGCAGTGGCGGAAGCCAGCGGCGCTGCCTCGGGTGCGGCGTTCTCACCGGCGCTGGGCAGCGGAGGCTGTGCGCCCGCCTGTTCGCCTGAAGGCGCCCCGCTGCACCCTGCCAGCAGCACCAGTGCTGCGCCCCCCAACCAGATCTTCGACCGCTTCCGCATCGCCAGCACCTCAGCTCCATTGAAGCGCCGAGCATACCCGAAGGCCGTGACCGGCCCCACAGTGCCATCGTCGTTGCGTGGCCACGTCATGCCGATGTCATTGGCGCTGCCGACACTCCGGGGCTTCCCTCCCTTGCAGGTCCGGTTTCGATGCGAACGATTGCGCGCTTTCCCCGTATTTCGCTGCTTGCCCTGCTGATCGCCCCCGCACTGGACGCCCTGGCCGAAGCACCGCAGGGCGAGACGGCCGAAGCGCGCAGCAGCGACGCCCGCACGCTGGACCAGGTGCAGGTGATCGGCCAGGCCACCAGTTACGCCAAGACTTCGGTACGCGCGGAGACGCTGAACCGGCAGACGGTGATGAGCAGTGTCAACGACGCGCTCAATGAAGTGCCGGGCGTGGTGGTCAGCGAGGCCGACGCCACCGGCTCGTCGGTGTGGGGTACGCAGATCAGCATGCGTGGCTTCGTCACCAACCGCGACACCCAGCAGATCGGCACCACCATCGACGGCCTGCCCAATGGTGGCTCTGGATACGGCGGTGGTTCGCTGGCCAACCGCTACATCGACACCCTCGATCTGGAAACGGTGGAAGTCAGCCAGGGTACCGCCGACATCTCCTCGCGCTCGAATGAGGCGCTGGGCGGTACGCTGAACTTCCTCACCAGCGATCCGCTGCAGGACAGCCGCCTGCGCTTCGTGATCGGCGCCGGTGACAACGACGCACGCAAGTACTACGTGCGTTATGACACCGGCCTGCTCGGCGGCCACACCCGCGCCTGGGTCAGCGCCTCCTCATCCAAGGTGCACGACTGGATCGATGGCACCGGCCACGCCAGCAACGACCATATCGCCGGCAAGTTCATCACCGAGCTGGACCGCTGGACGCTGACCGGCTACCTGTCCTACAACGATGCCGACGAGCCCGAGTACACCAGTGTCTCGCCCGCCGGCTTCGCCACCAACCCGGACCGTGACAATCTGGTGGGCACGCTTACCGGCATTCCGTACCTGGACCAGAACTACCGTTCCGGCTCGCGTGCGCTGCGCGAAAACACCTTCGGCTACCTGCGCGCCGCCTTCGATGGCGGCAACGGCTTCAAGGCCTCGGTGGCGGCCTACGGGCACCGCATGGAAGGGCGCGGCGACTGGCTGCCGCCGTACCTGGCGCAGGTCAGCGATGACGGCGCCGGTCGCCCGGAGTCGGAATACATCGGCGGCAAGACGGTCTACGGCGGCAGCAATCGCGGCCAGATCTTCTTCGTCAATCCCGATGGCAGCGCCGCGCAGCGCCTGGCCAGCTGCACCCCGCGGCTGGGCTTCACCGCCGAGTACGACCCGAACTGCTACGCCGGCAACGTACTGGGTGCGCAGTCCTACCGCCACACCCACTACGACAACGACCGCATGGGCGTGACCGCCGACGTTGAATGGCGGCAGAGCTTCGGCACGGTCGACAACACGATCCGCGGCGGCCTGTGGGTGGAGAAACTTGACCGTTCGGCGCGCCGCGACTGGCACCGCCTGCTCAATGTCGGCCAGAGCATCGCCTTCGATCACCAGCCGTACTGGGTGCAGTTCGAGGACAAGTACAAGGTTGACGAGCAGATGTACTACGTCGAGGACGTCGCGCGCTTCGGCCCGTTCAGCGCGCGCCTGGGCGTGAAGCAGTTCTTCGTCGACCAGTCACGCCGCCGCGTGATCGGTGCCGCCGAGCATGTGACCTCCGATTCCAAGTCCGACCCGCTGCTGTCCACCGGCTTCACCTGGGCGCCGGGCGTGGAAGGCATGGAGCTGTTCGCCGGCTTCTCGCAGAACTTCGCCGCCATCCCCTCCGGCGTGCTGGGCGAGACCGACCCGCAGCGCTTCCGCAACGTCGAGCCGGAAACCGCCGACAACATCGAAGTGGGCATGCGCATCAGCCGCTGGCCGCTGACCGCCTCGGTCACCCTGTACAACATCAAGTTCGACAACCGCATCGTCTACCTGCCGGCTGGCTTCGTCAGCGGCATCGACTACCTGGGCGAGACCGACGGCGTCTACGAGAACTTCGGCGGCGTGGAAAGCAACGGCCTGGAAGCGGCGTTCGGCTATGGCTGGGACAACGGCTGGCGGATCAATGCGGCCTACACCTACAACCGCTCCAAGTACCTCGGCAGCGGCAACGCCGCACGCGACACCCAGCTGGGCATCGTCGACGGCGCCAAGGTGATCGGCCAGCCGGAGAACACCCTGGTGCTGTCGGCTGACTGGCAGGGTGCGAACTGGAACTTCGGCCTGTCCGGCCGCTACCTGGGCACCCGCTACCTGGACGCCGCCAACGTCAACAAGCTGCCGTCGGCCACCGTGTTCAATGCCAACATCGGTTTCGACCTGCAGGGCCTGTCCCCGCGCCTGAAGGGCATGGGCGCCAACCTGGTGGTGAGCAATCTGACCGACAAGCGGTATCTTGCAGGGGTGGACGGCCGCGACAACGCCTTCATCGGCGCCCCGCGCACCGTCGGCATCTCCTTCCGTGTGGACCTGTGAGTGAGCCCGTGACCGATATCGGCCGACGCCGGTTGTTGCAGGCCGGCGTTGCCGCCGGCCTTTCCCCGCTGCTGCCCAGCATCGCCCGGGCCGCAGCGATTGCCCCTGCCGCGCAGACGCGCAGCCTCGAAGACCTGCAGCACATCGTGGTGTTGATGCAGGAAAACCGCTCGTTTGACCACTACTTCGGCACCCTGCCGGGCGTGCGTGGCTTCGGCGATCGCTTCGTCGCGCCGGCCGCTGCACTGGAGGCCGGTGGCCGCACCCGCAGCCTGTGGCTGCAACCCGACGCCAGCGGCAAGCGCGCGATTGCGCCGTTCCCGCTGGATACCGCCGCGCACTTCGGCTACATGCGCGTGGAAGGCACCCCACACACCTGGCCCGATGCCCAGCGCGCATGGGACCACGGCCGCATGGGGCAATGGCCGAAGGCCAAGCAGAATCACTCGATGGGCTACTTCCAGCGCAGCGACCTGCCGTTCCAGTTCGCACTGGCCGATGCCTTCACGATCTGCGACGCCTACCACTGCGCGATGCAGGCCGGCACCAACCCGAACCGGGTGTTCCTGTGGACCGGCCACAACGATGCGCGGGCCCGCGCCGGTGGCCCGGTGATCGCCAACTCGCACGACAACTTCCCCGAATACGGCGGGCATCCGGCGTCGTACCGCTGGACCAGCTATGTCGAACGCCTGCAGCAGGCGGGCGTGTCCTGGCAGATCTACCAGGACATGGCCGACAACTTCACCGACAACCCGCTGGCCGGCTTCGAAGCGTTCCGCCGCGCCTACAGCGCTGCACCCGGGCATGACCCACAGCTGCGCGCGCGCGGCGTCAGCACGCGCGGGTTGGCGCTGCTGCGCCAGGATGTACTGGACGGGCGCCTGCCGCAGGTCAGTTTCATCATCGCCGACGCCGCCGGCAGCGAACATCCCGGCCCGTCCAGTCCCGCCCAGGGCGCGGCCTATACCGCGCGCGTGCTGGACGCGCTGACTGCCGATCCGGAGGTCTGGAGTCGTACGGCACTGCTGCTGATGTTCGACGAGAACGACGGCTTCTTCGACCACATGCCGCCACCGGCACCGCCTTCGCCCGTGGCCGGCGGCTGGGCCGGCGCCTCATCGGTCAGTACCGACGGCGAGTATCACCATCATCCGGCACCGGGTGATGAAAAATACGATGCCACCGAGCTGCGCGGCCGCCCGTATGGGCTCGGCCCGCGCGTGCCGCTGTACGTGATTTCGCCGTGGAGCCGCGGCGGCTGGGTCGATTCACAGGTGTACGACCACACCTCGGTCATCCGCCTGATCGAACGCCGCTTCGGCGTGGCCGCGCCAGACATCTCGCCGTGGCGCCGTGCGGTCTGCGGCGACCTGACGGGCGCCTTCGACTTCGCCCAGCGCGATACCCGCCCGTTCGTGCGCGGCCTGCCCGACGTCAGCGCGGTGGCCGCACGTGCCGCCGCGCTGCCGGGACGCACCGTGCCGGCGTTGCCGGAGGGACTGAAGCCGGCGAAGCAGGAAAGCGGCGTGCGCCCGGCGCGGGCCTTGCCCTATCGGCCGCAGGCGTCGATCGCCCGCCTGGATGCATCGGGCGTGGATCTGGTGCTGTCCTGTGAAGGTGCGGCGGCGGTACTGCATGTCTACGACCGCTTGCGGCTCGGGGCCATTCCGCGCCGCTACACGCTGGTACCGGGGATGCCGCTGCAGGAGCGCTGGCCATTGGATGCCCAGGGGCGCTACGACCTGTGGCTGCTCGGCCCGAATGGCTTCCACCGCCACTTCCATGGCGCGGCAAAGGCGCCCGCCCTGCAGGCGACGGTCGAGCGCGCGGACGGCCAACTGCGGTTGCAGCTGCGCAATCTCGGCGACAGCGCGCTGCAACTGCGTGTGCAGGCCGGCGCCTATGCCGGGCACATGCCCGAGCAGACGCTGGCGCTGCCGGCGCGTGCGGACACATCGCTGGCATGGGACGCGACTCCTACCGCTGGCTGGTATGACCTGCAGGTCAGCGCCGGCCAGAGCACCCTGCGCCTGGCCGGGCGCGCCGAGGATGGACGCCCCGGCACCAGCGACCCGGCGATGGGCAGCGAACCGCTGCGCTTCGAGCACGATTGAGCTGCTCCGCCGTTGTAGCGTCGAGCCATGCTCGACTGCTTTTCGATCATCTACCGGGAAAAGCAGTCGAGCATGGCTCGACGCTACAATGGACTGGCCTGATCAGGCCTCCTGCAACCCCGGCCGGCCGTGCTCCACCGCGTAGCGCTTCCAGCTCTGCACGTTGCCATTGGGCTGCATCACAGAATCCAGCGTCTTCATGTCACCGATCCATGCGTGGCGGGTGACATCGCACAGCACATAGCCACGCTTGTCGGTGGTCGCCTTCAGGTGCGGGCTGTGCCGCAGCTGGTTTTCGGCGTAAGCGTCCATGCCCTGGCCATCGGCACCGGAGGTGATCGACGTGGCGAGGAATTCGCTGGAGACCACGCCCGAATCGCGATGGTCCTGCACCAGGTCGCTGGCGTAATGGCGGTGCGCATCGCCACAGGCCGTGACCACGTTGCCGAAGCCGACTTTCTGGATGTGGTCGAGCAGGCGCCGGCGGCTGTCCAGATAGCCCGACCACTGGTCGTCGGACGACTGCACCACCCCGTCCTTCTCACGCATGTAATTGCCCAGCGCCACCTGGTGGGCGATGGTGTGCCAGCGCGGTGCGGCATCGGCCAGGCCGTCGAACAGCCAGCGCTCCTGCTTCGCCCCCACGATGCTGCGCTTCGGCGATTCCACCTCCTCGCGCAGCGCCATGTTCACCTGCTTGCTGCGGTACTGGCGGGTGTCGAGCAGGTGCAGGTCCATCAGCGTTCCGTAGCGCGCGCGCCGGTACAGCTGCATGTGGCCCTCGCGCGGAAATGCCGAACGCCGCAGCGGCATGTTCTCGTAGTAGGCCTGGAACGCCTGCGCACGGCGCAGCAGGAAGACTTCGCTGGGCGTATCGTCCTGGTCTTCGGCACCGGCCCAGTTGTTGTCCACTTCGTGGTCATCGAAGGTGACGAACCAGGGTGCCGACGCATGTGCAGCCTGCAGGTCGGCATCGCTCTTGTACTGGGCGTAGCGGCGGCGGTAGTCGTCCAGCGTATAGGTCTGCGGCCCGACATGATTTCGCAGGTTGGTGAATGGCTGGCCGTTCATCCTGCGCCGGCCCGGCTGGCTTTCACCCTCGTAGATGTAGTCACCGTAGTGGAACACGAAATCCAGCGGCTCCCCGGCGATCCGCCGCCACGCGGTGTAGTGGCCTTCCTCGTAGTGCTGGCACCCCGCCACCGCAAAGCGCACCCGATCCACTGCGGCCGTGGCCGCAGGCAAGGTGCGGGTACGGCCCACCGCACTGGCGTGGCCGCCCACCGTGAAGCGGTACCAGTAGGGGCGACCGGGTGCCAGCCCTTCCAGCTCCACGTGCACGGCGTGGCCCAGCTCGGGATGGGCCATCGCCGAGCCCTGGCGTACCACCTTGCGCATGCCATCGTCCGCAGCCAGCTGCCACTCGACCACCATCGGCCGCGTCGGCATGCCGCCGCCGAACAACAGTGGTTCGGTCGCCAGCCGCGTCCACAGCACCATGCCGTCGGCGGAGGGATCACCCGAGGCCACGCCCAGGGTGAACGGTGTGCTGGCAAAGTGCGGCGAGGCCAGCAGGTTGCGCGGGTTCAGCGCGGTGGCATCGGCCTGCGCGGCCAGTGCATGTGCCGTGCCCATCCACGCACCGGCTGCGGACAGGCCGGCCAGTGCCAGGAATCGCCTGCGATTGATCGTCTCCACGGCTGCGCCCTCAGTTGTAGATGATGTGGAAGTAGAAGAAGCGGCCGTAGTCGTCGATCTCGGTACGGAAGCGCCCGTTCGGACCGGTGCTGTAGGTGGGCTGGGTATTGAACAGGTTCTTGGCTTCGTACTTCAGCGTCACGTGCCTGCTGACCTTGTGGCTGAAGGCCATGTTGAAGGTCATGTAGGGGTCGTAGTACGAATCCAGCCACTCGGTATCACCGAAATCAACCAGCATCCGGCTGCGGTAGGTACCGGACAGGCGCAGCTGCGCACTCTTCCATGGCATGCGCCAGATCACCGAACCGTTGAGCGACCAGTCCGGCTGGTACAGCAGACGGTCGAGGCGGCGCTCGGTGCCATCGCTGATGCGGTAGTTGGTCTGGCCCTCCAGCCGGGTCGCGTTGAAGTACATGTCGAAACGGTGGCGGCCCCGCTGCAGGTTGCGGTTGGCCACCGCGAATTCGATGCCACGCAGCTTCGACTCATCCGTGTTCATCGGCTGGGTCACCCGGTAGCGGGTATCACCCACGTTCTCGAAGGTGGTCAGGGTGTAGATGTCATCCTTGATCACCTTGTCGAACAGCGCCACCGAGACAAGGCCGTTGTTGCCGTTGAAGTACAGATCCCACGCCAGGTCGATGTTGGTGGAACGGCGCGGCTGCAGGTTGGCGTTGCCCTGCTTGATGGTGCAGAAGCCCCTGCCTTCCTCGTCATCGCCACAGCTGGTGCTCGTGGCCTGGGCGATATTGCTCGGCGTCGGCCGGCCCAGGGTACGGCTGGCGGAGAATCGCAGGCGCTGGTCATCACTCAGCTTGAATGTGGCGTTCAATGACGGCAGCAGGTTGTTGTAGCCGCCGCCGGTCTTGCGGAAGGCCGAGGTATAGGTGGTGCCGCCGTCGTTGCTGAACGGACTGAATGCATCGAAGGCGGTGTGGTCATAGCGCAGGCCGCCGATCAGCAGCAGGCGGTCCCAGGCGTAATGGGCAGACACATACGCGTTGCCGATGTCTTCCACGTACTTGTAGTCGCTGGTGAAGTTGGCATTGGGATACGCCGCGTTGTTGCTGCCCAGCTTCGGAAACAGTTCGTCGTTCCACTTGCGGTTGTCGATCAGCGGAAAGCCCGGCACGCTGCCCAGCAGGGTCGAACCCGGGTACAGGTAGTCGTTCAACGTCGCGCTGCTCTTGTAGTAATCGAAATCGATGTCCTGCCAGATTTTCAGGTGACGGTACTCGGCACCCGCGGCCAGGCCGAAACCGCGCGCGTCGGCATCGATGTTGTAGCTGAAGTCGGCGCGCAGGTTGTCGATGGTTTCCTTGGCATCGCGCGGCGAAACATAGGCCTGTGCCGGATTGAGCTTGAATGCCGAACTGGTCAGCAGGCTGGAGTCGGAGACGCCCACCGCGTTGGGAAAGCCGTGGCTGTCGTTCTCGTAGTCGACGAACAGGTTGCTCGGATAGGCGCGCACGCCCCAGTAGACCTGGCTGTTGTGGAAGGTCTCCTCGGTGTGGCCGCCGCGCAGGGTCAGCCGCGAGCGATCACCGATATCCCAGTTGAAGCTGGCGATGGCGCCACGGTTGTTGCGGTCCCAGCGGTCGTGGCGATTCTTGATGTAGATGCTGTTGATCTGGGTGGTGCCGCTGTGTTCGGTCTGGTTGCGGATCGGAAACTTGGCATTGCCATACAGATCGGTCTTGTTCATCGTCGAGTTCTCGTAGAACCGGTACGAGTACAGCAGCAATGACGCATAGAACGGATCATCCGATGGTTTCCATTCCAGTTTGGCCGAGCCACCGAAATTGGTGATGAAGTTGGTGTAGGTACCGGTGCTGAAGTTGCCGGGTGCACGCAGCCCGTTCCAGCCCTTGGCCTCGTCCGGCCCGGTGGTGCCGTCGGTAAGGTACTTGCCGGCATCGTTGTAGTAGTAGTTCGACTCCACCCAGCGCTTGACGCTGTTACGCGAACGCTGCTCGTAGCGGGCCACCGCAACGATGCCGAATTGCTGGTCGGCACCGAACTGGTTGGAGAACACCATCTTGGCGCTCTTGCCGAAGTGGCCCAACGTCTCGTGGTTGCCGCCGGCGCTGCGCTCGACATGGGTCTCGGCCGTGGAATGGATACCGGCGACGTCGGCGAACACGTACTTGCCGGATCGATCGAACGCGCTGCGGCTGATGATGTCGATCACGCCGCCAATCGCGTCCGGCGCCTGTTCGGCGCTGAAGCTCTTGTAGATGTCGGTGCGGGTGCCGATGTCGCTGGGAATCAGCTGCAGGTTGTTCATGCGCTCGCCGGAGCCACTGCCGCCCACGCTGGCAATCGCGATGCCATCGATGGTGGTGTAGTTGAGGTTCGCCTGCACGCCACGCACGGTCACGTAGCGTGGTTCACCGGCATCCTCGACCGCGCTCAGGCCCGGCGCGGCCATCAGGCTTTCGGCCAAGGTCTCGTCACCGTAGCTGTCCATCTCGTCGTAGACCACCGAGTCCTTGATCACCGGCGAGGTCTTCTTCTGGTCGATCACCTCGTGGGCGGCGATCACCTTCACCGTATCCAGCGTTGGCGCCACCACGGCCTCGGCCTCGCGCGGCTTCGGTGCGGCCGGCTTCGGGGCGGTGCGCGCGGGTGCCGGATCGATGGCGATGACGTTGCCATCGACCACGGTATAGCCCAGGCCGGTACCGGCCAGCAGAGCGTCCAGCGCCTGCCTGACGGTAGCCCCTCGTGGCACCGCGCCGGCCATGCGCGCGTCACCGCCCGCCGAATACAGGAACTGTACGCCGGAACTGCGCGACAACTGTTCCAGCGCACGCGACAGCGGCTGCGCTGCAATCGGGGCCGATACAGGCGTTTCGAGGCCATCGGCGCCGGCCGCGAGGGCCACCGGCATGCTGCAGGGAGACAGGGCGAGGACGATCGACAGGTAGAGCGTGTTCCGCATCACGGGTCCTTGGAAGAGAGAGGCAACAGGTGCCGCAGCGTGATCCGACAGCGGCTTCTCCCAAGTAAGAGCCCGCGTCCGCCGAAGTGGAGAACGCGGATTCGATGAATTTTTTCTGACAGCGCGCGGCAGCCGGCTTCAACGACTTCCGACCCGCACCGTATCGCCTTCGCGACGGACGACGAAGCGCGGATCGCGTTCGAGGAAGGCCTGCAACGCACCGATGCGATGCGCATCCAGGCTGCCGGACAACCGCGCCGCCGCCGCGCCTTCGTCCAGCACCCGCACCTGTACCTGGTTGTGGCGGTTGAAGGCTGCAGCCACCTCGTCCAGCCGCTCGTCCAGGAACGATACCTTGCGCTGCTGCCAGTCCAGCAGCATCGACAATGGCATGTCCAACGATTCAACGGCATGGCTGCGCGTGTCGACCTGCACCACGCGCCCTCCGTCCAGCTGTGCAAGGCGGCGGGCGCCTGCTCCCTGGCTCCAGACCTCGACCTCGCCGGAAACCACGCCGATGCGCGTGCCCTGCAGACGTCGCGACACGTCGAACACCGTGCCGATGTCACGGATCTCCAGGCCGTTCACCTGCACCTTGAACGGCCGCCGGTCGTGAGCGATGTCGAATGTGGCCTCGCCCTGCAGGAGTTCCACCTTGCGGCTGAACCAGCCCATCCGCACGCGCAGGCGGCTGTCCGCGTTGAGCTGCACCTGGGTCTGATCGGCCAGCACCAGGTCGAGCAGTTCACCGTGGTCGGCGCTGTACATCTGCTCGGCAGGCATCAGCAGCGGAAGCAGGCCAATGCCCAGCAAGGCAGCGCACGCTGCGGCGGCCAGGCCCAGCCAGCGTGTGCGGTCGCGCCTGGGCACACTGCGCAGCGGCTCCGGCGTGCTGCCGAACAGCGGCACCACCTTCGCCGAGGCGCCCTTCACTGGCCACGCCAGCACCTCCTCGGGCAGCGGCGATTGCAGTGCCTCATCGACCTGACGATACAGCGCGAGCGCCCGCATGTAGGCGCGCACGTGCTCGGGCGAACGCTTCATCCACTCCAGGAAGGCAGCGCGCTCGGCCTCGCTCAACGTCCCCTCGCGATTGCACAGGAACCAGTCCATGGCCTCGCGGGAAATGCCATCGTCGGCCACGTGGGATGGATGCCGGTTCATGTGTGCTCCCTGGCGCCCAGCGCCTTCCTGCAGGCCTCCAGCCCCTTGCCGATATGCTTGCGCACCATGTGCACCGACACCTGCAGCTGCTGGCTGATTCCCGGGCAGTCCAGCCCGTCGCGATAGTGCAGTTCCATCACCCGCCGCGTAGTCGTCGGCAACTGTGCGATGGCGCTGCGGATGTCGATCCAGCGCTGCGCGCGCTCGAACTCACCTTCGATGTCTTCTTCACTCTTCAACACTTCAGCCAGCAGATCGACGTCTTCCAGCGGCGGCAACGTGGAACGCGAGCGTGCGTGCTCGCGCGCCAGATTGGCCGCCACGGTGAACAGGTAGGCTTCCGGGTTCTCGATCGCCGCCGCATCCTCGCCGGTCGTCCGCAGCAGCCGCAGGTACACCTCCTGGGCGAGATCCTCGGCATCCTCGCTGGCCGAGCCGCGACGCAGGAAGAAGCCACGCAGCAGCCTGCGCCGCAGTTCGTAGCTCTTTTCCCAGATCCTCACGCTGTTCACGGCCGACCAACCACCCCGAGGCTGGAAAACCCAGCAGAGTGACGGCCCTCGGTGACAGGGGTGTTGCAGTGGCATGCCAACGGCTGCTTGCCAGAGACCCAAGCCGGGCCCGCCTATCGACGCCAGCAGGCCCGGCCTACGCTTTCCTTCCCGGTGACCGCCACGGTCGCCCTTCGCCTCCCGGCCCCGCCGTGGCAACCCCGCTCCAGTGCTGTGCGCCCTGCCGGTGTTGTCGTCCCGGCAGGCGGCCGGCCGGCGCACTCTGGAGACCGCCATGAACCAAGCCCTCATCCCCTTCGATACCGACCCGCTGGAAACGCGGGAGTGGCGTGAATCGCTGCAGGCGGTGATGCAGGCCGGTGGCCGGCCACGCGCGCATTACCTGATCGACCAGCTCAGCGATCTGGACGCCCAGCAGCACGGCGACCTGCACACCCGCGCCTGGACCGCCTACGTCAACACCATTCCCCCCGAGCGCCAACCTGCCTATCCGGGCGACCTGGCCATCGAGCGCCGCTTGAACGCGATGATCCGTTGGAACGCGATGGTGATGGTGCTGCGTGCCGGCAGGTATTCCAACGTCGGTGGCCACATCGCCACCTACCAGTCAGCCGCCGTGCTGTACGACGTGGGCTTCGACCATTTCTTCCGCGGCCGCACCGACACCTTCGACGGCGACATGATCTACATCCAGGGCCATTCCGCGCCGGGCATCTATGGCCGTGCCTATGTGGAAGGCCGCATCGATCCGCAGCGGATGGACAACTTCCGCCGCGAAGCCGCGCGCGAAGGACTGTCTTCCTACCCGCACCCGCGCCTGATGCCGGAGTTCTGGCAGTTCCCCACCGTGTCGATGGGGCTGGGCCCGCTCACCGCAGCCTACCAGGCGCGCTACATGCGCTACCTCGAGTACCGGGGCCTGAAGGAACACCAGGGTCGCAAGGTATGGGCCTTCCTGGGTGATGGCGAGATGGACCAGCCCGAATCACTGGCGGCGATCTCGCTGGCCGGACGCGAGCGGCTGGACAATCTCGTGTTCGTGGTCAACTGCAACCTGCAGCGCCTGGACGGCCCGGTGCGCGGCAACGGCAAGGTCATCCAGGAGCTGGAAGGCACCTTCCGCGCCGCCGGCTGGAACGTGATCAAGCTGATCTGGGGCAGTGGCTGGGACGATCTGCTGGCCCGCGACCACGGCGGCCTGCTGCGCCAGCGCATGATGGAATGTGTGGATGGCGACTACCAGACCTTCAAGTCGCAGAGCGGCGCGTATGTGCGTGAGCACTTCTTCGGCCGTTACCCCGAACTGCTGGAGCTGGTCTCGCACATGAGCGACGACGACATCTGGGCGCTCGCACGCGGCGGCCACGATCCGCAGAAGGTCTTCGCCGCCTACCAGCAGGCCGTCAATACCAGCGGCCGGCCGACGGTGATCCTGGCCAAGACGGTCAAGGGCTTCGGCATGGGCGAAGCCGGCGAAGGCCAGAACATCAACCATCAGCTGAAGAAGATGAGCGCCGACGCGGTGCGTGCGTTCCGCGACCGCTTCAATCTGCCGATCAGCGACGAACAACTGGAGGAGATGCCCTACCTGCGCCCGGAACCCGGCAGTGCCGAAGCGCTGTACTTCGCCGAGCGCCGCCGCATCCAGGGCGGACAGCTGCCGGCGCGCCTGGCCCGGGTCGATCCGCTGCCACTGCCGCCGTTGTCGATCTTCAACAGCCAGCTGCAGGGCAGCGGCGATCGTGGCCAGTCCACCACCATGGGCTTCGTGCGCATCCTCACCAGTCTGCTGAAGGACCCGGAACTGGGCAGGCTGGTGATTCCGATCGTGCCCGATGAATCGCGCACCTTCGGCATGGAGGGGTTGTTCCGCCAGATCGGCATCCATTCGTACCTCGGCCAGCTGTACACCCCGCAGGACGCCGGCCAGTTGAGCTACTACAAGGAAGCCAGGGACGGGCAAATCCTGCAGGAAGGCATCAACGAATCCGGTGCGATCTGTTCGTGGATCGCCGCCGGTACCGCCTACAGCAACCATGGCCTGGCCACGATTCCGTTCTCCATCTTCTATTCGATGTTCGGGCTACAGCGCGTCGGCGACCTGGCATGGGCCGCAGCCGATGCGCGTACGCGCGGTTTCCTGCTGGGCGCCACCTCCGGCCGCACCACGCTGATGGGCGAAGGCCTGCAGCACGACGATGGCCACAGCCACGTGCTGTCGTCGGTGATTCCCAGTTGCGTGTCCTACGACCCGACCTTCAACTACGAGCTGGCGGTGATCATCCACGACGGCCTGCGCCGCATGTACGTCGACCAGGAAGACATCTACTACTACATCACCGTACTCAACGAGAACTACCCGCATCCGGCACTGCCCGAGGGCGCCGAGGCCGGCATCCTGAAGGGACTGTACCTGCTGCACCCCGCGCCCTCCGGACGAGGGACCTCGCAGCCACGCGTGCAGCTGATGGGCAGTGGCTCGATCCTGCGCGAAGTGGAGGCTGCGGCCGAGTTGCTGCAACAGGACTTCGGCATCGCCAGCGACGTCTGGAGCGCGACCAGCCTGACCGAACTGCGCCGCGATGGCCTGGCTGCGGAACGCTGGAACCTGCTGCATCCGGCCGCGGAACCCCGTGTGCCTTACGTGCAGCAGTGCCTGCAAGGCCACGCAGGGCCGCTGGTGGTGGCCACCGACTACATGAAGATCGTCGGCGACCAGATCCGTCCCTTCATCAATGACCGCCGTTTCACTGCATTGGGCACCGACGGCTTCGGCCGCTCCGACACGCGTGAATCGCTTCGCACGTTCTTCGAAGTGGATCGCCACTTCATCGTGCTGGCGGCCCTGAAGGCACTGGCCGATGAGGGCCGCATCGAGCGCTCGCGGGTGCAGGAGGCCATCGACCGATACGGCATCGACACCGGCAAGCCCGATCCGGCCGCGGTGTAGGGCGGCAGGCGCAACGCCTGCGGATCTTCCGCGCAGGCGCGGCGCGCGCAGTGCCGCTAGGGCAACCGCTTGAACAGGTTGGTCTGCAGGATCGGCGTACCGTCATGGCCGTAGAACGCCTTGGTCTCGGTCATCGTCGCGCGGTCATCGGCTACCGTGTAGATGCGGGTCGAGGCGGGCGTGCCATGGTCCACCAGCTGCATCACCAGCGTGTTCGGCGCCGGCAGCTTCAGGTTGGCCTTGTCCGCGCCATAGGTGCCGGACAAGGCGCCCGGCGTGCCATCCAGGGCCAGCGTGCCATCGGACTTCATGGTCTTGCCGTCATGCAGGACGATATCCACATGCGAACTCCAACGGCCGCTGCCGGCGTCCTTGAACTCCAGCACCACCTGCTTCGGGCGCTGCGCTTCGGGCAGCGCCGAGGTGGCGATATCCAGCGACCAGCGCCCCAGCAGCGGTGAGGGTGAGGCCTCCATCGCCAGCGCCGACGCGGCCGGCAGTGACAGCGCGGACAACAACACAGCGGACAACAGCTTCATACGATGCTCCGTTCGAGTGAAGAAGGCTCTGCGTAGGACATTGTGGGGCGCAGCGCTTCGGATCGTGCCCGTCACCCGTGCCGGGTACAAGCCGAAGCGCTGAACACAGGGCAACGTCACGCCTTAATAGCCGACCTTCACGGTGAACATCACGTTCCGCGGCGCGCCGTACCAGGCCTGGTTGTAGAAGCCGATCTGCGAGTAGTAGTGGCGGTCGAACAGGTTGTTGATGTTGACCGCCGCGGACAGGTTGGAACTGAACTGGTAGCGCGCCATCAGGTTGACCAGCGCATAGCCGGGCTGCTCTACCGGCACCCGGCGGTTTCCGGGTGCCGTGGCGGTCTGGTACATGCGGTTCTGCCAGTCCACGCCACCACCAAGGGTCAGCCGGTCCCAGGCACCGGGCAGGCGCCAGGTAGTGAACAGCTTGAACAGGCTGCGTGGCTTGGCGGTATTGATGGCCCTGCCCTGTGCGTCCTGCGCGACGAACGTGGTGAAGCTGGTGCCCAGGCTCCAGCCCGGCAATGGCTCACCGGCCAGTTCAAGTTCCAGTCCATCCACCGTTGCACCCTTCACTGCGCGGTACGCGGCCTGCGTACTGCCCTCGACCAGCCCGCCGGTCGCTTCGGCCAGGTTGTCCTGCCGGGTACGGAACAGCGCGGCTGAAGCATTCAAGCGCTCCTGCAGCCAGCTGCCCTTGAGGCCCAGCTCATAGCTGCGGCCGCTCACCGGGTCGAGGATCTGCCCGGATGCATCGCGATTGTTCTGCGGCTTGAAGATGCCGGTGTAGCTGGCGTAGACGCTGCTGTACCCGTTGAGGCCCCAGACCAAGCCGGCATACGGCACGAACTCGTTGCGATAACGGTACTTGCGCTTGCTGCCGAAGTAGACCTGGTCCGTCTCCCAGTTGCTCAGGCGAGCACCGACGATCGCATGCAGCGGGTCAGCCAGCGACAGCCGCGCCACCGCATAGGCGCCGCTCTGATGGTTGTCCAGATCATCGGCCTGGGTCTTGCTGCTGGCCCACACCGGTTCCGGCGTGCCCGGCCCGTGCCAGTCCAGATAGCTGGCCAACGGCGGCAGCGGCGCCAGCGCGCGGTACTGGCCCAGCGCGATCTCGTCGCGCGACCGCGACCAGCCGATCGACGCCGTGTGCTGGCGACCGAACAGCTGGAACGGACCCGACAGGCTGGCACTGAGTGCCTCTCGCCGCACCGGTCCATCGTAGCGGGTGAAGCTGTTGCCATTGGGCATGGCACCGGTGACCGGATCGGGATAGCCGCCGCGATAGAGATGCTTCATCTCCATGTCGGTATGCGAACGGCTGTAGGACACCCGCGCCTGCCAGTCGTTACCGAAGCGGTGGTTGAAATCGAAGAAGCCGTTGCGGGTATCGGTGCTCATCCGTGCCCACGGGGCCGTGGCCGATACCGAACGATCGAAGGCGGTGCGCGTGCCATCGGCGTTGAACAGCGCGAAGCCACTGCCAAAGCCACGGTTGTCATTGCCCTGGTAGGAGATGCCGGCGATCAACCCGGTGTCCTCGCCCAGATCCACGCTGACCACGCCGTAGAGCGTCTTCGCGGTGCTGTCCAGGCCGGCGGTGTAGCTGTCGGCCTCTGCTTTGGCTGCCACCAGGCGACCGCGTACGCGGCCTTCCCTGCTCAACGGGCTGGACACATCCGCCCACGCCCGCCGTGCGTCCCAGCTACCGAGGCCGATGCCAGCACTGGCAGCGAACTCGCGCAACGGTCGCTTGCGCACGTAGTTCACCGCTGCCGAAGGATTGCCGGCACCGGTCATCAGGCCGTTGGCACCGCGCACGATCTCGATACGGTCATACACCACCATGTCCAGGTTGTTCTCGCCGAAATTCCACGGCGACAGCACCGGCATCACCACGCCATCGAACTGGTAGTTGTCGATCTCGAAACCCCGCGCCGAGAACGAGTAGCGGTTGGCATCGCTGCGCGTGACCGAGATGCCTGGCGCGGTGGCCAGCGCATCGGCCGTACTCAGCAGCGCGCGGTCCTCGATCTGCTGGTGGGTGACGACGCTGACCGACTGCGGTGTCTGCCGCGACGTCAGCGACAGGCCGGTCGCCGTGCCCATGGAATCGGTGGTGTAGGAGCGCGACGATTCGGTGCTGCCGTCGAGATCGGCGGTGACCTGCACGGTGGGCAGTTGCGAGGCCGTGGCGGCAGGTGCGCGTTCGGCGGCATGGGCAGCGTTGAACAGCGCCAGGGTCGTGCCGATGGCAGTTGCCAGGGCACACGGGCGGAAACAGGCAGGCATGGAAGGTCCAGCGGGAAGGAAAGGCTGGATGAGAATTATTGTCATTTGAACGTGAGCGCACGTATGCGCGGACGCAGCAGGTGTTTGCGCGCTGCCGGCGATGATCGAACGTCAGCGGAACCGGCTCGGTGCGATGCCATAGCGTGCACGGAACGCGGTCGCGAAATTGGTGGCATGCCGGTAGCCGGCGAAATGTGCGGCCTGCTGCACGCTGCAGCCCTGCCGGAGCTGCTCGCAGGCCCGCTGCAACCGATGCTCGCGCAGCCAGGCAAACACCGAGCATCGATACTCCTGCAGGAACTTCAGGCGCAGGCTGCTGGCGCTCATGCAGGCCACGCGCGCCAGATCGTCCAGGCTGTGATCGGCGGCCGGCGCTGCCTGCAGGCAATCGATCACCCGCTGCAGCATGCGGCGATCGCGCGCGGACACGCGCAGCTCCAACGCGGCATTGCGAGCAGGCGCGCCCAGGGACAGTGCCAGCATCTGCAGGCCCACGCCCTCGCACAGCAGCGCATGCATCGCACCGTCCCAGACACCCGACAGCAGCTGGTCGGCCGCGTGCCCCAGATGCGCGGGTACCTGCCAGCTGTGCAACGGCCGGCCGTCGGAGCGGTGCGCGGACAGCAGTTCGTTGATCACCGGGTCATCCAGCGGCGCCGATGCATCCAGCGAGACATTCAGGCTGCGCATGCGCTGCCCCGCGGGGTGGATCGCGGTCATGGGCGCCGCATCGGCCAGTATCCTCGCGCCCGCGCCCGGGCGCATTCCGATCTGCGCCTGCCCTGACAGGCGAGCACCGGCGCAGCCTTCCAGCATCACGATGGCCGAGAACGCCGGCGGCACTTCCGAGATCGCCTCGAAGGCCTGGTGCGCAACCACGTCCGACAGCGCCAGGGTCACGCCCGGGCGCAGGCAGCGCTGCTCCACCCTGCCCTCGACCACGTACGGCTCCGCGGTGGTGGCGGCCGGTTCCGGCAGTCGATAGCGGAAGCCGCTGCGGCGGCCCAGGTGGTCCAGGTCGGCAAGGGTGAGGGCATGCATGGAGTCACCAGCGGAGGAACAAACGTCGGCCATTCTCATATGAGAACCACTCTCATCTCCAGTCCGACTGGCAAGGCCCATTCGCCCCTTGTCGATACAAATAGTTACGTTATAACATTTCACACTATTTTCACGGAGCGTGTCATGCGTCGCCATCTGCTTGCTGCCGCCATTCTGTTCGCCGTCCACACCGCCCACGCGGCGGACGAACCCACCCTTCCCACGCTTCAGGTCGAGGCCTCGAAGCCCTCGCGTATCGACAGCCGCGTCACCGTCGACAATCCACAGGCGCAGAACCGCACCCTGGGCGGCCTGCTCGAGCATGTCTCCGGCGTGCAGAACAGCGCTTTCGGGCCCAACGCGGGCGCCCCGGTCATCCGCAGTCTCAGCGGCAACCGGGTTCAGATCCTGCAGGATGGCCAGTCCATCCTTGGCATGAATGCGATCAGCGGCGACATCAACATTCCCTTCGACCCACTGTTCGTGCGCAGTGTCACCGTCAACAAGTCCTCCGACACGGTGCGCTATGGCGGCAACGCGATCGGCGGCAGCGTGGAGGTCGACTCGGGCCTGATCTCGCGCAGCATGGAAGACAAGGACCAGTCGATGGAACTGGTCCTGCGCAAGGGCTTCAACGCCGCCGACGCGCAGGGCTTCCGCATGAACTTCAACAACCAGCGCAACATCTCCACCAACCTGCAGGTCTCGCGCCAGCGCATCTCCCACTACGACATCCCCGGCAATAGCAAGGCCAGCGTCTGCAACACCCGCCTGTTCCCCGCCACCGGCGGCGTCAACTCGGCACTGGCCGACAGCTGCCAGAAGGAAGCGCGCGTCCAGCAGATCTACAACAAGGCCTCGCAGCCCTATATCGACCAGTTCATGACCGAGAACCCGGACTGGGCCGACGGTGACTTCTCCTTCTATACCAACAACCCGACCTCGGTCTGGCAGCGCCGCACCTACATCAACCCGGTCAATCCGGCCTATGTGCCCGGCACGCCCTCGTATGTGCAGAAGCAGATCAACAATGACGTGACCCCCGACTATCACCACCGGTTGGGCAACAGCTACTCACGCAATTCGCAGGTGGCCGCCGGCTCGACCCTGTTCTTCGACCGCGGCTACGTCGGTGTCAGCATCGATGCCAAGGACAGCGAATACGGCGTGCCCGGCTTCTCGATGCAGAACCTGTCATTCGGCTCGAACTACGCCGATGGCCTGCCGGTGGGCGTGGTGATCAAGCAGCAGCGCTACGCGCTGGAAGCACTGCTGCGCGATCCGCTGCCCTACTTCGAGCGTGCCGAACTGCGTGTCTCCAAGCTGGACAACACCTCGGGCGAACGACTCGGCGCGTCCAAGGCCAACGACTACGACTTCGAAAGCATCCAGGCCGAGCTGCTGCTCAGCCACCAGCGCGTCGGCCCGCTCAGCGGCATGCTCGGCCTCAGCCACCAGTCGCGTGATGTCACCGGCAGCGGCTCGCTGCGCTACCTGCCCGATGTCGATACCAGCAGCAATGCGGTGTTCCTGAAAGAGACGCTGGACTTCGGCTGGGCCACTTTCGATGCCGGCGTCCGTCATGAGCGTGTCGACCACACGCTGCAGCCCAGCCGATTCAAGACCGCGCGCAACGCTGCCAACACGAAACTGCAGGACCGCGACTACCGGCTCAACAGCTACAGCCTCGGCTCGTACGTCGAGCTCGGCCCTTTGTTTGCCGCCAAGGTGCGCTACTCGTCCTCGCAGCGCGCACCGGAGATCAACGAGCTGTATGCCAGCAACGCGCACTATTCGGTGATGACCCAGGAAGAAGGCAACCAGAACCTGGAGCCGGAGCGTGCGAAGAACCTGGAGTTGACCGGCCTGTTCCACCTCGGCGGTTTCGAGCTGTCGGCCACCGCGTACCGGATGAAGTACGAGAACTACCTCTACCTTGGATACTCCGGCCTGCAGACCGCCAACCGCCTGCCGCTGAAGTACTGGAAGCAGACCGACACCACGGTGAAGGGCTTCGAGATCGACGCTTCGCAGGCGCTGGATCTCGGCCGCTATGGCACGTTGAATGTCTCGGCCTTTGCCGACCTGGTGAAGAACAAGGCCGACCACCCGGACGCACTGCGCGCCCACAATGATGGCGAGTACCTGCCGAACATGCCGACCAACCGCTACGGCGCCAACCTGCAGTGGCAACGCCAGGGCTGGAAGGCGCAGCTGTCCAGTACCTACTACGGCACGCAGAAGTACCTCGGCCGCAATGTCAGCGAGGAAATTCCGCTGGACGCGTTCAACCTGGTCGACCTGCAGGTCAGCCGCGAACTGCCGGTGCGCAACAGTTACATCGCCGGCATGGAAGTGTTCGTCAACGGCAGCAACCTGCTCGACGAGGAAGCGCGCCCGCACAACTCGCCGTTGAAGTACATCGCCCCGCTGCCGGGGCGTGGCTTCCAGGTGGGTGTGACGGTCAGGCTCTGAGCCTGGCCTTGCAACACAGCGCCTGCGGCCACGGAGCCGCAGGCGCCTGCCACCTCAGTAGCTGCCGCGCAGGGTCAGCATCCAGTTGCGCGGTTCGCCGTAGTAGTTGCCTAGGGTGGATGAGCCGACCGTGCGGTAGTACGTTCTATCGAACAGGTTGTTGGCATTGAGCGCAACCAGCCAATGCGGAGTCATCCGGTACTCCACCATCGCATTCCATACCGCATAACCGGCCTGGGTGTAGGCGAACGCCGTGCTGGGGCCTGTCCAGTTCCGAGCGCTCTCGTTCCAGGTCGCAGCCATGCCCTTTACGTACTGGTTGCTGCTGATGGTCGCACCTCCGCCGATCTTCCACGCCGACGCCATGCCAGGCAGCTGCCAGGTGCCGAAGAACTTCAGCGAGTGCTTGGGCGTGATCGTGCTGAACACCGCGCTGTCGGTCTTGTTGTGGTTGCTGTTGAAGGTGTAGCCGGCATACAGGTTCACCCCGCGCGCGATCTCACCATTTACTTCCGCATCCACGCCCTGGCTGACCACCCTGCCCGCGTTGACGTAACAGCAGGTGCCGGCGAACAGCGTTTCCGTGATCGGGTAGCGGGCATCCTGTATCGCACGGTCCTTCTGGATCACCCGGTAAAACGCAAAGGACGTGTTGAGGCCACCTTCCAGCAGTTCCCCCTTCACGCCCACTTCGGTGTTGCTGCCGTGCATCGGCTTGAGGCCACTGCCCGGTGCCGGCCCCGATTTGTAATAGGCCTGCGGGTTGAAGATCTCCGCGTAGCTGGCATAGGCCGACCATTGCGGCGAAAGGTCGTAGATGATGCCGCCGAACGGCACGACCTGGGTGGGTTCGCTGTACTGGGTGGCGCTGGCCACGCGCCAGGTATCGGTCATCTGCCAACTGGCGTCCAGGTAGGTGCTGTAGACCTGGTTGAATGTGTATCTGTTCGCGCGCGCGCCGACGACCACCTTGGTGTTGTCCGCCACTTCCAGCCGCAGCGTGCTGTAGACACCATACTGGCGCGTGTCGTTCGGGTCATAGCTGCGGAACAGCTGGCCACGTGCCAGGTTGCCAGGCACGTAAGGCGTCGAGCCGATGTCAAACAGATTGGCGGCCTGCCCGGTAGCGCGCTCGACCACGAAACTCTGCCAGCGGCTCCGGATATCCTGCATGTCCGCACCCACCAGCAGTTCGTGCGTGCGCCCGAACATATCGAATGCACCACTCAGGTTGAGATCGATCATGTGCTGGCGGTTCCAGCTGTGCTGGTCAGAGCCGACCCAGCGCGAACCGGCCAGGGTCACCGGATTGACCGCACCAGACACGTAGCCCCCGTTGACGTCGCGATCTTCCTCGGTGAACGTGGCGTTGAGGCGCATCGTCCAGCGCGGCGCCAGCCTCCAGCTGACCTTGGCGAAGAACTCGGTCGAGGTGGTGTCCTCGTAAGCCCATGGCGCGGTCAGTGCGGTGTGCCGCGGCAGTCCCAGGTCGGCACCGTTGCTGTAGCGCGGAAAGCCCTGCGGCGTTCCTTGTTCCTTGACGTGCTGGTAGCGCGCCCCCAGTGCCACCACGGCATTGGAACCGACATCGGCTTCCACAACGCCATAGAACGTCGGCTTGCGGGTGGACCGCAGATCGGTGAAGTACCTGCGGTCATCGTAGGCCACCACCGCGCGACCGCGCAGCTTGCCACCGAAGGCCAGTGGACCGGAGGCATCCATCTCGGTGCGGTAGTTGTCCCAGCTGCCGGCGCTGGCGGTCAACTTGAACTGCGGCACGGCGGTCGGCATCTTCCGCACGAGGTTTACCGCGCCTCCTGGGTTGCCGGTGCCGTTGAGCAGGCCTGCCGCACCGCGCAGCACTTCGACACGATCAAACTCGGTCATGTCATAGGAGATGAAGGTGTAGTTGCCGCTGGAGGTCGACATCGGCGCACCGCCATCGATCTGCACGCTGTCGATGGCAAAGCCGCGCGAGTAGATGTCGGTCAGGCGGTGGCCACTGTCCTGCACGGTCAGGCCGACGATCTGCTCGGCCGCCTTGCCCAGGTCGGTGATGTTCTGATCCTCGAGGCGCTGCTTGGTCAGCACCGAGACCGACTGCGGCAGTTCCCGCATGGCCTGTGCCGTCTTGCCAATCGTCAAGCCATCGCTGGTGTACGAGCCGGTGCCTTCAGTCTCTCCCAGGCGACGGGCCTCAACCCGCACTTCGCGTAGCGTGCCCACCGTCCTGCCGTCTTCGTGGCCCACCGATGCACGTCGCACGATCACGTCAGTGCCCTGGATATCGGCCACCAGGCCACTGCCTGACAGCAGCCTCTCCAGCGCCTGCCGCGCTGTCAGCCGTCCGGACACCGCAGGCGCCTGCTTGCCCGCGACCAGGTCGGGATGCACCATCAGCTGCAGCTCAGCCTGCCGTGCCAGTTCATTCAGCGCGCTGCCCAACGACTGTGCTCGCAGCGAGACGGTCACGGAGCCGGCATCGGTTTCCCGCGCATGTGCTGGCAAAGAAGTGGTTGCCAGCAATGGCAGGGCAATAGCGGTGGCCAGCGCGAGCGGCGCAAGGCGAAGGAACGGGTGCGGCATGTAGGGAGCTCCACGGTAGAAATATTTCCTACCTGTGCAGACGCACGACCTGCGAAAGTGTTGAGGTCAATAAGCGAACTTTCTGCAGCCCCTCACTCCGCGCTGACCGCCACGATTTCCGTATGCCTGCCGCGAGCATCCAGGCGCACCGGCAGCACCTGCGGCAACGCCCTGGCAAAGGCGCCCGCACGTCGCAGGTTGAAACTGCCCTGCACCTTCAGTGCCGCCACCGCCGGATCGTGGATGACCAGGCCGGTATCGCCATAGCGTTCGAACTCGGCCAGGGCCTGGTCCAGGCGGGTACCGCTGAAGCTGATGCGGCCGTCGCGCCAGGACGTGTCCACCTCGCTGCCCACCGGGCCGGGCTTGCCACCCGCGCCGACAATGACCGATTGGCCCGCCAGCAGATCCACAGCAGCACCCTGCTCTGCCATGTCCTGGGCCTTGGCGACGCGCACATGCCCCTGCTCCACGGCTACGCTCACCTCGCCGCTGCCACCGAGGGCACTGCCGGTACGTCGCACCGAGAAGCGTGTTCCGACCACGGTGACCCGCGTGTTGGCGACCAGCACGTTGAAAGGATGCTCACGGTCAGGGTGCACGGCGAAGAACACCTGCCCCGTCGACAGGCGCACTTCACGGTGCGTGCGGTACAGGCTGACATCTGCGCGTGTCGCGGTATCCAGCCACAGCGTGCTGCCATCGGGCAGCTCCACCCGAGTCTGCTCGCCACGTGCCGTGGCGAATGACTGTTCGAAAATCGGCGCGCGCTGCCACGCGTTCCAGGCGATCCACGCCGTGCCCATCGCAGCGAATGCGATGGCGGCAGCGGCTGCGCGGGAAATCACGCGGCTTACAGCAGGACGCCATGACCGCCTGCGCCGCGGCACCTGTGGCGCGGGCCGCTGGGCACGCGATGGGTCCGCGGCGGAAGCCACTGGCGAAGGCAGGCCGGCCCTCAGCGCATCCACGACCCCAACCGGCAGATGGCCCAGCCTGTCCCAGGTGCCTTCCAGGCGTGCCAACGCGCGCGCATGCGTCGGGTTGCTGGCCAACCACTGCTCGAATTCGACCTGCTGGTCCGACGTCAGGCCATCCTGGCGCCGGACCATCCACGCCGCAGCTACTGCATCCAGTGGGTCCTCGCCCTGTACGGCGCTGGCGGAGCCATGCGCATCCACGTCGTCCTGCGGGAAGGACAACGGATCAGGCCGGTCGTTGGAATGGCGGGGATCGGGCTGGCTCATGGGATGGATGGCATTTCGTATCGGGACCGACGCATGCAGGCACGATCAGTGTAGTTCGATGGGTGCAGTTGGATCGGTGCTATCTGGCCTTCTTCATTGCTCGCTGGAAGCGATCCTCGCAAGCCTTGCAGGCCAGTACGCCGCGGATGACATGCTGGGCCACCATGTTGCGCGAGATGCCCATGCGCTCGGCCACCTGCTGGTGCGACAGGCCGTCGAAGCGATTGAGGATGAACGCTTGGCGGCAGCGCGGTGGCAGGCTTTCAATGGTGGCCTGCAGGGCCTGCATGTACTGGCTGGAGTCGAGCACTTCGTCAGGCTGCAGGCACTCCGGCGCGCGAGGATGTTCCTGCTCCGGCAGCGCTTCCAGACTTGTGTGGCTACGCACTTCGGCGCGCCGATGCTGGTCGGTGAGCAGGTTGCGCGTAGTCCGGTACAGCATCGCGCGCGTATTGCCGATGGTGGTGCCGGACTGCTGCGCGCCCAAAAGGCGGGCGTATGCCTCCTGCACAAGATCGGCCGCTGCGGTCCTGTCCCGCAGACTGCGCGCGCAGAAGTTCAGCAGTTCCCGGTAGTAATGCGCTGCCAAAGCGGGGTCGCTCCCAACCTGTTCGTCATCGTTGTCGACGTCGCACAATTCTAAATGAGACGTAGTCGCGTTTATAGCGCGACATCAAAGATCGAGACTGGTGTGATTCGGAGATGGCCGCATGACGGCGATCGATTGGTGCCGTGTACGTCGATCAAAGCTGCGAAAACGCAACGTGCGTCGATCGCTGTTGCGCTGCCGCAGCAACTGTCTTCTGCTTGAGTATACGCAGGCCCTGAAGCACACACGCAACGAAAAACGCCCACAGATCTCAGGATCTGCGGGCGCCTTCTTGTATCTGGCGGAGTGAGAGGGATTCGAACCCTCGATAGAGCTTTTGACCCTATACTCCCTTAGCAGGGGAGCCCCTTCGGCCACTCGGGCATCACTCCGGGGTATTCACCGCGTCTGGTGCGTTGCACCTCAGCGGGGCGTGAATCATAACGTTAATCGAGTGCGAAGGTAAAGCGTTATTCGGCAGAATTTTCGCTACCGGTGCCACCGGCTTCGTCACCGCGCTGGATGCGCTGATAGATCTCTTCGCGATGCACAGCGACGTCCTTCGGCGCGGTGATGCCGATACGCACCTGGTTACCCTTGACGCCAAGCACGGTGACGCTCACCGAGTCACCGATCATCAGGGTTTCGCCGACGCGGCGAGTCAGGATCAACATTTTTGTAAGTCTCCATGGAACCGTGTGGAAGGGTATCCCCCACCGGCTTGACGCTCCGTCAAGAAGCGCTACCACGACAAAGGGAAAAGATTTCGCAATGGTACCGTCAGCCGTCCCGCTCCTACAAGGAGGGGGACGGCGGGGATCATCACAGGCGGGGGCTGACCCATTCGACAACTGCAGCCAGCGCAGTGGCAAGGGCGGGCCCGTCCTCGCCACCACCCTGGGCGAGGTCCGGGCGTCCGCCGCCCTTGCCCCCGATCTGACCGGCGATATGGGACAACAGTTCCCCAGCCTTGACCTTGCCCGTTGCGCTGCCGTTCACGCCTGCGACCAGGGCGGCTTTGCCGTCCTGGGCGCCGGCCAGCACGATCACCGCGTCGCCCAGCTGCTGCTTCAGGCGATCCATGGCGTCACGCAGGGCCTTGGCGTCGAAGCCCTCCAGGCGGGCGGCCAGCACCTTCACCCCGGCGACCTCGACGGCCTGGCCGGACAGATCGGCGGTGGCACCGGCGGCGACCTTGGCCTTCACGGCCTCCAGTTCGCGCTCCAGCTGCTTCTGGCGCTGGCCCAGGGCACGGATCTTTTCGACCACGTCGGCAGCGCTGCCACCGAGCAGCTCGGCGGCTTCGGCCAGGCGGGCCTCTTCGGCGTCCACATGGTCCAGGGCGCCCTGGCCGGTGACCGCCTCGATGCGGCGCACGCCGGCGGAAACACCGCCCTCGGAGGTGATCTTGAACAGGCCGATATCACCGGTACGGTTGACGTGGGTACCGCCGCACAGCTCGGTGGAATAGTCACCCATCTTCAGCACGCGCACATGCTCGCCGTACTTTTCGCCGAACAGGGCCATTGCGCCGAAGTCCAGCGCCTCCTGCATGGCCATGGTGTGCACTTCGGCGGCATTGTTGGCGCGCACCTGCTGGTTGACCTTGCGCTCGATCACCGCCAGCTCTTCCGCGCTGATCGGCTGGAAGTGCGAGAAGTCGAAACGCAGGCGGTCCGGCGCGACCAGCGAGCCCTTCTGCTGCACATGGGTACCCAGTACTTCACGCAGGGCTGCGTGCAGCAGGTGGGTGGCCGAGTGATTGAGGATGGTGGCGCCGCGACGCTCGCCGTCAACCTGGCCGGACAGCACGTCACCGATCTTCAGGCCGCCTTCGGACAGGGTGCCGACGTGGCCATGGAACTGGCCGGCGAACTTCTGGGTGTCCTCCACCGCCAGGCGCACGCCGTTGCCGGTCAGCACGCCCGTGTCGCCGACCTGGCCGCCGGATTCGGCGTAGAACGGGGTCTGGTTGGTGATGACGATGACCGAATCACCCGCATCGGCCGACTGCACTGGACGACCGTCCTTGAGCAGGGCCAGCACGCTCAGGCCATCGGCCTGCAGGCGGTCATAGCCCAGGAATACGGTCGGGCTGAGGGTGGCCACCAGTTCGGCCGGCAAGGTCACGCCGCCGCCGAACTTGCCGGCCGCACGCGCAGTTTCGCGCTGCTGCTCCATCGCGGCATCGAAGCCGGCGATGTCGACGGTCAGGTCACGCTCGCGGGCGATGTCCTGGGTCAGGTCGAGCGGGAAGCCATAGGTGTCATACAGGCGGAAAGCGTCAACGCCCGGGATCACGCCATTGCTGGCCTTGCCAGCGACGTCCTCGAAGATCTTCATGCCGGCATCGAGGGTTTCAGCGAAACGCTCTTCCTCGGCCTGCAGCGCACGGGTGACGGTGTCCATCGCCGCCGGCAGTTCCGGATAGGCCTCGCCCATCTGCTCGACCAGGGTCGGCACCAGCTTGCTGAAGAACGGCTGGCGCACGCCCAGCATCCAGCCGTGGCGCAGGGCGCGGCGGATGATACGGCGCAGCACGTAGCCGCGGCCTTCATTGGACGGCAGCACACCGTCGACGATCAGGAACGAACAGGCGCGGATGTGATCGGCGATCACGCGCAGCGACTTGTTCTCCAGGTCGGCGGTGCCGGTCAGTTCCGAGGCCTTGCGGATCAGCGCCTGGAACAGGTCGATCTCGTAGTTGGTGTGCACGTGCTGCAGGATCGCCGCCAGGCGCTCCAGGCCCATGCCGGTATCCACGCACGGGGCCGGCAGCGGCACCAGGGTGCCGTCGGGCTGGCGGTCGAACTGCATGAACACCAGGTTCCAGATTTCGATGAAGCGATCGCCGTCCTCATCCGGGGAGCCCGGGGGGCCGCCGGCGATATGATCGCCGTGGTCGTAGAAGATCTCGGTGCACGGGCCGCACGGACCGGTGTCGGCCATCTGCCAGAAGTTGTCCGAGGCGAACGGCGCGCCCTTGTTGTCACCGATGCGCACGATGCGCTCTTCCGGCACGCCGACCATGTCGCGCCACAGCGCGTAGGCTTCGTCGTCGGTCTGGTAGACGGTGACCAGCAGGCGCTCGGCCGGCAGCTTCCAGACCTGGGTCAGCAGTTCCCAGGCCCAGGCGATCGCGTCCTTCTTGAAATAGTCGCCGAACGACCAGTTGCCCAGCATCTCGAAGAAGGTGTGGTGGCGTGCGGTGTAACCCACCTGGTCGAGATCGTTGTGCTTGCCGCCCGCCCGCAGACAGCGCTGGACGTCGGCCGCGCGCACGTAGCTGCGCTTCTCCGCGCCAAGGAACACGTCCTTGAACTGCACCATGCCGGAGTTGGTGAACAGCAGGGTTGGATCGTTGCCCGGCACCAGCGGCGCCGACGGCACGATGGTGTGGCCTTTGCCCTTGAAGAATTCAAGGAAATCGCTGCGGATCTGGGAAGTCGTGAATTTGGCGGATGCGTTCATTGAGGGCTGGCAGTCTGCGGGCCGGCGGACCCGGACCACCGGCCACATTGGCCAGGGTCGCAAGGGACCGCCGAAAACCTAAAGGGTATCAGGCCCGGCGTCGCCAGTCTCAGTCATCCGGGTCGTAGCGGGTCGCGCGGCGGATGCTATCGCCGTCAAAGCCACGTCTAGCCAACAGATCGGCGGCCTTGCGCCGCTGCGTCAGGTCCTGCGGGCCAGCCTCGCCGAAGCGGCGGCGGACCAGATCTCGGGCGTTTTCCTGCCAGTCGCCTTCATAGCTGTCCATCGCTGCGGCAATCGCGGCGCTATCCAGCCCGTGGGTGCCCAGCTCGGCACGCACGTGGATCGGCCCGTAGCCGGTATTGGCGCGCATCCGCACAAGGTTCTCGGCAAAGCGGGTGTCGTCCTGCCAGCCGGCCTCGGTCAGCTTGGCGACAGCGGCCTGCGCGGCTTCGCCTTCAATGCCACGGGCGGTCAGCTTGCGGGTCAGTTCCTTGCGCGAGTGTTCACGACGAACCAGCAGGCCCAGCGCGCGTTGCACGGGGGTCTGCTCGCGTGGCCGGCGCTTGCGGCCAGGGGGAGTGTCTTCGGCGTCGGACATCGGTACTCCAGAGGTGGCGCCCTCCATGGCGCCCTGCCCATCCGTGGGCGATTCGAACCTGCGAGGCAGGGCGACGTCACTGACGGCGCCGCCCTGCCCCACAGCAAGCCTTATTCGTCGTCGCCGTCGTCGTCGCCTTCCTCGCGGACGGCTTCAGTCGGCTGGAACTTCTCGCGCAGCTCGGCTTCGAGCTTGGCGGCGACGGTCGGGTTGTCACGCAGGTAACCCCGGGCATTGTCCTTGCCCTGGCCGATACGCTCCTCACCGTAGCTGTACCAGGCACCGGCCTTCTCGACCAGCTTGGCCTCCACGCCCATGTCGATCAGTTCGCCTTCGCGGCTGATGCCCTCGCCGTACAGGATCTCGGTGATGACCTGCTTGAACGGCGGTGCCAGCTTGTTCTTGACGACCTTGATCTTGGTCTGGTTGCCGATGATCTCGTCGCCCTTCTTGATCGCACCGATGCGGCGGATGTCCAGGCGGACCGAGGCGTAGAACTTCAGTGCGTTGCCGCCGGTGGTGGTTTCCGGGCTCTGGCCCGGCATCATCACGCCGATCTTCATGCGCAGCTGGTTGATGAAGATCACCAGCGTATTGGAGCGCTTGATGTTGCCGGTCAGCTTGCGCAGCGCCTGGCTCATCAGGCGGGCCTGCAGGCCCGGCAGCTGGTCGCCCATCTCGCCTTCGATTTCGGCCTTCGGGGTCAGCGCGGCAACCGAGTCGATCACCAGGATGTCGACCGAGCCCGAACGGACCAGCATGTCGGCGATTTCCAGCGCCTGCTCGCCGGTATCCGGCTGCGACAGCAGCAGGTCATCCACGTTCACGCCCAGCTTGCCGGCGTAGATCGGGTCCAGTGCATGCTCGGCGTCGATGAAGGCCGCAGTGCCGCCCAGCTTCTGGCATTCAGCGATGGCCTGCAGGGTCAGGGTGGTCTTGCCCGAGGATTCCGGCCCGTAGATCTCAACGACACGACCCTTCGGCAGGCCGCCAATGCCCAGTGCGATGTCGAGCATCAGCGAGCCGGTCGGGATGGCTTCAACGGGCTCGACCACGCGGTCGCCCATGCGCATCACCGAGCCCTTGCCGAACTGCTTCTCGATCTGGCCCAGAGCTGCAGCGAGGGCGCGCTTCTTGTTCTCGTCCATCGGTTGGGTCCTTGCAGAGGTGATGTCGTTGGAGGTGCTGTCTTTGGGGGTCTTCTTTGCCATGGGCTCACTTTAAGTCGGACGTATCGCACAGGCTGAGATTCTGCCCGGCGCTCTGAAAAGAATTATCGGACATCCGTACCAACCTCAGTGGAACCAGAGAATCGCCACAAAAGACCGCGAGGAAATGCAATGCGAAACGGGTCAACGGTTGGGGCGCAGCAAGCCGCAATAGAGGCCTTCGATCGCAAAGTCCTGATCCGGCAGCACTTCGATCGGCCTGTAATCGGGGTTGCGCGGCAGCAGACGGATGCGGTCCTTGGCGATCTTCAGCAGCTTGACCGTGATCTCGTCATCGATGCGGGCCACCACGATCTGCCCGGAATGGGCGTCACGGGTGCGGTGCACGCCGATCAGGTCACCGTCGAAGATGCCCTCGTCGATCATCGAATCGCCCTGCACCTTCAGCAGGTAGTCCGGCGCCGGCGAGAAGAACACCCGGTCCAGCACCACGAAATCGTCCGAGCCGATATCGGCACCGATCGGCAGGCCGGCCGCGACCCGGCCCAGCACCGGCAGACGCAGCACGCTGTCGGGCAGGCCCGGCTCGGCCAGCTTCTCGACCGGCGGGGCCTGCACCAGGCGGATGCCGCGGGCCTGGCCCGGGATGCGACGGATCGCACCGGCCTGCTCCAGGGCTTCCAGGTGGTACTGGGCTGCGCGCACGCCCTTGAAGCCGAACGCACGTGCGATTTCAGTCTGCGACGGCGGTGCGCCTTCGCTCTCGATACGCTCGGCGATCAACTGCAGGATCGCCTGCTGGGTGTCGGTCAGGTCCATGGTTAGTAGTATTACTACTAACATTCAGATCTGCAAGTGCCGGGTGCGACACGGGGTGACGCCTACCTGCGGGGCCGAGCCATGCTCGGCAATCGTCGCCGGGCATGGCCCGGCTGGTAAGGGCAAAAGCAGCCGACCAGCGGTCGGCTCTACAGGAATCACGCAGCGATTCCGCGGTTCCCCACGGGAACCGCTGCGGTAAACACACTCACGTGTGTTTACCGCTTCTCCATATCGAGAACAGGATCCAGACGCCGCAGAAGCCAGCGCCGATGAAGCCGCACACGCCCAGTGCCAGTAGCCAGCGGCTGGAGACGCCGCCGACGCTGTGCATCACGATCGACGAGCCGATGATCAGGGCGGCGGTCACGATGCCCATCACCAACCGGTTCGCCGCGCGGTTCACCTGTTCGCCGAAACCCTGCAGCGCCGTGGTTTCCACCTTCAGCTGCAGGCGACCACGGCGCGCGGCCTGCACCAGCTTGCGCAGGTCGCGCGGCAGTTCGCCGGCAAAATCCACCAGCCCCAGCAGGCTGCGCCGGCCGCGCTTGAGCAGCGCCTTTGGCGCATAGCGCTGCAACACTACCCGTTCCAGGAACGGGCGCGCGGCGCTGGCCATGTCGAAATCCGGGTCCAGCTGCCGGCCCATGCCTTCCAGCGTCAGGAACGCCTTGATCATCAGCGCCAGGTCGGCCGGGAGGGTCAGGCTGTAGCTGCGCAGCAACTGGGTGATGTCGCCCAGCATGAGCCCGATGCGCAGGTCCTTCAACGGCACACCGCGGTACTGGTCAACGAACTGGCTGATGTCATGCTGCAGCCGGTTCTCGTCCACTTCCACGCCACCGGCCCAGTCCAGCAGCACGTCAGCCACGCTCTGCGGGTCCTGCTCGACCAGCCCGTGCAGCAGCTGTGCAACCTGGAACCGACGCACCTCGGACAGCGCGCCGACCATGCCGAAATCGATCACGCCGATGCGGCCATCGCGCAGGTAGATGATGTTTCCCGGGTGCGGATCAGCATGGAAGCTGCCGTCCTCCAGCACCATCTTCAGCACGATGTCGGCGCCACGCCGTGCCAGTTCGCGCCGGTCCAGGCCAGCCGCGTCGACGCCAGCCAGGTCCCGTCCGGGAATGCCGTCGACGAAGTCCTGCACGTTCAGGCTCTCGCAGGTCCACTGCCAGTGCACGCAGGGAATCAGGATGTCGTCGCGGCCTTTGAAGTTGCGCGCGATGCGCTCGGCATTGCGGCATTCGGCAGCGAAATCCAGCTCGCGGCGCAGTGACACGGTGAACTGCTGCACGACCTCGGCCGGACGATAGCGGCGCAGGTCCGGCAGGCGCGCTTCGACGATCTCGGCCAGCCGTGCCAGCAGCCGCAGGTCGGCCTCGACCACATCGCGGATACCCGGGCGGCGCACCTTCAGCACCACCTCGCGACCGTCATGCAGGCGTGCACGATGGGCCTGTGCCAGCGACGCGGCGGCCATCGGGGTTTCATCGAGGAAGGCGAATACCTCCGCCGGCGACGCGCCAAGGTCGGCTTCAAGCTGCTCGCGGATGTCCGCGTATGGCAGCGCCGGCACTGCGTTCTGCAGTTCGGACAGTTCGGCGATCCATTCCGGCGGCAGCAGGTCGACGCGGGTCGCCAGTACCTGGCCGAGCTTGACGAAGGTCGGCCCGAGATCCTGCATCGCGCTGCGTACACGCACCGGTGCGGTCATCCGCAACAGTTCCTGGCGATCTTCGTTCCAGTGCAGCAGGCGCCCTGCCCGTTCCAGCGTGGTGGCCAGGCCGATGCGCCGCACCACGTCACCGAAGCCGTAGCGGATCAGGACGACGGCGATTTCCTGCAGTCGGCCCAGGTCACGGACCGTGCCCAGCGTTTCCCACATCATGCGTGCTCCGGACGATTACCGGAGCAGCATGTCACAGCTGGGCGTCGATGCCGCGCAATGCCGCCGCCACGGTTTGCCGGCGGATGGCTTCGCGGTCGCCGTCGAACTGGAAGAGTTCGGCACGGGCGTAGCCGCCGCGGCGCTTCCAACCGATCCAGACACTGCCGACCGGCTTGTCCGGGCTGCCACCGCCTGGGCCGGCGATCCCGGTCACGGCTACGGCAATCCCGGCACCGGAATTGACCAGTGCGCCGGACACCATCTCCAGCACGGTTTCGCGGCTGACCGCACCGAACTGCTCCAGGGTCTGCGCGCGCACGCCCAGCAGGCGCTGCTTGGCTTCGTAGCTGTAGACCACCATCCCGCAGTCGAAGAACGCCGAGGATCCGGCGATGTCGGTCATGCATTTGGCGATCCAGCCGCCGCTGCAGCTTTCAGCGGTCACCAGCTGCAGCGAGGCCTGCTGCAGGCGCTGCCCCAGCGCGGCGGACTGGGCGTTGAGATCGGCGTCGGTGGGAATGGACATCGGCATGACGGTGGGGTGAAGAACCTGCACGTTGTACCGCAGATGACAGGTTGATGTCGCGGGCCTCCGGCACGGTTGCGCTGCCGGCCAGCGGCCGGCACTACCGGGCATGGGCCGCTACCTCACCACTCCGGCAGCTTCTCCGGCAACAGGGTCCTGATCGGCGCGCCGTCGGCACTGGCGGCCAGCTTCTCTGCCTCGGCGATCGGCAGGTCAACCTGCAGCAGCCATCCCTCTTCATCGGCCTGTTCGCTGCGAATCACTTCCAGCTGGTGCAGGCGCGCGCGCAGGCGGCCCGCATCGGGCGGCAGGCGCAGTTCACCGGTCACGTGCTGCAGGCCCAGACGCTTGCCCAGCACCGCCTGCAGCAGGTCCAGGCCCCGCCCGTCACGCGCGGAAATCCACACCCGCTCGCGTCGCGATTCATCCGGGATGCCGTCCTGGCCGTCGTGGCGGACGTCGGCACCGTCGATGCGATCGATCTTGTTGAACACCAGCAACTGCGGCAGATCGCCGGCACCCACCGCGGTCAGCACTTCGTCGACCTGGGCGATGCGCTCCTCGCGATGCGGATCGGCGGCATCCACCACGTGCAGCAGGAAATCAGCCTCGCGTGCTTCGGACAGGGTCGAGCGGAACGCGGCGACCAGATCATGTGGCAGGTCGCGGACGAAACCGACGGTGTCGGCCAGCACCACGTTGCCGCCGGGGACCGCAATGCGGCGCACGGTCGGGTCCAGCGTGGCAAACAGCTGGTCGGCGGCGTAGGCCTCGGCACCGGTCATGGCATTGAACAGGGTCGACTTGCCGGCGTTGGTGTAGCCCACCAGGGCCACGCGCGGCAGTTCGCTGCGCACGCGCGCACGGCGCATCTGGGTGCGCTGCACTTCCACCTTCTCCAGGCGCTTCTGCAGCTGCTCCACCCGCTTCTGCAACAGGCGGCGGTCGGTTTCCAGCTGGGTTTCACCCGGGCCACGCAGGCCGATCGAGCCGCCGCGCTGGCGCTCAAGGTGGGTCCAGCCGCGCACCAGTCGCGTGGCCAGGTGACGCAACTGCGCCAGCTCGACCTGCAGCTTGCCTTCGTGGCTGTGCGCACGCTGGGCAAAGATGTCCAGGATCAGGCCGGTACGGTCGATCACCCGGCGCTCCAGGAACCGTTCCAGGTTGCGCTCCTGACCGGGGCTCAACGCATGGTTGACCAGGATCAGGTCGGCGCCACTGGCATCGGCCGCCGCCTTGATTTCGTCCAGCTTGCCGCTGCCGATCAGGGTCGACGGGTTGGGACGGTCCAGGCGCGCGGTGATCGTCGCGGCGATGCTGGCCCCAGCCGAGCGGGCCAGATCACCGAACTCTTCCAGCACATCGTCTTCCAGCTTGCCGAAATGCGGCTGGATCAACAGGGCGTGTTCGCCCTTTTTCGAGCGGTCAAACATTCACCGCTCCGGTATTACTCGTCTGCTTCATCACCTGCCTGACCACCTTCACCCGATTGCACGTAACCACCGCCCGGACCGACCTTCACGTTGCGTGCCGGGACGACCGTGGAAATGGCGTGCTTGTAGACCATCTGGCTGACCGTGTTGCGCAGCAGGACCACGAACTGGTCAAACGACTCGATCGTGCCCTGCAGCTTGATGCCGTTCACCAGGTACACCGAAACCGGCACGCGTTCGCGCCGCAGTGCATTCAAGAAAGGATCCTGCAGCGATTGCCCCTTGGACATTGCACACTCCTGATTATTGTTCTTATTGGGTTGCCGACGGTTGCCACGGCCCCCGAGCCGCCCGCCGGCCAATGATGTTACACGGCTGGCGGGGGTTCAGCGTGCGACGAAGGTCGACACCGCGCCGGCCAGGCGCTCGTGGTCAATATGGGGATCGAACCAGCGCGCATCAAGCTCGCCGCGCAGCCAGGTCAGCTGGCGCTTGGCCAACTGGCGGGTGGCGAAGATTGCCTTGTCACGGAATCGGGCGGCATCCCCCTCCCCGTCCAGGTATTCCCAGGCCTGACGGTAGCCGACCGCACGCACCGCGGGCAGGTCCAGTGGCGCCTTCACCGCGGCCATTTCCGGCATCGCACGCAACGCCCGCACCTCGTCGAGGAAGCCCTGTGCCAGCATGAGATCGAAGCGGGCCTCGATGCGCCGGTGCAGGACGGCGCGGTCACGCGGGGCCAGGATCAGCTTGAGAGTACGCACCGGCAATGGCGCCACGCCCGGTCGGCGCTGCCATTCACTGATCGGAGTACCGCTGAGGCGGTAGACCTCCAGCGCCCGCTGGATGCGCTGCGGGTCGGTGGCATGGATGCGCGCAGCCGCGGACGGATCGACCTCCGCCAGTTCCGCATGCAATGCCGCCCAGCCACGCTCGGCGGCTTCGGCGGTCAATGCGGCACGCAGCGCCGGATCGGCCTCCGGCATCGGCGACAGGCCCTGCAGCAGCGCACGGAAGTACAGCCCCGTGCCGCCGGCCAGGATCGGCGTTTTGCCACGCGCGACGATGTCGGCCACGACGCGGCCGGCATCGGCGGCAAACTCGGCCGCCGAATAGGTCTGCCAGGGCTCGCGCAGGTCCAGCAGGTGGTGCGGCGCCTGCGCGCGTTCGGCGGCATCGGGCTTGGCCGAACCGATATCCAGATGGCGGTAGACCAGCGCCGAATCGACACTGACGATCTCGCCATCCAGCTGCCGGGCCAGCGCAATCGCGGTGGCGGTCTTGCCACTGGCCGTCGGCCCCATCACGGCGATCGCCAATGGCCGCCGGTCGATGCCCATCAGTCTTCGTCCGGCCAGCGGACCGACGGCGCGGCGTCGGTACGCGGCGTCGGCACGGCTTCCACGGCCTGCCAGATCTTCAGGGCATCGACGGTGGCCGCCACGTCATGCACGCGCACGATGCGCGCGCCGCGCTGCACCGCGATCAGGTGCGCAGCCACCGAAGCGGCCACCCGTTCCGACGGCGTATCGCGGCCAGTCAGTTCACCGAGACTGCGCTTGCGCGACAGGCCCGCCAGCATCGGCACACCCAACTCCAGGAAGCGCTCCGAGCGCGCCAACAGGGTCATGTTGTGCACGGTGGTCTTGCCGAAACCGAAGCCGAGATCGACCAGCAGGTGCTTCTTGGCGATGCCGGCCATTTCCGCCGCGAACAGGCGCTGCACGAGGAAGCCGTGCACCTCGGCGACCACGTCGTCATAGTGCGGATCGGCCTGCATGTGTCCCGGCTCGCCCTGCATGTGCATCAGTACCACCGGCACGCCCGCCTCGGCAGCGGCATCGAGTGCGCCGTCCTGGCGCAGGCCGAAGATGTCGTTGATCATGCCGGCACCGGCGGTCACCGCCGCGCGCATCACTTCCGGCTTGAAGGTGTCGATGCTGATCGGCACGGTAGTGCGGGCAGCCAGCTGCTCGATCACCGGAACCACCCGTCGCAGTTCTTCTTCCACCGATACCGGTGCAGCGCCCGGACGGGTGGATTCGCCGCCGATATCGAGCAGGTCGGCGCCTTCCCCGACCAGCTTCAGGCCATGTGCGACCGCCGCCTCGGTGGTGTCGTGCGCGCCGCCATCGGAGAAAGAGTCCGGGGTGACGTTGACGATGCCCATGACCCGGGCACGGTCGAGGCGCAGGATGCGGTCGGCGCAATCGAGCTGGGGCGAGGTATCGAACATGGGCAATCCTGCAGGGACAACGACGGGTAGTTTAGTTCGGCAGGTCGGCGCCCTGCACCCGCAGAGGCCAGTGCGTCAGCAACGGCCAGAGCAACAGCGGGTCTGCTGGGGA
>NZ_DS999412.1:3525025-3682828 GCF_000158575.1 Stenotrophomonas sp. SKA14
GAGGTTCATCCACGCATGGCGTGGATCTACCGTGTCGACCAAGGTCGACACCTACCAACAGCGACCGGAATCGGTCAGAGGTGGGGCGGTGTGGGTTGGCAGGACCGTTGGCGCCATGGATGGCGCCATCGAGCCCCCAGGGACGGGTTTACGGCGTGTCCTGCCACCCACACCGCCCCGCCATCCCACGGATCGCCGCTGTTGCTGTTGCTGTTGCTGTTGCTGTTGCTGTTGCCGCTGAGGTTGCCGGCCAGCGGCCGGCACTACCACGGGTGCAGGGCGCAGCCCTGCCGATACCCCTCAACGGCGGCGGCGCTTGCGGTCCACGTACAGGGTCTTGGCGATGCTCAGCACGATACCGACCGCGATACCCACCACGCAGCCCAACAGCAGATTGTCGGCGCCAAGGCCTACCCCCACACCCACCACGGTGGCGATGACCATCTCGACGGTGTGGGAAATCGGTTCGGGCTTCGGGGCGGACATGCGGGCTCCAGCGTCAGTTCGGTGCTTCGGAAGGGGCCGGTGGCCCGGAAACGACGAAGCCGGGTTGCCCCGGCCTCGTCTGGTGTCACGTGCAGCAGGCCGTCAGTGCGATTCGGCCGGGCCTGCGATCGGCGGCAGCGGACGGGCGTCGCCGCCCTTGTCGTTGCCACCATCCTTGTTCGACTTGTTCCAGCCAGCCGGCGGCGGCGGATCGCGGCCCTCCATGATGGCGTCGATCTGCGGCGCGTCGATGGTCTCGTACTGCAGCAACAGCTGCGACATCGCGTGCAGCTTGTCCAGGTTGGCGGTCATCAGCTCGGTGGTGCGTGCGTAGGCTTCGTCGAGGATGTTGCGCACTTCCTCGTCGATGCGGCGCGCGGTGTCGTTGGACACGCTCTTGTGCTGGGTGACCGAGCGGCCCAGGAACACCTCGTCATCCTCTTCGCCATAGGCGATCGGACCGAGCTGATCGGACAGACCCCACTTGGTGACCATGTTGCGGGCCATTTTGGTGGCGCGCTCGATATCGTTGGAAGCGCCGGTGGTGACCTTGTCGGCACCGAAGATCAGTTCCTCGGCAACGCGGCCACCGTACAGCGAGCACAGCTGCGACTTGATCGCCACGCGGTTCATCGAGTACTTGTCGCCTTCCGGCAGGTACATCGTCACACCCAGCGCACGACCGCGCGGAATGATGGTGACCTTGTAGACCGGGTCATGCTCGGGCACCAGGCGGCCGACGATGGCGTGGCCCGCTTCGTGGTAGGCGGTGAGGGTCTTCTCCTCCTCGCTCATGGCCATCGAGCGGCGCTCGGCACCCATCAGGATCTTGTCGCGGGCACGGTCGAAGTGGTCCATGCGGACCTCCTTCTCGTTGCCGCGCGCGGCGAACAGCGCCGCCTCGTTGCAAAGGTTGGCGAGATCGGCACCGGAGAAGCCCGGGGTACCACGCGCGATCACCATAGGCTCGACGTCGTCGGCCAGCGGCAGCTTGCGCATGTGCACCTTCAGGATGTGCTCGCGGCCCTTCACGTCCGGCAGGCCCACCACGACCTGGCGGTCGAAACGGCCCGGACGCAGCAGCGCCGGGTCCAGCACGTCCGGACGGTTGGTCGCGGCGATCACGATCACGCCCTCGCCACCCTCGAAGCCGTCCATTTCGACCAGCAACTGGTTCAGGGTCTGCTCGCGCTCGTCATGACCGCCGCCCAGGCCGGCACCACGATGGCGACCGACGGCGTCGATTTCGTCGATGAAGATGATGCACGGGGCATGCTTCTTGGCCTGCTCGAACATGTCGCGCACGCGGCTGGCACCGACGCCGACGAACATTTCCACGAAGTCCGAACCCGAGATCGAGAAGAACGGCACCTTGGCTTCGCCGGCGATGGCCTTGGCCAGCAGCGTCTTGCCGGTACCCGGCGGGCCCACCATCAACACGCCGCGCGGAATCTTGCCGCCCAGCTTGGTGAACTTGGACGGGTCGCGCAGGAAGTCGACCAGCTCGCCCACTTCTTCCTTGGCCTCGTCGCAGCCGGCGACGTCGGCGAAGGTGACCTTGATCTGGTCTTCACCCTGCAGCTTGGCGCGCGACTTGCCGAAGGACATCGCGCCCTTGGCACCGCCGCCACCGCCCTGCATCTGGCGCATGATGAACAGCCAGAAGCCGATGATCAGGATGACCGGCAGGAAATTCATCAGGATCGCGCCAAGGGAGATGCCGCTGGACGGCTCTTCCTGCACGATCTCCACGTTCTTGGTGCGCAGCACGTTGATCAGGTCACGATCGAACGGTGCGGTGATGGTGGACGACTGCCCACCGCGGGTGGTGTAGGTCAGCTGGCTGGTGCCGCCGCGCATGTCGCCGCCAAAGGCGACCTTCTGCACGTTGCCGCTGTCCACCTGGTCCAGGAACTGCGAGTACGACGCACCCTGCGCCCCGGCCCCGGAGGTCTTGGGCGAGAAGCTCTGGAAGACCACCATCAGCACGACGGCGACGACCACCCATAGCAGGAGGTTCTTGGTCAAGTCGTTCATCCTCATTGGCTCCGGTGTTCCTCTTAGTGCTGGCGTTGCGTTGGGGTCGAACTTGCGTACGTTGCGAGCTTACTTCATGTGGGCGCGTTTTCCCTGACCCAAGGCATACACCTCGGGAGAGCGCTTGCGCGAGGCTTCTGGCTTGCGGATGGAGACCTTGTCGTACCTGCGGCGCATTTCGCGCACATAGTCGTCAAAGCCTTCGCCCTGGAACAGCTTGATCAGGAATGCCCCACCGGTCTTCAGGTGGTTGTCGGCAAAATCCAGTGCCAGCTCCGCCAGGTGCATCATCCGCGGCTGGTCGACCGCGCCCACACCACTCTTATTGGGGGCCATGTCCGACAGCACAAGGTCTACCGGCTGATCCCCGAGCATGGCTTCAAACTGAGATAGGACGGTTTCTTCCCTGAAGTCACCATGAAGGAACTCCACGCCGGCCAGCGGCGGCATGTCCAGGATGTCCAGCGCCAGCACGCGGCCAGTGTCACCGATCTGTCTCCGGACCTGCTGAGACCAGCCTCCCGGGGCCGCACCCAGGTCGACCACGACCATGTGCGGCTTCAGCAAGCGGTCACGTTCGAGCAGCTCTTCGAGCTTGTAGGCGGCGCGCGAGCGCATGCCTTCGGCCTGCGCCTTCTTCACGAAGGGGTCGGAGAAGTGTTCCTTGAGCCAGCGCTGGCTGCTTTTGCTGCGGGTTGCCATTGAAAATAGGGGCTGATGGGGTCCTCATGATACCCTGATCGCCCCATTCAACCGTGTTTTCCTGCATGTCCATCGCCCTGACCGCCTCCCAGACCCGTTTCCTGCGCGGCCAAGCCCACGACCTGAAGGCCCTGCTGCAGACCGGCGGCAAGGGTGTGACCCCGGCCTTCATCGCTGAGCTGAACGAAGTGCTGGAGCGCCACGAACTGGTCAAGGTGAAGGTCGCTGCCGAGGATCGCGACGCCCGTGACGTGATGATCGGCGAGATCGTCGAAGCCACCGAGAGCGCGCTGGTGCAGCGCATCGGCCACGTTGCCGTGCTGTACCGCCCGAGCAAGGAACAGCGCCAGATCGTGCTGCCACGCGGCTGATCGCCCACTGCCATGCAGCTGAACCACGAACCGCCTGATTACGCCTACAGCCTGCGCGCCGCCGACGGCCGCTCGGCACGGGTCAACGACCAGGTGCTGGGCAGCAGCTTCTTCCTGGCGCCGGACCAGCTGGTCGAGCATTGGCCGGTGAAGCAGGCCGCCGAGCTGCAGCCGGCCGACCTGGAGCCGATCCTGGCACTGAACCCGACGCTGATCGTGCTTGGCACCGGCGACCGCCAGGTGTTCCCGCCGGCCGTGGTGATGGCCGCCTGCCTGTCGCGCGGCATCGGCCTGGAAGTGATGAACAATCCAGCCGCCGCACGCACCTTCAATATCCTGGCTGCTGAAGGCCGCAAGGTCGCGGCTGCGTTCATTCTCGAAGGCTGAGTTCGCGCCGCCGGGTTGCCCCCGACGCTAGCTGCCCGAAGGCGTGCAGCGGAATGCCGAGAACGCCTTGAGCCGGCCAATCAGGTTGCCACCCTGCCCCCAGCGGATATCCATGACCTTCCAGTCCCGGTCCTGCCGCTGCAGCAGGACCCGGTCGGTCCAGCGATAGTCGCCCACGGCCATGTCGACGCGGATCCAGGTGGCGTCACCACTCGATCGAGACATTCCTACGGATATCGTTTCCGGTCGATCCGGCGCCAGCAGATACGGACTCTGGTCGAGCATGTGCGGCTTTTCGTCGCGCGCGGCCAGCGCACTGCAGGCCCTTTCGTAAGCGCGCTGAGCATCAATCGCTGAACGCAGGGCATCGCCCAGCAGCGGCGGAATGGCCGTTTCGTTCAACGCCGGTGCCTGGATGGCGTCATAGAGACGGGCAACCACGTCACGCGGATCGCTGGCGGCTGCGGCCAGCGGCGCGACGATGAGCAGCGCGAGAGCGGAAGCAAAGCGGAACATGGGGCACCGGGGCGAATGGGACCACTCAAGAATGCCGGGTATTCAATCCGTCGTGAAGGCGAGCCTGCAACACACAAGATCGCAAGTGACCGCATCTCTACGCTACCCGAGTCGAGCATGGCTCGACGCTACAGGTCAGGAAGGCCGGGCATTGCCCGGCGCTACCCGATCCAACGGCGATCAGCGTGCCGGCAGGTACTGCTGCGGGTCGACCGGCTTGCCGTTGTAGCGAATCTCGAAGTGGACCATGTCGCGGTTCGCGCCGGTGCGGCCCATCTCGGCGATCTGCTCACCCGCCTTCACGCTCTGGCCTTCATTCACCAGGCGCTTGCGGTTGTGGCCATAGGCCGACAGCCATTGGTCGCTGTGCTTGATGATGATCAGCTCGCCGTAGCCGACCAGGCCGGCGCCGGAATACACCACCACGCCATTGGCCGTGGCCTTCACCGGTTGGCCGCTGGTGCCGGCGATGTCCACGCCCTGCTTGGTCGCGTCGCCGGCCACGTAACGACCAACGATCGCGCCATCGGCCGGCCAGCGCCAGGCGATGTTGCTCTTCACCGGACCCGCCGGTGCTGTAGTCGGCGCGGTGCTGCCGGCACTCGCGGTGCTGCCGGCACTGCTGCCACCGGAACGCGGGGCGGTGACCACTGTGGTCGGCGCGCGACCGCCGCTGGCACCGGCCGGATACAGGCGGATCACCTGGCCCGGATGGATCGTCGAGGGGTTGTCCAGGCTGTTCCAGGCGATCAGGTCGGCCGGAGTGATGTCGTGGATGCGGGCCAGCGCATAGATGGTGTCACCCTTGCGCACGACCACGGTCTGCCCCGGCTTGGGCACCGAGGTCTTCGGCGTGGTCACGCCCCCGCTGCTGCCGCCGCCACCGGGGCGGACCACAGTCGCGGTGCCACAGGCGGCCAGGGTGGAAACCAGCAACGCCAGCGCGCTGATGCGCACTCCCTTGCTCAGACGATCAGGACTCATGCGAACTTCGACCTCCATACAAGCCAGGCGATCAGCACCACCACCAACGCGGTGGCGATCCAGCCCAGCGGTTCAATCCAGCGGCGCAGCGCCGCTTCGGCACGCGCGCCACCGATCCGGATGACCGCGGCCAGCACGTACACGCGCTTGCCACGACCGATCAGCATGCTCAGCAGGTACTGCGGCATCGGTACGCCGACGATACCCGATGCCCACGTGAAGACCTTCATCGGGATCGGCATGAAGCCGCCCAGCACCAGGAAGGTGAACACCGCCCACGGCGATTCGGCCATCTTCGCCTGCACGGTGGTGATGCCCTGCTCGATCGCCGGCAGCATGCCCATCGCCTCGAACAGCGGCTTGATCGCCTCGAAGGCGAAATGGCCCAGTGCGTAGCCGATCAGTGCGCCGACCATCGAGCCGGCCAGGCTGAGGGTGGCAAACCACCAGCCGCGTTTGGGCTGGGCCACGCACATCGGCGCCAGCATCACCTCCGGCATCACCGGGAAGATGATCGCCTCGAAGAAGCTCAACACCGTCAGGTAGGTCGGCGCTCGTTCGTGCGCCGCCCACTTCATCGCCCGCTCGTACAGCGGCCCGAAAATCTTCATGCAACCCTGCTCCGTGGATTAGTCGAGCATGCCAGACAGCAGCGGCACGAAGGTGACCGGCGCCAGCACGCGTTGTTCGATGCTGCCGTCAGCCTTGCGGTCCAGCTGTACCAGCGACTGCGCTCCGGGGCCGCCGACCGGTGCCACCAACCGGCCGCCCTCGGCCAGCTGTTCGACCAGTGCGTCGACCAGTGCCGGCGCCGCAGCAGTGACCACGATGGCATCGAACGGGCCGTGCTCGGCCCAGCCGACGCGGCCGTCGTCATGCTTGGTGCGGATGTTCATGCCCAACGCCCGGAAGCGCTTGCGCGCCTGCCGCAGCAGGTCACCGATGCGCTCCACGGTGTAGACCTCCAGCCCCAGCGCGCCAAGGATGGCCGCCTGGTAGCCAGAACCCGTGCCGACCTCCAGCACCCGCTTCGGTGCCCCCTGCAGCACCGCCTCGGTCATCCGCGCCACGACCCACGGCTGTGAAATGGTCTGGCCGTGGCCGATCGGCAGCGCAGTGTCTTCGTAGGCGCGCGAGGCCAGCGCCTCGTCGATGAACAGATGGCGCGGCACTACCCGGATCGCATTCAACGTCGACTCGTCGACGATCCCGGCCTCGCGCAGGCGATCGACCAGGCGATCACGCACGCGCTGCGAGGTCATGCCGATGCCGACAGCTTCCGGCTGCAATCGCAGGCGTGGACTCATGCCGGCCGGTCCAGCGCGGCACTGAGGCCGCCGACCCAGCTGGCCACCTTCTCCAGCGCCTGGTAGCGGGTCAGGTCGACCTGGATCGGGGTGATCGAGATATGCCCGGTGCGCACCGCGTGGAAGTCGGTGCCGGGGCCGGAGTCCTGCTCACGACCAGCCGGGCCGATCCAGTACACCTCGTTGCCGCGCGGGTCCTTCTGCGCGATGCAGCCTTCGGCGCGATGGCGGTTGCCGAGCCGGGTGACTTCAAAGCCCTTGACCTCGTTCCACGGCAGGTCAGGCACATTGACGTTGAGGATGGTGTCCGCCGGCAGCGGATCGGCCTTGAGCCGGGCGACGATCTCGACCGCGGCACGCGCGGCGGTCTCGAAGTGCTTCGGATCGTGGTTGCGGCTGACCAGCGAGACCGCCACTGCCGGCAGGCCGAGGAAGCGACCTTCCATTGCCGCCGAGACGGTGCCGGAATAGATCACGTCATCGCCCAGGTTGGCGGCGTTGTTGATGCCGGACACGACAATGTCGGGCTCGAACTCCAGCAGGCCGGTCAGCGCCAGGTGCACGCAGTCGGTCGGCGTACCGGCCACCGAAACGGTGTAATGGTCGATGCGCTTGAGGCGGATCGGCAGGTCCAGGGTGAGCGAGTTGCTGGCGCCGGAGCGGTCGCGGTCGGGTGCGACCACCGTGACTTCGTGGCCTGCCTCGCGCAGGACCGAGGCCAGCATCCGGATGCCTGCGGCGTCGACGCCGTCGTCGTTACTGACCAGGATTCGCATCTTCGATTTAACCGCTTGATTTTCCAAGAATTCGATTCCGTCACCGTGCAGTGTGGGCGGGACCGCCGTACTCCCCTGCGGAAGCCGTCGACCCTGCAAGGGCATCGTCTATTGTGCCGCATGCGAGCCGCGGGTCCTACCCTGCCGGCGGTCACGGCCGACATCGAACCGTCATAGGCAGACCTGCGCCGGCGGTTTACCCTGTGCGCATGTCGCACCCTGAAGACGAAGATCCGGCCGCCCTGTTCCGCGCGGCCATCGGCGAAGTGACGCCGCTGCGCAAGGATGCAGAGCCTGCCCCGGCCGCGCCTCGGCCCAAGCCGCGCGCACGCATGGCCGAACGTGACGAGGCCGAAGCGGCTGGCGAATTCGCCCGGCTGCTGCGCGACAGCTCGCCGCTGGAAGCCGGCGACGTAGCCAGCTATCGGCGCGACAACCTGCCACCGCGCCTGTTCCAGCGGCTGAAGCGTGGCCAGTATTCGGTGCAGGACGAACTGGACCTGCATGGCGCCACCGCCGCGCAGGCCGAGTCGCTGCTGCGTCAGTTCCTGCTGGAGGCACATGCCCACGAATATGGCTGTGTACGCATCATCCACGGCAAGGGCCTGCAGTCCGATGGCGGTGCGCCGGTGCTGAAGAACCTGGTCGATCGCCATCTGCGCCTGCGCAACGATGTACTGGCGTTCCATTCGGCACCGGCCGGACAAGGCGGTACCGGCGCTGTGCTGGTGTTGCTGGCGCGCAGATGAAAAAGGGGACGGAGGGAATTAAGTCGCTTGTGGCACAAACGACTTAATTCCCTCCGTCCCCTTTTTCAGTCAGGCCTGCGAGGCGTCTTCGACCGGGCCGAGTTCGTGCAGCACCGCGGTGGCGTAGCAGCCCGGCGGCAGCGCGAACGACAGCTCCAACACGTCATCGGCCAGCCACGCATGCTGCAGCAACGCGGGTCGCAGGCGCAGCGCGCGACGCTCCTGCTTCAGGCGTGCGTCTTCCAGGCCGACCCGCAGCGCTTTCGATTCCTCGTCGTCCAGCGCTGCCAATTCGAGCTCGCGTGCAACGTCGGTGCTGCGCAGCTCGCCCTCGCCCCACAGCGGTGCGCTGGGATGGATGTCGAAGCGCGCCAGGCGTTCGGCCAGTACATCGGTATAGGGCTCGGGGCCGAACACACTGCGGCTGCCGTCCAGCATCCACACTTCGCCGTCCAGCGGCTGGTCCCAGCTGCCCTGCTCCACGCGCGCGGCCAGCACGCGGTTGAACAGTGCGGAACGGGCAGCCGACAGCAGCAGCGAACGCTGGTCCTTGCGCATGCGACGGCCACCGAACATCGCCAGGGCCGCAGGCACGTTGCCGCCGTCGCGGCCGAAGCGCTGCTCACCGAACCAGTTCGGCAGGCCGCGCTCGGCAATCTGCTGCAGGCGTTCGCTGATCGCTGCGCGATCCCCCTTCACGTCGCGCAGCACCAGCTTGAAGCGGTTGCCGGCCAGTGCGCCGCGCTGCAGCTTGCGGTTGTGCCAGGTGGCGTCGAGCACTTCGATCTCATCACTGGCCAGCGCGGCGAGATCCGGCGCGATGCGCTTGGGCAGGTGCACGCTGAAGCGCTGGGTGGTGACGGCGTGGCGATCCTTCATGCCGGCATAGCTGACCGCCATTTCCGGCAGGCCAGCCCACGCCGCCAGCAGCTTGGCCACGTGCACGGTATTGGCACCGCGCTTGCGGATGTGCAGCAGCAGGTGCTCGCCTTCGCCGGTGGCCTCGAAGGCCGGCAGTTCGTCGACCTGGAAATCGTCCGGCGTGGTGCGGATGCGCGCCGTCAGCAACGGCGCACCGAACGCCAGCGGTACCGGAATCATGCCGCCACCAGCAACACCACCGCCTGTGCAGCGATGCCTTCACCGCGGCCGGTGAAGCCGAGCTTTTCCGAGGTGGTGGCCTTGACGCTGACTGCGTCCAGGGGCAGCTGCAGCAGCCCGCCGATGCGCTCGCGCATCGCCAGCGCATGCGGGCCGACCTTGGGTCGCTCGCAGATCACGGTGATGTCGGTGTTGCCGACGCGCCAGCCGCGCTCGCGCAGCAGGCCGTCGCAGTGGCGCACGAACTCACTGCTGTCGGCACCCTTCCAGCGATCATCACTCGGCGGGAAGTGCTGGCCGATGTCACCCAGCGCCAGCGCGCCGAGCATGGCATCGCACAGGGCATGCAGGATCACGTCGCCGTCGCTGTGCGCGAGCACGCCACAGCTGTGCGGTACGTTCACGCCGCCAAGCATGATGTGATCGCCTTCACCGAAGGCATGGACGTCGTAGCCCTGGCCGATGCGGACGGGCGGGAACGGTGCGGTACTCATGGATGCAACCCTTGCTACAGGGCCGCGCGGGCAATCAGCCGGCGCGGCGGGAAAGTACGAATTCAAACCGGTCCAGATCGGCCGGGGTAGTGACCTTGAAGTTGTCCTCGCCGCCTTCCACCAGCAGCGGGCGCTGGCCCTGGCGCTCCATGGCCATGGCCTCGTCGGTGACCTCGACACCGGCGGCCGCAGCCTCGGACAGCGCACGGCTGAGCTGGTGGCGACGGAACAGCTGCGGGGTCAACGCACGCCACAGCCGTTCGCGCGGCTCGGTGCCATCGATGCCACCATCGTCGCCCGCACGCTTGAGCGTATCGCGCACCGGCGCGGCCAGGATCGCACCGACCGGATCGGCACGGCCCACCTCAAGCAGGCGCCCGAGATCGGCCAGCGACAGGTTCGGACGCGCGGCGTCGTGGACCAGCACGAACTCGTCGGCGCGCACCGACTCCGGCAGCGCCTGCAACCCGGCCAGCACCGAAGCGGCACGGGTCGCGCCGCCGATGCAGGTCAGCACCGGCTTGCCCGCCCATTCGGTCCAGCCCGGCCAGTCGGCGTCATCCTGCCCGACCACCACCATCGCCCCGGCCACGGCCGGATGCGCCAGCAGGGCGTCCAGGGTGTGGGCGAGCAGGATCTGCCCGCCCGCCTGCAGGTACTGCTTGGGCAGTGGCGCGCCGAAGCGGGTGCCACGGCCGGCAGCCGGAACCACCACCCAGATCGCCGCGCTCATGGCACGTCCGCCGGATGTTCGGCGGCCTGGGCATTGGCACCTGCCGCCGACTGCGCCGGGGCAACCGGCGCATCTTCGACCACGCGGTAGAACTTCTCGCCGGGCTTGATCATGCCCAGCTCGCTGCGCGCGCGTTCCTCGATGGCGGACTGGCCTTCCTTGAGGTCCTTTACTTCGGCAGCAAGCGCATCGTTGCGCTGCTGCAGGCCCTCATTGTCCCGCTCCTGGTTGGCGACCTGGGCTTCGAGCATCATCACTTCACCCGAATTGCCCGGACCGAACCAGAAGCGGTACTGCAGCCAGCCCAGCAGCAGGGCCAGCACCAGCAGCATCCAGCGCCAGTCGCGCATCGGCTCAGCGCTTCAGCGAAACGAACGCGTCACGACCGGCGTAACGCGCGCCGGCGCCGAGGGCTTCCTCGATGCGCAGCAGCTGGTTGTACTTGGCCACGCGATCGCTGCGGCACAGCGAGCCGGTCTTGATCTGGGTGGCGGTGGTGGCCACCGAGATGTCGGCGATGGTGGTGTCTTCGGTTTCGCCCGAACGGTGCGAGACCACGGCGGCATAGCCGGCACGATCGGCCATGGCGATCGCTTCCAGGGTTTCGCTGAGGGTGCCGATCTGGTTGACCTTGATCAGGATCGCGTTGGCGGTGCCCGAGTCAATGCCCTCCTGGAAGATCTTCGGGTTGGTCACGAACAGGTCGTCACCGACCAGCTGCACCTTCTTGCCGATGCGGTCGGTCAGCAGCTTCCAGCCGGCCCAGTCGTTCTCGGCCAGGCCGTCTTCAATGGTGATGATCGGGTACTGCGCGGCCCAGTCGGCCAGGAAGTCGACGAACTGCTCGGAGGTCAGGCGCTTGTTCTCGCCGACCAGGTTGTACTTGCCGTTCTCGAAGAATTCGCTGGAGGCCACGTCCAGGCCCAGCAGCACGTCCTCACCGGCGGTGTAGCCGGCCTTGCCGATCGCTTCGAGGATGGTGTCGAGCGCTTCGACGTTGCTGCGGAAGTCCGGTGCGAAGCCGCCTTCATCGCCGACCGCCGTGCTCAGGCCGTGGCCCTTCAGCACCGACTTCAGCGAATGGAAGATCTCGGTGCCGGCACGCAGCGCTTCGGAGAACGAGGTGAAGCCCACCGGCAGCACCATGAATTCCTGGAAGTCGACGTTGTTGTCGGCATGCGCGCCGCCGTTGATGATGTTCATCATCGGCACCGGCAGCGACGGGGTCACGCCGGTCTTGGCGGCGAGGTACTGCCACAGCGCCTGCTTGTTCGAAGCGGCGGCAGCGTGCGCGGCCGCCATCGAAACACCCAGCAGCGCGTTCGCACCCAGGCGGCCCTTGTTCTCGGTGCCGTCGAGGTCGATCAGGCGACGGTCGAGGCCGGCCTGGTCGGTCGCTTCAAAACCCTTCAGCGCGTTGGCAATGGCGCCGTTGACGTTGTCGACGGCCTTGCGCACGCCCTTGCCCAGGTAACGGGTCTTGTCGCCGTCACGCAGCTCGACCGCTTCCTTGGTGCCGGTCGAGGCGCCGGAGGGAACCGCGGCACGACCGAACGAACCGTCCTCCAGGATGACTTCGGCTTCCAGCGTGGGGTTGCCACGGCTGTCGAGGATTTCACGGGCGTGGATGCTGCGGATCGTACTCATGGTCGGGCCGGTTACCTGTATGGAGAGGGGGCGACAAAACGAATGCCGCGTGATTATCCCCGGCTGCCCGCCACTTGCCAAATGGCCCGATCGACTTCAACCCCAGCTGGACCCGATCACGATCAGGACCAGCGACAGCAGCATCACCAGCAGCGCACCGGCAATGGCTGCCCAGATCGGTCCACGCTGCCGTCGCCAGGCCAGCACCATCGCCACCAGGCTGCCGACGAATGACAGGCCGAGCATGACCAGAGCGGCCAGAATCCAGTACTGCATGGCCCGCATGCCATGGTTGCCGTCACCCGGCGAGCCGAAGCTGGCCGCAAAGGCCAGCACGCCCAGCAGCAGGGACGCCCATGCAAGCACCGACAGCCCCAGCGCGATCAGCCCCCAGGGGCAACCGCGCGCCGAAGTGCTCGTATTCATCAAAGAAGACCGTAGAACAGGGCGCCCAGCCACAGCGACAGCAGGATGACTGCCAGGCCTGCCGCCACCTTGCCGCGATTCAGCCGCCAGGCCAGTACGGCGGACGCGGCGCAGCCCACGGCACCCAGCAGCTCCACCACCAGCAATGCGATGAAATATGCGCGCAGATTGATCGCGCTGCCGCCATCACCGGGCGGCCGCACCGACGCGGCGCCGATCAGCACCAGGCCGAACATGCCCACCGTGAACAACACGGCCAGGCCCAGTGCAATCAGGCCCCACGGCCACTGTTTCCAGTGCCGGCGGCGGCGCTGGGTTTCCAGCGCCACCCACGGGTCACGGCTCACGCGAAGCGCGAGAAGCCGTGCTTCTTGGTCACCGCGTCGAGCTCCATCAAAGTCTCGAGCAGGGCTTCCATCTGGTCCAGCGGCCACGCGTTGGGACCATCGGACAGGGCCTTGGACGGATCCGGATGGGTCTCGGCAAACAGGCCCGAGATGCCCACCGCCACCGCGGCACGGGCCAGCACCGGCACGTGCTCGCGCTGGCCGCCCGAACTGGTGCCCTGCCCGCCCGGCAGCTGCACCGAATGGGTGGCGTCGAACACCACCGGGCAGCCGGTGTCGCGCATCACCGCCAACGAACGCATGTCGCTGACCAGGTTGTTGTAGCCGAAGCTGGCACCGCGTTCGCAGACCATGATCTGCTCATTGCCGGTGGCCTTGGCCTTCTCCACGACCGGCTTCATGTCCCACGGCGCCAGGAACTGGCCCTTCTTGATGTTGACCGGCTTGCCGGCCGAGCACACCTTGCGGATGAAGTCGGTCTGGCGGACCAGGAACGCCGGGGTCTGCAGCACGTCCACCACCGAGGCCACTTCCTCCATCGGGGTGTATTCGTGGACGTCGGTCAGCACCGGCACGCCGATCTGCTTCTTCACCTCGGCCAGCACCTTCAGGCCCTCTTCCATGCCCGGGCCGCGGAAGGCGGTGCCCGAGGTGCGGTTGGCCTTGTCGAAGCTGGACTTGAAGATGAAGTTGACGCCGAGGCGGTCGGTGATCTCCTTCAGCTTGCCGGCGGTATCGAGCTGCAGCTGCATCGACTCGATCACGCAGGGGCCGGCGATCAGGAACAGGGGCTGGTCCAGCCCGACCTCGAATCCACACAGTTTCATGGCGTTTCCTTGTTGTCCGCAGCACCGGCCATGCCGGTGCGCTGGGGGTTGAAGCATGCAGGATGGGGGCCGAAGCCCCCATTCACAAGTCAGGCGCGCACTTCGGAAAGCAGCTTGCCGCCGGCCTTGCGCTCACGCGCAGCCCGGATGAAACCGATGAACAGCGGGTGGCCGTCACGCGGCGTGGACAGGAACTCCGGGTGTGCCTGGCAGGCCAGGAACCACGGGTGCGCATCGCGCGCCAGCTCGACCACTTCCACCAGAGTGTCGTCCATCGACTTGCCGGCGATGACCAGTCCGGCATCTTCCAGCTGGGTGCGGTAGCGGTTGTTGAACTCGTAGCGGTGACGATGGCGCTCGGCGACCACATCCTTGCCGTACAGCTCACGGGCCAGCGTGCCCGGCTTCAGGCGCTGTTCCTGCAGGCCCAGGCGCATGGTGCCGCCCAGGTCGCTCTTGTCGTCACGCTTCTCGACGTCGCCGGTAGCGGTGCGCCATTCGGTGATCAGGCCGATCACCGGGTTCGGCGACTGGCGATCGTTCTCGGTACTGTTGGCGCCTTCCAAACCGACCACGTTGCGCGCGTAATCGACCACCGCCGCCTGCATGCCGTAGCAGATGCCGAAGTACGGCACCTGCTGCTCGCGGGCGAACTTCGAGGTCAGCACCTTGCCTTCGAAACCACGGTCGCCGAAGCCACCCGGCACCAGGATGCCGTCGACGTCGGCCAGCGCGGCCATGTCGGTGCCTTCCAGGTCCTGGGCTTCCAGCCACTTCAGATTGACCTTGGTGCGCTGGCGCAGGCCACCGTGCTTGAGCGCTTCGCCCACCGACTTGTAGGCATCCTGGTGGTCGACATACTTGCCGACCACGGCGATGGTCACTTCGTCCAGCGGGTGCAGGGTCGCGTCGACCGCGTCCTCCCACATCGACAGGTCGACCGGACCGGCCTTGTCGGCCAGCTTCAGCTGGTTGACCACGATCTCGTCCAGGCCCTGCGCGTGCAGGCCGGACGGAATGCGGTACAGCACGTCCACGTCCGGCACGCTGATGACGGCGCGTTCGGAAACGTTGGTGAACTGCGCGATCTTGCGGCGCTCCGAATCCGGCACAGCCTGCTCGGAACGGCACAGCAGCACGTCCGGCTGGATGCCGATCGAGCGCAGTTCCTTGACCGAGTGCTGGGTCGGCTTGGTCTTCAGCTCGCCGGCGGCGCCGATGTACGGCACCAGGGTGAGGTGCATGAACAGCGCCTTCTCCGGGCCGCGCTCGGTGCGTACCTGGCGGATCGCCTCCAGGAACGGCAGCGATTCGATGTCGCCCACGGTGCCGCCGATCTCGACCAGGGCCACGTCATAGCCTTCGGTGGCTTCGTCGATGCAGCGGCGGATCTCGTCGGTGATGTGCGGGATGACCTGCACGGTCGCGCCCAGGTAGTCGCCGCGGCGCTCCTTGCGGATCACGTTCTCGTAGATGCGGCCGGTGGTGACCGAATTCTTGCGGCTCAGGCGGGTGCGCACGAAGCGCTCGTAGTGGCCCAGGTCGAGGTCGGTCTCGGCGCCGTCATCGGTGACGTACACCTCACCGTGCTGGAACGGGCTCATGGTGCCCGGGTCGACGTTGATGTACGGGTCGAGCTTCATCATCGTGACCTTCAGGCCACGGGCTTCGAGAATGGCGGCCAGTGACGCCGCGGCAATGCCTTTGCCGAGCGAGGACACCACGCCGCCGGTTACGAAAATCAAGGGAGTCATGGCTGCAAGCATCCTGTCTGGAAATGGAAAACGGCAGCACCACGCGCGCCCTGGGGGCGGGCATGGAGCCTGAAGGGGGTTTTCCGGTTCGCTGGGGCAGCGAGGGAGGTGCGGATCCGTGCGGCGGCAGGCGCCGGACGGGGACCACCGTGCGAGGTCGGGGCGGCCGTGCCGGCCCTATCGACCGTCACCTGCGACCCGCATTGCTGGCGACCACGCATGGTCGCGCCAGCCCATTCGCAAAGGGTGGACACGCACTTACTCCCGGAAAGCCGTAGTTTACAGATTGATGGCCGCCAACCCAAGGGGCAGTTGCGGCCATCACCCAAAAGAAACGCCCCGCAGAGCGGGGCGTCGGGGGGCGAATCCCTTGCGGCAAGGGCTTCGGAGGGTGGAAGGATTACTTCTTCTTCCTCGCCTCTTCTTCCTCTTCCTGCTGCGGGGCCGGCTGGCCCTGCGCCTTCATTTCGGCAGTGGCCTGCGCGCGACGCTTGGCCTTGGCATCCGCCTCGGCCTGCGCCTTGTCGGCCTGGTCACCCTGCTGCGGCGCCGGTTGGCCGGCGTTCTGCGCCACCACCAGCGGCACTGCAACGGCGGCAGCGGCCAGGATCGCAATGGTCAGCAACTTCTTCATGAGGTCCTCCTCGCGGTATGGCTTGGACGTTTCGACCCAACCGGGGTCGCCGGCGTTCAGATTCCAGCGGCTGCCATTTTACCCCCTCCCCGGCGCCGAGGCTGAACCGCAGGCGTGCAAATTCCCCGTCCACACCGCACACTTGCGCGTCGCTCCGCGCTTTGAAGATAGATGAACGCACGCTATAACGCCGCCGATATTGAAGTCCTGTCCGGCCTTGACCCGGTCAAGCGCCGTCCTGGCATGTATACCGACACCGCGCGCCCGAACCACCTGGCGCAGGAAGTGATCGACAACTCGGTGGACGAGGCCCTCGCCGGCCACGCCCGCTCGATCGAGATCACCCTGTACAAGGACGGCAGCGTGGAGGTCAGCGATGACGGCCGCGGCATGCCGGTGGACATCCACCCGGAAGAGAAGATCCCGGGCGTCGAACTGATCCTCACCCGCCTGCATGCGGGCGGCAAGTTCAGCAACAACAATTACACCTTCTCCGGCGGCCTGCACGGCGTCGGCGTCAGCGTGGTCAACGCGCTGTCGACCCTGGTGGAAGTGCACATCAAGCGCGAAGGCGCCGAACACCGGATCACCTTCCGCAACGGCGACCGCGCCACCCCGCTGGAAGTGGTCGGCAGCGTCGGCAAGAAGAACACCGGTACCCGCGTGCGCTTCTGGCCGGACCCGAAGTACTTCGACACCCCCAAGTTCGCCGTGCGCGCACTGAAGCACCTGCTGCGCGCCAAGGCGGTGCTGTGCCCGGGCCTGACCGTCAAGCTGACCGACGAAGCCACCGGTGAAGTCGATACCTGGTACTACGAAGACGGCCTGCGCGATTACCTGAAGCTGGAACTGGGCGAACGCGAATCGCTGCCGGCCGACCTGTTCGTCGGCAACCTGAAGAAGGACACCGAGGTGGTGGACTGGGCCGTGGCCTGGCTGCCGGAAGGTGAACTGGTACAGGAAAGCTACGTCAACCTGATTCCCACCGCGCAGCACGGCACCCACGTCAACGGCCTGCGCACCGGCCTGACCGAGGCGCTGCGCGAGTTCTGCGACTTCCGCAACCTGCTGCCGCGCGGCGTCAAGCTGGCTCCGGAAGACGTGTGGGACCGCGTGTCGTTCGTGCTGTCGCTGAAGATGACCGATCCGCAGTTCAGCGGCCAGACCAAGGAACGCCTGTCTTCGCGCCAGGCTGCCGGCTTCGTTGAAGGCGCCGCCCACGATGCGTTCAGCCTGCTGCTGAACCAGAACGTGGAGCTGGGCGAGAAGATCGCGCAGATCGCCATCGAACGCGCCAGCGCGCGCCTGAAGACCGAAAAGCTGGTGGTCCGCAAGAAGGTCACCCAGGGCCCGGCGCTGCCCGGCAAGCTGGCCGACTGCATCAGCCAGGACCTGTCGCGCACCGAGCTGTTCCTGGTGGAAGGTGACTCTGCAGGCGGCAGTGCCAAGCAGGCCCGCGACAAGGACTTCCAGGCGATCATGCCGTTGCGCGGCAAGATCCTGAACACCTGGGAGGTGTCCTCCAACAGCGTGCTGGCCTCGGAAGAAGTGCACAACCTGGCCATCGCCATTGGTTGCGACCCGGGCAAGGATGACATCAGCGGCCTGCGTTACGGCAAGGTCATCATCCTGGCCGACGCGGACTCCGACGGCCTGCACATCGCCACGCTGCTGACCGCGCTGTTCCTGAAACATTTCCCGGCGCTTGTCGATGCCGGCCACGTGTTCGTGGCGATGCCGCCGCTGTTCCGCATCGACGTGGGCAAGCAGGTGTTCTACGCCCTGGATGAGGAAGAAAAGCGCTCGATGCTGGACAAGATCGAACGCGAGAAGATCAAGGGCGCCATCAACGTGACCCGCTTCAAGGGCCTGGGCGAGATGAACCCGCCGCAGCTGCGTGAATCCACCATTCACCCGGATACGCGCCGGCTGGTGCAGCTGACCGTGGACGATGGCGAGCAGACCCGCTCGTTGATGGACATGCTGCTGGCCAAGAAGCGCGCGTCTGACCGCAAGGGCTGGCTGGAAACCAAGGGCGACCTGGCTTCGCTGGAAGTCTGACGCCATCCTCTGGTAGTGCCGGCCGCTGGCCGGCAGTCGAGGTTGCCGGCCAGCGGCCGGCACTACCGGTTGGCGGCCGGACTCATCCCGCCCCCATCGGCAAACCCTGCGGCGCCATAATGCGCGTCCATCCGCGTGGACCATTGCATTGGCCAGCCACTCGCTGCTGTTCCCCGGCCTGCCGCTGCACAGCGCGCGGCTGGTCCTGAGCCCGATCCGCCGCGACGACGCTGCCGCGTTGTTCGTACTGCAGTCGGACCCGGACGTGATGCGCTGGTGGAACCACCCGGCCTGGACACGACCGGCCGAGGCGCGCGAACAGATCGATGACGATCTTGCCGCCCATGCCATCGGTACCCAGCTGAAACTGGCCGTGCGCGAATCCATGGACGGCCCGCTGCTCGGCATCTGCGTGGTGTTCGCCGTGGACCGTGACGCCGCGCGCGCCGAGATCGGCTACCTGCTCGCGCCCGAGCAGCAGGGCCAGGGCTACATGCACGAGGCGCTGCAGCAGGTGCTGGCCTATCTGTTCCGCACGCTGCGCCTGCATCGGGTCGAAGCCGAGATAGACCCGCGCAATGCGCCCTCGGCACACGTGCTGGAACGGCTGGGCTTCCACCGCGAGGGCGTGCTGCGCCAGCGCTGGCGCATCCAAGGGGAACTGGCCGACTCGGCCGTTTATGGCCTACTGGCCGATGACGAAGCGGCCGTCGGCCTGCCCGCTTGACCCAATCTGGCTGCTGGGAGCTACAGCCCGCGGACATGCCTTTGGACACATACGGCGCGGCCCTCCCCGGCCTAGCATCGGAACCCCCTTCCGCTGCCGAAACGGTGCCATGAAGTCCCTGCTGCATATCGCCGCGCTCTGCGTCGGCCTGCTCATCGCCCCTGCCAGCGTGCTGGCCGCGCCCGACGCCGAGGCCAAGCCCGATCCGAAGGACGACAAGACCGAATCGCCTGCGCTGCCGGCCGATGCGTCGGCGCGCCAGAGCATGCGCCTGGCCGGCCGCACCCTCGACTACACCGCCACCGTCGGCACCCTGCCCGTGCGCGATGCCAAGGGCAAGGTGATCGCCGACGTGGTGTTCACCGCCTACACGATGCCGGGCAAGGACCGGCCGGTGACCTTCGCGCTCAATGGCGGCCCCGGCGCGTCGTCGGTCTACCTCAACATGGGCGCGATCGGGCCCAAGGTGGTGACCTTCGGTTCGGAAGGCGACAGCGCCTCGGCGCCGGCCACCCTGCATGACAACCCGGGTACCTGGCTGGACTTCACCGACCTGGTGTTCATCGATCCGGTCGGCACCGGCTTCAGCCGCGCGCGCATCGGCGATGACGAAGCGAAGAAGCAGCTGTACAACCCCGGCGCCGACATCGAATACCTGTCGCGCTCGATCTACGACTGGCTGCTGCGCAACCAGCGCATGGCCTCGCGCAAGTACCTGACCGGCGAGAGCTACGGTGGCTATCGTGGTCCGCGCATCACCCACTTCCTGCAGACCCGGCTGGGCGTGGCGATGAATGGCCTGGTGCTGGTCTCGCCGTACCTGAGCCCGACCCTGGAAGACAACGCCGATGTCTCGCCGATGGCCTGGATGCAGACGCTGCCGTCGATTGCCGCAGCCCACCTGGAACGCCAGGGCAGGCTGACCGATGCAGCCATGCGCGAGGTGGTCGAATACACGCGCGGCGACTACGCGACGGCGCTGATGAAGGGCCGCAGCGATCCGCAGGCGACCGAAGCGATGCTGCGCCGGGTGACCGAGCTGACCGGGCTGGACCCGCAGTTCGTGCGCCGCGCCGGCGGTCGGCTGGAGACGCAGGCCTACCTGCGTGAAGTGTTCCGCGACAAGGGCACGCTGGGCAGCCGCTACGACTCCAACGTGACCGCATTCGATCCGTTCCCGAACGATCCGGAGCAGCGCGCCAACGATCCACTCCTGGACAGCATCATCGCGCCGACCACCACGGCGATGGTCGACTTCGTGACCCGCGTGATCGGCTGGAAGGTGGATGCGCGCTACCAGGCGCTGAACTACGACGTGAACCGGCTGTGGGACCGCAATGGCGAGCTGCGCCAGGGTGCGGTGACCCAGCTGCGCCAGGCGGTGGCGATCGATCCGCATCTGCAGGTGCTGATCGTGCATGGCTGGAACGACCTGTCGTGCCCGTTCATGGGGTCAATCCTGACGGTGGACCAGATGCCTGCGATGGGCAGCAACCCGGATCGCGTGCAGGTGCGCAGCTATCCGGGCGGGCACATGTTCTACAGCAGGACGGACAGCCAGGCGGCGTTCCGCAGGGATGTGCAGGCGATGTTCCAGCGTAATTGAGGGGTTCGGCCGGGCCTGCGGCCCGGCACCCGCTGACGGCAACGGCAACGGCAAAAGCCGGGTTTCCGGGGGGTGGCGGGGCGGATCCGGTTGCGGGGGACGCCGTAAACCCGTCCCTGGGGGCTTGGCCGCGGCATCCATGCCGCGGACACCCCCGCAACCGGACCCACCCCGCCTTCGACAGTTTCCCGCTGCTGCCGGTGGGTGCCGACCGTTGGTCGGCACGGGATCGGATCCCGGTTTCTGCTCTGGTGGGTGTCGACCTTGGTCGACACGATGGATGCGGAAAAATTCTCTGCCCATGAAAAAAAGCCCGCCGGGATCCGGCGGGCTTTTCTTGTGCAACGTGTGCCTGCAGATCAGGTCCAGCCGAACAGCTCGAACAGCTTCAGGATCAGGTAGGCACAGCCACCGGCCGCCGGGATGGTCAGGATCCAGGCCCAGACGATGCGTTCGATCACGCCGAACTTCAGCGAGCGCGGGTTCTTGGCGAAACCCACGCCCATGATCGCGGTGGAGATGCTGTGCGTGGTCGAGACCGGCATGCCGAAGTGGGCGGCCAGGGTCAGGATGGTGGCCGAGCTGGTTTCCGCGGCGAAGCCGTGGATCGGATGCAGCTTGACCATCTTGTGGCCCAGGGTCTTGATGATCTTCCAGCCGCCCGAGGCGGTACCGGCGGCCATCACCACCGCGCAGGTCAGTACGATCCACATCGCGATGCCGTCACCGGCATGCGCGTCCGGGTGCATGAAGGCCAGCCAGGACGGCAGGTCGTTCAGTGCGCCGGTGGCTTCGGCACCGATCAGCGTCATGGCGATGATGCCCATGGTCTTCTGCGCGTCGTTGTGGCCATGGGCGAAGCCCATGTAGGCCGCCGAGGCGATCTGTGCCTTGCCGAAGAACGCGTTGACGATGCGCGGACGGGCCAGGCGGCCGATGGCACCACCGATCTTGGCCAGGCCGGCGATCAGCCCCCACAGCAGCACCATCACCACAATGCCGAGCAAGAAGCCGGCGATCGGCGAGGTGATCATCGGCACGAACACCTTCCACAGCAGGCCCTTGTTCTGCGCCCAGCTGCCCAGGCGCTCGGACCAGATCAGCGCGTCCCAGTTGTTGTGCGCAGCGGCCAGGCCGGCGCCGCAGAGGCCGCCGATCAGCGCGTGCGAGGACGAGGACGGCAGCCCCTTCCACCAGGTGATCAGGTTCCAGATGATGCCGCCCAGCAGGGCGCACAGGATCACCTGCGGGGTGACGTCGACCACGTTGGTGTTGAGCAGGCCCGAGGCGATGGTCAGCGCCACCGCAGTACCGGTCAGTGCACCGATGAGGTTCATGAAGGCGGCCAGCATCACCGCCCAGCCGGGCGAGAGCACCTTGGTCGCCACCACGGTGGCAATGGAGTTGGCAGTGTCGTGGAAGCCGTTGATGAACTCGAAGACGAGCGCGGCCAGGATCACCACCAGGACAAGGGTCAACATGCGGCGGCGTCCGTCAGCTGTTCTTCAACACGATCTGGTACGCCACCACGCCGGCCTCGCGGCAGCGGTCGATGGCCTTTTCCAGGATCTCGAAGAATTCCTTCAGCAGGAACATCTGCAGGTTGTCCAGGCGGCCGGAATAGATGTCGCGGTACAGCTCGAGCATCAGCCGGTCGGCCTCGTTCTCCAGCGAGCGCAGCTTCTCGTTGAGCGCGGTCATCCGGTCCAGGTTCATGTGGCGCAGGTCGGCCACCATCTCCACCACCACCCCGGCGGCCTGTTCCAGCATCGCCGCGCGCGGCGCGAAGTCGATGTGCTCCAGGTGGGTCGTGGCCAGCGAATAGCGATCGGCGAACTTCTCGATCTGCTTGGGAATCTTGTACAGCGCCGAACCCAGCGCTTCGATGTCTTCGCGCTCGATCGGGGTCATGAAGCTGTCCACCAGCGCCTGGCTGATCTTGTCCGAGGCCGCGCGTTCGCGCAGGCGGGCCAGCTTGAAAGCGTCCAGCGCCGGCTGGCGGTCGGCCTCGCGCAGCATGGAATGCAGCGCCTTGGCGGCGTCGGAAGCCGCGACGGCGGCCTCATCGAGCAGGGTGTAGAACTGTTTGCCGGAACCGAAAATGGTCTGCAGAGAGAACATTGAGAAACCTGTCAGCCGTCGCGGGAAGGACGGCACCAGACGGAATTATGACGGCTAGATGACCATCTCGGGTATCCCTGCCCCCTTTCCGGGCCTTGGCCCGCCCAACCTGAACAGGCAGTTGCCACCCTGCCACGCCCCTTTGCTAAGATGCCAGCGCGCCTTCGGGCGCACCTTATGGACGACGACCCTTATCCCCCAGCGCCGCGCCGGACCCCGCTCCTGAGCGCCAGCCGCCATCGCAAGCACCCGCCCTCCCTGCCACCAACCGGGGACGACGCCCGTGTTTGAAATGATCCTGATTGTCTTCGCGCTTGTTCTGCTGAACGGCTTCTTCGCCATGTCCGAGATGTCGGTCATGACTTCGCGCAAGAGCCGCCTGAAGCAGATGGCCGCCACCTCCAAGCGCGCCGCCAAGGCACTGGAGCTGTCGGAAAAGCCGGAGAGTTTCCTGTCCACCGTGCAGATCGGCATCACCGTGATCGGCGTGCTGACCGGCTATCTCGGCGGTGAAGCGCTGGGCGAGGCCTTCGCCGGCTGGATCCAGGGCCTGATGCCGGGCTTTGCGTACGCTGGCAACGTGGGCACCGCACTGGCGGTGAGCCTGATCACCTTCATCACGCTGATCTTCGGCGAACTGGTGCCCAAGCGCCTGGCGCTGACCCGCTCGGAGGCCATTGCCGGCCTGGTCGCGATGCCGATGAGCTGGCTGGCCAAACTGGCCCTGCCCTTCGTCTGGCTGTTGTCGAAGACCACCCAGCTGGTGCTGCGGCTGTTTGGCCTGGGCAAGGATGAAGTCGCCTCGGTGACCGAAGAAGAGATCCGCATGCTGGTGGCCGAAAGCCACGAGGCCGGCGTGATCGACGCCCACGAGCGCGACATGATGAACCGTGTCATGCGCCTGGGCGACCGCACCGCCGACAGCCTGATGACCCCGCGCAACCGCATTGCCTGGCTCGACACCCAGGCCGGGCTGGAGCGCAACCTGGAAATCATGGCCGAGCATGAGTTCTCGCGGTACCCGGTGTACCGCGACAACGACATGGACGTGGTCGGCGTGCTCGAGCTGAAGTCGCTGGCCACGCGCATGGCGCGCGGCGACACCGCGCTGTTCCAGACCCTGCGCGAGCCGCTGTACGTTTCCGAATCGACCCATGCGATGAAGCTGCTGGAGATCTTCCGCGAGGAACAGCAGTCGATGGCGCTGGTGGTGGACGAGTACGGCGAGATCCAGGGCCTGGTGACCATCAGCGACCTGATGGGGGCGGTGGTCGGTCGCCTGCAGGCGGTGGAGAACGCCGACGAGGATGCGCTGGTGGTGACCCGCGAGGATGGCTCGCTGCTGGTGGATGGTTCACTGCCGATCGAGGACCTGCGCGAGCTGATCGGCAGCAATGACCTGCCCGATGCCGAGGACGGCGACTACTACACGCTGGCCGGCATGTGCATTCACTATTTCGGCCGCATCCCGCATGCGGGCGAGTATTTCGACTGGGCCGGCTGGCGCTTCGAGATCGTCGATCTGGACGGTGCGCGGGTGGACAAGCTGCTGCTGCGCACGCTGTCCGACGAGCAGGCCGATGAGCTTACCGCCTGAGGCCGGCCAGGGCCCGGGCGCCGAGCGCCCGGCCTACCGCAACGAGGGCATCCGTACCCTGCTGGAGATGTTCGCCTCCGGCGACCCGGCCGAGCACATGCCGCTCGGCCAGATCCTGTGCAACCTGCAACAGAGCGCGTTCGGCGTATTCCTGTTCGTGGCGATCCTGCCGTCGTTCATCCCGATTCCGGGCATGGGCGGCGCGGTCAGCGGCCCGCTGGTGATCCTGATCGGCCTGCAGATGCTGTGCTGCCTGCGGCGCCCCTGGCTGCCCGGCTTCATCGCCCGCCGCGGGCCCAGGCGCGGCACCATGCACCGCTTCCTCGACCGCATCGACCGCCCGCTGCGGCGCCTGGACAAGATGCTGAAACCGCGCTTGTCGCAGCTGCTGACCCCGCTGCCGGCGCACGCGTTTACCGGCCTGCTGCTGGTGCTGCTGGGCGTTCTGCTGTCGCTGCCGATCCCGTTCACCAACTTCCTTTTCGGCTTCCAGCTGCTGCTGTTTGCGCTGGCATTGCTGGAACGCGATGGCGCGCTGATGCTGTTCAACTGGATTGCCGCGCTGGCGGCCATCGCGTTCTTTGGTTTCAGTTCCGGGCAGCTGGTGGGCTACACGGTGGAGCTGTTCCAGCGCTGGTTCTGAACCGGAACCCGGTAGAGCCGGCCGCTGGCCGGCTGCCACGTTTGCAGGATTGCCGGCCAGCGGCCGGCACTACCGGTACCGGACATCGGTCATCCCGGACATCGGTCATCACCGCAGGTCGATGAACCCGTTGTCGGCCAACGCCGCCGGTTCGTCCTGCACCGCCGACAGCACGAACGTCAGCGCTTTGCCCAGCAGCGTGCCCGGGCCATCCCAGTACTCTGCCGAATCGGCCCGCACATGGATCAGGCGCAGGTTGGGATCCTCCTTGCCGCCGGGAAAGAACAGCTTCATTGCCGGCGACCACAGTTCCTCGATCTTCGCGCGATCATCCACCACCCGAGCGCGACCGGACACCGACACATACGTGTTCTTCGAGGGCGAGGCATAGGCCACGTTGACCCGCGGATCAAGCGCGATCTCGGCCACCTTCGGGCTGTCGGCGGTGATGACGAACCACAGGTCACCGTCGAAGGCAACCTGCTGGGTGGCCAGCGGCCGGCTGTAGAGGCGGCCATCCACCCCGGTGGTGGTGAACATCGCCACCTCCACGTCCTTGATCAGTTCGGCCAGCTGGGCAATGTGTTCGGCGCGAGTGTCGGCCATGGGGGGGCTCCATTGGGATGAGCCCCCATCAGACGCGGTGTGGCTGCAACAACCCGTGACGCAAGTGTTCAGCCCGCGTGGCGAGCGTGCCAGGCGTGCATCGCCAGTTCGAACGAACGCAGGCGTGCGCGGTGGTCATACAGGTTGGCGGTGAGCATCAGTTCGTCAGGCTTGTGGCGCTCGACAAACGCGGCGATGCCCTCGGCCACCTGCTGCGGATCACCCAGCACGGTGCAGGCCAATGCCCGCTCCACGCCCAGCTTTTCGTGCGGTTCCCAGAAGGTTTCGATGTCGTCGATCGGTGCCGGGATCTTGCCCGGGCGACCGCGCCGCAGGTTGACGAAACTCTGCTGCTGGCTGGTGAACAGGCGGCGCGATTCGGCTTCGCTGTCGCTGGCAACGACGTTCAGCGCCAGCATCGCGTGCGGCTGCTTCAGCGTGGCCGAGGGGCGGAACTCACGGCGATAGACCGCCAGCGCTTCGTCCATCACGTCCGGGGCGAAGTGCGAGGCGAACGCGTACGGCAGGCCCATCGAAGCGGCCATGCGCGCACCGAACAGGCTCGAACCCAGGATCCAGGTCGGTACGCGCAGGCCGCCACCGGGAACCGCCTGCACGGCCTGGCCGGGCTGCACCGGCTCGAAGTAGTGCAGCAGCTCGCGCACATCCTGCGGGAACTGGTCGGCACTGTCGAAGTAGCGGCGCAGGGCGCGTGCGGTGGGCTGGTCGGTGCCGGGCGCCCGACCCAGGCCGAGGTCGATGCGGTCGGGGTACAGCGAGGCCAGCGTGCCGAACTGCTCGGCCACCTGCAGTGGCGCGTGGTTGGGCAGCATGATGCCGCCGGCGCCGACGCGGATGCGCTTGGTGCCACCGGCCACATGGCCAATCAGCACGGCCGTGGCCGCGCTGGCGATGCCGGGCATGTTGTGGTGTTCAGCCAGCCAGTAGCGGCGGTAGCCCAGCGCATCGGCGTGCTGGGCCAGTTCCAGCATGTTGGCGAAGGCGGCGGTGGTGTCACTGCCCTCGCAGACCGGGGCCAGGTCGAGAATCGACAACGGGATCATCAGCGGTTTTCCGTCACAGGATTCCCCATGCATGGGGTCGGCCAGGCACGGCGGCCAGTGACGGTGGCGGGATGCTGATTCCTGCGGAATGGGTTCAGGGCCCGCCGGACATGGCCCGGGGCGCGCTCAGAAGGCGCTGGGGCGCGGCTCGGGCAGTGGCTGGTCGACCATCGGCTTCAGCTCGGCATCCAGCGCCACGCGCTCGTCGAACACGAAACAGCGGCCTTCGTAGCCCTCGCCACCGACGTCTTCGAAATAGCCGAGGATGCCGCCGTCGAGCTGCAGCACGTTGTCCATTCCGTCGTTGACCATCCACAGTGCGGCCTTCTCGCAGCGGATACCGCCGGTACAGAAGCTGACCACGGTGCTGTCCTTCAGCGCCTCACGGTGCGGCGCCAGCGCCTCGGGCAGGTCGGTGAACTTGTGGATGGGCAACACCAGTGCATCCTTGAAGGTGCCGTACTCCACTTCCTGCAGGTTGCGGGTGTCGAGCATCACCACCGGCTTGCCGGCATCGTCGTGGCCCTGCCGCAGCCAGCGCTGCACCGTGGCCGGATCGACCGCCGGAGCCCGCGGGTACTCCAGCGGCTGGCCGTCATCGCGGCGGAAGCTGATGATCTCGTCCTTCACCTTGGCCTTCAGCCGCGCAAACGGCTGGTGCTCGCTGAGGCTGGTCTTGACCCGCATATCGGCAAAACGCGCATCGGCGTGCAGCGCCGCGTAGAAGCCCTCGACCGACGCCGGCGCACCGGCCAGGAACAGGTTCAGCCCCTCGCCCGCCACCAGGATCGTGCCCCGCAGTCCAGCCGCCTCGGCACGCGCCAGCAGCTGGTCGCACAGGACGTGGGGAGCGTCGATGACGGCGAAGTGGTAGGCGGCGGTATTGGCGATCATCCCGCCATTTTAGCGCCAGACCGCCCGAGGATCAGATTTAGTGTTCATCCACGCATGGCGTGGATCTGCGGAAGACCGCGGAGACTGTCAGGGGCGGGGCGGTGTGGGCAGGCGGGGGCGCAGAGCGCCATGGATGGCGCTCTACGAGGCACGCAGGAGCAGTTTTTGCCGTCCCCCGCCTGCCCACACCGCCGCGCCATCCCACGGAATGCCTGCTTTTGCTTTTGCTGTTGCCGGCCAGCGGCCGGCACTACCGGATACCGGGCACCGGGTGCAACCTGGCCGGAAGCCCCCTTTACCCCCGCAACAGCATGAACGGCAGCAGCACCAGCGCCGCCGCGCCCGCCATCCCCAGCAGCACCAGCACCACGAACACCGGGCGCCGCCGCAACAGGCTGCCAAAGGTCTCCGCCGTGCCGTCACGCAGCGCCTGCTCGCGTTCGGCACGTACGCGCACGCCGCGCGCGGCCTGATACTCCGCCATCAGCGCTTTCGCACGCGGATGATCGGCGTCCTCGCGCAGCCACAGGCCGCCGTTGGAAATGCCCCAGGGGCTGGGTTCGGTGCGATACCAGGCGATGCCGTGCTGGTCCAGCAGCGTGCAGACATCGGCATATTCGTCGTCGCCGACGTTGCGCAGATTGAGCAGAAGTTTTGCCATGCCCCCATGATACCCGGCACCGATGCGCTACCCTTGCCGCCCTCGCCCTGCGCCCTTCCGGAGACGCCCGATGCGCCGCCTGCTGCTTCCCCTGCTGCTGTCCCTCGCCGCCGCTGGCTGCTCGACCGAGCCCTCCGGCCCGCCGCCGGGTGGCACCCTGACCACCTTCGAGCGCATCGACAGCGTGCCCGGCAGCGGTGCCGAGGCTGTCGCCGGCAGCAAGGTCACGGTGCACTACACCGGCTGGATCTACGACAACCGCACCGAAAACAAGCACGGCAAGACCTTCGACAGCTCGGTCGGCCGTGGCGAACCGTTCACCTTCGCACTCGGCGCCGGCCAGGTCATCCGTGGCTGGGATGAAGGCGTGGCCGGCATGAAGGTCGGCGGCAAGCGCACACTGATGATCCCGCCGGACTACGGCTACGGCGACCGCCGGGTCGGCCCGATCCCGGCCGGCTCGTCGCTGGTGTTCGACGTCGAGCTGCTCGATGTCAAACCGTAATACCGCAATGCCGCAGCGGGTCGCCGTCATCGGCGGTGGCCCGGCCGGCCTGTTCGCCGCCGAGCGCCTGCGCGCGGCCGGGCTGGACGTCGACCTGTACGAGGCCAAGGGCTCGCCCGGTCGCAAGTTCCTGATCGCCGGCAAGGGCGGGCTCAACCTCACCCATTCCGATCCGCGGCCGCTGTTCGACAGCCGCTACCGCGAGCAGGCGGCTGCCGTGGGCCAGTGGCTGGACGGCTTTGACGCGCAGGCACTGCGTGACTGGGCCGCCGGTTTCGGTGTGGAGACCTACGTGGGCAGCTCCGGCCGCGTGTTCCCGGTCGACCGCAAGGCTGCGCCACTGCTGCGCGGCTGGGTGCGCCGGCTGAAGGAACAAGGCGTACGCCTGCATGCCAACCATCGCTGGGTCGGCTGGAGCGACGACGGTGCGCTGCGCTTCGCCACCGAAGCGGGCGAAATCGATGTCCACGCCGATGCCACGGTGCTGGCGATGGGCGGCGGCAGCTGGCCGCAGCTGGGCAGTGATGGCGCCTGGGTCGCGCCTCTGCAGGCGCGTGGCGTGGACATTGCGCCCCTGCAGTCGGCCAATTGCGGTTTCGACGTGGACTGGACCCCGTTCTTCGCCCAGCGCAATGCCGGCGCACCGTTGAAACCGGTGGTCGCGCACTGGATCGACCTGGCCGGCCTGCCGCAATCGCTGCAGGGCGAATGCGTGGCCAGCGAATACGGTATCGAAGGCAGCCTGGTCTACGCGCTGGCGGCTGACCTGCGCGAGACCATCAATCGCGATGGCCACGCCTTGCTCTGGCTGGACCTGGTGCCGGGCCGCGACGAGGCACGCCTGCTGGCCGACCTGTCGCGCCCGCGCAAGGGCCGCAGCTTCGGCGAGCACCTGCGCCGGCAGGCCGGCCTGGATGCAGTGAAGGCGGCGCTGGTGTTCGAGATCCTCGGCAAGGAGGCCGGCAACGATCTGACTGCCGTGGCCTCCACGCTCAAGCGTCTGCCGCTGCGCCTGCTGGGGCCACGACCGATGGCCGAAGTGATCAGCACGGCCGGCGGTGTGCGCCTGGATGCACTGGATGATGGCCTGATGCTGCGGGCCTTGCCCGGCGTGTTCTGTGCCGGCGAGATGCTGGACTGGGAAGCCCCGACCGGCGGCTACCTGTTGACGGCCTGTTATGCCAGCGGCCTGCGTGCGGCGGAAGGCGTGATCGGATGGTTGGCCGGGCGGTAAAACCTGCCCTGTAGAGTCGAGCCATGCTCGACTGCATTTGATTCAGGCAATAAAGCAGTCGAGCATGGCTCGACTCTACAATTGCCGGGCGCTCACCATGGTCGGCGCATGCTCACCGAGGCCAGCGCCACGCCGCTGGGATGCGGGTAGGCTTCCTCCCGCACGGTAATGAAGCCCTGCCGTTGGTAGAACGGCACGGCATTGAGCGAGGCCGACAGCACCACGTCGCGCTCACGGTCGGCCATCGCCAGCAAGCGCTGCATCAGGGCCTGGCCGATCCCCTTGCCGCCCCGGTCCGGATCAACGAACAACGCATCGACTTCATTGGCATCGGTATCGAACACGCCGAAGCCGAGCAGGGCGCCCTGCGCATCCTCGGCCACCACGCAACCGCCCTGCCCCAGCAGCCGTGCGTACTGCGACGGCGGTGGCGAGGCCGACCAGGGCGCGATCACCTCCGGCGGGTAATGGCTGCTGCAGGTCTCGTGCACGCACCGCGTGCGCAGCGCCCACAGCGTGGCTACATCATCGGCCGTGCCTGTTCTGAACTGCATGACATCTCCTTGTAGAGTCGAGCTTGCTCGACTGTTCTTCGTTCCAGACACGCAGTCGAGCATGGCCCGACTCTACAACGGCAGCTACCGCGACTTGCTGGCGCGCAGTGCCTGGATCTTCGGCGGCGGCTGGAACGAGTCGCTGCGCGCATCGGCCCAGAACGCATGGAACACCGCGTGGTCGGGCACCTTGTGCAGCAGCTCGCCCGGTTCCAGGTAGCGGTACAGGGAGGCCAGCGAACGGATCTCGACCGGCGAAACGCGACGCAGGATGTGCTCAGGCCCCAGTTCGGCCGGATCGTTCAGGCCGGCCGCGCACAGCAGTTCCTTCAAGGCATGCAGTGTGTGCTCGTGGTAGCTGTGCACGCGCGTGGCCTTGTCTGGTGCGTCCAGATGCTTCCAGCGCGCCGGGTTCTGGGTGGCGATTCCGGTCGGGCACTTGTCGGTGTGGCAGCTCAACGACTGGATGCAACCCAGCGCGAACATGAAGCCACGCCCGGCATTGCACCAGTCGGCGCCCAGTGCGATGGTGCGCGCGATGTCGAATGCACTGGTGATCTTGCCTGCCGCGCCGATGCGGATGCGCTCGCGCAGATCCAGGCCGACCAGGGTGTTGTGCACCAGCAGCAGCGCTTCGTGCATCGGCACGCCGACGTGGTCGACGAACTCGGCCGGTGCCGCACCGGTGCCGCCCTCGGCACCGTCGACCACGATGAAGTCGGGAAGCAGACCGGTTTCCTGCATCGCCTTGGCGATACCGAACCATTCCCAGGGGTGGCCGATGGCCAGCTTGAAACCCACCGGTTTGCCACCGGACAACTCGCGCAGGCGCGCGACGAACTGCAGCAGTTCGACGGGCGTCGAGAACGCCGAGTGACGCGACGGCGACACGCAGTCCACGCCCATCGGCACGCCACGGGTCACCGAGATCTCGGCGGTCACCTTCGGTGCCGGCAGCACGCCGCCGTGGCCCGGCTTGGCGCCCTGCGACAGCTTGATCTCGATCATCTTGACCTGATCGTGGGTGGCGTTGGCGACGAAGCGCTCTTCGCTGAAGGCACCCTTTTCGTCACGGCAACCGAAATAGCCCGAACCGATCTCCCAGACCAGATCGCCGCCCATCTCGCGGTGGTAGGGCGAGATCGAGCCTTCGCCGGTATCGTGGTAGAAGCCACCGCGGCGCGCCCCTTCGTTCAATGCGCGGATCGCATTGGCCGACAGCGAGCCGAAGCTCATCGCCGAGATGTTGAACACGCTGGCCGAATAGGGCTTGGCGCAGTTGGCGCCGATCAGCACGCGGAAATCATGTTTGGCGATGGACGTGGGTGCCAGCGAATGGTTGATCCACTCGTAGTCCACCGCATAGGTGCTGCGCAGGGTACCGAACGGCACGGTGTCCATCTCGTTCTTGGCGCGCTGGTAGATCAATGCACGCTGCTGCCGCGAGAACGGCACGTCTTCCAGGTCGCTCTGCACGAAGTACTGGCGGATCTCCGGGCCGATCGATTCCAGGCCGTAGCGGAAATGTGCCATCACCGGATAGTTGCGGCGCAGCGTGCTGCGCTTCTGCAGCAGATCCCAGGTCCCCAGCGCCACCATCGCGGCAGTCAGACCGACGCCCCAATACCAGGCCGGCCAGATCGTGGCCAGCCACAGGCATATCGGGAACATCAGGATGGCGAGCAGGTAGACGATATACCGGTGCATGGCTTTCCTCGGTTGCAACTGCCCCCGAGTCTACCGCGCCGCCCGTCTGCCGGGTTTACAGGCGATCATCAACCACGTTGCGCGGCCAGGCCGACTTCACGTCGTAGACCAGTCCCCCGGGGGCCAGCAGGCCCCGGATCTGGGCTTCATCCATCGCCTTGAAACGGGCATGGGCCACCGCCAGCACCACCGCGTCATAGCTTCCCGCCGCGGGTTCGGCCAGCCAGTGCACGCCTTCATCGGCCAGCGCCGCCGGGCCGACCCACGGGTCACTGACTTCAACCCGCGCACCGGCATCCCGCAGGCGCTGCGCAAGCTCCAGTGCGCGGCTGTTGCGCAGGTCAGGGCAATCCTCCTTGAAGGTCACGCCCAGCACCAGGATCCGCGCCTGTGCCGGCGCGCGGCCACGCTCGGCCAGCATCGCCAGTACCCGCGCCGCCACGTGCTCGCCGACACGGTTGTTGACCTGCCGCGCGGTGTGGATCAGGTCGGGGTGGTAGCCCACACTCTCGGATTTGTGCAGCAGGTAGTACGGGTCCACGCCAATGCAGTGGCCACCAACCAGGCCCGGCCGGAACGGCAGGAAGTTCCACTTGCTGCCCGCCGCATCGAGCACATCCTGGGTATCGATGCCGAGCCGGTCGAAGATCAGCGCCAGTTCGTTGACCAGCGCGATGTTGACGTCACGCTGGATGTTCTCAACCACCTTGGCCGCTTCGGCCACGCGCATCGACGGCGCCGGAAACGTGCCGGCCGCGATGATGCGCTGGTACAGGCCATCGATCACCGCAGCGGCTTCTGGCGTCGAACCGGAGGTGATCTTGCGGATGTCGGACAGGCGCCGCTGGCGATCGCCGGGGCTGACCCGTTCCGGGCTGTAGCCGCAGAAGAAATCCTGGTTGAAGCGCAGGCCCGAGCCCTGCTCCAGCAGCGGCACGCAGACTTCCTCCGTGGTGCCCGGATACACCGTGGATTCGTAGATCACCAGATCGCCCTCGCGCAGATGGCTGGCGATCAGGCGGGTGGCCGAACGCAGCGGCTCCAGATCGGGCTGCTCGTAGGCATCGATCGGGGTCGGCACGGTCACGATGTAGACATTGCAGGCATCAAGCAGGGCCGGATCGCTGCCGTACTGCAGTTGATGCGCGCTGGCCAGCTCATCAGCCTCCACTTCCAGCGTGTGGTCCTGGCCGCTGCGCAGCTCGGCGATGCGGCCGGCATCGATATCGAAACCCAGCGTCGGCCAGCGCCGACCAAAGGACACGGCCAGTGGCAGGCCGACGTAACCCAGGCCGATCACTGCCAGACGAGGCGCCACGGCCGCCGCGACCGGCGCGCTCATCGGCGCATTCCCTGCAACGGATGCAATTGCAATCGCGCTCGCGTTGCCATGGCTTCGGCCCACATACTCATTCGCTGTACCACGCCGGGAAACCCACACCAGAAAGGCTACAGCCTAAGGCCCCGGCGCGCCGCCGCCAAGGCGGGCTCAGGAGCCCAGCGCGACCGCCGCCGGCTCCAGCTCGCCGTCTGCGCCGGTCCAGGCCTGCAGCAGGCGTTCGAAGCCGCCACTGCCGAGCAGGAAACCCGGCCATGCCGCGTCCACGATCTGCGTCAGCAGGTCCGCCTCGATCCTGCGGGTACCCATCGACCAGCGCGGAAACGCCCGCTGCAGCACCGGCGCGCGGCACAGCATCTTCACCTGTCCATGGCTGCGCGCATTGACGATGCGCTGGAACACCGAATCGATGCCATCCTCCGGGCCTTCCAGATACTGCAGGAAACGCGTCCCGTCGAACATCAGGACACCGGTGACACCCGCTACGCGATTGAATGCCGTGGCATCGGCCAACAGGCGATCAAGATCGGTTGTCTGCAGATCGGCACGGGCCTCACTGGCATAGGCAATCGCGTGTAGCGACATCAGGTGGCTCCCCCCCTGGGAACGATGACTGGGACTATGACATGAATAGGAACGACAGTTAAGCACGCCACTTCCCCTGGAGGCTCAGGCCACAACGCCGTGGGTGGGCTACAATCGGCGCCGCGCTGCAGGCCCGGATGGCGAAACTGGTAGACGCATCGGACTTAAAATCCGCCGGGGGCAACCCCATGCCGGTTCGATTCCGGCTCCGGGCACCAACATCGCAGCGCAGGATGGCGTCCGCCCTTCGGGGCATTGCACAAGGAACCCGCACATGAAGCTGTCTGCCCTGATGCTTGCCCTGCTCTGCACCGCCAGTCTTCCGGCGTTGGCGCAGTCGCACTCCGATACCCGTCGCAATCGCGATGGCAGCATGGACATCCGCCACAGCGATGGTTCCTCCACCCGCATCACCCGTGATCTGTCCAAGCGCGTGATCGCCGAGCACAGCAACGGCAGCCGCTCGGTCACCACGACCGATCTCAGCGGACGCAAGCGCACCACCTACAGCGACGGCAGCTACTCCGACACCACCACCGATCTGAGCGGCAGGATCATCACCCAGTACAGCAACGGTGCCCGCTCGACCAGCACGCGCGACCTGAGTGGCAGGTGGCGCACCGAGTACAGCGATGGTTCGTACTCGACCAGCGTGCAGGACCTGAGCGGCAACTGGCGTACCACCGCAAGCGGCGGCATGGCGGCCCGGCATCCGGAGCGCGGCTTCGGCAAGAAACGCTGAGCGTTCAGATCGCACGCGAGTAGCGCGGCTGCTCATGCGCCGCGCGCAGGTACGGATCGAAGCACATCGCCAGCAGCCGCAGCAGCGGCCGTCCCGGCTCGCTGGCACGCACCACGCCCTCGCGGTACTCGGCCAGGCCGTCCTCCTGCAGCCGCTGCACCGACCGCAGGTCTTCGGCAAAGTACCGCTCGAAATCAACGCCATGGCGCTGGCCCAGCACAGCGCCATCCACCTCGCCCTGGCACATCAGCTGCTGGATCAGTTCCGCGCGCAGCTGGTCGTCGGCACTCAGCGCCACGCCGCGCCAGACCGGCAGCTGGCCCTGGTCCACGGCGTCCTCCCACGACGGCAGGTCGCGCGGATTCTGGCTGTAGGTGGCACCAATGTGGCTGATCGCACTCACGCCCAGGCCGAGCAGATCGGTATCGGCGTGGGTGGTGTACCCCATGAAATTGCGATGCAGCTGGCCGGCGCGCTGCGCGCGTGACAGATCCTCTTCCGGCAACGCGAAGTGATCCATGCCGATGTACTGGTAGCCAGCCGCGGAGAGCTTCTCGACCGACAGGCCCAGCAGCGCCAGCTTGTCTTCCGGCGAGGGCAAGCGGCGTTCGTCGATCTGCTTCTGTGCGCGGAACAGGTGCGGCAGATGTGCGTAGCCATACACCGCCAAGCGATCCGGGCGCAGGGCCAGCACCCGCTCAAGGGTACGGCCGAACCCCTCCAGGCTCTGCCCGGGAAGGCCATAGATCAGATCAACGTTGACCGATCGCATGCCGCTGTCACGGCAGGCCTGCAGGATATCCAGCGTCTGCTGCACGCCCTGTATTCGGTTGATCGACTCCTGTACATGCGGATCAAAGTCCTGCACACCCAGGCTGGCGCGATTGAAACCCAGCCGCGCCAGCATGGCGACGTCGTGGGTATCGATGAAGCGCGGGTCGAGTTCGATCGAGAAATCACGCTGTGGCGAATCGCTGAAATCGAAGCGGCGGCGCAGGCCTTCCACCAGGGTGGTCATCGCCTCTGCATCGAGAAAATTCGGCGTGCCCCCGCCCAGGTGCAGCTGGATGACCTCACGGCCGTCCTCGAACTGCGGCGCCAGCAGGTCGGCCTCGGCCAGCACACGCGAGACGTAGCTGTGGCCACGGCCGCGATCGCGGGTGATCACCCGGTTGCAGCCGCAGTAGAAGCAGGGGCTGGAACAGAACGGCACGTGCACATACAGCGACAACGCGCGGGCCAGCTGGTTGCTGTCGGCGATCGCCTGACGCAGTGCCGGCGCGTCGAAGCCGTCGTGGAAATGCGGCGCGGTCGGGTACGAGGTGTAGCGCGGCCCGGGCCGATCGTGGCGGCGCAACAGGTCGGGGTCGAAGGTCCAGGCCAGGCCGCCGGCAGCGGGAGAGAACGTGTCCATGGCGCCAGCATCGCGCCGGGCAGACGTCGCCGCCTTGACCCAGATCAATCCTTGGCGGGGATGCCCAGCACCGGCAGGCCGACCTGCGGCCAACGCAGCATCTGGTAGCGCTTCCAGAACGTCTCACCAATGCGCACGGCCACGTCGTCGGCCAGCGCCTGCATGGGGGGATTGCCGCATTCGGCGGTGGTGATCCGGAACAGCACCAGCCAGCGGTCGAACAGATCCTTGTCCAGCTCGATGGCCATGTGCTTGGACATCGGCGAACCCTTGAAGCGGCGGGTGCCGCGCAGCATCGCCGACCAGAAATCCACCAGCTGCGCCAGATGCTCCGGCCAGTCGTGGACATGGGCCTCGAACACCGGACCCAGCCGCTCCTCTTCGCGCACGCGGCCATAGAAGTCGTGGACCAGGCGGGTGACTTCCTGCTCGGTGCACAACTCGGGCGATGCAACGGGAAGGACAGGCGGCGGCGTAGCGTTCATCGGGTACCCAAGGCGTGCCGGCAGTGTGCCGCAGTCAGCGGGCACCACCGTTGATCCAGATCAATGTCGGCGCAGTTCGCTGCCCCTAGGCTGGCACGCTTGCAGGAAGCATGCCCTGCGGATGCTGCGCCGGCCCAGGCGAAGTATACGCGCCGCCCTCTTTCCGATCCGGGACCGCATGAACAGACCCTCTCCCAGCCGTCGCCAGCAGTTGATCCAGCAATGGGGTGCGATCCTTTGGCCCAGTTTCATCGCTGCCGGCGTGGCCAGCGTGGTGTTCTTCGCCTTCGTCGATCCGTTGCGCCTGCAGGCCATCAGCTTCCCAAACTCCACCATCAGCCGCGAGCTGGGCTACACCGCAGGCTTTTTCATGTTCTGGACGGTGACGGCGCTGTCCAGCGCGGTCACCTGGTACCTGCAGCGGCCGATTCGGAGTGACGACGACGAGCTGCCACTGGGATGAGTACGCCCTGCTCCACGACGCCGCGCCCGCGGCACTGGCGTGGCATCCTCAGCGCGGGCCTGCTGGCACTGTTCTATACCTTGCCTTGGTTGCGCTGGGACGGTCATCAGGCCGTGCTGCTGGACATCAATGCCCGGCGCTTCGACCTGTTCGGCTGGACGCTGTGGCCGGGTGATGTGGGAGTGCTGATCGGCCTGTTGGCGGTGCTGACGGTGAGCCTTGCGCTGCTCACCCATCTGGCCGGACGTATCTGGTGCGGCCATGCCTGTCCGCAGACGTTGTGGCGACGTGCCTTCGACTGGATCGGCCGCACCGTGTCCCGGGCACTGCCGCCGGCACTGCGGCGGCCGGCAACGCAGCTTGCATGGGGCCTGCTGTCGCTGTGGACCGGAATCACCTTTGTCGGCCTGTTCAGCCCGATCGCCGGGCTGGTGGCTGCCGCGCCCCACGCCGTCTGGAGTGGCTGGGAAACGTTCTGGGTACTGTTCTACGCCGCTGCCACCTGGGGCAATGCCGGTTTCCTGCGCGAGCAGGTCTGCCGCTCGCTGTGCCCGTTCGCACGCATGCAGCCACTGCTGACCGATCCCCATACGCCGCGTGTCCTGTATGACGCCCGCCGCGGCGAGCCGCGCGGACCGCGCCCATCCGGCCTGGGCGGCGTGCTCGGTCGCGGCCGTGGCCTGCTCGACCCGACCACCGCGCAGGACTACGCGTTTCGTGCCGCGCATCCCCTGCTGGCAGGACCGATGCCGACCTTCAGCGCTGACCGTCTGGGTGACTGTACCGACTGCACCGCGTGTATCAGCGCCTGCCCGATGCAGCTGGACATCCGCCAGGGGCCGCAGGCCGATTGCCTGGCCTGCGGCGCCTGTCTGGCAGCCTGTGCACAGCAGCAGCACCGGGCTGGTTTCGGGTCAGGGCTGCTGCGCTACTGCAGTCCGCAGGTGATGACCGGCCAGCCGCGGCGCTGGTGGCGACCGCGGACTCTGGCCCTGTTGTCATTGCTGCTGGCGCTGCTTGCCTGTGGCGCCTGGCGCCTGCTCTGAATCAGCGCGGTCCGTCGGCGTGCGGCGGCACCAGCTGCGCACGGCGGACGATGCCCAGCTGCTCGATGATCAGCGCCATTTCATTGGTGACTTCGGTACGCTCGGTGCCCTGCGGGACCAGGCGATCAAGCACCTGCTGGTAGGTATCCCAGAACGCCGGACCGCATCCGTGTTTGTGATAGCTGGCTTCCAGTTCGCGGCGTACCCGTTCAGCCAAGCCATGCATGCCGTATTCCATACGACCTCCGTTGGACTTGTTCTGCATTGTTGACGGTCTACCGACTCACTTGCGTGCTACTGAAAGACTCCCAGGCTTCACGCCCGGTTGATGCCAATTAGTCATAGATTTCACGACAGGTCAATTACATGCATCGACTTTCGTGATCGAAATTATTAATCGTTCACAAAACTACATACGGTGCCCCGCCCGTGCCGGATGGGTTGAACCCGACGTGCCGCCTGCCCGGCAGACGGCGACTTTCTATTGACCGCACTGATCGAGTTCTCTGGAATCATCGAATTTGCCCATTTTGCTAAGTCTTCTTAGCAAATGGCGCTTAGTGTGCTAGATGCGACAAAAGACGGCGCAGATCAGATGGATTCGCTGCCTGGCGCGTCGGTTGCAGGGAACAGATGCGGGTATCGCTGACGCAGGATGTACTGCCGCAGGGCAGGAATCGGAAGGTTCTTGGGCCATTGCGACACCGCAGATCGGCTTATGCCAAAGAAGCGGGCCAGTTCGGCATCGGTCCTCAGTCCCAGCCGGGTACGCACCTGCCGTTTGCTCCAGAATTCGGTCACGGTCGGTTCTTCTGTTAACCAGACTTATTCTTGCGGCAAGGTTTCTTGGCATTCCACGCGTTAAGCTGGCTTGCATAGATGAATACTCTCGGCCAACGACTCGCCGCCGCCATGAAGAAAGCCGGGCACCCTCGCCCGGCCGACCTGGCCCGCGCCGCAAAATCCACAACGGCAACCATCAGCAACTGGCTCAATGACCATGTGAGTGCCTCCCATGTGAAGGCCGCACAGCTGTTCCGCATTGCAGACGCAGCCAAGCTGGACGCGCGCGAACTGCTGTACGGGGTGACCGGGCGCGGCGTAGGCGAACCCGGCAATGCCTACATCCCCAGCCAGGCCCATCTGGATGTCTGGCAGGACGCTTACGAGCTGGTCAGCCATCTGGTGGCCGAGAACGGGCTGGAGATCGACCATCGCCGCCATGCCGCGCTGGATCTGCTTGCGTTCGAGCTGTTGATGGATGGCTTCAGCCGCAGCAAGGTCGCCCGCGTACTGACGACCTCGATGACGTAAACGCACTGCCGCTGGTAGCATGGCCCACGATGGGGATGGGGCTCCCCCGATAACCGCCCGCAAGGGCTGATGGCTCCTGCCAAGACGAACCCGGTGTTCGTCGGCGGCAGGCCGTGCCTGCCCTCGGCGTTCGCCATCGGACCTGCGAACCCGCACTCGAGGCACGCGATGCAAGCATTGAACAATTATTTCCTGGTCTTCATCGGAGGCGGCCTCGGTGCCTGCCTGCGCCATGCCTGCAACCTGATCGGCGCCCGCGTGGCGGTCGGCAGCCCGTGGCCCTGGTCGACCTTCCTGATCAACATCAGCGGCGCGTTGCTGATGGGCGTGGTGGTCGAGGCTTTCGCCCTGCGCAATGGCGCCTCGCCGCAGCTGCGGCTGCTGCTGGCCACCGGCATTCTCGGCGGCTACACCACGTTCTCGACCTATGCGCTGGAGATCGGCCTACTGCTGCAGCGCGGCCAGCATGGGCTGGCAGCGTTGTATGCCGGGAGTTCGGTGGCCCTGGGCCTGGCCGGCCTGTTCGGCGGCATGAAGCTGGCCCGGCTGGTGCTGGGCTGACGATCAGGCAGCGCTGGCGCGCGCCTGCACACGCCATTCCCGTGGCGACTGTCCGGTGTGTGCCTTGAACGCGCGCGACAGGGCCGCCTCGCTGCCATAACCGACGTCATCGGCAATCCGCTTCAAGGGACGGCCCTGGCGCAGTGCCTGCTGGGCCAACCCCACCCGCCAGCCCTGCAGGTAGTGGCCCGGCGTAGTCCCCATGGCCTCGCGGAAACTGGCCGCGAACACGCTGCGCGACATGCCCGCCACATCGGCCAGGTCTTCCAGCGTCCACGCCTGTGCGGGCGCTTCGTGCATCGCCACCAGCGCCAACCGCAGGCGTGGATGACCGAGCCCGGCGAACAGGCCACCGCGCATCTCGCCGCCTTCCATCAGCTGGCGCAGTACCTGGATCATCATCACCTCGAACAGCCGGTTGACCATTGCCGCACGCCCGCAGCGCTGCTCGAAGGCCTCTTCGAACAGCAGCTCCAGCGCGGCATGGCCACCGTACAGATCGGCCAGCGGCAGGCAGATGAAATCGGGCAGCGCGGCGCTGATCGGATTGAGCCGCCCCCCTTCGAAATACAGGTTGGCGCAGGCCATGTCGGCGCCCTGCTGCGGGTCGGTGATGAACCGATGCGGCATCGGCCGGGGGTACAGCAGCAGGCTGGGGGCGTCGACCTGCACCGTCTGCGGGCCATGGCTGACCTGCAGCGGCCCGCGCCGCACCAGATGCAGCTGGCCGGCCTCATCCTCGCCTTCCAGGGTGTTGATGCCGCACAGCGCGCCGGCATGGAACACCGAGGCGGTGACCGCGAAGCGTTCGAGCAGGATGGCGAGACGATCAACCATGACGGGACTCCAGATCAAGCGGAACTGCTTCAATACGACGGATCGTATCGGATTCACCACGTCACTGGGCGAACCGGCCGGCGGCTCTATCTGAAAGTGCCGCGCGGGCTGGATGGCCGTGACGACCGCGCGACCGACCAGCATTTCCCTGCGGCAATGCAGCTCGCGCAGCATTCCCGGGGCATCTATGCTCGGCGCCATTCCCGGATGGAACGACCACGATGCACCGCTTGCTTCGTTGCGCCTTCGCTCTCGGCCTGCTGCTGCCGTCGACATCGTTGCTGGCCGCGCCAGCCACTGCCCCACGCGCGCTCAGTGGCGAACTGCAGGGAGCGCCGTGGCGCCTGGACGTGCCGGCCGGCTGGAACGGCGACCTGGTGATGCTGGCGCATGGCTACGAGCCGGTGGGCGTGCCGCGTACCACACCGATGATCGCCAACGACAGCACCGCAACATTGCTGGCCGCCGGTTACGCCGTCGCGCAGAGCGCGTATTCCAGCCAAGGCTGGGCCGTGGCTGATGCGATCATCGACATGGAGCGCCTGCGCCGGCACGCGCTGGACGAACTCAAGCGCGTGCGCAGCACCTGGATGCTCGGATTCTCGATGGGCGGCGCGGTGACCATCGCCAGCCTCGAGCGATTTCCGCAGCACTACGCCGGGGGCGCCTCGCTGTGCGGCGCCAACCTCAGTGGCGAGCAGATCGCCGCCGACCTGCTGACCACACTGGTCGCGTTCGATTATTTCTTCCCCGAAGCAGAAGGCCTGCCAGCCGCTGGGCTCGCCTCGGCGGAAGCGGCCGCGCTGCCACAGGCAGCCCTGTATCAAGGCATTGCCAGCGCGCTGCAGCGGGACCCGGGACATGCCGCCGTGCTGGCCAGGCAACTGCAGGTCTCTATTGACGCGCTGGCCGGCACGATCAGCCTGCACGCATTGGTCCTGCACGAACTGGCCGCGCGCAGTGGCGGCATGCCGGTGGGCAACAGGGGTGTGATCTACCGCGGCTTCGGTGATGACACGGCCTTCAATGCCGGCGTCCAGCGGCTCGACCCCGTCCCTGCTGCGCAAATCGATGTGCGCACGAAGCTGGCACTAAGCGGTGCCTTGAGGCGGCCGTTGGTCATCCAGTTCAACCACAACGATCCCACCATCGTGCCGCGCATGCAGTCGGTGTATCCGCAGCTGGCCGCGCGTGCCGGCGCACGGCCCTTGCCGCGGGTGCTTCCTGCGGCGGGCGACGGGCATTGCGGCTTCTCTGAAGCCGACGTGGTCGAAGCGTTGAAAGCTGCACAGCGGTGAAAACAACGCGTGTCGCGGTGCGTCAAGGCCGCGCTGGAAGCACTGCTATGGTAGCCCCGCCCATTGATGGGCAGACAAAGGACTGACGTAATGATCAAGACGACCTTGAAGACCGTGATGCTCCTTGGCATGGCCGTGACCGGCCTGGCCTTCGCCGCAGGACCCTGTGAATTCTGCAGTCAGCAATACGAGTACTGTCTGCGCGCAAACTCAGGCCCACTGGCCAAGACGCCCGCGGAGTGCCTGGCCCAGTACAAGATGTGCCGCGAAATGGATTGCCAGTCGTCCTGACCGGCATCCGGCCGGCTCCTGCGGGAGCCGGCTCCGCCCGGTGCGGTGCCGAACGCTTACGATGCAGAGACCGGTGGAATTCCTGCCGCCTCCCTTCCCTGCTGAAGCAACTCACCCGATGGCCTTCTTCGAACGACTGAGCGAGACCCGCTACCTGCCGACCGAACATACCGGCGGCGCCTGGAACATCCGCGAGCAGCACATCGCGCCGGCGATCGGCCTGCTCGCCCACCATCTGGAGCGTGATGCCGCGGCGCGTGGCCATGGCTTCCTGATCGCGCGCCTGTCCTACGACATCCTCGGCACCATTCCGATCGAAGCGATGGAGGCCGACGTACAGGTGCTGCGGGGCGGCCGCACCATCGAACTGGTCGAGGCCACGCTGCGGCATGACGATCGCCCGGCTCTGCGCGCGCGCGCCTGGTTGATGCGCCCGAACGACACTGCGGCCATCGCCGGCACGCCGATTCCAGGCATTGCTCCACCGGAATCGATGCCGGCATGGGACCCGGGCACGGTCTGGCCCGGTGGCTTCATCCAGAGCATCGAGATCCGTCGCCACGACCAGGGGCCCGGCCGCGCAACCTACTGGGCGCGCGCAACGCAGCCGCTGCTGGATAGCGAGACAGTCACCCCATTGGCCCGCGCCGCGACGCTGTTCGACCTGTCCAACGGCATGGCGGTACGTGCCGATCCGAAGGAGGTCGCCTTCCCCAACCTGGACCTCACCGCTCACCTGTTCGGCATGCCCGAAGGCGAGTGGCTGGGCTTCGACACGTCGGTGTCGTTCGGCCGCCAGGGCATCGGCCTGACCAGCACCGTGCTGCATGATGCGCGCGGCCCGATCGGAACACTCGGCCAAGCGCTGACGGTGCGCCCGTAAACGCAACGGGCGGCGTCAGCCGCCCAGCGTACCCATGGTGAAGGTGTAGCCCGAACTCATCAGGAACTCGCGCATGCGCATTTCCGCGCGGCGCGGTGAGGCCAGATTGGCCGGTGCATACAGCGCGTAGACCACGCCCGCGCCTTCGATGGCCTCGCGGCGCACCCCGCAGTGCCGGGTCTCCGAAGCGATCACCCATCCATCCTTCAACCGGTCGGGACCGATCGACTGACCGTTCATCAGCCGGAACGTCAACCAGCGTACTTCCGCAGCGGATTTGCTCATTGCCGGCGCCCCGGCTGCGTATTGCGATTCATCGTGTCCTTGCTCGCCATTGCAGCTCCCTAAGACCTGGAACCTGACCATAGCGCCTCCCCATGTCGCGGGCGGATGAGACTGGTCAGCGCCGCTCAGGTCACCAGGCCAAACCACTTCCAGAGCGCCTCGCGCCCGGGCGGTGTCAGTCGCAGTTCGCGTCGGCCGTCCACGCGCCGCAGCCAATCATTCTTCACGAAGCTGTCCAGCATCGCCTCTCCGACCAGCCCGGCCAGATGCGGGCGCCGCTCGGTGCAATCCAGGCAACCGCGGCAATAGCGCGCGGGCTTGCTGGTTGCGGGGCGCTGCAGCACCTCGGCCAGCGGCTGGCCGAGCGTCTTCAGGAATTCGGCCCCTTCCAGAGTCACTTGCCAATAGCCATCACGCGGCAAAAGATGCCCGGTCTGCAGCAGACGATCGGTGATGGCCACGGCGTGCACACCCGCCAGATGCCGGTAGCACGAGCGCGCCTCGCGCAACGCCGGCATGCTGCGCGACGCAGCAGCGGTGCAGGACGGCGTGCGGTCGGCAACCCGCAGGATACCTTCGAGCATGTCCGCGACCTCGGTCGAGGCCAGCCGATGGTAGCGATGGCGGCCCTGCGGGATGGCGACCAGCAGATCGCCTTCGATCAGGCGACGCAAATGCGTGCTCGCCGTCTGCGGCGTCACCCCGGCCACCCGCGCCAGTTCCATCGCGGTGTAGGCGCGGCCATCCATCAGCTGCAGCAGCATCGCGGCGCGTGCCTGGTCACCGACCAGGGCGCCGACACTGACAAGGGAACCGGAGGTGTGGACCATGCCGGCATTGTGGCATGCAAGGCCCGGCCGACAGTTCGATGCAGGCCGAATCATTGCCGGCCCGTCTCGGCGCACAGTCACCGCCCCGCTCTTCCGAGAACCGCAGTGACGAATCCTTCGATCCCGCGTCGACGCATCACCCCTTCGGTCCTGTACCCGGGAACGCCGGTCGTGTTGATGACCACGCTCAATCCCGATGGCAGCAGCAACATCAGCCCGCTCTCTTCGTTCTGGGCGCTGGGCAACCGGGTGGTGCTGGGCCTGGGAACGCAGGGCCAGGGCTATCGCAACCTTCAGCTGCGCAACGAGTGCGTGTTGAACTTCCCATGCCACACCCAGGCCGCGCAGGTGGAAGCCATCGCACGCGCGACCGGGCGCGACCCGGTGCCCGATGCCAAGCAGTCGATGGGCTATGTGCATGTCCGCGACAAATTCGCACTGGGCGGATTCAGCGCCGTGCCGTCCGCCCAGGTGGCACCTGCGACGATTGCCGAATGCCCGCTGCAGGTGGAAGTCACGGTGATGGCGATGCACGCACCCAGTGAGGACGATGGCCAGCACTTCGTGATCGTCGAAGGCCGCATCCGCTGCGTGCATGCGCATGAGGCGATCACCCATGCAGGCAGCCAGCACATCGATGTCGCCCGCTGGAAACCGTTGATCTATCTGTTCCGCCACTACCTGGGCGTGGGTGAACCGGTCGGGCGCAACTTCCGCGCGCAGACGCCGGCCCTCGATCCGGCGTAGCGCCGATGATTCAAGGTACCGGCGATGATGAGTGGCTGGGCACTGAAATCCAGTACGACACCATGTCCACATAGCGGCCATCGCGTTTCACCGCACGCGGCTCGATGCCGGATTCGATGAATCCCAGCGCCGCGTACAGTGCACGTGCGGCGGCGTTGTCTGCCAGCACCGTAAGCGTGAGCAACTCGATGCCATCTGCGTGTGCCGCCGCGAACGCCGCAAGGAACAGTTGACGGGCGATACCCTGACCACGATGGCCTGCGCCAACATGGACACTGTGGATCTCCGCCGTGTGCCGGCGTGCCAACCGCACCGGACGCACATAGCGCAGGAAGCCAACCAGTGTTGCCTGGTCAAAGGCTCCGAAGTAACGGGTATGAGGGTCATCGAGCTGTGTCCGCATCACTTGTGCGGTATCACCGGCGGCTTCGGCCAGCGTGGACAGGAACGCAGCAGGCGACTCGCGCAGTGCCTGCAGCCGGGCCGCCCACAGCGTGTCCGCGTCGTCGTGTTGCAGTGGCCGGATCAACATCTCGCGTACCCGCAGGCGTTCATGCGCAGTGGCCAGCGTAGCAGTCCAGTCCCAGCATCGGTGCCCGCAGGCCAGCAATGCCAGGCTGAAGGCGATGATGGCCGCTCCGATCAACATTGGGGCGAGCTCTACCGCGATTCTCAACCGCTCAGGCCCGCCTGCATGCTTTCTCTTGCGATCCGTCGTAGGGCTTCACCTACAGCCATGCAAGTGATTTCCCGATTGCACCCACGTCGCACGGTTGCGACCTTGCGCGAGCAGTGCAGCACTACCCTACTCATATGGAGAGATGGAAGTGAAGTCGAAGCGAAACGATCGCAGAACTGCCCGCTCAGTCATTCGCCCGATACTGCTGGGCGTATCCCTTTGCCTGATGTCAGCCGGCCTCGCCCAAACTGCCTTCGCCGGCCAGTGGGTTCAAACTGGCCGCGTATTGCTGGTAGATACGGAAGGTGTGGCCCCTTACATTCTGTCGTGGACCAACACGTGCCAAGGCGGCGTGGAAGGGCCCTCTGGTCTCTACACCTACGGAGATTGGGGGCCGGAGGGTCTCGGCTCGTGCCCGTCTGACGCGAACACGGGATGGGCGGCCAATATGATGGGCAGCGTTGGTTACTGCCGACCCGAGCCCGAAAGCCTCGGCGGGGGCTACTCGTGCACTGAGTACTCGCACACGTTTGGTGGTCAAAGCTACACCGGAGCAATTCCGGCAACATGCAACGTTCCAGGGACCTACGCCATCAGCTACATGCGGCGCGCAGAGCTCGTTTACTCCGGCAACGGCAACATGCCCAACGACTACTACGACAGGATCAACGAAGTCTCTGCCGAGTTCTACTGCCAGTAACAGACAATGCGGTGCATCTGACCGCTTGAGCTCCAACAGTCCCCGCGTGAGCGGGGACACTTGCCCGAGCCGCTCCAACTTCATAGGGCTTGCAGGTCCTTCACCACCTCCTGCCCATGCTGAAGGAACCCGACCAGCAGCGCCCCCAGGTTGAGCTGCCTGTGGCTCCGGGTCCGGCAGAGTCAGAATGCCTGCCCCACCCGCCTGGCACCATCGGGCAACTCTGCCCTATGGGGTCGGGCCTTCCGTACAAACGCCCTGCCATCCGGAAACGGATCGCAGACCGATGATTTCATGGCTGAATCAGGGGATTTCTCAGGTTGCCGCCAAACGCCAGGCAAAGAAAAAGCCCTGACCTGAGTCAGGGCTTTTCAATTGGAGGCCTCAAGCGGAATCGAACCGCTGTAAACGGATTTGCAATCCGGTGCATAGCCACTCTGCCATGAGGCCAACGTACTGCGCGCCAGGAACAGGGCCCTGACAAGACAAAACCCCAAGATGGGGCCTGTCGGAACATGGAGCGGGAAACGAGACTCGAACTCGCGACCTCAACCTTGGCAAGGTTGCGCTCTACCAACTGAGCTATTCCCGCGTAAGCCAACATGGTACCGGAAATCCGGAACACACACCAGCGATTTCACCTTTCTGACTGCGCGCAAAGCCTTGTGGCCCAACGTGCCCCGCCTTGCCGTGGCGGGAGAAAAACAAGGCCCCTACCGGGGCCCTGTAGAATCTGGAGCGGGAAACGAGTCATGCACTAGAGCGCTAAGTCTCTGTTTCCCAATCACTTTCTCCACTGTGGTGATCAGCGAAGAACTCAATTATAGCCTTGTTTTTCGCCCTCGGCAACAAAGTTCATCCAACCACTTCCACCAGCGTCCAAGGATGATCCATCCACCCGTCGTTACGCCTGATGCGTCCAGCTGCTGAGCGGGTTCGCTATCGAACTCCAACTTGCGACGATCATGACTTGCGCTCGCTCCGCAGGCAGCGCGGGGTGGTGTCGCGTGGACTACCTGGCACCTGGACGGCTGTAGGACACAACCGCCGGCATCGGAACACCGCAAGTACTCATCTTTACATCGCTGCGGCTAACTTCGCCGGAGCGCAACGCGGCGCCAGTGTAGTGGCAGCCAGCCTCAACGAAGGCGTGCAGCAATCCGGTTCATCTGCTCGATCTCCGCGCGCTGGCCATCGGAAATCGCTTGGCATAGGTTGACGAGTTCCGGATCTGAGAGCTGCGCCTCGCGGCACATGAGGATCGCTCCCGAATGGTGCGGGACCATAGACGCGATGAACTGTCGATCGCCGATTCCGGTTTGAGCACGGGTAGCGGCAAAAGAACCGAGTGTGAGAACGGCAAACAAGCCGTACAGCACGAGATTGAGCCGCCGGTTTGGAAACATGCCGGGCATTGTCGCTAGCATGAAGATGCCCATTGGCGCCCACATAGTGACCGCCATGTAGAGCATGTTGAGATTGTTTCTGAAGTCCCTGGCGCCGTCGATCATGCTGAACATTACGAAGTACATGACGACGAGGCCCAACACCATGTTCACCCAGAACTTGGCGTATGGTCGGCCGTGCTTACCCATCTGACCGGATGTGTGATGTTGATGTTCATGGGAATGTTCAGCCATCTCCGTCTCCTATGTGCTGGGGCAACCTGGCAGGGTCACTGGTACTGCGGCAGATACTTTGTCGATATATCAGCATGTGGAGCGATGCATCACTAACCGCTGATTTCCAGTCCCCAACTGGACGTAGGGGCGTCGAACGCTTCAACTCGCTGGTCTTGAACCGTCTGGATATCAGACCATACCAAATCGGTCTTGATGGGCTTTGCGCCACCTATGACGCTGGTACCGTGAGCGCCAATATCGAGCTTGCGTCCTCATCGCTCGATGGGCCGGCAACTGATCGATTCTTGCATATCAAGCAAGACAAGGCCACCTGCGGCGGACGCCAATGGCCTCCTCCGCCTTCGCTTAGGGCATCGCCTCAAGCGTCCGTCGCAGGCCATAACGACACAACAGCCCTTGGGCAAGAAAGGAGCCGGTGATGTAGCGCACCCGAAAGGAGACGAAGACATGCACAAGGACATTTCAACATCAAAGGTGTTCTATCGTCCCATCGAGGCGGCCATCCGATGGGCTGGGTTGCTGCGGTATCTCCCGATGATCCTGGCCACGATCGCGTCACCGCGTGTCCTGCCTCGGTCGCTGAACTGCCCTCGATGGAATGAGTGCCGGCTGCACTCGGAACGTATCTATGACGGCATCCTCAACGGAGAGCTGCCCTACGGCAAGAACGGGATCACGCTCAATGATCCGAACCTGCTCAATTCTCTGGATCTGACTGTTCGCCATGTCGATCTAAAACGCTGGATGCGCACCCACTATCCCGAGCACCGGCCAGGATTTCTGTTCAGCCGTGGCGAACGCATGGCGCATCCTTTCATCACCATGGAAACAGGACAGGCGATCCTCGTGGAGCGGCTGGCCCTTCAGGCCGCGCTTGAACAAGCCCGACGTGAGATGCGAGAACTGCAGGAGCAGCACGACACGCTACTCAAGCAATCCTCGGTGCTGTTGGCATCCAAGCAATGCGAGATCAGCGAACGGGCGGAAACGACCTATCTCAACATCATTGGAGGGATGTTGACGCTGATGCTGAGCCAGTCGCCTTCAGGCGTGCCCTATTCCAGCTTCAAAACGCAGGAGGCCCTTGTCTCTGCATTGGTCGCCCACTACGGCGGCACCATGGGCATCACTGAGCGCACCTTAAACGGAAAGTTCGCCAACGCTAAGAGGTACGTTCGTAGCGCAAGCGCATGAGGTTATCCAGCTTGTATGTGCAATCGCGGAGATTGCATTTGCAATGTCTTTCCGCAGCCAGGTCTATTGAATAGAGGTCACGCCAACAAACGCCACCGAGCGTTCAGGAGTGACCGCCATGTCGCAGACCCCTGTACTCCCGCCGAACGAGCGCCGCATCCTGCGGCTCGATGAAGTCGAAGCGAAGTCCGGCTTCAAACGCGCCCACATCTACAACCTGATGAAGAAGCGCCAGTTCCCTCAGGCGCTGCGCCTGGGCGTGCGCGCTGTCGGCTGGGATTCGATCGAAATCGACCAGTGGATCGCCGAGCGCCTCAACCACCGGACCTGACCCGCTCTCCCGCGGACTTCCCATTCCCAGCCGGAGAGCGCCATGCAGGTCGTGTCCATCATTTCAACGAAGGGCGGCGTCGGCAAGACCACGACGGCCGCCAACCTGGGCGGGCTCGCCGCGGACGCGGGCCTGCGCGTGCTGCTGCTCGATCTCGACGTGCAGCCCACCTTGTCCTCCTACTACGAACTGACCCAGCGCGCGCCGGGCGGCATCTATGAGCTGTTGGCCTTCAACGAGCGCGACCTTGGCCAGCTCGTGTCCCGCACGATCATCGCGGGCCTGGACCTGGTGCTGTCCGACGACCACCGGGGCGAGCTGAACACGTTGTTGCTGCATGCGCCGGATGGCCGCCTGCGGTTGCGGCATCTGCTGCCAGCACTTGCTCCCCTCTACGACCTGGTGCTGATCGACACCCAGGGCGCGCGTTCCGTGCTGCTGGAGATGGCGGTGCTCGCCTCCGATCTCGCGCTGTCGCCCGTCACGCCGGAGATCCTCGCGGCACGCGAGCTGCGGCGCGGCACCATGCAGTTGCTCGAAGACATTGCGCCGTACCGGCACCTGGGCATCGAACCGCCGCCGCTGCACTTGCTCATCAACCGCGTCCACCCGGTGTCCGCCAACGCACGGCTGATCCAGCAGGCCTTGCGCGACCTGTTCCAGGACAGCGCCGGCATCCGCGTGCTCGCCACCGACGTGCCGGCCATAGAAGCGTATCCACGTGCCGCAACGCGCGGCCTGCCGGTGCATCGGGTCGAGCACCGCCAGCCGCCCGGCAGAGTCGCCCCTGCCGCGCTCGACACGATGCGCGCGCTCGCCAGCGAGTTGTTCCCGCAATGGCAGGACCGACTGGCTCAAGTATCCGGCCGCCCGCAGCGACCTCTTGATCCTGGGAGGCCCCATGGCGAACGCACATGAGCTGGCCCGCGGCCACAAGCGGCTGCGCGCCCTGATCGAGTTCGCGGTCGGTGAGGGCTGGCACGTCAAGCGCACGCCGGGCGGGCACCTCAAGTTCACCAAGGCCGGCTGCGCGGCGATCTACACGAGTTCGACAGCGAGTGACCACCGGGCCGAATTGAACGCCCGTGCGCAGATCCGCCGCGCCGAGCGAGAGGCCCGCATGGCGCCGGCCGGCGGTCGTGGGGACTGCGAGGGGTGCGGCCATGGCTGACATGACCTCGCAGGACATGGCAGGCAAGCTGCTCGCGGCCGGCTTCGAGCGCAGCGGCCCAGCGGCTACGGCCTTGAGCGACCCGATCGCGGACACGCCCATGGTCGTGACGCTGGACCAGTTGCGGCCCTACGACCATGACCCGCGCATGAAGCGCAACCCGGCTTACGAGGAAATCAAGGCATCCATCCGCGAGCGCGGCCTGGACGCGGCGCCGGCCATCACGCGCAGGCCCGGCGAGGACCACTACATCATCCGCAACGGCGGCAACACGCGACTGGCGATCCTGCGCGAACTCTGGTCGGAGACCAAGGAAGAACGCTTCTTCCGCATATCGTGCCTGTTCCGACCATGGCCGGAGCGCGGTGAAATCGTCGCGCTGACCGGGCATCTTGCCGAGAACGAACTGCGCGGCGGCCTCACGTTCATCGAGCGCGCGCTCGGCGTCGAGAAAGCACGGGAGTTCTACGAGCAGGAGAGCGGCGCCGCCCTGAGCCAGTCGGAACTGGCCCGCCGCCTGGCGGCCGATGGCTTCCCCGTCCAGCGGTCGCACATCACCCGCATGGCCGACGCGGTGCGCTACCTGCTGCCCGCCATTCCCACTGTGCTCTATGGCGGCCTGGGGCGCCACCAGGTCGAGCGGCTGTCGGTCATGCGCACGGCCTGCAAACGCACCTGGGAGCACTACGCCAAGGACCGTTCGCTGCCGCTGGACTTCGACAGTTTCTTTCAGGAGGTGCTGGCGCAGTTCGACACGCAGGGCGACGAGTTCGCGCCGCAGCGCGTGCAAGACGAGCTGATCGGCCAGATGTCCGAGCTGCTGGGCATCGGCTACGACGTGCTGGCGCTGGACCTGACCGAATCGGAAAGCCGCCACCGGGCGCTGGTCAGTGACCCGACGCCACCTGCGGCGCAGCCGGCGTTGCCTTCGCCCACCGCCGGCACGCCGACTCCGCCGGGCGCAGCATCGTCCATCGCCACGCCTGCAGCGGCGGCCGGTCCTCCACCCGCCAGCCCTCCGGCGTCCGAGCCCACCTTGCGCCACGACGACACGGCGGTTGGCGAAGCGGCCACGGGAAGCCAGCCGGCCGCACCGGGCGATCTGCTTCGCGAGCACATCGTCTCGCCAGCACCGACGACAGAACGGCTCCAATCGATCCAGCGCATGGTCGCCGACCAGTTGGGCGATGCGCTGCCGCCCGACTTCTCGGCGAGCGTGCTGCAGTCCATCCCGGTGCAACTCGGCGGACTCTATCCGATCTCCGACGTCTGGTACATCGACGCCGGCCTGGACACGCCCGATCGGCTGCGCATCCACATCGCGCAGTTCGCGCGCGAGATCGCCGGGGAGGCAGGCCTGGACGAGTGCATCGAGGATCGCGCCGATGGCATCGGGTTTGCGTGCCGCGCCCGCGGCCAAGCCCCGTCGCCGCTCGGCCGCGCGGTGCTGACGCTGCTCACTTCCCTGACGGGTCAGCCCGTCGCCGAAGCGGGCCTGGACGGCGCGCAGCTCGCCGCCGACCTGCCGACCCTGTTGCACGGCCAGAGCCAAGGCCATGGCAGCGGCGCAAGGCGCTTGAGCGACACGGCGTTGGTCAAGCTCTTTCGGCTGCTGCGCCTCGCCCGGCGTCTGCTGGACCTGGAAGCCGGCACCACGGCGCCCGGGACGTGAGCGAGGGAGGCCGCATGTCCACATCGCATCCGCTCAACCAGGCCGTGATTGCCCAGGCGCTGTATGACCTTCGCAACGGCCAACTGCGCCGCTGCAAGGCCATGGGCTTCGGCGAGGCCGAGCTGGATGCGCTCAAGCACCCCGCGCTGATCAGCGTGCTGGCCAACGCCAGCGTCTCGTGGTGCTCGGTCACGGTCAACCGCGAAGTGCTGCAGCGCCTGCTCAACCAGGCACAGGACGTGGAGAAGGAAATCGCCACGGTCGATCGCATGCTGCGGCTGGGGGCCAGCACGGAGATGGTCAGCCGCTTCTATGGCCTGACCCATCAGGAAGTCGCCCTGCGGCGGGAGATCCTCGGCCTGCCCAAGCGCAAGGGGCGCCACCCCGTCCTGGACGAGACCCAGGACACCGAACTGTGGCGGCAATGGAAAGCCGTGACCAGCAGCAGGAACGTCGATCTGGAGGACGAGACCTCGATTCTCGATGCGGCCATGGACCTGGCCGAGGGCATGTCGCTGCCGCTCTCGGTGGTCTGGGCCGCGATCAGGAACTGGGTCGATCAGGGATTGGGCTAGGCCATGGCCGTGGACGACACCGCCCCACGAGCCCAGCGCCCTGGCCCCATCGCACTCGCCGACCTGTTCGACGCTGCGCTGAAGGACCTCGCGCCCAAGTCCAGCTCTGGCGCTCCCGCGTCCCTGCCTGCTCCAACGCCCACGCCTCCTACGTCCGGCGACGCCTTCCTGTTCAGTGGCAATCGGCACGGGAGCGTGCCGCGGCGGCTGTTCCTCGACCGCCGCCTGACACCGCTGGAGCGCAACGCCTGGCAGGTGTTCCGATTGATGCTCAACGACGATGGCGTCACGGCATTTCCCACCTATGAGCAGTTGCGCCCCTGGCTGGCGTCGATGCCCTGCGCAGGCCAGGCCTCCCATGAGACCGTGGCGCGGGCGCTGACGCTGCTGCGCCTGACGCGCTGGCTGAGCCTCGTGCGACGACGGCGCGACCCCAAGACCGGTCGCATCCTCGGCAACCTCTACGTCCTGCACGACGAACCGCTGACGCCGTTCGAGGCGATGCAACTCGACGCCGACTACCTGGCCCTGGTCAGCCAGTCGCTGGGGCATTCGGCCAAGGCCGTCCAGGTGGTGGGACTCAACACCCTCCAGGAGATCGCGGACGACCCGATGCTGTCCGGACGCACCTTGCCGTCGCGGCTGCAAGTGCTCGCCGAGCGCCTGGCCGACCAGGGCATCACCGCCTCCGAAAGTTATCCACAGGAGGATGCGGTCCACGATTCCGAAGAAGGGCCCGCGAGCCTTCTTCGGAATGGCGATCGCCCATCTTCGGAATCCGAAGCAGGGCCGAAACCCGCGCCAGACGGCGCTCTTCGGAATTCGAAGCAGGACCGTACAGTACGTAGTAGTCGTATTGATGAAGTACGTACTACCGCGCAGGCGCGTGCGCTGGGCGACCTGCAATGGCCCAAGCGCTTCGCGGAACTGAAGGCGGAACAGCAGGCCGGAGCCAAGATGGCGTTGCAGCAGGTGGACGCTGCCCTGCGGCAGGCCGTGCTGGACGAATGGGCCGCACGGTGCGGCAAGCATGGCATCCGCAACCCCGCCGGTTATCTGTTCGGCATCATCCAGCGCGCCATGCGCGGCGAGTTCAATGCCTGGGCCAAGCAGACCGGCCCGGCACCGCCAACACCATCGGCGGCGCGAGCGCCACCAACCGAGCCGCCGCGCAACGTCGTGCCGCCCGAGGTGGCCCGGCAGCACATCGAGCGCCTGCGCGATCTGCTGCGCAAATCCTGAGCACAGGGCTTGTCAAAGCCGTGAAGTAGATCTCCATGGCGGTCGGCAGAAACGGTCCCCTGGGGACGGCTGTGCGGTGAAGCGCCGGGCGACGGCGCGACATGCTGCGCAAAACCTGAGTAGAGCGCATGCAAGACCATGAAGCAGACCTCCATGGCGCTCAACGGAACGGTCCCCTGGGGACGGCTGCGCGGCGAAGGATCGTGTCGAACGGCAGCGCGACGTGCGGTGCAGCACGCATACCGTCAACAACCGAGGACGGGAACGCCGATGTGAGTGCCCATCTGCGGAGCGGTCCCCAGGGGACCGTTGCGCGCTGCGCCGCCAGCGCGCACAGAACCGGGGGTCGGCTCATTTCGGTTTGTTGACTGACTGCCTTCCGCTGCATGCGGATGCTGGCGGCTCCCTGTCCACCAGCGAGCGATCACCATGGCAACCAGCAACGAACCATTGCAACTCAACCTCGGCTCCCTGCGCAGCGCGATGTCGCTGACGCTGCACACCCACCACGCCTCGCGCATCTGGCATGGCCGCGCCGCCGCCGAGGGGCGACCGGGCATCGTCGGCCTGAACGGCTACATCGCCGTCATGAACAAGATGAAGCGCGGCTCGGAGCAGGACGACCCATACAGCGACTGGTGGATGCTTCGCATCGAAGACAAGCTCGACCAGACCAGGACCACGCTGCAGACGCTGCGCGACCAGGTGGACCAGGCCCTGGCCGGCGTGCCCGCCGCGTTGACCCTGGGCGAGAACCTCAACGTGCAGCCCGTCAAGCTTCCGCTGTTCGTCAATGCGCAGTTGGGCTTTGCCGCCGTCTATCTCCTGGCCGACTACGACGACATCGCGCGCAAGCTGATCCTCGCCCACCACACCGCGCTGATCGATCGCTCGACGTTGGAGCGCTGGCTCAACGAAGGTGCCCACGCGCTGCGCAGCCTGTTCAGCCTGGCCCAGCAATACCGCTACTCGGGCTGCACCCGCGACGACTTCGCGGCCAAGAACGCCGCAGCTCGGGCAGCATTGGAGAAGTTCGGCGAACTGCCGCAGGACGTGCTCGAAGGCATGCGCCGCTCGAAGTTTGCGCCGCCCGTCGTGCGCCGTGGTCTGCAACAGCGTGGTGATAGCGCTGCCGCAGCCGCATCTCCCACCGACGAAGGCGCTGCCGCCGATTCGGCCGAGGCCAAGTCCACAGCCGCCGGCGAGGACGAACCGGCATGAGCGACCCGAACCGCGAACCGCGCTACTTCCGTCGTCTGGAACAGCCAGCCTTCATGCGGCTGGAACACGCGGCCTCTCTAAAAGGCCTTTTAAAGCCTTTTAAAGGTAAAGGGGACTTCGAGGCCTGGGCCAGCCAGTGCTTCGCCATGCGCGACGAGTTGATTGCCCTGGCGCAGCGACAGGTGCTGCCACAGGCGTGCGGGCATCCCTTCCACCTGCTTCCCGTCGAGCTGGCCCAGCAGACCACTGGCGCAGGCACGACCTTTCTTCGCTGGCGCAAGCACGATCGATCGGCCATGGGCGTGGCGTTGTGGCAGGAGCTGATGGCGAGCCCCAGCACGCCGGTCAACCTGCTGCACGACCTGCACGAGATCGAACTGCAGCGCGTCATGCTGAACATGCAGATCAGCCTGCTGCACACCCTGGGCAGGCAAGCACAGGAATGCGCCAGCAAGGCCGCGCAGGCGGACAACACCTACCTGCGCCGGCTCGCGTCCGTTCCTGCCGCAGTGCGCGATCGGTGATTGCGCCTGCCATCCGAGCACGCGCCCGAGCCCAACGAGGCACGGGTATTTCAACCACCACGGAGATTCCAACATGAGCACACAATTCATCGGCGAGGGCAACATCGGATCGCCTCCCGAGTACCGCGAATTCCCCAATGGCAACGACGATCCTCGCCGGTTGCTCCGGCTGAACGTGTACTTCGACAACCCCGTCCCCACCAAGGGCGGCGAGTTCGAGGACCGCGGCGGCTTCTGGGCGCCGGTGGAACTCTGGCACCACGACGCCGACCGCTGGCAGCAGCTCTACCAGAAGGGCATGCGGGTGCTGGTCGTCGGCCGCATGGAGCGCGACCCCTGGACGGACAACGAAGATCAGCCGCGTGAGACTTGGCAGGTCAACGCGCGCAGTGTCGGCATCCTGCCGTACCGCATCGAGTCTGTGGCCCTCAGCCCGAAGCCACAGGAGGCAGAGCCGAAGCCCCAGGCCACCCAGGAATCGACGGCGCCGAAAGAGACCAAGCGCAGGAAGTGATCGGGCATGGAGGGCGGCTGCCGCAGTGCTTCGCCGCCCTCCATGCGCTGCGAATTATCCCCAGGGGATAGCTCCACCAACGTCCACCGAGTTCCACGCGCGCTCCCGGAAATCGCGGCTCTCGGCCCGCACACTTCCGGCCACGCACCTTCCCCGCACTCGCCATTTCATCGGCGTGAAAGCGGTCGCTGCCGCATGCGGCTTGTTTGCTGCTGCCAGGGGCTGCGCTCGGCATCCTCGATCCCAGCAACTCCATGAACAACAGGAATCGGGATGGACGGATATGCGGCTGTTCTTGTGCGAGAAGCCCTCCCAGGGCAAAGACATTGGCCGGATTCTCGGCGCCACGCAGCGCGGTGAAGGCTGCCTCAACGGTTCCGGCGTCACGGTCACCTGGTGCATCGGCCATCTCGTGGAGGCGGCGCCGCCCGAGGCCTACGACGAGCAGCTCAAACGATGGTCCGTTGAGCAGTTGCCCATCATTCCCCAGCACTGGCGGGTCGAGGTCAAACCGAAGACCGCCACGCAATTCAAGGTCGTCAAGGCGCTCTTGGCGAAGGCGACTCACCTGGTTATCGCCACCGATGCCGACCGCGAGGGCGAATTGATCGCCCGCGAGATCGTGGAGCTTTGCGGCTACCGCGGCCCCATCGAACGCCTGTGGCTGTCGGCGCTCAACGATGCGTCCATTCGGGCGGCACTGGGCAAGCTGCGGCCTTCGGCCGAGACGCTTTCGATGTACCACTCGGCGCTGGCGCGCTCCCGTGCGGATTGGCTCGTGGGCATGAACCTGAGCCGGCTGTTCACGGTGCTGGGGCGACAGGCGGGTTACGACGGCGTGCTGTCGGTCGGCCGCGTACAGACCCCGACGCTCAAGCTCGTTGTGGACCGCGACCGCGAGATCGCGCGCTTCGTGTCCGTACCATACTGGGCCATCGCCGTGTCCCTGTTCGCAGGCGGTTCGACTTTCGCCGCGCAATGGGTTCCACCCGATGCGTGCACCGACGACGCAGGCCGCTGCCTGCGGCAGCCGGTCGCACAGCAGACCATGCAGCAGATCCGCGCTGCGGGCAGTGCCCACGTCGTGTCGGTGGAGACTGAGCGTGTCCGCGAAGGCCCGCCGCTGCCGTTCGACCTGGGCACCTTGCAGGAAGTGTGTTCCAAGCAGCTTGGGCTGGACGTGCAGGAAACCTTGGAGATTGCCCAAGCCCTGTACGAGACGCACAAGGCCACGACGTACCCCCGCTCGGACTCCGGCTACCTGCCCGAGAGCATGTTTGCCGAAGTGCCCACCGTTCTCGACAGCCTGCTCAAGACCGATCCCTCGCTGCGCTCGATCATGGGCCAGCTCGACCGCTCGCAGCGCTCGCGCGCCTGGAACGATGGCAAGGTCACGGCGCACCACGGCATCATCCCGACGCTCGAACCGGCGAAGCTCTCCGCCATGAGCGAGAAGGAACTGGCCGTGTACAGGCTCATCCGGTCGCATTACCTGGCGCAGTTCCTCCCTCACCACGAGTTCGACCGCACTGTGGCCAAGTTTTCGTGCGGGGGGCAGAACCTGGCGGCCACGGGCAAGCAGGTTGTCATCCCGGGTTGGCGCCAGGTGCTCGCCGAGCCGCAGGCCGAAGACGGTGATGGCGAGGGCGATACTGCGGTCCGCGCCCAGGTGCTGCCCGCGCTGCCGAAACTGTATGAGGGCCTGGCATGCCAGGTGGCCGACGTCGATCTCAAGGCACTCAAGACGCTGCCGCCCAAACCGTACACGCAAGGCGAGTTGGTCAAGTCCATGAAAGGCGTCGCCAAGCTGGTGTCCGATCCCCGCCTGAAGCAGAAGCTCAAGGATACGGTTGGCATCGGCACCGAAGCGACGCGGGCCAACATCATCGGCGGCCTGATCGCTCGCGGCTACCTCGTGAAGAAGGGGCGCGCCATCCGCGCCTCGGATGCGGCTTTCACTTTGATCGATGCCGTGCCTGCGGCGATTGCCGACCCTGGCACCACCGCCGTCTGGGAACAGGCGCTCGACATGATCGAGGCCGGACAGCTCACCCTGGACGTGTTCATCGGCAAGCAGGCCGCGTGGATTTCGCAGTTGATTGCGCAGTACGGCAGCGCCTCCCTGTCCATCAAGGTTCCCCAAGGGCCGGCATGCCCGCAGTGCGGCGCACCCACGCGCCAGCGCAGCGGCAAGAGCGGCCCGTTCTGGTCGTGCAGCCGCTACCCGGACTGCAAAGGCACGCTGCCAGTCGAATCCGGCAGCTCCAAGCGCGGCGCCTCGCGCCCGCGCCGTAGCGGCCGCAAAGGCTCCTGACCGCCCCCGTTCCCCGTGAGCCGTGCCCGCCTTCGGCGGCGTGGCCCCTGTCCCGCACTCCGCCGCATGCCCTGCGGGACGCCCAGCGCGCAACGCCTTCTTGATCCGTGTGCGCGTCCCGCCCAGCCGTCCCCGGCCGCGGGACCTGAAGGTAGCTTCTCTGCGAGCCGCACCACGCGCGTTCTGTTGATCTGCGTTTCTTCCGCCCTCTGCGAAGGGTCTCCCGGTGGCTTGCCAGGCTGCACGAGCCACCGGGAGACCCTTCGTGGTCAGCGGTAATCGGTGCCGGTGCCCGCCGGTGCAAAAACGGGCTCCCTTTGTGCGCGGATGTGCGCCAGACGATGCCGGCCCCAGCCACGACATGGGCCGGGTGTGATTGCTTGATGAGCAGACGGTTCTAGCGACGACCGGGCCTGCCAATCAGCCCACGGGTGGTTCCTCTTTTCTCCCGAGCCGAAGGCCGTTGGGCCTTCGGCGCCATTCTCCTGCCCATCAACGTCCCGGCCCGGCCATTGGCCTGGGCCACACGAACAGGAGAGACGACATGCACCCTCAACCTTGCGCACCGCTGCTGTACGGCAGACGGAGGTCGAGAACGGCATGCCCGCCTATCGCGCGGCCATCGCCAATGGTACGCTCGGCTGCAGCCGAGGCCGTAGCCCAAAGGCTGGACTACCTCTTTTGCAGAGGTAAACCTCGGGATGAACTGGGCGAAAACATGCCTTATGTGCCCGCCTTACGGCGAGCTGTTTCCGATGCTTCGCGCAGGATTTCCCGCCCCCCATTCGCTGCGATTGCGGCCACGATGACGCCCAGCACCAGATCCGGGATGTTCGACCCGAACCCCATCACCAGCACCCCGGACAGCACAATCGCACCATTGACGATGGAGTCGTTGCTGGTAAAGATCGCTGACGCCTTGAAGTTCACATCTTCCCCGCGATGGCGGCGCAGTAGTCTGAGGCACACTAGGTTCAAAGCCGCGTTCAGCGCGGCCATGGCCATCATGGCTGGGCCGACAGGCTCTTCCCCTCCAGCGAAGCGGCGTAGGACTTCCAACAGCAGCAGCGCGGCCAGGCCGATTAGCAAGAAACCCGACAAGCGGGCCGCGCCCACCTTGACCGTTGCCGCACGACCGACGGCATACAGGCTAACCGCATAGACCGACGCATCGGCGAGGTTGTCCAACCCGGCGCCCATCAGCGCCGTAGAGCCAGCCCAGATGCCAAGGGCAATGCCGGCGGCGGACTGCGTCAGGTTGATCAGCAACACAGTCAGAAGAATCTTTCGGTCCTTCGCATCGCTCGCATCTAGGCGGCCCAACTCGTCGTTTTCGTGATTTCTGTGGTTTTCAGCCATGCATTGTTCCTTCCAAATCGATGGATGCTGAAGCCTGTAGCGGCTGGAGAGTCAAGGCGCAGATGCAACGAACTTGCCACAGGGTCTTCCCGGACGCCCTTGACTCTACCGTAGCTAGAAGGTTTTCCAATCCAGTCAGAGCTTTAGGACAGAACAGATGAGCACCAATGCGCCCCCTTCATTGCGACTGTCATCCGGTATGGCTGCTATCCACTGATCCGTGGCGCCACTGCGGTTGTGCTCTTCGGCGAGCTCGCGACCGGCCGGCCGTCTTTTCCGACGGAGCTACTCACAGTGATCGTCGCGCTCGCTTGTGCCGCCTTGCTAGAGGGCGGGCGGCCTTTCCACTCCCCGTTGAGCCAGTAGCGGCGTTCCAAGCTGTGGTTGGCCGTCGGCGCATGGCTCGGCTTCTTGGTCGTGCATCTGGCCTTCCAGCACTCCAATCTGGGATACCGGGTCGGGCCGTTGGGATTGTTGATCGGGGTGGCTGAAGCCCATCGCTGGCATCACAAGCGTGAGCACGAAGACGCCCAAGTCAACTACGGCGATTTCTGGATGCCCGGGGGCCACTTGTTCAGCGCTTTCCGGTCGCAAAAGCACACGCTGGGCGCCAAAGAGTGACACTCAAGAAAGATGGACTTTCCAATGGACTACGGCCCGCAGCTTGTCTATCCCTTCCGGAGCCGGCCAGCAGCGGCAAACGCTTGCGCTGCTGGCTATACGATCTTGCCCACGTCGCATTCTTGCGCGAGTCGGGCCTTGCGGCTTCTTGCGAAGCGATCGCGAGTTGCGTGGCGTGCCCATGAGTCGGGCCGCGTCGTGGCGCACTGCTACCTTGGCCTGCACCTGCACCTGCGCAGCCACGCCGCGATGCTCGGTCTGGCCTGGAGAACCCGTAAGGTGGCGGAGATTGCGGCGCGCAGGTCGTCCGGCTCGCGCTGGCTCCTGTGGGCCACGCCCTCGGTCGCACGCCGTCTCAAAACGTCAGAACCGCGCGCTTTCGCATGATGGAGCGCGGCACGTGGCTCTCAGAACTGGACCCGATCACTTCCAGCACCGATGACACGCTCGAGCTTCAGGCGGGCTCGGCCAAGCTGTTGAGAATGCCGCACTCGCGCGAGGTTCGGGCGCTATCGCAGGAGCGTCGCAGATCCATTAACTCGCGCTCCAAGGCGCGCAATTCCTTCATCTTGGTCCGCACTTGCGCGATATGAGCGTCGACCAGCGCGTTCACCTCGCCGCAGCCCAACTCTGGCCGATCCCGTAAGTTCAGCAGTTGACGGATCTCATCCAGCGTCATGTCCTTCGCCCGGCAGCGGCGGATGAACAGCAAGCGCTGCAAATGGACTTCGTCATAGAGCCTGAAGTTGCCCTCGCTACGTGCAGGCTCGGGCAGCAAGCCTTCTGACTCGTAAAAGCGCACGGTCTGCACCAAGCAATCTGCCTTCTTGCCCAGTTCACCGATCCGCATCATGGTTGCTTCCTATAAAAAACTTGACTCTATATCTACTAGAGGTTTTCTAATGATGGCATCCGGGGAAAACCTTGTCAATGAAGAGCGATCTATGAACAAAGAACCTTCCAGCCCATGCGCCTGCTCCGGCGGCAATGGCCAACAGACGGCGTGCGCCAGTGAGCAGGCCAGCACTGAAACCACCGTTTTCCACGTGAGCAACATGGATTGCCGCAATGAGGAAGCACTGGTGCGGCGAACGCTGGAGGGCATGCCCGGTGTCGAGCGGCTCCTGTTCGATCTTCCGCAGCGTTTGTTGACCATTTCGCACCGCGAAGTCTCGGCCGATGCCTTGGAGCAAGCGCTGAATTCGGTGGGCATGAAGGCTCAGGCTGTCCGAGACGCCGCCGTGTCGACCACCTACCGCATCGAGAACATGGACTGCCCGAGCGAGGAGAAACTCATCCGCTCGCACCTCGGGGCAGTCGAGGGAATTCAGGACCTCGACTTCGACCTCGCTGAGCGCACCCTGTCGGTGAAACACCTCGCTCAGGCACGCGCGCAGATGGAGCAGGTCCTGGCCTCGATCGGCATGCGCGCCAAGGAGCAGACCTTCGGCCACACGGGGCCGATCGAAGCCGCGGCTGTGATCCCATCCTCGGCCCTGCAGCAGCAACCAACCGCTGCCGTTTCCGCGCCGCCGATCGGCGAGCGGGTGACGTACCGGATCGAGAACATGGATTGCCCGACGGAAGAAGCGCTGATCCGCGACCGGCTGGGCAAGCTGCCGGGTGTGACCGCGCTCGACTTCAATCTGATGCAGCGTGTGCTGGGAGTCCAGCACACGCTGGCGACCTCAGCGCCGATCGAGAAGGCGCTTGCTTCCATTGGAATGCAGGCTGCGCGGCAGGACATGCAGACAGCCACCACGGTACTTCGCATCGCGAAGATGGACTGTCCGACCGAGGAAAGTCTGATCCGCGGCAAGCTGCAAGGCATGCCGGGCGTGCAGGGAATGGATTTCAACCTGATGCAGCGCACGCTCACGGTTCGGCACACACCCGACGCGATCAAGCCGGCAGTCGAAGCCATCGAATCGCTGGGCATGGAAGCCGAGGTCCAGAGGACTGATGAGCCGCGCGATGCCCCGGTGGCCGCGCACAAGACCAATTGGTGGCCGATGGCGGTTTCGGGCGTTGCGGCGGTGGCCGCCGAAGGCGTGTACTGGGTCAACGACGGCAATCATTGGGCCGTGATCGTGCTGGCACTGGTTTCGATCTTCACCGGCGGCCTCAGCACCTACAAGAAGGGCTGGATCGCGCTGAAGAACCTCAACCTGAACATGAACGCCCTGATGGCCATCGCGGTCACCGGCGGCATGGCGATCGGCCACTGGCCGGAGGCCGCCATGGTCATGTTCCTGTTCGCGTTGGCGGAAGTGATCGAGGCGAAGTCGCTGGACCGCGCCCGCAACGCCATTCGGGGGCTGATGGACTTGGCGCCCGAGACCGCGACCGTGCGGCAGGCCGATGGCTCATGGACAGAGCTGCCGGCCAAGGAGGTCGCAAAGGGCGCGGTGGTCCGCGTGCGTCCTGGCGAGCGCATCGCACTGGACGGCCTGATCACCTCGGGTCGATCGGCCATCAACCAGGCGCCCATCACCGGCGAGAGCCTGCCCGTCGAGAAGGCCGAAGGTGACCAGGTCTTCGCCGGAACCATCAATGAGACCGGCTCTTTCGAATACAAGGTGACCGCAGGCGCCAGCGACTCGACGCTCGCGCGCATCATCCATGCCGTGGAGTCCGCGCAGGGCAGCCGTGCGCCCACGCAGCGCTTCGTCGACCAGTTCGCCCGCGTCTACACGCCGGCGGTGTTCGCGGTGTCCGTGCTGGTTGCCGTCGTGCCGCCGCTCGCCTTCGGCGGCGCATGGTTTGACTGGGTCTACAAGGCCCTGGTACTGCTGGTGATCGCCTGCCCCTGCGCTCTGGTCATCTCCACGCCGGTCACCATCGTCAGCGGCTTGGCCGCTGCCGCCCGACGCGGCATCCTGATCAAGGGTGGCGTCTACCTGGAGGGCGGGCGCAAGCTCAAGGCGTTGGCCCTGGACAAGACCGGCACACTCACACATGGCAAGCCCGAGCAGACCGACTTCGTGCCGCTGATCGGCGAGGCGCAGGAAGTTGCCGCCTGGGCCGCAAGCCTCGCGGCACGCTCGGACCATCCTGTGTCTCAGGCCATCGCCCGCAAGGCGAACCGTGACGGCATCGCGCTGCACGAGGTCGACGACTTCGCGGCGCTGCCTGGCCGCGGCGTGCGCGGCCGCGTCGCCGGGCGCATGTTGCACATGGGCAACCACAGGCTCGCCCAGGAGCTGGGCCTGAGCGAAGCGACGCTCCAGGCTCGGCTGGAGACCCTGGAGCGCCAAGGCAAGACAGCGATCCTGCTGATGGACGATGCGACCGTGCTCGGCATTTTTGCAGTGGCCGACACCGTGAAGGAAACCAGCCGTGAGGCGGTGGCCGACCTGCAGGCGCTGGGTGTGCGCACGCTGATGCTGACGGGGGACAACCAGCACACGGCCGCGGCCATCGCTGCCCAGGTCGGAATCTCTGAAGCCCGTGGTGACCAACTGCCCGAAGACAAGCTCAAGACCATCGAAAGCCTGGTCGGCGGCGAGGGCCAGGTGGGCATGGTGGGCGACGGCATCAACGATTCGCCCGCGCTCGCCCGTGCCGACATCGGCTTCGCCATGGGCGCGGCCGGCACCGACACCGCGATCGAAACAGCCGACGTCGCCCTGATGGACGACGACCTGCGCAAGATCCCCGCCTTCATCCGGCTGTCGCGTAGCACTGCGGCGATCCTCACGCAGAACATCGTTCTGGCCCTTGGCATCAAGGCGGTGTTCCTTGCGTTGACGTTCACAGGGCATGCCACCATGTGGATGGCTGTGTTCGCTGACATGGGGGCAAGTCTTTTGGTTGTCGTCAATGGGCTGCGCCTCCTGAAGTTCAAGGCGGCATGAACAATGGATGAACCATCTCTTCGCAAGACGCAGTGGTACTCACTCGCGATCGTTATATTCGCCGGCGATCAGGCAGCTAAGAGCTACATTGACGCGACAACTCCCTTGGGTTGGTCGCACGAGGTGGCGTCATTCTTCAACCTAGTTCACGCTCTCAATCCCGGCGCGGCGTTCAGCTTCCTTGCTGGCGCGGGCGGCTGGCAGCGGTGGTTTTTTCTGGCGATCGCGTTCGCAATATCGGCATGGCTCGCATGGCTGCTCTCCCGGCCGCTGCGCAAAACGGAAGGCCTTTCGTACAGCCTCATTCTGGGCGGCGCATTGGGCAACGCGTTCGACCGCGCCACGCGCGGGCACGTTATCGACTACATCGACTTTCACCTGCACGGCTGGCACTGGCCCGCCTTCAACATCGCTGACATGGCCATCGTGGGCGGGGCGATCGCGCTGGTGGCCCAGTCGTTCATGAGCGTGGAGAACCCGGCCGCCACAAAGGAGTCCCAGTGACATTGGGACGATCCGGAAATTCGCAATGCACACGGTGCAGGACACCAATCTGAAGAGAACGGCCCCCAGCATGAGCGGCCGCGGCTTGGCCCTCATGCTAGCGCCCACCGCCGCTTTTGCTGCAACGCCCTGTTGCGATGGCGGCGATTGCTGCAACGACGTCGCAATGCCTTGCTGTGAATAAACAGCACGCAAGCCAGTTGACCTGGCAATTATGAAAGTCCATCACGGCGATGCTGGCCTTTTTCGTTCCAATGAGCCGTCACGGAGAGGTGATGATGAAGCTATGCCGGGATCCTGCAAGCTTTAGGACGGTCTTCTTTACCGCATAGCGATATGCTGATGTCACCCGTTCGCCTCGCCTGGCAAGTACAAGTAGTTCGTCGCGGTTTTCTGGCCGTGTCCGCCCGCTTCGCTGGCCCTTTTGCCCCAAACAAGCGCAATCATGCCTGCGTTACCACCAAAGTTCGCCCCCGCCAGTTGCTGTTCCTAAAGGGCATCAAGCTCAACGCCATCGCCGACCGGCCAGCGTATTTCGCATCGCTGCGTGCCCGTCGGGGCCAGCCCATCGTCATCCTCGCAGAGCTGGGACCGGACGAGGCATTCGCCCTGTGGAAGCAGCATGTACTGGGCGACAGGCCTCGCTGACCCAGTTTCGCCTCATCCTCCTGACAGCCCCGCACTTATTGCGGGGCTTTCTTTTTTCCGCGTTCGCCAATCGGGGCTGTTGCAAATGCCGATTTCCGGCTGACGCGGCTCGCCTCGCGCATGAAGCTGCCCGCATGTGTCGCTGATTCGTCAGCACCATGCCAGCAGCCAGAGTTTCCAGGCTGCCGCGGATTCTTTCCGCGCTACCCGCCAGTCCGCCATCGCATCGAGTCTGCGGACGCGCGTCACCCGTGACGCCGATGCTTTTTTCTCAACCGCGTGCGGGAGCTGCCATCCCGTGAGGGACGAGGCCCCGCTTTTTCCAAGGAGCCCGTCCACGTCCCAGCAAGCCTCTTTCGGCCAGTTGGCCTTGATCCATTGCGGCAAGTTCCTGCCGCTCGAAATCCTGCATAGCGCCGCCGGCCACTACATCGGCACGCGCGATACAGAAGGTCCCGTTTCGCGGGAATCCTGCCAGTACTTCCGCAGCTATGCCGCGGCTCAACGTGCCCTCGAAAGAGGCGGCGGGTCCCAGCTCGCCACACCCTGATCCAACTGGAGGAACCACGTCATGAACCAGCTTTTGCCCCAGGAAGTCGTCGATCAGATCATGCGGGAAGAGCAGCATTTCGCCGCCGCGCCCCAAGCCTTCTTCGAGGTCTGGAAGCGCGGCGTCGAGATCGCAGGCCCGCAATGGTTTGGCGACGGCACGCGCGAAGGCCTGAACCAGGCAAAGAGCAAGTGGGATCTGCGTCCCGACATGCTGCGTGCCAACGACGCACTCGGCGTCCTGAGCAGCGGGGAACGCATGTTCCTGTCCGCCATGTTCAGCTTCTACAACGCGCGCGAGGGCGGTGCCATGCTCAAGCGCTGCCACTTCCAAGGACTGTCGGACTTCGATGGTCTCGATCTGCAACGCCGCAAGGTCATCGCCGATCTGTTGGTGAACTACAGCGGTTGGTGAGCCGGTCTGCGGCATACCACCGTCTTTTTGTTCACTGCCCATGAGGGACATGCGTCCACGCGGCCATGTCCCTCGATTTTTCTTCCGTCAGCCTGCGCCGATTGGCCCAAAGCCCTCGATCAGTGCCGCCTGACGCTTTTTCCACTTTCAACCCACCGGGGTTCAATTCCCGGTGGCGGGAATTGGCTCCATTATTCAATCTGGAGAAATTCCATGACCCAGAATCCCAATCCCTTTGTACGCGGCTACTGGAATCTGAGAGTCGTCCGAACGCTGTGCATCTGCTACGGGGACGGAAGCCCGCATGTCTGGCGATCCATCCACACGAGCCAAGCGCATCTTTCCGACAACGACCTGATCTCATCGCCTTGCATCGTCACCAGCGACTTCGCGTTGATCAAAAGCGGCACTGACGCCATCAGCGACGAGCTGATTGCTGAATGTGATGCTGTTGAAGGCATCAACGGCGAAGGCGTGGTGGGCGCCGTGGTCTATGCCATCCATGGCGACGACCTCGACGGCCGCCCGGTCCATGTCGGTGATACCTATTCGGCCGAAGCCGCGCGAGACGTGGTGCAGCGGTTGAGTTTCGAGACCGGCTATTACAGCCGGTGCTGGGAAGTCAGCAGCGCGCACATCTGCCAGGAAACCGGCCAGTACCTCGCCAACCTGGCAGACCTCGCCACGCCGGAGGCTTTTCTGTTCATCGCCTTTCGGGTTCCGTACAGCCCGGCGATTGGCGTCAAGCTGATCTCCACGCCCTGGACAGACAAGAACCTGGAATATGCCGAGGGCATCAGTGCTGAGCAGCTTCGACAGGAGCACCGCGACAAGGGCATGCCTGACGACCTGGCGAACATCCTTGAACTGGCCGGCCAGGCAGATGTGCGCATCCTCATCCTCGATGCCGACGCACCCGCGCTACTGGGCTTGCCACTGGCCGAGACCTAGCAGACACGCGACGCGCAAGCCTTCCCCTTTATCCCCCATATGCCAGCCCGCCTCCCACCAGGAGCCGGGCTGGTTCAATTCCATAGGAGCAATCTCATGTTCCCCGATCTCATCTTGCCCACGCCCGACTTCGAGAATCAGCTTGGAGCCTGCGTCAACGCCATGAGCCAGGACGACGCCATCGGCCAGATCCTGGTGTTCGAGCGCATGAGCGGTACGCTGCACATGCGCCATATCGACAGCGCCGATCTGGTGGACACCGACATTGACGACTACGAAATGGTCGTATTCGACGGTGGCAACACAAGCGGCGACACGTGGAAGCACGTGTTCTTCCCGCGTCAGCGAGAACACTACTTCGTGTACGAAGCCTGACCCCCAAGCCCCTTTCGAGGGGCTTTTTCTCGCCCGCAGCGCTGGAAAGCGGGTGCGATGGGGTGCCGTTTCCTGCAAGCGGGCCGCTTACTCCCGGGCCATTCTTGCCCCATGTTCGTCGGCGTTGCCGACACATGCCCAGGCAGCCAAGACCTTCAAGGCTGCAAGCACGGGAAGCCGTGCTGGTCGATGTTTTCCACGGACGTACCGCGTCCATCCACACCACCCACAAGGGACCTCTCCCTTGCGGGCGGGGAATCCCTTGTTTCTTCCTCAAGGAGATTCCCATGGACCGTTCCCTCATCAAATCCATGATGCCTTCGCTAGTCGCAGGCCACGTGCCCCGCAACGTGCGGTCGTTCAAGTACCGCGTGTTCGACGATCAGCCGCAATCTTCGACATTGGGCTTCGCCGTCGACCCCCAGCCCTTCGACGGGAAGGTAGTCGCCATCACCGACGATGCCATCGTCGTCAAGCTCAAGCCGAGCGAGTTCGCTGTGCTCGATTCCAAGCTGGTGACCACCGTCCCCGACGAAGGCGCCAAGGTGCATGTCCAACCCTACGCACGGCGCCGTTTCGATGGGCTGCGGGCGGACACGCCGGAAGAGCGCACCGAGATGACGTCCGACGGCATTCCCTACACCGTCAAGACGCACATCCTCGGCTCCGCGCCGGCCAAGCTGCCCATTCCCGAGCCGCAGTGCATGGAGCTGGGTCAGCTCATCCAGCAGTTGGAGGAAATGCCGGCGCCCGATGGCTTCCGGCGCATCACCCACATGCTGGTCGATGCGGGTGCCCGGGATTTCACCTGGGTCGATCCGACGCCGTCCAAGATCATCGAGACGCCTCCGGCGATCAGCTTCACGGTCTCGACCGCGAAGTTCGAGGGCCGGGTGACGGTGCTGTACGACCGAGGCGGCGACACCTACGTGGTGGAGCTGCATCGCGACGGCGAATTGGTCGATCGGCATGACGAGGTGTATTTCGACATGCTCGGCGAAGTGCTGGAGCGACTCATCGACGACGGACGTTGGCGCCTGATCGATGTGAGCGTGATCGACGCCAAGGCTACCCGGCAGCGCCAGGCGGTGCCGGCATGACGCCGGAAACTGAATCCTGCCGGTTCTACGGCTGACCCGTGGGTCCCGCCACGAAGTTTCGCCCATGGGCCATGTGCCCACAGGCCCTCCATCCATGCGGATGGAGGGCCTTTTCTCTATTCCACATAGGAGATTTCAACCATGTCACTGCGATTCAAAGGCTCCGACCTGCGCCCCGTGCTGACCGAGGCCATCGCCAGCCAATGCCGCGTCATCCTGGTCAAGGACCAGGGCGTGTACTTCCTCGCCGAGCAGGGAGAGCGCCGCCCGGATGGGCGTGTGAAGCTGCTGGCCTATGCCGTCGGCTGCAACCCGGATACCGACCCGTTCGACGACTGGTGGGAACTGGCGCGCGCCGAACTGGGCGGCGACGACTTCGGGGAGTACTTCGACCCGAAGGACGGCGTATTCACGCGCATCCTGCACACCGAAGACGACCTGATGCTGTCGGCCACCGCCACACATCTGTCGCTGGAGGTGGTGCCTCCCGCATAGCGCGGCAACCGCCACTCGACTCTCGCAGCCCCCCACACCGGGGGCTTTCTTTTGCGCTGAGCCGGGCTGCGTGGACAAAGGGAAACGCGCGGGTGCCAATTGATTGCTGTCGCGCGCGCGAGGCCCGGCCATGCTGACCCCATGCCTGCTGACGCTGTCAGCGACATGCCAGGCAACCATCGGTCCTCGAGGTTGCGGCGCAGTTTCCACTGCGTGACCGAGCCAGCTCGCACCGCATCCATCCGCGAGCGGCCACCAGTCCCTGGTGGCGGATGCTTTCGCCTTATCAACCCACCGCGGGGTTACGCACCTTTCCCCGCATGCGTGGGCTCGGTGTGTCTCCGCTTTTCCCTATGGAGATTCACCATGAACACCACTTCCAACGAGAAATCGTATTTCGACCTCCACACCTCGGGCATCGGCTACCTCCAGCGTGTCCGTGAGGTGCCCGTCAGGGGCGGCCGCCGTGCGCAGCCCTTCCTGGCCTGCACCATCGCCGCGCTGGTCGGCCCCGCCAGTGACCCGAGCTACCGCTACTTCGACGTCAAGGTCTCGGGTGCCGAGGCCAAGAAGCTCGTTCAGCGCTACATCGGCGTTGACGATTCCAAGCAGCGACCGCTGGTGCGCTTTCGCCTCGGCGACCTCTGGGGCGATGCCTACATCCGCGACAAGGGCGAACAGAAAGGCCAGGCCGCCGCATCCCTCAAGGCGCGACTGCTCAAGGCCGAGCTGATCGAGCGGGCCGAACTGGCTTCGATCGAGCAGCACGAGTTGATCACCCGTGGCATCGGCTACCTCAACCGTCCGAAGGACGTCACCCCCAAGGATGGTGACCCGTTCCTGTCGTGCTCCATCGCCGCGCTGGCCGGACCTGTCGATGAACCGGAATATCGGTACTTCGACACGATCGTCGCCACCCCTGAAGCCGAGCATCTGGTTCGCCGATGCGTGCAGGCCATCGAAGGGGATCGCAAGGTGCTGATCGCCTTTCGTCTGAACGACATGAAGATCGATCCGTACATCCGCACCAAGGGCGAGCACGCTGGGGAACCGGCCGCAAGCCTGGAATCGACGCTGGTCCACATCGGTCTGATCAAGATCGACGGCACCCAGGTCTATCCGACGAGCCAGGCGCATGCCGAGGCAGCGCCAGCGGAGGACGCACCCGCGTCCGAAGCCGCCAACGCCATCGACACTGCCGCCGACGCCGTTTCCTACCAATCTGCCGAGCCCGCCGAGCGCGAGCCCGAATGTGCAGTCGAGGAGCAGGAGCCGGCATTGGCTGCTTCGTTCTGATCCGGCACGGCCCCTCACGGGGCCTTGCCTTTTTCCTATTCGTCCAAGGAGAACCATCATGGCAGCCACATCGGCACCTACGAGATCAGCCCTACCCATCGTCGTCCCGGGCCAGCTCACGTTGCGGACCATCCGGGGCAAGAACGGCCCGTTCACGGTTGGGCGCCTTTCTACCCCCATCGGCGAGTTCGCGGTTAAAGACGCGGAGTTGGAGCAGTACCCCGAAGGAAAGTACGACGGGGATTTCGTCATTCGCTACATCTTCGCGAAGTCCTATCCGGTCGCGGGCGGCGCGCGGTTTGAAGTGCGCGCAAACCTCGACGGCATGACGCTCAACGGCATCGACAAACTGAGTCGTGATGAGGCCCGCAGCTTCGCCACCCAGGAAGTCGATCCACTCGATGAAGAGCTGGGGACGCAGCCTGCGGAAACGCCGGCCAAGCCCGCCAAGGCCTCCAGACCCGCCAAGCCCGCACCCGTGCAGGCCTCGGCGGACCCGCTGGTCGATACCACGCCCTTCGGTGTGGATGCACCGACGCCCGCTGCGGCGGCTGCCCCTGGCAGCACCGAAGAGGGCGACGTTGCTTTGTTCGGCTTGCTCTGGCCGCTGGGCGATTCCGTGAAATTGGATTCGACCATCGACCGCCGCGCCCTGCGCGCGCAGATCGCCCGCCTGGGCGATCTGGGCTACGCGCTGGACTTCAAAACGCAGGAGTGGAGCCGCCAGGCCGAACTGCAACCTGCGTGATCGCAGACACCGCATGCGCGGTGTTCTTCATCCACCCGCCGGGGCTCTTTCCCTATGCGGGGAGGCCCCCGGCTTTCTTCTGGAGGTCTCCATCATGTCCACCATCGATTGCGATACACCCCGTTCTTCGCTGGGTGAACCCGCGTGGCGAGCTGTTTGCAAGACAGCCGCCGAGCACGCCCAGCGTGGTTGTGGCCTGTCCTGGGACCACTGGGTCACGCTTTTCAGTTCGGAGATCGACGCGCAAGCCAGTCGATTGCCGGAAGAGCAACGCGCACAGGCGCTGCAGATCGCACAGGAATGGGGCTACGCCACACCGGCCGAAAGGCAGGAAACCCAGGACTGGAACGCCGAAAACGGCTACTGCTCGCACGGAATCGAACTGGGTTATTGCCCGTCCGGTTGCGATTCGGACTATTGAGGTCCGGCACACGTCATCGCCGCTTGCGCGGCTTTTCTCCACCCCTTGGGGCAGCACCTGCCTCAGGGGCGGTGCTGTTTCCGATTCACCGAGGACATCACCATGAGTCGGCACTACTTCGACACCGTTCACAAGGGCTTTCCCATCACCGTCGTACTGGGCTGGGACCGGCCGGCAAATTACTTCTTCCTATTCATCGAAAAGCCGGCCGAGCTGATCGACGATACCGCGAAGGTCGAGAGCGACGACTTCTTGTACAGCAACCTGCACGAGAGCGACCCGTTCAACCACTACCTGGACTACTACCGAGTGGTCCTGCGCCATTTCCACATCGACGTGCCCGAAAGCATGTTCACCGAAGTCCAACAGGACTGCGAGGGCAACGTTGGCAACCGTGTAGTCAAGCATCAGGCCGACGGCTCGTTCACCGAACAGACGTTCTGAACGCCCAAGCGGATCGAACACCTTATCCGCATTCCTTCATCCCTAACGGGGCATTCGCTGCCCCTGCGGGCGGTGCTGCCCCTCATTTCATCGAGGACACCACCATGCACGCACACACTTCATCCACCACGCTGTTCCACATCGACGAATGCCCGGACGTTATGGCCGACGCTTGCGTCGGCGATGACCAGGGCAACCTGATCTTCCTGTCCATCTGGGCGCGCGACACCGCCGTCCAGCAGTTCCTTGCACGCCTGACCCTCGGGCGCGACGAGCAGGGACTGGACCAGTTCCACGTCATCACCGACCAGGGCGGCAGCGTCCCGGTATTCATCGGCAACGTCGATCGCCTGGAAAAGCGCATCACGCGCGCCTACCGGCGAACGCTGTTCGGTTCGCTGTCCAACGTGTGGCTGTTCGACCGGCGCTGCGTCAAGCCCGACAAGGCCAACGCCAGCGCATTGGCACTGCTGCCACGTGACAGCGCCCACCGGCTTGACCGCCTGTGGATGCTGGTGCGGGACACCTGCCCGTTGCCGCTGCTCGACCACTGGCGCGAGACCGTGCTGGAACTGCTGCAAAGCCGCGAGATGCTGGCCCGCCTTCCGTCCGCCCTCGGGCCGCTGGAAGGCCATCGGCTCGCCATCGACGTGCCGGCGCTGAGCTTGGCGCTGGGCTCCCTGATCCGCAGTGACGCGCTCACCGCCTATCCCTATCCGGCCAAGATTTGGACGCCGGAAGCGGTGGCGGCTTGACCCACCCTCGGAGGCACGCCTTGGCGTGCTTCCGTCATTCATCCCCGCCAACCAGGAGACTTCCATGGCTCTCATGTTCCCGCGGCTCGCCCGCAATTTCGCCAAAAATGGGTACTACCCGACCGACGAACCCACGCTCGAAAGAGCCCTCAACGCACTGATGCCCAGCGACGGGCCGATGTGCATCCTCGATCCCTGCGCCGGTGAAGGCGTGGCAATCGCCGAAGCCTCTCATGCCCTCGGGCGCGAACAGGCCAAGGCGTTCGCCGTCGAATTCGACGCCGAGCGGGCGCGCCATGCCCGCGGCCTGGTCGATCACTGCCTGCACGCGGACCTGATGGACACGATGATCTCCAAGCAGTCCTTCGGACTACTGTGGCTGAATCCACCGTATGGCGACCTGTCCAAGGACGTCAACGGCAACATCGGCTATCAGGGCCAGGGCCGTGCCCGCCTCGAAAAGCTGTTCTATCAGCGTTCGCTGTCGCTGTTGCAATACAGCGGCGTGCTGGTCTTCATCGTCCCCGGCTACGTGCTCGACGCGGAGCTGGTCGGCTGGTTGACGCGCCACTACACCGATCTGCGTATCTACCGAGCGGTGGAAACGCAGTTCAAGCAGGTGGTGATCTTCGGCCGCCGGGTCCGTCAGCGGGAGCTGGCACCCGATGGCGTCAAGGCCGTGCGCAATCTGCTGCTGCAGGTTGGGCTTGGCGAAGTCGAAGCCGAGGAACTGCCGAGCGAATGGCCGTTCCTGCCGTACATCGTCCCCGCCAGTCCGGCCGAGCCGGAGCATTTCTTCCGCGTGACGATGGAGCCCGAACAGTTCGCCGACGAGGTTGGCCGGCTGCAAGGCCTTTGGCCGTCGCTGGACACGCACTTGGGGACCGCGCAGCAGTCGCTGCGTCCACCGGCGCGGGCCTTGTCCCACTGGCATCTCGCCCTGGCTCTGGCCGCGGGCGCGATCTCGGGCGTCGTGCGCTCCCAGACGGGGCGCGTGCTCGTCGTCAAAGGTGACACCCACAAGGACAAGACGCTCCAGCGGGAATTCACCGAACGCGAAGACGGCTCCATCGCCGAGACACGCATCCTCACCGACAAGTTTGTGCCCGTTATCCGCGCGTGGGACATGACGCCTGGCTCCCCGACAAGGGGCGAGGTGCTGACCATTCGCTGATCCACCGGACGCGCTGCCGTCCTGCTGTACCACATCGAAGGAGAAACACCATGTTCCCCAATCCGTTCAAGCGGCCTGCGCCGCGCAAGCAACCCTTGTTCGCACCGAGTACGTTGAAGTTGAGCGAGAAGGTGCATTGGCTGGCTCGGCGAGGCCTGATCGACCCCTTGGCCTATGTCCAGCGCCATGTGCGCGGGGACTGGGGCGAGATCGATGAGGCCACCCGCCAAGCCAACGACGTCGCAATCCAACAGGACAACCTGATGATCTCCCAGTACCGGATCACGCCGGAACTGGTGTTGCTCGTGAAGACCAGCGAAGACCACCAGACCACGGTGGTCCAGCTTCCCGAAGAGCGCGACCTGATCTGAAGGCGCCGCCTCGTCATCCCATCCACTTGACGGAGCCACTTCACTCCGCCAGGGGTGTCGTGGCTCAATAGCCTTTCAAGGAGGAGCCCATGGCATCGCATCGCATCGAAACCTACTGCCAGAGGCTGGCGTTCCCCATCGGGGCGCTTATCTTCAGCAGAGCCGTTGACCACCTGGTCCGCGCGGGTCGCCTGGACCCGATTCCGTACTTCAGGCGCCACACCCGTGGCGACTGGGGTGACGTCAACGTCTGCCAATGGCACGCCAACGGCGTTGCACTTCAATCGGGCGCGTCGCTGGAATCGCACTATGTGATCCACCCGGGACTCGCCATTCGCATCATCACCGATGCGGGGCGCAGCGTCACTGCCATCGTGCTGCCGTCCGAAGACTGAGCACGGTTCACCCGCAGGCCACTCAGGCCAGCATCTTCAACCACCTTCGGCCGCGCGCCGATTTCCTTCCCACCACGGGGCATGCCATTGCCCCGCTGGGGGTGGTGCATGCCCCATTTTTCATTGGAGCATCACAATGTCCTTCGATCTCGAAACCACTGCCGCTGACGCCGCGCCCGTACAGGGCGAACTGCTCGACGCGGAATCATCCCCTCTGACCCTGAGCCTTCAGGATTTCGTCGGCGAGTTCGGCGACGAACTGCTCGACGCCCTCAACAGCGCCAACCCGCCTGTCTATACCGGCCAACCGCAGGCGCACCGGCAGCTCATCGTCGCCAGCCTCAAACGCAAGCTGTTCCCGGCCCAGGCCGAAGTCGTCCATGCCGCAGCCGAGCTGCTGGTCGATCAAGGCGAACGCGCTGCGATCGTCAATGGCGAAATGGGCTGCGGCAAGACGACCGTCGGCATCGCCACGGCCGCCGTGCTCAACGCCGAAGGCTACCGCCGCACTCTGGTCCTGTCGCCACCGCACTTGGTTTACAAGTGGCGGCGGGAGATCCAGGAGACGGTGGCCGGCGCCAAGGTATGGGTGCTCAATGGGCCGGATACGCTCGTCAAGCTCCTCAAGCTGCGTGAGCAGTTGGGCGTGCAGCCCACGGGCCAGGAGTTTTTCATCCTGGGGCGCGTCAGGATGCGGATGGGGTTCCACTGGAAGCCGGTCTTCACCCAGCGGCGCACCCGCCACGGCGACGTGGCAGCCTGCCCGGACTGCGGCACACTCATCACCGACCTCGACGGCGAGCCGGTCAACCCGGTCGCGCTCGAAGCCGAGGAGTCCCGCAGGAAGTGCAGCCACTGCGCCGCGCCCCTGTGGACGCTGATCCGCCCGCGTAGCCTGTCCGGCAGCGACCAGTCCTCGGTCGTCCTCAAAGCCTTGAAGCGCATACCGACCATCGGGGAAGTCACCGCACAGAAGCTGATGCAGAAGTTCGGTGACGGCTTCCTGGCCTCGATGCTGGGCGACAACATCCATGAGTTCATCAACCTCATGGATGGCAACGGCGAGCTGGTGTTTTCCGACCGTCAGGCCACGCGCATGGAACGTGCGATGGCCAACATGGAGTTTGGCTTTGGCGAAGGCGGCTACCAACCGTCCGAGTTCATCAAACGCTACCTACCGCAAGGCACGTTCGACCTGCTCATCGCCGACGAGGCGCACGAGTACAAGAACGGTGGCAGTGCCCAGGGCCAGGCCATGGGCGTGCTGGCGGCGAAGGCTCGCAAGACCTTGCTGCTGACCGGCACGCTGATGGGCGGCTACGGCGATGATCTGTTCTACCTGCTGTTCCGGGCACTGCCCGGACGGATGATCGAAGACGGCTACCGCCCGACCACGAGCGGCAGCATGACCTCGGCTGCGATGGCATTCATGCGCGATCACGGCGTCCTCAAGGACATCTACTCCGAGAGCGCCGGCACGGCGCACAAGACAGCCAAGGGCACCAAGGTATCGGTGCGCACGGTCAAGGCTCCCGGCTTCGGCCCGAAAGGCGTCTTGCGCTGCATCCTGCCGTTTACGATTTTCCTCAAGCTCAAGGACATCGGTGGCAACGTCCTGCCGCCGTATGACGAGGAGTTTCGTGAAGTCCAGATGGACGTGGCGCAAGCTGCGGCCTACCGCGATCTGGCGGGTCGGCTGACCGCAGAACTGAAACAGGCTCTGGCGCGACGCGATACGACCTTGCTGGGGGTGGTGCTCAACGTGCTGCTGGCCTGGCCGGATTGCTGCTTCCGGTCGGAGACCGTGGTGCATCCGCGCACGCGCAACACCTTGGCGTTTGTCCCGGCTCAGTTCAATGAGTTCGAGATCAGCCCCAAGGAGCGTGAGCTGATCGAGATCTGCAAAGCGGAGAAGGAACAGGGCCGCAAGGTTCTGGCCTACACGGTCTATACCGGCACGCGCGACACCACGTCGCGTCTGAAGGGGCTGCTGGAGCAGGAAGGCTTCAAGGTGGCAGTGCTGCGCGCAAGCGTGGATGCCAGCCGCCGAGAAGACTGGATCGCCGAGCAACTGGACCGTGGCATCGACGTGCTCGTCACCAATCCCGAGCTGGTCAAGACGGGGCTGGACTTGCTGGAGTTTCCGACGATCGTGTTCATGCAGAGTGGCTACAACGTGTATTCGCTCCAGCAGGCGGCACGCCGCTCCTGGCGCATCGGGCAGAAGCAGCCCGTGCGTGTGATCTACCTCGGCTACGCCGGTTCCTCGCAGATGACCTGCCTGGAGCTGATGGCCAAGAAGATCATGGTCTCGCAGTCCACCTCGGGCGACGTGCCCGAATCCGGGCTCGATGTCCTGAACCAGGACGGTGATTCCGTCGAGGTCGCACTGGCCCGGCAGCTTGTCGCCGCATGACACGTTCCACTTACGGCCCTTCGGGGCCGTTTTTTTTGCCGCTCCCGGTAAATCGGACGCTGCCTGGTTCGCATTGTTTGCTGCCGCTCGCGGCCTGAGCGGCGATGGTGAGGGCTGGATGTTTCAGGACGCCGAGCTATGTGCCCCTCTCCACCGTGGTTTCACTATCCCGAACGCCGCCTTCTGGCGGGATTTCTCGGCCTGCTGTGGTCGGTGCTGGCCGGTGGCTGCGCGACGACGACTGCGCCGGTCGCGCCCGACACCATCGCGGAAGTCTTGGCCGCGCCTGAACCCGAGGCTTCCGAGTACATCCCGGTCGTGCGCTACGCCCGCTACACACTGGTCGAACTGGCACCCATGGCGGCGCAGCGCGACCTGTTGTTGCAGACCATCGACGTGTCCATGCCCGAGGATGCCCGCGCCACGGTCGGGGATGGGCTTCGGCACGTGCTCAAACGCAGCGGCTATGGCCTGTGCCAGACCGCGCATGCCGTGATCGAGCTGTACGCGCTGCCGTTGCCGGCGGTACACCTGCACCTCGGCCCCATGACCTTGCGCGATGCGCTGCTCACGCTGGCTGGCCCGGCCTGGGAACTGCACGCGGATGACCGCGCACGGCAAATCTGCTTCGAGCGGCCCGGCGATCGCGCGGTCGCCGAGTCCCCATCCGAGCCACCCGCCACCGAGGCGGTGCAGACGTTCCCGCTGGCACCCATGGTTTCGGGAGGCCAGCCATGAACGCCCCGCAACCTGCCCAGCGATCGACCGCCGCCGTGGTGGTGCAGAGCCTGATGTGGCTCTGGTTGATCTTCCTCAGCGTCTTGGCGGCCCTGGGCTACCAGGCCCTCAGCGACCAGGCCGACCAGGAGCGGCTGGATTCCCGCCTGCAACGCCTGGAAGCGCAGGCAACTGGCTTGGCCGAGACGATCGAGGCCATCCAGCAGCGCCCGGCCGTCGCGACGGACGCTGACCTCAAAGACACCCGCCAGATTCTGGAAGCACGCGCGGCCCAGGTCGAGAAATCTCTCAGTGGCTACGCAGCGGCCGACGACCTCCAGGCGCTGCGCGCGGAGGTCGAGCAGATCAAGGCGCGCCAAGCCGCCGCGCGTGCCACCGCACCCGCCCAGCGGCGCGCATCGCGCACGTCCGCCGCCTCCAAGACCGAGCTGCCGCCGCTGCCATTCCGCGTCGTCGGCGCCGAACTGCGCGCCGGCCAGCGCAGCGTGTCCGTCGCGCCGAGCATCGGGGACTTCACGCCCGCCCAACTTCAGGTGCTGCTGCCCGGGGATGCGGTCGGCCCGTGGCGCCTGCAGGCGATCGAGGGCAACACCGCAGTGTTCCAGGCCGGCAACCAGACCCGCCGCGTGGCGATTCCCTGACCGGAGCACCCCATGAAGCCGTCGATCCTCCTTTTCGCGGTCCTGGTGGCGTCGTCGCAATGGCCCGCCTGGGCGCAGCAGCCCGCAACGACCTCGGCGCGCAACGCACAGAGCCAGGAGCGCCCGCTGGCCGCCCGCGTGCTGGACGACCGGGTGGCAACCGAATGGGGCTTGCAGCCACAAGAATGGGCACGCTACCGCGAGCTGATGGATGGGCCGCTGGGTATCTACTCGCCCAACCTGGACCCGCTGTCCGCCCTGGGCATCGAAGCTCGCACGGACGAAGAACGGCGCCGCTATGCGGAACTGCAGGTGCAGGTGGAAGCGCGCCGCGTCGAGAAGCTGCTCGCCTACCAGCGCGCCTACGACGAGGCCTGGCAGCGCCTGAATCCGGGGATGCAGCGCGTGAACCTGCCCGACGACAAGCCGGGCGCCGGCCCATCCAGCAGTCCCTTGCGCGGCAGCGGCCGCATGGCGGTGTTCGTCAAGGACGGCTGCGCAGCCTGCGGACAGCTCGTGCAGCGCCTGCAATCCTCGGGCGCGGAGTTCGACCTGTACATGGTGGGCAGCCGCCAGGATGACGCGCGCATCCGCGACTGGGCCAAGCGCGCGCAGATCGACCCGGCGCGCGTGCGCGCCGGCAGCATCACGCTCAACCACGACGGCGGCCGCTGGCTGTCACTGGGCCTGCCCGGCGATCTGCCCGCCGCCGTGCGCGAAGTGAACGGCCAATGGCAGCGCCAGCCGTAGCCATGCCCCTGCGCGCACTGGTGCTCACTGCCGGCCTGTATGCCGTTGCCGCCCTGGCCCAGGAGGTTCCGCCACCGGCTTACCAGCTTGCCGCCCAGCGCGCAGGCATCCCCTCGACCGTGCTCTACGCCGTGGCCTTGCAGGAGAGCGGCATCCGGCGCAACGGGCGCCTGGTGCCGTGGCCGTGGTCCCTCAACGTCGCCGGCCAGTCGCGCCGCTTCGCCACGCGCGCCGACGCCTGCGCTGGCCTGCAGCAGGCGATGCGCGCCACGCCGCACACGCGCATTGATGCGGGCCTGGGCCAGATCAACCTCGGCTACCACAAGCACCGCTTTACCGGCGCGTGCGACCTGCTGGATCCGTATCGCAACCTGGCCGTTGCCGCCGAGATCCTGAAGGAGCAGCACACCCCCGGCGAGGACTGGCTGCTGGCGATCGGCCGCTACCACCGCCCCGCAGGCGGCGAGCCCGCCGCCCGCTATCGGCGCAGCGTGTCGCGCCACCTTGCCCGCGTGCAGGGCACGCGACCAGCCGCCGCGGTCCTCGCGGCGCGCCAGGAGACCTCCCCATGACGAAACCCCATCCCGCCCATCTCGCGTTCACGGGCCTACTCATGCTGCTGTCAGGCCTGCCGCTGGCCTCGCGTGCCGGCGAGCCACTGATCGTTGTCGAGGACCGTGGCGGCACGTCGGCATTGCCGTACTACGAAGCCCTGAATCTCCAGCCGCGCGCCAACGCACCGGCGCGGCCGTCCATCCCGACGCCCCAGGTTCCTGCCACACGGGCGGACGAAGCCGCGATGCTGCCGGTGCGCAGCGCCAAGCTCACGCCCGGCACCGTCGCGCGACGGGTGATCGAAGCGCCCGGCCTGCGGCCGTTCGTGGTCATCGGCGACGACGAGGCTTCCCGGGCCTGGTTGCAGCGCCGCGCCGCCGCTTTGCGCGAACGTGGCGCGGTCGGCCTGGTCGTCAACGTCGAGACCGCGCAGGGCCTGGCGCGGCTGCGCGCCCTGGTGCCGGGCGTGCCGCTCGCGCCCGTGGCCGGCGACGACCTGGCCGATCGCCTGGGCCTGCGGCACTACCCGGCGCTGATCACGGCCACCGGCATCGAGCAATGAAGCCATGTCGGGCAAACAGCCGGTCGAGGTTCTGCTACGCCCAGCGGTGGAGCTATACACCGTCGCGGCGTGTGCAGGCGCCGCGTTTCTGTGCCTGGTGGCCCCATGGTCGCTCGCGCTGAGCCCGGCCATGGGCATCGGCAGCGCCTTGGCGTTCGGCGCCTACGGCGCGATCCGCTACCGCGATGCCCGCATCATCCTGCGCTACCGGCGCAACATCCGCCGTCTGCCGCGTTACGTGATGACCAGCAAGGACGTGCCGGTCAGCCAGCAGCGCCTATTCGTGGGGCGCGGCTTTCTCTGGGAGCAGAAGCACACGCATCGGCTGATGCAGACGTACCGGCCCGAGTTCCGCCGCTACGTCGAGCCGACGCCGGCCTACCGGCTGACCAGGCGCCTGGAGGAACGGCTGGAGTTCGCGCCATTGCCGCTCTCGCGCCTGCCGAAGCTCACCGGCTGGGACGCGCCTTTCAACCCCGTGCGCCCGTTGCCGCCTGTCGGCGGCCTGCCAAGGCTGCACGGCATCGAGCCCGACGAAGTGGACGTCAGCCTGCCGCTGGGCGAGCGCGTCGGGCACTCGCTGGTGCTGGGCACCACGCGGGTGGGCAAGACGCGCCTGGCCGAGTTGTTCGTCACGCAGGACATCCGCCGCAGGAATGCTGCCGGCGAGCATGAGGTCGTCATCGTCATCGACCCCAAGGGGGATGCCGATCTCTTGAAACGGATGTACGTCGAAGCCCAGCGCGCTGGCCGCGAAGGCGAGTTCTACATCTTCCACTTGGGCTGGCCGGAAATCAGCGCCCGCTACAACGCCGTGGGCCGCTTCGGTCGGATCTCGGAAGTGGCGACACGCATCGCGGGGCAGCTCTCCGGCGAAGGCAACAGCGCGGCGTTCCGCGAGTTCGCATGGCGCTTCGTGAACATCATCGCCCGCGCCCTGGTGGAACTGGGGCAGCGCCCGGACTACATGCTGATCCAGCGCCACGTCATCAACATCGACGCGCTGTTCATTGAGTACGCCCAGCACTACTTTGCCAAGACGGAGCCCAAGGCCTGGGAGGTGATCGTCCAGATCGAGGCCAAGCTCAACGAGAAGAACATCCCAAGGAACATGATCGGGCGCGAGAAGCGTGTGGTGGCGCTGGAGCAATACCTCTCCCAGGCGCGCAACTACGACCCTGTGCTCGATGGCCTGCGCTCGGCGGTGCGCTACGACAAGACCTACTTCGACAAGATCGTTGCATCGCTGCTGCCGCTGCTGGAAAAGCTCACGAGCGGCAAGATCGCCCAGCTCCTGGCGCCGAACTACTCCGACCTGGCCGACCCGCGCCCGATCTTCGACTGGATGCAGGTCATCCGAAAGCGGGCCATCGTCTATGTGGGTCTGGATGCGTTGTCTGACGCCGAGGTCGCCGCAGCGGTCGGCAATTCGATGTTCTCTGACCTGGTTTCGGTGGCCGGACACATCTACAAGCACGGAATCGACGATGGCCTGCCCGGCGCAGTGGCTGGCGCTCGCGTGCCGATCAACGTGCACGCGGACGAATTCAATGAACTGATGGGCGATGAATTCATCCCGCTCATCAACAAGGGCGGCGGTGCCGGCCTGCAAGTCACGGCGTACACGCAGACGCTCTCGGACATCGAGGCCCGCATCGGAAATCGCGCGAAGGCCGGCCAAGTGATCGGGAATTTCAACAATTTATTCATGTTGCGCGTGCGCGAGACGGCCACCGCGGAACTGCTGACGAGGCAGTTGCCGAAGGTCGAGGTCTATACAACCACCATCGTCTCGGGCGCGACGGACAGCTCAGACATCCGCGGCGCGACGGATTTCACGTCGAACACCCAGGACCGCATCAGCATGGCCAGCGTGCCGATGATCGAGCCGTCACACGTCGTCGGCCTGCCCAAGGGCCAGTGCTTCGCGCTGCTGCAGGGCGGCCAGCTCTGGAAGGTGCGTATGCCGCTGCCGGCGCCGGACCCGGATGAAGTGATGCCGGCGGACCTGCAGCAACTGGCCGGGTACATGCGCCAGAGCTACAGCGAGGCCACGCAGTGGTGGGAGTTCACCAGCTCGTCGGCCTTGCAGGATGCGGCCTTGCCCGACGACCTGCTGGACGATGCCGCTGCGGCCGAGCCCGGCGCGGTGGCCACCGGCGCCGACGATGGCGCGGGCAACGAGGCCGTGCCATGAAGGATGCCGCCTCGACCGCGCAGCGGGAGCAGAACCATCGCCAAGGCTTGATCGTCGGCACCATCACCTTACCGTTCCGGCTGCTCGGGGTGCTCATTGGCTCGCTGCTGTTCTCGATCGTGGTGGAGTGCGCCGGCATGCACCTGTTCTGGAAGGACCAGGGCTGGCGCCACTCCCAGCAGATGCTGCGGTACGAACTCGGGCACCTGTCCAACCACTTCACGCGCAGCGTGGTGGTACAGGAGCCCGGGCGCACGGCGCACGAGTTGGTGGATACCGGGTACGAGTGGGTGTTCGTGCGCTCGGGGTTGCTGGAGCGCATGAGCCAGACCGCCGAGCGCGTCCGCGCGCCCAGCCACGGGCAGAGCCGCAACTTCCGCTACTACATCAGCCAAGTCTATGTCTGGGCCGAAAGCTACCTGATCGCTGCGGCCTTCACGACGCTCACCTTCCTGGTGCGCCTGCTGGTCCTGGTGCTCACGCTGCCGCTGATCCTCACGGCGGCATTCGTCGGCCTGATTGACGGCCTGGTGCGACGGGATGTGCGCCGGTTCGGCGCGGGCCGCGAATCCGGCTTCATCTACCACCGCGCGAAGGCCAGCCTGATGCCGTTGGCCGTGCTGCCTTGGGTCACCTATCTCGCTCTGCCCATATCGGTGCATCCTCTGGTCATCCTGCTGCCCAGCGCGGCGTTGCTGGGGATGGCAGTCAGCCTGACCGCAGGCAGCTTCAAGAAGTACTTATGAGGTGACACGGGCGGCACGGCTCTGCAAAGCCGTGTGCCGTTCATCGGTTCTGCAGGGTATCAAGAGCAGCATCCAACGCCGTAACCGCCTCGACGACCGTTCTTACCGTCGCCCGATCAAACTCATGATCGCGCTGAGCGTCGTGCACACCGCTATTGAGGTAACCCCATTCAATACTCGTACCGCTGACATTGAGCAGCCGGACCAACGCCCCTACGGCATCCGGCGCACCCGCATGTTGCGCCGCGATACGCTCGACGGCCGACCGCAACTTGGTGCATTTATTGTTCAGCTCCCAAGGCGCGCGGGGCCCGCTCAGCTTGATGTCGATCCGGCCGTCCGCCCGCCGACCCAGCCACGTCCACAGGCGGTCCGTCAGACTCTCCAGCGCCGGCCGGGCCTGACGCAGTGCCTCGCGTTTCTCGTCAGCCGCCAACGCCTGCTGGGCCAGAAGAACATAGTTCTTCGCTGGCGGGTCGCTGTCGACCCGCAGTTCGTGCTCTCCCTGATGCGGGAGAAACTTGTAGCGCTTAATGGCCGCGGCGCGGCGCACGCCCAACTCCTGCTGGATGCGGTGCAGGAACTCCTCTGCGTGCGAGGTGAGGATAACCTGCTTGCCGTGGAGCAAACCGTCCTCGAAGAAGGTACGCCAGATGCCATCGCGATGGTCGTCGTCGATCGCGTTGACGACGTCATCGAATATGACCACGGGGCAGCCCTGCGCGAGGTTCTTGGCAAGCAGAATCGCCAGGCCCAGGCATTTGATGTGCCCTTCGCTGAAGACGATCAACGCGTCGTAGCGCGCGCCCGGCTCGCCGGCGAACTCCACCTCGATCTTGCCGTTCTCGGCCACGGGCAACCACAGCGCGTGCAGCAGATCGCCGGGCGGATCGGCCCGGTTGAATGCGTTGTAGAGATGGCGGGCTTGGTCTCCCAGCCCCTGTAGCAGAACCCCCGGCAGAGCGGTCAGGTATGCCTGAATCTCGGGCAGGAAGCCGTCGTAGGCGGCCTTGACCCGCTGATGGTGCACCACCACCGGCATTTCGTCCGTGGCCGCCTGGATCAGGCCGCGGTTCGCGTCGTCGAATTGGGCCACGGTTTGGCGGGCGGCCGCCAGCTCCTGATCCGCAGTCGTGCGCATGGTCCGCAGCCGTTCGATCTCCAGCTGATGCTGTTGCAGGCGGTCCCGCTCCTGGGCCATCGCGCCGCGCTGGGCATTCACGTCGCGCGCCTGCGCGTCGAAGCCTTCGATGATCTGTGCGATCCGTAAGAGGGCTTGCCAGGCGCGCTGGTCCCCATTCACCCCGCCGCCGAGCCAATTGCCCGCCGACGTGGGAGGCAGCAGTGGCAGGCCCGCGGCCTGCGATTCGGCAGGACAAGCGACCCCAGCCGCCGCCACCACGCGGCGCATTTCGTCACACAGCGCTCGGACCGCCTCGCTCAACTGTGTCCGATGCCCGGCCTCCTGCTGCTGCAGGACGGCCAGTTGCGCGAGCTGCTCCAGGCCCATTCGCGCCCTGGCGAACGGGTCCTGCGCCACGGCGGCCAGTTCGGTTCCACATGCCGGACACGCGGTCGCCCCGTCCGCCAACGCTTGCACGGCCTCGTAGAGCTTCGCGTACGACACCTCGCCGGCGCGGGCCGCGAGTTGCGCGGAAGACGCTTGCCACAGTCCCTGGACGCGGTAGGCCTCTGCCAGCAACGCTTGCAGGCGGGCCTGGGTCACCTCGTGAATGGCAGGCGGGTTGGCGTCCAGCTGAGCCTGGACATACGGTAGCCGTCCTTGCTGCTGCGGCGTACCCAGCAGCCAGTCCACGCAGGTTTGATAGGTCGCGCCAGGTGACATGCGCTGCGCCAAAGCTTGTTCCAGGCCCTCGACCGCTGCGATCTTCTGCGGGTAGGCGGCGATGGTCTGTTCGGAGTTCGCCAACTGCAGGCGACGCTGCGCCAGCTGCGCCGCCTGCACGCCGGCAAGCATCAGGTCCTGATCGAGCGAGGGGTTGAAGCCGCGCACGAACTCGCTGAACTGGTCCACGCCGAACAGGGTGGCGATGAGCTGGCGCTGATCGCTCGGGGTCCGCGCGGCGATTCGGGCGAAATCGTCGAGGCGGTTCTTCTCGATGAAGCAGAAGCGATACTCAGCTTCGTCGGGCTGGACGGCCTGCGCCTCGCCCGCCGCCGTAGACGACAGGACTGGCGCGATGTGGCGGCGCAGGCGAGCGTTGTTGCAGTACGTCCGCTGGTCGACCCGCTTGGCCTGCGCTTCGCTGATCGAACCGAGCATCGCCACTTCCAAGGCTTCGCAGAAGCTGCTCTTGCCGGTGCCGTTGGCACCGTAGACCAAGGTGATGTCATGGCTGAGGTCGAACGTCTCCTGCCGCATGAATCCTCGAAACGGCCCGACTTCGAGCTGGTGCAGTCGCCCGAGCGCCGGCCCGTTTTCGGGGCCGCGCGCGTCCCCGTCGTAGGCGACAGGCATCTGCGCCAGATGCGCGATGGCCAGCGGCGCCAAGCGCGTGGAGCGCCCCCGGCGTGCAGCACCGACCTCGGCCAGTGGCTGCAGGTGATCGAGCACCAGGTGCGCCAGCCGGCGCACGTCGTCGTGCACGTGCCGCTGCGTCAAGTGCGCCAGGAACCGGTGGTACTCCGAACGTATGCTTGCCACAGCGACCCCTCACTTGGTCAACCACTGACCGTAAGCCTCCACATCGATCATGGGGACCGTTCCACTGAACTGAAGCTGCGCGATCAGCTTGAAAAGAAACGCGGTCGCCGGCTTGTTTTCGTTGGTGTAGCTGTACGCGCCGCTGGCTTGGTCATAGAAAAAGTGCCCGTGGGCGGCAACGCATCCGATGTCCAGACGCCCCTCGGTGAGGTTTGCGTTCAGCGCCTTGTCCATGGATGGGCCCAATGCAGGACTCCATTCGCTCTCGAAGGTGAGCAAGCCACCCAGAATCGGAATCAACGGCTTCGCTGGGTAGGTCCCGCCAGCGTGCGGGATCGGCAGGCTCGTGCGGTGCAGCCTGCGCACACTGGCGACCTTCTCCTGGGCATAGGCCACAAGCCCCGCGTCAGCCGTCTGCTTGGCCTCGAACACGGCGTACACGCTTTCGGCTGGAATGATCGTCTCGTTCTCGTAGGTGAAGATAAAAGGCGAATATTGCCGATCAAACACCACCACATCGATCTGCTGGCTGAAGTTCCCCAGGCTGTCCACCACATGCGCCTTCGCCGCCTGGTACCGTTTGGGCAGATAGGTATCCAGCATGTCGATCCAGACGTTCTCGCTCGCATCCCCCTTCGTACCCGGGTGACCGAAGGTCTTGCGTACTACGGACAAGCGCTGCTGGATGTCTTCATGCAGGGACGACAGGAGCTGGGAAAGCGACCACTGGGACATGCTGTACCTCGATGGGACGTGTATGGAAGCCGATGGAATCAGGACAGTGGGAACTTGGGGCCAAACAGTGCGCGCCAGGCGCGAAGCGCTTCGATATTGCGACCACGACGCGCGTGGTCGATGGCGATGCTTGCGTCCTGGCTCGCCTGGAACAGCAGCTGCTGCGCGCGCTGCTTGCGCGCGGCATCCATATCGTTGCTGATCGCCGGGCCAAGTCCGGCGGGATCCGGCCACTCGTCATGAACACGATCGGCAAGCGTGGCAAAGAACGACTGGATCTCGCGATCGAACGATCCTCCCCAGCCGCCGTAAAGACACTCAAGGGCCATTACCTCGATCAGGAACGAGGGCTTCACCGGCTTCTGATCGCCGTGCTTGGGATTGTTGTTCCAGTACTTCACCATGCGCACGAGACCTTTCCACTCATTGCCATAGGCTTGGTGCGCTGCGGTCGCCTTGTCCTTATGGATCTCCGGGTCCGTCTTGATCCACTTTCCGGACGCCGTATCGGGGATCTCATACTGGTCGCCGGTGTCGAATGCGGGCACCGCATCCACGCTGACCACCCGGTAGTCCGTGTTGTCCTCCGCGTCGATGTGAACACCGAAATCCACGTTGATCGAGCGCGCCTGTTTGCGCACGGCCGCCGAACCGTATTTCTCCACCAATGCAGAGTGGAAATCATCCAGCACTACCGATGCGGCCTTGCCGTGGTAATGCTTCTCCGAGTCCTTCAGCACGAAGAAGATGTCGATATCCTTGAGCGGCTTCGTCTTCGTGTATCGAGCATAGGACCCGGTCAGGAAGCTGCGCGCAATGCCGAACTTGGTCTGCAGGTAGTCCCGCACTTCGTTCTGGCGTTGCGAGGCATTCTTCTGTTCGCGTTCGTTGAGTTCCAGACGCGACTTGAACTTGCGAAAAGCTTCATCGATCGACAGCATCAGCGTTGCCTCCAATATCCGGCCTGACCCGCCAGGCCGCTGTGTTCGACAGTCGAGCCTAGGCTCTGCTTGACCATTCCATCCGTCGAGCGATAACTTCCTTTGCTCCACCCCTCCACATCAGGCCGCCCTGGCTTTGTATCGAGCATTAACTTGTACTTGGCCTGCGATGGCAGCAGCCCAGCTTTCTTGATCGCGTACTTCAACTGCTCGGTATCTGTCCAGAAGCTGCCGTCGCCATCGGACCACCCATACACGATGTCGATATCCCATCGGGTCACGAGTTTGTCGGTTGCCGGGTTGTAGATCTCCAGAATCACCTTGCGCAGATCACCGGTCCCGAGCCACGTCTTGATGGCTCGGGTATTGCTCTCCCAGCGATCCGCGAAGTGCTCGGGGTCCAGCCCACTGAGCAGGATGATGTCTTTCAAGCTCTTGAGGATGTTGTCGGTCACATAGGTAACCGAGTGCGTGTACGAGTAGGTGGCGACGGTGCTCATGACTTGAGGAAACCTCCGAGGTCGAGCGACAGCGCTTGTCCAGCATCGGCCTGCGCCTGCGTGGCAATTCCTTGGCTCAAGTCCCGTGCAATGATGCGAGAACTGTGCTTTTTGAGCGCGGTTTGCACCCAGCCGAGCTGCTCCTTCGGACACGGCAGCGAGACTCCCCAGTCTCCCTTCAACGGCTCGAACCCCAAGACTTCTTCGTTGGCATCATCACCATCGATCGCGTCTTCGTCGAAGAGGCAGTAGATCCTGGTCCGTGGTCCATCGCATGTCGCAACGATGGGCGCGCTCTTGGGTGCCTGGTCGGCGATCAAGCTGGCGGCCACGCCCGCCACGGCCCTGAGTTCAGAGCGAGCCGTGCCGTCCTTGCCCTGAGTGAGCAGTTCGACAATGGCATCCCACGTCTGCAACGCATCGCGGTGCGGCGAGCTGCGAAACGTCCGGCTGACAACGGTGGTCATTTTTGCTTCCCTCCTTGAAGGCGCATTTGCGTTGCCTGTCGTATCGCACTGCGCAGGTGCTCTACGGAAAGCTTGTTCGGATCGATAGCCACTTGCGGGTCGGCCGCGAGGGCGTTGGCTACGACCTTGCGAATGGCCCGACCATCCAATCCGACGCACTCGCCAGCGCACGCGTCGAACTGGTGAGCCGAGGAAAGCTTGCCAATCCCCGGAAATGTCTTTGCCAGGCCATTCAGGCAGTCCACCAGGATCTGCTTGCAGGCATCCTTGCCGGGCAGTGGCACCTCCATCACCATGTCGCAACGAGATAGGAAGGCACTGTCGACGGCCTGTGGGAAGTTGCTGGTGGCCACGAACAGCAGATGCGGGTTGCGTTCGGCCAACATGTCCAACTGCACCAACACCGCGTCGGTGGCCCGGTGCACATCAACCGGGTTGGCTTCCAGGCTGAGCTTGGCTCGATCAGCCGCAAGCGTTTCGACCTCGTCCAGAAGGACGATCGTCGGGCCCGCCGCTGCGGATTCTGCGATCGATTGCGAGAACAGGTCTGCCACGGCGCGTTGAGTCTTTCCCATTGCAGAGCTCGTCAGCGTGTGAGGCTCTACTTCCAGCAATCGAAACTTCGCAGAAGAAAAAGATTCGGCCACACGATGCGCCAAGCCCCGTGCCAAGGAGGTCTTCCCAGTCCCCGGCGGGCCGACCAACAAGATCACGCCGTGCAGGGGGAGTACCGTGCGCTCCACCTTGGGGCGCACCGTGAAGTTGACGATCGCCTGTGACAGCAACTGCTTCTTGAGAGCTTCGTCCATGACGATGGAATCCCACAGGGCGCCCAGCGACGTGTCCGGCAGCTTCCAGCTTCGATGGATGCCTTTCGGCAAAGTGGCGTCTGATGAAGGATTCTTGGTCATCCGTGGCTCTCGGCGGGTCAGAGAATGGTGCGATAGGTCGCCAGCACCTTGGTCGTTTGCACAAGGCCCTGGCGCAGCAGGATTTCGAGATAGCGGTCCACCTCGATCGGCGGATGCTTGAGTTGGGCACGCTGGCGCTGCGCAGCCGACACCACGGCGGCCGCGTCCAGATCCAGTAGGTTGTCCACAAACTCATCGGGGTGCTGCGATTCGATGCCGTACGGAGCCAGCAGATCGTTCGGGAAATCCCGTTCGTTGAACGTCACAATCACGCTCGCACCGCAGCGAATCGCCGCAGCCAGGACGTGCCGGTCGTCCGGATCGGGCAATGTCAGGCCTGCCACGAGCGCTTCGTAGCCCTCCACCAAGCCGTCCGGAATTGCCCGGTCCATGAGATCCGACGTCCTGTCGACCTGAACCCGGGTGAGATCGGGGCGGTTGATCAACAGGTTGCGTTTCCACTCCTCATGAATGGCTTGGCTCCACCGCGCCCGGAAGCGGCCAGACAGGCCGAGCCACATCAGGAAATCCCGCAGTGGCGCGGGATATAGAACGCACGCGTCGTAGACGGCGGTGAATGGGGAATGCCTCATTCGTATCCCATTCCCAACTCTTGCGACTGCTGAGCGAGTTCGGCCATCGCCTGCTCACTGGCGCGCTCGCGCGCTTCCTTGTACTGCATCAGATCGGCGAACCTCACCCTGCGGTGCTTGCCGGTGCGATGAAATGCCAACACCCCATCTTCGAGCAGCTTGACGAAATGGGGACGGGACACGTTGAGCAAGTCCGCCGCCTCTTGGGTCGTCAGCTCTGCATGGACGGGCACCACCTTTACTGCATTGCCATCGGCCAACTCGGCCAGGATGTCGACCAGCAGGCGTAAAGCCGAGGTAGGCAGTTCCACCTGATGAGCCTGTTTGTGGTCATCAAAGATCTGGATGTGCTGCGTCTCGAACTGGGTTGCGAGGTAAGCCGCCAAGGCACGTTGACCCTGGACGGCTGCCTTCACCTCTCCCGCGGCGGGAAGGGTCATCTTGGATTGGGCAGTGGCGGTGGTCATGGGTAGCTCCTAAGCGAAAACGGTTGCAGAGCCGATCATATTCGAAATACTCGAAAAACGCAATAATCGAAGCGCGACCCGTGCTTTTGTAGGTTCGCTCGCAGCATGCCCAATCCGGTCGTCCGCCAGTTCCTATTGTTTGCGGCCTGAAACAGCCCTGATCTCCACGATCAACCCATTGCTGATCACACAGGAATGGCGCGATGGTGGCTTCGATCTGGCTGCGCGCCGCGCATCGCGGCGTGCCCACTTGTTTCGTGACGGCCCTCGTGCTGGGCCAGTCCCCGATGGCATTGGCCGAGTCCCCGGCGCAGCGCCAGGAGTTGGTCGCCGCGCTGCGCCAGCTCGACGCGCTGGAACGCACCGTCGCGGACAGCGCCGCGCATGCCCCCATCCAGCCGGGCGAGCGCTACCACTTCGATTACCCACGGCTGCTGGCTGACCTGGCGCGCGTGCGCGCCGGCATCCAGTTCCACCTGACGCCATCACGCGCTCAGCCGCGCGACCCCTCCGAACTGGCCGGCGACTACCGCACCGAGCGGGCCGCTTCGCCATCGCCGAAGACGACTGCGGAGGGCGAGCAATGAACGGCGCCCAGGTCTCGGCATTTCAAGCCAACAGCGGTATCGCGCCTTCCGCGATGGCGACCGTCCTGGTCGGCGTCGTGTTCGCGGTCCTGCTCGTGTGGGGCGTCTGGGCCATCCGAACGGCCTATGTGGGGTGGTCCGAGAGCCGCCTCAACCAGCGCCAGTTCCTCGGCGTCTGCATCCGCTTCGTCGCGATGTACCTCGTCCTGAGTTTCTTCCTCCTGTCCTGACATGAAAGGCCCGACCATGCACAACCGCAACCTCACTTCCCGTTTTGCCCAGCGCGCCGCCGTGGCCCTGGGCGCCGCCGCGCTGCCCGCACTGTCGTTCGCGCAAGGTCTGCCGCAGTTGGAGAACCCGACGCGCGGCACCGGCAACGGCATCATGGAGACCATCCGCAACTACGGCTACGACATCATCATGCTCGTGGCCCTGCTGGTGGTGGCGTCGATGTTCATCGGCGTCTGCTACCACGCCTACGGCACCTACGCGGAGATCCACACCGGCCGCAAGACGTGGGGCCAATTCGGCCTCACGGTCGCCATCGGCGCCGTGCTGCTCGTGATCGGCATCTGGCTGCTCACCGAAGCCACCGGCATCCTGTAAGCGAGGCCGGTATGTCCGAGCAGCAGCACGTCCGTGCGGACGGGACGGTCACGTTCCTTCCGCACCGGCTCAACCGCCATCCCGTGGTCGTGCGCGGCCTCACCGCCGACGAGCTGTGGATCTGCTGCGGCCTGTCCGGCGCGGCCGGCCTGCTGGTCGGCGCGCCGCTTTCGTGGGTGTTCCGCACGATCGCCATCGCACCGACGTTCGTTGTCCTGGGCGTGGCCTTGGGCGTGTTCATCGGCGGCGGCATCCTGCGCCGCCTCAAGCGTGGGCGCCCCGACACCTGGCTGTATCGACAGTTGCAGTGGCGCATCGCAACGCGCCATCCGCTGATGGCCGGCTGGGTGGGCGGCCACGTGCTGATCTCGCGCTCGGGCTTCTGGTCCACCCGCAGGAGCATGCGATGAGCCGCTTCAAGAACGAGATCGCCCACCTGCAGGCGCACATCAAGACCTTGCGCCTGGGCGCGGGCGCGCTGGTCATTGTCGCCCTGGTCATGGGCGGCGGCTGGTGGAGCGCGCCGCGCGACCTGACCATCCACGTCCCGCCCGACCTGCGCTCTGGCAGTACCCGCAAGTGGTGGGAAGTGCCGCCCGAATCGGTCTATGCGTTCACGTTCTACGTGTTCCAGACGCTGAACCGCTGGCCGACCAATGGCGAAGAAGACTACTCGCGCAACCTCCATACGCTCTCGCCGTACCTCACCCCGTCCTGCCAGGCCTTCCTGCGGGCGGACTATGACTACCGCCGCTCCACGGGCGAGCTGCGTCAGCGCGTGCGCGGCATCTACGAGATTCCCGGCCGCGGCTATGGCGACGACCCCACGGCGCGCGTGCGCACCGTATCCGATCGCGACTGGGTGGTGACGCTGGACATCACGGCGGACGAGTACTACGGCGCCGAGCAGGTCAAACGCGCCCTGGTGCGCTATCCGATCAAGGTCACGCGGGTGGACGTCGATCCCGCCCGCAACCCGTTCGGCCTGGCGCTGGACTGCTACGAAGGCGCGCCCCAGCGCATCAGTGCACCGGAGCCGGCGCGCCCGGCGCCGAGTGACCTGAATCCGCAAGCGCCTCAAGGAGGAAACACCCCATGAAGCATCCTGTACTCGCGCTGCTGGGGCTACTGGCCGTGGCCGCGGCACCCGTCGCCCAGGCGGTGGAGATCCTGCGTTGGGAACGCATGCCACTGGCAGTGCCGCTGAAGGTCGGTCAGGAACGCATCGTATTCATCGACCGGAACGTGCGCGTGGGCGTGCCCGCAGGCGTGGGCAAACGCCTGCGCGTGCAGAGTGCGGGCGGCGCGGTGTACCTGCGTGCCAGCGAGCCGATCGAGCCCACGCGGTTGCAACTGCAGGACGCCGACACGGGCGCGCTGATCCTGCTGGACATCGCAGCCGAACCGCCCAAGGACGGGGAAGCCGAGCTGGAGCCGGTGCGCATCGTCGAGGGTGACAGCGCACCGGGACGCTATGGCGAGCAGGCCGACAGTGCCGAGGCCCCGGCACGCGCCCAGGGCCAGGCAGGTGCGCGGACCGCGCGGCGCGAAACTCCGGTCCCTGTCGTGCTGACGCGCTTCGCCGCGCAGAACCTCTACGCACCGCTGCGCACCGTCGAGCCGCTTCCGGGCGTCATGCGGGTCAACCTTCCCCGCGACCTCGACCTGGACACACTGATGCCAACGCTGCCGGTGCGCGCGGCCGTGCTCGCGTCGTGGCGCCTGGAAGACCAATGGGTGACTGCCGTGCGCCTCACCAACACCGGCGCCGACTGGGTCGCGCTCGACCCGCGCGTGCTGCAAGGCGATTTCCTCACCGCCACCTTCCAGCACGAGGCGCTGGGCCCGCGCGGCACGACCGAGGACACGACCGTGCTGTACCTGGTCACGCGCGGCCGCGGCCTCGCGCAGTCGCTGCTGCCGGCGATTCACCGCTTCGACCCTGCCGTGCATCTGCCGCAGCCGGACGGCGACGAGAACGCCAAGGAGGCCCGCCATGCGCAGTAACGGCCTGCTCAAGTGGCTGATGATCCCTGTCGCCATCCTGGTGCTGTTCGCCGGTATCCGGCTGTTCTCGGGTGGAGGCGGCACGGCGCCACCCGCGGCGGACAACGGCGCCCAGCTCACGCCCGAGGAAATGAAGGCGCTGGGCATCGAAGGCGACACCCCGCGCGACACCGTGGCGACGCTCGTTGCCCAAGTGAAGCAGTTGCGCACCGAGCTTCAGACCGCGCTCTCGGACAACAAGTCGCAGCGTGAAGAGAACCAGCGGCTGCGCCAGCGCGAGAACTCCATCGACCAGCGCATCAACTCGGCGCTCGAATCCGAGCGGTCCAACCTGCGCCGCGACCAAGAGCAGGCGGCCAGCGCGCGCCAGCAGACCGAAGGGCTGCTCGCCGACCTGCAGCGGCGCCTGGACAGCATCGGCGGGCGCGGCGGCGGCCATGCGGACCTGCCCGTGGGCCTGGGGCTGCAGGGCGGCGACGAGGCCGGCATGGAGGGCGGCGTGCGGTGGGTCGAGCCGGACGACGCAAAGCCCGCCGAGGGGCGCAACGGGGGGCGTGGCGCGAGCGGCGGCATGAGCTTCCCCACGAGCTTCGGCCCGGCGCAGAGCACGCTCGAAACCACCGCTGAAACCGTGGCCAACGCGGGCGCCCGCGCCGCCGGGGTCAAGAATGCCAAGCCGGTCTATACCGTGCCGACCAACTCGACGCTAATGGGATCGGTGGCGATGACGGCCCTGATCGGCCGCGTGCCGATCGACGGCACGGTCAACGATCCCTATCCGTTCAAAGTTCTGGTCGGGCCGGACAACCTGACCGCCAATGGCATCGACATTCCCGACGTGGCCGGCGCCGTGTTCAGCGGCACCGCCTCGGGCGACTGGACGCTCTCGTGCGTGCGAGGTCAGGTGCGCAGCATCACGTTCGTCTTCAACGACGGCACGATTCGCACGATCCCCGAAGACCGCGAGGGCAACCAGCAGAACAACCAACAGCGCGACGGCTTGGGCTGGATCAGCGATCCCCACGGCATTCCTTGCGTCAGCGGCGAGCGGCGCAGCAACGCCCAGCAATACCTCGGCTCGCAGGCCCTAATCACCGCGGCCGGTGCCGGTGTGGCCTCGCTCATCGAGAGTGGCAGCGGCCGCATGTCCTATGTCGGCTCGGACGGCTCCATCGGCACCGTGGGCATCACCGGCCAAGAAGCGGTCGGCCAGATTCTCGCGGGCGGTGTCCGGGACATGTCGGCCTGGGTCAACAAGCTCTACGGCCAAGCCTTCGCCGCCGTCTATGTCCAACCCGGCGCCAAGGTTGCCGTCCACCTCGAAAAGCCGCTCGCCATCGACTTCGATCCCGAAGGCCGCAAGGTCGATCACCGCGCAGGAGAAAGCCATGCCCTTGAACTTGACTAACCTGGCCCGTGGCCTAGCACTGGCCCTCGCCGTCGCGGTGCTCGCCGGCTGCGCCACCAGCAAGGAAAAGCTGTTGACCCACGGTGACCGCACGATGATGGACATCTGGCAGCAGGAGGCCGGCGACGGCGGTGGCGCAGCCGGACGGAACGCCGGCCGCCAGTTGCTCGATGCGCGCCAGAGCCTGCGTCGGCCCCTGACCGACGCCGACGTGCAGGCCGCACCTGTCGAGCAGATGCGCTACACGCGCACCGCGCGCAATGAGGTTCACCGCCAGTTCCAGCGTCTGCCCAATCCCGATCTCGTGATGTACGTGTACCCGCACCTGGCCGGCACCGACCCCGTTCCCGTGCCGGGCTACACGACGGTTTTCCCCTTGTACCAGCGCGTGCAGTACGCGATGCCTGGCGAGAGGACGGAGGACTACTGATGCGGTGGAAACTTCCATGGCCGAAGCTGGCTGCCGTCAGCGCCGAAGACACCGCCGCCGACGAGCAGCCGGACGGCTGGCAGCGCCACGTCGAGGCCTTGCAGCAAGCCGGCATCCCCGAACCCGGCGCCGCGGTCCAGGGCCGCAAGCCGGCGACCGTGGCCGACGAGCAGGCGCTGTACGACGTCGCACCGTCCTTCGTGGAACTGCTGCCCTGGGTGGAGTTCTTGCCCGAGTCGAAATCGATGCTCCTGGAGGACGGCCAATCGGTGGCCGCCTTCTACGAGCTGGTGCCGCTGGGCACCGAAGGCCGGGAACCCGGCTGGCTCGCGCATGCCCGCGACGCCCTGGAAAACGCGCTTCAGGACAGCTTCGATGAACTGGACGAGAACCCGTGGGTGCTCCAGCTCTATGCCCAGGACGAACCGAGCTTCGACCAGTACATGCAGACCTTGCGCGATTACGTGCAGCCACGTGCGCGCGGCTCGGCGTTCACCGAGTTCTACCTGCGCTTCTTCGGCCACCACCTGCGCGCTGTGGCCAAGCCCGGCGGCCTGTTCGAGGACACGGTGGTCACGCGGCTGCGCTGGCGCGGCCAGACGCGGCGCGTGCGCATGGTGGTGTACCGCCGCGCGAGCGGACAGGGACAGGCAAACCGCCGCGGCCAGACACCCGAGCAGATGCTGGGCATCGTCTGCGACCGCCTGTGCGGCGGCCTGGCGAACGCCGGCATCCAGGCCCGGCGCATGGTCGCGGCCGACGTCCACGACTGGCTGCTGCGGTGGTTCAACCCGCGCCCCACGCTGCTCGGGCCTGGGGTGGAGGACCGGGAGCGCTTCTACGCGTTGGCGCGCTATCCGGACAGTACCGAGGAAAGCGAGGCCGGCGAGATCGAGCTGGCGAGCGGGCGGGATTTCAGCCAGCGGCTGTTCTTTGGGCAGCCGCGCTCGGACGTGGCGCAAGGGGCCTGGTACTTCGACGGCATGCCGCACCGCGTGCTGATCACCGACCGGCTGCGCATGCCGCCCGGCACCGGGCACCTGACCGGCGAGACCCGCAAGGGGGACGCGATCAACACGCTGTTCGACCAGATGCCCGAGGACACCTTGATGTGTCTCACCATGGTGGCCACGCCGCAGGACGTCCTCGAATCGGACCTCAACCATCTGGCGAAGAAAGCTGTGGGCGAGACGCTGGCGTCGGAGCAGACGCTCAAGGACGTGCATGAAGCCCGCTCCCTGATCGGCAGCGCGCACAAGCTCTACCGGGGCACTCTGGCGTTCTACCTACGCGGGCGCGACGAGGCGGAACTGGATCGGCGCGGCCTGGACCTCGCGAACGTGATGCTCAACGCCGGCCTGCAGCCGGTGCGCGAGGACGACGAGGTGGCGCCGCTCAACAGCTACCTGCGCTGGCTGCCGTGCTGCTACAACCCCGGCAAGGACCGGCGCCGGTGGTACACGCAACTGATGTTCGCCCAGCACGCGGCGAACCTGTCGCCAGTATGGGGCCGCGCCCAGGGCACGGGGCATCCCGGCATCACGATGTTCAATCGCGGCGGCGGCCCGATTACGTTCGACCCCTTGAACAGGTTGGATCGGCAGATGAATGCCCATCTGTTTCTATTTGGCCCCACCGGCTCGGGGAAGTCCGCCACGCTCAACAACCTGCTGAACCAGGTGACGGCCATCTACCGGCCGCGGCTTTTCATCGTGGAAGCCGGCAACAGCTTCGGCCTGTTCAGCGACTTCGCCAGGCGCCTGGGCCTGACCGTGAACCGGGTCAAGCTGGCCCCCGGATCGGGCATCAGCCTGGCGCCGTTCGCCGACGCACGCCGGCTGATCGAAACGCCCAGCGACGTACAGACGCTCGATGCCGACGCGCTGGACGAAGACCTGCCCCCCGATGCCTCGGCCATGGAAGCGGACGAGCAGCGCGACGTGCTGGGCGAACTGGAGATCACAGCGCGGCTGATGATCACGGGCGGCGAAGACAAGGAAGAAGCGCGGATGACGCGGGCCGACCGCTCGCTGATCCGCCAGTGCATCCTCGACGCCGCCGAACATTGCGTGGCCGAAAAGCGCACCGTGCTCACGCGCGACGTGCGCAACGCGCTGCGCGCCCGTGGCCAGGACCCGACGCTGCCCGAGATGCGGCGCGTGCGGCTGCTGGAGATGGCGGACGCGATGGACATGTTCTGCCAAGGCACGGACGGCGAGATGTTCGACCGTGACGGCACGCCGTGGCCCGAGGCCGACATCACGCTGGTCGATCTGGCGACCTATGCCCGCGAGGGCTACAACGCGCAGCTCTCCATCGCCTACATCAGCCTGATCAGCACGGTGAACAACATCGCCGAGCGCGACCAGTACCTGGGCCGGCCGATCGTCAACGTGACCGACGAAGGTCACATCATCACCAAGAACCCGCTGCTCGCGCCCTATGTCGTGAAAATTACAAAAATGTGGCGCAAGTTGGGCGCCTGGTTCTGGCTGGCGACGCAAAACATCGACGATCTGCCGCGCGCCGCAGAGCCCATGCTCAACATGATCGAGTGGTGGGTGTGCCTGTCGATGCCGCCGGACGAAGTGGAGAAGATCGCCAGGTTCCGCGAACTCTCGCCGGCGCAGAAGGCGCTGATGCTCTCCGCACGCAAGGAAGCGGGCAAGTTCACCGAGGGCGTCATCCTCTCCAAGAGCATGGAAGTGCTGTTCCGCGCCGTGCCGCCAAGTCTCTACCTCGCGCTCGCGCAAACCGAGCCCGAGGAGAAGGCAGAACGCTACCAGCTCATGCAGCAGCACGGCGTCAGCGAGCTGGATGCCGCCTTCAAGGTGGCTGAGAAGATCGACCGGGCACGTGGCATCGAGTCGCCGACCCTGGACCTGCCCTGAATCTGCCGTACACCGGAGAACGCCATGGAACAGAAACGCCCATCCATTCCGATGCAGGTACAGGCGTTCCGCCGTCGGCGCTGGAGGCTCAGCTGGCCCTGGGTGTTGGCCGCCGTGCTGGTAGCGCTGCTGCTGATCTGGCTCGTGTCCCGCTATTCTGGCAAGTCCACTCCCCAGACTTCAACGCCGGTCAGCGTGACGCAGGTGGCCGGGCCTCCGTGGCAGATGGGAAATCCGGAAGGGCGTTTCACGCTGACGCTCTACGCGGACCTCGAATGCCCGTTCTGCCGATCCTATTTCCCAGTGCTCAAGCGTTGGGTGGCCGGCAACGCGGACGTGGCCTTGCAATGGCACCACCTCCCGTTGGCCGCGCATGAGCCGGCCGCGTCTGCCGAAGCGAGCCTGGCGGAGTGCGCCGGCGAATCTGGCGGCCATGCCGCCTTCTGGCAGGCTGTCGAGTGGGTCTATGCCCACACGCGCAGCGACGGCCAGGGCTTGCCCGAGGACCTGCGGTACCCCGACCTTACGCCAGCCATCGAGCAGTGTCTGGCGAGCGAACGGCCCGAGGCGCCGATCCGCACCCAGACGGCGGAAGCCACGAGCAGCGGCGTGACCGCCACGCCGTCGCTGCGGCTGCACGATCGCGAAACCGGCAAGGCGATCCTACTGCAGGGTCCGATCGAGGGCGATGCCTTGCTGTCGGCCATGGACATGCTCGCGGCCGGCGATCCCGCCGCCACACCTACTACATCGGAAATGCCTGCCGACGTCGTCGGCGACATGCCCAGGTAGCCCCGGTCTTCAAGGCTACGGCGCAGTCCACTGCGCTGACCGAAACCCGTTCGCCTCGCATCCTGGCCGCGAACGATCACCGCTGCCGCGGTGATGGATGCACCTTGTTCGTTCCCCAGGAGGGCTTGCCCTCCCAGGGCGCGCGCCCTCCGATCTCACCGTCTGGAGGTTCGCCATGTCTTTCGTCGTCAATGACTCCTGCCTGGAGTCGCTTTCCGCCATCGCTGCCCAACACGAGGACTGGATCATCCAGCAAGCCATTGCACTGCTGGAGAAGCGGGTTTTCAAAGCGGGTGCGAAACTCCTCGACCCCACGGCCGTGCGCGACTACCTGCGCGTGAAGCTGGTCGCCGAGCCCAATGAGATATTCGCCGCGGTGTTCCTGGACAGCATGCACCAGGTGCTGGCCTACGAGCCGTTGTTCAGGGGCACGATCAACTCGACTTCGGTCTATCCGCGTGTCGTCGTGCAGCGTGTGCTGGAGTTGAAGGCCGCCGCGGTGGTCTTCGCGCACCAGCACCCCTCGGGCATTTCCGAGCCGTCGAGCGCGGATCGCATGCTGACCCAGCAACTGCAGGCCGCGCTGGCGCTCATCGATGTGCGGGTACTGGACCACATCATCGTCGGCCAGGGTGCCCCGTTCTCCTTTGCGGAGTCCGGCCTGCTGTAAGGGTTGCACTGCTTCGTTGATCAGCGCGGAGGCTTCGGCCTCCGCTTTTTTCTTTGCGGCGACGCAAGCAGGTATGCGGGGTGGCCGCGATGCGCATTGTTTGTTGGGGCCGCCTGGGGTTCGGCGTTTGACTATGGCCCTGATCAACTTCCGGGGCACATGACATGCCAGCAGCTTTTACCCGGTTCGCACCAGGCTGGCGAACCCTTGGCCTGGCCGTGGCGCTGCCGACGTCTCTGGCGGTGTTCAGCCCGGCCACCTTCGCCGCCGACGTGGTGGTCGTCACCGACAGCCGCCACCCGGTCAAGACCATGGGCGGCGAGCGACTGATCGAGTTGGGCGAAACGCCCCGGATCGAGGCCGAGCTTTCCGCGAATCTTCCAGCCGACCCTGAGCGGGCAGCAGCCATCGTCCGGCAACGCCTGAAGCAAGGCGGCACCGATCTTCAGCGCCGCATCGGCACCGCCTACCAGGGCGTCACCGACGCATGGAGTTTGGGTGTCACGACCATCCCGGCCGTCGTGGTGGATCAACGCTTTGTGGTCTATGGCGAGCCGGACGTGGCCCGGGCCGTCGCGCGCATCGAGCAACACCGGAGGACGCAGCCGTGACCCATCGCCCATTCGACCTGCTGCGCCGCCTGCGCGTCGCCGTGGCCTCGCTGCTGCTGATCAGCGCCACGGGCAGCTACGCCTTGAACACCGCCACCATCGTGTCCTCCGTCATGTCGCCGGACTGCCTGGAGTACCGGGTGGTGGGCATCTGCTACTGGCTCTACTGCACCTGGACGGGCTGCACGGTGCGCACATCCACCAAGGTCCGGCACTACGTGCCCGATGCGGTCGTCTCCAGCTACAGCAACACCGGAGAGAACCCCTGGGTCGAGGTGCAGGCGATGAGCACGCCCAACCCATCCGCACAGGCAGGTGGGGATGGGACCACGAACGAAGACCACGAAAACAACCTCGCCAAATTCAAGAACAGCGATGTCATCGGCCATCCTGGCGGCGAGGTATTCAACCAGTTCGCATCGTCGTCGGGCTATTTCTGCCAAGGCGCGGGCACGGCCTTCATGCCGTATCTACTCAGCACCCTGGACACGCTGGCTTGGCGCTACAACGTGCCTGAAATGGCCTACCCGGAGGCGTTGATTCCGGGCATGCGCGAGGTCGGTGCGCGCACCACGATGAACCTCTGGGGCAATGTCTATCCGCGCGGCGGCTTCCTGCATCAGACCGATGACTACAAATCCGGGGCCGTCGTGGCCCAGCGCGCCGGTGATGTCGTCACGCGCCGCGGGCAGATCCACGTGTACCAGCCGCTGCTTGCCAACGCCCGCGACGGCTACTGGCCGGCCGGCGCGCTGATGGAGGGTGATGCCTCTACGGGCAAGTGGCAGGAGCTGACGCCGCGCCTGTCCAACACCTGCGTGGTGTTCCCGCACAGCGGCACGCTGACCCAGGCCCAACAAGGCGACTACGCCTGGGCGCTGTGGCGTCCCTATGCGTGCTGCGAACGCCGCGGGCAGGTGTTCCTGGGCAGCGTCGATTTCCTCTGAGGTGCCACGATGAAGCGTCCTGAATCGATGAACCTTTCCGCCAAGGCGTGCCGCCTGCTGCGCCCGAAGGCGCTGGCCGGCCCGCTCGCTCTGGTCTGCGGCCTGGCGTGGGCGCAGGTCGGATACCAGAACAGCGGCCCCGTCCTCGGCGATGACGTCATGTACTCGATCGGCGGTGGCAGTGCGGTGTCCATGGGCCGCGCGGCCGGCATGCGCTCCATCGGGGTCGGCGTGGGGTGGAACAGCAACCTGATCTGCGGCGACATGAGCATCCAGACCACGCTGCGCAATCAGCTCAACGGCATCACGAACGGCTTTCAGCAGATCATGAGCAACGTGATCCAGAGCGCGACCAGCGCGGTTGCATCGCTGCCGGCGCTGATCATTCAGCGCGCCGATCCGGGCCTGTACAACCTGCTGACCAACGGCGTGCTGCAGGCGCGGCTGGACTTCGACCGCTCCAAGCTGACGTGCCGCGCCATGGCGGAGAAGATGGCCGAGACTGCGGGTGGCCAGCTTGGCTGGAGCCAGATGGCCGAAGGCATGGCCTTGCGTGACGCGGTTGGCAGCAACGATGCCGTGTCGGCCGTCGAGCAGGCCGAGACGCGCCGCGGCAACGACGGCCTTCCCTGGGTGGGCGGCAGCAATGCCGGTGGCGCAGGCCAGTCCGCCATCCGCGTGGTCGGCGACGTCACCCGCGCGGGCTACAACCTGGTCAACGGGCGCGGCGTGACGGACACATCCTCCATCGCGTCCACCAGTTGCGCGAGCCTGTCCTGCCAGACCTGGACGTCGCCGCAGCAGGCGACCGAATGGGCCACCCGGGTCCTCGGGGAACAGGTGCAGCGCACGTGCGATTCCTGCACCAAGACCGAGACGGTGCCCGGCGTCGGGCTGACGCCGCTGATCCAGGAGGAGTACGAAGCCAAGCTGGAAGTCTTGCAGGAACTGGTTTCCGGCGTGCGCAACACCACCTTCGAGAACTTGCGCGAGGCCGGCAGCACGTCGCTGCCGATCACGCGCGGCGTCATCGAGGCGCTGCGCGACGAGCCGGACCAGGACCTGCTGGCGCGGCGCCTCGCGTCCGAGGTGGCGCTTTCGTCGGTGCTGGAGAAGGCACTGCTGCTCCAGCGCACGCTGCTCACCGGCAAGAAAGAGCCCAACGTGGCAGCCAACGAGTTGGCAGTCGAGGCCGTGAACCACGAGAGCGACACGCTCGACCGGGAGATCCGCAACCTCAAGACCGAACTTGAACTGCGGCGCGAGCTGGCGAACAACTCGCCGATGGCCATCATCCAGCGCCATGGCACGCGCGCGGCAGGCTCGCGCGGCATCTATGAGGGCGATCCGGTGCCCGACCGCCTCGACCAGTTGCAGAAGGGCAATCCGGGAGGCCGGCCATGAGCGCGGAGCGCATGGCCTGGCGCCCCTTGCGCTGGCTCATCAGCCGGCGTGCGGCGAAAGCACTGCTGTGGGCGGCCGTGATCGTCGCCGCTGCGGTGGGCGCCAACATCGCCGGCATCTATCTCGTTGGCAGCGTGGCCGGCTGGGAGCGGTGGCTCGCGGCCGCATCGGGCTACTTCTTCGTGTGGCGGTTGTTCCTGTACGGGGCGACGGCCTGCGGCTGGGTCTGGATGCGGCGGCGGCTGCTGGCGCGCGAGGACAGCACGCTGGCCCGACGCCGGCTGATTCGCGCTGAGGTCGCCGGCATTGTTGCCATCGTGGCGCTGGAAGCCAGCCTGTTGATGCAGGCCGCTTGAGGGGATCGAGGCCATGACGCTTTTCACGACCGACTACCTGGAGTACTACCTAACCCTCGTGTCCTGGATCGTCAACAACGGCATCTGGGCGGTCCTCGTATCCAGCGGGGTATTCGCGCTGCCTTTCGTCGCCATCATCGTGCAGGAGTGGTTGAAGGCCCGTGCGGAAGGCGCCGACGAGGGCAACAAAGGCGTGCTGAGCGCCGCCCGCATCGAGAACCGGGTCTTCGTCGCCATCGTGGTGGTGATGTTCGCCGGCATTCCGTTCATCGACGTGGACCTGAACACCATCCAGTACGACAGCTCGCGCTCGGCCCAGTGCCAGGTCAGCGTGGCGCAGCCCGGGGATACCGGCTGGTCGCAGTCCTTCAGCACCATCAACAACCAGTCGGCGAAGGTGCCGGTGTGGTGGGCGTTCATGCACGCGCTCTCGCGCGCCGTCACGGGCGCTTCGGTGGCAGCGATCCCGTGCGGCACGGACCTGCGGCAGATGCGCATGGAGATCGACGCTACGCGCATCGATGACCCGGTGCTGGCTCAGGAAGTAGCGGATTTCTCGCGGGATTGCTATGGGCCTGCACGGGCCAAATTGTTCATGCAGCGCCCTCAGCTCGATGAGCAGCAGATGCACGACGTGACCTGGATCGGATCGCGGTTCTTCACCGACACGAACGGCTACTACGACACATACCGTTCCAGCACCCCACGCGAGGACTGGCCCTATGACAGCACCCGCGACGCAGGGCTTGCGCAGGTGGCCAGCGGTGGCGGCTACCCGACCTGCCGCCAGTGGTGGAGCGATGGAAGTAACGGCCTGCGGGCACGCCTGCTGGGTCAGGTGGACCCGAGCCTGTTGAGTCGCCTGGCGGGCTGGGCCGGGTTCCTGAGCCGGGCCGAGGTGGACGACTCGGTGATCCGAGCCATCGCGTCACCGCGGCAGCAGAAGTTGAACCAGGGCAGCGTCTATACGGACTACGGAGGCCAGATCGACAAGACCTTGCCGAACATCGTGACACGGGCCACGGGAGACGTTGGGATGGCCGTCGGCGCGATTGCCGCGTTTCCCGCCATGGACGTCGTGAGACAGTCTCTACCCATGGTCCTCGCCTTGCTCAAGATGGCGCTGGTCATCTGCATCCCGCTCGTGCTGGTCGTGGGCACCTATGACCTGAAGACGGTCGTCACGGTCAGCGTCGTGCAATTCGCGCTGTTCTTCGTGGATTTCTGGTTCCAGCTCGCTCGCTGGATCGACAGCACTATCCTCGATGCGCTCTATGGCTGGGGCTTTGGCTGGAACCGGCCACACACGAACTTCGACCCGCTGGTGGGGCTGAACAATGCGTTCGGCGACATGCTCTTGATGTTCGTCGCGGGCACGATGTTCCTGGTGCTGCCAGGATTCTGGCTGGCAAGCCTGACCTGGGTTGGAATTCGGGCGGGACATGCCATTCAGGGGTTGTCGGACGGCAGCAAGAGCGCCGGCCAAGCCGGGGGCAAGGGGGCTGGGGCACTCACGGGAGGCAAGCTGAAGTAGCCCGGAGTCCGTCAGTCGTCGGTGTACAACTCGTGCGACGTATCGTTGTACAGATTGGGATCGTAGCCCGGTGTCTTGCGCAGTTCTGTGAGATCGGTGAAAGGCCACTCGTCCTCGTCAGAGGTATTGGCAGCAGCAGCCCACGCCGCCGCCACGACGCCCAACAACACGAGTGCGAACCAAAAAGCAACGTAGAGCAGCAATCCCACCACAGACAGCTTGACCACCCACACGAGCGCGGTGGCAACGGCCGCCGGCACCCCCTTGGACACCAACCAGTTCGACGCCCGACGTTCGCCGCGCGCGTAGGCGCGCCATCCGCGGCCAAAGGTGCGGCCGAGGCGTTCTGCGGTGCTGATGCGGGTCGTGGTGTTCATGGTCGTCTCCTGCTACAGAGGGATGCCTATTCCAGTTTGGTCCATTTCATTCTGTTTGGGGCTTCAATGTGCTCTCTTGCCGCTTCAGGACGCTTCGTCATCCGGTTCCACCGGCCCGGGATCAGGCTCCACGCCGACGCGATACGTGGCAACGAAGCGCGGCCAGTCCACATGGTCCACCAGGTCGATGTCATCGACAACGCCGACTCTTGCTGCCGCACGCTCGAACAGGGCGATGCTCTTGGCGGGATAGTTGTTGCGCGACGGATAGAGCACCCCGTCGAACAGCGGCTGGCCATCATCGCCGAGCATCGCATGCACCTGGGCGGACACCTGCTGCGTGTGCGTGTAGTCGCGGCTGGCCAACTGTTCCAGGTTCAGGCCGAAGTAACCCGCCATGACACCCTCGGCCGTGAGATCGGCCAAGCGCACGTCGTCCAGGACCCCCACGGCCCGCACGAGCCGGCTCTCGACTTCCTTCAGCGCAATCGAGCGCTTCTCGTCCGCCAGCCACTGGTGCTTGTGAAACACCGACTCCATCAGCGCCGTGGACAGGTCGCGGCCCAGGTAGAGCACGCCGTAGGTCCGCGCCGGGTCGTCGTAGCGATTGGTGCCGCTGCGGCCATAGTACAGCGGGCTGCCCCGATAGACGACGCGGCTCACATGCTGGAGCAGTTCACCCGCATCGATCAAGAACAAGGGCAGTTCGCGGCTCATGGCGGTCTTGCCTCAATGCACCTGGACGCCCAGCACGTTGAACACCGCTTCGGCCACGTCATCGATTGTGCCATGCGTCACCGCATCCACCGGCGAGCGTCCGCCCAAGCCTTCGAGCGGTTCGGATAGTGCGCGGTAGATCGTCCAGTGGTCGATGCCCTCGACCTCTTGAAGCACGGTTTGGGTCAACTGCTGCTTCACCGGGTCGAGCTGCCAGTCGGGCAGCTTCTGGCCGCGCGGCCCCACATTCAGCGCCAGCAGCCGGCGCGCGAGGATGTCCTTGTAGATCTGCTGGCGCGACTTGTCCGCCAGCTTGGCGTACTCGGGGATCGGCAGGTTGTGCGGCTGGTTGAAGGATTCCAGCAACACGGCGCGGCCTCGCTGGACGTCGGTTTCAGTCGGGGTCCAGCGCGTTTCGGTGCGCAGCGCGGCCGCCTTGCGCGCCAGGGCCTGCTCCACCGTTTCGCCTTCGAGGTTGGCTGGCAGTTTTACCGCCTCCACGCGCTCGTGAATGAACGCCTGCAACTCGGCCGCGAAAGCCGGCGCATCCCGGATTTCAACGGTATCCGCGAAACGGCGCACGTCCTCCACGGTGACGCGCGGCAGACGATCGGCAATGAATTCAATGGCGGTGGGCATGGTCATCTCCCAAGCAGGTTTGAGACAGGATTCACTCTAGTCGCCCTTGTCGCATTTGTCAACTTAGTCGCCTGAGCGAGAGCCTACCTGCCGGGGGTAGCGTCCCCGCAGCATAGGCAGGGGCCAGCGCCAGGTCTCCGTCCAATCCATTCGTGCGGGTTCCACATTGACGCTGGAGACGCAACCCAGGCCCGGCTATACCGAAACGGTTAAAGGCCAAAGGGCCGAAACGGCAAGGGAATGGGGTGCAAGGGGAAAGGCCCTACCTCGAAAAGGCGAAAAGGCCTCCCGGCCGGCCCCCCAGAGGACACCCGCATGCTCTCCCTGTTCCAGCGAAAACGGCCCCCGGTCGCTGCCCCGTCGCCAGCGCCCGCCACCGACCTCCCGAAAGGGTTGCTGCGGCCCGAATCGGCCGCATCGCTGCTGGCAACACCGCGCCGGCAGAAGCTGCTGGAACACATCTGGCAGCGCACGTCGCTGTCGCGGCGGCAGTTCGCCACCCTATACCGCACGCCGCTGGAGCACTACGCCGAGTTGGTCCAACAATTCCCCGCATCGGAAAGCCATCACCACGCTTACCCCGGCGGCATGCTGGATCACGGGTTGGAGATCGTCGCCTATGCGCTCAAGCTGCGGCAGTCCCATCTGCTGCCCATTGGCGGCAGTCCCGAAGACCAGGCGGCGCAGTCTGAAGCCTGGACTGCCGCAGTCGCTTATGCCGCGCTGCTGCACGACATCGGCAAGATCGCCGTCGATCTGCACGTCGAACTGTCCGACGGCTCGCTGTGGCACCCCTGGCACGGCCCGCTGCACCAGCCATACCGCTTCCGCTACCGCGACGATCGGGAATATCGGCTCCACAGCGCCGCGACAGGTTTACTCTACCGTCAACTGCTCGACCGTGATGCCCTGGACTGGCTCAGTGGCTATCCCGACCTGTGGGGACCGCTGCTCTACGTCCTGGCCGGCCAGTACGAGCGCGCCGGCGTGCTGGGCGAACTTGTCGTGCAGGCCGACCGGGCTTCGGTGGCCCAGGAACTGGGCGGCGATCCGGCCCGCGCCATGGCTGCACACAAGCATGCGCTGCAGCGCAAGTTGCTCGACGGGCTGCGCTACCTGCTCAAGGAACAGTTGAAGCTGAACCAGCCGGAAGCCTCCGATGGCTGGATCACCGAGGATGCCTTGTGGCTGGTAAGCAAGACGGTCTCGGACAAGCTGCGTGCGCACCTGCTGTCACTAGGCGTCGACGGCATCCCCGCGAGCAACACCGCCGTCTTCAACGTGCTGCAGGATCACGGCATGTTGCAACCGACGCCGGACGGCAAGGCGGTCTGGCGCGCGACCGTGACCAGCACGACTGGCTGGTCCCACTCATTCACCCTGCTGCGTCTCGCTCCCGCGCTGATTTGGGAGTCTGGAGAGCGGCCAGCGCCCTTCGCAGGGGCAGTGGCAATCGACGGGACACCGGCACCCAACAATGCCGATGCCTTGGTGCCCTCGCCGGCAATGACGGCAAAGCCAGCCACCGACGATCAAGAGTCCCTTCCATGGGAGGGCGTCGACGCCGCGACTCCGGTTCACTTGCCTGCCGCACAAGCCGCACCCGATGTCATGGAGGACCTGCTGGCGATGGTAGGAATCGGCGATTTGCTTGTTCCCCAACAGGATGCGGAAGCCGTCTCGGGCGACGCACCCGCCGCTGGCCCTCAAACGCCACCGCCAACCTCGATGGTGCCCGTGCCGTCATCAGCGCCGGTGCCCACGTCCTCGTCGGCGCAGCCATCGGGCGAGCACTTCATGGCGTGGCTGAAACAAGGTATCGCTACCCGCCGGCTGGTCATCAACGACGCGAAGGCGCTCGTGCATACGGTGGGCGACACGGCCTACCTGGTCAGCCCCGGGGTATTCCAACGCTACGCACAAGAACACCCCCAGGTCGGGACTCTCGCCAAGCAGGAGAACCAGCAGGATTGGCAATGGGTACAAAAGCGCTTCGAGCGCCTGCAACTGCATCGCAAAAAGCCCAGGGGCCTGAACATCTGGACGTGCGATGTCACAGGCCCCAGGAAGTCCCGCCGCCTGTATGGCTATCTATTGCACGATGTTCGGCTCCTGTTCGCAGAGCCACCACCGAACAATCCTTACTTGTCACTTCTCGCGTAACCGGCGGCTCAAGAGCCGTCCAAAAATGCGACGCGGCGGACCAATCCGCAACGGCGCGAATCAGAACGTCGATATCGCTTGACCTCAAGTTTTGAGGCTTTGTAATGCCGCCGAGGTCGGTTTGCGCGCGCGTTCTGCGACGAGACGAGAAGCCGACAACCAACGGGATTCGATCTCTGCCGCATCTGTCGCTCATGGTCTTGCGCTGCCAAGAAAGCAGCGTCAGGGGACAGCGTGCAGCGCGATCGCGCTCGCTTCATTCGCTTTACGACCTGACCACGGAACCTGTTCAGATGACGACTTCCAGCTCCGACCCTCGCGGCGTGCGCCTGCTTTGGATACTGATCTCCCTCAGCGCGATGGCGCTCGCAGGTTGTAAAGAGAACGCCGGAGCTGGCGCCGGAGGCCATCCACCGCCGCCGCAAGTCAGCGTCGCGCAGGTCGAGATCAAGCCCATCACGTAATGGGACGAATACAACGGACGCATCGAAGCCATCGAGAGCGTCGAGCTGCGCCCACGGGTGTCTGGCTACGTCGAGCGGGTCGCCTATCGCGAAGGAGACGAGGTCAAGAAGGGCGATGTGCTCTTCATGATCGATGCCCGAAGCTACCGCGCGGAACTGGCCCGGGCCCAGGCGCAATTGACCCGGGCGCGCAGCGAAGCCGGCCGCAGCAGAAGCGAGGCGCAACGTGCCAAGGTGCTGGTCGAGCAGCAGGCTGTCTCCACCGAGGCCTGGGAGCAGCGCCGCGCCGCTGACGAGTCCGCGCAGGCTGAGGTGCAGGCCGCGCAGGCTGCGGTGGAGACGGCGCAGTTGAACCTGGAGAGGACCCAAGTGCGCTCGCCCATCAACGGGCGCGCCAGCCGTGCCCGCTTTACCGCAGGCAACCTGGTGGCCGCCAGCGATGCAGCCAGTGTGCTAACCACCATCGTGTTCCAGGACAGGGTCTATACCTACTTTGAGGCCGATGAGAAGGCGTTCCTGCGCTACTCGCGCATGGCGCGCAAGGGAGAGCGCCCCAGCGAGCGAGGCGGCCAGCTGCCGGTCCAGATCGCCCTGGCGGACAAGGCGGACTTCTCTCACACCGGCACGGTGGACTTCCTCGACAACCAGGTGGACCGGGGCAGCGGCACGATCGCCGTGCGCGCGGTGCTGGACAACAAGGATCGCGTTTTCACGCCGGGCCTCTATACCCGCGTGCGACTGGTCGGCAGCGGCGAATTCTCGGCCGTGTTGATCGACGACAAGGCGGTGCTGACCGACCACGACCGTAACTACGTCTACATCGTAGACAAGGATGGACTGGCGCAGCGACGTGATGTGAAACTGGGTGGCAGTTCCCATTGGCTGCGCATCGTGCGAGGGGGGCTGGCGGCGGGCGACCGCGTGATCGTCAACGGCGCGCAGAAGGTGTTCTTGCCGGGCATGCCTGTGCAGGCCACGGCGGTGCCCATGGTGGCTGCTGCGGCGCCCGCGTCCGCCACCAAATGAAGCACCACGCCGGAGCGCGCCACCGATCGGACGTATCACACAACGAGCGGCGCGGCGCGCTTCCCCCTGGACTCCTTTCAAGGTATTAGCCCATGGACCTCTCCAAGTTCTTCATGGACAGGCCGATCTTCGCGGCTGTGCTGTCGATCGTCATCTTCGTCTCGGGCCTGCTCGCGATCCCGGCGCTGCCGATCAGCGAATATCCCAAGGTCGTGGTGCGCGCCGTGTATCCGGGCGCCAACCCCAAGGTGATTGCCGAGACCGTGGCGACACCCCTGGAGGAGCAGATCAACGGCGTCGAAGGCATGATGTACATCAAGTCTGTCGCCGGCTCCGACGGCGTGCTGGTGACCACGGTCACCTTCCGTTCTGGCATCAACGCCGATGACGCGACGGTGCGGGTACAAAACCGCGTCGCCCAGGCTCAGGCCCGGCTGCCCGCGATGTGGTGCGCCAGGGCATCACCGTCCAAAAGCAGTCCCCCGCCTTCCTGATGGTGGTGCACCTGACATCGCCCGATAAGCAGTACGACACGCTGTACCTTCGCAACTACGCCCGGCTGCACGTCAAGGACAGTTGCACATCGAGCCGCGCAAGACCGACAACGAGTAGTCCTGTCCCAAGCAGTCGGGCGTCCCGGCGTGCCGCCGTCGCGCTGTCGTGCTGCGCATTGAGCCTCGCTGCGCGAGTCTCGCCCCTGTCGGGCTTCCATCGCTGGCGCCTCCGGCCCGGCTCGCTGATCCGTGCCTGCGCGCTCCGCTTGCCGAAAACCGGCGTGCGTGGGTGGCGTGAGGGGGCGGTCTTGCTGTGTCCCTTCGCCGACGACCACGCCGCGCAGGAAGCCACATTCTATGGTGCGCCGGAATGGCAGCGCAGCCCGTCCAAGCTGCGCGAGCGCCTGACCGAGCGCGAAATCGACGCCGCGCACGCGCTGGTGCGCTTCGTCGGGCTGGACGCCTACCGGCAGGCAGGCGGCGGCATCCGCCGCGACCTGTTCGCGGAAGGCGATGCCGGAACCTACCTCACCGATACCGCAGTGCTGGAAACGCTCGTGCGCGACAAGCTGGCAACGCTGGCCGAGGACGTGCGCGCCGAGGGCTGGGCATGGGTGGAGGCCGTGCCGCATCTGGCCTACGAGGAACGGCAGGCGTTCCAGAACGCCCCGCGCCACCGCCGCGAGCCGACCACCCGCGAGGCCCGCCGCATCGCCTCGCTGGAAACCCGCCTCGAAAAGATCGACGCCGAACTGGAAGAAGCCTGCGACGCCGAGGACGAGGCCAAGGCCGAGAAGCTGGAACAGCGGCGCGATCAGGTGGTCGGAGAACTGCAAGACGCGGAGAATGCCTTGCAAGGCTACGCCCCCGAAGTGCGCGAGGTGGCCGGTGCCATCGTCACCATCGACCGCAACGGCGAGGCTGTTATTCATCGCGGCCTGCTGCGCGAAGCCGAGGCCAAGGCGCTGCGCACGCTGGAAAAGCTGCGGCGCGGCTTCGGCAGCACCGAAGGCGAAGCCGCCAACGAGGAGCACGAGGACGCCGACGACCCGCCCAAGGCCGCGAGCCTGTCCGACCAGCTGGCGCAGCGGTTGAGCGCCCACCGCACGGCGGCGCTGCAAATCGAAGTGGCCCGGCATCCGCACGTCGCGCTGGCCGCGCTGGTGCATGGCATGGTGCAGAAGGTTTTGCAGGACAGCTACCACGGCCACGACCTGCCGCTGGGCGTGAGCCTGAAAGTGCAAGACCGGCTGGAAGGCATGGCCCCGGACTGGCCGGAGTCGCCCGCCGCTGTGGCGCTGCGCGAACTGCAACAGGTAGCCGGGGAAGCCTTGCCGGAGGACAGCGCCGAACTGTTCGCCGCGCTGCTGGCGAAGTCGCAAGACGAACTGGTGCGGCTGCTGGCCGTGTGCGTGGCTTCCACGGTGGACGTGGTGACGCCCCGTGCCACGCCGCACCAGCCCGGCGCAGAACTGGCGCAGGCCGTGGGCCTCGACATGGCCGCATGGTGGAAGCCGACCGCAGAAGGCTACTTCAAGCACGTTTCCAAGGCCGTGATTCTGGATGCCGTGGGCGCGTTTGCACCGGAATTCGTCACCCGGCTGGCGAAGCTCAAGAAGGCCGACATTGCCAGCGAGGCCGAGCGGCTGGCCGATGGCACCGGCTGGATGCCCGCCATCTTCAAGGCCGAAGGCCCGCAGGAGGCCGCGCAGGAAGAAGGCCCGGAGCAGGACGCCCCGGAGGATACCGAGGCAATGGCGGATGAACCCGCCGAGGCACTGGCCGCTTGACCCGCGCCGAAGGCAAGCGCCCCGGCCTCGACCGGGGCGCTTCGCTTTGTGTGGTGGCGCATCGAGACGAAGGAATAATCGCGATCAGCACCGCGCCCAGGCCGTTCCGCCCTGGGCGCGGTGGACGCGAAATCCGGGTGCGACAGTGGCCGCGCCCGGTGTTCAAGGCCAATAGCCGAATTAAAACGCCGCCGCCTTCGCGCTGGCTCAGGCGGCGGCGTTGAAGGCATCGCTGTAGTGCGCGATGCCTTCCGGCACTGTCCCATGCAGGGCCAGCGCCATGAAATAGCCGGGCGGCACGCCCGGCAGTTGCAAGCCCGCATGGGCCTGGAAGCCAAAGCGCGTGTAGTACGTTGGATCTCCCAGCAGCACGCAGCCTGCGGCCTGCATAGCCCGCAGTTCAGACAGCGCCTGTTCCATCAGGCGCGAACCGATGCCTCGCCCCTGCCTTGGCGGCAGGACGGAGATCGGCCCCAACCCATACCAGCCCTCGGTCTTTCGCCTGTGCTCATGGGTGATCGTTACTGGCGACAGCGCGACGTGACCGACGACGCGCCCATGTTCTTCGGCCACGATGGAAAGCGTCAGTTCGTTGGCGGCACGCAAGGCGCGCACGATGAATTGCTCGGTGTGGCTGGTGTGTGGTGCATCAGCGAAGGCGGCGGTCGTGACCGCTTCGATGGCGGCAATGTCGTCGGCGGTTTCGTGTCGGAGCTGGATGGTCAGGGTGTGCCACATGAGATTCAGACGCCCATCGCCATGACCCAGCCCACCAGCCCGGCTAACAGCACCACGAGCGCCGGCGGCACGCGCCCCACCGTCAGCAGTCCGAACGAGAGCAGCGCCAGCCCAAAATCCGCCTTGCTGTGGATGGCACTCGTCCATACCGGGTCATAGAGGGCGGACACCAGAATACCGACCACGCCGGCGTTGATGCCGGCCATGGCCGTCTGGATGCCCGCGCGGTGGCGCAGCCCTTCCCAGAACGGCAGTGCACCGACCAGCATGAAAAAAGCGGGGAGGAAGATCGTGCCCAGGAGTGCCAGCCCGCCGATCCAGCCATGCAGCGGTCCGTGGGCGACCGCGCCGAGGTAGGCCGAGAAAGTGAACAGCGGCCCCGGCACGGCCTGCGCCGCACCGTAGCCGGCCAGGAAGTCGGCATTGCTCACGACGCCGCTGGGCACCACCGAGGCCTGCAGCAGCGGCAGCACAACGTGTCCACCGCCGAAGACCAGTGCACCGGAGCGGTACACCCCTTCCAGCAGGGCTATCGTGGACGAGTCCGTGGCTGCCGCCCACAGGGGCAGCCCGACGAGCGGTGCGGCAAACAGCAGCAGCGCCACGATGCCCAGCTTGCGCGAGACGGGGTAGCTGTGGGCGTGGCCGCCGCCGGGTTGCGCGATCTTCAATGTCCACCAGCCCAGCAGCCCTGCCACCGCGATGGCGGCAAGCTGTCCCGCGGCCGAGGGCAGGACCATGGTCAGCAGCGCCGCCAGAATGGCCAGCGCGGCGCGCGGCCGGTCCGGGCACAACGACTTGGCCATCCCCCAGACCGCTTGCGCCACGATGGCCACGGCGACGACCTTGAGCCCGTGCACCCAGCCGGACTGGGCCAGCCCCTGGTACTCGGCGATGCCAAAGGCGAACAGAATCAGCGCAATCGCCGATGGCAAGGTGAATCCGGCCCAGGCCGCCAGCAGCCCCAGCCAGCCCGCGCGGCCCAACCCCAGCGCCATACCGACCTGGCTGCTGGCCGGCCCCGGCAGGAACTGGCACAGGGCGACCAGATCGGAGTAGCTGCGGTCATCCAGCCAGCGGCGACGCTCGACGAACTCCGAGCGGAAATAGCCCAGATGCGCGATCGGCCCGCCGAAGGAGGTCAGCCCCAGCTTGAGGAAGGCGCCGAAGACTTCGACGGGTGAGCCGCGCGCGGCAGCGGCCTCATGCTGCAAGGTGTTGGTGGAATCTGTCATTTGTGCATCGCCTCCCCGGTGAACTCCCGGATGCGGTCCTTGGCCAGCGCCAAGCCTTCCTTGCCCTTGGGCGTGATCGTGTAGAGCTTGCGCACGGTGCGCCCTTCACGCTCCTGGCGGGAGACGAGGTAGCCGTCGCGCTCCATCTTGTGCAGCATCGGGTACAGCGTTCCGGGGGAGAGGCGGTAGCCGTGGTGGGCCAGCTCGTCGATCATCCATTGCCCGTAGATCTCCTGCTCGGCTGCGTGGTGCAGCACATGCAGGCGGATCAGCCCCGACAGCAGGTCGTGGTGCTCCATGGCACGTGGAGTAGGTTTCTCTTTCATATCGAATATCGATAACGAAATTCGATAATACCAGCCTCACTTCAGATTGCCTGCCGCTTGTGCGGGAGGTCTCAGACCCTGCGACCCTCCGCATCCACCACGGCTTCGCCGTCTTCCTTGCGGAACGCGCCGCGCTGCGGCTGCGGCAGGATGTCCAGCACGGCCTCTGAGGGCCGGCACAGGCGCGTGCCCAGCGGGGTCACCACGATGGGCCGGTTGATGAGGATGGGGTGCTGGAGCATGAAGCCAATCAACTGCTCGTCACCCCACTTCGGGTCATCGAGGCCCAATTCCGCATAGGGCGTACCCTTCTCACGCAGCACGGCGCGCATTGGCGCGCCCATGTCCGTGATCAGGCGTTGCAGCGTTTCGCGGTCAGGCGGTGTCTTCAGGTATTCGATAACGTTCGGCTCTTCGCCGCTGTTGCGGATCAGAGCCAGCACGTTGCGCGACGTGCCGCAGGTGGGGTTGTGGTAAATGGTGATGTTGCTCATGAGTCGTGTCTTGGTTATCCGCGGGCAGGGTTCGGGCCGCACTCATACCAGCCCTTGCTTTGGTTGACGATCCGAACGACCAGTAGCATGACTGGCACCTCGATCAGCACGCCGACCACGGTGGCCAGCGCGGCGCCGGACTGGAAGCCGAACAGGCTGATGGCGGCGGCTACGGCAAGCTCGAAGAAGTTGCTGGCGCCGATCAGCGCCGAAGGACAAGCGATGCTGTGCTGCTCGCCCGCCTTGCGGTTGAGCCAGTAGGCCAGGCCGGAGTTGAAGAACACCTGGATCAGGATCGGAACGGCCAGCATGGCGATGACCAGTGGCTGGCGGATGATGGCCTCGCCCTGGAAGGCGAACAGCAGCACCAGCGTGAGCAGCAGCGCCGCGATGGACAGCGGCCCGATGCGCTCCAGCGCCCGGTCGAAGGCGGCTTGGCCCTTGCTCAGCAGGGCGCGGCGCCAGAACTGGGCCAGGATGACGGGAATCACGATGTACAGGCCGACCGATACCAGCAGCGTGGCCCACGGCACCGTGATGGACGATAGGCCCAGCAGCAGGCCGACGATGGGCGCGAAGGCGAACACCATGATGGTGTCGTTCAGCGCGACCTGCGACAGCGTGAACACAGGATCGCCCCCGGTCAGCCGGCTCCAGACGAACACCATGGCTGTGCAAGGTGCGGCGGCCAGCAAGATCAGGCCCGCGACATAGCTGTCGAGCTGGTCGGCGGGGAGCCACTGCGCGAAGACCTGGCGGATGAAGATCCACGCCAGCAACGCCATCGAGAATGGTTTGACGGCCCAGTTGATGAACAGCGTCACGCCGATGCCGCGCCAGTGCTGCTTGACCTGGCCGAGAGCGCCGAAGTCCACCTTGAGCAGCATGGGAATGATCATCACCCAGATCAGCAGGCCCACGGGCAGGTTGACCTGAGCCACTTCCGTGCGGCCGATGGCCTGGAACACGCCCGGCGCGAACTGGCCGAGCGCGATACCGGCGACGATGCACAGCAGCACCCACACGCTCAGGTAGCGCTCGAAGACGCTCATGGTGGGGGCGGCCGGCACGCGGCCGGCCGTTTGGGTTCCAACACTCATCGCGCCAACCTCACTTCGTACCAATGCTGCGCAGCTCGTGCTGCAGCGACATGGCATCCAGGCGCTGAATCGGCAGCGACAGGAACAATTCGATGCGTCGGCGCAGCGTCAGCGCCGCATCCGTGAACGCCTTGCGCTTCTGCTCGTCGGTGCCTTCAACGGCTGCAGGATCAGGCACACCCCAATGCGCCGATATCGGGCGCCCCGGCCACACGGGGCAGACCTCGCCGGCGGCGTTGTCGCAGACCGTGAAGATGAAATCCAGCTCCGGCGCACCGGGCGCCGCGAACTCGTCCCAGTTCTTGCTGCGGTAGCCGGCGGTCGGCATGTGCAGCCGCTCCAGCGTGGCGAGCGCCAGTGGGTGGACTTCGCCCTTGGGGTGGCTGCCCGCCGAGTAGGCGCGAAAGCGCCCCTGGCCCAATTCATTGAGGATGCCTTCGGCCAGGATGGAGCGGGCCGAGTTACCCGTGCAGATGAACAGGGCGTTGTAGGTCTTGTCGGTGGTCATGGGTATCTCACATCAGCAGCAGGAGGAAGCCGGCTTCACCGCAACGCCCACCGGCTTGCCGCGCACCGGGGTACAGCACGCTGCGGCGGAAGTCGCTGCAGGCGCCGCTTCGTTAAAGACCGGAATGTTGCCCAGCGTGTGGAAGTGCTCCCAGGCCACGCCCTGCGGATCGGTGATCCAGTGCTTCTCGCTGCGCGCGTAGCAGCAGGTCGTGGTGCCCTCGTCCAGCAGCGTCATGTCGGCCGCCTCGGCGCGGGCCTTCAGCACCGCCAATTCCTCGGCATCGTCGGTCTGGATACCCAGGTGGTCGATGCCCGGCTTGTTGCCACGTGTGGAGATGGCGAAGTTGACCGGCGGGTCTTCGAGCATCCATTTGGCGTAGTCGCCTTCGACGCGCGCGGGCTGCGCGGCGAACAGTTGGGAATAGAAGCCGATGCTGCGGTTCAGGTCATCGACGTGCAGGTGGACGTGAAAGCGCTTCATGGGGGTGATCCTTTCAGCAGGAAGTACAGGCAGAGGAGGATTCGGTGACCTCGCACGCGCCGCCCTGGCAGCAGTGCTCGGTCAGATAGCCGAGCAGCCCATTCATCTGGGTGAAGTCGGCGCGGTAGATCAGGTTGCGGCCCTGCTGCTCGATGGTGACCAGGCCGGCATGGGCCAGTTCTTTCAGGTGGAAGGACAGGGAGTTGCGGGCCACGTCGAGCTGGTCGGCGAGGACGCTGGGTGTCAGCCCTTCGGGGCCGGCGACCACCAGGGCGCGGAACACGCGCAGCCGCTGGGTATGGGCCAGGGCGCCGAGGGCGGAAATGGCTTGGGTCTCGTTCATGATTCGATAATACAACATTTATTGAATCATTGGCAAAACGCTTCAATTGAATGGAGCCTGCGCGCTTGCGAGGCTTGACTTTCAAGACAGTTGCTCACGCCTTCGCGCCTGCGGCGCTGCGCGCTTCGCTTGCCTCCAGGGGAAAGCCCTGCGGGCTATCCCCGCCGCGCGATGCTTGGCGCCCCTCGATGCCGCCGAACCGGCTGCGCCGGATCGGCCCGGCCAGCGCCCCGCCGCGATGGACGGGACGCTGGCGAACACGCTGGCGCTTGCTGCGGCAGGTTGTGCAGGTGCGTGCCGTCCTCAACGCGGTTCAGGGACAACCCGCCCGGCATCGCTATGGAGCTTCCACGCCACGCCTCAAGACCGGCGCTGCAAGGCATGGCGGGGCGTTCTCGCCTGTCGTTGTGGGGTTGACCTGGCCCGCGTCAGCGGGCGAGTCGGAGAAGCCTTCGGGCGGGGTGCAGTGGTCAAGTTTTAGTGGACACCTGCATAGGTAGTTTTGGCGGTTGGCTGCGTTCATATGCAGCCGGCGCCTGATAGCAGTACCTTGATCTTGATCAATAAGACTCTCTGTACCCAGCTACGGGTACATATACCCGCGCAACGAACCAGCAGACCAACTTCCAACTCACCTCAGGGGCTCAGCGCACACAGCCAGGTCTGCGCGCGATCGAGGCGCCGAGCAGGCAGACGTTCGGCACTGACCGCTGAGGCTATCGACGATCGGTGACCGGATCACGACCGAGCAAAGGCCCCCGCGCGCGGTGTGGACGTAGCGATGGGATACACAAGCGCATGATGTCGGCGCCTGCCGCTAGGACTGGGCACGTGGCAGTCACGGAGAAAAAATGTCCCGCTCGCGTAGCAACGTGGCCGGCCGGGTAGATCCCAGAATCAGGCAAAGAGATACGCCAGTTGGCTGGACGGACCGCAGCGCCCTCGGACTACTGCCGCAGATGGGGCAATACCAAGTCAAACCTGGTGACAAGCTCACTGGAGGTCACGGCAACGGAGCCACCATGTGCCTCCGCAATCGATTTCACGATGGCAAGGCCAAGACCGGCGCCCGCCGTATTTCGTTGCCGTGCCGGATCAACTCGGTAGAAGCGGTTGAAGAGCTTTGGTAGATCGCGCTCAGGAATTCTCTCACCGGGATTGACCACACTGATCGTTGTCCACTGCTCGTCCTGCGAAAGCAAGACCGTGATGCTCTTGCCGCGAGGCGTGTGTCGAATTGCATTCGAGAGAAGATTGTTCAGCGCCCGGGTGAGCATTTCCCGATCCGCCGCTATGCTGCCGATCGCCCCTTTAACACCAAGCGTAATGCCGCTATCTTCTGCCAGCGCCTCGAAATAGTCGAACAGACTCCGCACCAATTCGGACAGATCAATGGTAGACAGACGCAAGTTGCGGGGATCATTTTCCGTTTGGGCAAGAAACAGCATGTCACCAATCATGCGTCCCATCCGATCAAACTCTTCCAAATTTGAATAGAGGATTTCTCTGTATTCCTCGTTGCTGCGCGGCTGGCCAAGCGCCACGTGAGTCTGCGTGACCAGGTTGGTGACGGGCGTGCGCAACTCGTGCGCGATGTCTGCGGAAAAGTGTGATAGCCGGGTGAAGCCTTCCTCGATTCTCGCCAACATATCGTTGAAGGCGAATACCAGTTCCGCCAGTTCGATCGGCACATCCCGAGGATCCAGCCTCACATCCAGCTTTGAAGAGCGAATCGCCCGAATCTCTTCATTGACCTTGCGAATCGGCAGGTGGCCCCACTGCACCGCCAGCCAAGCCACACCGAGCGCCAGGCACATGACCAAGCCGGTTGCCCACCAGAGCATGCGCTTGAACTCCGCCAGGAAGTCGAGATGAAAGCCGATGTCCATGGCAGCGACGATGCGGTAGCCGGGCGCCGCTGAATCGTCAGCAGGCAGTTGCAGCACCACACCTCGATATGACCTCTGATCCTCCTGCCACACGATCAAATCGTCAGCGGTGATGCGGTTGACCAACTTTTTGCTACTGGCAAGTTTAGACAGGTCAGGACCGGGCGTGGCATAGATGCTATTGCCAGCCCCATCGTAGACGCCGTACGTCATCCCATGATGTCCTGCGACTGCGTTGGCCAAGTGTTGCTTCAGTTCGTCGCTTGCGATGTCACTTGCAAGCTGGTGCAAGGGCTGAGCCAAAGCGGTTGTCACTGCCTCCAGTTCGTGGGCATCCTGTTGAGCAAAGTGGTGCTCCAACGACCGGAGAATGACCCAATTGAACACAAGAAACACCAAGGTCGTGGCGATACCAACGAGGGCCGTGACCCTCAATGCAAGCGACGCTGGACGGCTTTGCCGCGGCTTATGGCGCAGGGGCATCATCGGGCGCATCGAGCGTGTATCCCATTCCACGCACGGTGTGGATGAGCTTCGGATTGAACGCATCGTCTATCTTCGCGCGTAGACGGCGGATGGCTACATCGATGACGTTGCTGTCGCTGTCGAAATTCATGTCCCATACCTGCGACGCGATCAGAGACCGTGGAAGGACCTCCCCCTGGCGACGGGCCAGGAGCTCAAGCAACGCGAACTCCTTGCTGGTGAGATTGATGCGTTGGCCAGCGCGCGTTGCGCGCCGGCGCGCCAAGTCCAGCACCAAATCGGCAACCTGGATGCGATCAGGCTGGCTCGGAGCGCTTCCGCGTCGCAGCAGCGTCCGCACCCGCGCCAGCAACTCAGAGAACGCGAATGGCTTGACGAGGTAGTCGTCCGCTCCCAGTTCCAATCCCTTGACACGGTCGTCTACACCGCCACGCGCCGTCAGAAAGAGCACAGGGACCTGTTTACCGGCATCTCGAAGGGCACGCACGATGCGCCAGCCATCGACATCCGGCAGCATGACATCCAAGACCACCAGATCGTATGTCTCGCCCATGGCCAGGTGGTGTCCGTCCAATCCGTTGCGCGCCAGATCCACGACGAATCCCGCCTCCATGAGACCTTGGCGGACGTAATCCGCCGTCTTGTTCTCGTCTTCAACGACCAGCAGTTTCATCGCATGTCCCATGAAATCGCTACGGCGCGGAAAAATAGCCGCTCACGATGTACGCATTCATCCACTTTCAATCAGCAATTTACTGGTTGCCAGCTTCCACGAACATGACACGAACATTACATGAATGTAATTCAGGGGTCATTCGATGGAAAGTGCCCAACCCATAGCATGACCTGCATTGCGTCGAACTGTGCCGCTCAGGATGGGGTGGCGTTTAGAACGACTTCCGAGTCATCTATGGAGGATTTCAGGCCATGCCGCCTCGTTCACCCTTTTTTATCGTGCCCACACAGGGCCTTTCTCGTCGGCGTTTCGTCCAAGGGTTAGCCGCCGGCGGCGTTCTCGCTGGGCTGTCCACGCCGGCGTTCAAGGCATTTGCCCAGCAAGGCTCCGCGACGCGCGGTGCCGCCCCTGTGCTGAAGGGCACCGAGTTCGACTTGGTGATCGCCGAATCGCCCGTGAACTTCACGGGCAAGCCAGGCGTGGCTACGACCATCAACGGCTCGCTGCCGGCACCGACATTGCGTTGGCGCGAGGGTGACACCGTCACAATCCGTGTAACCAACAAGCTGCGTGAAGCCACATCCATTCACTGGCACGGGATCATCCTGCCGTATCAGATGGATGGCGTGCCGGGCATCAGCTTCAATGGCATCGCTCCCGGCGAGACCTTCACGTACCGCTTCAAGGTTCAGCAGAGCGGCTCCTACTGGTACCACTCGCACTCCGGCTTCCAGGAACTCACGGGCATGTACGGGGCGATCATCATCGACCCCGCTGGCGCCGAGACCATCCACGCCGACCGTGACCACGTGCTGCTGTTCTCGGATTGGACCGACGAAGACCCGATGCGGGTGTTCACCAAGCTCAAGTCCCAAAGCGACTATTACAACTACAACCAACCTACCGTCTTCGACTTCTTCCGGGACGCCTCGCGCGAAGGCACGGCCGCTGCGATCGACAAGCGCAAGATGTGGAACGAGATGCGGATGAATCCGACGGATCTCGCAGATCTGTCTGCCGCCACGCTGACCTATCTGGCCAACGGCGTCACCCCCGCCGGCAATTGGACGGCGCTGTTCCGACCGGGTGAGCGCGTGCGGCTGCGCATGGTCAACGGTGCGGGCAACACCTTCTACGACGTACGCATTCCAGGACTGAAACTCACGGTGGTGCACGTCGATGGTGTTGACGTGGAGCCGGTGACCGTCGATGAGTTCCGATTCGGTCCTGGCGAAACCGTCGATGTGATCGTCCAGCCACGGGATGACGCTTACACGATCTTCGCCCAGGCGATGGACCGGACAGGCTACGCGCGTGCCACGCTGGCCGTGCGTGAAGGTCTTCAAGCTCCCGTGCCTGCCCTCGATCCGGTCGAATGGCTGACCATGAACGACATGATGGGCGGCATGATGGGGGGCATGGACCATGGCGGGTCCGGCCAGGCCATGGAGATGACCGGGATGACCGGGATGACCGGGATGACGGGCATGACGGGCATGACCGGGATGACCGGGATGGGCTCGGGTTCGATGTCCGGGATGGATCATGGGGCGATGGCAGGCATGAATCACGGCGCCATGAACCACGGTGGCATGGCGATGGATCACAGCCAACACGCCGCGGCGGCGGGGGGACTGGCCGTGCCCAGCACTACTGCTCGCCACGCTCGCACCGAGTATGGTTCCAGCACGGACATGCGCGTTGACATGGCGCGCACCAACCTCGATGACCCCGGCATCGGACTGCGCAACAACGGTCGGCGCGTGTTGACCCTCGCGGATCTGCATACCCCGTCGGGGCCGTTGGACAAGAGAGGCCCTGGTCGGGAGGTCGAACTGCACCTCACGGGCAACATGGAACGCTACGCATGGTCCCTGGACGGACTGGAGTTCGGAAAGTCCACGCCGGTGCACTTCAAACACGGTGAGCGGCTGCGGGTCATTCTGCACAACGACACCATGATGACCCATCCCATGCACTTGCACGGCATGTGGAGCGAGCTGGAAAGCCCCGACGGTCGCTTCCTGGCGCGCCGCCACACCCTGCCGGTGCAACCGGCACAACGCATCAGTTTCCTGGTGACAGCCGACGCGCTCGGCCGCTGGGCTTGGCACTGCCACCTGATGTTCCACATGGATGCCGGCATGTTCCGCGAAGTCGTGGTGTCTTGAACCCAGCGCACAAGGAAGACCAAGAATGTCCAAAGCACTCCCCACTCGCGCACTGGCCACGACGCTCCTGGCCCTGGTAAGCGTCGCCGCCCAGGCACAAGCACAGAACGACCATGCAGCGCACGGCCAGACCGACGCTCAAACGGCCGCGCCATCCACTCAGACCGTGCCTCCTGCCGCCGATCCGCACGCGGGTCACGCGGCGCCGGCGAGCGGCTCCACCGCAGCCCCGGCCATGGATCACGGCAACATGCAGATGCAGGGCGGGTCGGCGCCTCCTGACGCCCGCGATCCGCATGGCTACTCCAATGGCCTGACATTGGGATCGGGCGACTACGCCGTACCCGGTGTGCCGCGGCTGATGCTGGCCGACGAACACAGGTTCTTCTCGTTGCGCGGCGAAACCCTGGAACGCCGCTTCACGCGCAAAGGGGACGATTCCACGGCCTACGACCTCCAGGCTTGGTATGGGACGACCTACAACAAGGCCGTCGTGAAGGCCGAAGGCGATATCGCCAAAGGAAAGCTCGAAGAATCGCGTACCGAGCTTCTCTGGGGGCACGCCGTCGCACCGTACTGGGACACCCAGCTCGGCGTTCGGGTGGATAACGGAGAAGGCCCGAGCCGTCAATGGTTGGCTTTCGGCATCCAGGGCCTCGCCCCCTACTGGTTCGAGCTGGAGGCGACGGGCTACGTGGGAAGTGGCGGACGTACGGCGCTGCGTGTCGAAGGCAGCTACGAGCTGCTGCTAACCCAGCGACTGATTCTGGAGCCTCGTGCCGAATTGCAGTTCTATGGCAAGGACGACCCGGAACGCGGTATCGGCAAGGGCTTGGCCGAAGCGTCTGCTGGCTTGCGCCTGCGCTATGAATTCAGTCGCCAGTTCGCCCCCTACATCGGCGTGGAACGGGCGGGCAGCTTCGGACGCACAGCGGACTATGTGCGTGCCGAAGGTGGCCGCGCGCAGCAGACGCGCTGGGTGGCTGGCGTGCGATTCTGGTTCTAGAACCTTGTGGGTTTGATCATCTGATGAGAGGCAATCTATGAACATGCACTACGACAGAAGCCAGGGCAAAGTGCCGAGACGCCAAGCATTGATCGCTGGCTTGTTGGTGATGGCACTCGCAGGACCGAGCCTGGCGCAGAGCCGACCGATCGCCAAGGTGTGGAAGGACCCGAGCTGCGGTTGCTGCAAGGACTGGGTCTCACACCTGCAAGGCGCAGGCTTCGATGTGCAGGTTCTTGACACCGGGAACACGGCAGCGCGCACGCGGCTGGGCATCCCGCAGAAGTACGGTTCGTGCCACACGGCGCAGATCGGCGGCTATGCCATCGAGGGTCATGTGCCTGCCTCGGACATTCAACGCTTGCTGCGCGAAGCCCCGCAGGCCATCGGCCTCGCGGCGCCGGGCATGCCGGTCGGTTCGCCCGGCATGGATGGTCCGGCCTATGGTGGACGCAAGGACGCCTACGACGTGCTGCTGATCGGGAAAAACGGTAGTAGCACGGTCTATCAGTCGCATCTCTGACCATCCATCAACTCTTTTCCGTGGAGATATGCCATGCAGCATCAGCACACACAGACCCCCAGCGATCGTCCCCGGTTCTGGCGATCGCGCTACGGCGTGGCGTTCCTCATCATCGCCGCTGTCGCCGCGTATTTCCTGCTCAAGGAGCACACGGCACATGTTGCCGGCTATCTCCCCTTCCTGCTGCTGGCGGCTTGTCCGCTGATGCACCTGTTCATGCACCGTGGTCACGGCCACGGCGGACACGATCATGCCGCGCGTCAGGGTGAGGAAGGTGCCGCACCCGCCAAGGAGCAGAAGCAATGAGTCGCGTGCTCGCACAGTGCGAGCACGCGACGCCGCGCTTGTCTCCTTGCGCGCCTGCGGCCTGCTGCGATCACCAGACACCAACGGTTAACGGCGGAGGGCACTTGTCACTATGAATTCACCCAGCAAGTCTTCAGGACATGAGCACGCAGGCATGGCGGCGGGTGCCACAACGTCCGGCCCGCATAAGCACCACCATCACGCCAGCCATGCCGGCAGTGACGACGCGGGCGGGTCCTCAAGCCACTCGCAGCCCGATGCCGCGACGCGCGATCCGGTGTGTGGCATGGCGGTCACGGCGGCGTCGGAGCACCGCTCCACGCACTTGGGGAACACGTACTTGTTTTGCAGCACCGGATGCAAGGCCAAATTCGACACCGATCCGGCGCGATATGCCAGCGGTGGCGCGGGCATAGGCACAGGCAGCGGCCATGCGCCGCATCACCATGCCAGCACCGCAGTTTCACCGGCCCCGGCGGCATCGCCAACCGCACCCGGAACGATCTACACCTGCCCGATGCACCCGGAGATCCGCCAGGATCATCCGGGAACCTGCCCCAAGTGCGGGATGACGCTGGAGCCCCTGCTGCCCGACCTCGACGACGACAACCCGGAGTTGCGTGACTTCTCGCGTCGCTTCTGGTGGACCTTGCCGTTGACGCTCGTGGTTCTGGCGCTGGCGATGCTGGGTGAGCGGCTGCACCTGATGGACATGGCCACGCAGAGCTGGGTCGAGTTGGTGCTGTCGTTGCCGATCGTGCTGTGGGCCGGCTGGCCCTTCTTCTCCCGCGGCTGGCTGTCCGTGGTCAACCGCAGCCCGAACATGTGGACGCTGATCGGCCTGGGAACAGGTGCGGCATTCATCTACAGCGTCGTGGCAACCGTTGCGCCAGAAGTGTTTCCGGCATCCTTCATGTCCATGGGACGGGTCGGCGTGTATTTCGAGGCCGCCGCCGTCATCATCTCGCTGACACTGCTCGGCCAGGTGCTGGAACTCAAGGCCCGCTCCCAGACTTCGGCAGCCATCAAGTCGCTGCTGGGGCTGGCACCCAAGACGGCGCGGCGCATCAATGCGGACGGCAGCGAGGAAGACGTGCCACTCAGCCATGTGCACGTCGGCGACCTGCTGCGCATCCGACCCGGCGAGAAGGTGCCGGTGGATGGCATCGTGCACGAGGGCAGCAGCTCGATTGACGAATCCATGCTGACCGGCGAACCGCTGCCCGTCAGCAAGCGCGTGGGCGACAAGGTCATCGGGGCCACACTCAACACCAGCGGCGCGCTGATCATGCGTTCGGAGCGGATCGGCTCGGACACCGTTCTATCGCAGATCGTCCAGATGGTCGCCCAGGCGCAGCGTTCCAAGGCACCGATGCAACGCATGGCCGATGTCGTTGCCGGCTACTTCGTGATGGCCGTCGTCGCCATTGCGGTAACGACGCTCCTTGTATGGGGATTCTTCGGGCCACAGCCCACCTGGGTCTATGGACTGATCAATGCGGTGGCCGTCCTGATCATCGCCTGCCCGTGCGCGCTGGGTCTGGCCACGCCGATGTCGATCATGGTCGCAACGGGCCGTGGCGCCACGCAGGGGGTGCTGTTCCGCGATGCCGCGGCGATCGAGAATCTTCGCAAGGTCGATACCCTCGTCATCGACAAGACAGGAACCCTGACCGAAGGCCGACCTGCTTTCGATCAGGTCGTCGCAGCGCCCGGCTTTACGAACGATGAGGTGCTGCGTCTTGCGGCCAGCCTGGACCAGGGCAGTGAACACCCCCTGGCCGACGCCATCGTGCAGGCCGCGCGTGCCCAGGGCCTCCAACTCGTGAAGCCTCAGACCTTTGAATCGGGAACGGGCATCGGCGTGCGCGGGAAAGTTGAGCACCGGAAACTGGCGTTGGGCAATACGGTGCTGATGGAGCAGTCTGGCGTGTCGGTTGAGCCGCTCGTACCCCAGGCAGAAGCCCTGCGCGGCGAAGGGGCCAGTGTCATGTATCTGGCTGTGGACGGGCAGCTCGCGGGCTTGCTCGCCGTATCCGATCCGGTCAAGGGCAGCACCCCCGAGGCCCTGGCCGCGCTGAAGGCTGCGGGCCTGCGGGTCATCATGGCCACCGGGGACGGGCAGACCACCGCCAAAGCCGTCGGTGCACGCCTGGGCATCGACGAGGTGCATGGTGAGGTCAAGCCGGCGGACAAGCTCATGTTGATCGAGCGGCTGCAGAATGAAGGTCGCATCGTCGCCATGGCCGGAGACGGTATCAACGACGCGCCGGCCTTGGCAAAGGCAAACGTGGGCATCGCCATGGGAACGGGAACCGACGTGGCGATGAACAGCGCGCAGGTCACGCTGGTCAAGGGCGACCTGCGTGGCATCGCTGTCGCTCGCACGCTCTCGGTGAGTACCGTGCGCAACATGAAGCAGAACCTCATGTTCGCCTTCCTCTACAACGCGCTGGGCATCCCCATCGCCGCCGGGGTTCTCTATCCCCTGACGGGCTGGCTGCTGTCGCCGCTGATCGCAGCATTGGCGATGAGCCTGAGTTCGGCGTCGGTCGTTGGCAACGCCTTGCGCCTCAGAGCGAGCCGACTGTGACCGGATTTTCTTTCTGAAACTACAGGAGCCTGCTATCGCCCAGCAAACCGTTTCTTTCGTTCCACGCCGTTGCAAAGGTGCAAGCCTTATCTCGGCATTTCGTTCTTAAACCACACCTCACACATCCAGGTAGAAACTTCTATGACCCGTTCACATTTCATCGCCAAGCTCGTCGCGCCGATCGCTGCTGGTCTGTTCGCCACCGCCGCATTCGCGCATCCTTCGCTGGTGTCTTCAACGCCGGCCGACAAGTCGCAGGTTTCTGCGCCAGCCACCATTGAGCTGAAGTTCTCCGAGACGCTGGTGCCGCAGTTCTCCGCCGCGAGCCTTGTCATGACTGGCATGCCGGGAATGGCGAGCCATGGCCCGATGAAGATCAACGCCAGCGTCGCGGCTGCCGGCGACGGCAAGACCATGGTCATCACGCCGGCACAGGCGCTCCAGCCCGGTGACTATCGCGTCGAATGGCGTGCCGTCTCCTCGGACACGCATCCGATCACGGGTAACGTCACCTTCAAGGTGAAGTAAGCCCATGGCCGGGGATTGGTTGACCATCGTCCTGCGCCTGGCGCTGTATCTGGACCTGGCGGCGGCGTTTGGCGTCGCCATGTTCGGTCTCTATGCTTTGGGCAACGACGAGCGATCCTCGACGATCTCGCGCCGCTATCGCGTCCTCATTGGCGCATCCGCTGCCATCGGCATTGCCCTGTCGATGTGGGGCATGACGGTCATGGCCAAGGCCATGTCCGGTGCCCAGAGCTACGCGGAGCTGTCAACGCACGTCTTCGACATGCTCATTACGGGCACGCACATGGGCATCGCCTGGTGCATTCGCATCCTCGCGCTGTTGGTGTGTGTGCTCGTCGCAATGTTGAAATTGAACGCTACCTTGCGATTTGCAGTGATGGCGCTCTCCACCGGCGTGGCGCTGGCGACCCTTGCGTGGGCAGGCCACGGCGCGATGGACGACGGCGTTCGCGGCTACATCCATCTTGCGTCGGATATCACGCACCTCTGGGCAGCGGGCGCTTGGGTGGGCGCATTGGTGGCGTTCTTGATGCTGGCATCCCACAAGCAGGATGTCGCGCAAGACCCGGTAGCGGTCCTCAGTCGGACGTCGAATGGCTTTGCTCGCATAGGTACAGCGATCGTGGCTGCACTCGTCGTGAGTGGAATTCTCAATTACCTGTTGATCGCCGGACCATCGTTTGATCCGCTCATCTCGACGCTGTATGGCCGGCTGCTGATGGTAAAGCTCTTGCTTTTCGCAGGCATGCTGGCGTTGGCTGCTGCCAATCGGTATCGGTTGAGCCCGAGCCTGGAGGCTGCTTTGAAGGCAGGCAATCGCGCACAGGCAGTCATCAAGCTTAGACAGAGTCTGTTCACGGAGGCGACCTTGGCCGTTTTGGTTCTGGCGAGCGTTGCATGGCTTGGCATCTTGTCTCCCACTGGAACCTAGTCCTTCATGGGCGGCAGATGACAGCACATGAATTGAATGTAATGCACGGGTAAGCGCTCTGTAGACCGCCTGCTTCTACATTTAACGACGCGGCGCAAGTTGTCGTCGTTTTTACAAAGGAGTCGATCATGAAATCGCAAATTGTCATTGCCGCCCTGTTGAGCGCTCTCTCCGTGCCAGCCTTCGCCGGTCATGCAGCAGCCCAAGCAGCCAAGGAAATGGTTCCCTTGGCTGACGGGGGAACGCTGTACATCTTCAAGGACGGAAAGATGGCACAGGAAAGCCGCTTCGGGCGCGCCGTCTATCTCAATGTCGGAGCTTCGGTGTCGACGAAGGATGGGCGCAACATCGCGATCACCAGCAATGAAGTCGCTCGCCTCGGGTCGCTGCTACAAAAAGAGCACGGCGGATGACGCCGCGGGTGTGCGGTGCTTTTCAAAGCTTCTGCACAGTGTGACAGAGACGCGCGCCCCGATTGGGCGCGCGCGCTTGGGACGCGTCACGAGCAACCACGAGCGCTCAAGGTGCCAGTTTTTGCGATGTCAAGCGCATCAACTTCCCTGAAATGGATCCAGCCTCCCCGTCCACCGTGATTCGTCCACGGGACATCTGGCGCGAATGAGAACTTGCGAGGAGCCCGATTTATGGAGTTGCGTCATCTACGATGCTTTGTCGTCTTGGCAGAGGAGTTGCATTTCACGCGGGCGGCCGAGAGGCTGCATATAGAGCAACCCCCCTTGTCTCGCGCGATCAAGGAATTGGAAGATGAGCTTGGGGTCACGCTGTTTGACCGCGACCGCAGGGGCACACGGCTGACCGTGGCGGGGGCGGCATTCTTGCAGGACACCCGCCGACTCTTCACTGTCCTGGAGCAAGCGCGTGAAAATGCCAGAGCCATTGCCGCGGGCCTGAGGGGCAGCCTGCGCATTGCAATTTCCGATGGTGCGATGGACCCACGACTATCGGCGTTCCTAGCTCGTTGCCGCGCGGAAGAGCCCGAGGTCGAGATACGTCTCTCCGAGGTACCGCTGACCGAGCAGATACGGGGCCTACGGTCTGGCGACTTCACGATCGGATTTGCACACGCGGCGGATGTTGGCGAAGGCATCGTGGCTGAACCGATCTGGCGAGACCCGATTGTGATCGCCGTGCCAGCGCGGCACTCGCTTCTTGCGCACAAGCAAGTTCCGCTGAACGAACTTCAGGGTCACCCACTGGTTCTGTGCGACAAACTGGCCTGCGAAGGCTACTGCCGAGAACTAAATCGGCTGCTACAGGTTCTGGAACACAGACTCAACGTTGTCGAAGAAGTGTCGTCGCTGGACATGATGCTAACGCTCGTCGGCGCAGGCTATGGGATTGGTTTCATGACGGCGACCAAGATTCCCATCAGCCAGAGGCCGGACGTGGTGATTCGCCCTCTGGCGCAGGACACGGCGGTAATCACAACCTATCTGCTTCGGCCAGAAAGCAGCAACTCATCGGTTTCGCTGGATCGCTTCATCGAACGTCTGCGAGGACCTCCGGATGACTAAAGCGTCAATGCCTATCTGAATCGTGCGCCGCGGCACGAAGATTGCGTTCGGCTGCGCTGACGAGTTCCGCAGCACTGAGCTTGAGTCCGGCGGCGATTCTTAAGATCAGAGCGAGAGTGGGCATGTGCTCCCCACGCTCTATTTTGCCCATGTGCGATCGCTCGATCCCTGCTTTCGCAGCCAGTTCTTCCTGAGCAACACCTTGCGTCAGGCGGGCGACACGAACGGCCGCTCCGAATGCCAACGCTGGCTCGGCGTCGAAAGTGGTAGTTCCTGGGGGACGGCCTCGTCGGACAGTTCGCTTCTCCATCCTTGGAAGCGTCGAACAGTCCAAACAATTTAACCACGTTAAGTTTAACTCAAACTAGCTATCATGAAGACTTTCCATCCTTGTCTTATCGCTTCTTGGGGCCTCTCATGCACGACGCCACCAGCCCACGCCCACAGCTCAGGCTCGCCATAGCGCCTGGTGTGGCCTCTTCGTACCTAGCTGCATTGCTTGCCCTGCAGCGCGCGGAGGAGCCCGAAGTTTCTATGGAATTTAATGAGGTTACGGCGAGCGATCTCATTACGGGCCTCTACAAACGGCGCTTCGACGTCGGCCTTTCTCTGAAGCAGGTGAGCGATTCTTCGCTGAAGAGTCTTTCTATTTGGTTCGAGGCGACAGCTCTTGCCACGCCGCTGCGATACCCACTGCTCCGGCAGCAGTCAATCAGAATAGACGAACTTAAGGAGCACTCCGTGTTTCGATGGAAGGCCGAATATTCTCCTTCGCTGGACCAGTACCTGTCCTCCATGTCATCAACGGAAAGGCCGAATGTCCAGCATGTCAGTTCTTTTGAGATGTTATTGCTCTGGGTCGCAGCTGGATATGGCGTAGGGATTTCCTCGCGATCACGCATCGAAACCGCTAGCCAGTGCGGAATCTGCACGCGCCCAATAGCCGATGGCCCCTACGAGGTCATTACGCACCTGCAGCGACTCTCGGGACAGACGAATCTTGTAGCTGATCGATTTGAGCTTAGAGCCTTGCGAGTTGCCGAGGCGCGTAAAGCATGACAACCACGTGCGGTGCCCGCCCTTGCCGGTGGATTTGCAGCGGGTGCCGGTTCGGGCCAAGGCGCCGTCCAGACGCATCAATTCATCCTGGAAACTGACCTTGATCAATTCAACTCCCTACAACTTCCAATAGTATGTCCGCATGATCGGCTTAAGGCGCCTTCTCGCAAGATGGAGCCGCTGGATTACCAGCGGCCTAGTCGTAACCTTGCTTTTCTCGCAGGTTGCGATGGCGATGTACGTCTGTCCCAAGCCAGACCCGAGGGCATCTGTGGAAACCACGCAAATGCGTGCCACGATCTCGATGCAGCAGGCTGACAAGTTGCCAATGTCGGATTGCACCGGCATGCCTGATTCCATGGACAGCGAAGCGCCACAGTTGTGCCACGCTCATTGCAGTGGCGATCGGGAGTCGGCGCTTTCATGGCAAGGGCTGGACATTCAGTTTCTCGCGGCGCACGTGATGTGGCTCGCCAACTCACTGCCCGGGTTGGTTCTCGACCGGGTAGCCCTCAGGCGGCACGTTACCTACATTCCTCCCGATCCCCGCGCAGGCTTTCCTCCGATCTACCTCACGTTTCAAGTCCTGCGGAATTGATTTACGCGTCCGTGCTCGCCGCGCACCGATGCGGCAGACCACGTGATCTCTTGAACACCAATTCCGAGGACAACCATGTTTACTCCCTTTTTTGGCGCCCCCGAGGGGCGCCCGTCGGCGTACGGCCGAGGCACAACGCCGGCCTCGATGCGATTGCATCGTCTGAAAGCTATCAGCATCGCGTTGGCGGGCAGTGCGCTTGTTTCGCCTGTAGCCTACGCCCTCGATTTTGCTGAGGCACGCCTTATCGCCGAGCAGCAGAGCCCGCGCATAAGCGCGCAGCAGTTGCAGGTCAACGTCGCCGAATCCGTGCAGAAGGCAGCAGGCTCGCTGCCCGACCCCAAGCTTTCGCTCGGCATCGAAAACTACCCCATCAGCGGCATGGATCGCTGGAGCATGACGCGCGAATCCATGACGATGCAGCGCCTGGCGCTCATGCAGGAAGTGCCTAATAGGGCCAAGCGCGACGCCCAGGTCGCCAGCGCACAGGCGCGTGTGGATCGAGAGCGCGCGGCGCTGGTTTTGCAGCGATTGCAGATCCGTCAGGAACTCAGCCTGGCGTGGATCGCCGCGCAGGCGGTGGAGCAACGGGAGATACTGCTGACGGAACTGCTCGCGGAGAACCAGCGCCTGCAAGACAGTCTCCCCGCTCGCGTCGCCGGCGGCACCGCCCAGGCTGGCGACTTGTTGGTCGCGCAACAGGAGGCGCTGACACTCACGGACCGCCGTGACGATCTACAGCGGGACCGGGTCAAGGCTAGGGCCGCGTTGCGGCGCTGGGTGGGCTCCAGGGCCGAGGAAGCACTGCAAGGCGATCCAGGCCCGCTCACTCGCCCCGTCGCGCAACTGCGCGCAGAACTGGCGAATCACGCGGAGCTTGAACTCTATCCGGCGATGCAAAGCATGGCCCGGGCCGAGTCCCGCGAAGCCCAATCAGAAACCCGCGGCGATTGGGCCTGGGAGATTGCCTATAGCCGGCGTGATCGCCGATGGGGCGACATGGTGTCATTCCAGGTGACATTCGATCTGCCATGGCAGAAGGATCGGCGCCAAGTGCCCATGATCGAGGCGAAACGGCACGAGTTGGAACGTCTGGACGCCGAACGCGAAGACGTGGCGCGGCGGCATTTGCAGGAGCTCGACGACAGCGCCGCCGAACTCCAAGCGTTGAACAGCCAGATCGACCGCCTGCAGACCGCCGGCTTGCAACTAGTACGGAACCGAGCGGCGCTTGCGTTGAGCAACTACCGATCCGCCAAGGGGGACCTGAGCGCTGTGCTCAGCGCACGCGCACAGGTGCTGGAGACGCGCATGCGTCTGATCGACCTCGGAGCGCAGCGCGACAGCCTCGTCGCCCGACTGAACAGCCTGATCGCGGACTGAGTGGAGACCCTCGCCATGAATACCTCTTCGAGAAACATCCTTGCCGGCTTGACGCTGGTTGCTGCCGGTATTGCCGTTGGATGGGCCGTCGCCCAATGGCGCGCCGGCCACCTCAGCGGCTCCCCCGCTGCCAACGTCACCGTTGCAAGCGCTCCGACCGAGCGCAAGGTGCTGTATTGGTACGACCCGATGGTGCCGACCCAGAAGTTCGACAAGCCCGGCAAGTCGCCCTACATGGACATGCCGTTGATGCCGAAGTACGCGGATGAAGACACGCAAGACAGCACGGGCCTCAGCGTGTCGGCGCAAGCGGTGCAAGCCCTAGGGCTGCGTACAGCCGAAGTCCTGCAAGGCAAGATCGGCGCAGATGTGAACGTCGTGGGCACCGTGCTGCTCAACGACCGCGACGTCAGCATCGTGCAGGCGCGGACCGCTGGCTTCGTCGAGCGTGTCTACGCGCGGGCTGCAGGCGACGTGATCGCAGCAGGGGCACCGCTGGCTGACCTTTTGCTGCCGGAGTGGATCGCCGCACAGCGCGAGTTTCTCTCGGTTCGCGCGATGGGTGACGCACCTTTGACCGCAGCTGCCCGCCAACGGCTGCTGCTGCTCGGCATGCCGCAAGCCCTGATCGCCCAAGTGGAGCGCACAGGCGAGCCCAAGGGGCTGTACACGGTCACAACACCTCAAGGCGGCCTGGTGGCCGAACTGATGGTGCGCCAGGGCATGACGGTTTCCGCCGGGGAAAGCCTGGCCCGGGTGAATGGCTTGGCCACGGTGTGGATCGAAGCGGCCGTCCCCGAAGCACAAAGCGGGCCATTGCAGGTCGGCCAAACGGCGCAGGTCCGGCTGGCGGCGTTTCCCGGTGAAGTGCTCCAGGCGCGCATCGTGAGCATCCTGCCCGAAGCCAACCGCGACACCCGTACGGTGAGAGTGCGGCTTGAAATGGCCAATCCCGACCAGCGCCTAAAAGCCGGCATGTCCGGCCAGATCGCGCTCAAAGGCAACGAACAGCCCGCGCTGCTTGTTCCCAGCGAGGCGGTCATCCGCACCGGCAAGCGCGCACTGGCCTATGTGGTCGATGGACCCGGCAAGTTCCATCCCGTGGAGGTCCAGGTGGGCGCGGAGGTAGGCGATCAGCTGGTGGTCAACGGCGGGCTCGCGGCGGGACAGCAGGTCGTGGCCTCGGCGCAGTTCCTGATCGACTCGGAAGCCAGCCTGCGGGGCGTGCTGCCTGCAGGTGCCGCGGCGTCCGCGTCTGCATCGGCGCACAACGGGCACGGCACCTCGTCGCCACCGGCCGCGGCAAACAACGCTTTCGTGGTGCGCGGCGTGATCGAGGAGATGTCGCCCACCGAACTGACGCTGGCGCACGAGGCCGTGCCGGCCCTCCAATGGCCGGCCATGACCATGGGCTTCGAGCTGAGCAGCCCGCACCTCGCCGCGGGTCTTTCGGTTCGGCAGCAGGTGCGATTCACCTTCTCTAAGCAAGGTGAAGACTACGTGATCACCGCCATTGAAAAGGTGCAGCCATGATCGCCAAACTGATTCGATGGTCGGTGGCCAATCGCTTCCTGGTGCTGCTGGCCACCGCCATGCTCACGGCATGGGGCGTGTGGGGCGTTCGCAGCACGCCCGTGGATGCGCTGCCGGACTTGTCAGACGTGCAGGTCATCATTCGCACCAACTACCCTGGACAGGCGCCGCAGATCGTCGAGAACCAGGTGACCTACCCGTTGGCCACCACCATGCTGTCGGTGCCAGGGGCCAAGACCGTGCGCGGCTTCTCGTTCTTTGGCGACTCGTTCGTCTATGTCTTGTTCGAGGACGGAACCGACCTGTACTGGGCCCGCTCACGGGTAATCGAATACCTGAACCAGGTCCAGGGCCGATTGCCCGCCACGGCGAAGCCGGCCCTGGGTCCGGACGCCACGGGCGTCGGCTGGATCTTCCAGTACGCGCTCGTGGATCGCACGGGCGAGAACGATCTGGCGCAACTGCGTGCGTTGCAGGACTGGTTCCTCAAGTTCGAACTCAAGAGCCTGCCCAACGTGGCCGAAGTAGCATCGGTGGGGGGCATGGTCAAGCAGTACCAGGTCGTGCTCGACCCGATCAAGCTGGCGTCCTATGGGCTCAGTCAGGCTCAAGTCCGCGATGCCCTGATGGGGGCCAACCAGGAGACCGGCGGCTCGGTCCTGGAATTGTCAGGCGCGGAGTACATGGTCCGCGCGAGCGGTTACCTCAAGACCCTGGACGAGTTCCGGGAGATCCCCTTGACGGCACGCGGCGGTGTGCCGGTGCGGCTGGGGGATGTGGCTACGCTCCAGATAGGCCCGGAGATGCGACGTGGCATTGCCGAACTCGACGGAGAAGGCGAGGTCGCCGGCGGCGTGGTGGTGCTGCGCTCCGGCAAGAATGCCCAGGAGACGATCGCTGCCGTCAAGGCCAAGCTGGCGGAGCTGCAGGGCAGCCTGCCGCCGGGCGTCGAGATCGTCACCACCTACGACCGCAGCGCGCTGATCGAGCGGGCCATTCGCAATCTCACGACCAAGCTGGGCGAAGAGTTTCTGGTGGTGGCGCTGGTCTGCGCACTGTTCCTTTGGCATCTTCGTTCTGCGCTGGTGGCCATCATCTCGCTACCTCTGGGCGTGATGACGGCGTTCCTGGTCATGCGCTACCAGGGCATCAACGCCAACATCATGTCGCTGGGAGGGATTGCCATTGCCGTGGGGGCGATGGTGGATGCAGCGGTGGTGATGATCGAGAACGCCCATAAGAAGCTGGAAGCTTGGCAGCACGCGCACCTGGATCAACGGCTGCAGGGCAAGGAACGGTGGGACGTGATCACACAGGCCGCGGAGGAAGTCGGTCCTGCGCTCTTCTTCTCGCTGCTCATCATCACGCTCTCGTTCATCCCGGTCTTCACCCTAGAAGCGCAGGAAGGCCGGCTGTTCGGCCCGCTGGCGTTCACCAAGACCTACGCGATGGCCGCGGCCGCAGGGCTGTCGGTGACGCTGATTCCCGTACTCATGGGCTACTGGATTCGCGGGCGTATCCCGGATGAGCAGAAGAACCCCATCACCCGCATCCTGATTGCAGCCTACCGGCCAGCCCTGGAGTGGGTACTGCGCCGGCCCAAGGCGACGCTGCTGATCGCCGTGCTGGCCTTGGCGACCACGGCCTGGCCCTTGGCGCGGCTTGGCGGTGAGTTTCTGCCGAGGTTGGACGAAGGGGACCTGCTCTACATGCCCTCGGCCCTGCCGGGACTCTCGGCGCAGCGCGCCACGGAGTTGCTGCAGCTGAGCAACCGCATGATCAAGACCGTACCTGAAGTGGACAAGGTGTTCGGCAAGGCAGGACGGGCCGAAACTGCGACCGATCCGGCGCCCCTGGAGATGTTCGAGACCACGGTGAAGCTCAAGCCCAGGGAACAATGGCGTCCAGGCATGACGCCCGAGAAGCTCGTGGAAGAGCTGGATCGTGCCGTGAAGATCCCGGGCCTGTCCAATATCTGGATTCCCCCTATCCGCAATCGCATCGACATGCTGGCTACCGGCATCAAGAGCCCGATCGGGGTGAAGGTGACCGGCAACGACCTGGGCGTGATCGATCGCATCGCTGCAGAGGTCGAGCAGGTCGCCAAGGGCATTCCCGGCGTGACGTCATCACTCGCGGAGCGCTTGACGGGCGGGCGCTACGTGGATGTTCAGATCGACCGCGTAGCCGCCGGTCGTTACGGCCTGAACATCGCCGATGTCCAGGCGGTCATCGCCGGCGCGGTGGGTGGCGAAAACGTCTCGGAAACGGTCGAGGGGCTTGCCCGCTTTCCGATCAATCTGCGCTACGCGCGAGAATGGCGTGATTCACCACAACGGCTGGCAGAACTCCCCATCTTCACGCCGATGGGTCAGCAGATCACGTTGGGGACCGTGGCACGCATCGCGATCACCGATGGGCCGCCCATGCTCAAGAGCGAGAACGCACGGCCCTCCGGTTGGGTCTATGTCGATGTGCGCGGCCGTGATCTAGCCTCGGTGGCCAACGAACTGCGCGATGCAATCGGGCAGCAGGTCAAGCTGGAGCCAGGTGTGAGCATCACCTACTCCGGGCAGTTCGAATACATGGAGCGGGCCAATGCACGCCTGAAGGTTGTAGTGCCTGCCACCCTGTTGATCATCTTCGTTCTGTTGTACCTGACCTTCGCGCGTGTGGACGAAGCGGGCTTGATCATGGCGACTTTGCCCTTCGCGCTCACGGGGGGCATCTGGTTCCTGTACCTGCTGAATTACAACCTGTCCATCGCCACCGGCGTGGGATTCATCGCGCTGGCAGGTGTGGCGGCGGAGTTCGGCGTAGTGATGCTCATTTATCTGAAGCAGGCCTTGGCGGAACGTTGCCCCGATAGACGCGAACCGACGCGAGAAGAACTGCTCGATGCGATCCGGGAAGGGGCGGTGCTGCGCGTGCGCCCAAAAGCGATGACCGTTGCGGTCATCCTGGCGGGCCTGGTACCCATTGTTTGGAGCAGCGGCACGGGCTCTGAAGTCATGAGCCGCATAGCAGCCCCGATGCTCGGCGGGATGGTGACCGCACCGTTGCTGTCGCTGTTCGTGATTCCGGCTGCCTACCTGCTGATGCGTAAGCCACGCTAACGTTGCAACGCGGCAGGGTCTCATAACCAAGGCCCTGCCGTTTCCGGTGCGGCCTATTGGCACCCCAAGTAAATAACCATTCGACACATGCGCTTTAGCCGGCGTAAGAACTGATCTTGATGCTATACGCTCGCTGCGCATCTCACTTCCGACGGCCAAAGCATCCTTCTTTGGCCGTAGGCCAGAGTCAGGCACATTCGAGCATCGCAGCGTCATTTATCAACCGTTGAATGCTCTGCCGAGCCTCCACTGGAATACCTTGCGCAGACGAAACAGGTCCGGGCCTATGTGGCTGCTGCTGGGTACCCATGATGACCCGCACGACCATGCCCAAATTTCCGGGTGTCACGATGTCGATGGCCGCGCGATCACCCAGATCCGGGTGTAGGCGGGTCAGCATCCGGTACAGGTCCCACGAATCCGCGTGCGGACACTGGTTCATAAGCACCTGGGCCAGTTTGTGCTTGAGCGGCACCAGTTGCCAGTCGGGCACACGTTGCCCGCGATTGCCTAAGCTGATGGACAGCAGTTTGCCCGCCTTCAGCTCGCGGTTTATCTGGTCCTTGGACTTCCCGGCAAGCTTGCCGAACAGCGGGACCGGCAAACTGCTCGGCGATTCGTAGATGGCGAGCATTTCCTCGCGCTCGCGCTGGATGGCGGATACTTCCGGCGCCGGCGCATGCGTCGGGGGCGGTGGCACCTGCGACAGCCGCTGGAAGGTGATTCCCGCGTCGTTTGGCGTCACGACAATGGGGGTGACCACCACGGGCGGAACCGAAGCCGCAGAAGTGCCTGCAACGATGGCGTCGGGGTTGTCCTCCCCTGCGATGGCTGGCACGCCCTCGATATGGATGGTGAGGTGGGCGCTGGCCGCTTCGACCTGGCCCTGTTCGAGCAGGTCGAGGCGATCTGCCCAGTCCTGCATCATCCGACGACGCGGCTCGACATACTTGGCGTGGTTGTAGGCCGAACTCACCTTGTTCGGATCAGAGTGCGAAAGCTGCGCGTCCACCCAAATCTTGGGATAGCCGATCTCGTTGAGCGCCGTCGAGATGGTTCCGCGGATGCCGTGCCCGGTCAGTTGATCCTCGTAACCCATTCGTTTCAAAGCGGCGTTGAGGGTGTTCTCGCTGATGCGCTTTTTGAGTTCGCTGCGGTGCGTGAGCAGATGGACCTGGGCCTGCCTCATCACACCCAACAGGTAGCGCACGATCTCGATGGCCTGGACGGAGAGCGGCACTATATAGGGCGGCACGTCCTGCGGGCGCTTGCCGGCCTTGCGCATCTCGTCCTGGAGTTGCTTGACGATCTGCGGCGGGATGATCCACAGGCCACGGTCGAGATCGAACTGGTCCGGGGTCGCCAGCCGCAGTTCGCCGGTACGCACGCCGGTCAGGAACAGCAGCCGGATGCCGAGCTGGGTCTGCCAACCACGAGGGTTGTAGAGCCTGAGCTTGCGCAGGAACTCGGGAAGCTGCGGAAGATGCAGGTAGGGGTTGTGGTTCACTGGGGGCTTGGGCTCGGCCACCACGTCCAGGTCAGAGGCGGGATTGGCTTCCAGCCCCTCCACAATGACGAGGGCATAGCGGAACAGTTGCCCCAGCCAGGTGCGGACCTTCTCGGCAGTGGTGAACGCCTTGCGCTCCTCGATCCTCGTCAGGACGCCCAGAAGCTGGGGCCGGCGAATGTCGTAGATCGACATCTGCTTCAGGCTGGGCAGCACGTCTTTGTTGAAGATCCGCAGGATCTGCGACAGCGTGCTGTTCCTGCCTTCCTTGATTTCCTTGCGGCGATGCTCGACCCACGCATCGAAGACCGCCTTGAAGGTGTAGTCGGCCGCCAGCTTGACCGCGTGTCGCTTCTGTTTGCGATCGGTATGGGGGTTGATGCCCTTGGCCAGGAGCGTGCGGGCTTCGTCGCGCAAGGCGCGCGCTTCGCGCAGTCCGATCTCGGGGTAGTTCCCGAGGGAGATGCGCTTTTGCTTACCGAGCCAGTAGTAGCGCAAGTGCCAGGACTTGCCGCCAGTGGGGGCAACCACCAAGCCGAGGCCATCGGTATCGGGGATGCTGTAGGTTTTTTCGGCAGCCTTGGCTTGCCGCACGGTCAGATCAGAGAGTGCCATCATCAAGCTCCTAAGTCTTGGACTTAGGCCCGATGCTGCTTGTCATCCCGATCCAACCCCAGCAACAACCCGGAACCGGCACCACCCGCATTCTTTGGCCTTGTTTTTGGCCTCAAAAACGCTGGCTGTCAGTGGATTTCCGTGGCTTTCGCTGGAATGAAAAAAGGAGCCGAAGCTCCTCTTTTCAACGACTTACAGACGTCAGTGGAAGTCTGTAGATCATAAATTGGAGCGGGAAACGAGACTCGAACTCGCGACCTCAACCTTGGCAAGGTTGCGCTCTACCAACTGAGCTATTCCCGCAGATTCTTCGACCTGCGTCGAAGGAGCACTATTGTGTCCAAATTCCTTCACGCCGTCAACAGTCTTCACACGCTGCGGTCACGGGCGTCCGCGCTGGGGTACGCTGCCCCGCCCAGTTGCCTTCGGCCATGTTCCTTCGCGGCAAGCCCCTGTTGATCGCCCTGCTGCTGCACCTGCTGGTGGCACTGCTGTACTGGACGCTGATTCCGCTGGGGATGAACGCCTATCGCGACCATTTCGGATTCACCTCCCATCGCGACATCGGCCTGGGCATCGCCCAGTTCCACCTGTTCTGGATGTTCCTTGCCGCCCAGCCATTGATCGCAGCGCTGCGGCCGCTGTTCGCGAAGCTGCTGATGCTGGCGATCCCGCTGGCGTTCGCGACCTGGACGCTGATGCACAACCACCCGCTGCGCCTGTTGTACTTCACCATCGGGCCCGGCCTGCTGGCGCTGGCCGCCATCGCGGCGAGCCTGCGCTGTTCGTCGCTCGGAACCTCACGCCCCACCACGGACATCGCCGATGCCTAGACGCTACGCCCGCCTGTTCTGGCTGTTGGTCTCGCTCACCTGGCTGGCGCTGATCGCCGCGCTGGTCAATGCCGGCTTCACCCCGGACTACTGGCTGCTGCATCACCTCGAAGGCATCGAGCCGCGCTACCCCACCAGCAGCGTCATCGTGTTCGCGCTGCTGGGAACGGTGGAGCTGGTGGTAGCCGCACTCATCGTGCGGCCCTGGAAACTGAAGCGGCTTTGGCTGCGCCTGCTGATCGCCTTCGCCCTGCTGCTGGCGTGGTCGGTACCGTGGATGCTGTCGGCCATGTACCAGCCACCGGTGCACGGCATGCATCTGCTGTGGTTGCTGCTGCTCGACGTGGGACTGCTGCTGGCACTGTGCGGGGTATCAGCAGTGAGTGCCTGGCGGGCGCTCAGGCACCGCGCGGGAGACGGCCCGGCCCCGCTGCAACGCTAGGGTTACTTCCGGAACTCGACCCGCACATGCTGGCCGAAGCGCGCCTTGGCCACGCCGTCGAACTCCAGTACGCACTCCACCACCTTGGCCACACCGCGCCCCGCGTCTTCGGGCAGGCGCGCCTGCGCGAACACCGGGCTGATGCGCACCACCCGTGCGGACGGCAGCGTGCTGGTGTTCTCGGCACCATCACTGTCCGGCACTACGGTGGCCTTCATGCCCACCTGCACCGCGTCGGCATAGGCGGCGCTCAGTTCTGCACGCACCTGCAGCGGCCGCGCCGGCAGCAGCGAGATCGCCGGCTTCCCCGCCTGCACGAAGGCGCCGAGACCCGGCACCTGGCCGACCACGGTGCCGGCCTCCGGTGCGCTCAGCGACATCTGCTGCAGTTTCAACTTGGCGTGCTCCAGCTTGTGCTGGGCCATGTCGACCTGCGCGCCGGCCACGTCGACGTCGGCACGCACGCCAGCCAGCTGCTGCTTGGCCGCGTCGGCCTGCTGATTGGACGACACGCCTTCGCTGGCGCCGGTGGACAGGCGGGTGGCATTACGCTCCAGTTCGCGCAGCTGCGCCTGGCTGCCCTTCAGCCGGTCATTGGCCAGCGCGAGATCGGCGGTGGCCATCGCCACCTCCTGCTGCAGCAGCGCACCGTCCAGCGACAGCAGCAGGCGGTGGCCATCGCCACCTCCTGCTGCAGCAGCGCACCGTCCAGCGACAGCAGCAGCTGCCCCTTCTTCACCGTGGCGCCCTCCTTCACTGGCGCGGCGGTGATCGATCCATCCACCGGCGGCGCCAATGCGATCAGCCCGCCCTCGACATCGATGATGCCGCGCGCCACCGCGACCTTGCCGGCGGTGGCAGTGCTTGCTTTACCTGCAGGTGCCTGGGCGGGCGCGTCTTTGGAACAGGCACCCAGCAGCAATGCCGCGGACAGGGCCAGGCTGAGGGGGAGCAGGTGCGACGTCTTGGTCATGGGGCGGACTCTACAGTTTCGTTCTGGCGGCGGTCATCACGGACCATGCCGTCTTCCATGGCGATCACCCGATCGGCATGCCGGATCAGGCGCGGATCGTGGCTCACACACAGCACGGTGGCGCCATGCGCGCGTGCATAGCGATGCAGGATGTCGATCACGCGCTGGCCGTTCTCGGCGTCCAGCGCACTGGTGGGTTCATCGGCGAAGATCAGCGTCGGTGATTTGGCGAAGGCGCGGGCGACCGCCACGCGCTGTTTCTCGCCGCCGGACAGCTGCGCCGGGCGCATGTGGCTGCGATGGCTCAGGCCGACTTCTTCCAGCGCCCTGCGTGCCAGCGGCTCGCTTTCGCGATTGCTCATGCCACGGTAGCCCAGCGGCAGCTGCACCTGCTCAAGCGCGGTCAGTGCAGGGAACAGGTTGAAGCCCTGGAACACGAAGCCAACATGGTGCAGGCGGAAACGCTCCACTTCGCTGCGGGCCATGTGGCCCACGTCCTGGCCCAGCGCATGCACGCGGCCGCCATCGGGTGAAGACAGGCCGGACAGCAGCGACAACAGCGTGCTCTTGCCGCAGCCCGACGGCCCCGACACCAGGGTCAGCTCGCCGGGGTAGATGTCCAGCGACAGGCCGCGCAGCACGGGCACCTGCACATCGCCGGACATGAAGCCCTTTTCCAGTGCGTCGGCCTGCAGGGTCGGGGCGACGGCGGGTGTGGAAGTCATCGGCCGGTCCTCAACGCAGCAGCAACGATGGATCGGAGCGGACCACGCTGCGGACCGCCATGATGCTGGACAGCATGGCCATCACCGCCACCAGCGCCACGCAGCCGATGATGACCATCGGCGTCAGCTGCACCGGCACGCGCTGCGTCTGTGCGATCAACAGCACGACGGTGCTGAACGCCGCCGCCAGCAGCATGCCGACGCCGCCGATCAGCAGCGCCTGCTCGAACACCACCCGCGCCAGCGCGTAGCGGCCGGCGCCAAGCGCATTGAGCGTGGCGTATTCGCGAACCGAGCCGGCCACCACCGAAGCAAACGACTGGTTGGTGATCACCGCGCCGACGAAGCAGACGATGACCGCCATGAACAACACCGCGATGCCGGCGCCGGTATCGAACAGCCAATACTGCTGCGAGCGGCTGGCAAACTCGGGCGCCGTCCAGAACTCGACCGGCGTGGCCTGGCCCATCGACGCGGCCAGACGATCGCGCACGCGGTCGGCCAGCTCCGGCGAACGCAGGCCCGCCACGAAATAGGTACTGCCTTCGTGCGGGTCGGTACCGGCGATGGCACGCGCGGTATCCAGCGACGCCAGCACGTTGACACCGCCAAGGCCGCGCAGCCCCGGTTGTGCGGCGACCACGCGCACTGCCTTGCCGTTGATCCAGGCACGGTTGTTCTGCAGGTCAACGCCCAGCGTATCCAGATCGGCGCTGTCGACGATCACCGCGCCCGGCTCGCGCAGCTGCGCGCGCAGGTCGGCCGGCAGGATGCGCGCGAACATCATCGCGTCATCCTGGGTGGAGATGCCGGACAGGTACACCGAGACATTGCCGGTGCCCTGCGCGCTGGAGCGCCATTCGCCATCGACCCATTCGTAGGGTTCGACACGGGTCACATCCGGGTCCATGCGCAGGTGGCTTTCCACGTCCGCACTGATCGCGTGGCCATAGTTGACGCTCTGGGTGCCGGGGAAACCGGCCCAGATGTCGGCCGAGGATGCCTTCACGTAGATCGCGGCGGTACCGAAGATGCCCAGCACCAGCGCTGCCTGCACGATCAACAGCACACCGGCGAAGCACATCGCCAGCACCACCGGAAGGAACCGGCGCCACTCGTAGGCCAGGGTCTTGCGGGCCAGTGCGATCATTGCGACTCGCCCTCAGCCTCGACCGGCAGCGGCGCGCCGCCCAGGGCGCGGTACAGCGAGGCGAATGCAAGCACGCGCGCGCCCTGCGCGCCGATCAGATCGGCCTGCGAAGACAACGCAGCGCGCTGCGAGTCGAGGCCCTCGAATTCGCTGGACAGGCCCAACTGCACCTGCCGTGCCTGGCGCTTGACCTGTTGCAGGGCGACATCATTGGCCACACGCAACGACTGCTGGCTGCTGTCCTGCCGTGCCAGGCTGCCCAGCGCGCCCTCCACTTCGCTCACCCCTTCCAGCACCGCCTTGCGGTAGCCGAGCAGCGCAGCATCCAGCTGCTTCTCATCGGCATGGAAGCGTGCACGACGCTGACCCCAATCCCACAACGGAATATCGATGTACGGGCCGATCGAGGGACTGGAATCGGAATTGGAGCGGGCGTTCTGGGTGAGGTTGTAGGCGTACAGGATCGAACCGCCGAGGCTGACCCGCGGATACATCGCCGCACGTGCGGAGCCCTTGCTCGCCGCAGCCTGCATCACTTCCGATTCGGCCAGCAGGATCTGCGGGCGGTGGCGAAGCAGATCGGCCGGCACCTGCTGCAGCGAGAATGCGCCCAGCTTCGGCGGCGTGCGATAGGCGCGCCACGCCGGGTCCGGGCCATCGCGGCCCAGCAGCAGGGCCAACGCGCGGGCGGCATTGCCCGCATTCTCGCTGGCCTGCGCCGTGGCTGCCCGGGTGGCTGCCTGGCGGGCCCGCAGCCGGTCAAGTTCACCCGGTTCATCCAGGCGCAGGCGCTGGCGAACCAGCGCCAACTGTTCGCCGCGATCGTCCACTGCCTGCTGCCGGGCCAGCAGGTCCTGCTGGGCCTGCGCCACGGTCAGATCCAGGTAGCTGCGCACCACGTCGGCGATCACCGCAACCTGCGCGGCACTGCGCAGCGCCTCGGCATTGCCGGCCGAGGCCTGCGCGCTCAACTGCGCGCTCTCGGCCGCGCCGAACAGGCCCAGGTCCCAGATTGCTTCGATGCCCGCATGGAAATAGGTGTCGACAGCGGCGGCGTCCTGCACCTGCTTGGCACTGGCCGAGATCTCCGGCAGGAAGCGCGAGTCCGACGTGCCGGCGACGATCCGCACAGCCTGCAGGCGCAGCGTGGCCTGCCGCAGGTCGAGGTTGCCGGCAATGGCCTGATCCACCAGGCCATCCAGCGCCGGGTCGGCCAGCACCTTCCACCATTGCCTGGCGTCCACCGCCACGCCCTGCCCCTGTGGCACCTGGGTCCAGGCGCTGGGCGTGCGGTCGGGCAGGTCCGGCACCGGCACCGACATGCAACCCGCCAGGGCCAGGCTGGCCAGCAGTGCGCCGGGGCGCAGCACCGCCTGCAGGGAGAATCCGCGCCCGGTCCTGGGCACTGCCACTGGAGTGATACGCCTGACCACCAGCCCGCCAACGTGTAGAAGGAGCATGAAGGCTACCGTGCGATTGTGGAGCGAACATGGAGAAATGGTCCGAAAAACGTCACAACACGCGTGCGGTTCAGGCAACGCTGGCGTTGGCCTTTCGCCAGCCTTTCACCCCATGCGACGCGCAGAACGCTGGTGCAGATTCCAAGCCATTGAACTCTGCTGCAACCCACGCCCGAGCCTTTCACCCGCGATCGTCCCCACGACCGCGCGTCCTGCCATTCCGATTGCGACACTGATGTCGGGATCGTCCCGCAGGCGCACTGATACCACGCCTTCCATGAAGATGCCGTGGCGTGACTGTAGCGGCTGCAGCGGCCGGTATCATGACAAACGAAAAACGCCCCCTTGCGGGAGCGTTCTTCTTGAATCTGGAGCGGGAAACGAGACTCGAACTCGCGACCTCAACCTTGGCAAGGTTGCGCTCTACCAACTGAGCTATTCCCGCTTGGGAGGCGAAATTCTACCTGTTCCAGGAATGGCGTCAAGCGGTTTTTTCAGGCGTATGCGAGGCACCTGGCAGTGCGTATCCACGCCTGGCGTGGATGCAGCATTTCCAGTAGATCCACGCCATGCGTGGATGTCGCGCCCGATCAACCGTTGCCCAGCTTCTTCTGCCGCGAACGCTCGCGCGCAGCGCGCTCGTCTTCGCGCAGGCTCGGCCAGGCGGCGTGCAGGTACTGCAGGCCCGACCACAGGGTCAGCACGGCGGCAATCGCCAGGGTCCAATCGCCGATGTGGAACACCGGCCAGCCCATCCAGATGTCCTGCACCGGTACGTTCGGCGCCACCGAATACAGCAGGCACAGCAGCGCGACCATCTGCGCGGTGGTCTTGACCTTGCCGATCATCGCCACGCGCACCTTGGCACGCTGGCCCAGTTCAGCCATCCACTCGCGCAGCGCCGACACCGCGATCTCACGGCCGACGATCACCGCCGCCCAGAACGCCATCCACGGCGTCGGATGACCCTGCACGATCAGGAACAGCGCCACCGCCACCATCAGCTTGTCCGCGACCGGGTCCAGGAAAGCGCCGAACGCCGACTCCAGCTGGTAGCGGCGTGCGATCCAGCCGTCGAGCCAGTCGGTGATCGCGGCCAGGCCGAAGATCGCCGCCGAAGCGAAGTTGGTCCAGGTGTAGGGCAGGTAGAACACCAGCACCAGCACCGGGATCATCACGATCCGCAACAACGTCAGCCAGGTGGGGAGGGTCAACTTCATGGCGTGCGTGCTTCTCTCTCTACTCGGCCGCATCGGGCGTGGCCAACCCGTGCAGGTTAGCGTAGATACGTGCCGCGAGGGCGTCATTGATGCCTTCCACCTTGGCGATTTCCGCTTCGCCAGCGGCTTTCAGGCCGACAAGACCACCGAAATGCTTGAGCAGGCTGGCACGGCGGCGCGGCCCGATACCGGGGATGTCCTCCAGCTTGCTGGTCATCCGCGCTTTCTGCCGGCGGCCACGGTGGCCGGTGATGGCGAAGCGGTGCGCCTCGTCGCGCACCTGCTGGATGAACTGCAGCGCAGGATTGGCCGCGCCCGGGCGCAGTTCGCGGCCGTCGGGCATCACCAGCGCTTCATGGCCGGCGCGGCGCTCCACGCCCTTGGCTACACCCACCAGCAGCACGCCTTCCACGCCCAGGTCGGCCAGCGCCGCCTGCGCCTGTGCCAACTGGCCGGCGCCACCGTCAATCAGCAGCACGTCCGGTAGCACGCCCTGCTCTTCCACGGCACGGCGGAAGCGGCGGTCGATGGCCTGGCGCATGGCGGCATAGTCATCGCCCGGCTCGATACCGCTGATGTTGAAGCGGCGATACTGCGCGCGCACCGGGCCGGCGGCGTCGAACACCACGCATGAGGCCACGGTGGCCTCGCCGAGGGTATGGCTGATGTCGAAGCACTCCACCCGCTTGACCGGCTCGGCCAGGCCCAGCATGTCGCGCAGCGCATCGCTGCGTGCGTGCTGCGCGTTGCGGCTGTTGAGTTCGGTGGCCAGGGTCAGCTGCGCGTTGCGGCTGGCCAGTTCCACATAACCGGCACGCTCGCCACGCACGTTCCACTTCAGCTGCACCTTGCGTTCGGCCGAGGCCGACAGCGCGGCGACAAGCAGGTCGGCATCGGGAATCTCGCGGTCCAGCAGGATCTCGCGCGGCGGCTCGAATTCGATGTAGTACTGCGAGACGAACGCAGCGAGGACTTCTTCCGGGCTTTCCTCGCCATTGGTGCGCGGGAAGAACGGGCGGGTACCCAGGTTGCGGCCATCACGGAATGCCAGCAGCAGCACGCAGGCCTGCGAGCCCTGCATGGCCACCGCCAGCACGTCCAGGTCAGCGGCGCGGCCATCGACGTACTGACGGGTCTGCATGCTGCGCAGCGAGGAAATCAGATCGCGCAGGCGCGCGGCCTGCTCGAACTCCAACGCCTCGCTGGCCGCCTGCATCTGCTCGCCCAGCTCGCGGGTCAGCTCATCGCTCTTGCCTTCCAGGAACAGCGCGGCACGACGCACCGACTCGGCATATTCGGCTGGCGCCACCAGTTCGACGCAGGGCGCGCTGCAACGGCCGATCTGGTACTGCAGGCACGGCCGCGAACGATTGCGGAACACGCTGTCCTCGCAGCTGCGCAGCTTGAACAGCTTGTGCATCAGGTTCAGCGTCTCGCGCACTGCGGTGACGCCCGGATAGGGCCCGAAATAGCGGCCGGGAATGGCACGTGGGCCGCGATGCAGCGCGATGCGCGGCCAGTCCTCGCGGGTCAGCAGCACATGGGGATAGGTCTTGTCGTCGCGCAGCGAGACGTTGTAGCGCGGCGACAACGACTTGATCAGTTGGTTTTCCAGCAGCAGCGCCTCGGCTTCCGAGCGCGTGACAGTGACGTCCATGCGCGCGATCTGCGAGATCATCGACATGATCCGCGCGTTCTTCGGGCTGCCGTTGAAATAGCTGCCGACGCGGTTGCGCAGTGCACGCGCCTTGCCACGTACAGCAACGTGTCGTCGCCGCGTACATGCGGTACCCGCCGGCGCGGTGCTGAGATGGGCCGCAAAGCTTGCCGTCAAAGGCGGGGCGGGAACGTCGGTCATTCGCTGATCGGCACTTCGCTGAGCACGCCACTCTCAGGGTCCAGGCGCAGTACGGCGTGGGCGTCGGTCTCGGCGATCCACACCGCACCGGCGCCTACCGCCAGCCCGGCCGGGCCCTGCAGGCGACGCGGCAGCGGCTGGGTGGTGAGTTCGCCGCCGCCCAGGCGAAGCGTGCGCAGGCGGCCGTTGCCGGAATCGGCGATCCACAGCAGCGGAGCGTCCGGACTCAGCGCGATCGCCTGCGGGAACTGCAGGCGGGCCTGCGCGCGCGGGCCATCCTCATTGCCGAAGCGCCAGGGCCCCTGACCGACCAGCGTCTGCACCAGATCGCCGCGCAGCTGCAGCGCACGGATCGAGGAACCCAGCGCGTCGGCCACGTACAGCACCTGCTGCACTACGGCCAACGCGGTGGGCTGGGCGAAGGCGGCCAGGTGGCCACTGCCGTCGCGCTCGTCGATGGCACCGCTGCCGGCGCGCCACTGCAGGCTGCGCTGGCCCAGGTGATAGCTCCAGATGCGGTTGTCGCCGGCCATGGCGATATGCAGCTGGTTGTCGGCGATGGCCAGGCCGATCGGATGGTCCAGCGATACCTGCCGCGCCTGCGCAACCGGCCCCTCCACCGGCGCCCCGGGGCGGCCGTTGCCGCACAGCGTGTCGACGATGCCGGTGAGCAGGTTGATGCGTCGCACCGCGTGGTTGCCGGTGTCGGCCACGTACAGCGCGTCGCGTTCAAGGACCAGCGCCTGCGGGCGATGGAACGCCGCCTCGGCAAGGTTGCCATCCATGAAATCGGCGGTGCCCAGCCCGAACTGGCGCAGGATGCGGCCGCCATGGCTGCATTCGAGGATGCGGTGATGGCCGCTGTCGGCGATGTACAGGCGCTCGGTGCTGACGGCCAGCCCCAACGGAAAACGCAGGGCCTGGCGCGGCTCCGGATGCAGCTCGCTGCCTCCCCGCGGCGGCGCCGAAGGAGCGCCCTGGCACAGCGCGTTCAAGGCACGCTCAAGCTCACCGGGCGCGCCCTGCCCGACCAGCCGTTGCTGCTCGCGGCCCTGCGCGTCCAGCAGCACCATCGTTGGCCAGGCGTTGATGCCGAAGCGACGCCAGCCATCCCAGTCGGCGTCCAGCAGCACCGGCATCGTCAGGCCCTGTCGGCGCAGCAGCTTCAATGCGGCACCCGGGTCGCGCTCGAAATCAAAGCGCGGCACCTGCAGTACCAGCGGCTGCAACTTGCCCGGGTGGCGTGACAGCCACTGGCCGAATTCGGCCAGGCGCTGGGCGCTCCAGGCGGAGGCGGCGTTGACGAACAACAGCGCCACCGGCCGACCGCGCAGTTCGGTCAGGGTGCAGGGGGTGGCGTTGAGCCAGGTGGCGAACTCGGGCAGGTCCGGGACGGGCTGGACGTTCATGGTCCGATTATGCCGGAGTCGGCGTCATGCAACAGTCGTGCCACGGCACGTTCTGCAGCAGTGTCGACCAGCGTCCAGACCTGTTCGAAGTGATCGTTGCCGCCGGTGTAGGGATCCGGGATCGCCGCCCGACCCTCTCCGCCCGACCACGGCAGGTACAGCGCCAGCTGCTCGCGCTGGGCGGGTGCAGCCAGGCGACCGGCATCACGCAGATTGGCTTCGTCGGCGCACAGGATCCAGTCGAAGCGGTCGAAATCCGCAGCCTGCAGCTGACGCGCGCGCAGGCCACCAATGTCCACGCCGTGCCTGGCCGCGCAGGCGATCGCGCGCCGGTCCGGTGGCTCACCGACGTGCCAGTCACCGGTACCGGCCGAATCGACCTGCACCCGCCCGGCCAGCGGCGAGGCCTCCAGGCGTGCGCGCAGCGCACCTTCGGCCATCGGCGAACGGCAGATGTTGCCGAGGCAGACGACCAGCAGTTTCATCGCGCGGCCATCGCCTGCAGCAGCACTTCGGCGCGCTCGAGGTCCTCGGGGGTATCGATGCCCGGCGGGAACGGTTCCGGCGAGATCGCCACGCTGATTGGATAACCCGCCTCCAGCACCCGCAGCTGTTCCAGCGATTCGACCTGCTCCAGCTGGCCCGGCGGCATCGCCGCGAACTGCTGCAGGAAGCCGGCGCGATAGCCATAGATGCCGATATGGCGCAGCCAGGCATGGCCGTCCGGCAGGGTGTCGCGGCTGCGGGCGAAGCCATCGCGGTGCCAGGCGATCGGCGCACGGCTGAAGTACATCGCCTCGTTGCGCACGTTGCGCACCAGCTTGACCACGTTCGGGTCGAACAGGGTATGCGCGTCCTCGACGGTGGTGGCCAGGGTCGACATCGGCGCATTGCCGCCGACCAGCGCGTCGGCCACTGCGCGGATGCCGGCCGCCGGCGCGAAGGGTTCATCGCCCTGCAGGTTCACCACCACGGTGTCATCGGCCCAGCCGGCAATGCGCGCGCACTCGGCCAGGCGGTCGGTGCCGGACGCGTGCGACGTTGCGGTCATCGCCACCTTCACTTCGGCCAGCCCGGACAGCGTGTCGGCGATGCGCTGGTCGTCGGTGGCGACCCAGACCTCACCAGCGCCCGCCTGCAGCGCGCGGCGCGCCACGTGCAGGACCAGCGGCTCACCGCCCAGCAGGCGCAGCGGCTTGCCTGGCAGCCGCGAGGCGGCGTAGCGGGCCGGGATGGCGACGACGAATTCGGTCATGCGGGCGGTACTCGGCAGGCTCGTTGCAACAGGAATGCGGCCGGCGGCAGGTGAATGCAAGCGCCGCCGCGCCACTCAGTTCGGTCTCAGCTTGTCCAGGCGATCGGTCAGCGCCACCCAGAACGCAGCAGGCAGCTCGGCGCGCAGCGGGACGGCGTAATGCCAGTCGTTGCCGAACTGACGGCACTTCACCGCGTCCTTCTCGGTCATCAGCACCGGCAGCTGGCTGCCGAAGGACAGGTCCTGCGGCTGATACGCCTGATGGTCGGCGAAGGCATGCGGCACCACGCCGATGCCACGCGCGCGCAACATGTCGAAGAAGCGCTGCGGATGGGCGATGCCGGCCACCGCGTGCACACGCTGGCCCTTGAAATACGACAGCGGGCGCGCACGGCCACCGGCCAGCGGCTGCGCACTGTCGATGTGCAGGGCCATCGGCCACTGGCCGAATCCACAGGCCTGGGCTGCTGCGTCCTCATCAGCCTGGCCGAGGTTGACCACACGGAAGTCGCACTCGGTAGCGCGGCTGACCGGCTCACGCAGCGGCCCGGCCGGAATCATCCGGCCATTGCCGTAGCGGCGCTGGGCATCGACCACTTCAATTTCGATGTCGCGTGCCAACCGGTAGTGCTGCAGGCCATCGTCGCAGACGATCACATCGCAGCCGGCCTCGATCAGCGCCTTGCCAGCGGCAACGCGGTCACGGTCCACGCGCACCGGCACGCCGGTCTTCCACGCGATCAGCACCGGTTCGTCACCGCCCTTGGCGGTCGGCGTGTCGGCCTGCACCCACAGCGGCTTGTCGGTATCCTCGCGGCCATAGCCACGGCTGGCCACGCCCGGCTTCCAGCCGGCGGCGCGCAGGCGCTCGACCAGGGCGATGGTCAACGGCGTCTTGCCGGTCCCACCCGCGGTGATGTTGCCGACCACGATGACCGGCACCGGCAGCGTGTAGTGCTTGCGCCAGCCGCGCCGATAGGCACGCCGGCGCAGCGCGGTGACACCGGCGTACAGCGGCGCCAGCAGGCGCATCGCCCAGGGAACCGGGCTGCCGTCATACCAGTACGGCGGGGTCTGGGTACCCTTGCCAGCCATCAGTCCTGCCTTTCGCGGAACTGCATGCTGTGCAGATGCTGGTACAGGCCACCCATGCTCAGCAGCTCCTTGTGGGTGCCACGTTCAACGATGCGACCGTGGTCCATCACCAGCACCTGGTCGGCATGCTCGATGGTCGACAGGCGGTGCGCGATGACCAGCGTGGTGCGCTCGGGCATCAGGCGCTGCAATGCGTCCTGCACCAGCCGCTCGGATTCGTTGTCGAGCGCAGCAGTGGCTTCATCGAGGATCAGGATCGGAGCATCGCGCAGGATCGCGCGCGCGATCGCCAGGCGCTGGCGCTGGCCGCCGGACAGCAGCGCTCCGTTCTCGCCGACCGGTGTCTGCAGCTGTTGCGGCATGCGCGCGATGAATTCCCACGCATTGGCCGCTTCGGCGGCCGCACGGATCTGATCATCGGTTGCCTCCATGCCATAGGCGATGTTGGCGCCGATGGTGTCGTCGAACAGCATGACCTTCTGCCCGACCATCGCCACCTGGCGGCGAAGATCGGCCAGCGGATAGTCGTCCAGCGCCACGCCGTCGAGGGTGATGCGCCCGCCACTGGGTTCGTAGAAGCGCGGCACCAGCCGGATCAGGCTGGTCTTGCCGCTGCCGGATCGGCCAACGATGGCGGTCACCGTGCCCGGCTTGGCAACGAAGCTGATGTCATCCAGCGCGATGCCACTGTCGGCGCGGTAGCGCAGCATGACATGCTCGAACGCCAGTTCGCCCTGCACGCGCTGCACCGTGTTGCGGCCTTCGTCGCGCTCGACCGGCATGTCGAGGATGCCGAACAGGCGCTCGGCAGCGGACACGCCACGCGAGATCGAGGACTGCACGCTGGTCAGGCGGCGCAGCGAGGGAATGATCGCGGTCATCGAGATCATCAGCCCCATGAACTGGCCGGCATTCAGACGGCCAGCAAGCGCTTCGCGGGTCGACACCCAGACGATCACCGCCAGCGCCAGCGCGGCCAGGAACTGGACCACGCTGGACGCACCGGCACGGGTGATTTCCACCTTCATGTTCAGCGCCAGCATGCGGTTGGCCAGGCGCGAGTAACGCGACATCTCATGCTGCTGGGTGCCGTGCACCTTTACTTCCTGCTGCGCGGCCAGCGACTGCTCGGCGGTCTGCGCCATCGTGCCCATGCCGTCCTGGATGCCACGGCTGATGCGCCGGTAGCGCTTGCCCACGTAGGACACGATCACACCGATCATCGGCACCACCACCAGCATCGCCACGGTGACCTTGACGCTCATCTGCAGCATCACCGCCAGCATCGCGATGATGGTCAGGGTATCGGCGACCACGGTCTTGAGTGCATCGGCGCTGGCCTGGGTGACCTGCTCGGTATCGAAATTCAGGCGGCTGACCATCACCGGGGTCGATTCGGTATCGAAGTGCGAGGACGGCAGGTGCAGGTACTTGGCCAGTACCTGCTCACGCAGGTCGCGCACCACGCTGCGGCCGGTCTTGGCCAGTGCGTAGTCGCTGACCCAGGTGGCGGCACTGCGCATCAGGAACAGGCCGAGGATGGTCAACGGCAGGATCACCGCCATCTTTGGCTCGGGATTGACGAAGCCGCGGTTGACCAGCGGCTCCATCAGCTTGGTGAAGAAGTAGCCGGCCACCGACTCCACCGCCATCGCGATGACAGCGGCGACCATCAGGACCCAGTAGGCACGGGTATATCCCAGCAGACGTTTGTAGATCGGCCACACCGGCGCGTGTTTGGAACTCATGGACGCACCTCGGGTGCTGTTGCAATGGCAATACGGCGGAAGCCGAGCTGGCCCAGCGCGTCCTGCGCGGTCACCACGGCCTGGTACGGAGTGCGTGCGTCGGCGCGCAACAGCACGGTCTGCTCGCGATCGCTGCCCGCCACGGCGGCAATGGTCTGCTTGACCGACTCGACGTCGCTGCGCAGCACTTCCTGGTCATTGATGAAATAGCGGCCTTCGGCGTTGATCAGCACGCTGAGCGAGCGTGGCGGCTCGTTGGTCTGCTGCTGGCTGGCGGTCGGCAGCTGCACCTGCAGCGTCGAACGCGCGTCGAACGTGGTGGTGACCACGAAGAAGATGATCAGCACCAGGATGACGTCGATCAGCGGCACCAGGTCGATATGCGGCTCATCCTGTGACCGGTCGTTGCCGATACGCATCGATCAGGCCTTCGCCGTGGCAGCGTTGGACGAACGCACCGCTGCGGCCGGGTTCATCACCCCGGGGCGGCCGTCGAGCGTATCCAGCAATGCGCTTGCTTCCTGCTCCATCTCCACCACGTAACCGTGGATGCGGCCCTTGAAGTAGCGATGGAACATCAACGCCGGAATCGCCACGATCATGCCGGTGGCGGTGCAGACCAGGGCCTTGCCGATGCCGCCGGCCAGCTGGTTCACGTCACCCACGCCGTGGTCGAGGATGCCCAGGAACATCTGGATCATGCCGATCACCGTGCCGAGCAGGCCCAGCAACGGGCCCGCCGAGGCGATGGTGCCCAGTGCATTGAGGAAGCGCTCCATGCGGTGCACCAGGTGGCGGCCGGTGTCCTCGATGCGCTCGCGGATCTGGTCACGCGGGCGATTGCGCGCTTCCAGCGCGGCGGCCAGCAGCGCGCCCAGCGGCGAATTGGCACGCAGGGTCTGCAGATGGGCCGGATCGAGCTTGCCGCGTGCGGCCCAGTTGCGCACTTCCTGGCCGAGGCCGGGCGGCAGCACTTCCGTCCGCCGCAGGGACCAGAAACGCTCCAGGATGATCGCCAAAGCCAGTACGCCCAACAGCAGCAGCGGCACCATCGGCCAGCCACCGGCCTTGACCAGTTCCCACACGTTTCAACCCTCCGGCCCAACGGCCGCTTGTTCGATCGACGATAGGATAGCAGCCGACCGCGCCCGCCCAGCGGCATCCCACCAACGGGAGGCGTGGACACGCTGTTCACGCAGCTGCAGCCCTTGCGCGCCAAGCCATACGCGGATCGCCCCGGCGTCGGCGGTCGCCAGCACCTCGGCTCCCTGCGCCTGCCAGCGCTGGACAACCTCCCGGCGCGGGTGGCCGAAGCGGTTCTGGTGCCCGGCCGAAACCAGCGCCAGCCGCGGTGCCACCGCCGCCACCCACGCCGCGCTGGAGCTGCCGCCACTGCCATGATGCGGCACCAGCACCACGTCGGCCTTCAGCGCCGCTGGCGTCGCCTGCAGCAGTCGCTGTTCCGTCGACCGGCCGATGTCACCGGGCAGCAGGACAACGCCATGACGGCTGGCGATGCGCAGCACGCAGCTGTCTTCATTGCCGGCCTGCCGGCTGCCGGGCGCCGGGTGCAATACCTGGAAATCAACACCGTCCCACTGCCAGCGCGTTCCCTGCTGGCACGGCAGGGCCCCGGCAAGCGCGCTGCCGGGCGGGGCCAGCACCTGCAGCCCGGGTAGTTGCCGCCGCAGGCTGGGCAGGCTGCCGATGTGATCCAGATGGTCATGGCTGAGCATCACTGCTGGGGAGGCCCTTGGCCCAACGCGCGCAGGGCCGGGACCAGGATCCGTTCATTGCCGTCGCCACCGCTCGGCGGCCCGACGTCATACCAGAGCGCGTGCTGCGCCGTGCGCACCAGCACCGCCGTGCCCTGGCCGACATCGTGCACCAGCAGTTCCAGCTCGCCCTCTGCGGGTACCTCGCGCGCCGGCCACAGCAATGGCAGGCACAGCAACAGACCGCTGAGTGCACCGCCTGCCCCGCGCGGCAGCATCCACCAGAACACCCCCAGCAACGCCGCCGGCACCGCCCAGGTGGACGCCTCGGCCAGCCACCACATCGCCCGCGGGTGCAGCGCCAGCGGCTGCAGGGCCTGCCAGCTGAGCTCGAACAACCCGGCGGCGGCACGCCACGCCCATCCGCCCGCGTCGTCGTGCAGGGCGTGAAGAGCGGTCCCCAGCAGCGACAGCGGCACCACCAGCAGCGTCCACCACGGGATGATCGGCAGATTGACCAGCGGCCCCAGCCGCGCGGTACCGCCGAACAAGGCCACGCACAGGGGCAGCAGGCCCAGGCTCGCCACCCCCTGCGCCGCCAGGAAGCCGCGCACGCCACCGCCGAAGCCTTCCGCCCCGGTGCGCGGCAGGCACCACAACAGCCAAAGCACGCCGCCAAAGCTCAACCAGAACCCTGCCGACAGGACCGACATCGGCGCCGGCAGCACCATCACCATCGCAGCCAATGCCAACCCCTGCCCCGCAGCAACCGGGCGGCGTCCGGCCCGGGCCAATGCAACCAGGC
>NZ_DS999412.1:3682864-3777135 GCF_000158575.1 Stenotrophomonas sp. SKA14
GCGGCCAGCGCGGCGCCCCACGCGGCGGCCTGCGGCCGTGGCCGGACCCGCCCCAGCGCTGGCCACAACCACCACGACACGCGGCACAACAGCGCACCGAATCCAGCCACCACGCCCACGTGGAATCCGGAAATGGCGACCAGATGGGTCAGGCCCAGCGCGCGCAGGTGGTCCCAGTCGGCATCGGACACGCCACGGGTGTCGCCCAGCGCCAGCGCCTGTACGAACCGCGCAGCGGGATGCGCCACCTGCGTGGCAATCACGGCGCTGCTGCGTTCACGCCAGGCCTGCAGACCTTGTGCGGGCAGCCGCTCACGTGCGCTTGCCGGATCACGAACCGTGCCATTGCCGGAAATGCCCCGCTGCAATGCTTGCCGCTCGGCATCGAAGCCGCCCGGATTGATCCGTGAACGCGGCGCCCGCAGGCGCAGTGACAATTCCCAATGCGCCCCGGCGCGCACCGCGTGGCGCCCGCCTTCACTGCCGGCGTTTGCAGCCCCGCGCCACGGATCATTCCAGGTGACCTGCAGGCGTGTGCCACGCAGCGATGGCAGCGTCACGGCCTCGTCCACATACAGCATGAAGCGCGTGTAGCCAGGCCCGCTGTGGGGAAGGTCGATCACCCGCCCCTGCACCCGCACATCCTGCGCCAGCGCAGCGGGAGCTATCTGGTGGTGCAGCGCCCAATGCCCGTGCAGCGTCGCCCATGCCAGCCCGAACACGGCCATCGCCCAGCCCCGGCCACGCCAGCGCGCAAGCCAGCCGGCGCCAGCGGCGACCGCCAACGGCGCGCACAGCCACAGCGGCAGCAGCACCGGCAGCTGCATGCAGGCCAACGCGCCCAGCACCAGCCCTGCGGCACTGCCCCCGCCGAACAGGGGTGGGGCGGATCGTTCGGGAACCATCCGTGCAGCCTGCAATCGACCACGACGGCCTGCCTATCGGGCAATGCCCCGCGCGGGTGTCAGCGCCGAACGGTGCCGCGATGGAAATTCACCCGGAAGCTGGCGCCACCGCCGGCCGCTTCGCCGACACTGACCGAGCCGCCGTGGTGCTGCACGATCTCCTTCACCAGATGCAGGCCCAGCCCACTGCCACTGCCGGCCGCGCGCAGCCGATGGAACGGCTCGAAGATCGCCTCGCGGTCATTGACTGGAATACCGGCACCCTGGTCGCTGACCTCCAGCAGGCCACGCTCATCCAGGCGCACGCAGATGGTGCCGCGACCACCACCGTGGACGATGGCGTTGTGCACCAGGTTGGCGATCACCCGCCCCAGCGCCAGGCTGTCGCCGTGGATCCACACCGGCGCGTCCGGCGCATCCACCTCGAAGCCATAGCCCGCCCCTACCACCAGTGGCGCCAGCTCGGCAGCGGCTTCGCGCACCAGCAGCGCCAGGTCCAGCCGTTGCAGCGCACCGACATTGCGGTCAAGCCGCTGCAGGTCGAGCAGATGCTCGGCCACGTTGCCAAGGCGGGCAACGTCGGTGAGCAGCTGCGACTTGAGTTCGCCCTGCGGCAGCTGTGACAGGCGCGCCTGCACCACCGCGATCGGCACGCGCAGCTCGTGCGCGGCATCGGCGAGGAACTTGTCGCGCGCCGCGTAGCCCTGCTGCACCTTGTCGATCGCATCGTTGAACGCTTCCACCAGCGGCGCAACCTCGGTCGACACCAGCTGCGCGTCCAGCCGCGCGCCCGGCTGGCCGATATCCAGCTCCTTGGCCTGCTGCGCGGAACGCCGCACACCGCGCATCGCGCGGTGGATCACCGTCGGCATCACCAGCAGCGTGACCACGATCAGCGGCAGGAAGAACCACAGGCCGATCAGGCGCAACACCATCAGTGCGCCATCCAGCAGCCCGCCCTTCGGTGCGCCACCCACCATCACCGTGATGCGTCGGCCATCCTCGTTGCGGATCATGACCCTGGCCACATCCAGGTAGGGCGGCACCAGCGAACCGAGTTCGGTGGCACCCAGCGTCGGCAACCGCGCCAGCAACGGCGCGTGGATGGCCGGAATCGTGCCGCGTTCCAGCCAGATGCCCTTGTCATCGACCGCCGCGAACCAGAGATTGCCTCCCGCATCCGCGTCCAGCCTGCGCCAGCGCGCTTCATCCAGCACCAACCGGCCGCCCTCACTGTGCACGGCCTTGGCCACCGCCTCGGCCATGAACATGTCCATGCCCCAGGAGTCCTTGTCACCCCAGGTCAGGATCAACGCAACCACCGCGAACAGCACGGTGAATGCCTGCGCCAGGAACAGGCGCCAGGCCAGGCCGAGCGTGATGGAACGGATCGGGCGTGCCATCTCAGGCCTCCGCCAGCAGGTAGCCGACGCCGCGGATCACGTGGATCTCCACGCCCGCCCCGGCCTGTTGAAGCGCCTTGCGCAGCTTGGAGATATGCGCGTCCAGCGCATTGGACTGGATCTCATCATCGAAGCCGTATACCGCCGCTTCCAGCGCACTGCGGGTAACCGTGCGCCCCTGCCGCATCGCCAGCGCCTGCAGCACCAGCACCTGCCGGCGCGGCAGCGGCAGCGGCTGGCCCTCCACTTGAGCCTGCAGCGATTCGAAGTCGAATTCGAGCCGTCCCAGACGCAGGCTCGGTGTCACCATCGCAGAGGGCCGCCGCGACACCGCGCGGATGCGCGCCATCAGTTCCTCGATCGCCACCGGCTTGACCAGGTAGTCATCGGCACCGACATCCAGCCCTTCGACCTTGTCCGACAACGTGCCCTTGGCCGTCAGCATGATCACCGCCAGGTTCGGGCGCAGTGACCGCGCAGTGGCGACAAAACCGGCGCCGTCACCATCGGGAAGCTGGCGGTCGAGCAGCATCAACTGGTGCACCGGATCGCGCAGCGCGATGGCCGCTTCGGCCAGGCTGCCGACCACATCGGCCACCACGCCCTGCCGCTCCAGGCCCGATTGCAGGGCACGGGACAGATCAGGATCGTCTTCGACCAGAAGGATGCGCATCAGGGACTCGGCTGCCGGAAACGGTGCCGATCATAGTGCCTGGCGCCTGCTTTGGGCGTCATTGCGTGCCGATTGTCCAGGCGCAATGTTCTGACAATGTTGGGCCCGCACCATGCGCAGCCATCCCCCGCAAAGTGGCTGATCGATGTCGTCGCTGTCCCCGACCCTGCTTCGCCCCCTGCTGTTCTCCGCTGCCATCGGCCTGCCGTTGATCACGCATGCAGCCGACCGCAGCCCGGGCGTGCAGGCCGGCATCACCGCAGGTGCGACGTCCGGCGCGTATGCGCACTACGACGTCAAGCCACTGGTCGTACCGGCGATTTCCTGGCAGGGCCAGCGCTTCTTCGCCAGCCCCGGCTCGCTGGGCATGTACCTGTACAAGGGCCAGGGCCTGCGGCTGTCGGCAGCACTCACGCCCTACACGCTGCGCTTCAAGACCGACGACGTGAATGATCCGCAGCTGCGCCGCCTGCACAGCCGGCAGATGTCGGCCATGGCAGGAATCAACGGTGAATACAGCGCCGACTGGGGCATTGTCGAGGCCGGCGTGATGCGTGAGATCACCGGGCATGGCGGTGGATTCGAATCGCGCCTGCATTACAGCTATCCGATCCAGGCCGGCCGCTTCACCTGGGTGCCGCGGGTGGGCGTGGTGCACTCCAGCGCACGCCTGCTGGAGTACTACTACGGCATCAGCGACGAGGAAGCACTGCGCTCGGGCCTGTCGGCCTACCGCCCAGGCAGCACGACATCACCGAGCCTGCAGATCGCGGTAAGCACGCCGCTGGGCACCAAGTGGCGTGCGACAGGCGTGGTCGCCAACCAGTGGTTCGGCGATGCGGTGAAGGACAGCCCGATGGCACGACGTGGTACACAGACGTCGGCCTTCGTTTCCCTGATGCGCTCGTTCTGATCGAGCGCCTGCTACGGACAAGGACCCCCCCATGGCCTCCGTCTCCCCTGCTGCTGAAGCGCACGCGATCCTGCGTGCTCCCGACCTGGAAAGCGCCGAGCGCGCCTACCTGGGCCTGATGCCCGACCTGGAACACGTGAACGCGCTGGCGCGGCGCGCGCTGGGACTTTCGCGCGTTGCCGATGCGGCGCGCGGCTACGCGCTGTCGATGACCCTGGTCGGGCTGCGCCTGCAGGAGCTGGAAATGGGTGAGGCCATCGCGAAGGAACAGCGCCAGGCGAGCCTGCGCAGCCTGCGCCAGGCCTTCAACGCCTGAGCGGGCCGCAACGGCGCCTGCAGCCGGTGCTGCAGCGCCGCGCAAGGACTCAGCGGAAGGTGGTCCAGGCCAGGACTGCAGCCAGCAGGGCCACCCAGACCACCGCCTTGAACGTGCCCTCCAGCATGTTGCCGCCAAACAGCAGTTCAAGAACTGGATTGGGCCGGGACACCGGGACATGATCGCTCATCGGGAAATCCTTCTGGTAATGGGAGGAAGGCAGGCGCGCATGCCTGCGCGGGTGCCACTCTAGTACAGGCACGACACCCGTGCGCGCGTGGCGAACATTGGCTTAACAACCTGTGCGCCAGTTCCGGTATGTTCGGCCCAACGCTGCGTTCAAGGATGATCGATGATCAAGCGCGTCCTGTTCCCCATTGTGGCCCTGCTGCTGTCTGCGCTGATCGTCGCGCTGGGATGGCAGAACCGCCAGCTGCGGCAGATCAACCAACAGATGGCCTCGCAGCTGCAGGCGATGCGGCTTGAAGCGCACGGCCTGGCACGCGGCAGCGTTCCCGCCCCGCTTGCGCTGAAGACCACGCAGCAGGCCCGTGTGCAGCTGGGCGGCCCGCGCGCTGCGCCGCAGATCCTCTACTTCTTTTCCACGACCTGCCGCTACTGCCTGGCCTCGATGCCACATGTGCGGAAGATCGCCGCTGCACGGGGTGCCAGCGAACTGATCGGCGTGGGACTTCCTCCCTACGATGAACTGGCCGACTACGCCGGCGCGCACGATCTGCGCTTCCCGGTCGCCATCGACAGCGAAGGCGATGCATCGAAGCGCTATCGCGCAACGGTCACCCCGATGCTGATCGTGCTGGGCAGCGATGGTGGCGTGGCCTACAAGCATGTGGGCCAGCTTGATGAGCAGGTCGTACAGGCCGCCATGACGTCGTTGGCGCCGGACCTCGCCCTGCCCTGACCAGACAGACACCAGCACCTCGACATTACTCCCGCGCCACCACTGGCACTCACGTGCCTTCGGCAACTGCAACACCACAACGCCAACCAAGGAGATACACATGATCGGAAAGAAAGTCCTTTCGTCCGTCGCCGGTATCGTCGTTGTCGCCGCCATGGCCTTCGGCGCCGCCCAGGCCTTCGCCGTCGCGCCCAAGACCGGCTACGCGCCGGGCTGCGAACCGCACCCGAGCTGTCCGTTCGGAAATTCCGGCAAGCCCGGTCAGGTACTGTGCTGTGATCCGTTGTAATCCCATCCGTTCCGAAGCCCGGGTTCTCTGACCCGTTGCCACCGCCGCGACGCTGTTCCGGCTCCGCGGCGGTGGCAGGGCCAGGGGGTACTGGCCACCCCGCCCCGGATTCATCCTCCCCGGACCCGCTTGACGCACGCTTTACCGGCTTTCGTCGCATACCGGTTTCACCGGGCAGGAGGCAGTGCCACGCTGGACTCCCTTCTCCGGAGCACCGTGCCATGCCGATGCTTGCCCTGCTGCTGTTGTGCGCTGGATTGTTCGGCCGCGACGCCGACGCCGACGCCGGGGACACCTCACTACGCCGCCAGATCCTGCAGGCCGACGCCGAACACGCAGGCGCGCCGGCGGCACGCGATCCGGCGACCCTGCAGCTGTACCGGCTGCGCCAGGACCGCGTTCTGCGCGTGGGCTACCAGCCTCTGGCCGCAGACGGCCAGCAGCAACGGTCCAGGTCGGCGCGCTACGCGCAGGTCTGGGAACGCGTCGAGGGCCACTGGAAGCTGCAGCGCATGATCAGCCTCGATGAATGGGTCGCCCAGCGTTGATACGCAGCGAGGCAACCATCACACATGAAAAAAGCCGGCCCAAGGCCGGCTTTCATCGTGATCCACCGCTGCACCGGTCATGCCGGGAGCCAGGTGGTGGGCGGTACAGGGTTCGAACCTGTGACCCCTACCATGTCAAGGTAGTGCTCTACCGCTGAGCTAACCGCCCATCTTGTTCTTGCCGCCCGAAAGCTGGCCTTGCTACGTAAAAACCCGGCGCCAGGGCCGGGCTTTGCAGTTCACGACAGCCCCTTTGCAGGGACTTCGTGGTGGGCGGTACAGGGTTCGAACCTGTGACCCCTACCATGTCAAGGTAGTGCTCTACCGCTGAGCTAACCGCCCGTTTTGCTTCTGCATTTCCGCGATTGCGTCGGTGCAGGCCGCGTATATTACGGATGCCGGCCGTGAAGCGCAACACTTTTGTGAAGATGCGGCTGCGCCGCCGCGTTCAGCCCAGGCTGGCTTCCTTCAGCTGCCGGATCTGGTCGCGCACGCGTGCCGCATCCTCGAACTCCAGGTCCTTGGCATGCTGGTACATCTGCTGTTCCAGCGCCTTGAGCCGGGTGGCCAGCTGGGCCGGGCTGAGCGACCGGTAGTCGGCCCCTTCCTCTGCCACGCCTGCCCGGCTCTTGCCCTTGCCCTTCTTGGCTTCCTTCTCCGCTGCGTCGGACCGGGCGCCTTCCAGAACGTCGACAATCGGCCGCGCCACCGAGCGCGGCACGATGCCGTGCTCCTCGTTGTACTCGACCTGCTTGGCGCGGCGGCGGTCGGTCTCGTCGATCGCCGCCTGCATCGACCGGGTGATCTTGTCGGCATAGAGGATCGCCTTGCCGCGCACGTTGCGCGCCGCACGGCCGATGGTCTGGATCAACGAACCCGTCGAGCGCAGGAAGCCCTCCTTGTCGGCATCGAGGATCGCCACCAGCGACACCTCGGGCATGTCCAGGCCTTCGCGCAGCAGGTTGATGCCAACCAGCACGTCGAACTTGCCCAGGCGCAGGTCGCGGATGATCTCCACGCGCTCGACCGTGTCCACGTCCGAATGCAGGTAGCGCACGCGGATGCCGTGCTCGGTGAGGTATTCGGTGAGGTTCTCCGCCATGCGCTTGGTCAGCGTAGTGACCAGCACGCGGTCGCCGGCCTTGATGCGCTCGTTGGCCTCGCTCATCAGGTCGTCGACCTGGGTGCCGACTGGACGGATCTCCACTACCGGATCGATCAGGCCGGTCGGGCGCACCACCAGCTCGGTGATCTCGTCACCCGCCTCACGATATTCATAGGGGCCGGGCGTAGCCGACACGTAGATCGCACGTGGGCAGCGCTCTTCCCACTCTTCGAAGCGCAGCGGACGATTGTCCAGCGCCGATGGCAGTCGGAAGCCGAACTCGACCAGGGTCTCCTTGCGCGAGCGGTCGCCCTTGAACATCGCGCCGATCTGCGGAATGGTCACGTGCGATTCGTCGATCACCAGCAGTGCGTCGGGCGGCAAGTAGTCGAACAGGGTCGGCGGCGGCTCGCCGGCATTCTTGCCGGTGAGGTGACGCGAGTAGTTCTCGATGCCGTTGCAGAAGCCGACCTCGGCCATCATTTCCAGGTCGAACTGGGTACGCTGGGCCAGGCGTTGGGCCTCGACCAGCTTGTTTTCCGCGTACAGCTGCTCCAACCGCTCCTTCAGCTCGACCTTGATGGTGTCCACCGCCGCCAGCACACGCTCGCGGGTGGTCGCGTAGTGGGTCTTCGGGTACACGGTGAAGCGCTGCATGTTGCGCAGCGTCTCGCCGGTGAGCGGGTCGAACAGGGTGATCTTCTCGACCTCGCCATCGAACAGCTCCAGGCGCAGCGCCTCGCTGTCCGACTCGGCCGGGAACACATCGATCACTTCGCCGCGCACGCGGAACGTACCGCGCTGCAGTTCGTACTCGTTGCGCGTGTACTGCAGCTGGGTCAGGTGATTGATCAGGTCGCGCTGGTCGATGCGCTCGCCCTTGGACAGGATCAGGCGCAGCGACAGGTAATCCTCGGGCGCACCCAGGCCATAGATCGCCGATACGGTCGCCACCACGATCGCATCCGGGCGCGACAGCAGGGTCTTGGTCGCGGCCAGGCGCATCTGCTCGATGTGCTCGTTGATCGAACTGTCCTTCTCGATGAAGGTGTCCGACGACGGCACATAGGCTTCCGGCTGGTAGTAATCGTAGTAGCTGACGAAGTACTCCACCGCGTTGTGCGGGAAGAACGCCTTGAACTCGCCATACAGCTGCGCCGCCAACGTCTTGTTCGGCGCCATGATCAGCGTCGGCTTCTGCACGTTCTGGATGACGTTGGCGATGGTGTAGGTCTTGCCCGAGCCGGTGACGCCCAGCAGGGTCTGCTTGGCGATGCCCGCTTCGAAGTTGCTGGTCAGCTTCGCGATGGCATCGGGCTGGTCGCCCGCCGGCGAATACGGCGAGACGAGTTCAAAACGGTCGCTCATGGTGTTGCCAGTTCCCGGGAAGGGTGAGTATACGGGGCCAGGAGTGACGGCCGGCTGAGGGGTTTCCGGGCAGCCGAGCGCGGCGCTACCTGATGGCGCAGTCCCTGCGAGGCAGCGAGGCTGGATGCATGCGCCTCCTTCCTGCTTCCAACCCCGACACACAGCACGGCATGCATCTGCTCGAACTGCTGGTGGTGGTGGCGGTCCTTGCTGTCCTGCTGGCAGCCGGCTGGCCCGCGCTGCGGGAACTGATGCTGCATCAACGCGCGGAATCCACCCGCCTCAGCCTGCAGTCTTGTCTGGCCACGGCGCGTTACCAGGCCATCATGCGCAGTGCGCTGATCGGCCTGTGCGCAAGCCCCGATGGGCACCACTGCGGCGACGATTGGAGCCAGGGCTGGATCGTGTACAGGACCGACGGCCGGCGACAGCCCCCCTCCTCCGTCGAGTCCATCCTGCTGCACCAGTCCGGCCTGTCCAGCGTCAGGATCAGCGCCGCCAGCAGCAGCGGCCGGCCGCAGATCTACTTCCAGCCGGATGGCCGCAGCCCCGGTGCGAACCTGACGCTGCGCATCTGCGCGGACGACCGGGAGCGCGCCCGGGTCATCGTCGGCAACAGCGGCAGAATCCGCTCGACCCGCAGCCAGGACGGCCCACCCTGCTGACAACAAAAAAGGCCTGCGGATAACCGCAAGCCTTTGATGCGTAATGCTTGGCGCCCGAAGTTGGACTCGAACCAACGACCCCCTGATTAACAGTCAAGTGCTCTAACCGGCTGAGCTATTCGGGCGGGGAGGCGCATTGTAATCACCTCGAACAGAGAGTGCAACACTCTTTCACGCAGCCCTGCAGGCAGCTTCCTGCTCGCGTCACCAGCAGTCGGACAGTGTTGCCTGCGACGTCTTCACGTTGGCCTGGTTGAGCGTCAGGTCGCCACATTTGTCCTTGGTCTGCGCATTGGCCGCCGCTGCAGTGAACGTGAACGTCGACTGCCCGGTCTCCATGGACAGGGTGTAGGCCGCGGTGCCGCCCTCGCGTGGCGAGTTGATGGACTCAGCTCCGCCGGGGAAGGTGAAGCCCACATAGGTGTTGTTGATGGTGTGGTAGCGCTCGGCCAGCTGCGCGTACTCCACCAGATCGGCCTTGGCCTGCGCACGCCGCGACTTGAGCACATGCGCGCTGTAGTTCGGATAGGCGATCGCAGCAAGGATCGCCACGACCGCCACCACGATCATCAGTTCGATCAGGCTGAAACCGCGGGCCAGGCGGCCCGCCATGAACGGTGTGCGCATTGCGGTGGCTCCTGGTGCCGGCGAAGAAGGAACGTCGATCACTGGATCTGCCTCCACGACTGGCGACCGCAGGGGTACGGCAGGTACATCGGATCCGCGCCAGCCACCGAAATCTGCATCACGCAGGCATCGCCCGGAGGTTTCGGCGGCGGACTGCCAGGCTTGCCCGCGTCCGGCGGCGCCAGCCGTGGCACCACCGAGGTGGTGACATCGCGTACCGGCGCGTTGCCGCCGGTATTCAGCGCGACACCCGCCGTCCCTGCGCCCTGCGATTTTCCGTCCGGTGCACCAAAGCGCACCTGCGACATCGATGCCTCGCCACTGCTGGCCTGGAGGCCGAACAGCCAGTTCGAGCCATCCACCGAACAGCCCTGGGCCTCGGAAGGAATATAGGTCGGGAAGAACACCACGCCGGAGACGATGCGCGGATTGCCCACGGCCCGCTCCTTGTTGGCGAGCGTCACTGTCCAGCCACGACTGACCGTGGGAATGCTGCCTGCACTCAGCGTGCGCAGGTTGTCACTGATGCCGGCCGCATACGAACGCAGGTTGGCCGAAGTCAGTGTCGCGGTCGACAGGCCGGCCTCGGTGTCGTTGATGCCGTACAGCGCCTGCAGCGCCGAATCGTTCTCGTCGCCGTAGTAGGAGAAGCTGCCGGTGCCGAAGATCAGCATCACACCGCCGGACGGCCCCGTGGTCACGGTCATGCCGCCGGTGATCGGCTGACGATAGGTCAGGCGATCACTCGCATCGACATGCGTATCGGTGGTGAACAACGGCACCGTCGGTGCAGCATCGTTACGCAGGTCGAACTTCCAGACCGCGCCGCGCTTGTCGGCCGCATAGACAGTATCTGCCAGGCCATCGCGCACCTGTTCGTTCTGCCCCGCTCCACCCCAGCGATCGACCACGACGATGTTGCCCAGCCCATTGCTGCCGGCCGGCAGGTTGGTGCCGGACTCGACGGCTTCGATCATGCGGATGGTCGGCGTACTGCCGGCCACCATGTCGACCACGAACAGGACCGCCTTGCCGCTGCTGCTTTCATAACCATTGCCGAAGATCGCGCGGAAACTCACCGAACCGTCTGCGTTCTTCATCGGCACGATCACCGGCTTGCCCAGCACATGGCCGATGTTGGCCCGAACTTCGCTGTCCAGCGCCGAGTTCAGATCGCTGATCTCCCACAGCAGCGAACCGGTTCCCCCGAAGCTGCCTGGATCGGACACATCCAGTGCGAACACGCTGCGCCCGCCCGCACCTGCAGTACCCACCAGCGAGGTGGTCCAGCCATTGCTGCCGTAGGTGTCGCTGACCGTTATCGGGCCATCGACGTAGTAGCGATGCTGGAAGCGCTGGGTGTTTTCATTGGTCGGATCGTAGGGCAGCAGCAGATTGCCCATATGGCCCAGCGCGGTGGACGGAATGTAGGCGAACAGTTCCTTGCCGCCGTCACTGTCCATTTCCCCGGTCGCGCCCATGCCGCCATCGAAGGCATGCAGCATGCCGTCATTGGCACCGGCATAGACCATGTAACGACGATCATCCCGCTTGGTGGTCATGTACTCGGCGTAGCTGCTGCCGATCGCACCCGGCAGACGGCGGAAACCGTAGTCGTCCAGGGGCGAACTCAGCACCGGCGTGGAGGTGATGATGTCGCCCAGCACGGTGGTGCGGTCACGCAGCTTGCCGCCATTGCGCTTCTCGTTGCCGGTAGCACCCCGCAGATAGGCCACCGCCGTTGCCGAGTCGGTGGCCAGCGTGGTGATCTCCGATTCAGAGCAGATCTTCATGCCCGGATACAGCGAGCCCGACTTGTCGCACAGATTGGCCAGGCTGACGTTGCCACTGGAGAAGTCCACCAGCGCGCCGTTGCGCCAGAAACGGATGCGGCGTGAATCGGCCGCCGGCATCTGCGCGGAGGCTTCCCAGGCCTCCTCCGAAATGACCTTGCGGGTGGATTCTTCCACCTTCAGCTTGAAGGCGTGCAGTTTGCCGTACCAGTCGGTGCCGTTGTTGGTCGCTTCGTAGAACGGCTCCACCGACAACGAGCCTACGCCGATGCGCGCGCCGGTCAGCGAACGCGAGCCGGACGGCGTGGCGCCCTGGGCGACGTTGCTGATGATGCGGCGCATTGCAGCGGTGATATCGCCCGGACGCGTGGCATTGACCATTTCGCCGCGGGTGTCATACACCGCGTTCCACAACTCATCGACCGCTTCCGGCTTGAGATCCTGCGTCGACGTGGGGAAGTTCGGCTTGTTCACATAGGGATTGGGGCTGAGTACCCACGGCCGTTTGGGATCCGGCAGGTACTTGACGCCGAACTCCTTGCCCAGCGTACCCAGGGTCACGCCGTAGAAATTCATGTGCAGGTGCGTCTTGCAGTCCAGCGCCGGGTCCGGATTGGCCCCCTTGCACTCGGAAGGCACTGGCACGGAATTGGTCTCCTTGGTATCCACCAGCGACTTTTCGTAGTACGGCGCCACCAGGTCCTTCATCAACGTCCTGTTGCCGGTTTCGTTGATGTAGCCGTCGGTGAACAGCATGCCGGCATTCTTCTGGCACGACAGCAGCACCGGTGCTTTCGCGTCGGTACGCTTGAACTGCTGGCCCAGGTAATCGGCGGCCGATCGATTGGGCGTACTGCTGCTGGCACGCATGTCCTTCATGATGTCAGCGAGAAGCGTCGACTTCTCATCATCATTGGTCATGTTGTACATCGTGACGTTGCGCCGGTTGTTGATGCGGAACCAGCCAACTCGCAGGTTGGTCTGGTCATGCAGCGCAGTGGTGGCTGCACCGATCAGCGATTCACGACGCGTCCGATACAGGCTGAACCAGCGGGCAAAGTTGCCCATGGCCTCGTTGTACTTGGCCGTGTTCTTGCCGAAATTGTCGAGCTTGATCTCGTACTTGTACAAGGTACCCGGGCGACCGCCCACAGGATTGGTCACCGCCACCGGTGACGCGGTATAGCCATACCCCGCTGGCAACGTTGTCCGATCCGCCAGATAGAACGTGGCCGGGAAGAACACCATGGCCGCACTGCAGTTCGAGGTAAGGGTCACAGCCTTGGAACCGACTACGCTGAAACTGCCGTCGTACGTGCTGTTGTTGCGGTTCAGATCACTACAGCGGTCGCGCTCAATACGCGTGCCCGACGGCAATACCATGCCGCTGTAGAACTGGAATCGCCAGGCCAGGTTGCTGCCATTGACCACGATGGCAGTGCTCGTCGAATCGACGGTCAGGTTCAGCGCACCCGTCTTCAGAGAGAAGGCCCCACTCGGCCGAGGGTCCAGCGGCGCACTCTTGGGATCGATACCCAGCTTCGGGAAGTCGGCATTGGGCTCCGGAAGACCCGTCTTCCAGTACGAGTATGTTTCGCGTGGATCGAAGTAGGAAGCGTTGACGTCCGGAGAACGCACGAAACCGTAGGCATCCAGCGGCGGAAGTGCCAGATTGGAGTCCCGACCGTAGCTTGGAAACACATAGTGGTACAACAGCCCACCATCAACGTAGCCGTTGGCCTCGCTGCCCGTGTAGAAGCTCTTCCCGCCCCAGCGGTAAACGCCGTCGCGGGTATTGTTCAGCACTTCCCAAAGCATCGAACCGGAATCATCCAGCGCCATCAGGAACGCCGGGGCCGTCTGCACCTGGATGTTCAGCGGCGCCTGCGCCAGCGTGCCCTGGGCCTGGGCGGCCATCAGGCTGTAGATGAAATAGCCTCCCCCCAGCGCCAGTGCGGCGCCGCCTGCGGCCATGAAGCGGAATTTGCGCGAAGCCATGGCCTGCGTCCTCAGAGTTTGAATACGGTATCGATCACCACCGACGACGAGCTCGCATCGGCATCGTCGGTAGCGAACCCGGTGATCTGGTAGATCGGTGTGGTGTCATCCAGCGGCCGGCCCATGTCCAGCGACGATTCGCCGACCACGCAGCTGTCGATCTGCCGCACGTTGACGGCCGGCGCCGTCTCGTCGCGCCGGTCCTCCGCCCAACTGGCCGGATCGAAACCGTCATCGCAGACACGCGATACATCCCCCGCCTGCAGCAGGCTGCCCTCGCTCACGCTTTCGCGATTGGTGATCTGCTCGACCGAACGCTCGGCCGCCCGCACCACGCCTTCCGAATTCTGGAAAGCGCGGTTGGCCGCCCGGTAGTTGGCCGCCATCTTCTCCTGCATGCCGGCCACCTGCATGCCGGCGATTCCGAGCAGCGCCAGCAGGATGAGCATCACCAGGGCCACATACAGCACCGCACCGCGCTGCTGGGCGGGAGCGGCGACAGGCCGGAAGGAACGCGGGAAAGGAGTCATGGTCAGTTTCCGAACAGGCGATTGCGCAGCGCAATCGACACTTCATAGCTGGAGCGGTAATGACCGTCGGACTTGTCGCCGTTGGCAAAGCCCACGCCGAGCACAGACAGCGCATTGGCCGAGCGGGTCGAAGACGACGGCGACGGACTGCGTGCCAGCAGCCCCACCTGCACCTGTCCCACGCGCAGCCATTGTGCGGCCCCCTTGGCATCGGCATCGGTGCTGACGCCGTCGGCCGCAGCGAACTGCGTGATGTTGCCGGCTGGTGGCGTGTCCAGGCCGATGTTGGCGGTGTTGTCCAGGCCGTACATCAGCTGCAGGCTTTCGATGCCCTCCACCAGTTCTTCGTTGACCGAGTAGGCGCCGTCACTGTTGGCGCGTGCGCGGCGCAGGCCCGGCTGCTTCGTCTCCGGATTGATGCCCACGTAATAAACCATCGACTCGGCGCGATAGAGCATCGTCTGCCCGGTGGGCTGCGCGGCATAGCGCGACAGGTCGAGCGAAGCGGCGGTGACCCGTGCGGCGCTCAACGTGCCCGCGAACACATCCGCGTGGCCGCAGTCGGCGATGCCGAACAGGGTCGGATCGCCCACGCCACCGCCGGTCAGGCGGGCGACGCGGGTGCTGTCCATGTCCAGCAGCGCGTTGCCGCCGTCCGCGGAAATGGCCGTGACCGGCACGCCTTCCGGCGCGAAAAAGCGCAGGACCAGCACGTCGCTGCCGCCGGCCGGTGCCGGGATGAGCCCTTCGATCGCAGTAGGCAGGCCGGTCGGAGCCGACCAGTCCGCCCCCAGCGTCAGGCTACCGCCTGGCGCCGTCTCAGGCGCATTGAAGCCCTGGATGGACACGCTGAAATCCAGCGGACTGCCATCGCCCGAGGTTGCCCCCAGGTGTGACACCGGGTCGCCCTGGTTCTTCACTACGTGGGCCTGGTCGTTGACGCAGCCCATGTGTCCGGCCATGCGGATGTCGCGCTCCAGGAAATCCAGCGCGAAACGTGCGTTCTCCTGCACGCGGGAGGCGCCCTCGGACAGGCGGGAGGCGGTCTGCGAGGCGATGAACACCTGGACCACGCCCAGCATCAGCACGAGGCTGATCACCAGCGCGACCATCAGCTCAACCAGCGACAGGCCGGTCATGGCGGCACGACGGTTCATGGCCATGCTCACAGCTCCGTATCCAGGGCGAAGGTGGTGGCCTTGTCCGGATGGTCCGGATCCCAGCGCTGGTCGCCCCAGCTGACGGCCACTTTCACCTTCCCGCCGTTGTAGGTGACTTCCGCGCCCGCGTCATCACCCAGGGCCTTCACCACCTGGCATTGCCAGCGCGCGACCTTGGCGGAAATGGCGACGTCGCCGGTGTCGGCACTGCACGCCGTCTCCGCGGTCTTGCTGCCTGCCGCGAACGACGCAGTGGTGTACCACGCCGCCTGGTAGCGGTTGCTGCGCATCTGCTCGGTCAGGTCATAGGCAAGATTGGTGGCCTGGGTGCGGTAGTTGGCACTCTGCACGAAGCGGACGTTCATGGTCTGCAGCAGCGCGAAACCCAGCAGGCCGAACGCCAGCACGATGATGGCGATCAGCACTTCCAGCAGGGTGAAGCCCCCTGCCTGCCGCGCGCGGATGGAGCGGGATTTCATGGGCAGGCTTCCTTGGTGCTGCGGATCTGCCCGGAGGCGTTCACCGTCAATGTGCGCTTGTGCAGCGCGTCCTTGCTGCAGACATCCGGCTCCAGCAGGATCTCCTGATCGGTGCTGGCCCTGCGGCGCCCGCGGCCGTCGAAGGCGATCACCTCCGACGGCCCGCTGACCTTCAGCTTCGGGCTTCCATTGACGAAGCGCAGTACGGTCTCGCCCGACGACATCTCGCCGTCACCGTTGGTATCGGCGAAGGCCAGCATGCCGCCGGACCAGCTGCCGTCGCAGCTGGCGCCATCGCTGCTGCCGCACACGCCGCCGCCGCGGTTGCTGCGGATCGCCTCGCTGCGGGCCAGGCTGAGCAGGCCCAGGATTTCATTGTTGCCCGAGGTCACCCGGCTGGAACGCAGGGTGCCCTGGAAGCTCGGAAACGCGATCGCGGCCAGGATCGCCACCACGGCGATGGTGACCATCAGTTCGATCAACGTGAAGCCGTTTTCCCGGCGCAAAGACATTGGACGCTCCCCAGCGTATTGATGGCCACGATGGGCCATCGTCCTGCCACCAGCAAGCGGCGGCAGGATGAACGGTCAATCCGGGACGACGGGCGTCAAAGGCTTGACGACCCGCCCTTCCCTTTCCGGCCCGGCGCGATCCCCATCGCGCCGGTGCAGGCTCAGGCCAGCACCTGGTAGCAGGGCTGGTATTCGCCGGAGATCTTCATCCGGCGCTGCTCGACGAAGGCGCGCAGCAGCGCGTCCAGGGCCTGCATCATGTCGGTGTCGCCGTGGATCTGGAACGGCCCGAACTGCTCGATGCGGCGCATGCCGTCTTCCTTCACGTTGCCGGCCACGATGCCCGAGAACGCCCGCCGCAGGTCGGCCGCCAGCGCATGCGGCGCACGCCCGTGGTGAAGGTCCAGCGCGGCCATCGCCTCGTGGGTCGGCACGAACGGCTGCTGGTACTCCCACGGAATCTCGATCGACCAGTTGAAGAAGAACGAATCCTTCTGCGCCAGGCGGTGTTCGCGCACGCGCTTGATGCCGTTGGCCATCTTCTTCGCCACCGCCACCGGGTCGCCGATGATGATCTCGTAGCGCTCGGCGGCTTCATCGCCCAGGGTCAGGCGGATGAAGCGGTCGATCTGCTCGAAGTACGGCGCGGCCACGGTCGGGCCGGTCAGGATCAGCGGGAACGGCAGGTCCTTGTTTTCCTCGCGCAGCAGGATGCCGAGCAGGTACAGGATCTCCTCGGCGGTACCGACGCCACCGGCGAACACGATGATGCCGTGGCCGATGCGGACGAAGGCCTCCAGGCGCTTCTCGATGTCCGGCATGATCACCAGGTGGTTGACGATCGGGTTCGGCGACTCGGCGGCGATGATGCCCGGCTCGGTCAGGCCGATGTAACGCGTCACGGTACGGCGCTGCTTGGCGTGGGCAATGGTGGCACCCTTCATCGGGCCCTTCATCGCGCCCGGGCCGCAGCCGGTGCAGATGTCCAGGCCGCGCAGGCCCAGCTCGTAGCCCACCTGCTTGGTGTACAGGTATTCGTCGCGCGAGATCGAGTGGCCGCCCCAGCACACCACCAGGTTCGGATCACCCGGGTTGAGGATGCGGGCGTTGCGCAGCAGGCCGAACACCGCGTTGGTGATGCCTTCGGACGACTCCAGCTCGGCCGCATAGGCCGGGCCCATTTCGATGGCCATGTAGGCCAGGTCGCGCACCACCGCAAACAGCAGTTCAGCGACGCCGCGGATGATCTCGCCATCGACGAAGGCCATCGCCGGCGCGTTGACCAGGTCGATGCGCACGCCGCGATCCTGCTGCGCCACCTGGATGTCGAAATCGGGATACAGATCGCGCGCCGCGCGCGGATCGTCAGAGGCACTGCCGCTGGTCAGCACGGCCAGCGCGCAGCGGCGCAGCAGCTCGTGCATGCCGCCGGCGGAGGCATCGCGCAGGCGCGCCACCTCGGCCCGCGACAGCACATCCAGCCCACCGCGCGGGTAGATCCGTGCGTCCTGCACCGGCAGCGCGCGGGCTGCTTTTTCGTTCGTGGTCATATCCAATTTTTCGCTTCCTTCAAGGTTTCCGACTGTACTGCCGCCCCCTTAAAAAGCAAAACGGCCGGGAAACCCGACCGTTGGATATGTGCCGCCCGTGATCACCTGTCCGGGACCGCTTCGGCGGCAGTGGCGCCGCGCACATTTCTGGATGCTACGCCCATGCAGGGCCGCCTGCAAGGACTTTCGCCTGAACGGAAAACGGCCGGGTTTCCCCGGCCGTTTTCCGCACCGCGTCGATCACACGAGATCAACTATCTGCGGCACTCGAATCCAGGAACCGGATTGGGGGCTATCGGAACAGATGAAGACGGATCCGTGATGGTCCAGGACTCAAAGGCCAACCGCCCATTCAACTCCGCGATTCCGGTGTACATCGCGTGGAACTCTCCGCGCGGACTCTGCTCATAGTAGATAACCCGTGCATAGATCGGATCCGCCAAATATGCAGCCAAGACTGCGGCGTAGCGCTCCTGCACAGGCGAGTCACAGCTCACCACGCCGGCGACGAGCCTATTTGTATCGCCATAGTCTTCCTCTCGGGATGTTTCGCCAGAGCCAGGATAGCCCGGAGTCGGCGGACAGTAGCTAGGGTTGCACCAAGGATCCAGCGCACTAGCCTTCTCGGACACTGCCGTCAGACTCATACCAAATACTACCGAAGCAATAATGACACTCAACTTCATCACGAACCCTCCTTAGTTAAAGTCAGCACTCATCCAATTCAATCAATCAATCAAATGACAACGACTATCGCCGTCGCAAACCCGACCCTCCTTCAGAATCAGAAGCTCAATCAGCCAACGCTCAAATCCACCTGGCTCAGCCAGAAGACGCTGATACATTTCAACCGCAACGGAATGGAAATCATGCAATTCCAACGGAACACCGTCCGCGGCCATTTCAAGCGCATGAACGAAGTTGTCCTGCATAACCTTGATGTAAACCGCAAGGAACGCAAAAAAGTCACATTGAAATTGAATGGAAAACGCGAAGGCAAGCCCTCTCATAAGGCGCCCGTTTCCATCCTCAAATGGGTGAAGGATGTCGATAGCAAGCAGGAGTGCATAAAGGCGCGAAACGGTTTCCATCCCCGCCATCGATCTACACAGCTTCGAGAGGTGCGACTGAACATCTATCTGCGCCGCAACAAAGCTGTATGGCGCCCCCTCGGGCCCTACCCAAACGCGCCTAACCCTGAAGTCACTGCGAACTACGCTATTTGCGGCAAAACGGGAATGCATCGAAATCAACGAACGCGCATGCAAGTCCTGAACACTGCACTTCCCCGCAGACTTCAGATACTCGCCCGCTCTTTTACATTGATAATGCGCTCCACTGTTCGAGCCACACTCGGGACAGAATCGCATTTGGCACGAGAGTACATTGGCGAACATCTCCCTAAATCGCCGGCCCGAAGATTGACCCGAAGCAACCTCATGCAGCAGGAAGTTACAGCCCTTCAATCCGATGATCGCCGACTCGGACAATCCGTACCTGACCTTCATCTTCACCATCCATGGGCAGTCGCGATTCAGCTATAGCAAAGGAAAAACTACTTGTCTATCGCAACAAAGAAAAACGGCCGGGTTTCCCCGGCCGTTTCCACTTACATCTTCAGGCTCTGACGGATCAGAACTTGTACTTCAGGGTCAGCTGCATCGACCAGCGCGACACCGCGGTGTTGCCCTTGTCGTTGTTGTTTTCCCGAACCTGCGCGTTGTCGGTCGAACCGGTGAACGAGTACACGTACTTGCCGGTGGCCGGATCGATACCCGCGTAGTTGGCAACGCGACGGGTCGAGTAGAAGCCGTAGTCGTCGATCAGGCCCCACTTCTTGTTCAGCAGGTTGCCGACATTCATGATGTCCAGGGCAACTTCACCCTTGTGACCCTTCATGAAGCCCGGGAATTCCTGGCTGATGCGGACGTCGAAGCTGTTCACCCACGAAGCGCGGTGCGAGTTCGCCGGGACCACGCTGCCACGGTAGGCATCCAGATCCGGAGTCTTTGCCAGCCAGTCGAAGAACGCCTTCTCCATCGCGGCGCCGCCGGTGAACAGCACGTCGCCCGGGCCCTTCGGCACGTAGAACAGGTCGTTGGTGGTCGCACCGTCGCCGTTCGCGTCGTTGTAGAAGATGTAGCTGTACGGACGGCCCGAACGGCCTTCGTAGAACAGGCCGACGCGGGTAGCGTTGTCACCGAAGAAGTTGTGCTTCCACTCCAGGGTGCCGGTGATGCGGTCCTTCATCGCGTAACGCGAGTTGTAGGCCACGTTCTCGTTGGCGTTGAAGATCAGCGTGTTGTTCCAGTTCGAGGTGTTCTGCGAGCTGGACAGCGGGCTGACTTCGGACGACTTGGTGTAGGTGTAACCCAGCGACCAGCCCCAGTTCTCGGTCAGCGGCTTGGCCAGCGAGAAGGTGGCCTGGGTACCGTGACCCTTGTCGGTGTTGCGCAGGACCAGCACGTCACCGATGTCGGTCGGACGGTTGAAACGATCAACCGCGTTCTTGGTACCGGTGGAGATGCCGTAGTCCACACCCTTGTCGATACGGGTGTTGGCCGAGTTGCGCCCTGCATCGTTCCAGTAGATCGCACGGCCGTCCTGACCGGTTGCGGTCGGAGCCGACACGTCCAGACGGTCGAAGTAGATACCGTCCTTGACCTTGGTGAACAGCAGTTCGGCCGACGCCACGATGCCGTACCACGGCAGCTCATGGTCGAATGCCAGGTTGGCCTTCCACACCGACGGCAGGCGGGTGCCCGGCGCGATGATGTCGACGTTCTGACGGGCCGAAGCCGGGCCACCGGCCGGGATGTACGGGTTGTTGCCATCCGGGGTGAAGGCACCGGCCGGGATGCTGCGCTCGTCGTACTCGATGTAGTTCAGGCCGGTGTTCTGGTAGGCACCTGCCAGCCACACGTTCGGGGCAGCGCCGCCGAACAGGCCCACGCCGCCGCGCAGCTGGGTCGGGCGCTCGCTGTCGAAGGTGTAGTTGAAGCCAACGCGCGGCTGCACCAGGTTCTTGTCGACCAGCTTGGTGTTGTTGAAGCCGTACAGCTGCTCGATGCGCGGGTTGTACAGGCGCTGGGTGCTGAAGTCAGGCATGTCGATGCGCACGCCGAACATCAGGTTCAGGTTGTAGTTGATCGCCCAGGTGTCCTGCACGAACACGCCGGTGTTCTTCAGGGTGAAGTCGGCCGGGATGTCGCTGCGGCTGCCATCGGCGCGCGGCGCACGCAGCTGGTAACGCGACGCCTTGCCCGCCAGGAAGTCGTTGACGCTGTTGAACTCGTACACGCCGTTGAGGTTGCGGCCGTAGAAGTTCATCAGGTCGTTCTTCGAGTAGTCGAAGCCGAACTTGACGGTGTGGTCACCGATGTACCAGGTACCGGCACCGAAAGCGCTCAGTTCCTTCGACTCGACGATGTTGACGTGGGTGTTCTGCTCGGTACCGACGTACAGCGAGTCATTGCCCGACTTGATGCGGATCTGCGGCATGTCGACCAGCGGAACGCGGTTGGCCGAGTAATCCTTGTGCGAGACCTTGAACTCGGTCGAGAAGTTCTCCGACCAGTCACTGAACAGTTCGCCCATCCAGGTTTCGTATTCGGTCGGCTGCTGGTACCAGAAGTTGCTCAGCGAGATGGCGCTGCTGCTGACCTGCGGGAAGCGAACGACGTTCTGCTCCATCTTGTTGTAGCGCAGGGCCGCACGGTGGTTCTCGTTGATGTTCCAGTCCAGCTTGACCGCGTACTCTTCGATCTCGGTCTTGCTGTTCGGCGCAGACAGGCTGCCCGGGTCATAGCCCAGCTTGCCCAGGAAGTTCTGGACATCGGTGATCTGCTGCTGGGTGATCGTGCCACGGCCGATCGGCGTGTCGCTCAGGGAAACGCCAGCCGCCGCGCGCTCGTACTTTTCATAGTTGGTGAAGAAGAACAGCTTGTCCTTGACGATCGGGCCGCCGAAGGTCATGCCGTAGGTCTTCTCGTCCTTGAAGCCGTTGAAGTCCTGCTTGTCACCTTCCAGGCGCGAACGGACCATGTCCTTGTCGCGGTAGGAACCGTAGATGGTGCCGTGGAATTCATTGGTACCCGACTTGGTGACGGCGTTGATCACCGCACCGGTACCACCGGAAATGGTGGTGTCGTAGTTGGCCAGGTCGATGTTGATTTCCTGGATGGCGTCCATCGACACCGGCTGACGCTCGGTCGGCAGGTTGTTGGAGCCCAGGCCGAACGGATCGGAGGCGCTGATGCCGTCGATGCGGATGGCGTTGTAACGGGTGTTCTGGCCGCCGGCCGAGATCGCGCCGTCAGCCTTGCTGACCTGCGAGATGCGCGGGTCCAGACGGATGTAATCCTGGATGTTGCGGCTGGCCGACGGCAGCGCATCCATCGTTTCACGGGTCACGTTGGTGCCGGTGCCCATCTTGTTGGCACTGAACAGGTCCAGGCCGCCAGCGGTGGCGACGACGTTCACGGCGTCCAGGTTGGTGGCAGCCAGATCACCGCCGAGGTTGGCGTTGACGGTGTTGACCTGGTTCAGGTTCAGGTAGACACCTTCTTCGGTCTTGGTGCCTTCACCGGACTTGGTGATGGTGATGGTGTACGGGCCACCCACGCGCAGGCCGCGCGCATTGTAACGACCCGCCGCATCGGTGGTGGCACGCGAAACGGTGCCCGACTCGGTGTGGGTGATGGTGACTTCAGCGCCGGCGACAGGCTGGCCTGCGGCGGACATCACCTGGCCGCCGACGCCGGCGGAGGTGCTGCTCTGGGCGAAGGCGGGAGCGGCGGCAAGTGCAGCCACGAGACCAAGGGTAAGCTTGGACATCCGGAGTGGGTGGGTCATTTTTCGGTAGCCTCGATGCGAGTTGGCGATGGCGGAAAAAAAGCGCATCCAATCAGCCCTGCGGGTGGCTGGTCGGAGAGTTATCTGGGGTTCCCTACCGCTTGGCTGAAGGCAGCCATAACGGTTAACACTAGATTAACACGCTACGCCATCAATGTGACGGTTGTGAGACAAACGGCACCGGATCGCAACGCAATCGTGACGGGTTCTTCACTCCGCCTTTCCCCGGGACTCACGCGCCGGGGGATGCTCCACTGGCATCGAGAATCTGGCCCCGCCAGGCCTGACCGGCAAGGGACAGCAGGGTCACGGCGGCCGCTGCCGCCTGCTCAGGCCCCTGAGCCGCCGGATCCTGGTCAACCGAATAGGCTCGGGCACGCAGCGCCGTACGCAGCGGCCCCGGGTACAGGCCACTGACCCGCACCGGGCTGCGGCCGAGCTCGTCATGCAGGCTGGTGATCAGGCCCCGCAGGCCATGCTGGGCCACGCCATAGCCGCCCCAGTAGGCCTGCCCGACCCGCTCCGGGGCGTCGACGGCAAACACCAGGGCGGCATCCTCACGTTGCCGCAGCAGCGGCAGGCAGGCCTGGGCCAGCCACGCAGGGGCCGTCAGGGTGACGTGCACCGCGCGGGCGAAACTGGCCGGATCGGCCAGCTCGAACGGGGTCAACCCGGGAAAGTGCGCAGCGCAGACCAGCAGCCCGTCCAGCCGCCCCAGTTCACGCTGAAGCGCCTGGGCCAGCTCGGCATAGTCGTCCGGGCCTGCCCCTTCCATGTCCAACGGGTACAGCAGCGGTTCCGCGCCAACGGCCTGGACCTGGGCGTAGACCCGGTCCAGCCGGCGCGGCTTGCGCCCGAGCAGCACCACCGTGGCCCCGGCCGCCGCGGCCGCCACCGCCGCCGCACTTCCCAACCCACCGCCCGCGCCGGCAACCAGCACCACGCGATCCTGCAACGGGCGGCCATCGAGCGCCCCGTCGGTCGGTGACGTCGATGGCCAGGCATTCATCCCTGGGTCGCCTCTTCGACGATGCGCTTGAGCTCGCCGGATTCGAACAGCTCCAGAACGATGTCGCAGCCGCCGATCAGCTCACCATTGATGAACAGCTGCGGGAAGGTCGGCAGATTGGAGAAGCGCGGCAGGTTGGCGCGGATCTCGGGCTCTTCCAGCACGTTGACAGTGCGCAGGGTGGCAGCGCCGGCCGCCATCAAGGCCTGTACGGCGCGGCTGGAGAAGCCGCACATCGGGTACTGCGGGGTGCCCTTCATGAACAGCACGAGCGGGTAACGATCGACCTCGGCCTGGATTTGCTGCATCACCGCCACAACCACACTCCTTGCTTCGCCGGACAAACCGACCGCGGTGGTCGGCTAGACTGCCCACGGTAGCCGCCATTGTAAGCGGATGGAACCGGCTGCCGCCGCCCCTCTGGCCACGAACCTGTCCATGCCCGTCGAATTGCCCGCCCTGCCCTACCTTCCCGGCTCCCTGCAGCCACACCTGTCCGCACAGACCCTGGAACTGCACCACGGCCGCCACCACCGCGCCTACGTCGATGCGGTCAACGCCGGCATCCTGGGCACCGAGTGGGAAGACGCGTCACTGGAAGAGATCGTCCGTCACGCCCAGGGCAAGTTGTTCGATGCCGCCGACCAGGCCTGGAACCACGGCTTCTACTGGCAGTGCCTGCGTCCGCGCGGCGGTGGTGAGCCGCAGGGCCGGCTGGCCGAACTGGTCAAGCGCCAGTTCGGCGACGCGCAGCGCCTGCGCGAGGAATTCAACCGCACCGCGCTGGGCCTGTTCGGCTCCGGCTGGGTGTGGCTGGTGCAGCACCCGGGCGGGCAGCTGGGCATCCAGGCCACCCGCAATGCCGGCACCCCGCTGACCGGCGACAGCACGCCGCTGCTGTGCTGCGACGTCTGGGAGCACGCCTACTACACCGACTACCAGAACGACCGTGCGCGTTACCTGGACGCGTTCTGGCAGATGGTCAACTGGGAATTCGCCGAGAGCCAGCTGCGCTGAGCCCGCTGTTCGACCGTGGGTAGTGCCGGCCGCTGGCCGGCAACCCACCAGGCGCTCAAAGATGCCGGGGCTGCCGGCCAGCGGCCGGCACTACCGGGAAGATGAGCGTGGCATCACGCGCTCTCGTGTGCGGCCACCGCGTCCATCACCCGCGCCGAATAGACCAGCGCGGCGCCGGCATTGAGCGACACGGCCACGCCCAACGCTTCGGCAATCTCCTCGCGACTGGCGCCGTGCTTCAACGCGGCATCCACGTGCACGGTGATGCAGCCATCGCAGCGGGTAGTGACCGCCACCGCCAGCGCGATCAGCTCACGGGTCTTCGCATCAAGGTGGTTGGTCTGCGCGCCGGCGTTGGACAGGGTGGCGTACCCCTTCACTGTATCCGGCGAAAGCTTGCCGATCTCGCCGATGCGGCCCTTCAGTTCCTTGCGGTAGGCATTCCAGTCAAGCATGGTCGTGACTCCTGGGAAAGGAGCCCCACGCTACCACCGGGAACGTTGCGCCGATGCCTGCACCGGCGCGCCACATCGTTGCATTGCCGGCCAGCGGCCGGCACTACCGGGCTCAGCGATTGCGTAGTGCGTGCACAGCCGGCGCTACCTGGGACGAGCGGCCCAGCTCCAGGCCAACCTGGTCCAGCGCATCGGCCAGTGCCGCAGCATCGTCATCGCGCAGCGTGGCATGACCGACCTTGCGGCCCTCACGTGGCTCCTTGCCGTAGTCGTGCCAATGGCCGCTGGCCTGGGCCAGCACCGGCGCAGGATCGGGCATCGCGCCCAGCCAGTTCAGCATGCAGGCATGCCCGAGCATCCGGGTGCTGCCCAGCGGCAGGCCCAGCACGGCGCGCAGATGGTTCTCGAACTGCGAGGTCTCGCTGCCTTCGATGGTCCAGTGGCCGGAGTTGTGCACGCGCGGCGCCATCTCGTTGGCCAGCAGTTCGCCATCGCGGCAGAACAGCTCCAGCGCGAACACACCCACGTACTGCAGGTGCTCGGCAACGCGACGGGCATAGCCGATCGCGGCCTGCTGCTCGGCGTCGGACAGCACGGCCGGCGCCACGCTGGCCGACAGCACGCCGTCGACATGCCAGTTGCCGGTAACCGGCCACGCCTCGAAGCTGCCATCGCGGCCACGCACGGCGACCACGCTGACCTCGCGCTGGAAGGCCACGAAGCCCTCCAGGATCAGGCCCGTGCGCTCGACCTGCGCACCCAGCGCATCCCACGCGGCGTCGATGTCGGCTTCGCTGCGCAGGCGGAACTGGCCCTTGCCGTCATAGCCGAGGCGGCGGGTCTTGAGAATGCACGGCAGGCCGAATTCGGCCGCCTTCGCGGCCAGCTCGTCGCGGCTGCGGATGTCTGCGAAGGCCGGCAGCGGGATGCCCAGCTGCTGGAACAGGGTCTTCTCGCTCAGCCGGTCCTGGGCCACGGCCAGCGCGGCCGGCGGCGGGTAGACCGGCACGCGGTCGGCCAGGAACTGCGCACTGTCGGCAGGCACGTTCTCGAAATCGAAGGTGACCACATCCACCTTCGCCGCGAAGTCCGCCAGCGCCTGGCGGTCATCGAAGGCACCGACCGTCAGGGGCGCCAGCGGGCCACTGCAGGCGTCGGCCGCCGGATCGTACAGTTCGAAGCGCAGTCCCAGCGGCGCACCGGCCAGGACCATCATGCGGGCGAGCTGGCCGCCGCCCAGGATGCCGACGGTCAGGCTCATTGGCGCGGGTCGTCGTGGGCCATCACGTCTTCGGTCTGGCGCGCACGGAAGGCGTCGAGCGCCTGGCCGATCGCCGGCTGGTCGCTGGCCAGCATCGCGGCAGCGAACAGCGCGGCATTGGAGGCGCCGGCATTGCCGATGGCGAAGGTGGCGACCGGGATGCCGGCCGGCATCTGCACGATCGACAGCAGCGAATCCATGCCGTTGAGGGCCTTGGACTGCACCGGCACGCCCAGCACCGGCACGGCGGTCTTGGCGGCGATCATGCCCGGCAGGTGCGCGGCCCCGCCGGCACCGGCGATGATCGCGCGCAGGCCACGCGGGCCCGCCTGCTCGGCATAACTGAACAACACATCCGGCGTCCGATGCGCGGACACCACCTTCACTTCGAACGGAACACCCAGGGCTTCAAGCTTCTGGGCGGCGTGCTGCATGGTTTCCCAGTCGGAACGGGAACCCATGACGATGCCGACAAGCGGCGCGATCGGGTTGGGGGTCATTGGCCGTCACCTGCCTTAAAGACGTATTCTAGCCGTCTTCCACGCAAGACGAAGAATCATGGATCGCAAGCTGCTCGACCTGCTGGTGTCGCCGGACACCCGCCAGCCCCTGTCCCTGCTGGATGGCAAGGGCCTGGAGGCCCTCAACAAGGCCATTTCCGCCGGCGCGGTGAACAAGGCCGATGGCAACCCGCTGGCGCAGCCGCTGCGCGAAGCGCTGGTCACCCGCGACCGCAAGCAGGTGTTCCGCGTCGACGACGGCATTCCGGTGCTGCTGGCCGAGGAAGCCATCCCGACCGCCCAGATCGCCGACTTCCCGGCCGCATGAGCACGCTGCCGACGCCGGATGCGGCCGTTGTCGCCGCCGATGTCGCGCGTGCGCTGGCCGAGGACCTGGGCAGTGGTGACGTCACCGCCGCCCTGCTGCCCGACCAGGCCGACAGCGCCTACCTGCTGTGCAAGCAGGACGGGGTGATTGCCGGTCGCCCCTGGTTCGATGCCACCCACCGTGCGCTCGACCCGGACGTGCGGATCGAGTGGCAGGTTTCCGAAGGCGACGCGGTCACCGCAGGCACCGTGCTGGCCCTGCTGCACGGCCGCAGCCGCAGCCTGGTCAGCGCCGAACGCACCTCGCTGAATTTCCTGCAGACGCTGTCCGGCACCGCCACCACCACTGCCCGCTATGTGGCCGCCGTGGCCGGTACCGGCACGCGCATCCTCGACACCCGCAAGACCCTGCCCGGGCTGCGCCTGGCGCAGAAGTACGCCGTGCGCTGCGGCGGCGGCGACAACCACCGCTTCGGTCTGTACGACACGGTGATGCTGAAGGAAAACCACATCCGCGCCGCCGGTTCGCTGGCCGCCGCCGTGGCAGGCGCACGCCGGCAGTGGCCCGCGCTGCCACTGGTGGTCGAGGTGGAGGATCTGGCGCAGCTGCGCGAGGCGCTGGAGGCCGGATGCGAACGCATCCTGCTGGATGACTTCAGCCCGGACCTGCGCCGCGAAGCGGTGCGCATCACCGCGGGCCGTATTCCGCTGGAAGTCTCCGGCAGCGTCGGCCTGGGTGGCCTGCGCTCGATCGCCGAGGATGGCGTGGACTGCATTTCCATCGGCGGCCTGACCAAGCATGTGCAGGCCATCGATCTGTCGTTGAAGCTGGGCCCGCCGCCGGGTTGAGGTGACGGTTGCGTAGTGCCGGCCGGCGGCCGGCACTCCCGCTCTCACACCCTGCGTTCACGACGGCACTGCGACGCTGCGGCCATCCCCCACAGGAGCCGCGCATGCGCCGGATGCTCTTGCCTGCCTGCCTGCTGCTCGCGGCCGCCCCCTTTTCCGCAGCGGCTGCGGAGGCCTGTGACGTGCCGCCCCGCTTCGGCCTGAGCCCGTTGGCAGTGGCCATCCGCAACACCGCCTGCAACGAACACCGGCTGTGGTTCCGGCCCTTCATCGATCGCGATGGTCGCGCTGCTAGCCTCAGCGTCACCGAGGCCGAGAGCGAGCATCTTGCCGACAACGGCCTGATCGCCTGGCAGCGCGTGGCCGGCTATTGGCGCGACAGCGGCACGCTCAATGCAATGGGCAGCATCGCGGGCGCCAGCAGCTGCCTGGCGCCGCTGGGCACGCGTTACACCGACAGCGATTGCCGCGCCTTCCTGGTCGACAACCCCTGGTCGGCGGCCTTCATTTCCTGGGTGATGGTGCGTGCCGGCGTGCCCGGCTTCAACACCTCGCCACGCCACATCGACTACATCCGTGCCGCCTACCAGGGCGGCCCTTCCGGTGTGCCCTATCGGCTGGTCGATCCCGCGACCGCAAAGCCCGCGCCGGGCGATCTGCTGTGCTTCCTGCGCGACCGCAGCAGCACGCTGAGCTACGGCGGGCTGGTGCAGGCGCTCGGCAACGGTTCGGTGGGCCACTGGAAATCACATTGCGAAGTGGTGGTGGCGGCCAACCTCGGCGGCGACCAGACCCTGTACCTGGTGGGGGGCAACGTGATGAATACCGTGGCGATGCGCCTGCTGCCGCTGGATCGTAGGGGGCTGATCCAGCTGCCTCCGGCACGCGAACGCAGCAGCACCGGCATCGACCCCAGCTGCACACCGGGCCGCGAAGACGAATGCAGCTTCAACCGCCAGGACTGGGCAGCGCTGCTGCAGCTGACCGCCACATCACCCCTGGTGATGCCCCCGACCACTGCGACGCCGATGCAGACCGCTCCGGCGCCGCAACCGGCCATCGTGCCCGCGCAACCAGTGTCCAGCGAACCGCAGCCGCGGCGGTGACTGCAGCGCTTGATCCAGCGCGCGTTCGCCGCCATCTTTGCGGGATCGACCTCTGACCGCTGACGCCATGCCCACCCTGCTGCTGTTGCTGATTGCCGGCGGAATCATCTATTTCTTCTGGAACGCCGCACGTTCGGCCGCCGAGCGCGCGGTCGAACTGGGCCGCAATGCCTGCCGCGCCGCCGACGTGCAATGGCTGGACCAGGCGGTGCACGCCACCGGCCTGCGACTGTCGCGTGGCGAGGACGGCCGGCTCGGTTTCGAGCGCACCTTCAAGTTCGAGTATTCCTATGACGGCATCGATCGCCACGTGGGCCGCATGGTGCTGCGTGGCGACCAGCTGATCTCCTTTACCGGCCCCGGCGCGGCGCGGATCAGTCAGATCCGGCCGGATGTGGACGATGCCGAGGATGCCTGAAATGAAAAACGCCGCCCATCGGGGCGGCGTCGGAAAGATTACTTGACCACGCGCAGGTTCGGGCGACCCTTGGGCGGCGGGCTGGCCGGCGGCGTATCGTCCGGCGGCGTACCTTCGTCATGCAGCAGTTCATCGCTGGTCGGCGCGGTCTCGTTGCCCGGGATGTCGTCCGGCAGCGCCATGCCCTGCCCGGTCTCGCGGGCGTAGACGGCCAGCACGGCACTGATCGGCACCTGTACCGGATAGCTGGTGCCGGAGAAGCGCGCCGAGAAGCTCACCATCTCGTTGTCGATCATCAACCGCACGACGGCACGTTCGGCGATGTTGAGCACGACCCGGCCATCCTTGACCGCCGAAGGCGGGACCTGCACGCCGGGGACGCCGGCGTCGACCAGGATGTGCGGGGTCAGCTGGTTGTCGTTGATCCATTCCACCAGCGCCCGCAGCAGGTACGGGCGGTGGCTGGTCATGTGGAAGAAGTCTTCGGTCATGCGTGAAGTGTACGCGCCCGGCGCCCCGCCGGGGCGGATCGCCTGCACACCGGTCGGCGTGCAGACGGGTAAGGCCTGGCCGGATCAGACCGGCAGATCGCGCAGCTTCTTTTCCTGCTCGGTCAGGCTGCGGACGAAACCCGGGTGGCGGAAGATGCGGTTGCCGTAGTCCTCGATCGCCTTGCCGTCCTTCGGCAGCGGCACGTCCAGTGACTGCAGGCGCCAGATGATCGGTGCCATCGCGCAGTCGGCCAGGCTCATTTCCGGATTGAGGAAGAACTTGCTGGCCTTGAACAGCGGCAGCGACGCAGTCAGCAGTTCCTTCAGGCGCTTGCGACCGGCCTCGGCCTGGGTCTTGTTGCCCAGCTGGATGGCCTGCACCTGCGGCACCCAGTCGTGCTCGATGCGCAGCATGGCCAGGCGGATGCGTGCGCGCGAGAGCGGATCGACCGGCATCAGCGGCGGATGCGGGTAGCGCTCGTCCAGGTATTCGCTGACCACCGACGCGGCATACAGCACCAGTTCGCGCTCGACCAGGGTCGGCACCGAGTGGTACGGATTGAGGTCGATCAGGTCTTCAGGCGGGTTCTGCGGATCGACCGGAACGAAGTCGAAGGTGACCCCCTTGGCCGCCAGGACCAGGCGTACACGGTGGCACAGCACATCGTCGTTCGAGGAAAACAGCGTCAGTGTATTGCGCATGCGTACGCTCGCCGCCATCAAAGGCTCTCCTACGACAGGAGACCGCCTGCCGCATCGGCGCCGCCAGCACCGTGCCAGCGGTCGACTCCTCCCCGAGTGTGCAACCGGCCATCACAAAAGCCAATAGGCCCGTGCGATGGCCGGCCGCAGAATCAGTGAACGTCCTTCCAGTATTCCTTCTTCAGCAGGTACAGCAGGAAGGTCAACAGGGCCAGGAACAGGATCACCCACACGCCCAGCTGCTGCCGCTTCAGCGCGGCCGGCTCGCCGGCGTATTCGAGGAAGTTGGTGATGTCCCGCACGGCCTGGTCGTACTGGCCGGCATCGACCGAACCCGGTGTTTCGATCTTGAGCCCGGTCACCGGCGGGTCCATGCCCGGCGCGTCGGGCTTGCCGTGCACGGCATGCTGCAGGCCCTGCATCTCCCACAGCGGGTTGGGCATGGACGCGTTGGCAAACAGCGCGTTGTTCCAGCCCAGTGGCCGGCTGCTGTCCAGGTAGAACGACTTGAGGTAGGTGTAGACCCAGTCACTGCCCCGCACCCGCGAGATCAGGCTGAGGTCCGGCGGCATCTTGCCGAACCATTTCTCGGCATTCTCCTTGGGCATCGCCACCGGGATCGGGTCGCCGATCGCCGAGCCGGTGAAGTTGAGGTTGTTCATCACCTCTTCCTCGGTCAGGCCCAGGTCCTGCGCCATCCGCGAATAGCGCAGGTACTTCAGCGCGTGGCAGCCGGAACAGTAGTTCATGTACAGCTGCGCGCCGCGCTGCAGCGATGCGCGGTCACCGAGGTCGTTGCCGGCCTGCAGCAGCTTGGTGCCGCCCTCGGCGGCGGAGGCCAGGAAACTGCCCAGCATCAGGGTGGCCGCCAGGGCCAGCCGGACCATCCAGCGCTCAGTCATGCGTGGTCACCCTCTCCGGTACCGGCTTGGTCTTGTCCAACCTTGTCCATAGCGGCATGGTGATGAAGAACGCGAAGTACAGGAAGGTCAGCACCCGCCCGATGTAGGTCTCGTGCACGTCGGTGCCGGGGCCGGAACCGATCACGCCCAGCCACACGAAGCACACCGCCAGCACGCCCAGCATCACCTTCGAGATCCAGCCGCGGTAGCGCACCGACTTCACCCGCGCCTTGTCCAGCCACGGCACCAGGAACAGGATCGCGATGGCCGAGAACATCACCAGCACGCCGCCCAGCTTGTTCGGCACCACGCGCAACATCGCGTAGTACGGCGTGTAATACCAGACCGGCTTGATGTGTTCCGGGGTGACCAGGCGGTTGGCCTCGGTGAAGTTGTCGTGTTCCAGGAACAGGCCGCCGAAACCGGGCGCGAAGAAGATGATGAAGGCGGCGATGATCAGCAGGAAGCCGGCGCCGACGCCATCCTTGAGCGTGTAATACGGGTGGAACGGAATGCCATCGGCCGGGGCATTCGGCGACCAGCGGTTGCCTTTCGGCCCCTTCTTGATCTCCACGCCATCCGGGTTGTTCGAGCCCACTTCGTGCAGCGCGCCCAGGTGCAGCACCACCAGCAGCAGCAGCACCAGCGGCAGGGCGATGACGTGCAGCGCGAAGAAGCGGTTGAGCGTGGCGTCGCTGGGCAGGTAGTCGCCCATGATCCATTCGGTCAGGCCGTTGCCGATCACCGGTATCGCGCCGAACAGCGAGATGATCACCTTGGCGCCCCAGAACGACATCTGGCCCCACGGCAGCACGTAGCCCATGAAGGCTTCGGCCATCAGCACCAGGTAGATCAGCATGCCGAGGATCCACACCAGCTCGCGCGGCTTCTGGTAACTGCCGTACAACAGGCCGCGGAACATGTGCAGGTAGACCACGATGAAGAACAGCGAGGCCCCGGTGGAGTGCATGTAGCGGATCAGCCAGCCCCACTCCACGTCACGCATGATGTATTCGATGGAACCGAACGCCTCGGCGGCGTTGGTCTTGTAGTGCATCGTCAGGAAGATGCCGGTGACGATCTGGTTGACCAGCACCAGCAGCGCCAGCGAACCGAAGTAGTACCAGATGTTGAAGTTCTTCGGCGCGTAGTACTCGCTGACATGCTTGCGGTAGACCGGCATCAGGCCCGGCGCGCGGGCATTGACCCAGTCGGCGACGCCGCTGGCGGTACGGGCGAGGATATTGGCCATCAGGCTGCCCCCTGCGGATCGACACCGATGATGATGGTGTTGTCGTCCTGGTAGTGGTGCGCGGGCACCTTCAGGTTGATCGGTGCCGGCACGTCCTTGAAGACGCGGCCGGACATGTCGAAGCGCGACTTGTGGCAGGGGCAGAAATAGCCGCCCTTCCACTGCGGGTCATAGGGCTCGGGCCGGATCTCGGCGACCATTTCAGGCGAGCAACCCAGGTGCGTGCACAGGCCGACCAGCACGGAGATGTCCGGCTTGATCGAGCGCAGCTCGGGATTCTGCTTCAGCACGTAGTCCGGCTGCTGGTCCTTCTCGCCGGACTCGGGGTCCTTGAGGCGGCCATCCAGTCCGTGCAGCGCATCGAGGATCGCCTTGGACCGCTTGACGATCCAGATCGGCTGGCCGCGCCATTCCACGATCAGGCGTTGGCCTTCCTGCAGGGCGCTGATGTCGGCCACCACCGGTGCGCCGGCAAGCTTGGCGCGGGCACTGGGGTTCCAGGACTTGATGAAAGGAACTGCGGTGAATCCGACGCCGACGGCGCCCACCACGGCTGTGGTGGCAGAAAGAAAACGCCGACGTCCGGTGTTGACTGGATCGTGTACCCCATCGTTGGCCATCCGGCACTCCGATATTGATTAGGTAGCTTTAAGGCTGCCAGCGGATCCGGTGGGGGCCAGAGCCGCATTGAATCTTGGACGAGTGTAGCGGAACCGTCGCGCGCCACACAACGCACTGCAACAACATTGATTGCGGGGTTGCCGGCCAGCGGCCGGCACTACCATTCAAAGGCGTGCCGACCAACGGTTGGCACCTACTGGTGGCTCAGGGCACTGCGGTAGCGGTCGGCCAGCTGGCCGACCCGGCGCACGTAATACTGGGTTTCACTGTAGGGTGGCACGCCGCCGTGGCGGTCGACCGCGCCCTCGCCCGCGTTGTAGCCGGCTGCCGCGAGGGTCAGGTCACCGTTGAAGCGCTTCAACAACCATGCAAGATACTGCACGCCGCCGCGGATGTTCTGCCCGGCGTCGTAGGAATCACTGACGCCGAAGCGGGCGGCAGTCGGTGGCATCAGCTGCATCAGGCCCTGCGCACCGGCACGGCTGAGCGCGGTCGGGTTGTAGGCGGATTCGGCGTGGATGATCGCGCGCACTACGGCCTCCTCAACACCGAACTCGCGCGCGGCCGAGGTGATCTCGCTCTGGAACGCCGTAGTGTTCAGGCGCACCGTGCCGAAGTCCACGCGCGGATTGACCCCGCAGGCGTAGCAGCGCTCCATGAAGCTGTAGCGGATGGTCCGCACCGGGCCCAGGTTGGCCACCTGGGTCGGCCGCGCACTGGTGTAGTGGCGCACGCCATCCTTCATGAAGGAATAGACCTGGCCGCTGACCATGCGCCCAGCGCGCCCGCCCGCTGGTGCCGCAGCCGCGGTGGGCGTCGGCGCGACCGCCGGGGCAATCGCCGCCGACGCCGCGGTGCTGGCCGCCACGGCCACCGGATTGCGCTCGATGCTGGCCACGGTGGTGGCTGGCGCGGGTTTCGGTGCGGCCACCACAGGGCGCGGCGCCGGGCGGGTATCGCGGCTGTAGCTGATGGCGCTGCAGCGGGCCCCGGCCACGCGTTTGCTGACGTAACTGGTGACGCCGTCGGCGCCCTGGCACTTGTACAGGGTTCCGGCGCTGGCCGGCGCAGCGGTCAGCGCAGCGATGATGATCGCCGTTGTCCCCAGTATCCCCTTCATGGCGGCGAGTGTCCCAGCTTCGCCGGGGCTTGCCAAGCGACGTGGCTCAGCCTGTGACCGTCGGCACAGCCAGCAGCTGGCCCAGGCCCGCCAGGCGCTGCGCCAGTTCGTCGCGCAGCTCCGGGGGCGTGGTCCACAGCGCCACGGGCACGCGGTCCAGGCTGAGGATCTGCGCCAGCATCATGCCGCGGCTCTCGGCCCCCATCCGCAACAGGCAATGGTCGGTGCCATCGGCCTCCAGTACCCCGCACCACGGCGGAATCCGGCCATCCAGCTCGGAATGGCTGCCGGCCAGGCGCAGGATGGCCTGGAGCGCGAACGGCGCCTGGCTGACCGCCTGCCGCACCATCACGTCCGGCGGCACCGGGGTGCGCCGATGCAGGCCCGGCTCGGTGCATTCGCGCACCGCGCCCATCCGGTCCACGCGCAGGGTGCGCCAGTCCTGGCGGCCCAGATCCCAGGCCAGCAGGTACCAGCGGCGGCCATAGTTGACCAGATGCTGGGCTTCGACCTCACGCTGGGTGACCGCGTCCTGCGCACTGCGGTACTCGAAGGCCAATCGCGACGCCTGCCGGCAGTGCTGGGCCAGCCGTCCGAGCAGGCGCGCATCGGTGGCGGGCAGGTCCGACAGGGTGGCGGTGGCGGCGTGCACCTCGCCGGCCTGCTGGCGACGACGGGTCGGCACCAGCGGATCCAGCTTGGACAACAGGCCACGGGCGGTGTCGTCGATGCCGGCGACGGTGGCCGAGGCCGCGCGCAGAGCAATGGCCAGGGTGGTTGCTTCCTCTTCGTCCAGCAGCATCGGCAGTACCGGCGCACCGGCCCCCAGCTGGTAGCCACCGCCGACCCCGGCCGAGGCCTGTACCGGGTAGCCCAGTTCGCGCAGGCGCTCGATGTCGCGGCGGATGCTGCGCCGGTCCACGCCCATGCGTTCGGCCAGCTCGGCCCCCGACCACTGGCGGCGGGCCTGCAGCAGGGCGATCAGGCGCAGCAGTCGATGGGCGGTATGGCGCATGAAGGATCGAGGACAGAAGTCGTCCGCAATAGTGCCCCAGGATGGCCTCCAGTTCACCACCCACCGCAAGGAGCAATGCCATGACCTCACGCCAGATCACCCTGTACCACGCCGCCCGTTCACGCTCGAGCGGCGCCGTGGCCCTGCTCGAAGCGCTGGGTGCCGACTACCGCATGCAGGTGCTGGACCTGAAGGCCGGCGCCAACCTGGCCCCGGCCTACCTGGCCATCAACCCGATGGGCAAGGTGCCGGCCATCGTCCACAACGGTGCGCTGGTGACCGAACAGGTGGCGATCTACCTGTACCTGGCCGACCTGTACCCGGAAGCCGGTCTGGCCCCGCCGATCGGCGATGCCCTGCGCGGGCCCTATCTGCGCTGGATGGCCTTCTACGGTGCCTGCTTCGAGCCGGCGATGATCGACAAGGCGATGCACCGCGAGCCGCCGCCACGCCTGATGTCGCCTTACAACGACGCCGAGACCGTGCTGCAGGTGATCGAGGCCCAGCTGGCGCAGGGACCGTACCTGCTGGGCGAGACGATGAGCGCCGCCGACGTGCTGTGGGGCAATGCGCTGGCCTGGACCAGCGCCTTCGGCCTGGTGCAGCCGGCGCCGGCCACGGCCGCCTACATCGAACGGATCAGCGCGATGACGGCGTTCGACCGTTCGCGGCAGATCGACGCGGAGCTGGCGGCGGCGTAACCGCGTCGCGCCCCCGCCGGGGCCGACCACCCACCGGCGGACGGCGGGAGGGCCGGGATGCGGGTAGAATTGCCCGCTTTCCCGCCACCCGAATGGATTAAGCGCCATGACCGGGACGCCAGACGTCTTTCCACCCGCCCCCGGCGGTACCCCGCTCGTTGCCCTGCCCGCCGGTCCGCGCAAGCCCGACCAGGTGAAAGGCAAGCTGTACATCAAGACCCACGGTTGCCAGATGAACGAGTACGACTCGGCCAAGATGGCCGACGTGCTTGCCGCCAGCGATGGCCTGGAACTGACCGACAGTCCGGACGACGCCGACGTCATCCTGGTCAATACCTGTTCCATCCGCGAGAAGGCGCAGGAGAAGGTGTTCAGCCAGTTGGGCGTGTGGAAGGGCCTGAAGAACAAGGGCCGTGAAGTGATCATCGGCGTGGGCGGCTGCGTCGCCTCGCAGGAGGGCGAAGCGATCATCAAGCGCGCGCCGTTCGTGGACCTGGTGTTCGGCCCGCAGACCCTGCACCGCCTGCCAGAACTGATCCGTGCCCGCCGCGAGCAGAAGCGCCCGCAGGTGGACATCAGCTTCCCCGAGATCGAGAAGTTCGACCGCCTGCCCGAGCCGCGCGCCGAGGGCGCCTCAGCCTTCGTGTCGATCATGGAAGGTTGCTCCAAGTACTGCTCGTTCTGCGTGGTGCCCTACACCCGCGGCACTGAAGTCAGTCGTCCGTTCGAGGACGTGGTGGTGGAAGTGGCCCAGCTGGCCGCGCAGGGCGTGCGCGAGATCAACCTGCTCGGCCAGAACGTCAACGCCTATCGCGGGCCGTATGGCGATGGCGAGTTCGCCGACCTCGGCCTGCTGATCCGCACCATCGCCGAGATCGACGGTGTCGGCCGCATCCGCTTCACCACCTCGCACCCGCTGGAGTTCAGCGATTCGCTGATCGATGCGTTCCGCGACGTGCCACAGCTGGCCAACTTCCTGCATCTTCCGGTACAGGCCGGCAGCGACCGCGTGCTGTCGGCGATGAAGCGCGGCTACACCGCGCTGGAATTCAAGTCGAAGATCCGCAAGCTGCGCGCGGTGCGCCCGGACATCTCGATCAGTTCGGACTTCATCGTCGGCTTCCCCGGCGAGACCGATGCCGATTTCGAGAAGACCATGAAGCTGATCGAGGACATCGGCTTCGACCACAGCTTCTCCTTCATCTACTCGCGCCGCCCGGGCACGCCGGCCGCCGACCTGGAAGACACGATCAGCGATGCGGAGAAGCACGCGCGCTTGTCGCGCCTGCAGGAACGGATCAATGCGCACGCCGCCGGCATCTCCGAGAAGATGGTCGGCACCGTGCAGACCGTGCTGGTGGAAGGCCCGTCGCGCAAGAACCCGAACGAGTTGACCGGCAAGACCGAGAACATGCGTTCGGTGAATTTCCCGGCGCCGGCGCGCCTGATCGGCCAGTTCGTGGACGTGGTGATCACCGAGGCGCTGACCAATTCGCTGCGCGCACGGGTGGTGGCGGAATAAGGCGTGCCGACCAACGGTCGGCACCCACCGGCATTGATGCCGGCCAGCGGCCGGCACTACCGGATGGCATGCTTCAATCCAGGCGCTTGCGGAAGCGCAGGATCGCCAGCGTCATCATCACCACGATGAAGGCCAGCAGCGCCAGCGCGTCGTGCCACAGCTCCCACAGCGAGGCGCCGCGCAGCATGATGCCGCGCACCAGGCGCAGGAAGTGGGTCAGCGGCAGCACTTCGGCCAGCCACTGCACCGGCCGTGGCATGCCGGCGAACGGGAACATGAAGCCGGACAACAGGATCGACGGCAGGAACAGGAACAGCGTCATCTGCATCGCCTGGAACTGCGAGCGCGCGCGCGTGGAGATCAACAGGCCCAGCGCCAGGTTGGCCAGCACCAGCAGCACCGCGGCCAGGTAGATGTCCAGCAGGCTGCCGCGGATCGGCACCTGGAACAGCCAGGTGCCCAGCACCAGCACCAGCGTGGTCTGCAGCAGGCCGATGGCCGCATAGGGCAGCACCTTGCCCACCATCAGTTCGCTGCGCGATACCGGCGTGGCGATCAGCAGCTCCATGTTGCCGCGCTCGCGTTCGCGCACCACCGCCACCGCCGTGAACATCACCAGGGTCATGGTCAGGATCACCCCGATCAGCCCCGGCACGATGTTCACCGCTGATCTTCGCTGCGGGTTGTAGAAGCTGGTCACGCTGACCTGGCCGCTGGCAATGCTGCCTTCGCGCAGCGGCCGCGTGTTGCTGGTCGGGCGCGTATCCAACGGCACCTGCGCCAGCTGGATCGCCGCACTCTGCACCACGGTGTCGCTGCCATCGACCAGCACCTGCACCGCTTCGCGCCCATCGAAACGACGGCGCTCGAAATCGGCCGGCACCACGATGCCGACGCTGATCTCGCCGCGGCGCAGCGCCTGCATCAGCTGATCCGGGCTGTAGGCTTCGCTGCGCGGGGTGATCACACCGGTGGCGACCATGTCCTGCACCAGCGCGCGCGAGGCCGCGCTGTTCGCCTGGTCGGCGACACCGGCATCAAGATGGCGCAGGTTGAGGTTGATCGCATAGCCGAACAGCAGCAGCTGCATCACCGGAATGCCGACGATCATCGCCAGCGTGATGCGGTCACGCCGCAGCTGGCGCAGCTCCTTGAGCATGATCGCCCACAGCCGGCGCAGGTTCATGCGGCCGGCTCCCGGCCACGACCTCGGGTAGCGGCGACGAACACGTCTTCCAGGTTCGGCGCCACCGCCTCGATATGCGCCTGTGGATCGGCACCGGCCAAGGCGCGCTGCAACGTCGCCATGTCGGCCGCGTCTTCACTGCACAGTACGCGCAGCTGCGTGCCGATCTGCGCCACGCTCAGCACGCCGGGCAGTTCGGCCAGCGCGCGGCTGGCCTGGCGCGGCTGCGAGGAAGTGACCTGCAGCGTGCGCCCCTGCAACCGCGCACAGAGTTCGGCCGGCGTGCCATCGGCCACCAGCGCGCCGCGATCAAGGATCGCCAGACGGTGGCAGCGCTCGGCTTCATCCATGTAGTGGGTCGAAACCAGCACGGTGGTGCCGGCGTCGGCCAGTTCGAACAGCGCCTCCCAGAAATCGCGGCGCGATTCGGGGTCGACCGCACTGGTCGGCTCGTCCAGGAACAGCAGCTCGGGCGCGTGCACGACGGCGCCGGCCAGGGCCAGGCGCTGCTTCTGGCCGCCGCTGAGCGTACCCGCCAGTTGCGGCTGGCGATCCTGAAGCCGGTACTGCTGCAGCAGCGTATCGATCCGCTGCCGGGCCTGCGCGCGCGGCAGATCCTGGATGGCGGCAAGGAACTCCAGGTTCTCGCGCACCGACAGGTCTTCGTACAGCGAAAAGCGCTGGGTCATGTAGCCGATGCGGCGGCGCAGCGCCTCGGCCTGTTCCGGCACCGACAGGCCGAGCACCTCGATCTGCCCGGCACTCGGCTCCAGCAGGCCGCACAGCATGCGGATCGTGGTCGACTTGCCCGAGCCGTTCGGGCCGAGGAAGCCGTAGACCTGGCCGCGAGGCACGGTCAGGTCGACATTGTCCACGGCCAGCAGGTCGCCGAAGCGGCGCGTCAGGCCCTGTGCATGCACCGCGATGTCGTCGCCGGTGTTCAGAAGCTCACCCGCACCGGCAGCCCGGCCGGCAGCTTCTGCATGTCGGTCGCCTCGTCCACTTCGATCTCGGCCAGGTAGCTCAGCCGCGCCACGTCGTCGCCGGTCAACGCGTAGTACGGCGTAAATGAAGGCTCGCTGCGGATCGAGCGCACATGCGCCTTCAACGCAGCGGCCTGCCCTTCCAGATGCACCTGCGCGGACTGCCCGACCTTGACCTGCAACCGCAGTGGCTGCGGCAGGTAGACGCGCGCATAGGGGCGCTCGCCGACCAGCATCACCGCCAGTGGTGCGCCGATCGGCGCCTGGTCGCCCTGCCGATAGGGCAAGGCGTCGACCACGCCATCGCGGGGGGCGCGCAGCTGCAGCTTCTGCAGGTTGACGCCCTGCACCACCTGCTGGGCCTGTGCGGCATCGGCGGCCGCCTGGCCCTGGGCGATATCCTGCGCGCGGCTGCCGTGCACCAGCTCCAGCCAGGCCTGCTCGGCGGCACGCACGCTGGCTTCAGCGTTGCCGGCGGCGGCCCGTGCGCGGTCCAGCTCGGCGGCGGCGATCAGGCGTTGGCGCGCCAGCGGCTGCACGCGCCGGTAGTAGGCACTGGCTTCCACCGACTCCGCCCGTAGCGCGGCCAGCTGTGCCTGGGCCTGCGCGATCTGCTCCTGCCGTGGGCCGATCTTCAGTTCTTCCAGCTGCGCCTGCGCGCGCGCGGTGTCGGCCTGTGCGGCGGCGAACTGGGCATCGCCACGGGCCGGATCCAGCTGCATCAGCACGGTGCCGGCCTTGACCGGCTGGCCTTCGCGCACCTCCACCGCTGCGATCACTTCGGCCGCCGGCGCCGGCACGGTGATCCGGTCCCATTCCAGCGTTCCCAGTGCAGTCGGTGGCGCCTGGCCACAGCCTGCCAACAGGGCGAGGCCCACCAGTCCGAACCCACGCATGCCGTTGCCCATGACCATCCCCTCCAGCGACGGCGCTACGGTGCCATCAGCCCCGTGCACCCGCGATGATGCCGATCCGCCCTGGCGGTTTTTTCACCTCACCATGGCAGGCCTTGTGCCGCCAGGGTCTGGCCCACCTATCCACAGGTTGATTCGGCATCATTCCACAGCCGGTGTGGAAAAGCGGCAGGGGGATGGGCGGATTGCTCGCCTGGCAATGGAACGTGCGCCGGCGGCAGGATGGACCGCATGGCGACAGGAGCGGTCAATCCTTCTCTTCGCCTGGGAACCCAAGCTTCGTGGTACCAAAGCCATACTTGGTTTCCATCAGCTTCTTCACCGGGCCCATTCCCTCCACGCTCATCTTGCCGTCCGGCGTGCCGCAGCGTGTACCGACCTGCGTCCTGGCGTACTGCAGCTCGGCTTCACGGCTGCGCTTGGGCCGAGGATCGGGCTCCCACCAGGGGAAATGGGCGTAGGGCTTGTTGGTCGAGACTTCGTAGCGCCAGCACACGAACGACAGGGTCTCTCTACCGGCAGCGTCATAGTCGTACACGCGGTAAGAGCTGTAACCGCTGGTGAGGGGCGTGAGCTTCAATACGCCCTTGTCTGCGTAGGCGCGCAGGTTCTCGGTGTAGGCGTCACCAGAGACAGGGCCGGACAGGATCACCCGCGTGAGCTTGCCATTTGCGTCGTAGTTTTCCTGACGATTCAGATCCAGCGTGCGCCACTGACGTTCACGGGGGTACTTTGCGCGGGGAGCAAAGATCTCATAGATCTCGCTCCCGGTGCGATGCTGATAACTGCGCACACGTGTGTAGCCACCAATGCCACTGAACTGCGCACCTGCAGCACTCAAAGGTACGGCCTCGGCGGGAAACGTGTAGCGAAGCACCTCGCCTTGTGTGGAGGCTCTCTGCGAAAAAATCGGCGTCATGTCGAAGGGCGCAATGGTCGCAGAATAGCTCTTCAAACGAACCAATCCGTGCTTTTCGTTGGAATCGAAGTGAACTTCACGTGGAATCTGATCAGCGCTGCCGTCCTTCAAGTAGACCACCCCCTGCCCAGACCAAGCGCCATTGCGATCGTCACTGCCCGCTGGCAGAACAAGCGGCGCGCCCTTCTGTGCAGATGTTGGATTTGGCTTACGCATATCCATGACTTCAACGCGACCATCTGGATAGTAGGTGTACCCGTTGACCTGAGACGGCACCGTTTCCATGCTGAGATCCGAGCATTGGAAACCAGGCTTCAATGACACCTCTGCCCCCGGCGACCCAGAAGCCATGATTACGCGGCCAGCGTTGTCATAACGAACACAGGCCTCCGCAACATTCATCCGATAGAAGTCCCGGACACTTTCCTCGCGCCTGCCTTGAAACATCGGCCGGGACAACCGGACTTCCCCCAGCCTACCCGCTGAATCGTAGGAATATGCACGAACTTCATCGAGGTAGAAGTAGGGAAAAACTTTCTTCACAACTGGGTTCTCTGGTGGCAACTCCTTCCCCACTGGAGATAACGCACCTGCATCTGCTACCGATCTTCTTGCCCAGTTCTCAACCCGGCAGACACGCTTCCCGCCTATACCATCCGACTCAAGATAGATGATCTGCCCACCATCCTGATCGAACCCTCTGTTACGAACCAGAGAAGCATCCGGCACAATTTCCGGAAGACTCACCCTCCTGTCTTCAGTAATCCTTGGAAGACGGTAAGTTACCTTTTCCGCGTTTGATGGCGACAGCCGCATTTCCATTCCGGCTGTAGGTGCCACCAAAGGAGCTTCAGCATCGTTACAAGCAGCGCGAACAGTTGTGTTGGCGGCGAGCGCTCCGACTACGAGTAATGTTGCAGAGATGCACCCAACTTTCATGCCTGATGCCCTTCGTCGTTGCCGCCTTGGCGACTTGCCATCAGCGTACCCGATGCTGGACCCGCTGGAACCAGTACGTTCGCGATGATCTCCGTTGGCATCAGAGCCGCCGGATCGTCCATTCCATGCCCCCACATCAAAGGCATTGCCACCCAGAATCCCTTCAAACCACCCTCCAGGTTGCTGGGGCCCAAATATGACATCACTTTCTCCACATTGTGGCGCCCTACCTTCAACGTACGCACGTTGACGACTTCACTCACTTCACGCATGAACTCTGGCGAAAGATCCGAGGGCTGCGCATAGAGCATCCGACCCACCTTGCTCCCATCGTCAACCAATCCTGCCGACGGAAAGCCACTGAACACTGCATCGTAGCGACTCATTGCGTCTCGCGGCACATTGGGAAACACACGCTGATACAGCGAAGCATTTAACTCAGCGATCCCTTGCACCTTCTTCCAAGTTGCCCCAGACGCAGGCTTTCCAACGTCTACAAGAGAGGACCTTTTCCGGAAAGGAGGATGATTTGGGTTGCCCTCAACGGCGGTGTACCCTTGCAGCTTCCCAGGAACATCTTCGATCTCCTCCCCCAGAAACTTCCTCCAAAGCTTCATCCGCAGATCCCGCGCAAACTTCCGGGTTATCACCTGCACGCCATTGCCCAGGTCCATCGACTTGGCCGCACCATCCACGATCACTGCGGCGATCTCGGTGTCACCTGTGCCCAGCAGGCTGCGGTCGTTGCAGTTCGCACTTCCAATGATGGCCACGGCGTCGTCCACGATCAGCAGCTTGGAGTGTACGTAACACTGCTCGGTCACCACGTACAAGGGGGTGGCCTGGTCGGCGCCGATCGTATGCGGTGCGAAGTGGTTCTTGTGGTTGATGTCGGCCAGGACCCCATAACTTCTCAGGTTCATTACCGACAGGTATTCCTTCCAGCGCCCGGCCTTCACCTCTGCCTGCAGGTCGGCCTCTTCCACGCTCGCCTCGCGGATGTCCTTGTCGCGCGCGATCAGTGAACGGCAGATGCGGCGGATCAGGCTGTCGTCGCCACGCAACAGGGTCTGCTGCACCCAGTACTGCTGCTTCAGCACGGCACCGTCGAACAGGCTGCCTTCCGGATGCACGGGCAAGGTGATGTACACATGGAAGCCCTGTCCGGCCACGATGGCGCGGCGGATGCGCGCAGCGATGGCCGCCACCAGCGGGTTGCTGGCCGCTGACTTCACGCCCTGCTTGCGCTTCACCAGGTCCTGCACAACGCCGGTTTTCCCGATGGGCCCACTCATGGCCACGCCCTTGTCGACGTAGCCGGCCTTCTCTTTTTCGGCTTGGGTCATGGGCCGCCGCTCGCCGCCCTTGATTGCCGTCTCCACCGTCCTGCCGGCTTCAGCGTCGGACCATCCGCATTCGGAAATCAGGAATTGGGTCTCGAGGTAGACAAATGCGCGCGCCGAGGCGATGCAGTTGACCATCGCATCGAGGATCGAATGCATCGGCTGGTTACGCTCCCAGTACGGCTGCAGGCAACTGGCATCGTCCAGATTCAGGCCGAGTTCCTTGCAGCCCTTCTTCTCCAGCGCATGCAATGCCGTACCCGAGGAACGCACGATCTGTACGGTGACGTCGCCGGCCGTGCCCGGCCGGGCCAGGTCACCGAACAACGCCTGCATGCCGCCCATCGCCTGCAGCCATTGATCGCTCAACGGCGTCAGTTCCATGCCACGTGCCAGCGTGGTCTGCTCCGGCAGGCCGGCGCCTGTCCAGTCGTTGGCACCGCGGATGCCCCGGTTCAGGACCTTGCGCACCGCCGTGCCGATTTCACGGTCGCCGCGCTGGTTCTGCCAGACCATGGCGTTCCAGCGGTGCATGAAGTTGCGGCAGATGTCGAACACTGCCGGTCCCTGCAGGCGCGCGTGCACGTCCTGCCACGGCATGCGCGGCTGGCGGCCGCTGTCGAGCAGGCGCTGGATGCGATCCACCGGCTCGTTGATCCACTTCACCAGCGATTCCCACGCCTGTTTGGCCTTGTTGAACTTGTTCTCGATCTCGGCATATTTGGCCTTGGCGTCCGTGACCAGCGAGTCAGGATCACGCACGTATCCCACGACCGTGGTGGCCGTCTTGATCGGGCCCAGAATGGCGTCCTTGATCGCAGCCTTGCGCTCATCGACCCACTCGCCGAACTTCTTCGCCTGGATCTTCGTGAAGCCTTCCACCGCGCGCCCTGCGGCGGCGGCGGCCTCGCCGACGTTCAGCTTGACCGCCTCGTCGGCGGCCCGGTTGGAAGCGGCGATGACGTCGGCGTATTCCTTTTCGATCTCGGTCAACCACCCTTGAATGGCCAGGAAGGTCTTGGCGACCGAACGCTGTACCTTCACGGCTTCTTCCATGCCCGGAATGACCATCTCGGCAAGCTTGCGGATGCCTTCGCGCTCCAGCGCGTCGGGCACGCCCAGCTTGTCCGCATAGTCCTGCAGTTCGGCCAGTGCGGCGCCGGCATCCCACTGCGCCTTCATCCGGTCCAGCGCGATGGCCAGGCCCGGCACGTATGCCTGGGCAAAGCCGGGGCGGACACGGCCGACCGCGTCCGGGCTGGTATCGGGCTTGTCCAGGGTCAGGTCCTGCTCAGCCCTCGTCATGCCCCGAAACTTGCTCAGGCAATTGTTGTAGTGGTCATTGAGCACATGCAGCGTCGGGTCGCAGACCACGTCGAAGTTGCCGTCGTCCCAGCGCCCGTGGGCGATGTCCAGGCCGCCGACGAAGCCGATCTTCCCGTCCACCACCAGGATCTTCTGGTGGTGCGAGAAGGCGATGTTGAAGGCATCGGTGCGGCCGGTGGCCGGGTTGTGCAGGCCGACCTGCACCTGCCCCGGCGTATTGGCATCCTGCATCTTGTACAGGGCCGTACGCGCCTCGTTTTCGTGGGTGTAGGCCGCCGCCTCGACACTGTCGTAGAGCAGCACCCGCACATCCACGCCGCGCTGGTTGATGGCATCGAACAGCAGTTCACTCAGTCGGCTGGCGTGGGCACCGCCGCGGCTGTCCAGCTCGGTGTCGAAGTTCATCTGCCAGTCGGCGATGAATATGAACTTCTGCGCGCCGCGGATGGCATCGGCCATCGCCTTCATCGCCGAGCGGCCATCGGTGTAGGCGTCGACCTTGTTGCCGCGCCGCACCGGCGCGAACTGGCGGTCCGGTGGCGCGTAGTAGTCACCGCTGCTGGTGCCCTTCTGCCCGTCCAGGCAGGTCAATGCGGTATGCGGGACGCTGCCCAGCTTGGTGCCGTCTGCCATCACTGGATCTCCTTGCGCTGGGCCGGGTCGGCGTCGATATGCGACTGGAACTCGTACTCGGCACGCTGCCGGTAGGCATACAGCGCCGCATCATCGGGAAGGTCGGCCAGGGTTTTGCCGTAGTTGATCGCTTCAAGCGTGTCCATGGTGGCGCGCACGCCTGGCGAGCTGCTGTAGGGGCGCGGACGCTGCAGGGGAATCACGTCGATGCCATGCACCAGGAACAGCCGCCCCGGGAACCGGCCGGCATCGTTCCAGATCTTCGCGCACAGGGCGTCGTCCAGGCTGACGTCGCCCTGCTCGTCGGCCTGCCCTTCGGCAACGGTCTCGGCCCAGTTGGCCGGCACCAGCGCGCCATCTCGCATGTCCTCGTCCAGCGCCCGGCGGGTACGCACGATCTTCCAGGGCTGGCCTGCCAGCGGATGCCCCTGCGGCCCCGGAATGTCCTGCAGGCGGAAGGCCAGCTTCGGAATCTGCTCGCTGAGGGTGCTGGTCGGCATGTCCGGGAGCGCGTAGCTGAGCTGCGCAGGCCCGACGAAGGATTTCTGCCCGGCGTGCACGGTGATGGTGCCGGGACAGTTCACCACCAGGTTGCCGCCCTCCAGGGTGAGGCTGGCGCCACCGGCGGTGGCGATATGCAGGGTGCGCGGCGCGGCCAGTTCCACGGCCGCCTGGGCGCTGGCGGCACGCAGAGAGGCACGCGATTGCACGTTGATCTGCGCGGACTGGGCGCGGACGTCCAGCGCCGCCTGCCCCGCCACGACGCTCAATGCAGCCTCGCCGGCAAAGGTCCGGCCACTGGCTGCGAGCACGCCCACGGCCTGCATCGCGTGCAGGCGCGCGCTACCGGCCACGCTGGCATCGCTGTGCTGGCCACTGGCCAGCACCACATGCCGGGCACTGCTCCACTGCAGCGCCTGCCCGGCCACAATGGCCAGGCCGGCATGGCCGTGCAGCCCGAGCATGGGCTCTTCGGTATGCGGCACGGCGCCGCCGGTGGGCCGACCCTCACCACCTGCGCGGGCCTGTGCGTAGTCCTGCCCGGGCACGCTGGCGCGCGCGACCCGCTGCAGGCCCGCCAGGCCCGCGCTGTCGTCCGGCGGAGCGTGGCTGGCCATGCCGACCGCCCGGTGGGTGGTCGCCATCGCGTGCCAGGACCCGGCCAGGGTTGACGCCTGCTGCAGCAGCGCACTGGCGGCAACGGCCTCACCGGCCGGCGAAGCGGGCGCGCGGGGGTGTGCGATCAGCCATGCGCCACGCTCGGCGCGCAGTGCACCCCAGGCATCGGTACGCAGTTCCGCGCCCTCGCCGCGCAGGGACCCGCGATGGTTGTCGGCCTGGTGCCGCAGGTGGCCAAGATTCAGTTCGCTGATGGCATGGCTGCTGGCCAGCTGCAGGCGCAGCTGCGCATCGGAGTCGTCGAATACCAGGCGGTTGTAGCCGGTACCGGACCACTCCCGTGACTGGATGCCCCACAAGGCACCGGCATGCCGGTGCTGGCCTTCACCGGGCGCCATCGCATGCCAGGCAGGGGCGTGGCCGCCGGCCGCATTGCCCTGCGCACTCGGACGCCTGTCGGCGGCCTGGGCGAACAGGCCTGCGTCGCTACCGGCTGCAGCCGCACCGGCAGGCGTGGGAGCAGCGCCGGCATCACCACGGCCGTTGTACAGCGCGCCCAGCACCAGTGGCCGGTCGATGTCGCCCTCAAGGAAGCCGACCAGCACCTCCTGGCCTACGCGCGGCAGGAACTGCGAACCCACGCCTGGCCCGGCGTAGCGCTGCGCCACCCGCATCCAGCACGTTGCCTCGGCGTCGGTGGCCCCCTGCAGATGCAGGCGCACACGGACCCGGCCCCGGCTGTCGGCATGCAGATCGGCGTCACTCCGGCCATCGCCGGCGATGACCCGGGCGGTCTGGTAGCCCGGTGCAAGCGGCCGCGGGTTGATGCGTTCCCCGGTCCCGTCCTGCAGTATCGGGCGCCATGGCTGCCGCTGGTCGACGGCCCGGAACCGGTTGGCGTAGCCCAACGCCGAGGACGCCTCGAGCGGGGCTCCCGGCAGCCCTGCGCTGGCCGCGAGCCAGGGCGCAGGTGGCTCGGCCCGCCGCTGCCCGCGCCCCTGCGTGATCGGCGGCGGGTTGCAACCGTGGTGCAGTACCTCGGTTGGAAGGAGGGTCGGGGCGGCGGCGGTTCCGGCCGCCAGCACGCGGATGAAGCGGCCCGCCTGCAGGCTTCGAACGCTGCCGGTGCCCAGCCAGCCGGCCAGGCCCGCCTCGTGCGCTTCGGCTACCCGGCGCGCCCGGCGCTGCCCATCGGCCGCCTGGGCGAAGGCATGCGCGCCCACCGGGTCGTAGATCTCGCGCGGACTCTGGCCGCCCGCCTGCAACGGCAACTGGACATGGCGGAGCACCGGCCCCCGGTAATCGCTGGTGACCAGCGACAACCGGTTGCTGCCCAGCAGGCGACGTGCGCCCAGCTGCTGCAGCGTGTCCGCCGCTTCGGTACCGTCATTGCGATGGAAACGGATGCCGCCATCGCGGGCGGACTGAGGGTTCTCCGGCTGCGCTCGACTGTCGGAAAACAGCACGAGGGTCAGCCGCCCGCCGCTGTCGCTCTCGAATGCGCCGGCAATTCCCTCTTCGGCCAGCAGGCGCTGCACGAAGGCCAGGTCCGGCTCGCGATACTGCACGCAGTAGCTGCGCGCAGGCGCCTCGGCCAGAGCGGCTACCGCGTCCTCGCTCCAACGCCAGCAGGCCAACTCACCATGCCCGCCCAGCACGTCCTCGACGATGTCGCGCACGGTGCGTTCCTGGTACACGCGACTGTGCCGCGCATGCCCCAGCAGCCAGGTCCATGGGACACAGTGCAGGCGATAGCGCGCCAGGCCGCCCTCGCTGTCCAGCCGATGGGCAGCGGCAACATACCCGCAGCGCAGATGGTCCTGGCCATCGTCCAAGCGGGTGACCAGCGCCGCCTCGCGACCCGGCCATTCACCGAACGCGAGGCCCGCGTCCGGGTGCAGCACATCCACCCAGTAATCGAATCCACCGCCCAGGCATTCATGGCCCCACCATTGTTCGACGAACAATTGGGGCAGGCCATCGGCCCGCAGGCGGTGCAGTTGGCGGTCGGGCTCCAGCCCGACCAGCGAAGCAAGCGCGGTATGCGCGAGTGAAGCATCCATGTCATTTCCTGTGCCAGGCGCTCCTGCCCTGGCGATGGCCTACCTGCCACTTCCGCGTTGCTACGGGCCGGGCAGCGCGCTGCACCGATCCTCGCGGAAGACCCTGTTCCCTTGGGGCTCCGGGCTGATAGTCATCCGCGACCCGGCCGCCGTCAAGTTTCCGGCACGCCCTCACCGCCGCCGGTCATGACGTTTTTTTCACCATCGGCTCATGGCGCCTGTGGCACAAGGAAGGAAGGTATCTATCCACAGCTTTCTTCCAGCCCGGTCCACACGCCATGTGGAAAACGCCCGGCGCTGGCCGTGCGACCCTGCCGCGCGCTACCCTTGCCGCCTGAATCCACTGTGGTGCAAGGCTTCCGCCCTACCCGATCAATGAAAAGCATCGAGCATCGAGACTTCACCCTGTCGCCGGAAGACAACGAGCGGCTGGCCAACCTATGCGGTCCGTTTGACGGGCATCTGCGACAGATCGAGCTGAAGCTCGGCGTGGAGATCGCCAACCGCGGCTTCGTGTTCCGCATCAGCGGACCGGAAGAGGCCATCGTCGAAGCACAGAAGCTGGTCGAGGCGCTGTACGCCGAGGCCGGCGAGACCACCTTCGACAACCATGCCATCCATCTGCGCCTGGCCCAGGCCAACGTCGAGCAGATCGCCGAGCGCTCCTACGAAGCGCAGGACGTGGCGATCAAGGTCAAGCGCGGCACGGTGCGCGGACGCGGTGCGAACCAGGGCCGCTACCTGCACCAGATCGCCACCCACGACATCAACTTCGGCATCGGCCCGGCCGGTACCGGCAAGACCTTCCTGGCCGTGGCCAGCGCGGTCGAAGCGCTGAATGAATCGCGCGTGCAGCGGCTGATCCTGGTACGCCCGGCGGTGGAAGCCGGCGAGAAGCTGGGCTTCCTGCCCGGCGACCTGAGCCAGAAGGTCGATCCCTACCTGCGACCGCTGTACGACGCCCTGTATGAAATGATGGGCGTGGAGAAGGTGGTCAAGCTGCTGGAGAAGAACGTCATCGAGATCGCGCCGCTGGCCTACATGCGCGGCCGCACGCTGAACGATGCGTTCGTGATCCTGGACGAGGCCCAGAACACCACCATCGAGCAGATGAAGATGTTCCTGACCCGTCTCGGCTTCGGTTCCACCGCGGTGGTCACCGGCGACCTGACCCAGACCGACCTGCCCAAGCACGTGCGCTCCGGCCTGCGTGACGCCATCGATGTGCTGCGGGGGGTCGAAGGTGTCAGCTTCACCTTCTTCGAATCCCGCGACGTGGTCCGCCACCCGCTGGTCGCGCGCATCGTCAGCGCCTACGACCGCCGCGACCTGCATCAGATCCAGCCTGGAGCAACTCCATGACCCGTGGTCCCGTGCGACTGGATGTCGCCGTCAATTACGCCCTGCCGCGCACTGGCCTGCCGGCAGCGGTCAGCTTCCGCAAGTGGGTGGCCGCCGCATTGAAGGGCCGCATCCGCGAGGCCGACCTGGCCATCCGCGTGGTTGACGCCAAGGAGGGGCAATCGCTGAACCGCCACTACCGCGGCAAGGACTACGCCACCAACGTGCTCAGCTTCCCGGCCGAATTGCCTGAAGGCCTGCCCAAGGGCGTCAAGTTCCCGCTGCTCGGCGACCTGGTGATCTGCGCGCCGGTGGTGGCGCGTGAGGCCGACGAACAGGGCAAGGCGCTCAACGCCCACTATGCGCACCTGACCGTGCACGGCGTGCTGCACCTGCTCGGCTGGGACCACGAAGACGACAAGGAAGCCGAGGCGATGGAACAGCTGGAGCGCGAGATCCTGGCCGAGCTCGGCATTGCCGATCCTTACGCCGGCGAGCGCTGAGCAGGCCAGGCGCCCATCACCCGGGGCCGATAAGGAAGACGCGAGGAACAAGGATGATCCAGCAAGGCAGCTTCATCACGCTACTGATCGTGGGCGGCCTCTTCGCCGCCCTGCTGGTGCTGGGCACGCGCACCATACGGCGCATCGGCGCCACCGATCCCGCCGGGCAGCACCGGCTGCTGCGCAGCCTGGCGCTGCTGTCGCCCCTGTGCCTGGTGGCAGGGCTGGCGATCGGCATGATCGGGCCGTACCTCAACAACCGGGCGCAGCCCGCACACGGCCCCGGCCTGTTGACGATCTCGATGCTGCTGATGATGGCGGGTGCGCTGGCGCTGCCCGTGCTGTGGCGGATGATGCTGCATCGACGCCTGGGCCGCCCCGCCAACGCACTGCCGTTCTTCCACGCCTCGCGCACCTCGCTGCTGGTGCTGTTCGTACTCGCTGCGGTCTACATGAAGCTGACCCGGAATGCGGCGCCGGACCCGATGCCCTGGCTGATGAACGCTGGCCTGGTGCCGACCGTGGCCTGGGCCATCACGGGGCTGCTTCATCTCGCGATGCTGTCGGTGCTGATCACCCTGCCGCTGATGTTCCTGCGTGCAGTGATGATCGTTGTCGCCCGTCCTATCACCCGGCCGTTCACCCGTTCCCCGGGGCTATGATGGCGCCCCACCGCCTGCGGATACCGCCCGTGTCACTGCGCTGCTGCCTGATCCTGCTGGGTGCCCTTGCCGCCCCGCCCGCCTTCGCCTCCAGCCTGGACCTGCCGGCGCTGATCGAGTGCCGCCAGGGCGTGGCCGATCTCGCTGCGCTGGCGCCGCTGCTGGCCGACCCGCTGAAGGCCGTGGCCCAGGGCCTGCAGCCGTTGCCGCAGGGCAACCAGTTCATGAGCGAGTACCGGCTGGCCCAGCCGATCACCGTCTTCGGCGTGGCCACCGAGCGGGTGGCGATGGCCGGCGCCAGCATCATGGCGATCCTTGACCAGGCCGACCCACGGCCGCTGGCCAAGCGGCTGGGGCTGGAAACCGGCTACGACCAGGACGGCAAGTTCATGGCCGGCCGCGAACTGGTCAGCCGTGATGTGACCGACCCGAAGACCGGTGAGGCCCAGATCGAGTCGATCATCCTCAGCGTCTCCACCGTGGCCTCCCATCCCGGCAAGACCCTGGCCGGCTGCACCTACAGCCTGGACCTGCCCGAGGAAGAAGCCCCCGCGCGGCCTGAACTGGCCCCGCCGCCGATCACCGGGCCCGGCAGCGACGGTCACTGACAGGCCGTCACATCCTGCTAGACTGGGGCCAACGCCCGGCCTGCCGGGTGCCTTTTTTCCAGAGATGTCAGAAGACGACAGTAGTAGCTCCCCTGCGGAGCACAGTGAAAAGAAGCGCGGCTGGCTTGAACGCCTGACGTCCGCCTTCTCCGGCGAACCCCACACCCGCGACGAGCTGGTCGCTGTCCTGCACACCGCGCAGGAAGAGGGGCTGATTGCCGCCGATACCCTGAAGATGATGGAAGGCGCCATTTCGGTGGCCGAGCTGACCGTGGGCGACGTGATGATCTCGCGCTCGCAGATGGTCTCGCTGCCGGTCGAAGCGCCCTTCCTGGAACTGATGAAGCAGGTGGTCGAGTCCGGCCATTCGCGCTTCCCGGTTCATGGCGAGAACAAGGACGACATCCTCGGCATCCTGCTGGCCAAGGACCTGCTGCGCGGCGTGGTGGCCGACAACGGCCCGGCCAACGTGCGCGAGCTGCTGCGACCGGCAGTGCTGATTCCGGAAGCGAAGAAGCTCAACGTGCTGTTGAAGGAATTCCGCCTGTCGCGCAACCACATGGCCATCGTGGTCGACGAGTACGGCGGTGTCGCCGGCCTGGTCACCATCGAGGACGTGCTGGAGCAGATCGTCGGCGAGATCGACGACGAGCATGACGAAGCCGAGGATCCGTCGGCGCAGATCGCCATCCAGTCCGATGGCCAGTACGTGGTCGATGCGCTGACCCCGATCGGTGACTTCAACGAGCGCTTTGGTGCCACGTTCTCCGACGAGGACTACGACACCATCGGTGGCCTGGTCACCGAGGCCGTGGGCCACCTGCCGGAAGTGGGCGACGAACTGGCGCTGGACCGCTTCATGTTCCGCGTGGCCCGCGCCGATGCGCGCCGGGTGCAGGCCTTCCACGTGACCGTGCTGCCGCCGGACGCGCAGGACGACGCTTGAAGCGCGGTGCCCCCAACCTGGCACTGCGCCTGACGGTGTGGCTGGCACTGTGTGTGCTGGCCATGGTCCTGCCGCTGGCCGCCTCCGCGCAGCCGGCGGCAGCTGCACCTGCCGCGCCCGTCGCCAGCGCCGAGGCCCCTGCCCCACGCATCGGCGTGGTGACCATGCAGCCAGGCACGGTGTTCTTCGAGCGCTTCGGCCACGACGCCATCGTCGTGATCGATCCGGCCAGCGGTGAAGCGACCTCGTACAACTTCGGCTACTTCGATCCGTCCGAGGACGATTTCATCAGCCGCTTCGTGCGCGGCGACATGATGTATTACCTGGTGGCGCTGCCGCTGCAGCAGGACCTGTCGTACTACGACGAGACCGGCCGTGGCGCCAGCGTGCAGTGGCTGGACCTGCGCCCGGACCAGGCGCGTGCGCTGGCCGCCGACCTGGCCGAGCGGGCCAAGCCGGAAAACGCGCGCTACCACTACGATTACTACACCGCCAACTGCGCCACGATGGTGCGCGATACCGTGGACAAGGCGCTGGGCGGCGGACTGCAATCGCAGCTGTCGGGGCGCTCGCGCGGCAACACCTATCGCAGTGAATCGGTGCGCCTGGCCTCGCCGGCAGCGTGGATGTGGCTGGGCTTCGACGTCGGCCTCGGCCCGTTCGCCGACCAGCCGCTGTCGCGCTGGCAGGAAGCGTTCGTACCCATGCGCCTGGCCGATGCGCTGCGCCAGGCACGCAACAGCGATGGACGGCCGCTGGTGCAGTCCGAACAGGAACTGTTGCCGCACCGCATCGACCCGGAACCGAAGGAGTTCGCGCGCCGCTGGTGGCCGTGGCTGCTGTGCGGCCTGGTGATCGCCGCCGGCGTACTGGCGCTGCGCAGCCGCCCGCGCCTGCTGGCCGGGTTGGCCCTGCCGTTCTGGCTGCTGTGTGCCATCGCCGGCAGCCTGCTGGTGTTTCTGTGGGGCTTCAGCACGCACTACGCCGCCTGGGCCAACCGCAACCTGCTGCTGCTTTCGCCGCTGGCGGTGCTGCTGCTGCCGGGTGCGATCGCCCTGCTGCGTCGGCGCGTGCCGGGCCGCATGTTCAGGATCGTGCTGTGGCTGCTGGCGGTACAGGCCGTGGCCGCGCTGGTACTGCACTGGCTGAGCCTGCAGGCGCAGTACAACGTGCAGTGGATCGTGCTGCTGCTGCCGGTGCACGTCGCCCTGGCGTGGGTGCTGGGGCGCCGTCCTCACTTGTCCGAAACACGCCGCTGACGCACGATGGCGGGCATGTCATTGCCCGCCTCCGCTTCCGCACCTGCCTCGGCCAACCCCGCCTGCGTCATCAACTGCGTCCACTACGATGACGACGGCAAGCGCCACGACATCAGCCTGGACGCCATCAGCGATGTCATCGCCAGTGGCAACGGCTTCGTCTGGGTAGGCCTGTACGACCCCAACGATGATGTGCTGCTGAAACTGCAGGAGGAATTCTGCCTGCACGACCTGGCCATCGAGGATGCGCGCAACGCGCACCAGCGGCCCAAGGTCGAGACCTACGGCAATTCGCTGTTCGTGGTGGTGACCACCGCGCAGATGGTCGATGAGCGCATCCAGTATGGCGAAACCCACGCCTTCCTTGGCCCGCGCTTCCTGGTGACCGTACGCCATGGTGCATCGCTGTCCTACGCGCCGGTTCGCGCGCGCGTCGAGCGCGAACCGCAACTACTGAAGATGGGCCCGTCGTACTGCCTGTATGCCGTCGCCGACTTCGTGGTCGACAACTACCTGCCGATCGTGCACCGCTTCCGTGACACCCTGGACCTGCTGGAAAAGGACATCTTCGCTGACAACTACAAGCGCAGCACGGTGGTGCGGCTGTACGAGCTCAAGCGCGAACTGAACAAGATGCGGATGGCGGTGGCGCCACTGCAGGACGTGCTGGCGCAGCTGCGCCGCTACCAGGGCGATCTGATCCCCGACGAAGTGAAGCTGTACGTGCGCGACGTGCACGACCACGCCGTGCGCATCAGCGATGTGATCGACACCCTGCGCGAAATGCTGGGCACCGCGCTGAGCGTGAACCTGTCGCTGGTGACGCTGGCGCAGGGCGAGACGGTCAAGCGCCTCGGTGCATGGGCCGCACTGCTGGCGGCGCCGACGTTGATCACCAGCTGGTACGGCATGAACTTCAGCCACATGCCGGAGCTGAGTGAACCGTGGTCCTATCCGCTGATGATCGTCGGCGTGGGCGGCGTGTGCGTGGGGTTGTACCGGTTGTTCAAGCGCGCCAAATGGCTGTGACCCGCTTCTGGTAGTGCCGGCCGCTGGCCGGCAACCAGGCAATGCCGGCCAGCGGCCGGCACTACCGTTCGACATCAAGCCACGTAGACGGTCTTGATGTTCATGAACTCATGGATGCCGTGGTCGGCCAGTTCGCGGCCGAAGCCGGACTGCTTGCTGCCACCGAACGGCAGCCGCGCGTCGCTCTTGACGATGGCGTTGACGAAGGCGGCGCCGCATTCCATGCGCTGGGCAAAGCCTTCGCCGCGCACCGGGTCGCGCGTCCACACGCTGCCGCCCAGGCCAAAGCGGGTGTCATTGGCCACGTGCAGCGCCTCGGCCTCGTCCTTGACCCGGATCACTGCGGCCACCGGCCCGAACAGTTCCTCGTCGTACGCCGGCATCCCCGGCCCGACCTGATCGAGCACCGTGGCCGGATAGCCGGCATGCGTGCCGGCAATCGGCTCGCCGCCGATCAGCACGCGTGCGCCCTTGGCCACGCTGGCCTGCACCTGCTTGTGCAGTTCGTCGCGCAGGTCGGCGCGGGCCATCGGCGCCAGCGTGGTACCACGCTCATCCGGATCGCCGTACTGGCGCTCGCCCGCCGCCTCAACGAAGCGACGGGTGAATTCATCGGCCACAGCGTCAACCACGATGAAGCGCTTGGCTGCGATGCAAGTCTGCCCGCTATTGTCGAAGCGTGATTTCACTGCCGCCGCCACGGTCTTGTCGAGGTCGGCGTCATCGAGCACCACGAACGCATCGCTGCCGCCGAGTTCCATCACCGACTTCTTCAGCTGGCTGCCGGCATTGGAGGCAATCGAGCGCCCTGCCCGTTCACTGCCGGTCAACGTCACCGCCTTCACCCGTGCGTCGCGCAGCACGTCGGCGGCCTGGTCGTTGTCGATGTGCAGCACATCAAACACGCCTTCGGGAAGGCCACCGTCACGGCACACCGCCAGGATCAGGTCGGCGCACTGCGGCACGTTGCTGGCGTGCTTGAGCAGGGCCACATTGCCGGCCATGAACGCCGGGGCCAGGAAACGGAACACCTGCCAGATCGGGAAATTCCACGGCATCACCGCGAACACGCAGCCGATCGGCTCGTAGCGCACGTAGCTGCGCTGCGCTTCGGTATCGATCAGCTGTGGCTTGAGGTAGTCGGCGGCGTGGTCGGCGTAGTACTCGCAGGCGGCGGCACACTTGTCGACCTCGGCCAGGGCTTCGGCCTTGAGCTTGCCCATTTCATGGGTCATCGCCTGCTGCAGGTCGTCGCGGCGTGCGCGCAGCTGCGCGGCGATCTGGCGCAGAATGGCGCCTCTTTCCTGCAACGAGCGATCCGCCCAGCCCGGGAAGGCCTCGGCGGCAGCCTGCAGGCGCTGCTCGATATCAGCAGCACCCATCAGTTCATGGCGGTAGGTCACCAGGCCGGTGGCCGGATCGACGATCTCGACGGTCATGGGGGATCTCCTTCAGGAAGACCCCCATTGTGCGCCGCCGGCCGTGAGCCGGATGTTGCCGGCGCTGATGTTGCCGGCCCTGCTGGCAAACCGGATTGCTCAGCCGTTGTCCTGCCGCGCCAGCTGCAGGTCGCGCTGGCGCCGCTTCTCGGCGCGTGCATTGATGTACCAGCCAATCACCGCGGCGATCGATACCGCCGACACCAGCAGCGTTGCCAATGCATTGATCTTCGGGCTGATGCCCATGCGCACCGAGGCGAACACCTTCATCGGCAGCGTGGTCGAACCCGGCGTGGCGACGAAGCTGGCGACCACCACGTCATCCAGCGACAGGGTGAAGGCCAGTAGCCAGCCTGCCACCAGCGCCGGGGCGATGATCGGCAGGGTGATGCGGCCGAACACGGTCAGCCGGCTCGCGCCCAGGTCCATCGCCGCTTCCTCCAGCGACAGGTCCATTTCCTGCAGGCGCGAAGACACCACCACGGTGACGAAGCACAGGGTGAAGGTGACGTGCGCGATCCAGATGGTGGTCAGGCCGCGCGCCGGGAAGCCGGGAATCGCGCCCATCGAGGCCAGCAGCGCCATCAGCGAGAAACCGAGAATGACATCCGGCATCACCAGCGGCGCGGTGACCAGGGCACCGAACAGCGGCTTGCCGCGGAAGCGCTTGAAGCGGGTCATCACCATCGCCGCCAGCGTGCCCAGCACGGTGGCGGTACAGGCGGTCCAGAACGCCACCACCAGGCTGGTCCACATCGCGTCCATCAGCGCACGGTCGGCGAACAGGTCGCTGTAGGCACGGGTGGAGAACCCGGCCCAGACCATCGCCAGCCGCGAGCTGTTGAACGAGTAGAACATCAGCAACAGGATCGGCAGGTACAGGAAGGCGAAGCCGAGCAGCAGCACGCCCAGCCCCAGGCCCTTTGCGCTACGCGGGCTCATGCCTGCTTTCCTTCCAGCAGGCGCTGCTGGGAACGGTTGAACAGCAGGATCGGCACCAGCAGCAGCAGGATCATCGCCACCGCCATCGCCGAGGCGCCCGGCCAGTTGCGGTTGTTGAAGAACTCATTCCACAGCTGGCGGCCGACCATCAGCGTCTCCGAACCACCCAGCATTTCCGGAATCACGAATTCGCCGATCGCCGGGATCATCACCAGCATGCAGCCGGCGATGATGCCCGCCTTGGAGAGCGGCAGGGTGATGCGCAGGAACGCCTGCCACGGCTTGGCGCCAAGGTCGTAGGCCGCCTCCAGCAGGCGGTGGTCGTGCTTGACCAGGTTGGCGTACAGCGGCAGCACCATGAACGGCAGGTAGCAGTAGACAATGCCGATGTAGGCGGCGGTCGGGGTGTCGATCAGCTGCAGCTTGGGCAGGCCCAGGCTGGTCATCAACGTCTGCAGGCCGGTGAACTGCAGGAACTGGTCAAGCAGGCCGTTGCGGTCCAGGATAGCCTTCCACGCATACACGCGGATCAGGAACGAGGTCCACGACGGCAGCACCACCAGCATCATCGCCACGTTGCGCGCGGCCGGCGACAGGCGTGCGATGGCATAGGCCATCGGATAGCCGATCAGCAGGGTGAGGAAGGTGGAGATGGCCGCGATCTTGATCGAGCTGAGGAACGCCTGCGCATAGATCGAATCGCGGAACAGCGCCAGGTAGTTTTCCAGGTTCAGCTTCAGCGAGAAGCCGCCGTCCACGTACTGCAGCAACCAGGTGTACGGCGGCGAGCCGACCCGGCTGAGCGAGAAGCTGATCATCAGTACGATCAGGAACGGCACTGCGAAGAACAGCAGCAGCCACAGGTACGGAATGCCGATCACCGTGGCACGCAGCCCCGGCAGCCAGCGCTTCAGGCCGGCGACGCTCATGAGGTCAGCACCACGCCGTCGTTGTCGCGCCAGTGCACCCATACGCTGTCGCCCCAGGTCAGGCCATCGCTGGCCCAGCGCTGCGAGTTGGCGAAGTTGGCCAGCACCTTGGCACCGCTGGGCAGGCGCACGTGGTAGACCGAGTGGCTGCCGAAATAGGCGATGTCCTCGATCACGCCCTGCGCCTTGTTGGTGTGCGCTTCCGGCTCGTCCTTGCCGATCATCACCTTCTCCGGGCGCAGCGCGAACGCGACCGGCTGCCCCTCATAACCGGTGATGCCGTGGGCGATGTAGATCGGCGCCGGGAACAGCGGCGAACGCACGGTCACGTACTCGGGCAGGTCCTCGTCGATCACCCCGTCGAACAGGTTGACCGAACCGATGAACTCGGCCACGAAGCGGTTGGCCGGCTGCTCGTAGACCTCGTCCGGCTTGCCGACCTGCTGGATCCAGCCGGCATCCATCACTGCGATGCGGGTGGCCATGGTCATCGCTTCTTCCTGGTCGTGGGTGACCATCACGCAGGTCACGCCCGACGATTCGATGATGCTGACCAGTTCCAGCTGCATCTGCGAGCGCAGCTTCTTGTCCAGCGCCCCCATCGGCTCGTCCAGCAGCAGCAGCTTCGGCCCCTTGGCCAGCGACCGCGCCAGCGCCACGCGCTGCTGCTGGCCACCGGACAGCTGGTGCGGCTTGCGCTTGCCCAGGTGGCCCATCTGCACCAGGTCCAGCATCTCGCCGACGCGCTTGCCGATCGCGTCCTTGCCCAGCCCATCCTGCTTCAGCCCGAAGGCGATGTTCTGTTCGACCGTCATGTGCGGGAACAGCGCATAGGACTGGAACATCATGTTGACCGGCCGCTGGTACGGCGGCAGCGCGTCCAGGCGCTGGCCATCGAGGGTGATGCTGCCCTTGGTGGGCGTCTCGAAGCCACCCAGGCAGCGCAGCAGGGTCGACTTGCCACTGCCGGAGCCACCAAGCAGGGCAAAGATCTCGCCCTTGCGCACGTCCAGGTTGACGTCGTCGACGGCGACGAAACCGTCGAATTCCTTGCGCAGGTCACGAATGGAGAGATAGCCGAGCGCACCGGTCGTGTCGACGACGGCGGCTACCGGCTGGGCTTCAACGGGCATGGGGGCTCCGGGAGCGGGCGGTGGACAGCGGCCGCCATTCTAACGGCCCGGGGGCGCAGGGGATATGACGGCAACAGGCGGGCGGGACCGGTCGGCCGCGCCTGCGCGGCCACTGCCCTTGCCGGGCAAGGCCCGCCTCCCTCCCGTGGAGCGGGCGCCGGGCATCGCCCGGCGCCGCCGGACTGGCTTACCGCCCGGTCTTCACCTCGGTCCACAGCCGGGTGTAGAGCTTGTCGGTCTCCGGCGTGTTGATCGAATAGGTGAACATCTTCTCGGCCACATCAGCCGGCGGGTAGATGGTCGGGTCGGTACGGATCGCCTCGTCCACCAGCGGGGTCGCGGTCGGCACCGGGTTGGCGTAGTGGATGAAGTTGGTGTTGGCCGCGGCGACCTTCGGCTGCAGCAGGTAGTTGATGAACGCGTAGGCCGCTTCCGGGTGCTTGGCGTCCTTCGGGATCGCCAGCATGTCGAACCACTGCGGGGCGCCTTCCTTCGGGATCGAGTAGGCCACGTGCACGCCATTGCTGGCTTCCTCGGCACGGTCGCGGGCCTGGATGATGTCACCCGACCAGCCGACCACCAGGCAGGTGCCGCCATTGGCCAGCGAGCCCACGTACTGCGAGGAGTGGAAATTCTGCACGTACGGACGGATCGACTTCAGCAGGTCGGCCGCCTTCTGCAGCTCGGCCGGGTCGGCACTGTGCGGGTCCAGGCCCAGGTAGTGCAGCGCGATCGGGATCATGTCCGCCGGCGTGTCCAGGATGGTCACGCCGCAGTCCTTCATCTTGCTGATGTTTTCCGGCTTGAACACCAGGTCCCAGCTGCTGGCGATGTCGGCGCTGCCGCCGAAGCGCTGCTTCAGCATGTCCACGTTGTAGCCGATGCCGGTGGTGCCGATCATGTACGGCACGCCGTACTGGTTGCCCGGGTCCTGGGTGGCGATGCGCTTCATCACCGCCGGATCAAGGTTGGCCAGGTTCGGGATCTTGCTCTTGTCCAGCGGCAGGAACACGCCGGCCTGGATCTGGCGCCCGAAGAAGTTCAGGGTCGGCACCACCACGTCGTAGCCGCTGTTGCCGGCCAGCAGCTTGGTCTCGACCATCTCATCGCTGTCGAACACATCGTAGGTCACCTTGATCCCGCTCTCCTTCTCGAAGGAGGGGATGGTGTCCTCGGCGATGTAATCGCTGTAGTTGTAGACGTTCAGGACCTGGCTGTCCTGCGCGCCACCTTTGCCACCGCCACAGGCGGCGAGCATGGCGGAGGCCAGGCCGAGCGTGAGGATACGCAGCTTCATCGGGTGCTCCAGAATGCGGGAAGGGGGGCCGGCGGAGCCGGCAACGGGTGCCAGCCTACCCCCCGGCGGCGGATTTTTCTATTGCGGATGCTCAGACGTTCAGCAGCAGGAACTCGCGTTCCCACGAGCTGATGACACGGAAAAAGGTCTCGTATTCCTTGCGCTTGACCGAGATGTAGGCCCGGCAGAAACGCTCGCCCAGCAGCGCCTGCAGCGCGCTGCACTGTTCCAGTCCATCCAGCGCCTCGCCCAGCGAGCGCGGCAGGTTGTAGCCCAGTTCCTTGGCACTGCCACTGACCGGTGCATCCGGTGCCAGGCGCTCGCGGATGCCGAGCAGGCCGCAGGCCAGGGTGGCCGCCATGGCCAGGTAGGGGTTGGCGTCGGAACCGGCAAAACGGCTTTCGACGCGCATGTTTTCCGGGGTATCAAGCGGCACCCGCAGGCCGCAGGTGCGGTTGTCGAACCCCCAGTGCACGTTGCTTGGTGAAACCTCGCCGAACACCAGCCGGCGGTAGGAATTCACGTTCGGCGCGAAGAAGGCCATGGCCATCGGCACATACTTCTGCAGGCCCGCCAGGTAGTGGGCGAACATGGGGCTGAAATCCTCGCCGCCATGCTCGCCACTGAACACGTTCTGGCCGTCGCTGATCCGTACCAGGCTCTGGTGGATGTGCATGGCACTGCCCGGCTCGTTCTCCATCGGCTTGGCCAGGAAGGTGGCGTACACGCCGTGGCGCATCGCCGATTCGCGCATGGTGCGCTTGAACAGGAACACCTGGTCGGCCAGGTCCATCGCGTTGGCGTGGGTGAAATTGACCTCCAGCTGCGCCGCGCCGGACTCGTGGATCAGCGTGTCGACGTCCAGCTTCATCGCGTCGCAGTAGTCGTACATCAGGTCGAGGATCGGGTCGAACTCGTTGACCGCATCGATCGAGTAGGACTGGCGCGCCGTTTCCGGACGGCCCGAGCGGCCCGCCGGGGGCAGCAGCGGGAAATCCGGGTCGGTGTTCTTCTGCACCAGGAAGAACTCCAGTTCCGGTGCCACGACCGGGCGCAGGCCCAGTTCGGCATAGGCGTCCAGCACCCTGCGCAGCACGTTGCGCGGGGCCAGCTCGTGCGGTTCGCCGGTCTTGGTATAGCAGTCATGGATGATCTGCGCTGTCGGGTCGGTGGCCCAGGGCACCATGCGCACGGTGTCCGGGTCCGGACGCAGGATCATGTCCGAATCCGACGGCGAGGTCAGGTCGTAGTAATCGTCGGGGAACTCGCCGGTGACCGTGGTGGCGAAGATGCCTTCCGGCAACCGCGTGCCGTAGTCGTGCGAGAACTTGTCGGCGGGAATGATCTTGCCGCGCGCGTTGCCGGTGATGTCCGGCACCAGGCATTCGACCTCGGTGATCCGCCGCTCCTTCAGCCAGCGCAGCAGGCTGCTTTCCTGCGGTGCGGGGGGCGTGGCCGTCTTGCGCGGGCGCGTTCGGGAACTCATCGGGAATCCAGTCGGTTCTGTTGGTGCTGCCGGCAAGCTTGGCCGAACGCACGGAAAATAGCGTGATAGAACGGCGCCTGCATGACACGCCACTCCGGGTGCCACTGTACGCCGAGCACGAATCGATGATGCAGGCTGCGCGCCGCCTCGACCAGCCCGTCGTCGGCCACCGCCTCGACCCGCAGCCCCTGCGCCAGGCGGGCGATGCCCTGCCCATGCACCGAATTGACCTGCACGCGCTCGCCCTCGTGCCACTGCGCCAGCCAGCCATCGGCCGCCAGCGTGACCGCGTGGGCCGGCCCGTACTGCACCTCCACTGGCGCCTGCGGATCTTCGCGATGGTCATCCAGGCCCGGCACGGCATGTACCTGCGGATGCAGGCTGCCGCCCAGTGCGACGTTCAACTCCTGGAAGCCGCGGCAGATCGCCAGCACCGGCAGGTCCAGCGCCAGCGCCCCGTGCAGCAGCACGAAGGCGTTGGCATCACGCGCCGGATCATGCGGATTGCCCGGCCAGCTGCGGCCGCCTTCATAGTGCTGTGGTTCGATGTTGCTGACCGCACCGGTCAGCAGCAGGCCATCGAGCCCCTGCAGCCAGTCGGCGGGCGGCAGCGGCGGCTGCAGGCTGGGCAACACCAGCGGGGTGACGTCGGCCGCCTCGACCAGCGCGCGCACGTACTTCTCGCCGGCCACCGCGAAACGGTGATGGCCGAGCACGGTGCTGTCGGTGGGCAGGCCCACCCAGGGCAGGCGGCGCATGGGAGAACTCCTTGGCGTATGGACACGTTACCCGCCGGCCGACGAACGCGGCAAGTCATCACCGTCACACCATGGCCGTCACCCATCGGCGAAACTACGCGGGTGAACACCGATCACCCTCCCCCACTCCGACCGTCTGCGCCGCAAGCGCGAGGCCTGCAGTGAGCGCTGCCTTCCCACCCAGCTGGTACGCAGCCAGCCTGCCCGAACCACCCGCGCTGCCCGCGCTGCGGGGCGATGTGCAGGCCGATGTGGCCGTGCTTGGCGCCGGCTATACCGGCCTGACCGCGGCACTGGAACTGGCGGCACGCGGCCAGCGGGTGGTCCTGCTGGAAGCACAGCGGATTGGCTGGGGCGCCTCCGGGCGCAACGGCGGGCAGGCGCTGGTTGGCTACGGCTGTGAGGTGGATGAGCTGGAGCGCCAGCTCGGCCGCGATGATGCCCGCCGCCTGTTCGACTGGTCGCGCGATGCGGTGCAGGCGATGCGTACGCGCATCGATCGCCATGGCATCGACTGCCATTGGGTGGAAGGCCACGCCAGCGTCGCCATCCGCGAGCGTCACGAGCGTGATCTGCGCGCCAACTGCGAGCACCTGCAGCGCCACTACGACTACCCCATGCAGTGGTGGGACCGTCACACCCTGCATGCGCAGCTGGACAGCCCGCGCTACCGCGCCGCAATGTTCGACCCGCTCAGCGCGCACCTTCAGCCGCTGGCCTATGCACGTGGCCTGGCCGATGCAGCGCGCTCCGCCGGCGTGGTCATCCACGAGGATTCGCCCGTGGTGCGCATCCAGCGCGGCTCCCAACCCACGCTGCACACGGCGCAGGGCAGCGTGCGCGCCGCACACCTGGTGGTGGCCGGCAACGCGTGGCTGCAGGGCCTGTTGCCCGAGCTGGAGCGGCGGATCATGCCGGTCGGCACCTATATCGGTGCCAGCGCGCCACTGGGTGCGCAGCGCGCCCGCGCCCTGATCGGCAACAACATGGCCGTGGCCGACACCGCCTGGGCATTGGACTATTTCCGCCTCAGCCACGACCACCGCCTGCTGTTCGGCGGCCGCGCCAGTTACTCCGCGCTGCCGCCGCCGGGCCTGCACGGGGTGATGCAGCGGCGCATGCACCAGGTTTTCCCGCAACTGGCCGACGTGCCGCTGGAGCAGGTCTGGGGCGGCTACGTGGACATTACCCGCAACCGCGCCCCGCACTGGGGCCGGCTGGATGGCAACCTGTACTTCGCGCAGGGATTCTCGGGGCATGGCGTGGCCGCCGCCGGGCTGGCTGGCGAGGTGATCGCCGCCGCCATCGCCGGCCAGAGCGAGCGCCTGGACGTGTTCCAGCGCCTGCGGCATGCCCCCTTCCCCGGTGGGCGGCTGCTGCGGATGCCGCTGCTGGTGGCGGCGATGTCGTGGTACAAGCTGCGGGACGCGTTGTGGTAGAGGGACCCTTCCCAGCCACATAATCGGCGCAGGAGCTGGGGAGCATGTGGATGCGGTGGTGGAAGGACGGCCTGCAGGTGAGGATACGGGTCAGCCCCGAGGGGCTGGCACTGGCGCTGCTTTATGCCCTCACCTGCTGGGGCGCGCGCAAGCTGTCGCTGGACCAGTTCTTCCTGCCTGCTGGCGTACGGGTGGCCGCTCTGCTGCTGTGCCCGCCCCGTCTCTGGCCCTATCTGCTGATCGGTGAATACGCCTACTTCGCGCATCTGCGCATCCCCCTGATCAGCAAATACAACCTGACCTGGGTGATACTCGCCTCGGTGTTCCTGATGCCTGCCGTGATGCTGATCGTGCGCCTGCACCGGAAGCTGCTGGCACGCACCACGATCGTCGGCGTGATCTCCATTGCGGCATGCGCCGCGATGGTCATCAGCCTGCTGAACCTGGGGATCTCGTACCTGCTCTGGGAACCGTTGCACAACGCGTCATTCATCACCAACCTGCTGCGCTATGCGCTGGGCGACTTCACCGGCATCCTGATCCTGGCGCCTCTGGCTCTGCTGTGGATCCGCCGCGCCGAGGAAGAATGGACGGTCCGGTCCATTGCTGCCGTGGCAGGAGCACTCGCGGCCATGCTTGTCGTTGGCCTGCAGGCGACTCCGGTGCCTGCCTCGATCACGGCGCCTGGCTCGCTGCAGTTGCTGTTGATCCTGCCTATTCCCGCGATCGCCCTGACCTGCCTGTTGGGATGGCGCGGTGCGGCCATCGGTGTCGCCGCCGTGAACATGATGCTTGGCCTGAGCGCCCCCGCCGACCACCCGACGGCCTTCGATCCGGCCACGTTCGCTACCCAGCAGGCCATGGCCATCGCGAGCATCGCCCTGCTGCTGCTCGGTGCACGCATCACCCACTTCCAGAGCCAGCACCGGTTGCGCGAGGAAGATGGCAGAGCAGCCCTGCAGCTTGCGCGGAATTCACACCTGGCCAGCGAGATGGACCTGCGTGAGCGCGCGGCCCATCTGCGCCAGCTGGGCGATGGCATGGACCTGTCGCTGAACGAAATGGTGAACTGGCTGCATGCGCAGGGCCATCACGCTGTCGCAGACAGCCTGCGGCATACCTCGGAGGTGCATTCACGCCTGTTCCGGGCCCAGGCCAGCATGATCTATCCCTCGGCGCTGGAACGGCTGGGACTATACGTGGCACTGCAGGCAGGCGGGGTACGCGAGGCATGGAACGCCACCCATCGCATCGGACAACCGAGGTTGATGGGCGACCCCTGCGTGCTGCGGGTGGGCCTGCAGCTTGCCGCCTATCGAGTCGTAGTCGATGCGGTATCGCTTCTACTGAAATGCGAGTCTGGGCAGATTTCGGTCAGTATCCGCTGCGGAAGTGTCATCCGGAAGCGTGGGGTCTTCATCTGCGTGGCCCTTCTGGACCGCCACCAATCACTGGGGCGCCGGGCAACGGAACTGGCAAACGAGCAACTGCTTGGCCGAATCCTCGCACACGGAGGGCGCATGGACTTGACGGGCAACAGGCTCAGGATCGTGTTGACGGAAGCGCAGGCAGATTCCCGTCAGGCGAACGCTGCCGAAGCCATTGGGGAAGCTGCACGCGCCATCGGCCCCGCCCCGCCGCGGGCCGCGATCTGATCCCCTCGACACGACGAGATGCAGATCAGTACCAGAAACTGATCGTTGCCCGGCACCTGCCCCACCCCGCCAGTCACTGTCATCAGTGCGCAATTGCGCCCCTTGGCTTCTATCGATACTGTCTTTCAAGGAGCGTTACGGCGCCTTCAAGCAACCCAATGGGACCGTCGCGATGGCTCGAGCAAGGGAGGCCCGGGTTTGGACCGATTCAGAAAGGCAGTTGAACTGGGCTTCCGGATCCGACCCGTCGGAATCGCACTCGCGGCCGTCTATGCCTTGAGCTGTCTCATCTCGCGTCAATTCTCGCTGGACCAGTTCTTCCTGCCGGCAGGTATCCGAGCGGCGGCGCTGCTGATTGTCCCAACCCGCCTCTGGCCGTATCTGCTGCTGGGCGAATACATCTACTTCGCAACGCTGCGCATCCCGATGATCGACACCTATGGCCTGGACTGGGTCATCCTGGCCTCGACACTGCTGATGCCGATGGCGATGCTGGTAGTCCACCTGCACCGCAGGAGAATGCCGTCCGAAGCAGCCACCGGCCTCTGGCTGCTCTCGTTGTCGATCTGCACGGCGCTGTTCGTCCCGGGTCTCAACCTGAGCATCTCGTACGTTCTATGGTCGACTCCACCGCCGAGCAACTTGCTGGACGCGGTGGATCGGACGATCTTCGGCCACTTCGCCGCCATCATCACCCTGGTGCCGCTGGCATTCCTCTGGTCGCGACGGCGCACCGAACCCGGCTGGGCCCGCCGTTTCGTCGCCCCCACCGTCTCGGCGATCCTGGTGATGCTGGTGCTGGGCCTGTGCATGCAGCTGACCAGCGCCAACGCCCATACGACACGGACGCATATGGTGCTGCTCTCCGCTCTGCCCGCCATCGCTCTGACCTTCATGCATGGATGGCGCGGCGCGGCCGTCGCGATTCCGCTATTGACGCTGCCACTTCATGGCGCAACACCCAGCACCGGCCTACCCTCCTCCTTCGACCTGGGTACGTTCGCCACCCAGCAGAACATGGCGGTCATGAGCGTGGCACTGCTCGCACTGGGTTCCAGCATCAGCTATCACCATCAACGTGCCCGGTCCCGCAGCCTGGCCGAGGAAACCACGTTGCGACTGGCACGCAGTTCACACCAGACAAGTGAACGTGAACTTCGCGCGCGCGCCGCCCACCTCAAGCACCTGGGTGAAGGCATGGACAGTTCGCTCGGCGAGATGGTCGGCTGGCTGAAGTCCCAGGGCCACCACGCGGTCGCCAACAGCCTGCTGCACGCTGCGTCCGTGCACTCGCGCCTGTTCCGCGAACAGGCCAGCCTGGTCTATCCCACGGGACTGGAACAGGTGGGTCTGTACGTGACGCTGCAAGCCGGCGGTGCATGCGAAATCTGGAACAACACCCACCGCGTCACCCACCCCCGATTGATGGGCAATCCCTGCCTGCTGACCGTGGATCTGCAACTGGCCATCTATCGCTCCCTGATCGAGGCGGTGTCACTGCTGCTGGAACTGGAGACGGGGCAGCTCTGCTTGCGTACCCGAAGCGGTCAGGCAGGCAATCGCCGTGGCATCGTTGCTGTGGTTAGCCTGCTCGATCGTGGTACTACGCTGTCGACGCGCACCACCCAGCAGGCCGTCGAGCGCCTTGCCGGGCGGGTGCTTGCCTACGGCGGCTCGGTTCACTGCAGGGGCAATCGGCTGCGACTGGTCCTGCATGAATCGATCACCCACGCGTCGCCAGCGGCGGCCTGACACGGAATCTGGCCCGGCGCGAAACGTTCACCGCTAAAGTTGCACCCGAAACTGCCGCTATCCGTGCCGAGCCCTCCCTCGTGAGCCACCGCATCATGCCCGTGCTGCCGCAGGCCGCCGTCGATGGCGACCTGGCCGATCCGCTGCCACAGCGGATCCTGCTGGTCGAAAACTCCCGTGCTTTCACTGGCATGCTGCGCGAGGCCATCGAGCAACGCCTGGAACTGCCGGTGGTGATCGCCTCCACCCTGGCCGAGGCCGACCGCCTGCTGAGCGAGGATGGCGGCTGGTTCCTGGTGCTGACCGGACTGGTCCTGGCCGATGGTGACCGCGATGCGGTGGTCGAGTTCTTCCTCAAGCGCGGCCTGCCGACCGTGGTGGTCAGCAGCGTCTACGACGAGGACCTGCGCAAGCGCGTGCTGCAGCAGCAGATCATCGACTACGTGCTGAAGAACACCCCCGGCAGCATCGACTACCTGGTCTGGCTGGTGCAGCGGCTCGAGCGCAACCGTCGCATCGCGGCGCTGGTGGTGGACGATTCGCCCTCCGCGCGCGGCTACGCCGCCGCCCTGCTGCGCATGTATGGCCATGAGGTGCACGAGGCCGCCGACGGCAACGAAGGCCTGGCCGCGATCGAGGCGCATCCGGCGATCCGCCTGGCGGTGGTCGACCAGGAGATGCCCGGCATGCAGGGCGTGGAATTCACCCGCCGCCTGCGTACCCTGCGTTCGCGCGACAAGGTGGCGGTGATCGGCATCTCCGGCAATACCGACGCGTCACTGATCCCGCGCTTCCTGAAGAACGGCGCCAACGACTTCCTGCGCAAGCCCTTCTCGCGCGAGGAGTTTTTCTGCCGGGTCTCGCAGAACGTGGACCAACTGGAACTGATCGGTACCCTGCAGGACCTGGCCACCCGCGATTTCCTCACCGGCCTGCCCAACCGCCGCTGTTTCCTTGAGCAGAGCCAGCGCCAGCTGCCGCAGCTGCAGCTGCACGGCCAATGCGTGGCGGTGGCGATGATCGACATCGACCACTTCAAGCACATCAACGACACCTACGGCCACGAAGCCGGCGACGATGCGCTGCGTGCGGTAGCCGGTGCGGTGGCCGCGCATGCGCGCAGCCAGGACCTGATCGCGCGCTTCGGTGGCGAGGAGTTCTGCCTGCTGGTGCCGGACATGGAACAGGACGAGGCGCTGCTGTACTTCGAGGAACTGCGCCAGCGCATCGCCGCGCTGGAAGTGGACATCGGCTCGGCCACCCTGCGCATGACCGTCAGCATCGGCCTGTGCTGCCTGCGCCCGCAGCGTGATGCGCTGCACCGGCTGATCTCCGAGGCCGACCGCCAGCTGTACCTGGCCAAGGCCGGCGGCCGCAACCGGGTCAGCTGCACCACCATGGCCAGTCCGCTGCGCCCACGCGAGCCCGCCCTGCCCTGACCGGCACGCCTTGATCCAGATCAACGCCGCCCGCGCGCCGCGGTTCTACAGTCGGCCCCGACATACGCATGAAGGGGAGCCGGGGATGGCACTACTGGTCTGGCAGGACGATCTGAACATCGGCATCGATGTGATCGATCAGCAACATCGCCGCATCATCGAGATGCTCAACCACCTGCACGTGGCCCAGGCCAGCATGCAGCGTGCGGCGGTGGGCGAAGTGATCGATGAAGTGGTCGACTACACCATGTCGCACTTCGCGTTCGAGGAAGAGCTGATGGAGGAGGCGGGTTATCCGTTCTGTGCCGCGCACAAGCGCGTGCATGAGGTCTTCATCAAGCGCGTGGCCGAGTACCGGCTGCGCTTCCAGGCCGGCGAGGACATCAGCGACGAGCTGCGCACCATGCTCTCGCGCTGGCTGTTCAACCACATCCGTGGCGATGACCAGGCCTACGCCGAGCAGGTCAAGGCGCACCTGAACCAGTTCGCCCGCGAGCACCAGGGCGGCGGCTGGCTGGGGCGCACGCTCAAGCGCTTCTTTGGCTGAGCCGCAGTGCGCGCCGGTGCAGCGCCACCAGCGCACACAGGGTCGCCACCGCAGTCAGGCACAGGTAGTAACCCACCGCGACCAGGCCGAAGTGTTCGGCCAACCACGTGGCCAGGTACGGTGCCGGGGCCGCCCCCAGAATGCCGGCCAGGTTGAAGGACAGCGATGCCCCGGTATAGCGCACCTCCACCGGGTAGATCTCGGCCAGGAAGGTGCCGCACGGCCCGTAGGTCAGGCCCATCAGGAACAGGCCCAGGCACAGGAAGCCGGTGACCAGCCACGGGCTGTGCGGCTGGAACAGCGGTGCGAACAGCACGCCGAATCCGACGATCAGCACGCTGGCCACGATCATCGTGCGGCGCGTGCCCCAGCGGTCGCCATAGCGTGCCGACAGCGGGATGCCCAGTGCGAAGAACAACATGCCGGCCATCTGCATCAGCAGGAACTGTTCGCGGCTGTAGCCCAGCACCGCGGTGCCATGGCCGAGGCTGAACACCGTCATCAGGTAGAACAGCACGAAGGTGGCGAACGCCCCCAACGTGCCCAGCAGCATCGGCACCGGATGGTCCCGCAGCACCGTCAGCATCGGCAGCCGCACCGGCGCCTTGCGTTCCAGCGCCTTCTTGAAGTCGGGGGTCTCGTGGATGTTCAGGCGCACCCACAGGCCCAGCCCGACCAGCAGCGCGCTGGCCACGAACGGAATGCGCCAGCCCCATTGCAGGAAGTCGTCCTGGCTCAGGCAGCGGCCCAGCACCAGGAAGATGCCGGCCGACAGCAGGAAGCCCAGCGGAGCACCCAGCTGCGGGAACATGCCGTACCAGGCGCGCTTGCCCGGCGGCGCGTTCTCGGTGGCCAGCAGCACCGCCCCACCCCACTCGCCGCCCAGGCCCAGGCCCTGGCCGAAACGGCACAGCGCCAGCAGCGCCGGTGCCCACAACCCGATCTGCGCATGGGTCGGCAACAGGCCGATCAGCACCGTGGACAGGCCCATGGTCAGCAACGCGGCCACCAGAGTGGCCTTGCGGCCGATGCGGTCACCGAAGTGGCCGAACACCGCCGAGCCCACCGGCCGGGCGATGAACGCCACCGCGAAGGTCGCCAAGGACTGCAGCAGTGCTGCCTGTTCGCTGCTGTCCGGGAAGAACAGGTGCGGGAACACCAGCACCGCGGCCGTGGCGTAGATGTAGAAATCGAAGAACTCGATGGTGGTGCCGATCAGGCTGGCCAGCAGGACACGGCGGGGAGAATTCTCGGGCGGTGCGGCAGCGCGGGTCGTCGACATCGGCAACACAAGTAACGGTGGATCGCCCGATTCTGCCACGGGCCGGTGGCCGCACGGGACGATGGTTTCAGCCGACACCGATGCCAACGAAATTTTTCCGGCCGCCCGCTAGGCTGCGCCACCGGTCCCTGCATGGAAGCTTTGCCGATGGCTGCAGTTGCGTTGTCGTGGTCCGATTCGCCGAAGCTGCCGCGGATGGCGGCGTGGCTGGTGGTACTGCTGGTGCATGGCCTGATGGCGCTGTGGTTGTGGGGCAGTGGCCGCATCGCGCTGCGCGCAGACGATGGCGCACGGATCTCGTTGCGCTGGCTGCCACCGGAGCTGCCGGCGCCGTCACTTCCGGCGTTGCCCTCCGTACCGATGACGCGCCGGGCTGCATCGGTGAAGCCCCACCCTGCCCCGATCGCGCAGGCGGAGACCGCCCTGCCGGCCGAAGCGGCTCCGGCGGCAGAGGCGCCGCTGATCCTGGGCCTGCCTGCGGGCAGCATCGAGGGTGGCGATGGCATCAGCGCGGCGGGGGTGGCGCCACGCCTGATCGGTCGCCGCGAGGTGCATCCTGCGTTCGCACCGCGTCGCAACTATTTCCGCATCCGCCGGCAGATGACCCCGGAGCAGATCGTGCACGGCGTGGCGCAGCTGCTGGGGCTATGGCCGCCGGGCTACATCGTCGACCCTTGCGAGCTGGGGAGGCAGGATATGAGCTATTTTCAGAATGCGGTCGAAGAGGCAGATCGCGACCTGCTGCGTGCTGCGGTACTGCAGGTGAGTGCGCGTTGCCGGTAATCTGCATTCCGCGAACGGCAGTCGAGCAAGCTCGACTCTACTCAAACGCGGCGCTTCCGTAGCGTCGAGCTTGCTCGACGGCTTTTGCCCTTCTGCATCTCGCGAAGAGCCGTCGAGCATGGCTCGACTCTACAGAAGAGCGGGCAAACCCGACGCTACAACTGGATCCAAGTGGCCTTGATCTCGCTGTACTTGTCGAACGCGTGCAAGGATTTGTCGCGGCCATTGCCCGACTGCTTGTAGCCACCGAACGGCGCGCTCATATCGCCGCCATCCCAGCCGTTCACCCACACGCTGCCAGCGCGCAGCTGGCGTGCAACGCGATGCGCGCGACCAAGATCACGTGTCCACAGGCCGGCGGCCAATCCATAGCGGCTGTCGTTGGCCAGGCGCACGGCTTCGGCTTCGTCATCGAAACCCAGCACGGCCAGCACAGGCCCGAACACTTCCTCGCGTGCCAGGGCCTGCTCGGGCCGCACCTGGTCGAACACGGTGGGCTGCACATAGCAGCCGCCCGCTTCCACCTCGGCGCGATGACCGCCCAGCAGCAATCGGGCGCCCTCGCCTTCGGCACGCGCGATATCGCCCATCACCTTGTCCAGATGCGCGGCATCGACCAGCGCGCCCATCGGTGCGTCGGCTTCCAGCGGGTGGCGCGGCTGCATGTGCTGGCCATAGGCAACCACCTGGTGGACGAAATCCTCGCGGATCGAGCGTTGCACCAGCAGCCGCGAACCGGCGGTGCAGACTTCCCCCTGGTTGAAGAAGATGCCCTGCGCCACGCCCTTGGCCGCCGCATCCAGGTCCGGGGCGTCGGCGAACACCACGTGCGGGCTTTTGCCGCCGCATTCCAGCCAGACCCGCTTGAGGTTGGACCGGCCAGAGTATTCCAGCAGCTTCGCGCCAGTGGCGGTGGAGCCGGTGAAGGCCAGCACGTCCACGTCCATGTGCAGGGCCAAGGGCTCGCCGACGCGCGCTCCATGGCCCGGCAACACGTTCAGGACCCCGTCCGGCAGGCCCGCCGCGGCAGCCAGTGCCGCCAGCCGCAGCGCACTCAGCGGCGATCGTTCCGAAGGTTTGAGTACCACTGAATTGCCCATCGCCAGCGCCGGCGCGATCTTCCAGCAGGCCATCAACAACGGGAAGTTCCACGGCACGATCGCCGCCACCACGCCGGCGGCCTCGCGGGTGACCAGCCCCAGCTCGTGCGGGCCGGTGGGCGCGATCTCCCCGTACAGCTTGTCCACCGCTTCGGCGGTCCAGCTCAGGCAGCGCACCACGCCGGGCAGGTCGATGCGCCGCGCATCGCGCACCGGCTTGCCCATGTCCAGGGTTTCCAGCAGGGCCAGTTCGTCGGCGTGCGTTTCCACCAGCGCGGCCAGCGCCAGCAGCACGCGCTTGCGATGCGCCGGGCTGGCCTGCGACCAGTGGCCCGCATCGAAGGACCGGCGGGCTGCCAGCACGGCACGCTCCACGTCCTGCGCATCGCAGTCGGCGACCGCACCCAGCACGCGACCGTCGATCGGGCTGATGCAGTCGAAGCGGGCGCCGCTGGCAGCATCGACAGGGCGGCCATCGATGAAGGCCTGGCCGGGTATCGACAGCTGGAGCGCCAGCGCCTGCCAGTGGCTGCGGTCGGGGAAATCGGCCATGGAACACTCCTGCGATCAACCAACCTTGCTTATACCGGGGCCGCCGCGACTTCGCCGTGACGCAGCTGCGCTACATTCGTCGCATCGCACCCGATGGAGCTGGCATGAAGCGTCCCGAAAGCGACCTGCACGACCTGGCCACCCAGCGCCCGGAATCCCTGGACGCGTACTGGATGCCGTTCACCGCCAATCGCCAGTACAAGGCGGCGCCGCGCCTGCTGGTGCGCGCCGAGGGCATGCACTACGAAGATGTCGACGGCCGCCCGATCCTCGACGGCACCGCCGGCCTGTGGTGCTGCAACGCCGGCCACGCGCGGCCACGCATCGTCGAGGCCATCGTCGAGCAGGCCCGCACGCTCGACTATTCACCGGCCTTCCAGATGGGCTCGCCGCCGGCCTTCGCACTGGCGCAGCGGCTCGCCGCACTGGCGCCGGCCGCGCTCAACCATGTGTTCTTCACCATCTCAGGGTCCGAGGCGGTGGACACCGCGATGAAGATCGCGCTGGCCTATCACCGCCAGCGCGGCGAAGGCCAGCGCACGCGCTTCATCAGCCGCGAGAAGGCCTACCACGGCGTCGGCTTCGGTGGCATGGCACTGGGCGGCCTGCCCAACAACCGCAGGGCATTCGGCCTGCAGCTGGGCGGCGTGGACTATCTGCGCCACACCCTGGACCTGCAGCGCAATGCGTTCAGCAAGGGCCTGCCACGCCAGGGCGCGGAGCTGGCCGATGACCTGGAACGGCTGATCGCGCTGCACGATGCCTCGACCATTGCCGCGGTGTTCGTTGAACCCATCGCCGGTTCGGCCGGGGTGATCCTGCCCGCACCGGGTTATCTGCAGCGGCTGCGCGAGCTGTGCGACCACCACGGCATCCTGCTGGTGTTCGACGAAGTGATCACCGGCTTCGGCCGGGTCGGCATGCCCTTTGCCGCACAGCGTTTCGGGGTCACTCCGGACCTGCTGACCTTCGCCAAGGCGGTCAGCAACGGTGCGGTGCCGCTGGGCGGCGTGCTGGCCAGTGATGCCGTGCATGCCGCGTTGATGCAGGCGCCCCCGCAGGCCATCGAGCTGTTCCACGGCTACACCTATTCGGGCCATCCGCTGGCCTGCGCAGCGGCGCTGGCCACGCTGCAGGTCTATGCCGAGGAGCGCCTGTTCGAGCGCGCCATCGAGCTGGGTGAATACTGGCAGGAGCGGTTGCACGCCCTGCAGGGGCTGCCCAACGTGATCGATATCCGCAACTTCGGGCTGGTCGGTGCGGTGGAGCTGGCGCCACGCCGCGACACCCCCGGCAGCCGCGGCTACGAGGTGTTCCGCCGCTGCTTCCACGACGGCCGGCTGCTGGTGCGCTGTACCGGCGACATCATCGCGTTGTCGCCGCCATTGATCGTGGACAAGCCGCAGATCGACCAGATCACCGGCATCCTCGGCGAGATGATCCGGGCCACCGCCTGAGCCCGGGCCGGCGGTGGCGAGCAGGTACAATGGGCGGTTCCGCTCCTGCTCGCTGCCGTGCCCATGGATATCGTCGTCAAAGAAGAACTCAAGGCCTATATCGACCCGCTGACTGCGGACGAACATGACGCGCTGGAGCGCAGCATCCTGGCCGAGGGCTGCCGCGATGCGCTGGTGCTGTGGGGCGATGTGCTGGTCGACGGCCACAACCGCTTCGGCATCTGCCAGAAGCACGGCCTGCCGTTCAACACCGTGCAGAACACCCGCTTCCAGAGCATGGAAGACGTGCACCTGTGGATGATCGAGCAGCACCTGGGCCGTCGCAGCGTTTCGGACTTCCAGCGCGGCGTGCTGGCGCTGCGCAAGCGCGACATCCTGGCTGCCCGCAAGCAGGTCGAGCAGGCGCAGCTGCAGCGCGAGAGCGACGGCAGCGCCGAGATCGTCGAGGACGCCGGCGAAGACAGCCCGCCGTGGGAACCGGCGCCGAAGATCAGCCGCGCCGAGCTGGCCCGCGAAGCCAAGCTGAGCACCAGCCAGGTCGGCATGATCGAGCGCATCCACGCCCAGGCCGCGGCCGAAGTGGTGGAAGCGGTGAAGGCCGGCGTGATTTCGATCAGCGCCGCCGCGGCCGTGGCCGACCTGCCCGAGGAAGAACAGCGCGCCGCCGCCGCCGGTGGCAAGGATGAACTGAAGCAGGCCGCCAAGCGCGTGCGCGAGTCCAAGCGCAAGCCGCGTGCCCCGAAGCCGGACTCGGCCGAGATGGACTTCGAGGAGCCGGATGAGGACGCGATCGCCAGCCGCGACGCCGACGTGCTGTCGGCCCTGGAGCAGCTGGGCGAGGACGCACCGGCGCTGCGTCGCCGCATCGTCGCGCTGACCCGCGAGAACGACACCCTGCGCGCGCAGCTGGCCGCGCTGCGCAAGCAACTCGAAGCGCTCTGAACCAGCAGGTAGTGCCGGCCGCTGGCCGGCAACCTCATGAACGTTCCGGGTGCGTGCGGATGCCGGCCAGCGGCCGGCACTACCCGGTGCTCATCCATTGGCAGGTAGACTTCCGGCATGACGCCTGCCAACGATCCGCGCCGCGCACAGCTGCGGCGCCTGAAAGCCCTCGCACTGGGCCTGCTGCTGTTGATGCTGGCCGGATTCGCGGTCAGCCACTGGCAGGGCGAACGTGGCATCTGGGCCTGGGTCTCCGCCTTCTGCGAGGCCGCCGCCGTAGGTGCGCTGGCCGACTGGTTCGCCGTCGTCGCGCTGTTCCGGCGGCCGATAGGACTGCCCATTCCGCACACCGCGATCATCCCGCGCAGCAAGGAACGCATCGGTGACAGCCTGGCGCTGTTCGTGCGCGACCAGTTCCTGGAACCAGGCGTGCTGTTGGCCAAGCTGCAGGTGTTCGATCCGGCCAGCCGCCTGGGCAGCTGGCTGGCCGATCCGGCGCGTTCGCGGATGCTGGCCGACATGGCGCGCGGCTGGGCGTTGCAGGCACTGGATTTCTTCGACGAGACCGCTGTGCGCCGGCAGCTGCACGGTTTCGTGGTGCAACAGCTGCGGCAGTGGAATGCGGCCGCAACCGCCGGTGAACTACTGGCGCTGCTGACCGCCGATGGCCGCCACCAGCGCGTGCTGGACGAGGGCCTGCAGCGGCTGGGGCGTTGGCTGGAGCAGGCGGAAGTGAAGGAGCGCGCCTCGCAGCTGATCGTGCGCTACATCCAGCGCGAATGGCCGACGCTGTCGAGCACGGTGAACTGGGTCAAGCCGATCGACGAGATCGGCGACAGCCTGGCCGAGCGCCTGGCGCGCGCGGTGCTGGAAGAACTGCAGCAGGTGCTGGCCGAGCCGGAGCATCCGCTGCGTCAGGACTATGAGCGCTGGCTGCAGGCCTACGTGCAGCGCCTGCGCGAAGATCCGGCGCTGGCCGAACGCGTCGAACAGCTCAAGCAGGAAATGATCGACCACCCCGCCCTGCAGGAGTACGTGCAGGGGCTGTGGGCGCGCATCCATGCCAGCCTGCGTGCCGACCTGCAGCGCGACGACTCCGCACTGGTCGGCCATCTACAGCGCAGCCTGGCTTCGCTGGGCAGCAGCCTGCAGGCCGACCCCGCCCTGCGCGAGGCACTGAACCAGCACCTGCTGGAAGGCGCGCAGCGGCTGACCGGGCGCCTGCGCGAGGGCGTGACCACGCATATCGCACAGACCGTGAAGGGCTGGGATGAGCGCCACCTGGTCGAGCAGCTGGAACTGAGCGTGGGCCGCGATCTGCAGTTCATCCGCTTCAACGGCACCCTGGTGGGCGGGCTGATTGGCCTGCTGCTGCACGCGGCGACGGTGATCTTCCGGTTCTGAACGCGCGCCTCGATCCACCGGCCGCAGTCGTCACGCTTGATTAACGAAATGCGAATGCCTATCATTTGCCAATCGGTTGTACGCTTAGCCAAGCGGGGCACGGACGCACGTACCCACCCGCCCCTTCGCCCGTGTACATCCCCCGACTACCGGGTCACCCGCACTGCGCGGGTGGCGCACCGTCGATGGGGCTCGCTGGGCGACGTGCGCGGAGCGCATGGCGACTGTACCTGCGCATTCCATCGCCTGATTCGTCCTGCATGGAATCGCACCGATGGCAATGCCGCTGAACTCCCCCCGTCCCACCGTGTTGGCCCTGGCCGTGACTGCATTGATGATCGCCCCGCTGGCCCACGCCGACGGCACTGCCGATCCTTCCGCGCGCACGCTGGACACGGTGAAGGTGACTGCCGATGGCGAGATGCCCGGCAGCTATACGGTGAAAGGCGCGCGCACCGCGACCAAGCTCGACCTGTCACTGCGCGAGACGCCACAGTCGGTGACGGTGGTTACCCGCCAGCGCCTGGATGACATGGGCCTGTTCTCGCTGTCGGACGTGATGGGCCAGGTGACGGGCGTCAGCGTGTCGGTCACCGACAGCGAGCGCATCAATTATGTCTCGCGCGGCTACACCATCGACAACTTCCAGATCGACGGGATGCTCAACACCTTCGGTGGCTCGATCAAGACCAACACCGACAACGTGATCTACGAGCGCATCGAAGTGATCCGCGGCGCCACCGGCCTGACCACCGGCGCGGGTGATCCGTCCGGCACCATCAGCATGATCCGCAAGCGGCCGACCGACACTTTCCAGATGGGTGCCAACCTGACCCTCGGCCGCTGGGGCAATCATCGCCTGGAAGCCGACCTCGGCGGCCCCTTGGCCTGGGACGGCCGCATCCGTGCGCGCGTGGTCGCGGCCAAGCAGCAGAGCGATTCGTTCCGTGATGTCTATGCGCTGGACAAGGACGTGTTCTACGGCATCGTGCAGGCCGACCTGAGTGACAGCACGCTGTTCGAGGTGGGCTACGAGTACCAGTCGCCGCACACCACCGGCGTGACCTGGGGCGTGGTGCCGTACTGGGGCGCCGATGGCGCGCCGGCCAACCTGCCACGCTCGACCAATCTGTCGGCCTCGTGGAGCGCCTGGCCGATCGTGGAAAAGACCAGCTTCGCGCGCCTGGAGCAGCAGTTGGGCAACGGCTGGTCGGTGAAGGGCAACGTCAGCCACGCCGTGCGCGATACCGATGGCAGCGTCTGGTACGGCGCGGCCGGCTACCCGCGCGCCGACGGTACCGGCGTGACCGCCTACATTTCGCACTTCAACGAGCACAGCACGATGGACGTGTTCGACGTCAATGTCGGTGGCCCGTTTCAGCTGTTCGGCCGCGAGCACGAACTGGTGTTCGGGCTGGGCCAAGCGGTGCGCAAGGGCGAATCGGAGGCGATGTCATTCGATTCCAGCGCACCGGGCTACTCGCAGGTGCCCGACTGGCGCCACTGGACCGGCGAGGTGCCGGTACTTCCGGTGACCCGCCTGGGTCGCCTGTCGTCGCAGGACGAGCTGCGCCAGCGCGCCGCCTATGTGGCGGCCCGCCTGCGCCTGGCCGACCCGTTGCTGGCCGTGGTGGGCGCCCGCTATGGCAGCTGGGAAACCCGCAAGTGGGCCTATGGCTACGACGCCAACGGCAACCGCAACAGCACCACGCGCACCGGCTACCGGCCGGACGATATGCTCACCCCGTATGCCGGCCTGGTCTACAACTTCAATTCGATCTTCAGCGGCTATGTCAGCTACACCGACATCTTCAAGCCCCAGAACTATCGCGACCGCAATGGCAACTACCTGGAGCCGGTGGTCGGCGACATGTACGAAGCGGGCGTCAAGGCCGAGTTCTTCGGTGGCCTGCTCAATGCCTCCGCCGCCGTGTTCGAAGGCAAGCAGGACAACGTCGCCGAGATCGACGATTCGGTGCCGGTGAATTCTCTGCCCGATGGCGGCCAGGCCTACCGCTCCACCGGCAAGGGCAACAAGGTCAAGGGCTGGGAAATCGAGAGCCAGGGCAGCATCGGAGAGCAGTGGAACGTCTCGGCCGGCTTCGCGCATACCGTCATCCGCAACAAGGACGGCGTGCTGCAACGGACTACCGCTCCGCAGGACACCTTCCGGCTCAACACCAGCTGGCGCCCCGGCGGTATCGATGGCCGCTTCTGGCTGGGCGGTGGCGTGACCTGGCAGAGCCGCATCTGGAGCACCAGCACCAAGCCCGATCGCAGCAAGGCCAACATCACCCAGGACGCGTTCTACCTGGTCAACCTCGCCGGCGGCTACCGCTTCAACGAGAACTTCAGCGCCCAGCTGAACATCAACAACCTGCTGGACAAGAAGTACTTCAACAACGTCGGTTTCTACAACGGCGTGTACTGGGGCGAACCGCGCAACGTCACCGTGACGCTGCGCTGGAAGCTCTGACCCTGATGGATGGCGCCGGTTCTGCGACCGGCGACCGGCCACGGATGGCCAACCCCGGCGCGCTTCGGTGCGCCGGCCTTCTCCCACTGAAACCAGCAGGAACGCCGTGGACCGCTCGCCCGCAACCGCCAGCCCCCGCACCTTCTTCTCCAACCCGCGCTGGGGCGTGCTGTCACGCTCGCTGGCCGCGATCTTCGGCGGCTACGCGCTGGCTTCGGTGACCAGCGTGTTCTGCGCGGTCGCGCTGCCTGGCGCGCGCGGGCAGACCGTGCTGACCGGCATGCTGCTGGCCATCCTGGTCGCCGCCTGCGCCGCGCTGTGGGCGTTTGCCACCCGTAGTGCGCTGCGCGCCTGGGTCGGCATTCTCGCTCCGACCCTGCTGATGGCCGCCGTCGCGCGCCTGCTGGGGGCCTGGGCATGAAGAATGGATTCCGCCAGTCGATGGCCTGGCTGCACACCTGGACCGGCCTGCTGGTCGGCTGGTTGCTGCTGCTGATCTTCATGGCCGGCACCGCCAGCTACTACCGCGAGGAAATCAGCCGCTGGATGCGCCCTGAGCTGCCGGCCAACAAGGTCAGCATCGACGTGGCCGCGCAGCGCGCGGTGGACTACCTGCAGGCCAACGCCAGCCAGGCCGAGAACTGGTTCGTCACCCTGCCGCAACCGCGCAACCCGGCCATGCAGATGTTCTGGCGGCTGCCGCCGGAGCTGGCCGATCCCAGCCGTGGCCGTCGCGGTGGCTTTGGTGATGCCACGCTGGACCCGAACACCGGCCAGGCCCTGAAGGCGCGCGAGACGCGTGGCGGAGATTTCTTCTACCGCCTGCACTTCGACCTGCATTACATCCCGGTACTGTGGGCGCGCTACCTGGTCGGCTTCTGCGCGATGTTCATGCTGGTGGCGATCATCACCGGCGTCATCACCCACAAGAAAATCTTCAAGGACTTCTTCACCTTCCGCAAGGACAAGGGCCTGCGGTCGTGGCTGGATTTCCACAACGTCAGCGCGGTGATGGCACTGCCCTACCACGCGATGATCACCTACACCGGCATCGTCACCCTGATGATCATGTACCTGCCCTGGGGGGTGAAGGTGGCCTACCCGCAGGACGAGGACAAGTTCTTCAGCGAAGCCTTCGGCGGCATGCCGGAGGTGACCGCGCCGGCCGAGGGACGTGCCACGCCGCTGCCGATCGCGCAGCTGCTGGACAGCGCGCGTGCGCACTGGCATGGCGTGGAAGTGGCCGGCTTCACCGTGTCCAACCCGGGCGCAGCCAATGCGATGATCGACATCCGCCAGCGCGACGGCAAGCGCCTGTCCACCGACACCCCGGCCGTGCGCTACGACATGGTCAACGGCACGCTGCTGGAAGAGACGCCGCCCTCCGGTGGTGCCACCGCCACCCGTGGCGTGCTGTATGGCCTGCACCTGGCCCGCTTCGCCGACTGGGGCCTGCGCGCACTGTTCTTCCTGTCCGGCCTGGTCGGCTGCCTGATGGTGGCCAGCGGCGTGGTGCTGTGGGCAGTGAAGGAACGGCCGAAGCACGCCAAGAGCGGCCGCGTCGGCTTCGGCCTGCGCCTGGTCGACGCTCTGAACATCGGCACCGTGGCGGGCCTGCCGATCGCGTTCGCCGCCTACTTCTGGGGCAACCGCCTGCTGCCGCTGGACATCGCCGAACGCTCCAGCGCCGAGGCCAACGTGTTTTTCTACGCCTGGGGCACGGCACTGCTGGCCGCCTTCGTCTGGCCGAAACGGATGATGTGGGCGTGGCAGCTGTACCTGGGCGCCGCCGCGTTCGCGCTGGTGCCGGTGGTCAACGCGCTGACCACGCACGCGCATCTGGGCGTGACCCTGCGCAATGGTGACTGGGTGCTGGCTGGCGTCGACCTGTCGATGATCGCGTTCGGCGCGATGCTGGCATTGTGCGGCTGGCGCATGCAGCGCTGGACGCCGCCGCTGTCTGCCGCCGAGAAGAAAAAGCGTGCCGCGGCGGCGGCAGCGCCCAAGGCTCCGGTTGATGCTGCGGAAGCTGTTGAAGCGGAGGCCAGCGCATGATGCTGCTGGCATTGGCGCTGTCGTTCTCTGCGTTCACCGCGCTATCGCTGGCGATGGAAAAGCACCAGCACGACCTGCATGGCAATGCGGCTGCCTCGCCAGCACGGCGCACGCAATGGCGGGTGCTGGGCTGGGCCCTGCTGGCGGTGGCGTTCGCGCTGTGCGTGGCCGACCACGGTTGGGCCATGGGCCCGGTACTGTGGCTGGGCACGATGACCCTGGGCGGCGCGGTGTTGTCGTTCGGGTTGTACCCGTACCGGCCGAAGTGGATCGCCGCGCTGGCGATCGCGCTGCCCGTGGCCGGGCTGCTGGTGGCGGTGCTGTAGCCTCCATCCACGCGTGGCGTGGATCTACTGAACACTCATCCACGCATGGCGTGGATCTACTGAACACTCATCCACGCATGGCGTGGATCTACTGAACACTCATCCACGCATGGCGTGGATCTACTGAACAACCATTCACGCATGGCGTGGATCTACTGATGGGGAGGGGTAATGCCGGCCAGCGGCCGGCACTACCGGGCTTACCCCAACCGCTTCAATTCCCACGCGCGGTGGATGCGCGCGTTGCGCTCGAAATCCCGGCCGATGGTGCGCGCGGTGATCTCTCGGCACTGGGCGAACTCGGCGATGGCGTTCTCTTCCAGCTTGAAACGGCGGAAGTTGTTGGAGAAGTACAGCACGCCGCCCGGCGCCAGTCGTGCCACTGCGGCGCGCAGCAGCTTCAGCTGTTCACGCTGCACGTCGAAGTCGTCGGCGCGCGCGGAGTTGGAGAAGGTCGGCGGATCACAGAAGATCACGTCGTACTGGCCGCGGTCGCCTTCCAGCCACGCCATGGCGTCGGCCTGCACCAGCAGGTGCTGGTTGCCGCCCTGCCCGTTCAACGCCAGGTTGTCGTAGCACCACTGCAGGTAGGTGGCCGACAGGTCGACGCTGGTGGTGCTGGCCGCGCCGGCCACCGCCGCCTGCACGCTGGCCACGCCGGTGTAGCAGAACAGATTGAGGAAGCGCTTGCCGCGCACCTGCTCGGCCATCATCCGCCGCAGCGGGCGATGGTCGAGGAACAGGCCGGTATCCAGGTAATCGAACAGGTTCACCTGCAGCAGCGCGTTGTTCTCACGCACCACGATGAACTCGTCGCGCTGTTCGAAGCGGCCGTACTTGCTGCCGCCCTTGCCACGCTCGCGCGATTTCATCGACACCTGTTCCGGTGGCACGCCGAACACTTCCCGCGCAGCGGCCAGCAGTTCGTTGCGGCGACGGCGCACGTCGTTTTCCGGAATCGCCGCCGGTGCCGCGTATTCCTGCACGTGCAGGAAGGTGCGGCGCTGGCCACCGTCTTCCTCGTAGACGTCGATGGCCGCCGCGTATTCCGGCAGGTCGGCATCGTAGGCGCGGAAGCAGGTGATGTCCTCGCGGGCGCGCCAGCTCTTGAACTTCTTCAGGTTCTTGCGCAGGCGGTTGGCCACCATCTGCGCACCTTCGCTCAATTCGCGCGGCTGCGCCGGGTCGCGGCCCGGCACGGCGATCGGGTCGCAGACAATCAGCGCGCATTCCAGCGCACCGTTGAACATCTGGTACTTCTTGCCGGCGCGCAGGCCGGTGGCGAAGGCCAGTTCGTCGTTGCCGCACAGCAGGCTGGCGCGCCACTGCGGCACCGCCTTCTGCAGGGCATTGCCCAGCGCGCGGTACAGCGCCGGATCGGCCGCCAGGCGCTCGTCGTAGGGGGGATTGCAGACCACCGCACCGATCTCCTGTTCCGGCGCGGCCAGGTCGGCCACGTCGGCGCGGGTGAAGCGGATCGCATGGGCGACGCCGGCCACTTCGGCGTTCTCGCGCGCCGCCTGGATCGCAGTCGGGTCGATGTCGCTGCCGTGGATGACCGGCTTCAACGCGGCCAGGCCGGCCGCTTCGCGATCACGTGCCTCGCTCTGGATCGCCTTCCAGGCGGCCTTGTCGAAGCCCAGCCAGCGGCTCGGCGGCAGGCTGCCGTGGCGCATCAGGCCGGGGGCGACGTCGGCCGCCATCAGCGCGCCTTCGATCAGCAGCGTACCGCTGCCGCACATCGGGTCCAGCAGGCCACCACCGGCGGCATGCAGGCGCGGCCACTGCGCGCGCAGCAGCAGGGCAGCAGCCAGGTTCTCCTTCAGCGGCGCCTCGTGGGCGGCACCGCGCCAGCCACGGCGGTGCAGCGAGCCGCCACCGAGGTCGATCGACAGCGAGGCACGGCCCTTGCGCAGCGACAGGTTCACGCGCACGTCGGGCAGGTCGGTATTGACCGAAGGGCGTTCCAGGCCTTCATCGCGCATGCGGTCGACAATGGCGTCCTTGATCCGCTGCGCAGCAAAGCGCGCGTGCGTGATCTTGTCGCCGGAGACGTGCGCATCCACCGCCAGGGTCATTTCCGGCTTGATGTGCTCGTGCCACGGCAGCGCACGCACGCCGTCGTACAGCGCCTGTTCGTCCGGGCACTCGAACGCGTCGATCGGCCACAGCACGCGGCTGGCCAGGCGTGACCACATCACGATCCGCAGCGCCTGCTCCAGTTCGCCGTCGGCGTTGACGCCGGCAATGGTGGCGGTGGCCCTGCCAAGGCCCAGGGCCGACAGTTCATCGGCAAGCAGGTATTCCAGGCCCTTGGCGCAGGAGACGAAGAATTTCACGGGATCGGTTCGCAGGTGGTCGGGCGCGGCACAGGGGCCAAGCCGGTCGGAAAGGAGGGCCGAAAGCACGGCCAGCAGGCCCGCGCCGGGGGCGGCGGGGCTGCCATTGTAGTCAAAGCGGGCGGGCGCGCCGTGCGCCCGGGCTTCACAGTTGCCGCAGCAGGCGCTCGAAAGCCTGCGCGGCGGCCTCCACGTGGTGCTCCAGGCGGTGGCCATCATCGACCAGCAGCAGCTGCGCCGAACGCGCCTGCGCCCAAGCGATGACCCCGGCGGCCGGCACCACCTCGTCGTGCCAGGCCTGCACCACCGTGGTCGGCACCGCGGCGGCGTCCAGCGCCGGCATCGGGCCCATGGTGGTCGGTGGCACCATCAGGAACAGGCCGGCCACCGGCACCTGCAGCGAAGCGATGGCGGAAATGTAGGCACCCAGGCTGGAACCGGCCAGCACCACCGGCCCCTGTCCGGCAGCGAGGGCGGTGCGCTCGACCAGGCGGCGCAGGCGGGTCGGCACGTCGCCCACCCGGCTGACTTCACTCATCGCGTCCAGGTCGGTGTAGTCGGGGCGTTCGTGGCTCCAGCCCAGGCGTTGGGCCACCTCGGCCAGTGCGGTGACCTTGGTCGCGTCCGGGCCGCTCTCGAAACCGTGCGACAGGATGCAGTGACCGCGGCTCATGCGCACGCTCCGCTCGGGCGGCCCGGCGAGGAAAGGGAAGGCAGGTTCATTCCGCAATGCTAGCATCGCCGGATGCCCAACCCGCTCCTGCCCGGCCTGCAGCTGCAGCCCCTGCCCTACCACGACCGCCTGCCGCTGCGCGACCCGGCCACGCTGGAGATGGTGGTGATCCACTGCACCGAGCTGCCCGACCTGGCGATGGCCCGCGAGTACGGCGAGCGCGTGCTGTACGACAGTGGCGCCGGCAACAGCGGCCACTTCTACATCGATCGCGACGGTCGCGTGGTGCAGTACGTGGCACCGGATCGGGTGGCCCACCACGTGCGCGGCATGAACGCACATACGCTGGGCATCGAGCTGGTCAACACCGGGCGCTACCCGCACTGGTTCGACAGCCGCCACCAGGCGATGGACGAGCCGTACACCGAGGCGCAGCTGGTGGCGTTGGAACAACTGCTGCTGGCGCTGGTGGCGCACTATCCGTCGCTGCGGCGGATTGCCGGGCACGACCAGCTGGATCTGGAGCAGGTAGTGGCCAGCGACGATCCAACGCTGCGGGTGGCGCGCAAGCGGGATCCGGGGCCGCTGTTCCCGTGGGCACGGGTGCTGGCGAAGGTGCCGCTGCAGTCGGTGGGTTGATCGGCAGGGCTGCGCCCTGCACCCGCAGAGGCAACGTCAACGTCAAAAGCGGGCTGTCGGTGGGATGGCGGGGTGGGTCCGCCTTCGACAGATCTCTGCTGCTGTTGGTGGGTGTCGACCTTGGTCGACACGGTAGATCTACGCCATGCGTGGATGAACGTCGAATCGATCGGAACGAGCCTTTGTAGAGTTGAGCCATGCTCGACTGCTTCATGCGCGATGCGTGCGAGGGTACGAGCTCAGGCGCCGGTCGCCACCGGGCGGCTGCTGTCGCTGACCCAACCGCTCCAGGAGTCGGCGTAGATGCGTGCGCCGGACAACCCGGCTGCTTCCATCGCCAGCAGCAGGTGGCAGGCGGTCACGCCGGAGCCGCACATCAGCACCACCTGCTGCGGATCACGATTGCCGATCACGCCCTGCAGTTCGGCGCGCAGTTCCTGTGCATCGCGCAGGCGGCCGTCGAGGATGTTCAGGGCGAACGGCCGGTTGACCGCACCCGGCACGTGGCCGGCGACCGGGTCCAGCGGCTCCACGTCGCCGCGGAAACGTTCGCCCGCACGGGCGTCGACCAGCCAACCCGGCGCGTGCTTCAGCCGCGCAGAGATTTCATCGGCATTGGCGATCTGGGTGCTATCGAAACGCCCCGGATAGGCCGGCAGCGCTGCCGCCGCCTCCTGCCCCGTTGCCAGCGGATGGCCGGCAGCCTGCCAGGCGGCGATGCCGCCGTCGAGCACCGCCACCCGGCCATGGCCGAGCAGGCGCAGCAACCACCACAGCCGCGCGGCGGCCATGCTGCCGTCGCTGCCGTCGTAAACCACGACCTGGGTGTCCGGACCGATGCCCCATTGACCCAGCTTCGCGGCGAAGGCGTCGCTGTCCGGCAGCGGATGGCGGCCATGGCCGACGCGCGACAGGTCGGAGAGGTCGCGATTGAGATCGGCGTAGACCGCACCCGGGATGTGCCCTGCAAGGTACTGGCCGCCACCGGACTGCGGGTCGGCCAGCGATGACCGCGCATCGACCACACGCACCGCCGTGCTGGCGGTTGCACGCGCGTCGACCACGCGCACGTCCTCGCCCAAGGCAGCGGCAAGGGTGGCGACATCGACCAGGGTGGTCCACGGCGGATCGATCGGCTTCATTGCACTTGCTCCAGGCGGCGACGCAGGTTGTAGAGAATGGCCGCGGTCGCGCCCCAGATGCGCTGGCCCGGCCAGCCGTATTCAAGGACGTGGCGGATGCGGCCGCGATGATTGATTTCGACCTGGCGCAGGTTGTCGGCAGCCATCAGGTAATCCAGCGGCACCTCGAACACCTCGGCCACTTCGCTGGGTTGCGGCACCGGCACGAAGTCCGGATCGACCACCGCCACCACCGGCGTGACCCGGTAGCCGGTGATTGTCACGAAGGGATCCAGATAGCCCAGCGCCTGCACCTGGCCGGGCGCCAGCGCGATTTCTTCCTGGCTCTCGCGCAGCGCAGCGGCCAGTGCATCGCGGTCGTCCGGTTCGGTGCGACCGCCGGGGAACCCGACCTGGCCACCATGGGTGCGCAGGGTCTCGGTACGGCGGGTGAGGATCACCTGTGCGCCGTTGGCACGCGGCACGATGCCGGCCAGCACCGCCGCTTCCACGGGGGGGCCCGGCGGCAGGAGGTCGATCAGTTCACTGCGGTTCCAGCCGTCGCCAAGCGGCGGCACGGCCAGCGGATGCAGCGCGCGCATCAGGCGTTCGTGGTCGGCCAGCGAGCCGCGCAATGATTGCTGGAGCTGTTCGCGCAGCGGTTGCACGCGATGCAGGATGCGGCTGCGTTCCTCGTTGCTCATCGACGACCACCATGCGATCTCGTCGAGATGCCGCCCGCAGCCGGTGCACTGCCGGTCTGGATCCAGCTTGCACACTCCGATGCAGGGACTTGCGACAACACGCGCCGATTCTTCCGTTGTTTGCACCCTGCAACAGTAGCGCGAATGGGCTGGATTTGCGCGTCAGACATTGCGCGACCGTGGGGGCATGGCTTCGCGCTGTCGCGCATTGCGCAAACAAAAACGCGCCGGTGGGAGCACCGGCGCGTTTCGTTTACTGCTTTGATTTACTTGACGCTGACCAGCTTGATCTCGAACTGCACAGCCACGTTCGGCGGGAACGGGGTGCGCGGGTCGGCACCGTAGGCCTGGTCCGGCGGCAGGGTGACTTCCCACTTCGAGCCTGCCGGCATCTGCAGCAGGGTCTCGCGCATGGCCTTCATTTCAACTTCGCTGACCTTGATCGACGGGATCTGCTGGGCCGGACGGGCTTCGGTCGGACGCTGGCCGTACGGGAACGGACCGGCCACTTCCAGCTGCACGGTGCTGGCCTGGGTCGGCTTGGCGCCCTTGCCGGCTTCGATCACGCGGTACTGGACGCCGCTCGGCAGGGACTGCACGCCGGCCTTGGCCTTGTTCGCCGCGATGAACTGATCGCTCTTGGTCTTGTTTTCGGCAGCGGCCTTTTCGTACTCGGCCTTGGCGGCCTGGGCACGGCCCTGCTCGCGCTTCTGGAATGCTTCAACGGCCGGCTTCAGCTGCTCGGCGGTGATCGCCGGCTGCTTCTTGGCGTAGGCGTCCTGCAGGCCCTTCACCACCGAGTTGATGTCCAGCTGCTCACCGCGACCGGTCAGCTCCGCCAGGTTGTTGCCGTAGTCGTAACCGAAGTAGTAGCTCAGCTTGCCCTTTTCGGACGAAACGTCCTGGGCGAAGGCATTGCCCGTCAGGGCCAGGGCCGCGACGGCGACCGCGATAGAACGCAACTTCATCAAACAGTTCTCCAGGGGTGGTAACTCAGGGACGTTCTGCGCCGCCCTGAGGCGACGGGTTAGGATAACGGGCGCAACGTGTAACCGCTACTCACGATGCAGGCTATGACCCGTCTGCGTTCGCGGAGTTCAATCTCACTTTTTTTTAACGTTCCAGGAGTTTACCCGTGGCCGATGCCCTGATCGCTGTCGCCGACGACGGCGCCATCCGCACCGTGACCGTCCAGCGCCCGGACAAGCTCAACGCCCTCAATGCCGCGACCCTGCAGGCTCTGGCCGAAGCGTTCAGCGCCGCCGCCGCCGACCCGGAGGTGCGCGTGGTGGTGCTGACCGGCGCCGGCCCCAAGGCCTTCGTGGCCGGCGCCGACATCGCGGAGATGAACACACTCAGCGCGGTTCAGGGACGTGATTTCTCGCTGCTCGGCCAGGGCCTGATGCGCCAGATCGAACGCATGCCCAAGCCTGTCATCGCCCGCGTGAACGGTTTCGCGCTGGGCGGCGGCCTGGAGCTGGCGATGGCCTGCCACCTGCGCATCGCCGCCGATACCGCCAAAGTCGGCCAACCGGAAATCAATCTCGGCCTGATTCCGGGCTTCGGCGGCAGCCAGCGCCTGCTGCGCCTGTGCGGCCGTGCCGCCACCCTGGAGCTGTGCCTGCTGGGTGCACCGATCAATGCGGCACGAGCGCTGGAACTGGGCATCGTCAATGAAGTGGTCCCCGCCGACGCGCTGGACAACCGCGTGCAGGACGTGGCCCGCCAGCTGGCACGTTCGGCGCCGCTGGCCCTGCGCGGCCTGCTCGATGCGGTGCACGTGGGCGGCGAGTGCAGCCTGGAAGCGGGGCTCGAGTACGAAAGCGCACAGTTCGGCCTGCTGTTTGCCACCGAGGACATGCGCGAAGGCACCAGCGCCTTCCTGCAGCGCCGTCCTCCGGCCTTCCAGAACCGCTGACGCCATGGCATCCCGACCCAACCCCGCGCAGCTGTTCGCCCGGGTCCAGGCAGACGATCTCGATGGCGCCCTGCAGGACGGGCTGATGGACTATGTCGCCCGTGCCGGCGACGAACAGTTGCTGCCCGGTCACCCCGAGTTGCCGCAGCGCCTGCAGCAGGCCCAGCAACAGTTGCACGCGGCCTGGGCGGCGCGCGAACGCTACCGCGCCCGCGCGGTGCGGCTGGCGCGCCGTGAGGCCGAACGCGACGCACGCCGGACGCCGGCCCCGGCGCCGGACGTGAAGCCGGCGCTGCCCGCGGCAGCGGCGGCCATCCTCGCCCGGGCCAAGGCCCGCGCCACCGGCAAGGAGCAGTAATGGCCACGGTGAAGAAGACCGCGCGCGCACCGGCGCGCCGTGGCGGCGTGATGCCGCGTGCCGACGTGGTGGAAATGTTCACCCGCCTGCGCGAACTCAATCCGCACCCGAAGACCGAGCTGGAGTACAGCTCACCTTTCGAACTGCTGGTGGCGGTGGCGCTGTCGGCACAGGCCACCGACGTCGGCGTCAACAAGGCCACGCGTCGCCTGTTCCCGGTGGCCAATACGCCAGCGAAGATCCTCGCGCTCGGCGAGGACGGCCTGAAGCAGTACATCGCCACCATCGGCCTGTTCAACGCCAAGGCGAAGAACGTGATCGCCACCTGCGCGATCCTGCTGCAGAAGCATGGCGGCGAAGTGCCACGTGACCGCGACGCGCTGGAAGCGCTGCCCGGCGTCGGCCGCAAGACCGCCAACGTGGTGCTCAACACGGCGTTCGGCGAGCCGGTGATGGCGGTGGATACGCATATCTTCCGCGTGGCCAACCGCACCGGGCTGGCCCCCGGCAAGAACGTGCGCGAGGTGGAAGACAAACTGGTGAAGGCGATTCCGGCCGAGTTCCTGCTCGACGCGCATCACTGGCTGATCCTGCACGGCCGCTACGTGTGCAAGGCACGCAAACCGGATTGCCCGGGCTGCGTGATCGCCGACCTGTGCCGGTTCAAGGACAAGACCACGGCCGAAACGTGACGCGGACCGTGTTGTGACGAAACGAAGACGGCGGGCACCAGGCCCGCCGTCTCGCTTTTCAGACGCTGTACTTCAGGTAATCAGAACGACAGGTCGCCCCAGACGCCGAATTCCTTGGTCTTGTCGTTCTTCTTGTCGCCGGCGTTGGCCAGGTGCGTGTACTTGTACACGGTCGACAGCTTGAGGTTCTTCATGACCGGGAACTCGACGCCGACGTTCCAGTACTTGTCGCTCAGGGTCGGGTCCAGGGTCTTGCTGACGTCGGTGTCATCGTAACGACCGAACACGTTGATGCCGCCGTCGGTCACGCGCACGCTGCCCCACACCGACCAGCCGCTGGTCTTGTCGGTGGCAACGGTCAGCACGTTGTTGAGGTTCTTGGCCTGGAAGTACTCGCCACCGACGCGGAAGTTGCTGTCGGCGTAGGCCACCATCGCGTTGGCGCGGGTGTAGGTGTTCTCGGCGCTCTGGATGTCGGTTTCCTTGCCCAGCTTGCCGCTGTAGCCACCGACGGCAACCACGAAGTTCTCGTTCGGGGTGTAGGCCACGCGGCCTTCCACGTCCATGCCCTTGCTGCGGGTCGGGTTCTTGTAACCGGCGCCGGACACGACCGACAGGGCGTAGTTGAAATTGTTGCCCAGGTTGCCGAAGCCATGCAGGCCCCAGTCGGACGAGTTGCCGTACTTCAGGCGATCGGTCAGGGTGTTCTCGACATAGCGCATGCCGTAGAACTTCTCGACGTACGGGATCCACGGCATGTCGGCGGCACCGACGCGCAGGTTGAAGGCCGGGTCGAAGCTGCCCTGCACGTAAGCCTTCTTGACGAACAGTTCGGTATTACCGATGGCCGAGCTGTACTGGAAGTCGGTGGTCAGGTTCGCCGACCAGATGTCGTTGAACTTGTGGTCGACGGTCAGGTAGAAGCGCTTGACGTCCAGACCGGTGCCGCTGGCGGCGGTGTCCTTGCCGTTGCTGGTCTTGTCGATGTTGGTCAGGTCGAAGAACATGCGACCGCCGATCTTGTTGTCATTGACCAGCTTGGCCAGCTTGTCGACGCTGGTCTGGGTCTTCTGTGCACCTTCCAGGGCCTGGGCCTGGGTGATGTTCACTTCGGACTGCGCGTCGGACTGCGCCTGCAGCGCCTGCGAGTCGCTCTGCAGCTGCTGGACCTGGGCCTGCAGAGCAGCGATCTGCGCCTGCAGCTGCTGCAGCTGTGCCTGGGATACGCCCGTGCTGGCGGGAGCTGCGAAGGCGTCGGCGGAAACCAGACCGAGGCTTGCAACGACCGCGGCGGCGAGCAAATGGGAACGCATTTTGGATTTCTCCAGAGGGTTGGAATGGCTTGGGCAGAACGCCACGCCGGCAGGCCGGTCAAGCGTTTTGCGAAAATTCCGTTAAAACCATGACAGTCGAATGACAAACTGCGCACCAAACACAGGTTTCTTCGCGCGGTCATGCGTACGACGCATTTGCCGCCCCATCCTTGTCGATCCCTTGCGGCATATGGCGTGATGTATCGGCCTCGATGCGCAGGCCGCTCGCCGCGCGGTGCCCACCTCCCCCTCCGGTCACGGTACGGAGAACCCTTGATCGCTGCGGAATGCCCGGAGCATGCGTGCACCGCGCAGGCCATCAGCGACATATAGGAGGGGGTCAAACAGGTGAGACGTTCCTTCACGCCTCTGCTGCACAGGCGCCGGGCAGCGCTGTAATGGATGCGTCATACAACGGTCCCTGCGCTGTCATCGAACCGTTATGGAATGTGCACCGGGCGGGTAACCCCGCATCCCAATCAACCCAGGAGCCACCCCGTGATCCACGCCTTCAAGTCGCGCGTTGCCGTTGCCGTCTTCGCAGCGTCGTCCGTGTTCGCCGCCAACGCCGCTGAAATCACCGGCGCGGGCGCCTCGTTCATCTACCCGGTGATGTCGAAGTGGTCGGCCGACTACAACGCCGCCACCAGCAACAAGGTCAACTACCAGTCGATCGGCTCCGGCGGTGGTATCGCCCAGATCAAGGCCAAGACCGTTGATTTCGGCTCGTCCGACGCCCCGCTGAAGCCGGAAGAACTGGCTGCTTCGGGCCTGGCGCAGTTCCCGTCGGTGATCGGCGGCGTGGTGCCGGTGGTCAACGTGGCCGGCATCGCCCCGGGCGCGCTGAAGCTGGACGGCACCGTGCTGGCCAACATCTTCCTGGGCAAGATCAAGACCTGGAACGACCCGGCCATCGCCGCGCTGAACCCGGGCCTGACCCTGCCGAGCGCCAAGATCACCGTCGTGCACCGTTCGGACGGTTCGGGCACCACCTTCAACTTCGTCAACTACCTGTCCAAGGTCAGCCCGGAGTGGAAGAGCTCGGTCGGTGAAGGCACCTCGGTCCAGTGGCCGGCCGGCATCGGTGGCAAGGGCAACGAAGGCGTTGCCGCTTACGTGAAGCAGATCAAGGGCGGCATCGGCTACGTCGAACTGTCCTACGCGCTGCAGAACAAGCTGTCGTACACCGCGATGAAGAATGCCGCCGGCAAGTTCGTGCAGCCGAGCGACGCTTCGTTCGCCGCCGCCGCCGCCAGCGCCGACTGGGCCAGCGCCAAGGACTTCTACCTGGTCATGACCAACGCCCCGGGCGCCGAGTCCTGGCCGATCACCGCCACCAACTTCATCCTGGTGCACAAGAAGCCGAAGAACGCTGCCAACGGCAAGGCCACCCAGGAGTTCTTCCGCTGGGTCTACAAGAGCGGCGACGCCCAGGCCCGCCAGCTGGACTACGTGCCGCTGCCGGACAGCCTGGTCCGCCAGATCGAGACCTACTGGTCGCAGAACCTGAAGTAAGCAAGCGCGTTCCCCCGCAGGAACGGGATCGGCGGGTCCTCTCTCCCCCGCCGATCCCACCCGGGCGCGAGATCCTCGAGATCTCGCGCTCTTCTTGTTTTTGCGGGGTTGGTCGTGAAAAGCGCTGCGCCTTCGCTGATCCGTGGGTGAGTCGG
>NZ_DS999412.1:3777208-3939519 GCF_000158575.1 Stenotrophomonas sp. SKA14
CCTTGGGGGCTCGGCCACGGCATCCATGCCGTGGACGGTCCTGCACGCCCTGGCCCACCGCCTCTCGACAGTTCATCGGCGGCGCGGTGGGATCATGGAAGGCAGGAGCAATGGCAAGAGCGTTTGTGGAGCCCTGGCCGTCATATCCGTGCGCAGATCCGGGGTCTGCGGGGGTCTGCCGGATCGCGGCCAACCCTGTGAAACCCTTGTCGGAACGTGATCCAGGACACCCCTGTCATGGTCGTAATACGGCTGTAACAAAAACATCATTTCATAGCCGCATCCGCCGACCCCGTCGGCTCTTCCCCGCTATGGAGTGACCATGAAACTGCACTCGGGCGGCCTTGCCGCCCTTTCCCTGGCCATCGCCCTGGGCCTGTCGGCCTGCGGTGGCGACAAGCAGGCCGCACAGCAGCCGGCTGCCGACGGTGCTGCCGCTCCGGCCGCTGCCGGTGCCAAGGTGACCGCCGAGGTCTCCGGCGCGGGCGCGTCCTTCATCTTCCCGCTGGTCTCCAAGTGGTCGGCTGACTACAACGCCAGCACCGGCGCCAAGATCAACTACCAGTCGATCGGCTCCGGCGGCGGCATCGCCCAGATCAAGGCCGGCACCGTCGACTTCGGTTCCTCGGACAAGCCGCTGAGCAGCGAAGAACTGGCCCAGGCCGGCCTGGCCCAGTTCCCGTCCGCCATCGGCGGCGTGGTGCCGGTGGTCAACATCGAAGGCCTGGAGGGCGGCAAGCTGCGCCTGAGCGGCGCCCTGCTGGCCGACATCTTCCTGGGCAAGGTCAAGACCTGGAACGATCCGGCCATCGTCGCCGCCAACCCGGGCGTGAAGCTGCCGGACGGCAAGATCACCCTGGTCCACCGTTCGGACGGTTCGGGCACCACCTTCAACTTCTCCAACTACCTGTCCAAGGTCAGCCCGGACTGGAAGGCCAAGGTCGGCGAAGGCACCTCGGTGCAGTGGCCGGACGGCGTGGGTGGCAAGGGCAATGAAGGCGTCGCGTCCTACGTGAAGCAGATCAAGGGTTCGATCGGCTACGTCGAGCTGGCCTACGCGCTGCAGAACGGCATGCCGTACACCGCCATGCAGAACGCGGCCGGCAACTGGGTCGAGCCGAGCGCGGAAACCTTCGCCGCCGCGGCCGCCAGCGCCGACTGGGCCAGTGCCAAGGACTTCAACCTGGTCATCACCAATGCCCCGGGCGACCAGGCGTGGCCGATCACCGCCACCAACTTCATGCTGATGCAGAAGCAGCCGAAGGACGCCAAGCGCAACCAGGACACCCTGGCCTTCTTCAAGTGGGCCTTCGAGAACGGCCAGGCCCAGGCCAACGAGCTGCACTACGTGCCGCTGCCGGCCGAACTGGTCAAGCAGATCGAGGCCTACTGGGCGACCGACCTGAAGTGATGGTTACGACGGTGCCCGCCCCGCGCGGGCACCGCTGCTTCCACGCCATGCCGCCCCGCCCCTTCCTGGCCCAGCCGTCCCCATGAATGCCATCGCCCAGCCTGTAGCCGCCCCGTCCACGCGTGATGCGCGTGATGCCCGCAACGACAAACTGTTCCGATGGGTGCTGGTCGGCACCGTCATCTTCGTCCTGATCGCCCTGGCCTGCGCCGCGCTGTCGATGCTGTGGGGCGGCCGCCATGCCCTGCAGATGCAGGGCCTGAGCTTCTTCTTCTCCGCCGACTGGAATCCGGTCGAAAACAAGTTCGGCGCCCTCGCCCCGATCTACGGCACCCTGGTCACCGCGCTGATCGCGATGGTCATCGCCGTGCCGGTCAGCTTCGGCATCGCCTTCTTCCTCACCGAAGTCGCGCCGCGCTGGCTGCGTGGCCCGGTCGGTACCGCCATCGAACTGCTGGCCGGCATCCCCTCGATCATCTACGGCATGTGGGGCCTGTTCGTGCTGGTGCCGGTGATGACCGAGTACGTCACCCCGTTCCTCAACGAAACCCTGGGCGAGTGGCCGATCATCGGCCCGATGTTCCAGGGCCCGCCGCTGGGCATCGGCATGCTCACCGCCGGTTTCGTGCTGGCCATCATGGTCATTCCGTTCATCTCCTCGGTGATGCGCGAAGTGTTCCTGACCGTGCCGACCCGCCTGAAGGAATCGGCCTATGCGCTGGGTTCCACCAAGTGGGAAGTGAGCTGGGACATCGTGCTGCCCTACACCCGCTCGGCGGTGATCGGCGGCATCTTCCTCGGCCTCGGCCGCGCCCTGGGCGAAACGATGGCGGTGGCCTTCGTGATCGGCAACAGCGTGCGCCTGTCGCCATCGCTGCTGGAACCGGGCACCACCATCGCCGCGCTGATCGCCAACGATTTCGGTGAAGCCACTGAAACCTACCGCTCCGCGCTGCTGCTGCTCGGCTTCGTCCTCTTCATCGTCACCTTCGTGGTGCTGGCCATCGCCCGCCTGATGCTGATGCGCCTGTCTCGCAAGGAGGGCAACTGATGTCCACCACCGCTGATTCGCTGTACCTGCGCCGCCGCATCGGCAATGTCGTTGCGATCACCGCTTCCTGCGCCACGGCCCTGTTCGGCCTGTTCTTCCTGGGCTGGATCCTGTTCACCCTGGCGTCCAAGGGCCTGGCCGGCATCAACCTGGATCTGTTCACCAAGATGACGCCGCCGCCGATGCAGGAAGGCGGTCTTGCCAACGCCTTCTTCGGCAGCGCCGTGATGTGTGCACTGGCGATCGGCATCGGCACCCCACTGGGCGTGCTGGCCGGTACCTGGCTGGCCGAGTACGGCAACGCGCGCAAGGCCGGCACCGTGGTCCGCTTCGTCAACGACATCCTGCTGTCGGCGCCGTCGATCGTGCTCGGCCTGTTCGTCTACACCCTGTACGTGATGCAGACCGGCGGCAACTTCTCGGCATTCGCCGGTGCACTGTCGCTGGCCTTCATCGTGCTGCCGGTGGTGGTGCGCACCACCGACGAGATGCTGCGCCTGGTGCCTTCGCAGATGCGCGAAGCCGCGCTTTCGCTGGGCATTCCGCAGTGGAAGGTGATCGTGCAGGTGCTGTACCGCAGCGCGTCGGCCGGCATCATCACCGGCATCCTGCTGGCCCTGGCGCGCATTTCCGGCGAAACCGCCCCGCTGCTGTTCACCGCCTTCGGCAACCAGTACTGGAACAACAACATCTTCCAGCCGATGGCCTCGGTGCCGGTGGTGATGAACCAGTTCGCCGGCAGCCCGTATGAATCCTGGCAGGTGCTGGCCTGGGCCGGTGCCCTGGTGCTGACTGTCTTCGTGTTGCTGGTCAGCCTTGCCGCCCGCGGCATCCTGCTGCGCAACCGTATCTCCCATGACTGACCTTTCCGTGGATAACGCCATGAACGACCTTTCCAATGCCGTGCCGATGCAGCGCATCGCCGTGCCGTCCTCGCACGAGAGCCTGCACACGCCGTCGCCGGTCAAGCTGGCCGCGCGTGGACTGGACTTCTACTACGACAAGTTCCACGCCCTGAAGGGCATCAACCTGGAGATTCCGGAAAAGCGCGTGACCGCGCTGATCGGTCCATCCGGTTGCGGCAAGTCGACCCTGCTGCGCATCTTCAACCGCATCTACGCGCTGTACCCGAAGCTGGAAGCGCGCGGTGAAGTGCTGCTGGACGGCGAGAACATCCTGTCGCCGAAGTACCCGATGAACCGCCTGCGCAGCAAGGTCGGCATGGTGTTCCAGAAGCCGGTGCCGTTCCCGATGACCATCTTCGAGAACGTGGCCTACGGCATCCGCCACCACGAGAAGCTGAGCAAGGCCGACATGGCCGACCGCGTCGAGCAGGCGCTGCGCCAGGGCGCGCTGTGGGACGAAGTGAAGGACAAGCTGGGCCAGAGTGCGCTGGGCCTGTCCGGTGGCCAGCAGCAGCGCCTGTGCATCGCCCGTGCCGTGGCCCTGCGCCCGTCGGTGCTGCTGCTGGACGAGCCGACCTCGGCACTGGACCCGATCTCGACCAGCCGCATCGAGCAGCTGGTGGAAGAGCTCAAGCACGAGTACACCATCGTCATCGTCACCCACAACATGCAGCAGGCCGCGCGCGTGTCCGACTACACCGCCTTCATGTACCTGGGCGACCTGATCGAGCACGACCGCACCGAAGTGATCTTCTCGCAGCCGTCGCAGCGGCAGACCGAGGACTACATCACCGGTCGCTTCGGCTGATCGACGCTGTTCCTTCGCCACATGTTCCAGCCAGGCATGGCCTGGCTCTACCCGGATTGCAGACCATGAACCTTCCCAACGACCACATCGTCAAGAGCTACGACGAAGAGCAGCAGCGCCTGGTGGCCGAAATCGTGCGCATGGGCGAGATGGCCGTCGCCCAGCTCGAAGCGGCGATGGACGTGATCGAGAAGCGCGACGAGAATGCCGCCCATCGCATCATCGCCAACGATGAAGCCATCGACGCACTGGAACAGCAGATCAGCCACGACGTGATGCGCCTGGCGCTGCGCGGGCCGATGGCGCGCGACCTGCGCGAGATCCTGGCCGGCCTGCGCATCCCGGCCGACATCGAACGCATCGGCGACTACGCGGCCAATGTCGCCAAGCGTTCGATCGCGCTGGGCAAGGTGCCGCCGCTGCCGCAGATCCAGGGCCTGCGTGCACTGGGCCGCCTGGCCGCGCAGCAGGTGCGCCGCGCCATCGCTGCCTACCGCGACAACGACGCCGACGCCGCGCTGGCGCTGCGCGAGGACGACGCCCGCCTCGACGCGCAGTACACCGCGCTGTTCCGCGAGCTGCTGACCTACATGATGGAAGACCCGCGCAACATCACCCCGTGCACCCATCTGCTGTTCATGGCCAAGAACCTGGAGCGCGTGGGTGACCATGCCACCAACATCGCCGAGAACGTGTGGTTCCTGGTGCACGGCGAGCAGCCGCTGCCGCCGCGCGAGAAGCGCGACGAGACCTCCAGCACCGGCCAGCCCTGACGCTGCACTGCAACACGCAAGTTGACTCCATGGCCGCTGTCCTTGCGACAGCGGCCTTCTTGTTTCTGGGCATTCCGGCCACCGGTCTCCCCTTCTGTAACAAACCTCACGAAAATTTGAGGTCTTGGCGAGGATTCGTTGAGTAGGATCGCTGCACCATCGTTTCCACCGGCACCCCTGCCGGCCACCCGGGCACCCGCCCACACCACCCAGGAGCACGACCGATGAGCAGTTCCAACAAGACCCTGTCCCTGCTGACTGCTACCGCCCTGGCCGCCGGCCTGGGCATGACCGCCAGTGCCTCGGCCCTGAGCATGAGCGACCTCGCCCAGGGCTACCTGGTGGCCGGGCAGGCTGCCAAGGCCAGCACCGATGCCAAGGCCGCCGATACCAAGATGGCCGCCGACGCGACCAAGCACGCCGAAGGCAAGTGTGGCGCCGACGGCAAGAGCGCTGAAGGCAAGTGCGGCGCCGACAAGGGCAAGGCCGCCGGTGCTGCCGCCGGTACCAAGGCCAAGACCGGCGACAAGAAGTCGGCTGAAGGCAAGTGCGGCGAAGGCAAGTGCGGTGGCAAGCACTGACCTCCGCGCCAGCATCGTCCACCCGCGGTCGCCGCTTCGCGCGGCGGCCGCCGGGTTGGGCCTGCGCCGGGCGCTGCTGCAGGATCTGCGTGATGCACCAGCCGGTGACTTCGATTTCCTGGAATGCGCACCGGAGAACTGGATCCATGTCGGTGGGCCCGCCGGCGACGCACTGGCCGAACTGGCGCAGCGCCACCCACTGAGCTGCCACGGCCTGTCATTGTCGCTGGGTGGCAGTGCGCCACTGGATACCCAGCTGCTGGAGCAGGTTGGCCAGTTCCTCGAGACCCATCGCGTGCCGCTGTACAGCGAACACCTGAGTTACTGCAGCGACGACGGCCACCTGTACGACCTGCTGCCGATCCCCTTCACCGATGAAGCGGTGCGCCATACCGCGGCGCGCATCGCCCGCGTGCAGGACCTGCTCGGCCGACGCATCGCGGTGGAGAACGTGTCCTACTACCTGGCACCGGAGCCGGCGATGGACGAACTGGCCTTCACCAACGCCGTGCTTGCCGAAGCCGACTGCGACCTGCTGCTGGACGTCAACAACGTCTACGTCAACGCCTGCAACCACGGCTACGATGCCGACGCCTTCATTGCTGGCCTACCCGCCGATCGCATCGTCTGCCTGCACGTGGCCGGGCACCTGGATGACGCACCCGACCTGAAGATCGATACCCACGGCAGTGCGGTGATCGATCCGGTCTGGGAGCTGCTGGCGCGTACCTATGCGCGCATCGGCGCGCGCCCGACCCTGCTCGAACGCGACTTCAATTTCCCACCCTATGCCGAACTGCAGGACGAGCTGCAGACCATCCGCCGCCTGCAGGCCACGCACGCCGGTGGCGGTCATGGCTGAGGCTCCCGATTCCCTGCGCGCGCAGCAGCATGCCTTCACCGCGCATCTGCGCGATCCGCAGGCGGTGGCCGCACCGGCAGGCCTGGAACCGCGTCGCGTGGCGGTCTACCAGCGGCTGCTGTTCAACAACCTGCTCGGCCTGCTGAGCAACGGCTTCCCGGTCTGCGTGCGCCTGCTCGGCGAACCGGCCTGGAGCACGCTGGTGCGCCAGTACTTCGCCACGCACCGTTGCCAGACGCCGTTGTTCACCGAACTGGCCGCCGAGTTCGTGCAATGGCTGCAGGCACGGCCGCAGCTGCCGCATCCGGCACTGGCCGAGCTGGCCCACTACGAGTGGGTGGAAACCGCGCTGTACCAGCTGGCCGCCGAGCCCCTGCCGCCCGCGGGCGACATCGATCCTCTGCAGGTGCCGCTGCAGCGCTCGCCGCTGGCCTGGCCGCTGCTGTACCAGTGGCCGGTGCATCGGCTCGGTGCCGAGGACGCGCCAACGCAGCCACCGGTCGAACCGACCGGCCTTCTGGTACGCCGCGAAGCCGATGGCGAGGTGCGGTTCGCCGCACTCAGCCCGCTGGCGGTGTACCTGCTGTCCGGTATCGGTGAACAACCCGGGCTCGACGGCCACACCTATCTGCAGCACCTGGCTGGCGCCCATGGCCTGGCCGAAGACGCGCTGGCCGGACCCGGTGCCGCGCTGCTGCGGCAGTTCCTGCAGGCTGGCGTGATCGGCCCGCTCCCCGCCCCTCCCTGACCCCCTTCCGCGGAGATCCCCTGATGAACCTTCCGACCCTGGCCGTCGCACGCGGCCAGCTGGACCGTCTCGCCCCCTGGCTGGCCCCGCTCGGCCTACGCCTGCTGCTGGCCTGGGAATTCTTCGAATCCGGCCGCGAGAAACTGCAGGGCCAGAACTGGTTCGCCGACCTGCAGGACGCCTTTCCGTTCCCGTTCGATCAACTACCGCCCGCCCTGAACTGGCAGCTGGCAACCTGGTTCGAACTGCTCGGCGCGGCCTGCCTGTTGTTGGGGTTCGGCACCCGTTTCGCCGCCACCGGCCTGCTGGTGCTGACGGTGGTAGCAACCTATGCCGTGCACTGGCCGATGGAATGGCACTCGCTGGGCGACCTTGCGATGGGCTATGCGATCAGCGACCAGGGCTTCGGCAACTTCAAACTGCCGGTGCTGTTCATGGCGATGCTGCTGCCGTTGATCTTCACCGGTGCCGGCAAGCTGAGCGTGGATGCGTGGTTGGCGCGGTGGTTTCCATCGGGCATGACGGTCCGGCCCGCGGTTCGGTAGGCTGGCGCGCTCTGTGCCAACCAAGGTTGGCACCTACCGGGTTTCTCGGGTTGGCACCTGCCGGGAACCTGGTGGTGTGGTGCTCCGGTAGGTGTCGACCTTGGTCGACACGCTCCTGCGCAGGGAACCCGTGCGCCACAGGCCAGCCGGGCGCTCGGGGGCGCTCTGCTAGAATTCACGCATGACTGACCCCACTCCCGCACCTGCCGCCGCTCCCGATTCCGCAGTTCCCCAGGCGCAGCGCGCGATGTCACAACGCTTCCGCGGCTTCCTGCCGGTGGTGGTCGATGTGGAAACCGGCGGTTTCGACAGCCAGCGCAATGCGCTGCTGGAAATCGCCGCCGTGCCGATCGAGATGGACGAGAACGGCCTGCTTTACCCCGGCCAGACCGCCAGCGCGCACGTGGTGCCGGCCGAGGGCCTGGAGATCGATCCGAAGTCGCTGGAAGTGACCGGCATCATCCTCGACCATCCGTTCCGGCTGGCCAAGGAAGAGAAGGCGGCACTGGACCATATCTTCGTCCCGGTGCGTGCCGCGATGAAGAAGTACGGGTGCCAGCGCGCGATCCTGGTCGGCCACAACGCCCATTTCGACCTCGGTTTCGTCAATGCGGCCGTGGCGCGCACCGGCCACAAGCGCAATCCGTTCCATCCGTTCAGCGTGTTCGACACGGTCACCCTGGCCGGCATCGCCTACGGGCAGACCGTGCTGGCGCGTGCGGCTACGGCCGCCGGACTGGGCTGGGACGCGAATGAAGCGCACAGCGCGGTGTACGACACCGAGCAGACGGCGCGCTTGTTCTGCACGATTGCCAACGCCTGGCCGCGGTAAGGCAGCCAACGGCGCAACCACCTCCACGCAGTCATTACCCCTCCGTAGATCCACGCCATGCGTGGATGCGATCAACCAATACTCGTACGATCGCGGCCGTCGCTCTTGGCGCGGTACAGTGCCCGGTCGGCGCGCTGGTACAGCAGCGCGGGGGTGCGGTCGTCGGCGTCCAGCTCCACCAGGCCTGCGCTGAAGGTCACCCGTAGGCCCGGCACGCCGGCCCAGTCGGGGTGGTCATGGAACAGCCCGCGCAGGCGCGCGCACAGCTGCGCGGCTTCTTCCAGGCGCGTGTCGTTGAGCAGCAGCGCAAACTCTTCGCCACCGGTACGTGCGGGCAGGTCCGAATCGCGGCTGGCCGCGGCGATCAGTCGCGCCACCTCCACCAGCACCGCGTCACCGATGCTGTGGCTGTGGCGGTCGTTGACGTCCTTGAAGTGATCGATGTCCAGCACCACCAGGCATAGCGGATGACCGCTGCGCTGCGAGCGGGCGAAGTCGCGGGCCAGGGTTTCATCGAAGCCACGGCGATTGGCCAGCCGGGTCAGGGCATCTTCGCGGGCCTGCCGCTCGAACGCCTCGGCCTGCCGAGCCAGGCGCTCGGCCAGCTCGGTCTTTTCCTGGTTCAGCGCCTGCAGGTGCACGGTCTTGGCCTGCAGGTCGAAGGTCGCTTCGTCCACGCGCCGGGCCAGGCGCAGGTTGCTGGCCTTCAGCTGCTGCAGCAGCAGGCGGTACAACGCCACCAGGCCGGCCAGCAGCAACAGCCCGCCCAGCGCCTGCACGCTGCGGCGCTGCCACCAGAACGGCTCCACGCTGAAGCTCCACACCGCTTCCTGCTGGCCCCAGGCCCCTCCTGGGTGCGCGGCCGCCACATGCAGGGTGTAATCCCCTGGTGGCAGGCCGACGAACTCGACGCTGCGCTGCGGGCCGCGTTCGACCCAGCCGGCATCCAGGCCATCCAGCCGGGTGCGGTAGCGGATCCGGTCGGACATCAGGTAGCTCAGGCCCACGTAGCTCACCGCCAGGCGACGGCCGCCGGGAATGTAGTTGCGGTCGGGGCCTTCCCAATGCACCGGCGCACCATCCACCTGCACGCTCTCGATCGCCGCCGGCGGTGACGGGCGTTCACGGAAACGCTGCAGGCGCTGCGGATCGACCGTGCTCAGCCCGCCCGCAGTGACCACCCAGAACGTGCCGTCCTGGCGCAGGATCGCCGACGGGCCCGAACTGCCGTTGGCCTGCGCGTTGGCCATACCGTCGATCTCGTTGTAGCGCTCCACCAGCACCCGCGGCGCGCGGCCGTCGGCCACCGCATTGAGCGTGGCCATGTCGGTGCGCAGCACGCCCCGATTGCTGCTGACCCACACGTTGCCAAGGCGGTCGGGCACCAGCTGGAACACCGCATCCACCGGCATGCCCTGCTCCAGGCCTACCCGCGCCAGCCGGCCGTTCTGCCAGCGGTACAGGCCGCGGTCGCTGCTGATCCACATCGCATCGCCCAGCTGGTGGAAGCCGAACACGCTGCGGCCGCCGCCCATCGGGGCCAGGTCGATCGACTGCACGTGGTTGCCGCGCAGCACGCGGATGCCTTCGATGGTGCCGATCCACAGGTTGCCCTGGTGGTCATGCTCGAGCGCGGTGATCAGGCCACCGGGCATGCCCGGCACGCTCGATACCTGCACGCGGTCGCCGTCGATGCGGACCACGCCCTTCTGCGTGCCGGCCCAGACCACGCCCTGCGCATCCACGCTGATCGCGCGGATGTTGCCTCCCGGCATGCCATCGGCGGCCGCATAGTTGTGCCGCAGGCTGCCGTCAGGGCCGAGGCGGTAGACACCGTCACCGAAGGTGCCGACCCACAGATCCCCCGCCGGGCCCTGCGCCAGGCTGAGGACCGACGGCGCCTTGCCGCCCCGGTTGTGCAGCGGCACCGCACGGAAGCGGCCGTCCGGCGTCTGCAGGTCCAGGCCGCTGGCGCTGCCGACCCACAACTGGCGGTCACGGTCCTCGAACACGGTGCGCACATAGTCGCCACTGAGGCCATCGCGCTCGGTGTAGCTGCTGAACAGTGTCTCGCGCAGGCGGTACAGGCCGCCGTTGGCACCCACCCAGATGCTGCCCTCCGCATCCTCGCGCAGGCTGACAACGCGCCCGCCGGGCAGGTTCAACCCCGCCGGCAGCCGCTCCAGCCCATGCGTGGAGATCCGCAGCAGGCCCTGGTTCTCGGTACCCAGCCACAGGTCGCCGTGGCGGTCCTGCAGCATCGCGGTCATGTGCAGCTGGCCCGGCAGGCGGTGCACCAGCACCAGCTGATCGTCCTCCACCCGGTACAGGCGCTCGCCGGCGACGATCCACAGGGCGCCATCCGGAGCGCGGTACGGCCACGACAGCCCAGTACCTGCGCCCAAGCCCCACGCGGCAGGTGCGCGCTTGAGCACACCGTCGTTGTCACGCAGCACCAGCCCATCGAGCGTGCCGACCCAGACCCGGTCCTGCGCGTCGACCACCAGTTTGGTGAAGCTCATCGCCATCGGCAGATCAGCCGCCGGCGCCTGGTAGACGATGCCCTTGTCCGGCACCAGGTAGCCGAGCCCCTTGCCTTCGTACAGCAGCCACAGGCGCCCCTGGCTGTCCATCTGCATGGACTGGATCAGTACCTGCGGGGTATCGCCTTGATGCTCCCAGACCCGCCACTGGCCGTCGTTGCCGCGATGGCTGACATTGCCGCGCGAATCGCTGATCCACAGCCCGCCCTGGCGATCGACGTAGAGCGCGCCGATGCCGTTGTCGCGCAGGCCCGGGCGGGTACTGCGGTCGAACACGGTGAAATCCAGGCCGTTGTAGCGCACCAGGCCTTCCCAGGTGGCGAACCAGAGATGCCCCTCCGGGGTCTGCGCGATGTCACGCAGCGAGTTGTGCGGCAGGCCGTTGCGCGAGGTCCAGACGTCGATCGCGTAGTCCCGCAGCGGCGGCGCGCCTTCCTGTGCCGCCAGTGGCGCGGCCACGGCCAGCAGCAGCCACAGCAGCCCCTGCCGCAATGCCCGCCTGAATGATGATCCGCGGCGCTCCGCCCAGCGCCTCGTGTCCCCCTGTCCGCCCATCAGCGCAGTGGCGGTGGCCAGCGGTGGCTGCGGGGTCTGGCAGCGTGCGGAAACGCGCGGGCAACGCGGGACGGCTTGCCGGCAGGAACGGGCTGGCTCATCGGGGGGAGGCTGGGGAGATGCGCAGATAATAGGCCAAACGCGGTCCCCGGCGTCACCGTTGACGGCCGGGGTCAACTCAGCCGGCGCGACCCGGCGGCACCACCTGCGCACTGGCCGGCCACTGCACCACGGCTTCCAGCCCGCCTTCGGCGCGATTGCGCAGCCACAGGCGCGCACCATCCTTCTCGGCCAGCGCGCGGGCAATGGTCAGCCCCAGCCCGGCACCACCGGTTTCGCGCGAGCGCGAGGTTTCCACCCGCACGAACGGGTCGAACACCGCTTCCAGCTGGTCCTCGGCCAGCCCGGGGCCATCATCGGCCACCATCACGGTGATCGCGCCGCCACTGCGCTCCACCCGTACCCGCACGCGCTGGGCGTACATCACCGCGTTGTCCACCAGGTTGGAGAACAGGCGGTGCATGGCCAGCGGGCGCAGCATCAGCACCGCTCCGGTCCCGCCTTCGAAGACGACATCGGCGCCCCCTTCGGCGGCATCTTCAACGATGCTCTCCAGCAGTGAATCCAGGTCCAGCGCCGCACGCTGCTCGGCACTTTCGGCGCTGCGTGCCAGTTCCAGGCCTTCGCGCACCAGTGCCTGCATCGCCGCCAGATCGCCGATCAGGCGCTCGCGCAACACCTCGTCGGTGACATTTTCCAGGCGCAGGCGCAGGCGGGTCAGCGGGGTCTGCAGGTCGTGGGTGATCGCCGCCAGCATCTGCGTGCGCTCGGCCAGATGCCGCTGCAGGCGGTGCTGCATCGCGTTGAAGGCTTCCGCCGCACGCTGCACTTCGCGCGGTCCGCGCAGGGGCAGCGGATCACGCTGCAGGTCATCGCCCAGGTCTTCGGCGGCGGCCGCCAGCTCCTGCAGCGGCGCGCTGGCCATGCGCGCGACGATGTACGCCAACACCGCGATCGCCAGCACCAGCAGGGTCAGGAACCACGGGTCGACGGCGAGGATGCCGTTGTGGGCCACCGCTGGCGAGTCCAGCGCCAGCTTCAGCAGCGTACCGTCGTTGAGGGTCACGTCGACCGCGCGGCACTTGGGCGGAATGAACGCCGGATCGCGCTCGCGCGGATGCTTGCGATGCCCGGGCGGCGGCGGCGGCAGCAGATCCTGCAGCTTCGGGATGCAGGAGCGGAACGAGGTGAAGTGCACGTGCGCGCGCGACACCGGGCCGGGCCGGTCATCGAGCACTTCCATCAAGGCCGTATCGGCCCGGCCCAGGCGCGCGCCCGGCAACAGCGCACGCACGCTGGGGCCACCGACCTCCAGCAGCCGCTCGCGCAGTTCGGGGTTGCCGTCGAGCAGGTTGACGTAGCCCTGCAGGCGGTCGGCGATGCGATTCAGGTTCTGCCGCTCGAACTCCTGCTGGCGCTTGGAGGTGGCCAGCATGGTCGCGCCGATCGCGGCCACGCTCATGCCCAGCAGCAGGATCACGAACAGCCGCCCGACCATCGAGGACAGGAAATGGCGCAGGCGCTTCATCGCGACCTATTCCAGGTTGACCGACGAGGCCAGCACGTAGCCTTCGTTGCGCACCGTCTTGATCAGGCCGTCCGGCCCGCCGTCATCGCCCAGCTTGTTGCGCAGCCGGCTGACCTGCAGGTCGATCGCGCGGTCCTGCGCCTCGTAGTTGCGGCCACTGCTGAGCGCCACCAGCTGCTCGCGCGACAGCACCTTGTTGGCATGCGCGATGAACACCCGCAGCAGCCGGAACTCGGCACCGGACAGCACCACCACGCGATCGTCCGGGTCCACCAGGTGGCGGTGCTCCAGGTCGAAGATCCAGCGCGAGAAGCGCGCCCGGCGTACCGCCAACGGCTCCAGGTTGGCCGGCAGCGCTTCGGTGCGGCGCAGCACGTTGCGGATGCGCGCCAGCAGCTCGCGCGGCTCGAACGGCTTGGCCAGGTAATCATCGGCGCCCATTTCCAGGCCCAGCACGCGGTCGATCGGCTCGGCACGCGCGGTGAGCATGATCACCGGGGTGTTCGAGCGCGCGCGCAGGTCGCGGCACAGGGTCAGGCCATCCTCGCGCGGCAGGTTGAGGTCGAGCACGATCAGGTCCACGTGCTCGCGGTCCAGCAGCTGGCGCATGGCGGTGCCATCGGCGGCCGTGCTCACCTGGTAACCGGCGCGGCCAAGCTGTTCGGCCAGCAGGGTCCGGATGTCGTTGTCGTCGTCGACGATCAGCAATCGATGCATCGTGTTTTCAGTCTCCATGTCGCGATCATCCCGTGTCGGCAGCTGAACCGCATCCGGGGCAATGCGTACCAGTGTATCCAGCCGAGGCCGCGATACCTGTGGTTACGCGTATTCACCGACAGTGTTACATAGAGACATACCCCGAGGATTGGCCCCCTGCCGGTCGATCTTCACAATGCCCACCAACGCCGCTGCCGCGGCCCCGAGAGTGAAGCCACGACGTGAGTTTCCGCCTGCTGCCCGCGACCCGCCGGGGTCGACTGATACTGATCGCCCTGCTTGCCCTTGCCGTTGCCGTCGCCGCCTGGTGGCTACTGCGCAAGCCTGCCGCCCCGGCGGTGGCGACCACCCCGGTCAGCCGCGGCGACATCGAGCAGACCGTGGAGGCCACCGGCGTGATCGATGCCTACAAGCTGGTCAGCGTCGGTGCGCAGGCCTCGGGCCAGATCAAGTCGCTGAAGGTGCAGCTGGGCGACACGGTGAAGGAAGGCGACCTGATCGCCGAGATCGACGCCACCACCCAGCAGAACCAGGTGCTCAACGCGCAGGCCTCGCTGGACCAGGTCACCGCCCAGCGCGCGGTGCAGCAGGCCACCCTGCGCCAGGCCGAACTGGAGTTCGCGCGCCAGCAGCAGATGCTGGCCGCCGAGGCCACCTCGCGCCAGGAATACGATGCCGCCGAGGCGCAGCTGAAGACCGCCCGGGCCCAGCTGCAGTCCTACGAGGCGCAGATCAAGGGCCGCGAAACCGAGCTGGGCACCGCCCGCGCCAACCTGGCCTATACCCGCATCACCGCGCCGATGGACGGCACCGTGGTCGCGGTGGTGGCCGAGGAAGGCCGCACCGTCAACGCCAACCAGACCGCACCGACCATCGTCATGCTGGCGCGGCTGGACGTGGTTACCGTCAATGCCGAGATCTCCGAGGCCGACGTGGTCAAGATCAAGGCCGGCATGCCGGTGTACTTCACCACGCTGGGCGACCCGGACCGCAAGTACCACGCCAAGCTCCGCCAGATCAATCCGGCGCCGGCCTCGATCGCCAACGAAAGTTCGTCCAGTTCCAGCAGCTCGTCCAGCTCCAGCTCCAGCAGCGCGGTCTACTACAACGCGCTGTTCGACGTGGAGAACCCGGACGGCACGCTGCGCATCGACATGACCGCGCAGGTCTCGGTGCTGCTGAAGCAGGCCAAGGGCGTGCTGATGGTGCCGTCGGTGGCACTGGGGCCCAAGCGCCGGGGCGATGAGCGCACGGTGCGGGTGCTGGACGACAAGGGCCAGCCGCAGCCGCGTAAGGTCACGGTGGGCATCAACAACGGCGCATCTGCCGAAATCCTGTCCGGGCTGAAGGAAGGCGAGCGCGTGGTGGTCGGCGAAGCCAGCGCGGCCGGTGCCGCCGCCGGCGGCGGCAACCGTGGCGGCATGCAGATGCGGGTCGGTGGCCCGGGCATGGGGCGCCGATGAGCATGACGGCGCCGCTGCTGCGCCTGCGCGACCTGCGACGCGAATTCCCGGCCGGCGAGGATGTCATCGCCGTGCTGCGCGACGTGAACCTGGATATCCATGCCGGCGAAATGGTGGCCATCGTCGGCCAGTCCGGCTCCGGCAAGTCGACGCTGATGAACATCCTCGGCTGCCTCGACCGCCCGACCCGCGGCAGCTACCAGGTGGCCGGCCGCGAAACCGGAAAGATGGAGCCGGACGAGCTGGCCGAGCTGCGCCGCGAGCATTTCGGTTTCATCTTCCAGCGCTACCACCTGCTGGGCGACCTGGATGCGCGCGGCAACGTGGAAGTGCCGGCGGTATACGCCGGCAGTCCCGGCCCGGTGCGCAACGCGCGTGCCGAGCAGCTGCTGCAGCGGCTGGGCCTGGGTGACCGCATGCACCACAAGCCGGGCCAGCTGTCCGGTGGCCAGCAGCAGCGCGTGTCGATCGCGCGCGCGCTGATGAACGGCGGCGAGGTGATCCTGGCCGACGAACCGACCGGCGCACTCGACACGAAATCCGGCGAGGAGGTGATGGCGATCCTCGGCGAGCTGCACGCCGAAGGCCACGCCATCATCATCGTCACCCACGACATGAGCGTGGCCCAGCACGCACAGCGCATCATCGAGATCCGCGACGGCGAAATCATCGCCGACCGCGCCAATCCGGATGCGCCGAGCTACCGCGCGCAGCGCGAAGCCAGCACCGGCGTTTCCCATGGCAACAGCTGGCGGGCCGCCCGCGACCGCTTCACCGAAGCGTTCCGCATGGCCCTGCTGGCGATGAACGCGCATCGGCTGCGCACCTTCCTGACCATGCTCGGCATCATCATCGGCATTGCCTCGGTGGTCTCGGTGGTGGCGCTGGGCAACGGCTCACAGCAGCAGATCCTGCAGAACATCAGCGCACTGGGCACCAACACCATCGACGTCTACCCCGGCCGCGGCTTCGGTGACATGCGCTCGGCACGCGTGCAGACACTCAAGGCCAGCGATGCCGACGCCCTGGCCAAACAGAGCTACGTGGACAGCGCCACCCCCAGCGTGTCGACCTCGGTCACCGCGCGCTACCGCAACCAGTCCTCCACCGCCCAGGTCAGCGGGGTCGGCGAGCAGTTCTTCCGGGTCAAGGGCGTAACCCTGCTCAGCGGCAGCTTCTTCGATGCCGACGCAGTGAAGGGCCTGGGCCAGGTGGCGGTGATCGACGAGAACACCCAGACCCAGTTCTTCCCCGATGTCGACCCGGTCGGCCAGGTGATCCTGCTCGGCAACGTTCCGGCGCGGGTGGTGGGCGTGGCCAAGCGCCAGAGCTTCGGTTTCGGTGGCAGCACCAGCCTGAGCGTGTGGGTGCCGTACACCACGGTGATGTCGCGCATGCTGGGCCAGAGCCACGTATCCAGCATCACCGTGCGTGTGGATGACAGCACACCGATGGATGCCGCGCAGGAAGCGATCACCCGCCTGCTGACGATGCGCCACGGCACCGAGGATTTCTTCCTCAGCAACAGCGCCGAGATCCGCGACACCATCGAGCAGACCACGCGCACGATGACCCTGCTGATCGGCGCGATCGCTGCCATCGCACTGCTGGTCGGCGGCATCGGCGTGATGAACATCATGCTGGTCTCGGTGACCGAGCGTACCCGCGAGATCGGTGTGCGCATGGCCGTCGGCGCCCGCCAGAGTGATATCCGCCAGCAGTTCCTGATCGAAGCGGTACTGGTGTGCCTGCTCGGCGGCGTGCTCGGCATCGGCCTGGCCCTGCTGCTGGGCTCGATGATCGGCCGCTTCGCCAGCGACTTCCAGGTGCTGTTCTCCACGGCCTCGATCATCGCGGCGTTCGCCTGCTCGACCCTGATCGGCGTGGCGTTCGGATTCCTGCCGGCACGCAACGCGGCGCAGCTCGACCCGGTGGAGGCCCTGGCCCGCGAATGAAGATGATGACCCGACTGCCCTTCCCTGCTCCCTCGCGCCTGCTGCTGGCTGGCGCCGTGCTGCTCGCCCTGTCCGGCTGTGCGTCGGTCGGCCGCTATCCGATAACGGAACCGGACGTGGCGGCCCGCTACGGCCGGGGCGATGCCACCCTCAACGCACCGGCCGACGACCCGCGCAGCAGCCTGGACACACCGGGCCGCGACATCCGCCAGGACACCTGGTGGACCGGCTTCGGCGATGAACGCCTGGACCGCCTGGTGGCGCAGGCACTGGCCGCCAACAGCGACCTGGCCGCCGCCGGCCTGGCGGTGCAGCGTTCGCGCCTGCAGGCCGGGCTGGCCAGCAATGCGTTGTGGCCGCAGCCGTCGTCGTCCGGTGTCAGCGGCAGCGCCAGCCGCGCCACCGACCAGGCTGACGACTGGCGTCGCAGCTACTCCACCGGCGTCTCGCTGGGCTGGGAAGTGGACCTGTGGGGCCGCCTGCGCACCCAGCGCGACATCGCCCGCTGGGAAGCGCAGGCCAGTGAGGAAGACCGCCAGAACACCGCGCTGCTGGTGATCAGCGACACGATCAACCAGTACTGGAACCTGGCCTACCTCAACCAGTCGATCGCGACCGGCCAGGCCAATCTGGAACGCCTGGAACGCACCCGTGAACTGGTGCAGGCCCGCTTCGACGCCGGTGCGGTATCGCGCCTGGAAGTGCGCCAGGCACTGCAGAACCTGCAGTCGCAGCGCTCCTCGCAGAGCGCGCTGGAACAGCAGCGGGTGGAGGTGCGCAATGCCCTGACCGTGCTGCTGGACGGCACGCCGTGGCCACAGCAGGACGAGCCGCAGGACCTGCTGGGCGCGCGCAGCCCCGCCATCGCCGAGGGCCTGCCGACCGACCTGCTCGGGCGCCGTCCCGACCTGCGCGCGGCCGAACTGCGCCTGCGCAACAGCCTGAAGACCATCAAGGTGACCGCTACCCAGTACTACCCAGCGTTGAGCCTGACCGGCAGCCTCGGTTCCAGTGCGACGTCACTGGGTGATGTGCTGCGCAACCCGGTGGCCACGCTGGGCGCCGGTCTGTCGCTGCCGTTCCTCAACCTGCACCGCGCGCAGCTGGATACCGACATCGCGGGCACCGCCTACCAGATCGCCGCCACCAACTTCCGCAAGACGCTGTACACCGCGCTCTCGGAAGTGGACAACGCGCTGTCCGCGCGCGAACAGCTGGCGCGCCAGGTGGCAGCCTCGCAGGCCTCGTACGACGAAGCGGTGGAAGTGGAGCGCGCACAGGAAGTGCGCTACCGCGTGGGTGCCACCGACCTGCGCACCTGGCTGGAGGCACAGCAGACCCGGCGCGATGCCGAGCTGTCGCTGGCGCGCGTGCGCCAGGGCCAGCTGAACAACGACGTGACCCTGTTCAAGGCGCTGGGCGGCAGCGCGGGGTGAGGCGATGGGAGCGCCAACCAAGGTTGGCGACTACCCGGTGGGTGTCGACCTTGGTCGACACGGCCCCTGCTGCCGATCAACCGCGCTGGCGCACGGCCTCGAACAGGCTGACGCCAGCAGCAACGGAGACGTTCAGGCTTTCGATCTCGCCCGGCATCGGGATCTTGACCAGGCCATCGCAGTTCTCGCGGGTCAGGCGGCGCAGGCCATCGGCTTCGCCGCCCAGCACCAGCGCGATGTTGCCCTTCAGGTCCAGCTGGTACAGCGAGGCGGTTGCTTCACCGGCCAGGCCGTAGATCCACACGCCCTGCTTCTGCAGGTCCTTCAGGCAGCGTGACAGGTTGGTCACCGCCACCACCGGGATGCGATCGGCGGCACCGGCCGAGGTCTTGCGCACGGTGGCATTGACCGTGGCCGACTTGTCCTTGGGAATGATCACCGCAGTGGCACCGGCAGCGGCCGCCGAGCGCAGGCAGGCGCCGAGGTTGTGCGGGTCCTGCACCTCGTCCAGCACCAGCAGCAGGGCCTTGCCCTCGGCCGCGGTGACCAGGCCTTCCAGCTCGTTCTCGCTGTAGGTACGGGCGGCGGCATAACGCGCGGCCACACCCTGGTGGCGAACCGAACCGCCCACACCATCCAGCGCCTGGGCGTTCACCTTGCGCACGTCGATGCCCTTGCGGCGGGCATTTTCCTCGATTTCGGTCAGGCGCGGATTCTTCGCACCGGCCTCGACCAGCACTTCGCGGACGTTCTCGGCGTCGTTCTCGATGGAGGAGGCGACGGCGTTTACGCCGACAATCCACTGGCTGTTCTTGCTCATGCGGGCGGGGACCGGAAAGGGGGTGGCTATGGTAGAGCATCGGCGGGCCGGGCGCTGCGGCGGCGGCCACCCGACAGCCGAGCGTGGGCCCGGCTCTACAGGTGGGTCATCGACTGCGCGGCGGCCAGTGCGGGGTGTCGTGGTCGGGGTGCTGGTGGGACACGATCGTGGCCAGGAACCCCAGTGCCGCGACGTCGTCCTCGGTGCGCCGCGCCGGCAGGCCGCCCAGCGCATCAACGAACGGCAGCTTGCGCTCCACGCCGTACTGGATCGTCGGCGGCAGGCGCTCGGGCTCGTCGAAGGCGCCGGCAGCGATTGCCACGCCGTCGGGCGCCTCGTAGGTCAACGGGGTGCCACAGTCGGCGCAGAACCCCCGCCGGACCACGTTGGACGACTGGAAGTAACGCGGCTGGCCGCGGGTCCAGCTGAACTGAACGCCGCGCACCGACACCAGCGGCGCGTAGTAGGCACCGAAGGCCTTCTGGCACATCCGGCAATGGCAGATCGAGCTGTCGGTCAGCGCGCCGCGCGCCTGGAAGCGGACCGCGCCGCACTGGCAGCCGCCGCTGTACTCGGGTTGACCCTGCATGCGATGTCTCCTGGTAGTGCCGGCCGCTGGCCGGCAACCCGTCGGTGCCGAGGGTGCCATGGATGCCGGCCAGCGGCCGGCACTACCACGGCCATCAATATTTCTCTTTCTTCCGTTTGGCCGGCTTGCCACGCTCAGGCAGCGGCGGCAGCCCGTCGCCCTCGTCTTCGCCCTTGTGCTCGACCAGGCGGAAGTCGATCTTGCGTTCTTCCATGCTGGCCTTCAGCACCAGGATGCGCACGCGGTCGCCCAGCCGGTAACTGCTGCCACGGCGCTCGCCGGTCAGCGTCTTGCGGGTGGCGTCGAACTTGTAATAGTCCTGCGGCAGCTGGGTGACATGCACCAGGCCCTGCACCTTCGACTCGTCCAGTTCCACGAACAGGCCGAAGCTGGTCACGCCGCTGATCACGCCGTCGAACTGCCCGCCGACGTGCTTTTCCATCCACGCCGCGCGGTAACGCTCGTCGACTTCGCGTTCGGCCTCATCAGCGCGACGCTCACGCTCGGAACACTGCAGCGCCAACGCCGCCATTTCGCGCGCGTTGTAGGTGAACTTGTCCAGCGGCTTGCCGGACAGCGCGTGCTTGATCGCGCGATGCACCAGCAGATCGGGGTAGCGGCGGATCGGCGAAGTGAAGTGCGCGTACGCCTCCAGCGCCAGACCGAAGTGGCCGTGGTTGTCCGGGCTGTAGATCGCCAGGCTCTGGCTGCGCAGCAGCACCGATTCCAGCAGCGTGGCATCGGGCCGGTCGCGGATCTTCTTCAGCAGCTTGGTGTAGTCGCCCGGGCGCACCTTCGACCACGGCGGCAGGCTCAGCTTGAACTCCTTGAGGAATTCCAGCAGGTCGGCGTACTTGGTTTCCGGTGGCTTTTCGTGGATGCGGTACGGGGCCGGCACGTGGCGCGACAGCAGGTACTTGGCCGCCTCGACGTTGGCCGCGATCATGCATTCCTCGATCAGCTTGTGCGCGTCGTTGCGCACCAGCATGCCGGCCTGGGTCACTTCGCCGCGGTTGTCCAGCACGAAACGCACTTCGCTGCTTTCGAACTCGATGGCACCGCGCTTGGCGCGCGCCTTCGACAGCACCTTGTACAGCTGGTGCAGGCGCTGCACCTGCGGCAGCAGATCGCCCATCCAGGCCTTGGTATCGGCATCATCCTCGCCCACCGCCTTCCACACCTGGGTGTAGGTCAGGCGCGCGTGCGAGTTCATCACCGCTTCGTAGAAGCGCGAATGAGTGACCAGGCCGTCGCGGTCGATCTGCATGTCGCAGACGAAGCACATGCGGTCGACCTTGGGCATCAGCGAGCAGATGCCGTTGGAGAGGGTCTCCGGCAGCATCGGCACCACGAAGCCCGGGAAGTACACCGAGGTCGCGCGCTTCTGCGCCTCTTCATCCAGCGGCGTGCCGGGGCGCACGTAGTTGGAGACATCGGCGATCGCCACCACCAGGCGGAAACCATCGGCATTCGGCTCGCAGTACACCGCGTCGTCGAAGTCCTTGGCATCCTCGCCGTCGATGGTGACCAGCGGCGTGCTGCGCAGATCGACACGGTCGCCGATCATCGACGGCTCGACCACCAGCGGTACCGACGCGGCTTCGTCCAATACTTCCTGCGGGAACTCGAACGGCAGTTCGTGGCCGTGGATGGCGGTCTCCACCACCAGCGAGGCGGTCAGCTTGTCACCGAGCACGGCGATGATGCGGCCGATCGGCGGACGGCGGCTGTCAGGTGCCTGGGTCAGTTCGCAGACCACCAGCTGGCCGTCGCGCGCGCCACCGGTCTGGTCCGGCGGCACCTGCACGTTGCGCTGCACGCGCTTGTCGTCGGGCACCACGTAATTGATGCCCATCTCGACGCTGAAGCGGCCAATCAGGCGGGTCATGCCACGTTCCAGCACGCGGGCGATGCTGCCCTCGCGGCGGCCGCGGTGGTCGATGCCGGTCACGCGCGCCAGCACCTTGTCGCCGTGCATCACCTTGCGCATTTCATACGGCGGCAGGAACAGGTCGTCGCCGCCTTCGACCGGGCGCAGGAAGCCGAACCCTTCCGGGTTGGCGATCACCACGCCGGTGACCAGGTTCAGGGTCTGGATCGGAGCGAAGCCACCGCGCCGGTTCTGTACCAGCTGGCCGTCGCGGACCATGGCGCCGAGCCGGCGCGACAGCGCTTCTGCCCGGTCCGGTGCGCCCAGGCCCAGGCGTGCGCCCAGTTCTTCGGCGGTCTGCGGCCCTTCGCAACGCTCCAGCAGGGCCAGGATGGCCTCGCGGCTGGCGATGGGTTGTTCGTACTTTTCTGCCTCGCGGGCGGCATAGGGATCGTCGATCACCTTGCCGGTCGGTGGCAACTTGCGGCCCGTAGCCGGGCCCGGTGCATCATCACCGTGGCGCTTGCGGCCACGCGGCGGCGCGCCGCCGTCATTCAATTCGGGGAACCAGCCCGGCAGCGGCTTGCCCGGCTTGGTGGTGCGGGCCGCGCCCGCGTTGGCGCCCTTCTTCGGGGCCTGGCTGCGGGACTTGCTCCCGCCCTTGCTTGGTTTTTTGGTAGTCATCGCCCTACATGGTAGCCGGTGACGGCGTGCAGAACGGGTCAGTGGCCGCCTTGAAGGCATTGCGTGAAAAAATTGCAGGAAGTCGTTGACAGCCTGCGGATTCATCTTCACAATTGCGCCTCTGGAACGCCCAGGTGGCGGAATTGGTAGACGCACTAGTTTCAGGTACTAGCGGGTAAAACCGTGGAGGTTCGAGTCCTCTCCTGGGCACCAACGAAAAAACTCCTCGCTCCGGCGGGGATTTTTTTTGCCTGCTGCATGGCGATGGATCCTGATCCCTGATCGACAGGCGTGGTCGGGAATCCAGAATGGCTTCACCAGGGTGTTGACACCCCCGTAACAACACCCCATAATCTCGCTCCTCGACGCCCAGGTGGCGGAATTGGTAGACGCACTAGTTTCAGGTACTAGCGGGTAAAACCGTGGAGGTTCGAGTCCTCTCCTGGGCACCATGTCGAGAATGAAAAAAACCCGCGAGAGCGGGTTTTTTCATGTCCGGAATCCGGGCCTTCGTAGCGTCGAGCCATGCTCGACTGCACCGGTCCGTAGAGTCGAGCTTGCTCGACTGATGCCATGCAGGACGAAGTGCAAAGCCGTCGAGCAGGCTCGGCTCTACGTACACGGGCGGCAACGCGCTTCAGAACAACGGCCGCAGCACCAGCTCCAGCCCGAGCAGCAGCAGGAACCCAAGGAAGCAGGCGCGGAACACCCGCGCACTGATCCGCTGCCGGATCAGCTGCCCCAGCCACATTCCCAGCAGCGCGGGTATTACCGCCAGCGCGCTCAGGCCCAGTTGCTGGATACCGAACGCGCCGTGCAGCACCAGGCCGGTGGTCAGCGAAATCGTCGACACGGTAAACGCCAGCCCCAGCGCCTGCACCAGCTCCTCGCGCTGCAACCCCAGCGACTGCAGGTACGGCACCGCCGGCATCACGAATACACCGGTCGCGCCGGTCACCACGCCCGAAAGCGCCCCGACCAATGGCCCCAGCCAGCGCTCGCGTCGCTGCGGCACCCGGAACACCGGCGCGAACAGCGCATAGGCCGCATAGACCACCAGGGCCACGCCGAGTGCTGCGCGCGACCAGGTGCGATCGACCCTCACCAACAGCGCGGCCGAGCCCAGCGTCACCACCACCACCGCCAGCATCATCGGCCACAGCCGCCGCACGATGTGGCCCAGTGACGGCCCGGACACCAGCTGCCATGCATTGGTGACGAAGGTCGGAATGAACAGCATCGACGCCGCCGCCACTGGGGACAGCGCGCCACCCAGCAGGCCCATGGCCACCGTCGGCAGGCCCATCCCGGTCACGCCCTTGACCACGCCGGCCAGCACGAACACCACCACCAGCAACACGTAGAAGTACATCGATTCATTCATGCCTTCATTGGATAGCGCGGGCCAGCGGCGCACAATGCGGTCTTCCCGCCCCATCCTTCGGCTGACCCGAAGGCTTGGGCGTTGCAATGAGGGCACCCCATGCGGATGGATATCGCCGACCTGCGCCTGTTCCTGGCGATCGCCGAAGCCGGCAGCATCACCGCCGGCGCCGCGCTGGCCAACCTGGCGCTGGCTTCGGCCAGTGAACGCCTGCGCACGATCGAAGCCGATGCCGGTACGGCATTGTTGAACCGGCACCCGCGCGGAGTCAGCCTGACCGAGGCCGGCGCCGCCCTCGCCCACCATGCCCGCCTGATCCTGCAGCAGCAGGCGCAGCTGCGCGGCGAGCTGCAGGCGTTCGCGCATGGCGCGCGCGGCACCCTGCACCTGTATGCCAACACTGCGGCACTGACCAACTTCCTCCCACCACGGCTCGCACCGTGGCTGGCCGAGCGGCCACGCCTGCATGTCGAACTGCTGGAACGCACCAGCCCGGAAGTCGTGCGTGCGATCAGTACCGGCCAGGCCGAGGCCGGCATCATCAGCGACGCCGTCGATGCCGCCGGTCTACAGCAGCACGTGGTCGCCGAAGATCCGCTGGTGATGCTGCTGCCCGCCGAACACCGTTTCGCATCGCGACGCAGCGTGGCCTTCGCCGAGGTTGCCGGCGAGACCTTTGTCGCCCTGGCCGACGGCAACGCCCTGCAGACCTACATTGAAGACCAGGCGCGCGACATCGGGCGCCGCCTGGATGTGCGCATCCGCATGAAAACCTTCGAAGGCGTGTGCATCATGGTCGGCCACGGCATCGGCGTCGGCATCGTGCCGCGGACCATTGCGCGCCAGCATCGGCGCAGCACGCACACCGTCGCCGTACCGCTCGCCGATGCGTGGGCGCAACGACGCCTGTGCGCCTGCTTTGCCGAGTGGACGCAGCTGTCGCCGGCGATGCGCAGCCTGCTGCATCACCTGGGCGTACCGCCGCAGAAAAAAGCGTGAAATCTTGTTGACACATCCTCTGCCGTTCCCCATAATTCGTCTCCTGAGTCGCCCAGGTGGCGGAATTGGTAGACGCACTAGCTTCAGGTGCTAGCGGGGGCAACTTCGTGGAGGTTCGAGTCCTCTCCTGGGCACCATGACTCAGCAAATGATCAAACCCGCGCAAGCGGGTTTTTTCATGCCTGGCGTTCGGGAATTGCGCGATTGCATGAGCCATCCACGCATGGCGTGGATCTACCGGATGAAGAGCCCGCGCGAACGGGTTTTTTCATGCCCGTCATCCGGGCATATCCACGCGGCGCGCGCATGCATCGCGATGAGGCCGCAAACAAAAAAACCCCGCCTTGCGGCGGGGTTTTGTTATTCATCAACACCGGTCGGTCAATGCCCGCCACCAGCCGAGGCGGCACCCGCACCAGCCCCGAACGGCGGCTTGGCCAGCCACAGGAACGCGATGATCGCCAGGAAGATCCAGCCCAGCAGGAAGAAGATGTCGTTGAAGCCCATCTGCGATGCCTGGTGGTTGATCATGTTGTTCAGTACCGCCGCGCCATGTTGCAGGTCACCCTGCCCCATTGCCGCCACCTGGTCCTGCATGCCCGGCTGATAGGCCGAGATGTGCTCGGTCAGGTCGGCATGGTGCACCTGGGTGCGCCGCGCCCACAGCCACGTCGTCAGCGACGCCGCGAAGCTGCCGCCCAACGTACGCAGGAACGTCGCCAGGCCCGAGCCTGCCGCGATCTCGCGACCATCCAGGTCCGACAGCAGGATCTGCAGCACCGGCATGAAGAACAGCGCGACGCCAATACCCATGATCAGCTGCACGCCAGCCACGTGCATGTAGTCCACCTGCAGGTTGAAGTTCGAGCGCAGGAAGCTGGTCATCGACAGCACGATGAAGGCCACCGTGGCCAGCATGCGCATGTCGAAGCGCGATGCGTACTTGCCCACGAACGGGGTCATGATCACCGGCAGGATGCCGATCGGCGCGGTCGCCAGGCCCGCCCAGATCGCGGTGTAGCCCATGTCACGCTGCAGCCACTGCGGGATCAGCAACGCCACGCTGAAGAACGCCGCATAGGCCACCACCATCGCCAGCGTGCCGGCGCGGAAGTTGCGATGGCGGAACAGCTTCAGGTCGACGATCGGATCCTTGTCGGTCAGTTCCCAGATCAGGAACACCGTCAGCGCCACCACGGCCACGCAGGCCAGCACCACGATCTTCATCGACGAGAACCAGTCCTCGTCGTTACCCAGGTCAAGCACCAGCTGCAGGGCGCCAACACCGATCACCAGGGTGATCAGGCCGACGTAGTCCATCTTCGGCTTCTCGATCTGCTCCGGGCGCCCCTTCAGCTGGTTGCCCACCACCAGCGCGGCGAAGATGCCCAGCGGCACGTTGATCAGGAAGATCCATTCCCAGCTGTAGTTGTCGGTGATCCAGCCACCGAGGATGGGGCCGCAGATCGGCGCCACCACGGTGATCATGGCCAGCAGGGCCAGCGCCTGTCCGCGTTTTTCGCGCGGATAGATCGAGACCAGCAGCGACTGCGTGATCGGGTACATCGGGCCGGCCACGAAGCCCTGCAGCGCGCGCGATACCACCAGCATGCCCATGCTCTGCGCCAGGCCGCACAGCAGCGAGGTGATGACGAAGGCCAGCGTGGCCCAGACGAACAGCTTGCGCTCTCCGAAACGGCGGCTGAGCCAGCCGGTCAGCGGCAGCGCGATGGCCGTGCTGACCGCGAACGAGGTGATGACCCAGGTCGCCTGCTGCGAACTGGCACCGAGATTGCCGGCGATGGTCGGCAGCGAGACGTTGGCGATGGTGGTGTCGAGCACCTGCATGAACGACGCCATTGCCAGGCCCACGGTGCACAGGGCGACGCTGGGTGGCAGGAACCCGGAGGCCGCACCTGGCGCCGCCGGTGCGCCCGGAGCGCCGGGCGCGGCTGGAGCTTGTGCGGACATGGCGACCTCAGCCCGCCTTCGCCTGCTGCTGCGGCAGGTTGCCCTGGATGATCGTGTGGATCACCTCATCGGCATCATGCAGCTGCTTGGCATACACGTCGGTGTCGAACACCGTGCCCTTGGCCGCCGCGCTCGGCAGCACTTCGCCCTTCTGGTCGCGCAGGCTCACTTCGGCCTTCATCGACAGGCCGATGCGCAGCGGGTGCTCGGCCAGCTGCTTGGCATCGATGGCGATGCGCACCGGCACGCGCTGCACGATCTTGATCCAGTTGCCGCTGGCGTTCTGCGCCGGCAGCAGCGAGAACGCCGAACCGGTGCCCAGGCCCAGGCTCTGGATGCGGCCCTTGTACTTCACGTCACCGGCGTACAGGTCGGACTTCAACTCCACTTCCTGGCCGAGGCGCATGTGGCGCAGCTGGGTTTCCTTGAAGTTGGCCTCGACCCACATCTGCTCGGTCGGCACCACGGCCATCAGGGCATTGCCCGGCTGCACGCGCTGGCCGACCTGCACCGAACGACGGGCAACGTAGCCGGTGACCGGCGCGACGATGCCGGCGCGGGCGTTGTTGAGGAAGGCCTGGCGCAGCTGCGCGGCCGCTGCCTGCACGTCCGGCTGGGTGGCGATCACGGTGTCGTCGACCAGCGCGCGGTTGCGCTCGACGGTCTCACGCGAACCGGCCACGGCTGCTTCGGCGGCCGCCAGCTCATCGCGGGCATGGGCCAGTTCTTCGTTGGAGATGGCGCCGGTGGCGGCCAGGTCCTTGCGGCGGGCGAAGTCGTCGCGCACGCGCTTCAGGGTCACCTGGCGGGCATTCAAGTCTGCCTGCGCGCCTTCCACGCTGCGGTACAGGCCGCGGGTCTGGCGCACGGTCTTGGCCAGGTTGGCTTCGGCCTGCTGCAGCGCCACCGAGGTGTCGGACGGGTCCAGCTGCACCAGCAGCTGGCCGCGCTCGACGCGCATGCCGTCATCGGCGTTGATGGCGACCACGGTACCGGCCACCAGCGGCGTGATCTGCACCTGGTTGCCCTGCACGTAGGCATCGTCGGTCTCTTCGAACCAACGGCCGAACATGAAGTACCACAGCGCCAGTGCGGCAAGCAGCAGCACGACGATCACGAACAGGCCGCGCAGCAGGTTGCCGCGGCGGTTGGAGGCGGCCGGGGCCGCGGTGTCTTGGGTCTGGCTCATGGCGGAGGTCTTCAGGAATGCGAGGAATCGGAATGGGAGGCAATCGGGGCGCGGTCGGCGTCAGCGGGCTGGAAACCACCGCCCAAGGCCTTGCTCAGGCGCACCGAGGTCTGCACCTGCTGCGACTGCAGGCCGGCCAGCTGCTGCTGCGATTGCAGCAGGGTGGACTGCGCGGTCAGCACGTCCAGGTAGCTGCCGATGCCAGCGCGGTAGCGCTGCTGGGCCAGGTCGAAGGCCGAACGTGCGGTGTCCACGGCCTGCTGCTGCGCGTGCGCCTGCTGTGCCAGCGAACGCACCGCATTGACCTGGTCGGCGACGTCGCGCAGCGCGTCGAGCACGGCCTGGTTGTAGTTGGCCACCGCCAGGTCGTACTGCGCGTCGGTGTTGGCCAGGTTGGCGCGCAGCTTGCCGCCTTCGAAGATCGGCAGGCTCAGCGCCGGGCCGATGTAGGCGAAGGTGGAACTGCTCTTCAGCAGGTCGCCCACGTTCGGGGCGACCACGCCGGCCAGCGCGGTCAGGTTGAAGCTTGGGTAGAACTTGGTCCTGGCGACCTTGATCTGCTTGTCGGCCGCTTCCACGCGCCAGCGCGCAGCCACGATATCCGGGCGACGGCCAAGCAGTTCGCTCGGCAGCACGCCCGGCAGCTGCAGTGCCATCGGGTTCAACGGCTGCGGGCGCTGGATCGACAGGCCCCGGTCCGGCCCCTTGCCGACCAGCGCAGCCAGGGCGGTGCGGGCAGCGTCGATGCGCTGCTGCGCGGCCAGCACCTGCTGCTGCGCGGCCGGCACGCGGGCCTCGGCCTGGCGCACCTGCAGGTCACTGTCGATGCCGGCGCTGCGGCGCTGGCGGGTCAGCTGCAGCGACTTCTGCGAGCGGGTCAGTTCTTCCTCGGCCACGTCATTGAGCTGCCACGCATACGCCAGATCGGCGTAAGCCTGGGCGATGCCGGTGGACAGGTTCAGGCGTGCCGCCTGGGCTTCGACCGTGGCGGCATGCGCGCCATCCACGGCCGCTTCCCAGGCCGCGCGCTTGCCGCCCCACAGATCCACGCCGTAGCTGAAGTCGAAGGCAACCTGGCTGCTGCCGCCGTAGCGGCCGCCCATCTCGCTGCCGACCATCGACTCGGGCAGGCGCAGGCCGGTGTAGCCACCGGAGACCGACAGGCTGGGCAGCTGATCGGCACGTGCGGTACCGACCTGGGCCTGGGCCTGGCGCAGGCGTGCATCGGCGGCATCGAGGCTCGGGTGGCCGGCGAGGCCTTCAGCGACCAGCGCGTCCAGCTGCGCGTCGCCCAGTGCTTTCCACCAGTCCTGCGCCGGGAAACCGGTGGCGCTCAGGTCGGTGTCGGCCAGGGTGCGTTCGCTGTGCAGGCTGTCCACCTCAAGCACGTGGCCCTGCGGGGTGAGGCCGCGGCTGCTGGCGCAGGCGGCCAGGGCCAGGGCCAGCGCTGACACCAGCAGCGCGCGCCCGGACCGGCGGAGAGTGGGATGCGGGATCGGGTTCATGGGGTCGTCAGTGAATCGCGGATTCGGGTAAGGAGGGACAGCAGCAGCGTGCGCTCATCGGCAGAAAGATCGCGTAGGGCGTAATCCATCACCGCATCGCCACGCAGCTTCAGCCGCGCCCACAACGCGCGGCCTTCGTCGGTCAGCACGATCTGAAGTGCACGCCGGTCCTGCGCATGCGGCTCGCGGCGGACGCAGCCCAGCGCTTCCAGCTTGTCCAGCAGGCGGGTCACCGCGCTGGGCACCTGGTCGATGGCCTGGGCCAGTTCGTTGGCGGTACAGGGGGCCATGTGCGAAAGCACCTTCAGCCCGATGTAGTGGGTGAAGCCGATGCCCAGATCTTCTTCAGCCATGGACGCGTCGAGTTGGCGGACCAGACCGTCGCGCACCTGGCGCAGCAGCAGGCCGAAGCTGGGGGGAGTGGTTGCAGGACAGATCATGGGGGAGCATTCTCTTCCAAAAAAAATATTTCTCAATGGAAATATTCGATCTGGCATCGAATGCTGTGTTGCAGCAGCGGGCTCGATCAGTGAAGGCGCCTACCTTAATGATCTGGTCAGGTGGCCCGGTAGTACAATCCAGCCAATGGATGACACATTTCAGCCAGCGGATATGATGAACAAGGCAGAAATCCCCCCTCCCAAGCGCCTGCTGCGTGACGACGCACTGGACTGGTTCGAGCGCAATGACGGCCCCCCGGTCGTCGCCTTCCGCTTCGACAGCCCGCAGGGCCTGGTCCGCGAAGTGGACTGGCACCACCACCAGCGCGCGCAGCTGATCTGCGTCGAGCGCGGCCTGCTGACCACCCGCACCTCGCACGGCACCTGGTCACTGGCGCCGGGTTCGGCCGGCTGGATGCCGCCGCTTGAGCCACATACGGTCACCCTCGACGGGCCGTTGCGCGGCTGGGGCATGGCCCTGGCGGCGCCCGCCTGCGCCACCCTGCCCTCCGATCCGTGCGTGCTGGGCCTGTCCAAGCTGGCCCAGGCGCTGGCCGACCGCATCTGCGAATGGCCGTTGGGCTATGCCACCACGCCCGAGCGCCAGCACATCATCGACGTGCTGCTGGACGAGATCCGCACCGCGCCACGCCAGCGCATGCACCTGCCGATGCCGCATGACCGGCGCCTGCTGAAGATCGCCTCGCAGCTGCTGGCCGACCCGTCCGACGAGCGCAGCCTGGCCGAATGGGCGCACTGGGCCGGGCTTTCCCCGCGCAGCCTGACCCGCCACTTCCGCGACGAGACCACCCTCAGCTTCGCCCAGTGGCGGCAGCAGGCCCGCCTGTCCGAAGCCCTGCGCCAGCTGACCGACGGCCGCAGCGTGGCCGATATCGCCCATGCGCTGGGCTTCAGCAGCGCCAGTGCCTTCGTCACCGTGTTCCGCCGCCACTTCGGGTTGCCGCCGGGGCGCTACCTGGCGCGCGCCGGGCATGGCCTGGAAACCGGGCTGGACCCTGCGCGCGGCTTGGCATCCCCCGCCGCATCCGGATAATCACAGGATTGCGAGCGGCGACCGCCGTCGCCGCCTCCCGACAACAGGTAACAACGCCGCATGACCGAACTTGCCCGCCCCGTGTTCCACGGATTCGAACAACTGCCGCTGCGCGAGTACGCCGAGCGCGCCTACCTCGACTACTCGATGTACGTGGTCCTGGACCGCGCCCTGCCGTTCATCGGCGACGGCCTGAAGCCGGTGCAGCGCCGCATCATCTATTCGATGAGCGAGCTGGGCCTGAATGCCGCGTCCAAGCCGAAGAAGTCCGCGCGCACCGTCGGTGACGTCATCGGTAAATACCACCCGCATGGCGACAGCGCCTGCTACGAGGCACTGGTTCTGATGGCCCAGCCCTTCTCGTACCGCTACCCGCTGATCGAGGGCCAGGGCAACTTCGGCTCCAGCGACGACCCGAAGTCGTTCGCGGCGATGCGTTACACCGAATCCAAGCTGACCCCGATCGCCGAAGTGCTGCTGGGCGAACTGGGCCAGGGCACCACCGACTGGGCGCCGAACTTCGACGGCACCCTGCAGGAACCGACCTGGATGCCGGCGCGGCTGCCGCACCTGCTGCTCAACGGCACCACCGGCATCGCCGTGGGCATGGCCACCGACGTGCCACCGCACAATCTCAACGAGATCGTCAGCGCGCTGCTGCACCTGCTGGACAACCCCGAGGCCAGCGTGCGCGACCTGTGCGAGCACGTGCAGGGCCCGGACTACCCGTCCAGCGCCGAGATCATCACCGCGGCCAGCGATCTGCGGAACATGTACGAGACCGGCAACGGCAGCGTGCGTGCACGTGCGACCTTCACCAAGGAAGCCAACAACATCGTGGTCACAGCGCTGCCGTTCCAGGTGTCGCCGTCGAAGGTGATCGAGCAGATCGCCGCGCAGATGCGCGCCAAGAAGCTGCCGTGGCTGGAGGACATCCGCGATGAGTCCGACCACGCCAACCCGGTGCGCGTGGTGCTGGTGCCGCGCTCCAACCGCGTCGACGCCGAGCAGCTGATGGGCCACCTGTTCGCGACCACGGACATGGAGCGCAGCTACCGCGTCAACCTCAACGTGATCGGGCTGGACGGCCGCCCTCAGGTGAAGAACCTGAAGATGCTGCTCAGCGAATGGCTGACCTTCCGCAGCAATACCGTCACCCGCCGCCTGCAGCACCGCCTGCAGAAGGTCGAGCGCCGCCTGCACCTGTTGGAAGGCCTGCTGGTCGCCTTCCTCAACCTGGACGAGGTGATCCACATCATCCGTACCGAGGACGAACCGAAGGCAGCGCTGATCGCGCGCTTCGGCCTGTCCGACGACCAGGCCGAGTACATCCTGGAAACCAAGCTGAAGCAGCTGGCCCGCCTGGAAGAGATGAAGATCCGCGGCGAGCAGGACGAGCTGGCCAAGGAGCGCGAGAAGATCCTCGGCATCCTCGACAGCAAGGCCAAGCTGAAGAAGCTGATCCGCGACGAACTGACCGCCGACGCCAAGAAGTTCGGCGACGCACGCCGTTCGCCGCTGGTGCAGCGCCAGGCCGCGCAGGCCATCGACGAGACCGAGCTGGTGCCGAGCGAGCCGATGACCGTCGTGCTGTCGGAGAAGGGCTGGATCCGTGCCGCCAAGGGCCACGACGTCGATGCGTCCGCCCTGTCCTACCGCGATGGCGACGCCCTGCAGGGCGCGGTGCGCGCGCGCAGTACCCAGCAGGTCGCGTTCCTTGACAGCGAGGGCCGCGCCTACTCGACGCCGGTGCATACCCTGCCTTCGGCGCGCGGCAACGGTGAACCGCTGACCGGCCGCTTCTCGCCGGCGCCGGGCACCAGCTTCGTCACCCTGGCCAGTGCCGAACCGGAGACGCGCTTCGTGCTGGCCTCCAGCCATGGCTACGGCTTCGTCACCCGCTTCGAGAACCTGATCGGCCGCAACAAGGCCGGCAAGGCGATGCTGAACCTGTCGGCCGGCTCGTCGGTGCTGATCCCTTCGGTGGTTGCCAACGTCGCCACTGATCGCATCGTGGCGGTGACCAGCTCGGGCAACCTGCTGGCGATCGCCGCCAATGACCTGCCGGAACTGGACAAGGGCAAGGGCAACAAGATCATCGAGATCCCCAAGGCCAAGCTCGCCACCGAACGCGTGGTCGCCATCGTGGCGATCAGCCCTGGGCAGACCCTGCAGGTGCGCAGCGGCCAGCGCACCATGGGCCTGAAGTTCAACGAGCTGGATGCCTACCTCGGCGCCCGCGCCACCCGCGGCCACCTGCTGCCGCGTGGCTGGCAGAAGGTAGAAGGCCTGTCGGTGGAGTGACCGGTAGTGCCGGCCGCTGGCCGGCAACTGCTGAATGTTGCTCGGTTCCAACGTTGCCGGCCAGCGGCCGGCACTACCGGAATCCAGGGACGTCAGACACGAAAAAGCCGGGGCATGCCCCGGCTTTTTCGTTGTCGGCTGGCGGGCGGTGGAGCAGCTGGCGGGCGAAGGCTGGCTGGCGATGCTCCGGTGCTGGCGGGCGACAGAACGCTGTGCTTCTTCTGGTAGAGCCGACCGCTGGCCGGCTGCTTCTGGCTCCTGGTAGAGCCGACCGCTGGTCGGCTGCTTTTTGAAGAGCAGCCGACCAGCGGTCGGCTCTACCGGGGCGGCGGCGCCGGCTCAGTGCGCCGGGGCGCCGTTGCCGTCGATCTTGCTCAGCTGGTACAGCTCCAGGCCGATGCGCTTGATCAGGCCCAGCTGCTGCTCCAACCACCAGGCATGGTCTTCCTCGGTGTCCTTCAGCTGCGCCAGCAGCATGTCGCGGCTCACGTAGTCACCCTTCTCTTCGCACAGCTTCATGCCAGCGGCGAGATTGTTCCGAACCGCGTATTCAGTATCCAGATCCTTCTGCAGCATCTCCTCCACGGTCTTGCCCGGCTCGGTGGCATGCGGGCGCATGTCCGGGTCGCCGCCCAGGAACAGGATGCGGCGCAGCAGCGCGTCGGCGTGCTGGGTCTCTTCTTCCATCTCGTGGTTCAGGCGTTCGTACAACGCGAACAGGCCCTGGTCCTCGTAGCGGCGGGAATGGATGAAGTACTGGTCGCGGGCAGCAAGTTCGCCGCGCAGCAGTTCCTTCAGGCAGGCGATGACGTCCGGGTTGCCTTTCATGGGGGGCTCCTGTGAATCGATGCGGCATAGGGTGACGCATTTCCGGCGACGGTGATCTAATCGGAATCAGTCGCAGTTGCGCCTGCGGCTACAATCGACCCTCGAGCGTGGAAAGGACGTGCGATGCGACGTACATGGCGTTGGGTGCTGGGCGTATTGATCGCCATCGTGCTGGTCACCGTTCTGGTGCTGTGGCTGCTGCTGCGCGGCAGCCTGGCCGACCTGGACGGCGAGCATGCGCTGCCGGGCCTGGCCAAGCCGGTCACCGTCGAGCGCGACGCGCTGGGCGTGGTCACCATCACCGCCGGCAGCCAGGCCGACGCGATGCGTGCGCTGGGCCGCGTGCATGCGCAGGAACGCTATTTCGAGATGGACCTGATGCGGCGCAGTGCCGCTGGCGAGCTGTCAGCGCTGTTCGGGCCGAAGGCCATCGACGCCGACAAGCGCATGCGCGTGCACCGCCTGCGCGCGCATACCGAGGCGAACATGCAGGCCGCGCTGGGCAGTAACAGCGAGGCCGTGGGCGCCTACGTGGCCGGCGTCAATGAGGGACTGGCCGCACTCCCGGTACGGCCATGGGCGTACCTGCTGCTGCGGCAGGCGCCGCAGCCCTGGCAGGCCAGCGACAGCGTGCTCACCGGGCTGGCCATGTACGCCGACCTGCAGGACCCGGGCAACCAGACCGAACTGGCGCTGAGCCGCATCCGCGCGGTCGTGCCGCCGGCGCTGTACGCCCTGCTCGCCCACGATGGCAGCGAATGGGATGCGCCCCTGTTCGGCGAACCGACCGGCAATGCCGTGCTGCCCGACGCCAGCCAGCTTGATCTGCGCACATTGCAGGGAAAGCCGGGCACCCGGCAGGAAGAGGCCGATGCGGTCGGCAGCAACAACTTCGCCGTATCCGGTGCACTGACCGCCGACGGCCGCGCCATCGTCGCCGATGACATGCACCTGGGCCTGCGCGCACCGGGGCTGTGGTTCCGCGTGCGCCTGCGCTACCCCGACCCGCAGGCCGCGGGCGGCCAGGTCGATGTCACCGGTTTCTCGTTGCCCGGCCTGCCGGCGGTGATCGTCGGCAGCAACGGGCACGTTGCCTGGGGCTTCACCAACAGCTACATCGACACGGCGGACTACCGCACTGAACCGGCCAACGCGGCGGTCACCGTGCATGACGAGCGCATCGCGGTGGCGGGCCAGGCCGACGTGCTGTTCCCGGTGCGCGAAACCGCCTGGGGACCGATCCTGCACACGCATGCCGATGGCAGCAGCGATGCCCTGCGCTGGGTCGCACACCTGCCGGGTGCGGTGCGCCTGGACTTTGGTGACCTGGCCCGTGCCGGCGATCTGGACGGTGCCCTGCACTTCGCCGACCAGGCCGGCATCCCGGCACAGAACCTGGTGATCGGCGACCGCAGCGGACGCATCGCCTGGCGCCTGATCGGCGCCCGTCCCGACCGCGGTCCCGGCTGTGCACCGGCCGGCTTCAATGCCGCCAGCAACCAGGACTGTGCGCCTTGGCCGATCCGCAGCGATGCGGCACCGGCACTGATCGACCCACCCAGCCATCGCCTGTGGACCGCCAACGGCCGCGTCCTCGACGGCGAGGCATTGGCCAGCGTCGGCCATGGTGGTTATGACCTCGGTGCACGTGCGCGGCAGATCCGCGACCTGCTGGCCATCCAGGAGCGCTTCGACGAGCACGACCTGCTGGCAATCCAGCTCGACGACCGCGCGGTGTTCCTGCAACGCTGGTGGGCACTGCTGCACGACGTCATCGAACGCAGTGACGATCCTGCGTTGAAGCGGTTGGGAGAGGTCAGCCATCAATGGGGCGGCCGCGCCTCGGTCAGCTCGGTCAGCTACCGGGTGGTGCGCGAGTTCCGCTCGCAGGTGATGCAGACGCTGTCCGATGCGCTACTGGCCCCGGCCAACGCTCGGCTGGGAGAGGACTACCTGGATCCGCGGCTGGCGCAGCTGGAAGGCGTCGCCTGGCCGATGCTGCAGCAGCGCCCGGCCAACCTGCTGCCCCCCGCCTTCGACAGCTGGGACGCACTGCTGGTCGATGCGGCACGGCGTACCGAGGCCGAACTGTCCAAACAGGGCCCGCTGGCCCAGCGCAGCTGGGGCGAACGCAACACCGCGGCGATCTGCCATCCGATCGCACGCGCGCTGCCGGACTTCGCAAAGCGCTGGCTGTGCATGCCGGCCGATCGCCTGCCCGGCGACCGCGACATGCCGCGCGTGCAGACGCCGAATTTCGGCGCCTCCGAGCGGATGGTGGTCTCGCCCGGCCACGAGGCCGACGGCATCGTGCACATGCCCGGCGGCCAGAGCGGCCATCCGCTGTCCCCCTATTGGGGTGCCGGCCACGAAGACTGGGTGCATGGCCGCCCGACCCCGTTCCTGCCGGGCAAGGCCCAGCATGTGATGACGCTGGTGCCTGCACGGTAATGCCGGCCAGCGGCCGGCACTGCCTCCGGCGCTAGGCCAGTGCCTGTTCGTGTACGCCGGCAATCGCACGCCCGGACGGATCGGCCGCTGCCGCGAAGCTGGCATCCCATGCAATCGCGGCCGGCGACGAACAGGCGATGGACTTGCCGCCCGGTACGGTTTCGGCGGCCGCACGGCTGGGGAAGAACTGCTCAAACAGGTGGCGGTAGTAGTACGCCTCCTTGGTCTGCGGCGGGTTGTGCGCGAAGCGCTTGTCCGCGGCCGCCAGCACACGGTCGCTCACCTGTGCTTCGGCATGCGCCTTCAGCCCGTCGATCCAGCCGTAGCCGACGCCATCGCTGAACTGTTCCTTCTGCCGCCACAGGATGCTGTCCGGCAGGTAGCCGTCGAACGCCTCGCGCAGCACCGCCTTCTCGATGCGACGGCCACCGAACCCGGCACCGACCATCTTGTGCGCGGCGTCGAAACGCATCGCCACGTCGAGGAATTCGCGATCCAGGAACGGCACGCGCGGCTCCACGCCCCAGGCCATCATCGACTTGTTGGCGCGCAGGCAGTCGTAGTTGTGCAGGGCATCGAGCTTGCGCACAAGTTCATCGTGGAATTCGCGCGCATCCGGCGCCTTGTGGAAGTACAGGTAGCCACCGAAGATCTCGTCGCTGCCTTCGCCGGACAGCACCATCTTCACCCCCATCGCCTTGATCCGCCGCGCCAGCAGGAACATCGGCGTCGATGCGCGGATGGTGGTGACGTCATAGGTCTCGATGTGGCGGATCACTTCCGGCAGTGCATCCAGCCCCTCCTCGAAGGTGTATTCGAAACCGTGGTGCACGGTGCCCAGCGCTTCGGCGGCAACCGCAGCAGCGGCTAGGTCGGGCGAGCCCTTCAGGCCGATCGCAAACGAGTGCAGGCGCGGCCACCAGGCTTCGGTCTGCCCACCGTCCTCGATGCGACGGCGTGCGTAGCGTGCGGCCACGGCGGCGACCAGCGAGGAATCGAGGCCACCGGACAACAGCACGCCGTACGGCACGTCACTCATCAGCTGGCGTTCGACCGCATGCTCGAAGGCCTGGCGAAGCTCGGCCAGGTCGGCCTGGCGGCCCTGCACATCCGCGTACTCGCGCCACGGCTGCTGGTAGTAGCGCACCAGTTCGCCACGGGCGCTGTCGAAATAGTGCCCCGGCGGGAACTGCGCGACGTCGGCACAGGTGTCCACCAGCGCCTTCATTTCCGAGGCCACGCGCAGGCGACCCTGCGCATCATGGCCCCAGTACAGCGGCACCACGCCGACCGGGTCACGCGCCACCAGCACGCGTCCGTTGTCGCGGTCCCACAGCGCGAAGGCAAAGATACCGTTGAGCTGCTCCAGCCACTGCGCCGGCGATCCGCCCTGACGGTACAGCGCGTTGATCACTTCACAGTCCGAGCCGGTCTGGAAGTCATAGGCGGTGGTCAGCGCGGCCTTCAGCTGCTGGTGGTTGTAGATCTCGCCGTTCACCGCCAGGGCCAGCTGGCCGTCGGCCGACAGCAACGGCTGCGAGCCGCCGGCCGGATCGACGATGGCCAGCCGCTCGTGGACCAGCAGTGCGCCTTCGTCGAGGTACACGCCGCTCCAGTCCGGGCCGCGGTGGCGCTGGCGCTGCGACAGTTCCAGCGCGTGGCGGCGCAGGGAAGGAAGATCGTCACCGGCCTGCAGGCCGAAGATTCCGAAGATCGAACACATGGCGGAGCTCCTGTTGGGGGATTTCACGGGTGGGAAGGTGTTCGACCGGCCATCCAGGCCCGGGTCGGGCTGCGCCCGGGCACAAAAAAACCCGCATCGGCCGATGCGGGTTTTCTGGTGTCCGGGCGTATGTTGCTGTCTATCTACCCAGGGCGCAGTCCCGCATCGGCCGCGCACGATTATTCGCGCGCAGATTATTGCGGTTGTTGTTGTTGACGGCGGTGGCCAGGCGGATTGACATGCCATCGACCCTACCCCGGTTTCCGGCACGGTGCAACAGTTGCGTCGGCAACCAGCCGGACCGCCTGGCGGCGCATAATGGCCCGCCCTGAAATGTGTAACTGGAATGCAACACCGCAATGGACGCACCGGGGCGCTGGCCGCCCTGCTCTGCCTGGGCCTGGGCCTGGCCGCATGCCAGACCGTGCCCCCGCCCTCGCCCCTGCCGCCAGCCCAGCTGCAAAGCCTGGAGCAACGCGGCACCGACGGCAGCTTCGACGGTGCCTGGGACACCGCGCAGACCTTCGAGCGCTTCAACGATCCGCGTGCGATCACGTACTACCAGCGCGCCGCAGCGATCACGCCCTGGAACTTCCACAACACCAAGGCGGAAGAAGCACTGGGCCGGATCTGGACGTCCGGCACGCTGCGGCATGCCGACAGCCCCCATATCGATCCTGCACCGGTTCTGCGTGCGTCGTGGCGACGTGGCGAACGCGCCTACCTGGCAGCGGCCAACCACGGTAATCCCTACGCGTTCCATGAACTCGCCACTGCCTATCGCGCGCGCAGCGACGCGCAGCTGGCATTGCGCTGGGACCTGCGCGCGATGATCTACCACCGCTATCCAAGCCGTTCCTCACGACTGCCGGACGCGGTGGCCGCGCAGGCCGGTACCGTGCACCCGTTGGTGGCCCGCATCCAGCGACGCGCCGAGCACGGCGATGCCGAAGCGCAGGTCGACCTGGGCGCGCTGCTGGAAAGAGGCGTGGGCCTGCCGCGCGATCCGGCGCGTGCCCTGCAGCTGTACCAGCGCGCCGGTGAGCAGGGCAATGTGTTCGGCCAGTACTTCGCTGGGCTGTTGCTGGGGCGCGCTGCGCCGGGAGTGGAGAAGGACACGGAAGCAGCGACGCGCTGGTTCGCCAGGGCCGAGGCGCAGCACTTCTACATGGCCGCGCCGGACTATTGGAAAAAAGCGGTGGAGCCGCCGTTCTTCATTTTCTCGGAGTAGTAGAAAGCAGCCTCAGCCGGAAGCGTGCCGACCAAAGGTCGGCACCCACCCTCCTCACACCAGCAGCCGTTCCACCAGCCGCTGGTACAACCCCGGCAGTGCTTCCAGCTCGTCCACGCGCACGTTCTCGTCCACCTGGTGGATGCTGGCGTTGACCGGCCCCACTTCGATGCACTGCGCACCCAGCCGTGCGATGAAGCGCGCGTCGGAGGTGCCACCGCCCGTGCTTTCCTCCGGCGCACGACCGATGTGTTCGGCCAGCACGGCACGCGCAGTGGCGCGCAAGGTACCTTCCGGGGTGTAGAACGGCTCGCCGCTGCGATGCCACTTCAGCGTGTACTGCAGGCCATGCCGGTCGAGCAGTGCGGCGATCTCCGCCTCCAGCTTCGGCGCGTCCCAGTGCGGGTTGTAGCGGATGTTGAAATCCACCTCCAGCTCACCGGGAATCACGTTATTGGCGCCCGTGCCGGCATGGATGTTGGAGATCTGCAGGCTGGTCGGCGGGAAGCTTTCGTAGCCCTCGTCCCAACGCCGCGCACTCAGTTCGGCCAGTGCCGGCGCGGCCTGGTGGATGGGATTGCGCGCCTTTTCCGGATACGCCACATGCCCCTGCACGCCCTGCACGCGCAGCTTGGCCGACAGGCTGCCGCGACGGCCGACCCGCAACAAGTCACCCAGCGTCGCCGTCGACGACGGCTCTCCGGTGATGCACCAGTCGATGCGCTGGCCACGCTCGGCGAACAGGCGTGCCACATGGCGCACGCCATCGATCGCATCCCCTTCTTCGTCGCTGGTCAACAGCACCGCCAGCGTGCCGGGATGATCGGGATGCGCGGCCACGAACTGCTCGGCGGCGACCACGAACGCAGCCACGCTGCCCTTCATGTCGGCCGTGCCACGGCCATACAGCACGCCGTCACGGATCGTCGGCATGAACGGGTCGCTCGCCCATGCCTCGCGGGGACCGGGCGGCACCACGTCGGTGTGTCCCAGCAGCACCAGCACCGGCGCGCCGTGGCCGTGGGTCGCCCACAGGTTGTCGACCTCGCCCAGGCGCAGGTGATCGCAGTGGAACCCGGCCTGCTTCAGGCGTGCCGCCAGCAACGCCTGGCAGCCGGCATCGTCCGGCGTCACCGAGGGGCGTGCGATCAGCTCGCAGGTCAGGTCGAGGACGGCACTCATGCGCCGCCCACGCCGAAGCGTGCCTTGAAGCCGTTGTCACTGAAGCCCTGGCTGACCGTACCGTCGGCGGTCACCACCACCGGGCGCTTGATCAGCTGCGGGTACTCACGCAGCAGCAGCTTCCATTCGGCATCGGACTCGGCCGCCTTGCGGTTGTCCGGCAGCTGCCGCCAGGTGGTGGAGGACTTGTTCACCATCGCCGCCAGGCCGCCCAGCTGCGCGGCCCATTCCAGCAGGGTTTCCGGGCTGGGCTTGTTGTCGCGGTAGTCGACGAAGGTGTACGGCACGCCGAAGCGGTCCAGCCACTTGGTCGCCTTCTTGCAGGTATCGCAGTTCTTCAAACCGTAGACAGTGGTGCTCATGGCCATCTGTGATGCTGGAAAACAGAGGGCCAGAATCTCACAACAGACGCTCGGACACGACCCGGAACGGCACCGCCGGCAGCCGCAACGCCAGCGCCTCGGCCAGGTTCACGCCCATTGCCTGCAGGTGCGGACAGTGCGCTCCGCCCTCCAGCTGCAGCGGTTGCAGCTGGGTGATATCCACCGGTAGATCGATGCGGGTGCTGGCCCAGCGCCCATCGCAGGTACGTGCGATGGCCTCGTCCTGGCAGGTCAGGAATCGCAGCAGGTCCGGATGTTCGCCGAAGGCCGCCGCCCAGCCGGCATCGTCCCATCCCGCAGCGGTGCGCCACTGCAGATGCAGCGCCGGCGCACTCCCCTGCCCGCCTTCGATCCGGGTCTGCCCGCCGCCATCGGCGCGTACCTGGTGTTCGAAACGCGTGGACAGATGCGGCTGCATCGCATCGCTGAACGCGCGTGCACCGGCTACGAAGGCCAGCTGGTCCATCACGTTGCGGTCGAACAGCACCACCGGCGTCCCGTCCGGATCATCGTCCCGGCGCAGGTACCAGCGCCAGTTGCTCTGGCGTGGCGAGGGCATCAGCGCGCGCAGCGGGCCGGCCAGCGCGGGGCCGAAGTGCCCGTGACGGTAGCTGAGGATGGTGTACGGCGTACGCCCTTCACGCACGACGTAGTGATGGCCCGGCGGCGGCGGCGGTGCATGGCGCGCATCGACCCACCAGCTCACATACACCACGTCGCGCACATCGCTGACCAGCGCCGGCAGCGGCCAGCGCCGCGACAGCGCACGCCGCAGCCGGGTCCAGCGCGGGGCATGCAGCAGGCGCGGCAGCATCCGCCCGAACAGGGTGTCGGACGGATGCCGGTAGATCGCGGACTGCGCCAGGTCTTCCGGCGCCGTCACCTTCAGTCGGCCAAGCCGCGCAGCAGGTCGTTCACGCTGGTCTTGCTGCGGGTCTTGGCATCGACCTGCTTGACGATCACCGCGCAGTACAGCGAGTGGGTGCCGTCCTTGCTCGGCAGCGAACCGGACACCACCACGCTGTACGGCGGGATGTAGCCGTAGCTGATCTCGCCGGTGGCGCGGTTGTAGATGCGCGTGCTCTGGCTGAGGAACACGCCCATGCCAATCACGCTGTGGTGGCCGACCACCACGCCTTCCACCACTTCCGAACGCGCACCGATGAAGCAGTGGTCCTCGATGATGGTCGGGCTGGCCTGCAGCGGTTCCAGCACCCCGCCGATGCCGGCGCCGCCGGACAGGTGGCAGTGCTGGCCGATCTGCGCGCAGGAGCCGACGGTGGCCCAGGTATCGACCATGGTGCCTTCGCCGACATAGGCACCGATGTTGGTGAAGCTCGGCATCAGCACCACGTCCTTGCCGAAGTACGTACCGCGGCGGGCGATCGCGCCCGGCACCACGCGCACGCCGCCACGGCGGAACTTCGCTTCGTCATAACCGGCGAAACGCGATTCGACCTTGTCCCAGAACGGTGCCGGGCGCGCATCGACCACCGCCATGTCGTTGACGCGGAAGTACAGAAGCACCGCCTTCTTCAGCCACTCGTTGACCTTCCAGCCACCGTGGCCGTCCGGCTCGGCAACCCGGAACTCGCCGCTTTCCAGGCCGTCGATCACCCGGTTCACCAGTGGCTTGGTCGAGCCTTCCAGCTCGTGCAGGGTCAGCGTGGCGCGGCGCTCGAAGGCGCTCTCGATGCCGAACTTCAGCTCTTCCACGCCCGGCGCGGCCGGCTTGCGCAGCGACTTGCGGGCAATGGTTTCGGCGCGTGCGGCTTCGGCGCTCTTGGTCGGCGCCTTCTTCGGTGCAGCCACCTTCTTTGCCGGAGCCTTCACCGCAGCGGCCTTCTTCGGCGCAGCGGCCTTCTTCGCGGCCGGCGCGGCGGCAGGTTTCTTGGCCGCAGCGGCCTTCGGGGTCGCGGCGGTTTTCTTGGCGGTCTTGGTGGCCATCAGGCGGGGTCTCCGGCGTTTCGATCAGGGTCCAGGCAGGCCAGCATCGCGTCATGCAGCTGCTGCCGGGCAGGTTCAGTCAGGGGGAGGTCGTGTTCGTCACTGATCACGAAAGTGTCTTCGGCGCGTTCGCCGAATGTGGCAATGCGCGCGTCATGCACGCGCAGGCCCTGGTTGCGCAGCACGAACGCCACGTCGGCCAGCAGGCCGGGACGGTCGGGGGCGACCAGGGCAAAACGGGTCGCGCCGGGCTCATCGCGGAACTCGATGCGCGGGGCAAAGCGGAAATGGCGCAGCTGACGTGGCACCACCCGGCGCGAAGGCCGCAGGCGGGTCAGGTCACCGCCGAGCGCCTCGCGCAGCGCAGCCTCCAGGTTGGCGCTGCTGCCATCGGCGAAGGTATCGGCCGGGTTCACCTCGAAAGTATCGAAGATGGTATCGGCAGGGCCATCCAGCACGCGTGCGCGGTGGATGCCATAGCCCTTGCGGTCCAGGGTCATCACGATGGCGGCGAACAGGCCGTCGCGGTCCGGCGAATGCACGAACACTTCCAGCGCCGGGTCGTCGACGCTGATCCGGCGCACCTTCACCAGTGCCTGGCCCTGCTTCACCGGCACCAGCGCGGCCGCCTGCCAGGCCAGCTGCTCCGGCCGCAGCCGGATGAAACCTTCGTCGGGCATCACCGCGAACTGGCGGTCGATGGTGGCATCGTCGTAGCCCTGCTCGCGCACCAGCGCGCGCACGCTGTCACGCGCCTCGGCCACGCGCTCGGCCGCCGGCACCGGATGTTCCAGCCCTTCGCGCAGCGCGCGCCGGGTGGCGAAATAGAGATCGGCCAGCAGGCGGTCCTTCCACGCGTTCCACAGCTTCGGGCTGGTGCCGGCGATGTCGGCACAGGTCAGCAGGTACAGGTAGTCGAGGCGGTCGCGGCTGCCGACCAGGGTGGCGAAGCGATGGATCACCACCGGATCGGCGATGTCCTGCTTCTGCGCCGTCACCGACATGCGCAGGTGCTGCTCGACCAGCCATGCCACCAGCTCGGTATCGGTGCCACTCAGCGCATGCGCCTGGCAGAACGCGCGCGCGTCCACCGCACCCAGCTCCGAATGGTCGCCGCCACGGCCCTTGGCGATGTCATGGAACAGGCCGGCCAGCAGCAGCAGTTCCGGCTTGCGCAGGCGTGGCCACACTTCGTGCGCGATCGAGAATCGCTCGTCGGCACGGCTGCTGGCGAACTGGCCGATGTTGCGCAGGACCATCAGCGTGTGCTGGTCGACGGTGTAGACATGGAACAGATCGAACTGCATGCGCCCACTGACCTGGGCGAACGCGGGAATCCACTGCCCGAGCACGCCCAGTCGCGCCATGCGCGAAAGCGTGTCGACCGGGCGCTGGCCACGCAGCAACGCCAGGAACTGCTCGCGTGCATCGGCGTCGGCCACGTCGTAGGCCGGCAGCACGGGCAGCGCTTCGGCCAGCGCGCGCGCGGTCAGCGAATGCAGGCCGCGCACCTGCGGGTTGTTGGCCCAGCTGGAAAACAGTGCGAACACCTGGCCGATGTCGCCGCGCGGCCAGTCGGCCTCGTTTGCGGCCAGGTAGCCACGGCGCAGGGAAAAGCCCACGGTCAGCGGTTCCGGCTGGGCCTCGCCATCGAACTGTTCCTCGAAGCGCTGCAGCAGGCGGTCGCTGATCCGGCGCACCACCAGCGCGGCGCGGTAGAAGCCCTGCATCATTTTTTCGACACCGAGGTTCTCGGCATCGTCTTCGAAGCCCAGGCGCGCGGCCAGGGTCTTCTGGTAATCAAAGCGCAGGCGCTCTTCCGGGCGGCGCGCGACCAGGTGCAGGCCAAAGCGCAACCGCGCCAGCACGGCACGTTCGCGCTTCAACGCCGCGGCTTCGTCGGCGCCCAGATGGCCGAGCCCAACCAGGGCCTCCAGGTCGCGCACGCCGAAGGCACGCAACGCCATCCAGCCCAGCGTGTTGAGATCGCGCAGGCCGCCGGGGCCATCCTTCAGGTCCGGCTCCAGGTTGTCGGCGGTATCGCCGAAGCGCTGGTGGCGGTTGCGCAGTTCTTCCAGCTTGGCCAGGAAGAACGTACGCGCCGACCACAGCTCGCGGTCGTCGATGGCCTCGCGCAGGGCGCGGCGCGCGGCATCATCGGCCAGGATCGGACGCGCCTCGATCAGCGCGGTCAGCACGGTCTGGTCAGCTGCCGCCTCGCGGCACTGCGATGCCGAACGCACCGCATGGCTGACGGCCAATCCGCAGTCCCACAGCAGCGCGAACAGGCGCGCCAGTGCGGGCTCGCGGGCCAGCTGTGCCGGCGGATCGCCGAACACCAGCAGGTCGATGTCCGAACGCGGGAACAGTTCGCCGCGGCCGTAGCCGCCCACCGCAAACAGTGACAGGCCACTGTCGGCCGGCACGCAGCGCTGCCAGGCCAGGCGGATCAGATGGTCGGCAGCGCGCGCGCGCAGCGCCAGCAGGCGTTCGATGTTGTCGCCCTGGTCGAAGCGGCGGTACAGGCGCGCGTCGGCCTGCTGCAGCGCCTGGCGCGCGGCAGCAGCCCAGTCCGGGTCGTTGAGCGACGCGGCCGGCGTGTCCAGCAGCGAACTCGCCGGCAGCATCCTCAGGAGACCTGCGACTCGCCCGGCGACAGGGTCAGCACATCCACGCCGGTCTCGGTGACCGCGATCATGTGCTCCCACTGCGCCGACAGCTTGCGGTCCTTGGTCACCACGGTCCAGCCGTCCGGCAGCACCTTGTTGTAGCGGGTGCCCTCGTTGATCATCGGCTCGATGGTGAAGGTCATGCCCGGCTGCAGCACCAGGCCCTGGCCCGGGCGGCCGTAATGCACCACCTGCGGCTCGTCGTGGTAGACCTTGCCGATGCCGTGGCCGCAGTACTCGCGCACCACGCTGAAACGCTCGCCTTCGGCATAACTCTGGATGGCATGGCCGATGTCGCCCAGGGTGGCGCCCGGACGCACCGCGCGGATGCCGCGCCACATCGCTTCGTAGGTGGTTTCCACCAGGCGGCGCGCCATCACCGACGGCGTGCCGACGAAGTACATGCGGCTGGTGTCGCCGTGCCAGCCGTCCTTGATGACGGTGACGTCGATATTGACGATGTCGCCATCCTTGAGCACCTTCCCTTCACTGGGAATGCCGTGGCAGATGACGTTGTTGACCGAGGTGCACACGGTCTTGGGGAAGCCGCGGTAGCCAACGTTGGCCGGAATGGCGCCCTGCACGTTCACGATGTGGTCGTGGCAGATGCGGTCCAGTTCCTCGGTGGTGACACCGGGCTTGACGTGGGGGGTGACGATGTCGAGCACTTCGCTGGCCAGGCGGCCGGCGATGCGCATCATCTCGATTTCCTGCGGGGTTTTCAGATTCACGCTCATGGCGCCCATTATCGCTGATCCGGCCGCAATCTGAACGAACGCCACCCAACTGGCGATCCAGGCCATGCACGGTTCCGGCAAGGAAAGTGAAAGCGTGACGGACTCCGCCCTTTCGGATCCCTATTTATCACGGATTACAGACACTTGCGCTGCCTAAGCTGGCCCCAGCGTCGTCAAAGCGGCACCGATCGTGCCGTCTTCGCCTTGTTCAACAGACCTTCGGGTCAGGGAGGTTGTCCATGCGATCCCCAGTTCGATCCCCGCTGGCCTGGGCCATGGCCGGGCTGCTGATGTCCAGCCCGGTGCTGGCCGCCGACACCACCACCTTCAACGTCACCCTGGTGGTCACCAAGGCCTGCACCATCACCGCTGCGGCGGCCACCAACGTGGATTTCGGCACCGCCGCCTCCACCACCGCCACGCCCACGCTGGGCCAGGGCACGGTGACCGCGCAGTGCTCGGCGCTGACCCCGTACACGATTTCGCTGAATGCGGGCGCCAATGCCGCCACCGCCAATGACGTCACCACCCGCCGGATGAAGAACACCAACGCTGCGGTGACCGCCAACAACTTTGTCGGCTACCAGCTTTACCAGGATGCCGCACACACGCTGGTGTGGGGGGCCACCACCGGCACCAACACCCAGGCCGGCATCGGCACCGGCCTGGCGGTGCCCTACATCGTCTACGGCCAGATCCTGAACCTGAGCACCAACAACCCGGCCACCGGTAACTACCTGGATACGGTCACCGCCACGATCACGTATTGATGGAGCACGCCCGCATGGCCGGACCCCGCCCGTGGCGCGCCACCGGCGTGGCGCTGCTCGCCCTCTGCCTGTTGGCAGCCTCCACGGCAGGCGCCACCAGCCTGCAGGTGGCCCCCACCAGCCTGCAGCTGGAAGCCCGCCAACGCGCCGGCGAACTGTGGCTGACCAACAGCGGCACGTCACCGGTGAAGCTGCAGGTGCGTGTGTTCCGCTGGGTGCAGCAGAACGGGCAGGAGCAGCTGCTGCCCACCGATGAACTGGTCGCCACCCCGCCGATGCAGGAACTGGCGGCCGGACAGCAGCAGCTGGTGCGGGTGATGCGGCCCACCCGTGAGCCGCCGCCAGCACAGCAGTACTTCCGGCTGATCGTGGACGAGGTGCCCGACCTGGCCACCCGCGCCGATGGCATGCAGTTCGTGCTGCGCTATTCGATTCCGGTGTTCGTGCAGCCGGCGTCGGGCAAGCTGGCCGCGCGGCTGCAGGCCAGGCTGGTGCGGCTGGACGATGGCCGCGACGGTGTGGAGGTGTCCAATTCCGGCGACAGCTACGCGCAGATCGCCGACCTTGCGCTGGGCAGCGCCAAGCGCCCGCGCATCGTGCACCCCGGCCTGCTGGGCTACGTGCTGCCCGGCCAGGTGATGCGCTGGCCACTCGAACGCACGGCGATCGACCGCGACAACGACCAGATCACGGCCAAGCTCAATGGCGAGTCGGAACAGACGCCACTGTCGCCACCACCGGCTCGCTGAGGCGTTGATGGGCGCGCTGCTTGCTGCCCTGGCTCCCGCGGCGACCGAGGCCGCCGATGTGTCCGGCGCAGGGGCCAGCGGGGCTGCCGATGTATCCGGCGTGTCCGCCGATGCCATCCTGCCGCCTCCCACCCCGCTCACCGCCAGCCAGACGCTGTACCTGGACGTATCGCTCAACAGCACTCCGCGTGGCCTGCTGCCATTCACCGACAATCGCGGTCGCCTGCAGGCCAGCCCCGAAGTGCTGCGCCAGCTTGGCTTCAATGCCAGCGGCGACGCGCCGGTGTACCTGGACCAGATCAGCGGTGCGGTGGTGCGCTATGACGCGCACATGCAGACCCTGGCACTGGACGTACCGCTGGACCAGCTGACCCTGCCAACCACCGTACTCAGCCGCCCGCAGGCGCGCGCGCCTGCCGGCAGTGCATCGCCCGGCGTGCTGTTCAACTACGACGTGTATGGCAGCCGGGTGGATACGCTCGGCAACCTCAGCCTGAGCTCGGAACTGCGGCTGTTCGGCATCGGCAACGGCACCTTCGAGAACACCGCGATCAGCCGCCGCTACCAGCAGCCGGGCGACCGTCGCTGGCGCGGCGAGAGCGTGCGCCTGGATACGCGCTGGAGCCTGGATTTTCCCGACCAGGCAATGACCCTGGAGGTCGGCGACTTCTACAGCGGCTTCGTCGACTGGACCCGGCCGGTGCGGCTGGGCGGCCTGCAGATCGGCCGCAACTATGGCCTGCAGCCGTATCGCGTGCTGACGCCCACCCCCAGTTTCCTCGGCCAGGCAGTGGTGCCCTCCACGGTCGAGCTGTATGTCGACGGCCTGCGCCAGTACAGCGGACAGGTGCCGGTCGGCCCGTTCCAGCTGGCCGCGCAACCCGGCATCAGCGGTACCGGCAGCGCGCAGGTGGTGGTGACCGATGCGTTCGGCCGCATGCAGACGCTGGATTTCAGCTTCTATGGCACCCAGCAGCTGCTGGCCAAGGGGTTGTCGGACTGGTCGCTGGGCGTTGGCCACCTGCGCGAAGACTTCGGCCAGCGCTCGTTCGCCTACGACGACCGCACGGTTGCCAGCGCCAGCTGGCGTGGCGGCGTCAGCGATACATTCACTGGCGAAGCACATGCCGAAGGCGGCGGCGGCCTGGCCCAGGCCGGCCTCGGCGGCTGGTGGCTGCTCGGCAGCGCCGGCGTGTTCAATGCCGCCTACGCGCACAGCGACTACCACGGCCTGCAGGGCGGGCAATGGGCGCTGGGTTACAGCTGGAACAACCGCCGTCTCAACGTCAACCTGCGCAGCGTGCGCAGCCACGGCGACTATCGCGACCTGGGCGCGCTGCAGGGCAATCTGCCGCCGAGCATCAGCGAACAGGCCACGGTCGGCATGGATCTGCTGCGGCTGGGCACGCTCAGCGCGAGCTACCTGCGCCTGCGCTATCCCGATGGCGAGGACAACCGCTACGCCAGCCTGTTCTGGTCGCGCACCTGGAGCCAGCGCTGGTCGGCTTACCTGTCGGTGAACCAGAACCTGGACCAGAGCGACGACCGCAGCATCTATCTGTCGGTGACCGCCAGTCTCGGCAACAACCGCCAGGCCAGCCTGTCCAGCCAGCGCAATGGCGGCAGCCAGAGCTGGGTGGCCGACGTCACCCAGCCGGTGCCGGGCGATGGCAGTGCCGGCGGTGTCGGCTGGCGCGCCCAGCTCCGTCATGGCGAAGACAGCAATGGCGGCCTGGCCGAGGTCGGCATCCTCAATGATGTCGGCCGCTACTCGTTCGGTGCGTCGCGCCAGGGCGGCCTCAACTATGCCTACGCCAGTGCCAGCGGCAGCCTGGTGTGGATGGGCGGGCACGCCTTCGCCACCCGCGAGGTTTCCGACGCGTTCGCGGTGATCAGCACCAACGGCGTCGGCGGCGTGCCGGTACGACTGGAGAACCGCCTGATCGGCGTCACCGATGATCGCGGCCTGCTGCTGGTCAGCCCACTGCTGTCCTGGCAGCGCAACCGGGTCTCGATCGACACGCTCGATCTGCCCGAGGACATGCGCGCCGACCGCATCGAGGACTGGGTGACGCCGCGCCAGCGCGCAGGCACCCGGGTCACGTTCCAGCTGCGTTCGCGGCCCTCGCTGAGCCTGACCCTGCTGGGCATGGACGGCCAACCGCTGGAGGTCGGCAGCGAAGTGCAGCTGCCCGATGGCCGCCAGGCGACCGTCGGCTATGACGGCCTGCTCTACCTTGAGGATGTGGCCGCCGGCAGCACGCTGTACGTCACCACCAGCCGCGACCAGTGCCGGGTGAAGGTGCCGGACCTGCCCAGGGTGGTGGCCTCCGGCGCGCGGCCGAAGCCGGCACCGCTGCAGTGCATCCCGGAGGTGGCGCCATGAGGCTGCTGCTGCTTGGCCTGCTGCTGGTGGCGGGGCTGCTGGCCGCGGCACCGGCGCGCGCCGTCGCGGTCTGCACGGCCATCGCCGACCCGACACTGCCGTTCGGCAACGTCAACAGCAATGCGCCGGGCGCAACCACGGGCACGCTCAACATCACGGTGAACTGCACCACCTCCGCGCTGAGCCTGCTGGCCACCACCGGGGTGCGGGTCTGCGTGGGCATCGGCGCCGGCAGCGGTGGCGGCAGCAGCGCCAGCTGGCGGACGATGAAGACCGGCACCAGTGACAGCATGAATTTCCAGCTCTACAACACCTCCAACTTCAGCCAGGTGACCGGCTTGACCCCGCGCGGCACGCCGCCAGCGCAGGAACTGACCTTGACCTACAACGTGCCCCTGACCGGCGGCAACGGCACGCAGGCCACGCAGTTGTTCGCCCAGATCCCGGCCAACCAGGTGCTGGCCTCGGGCGCCTACAGCAGCACCTTCAGCGGCGCCAACGTGGTGCTGACCTGGGCCTGGAACGAAGTGCTGCTCGGCACCGCCACCGTGCCGGCCACCTGCAATGGCGGCGCCACCGGCACCAACAGCGCCAGCGCCGCGTTCAGCTTCACCGCCACCGCCAACGTGCTGCCGCAGTGCGGCAGCTACGTCACCACCGACATGAACTTTGGCAACGTCACCGGCGGCATCCCGGCCAACATCGACCAGACCGCCACGCTGACCCTGACCTGCCTGAAGAACACCGCCTACCAGATCAGCCTGAACAACGGCCAGAACAACCCCGCCGCTACCAGCACGCGGCGCATGGCCACCACCATTGGCACCGGCACCTACTACCTCACCTATGAGCTGTACCGCGATTCGGCACGCAGCCTGCGCTGGGGCAACACCCTCAACGTCGATACCGTTGGCGGCACCGGAAGTGGCAGCGCGCAGCAGCTGACCATCTATGGCCGGGTACCGCCGGTCACCGGCCAGCCACCTGCCGGCGCCTACAACGATCTGGTGCAGGTGACGATCACCTATTGACGTGAGTGCCGACCAGCGGTCGGCCCCCACCGGGCAGATGGCGCAGTCGAGCAAGCTCGACTCTACAGTTCCGGCCGATCCGGCCGATACCGCGCAACGAGTCTTTCGACACACGGGATGGCAGGTGGTTCGCGCACTTCTGATCGGGGCGATGCTGGTCGCCAGTACGCCCGCATGGGCCGACCCCAGCAGCAGTACCGTGCAGATCCGGCTGACCGTGGTTGAAGCCTGCAGCGGTGATACCGGCGGCGACCACTGCCCATCCCCACATCAGCGCAGCGACGCACCGCAGCTGCCGTCCCAGGTCCGCGATCTTGCGCCGCCGACTGCAGACGACGACGCGCCGCCCGCCGTGACCGTCATCTACTGATGCGCGCGCTGCTGACCCTGCTGGCGCTGCTGCTGGCGTCACCGGCCGCGGCGCTCGACCTGCTGCCGACCACGCTGCAGCTGCCAGCCGACGGCGGCCATACCGCACTGTGGCTGTACAACCCCGGCCCGGGTCGCTGGCAGGGCCAGGTGAGGATCCTGGCCTGGGAGCAGCAGGCGGACGCCGAGCGATTGCGCCCCAGCGACCAGATCGTGGCCAGCCCGGTCCAGCTGGACCTGCCAGCGGGCGCCCGCCAGCGCATCTGGCTGCTGCCGCGCCAGCCGTCTCCCGTGGCCAGCGAACGGGCCTACCGGGTCGTGCTCGCGCCCAGCGCGCCTGGCCTGCCGCGCTACTCGCTGCCCCTGTTCCGGGGACATGCCGCGCCGCTGGCGCAGCCGCAGCTACGGTCCGAGGTCGACCCCGGACCGTCGCACCCCACCCTGCGACTGACCAACGCGGGTACCCTGCACGCCCGCCTGCACGACCTCGCCTTCGTTGCCGACGATGGCCTGCGCCTCGTACTGCTGCCCGGCCTGGCCGGCTATGTGCTGGCAGGCCAGGAGCGCCAATGGGCCCTACCCGCCCATGCCCAGGGCTATGCCGGCGGCCATTTCCAGGCCCGCCTGCAGGACGGCCGCGTGGTCGAACTGTCCACGCCGGACCCGGCAATTGCAGCGAGCGCATCGGGCGGGCTATAATCGACCGGATTCCTGCCGCCTGCGTGCGCGGGACTCGTCCACACCGGACGTCACCGGTGAATCCACACCTGCTGCCCCCATCCGTGCCGGGGTGCTCCGCGAGGAGTTCGGCCACGGAGGCAACAGGGAAGCCCAACCCCGGAACCGATCGCGCTTCCACGCGTCCCGCATACCTATCCCCGCGGGCGGAATCGCTGGTTCCATATCAGGAGTATTGCAATGCCCCAGGTCACCATGCGTCAGATGCTGGAAGCCGGCGTCCACTTCGGCCACCAGACCCGCTACTGGAACCCGAAGATGGCTCCCTACATCTTCGGCGCCCGCGGCAAGATCCACATCATCAACCTGGAAAAGACCGTCCCGCTGTTCAACGACGCGATGAACTTCATCTCGTCGGTGGCCCAGAAGCGCGGCACCGTCCTGTTCCTGGGCACCAAGCGCAGCGCCCGCGAAACCATCAAGGAAGAAGCCGAGCGTTGCGGCATGCCGTTCATGAACCAGCGTTGGCTGGGCGGCACCCTGACCAACTTCCGTACCGTCAAGCAGTCGGTTGCCCGCCTGAAGGAACTGGAAGCCGGTGAAACCGACGGCACCTTCGAGAAGCTGGTCAAGCACGAAGTGCTGGGCCTGCGTCGCGAGCGCGACAAGCTGGAAGCCTCGCTGGGCGGCATCAAGGACATGAACCGTCTGCCGGACGCCATCTTCGTGATCGACATCGGCCACGAAGACATCGCGATCAAGGAAGCCAAGAAGCTGGGCATCCCGGTCATCGCCGTGGTCGACACCAACTACAACCCGGAACTGGTTGATTACGCCATCCCGGGCAACGACGACGCCATCCGCGCTGTGCAGCTGTACGCCCGCGCCGCGGCCGACGCCGTGCTGGAAGGCAAGGCCGCTGCTCCGCACGCCGCCTCGGTGCGTGAGGAAGAGTTCGCTGAAGCCGCTGCTGAAGGCGAAGACAAGCCGGCCCGCCGCGCTCCGGCGAAGAAGGCCGCCAAGAAGGGCGACGACGCCCAGGCCTGATCCAGGCCCCGGGGTGGACGCCCGGCGTCCACCCTCCCTGCGCGCAGCCCTTGGCGCGTGACAGGACCGTGTCACACGGGCCGGCCACCATGCCGGCCCAACCCCTTTCTTTCGTGAGGTAATCCCGTGGAAATCACTGCTTCCCTGGTCAAGGAACTGCGCGAGCGCACCGGCGCCGGCATGATGGAATGCAAGAAGGCGCTCACCGAAGCCAACGGCGACATCAACGCCGCTGCTGAAGCCATGCGCAAGTCCGGCGCTGCCAAGGCCGACAAGAAGGCTGACCGCGTGGCTGCCGAAGGCCGTCTGGGCCTGGCCCAGGATGGCGGCAAGGCCGTGCTGGTCGAAGTCAACTCGGAAACCGACTTCGTCGCCAACGACGACAACTTCAAGTCCTTCGTCAACGCCGTCGCCGCTGCTGCCCTGGCATCGGGCGCCAACGACGTCGAAGCCGTGAAGGCTGCCAAGCTGGCCGATGGCCGCACCGTTGAAGAAGCCCGCGCCACCGCCGTGCAGACCCTGGGTGAGAACATCCAGATCCGTCGCATGGTGAAGGTGGATGGCAACAACACCATCGGCGCCTACGTCCACACCAACGGCAAGGTCGGCGTGCTGGTCGACCTGGTCGGCGGCGACGTCGAGCTGGCCCGTGGCCTGGCCATGCACGTGGCCGCGCTGAAGCCGCCGCACAACAAGGCTGCCGATGTGCCGGCCGAGTTCGTCGAGAAGGAAAAGGAAATCGAACTGGCCAAGATGTCCGAGAAGGACAAGTCCAAGCCGGCCGACATCCTGGAAAAGATCATCAGCGGCAAGATCAACAAGATCGTCAGCGACGTGACCCTGTACGGCCAGACCTACGTGCTGGGCGACACCACCGTCGAGCAGGTGGTCAAGGCCGCCGGCGCCGACGTGGCGGGCTTCAAGCTGCTGATCGTGGGCGAAGGCATCGAGAAGGTGGTGGAAGACTACGCCGCCGAAGTCGCCAAGGCGATGCAGGTCTGATTCCAGCCTTCCGGCTGTGAAGCGACCAGAAGGAGCCGCGGGAAACCGCGGCTCTTTTTTTGTGCCCGCTGCACCTGTGGGTGCGCACCATTGGTACGCACATCGACGCCGGGCACAGCCCTGCGCCCAGGGGCCTTTGCGTTGCGCACGAATCAAGCCGATACTCGGCGCAGGGAAACCGCAGTCACTTAGCAGGAACAAAATTCGCGGACTGTGATGCATTCCTAGGTATTCTTGTCCCAATGGAATTGAACGACCCGACATGCCTCCCGAGCTGACAGCTGCCCTGGCGCTCTGCCGCAACCTGCCTTCGCCACCCGGTATTGCCCTGCGCATCATCGAACTGGCCCAGGACCCGGAAGCGGACATCGCCACCGCCGCCGACATCATCGCCATCGACATGGCGTTGAGCGCTCGCATGCTGCGTATCGCCAATTCGCCGCTGTACGCCAGCCGGCGCCGGATCGAGAACCTCGGCCAGGCGCTGACCATGCTCGGCCTGAATGCCACCATCAGCCTGGCCCTTGGCTTCACCGTCACCCAGGGCCTGACCGGTGGCAGTGGCGAAGGCCACGACCTGCGCCAGCGCGCCTGGAAGCGCAGCATCCTCAGCGCGCTGGCCGCCAGCCAGCTGGGTCAGGCGCGCGGCCTGCGTCGCCTGGAGGAACTGATGCTGGCCGGCCTGCTGCAGGACCTGGGCGTGCTGTGCCTGGCCCAGGCCGAGTCGGAACGCTACCTGCCCCTGCTGCGCGAAGCGCGCGACAACACCGATCTGGTCGCGCGCGAGCGCGAGGAACTGGGCTGCAGCCATGCCGACGTCGGCGCCTGGGTGGCCGAGCAATGGGGCCTGCCGCGCTATCTGGTGGAGAGCATCAGCCACAGCGAGGACCAGGACGCGGTCGAATCGCCCTTCCAGGCCTGCGTGCAGCTGTCCGGCGCCGTCGCCGACATCTGGCTGGACGAGGATGCCGACACCGCCCGCGAACGCGCCCTGCAGCAGGTGCATGACCACCTGGAACTGGACAGCGCCCGCTTCGACCAGGTGCTCGCCCGCATCAGCGAGGCCCTGCCGGACATCGCCAGCCTGTTCGAGGCCGGGCTGAACTCGCCTTCACGTGTGCGTGAACTGATCGACCACGCACAGGAGCTGGCCACCCTGCGCAACCTGCGCGAACTGCAGGATGCCGACCAGGCGCGCCGCCGCGCCGACGAATTCGAAGCCCGGGCCAAGCGCCTGGCCGACCAGGCCCACCGCGACGCGCTGACCGGCGTGCTCAACCGCCGCCAGCTGGAAGCGGTGCTCGAGCAGGAGTTCCTGCGTGCCGGCCGCCAGGGCTGGCCGCTCTCGGTGGCGTTCATCGATCTGGACGATTTCAAGAAGATCAACGACGCGCATGGCCACCTGACCGGCGATGAGGTGCTGCGCGCCTTCGCTGGCAAGCTGCAGGGCCAGCTGCGCAACAGCGACACCGTGGCCCGTTTCGGTGGCGAGGAGTTCGTCGCGCTGCTGCCCAATACCAGCGAAACCGTGGCACTGGACGTGATCCGCCGGGTGCTGGCCAACATCGTCGCCACGCCGATGGCCGAGCTGGAAGGCGGCCCGCTGTTCGTCACCTTCTCGGCCGGCGTGGCCACCCAGGGCGGCTACGAGCGCTTCGCCGACGTGCAGGACCTGCTGCGCGCGGCCGATGACGTCCTGTACCGATCCAAGAATCTCGGCCGCAACCGGGTGATCGCCCGCTCCCCTGGCGCTCTTGGCCACGACGAGCTCTCGGCGACCGCTGGCGCCGAGCTGGGCTGAACGGGGAGGCCCGGCTGACCGGGGCAAACCCCGAAATTTTGCGCCGCAGTGCACAAAACACTTTGGCAGGACGCTGCATGCGCGTAGAATCGCCCGCGATTTCCACGCACCCGAGGTCCCCATGTCCAAGCTCGCCTATCGCCGCATCCTTCTGAAACTGTCCGGGGAGGCGCTGATGGGAGATGAGGACTACGGCATCGACCCGAAGATCATCAACCGCCTGGCCCGCGAGGTCATCGAAGCCCAGCAGGCCGGTGCCGAAGTGGCCCTGGTGATCGGCGGCGGCAACATCTTCCGCGGTGCCGGCCTGGCCGCTGGCGGCATGGACCGGGTCACTGGCGACCAGATGGGCATGCTGGCCACGGTCATCAACGCCCTGGCCATGCAGGACGCCCTGGAGAAGCTGGGCGCCAAGGCCCGCGTGATGAGCGCGATCAAGATCAACGACGTGTGCGAGGACTACATCCGCCGCCGCGCCATCCGCCACCTGGAAAAGGGCCGCCTGGTGATCTTCGCCGCCGGCGTCGGCAGCCCGTTCTTCACCACCGATTCCGGCGCCGCCCTGCGCGCGATCGAGATCGGCGCCGACCTGCTGCTGAAGGCCACCAAGGTCGACGGCGTGTACGACAAGGATCCGAACAAGCACAGCGACGCGGTGCGCTTCGACAGCCTGAGCTACGACGAAGTGATCCGCCGCGGCCTGGAAGTGATGGATACCGCCGCCTTCGCCCTGGCCCGTGACAGCGACCTGCCGATGCGCGTGTTCGACATGGGCCAGCCGGGCGAGCTGCTGAAGATCCTCAACGGCGAGAACATCGGCACCCTGGTCCAGGGCCGCGACCCGGCCTGAGCCTGAGCGCGAGGCGACAACCGGGCCGATCCAGGCCCGGCAGCGTCCCGTATTCGCCTATAATCGCCCGATTCCAGATACATCCAGGACCGGGCGATGCTCAACGACATCAAGAACAACGCGCAGACGCGCATGGCCAAGAGCATCGACGCTCTGAAGCACACCCTCACCTCCATCCGCACCGGGCGTGCCACTCCCGCCCTGCTGGACCGCGTGACGGTCAATGCCTACGGCAATGCCAGCACCCCGCTGAACCAGGTCGCCTCGATCTCCAACGCCGACGCCCACTCGCTGCTGGTCACGCCCTTCGACAAGAGCATGATCAAGGAAATCGAGAAGGGGCTGTACAACCACGAGTTCACCCCGAACACGCTGGGCGCCGCAATCCGCATCAACATGCCGCCGCCGACCGAAGAGCGCCGCAAGGAGCTGGTCAAGCAGGTGCAGAAGGAAGGCGAAGGCGCCAAGATCGCCGTGCGCAACATCCGTCAGGACGCAAACAAGGAAATCGCCAAGCTCGTCAAGGACAAGGCGATCAGCGAGGACGAGAAGAAGCGCGGCGAAGACGACATCCAGAAGCTCACCGACGGCAGCATCAAGGACGTCGACAAGGTTGTCGCCGAGAAGGAAAAAGAACTGCTGTCGGTCTGAAGTCGATGCCTTCAGTCCCGCCTCCGTTGCCGGCTGCCCTGCCCCGCCACGTTGCCATCATCATGGATGGCAACGGTCGTTGGGCGCAGCAGCGCCGCCGGCCGCGCGTGATCGGCCACCGTGCCGGCGCGCGCGCGGTCAACCGCACCATCGAACGCTGCCTTGAACTGGGCATTCCCGCGCTGACCCTGTTCGCGTTCTCCAGCGAGAACTGGGGCCGGCCGCAGGAAGAAGTCGATGCGTTGATGAAGCTGTTCCTCGGCGCGCTCGACCGTGAAGTGGACGAGCTGCACCGGCGTGGCGTGCGCGTGCGCTTCATCGGCGAACGCGAGCGCTTCGGTGCTGGACTGGTCAGCCGCATGCAGCTGGCCGAGCAGCGTACTGCCGACAACACCACCCTGACCCTGTCGATCGCCGCCAGCTATGGTGGCCGCCAGGATATCGCCCGTGCCGCGCGCGCCCTGGCCGTTGAAGTTGCCGCCGGCCGCCTGCTGCCCGAACAGATCGACGAATCGCTGCTGGGCAGCCAGGTGGCCCTGGCCGACCTGCCGACCCCGGACCTGTTCATCCGCACCGGCGGCGATACCCGCATCAGCAACTTCCTGCTGTGGCAGCTGGCGTACACCGAGCTGTGGTTCACCGAGGCCCTGTGGCCGGACTTCGATGCCGAGCTGCTGCAGCAGGCGCTGGACGCCTATGCCAGCCGCGAGCGTCGTTTCGGTTTGACCAGCGCCCAGATCGCCGCACTGGCCACCGAGACCTCCAGCCCATGACCAAGACCCGAGTACTCGCCGCGCTGATCATGGCGCCGGTAGCCATTGCCGCGATCCTGCTGCTGCCGACGCAATGGCTGGCCGCCGCCGCCGCCGCCGTGCTGCTGATCGGCCTGTGGGAGTGGCTGAAGCTGGCCGGCATCGAAGACACCCTGGCGCGCACCGTGCTGCTGGTGCTGAACCTGCTGCTGATGGTGCTGCTGGTGTGGGCCGATGGCAGCACGCTGGTGCTGTTCCAGATCACCACATTGGCCGGTGTCGCCTGGTGGCTGGCCGCACTGGTCTGGCTGCGCTTCTTCAACTTCGGCGCACAGCCGTCGGCGCCTTCGCGGATCGTGAAGATGCTGGCCGGCACCCTGGCCATCGTGCCGGCCTGGGCCGCACTGGTGCTGATCCATGCCGGTGGCGATCCGCCGGGCAAGCAGGGCCACCTGTGGCTGCTGGCCGCACTGGCCCTGGTCTGGGCAGCCGATTCGGGCGCCTATTTCGCCGGCCGACGCTTCGGCAAGCACAAGCTGGCCCCGCGTATCAGCCCCAACAAGACCTGGGAAGGCCTGTTCGGCGGCCTGCTGGCTGGTGTTGCCGTGGCCGCGGGCCTGGGCTGGCTGGCGGGCATCGACGTCGCGCACCTGCCGGGCCTGCTGGTCACCTCGGTGCTGGCGGTGTTCGCGTCGGTGCTGGGCGATCTGTTCGAAAGCCTGATCAAGCGCCACGCCGGTGCCAAGGACTCCGGTCACCTGATTCCGGGCCATGGCGGCGTGCTCGACCGTGTCGACGGCGTCCTCGCCGCCGTTCCGGTGTTCGCGCTGGGCAAGGAAATCTTCGGGTTCTGACCATGAATGCTGCTGCAGACCTGCGCCGGGTCGCCGTTCTCGGCGCCACCGGCTCGATCGGTGCCTCCACGCTGGACGTGATCGCCCGCCACCCGCAGCGCTACCAGGCGACCGTGCTGGCTGCCGGCCGCCAGCTGCAGGCGCTGCTGGCATTGTGCCGCCAGCACAAGCCCGAGCACGCGGTGATCGCCGACGAATCACTGTACGCCGGGCTGCGCGACGGCCTGCGCGAGGTCGGCCTGGCCACCGAGGCCCATGCGGGTGCTGCCGCGCTGGACCAGCTGGCCGCCAGTGATGCCTGCGACACCGTGGTCGCGGCCATCGTCGGCGCCGCCGGACTGTCCTCGACCCTGGCCGCCGCAGCGGCCGGAAAGCGCATCCTGCTGGCCAACAAGGAATCGCTGGTGCTGGCCGGCGAACTGCTGACCCGCACCGCCGAACGGGCCGGCGCCGAAATCATCCCGATCGACAGCGAGCACAGCGCGATCTTCCAGTGCCTGCGCTCGCGCGATGCCAGCATCGAGGGGGCCGGCGTGCGCCGGATCCTGCTGACCGCCTCCGGTGGCCCGTTCCGCGGCCGCAGCCGCGCCGAGCTGGCCCAGGTCACCCCGGCACAGGCGGTGGCCCACCCGAAGTGGTCGATGGGCCCGAAGATCTCGGTCGATTCGGCGACGTTGATGAACAAGGGCCTGGAAGTCATCGAGGCGCATCATCTGTTCGCGGTGCCCGGCGAGCGCATCGAGGTGCTGGTGCACCCGCAGAGCCTGGTGCATTCGCTGGTCGAGTTCGTGGACGGCTCGACCCTGGCGCAGATGGGCCTGCCGGACATGCGCACCACGCTTGCGGTCGGCCTCGGCTGGCCGCAGCGCATCGAGTCGGGTGTGGCCGGGCTGGATCTGCTGGCCCAGGGCCGGCTGGATTTCGAGGCCCCGGACACCGACGCGTTCCCCTGCCTGGCCCTGGCCTGGCAGGCGATGCAGGCTGGCGGAACCGCACCGGCGGTGCTGAATGCCGCCAATGAAGAGGCCGTTTCAGCGTTTCTTCAGGGCCGGATCGGTTTCCTGACCATCCCCGAGCTGGTTGCTAACGCTCTTTCAACACTGCCGACCCAAGCAGCCGATACACTGGAGGTCCTGTTGTCCGCCGACCAGCGGGCACGCCAGTTGACCCTGAACGCCATCGACGCCGCCTGAACGACCGCCTCGCCCAGCATGACGACGCCGCCTCTGCCCACCACTGTGACCCTGCATGACTGACTTCATCGGATCGGTCTGGTGGATGATTGTCAGCCTCGGGCTGCTGGTCACGTTCCACGAATTCGGGCATTACTGGGTAGGCCGCCTGTGCGGGGTCAAGATCCTGCGCTTCTCGGTCGGCTTCGGCCGCCCGCTGTGGTCGCGCCGCGACAGGCACGGCACCGAGTTCGCCATCGCCGCCATTCCGCTGGGCGGCTACGTGAAATTCCTCGACGAGCGCGAGGTCGAAGTCCATCCGCACGAGCGCGGCCAGGCCTTCAACCACAAGACCGTCTGGCAGCGCATTGCGATTGTCGCCGCCGGCCCGATCGCCAACCTGCTGCTGTGCATCCTGCTGCTGTGGGCGATGTTCGTGATCGGCAAGCAGGATTATTCGCCGACCATCGGCCGGGTCAGCGGCATCGCCGCCACGGCCGGACTGGTCAGCGGCGACCGCGTGCTGCGTGTGGATGACCGCCAGGTGGTCACGCTCGGCGACGCCAGCATGGCGCTGACCGCGGCGGCGATGGACCGCCGCGACGTGACGCTGGAAGTGCTCGACCCCGCCGACCAGGTGCGCGTGCGCACCCTGCCGCTGTCGCAGCTGCCGGCTGGCTTCGATGAACGACGGGTGCCGATCCTGGCCGGCCTGTACTGGCAATCCTGGCTGCAGCCGGCGCTGGTCGACTCGTTGACCGCCGATTCGGCGGTCGCCGGGCAGCTGCAGCCGGGCGATCTGATCGTGGCGATCGACGGCCAGCGCATCGACAGCGTCGATCAGGTCATTGGCGAAATCCAGGCCCTGGGCCGCGCCGGTGGCCCGGGCATGATCGAGGTCCTGCGCGGCGGTGAACGCCTTGCGCTGGAAGTGACACCGCGCCAGGGCAAGGATGGCAAGGGCAACCCGGTCTGGCAGATCGGCGTCGGTTTCCCCACCACCTACAGCCCCGCCTACGACACCCTGCTGCGCTATGGGCCGCTCGACGCGGTGACCGTGGCCGTTCGCGAAACCGGCCGCCTGGCCGCCGACTCGCTGGGCATGATGGGCCGCATCGTCACAGGCAAAGCCTCGCTGCAGAACGTTTCCGGGCCGGTCACCATCGCCCGCGTGGCCAATGTCTCGGCCAAGCGCGGCCTCGACTGGTTCCTGCAGTTCCTTGCCCTGCTGTCACTCAGCCTGTGCATCATCAACCTGCTGCCGATCCCGATCTTGGACGGCGGGCACCTGCTGTATTACCTTATCGAGTTGGTCAAGGGCAGCCCGCTGAGCGAGCGTGCCATCGCCGCCGGCCAATACATCGGCCTGGCGTTGCTGGCCGGGCTGATGGGGTTGGCGTTCTACAACGACATCCTCGGCCTGGTCCCGCGATGAACTTTTCCACGTTGTTGCCGTCTACAGCGTCGGCATCCCGCACCAATGAAATCGACCTTCCTACCGGACGTGACATGACGCGACTCCCCAATCGCCGCCTGCTGGCCCTCGCCCTCGCCGCCGTCACCGGCGCTCCCGCCCTGGCCCAGGCAGCCGAGCCCTTCACTGTCAGCGACATCCGCGTCGATGGCCTGCAGCGCATCAGCTCGGGCACGGTGTTCACCTACCTTCCGGTGGAACGTGGCGAGACCATCACCGACAACAAGGTCGGCGAGACCATCCGCGCCCTGTACAAGACCGGCTTCTTCGAAGACGTGCAGCTGGACCGCCAGGGCAACATCCTGGTGGTGACGGTCAAGGAACGCCCGGCGATCAACAAGCTGACCGTCACCGGCAACAAGGACATCAAGTCCGAGCAGCTGCTGAAGGGCCTGTCCGACATCGGCCTGACCGAAGGCGGCACCTTCGACCGCCTCAGCCTGGACCGCGTGACCCAGGAACTGCGTCGTCAGTACAACGACCGTGGCAAGTACACCGTCGAGATCACCCCGACCGTGAGCCCGCTGGACCGCAACCGCGTGGACATCGCGATCGCCATCAAGGAAGGCAAGGCGGCCAAGATCCGTCACGTCAACCTGGTCGGCACCGAGAAGTTCGAGAGCAAGGACATCCTGGAAACCTGGGAGTCCAAGGAGCACAACTGGGCGTCGTGGTACCGCCGTGACGACCAGTACTCCAAGGAAAAGCTGTCCGGCGACCTGGAAAAGCTCAACTCCTGGTACCTGGACCGCGGCTACGTCGACTTCAGCATCGATTCGACCCAGGTCTCGATCAGCCCCGACAAGCGCGACATGTTCCTGACTGCGGGCGTGACCGAGGGCGCGCAGTACAAGATTTCCGAGATCAAGGTCAGCGGCGACACCATCCTCCCGCAGGAGGACGTCGAGCGCATGGTGATCCAGAAGCCGGGCGACACGTTCTCGCGTGCGCTGCTGGAATTCAGCTCGGACACCATCACCAACTCGCTGTCCAACATCGGCTACGCGTTCGCCAAGGTGAACCCGATCCCGACCACCAACCGCCCCGACCAGACCGTGGCGATCAACATGCAGGTCGTGCCGGGCCCGCGCGTGTCGGTGCGCCGCATCCTGTTCCGTGGCAACACCCGCACGTCCGACGAAGTGATGCGTCGCGAAATGCGCCAGTTCGAGAACAGCTGGTACTCGCAGGCCGCGATCGACCGCTCCAAGATCCGCCTGCAGCGCCTGGGCTACTTCGAGTCGGTGGACGTCGAAACCCCGGCCGTCAGCGGCAGCAACGACCAGGTCGACGTCGTCTACAACGTCAAGGAAACCACCTCCGGCAGCTTCGTGTTCGGCCTGGGCTACTCGCAGTCCTACGGCATGACCACCTCGGTGCAGCTGTCGCAGAACAACTTCCTCGGCGGCGGCAACCGCGTGTCGGTCGAAGCCTCGCGCAGCAGCTACCTGCAACGCTATGGCTTCAGCTACACCAACCCGTACTTCACCGATGACGGCGTGTCGCTGGGCTACAACCTGTCCTGGCGCGAGCTGGACTACTCCGACTTCAACACCGCGCAGTACAACAGCACCAATGGTTCTGCGCAGGTGGTATTCGGCGTGCCGATCACCGAGACCGATACCGTCTCGCTGATGTTCGGCATCGACAGCAACCAGATCACCACCTACCCTGGCTCGACCCCGCAGTCGATCATCGATTACATCAACGTGCTGGGCAGCAAGACCTTCCACGCGTGGCGCACCGAGCTGGGTTGGGCGCGCGACTCGCGCAACGACTACTTCATGCCGACCCGCGGTACCTATCAGCGTGTTGGCCTGGAAACCACCCTGCCGGGCTCGACCATCGAGTACTACAAGCTGAATTACCAGATCAGCAAGTACTGGCCGATCATGCCTTCGCTGGTGATCAACACCCGTGCCGAAGTCGGTTACGGCGACAGCTACGGCAAGGACAAGACCGCGATGGTGCCGGACAAGGATGGCAACCTGCGCTCGGTCACGGCCACCGGACTGCCGTTCTATGAGAACTTCTACGCCGGCGGTACCAACTCGGTGCGTGGCTTCGAAGACAACACCCTGGGCCCGCGCGAAGTCACCAATGGCTATCCGGAAGGCCAGCCGCTGGGTGGTTCGCTGAAGACCGTTGGTTCGGTCGAAGCCTACTTCCCGCGCCTGTTCGACAGCCCGTCGGCGCGCGTGTCGGCCTTCGTCGACTTCGGTAACGTCTACAACGGCACCAAGAACTTCAAGGCCAACGAACTGCGCGTCTCCACCGGTGTCGCCCTGCTGTGGCGCGCTCCGGTCGGCCCGATCTCGATCAGCTACGCCTTCCCGCTGAAGAAGGAAGACGATGACAAGATCGAACGTCTGCAATTCACGTTCGGTGGCCAGTTCTGAGGAACGTCGTTCCTCAGAACTGATCCACCTGCGGTGAATTGCCCCCGCATTTCACCTATCCCCCGCGCCGTTGGCACGCCCCCCTTAACAGAAGGGGGGCTCTCCACCAGACGGGGTGCGAAGCGCCGGGCTCTGCCCGGCGTTTTCGTTGATGCAGATGACACTGCACGGGACAGGCTTTTGGCCGCGCTCGCAGGAAACTGTCCAGAGGCGGCGGGTGGCCCTGGACAGGACCGTTGGCGCCATGGATGGCGCCATCGAGCACCATGGAGGGGCTTTTGCGTGTCCTGGCCAGGGCCACCCGCCGCCTCCCGCTCGTACCAGGCAGGCGCCAAGCCCTCGCCCCCCGCATGACCGCAATGGCGTCACACGTTAAACTCCCGCCGTGAATACTCCCACCTACACCGCCCAGCAACTCGCCGAGCAGTTCGGCCTGCAGGTCCATGGCGACCCAGCCACCGCCATCCATGGCGTGGCCACCCTCGCCCATGCCGGTCCTGGCCAGCTGACGTTCCTCTCCAATCCGCGCTACCGCGCCCAGCTGGCCGACAGCCAGGCGTCGCTGGTGGTGCTGCGTGCCGACGACGCCGAGGCTGCCCCCGGCGCCGCGCTCGTCGCCAAGGACCCGTACACGGCCTTCGCCAAGATCGCCGCGCTGTTCGACATCGCGCCGACACGGCCGCCGGGCATCCACCCCAGCGCCGTCATCGATCCCAGCGCCCAGGTTGCAGCCAGCGCGCATATCGGCCCGTTCGTCTCCATCGGCGCGCGCAGCGTGGTCGGCGAGAACTGCATCATCGGCACCGGCAGCGTGATCGGCGAAGACTGCAGCCTCGATACTGGCTGCGAGCTGATCGCCCGGGTCACCCTGGTCACCCGGGTCAGGCTCGGCAAGCGCGTGCGCGTGCATCCCGGTGCCGTGCTCGGCGCCGATGGCTTCGGCCTGGCGATGGACGCCGGCAAGTGGATCAAGGTGCCGCAGCTGGGCGGCGTGCGCATCGGCGACGATTGCGAGATTGGCGCCAATACCTGCGTCGACCGCGGTGCGCTGGAAGACACGGTGCTGGACGACGACGTCCGCCTGGACAACCTGGTGCAGATCGCCCACAACGTGCAGATCGGCGCACACTCGGCCATCGCCGGCTGCACCGGCATCGCCGGCAGCGCCAAGATCGGCCGTTACTGCCTGCTCGGCGGCCATGTCGGCGTGGTCGGCCACCTCGAGATCTGCGACAAGGTCGTGATCACCGGCAAGTCCGTGGTCCGCAATTCCATCCATGAGCCAGGCGAGTACTCGTCCGGCACCCCGTTGACCGACAACCGCACGTGGCGCAAGAACGCCGCGCGCTTCAAGCAGCTGGACGCATTGGCTCGCCGCGTCCTGGCCGCTGGCAAGGAGAAAGAATGAACGACACGCTGCAGCTTCCTATCGACGTCTGCCAGATCCAGGAACTGCTCCCGCACCGTTACCCGTTCCTGCTGGTCGACCGGGTGCTTGAGCTCGACATCGAGGCCAAGCGCATCCTGGCGCAGAAGAACGTGAGCATCAACGAGCCCTTCTTCCAGGGCCACTTCCCGGGCCGCCCGATCATGCCCGGCGTGCTGATCATCGAAGCGCTGGCCCAGGCCGGTGGCGTGATGACCCAGCTCACGCTCGGCCGTGACTCGCAGTCCAAGCTGTTCTACATGGTCAAGGTGGAAAACGCCCGCTTCAACAAGCAGGTCGTCCCCGGCGACGTGCTGATGCTGGATGTGCAGATGAAGCGCCTGATCCGCAACATGGGCTGGTACTACGGCGAAGCCAAGGTCAACGGCGAAGTCGTTGCCTCGGCCGAAGTCATGTGCGCCGGCGCCAAGGGCTGATCACTGGAGGCAGGAATGACTGACAACGTACCCCGGATCCACCCGACCGCCGTCATCGATCCGGCCGCGCGCCTGGCCGATGACGTACAGGTGGGCGCGTTCACCCTGATCGGTGCCGATGTGGACATCGGTGCCGGCACGGTGATCGGCCCCCATTGCAGCATCCATGGCCCGACCCGGATCGGCCGCGACAACCGCTTCATCGGCCACGCCGCCATCGGTGGCGAGCCGCAGGACAAGAAGTTTGCCGGCGAGCGCACCGAGCTGGTGATCGGCGACCGCAACGTGTTCCGTGAGTTCGTCACCGTCAACCGCGGCACCGGCGGCGGCGGCGGCGTCACCACCATCGGCAACGACAACTGGATGCTGGCCTACACGCACGTGGCGCACGACTGCCATGTCGGCAACTTCTGCGTGTTCTCCAACAACACCACCCTGGCCGGCCACGTCACCGTGGGCGACTACGTGATCATCAGCGGCTTCGCCGGTGCCCACCAGTTCTGCCGCATCGGCGCGCATGCCTTCCTCGGCATGGGCGCGCTGACCAATGGCGACGTTCCGCCGTTCACCATGGTCGGCACCGATTCGCTGGGCCGCCCGCGCGGCATCAACAGCGAGGGCCTCAAGCGGCGCGGTTTCGATGCCGAGCGCATCTCGGCCATCAAGCGCGCCTACCGCACCCTGTACGTGGCCGGCCTGCCGCTGGCCGAGGCCAAGGTGCAGCTGACCGAACAGGCGCGCGACAGCGGTGATGTGAAGGCGATGCTGGACTTCATCGAGCATGCCGAGAGGCCTTTGCTGCGATGAGCAGCACGACCGGCCAGGCGCCGGCCGGCGCCGCCGTGATTCCGCTGGCTTCGATGGCTGGCAGCGTTCCTGCGCAGCGGGTGCTCAGCGAGCGACCGTTGCGGATTGCACTGGTGGCCGGCGAAGCCTCCGGCGATCTGCTGGGTGCGGGCCTGGTGCGTGAACTGAAGGCACGGTTCCCGAACGCCGAATTCGCCGGCATTGGTGGCGACGCCATGCGCAGCGCGGGCTGCCAGACCTGGCACGATGCCAGTGAGCTGGCGGTGATGGGCCTGACCGAAGTACTGCGCCACCTGCCACGCCTGCTGAAACTGCGCTCCACGTTCCGTCAGCGTGCACTGGAATGGCAGCCGGACGTTTTCATCGGCATCGACGCACCCGACTTCAACCTTGGCATCGAGCGCTGGCTCAAGCAGCACGGCGTGCAGACCGTGCACTACGTCAGCCCCTCGGTCTGGGCCTGGCGCGAGAAGCGCGCCGAGAAGATCGGCAACAGCGCCGACCTGGTGCTGTGCCTGTTCCCGATGGAGCCGCCGATCTATGCCAGACATGGCATCGATGCGCGTTTCGTCGGGCACCCGATGGCCGACGACATTCCTCTGCAGGTCAACCGCGAGGAAGCCCGTGCCGCGCTTGGCCTGCCGACCTCGGCCAAGGTGCTGGCGGTGCTGCCTGGCAGCCGACTGGGCGAGATCTCGCGCCTGGGCGAACCGTTCTTTGAAGCCGCCTGGCAGGTCTCCGAACGCATCCCGGGCCTGCATGTGGTGGTACCGGCCGCCAACCCGGCGTGCAGGCAGCTGATCGAAGAACAGCTGTCACGCTCGGCGCTGCCGGTGGCCTATTCGCATGTACTCGACGGACAGGCGCGCAACGCGATGATCGCCGCCGACGTCGTCGTGCTGGCCTCGGGCACCGCCACACTGGAGGCGATGCTGGTCAAGCGCCCGATGGTGGTCGGTTACCGCGTCAACGAGCTGACCTACCGCTTGGTCAAGGCGCTGGGCCTGATCAAGGTCGACCGTTTCGCGCTGCCCAACATCCTGGCCGGCCAGGACCTGGCCCCGGAGCTGATGCAGCACGACTGCACGCCGGACAAGCTGGCGGCCGCCATCCAGCAGTGGTTCGACCATCCGCAGCGCGCGGCCGACCTGCAGGGCACCTATGCCCGCCTGCATGAACGCCTGCGCCGCAACGCCTCGGCACGGGCTGCCGACGCCGTTGGCGAGCTGTTGATGCGCGACCGGGCAGCCGCATGAGCCGTCGCAACGCGGCAACGGCCAGCCTGGCCCTGTTCGATGGCGCGGCCGTGGTCGAGCCGGAGCGGTTGATCGCCGGCGTCGATGAGGCCGGCCGGGGACCGCTGGCGGGGCCGGTCGCGGTTGCGGCGGTGGTATTCGATCCCTCGCGGCCGCGCATCAATGGCCTGGACGATTCCAAGCAGCTCACCGCCGCACGCCGCGAGCAGCTGCATGACCGCATCATCGAGCGGGCCCTGGCCTGGCATGTGGTGCTGGTCGACGTGGACACCATCGACCGCCTGAACATCTACCAGGCCACCCTGCAGGGCATGCGTGAGGTGGTCGCCGCCGTGGCCCATGTGGCCGGCTTCGCCCGCATCGACGGCAACGTGGTGCCGAAGGGACTGGTACTGCCCGCACAGGCGCTGATCGGCGGCGATGGCATCGACCGCGCGATCATGGCCGCCTCGATCCTGGCCAAGGTCTCGCGCGACCGCTACATGCAGGACGTGCACGCTCGCCACCCGCAGTACGGTTTCGAGCAGCACAAGGGCTATGGCACCCCGGCCCACCTGGCCGCGCTGCGTGAACACGGCCCCTGCCTGGAACACCGCCGCAGCTTCGCCCCGGTGCGTGAATGCCTGGAATCGACAGCGCTGGCCGCCGCCGAGATCGGCTGAACCGTACCCGCGGCCCGTCTGCAGCACAGTCCCCCTGAGTCAGGGGGACGCGCCCACGGCGTGGGGGTGTGGAAGCAGGGTGAGACGGGGCCCGCGGTTCGCCTGCGAACCGTGGGGGGGCGATGGCGCGAATGCGATATCTCCCACCGTCAAGTCCTTGTCGCCTCCCCCCGCCCTCGCTACCCTGACCGGGCACTCCAGCGCTTCCCGACCCCGGCGACGATTTCCCCCGTCGGCACCCGGGGCCCGCGCGCTCCAACCTGGTCCGGCATGTCCAACTCCCGCTTCGTACATCTCCACGTCCACACCGAGTTCTCGCTGGCGGACTCGACCATCCGTGTGCCGGCCAAGCCGGACCAGGCCGACCCGAAGAAGGCCAAGCAGGCCAACCTGCTGTCGCGCTCGGTCGAGCTCGGCCTGCCCGCGCTGGCGGTGACCGACCTCAACAACCTGTTCGCCCTGGTCAAGTTCTACAAGGCCGCCGAAGGCGTGGGCATCAAGCCGATCGCCGGCGCCGACGTGCTGATCGCCGAGGAAGGCCAGGACCCCTGGCGGATGACCCTGCTGTGCCGCGACCGCGAGGGCTACCTGAGCCTGTCGCGGCTGCTGACCCGCGCCTGGATGGAAGGTCATCGCCCGGAAGGCGGCGTGGCCGTGCACCCGGACTGGCTGAAGGCCGGCAACGCCAACCTGTTCGCGCTGGCCGGGCGGCAGAGCCTGGCCGGGCGGCTGGCGCTGGACGGCAAGCATGAGCTGGCCGAGCAGCAGCTGGCCGACTGGCAGCGCGTGTTCGGCGATGGCCTGCACCTGGAACTGACCCGTACCGGCCGCGAAGGCGAGGAAACGTTCAACCAGTTCGCGCTGATGGCCGCCGGCCAGCGCGGCCTGCCGGTGGTGGCGAGCAACGATGTGCGCTTCCTGTCGCCGTCGAATTTCAGCGCGCACGAAGCGCGCGTGTGCATCTCCACCGGCCGCGTGCTGGACGACCCCAAGCGCCCGCGCGAGTACAGCGACCAGCAGTACCTGAAGTCGGCCGAGGAGATGTGTGCGCTGTTCGCCGACATCCCCGATGCGATCGACAACACGCTGGCGCTGGCCGAGCGCTGCAACATCGAGATGCGGCTGGGTACCTACTTCCTGCCCAACTACCCGGTGCCCGACGACGAGACCCTGGACACCTGGATCCAGAAGATGTCGCGCGATGGCCTGGAAGAACGCCTGGAGAAGAATCCGCTGGCGCCGGGCAAGACCCGCGAGGAGTACTTCGAACGCCTGGAGTTCGAGCTCAACACCATCATCAAGATGGGCTTCCCGGGCTACTTCCTGATCGTGGCCGACTTCATCCAGTGGGGCAAGAACCAGGGCATTCCGATCGGCCCCGGCCGTGGTTCGGGTGCCGGTTCGCTGGTGGCGTGGGCACTGAAGATCACCGATCTGGACCCGCTGCCGTACAACCTGCTGTTCGAGCGCTTCCTCAATCCGGAACGCGTGTCGATGCCCGACTTCGACATCGACTTCTGCATGGACCGCCGCGACGAAGTGATCGACTACGTCGCGCGCAAGTACGGTCGCGAACGCGTCAGCCAGATCATCACTTACGGCACCATGGCCGCCAAGGCGGTGGTGCGCGACTCCGGCCGCGTGCTCGGTTTCCCGTACGGCCTGGTCGACGGCGTTTCCAAACTGATTCCGAACATCCTCGGCATCCACCTGAAGGATGCGCTGGGCAAGGGCAAGGAAGGCCCCGGTTCGGAGATGGCCTCGCCGGAGCTGATCCAGCGCTACGAGACCGAGGACGATGTCCGCGACCTGATCGACCTGGCGCTGCAGCTGGAGGACCTGACCCGCAACGCCGGCAAGCACGCCGGTGGCGTGGTAATCGGGCCGGAGCCGCTGAGCGAGTTCTGCCCGCTGTACGCCGAACATGACGAGAACGGGCTCGGCAAGAACCCGGTCACCCAGTTCGACAAGAACGACGTGGAGGAAGTGGGCCTGGTGAAGTTCGACTTCCTCGGCCTGCGCACGCTGACCATCATCGACTGGGCGGTGAAGGCGATCAACAAGCGCCATGAGCGCGCCGGCATCCCGCCGGTGGACATCGCCGCGATTCCGCTGGACGACACGCCCACCTACAAGGACATCTTCGCCAACGGCAATACCGGCGCGGTGTTCCAGTTCGAATCCTCGGGCATGCGCCGCCTGCTGAAGGATGCGCGCCCCGACCGTTTCGAAGACCTGATCGCACTGGTGTCGTTGTACCGCCCCGGCCCGATGGACCTGATTCCCTCCTTCAACGCGCGTAAGCACGGGCAGGAAGAAATCATCTATCCCGATCCGCGCACCGAAGCGATCCTGAAGGACACCTACGGCATCATGGTGTACCAGGAGCAGGTGATGCAGATGGCGCAGATCGTCGGCGGCTACTCGCTGGGCGGCGCCGACCTGCTGCGCCGCGCGATGGGCAAGAAGGTGCCGGCGGAAATGGCCAAGCACCGCGAGATCTTCCGCGAAGGTGCGGCCAAGGACGGCGTGGACGAGGCCAAGGCCGATGCGATCTTCGACCTGATGGAGAAGTTCGCCGGCTACGGCTTCAACAAGTCGCACGCCGCTGCCTACGCGCTGGTCAGCTACCAGACCGCGTGGCTGAAGCGCCACTACCCGGCCGAGTTCATGGCCGCCACGCTGTCCTCCGACCTGGACAACACCGACAAGGTGGTCGGCTTCCTCGACGAGGTGCGCAACCTCGGCCTGACCGTGCTGCCGCCGAAGGTGAACCAGTCGGCCTTCATGTTCGAAGCGGTGACGCCGGACACCATCCAGTACGGCCTGGGCGCGATCAAGGGCGTCGGCCAGGGTGCCTGCGAAGCGGTGGTGGACGAGCGCCTGAAGGGCGGCGAGTACAAGGACCTGCTCGACTTCTGTACCCGCGTCGGTTCGGCCAAGCTCAACCGGCGCACGCTGGAAGCGATGATCAACTGCGGCGCACTGGACGAACTCGGCCATAACCGCGCCTCGCTGATGCTGCAGCTGCCGGAGGTGATCAAGGCCACCGACCAGATGGCGCGCGAACGTGCCTCGGGCCAGAACTCGCTGTTCGGCGGCCCCGACCCGAGCGCAACCACGATCCAGCTGGACCTGCCCGAAGCCGAGGAATGGCCGCTGCTTCAGCGCCTGAACGGCGAGCGCGACACGCTGGGCTTCTACCTCAGCGGCCACCCGTTCGATCCATGGCGCGACGATGTGCGCGACCTGGTCGGCAACGACCTGGGTTCGGTGGAGAAGATCTGGAGCGCCAACAGCGGCGGTGGCAGTGGCGGCGAAAAACGCTGGCGTCCGGAAGTGCAGACGGTGCTGGCCGGCCAGGTGGTCGGCGTGCGCCGCAAGGGCGAAAGCCAGATCTTCATCCAGCTCGAGGACGGCCGTGGCCGCGTCGAGTGCAGCGCGTTCTCCGACGCGATGGCCGAGTTCGGCCACCTGATGACCAAGGACCGCATCCTGGTGGTCAAGGGCGGCCTGCGCGAGGATGAGTTCAACGGCGGCTTCGCGCTGCGCATCCGCCAGGTCTGGGATTTCGACGAGGTCTGCGCCAACTACGCCACGCGGCTGTCGCTGCGCCTGGACCTGCGCCAGCAGCGCCCGGTCTGGGAACGCATCGATGCCCTGCTCGACCGCCATCGCCCGGGGCGCACCCCGCTGCGCCTGGACCTGCTGCTGAAAGGCCCACAAGGTGGCGTCGCCGGCATGCTTGATGTCTCCGGGCAGAGCGCGGTGCGCATCGATTCCAAGCTGATGGAGGCGCTGCGCGCCGACCCGGCCGTGCGCACGCTGAAGGTGCGCTACAGCCCGCCGTGGGCCAGCTGAGGCGGCCGCTCCGGTTTTCCTTTCACCCCTGTTTTCCCGTTCCAGATATCAAGGACGATTGCCGATGAAGACCCTGCTGTTCCCGTTCGCCGCCGCGCTGGCGCTGGCCGCCTGTTCGCCGTCGAAGATCGAGTTCCAGATCGACAATCCGACCGCCACGCCGCTGGCGCTGAGCATCGACGGCAAGGAGCTGCCGGTGGCCGCGCACGGTTCGCGCCCGATCTCGCTGGCCGTGGGCGAGCACCGCCTGCACAGCGAGAAACTCGGTGACGTGCGCTTCATCGTCTACGTCGACGGTCGTGGTGGCCTGATCAACCCGACCCTGAGCGAGTACGTCATCGCCCGCGAGGTCTATGTCACCGACGAGAGCAAGCTGAAGAACTTCGGCACCGGCAAGGCCGGCATCGAGCTGGGCGGGGTCAGCTTCGAAGGCCCGTTCGAGAAGAGCCACGCGCTGTTCATCGACAAGACCTGGACCTACGGCGTGCGCGAACCGTTCCCGAAGGAAAAGGTGGTGGCCCATGTCGACTCCAGCGGCGGCCAGATCGTGGCCAAGGTGTTCACCGCCCCCGACTTCATCACCTACGTGGAAGAAGGCATGGGCGAACCCGGCGCGTTCAAGCGCGAGCAGCCGGCCGGCTACGTGGCCCCGGTATTCAGCCTGGAACCGGCTCCGGCCAGCCTGCCGGCGCTGGTGCCCGCCTTCGAAGCCCATGCCGCGCCCCTGCGCGAGGTCTATGCGCGCTGGCTGAAGGCCACCACCGCCGATGAACAGAAGGCCCTGCGCAAGCAGGACTTCGCCGCGCAGATGGCCTTCACTTCGGCCACCGCCAGCCTCGGCAGCGGCCTGGGCCGGGAAGCCAACGAGGCCTACAACGACTTCGTCTCGCAGCGCAGCCAGCTGATGGGGCACAGCGCCCTGGTGGTGCCCTGAGCTGACTGGCGCCCCCTGCCCGGCTGCGCTACCGTCGCCTTCCAGACGAGGGCGTACGGGTGGTTTGCACGCATTCGGCTAGAATTCCCCTCTTCTTTACACGACGGCTTCCGATGAATCCGAACTACCTCGACTTCGAGCAACCCATCGCCGACCTGGAAGCCAAGATCCAGGAGCTGCGCAACGCCAGTGCCGGGCCGGCGGTCAATGTCGAGGCCGAAGTGCACGCGCTGCAGGACAAGCTGCGCATGCGCACCGCGCAGATCTTCCGCAACCTGACCTCGTGGCAGGTGCTGCAGCTGGCCCGCCACCCGTCGCGCCCGTACACCGCCGACTACCTGCGCATCATCTGCGATGAGTTCCAGGAGCTGGCCGGTGACCGCGCCTTCGCCGACGACAAGGCCATCATGGGCGGCCTGGCCCGCATCAACGGCCGCGCGGTGATGGTGATCGGCCACCAGAAGGGCCGTGACACCAAGGAGAAGATCAAGCGCAACTTCGGCATGCCCAAGCCGGAGGGCTACCGCAAGGCGCTGCGCCTGATGAAGATGGCCGAACGCTTCGGCCTGCCGGTGCTGACCCTGATCGACACCGCTGGCGCCTGGCCGGGCATCGACGCCGAATCGCGCGGCCAGTCCGAAGCGATCGCGCGCAACCTGATCGAGATGGCTGAACTGAAGGTGCCGATCATCTGCACCGTGATCGGTGAAGGCGGCTCCGGCGGCGCGCTGGCGCTGGGCGTGGGCGACCGCACGGTGATGCTGGAGTACTCGGTGTACTCGACCATCACCCCGGAAGGCTGCGCTTCGATCCTGTGGAAGGACGCCGGCAAGGCCAAGGACGCGGCCGAGCAGCTGGGCCTGACCGCCCCGCGCCTGAAGAGCCTGGGCCTGGTCGACAAGGTCGTGCGCGAGCCGACCGGCGGCGCACACCGCAACCCGATGCAGATGGCCAAGCGCCTGAAGGCCGTGCTGCTGAACGAACTGGACGCGCTGGAAAAGCTGTCCACCGAACAGCTGCTGGAACAGCGCTACACCCGCCTGCGCAGCTACGGCACGTACGAAGCTGCCTGAGGTAGTGCCGGCCGCTGGCCGGCAGCAGACCAACCCGGTAGTGCCGGCCGCTGGCCGGCAACAGGCAGGTAATTGCAGGAACGAAAAGAGCCGGGCAGATGCCCGGCTCTTTTAATTTACGCCCTGGCGGCATCCACGCATGGCGTGGATCTACCGGGTGCAGATGACCCCGCCTCAGAACGGCTTGGCCAGCACCAGCCACACGATCGGAATGAACGCCAGCAGCGGAATCTCGTTGATCCAGCGCAGCGCGCGCGACGACGGCAGCGCCCTGCCCTTGGCCACGCCCTTCAGCAGGCGCCCGATCCAGATGAAATACGCCAGCAGCAGCGCCACCAGCCCCAGCTTGGCATGCAGCCAGCCGGCACCGCCCGGTGCCACCATGGTCGGGAAATCGGGGATGACCTTGTAGCCCAGCCACAGCACCAGGCCCAGCAGGAAGGCCAGGCCGAACATCGAATGGCCGAAGCGGTACAGGCGCAGGCCCATCAGCTGCAGGCGCTCGGTCACGGCCGGCTGGCCTGCGGTCTCGGCCAGGTTGACCAGGATGCGCGGCAGGTAGAACACCGTGGCCATCCACGCCACCACGAACACGATGTGGAAGGTCTTCACCCAGTAGTAGCTCTGCATGCGCTTGCTCCGGCGGCTGGCGTAGATGGGCGGTCATTCTCGCATGCTGTGGCGAAGCCACTGCAGGTACGCACGCCGCGACACATCGACGCATGGCGCGCCGCAACACCGTACGATAGGCGCCGTTTTCCCCGATCGCGCACCGCCCCATGGACAAGACCTACGACGCCGCCTACTTCCAGCGCTGGTACCGCCGCGCCGACATCGGCGGCAGCGCCCGCCTGGCGCGCAAGGTGGCCTTGGCCGTGGCCAGTGCCGAGTACTACCTGGAACGACCGATCCGCAGCGTGCTGGACATCGGCTGCGGCGAAGGCGCCTGGCGCGCACCGCTGCTGAAGCTGCGTCCGAAGGTCGAATACCTCGGCTTCGACAGCAGCGAGTACGCTGTGCGCCGCTACGGCCGCACCCGTAACCTGCATCTGGCCCGCTTCGGTGATTTCGCCTGGTTGCGGCCCTGCGCCCCTGTCGACCTGCTGGTCTGCTCGGACGTGATGCACTACGTGCCCAACCGCGAACTGCGCGCCGGCCTGGCCGGCGTTGCCGAGCTGACCGGCGGCGTGGCCTTCCTGGAAACCTTTGCCGCCGAGGACGCGTTCGAAGGCGATCACGACGGCTTCCAGACCCGCCCGGCGCGCTGGTACCGGCGCGAACTGGCCCGCCACGGCCTGCAGCCGGTAGGGTCGCACTGCTGGCTCGGCCCCGCCCTGGCAGGCGATACGGCCGCGCTGGAACGGATGTGAATCCGGATTCATTATTTTCAGCCAACTTAACCTGCGGGACACCCGGATGGGATATGCTGCGCGGCAACATATGACCATACATATTCGGTCGTCATGCTCTATCAACTGCACGAACTGACCCGCAACCTGCTCGCCCCCTGGGTGCACCAGGCCCAGGCCAACGCCAAGTTCTTCGCCAACCCGGGCCACTGGTGGTCGCAGATGCCGGGTGCCGATCGCCTGGCCGCGGTCAACGAGTTGTTCCATCGCATCGGCAAGGATTACGAGAAGCCCGAGTGGGGCATCAACGAAATCGACGTCGATGGCGAGCGCGTGCCGATTGTCGTGCACGAGGAAGTGAGCAAGCCGTTCTGCAAGCTGCTGCGCTTCAAGCGCCACAGCAATGAAGCCGACCAGCTGCACACCATGCTCAACCAGCCGTTCGTGCTGGTGGTGGCGCCGCTGTCCGGCCACCACGCCACCCTGCTGCGCGATACCGTGCGCACGCTGCTGCGCGACCACCGCGTGTACGTCACCGACTGGGTGGATGCGCGCATGGTGCCGTCCAGCGAAGGCGAGTTCGGCCTGGACGACTACATCGCCTACATCCAGGAATTCATCCGCCACCTCGGCGTTGAGCGCCTGCATGTGGTGAGCGTGTGCCAGCCGACCGTGCCGGTACTGGCTGCGGTTTCGCTGATGGCCAGCCGTGGCGAACCGACGCCGCGCACGCTGGTGATGATGGGCGGCCCGATCGATGCGCGCTGCAGCCCGACCGCAGTGAACAACCTGGCCACGCAGAACCCGCTGTCGTGGTTCGAGAACAACGTCATCCACACCGTGCCGCCGAGCTATCCTGGCGCCGGCCGCCGCGTGTATCCGGGCTTCCTGCAGCATGCAGGCTTCCTGTCGATGAACCCCAGCCGCCATTTCAGCTCGCACTGGGATTTCTACACCGACCTGGTCAAGGGCGACCTGGAAGACGCCGACGCGCACCGTCGTTTCTATGACGAGTACAACGCGGTGCTGGACATGCCGGCCAAGTACTACCTGGACACCATCCGCGTGGTGTTCCAGGACTTCCTGCTGCCGCGTGGCGAGTGGGTGGTCAACGGCGAGAAGGTCGATCCGTCGGCCATCCGCGACACGGCGCTGCTGAGCATCGAGGGCGAGCTGGACGACATCGCCGGCCTCGGCCAGACCGAAGCGGCGCAGGCACTGTGCACCGGCATCAGCGCAGACCGCCGCGAGCATTTCATCGTCGAAGGTGCCGGTCACTACGGCATCTTCAGCGGCCGCCGCTGGCGCGAAGTGGTGTACCCGAAGGTGCGCGACTTCTTCGCCGCGCATGCCGAGGCGCCGGCGGCGAGGGCCACGAAGAAGAAGAGCAACGTGACCCCGCTGCGCCGCAAGGCGGGGTAATTCGCCCATGGTGGGTGCCGACCTTGGTCGGTACGACTTGGTAGTTGCCAACCTTGGTTGGCGCTCTACCGTCAATCCCGGCATCTGATGGATTGTGCCAACCAAGGTTGGCACCTACCCACGCGTGGGCTCCTGCTTACAGCCGCACCAGCAGGTTCTTGGCGATCAATCCGTGCAGCTTGCCGATGCCGCGTGCCAGGTGCATGGTCAGCACCAGCAGCAGCGCACCCACGGCGGCAACCACGATCGCTACCAGCGGCGAGGCCGCCGTCGGCAGCACATTCACGCCGTCCACATAGATTCCCGGAATGTCGCCGCTGAAGATCGCCGCCACCGGTGCCCAGATCATGCCCAGCGACAACGACAGCAGCGTCACCGCGATGGTGAAGTAGATGATGCCCAGCGGCAGCATCAGCACGAAGTACAGCAGGGTCAGCCAGGTGCGGCCGTCGGTGAACATGTCGCCGATGCGCTGCAGCGCGGTGCGGCTGCGGTCGGTGTAGCGCGGACGGCGCGGCATGCGTTCGCCCAGCAGTGCTTCCACCAGCCGCCCCTCCAGCAGTGCCAGCCCGCGCACCGAGCCGAAGAACAGCACCGTCAGCGGAATGCCGATGATCAGGATCAGCAGGCCCAGCGACAGCGACAGGCCGGTCACCACCCAGGTGAAGAAGAAGATGCCGGTGGCCAGCGACAGCAGCATGTAGAACAACGCGCCATAGGTGTGTGGATCGGCTACCACGCCGAAGAAGCGCGCCAGCAGCGAGCGCTGAACCGGCGCCGGCGGCGGTGCGGCCGGCTCGAAGCCGCTGGCCTCGGCTGCCGCACGCAGCATCGGCGCGGTATCCGCACGCGGCGTGCGCAGCGCGCGGTTCACCGTCACTTCGGTCTCGCGGTAGATCTCGGCCACTTCGTCCGGCGCGCCATAGCTGCCGGCGACGTCGGCGATCACCTCGGCCTCGCTGCGGCCGGGCTGCGCAGCCAGCTCCGAACGCAGGTATTCCTCGGCGTCGTACAGGGCGTCCTGCACCATCGCCGGATCGGCACCTTCCAGCGCCGCGCGCAGCTGCGCCAGGTACTGCGGAATGGTGGTCGGCAGGGCACGGCCTGCCATGCTCGGGTCGTTCATTGCGGTACCCCCTCCAACACGGAATCGACGGAATCGCGGGTGGCCTGCCAGGCCTGGCGCCACTGCGCCAGCACCTCGCGGCCACGTTCATTGATGCGGTAGTAGCGCCGCGGCGGCCCGCTACTGGACGGCTCCACATGGCTTTCCAGCAGGCCGGCGCCCTCCAGGTTGCGCAGCACCGGGTACAGCGCGCTCTGCTTGCCGCTCAGCACGCCCTCGCCCACCCGCTCCAGCTCCTTGGCAATCAGGTAGCCGTACAGCGGCTCCCCGGCGCGGGCCAGCACTGCCAGCAGGGCCAATGACACCGTGCCGGCGCTCAGCTCCTTCTGGAACTTCTTCAGGTGGACGTCGTCTTCGGCCATGGCCGGCCCTCCACTACGTTGAAGTCCACAATAGTGCGAAGTTCGGTATAGCGAATGTGTCGTTAGTCATCGTGCCGGTTGGCGTGGCCGGAGCGCTCGCGCAGAATCGAAGCCTCGTTCATGTTCCGGGGTTCCCATGCCGCACCGCCGTCGCCTTACCCTGACCGCCCTCGCCCTGTCCTGCCTGCTGCCCGCGCTGGCCAACGCGGCCACGCCCTACCGCAGCCCGCAGCAGATCCTCGACGCGTCGGCGGCCAGCGACTGGCGCACCCCGGACCCGGCCAACCTGCTGTACATGGACCTGCCGGCCGGCCGGGTGATCATCGAGCTGGCGCCGCAGTTCGCCCCGCGCCATGTCGCCAACATCCAGACTTTCGCGCATGAGCACTTCTGGGATGGCACCAGCATCTACCGCTCACAGGACAACTTCGTGGTGCAGTTCGGCGATGCCGACGCCGATGACGCGGCCAAGGCCAAGCCGTTCGGCAGCGCCGAACGCAAGCTGCCGGCCGAATTCGAACGCGCCAGCGCCGGCCTGAAGGTGAGCGTGTTGCCGGACAGGGATGGCTGGGCGGCGCAGACCGGCTTCGTCGACGGCTTCCCGGTCGGCCAGGACCCGCAGGCCGGCAAGGCCTGGCTGGCGCACTGCTACGGCATGCTGGGCGCCGGCCGCAGCAACGAGGAAGACAGCAGCATCGGCGCTGAACTCTATGTGGTGACCGGCCAGTCGCCGCGCCAGCTGGACCGCAACATCACCCTGGTCGGCCGCGTGCTGAAGGGGATGGAACTGCTCAGTGCAACCCCGCGCGGCCCGGCGCCGATGGGTTTCTACACCGACCCGAAGCTGCGTACGCCGATCGTGTCGATCCGCCGCGCCAGCGATGTGCCGGCGGCCGAGCGCACGCCGATCCAGGTGCTGCGTACCGATTCGAAGACCTTCGCCGAAACGGTGGAGGCGCGACGCAATCGTGTGGATGATTTCTACAAGCGCCCGGCGGGGCATATCGATCTCTGCAATATTCCGGTGCCGGTGAGGTAACACCGTTGCAGGTTCTGCGCGTGGCGCGTGCTGAAGGCGCTTCACCTTTCATGAGCGTTACTTTTCTTTTCGCGCGAAAAGAAAAGTAACCAAAAGAAGCGCGCCGCCAGATCGCGAGCCGCCGTGCTTCGCACGTCGGTTCCCTGCGCTTCTCGGTGAATCAGGGGGCGGTGCCGAACTCGCTGCGCTCAGACATCGGCACCTCTTCGCCCCTGATTCCCCTGCGATGCTCGGCTCGCTCAAGGCGGATCCAAGATCAAAGGCCGCAGCTGCACCCAGTAGATCCACGCCATGCGTGGATGCCTTTGCCGTTGATCTTGACCTTCCAGTCCGCCTTGAGCGAGCCGAGCACCGCAGGTCCGGCGAGGGCGAAGAGGCGCGGGTGTTTGAGCGCAGCGAGTTCCCGCGCCGTCCCTCGGCGGGCCGAGGAGCGCAGGGGACCGGTGCGCAGCACCGGCTCGCGACCTGGCGGCGTGTTTCTTTGGTTACTTTCTTTGCACGAGCAAAGAAAGTGACACCTCCCCGCAGGCGCGGAAAAGGGCTGCCGGGCAGCGCCCGGCACTACCAGTGCGTCGACGCCCTCAGCCCTTCTGGCTCACCGCCACGCTCCCCAGAATCAACGCACCGGCAATCAGCATCTGCACCGTCACCGCTTCCCCCAGGAACAACCACGCGAACGCCGCACCGAACAGCGGAATCAGGTAGGTCACCGTCGATGCGCGCGACGGGCCGATGCGACCGATCAGGCGGTAGAACATCAGGAACGCCAGGCCGGTACAGGCCACGCCCAGCGCAATCGCTGCACCCCACGCCTTCAGCGGAATCGCCGCCTGCGGCCAGTGACTCACCGCCATTGGCAGCATCCACAGCGAGGCGCACGACAGCGTGGCCGCTGCTGCGGCCGCCGATGGCAGGCCGGTCATGTGCCGCTTCACCAGGTTCACGCCGAGGCCATACAACAGCGACGCCGCAGCGCCGGCGATTACCGCGGTGCCGATGCTCAGGCCGGACACCTTGGCCGTGGCCAGCACCACCACGCCGGCAAATCCGACCAGCAACGCGCCGGCGCGGCGCATGCCGATCTTCTCGCCGAAGAACAGGAAGGCGATCAGCGCGGCGAACAGCACCGTCATCGCATTGCAGATCGCGCCGATCGCAGCCGGTGCCTGCTCGGCGGCATAGGCGAACAGCACGAACGGCAGCGCCGAATTGATCAGGCCGATCGGTGCCAGCCACAGCCAGCGCCGCGCCGGGAACTGCGCGCGGGCACGCCACAGGAACGGCAGCAACACCAGCGCGCCCAGTACCAGCCGCACCTCGACCAGCGCGAACGGGCCGAACGAAGGCACCGCCACCCGCATGAACAGGAACGAGCAGCCCCAGATGGCACCCAGCAGGGTCAGTTCCAGCGGCGTGCGCCAGTCGCGCTCGGCCGCCTGTGGGACCGCGTTCATGCCCTGCCTCCGTCCATCATCGGTTCCTCGCCAAGGCACACAGGGTCGGGCGAAGACGCCCGCCACACAAGCGCGTAGTATCACTGCCAGCCACAAATATGGTTTGAGGCTGGACATGCAGCTACGCCCTTCCCTGCTCCCCGCGCTGGCCGTGTTCGCGGTCGCCGCGCGCCACCAGAACTTCGCCCAGGCCGCGCAGGAACTGCACCTGACCGCCAGCGCGGTCAGCCATCATGTGCGCCGCCTGGAGGAAGTGCTGGAGACGCGCCTGTTCCTGCGCCATGCGCGCGGGGTCCGGCTGACCGCCGAGGGCCGGCAGCTGGCCGATGCCGCCAGCGCCGCCTTCACCGATGTTGCCGCCGTCGCCCACCACCTGCATCCCGCTGCGGACAGCGTGCCACTGCGGATCACCACGCTGCGCTCGTTGTCGTACTGCTGGCTGCTGCCCCGGCTGCCGCGCTTCACCCAGGCCCACCCGCACATCCGCATCGAGCTGCATACCGGCAGCGGGCTGGATCGCTACGACGACAATGGCCCGGAGGTGGGTATCCGTTACGGACTTGGGCAGTGGCCGGGCCTGCGCGCGCAGCACCTGATGGACGACTATCTGTTCCCGGTGGCGTCACCGGCGCTTGCCGGCGTTGAATCCCTGGCCGATCCGGCACGCATCGCCGGCTTGCCACTACTGACCGATCTGTCGCCGCAGGGCTGGCGCGACTGGTTCCGCCATGCCGGCGTGCGCCCGCCCTCGCCGCTGCCGCCGATGCATACCTTCGCCGACAGTACCGATGCGATGCGCGCCGCGGTGTACGGCATGGGCGCGGTGCTGGCGCGCACCCACATCGCCCAGCCCTACCTGCAGCGCTACGAGGTGGTACGCCTGCCCGGACCGGCGCTGAAGGCGCGCTACGCGTATCACGTGGTGCACGCGGAAGGGCAACCGCCAAGCCAGGCCGCGCACCTGTTCATCGACTGGCTGCTGGAGCAGGCGCAGGACGAACGCACGCCGATTCCCGCCTTGCCGGACAGCCTGCTGGGACGCCCACCCACGCACGCCTGACTGCGCCCTCACCCGCTCTTTGCTTCGCGCTGGCTAGGCTGCTGTCGAACCCTACAACGTACCTATGCCATGGCCATGCTGCGACTGCGCATCACCGGAACCGAAGACGACGCCCGCGCCATCAGCGATCTGCTGCTCGGCCTGGAGGGCATCGAACACGTCGAGGAAACCGACGACCTGATGCAGCACATGGACGACGACGACTCCAGCTCGGCCGGGCTGTCCGATGACATCGGCCCGGGCATCCATGAACTGGAAGTGGAAGTCGGCAATGAAAGCACCGCGCAGAAGGTGCGCGATGCGGTGCAGGAACTGGCACTCGAGCTGGACGTGTTCGTCGAATACGAAACCGACGAAGGCTGATAGCCGCAGTGCCGGCCAAGGGCCGGCACCCCGCGAACGGATCAGGAAGTGGGCGGCAGCTTGCGGCGACGACGGCGGCGCAACCACGCGCGCACGGCCCAGGCGGCGATCAATGCCAGCACGCCCACCGGCAGCAACGCGGCGGCGGCACGGATCAGGAACGCAACGCTGGTGCTGAGGATGCTGCCCGATTCACTCAGGGCTTCGCCGATCTCACTGCGGCTGCGCTGGCCGGAGGTGGTATCGAAATGGAGCGTCACCAGCTGGGTATCGATGCGGCGGCGCTGCTGTGCGGCCTCCTTGTTGGCCTGCTCGACGCCGGCCTCGATCTCCGACAGGCGCGTGGTGATCGCCATCAGGTCCTCGACCTTCAGATCCTTGCGGTCCTGGTAGGACAGCAGCCGCGCATGCTCCTTCTCCAGCCGCGCCCTGGTCAGCGCGGTGTCGGCCACCTGCTGCGCGAGGTCCTCGGCGCGCGTACTGCGTGACTGCAGCGTGCCGCCCTCGCCGGCCATGGCGATCAACGGCTCGGTACCCTTGGGCGCGATACGCACCTTGACCTCACCACTGGGCTGCTCGCCACTGCGCTGGTCGACCTGCAGCACCGCACAGTCGCCGAACGTCGCGCTCTGGCAGGCCTGGGCGATCTGCCGGATGCGGGGCGCGATCTGCGCCGCGTCCAGCTGTACCTGCACGTCATGCTCGTAGGCGAGGAATGCACCTTCCGGCGAAGCAACGGCGGCGTCGGCCACACTGGCGCCTGCTTCCGCCGCCCGCTGGCCACTCTGGGCGCAGGCAGCCAGCGCCAGCAGCAGGACCGGCATCGCCGCAGTGCGCGTCCACGCACGCAGCGGCCTCAAAGCGCAGCTCCGTCGTAGGACATCACCGCCAGCGTGGCCAGTTCCACCTGCGGTACGCAGCGCACGTTCACCGCCACCATCGGCGCGCCGGTACGCGGATCCACTGCTTCGCTGTAGGGCGCGATGCCGCATTCGCGGCAATGGTGGTGGTCGATGTGCGCCTTGTTGAAGTGGTAGGTGGCCACGTCAGCCGGGTCGGTGGTCAGCTGGAATGCCTCGCGCGGGGCGAACCACAACAGGCCGCCGCGGCGTCGGCACATCGAGCAGTTGCAGTCGATGACATCGCTGATCGGCGTTTCGGCCTGCACGGTGAATGCGATCCTGCCGCAATGGCAGCTTCCCTGGTATTCCATGTCCTGCGCTCCGCTGGAGAGTCCTTGTCGGCGCCCATGGTAATCCTATGGCACGGGGACAAAGCAGCCCCAGCGGCCTATGCTCGGGGTTTGACCCTGTACAGGAACGCCGATGCGCCCGCATCTTCTTGCCCTCGCCCTGGTCGCTGCCCTGGCCGGCTGCCAGCCGGCCGACGCCCCGACCACCGGTTCGACCCCGGCCGCCAGCCAGCAGGCCGGTGACGCCGCCGTCGATGCCGCCTTCGCCGATCTGTCCAAGCGCGCCCTGGACACCTGGATGCAGCTGTCGCCGGTCAGCGCCACCCAGATCGGCGACCATCGCTACGACAGCGAGCTGGACGACCTGAGCGCTGCCGGCCAGCAGAAGACCGTGGCCGCCTACAAGGTGCTGCTGGGCGAGCTGGACAAGATCGAGGTGGCCAAGCTGGGCCGCGAGAACCAGGTGGACGCGGCGATCCTGCGCAACCAGCTGCAGTCGGAAATCTGGAATGCCGAAGTACTGCAGTCCGGCAAGTGGGACCCGCAGCTGTACAACGGCATTGCCGGCAGCGCGATCTATGGCCTGATGGCACGCGAGTTCGCGCCGCTGCCGGAGCGCCTGAAGTCGGCCACCGCGCGCATGGAAAAGCTGCCGGCGATCTTCGCCCAGGCCCGCGAGAACCTGGACCCGGCCCGCGTGCCGAAGATCCACGCCGAGACGGTCGCCAAGCAGAACAAGGGCATCCTCAGCATCGTCGATACCTTCATCACCCCGCACATCGGTGAACTGCCGCAGGCCGACCAGCAGCGCCTGCAGGCCGCCATCGACGGCCTGAAGAAGGCAGTGGACGAGCAGCAGACCTGGCTGGACAAGACCCTGGTGCCGAACGCCAAGGGCGATTTCCGCATCGGTGCGGAAAAGTACGACCAGAAGCTGAAGTTCGCGCTGAGTTCGTCGCTGTCGCGCCAGGAGATCGGTGAGCGCGCGCGCGCCGAACTCAAGCGCGTGCGCGAAGACATGTATGGCATCGCGCAGACCGTGCTGAAAGACAAGCCGGGTGCGCCGGAGATGCCGGCCCAGCCGACCGACGAACAGCAGCAGAAGGCGATCGAAGCCGCGCTGGAGCTGGCCTACGCCGACAAGCCGGCACGCGACAAGGTGGTTGACGATGCCAAGGCCGCGCTGGAGCAGTCCACCGCGTTCGTGCGCGAACACGACCTGGTGACCCTGCCCGACGCGCCGGTGGACATCATCCTGATGCCGGAATTCCAGCGTGGCGTGGCCGTGGCCTACTGCGATTCGCCGGGCCCGCTGGACAAGAACCTGAAGACCTTCTACGCCGTGTCGCCGATTCCGGACGACTGGAGCGAAAAGCAGGTCGACTCGTTCCTGCGTGAGTACAACTCGCGCATGATCCACCTGCTGAGCATCCACGAAGGCACCCCGGGCCACTACCTGGAGGGCTGGCACTCGGCCAAGTTCCCCTCCACCCTGCGCGCGGTGCTGCGTTCGGGCCTGTTCGCCGAAGGCTGGGCGGTCTACACCGAGCGCATGATGCAGGAGCAGGGTTACCTCAACAACGACCCGCTGTTCCACCTGGTGCAGCTGAAGTTCTACCTGCGCACGATCTCCAACGCGATCCTCGACCAGGGCGTGCACGTGGACAACTGGGATCGCGAAAAGGCGATGCACCTGATGACCCACGACGCGTTCCAGCAGGAAAGCGAAGCGGCCGGCAAGTGGGTGCGTGCACAGCTGACCTCGGCGCAGCTGCCGACCTACTTCGTCGGTGCGCAGGAACACTTCGATACGCGCAAGGCGGTGCAGGAAAAGCTGGGCGACAAGTTCAACCTGAAGGCGTACCACGACCAGGTGCTGTCCTACGGCGCACCGCCGGTGCGCTTTGCCCGCCAGCTGATGCTGGACCAGCCGATCGAGTGATCGGAGCGGTCTGAAGTGAACCAGAACGGCCCGGGCAAACCCGGGCCGTTTCTACATGCGGTGTCTGCATGCGGTGGAGGAAGGCGTGATTGCATCACGCACCGGCAACATGCCCGGGCGCATCGTTCGTCCGGCTCCCCCTTCCACCGGTTTCCATGTCGATTCCTCTGCTCCGTCTTGCACTGCTGCCCACGCTGCTGGCCAGCGCCTGCACGTTCGCTGCCTGCCCGTCGCCGCCGGCCGGGCAACCCGACATCCGCGCCCTGGGCTACTACACCGACAAGGCCGGCTCGGTGATCGATCCGGTATTGCACCAGCAGAATCACGATGCCACCGCCCCGCTGGACCGCTATGCCGCCGACGTGGCGCGCATGAGCGACGACTACCTGCGCGACGGTGACCCGGCCGCCGCGCAGTGCACGCTCGCCTGGCTCGGCGCCTGGGCGAAGGATGGCGCGATGCTCGGGCAGATGATCCGGGTCAACAACGATCAGTCGTTCTACATGCGGCAGTGGATGCTTGATGCGGTGGCCATGGCCTACCTGAAGGTGCACGACCAGGCAGGCCCGCAGCAGCGCGCGCGCATCGATCCGTGGCTGCAGCAGCTGGCGCGCGCCAACCTGGCGTACTGGGACAATCCGAAACGGCGCCGCAACAACCACTACTATTGGGGGGCCTGGGCGTGCTGGCCACCGGTCTGGCCACCGATGACGACGCCCTGTGGCAGGCCGGCCACGCCGCCTTCCAGAAGGGCATCGATGACATCCAGGACGATGGCAGCCTGCCGCTGGAAATGGCGCGCGGGCAACGCGCCCTGCATTACCACGACTACGCGCTGGCGCCACTGGTGATGATGGCCGAACTGGCGCGGCTGCGCAGCCAGGACTGGTACGCCAGCCGGGATCACGCCATCGACCGCCTTGCCCGACGCGTCATCGAAGGCAGCAAGGACCCCGCGTGGTTCAACCAGCAGACCGGCGTTGCACAGCTGCCGCTGCAGGCCAGCGGCTGGGTCGAGTTCTACCGGTTGCGCTCACCCGATGGTGGCCTGTTCGACGCGGCGCACGCACGCGGGCCGTTCCACTCGCCGCGGCTGGGGGGCGACCTCACCCTGATGGCCACGCACGGCATCGTGCGCGCGCCGCTGCGTTAGCGGCGTGGCTCAGCGGGCTGCCGGATGCAGCAGACGGTGGAATTCGGCGACGGTGCAGCCCTGTGCCGCGCAACCCGGCACACGCAGCGCGACACGGCCCGGCGGCTGCGCCTCGGTCAGCGACTGCGCATCACGCAGCTGCGCGCTGGTCGGGTAGACGTAAGCCAGGCGGATACGCTCCACGCCGCTGTGGCGGTCACGCCAGCGCTCGAACTGCAGCAGGCCACCGATCGGTGTCTTCTCGTACTGCCCCGGCAGCGTGTAGTCGCTGATTCCCAGCGCCGGCAGCACGGAACCGATGTTGGAATCGTGGCCAACCAGCAGCATCACCTTCGGCGAGGCCGGATCTTCGAACAACGCGCCCAATCGTTCCAGCAGCGGCCCGGCCACATCCCGTGCCACCTCGGGTGTTCCGAACAGGATGTCCTGGTAGCGGTTGCGGATCTGCGCCAGTGCCTGCCATTGCGCCTCCGTATTCAACCGGCCCCAGCCTTCGCGCGGAATGCCACTTCCCTGGTAGTGCTCCATCAGCAGGGCATCGACCAGCCCGTTGGCCAACGCCACTGATCCGGAGACGCGCGGCTCCTGGCCCGGCTCAGCGCTGAAGCGGGTGTCGGCCAGTGTCAGATGGCAGTCACTGTGGCCCTCGCAGGCCGCGGACTGCGGATAGCGGGTGATCGCCTCCGCCACGGCCAGTGCCGGCGCCAGATCCGATGCGGCCAAGGCCTGCTGCATCGCCGACTGCGCGCGTTCGCGGAAGGCCGCGTCATCGCGGTGGATCACCGGATTGAACAGCGGGTCCATCGTGCCCAGCGGCATGCGCTGCTCGACCGTGACATGGCAGCCCGGGAAAGCGCCGGCAACGAAAAACTGCGCGGTGGCCTGGGTACGCTGCAGGCTGTTGGCATGGGCGTGGAAGTCGGCCGGCTGCGGGCAATCCGACACCGGCAACAGCTGCGCCTGCCGCAGCCACTGGCCCATGTAGCGGCCCATGTAGACCTCCAGAACGCCGCCCTTGGTGGTCAGCTCACCCGCAGCGACGTCCCAGCGCGGCCAGGTTTCCGGTGTCGCGTTGGCGAGAGCGCCGGAGGCCACCACCGGCGCGCGCAGGTTGTGGCGGCTGAGCAGGACGACCTGCTCGAGCTGGTCGCCTTCCACCGGCGCTGTCGCCGCCATTGCGGCGGGAGTCGCCAGGCTGAGTGCCAGCAGCAGGGCAATCACTGATCGGCCGCCACGAAGCCACCGGTCTGCCGCGCCCACAACCGCGCATACAGGCCGCCGGCCGCAATCAGTTCAGCATGGGTACCCGTCTCGACGATGCGTCCCTGGTCCATCACCACCAGCCGGTCCATGCGCGCGATGGTCGACAGCCGGTGCGCGATCGCGATCACCGTCTTGCCACCCATCAGTTCGTCCAGGCTGTCCTGGATCGCCGCTTCCACTTCCGAATCCAGCGCCGAGGTCGCCTCGTCCAGCACCAGGATCGGTGCGTCCTTCAGCAGCACGCGGGCAATGGCGATGCGCTGGCGCTGGCCACCGGACAGCTTCACGCCACGCTCGCCGACATGCGCGTCGTAGCCTCGACGGCCCTGCCCGTCCACCAGCGTATCGATGAAGGCTTCGGCACGCGCCTTGGCCACGGCGGCACGCAGCTGGTCCTCGGTGGCGTCCGGGCGACCGTACAGCAGGTTGTCGCGGATCGAACGATGCAGCAGCGAGGTGTCCTGGGTGACCACGCCGATCTGCTGGCGCAGGCTTTCCTGGGTGACATGCGCAATGTCCTGGTCATCAATCAGGATGCGGCCGCTTTCCAGGTCGTACAGGCGCAGCAGCACGTTGACCAGGGTCGATTTGCCGGCGCCGGACGGGCCGACCAGGCCGATCTTCTCGCCCGGCTTCACCACCAGGTCCAGGCCGGCGATCACGCCACCCTTCTTGCCATAGTGGAAGTGGATGTCCTGGAAATGCACGCCGCCGCGGGTCACCTGCAGCGGCACCGCATCCTCGCGGTCCTGCACGGTCAGCGGCTGGGCGATGGTGGTGATGCCATCCTGCACCGTGCCGATGTCCTCGAAGATGCCGTTGATGGTCCACATGATCCAGCCGGACATGTTGTGGATGCGGATCACCAGGCCGGTGGCCAGGGTGATCGCGCCGACCGTGATGTGGCCGCCGTTCCACAGCCACAGCGCCAGCCCGCAGGTACCGGCAATCAGGAAGCCGTTGACGATGGCGATGGTCAGGTCCATGCCGGTGGTGATGCGGGTCTGTGCGCGGTGCTTGACCGCCAGTTCCTGGATCGACTCGGCCACGTAGGCCTGCTCGCGCCCACCATGGGCGAACAGCTTCAGCGTGGGGATGTTGGTGTAGCCATCGACGATGCGGCCCATTGCCTTGGAGCGCGCTTCGGAAGCGATCCAGGCCCGTTCCTTCGCGCGCGGCACAAAGTAGGCCAGGATGACCGCGTAGGCCAGCAGCCACAGGATCAACGGCAACATCAGCCGCCAGTCGGCCTGCGCGAACAGGTACAGCGCGGTGCCGGTGTAGACCACGATGTACCAGAGCGAATCGACCATCTGCACCGCCGACTCGCGCAGCGAGGTGCCGGTCTGCATCACCCGGTTGGCGACGCTGCCGGCAAAGTCGTTCTGGAAGAAGCTCAGGCTCTGCCGCACCACGTAGTTGTGCATCAGCCAGCGCGATCGGTTGCTCAGGCCCGGCACGATGGCCTGGTTGACCAGCAGGTTGTGCAGGCCGACCAGGATCGGCCGCGCGATGACCGTGATGAACAGCATCCAGCCCAGTTCATTGGCGTGGCGCTTGAAGAAATCGGCACCGGGCTGCTCGGCGACCATGTCGACGATGCGGCCCAGGTAATCGAACATTGCCACTTCCACCAGCGCCAGCAGCAGGCCGGCAATGAGCGTGGCCAGCAGCACCGGCCACACCGGGCGCAGGTAGTGCAGGTAGAACGGCAGCACCTTGCGCGGTGGCATCCGCCCGTCCACGGGCGGGAACACTGGAATCAGGGATTCAAACCAACGGAACATTGCATTCCCTCGCCTCTTGCAAGCGGCGGAGTATCCCACGATGGATGTGTACGCCAGCCGATGATCGCCACCGCTCCGGTAGTGCCGGCCGCTGGCCGGCAAGCTCATGATCTGCGGAAACGTCGCGAGGTTGCCGGCCAGCGGCCGGCACTACCCTTGTTCCTTGACCGGGGTGAACAGCAGGTCCTGGAAATCGAAGCTGAAATCGGTCAGGTCGGAGATCGGCTGCATGCGCACGTCGCGTACCTTGCCGTCCGGGTCCAGGGTGAAGTTCACGAACGCGTCGGCGTTGAGCGAGCGATCATCCCAGCGCACGATGAAGGTGTCGTGCTGCCAGTGCTCCAGGCGACCGCTCAGCTGCGCGGTCTTCATGAAGCGCAGGCGCAGGCCCTTGCCCTCGCTGCTGACCTGCATGTCGCCATACCAGCGGTCGCGGAACGTCCCGGTGTAGCCGGCCAGCGCCAGCGACGGCGTGCTGCGCTTGTCCCGCGCGGCCTGGTGCTTGGCCCAGGCTTCATCCGCCTTGTCCTGGCCCTTGGCCACGGCCTTGGCGTAGGCATCGACCCAGTCGTGCTTCTCCCCGCCCAGATAGGCATCGAGCACGCTCAGGGTGATCGCGTTGAACGCCGCACCCACTTCCTGGTTGGTCAGCACTACCACGCCCAGCTTCTCGCCCGGCACCAGGGTCAGCCGCGAGACCATGCCCGGCCAGCCACCGGTGTGCCAGACCAGCTTCTGGCCGCGGTAATCGCTCAGGCTCCAGCCTTCGCCATAGCCGGCAAAGTTGGCCCGCGCCGGGGCCAGCTCCGGCACGCTTGGTGCCGGGATCGACTGCGGCGTGATCATCCGCCACATCTGCTGCTGGCTCTTCTCGGTGAACAATGGCGAGCCATCGGCCAGCTTGCCTTCGGCCAGCTGCACCTGCATCCAGCGCGCCATGTCGTGCACGCTGGAATAGATGCCTCCGGCGCCGGCATTGTTCGACCAGGTCAGTGGCGCAACGGTGCGCAGGTCCTTGAAATCGTACTTGGCGTGGCCGACCGCCGCCGTGTCGCCCGGCTTCAGGTGATCGGCGTTGTAGCGCGTGCCGGCCATGCCGACCTTGTCGAAGATGCGGGTCTGCAGGAACTGCTGGTAGCTCATGCCCGAGACGTGCTCGATCACCTGCTGGGCCACCGCGTACAGGATGTTGTCGTAGGCATAGCTTTCGCGGAAACCGCCCTTCAGCGGCACCTGGCCCAGCCGCTGCACCACTTCGGCGTTGCTGTAGGACGTGGTCGGCCAGAACAGCAGGTCTCCGGCGCCCAGGCTCAGGCCACTGCGGTGCGAGAGCAGGTCGCGGATCGTCATCTGTCCGGTCACGAACGGGTCGGACATGCGGAACGACGGCAGGTGGTCGATCACCTTGTCGTCCATCTTCAGCTTGCCGTCTTCGGCCAGCAGGTTCAGCGAAGTGGCAGTGAACGCCTTGGTGTTGGACGCAATGGCGAACAGCGTGTCGGCCTGCACCGGCTCCGGCTTGCCCTGCTCGCGCACGCCCCAGCCGCGTTCCAGCACCACCTGACCATCCTTGACCACGGCCACGGCAATGCCGGGCACGTCGAACTGCGCGCGCACGCGCTCGACCGTCGCATCCAGATCCTGCAGCGGCGTCGGGGTCGACGCGCTCGCCATGGTCGTGCAGGCCAGCAGCACGGCGCCTCCAATCCAGGTTTTCATCCAGCACCATCTCCGAACAGGGGTCGCGGCCATGTGCAGGCCGTCACCGGGGTTTCGCGGAATGGTAACGGTCAACGGCGCACCATGCCCTGTGCCATAGGAGGGGTGTCATGGGCGAGAACAGCCAGCCGGGCAACGGCTCCACCATCATTCCGTGCCTGCGCTACCGCGACGCGCTGGCTGCCATCGACTGGCTGCAGCGCGCCTTCGGCTTCCACGCCCAGGCCGTCTATGCCGACGGCGAGACCGTGTTCCATGCGCAGCTGACCTTCGGCCACGGCATGATCATGCTCGGCTCGGCCAGCAACCAGAGTGCGTGGACCGAGCACACCGCCATGCCTGACGAGGTCGGCGGCCGCCAGACCCAGAGCGCGTGCGTGATCGTCAGCGATGCCGATGCGCACTACGCCCGCGCCAAGGCCGCCGGAGCGCGCATCGTCATCGACATCGCCGACCAGGATTACGGTGGCCGCGGCTACGCCTGCGCCGACCCGGAAGGCTACCTGTGGTGGTTCGGCAGCTACGACCCGTGGCGCGCGGACCACGGCCAGTGACGGCCGCTTCCCGCCAGGCGGCCATCCGCTGCGGCATCGGTGGCTGGGTGTTCCCCGAATGGCGCGGCGGCACGTTCTATCCGGCAGGGCTTGCGCAGCGCGAAGAACTTGCGCATGCCAGCCGTGCATTGCGCTGCATCGAGATCAACGGCACCTTCTACCGCACGCCCACGCCGGCCCAATGTGCGCAATGGGCGGCGCAGACGCCGCCGGACTTCCGTTTCTCGATGAAGGCACCACGCTACCTGGTGCAGCGCCGCGACCTGTCCAGCACGGTGGAGGCCGCCGCCCCATTCCTGCAGGCAGCGCTCGCGCTTGGCGACCGGCTCGGTCCGTTGCTGTGGCAGTTCGATCCGCGCCATCCGGCCGATGCCGATGCACTGGACGCGCTGATGGCACAGCTGCCGAAGCAGCTGGATGGTGTGCCGCTGCAGCACGCGCTGGAAGTGCGCAACGCAGCGGTGCACGGTCCGGCGCTGGTTGCCGCCGCCCGGCGCCATGAGGTGGCCCTGGTGATCGAGGACAGCGACGAGGCGCCGTTGCACGGTGATGTCAGTGCCGGCTTCGTCTACGCGCGGATCAAGCGCAGCCAGGCCCGCTTGAAGGAGGGCCTGCCAGCGCCGGTGCAACAACGCTGGGCCGAACGCGCACGACGCTGGTCACAAGGCGAGCCCGTGGACGACCTGCCCTGCCTGGCCGAACCGCCCCCGGCCAGGCCTCGCGAGGTCTACCTGCTGTGCATCGGCGCGGGCAAGGCACGCAATCCGGCGGCGGCGATGGCGTTGCAGCGGCGGGTCGACGCCAACGGCAATCGCGTGGACGAATAGCACTACGGCCATCGCCTTGCCTCACAATAGGCGGATGAGCACACCCGACACCCGCAAAGCACTCTGGCAGATCCATTTCTGTGTCCTGCTATGGGGCGTCACCGCCATCCTCGGCAAGCTGATCACCCTGCCCGCGCTGCCTTTGGTGTGGTGGCGCATGCTGCTGGTGACGGCAATGCTGGCCCTGCTGCCGCGGGTCTGGCGCGGGTTGCGCACCCTGCCCTTGCGACTGGTGGCCGGTTATGCCGGCATCGGTGCGCTGGTCGCCCTGCATTGGCTTACCTTCTATGGCGCGGTGAAGCTGGCCAATGCGTCGGTGGCCGCCACCTGCATCGCGCTGGCACCAGTGTTCACCTCGATCATCGAACCGTGGGTGGCCAAGCGGCCGTTCCAGCTGCGCGAACTCGCCTTCGGCCTGGCCGTGCTGCCCGGTGTTGCGCTGGTGGTCGGTGGCGTACCCGACGGCATGCGCCTGGGTGTGTTGATCGGCGCAGTTTCGGCACTGCTGGTGGCGGTGTTCGGCTCGCTCAACAAACGCATGGTCAGCCACGCCGATCCGCTGACAGTCACCGCGCTGGAGCTGGGTGCAGGCACCCTCACCCTGACCCTGCTGGCACCGCTGATGCCGTACCTGCTGCCAGCACTGGCCAGCCCGCTGTGGATCGTCCCGGACCTGCACGACGGCATCCTGCTGCTGGTGCTGGCCGGCTTCTGCACGCTGCTGCCATTCGCGCTGGCGCTGGTCGCACTGCGCCACCTGAGCGCCTACACGGTGCAGCTGGTGACCAACCTGGAACCGGTCTATGCCGTGCTGCTGGCGGTAGTGCTGCTGCGCGAGCAGCACGAGGTCACCCCGTGGTTCTACCTGGGCGTGGCGATCATCGTCGGCGCGGTGTTCCTGCACCCGCTGCTGAACCGACGCAAGCCGGTGCAGCACCCGGAGATTCTCGGTACGGCGGAAGCACGCAACATCGCCGATTGAGTGCATCCACGCATGGCGTGGATCTACCGGGCGTGGATCTACCGGGCGTGGATGGCCGTATCAACGCTGCGGCCAGTGCCAGGGCGGGACGTCCAGCAGGCCCTGCCCGCTCAGCAGCGTGCGCCCGTGTTCCTTGTGCAGGTGCAGCGAATGGCACCCCGGCGCCTGTTCCAGCGCCGCGATCAGTCGGCTGGCGTGTGACACCACCCATACCTGGCTGCGCGCACTGGCGGCAATGATCAGCCGTGCCAGTGCCGGCAGCAGGTCCGGATGCAGGCTGGTCTCCGGCTCGTTCAGCACCAGCAGCGGCGGCGGCCGTGGCGTGTGCAGGGCGGCGGCCAGCAGCAGGAAGCGCAGGGTGCCATCGGACAGTTCCGCCATCGACAACGGCCGCAGCAGGCCGGGCTGGTGGAAGCGCAGGGCCAGCCGACCGTCCAGCTCCTCGAAGCCCACCGAGGCACCCGGGAAGGCATCCTCAACGCTGCGTGCCAACCCGACCGGATCTCCGATCTCGAGGATGGTGACCCAGGCCGCGGCCAGATCGCGGCCGTCGTGATGCAGCACCGGCGTGCGCGTGGCCATCGCCGGTTGTCGCGCCGGCGCATCGGCATCGCTGCGGAAGTGATCATAGAAGCGCCAGCGACGGATGTACTCACGCAGGGCGATGGCTTCCGGCATGCGCTGCGGATCACCGACCTGGGTGAACAGGCTGTCGAACAGCGACAAGCGGTCATCGATCAGATCCCAACCGCGCGCATGGCGTTGCCGCACCCTCGCCCCGCGGCGATCGACCAGCAGGTTGGCGCTGCGCAGGAACGGCCCGGCCCAGATCGCCTCGGCCTTGATCTGCGGGTCCAGTGCGAACGCCGAACGACTGGGCGGCGGGTAACCCAGATCGATGGCGTAGCCGAATTGGTCGGTGGCAAATCCCAGTTTCAGGCCCACAGAGGCCTGCCGGGGGCCGCCCTGCAGCGGAATCTCGCCGGCCATGACCCGCCGATCAAGGAATTCCGGGCCGGCCCACAGCGCCGAGCCGAGTCCACCTTCACGGGCCAGCACCGCCGCAACGCCGCCCTGTGCGGTTTCCGCCAGCAGGCGCAGCGCGCGATACAGGCTGGATTTGCCACTACCGTTGTCGCCGGTGACCACATTCAATTGCTGCAGCGGCAGCACCAGCCCATGCAGCGAGCGATAGTGCGCAATGGCCAGGGTCTGCAGCATGCTCGATGTCCGTGGAAACAGGACCGCCATGCTGGCCGGTTCTGATCGCACGAGCTGCGACACGATGTGAATCGGGGAGAGCATCCACGCATGGCGTGGATCTACTGGAACGGGATCGAATCACCACGCATCGCATGCGTTCAGCGCGCGAGTTGCCGGTGTTTCAGCCCGCCAGTTCCACCCGGTTGCGGCCGTTGCCCTTGGCGCGGTACAGCGCCTTGTCGGCGCGTGCCAGCATCTGGTCCACGCTTTCGCCGGACTGGTGCTGGGCAACGCCGATGCTGATGGTCACCGGGAAACCGAGCGGCAGCTCGGCTACCGCCAGGCGCAGGAACTCGCATTGCCGTTCGGCCGCGCGCAGGTCGGTGGCCGGCATCACCGCGACAAACTCCTCGCCACCGTAGCGCGCGGCCATGCCGCGACCGGCGAAGTGCGTGCGCAGCAGCGTGCCCAGCTCGGCCAGCACCCGGTCGCCGGTGGCATGGCCCTGGAAGTCGTTGATGTGCTTGAAATGGTCGATGTCCAGCAGAGCGACACAGGCTGCACCAGGCTGCGCGCCGTTCATCGCCACGGCCTCTTCCAGCGCCGCCGCCATCGCGCGCCGGTTGGGCAGGCCGGTCAGCGCATCGGTGCGGCTCTGTTCGGCCAGATCGGCATTCTGGGCCAGCAGCACGTCCTGGTACTCCGACAGCAGTCGCTCGTAATCGTCGCGTTCCAGCATGTGCTTCTGGATGTCGAGCGCGAAACGGCGCAGTTCCATCACCAGCATCACCTGCCGCGACAGCGCGGCCAAGGCCTCGGCCTTGTCACTGGCCAGGCGCTGCGGATGCGCGTCGAACACGCACAGCGTACCCAGCGGCAGGCCGTCGGAACTGATCAGGGGCGCACCCGCGTAGAAGCGGACATGCGGATCGCCGGTCACCACCGGATTGTCATGGAAGCGGATGTCCTGCTGCGCGTCCTCGACCACCATGATCTGTTGCGGCTGCAGGATGGCGTGACCGCACATCGATTCGCTGCGCAGGTTCTCCGCGGCATCAATGCCCTGGATCGATTTGAACCACTGCCGTTCAACGTCGATCAGGGTGACGGCGGCCATCGAGGTACCGCAGACCGCCTTGGCGATCACCACCAGGTCATCGAAGGATTTCTCGCGCTCCGAATCCAGGATGCGGTAGCGGTACAGCGCCTCAAGCCGAAGGGCTTCGTTGGCAGGCTTGTCGGGCTTGATCATGCAGCGTCACGTTCCGGCAGGTCACTGCGAAGTCTAGCCGATGCGGGCGCGCAATCCGCGCACCGGGTAGTGCCGGCCACGGGCCGGCATCCCGGGTACATTGCAGGCACCTTGCAGCCGGCGAGCGGCCGGCCCTACCAGTCCAGCTGCTTCGGCAGCAGGCCCTGCAGCTCCTGCTCGGTCAGGTTGCGCCACTGGCCCGGCTTCAGCGCACCGATCTTGATGTTGTCGATGCGCACGCGGCGCAGCTGGGTCACGCGGTAGCCGAACTCGGCCGCCATCAGGCGGATCTGCCGGTTCAGGCCCTGCTGCAGGGTGATGCGGAAGCCGAACTTGGCGATCCGCGAGGTCTTGCATGGCAGCGTCATCTGGTCGTGGATGCGCACGCCGCGCGCCATGCCCCGCAGGAACTCGTCGGTGACCGGCTTGTTCACCGCCACCAGGTATTCCTTCTGGTGCCCGTTCTCGGCACGCAGGATCTGGTTGACGATGTCGCCGTTGCTGGTCATCAGGATCAGTCCTTCCGACTCCTTGTCCAGGCGGCCGATCGGGAAGATGCGCTGCTCGTGGCCCACGAAGTCGACGATGTTGCCCTTGACCGATGTTTCGGTGGTGCAGGTGACGCCCACCGGCTTGTTCAGCGCGATGTAGACGTGGCGGCGGGCGCCGGGCTTGCGGGCGACGCGCGCGCGCAGCGGCTGGCCGTCGACCAGCACCTGGTCTTCCTCGCCCACCACCGCGCCGGTGCCGGCCGGATGGCCGTTGACGGTGACGCGGCGGGCGGCGATCAGGCGATCGGCCTCGCGGCGGGAGCAGAAGCCGGTGTCGGCGATATGTTTGTTGAGTCGGGTGGTCATCGCCCTATTATCCGGCATCGCCGCCCGCCGCGCTTCATGCCGGTGCAGCCGGATCAAGCGCTTCGCCGTCGAAGACCCGGTTGCGGCCGGCGCGCTTGGCCACGTACATGGCATGGTCGGCCCGCCGCAGCAGCCCGGCCATATCGTCCTCGCCCGGTCGCCATTGCGCCAGTCCAATGCTGGCGGTCACTTCCAGCCCCGGTACCTGCAGTGCCTGACCGGCCTCGGTGATGCGCTGGCGCAGGCGGTCCAGCCGCGCCGACGCGGCTTCGCGCGGCATGCCCGGCATCAGCAGCAGGAACTCCTCGCCGCCCATCCGCACCACTTCGTCCTGGCTGCGCACCGCCGCGCGCAGGGCGCGCGCGACCGCGACCAGCACCTGGTCACCCACCGCGTGGCCGTGGCGATCGTTGATGTCCTTGAACAGGTCGATGTCGAGGAAGCCGATCACCAGCGGGCCGCGCTCGCGGTCAACCTGTGCCAGGTGACGGGCCAGCTGCTGCAGCCCCGCACGCCGGTTGGGCAGCCCGGTCAGGCCATCGGTCTCGGCCAGCTGGCGCAGTTCATCACGCTGCTGGCGCAGCCGCCCGAGCCGTTGGTTCATGGCGTAGGCGGCCATCATCAGCAGCCAAGTCACCGCCAGCTGCAGCGCCTCCACCCGGTACTCCAGCAACCATTCGGCTGCACTGGCGTCGGCGATGATCAGTACCAGCATCGGCGCCAGCGCGGCCAGCCCGGCCTGCGCCCAGCGGTCGCCGCGCCAGCGCGCCCAGACACCGGCCAGCAACGCCAGGCCACACCCCAGCAGATAGGTCACCTGCAGGCCCTGTGCGACCCAGTCCAGCTGGCCCCAGCGCAGCCACGGCACCAGCACGGCCAGTGCCAGCAGCCCCCACAGCACGATCGCCTGCAGGGGCCGCGAACGGGGCAGCGCGCGGTCGCCGCCGTTCAGCCGCCACAGCGCCGGCAGCACCAGTGCCTGGGTGGCCGCGGTCAGCGAAAGCAGCCACCAGGCGCCGCGCTCGCCCACCGGCAGCCAGGGCTCCGGATAGCCGCTGAGGCCACCGAGGATCGCCTGCCACAGCACCAGCACGGTGGTGCCGGCGATGTAGACCAGGAAACTGCGGTCGCGCGTGGTCAGGAACGCCATCAACGCCGACAGCGCCAAGGCGATGGCCACGGCGATGCAGGCGGCACGCACCAGCAGGCGGGCGGTGTCGTTCTGCTGCACCGGGCTGGGCGCGCCCAGCCGCAGGGTCGGAACCCAGCGCGCCTTCAGCGGCGTCTGCCAGGAGACCAGGAATGGCGCGTGGCTGCCGGCCGGCGGTACCGCGACCAGGCCGATGCCTGCGCGGAAGCGCGAATCGCGGGTGCGGGCGTCGTGCATGTTGCCGCAGATTTCGCGGTCACCGTGCTGGACCCGGACCTCGCCGGCGAAGACGTTGAACACATCCAGCGCCTGTGGCTCGCCCGACCACCCCGCGGGCGGCGCGGGCACTTCCACCTGCTGGCGGGCACCGGACAGCATCTGCGGCGTGCACGCGCGATGTGGGGTCGGCGCGTCGGTGGCGCCCCCGACCAGCAGGTAATCGCGGCCCGATGCGGCCTCGGCAGCCTGAAGCGGCCACGGTATCGCCCACCACATCAGCAGGACGGCCAGCACCACTCCTGTTCCATACCGCCACTGCCTGCTGCCCACGCCACGTCCTGTTCCTGCTTACGTCCGCGCCCACTGCACGTCGCCCCTGGCGCGCATTATCGCAGCCGGGCGCGCCGCGCATGTGTAGACCAAAGTCGCCGCCGGCCGTTCAGCCCGCGCCCTGCGGCCCGTTCACCGCCACCAGCCGGAAGGGCTTCAGGTCGGTCAGGGTCATCCGTTCCAGCGGCTGCGGCCGTTCGATCGCATAGCCCTGCAGGCCCTGTACCCCCAGCCTGGTCAGCGCGCCGGCCACCTCGGCGGTCTCCACCCATTCGGCCACCACTTCCATCTGCAGCTCGCGCCCCAGCTCGCTGATCGCCCGCACGGTGGCGTGGCTGACCGGATCGGTGTCCATGTCGCGCACGAATGCACCATCGATCTTCAGGATGTCGGCCGGCAGCTGGCGCAGGTAGCCGAACGAGGACAGGCCGGATCCGAAGTCGTCCAGCGCCATCCGGCAGCCGCGTGCCTTCACCGCATCGATGAAGGCGCGCGCCTGGCTGAGGTTGCTGATCGCAGCGGTCTCGGTGATCTCGAAGCACAGCTTGGACGCCAGTGCGCGGTTGCGCTCGAGCAGGTCGCAGACGAAGGCCAGGAATCCTGGCTCTGCGATCGACTGCGCCGATACGTTGACGTTGCACAGGCCCAGCTGGCGCACATGCGCCGGGCAGACCTGCAGGTGCCGGAACAGCAGCCCGAGCACGTGGCGATCGAGCGCCACGGCCATGCCGTAGCGCTCCACCGCCGGCATGAACTGGCCGGGCAGATGCAGGCTGCCGTCGGTGCCGCGCATGCGCACCAGCACCTCGTAGTGCAGGTAGGACGGATCTCCCACCCGGGCGATGCGTTGCGCATACAGCAGCATGCGGTTCTCGGCCATCGCCAGGCTGACGCCCTGCAGGCGTTCGGCCTCCAGGCGCCGTTCTTCCAGCGCCATGCGGTTCTCGTTGAAGCAGTGCACGCGGTTGCGGCCCGCCTGCTTGGCCGCATAGCAGGCGCTGTCGGCGGCACTCATCAGCCAGTTCACGTCGGGGGCATCGGCACCGACCTCGACCACGCCGATGCTGCAGCTCAGCTGCGGGCTGCCCTCGCTGATCGGGAAGGTGGCCTGGCCCAGGTTTCGGATCACCCGCTGCAGCACCCGCTTGGCTTCGTCCTGGCCGGCATGGGCGAGGAACACGGCGAACTCATCGGCGCCGAGCCGGCCGACCCAGTCGCCATCGCGCACGGCCGCCACCAGATAATCGGCGAAACTGCGCAGCATCTGGTCGCCGGCCGCATGGCCGAAGCTGTCGTTGACCAGCTTGAAATGATCCAGGTTGATGTAGCACAGCGAATGCGTGCCACCGTCGCTGCGCACCTGCAGCAGCGCGCGTTCCAGCAGCCGTTCGATCTCGCGGCGGTTGATCAGGCCGGTCAGCGGATCGTGGCTGGCGTGATGCTCGATCTCCCGCGCCAGCGCATGGTTCTGGCTGACGTCCTCGATGATCGCAAACACCGACAGGCCGCCACTGCTGTGCACGCCGGTACCACTCCAACGCCCCCAGACGAGGCTGCCGTCGCGCCGCCGGAAGCGCAGTTCGCTTGGCCGCAGCTGCCGGTCCCAGTCGATGCGGCCGACACCATCGATGACCAGTTCACCGTCCATCAGCAGATCGTGCAGTGACATCTGCAGCAGCACATCGCGACGATAATCGAGAATATCCGCCATGGCCTGGTTGGCCTCGATCACCTTGCCATCGGTGTCGAGCTTGAGCATGCCCACGTTGGCCTGGTAGAACGCCGCGCGGAAACGGCTCTCGTGTTCGGTCAGGTCCTTGCCGACGCGACGCGCCAGCGCCACGGCCATCAGGCTGATCGCCAGCACCGACAGGCCCGCAACCATCAACGTGGCCAGCCTCACCAGCGTCGCCATCCGCAACAACGCCTGCGAGAACGCCTGGCTCTGCACCTGCATCCGCCGATCAAGGTCACCCAGTTGCTGCAGGTAGCGATCACGCGCGGCGATCGGCAGCGGGCCACTGTCGTGCCGCAGCTGCAATTCATCGACCAGGCGCTGCACCGCCATCAGGTCGCCGTCGGTCTTCCGCCACAGCGCGGTTGCTTCGCGGAAGGCACCGATATCGCGTGCATAGCGGAACGAGAACACCAGGCGCGGAATATCGGCGCGCGCATTGCCACCCTGCAGGAACCCCTGCCTGGCCTTGGCTTCATCCGGCTCAGCCTGTTCCAGCGCCAGCCGCGCCTGCAGATCGCCCAACGGCACCTGCAGGGCCTGGCGTGCGTCGTCCAGGTCCTGGGCATCGCCCCGCGCCAGGTAACGACTGAGCGCGGCGGTTGCATCCTGCTGACCGCGCGACCAGTAGCCCTGGCCGGCAATCCAGGCGGTGGAGGCCGCCTGCAGTTCCTGGATCAGCGCGGACAGTGCGACCAATCCAATCGCCATGCCCGTCAGCAACGCAAATCGCAGTCCCAGGCCACGGGTCATGGGAACCCGTCGGCTCTGCTGGTCCGTGCCACTCCTACCCATCCCGGATCCCCCCGAATGTGCTGCGGTGACAACCTCCCTTGGAACCGGCTCAGCCTAGGACCGGCAATGTGTTGACCATGCGAAAAAGGGGACGGAGGGGATTAAGTCGTTTATGGCATAAGCACCTGGCCTGCCATTTATGACTTAATCCCCTCCGTCCCCTTTCTGCAGGCCCGGAACGGGCAACGCCAGCCCGAAGGCTGGCGTTGTCAAGGCTGCGGTGCGGCTCAGTAGCTGCGCGGGCCGCGCGGCTTGAAGCCGTCACGACGCGGCGGGCGGCTGTCGCGGTCACCGCCGCGGTCGCCACCGTGGCCACCCGGACCACCCGGGCCGCCACGACGCGGGCCACCCGGGCCGCCCGGACCACGCTTGTCGAAGCGCGGCTTGAACGGACGCGGGGCCGGGTTGGTGTCTTCACCCGGCGCCAGCGCGCGCATCTGCAGCTGCTGGCCCGACACCCACACCTTCTGCAGGTGCGACAGAACGTCCGGCGGCATCTGCGCCGGCAGGTCCAGCAGCGAGAAATCGTCGTGGATGTCGATGCGGCCGATGAAGCGGCTTTCCAGGCCGGCTTCGTTGGCGATGGCGCCGACGATGTTGGCCGGCTTCACGCCGTGCTGGTGGCCGACCGAAATACGGTAGGTCTCCATGCCCTGCTCCGGCGCACCACGCGGCGGAACCTCGCGGCGCGGGCGCTGCTCGAAACCACCTTCGGCATCGTCACGACGCGGGCCACGCTCGAAACGCGGGCCGCGCTCGTTGCGGTCGAAGCGATCGCCACGCTCCGGGCGGTCGCCACGGTCGAAGCGCTCGCGCGGCGCACGCTCTTCGCGCGGGGCACGCACCGGCGGCTGCAGCAGGAACGGGGTGTCACCCTGCAGCATCTTGGCCAGCGCGGCGGCCACTTCGATGGCCGGCACGTTCTGCTCGTTCTCGAAGCGCTCCAGCAGCTGGCGGTAGAAATCCAGGCCGCCGGCGCCGAGGGTTTCGGTGATGCGCGTGGTGAACTTGTTGATGCGGGTATCGTTGACCGCTTCCACGCTCGGCAGCTGCATCTCCTCGATCGGCTGGCGGGTAGCGCGCTCGATCTGGCGCAGCATGCCCTTCTCGCGCGGGGTGGCGAACAGGATCGCTTCACCGCTGCGGCCGGCGCGGCCGGTACGGCCGATGCGGTGCACGTAGCTTTCGGTGTCGTACGGGATGTCGTAGTTCAGCACGTGGCTGATGCGCTCCACGTCCAGGCCGCGGGCGGCCACGTCGGTGGCAACCAGGATGTCCAGCTTGCCTTCCTTCAGCATGGCGATGGTGCGCTCACGCTGCGCCTGCTGCATGTCACCGTTGATCGCGGCCGCGGCCAGGCCACGGGCCTGCAGCTTGCTGGCCAGTTCTTCGGTGCCGGCCTTGGTGCGGGCGAAGATGATCATCGCATCGAACGGCTCGACTTCCAGGATGCGGGTCAGCGCGTCCAGCTTGTGCATGCCGCTCACCCACCAGTAGCGCTGGCGGATGTTGGCCGAGGTGGTGGTCTTGGCCGCGATGGTCACTTCCACCGGGTCCTGCAGGTAGGTCTGCGCGATGCGGCGGATCTGCGGCGGCATGGTGGCCGAGAACAGGGCCACCTGGCGCTGCTCCGGCAGCTTCTTCAGCACGGCTTCGACGTCGTCGATGAAGCCCATGCGCAGCATTTCATCGGCTTCGTCCAGCACCAGGGTCTTCAGCTCGGACAGGTCCAGGGTGCTGCGGTCCAGGTGATCGATCACGCGGCCGGGGGTACCGACCACGATGTGCACGCCGCGGCGCAGCGCCGACAGCTGCTGGCCGTACGGCTGGCCGCCGTACACCGGCAGCACGCGGAAGCCGGGGATCTTCGACGAATAGGACTGGAACGCCTCGGCCACCTGGATGGCCAGCTCGCGGGTCGGCGCCAGGATCAGGGCCTGGGGCTTGATCTGCTGCAGGTCGATGTTGGACAGTACCGGCAATGCGAACGCAGCGGTCTTGCCGGTACCGGTCTGGGCCTGGCCCAGCACGTCGCGGCCTTCCAGCATCGCCGGGATGGTGGCGGCCTGGATCGGCGACGGGGTTTCGTAGCCGATGGCGGTGACCGCCTGCATCACGGGCTCGGACAGGCCGAGCTGCGCAAACTGCAGCGGCGCTTGGGAATCTTGGGACATGGGGAACTCCGAAGGCACTGCCGTCGTTCTGGCAGTGCGATAAAAAAGGGATGGTCCGCGCTTTGGGCGCCCTTCTTATCGCGTGCCCTGGCGCTGCTCGGTCGGAGGAGATTTCACTCGCTCAGAGCGGAATGATACCGCATTGATCCTGAACGAGGCGTACAGTTTTCCATGCGCGTGCCGTCATGCCCGGTGCTGGCGCACAATACGCGCCCTCTTCCCCCGGCCCGGCCGCTGGCCTGCGCCCTCTTCCCAGGAACCCCGCTCCATGCAGATTCTCGAATTCGACCTCGACGGTGACTACGTCGAACTCAAGCAGCTGCTCAAGCTGGCCGACCTGGTCACCAGCGGCGGCGAGGCCAAGATGGTCATCAGCGAAGGCCAGGTGCTGGTCGACGGTGAGGTTGAACTGCGCAAGGCCTGCAAGATCCGCGCTGGCCAGGTGGTCGAGTTCGCCGACAGCCAGATCCGCGTGCTGGCTGCCGGCTGATCTGAACCCGTTCAGGCCACGCGCTGGGTCAGGTGCGAGGCGATCAATTGCCTGAACGGCGCCACGCCCTGCGCCACGCGCAGGCCGGCCGCCCGCAGCAGCCGCGCCGGGCGTCGATCGTCGGTGTACAGGCTGGCGATCGCGTTGGTGGCCTCGTACAACGGCCGCGACGCCAGTCGATGGCCACGCTGATAACGGGCCAGCATGCCCTCGGCCGCGATGTCGGCGCCCCGCCGCTGCTGCGCGACGATGCCCTGCGCCAGCCGCTGTGCGCTGGCCAGGCCCAGGTTGAAGCCATGCGCGGTGACCGGGTGCATGCCCACTGCCGCATCGCCGACCAGCGCAGAGCGCTCGCCCACGAACCGGTGCGCGTACACCCCCACCAGCGGATACGCCTGCGGCGTGGCCACCGGCTGCATCCGTCCAAGGCGGCGTTCGAAGCAGGCACTGATGGCTTCACCGAACGCCACCTCGTCCATCGCCAGCAGTTCCTCGATCTGCCGCGGCGGCAGCGTGATCACCGCCGATGCCTGGCCCTCGTTGAGCGGCAGCAACGCCATGGTGCGGCCATAGCCGAACCACTCCCACGCGGTGTGGTGATGATCGCGCTCGACCTGCATGCGGCAGACCAGCATCGACTTGCCGAAGTCGCGCATCTGCGCGCCGATGCCGAGCATGCGACGGGTTGCCGAAAAGCGGCTGTCAGCGGCCACCAGCAGCCGCGCGTGCAGCGTGCTGCCATCGTCCAGCGTGACCACGTGGCCCTGTGCATCGGCCTGCACGCCGAGCACCTTGCGGCCATCGAACAGCTCCAGTCCGTCCTGGCCCTGCACGGCATCCCATGCGGCGCGGCGGATCAGATGATTGGGCACCAGCCAGCCCAGCGGCTGGCCGTCGACCTGGCTGCTGGCGAAGGTCAGCGCGAACGGCGAGCCACCGTTCATCACCCTTGCATCGCGCAGCTCGGCCACTTCGGCCTGCGCCAGGCGCTGCCACAGCCCCAGCTGCTCCAGGCTCTGCCGCGAGGCATGGGTCAGCGCGATCTCGCGGCCATCGAAGGCCGCCTCGGCCAGTACCTGGCGCGGCTGCACGTCCACCAGCCCGACCTGCAGGCCGCTACCGGCCAGCGCGCGTGCGAAGCACAGACCCGCCGGGCCCGCGCCGACCACCACCACGTCCATCCTGCGCATGCGCGCCTCCTGCCGTTGATCCAGTCCGCGCCAGCATAGCGCCGCGCAGCTGACCGGCCTTGATCTGGATCAGGCCCGGCTCACAACAACGCGAACACCAGCGCCAGGATGGCCAGCAGCGATACCGCCCAGACCAGGCTGCGCACATAGGGCACGCCGGCGGCATACAGCGGCAGATAGACCACCCTTGCCCAGAAGTAGGCCTGCGCGGCCAATGCGGTGGTGTCGTTGCCACGCCCGGCCAGCACCACCGCGATCGCGGCGGCGGCGAAGAACGGGAAGGTCTCCAGGAAGTTGGCCTGGGCCCGCTGCAGGCGGCCGGCCAGCGCACTGAGCGGCCGGGCCTGGCCATCACGCGCCGAGGCATTCCACTTCAGGCCACGCTCGCGGGTGACCACGGTGGAGGCAGCGAAGATGTAGACAAAGCCCAGCAGCACCGACCAGGCCAGCATCGTCAGTTCAGTTGCCATCGTTGTGCTCCTCAGGGTGCTGATGCACGCAGGCTGTAACCGGCCAGGCGCCACACCTGGTCCTCGTCGAAACGGAACGACACCAGCTCGCGTACCGGCTGCGCGCTGTTGGCGAAGCGGGTCGGGAAGCTGACGTTGATGTACAGGCCTTCGGGCACGGCGGCACCGGCGCCGTACTTGACCCGGGTGATGGTCGGTTGGCCGCGGCCGGCCATCGCGCCCAACCGCGTGCGCTCGGTGGTCAGCTGGCTGACGAAGGCCGCCTTGGGCACCGCACGTCGCGCGACGGCGGAGGCGCCTTCCCACAATTCGCCGGCACGATTGGCATCGACCAGCTGCGCCGCCTTCACTGCGGCCGCGCCCATTTCCGCGTCCTGCTTCTGCACCTGCGCCTGCTGCGCGGCAGTCAACGCCGGGGCACCGGCCGTGGCCGGCTTCGCGGCGGCCGGCGATGTCGGCGCCGGGCGCGCGGGTGCAGGTGCGGGCGTAGCCGGCGCAGGCACCTGCGCCAGCGCAACGAATGGCGACAAGGACAGCAGCAGGAGCACGCGCTTCATGGACACCGCCGGTTCTCGGAAAAGAACCGCAGTCTACGCCAGCGCGGTGACCGCCTCGTCAGCGCGCGTGGGCGCTACCCTCGACCACGGCAGCGTCGGCCTGCGCGGCAGGCTTTCCGGCGTCCGCCGGCGCCTGCTCGGCCACCGGTGGCGGCTCGGACGGTGCCGGTGGCAGCGTCGCCACATCGATCTCCGACAGCGGGCTTTCTTCCGGGCATACCGCATCCGGGAAACCGAAGCGCTGCTTCAGTGCCTGGCCACAGCTGTTGATCGATTCCATGTCAGCGCCTTCGCGCTTGCACTGCTGGTCGAACGCGATCAGGAACGCATCCTTGCGCTGTACGAAATCATCACCGCAGGCCCGCATCTGCTTGATCCGCTCCAGGTCGTCCTGCACCGCGTTGGTGCCGTCCAGGCCGTACTGGCGCAGCTCGTCCGGGGTCAGCAGGCGCAGGCTGCGGTTGGGCACGGTCATCATCAGATCGGCCACGCCTACCGCCACGCCGTTGCGCTGCAGGTAGTCCTTCACGTTGTCGTAGACCTCGTGCAGCTCGCGGTTGAGTTCGGCGCGCGAGGTGGCCTTGGAACTGATGCGCATCATGCGGTGGATACCAACCCTGCCCGACAGCAGGCGGTTGTCACCGGCAGCCAGCACGAACACGCAGGCACTGTGGCAGATCGAGCCCTCGCGCACCCAGATCGTCCAGCCCGATTCACCGATGCTGTCGCCGGCCACGATGGCCGATTCCACCTGGCCACCGCTGGAATCCAGATCGAGGATGCGCTTGTGGATCTTCTGCTCATCGGCAACCACGGCCAGCCGCCACATCATCTCAGCGAAGCCCGGATTGATCTTTCCCGAATAGCGCACACGCACCAGCCCACGCTCGGTACACGGCGCCAGCGCCTGGCTGATCTGATCGCGCTGCAGGCCCTCCAGCTCGACGCCATCGCCCGCCTCGCCGGCGTACTCGGTGCTGCAACTGACCCAGGCGCGGCCGTTCTCCAGCTGCGCCTGCGGCCACGGCCGATCCGCCCGGCTGCGCGGCGGCGCGGGCGGCGGCGGTGCGTCAGCCGCATTGATCGACACCATGTTCTCGCCATCACTGGTCGGCGCCCGCGCCGCCTTGTCGGCGGCGGTCACATTGCCCGGATTCTCCAGCTGACTGCAGCCCGCCAGGGCAAGGCACAACAGGGGCAACCAGCGGAGTTTGGCGAACATCGGGCGACCGGCCTTCAGGAAAGCAAGGGCCACAGTCTACCTGTCCAGCGCGCGCATTCAGCGCGCGGCACTGAACCCCTTCTGACCCTTGGGAAGGCGTGTCGACCAAGGTCGACACCCACCAACAGCAGCGCAGAACACCGTTCCGGCAGATCGCAGGAACCTGTCGAAGGCGGGGTGGGTCCGGTTGAGGGGGGGTGAGCGGCATGGATGCCGCGACCAAGCCCCCATGGATGGGTTTACGGCGTCCCCCTTAACCGGATCCACCCCGCCATCCCGCAGGAAACCAGCTTTTGCCGTTGCTTCAGCCGTTGCCGTTGATTCTGCGGGTGCAGGGCGCGGCCCTGCCAGTACCCTATCCAGCATCCATGTCCGAATCCGGCGAGTATCCCCGCCCGCACCCGCCTAGACTGGCGTCATGGACACCGCCCTCGCCCTCGACACCGCCGCCTGCGACCGCGCCCGCCTGGCCCGCGACGCACGCTTCGACGGCGTGTTCTTCACCGCCGTGCGCAGCACCGGCATCTATTGCCGCCCGGTGTGCCCGGCACCTCCGCCGAAGCCGCGCAACATCACCTACTACCCGACTGCGGCCGCTGCCGCAGCAGCGGGTTACCGCCCGTGCCTGCGGTGCCGCCCCGAGCTGGCACCGCAGGCGCAGCAGGCATTGGCCGGACAGACCGTGCAGCGCGCACTGGCCCTGATCCATGGCGGCTTCCTGCAGGAACAGCCAGTGGCCCACCTCGCAGAGAAGATCGGGCTCAGTGCACGCCAGCTGCAACGCCTGTTCGTCGAACACCTGGGCGCGACACCCGGACAGATCCACGCCACCCACCGCCTGCTGCTGGCCAAGCAGCTGCTGACCGAAACCACGCTGCCGGTGACCGACGTCGCGCTGGCCGCCGGCTACAACAGCCTGCGCCGCTTCAATACCGCATTCCTGCAGGGTTGTGGCATGGCCCCCACCGCGCTGCGTCGCCAGCACCAACCCCTCGCCGCCGATGAGGGGGGCCTGGTGCTGCGCCTGGCCTACCGGCCACCGCTGGACTTCCCACGCATGCTGGCCTTCCTGCGCAAGCGCAGCCTGCCCGGCATCGAACTGATCGGCGAAGACAGCTACCAGCGCGTGTTGGGTACGCCTGAGCGGCCCACCCTGCTGCGCGTCACCGCCGATCCGAAACGGCCGGAACTGCACCTGCAGCTCGGCGCCGTCGATCCGCGCCTGATTCCAGACATCGTGCGTCGCGTGCGCCGCGTGTTCGATCTGGATGCCGACCTGCAGCAGGTGCACGCCGCACTGGGCGAAGAACCGCTGCTGGCGCGGGGCATCGCCGAACGCCCCGGGCTGCGTGTTCCAGGCGGCTGGGATGGATTCGAAGTGGGCGTGCGCGCGGTGCTCGGCCAGCAGGTCAGCGTCGCCGCAGCCACCACCTTCGCGCGGCGCCTGGTGGATGCCTTCGGCGCACATCTGCCGGGCATGCCGTCGGACTTTGATCGCCAGTTCCCTGCGCCAGAGGTGCTGGCCGAGGCACCGCTGGAATCGATCGGCCTGCCGCGCAGCCGTGCTGCCACGGTGCGCGCGCTGGCAGCCGCCTGCGCCAGCGGCCAGCTCGATTTCGGGCCGGGCCAGGCGCTGGAGGAATTCGTCACCCGCTGCGTGGCACTGCCCGGCATCGGCCCGTGGACCGCGCAGTACATCGCCCTGCGTGGTCTCGGCCAGCCTGATGCGTTCCCCGCCGGCGACCTGGTGCTGCAGCAGGTGCTCGGCCATGCGCAGGGCCAGCGCCTGAGCGAACGTGCGACCGAAGCACGCTCGCAACCCTGGCGGCCGTGGCGCGCGTATGCCGTGCTGCACCTGTGGCACCTGTCTGGCACTTTCGTTGGAGAACCGACATGACCCTGTTGTTCGACCGTTTCGACAGCCCGATCGGCGTGCTGACCATCGCCGGTGACGAGCGCGGACTTGCGCATGTGCTGTTTCCGGAAAACCGCCATCCCGCACGTGGCCGCGACGACTGGCACTACGCGCCGGATGCGCTGCCGGAAGCCCGCCAGCAGCTGCTGCAGTTCCTGCACGGCGAACGCAGCAGCTTCGATCTGGAACTGGCACCGTGCGGCACGCCGTTCCAGCTGCGCGTGTGGCAGGCGCTGGCGCTGATTCCGTTCGGGCAGACCTGGAGCTACCTGCAGCTGGCACAGCACCTGGGACAGCCCAGCGCGACGCGCGCGGTGGGCACCGCCAATGGCCGCAACCCGTTGCCGATCATCCTGCCCTGCCATCGCGTGATCGGCAGCAACGGCGCACTGACCGGGTTCGGCGGTGGACTGGAAACCAAGGCCGCACTGCTGCGCCTGGAACAACGCCAGACGCCATTGTTTGCATGAGGACTGGCCGGGCTGCGTATTGTGTTGCCGTGGGTAGGTGTCGACCTTGGTCGACACGGGCGCGCCGACAGGCGCGGGGATAAGGAAGAATGCGCGGACACGCTGCGCCCTTCGGCGCAGCGTGTCTTGGGCCGGTCATTGCGCCGGCTTATCATGCGCGGATGACTTCCGTACGCCTGACCTGCGCGCTGGCGCTGCTGCTGCCATTAGCCGCCTGCACCACCGCGCCCGCCCCTTCCGCCTCCGTTGCCACGCCCGTCGCTGCGGCCGCGCCGCCGAAGCTGCTGCTGATCTCCATCGACGGCCTGCGCGCCGACGCGCTCGATCGCGGCCTGACCCCGAACCTGCAGCGGCTGATCGACGGCGGCGTGCGTGCACGCTGGATGACCCCGTCCTATCCGTCGCTGACCTTCCCCAACCACTACACCATCGTCACCGGCCTGCGCCCGGACCACCACGGCATCGTCAACAACAGCATGGACGATGAGGCACTCGGCCGTTTCGAGCTGAGCAACCGCGAGGCGGTCACTACCAGCGCGTGGTGGGGCGGCGAGCCGATCTGGGTCGGCGCCGAGAACGCCGGCGTGCGTTCGGCCACCACCTCGTGGCCGGGCAGCGAGTCGGAAATCCGCGGGGTGCGCCCGAGCCAGTGGCGCATCTACGACGGCCAGGAACCGCTGGAGCAGCGTGCCGGCATCGTGCTTGACTGGCTGGCACAGACCGACGCCGATGCGCCGCGCCTGACCACGCTGTACATGGAGCACGTGGACAAGGCCGGCCACCATTACGGCCCCGATTCGAAGCAGTATGCCGACGCCATCGTGCGCGCCGACCAGATCGTCGGCCAGGTGCTGGACGGGCTGCAGCAGCGAGGGCTGGCGTCGACCACCAACGTGATCGTGGTGTCCGACCATGGCATGGCCAGCGTCGCCGACGGCCACGTGATCGCCACCGAATCGATGGCCGATCCGGCCATCGCGCGCAATGTCAGCCAGGGCCAGTCGGTGGGCTTCGCGCCGGTTGCGGGCCGCGAAGCCGACGCCGAACGCGCCCTGCTCGGCCGTCACGCGCACTACGAATGCTGGAAGAAGGAAAACCTGCCTCCGCGCTGGCACTACGGTACGCACCCGCGGGTGCCGCCGATCGTCTGCGCCATGGACGAAGGCTGGGATGCATTGCATCGGGACCGGATCGCCAAGCGCACCAAGCAGGATCGCGGTTCGCACGGCTACGACAATGCCCTGCCGTCCATGCGTGCGGTGTTCGTCGCCAGCGGCCCGTCATTCCGCCAGGGCCTGGTGATCGATGGCTTCGACAACGTTGATGTCTACCCGCTGCTGGCGCATCTGCTGCAGGTGCCGGCCGCGCCGAACGACGGCAACCCGGAAACGCTGAAACAGACCCTGCGCTGACGCCGCTGTAGAGCCGGGCCCACGCCCGGCTCAGCGAACAGGCATAAAAAAACGCGGCGCCAGGCGCCGCGTTTTTCCTTGAAGCGGTCGGTCGGCCGGATCAGGCCTTGGCGACAGCCTTCTTCGCCACAGCCTTCTTCGCCGGAGCCTTGGCCACGGTCTTCTTGGCAACCGGGGCGGCGGCGCCTACGGCGACCTTGCTCGCGGTGTGCGAACGGGCGTTGCCATAGCTGGCGTTGTAGCGCTTGCCCTTGGCGGTCTTGCGGTCACCCTTACCCATGTCTTCAACTCCTCAAGTGTGAAATCTGGTTACCCCGTACTGACACGGGTTCGGCGGGGCCGCCTTGCTGGGCGCCCCCGCGCACGATCGGAAATCCTATCACGGAGCGCCTAGTGCGCGCAGCTGGCGTCGTGCACGTGGCCGTGGTTGAGGCGCAGGTTGACCAGGTGTGCAACGCCCACCAACAGGCCACCGATGGTCATCACCACCGCATGCGGCACCGCGTTGTGATGCAGCGGGTCGTACAGCACGCCGGCCCACAGCGCGACCAGGCCCGGAATCAGGAAACCCAGCGCGCGCAGCGCGCCATGACGACGATAGCCCCAGACCAGGCTGAACAGCCCGAGCAGGGTCACGAACACCACCAGGGCCTGCTCCACGCCGTCGCTCAACCAGAACGACAGGCCCAGCGACGGCGCCGCCGCCAGCAGCACGGGGATAACCGCGCAATGCACCGCGCACAGCATCGAACCAGTGGCGCCGAATCGGTCGAGCAGGTGGCGCAGGCGTGAGGACAGGGACATGACTTCCAGCAGGGTCGGCGAATCGTTATGGAATAATATAACATCCGTTCCCGACCCGCACGGTTTCCCTCCCCCTGTCCCATCGACGGGATTCGTGCGCCCCGCGATTGATACATTGTAACAAAGGACCTGCCCATGCCCGCCCACACCCCTCGGCTCAAGCCGCATTCCCTGGCCCTGGCCCTCGCCGCCCTGCTGCCGTCCGTCGCCTTTGCTGCCGGCCAGGACAGCGCTCATCGTGACCGCCACCTGACCGAACTGTCGTCGGTGCAGGTCACCGCATCGCCGCTGCAGGGCGATGCCGAATCGCTGGCGCGCCCGGTCGAGGTTCTCGCCGGGGAACGCCTGGACGAGCAGAAGGCCGGCACCCTCGGCGATACCGTGGCCAAGCTGCCTGGCGTGCAGAGCACGTTCTTCGGCCCGGGCGTCGGCCGCCCGATCATCCGCGGCCAGGAAGGCCCGCGCGTTGCGGTGCTGTCCAACGGCATGGGCAACATGGACGCCTCCACGGTCAGCGCCGACCATGCCACCAGCATCGAGCCGTTCCTGGCCGACCAGATCGAAGTGCTGAAGGGCCCGGCCACCCTGCTGTTCGGCAGCGGTGCCATCGGTGGTGCGGTCAACGTGGTCGATGGCCGCATCGCGCGCGAACTGCCGGAGCGCCCGCTCAGCGGCCGTGCCGAACTGCGCGGCAATTCGGTGAACAACGAACGCAGCGGCATGTTCCGCCTCGATGGTGTCAGCGGCAACGTCGTGCTGCATGTGGACGGCCTGGTGCGCAACGGCGACGACTACCGCATTCCCGGCTATGCGGTGATCGACAGCCTGGAAGATCATCACGACCACGATCATGACCACGATGCGGCCGAGGGCGAAGAACCGCGCCGTGGCCGCCTGGACAACAGCTCGATCCGCACCCGCGCCGGTGGCGTCGGCGCAACGTGGCTGGGCGACGGTGGTTACTTCGGCGTATCGGCCAGCACCTACCGCACCAACTACGGCATTCCCAATGGCGCGCACGTGCACGCCGACGGTGATGATCATGGTCATGACCACGGCCACGACCACGGCGATGAAGAGGAAGGCGGCGACGAGCATGACGTACGCATCGACATGGTGCAGAACCGCTTCGAGACCAAGGCCGGCATCTACGACCCGGTCTCGTTCCTGAAGAACATCAACGCACGCGTGGCCTACACCGACTACGAGCACGTGGAGCTGGAGGCCGGCACGCCGTCAACCCGCTTCACCAACCGTGGCATCGAAGCGCGCCTGGAAGCGGTGCAGCAGCAGATCGGTGGCTGGGACGGCGCCTTCGGCCTGCAGTTCGGCAACAGTGATTTCGGCGCCAAGGGCGAAGAAGCCTTCGTTCCGGATACCGGCACCAGGAACATCGGCCTGTTCGTGCTGCAGGAAAAGCAGTTCGGGCCGTTCAAGCTGGAACTGGGCGGCCGCCACGACCAGGTCAAGCTGGACCCGACCGGTGACTACCGTCGCCGCACCTTCGGTGCCACCAACCTGTCCGCGGCGGGCATCTGGAAGCTCAATGACGCGGTAGACCTGCGCATTGGCGTGGACAGTTCCGAGCGTGCGCCGACCAATGAAGAGCTGTACGCCGCCGGCGCGCACATCGCCACCCGTTCGCTGGAAATCGGTGATGCCAATCTGAAAACCGAGCGCGGCCAGCGCATCGAGCTTGGCATCCACACCCACAGTGAGCGCCTGGACTTCTCCGCATCGGTCTACCAGACCAAGTTCAAGGACTTCATCTACCTGGCCGACACCGGCGTTACCGAAGGGCTGCCGGTCCGTGCCTGGACCCAGCAGGACGCGGTGTTCCGCGGCGCCGAGGCCGAAGCGCTGGTGCACCTGTTCGAAGGCGGTGCCGGTGATTGGGACCTGCGCCTGTTCGGCGATTACGTGAAGGCCAAGCTGGATGGCAGCGGCAGCCGCAATCTGGACATCGCGGTGCCACATGGTGACCACAACCACAACTACACGGTGGAACTGGCCAACACCGGCTACCTGCCGCGCATCGCTCCGGCCCGCGTCGGTGCCGACCTGCGCTGGTCGAAGGATGGCTGGCGCGCCTCGGTCGGTGCGGTGCGTTACAGCCGCCAGAAGGACGTCGCCCAGAACGAGGAACCGAGCAACGGCTACACCCTGGTCGATGCGCATCTTGCCTACCGTTGGGACCGCAACGCCAGCAACAGCTACGAGGTGTTCCTGGATGGCAGCAACCTGACCAACCGCGAAGTGCGCCCGCATACCTCGCTGCTGCGCGACTACTCGCCGCTGCCGGGTCGTGGCGTCGCTTTCGGCATCCGCGCGTTCTTCTGATCGCGCACGGCGGGGTCGGAGCCCATTCCGCAGGAAAGGGCTCTTGACCTCCCTCATCCACGCATGGCGTGGATCTACAGCATCTCCAGCGGGGGCCTTCGGGCCCCCGTTTTCATTTCCGCCAACACCATCACGCAAGCGTCACAAAGATGTGCGTACGACAACAAACGGACAATCCCGTCACTCAATGTCTCGCCAACCGGACATTAATGTCCGAAAATGAACCCATGACCGCCCAACGTGCCGATGCCGCTGCCCGCCGTGCCCTCATCCTCGACGCCGCCGATCATGTCTTCGGCCAACATGGCGTCACCGCTCCACTGGACCTGGTGGTCGAACGCGCCCAGGTGGGCCGCGCCACCCTGTACCGCAACTTCCCCGACCGTACCGCGCTGATCCAGGCGCTGCTGCAGCGTACGGTTGACCGCATCCGGCGCCAGGTCGAACAGCTCGGTGACCGCGACGACGCCCTGTTCGAGGTGTTCGAGGGCATGGCCCAGCGCATCATCGATTCGCCTGCCCTCGCCGATTACTGGCGTGCGGTGGATTCGGAGGTGCCGGCCATGCGCACCGCGCGCGAGACCGTGCGTGACCTGCTGGAAGCACCGATTGCCCGCGCCAAGGCCGCCGGCCTGTGCCGCGCCGACCTGGAGAAGACGGATATTTCACTGATCTCGGGCATGCTGGGTGCGGCCCTGCGCGGCAAGACCCGCGACGAGCGCGCCCAGTTGGCCGGGCGTGCCCTGCAGCTGCTGCGCGGCGGCCTTCAGGGAGCACCCAGCGAGGCCCGTTGATGGTCCAGCCGTATCTGAAGCCGGTTCCGGATTGGGAGGAGCACGAGAAGCCGACCATGCCCGGTTCGGCGTCGATGCCTTGGCATCCGCCCTATCGACGCGTGGCCTACGCGCTTGTATCGCTGCTGGTGGCGATCACCGGCGGCCTCGGCAACGCGCTGGTCACGGCCAACCTGCCGTTCCTGCAGGGCCAGCTGGCGCTGACGCCGACCCAGGGCAGCTGGCTGGTGGCGGCCTACGCGATGGTCAATGTCACCGCCAACCTGCTGGCCTTCAAGTTCCGCCAGCAGTACGGCATCCGCCTGTTCGCCGAGATCGGCCTGGGCCTGTACGCGGCGCTGGCGGTGCTGCATCTGTTCGTCGGCAGTTTCGAGACCACCCTGCTGACCCGTGCCGCCAGTGGCTTCGCCGGCGCCGCATGCTCGACACTGGGCACGCTGTACATGCTGCAGGCGCTGCCGCGCCGCTTCACCGGCAACCTGCTGGTGGTCGGCGTCGGTCTCTCGCAGCTGGCGGTGCCGATTGCCTGGATCGTCTCGCCGGGCCTCGTGGATACCGGCCAGTGGCACCAGCTCTACTCCTTCGAAGCCGGCCTCGCCCTGTGCGCGTTCGCGGCGGTGGTGGTACTGAAGCTGCCGCCCGGCATCCAGATCAAGGCCTTCGAGCCGATGGACTTCCTCACCTTCGCCCTGCTCGCCCCTGCCGTTGCCCTGCTGGTGATCGTGCTGGCACAGGGCTATACGCGCTGGTGGCTGGATACGCCGTGGCTGGGGTGGGCACTGGTCGCCTCGATTGCGTTGTCCACCACCGCCTTCATCATCGAGCACTACCGCCGCAACCCGCTGCTGCAGACGCGCTGGCTGGCCAGCCTGCCGGTGCTGCACTTCATCGTCGGCGCGTTCCTGATCCGCTTCCTGACCACCGAACAGTCCTACGGCGTGGTCAACCTGATGCGCACGCTCGGCATGGGGCCGGACCAGCTGCGGCCGCTGTTCGTGGTGATCCTGGCAGGCGTGATCACCGGCATCGCGGCGGCGGCACTGACGTTCGGGCCGAAGCGGCTGATCGCCCAGCTGCTGATGGCGATCCTGCTGCTGGGCACCGCCGCCTTCTTCGACCAGCACCGCACCAGCCTGGACCGGCCGCACGACTTCTACGTCAGCCAGTTCCTGGCCTCGGTCGGTGCCGGCATGTTCATGGGCCCGCTGATCATGCTCGGCATCTCCGCCGCACTGAAGCAGGGCGTGGACCACATGATCACCTTCCTGGTCACGCTGTCGATCACCCAGACCCTGGGTGGCCTGGCCGGTTCGGCGGTACTCGGCACCTTCCAGCTGCATCGTGAGCAGCTGTATTCCAGCGCGTTGACCAGCCAGCTCGATCCGGCAGATCCGGTGGTCGCGCAGCGCCTGCGCGTGCAGCAGCAGCTGTACAGCGCGCAGATCACCGATCCGGTCCTGCGCAGTGCGCAGGGCAGCGCGCAGCTGGCGCAGACCACACGCCGCGAAGCCAATGTGCGCGGCTTCAATGATGTGTTCACCCTGAGCGGTTGGCTGGCCATCGGCTTCCTGTGCTGGTTGCTGCTGCTGTCGCTGCGTACCGCCGTGCTCAAGCAATGGCGCAAGCGCCACCCCACGTCCCCTGCTGCGGCCACGCCGGCCGCGCCCCGTTGAGTTGATCGCCATGCCCCCCGTCCCGCCCCGCCCCGACGACATCGACGCCGACAATGTCACCCCGCCGCCCCCCACCGATGCGGCGCCTGCGCCCACACCCGCGGCGCCGGCGGCTGCGCCGAAATACCTCAAGCCCAGCGCGCGCAGCGTGGTGGTGATGGTGGTGGTGGCGTTGCTGGGGATCGCACTGATCCTGCGCGCCTGGCACCTGTGGCCCTTCACCAGCAGCGTGATGGTGACCGACAACGCCTATGTGCGCGGGCAGATCACGGTGATGGCACCGCAGGTGAACGGCTACGTGACCGAGGTGCTGGTGAAGGACTTCCAGCATGTGAAGAAGGGCGAACCGCTGTTGCGCATCGATGACCGCATCTATGCGCAACGTGTCGCCCAGGCACAGGCGACGCTGGACAGCGCACGCGCGGCACTGGCCAATTCGGACCAGTCGCAGGCGCAGAACCGTGCGCAGATCGCCTCTGCACACGCCACGCTGTCGGCTGGCCAGGCCGAACTGCAGCGCTCGCGCAACGAAGCCCGGCGCTACGAGGAACTGGCCGCACAGCAGCTGGTGTCGGTCAACGACCGCGACAAGTTCCGCACCAGCCAGGCCTCGGCGCAGGCCAGCGTGCAGCAGGCGCAGGCACAGATCCGCATTGCCGAGGAAACGCTGGTATCGACCCAGGTGGCACGCAAGAGCCTGGAAGCGCAGGTGGAGAGTGCGCAGGCACAGCTGGAACTGGCCCGCATCGACCTGGCCAATACGGTGATCCACGCACCGCGCGACGGCCAGATCAGCGAGGCCAGCGTGCGCGTGGGCCAGTACGTGGCCGCCGGCTCGCAGCTGCTTTTCCTGGTGCCTGACACGCTGTGGGTGGTGGCCAACTACAAGGAAGGCCAGACTTGGGGGATGGCCGTCGGCCAGCCGGCCACGTTCTCGGTGGACGCGTTCCACGGCCAGGTGTTGCGCGGCCGCGTGCAGGAAATCGCACCTGCCACGGGATCGGAGTTCAGCGTGCTGCGCCCGGACAATGCCAGCGGCAACTTCACCAAAGTGGTGCAGCGGCTGCCGGTGCGCATCAGGATCGACGGGGAGCAGAAGCTGGCAGCACAGCTGCGGCCAGGCATGTCGGTGATCGTGCGGGTGGATACCCGCTCCAAGCCGATGGACTAGGGTGCAGGCCGGGTTGCGCCGATATGAAACGGGGTCAGATCCGTTTGCCAATGGCAAAGGGATCTGACCCCGCTCCTATGCCGGCCAGCGGCCGGCACTACCCTTGCGTTATCCCGCGCAGCGGGCGCACAGCCCGTGCACTTCAAGCGTCTGCGCCTGCGGCTGGAAGCCCAGTTCCTTGGCACGCTTTTCCAGCTGGGTGACGATCTCGCGGTCTTCCAGCTCCACCGCGCTGTGGCAGCTGTTGCAGATCAGGAACGGCACCGAGTGCGCCGCGCTGCTGGGGTGATGGCAGGCCACGAAGGCATTCACCGATTCCAGCTTGTGCACGAAGCCGTTGGCCATCAGGAAGTCCAGCGCGCGGTACACGGTGGGCGGGGCATCGGCGCCCACGCCCTTGCCGTTGCGCACCCATTCCAGCAGCTCATAGGCCTTGACCGGCTTGCCGGCCTCGGCGATCAGCTTCAGTACGTTGGCGCGGATCGGGGTCAGGCGCAGCCCGCGTTCGCGCGAGACACGCTCGACCACCGCCACGAAATCCGATGCGTCGTGGACGTGGTGGTGCGGGGCGGTACAGGCAGTGGCGGTCTTGGCGGGCATGCGTGTTCTCCGGTTCGGGCCTGGCAAGGATGCCTCAGGCCGTTGCTACCTTGGTGATGGCCACATCAATGCGTTTCAAGGCCTGTTCGCGGCCGGCCAGGTACACGGTATGGGAAATGTCAGGACTGACCTGGGTGCCGGTGATCGCCACGCGCAGCGGCTGGGCGACCTTGCCCATGCCGATTTCCAGCGCGGCGGCGGTGTCGTGCAGGGCCACGCCGACCGCTTCGGCGGTCCATGCCGGCAGCGCCGCCAGCAGCTCGCGGGCCTTGCCCAGTGCCACCTCGGCACCGGCCTTGAAGTGCTTGGCCACCGCCGCTTCGTCGTACTCGGTCAGCGGCTGGTACCAGACCACGGCCTTCTCGGCCATTTCCTTCAGGGTCTGCACGCGTTCACGCAGCGCGATCACCACGTCCTCCGGGGCAGGGCCGGCGGCCACGTCCAGGCCCAGCTTCTGCAGCTGGTAGACCAGGTGCGGCACGATGGCAGCCACATCCTCGGTCTTCAGGAAGTGCTGGTTGACCCAACCCAGCTTGGCCATGTCCAGGCGCGAGGCCTTGGAATTGCAGTCCTTCACGTCGAACAGGTCGATCAGCTCCTGGCGGCTGAACAGTTCCTGGTCACCGTGCGACCAGCCCAGGCGGGCCAGGTAGCTCAGCAGCGCGTCGGGCAGGTAGCCGGCGTCCTTGTACTGCATCACGTCGGCCGCGCCGGTGCGCTTGGACAGCTTGGCGCCCTGCTCATCCAGGATCATCGGCATATGGCCGAACTTCGGCACCGGCGCGCCGATGCCTTCGTACAGGTTGATCTGGCGCGGGGTGTTGTTGATGTGGTCGTCGCCGCGGATGACCTCGGTGATGCCCATGTCCCAGTCGTCCACCACCACCGCGAAGTTGTAGGTGGGGTAGCCGTCCGGGCGGAAGATGACCATGTCATCCAGCTCGCTGTTGGCGATCTCGATGCGGCCCTTGATCAGGTCGTCGAACACCACCGTGCCTTCCAGCGGGTTCTTGAAGCGGATGACGCGGTTCGGGTCGTCCTTGTACGGCAGGCCCAGCTCGCGCGCGGCGCCGTTGTAGCGCGGCTTTTCCTGCCGGGCCATGGCGGCTTCGCGCATCGCGTCCAGCTCTTCACGGGTTTCGTAGGCGTAGTACGCCTTGCCGTTGGCGATCAGCTGCTCGGCCACTTCCTGGTAACGGGCGACGCGGTCGGTCTGGTAGATCGGGCCCTCGTCGTAATCCAGGCCCAGCCACTCCATCGCCTCCAGGATGGCGTCGATCGCGCCCTGGGTGCTGCGTTCACGGTCGGTGTCCTCGATGCGCAGCACGAACTCGCCGCCACGGTGGCGGGCCTCCAGCCAGCAGTACAACGCAGTGCGGGCACCGCCGATGTGCAGGTAACCGGTGGGGCTGGGGGCGAAGCGGGTGCGGCAGATCATGAGGCGCTCGGGGAACGGGAATCCCCCGATTTTACCACCAGCCCCGGATAGGCAAGGAGAGGCGGACGCGTCCAGCCCCTCCCGCCCGGGTTTTCAGGGCTGCGGTTCAGCCTTGCGCGGGAACGGCTGCTCGCGCATGGCGGCGTTGTAGGCGAACGAGGCGACGATGGCCGCGGCCTGCTTCAGGTCTTCCGGTTCGGCGTGGTCCCAGGTGTCCAGGTGGCTGTGGTGGACATTGCTGAAGTAGTCCAGACGGTCCTGGATGAACTGGAAGCCCGGCAGGCCGATGCGGTCGAAGCTGATGTGGTCGGTGCTGCCGGTGTTGCGGGTGGCCACGGTGGTGGCGCCCACGTCATGGAACGGTGCCAGCCACGCTTCGAAGATCGGCATCGCCGCCAGGTTCTCCTGTGCATAGATGCCACGGAAGCGGCCCGAGCCGTTGTCCATGTTGAAGTAGACCTGGAACTTGCTGTAGTCGCGCGTCTTGCGCAGCGCACCGGTCGGCTCGCGCAGCGAGGCCGGCAGCGCTCTCTGCGCCGGGTCAGTGGGTTCCGGGAACTGGCCGAAGTGCTTGGCCACATAGGCCTGCGAGCCGATCAGGCCCTGCTCCTCGCCACTCCACAACGCTACCCGGATGGTGCGCTTGGGCTTGGCGCCGGTGGCCTTGAGGATGCGCATCGCCTCCATCATCACCGCCACGCCAGCAGCATTGTCGGCCGCGCCGGTGCCGCTGTGCCATGAATCCATGTGCGCGCCGATCATCACCACTTCATCGGGCTTGCTGCTGCCGCGGATCTCGGCCAGCGTGTTGTAGCCCGGCTGGTCGGCCTCATCGGTGAAGCGTGCGGCCACGTCCACGCGCAGGCGCACGGTCTGCTTGGCCTCCAGCGCGCGCGCCAGCGGATTGAAGTGCTCGCTGATCATCGCCAGTTCCGGGATGCCCACCGATTCACCGGCCTTGCGCGAACCACCACCGGCAACACGGATGATGCCGTTGTCCCAGCCGCTGATGCTGATCGCGGCCAGCGCGCCCTCTTCGACGAAGAACGCGTTGACCTTGGCCACCAGCGCCTGCCGCTCCTGGTACTCCTTGACCCGCTTGGCGCGCTCGGCGGTGGCGTCCTTGTCCTTGGGCAGGGTGAATTCCTGCAGGCCTTCCAGCGAGGTGGCGTCGTGCCGATGCGAATCAGCCTCGGTACCGCGCTTGTACTCGCGCGCCTCGCCCAGCAGCAGGATCTTGCCGCGCAGCTTGCCGCGATACTTCTCGATGTCTTCCGGCTTCTTGATCTCGACCTGCACCAGCTCACCTTCGACCGGGCCCTTGGTACCCGGGGTCCAGGCCTTGGGCAGCGCATGCAGCGGCTGCACGCGGTCACCCAGCATTTCCACGCTGGCCGCGGTGAACTCCCAGCCCCGGCCGAAATCATCGAAGGCTTCGTCGTGGACGTTGTCCAGCTTCCATTCGTTGAACTTGCCGCGGGTCCAGGCGTTGGCGCGGCCCATCGCCGGCGAGTTGGTCAGGCGCGGCCCGATGCGCTCGGTGAGGTAGCTGAAGGTGTCCATCACCTGCGAACGGTGGAAGGCCTCCTGGCGGATGCGGCTGACCATGTCCAGGTCCACCGTCTCGCGCTGCTGCGCCCCTGCATTGCCACCCATCGCCAGCGCTACCGCCAGCACGCCCCACTTCAGCCCGCTCCACTTCAACACGCCGCACCCCTGCCCTTCGGCTCGATCATCAACCGGTCGAGTCTAGCCAGCAGGGGCGCGGTGATACCGTCCCATCGGTCATGGGCAGGAGCGTGCGAACCAAGGTTCGCACCCACAGGAGAGTGGTTGGTTCGCACCCACCAAAGGGCTGGGTTCCCGCCCGTAGATCCACGCCATGCGTGGATGAACAGCCCGATCACCCACTCCAGCCCAGCCACAGCTGCGCCCGCGCCGGCAGCAGCAGCAACCAGTGCCGCTGGTCGATGCTGCTGCAGCCGTATACCGCCGCATGTGCCGGCCAGTCCTCCGGCAGGCCGCCGATGCCGATCTCGGCCAGCGCCTCCGCTCCGGCTTTCCATGGCCGGTAGCGTGGCACCCTGCCTGCCAGCGCGCCGCGTCCCTGCCGCGCGCCCTGCAGCCACCCCAGCCCCTTATCCTGCAATCCCTCGCAGGTGACCGCAGCCAGCTGGAAGCGGACCAGGCCGGGGGCGATCCGTGCCCCCGGCAGGGCCGCCAGCACGCCATGTGCCTGCAGCAGTGCATCCACTTCCAGCAGGGCCGGAATGCCCTGCCGTGCCCGTTGCCGCAATCCGTGGCGCCAGCCCATGGCGTCCTCCTTACTTCAGTTCCGCGCCAAGCGCGTACCAGTCGACCCGGCGGGTCACCCACATCGCCAGCGCCAGGATCACGAACAGCAGCAGCGAGCCCATCAGCAGCGCGTTGTTCTCCGACACCAGCAGCCCATACAGCGCGCCGTACAACACGGTCAGCAGCGCGGCAAAGCCGAGGCCACGCTTCCAGTGGCCCAACACGTTGGCCAGGTACACCGCCTGCAGCCCGATGCAGGCCACGGCCGAGACCAGGTAGGCCTTCCAGAACGCGATGTGCTCGGACAGGCTGATCAGCAGCAGGAAGAAGATCGCAAGCGCCAGGCCCACCATCAGGTACTGCAGCGGATGGATGCGCAGCGACTTGATCAGTTCGAACAGGATGAAGCCGACGAAGGTAAGCAGCACGAACAGCACCCCGTACTTCGAAGCACGATCGGCCTGGGTATAGGTATCCACCGGATCGACCAGCGACACGGTCACCGCCTGCGAATCGATCGCACCGTCGCTGCGCAGCTGGCGCTGCGCGTCGGACGCCAGCGAGGACACCGCCCAGCGTGCATCGAAGCCCTGTGCATTGACGCGCCGCTCGTTGGGAAGGAATGCACCACTGAACGACGGATGCGGCCAGGTCGAACGCAGGGCGATGCGGGTGTCATCGCCCACCGGCACCACCGACAGCATGCGGCTGCCGTCCAGGCGAAGTTCCAGTTCGACGGTACTGGCGGCCAGGCTGCCGCCCTGGTCGTTGGCGAACCCGGCCACGGGAGCATGCAGGCCGCGACCGACTTCGCTGGCCGCTTCGACGCCCGGCAGCAGCCGCAGCTGCTTTCCGTCCACGCGCAGGTTGGGCGTACCGACCAGCCCGCGCACATCGGAAACGCCCAGCGCCACATACGGCTGTCCGTAGCTGCGGCCGGCCTTCACCGGGTAGTCGTCGACAGCGAAGGTCGCCTTCAGCTGGCCGTTCCAGCTGTACACCGGCACCTTGAACAGACCGACTTCGCGCTGGCTCGGCAGCATCTCACCGCCCACTTCCAGCGTGGCCGGCATCTGCAGCCAGTGGCCTTCGCTGACCTGCACCTCGGTCTTCTTGTTGCCCTTGGCGTCGACGACTTCGACCTGCTGGCGCTCGACCCACGGCACCACCCGCACCGGCCCGACCAGGCGCTGCGCACCGGCGCGGCTGTCGGCCACGCGCGAGAACGCCTCGTCGCGGTATGCGCTGCGCTCGGTGATGACCCCTCGGATCATCGTCAGTGGAACCAGCAGCAGCAGGATCAGCCCGCCGACAATGGCGAACCGCAGCAGCATCTTCAGGGATTTCATGGTCCATCCTCGTTGGAGAGGGCTGCAGGATGGACCGCTGCGGTGAGCAGGGTTTGTGGCGAATTTGAAGCGGGTGTGAAGTCAGCGGCGCGGACGCTGGCCCGGCACGCTCAACGGCAACCACAGGCTGGCCACGGTGCCGCCGCCATCGCGGACCTCGACGCTGGCACGGCCGTCATGCAGGCGCGCGACCTCCTGCACGAACGGCAGGCCCAGGCCCGAGCTGCGCCGTCCACTGGCCGGGCGCGCCAGCGAATAGAAGCGCTCGAACACCCGATCGCGCGCATAGTCCGGAATGCCCGCACCGCGGTCGGCCACCTGCAGGCGCACGCCCTGCCCGTCCACCTCGGCCTGCAGCGCGATCTTCGCGCCGGACGGCGAAAACGCGATGGCATTGTCGATCAGGTTGTGCAGCGCCTGCCGCAGCAGATAGGCATCGCCCTGCACGGACAGGTCGGGCGCGCTGCCGATGCGCACCTGTACGCCCGCCGCCTGCGCGCGCACCTGCGCCGCAGCCGCCGCCTCGGCCAGCAGCACCGGCAACGCGATCGGGTCGCGGGTCTGCAGCCAGCCATGCTGCTCCACTTCGGCCAGCGCCAGCAGCTTGTCGATGGTCTCGGTCAGCCGTTCCTGCTGGTCGACGATGCTGCGGGCGAAATGCACGCGGTCGGCCTCGGGCAATGGCTCCTGCAGCAGCTCAGCGGCACCGCGGATTGCCGCCAGCGGGCTCTTCATCTCGTGCGTCAGCGACTGCACGTACTGCTCGACGTAGGCCTTGCCCTCCAGCTTGCGGCGCATGGTTTCCAGCGCCTGGCCGAGATCGCCGATCTCGTCGCGGCGACGCCGCGGCGGCGGCACCGGTTCGCCGGCGGTGACCGCGCGTGCATAGCGGCTGAGCTGGCCCAGGCCGGTGGTCAGCCACATCGTCACCAGTACGCCGACCAGCGCCGACAGCCCGATCAGCCAGGCCCCGCGCTCGATGATGGCGCGCTGGCTGGCCGCGATGAACGGATCGATGCTGCGGTTGGGCTGGGCCAGGCTGAGCACGCCGATCAGGGTGCGTCCGTCGGCCGGGTCATATACCGGCGCCGCCACGTGCATCACCGTATCGCCGTCCTCGCCCGGTACTTCCGGGCTGGAACGGGCGCCGTACTCGCCGCGCAGGGTGCGGTAGACATCGTTCCAGCGCGAGTTGTCACGCCCCAGGTCGCGGCCCAGCGAGTCGTAGATGACGATGCCCCGCGCGTCGGTGATGGTCACCCGGTAATCCAGCGAGCGCTTGGGAAAACGCCAGACCATCGCCTTCAGGTCGCGCTGCCGCGCCTTGGCCAGGTTGCGGGTGAAGCCGCCGCTGCGGATGGTGCCGTCCTTGACGTCGGCGGCGGCCATCTCGGCCAGTACGTTGGCCGCATCGACCAGGGTCGACTCCATCGCCTGGCGCACACCCGGCTTCACCTCGTTGACGAACACGCGCATCACGAAGAATGCGGCAATACCGGTAATCAGGAAGAAGCCCAGGAACAGCTTCAGCACCAGGCGCATCGGCTAGACCTCCAGCGCGTAGCCGAGGCCACGGTGGGTGCGGATCGGGTCCTCGCTGGCACCGGCCGCACGCAGCTTGGCGCGCAACGTCTTTACATGCGTGTCCACGGTACGGTCGGCGCTGTCGGCGCTGCTGTCCCAGCCGCGATCCATCAGCTGCGCACGGCTGAGGATGGCACCCGGGCGTTGCAGCAACGCCTCCAGCAGCGCGTATTCGTAACGGGTCAGGTCCAGCGCCTGGCTCCGGAAGCGGATGCGGCGGCCGTCGCGGTCGATGGCGAAGGCGCCGTGCTGCTGCCAGCCCGCGTCGGCGCTGCCCGCTGTCGCCAACGGTGCGGCACGACGCAGGCGCGCACGCACCCGCGCCACAAGCTCGCGCGGCGAGAACGGCTTGGTCATGTAGTCGTCGGCCCCCAGTTCCAGGCCGAGCACGCGGTCCACTTCGTCATTGCGAGCGGTGAGGAAGATCACTGGCAGCTGTGCCGCCGGCCCGGACTGCGCGCGCAGCCGCCGGCACACCTCGAAGCCCCCAAGATCCGGCAGGCCCACGTCCAGCACCAGCAGATCGATGCCGCCGGCCTGCAGCCGCTGCAGGGCCTCGCCGCCGAGCAGGCAGTGGCTGGCGGCATAGCCTTCGCTGCGCAGCGCATAGAGCACGGTTTCGGCGATGGCGGCTTCGTCCTCGACCACCAGAACATGGGCAACAGGGGCTGTCATGGCGCGCAGCATAGCCGCTGCGGCCGCCGCCCCGTACACTGCCGCCCATGAACTATCGCCACGCCTTCCATGCCGGCAACCATGCCGATGTGCTCAAGCACATCGTGCAGCTGGCCCTGATCGACAGCTTCAAGCGCAAGGACAGCCCGTTCTTCGTGCTCGACACCCACGGCGGTGCCGGCCGCTACCTGCTGGCCAGTGAAGAGAGCCGCAAGACCCTGGAGGCCGAGTCCGGAATCATGCGGCTGATGGCCCAGCCCAAGCTGCCGGAGGTGGTCGAGCGCTACCTGAAGGCCGTGCAGGCCGACAACCCGGTGGGCGCGTTGACCAATTACCCGGGCTCGCCGCTGCTGAGCGCACAGGCGATGCGCGCGCAGGACCGCATGGCGGTGTGCGAGCTGCAGGAACCCGAAACCGCCACGCTGAAGGCCCTGTTCGCCCACGACAGCCGCGTCGACGTGCGTCCGGGCGATGGCTACGCGCTGCTGCGCTCGCTGCTGCCGCCGAAGTTCAACGGCAGCAAGATCGGCCGCGGCCTGGTGCTGATCGACCCGCCCTACGAGGCCCAGGACGCCGAGTACCAGAACATCCTGGCCGCCCTGGCCGAGACCCTGGCACGCTGGCCGCAGGCCACCTGCGCGGTCTGGTTCCCGATCAAGCAGCGCCGCACCATCCTGCACTTCCTGCGCAAGGCCAGTGCGCTGCCGGTGAAGTCGGCGATGACGATCGAGTTCCTGGTGCGCCCGGACGACTCGCCGCTGCGCCTCAACGGCAGTGGCATGCTGCTGCTCAACCCGCCCTGGCAGTTCGATCGGGTGGTCGGCCCGGCCCTGCCGGCGCTGCGCCAGCACCTGGGCGAACCCGGTGCCAGCACCCGCCTGGATTGGCTCAAAGCCCCCGAATAACGGCCTTCACGAGGCTGTACCGCCGTGAGCCTTTCGTTCACGGAATGCAGCCCCGGTGATGCCACAATCGATGGACCACCAAGGAATCACCCGGTATGGCCACTCGCAACCGCATGCCGCCCTGGCATGAGATCTTCAAGGCTCCCAGCGGCCACGAGCTGCTGATCCGCCCCATCCGCCCGGAAGATGGCGCGCCGCTGCAAGCAGCGTTCAGCCTGTTCGGGCCGGAAGAAATCCGTGATCGTTTCCTGCAGGCGGTGACCGAGCTGTCGCCGGAAACCACCCAGCGCCTGACCCACCCCAATCCGAAGACCGAGATCACCCTGGTCGCAGCCGAGTCCCTGCCCGCTGGCGAAGCGGTGGTCGGCGCGGTCGCCCGGGCCTCGATCATCCCCGGTACCCGTGAAGCCGAGTACGCGATCCTGATCAGCCGCTTCCTGATCGGCCAGGGCCTGGGCCGGCAGCTGATGCGCAAGCTGGTGAAGTGGGGCCGCGGCAAGTACCTGGACCGCCTGTACGGCGACGTGGCCGCCGAGAACGAGCCGATGAAGCAGCTGGCCGCCTCGCTGGGCTTCAAGCCGGTGCCGCACCCCACCGGCGCCGAAGGCCTGGTGCGGATGGTGCTGGAGCTGGACAACTGAAGGATGCGCCGGGCACTGCCCGGCACCGCATGTTTCGATAGTCGAGCAAGCTCGACTCTACGGATGCACCGGGAGATGCCCTGGCACCGCATTCCGGTAGTGCCGGCCGCTGGCCGGCAGCCTCATGCACCGTTGGGGTATCGGAATGCGGGCCAGCGGCCGGCACTACCCGACGGGGTTTGATCGGGCTTCTGCTAAAATCCGGGGTCCATGTCGCGTACCTCATACCCCGCCCCGCCGCTGCCGCGCGCCGGCCAGCTCCGCGCCTGGTGGCGCGCCCCTGCATCGCCGACCGCCCTGGCCTGGTACCTGGCCCAGGCCGCGCGTGCGCACGACGCCCCGCTGCTGGTGATCGCACGTGACAACCACGGTGCCAACCAGCTCGAAGCCGACCTGCACACCCTGCTCGGCGGCGACCCGGCCTTGCCGGTGGTCGCTTTCCCGGACTGGGAAACCCTGCCCTACGACCGCTTCAGTCCGCATCCGGACATCATCTCGCAGCGCCTGGCCGCCCTGCACCGCCTGCCTGCGCTGAAGCGCGGCCTGGTGATCGTGCCGGTGCAGACCCTGCTGCAGCAGCTGGCGCCACGCAGCTATGTGATCGGCGGAAGCTTCGACCTGAAGGTCGGCCAGCGCCTGGACCTGGAGGCCGAGAAGCGCCGCCTGGAGAGCGCCGGCTACCGCAACGTGCCGCAGGTGATGGACCCGGGTGACTTCGCCGTGCGCGGTGGCCTGCTCGACGTGTTCCCGATGGGTGCCGACGAGCCGCTGCGGGTAGAGCTGCTGGACGAGGACATCGACTCGATCCGCGCCTTCGACCCGGAAAGCCAGCGCTCGCTGGACAAGGTCGAGGCCGTGCACATGCTGCCCGGCCGCGAAGTGCCGATGGACGAGGCCAGCATCGCCCGCGTGCTGGCCACGCTGCGCGAACGCTTCGATGTCGATACCCGGCGCAGCGCGCTGTACCAGGACCTGAAGTCCGGGCTGGCTCCGGCCGGCGTCGAGTACTACCTGCCATTGTTCTTCGAGCGCACCGCGACCCTGTTCGATTACCTGCCCAGCGGCAGCCTGCCGGTGGTCTGTGCCGGTGCCGGCGAAGCCGCCGAGACGTTCTGGGCGCAGACCGGCGAGCGCTACGAACAGCGCCGCCACGATGTGGAGCGCCCGCTGCTGCCACCGTCGGCGCTGTACCTGTCGCCGGAGCTGCTGCGCGAGCGCCTGAACGATGCACCGCGCATCGAGGTGTGGTCGGCCGACCACGCGCGCATCGCCGATGCGCACGCGCTGGGCGACCAGCCGTTGCCGCCACTGCCGGTGGCTGCACGCGAGGCACCGGCCGGTGATGCGCTGAAGTCCTTCCTTGGCCACTACCCGGGCCGGGTGCTGATCGCCGCCGACTCGCCGGGCCGCCGTGAAGCCCTGCTGGAAGTGCTGCAGGCCGCCGAGCTGAAGCCACCGGTGGTGGCTGACCTGCCAAGCTTCCTCGCCGACGATGCGCGCTTCGCGATCGCGGTGGCGCCGCTGGAAGACGGCTTCGCGCTGGACGATCCGCGCATCGCGGTGCTGACCGAGCGCCAGCTGTTCCCGGAGCGCGCTGGCAGCACCCGCCGCACGCGCCGTGCCGGGCGCGAGCCGGAAGCCATCATCCGCGACCTCGGCGAACTGACCGAAGGCGCGCCGATCGTGCACGAAGACCATGGCGTTGGCCGCTACCGTGGCCTGATCGCAATGGACGTCGGCGGCATGCCCGGCGAGTTCCTCGAAATCGAATATGCCAAGGGCGACCGCCTGTATGTGCCGGTCGCCCAGCTGCACCTGATCAGTCGTTATTCCGGTGCATCGGCGGAAACCGCGCCGCTGCACTCGCTTGGTGGCGAGCAGTGGAGCAAGGCCAAGCGCAAGGCCGCCGAAAAGGTGCGCGACGTGGCGGCCGAACTGCTGGAGATCCAGGCCCGCCGCCAGGCGCGTGCCGGCCTGGCGCTGCAGGTGGACCGCGCGATGTACGAGCCGTTCGCCGCAGGTTTCCCGTTCGAGGAAACCCCGGACCAGCTGGCCGCGATCGACGCCACCCTGCGCGACCTGGCCAGCAGCCAGCCGATGGACCGCGTGGTGTGTGGTGACGTCGGCTTCGGCAAGACCGAGGTGGCCGTACGCGCCGCCTTCGCCGCCGCCAGCGCTGGCAAGCAGGTGGCCGTGCTGGTGCCGACCACGCTGCTGGCCGAACAGCATTTCCGCAACTTCCGCGACCGCTTCGCCGACTACCCGATGAAGGTCGAAGTGCTGTCGCGCTTCAAGACCAGCAAGGAAATCAAGGCCGAACTGGAGAAGGTCGCCGCCGGCACCATCGACGTCATCGTCGGCACCCACCGCCTGCTGCAGCCGGACGTGAAGTTCAAGGACCTGGGCATGGTCATCGTCGACGAGGAACAGCGTTTCGGCGTGCGCCAGAAGGAAGCATTGAAGGCGCTGCGCGCCAACGTGCACCTGCTGACCCTGACCGCCACGCCGATCCCGCGCACCTTGAACATGGCCATGGCCGGGCTGCGCGACCTGTCGATCATCGCCACGCCGCCGCCGAACCGGCTGGCGGTGCAGACCTTCATCACGCAGTGGGACAATGCCCTGCTGCGCGAAGCCTTCCAGCGCGAGCTGGCGCGCGGCGGCCAGCTGTACTTCCTGCACAACGACGTGGAGAGCATCGGCCGCATGCAGCGTGAGCTGTCCGAGCTGGTGCCCGAGGCGCGCATCGGCATCGCCCACGGCCAGATGCCCGAGCGTGAGCTGGAAAAGGTGATGCTGGATTTCCAGAAGCAGCGCTTCAACGTGCTGCTGTCGACCACGATCATCGAATCGGGCATCGACATCCCCAACGCCAACACCATCATCATCAACCGCGCCGACCGCTTCGGCCTGGCCCAGCTGCATCAGCTGCGCGGCCGTGTTGGTCGTTCGCACCATCGCGCCTACGCCTATCTGGTGGCGCCCGACCGTCGTTCGATCACCCCGGATGCGGAAAAGCGCCTGGAAGCGATCGCCTCGATGGATGAACTCGGCGCCGGCTTCACCCTGGCCACGCACGATCTGGAAATCCGCGGCGCCGGCGAACTGCTGGGCGAGGACCAGAGTGGACAGATGGCCGAGGTCGGCTTCAGCCTGTACACCGAACTGCTGGAACGCGCGGTGCGCAGCATCAAGCAGGGCAAGCTGCCCGACCTGGATGCCGGCGAGGAAGTGCGCGGCGCCGAAGTCGAGCTGCATGTGCCGGCGCTGATTCCGGAAGACTACCTGCCGGACGTGCACACCCGCCTGACCCTGTACAAGCGCATCTCCAGCGCACGCGACAGCGATGCACTGCGCGAGCTGCAGGTGGAGATGATCGACCGCTTCGGGCTGCTGCCGGATGCCGCCAAGCACCTGTTCGCCATCGCCGAGCTGAAGCTGAAGGCCAACACGCTCGGCATCCGCAAGCTGGACCTCGGCGAGAACGGTGGCCGCATCGTGTTCGAGTCCAAGCCGAACATCGACCCGATGGCGGTGATCCAGCTGATCCAGAAGCAACCGAACCTCTACGCCATGGAAGGGCCCGACAAGCTGCGCATCAAGCACCCGCTGCCGTTGCCGGAAGACCGCTTCAACGCGGCCCGCGCCCTTCTGACCACCCTCGCCCCGGGTTGATCGCCCCCGAATACCCCGCACCGGTCCCCACCCGGTGCGGGTGGATGCCCATGTTTCCTGACGCCGTACCCGCCCCCGACCTGCTGCACGCGCAGGCCTGCCTGATTGATGCCCTCTCGATGTCGCTGCAGATGCGCGACGCCTACACCCGCCACCACTGCGACCGTGTCGGCGTGCTCGCGCAGCGCCTGGCCGCGCACTGCGACCTCGACGCCGAGGCGTGTGAACAGATCGGCCTGGCCGCCCGCTTCCACGACATCGGCAAGATCGGCATTCCCGACGACGTGCTGCTGGCCCCGCGCCGGCACACCGACGAAGAGCGCGCGATCATGCGTGAGCACCCGGTGCGGGGCGAACACATCTTCCTCGCCACCGGCCGTAGCGACGCGGCAGCGGTCGCACGCCTTATCCGCGCCCACCATGAAGCGTTCGATGGCAGCGGTTATCCCGACGGCCTGCGTGGCGAGAGCATTCCGCTGGGCTCACGCATCGTCACCGTTGCTGATGCCTACGATGCGATGACCAGCGTGCGTCCCTATCGTGCCGCGATGGCGCGCGAGGCTGCGCTCGGCATCATCGAGAACCAGTCTGGTGGACTGGTCGATCCTTACGTGTTGCAGCGCTTCCATCGCCTGCTGGCGCAGGAACCCGCGCTGGCCTGATCGGCGGGCGCCGCACCTGTAGAGTCGACCGCTGGTCGACTGCTCTTTCTCCAGATCGCAAAAATCCCGCGCTACGCGCGATAGTCGACCTGCGGTCGACTCTACCAGTCCGCCCCTCGCCACCGGGCCGACAAACAAAAGGCCCGGCGTTCGCCGGGCCTTCTGCATCACACATCACGTGCGATCGATTACCAGATCACCACGCGCTTGTCGTCGGCACGCACCATCGCGTCGCCGGCCTTGCACTGGAACGCGGCAGCGAAGGACGGCATGTTCGACGGCGCGCCGTTGGCACGGAAGTTCGCCGGGGCATGCGGGTCGGTGTTCAAGCGCACGCGCAGCTCACCATCGGTGAAGTTGCGGCGCCACACGGTGGCCCAGTTCATGAAGAAGCGCTGGTCCTGGCTGTGGCCATCGACGTCGACATTCGCCTTCGGGTCTTCCTTCAGCGCCATCTGCAGCGCGTCGTAGGCCACGGTCAGGCCGCCCAGGTCGCCGATGTTCTCGCCCAGGGTCAGCTTGCCCTTCACGAACACGCCCGGCACCGATTCATAGCCGTCGAACTGCGCGACCAGCTGGTCGGTGCGCTGGGTGAAGGCCTTGCGGTCGGCGTCGGTCCACCAGTTGTCGAAGTTGCCGTTGGCGGCGAACTGGCTGCCCGAGTCATCGTAGCCGTGCATCATCTCGTGCCCGATGACCGCACCGATGCCGCCGTAGTTCAGCGCCGGATCGGCCTTGGCGTCGAAGAACGGCGCCTGCAGGATCGCGGCCGGGAACACGATCTCGTTCTTGGTGGCGTTGTAGTAGGCGTTGACCGTCTGCGGGGTCATGCCCCACTCGGTCTTGTCCACCGGCTTGCCGATCTTGTCCAGCATGTAGCGGTAGTTGAACGCGCGCGCGGCCTGCATGTTGCCCAGGTAGCTGTCGCCGTTGGTCTGCAGGCCCGCCCAGTCACGCCACTTGTCCGGGTAACCGATCTTGGGGGTGAAGCTGGCCCACTTCTCCAATGCCTTCTTCTTGGTCTCTTCGCCCATCCACGGCAGCTGCTCCAGGCGCGCCTTCAGTGCTACCGACAGATTCTCCACCAGGTGCTGCATGGCCACCTTCGACTCGGCCGGGAACACGGCGTCGACGTACAGCTGGCCCAGCGCTTCACCCATGCCGCCGTTGACCGACTCCAGTACGCGCTTCCAGCGCGGCTGCATTTCCTTCTGGCCACGCAGGGTGGTGCCATAGAAATCGAAGTTGGCCTTCTCGAACTGGCTGCTCAGGTACGGCGAAGCATCATCGATGGTGTGGAAGCGCAGGTAGGCCTGCCAGGTGCTGGCCGGCACGTCGGCGAGCATCTTGTCCATTTCACCGAAGAAGCCCGGCTGCGCCAGCGAGAACTTCTGCGCGGCCGGCACCTTCAGGGTGTCGAACAGCGCGGTCCAGCTGAAGTTCGGGGTCAGCGTGTCGGCGTCGGCCGCGCTGAGCGGGTTGTAGCGCTTGGCCGGGTCACGCATTTCGATGCGCGACATCGAGGCCTTGGCCAGGCGGGTTTCGAAGGCCATCACGGCCTTGGCCTGCTCGGCGGCCTGTGCAGCATCCACGCCTGACAGGGTCAGCACCTGTGCGATATAGGCCACGTAGGCGTCGCGGATCTTGGCCTGCGCATCGTCGAAGTAGTAGCCCTTCTCCGGCAGGCCGAGGCCGCCCTGGCCGACGTAGGCGATGACGTTGGCCGAATCCTTGTAGTCGGCATTGGCGAACAGCGAGAACAGCACGCCCTTGCCCTCGGCCTGGCTGTCGCGCAGGTACCGGGTGATGGCGGCGGTGTCGTTCAGCGCAGTGATCTTGTCCAGCTGCGGCTGCAGCGGCGCCAGGCCGGCGGCCTCGATCCTGGCTTCGTCGTTGCCGGTCTTCCAGATGTCACCGATCTTGGCTTCCACCGAACCGGCCTTGGCCTGGCTGGCGGCGGCCTGCTGTACCAGCGTGTGCTGCACTTCCAGCGAGCGCTCGCGCAGGATCTCGAAGCTGCCCCAGGTGGTCTGGTCGCCCGGCACCGGGTTGGCCTTCAGCCACTTGCTGTTGACGAAGCCATTGAGGTCGGTACAGGCCGAAATGGACGGGTCCAGATCGGCGCTGTTGAGCGAGATCAGCGGCGTCTTGATCTGCGACAGGTCGAAGGCCGGCTTGGCATCGGTGCCGGCGGTGGCGGCCGGCGCGGATTCATTCTTGCCACAGGCAGCCAGCGAGGCGGCAATGGCGATCGTCAGGCCCAGCGGGACCAGATTGCGGACGTTCATGAGGCTCTCCTGCGGGTAATCCCACAGGGTAGCCGGGGAGGCCCGCGGCAGGGACCGGCCAAAGGTCACAGGGCACCGTCGCTGTAGAGTCGAGCCATGCTCGACTGCTCTGCGCCTCTTGCCGCAGCGGTCATGAACGTGGCACGGAGAGCAGTCGAGCATGGCTCGACTCTACAAAAGCGAAGGCCGGCTTACGCCGGCCTTCTGCTTCTTTATTTCGCCTTGCCCTGGTTGGCTACGGCTTCGGCGGCCTTGCGCGCCGCTTCCGGGTCGCCCAGGTAGCGGAACGATTTCACGGTCAGGTCGTCGTTCAGTTCGAACAGCAGCGGGATGCCGGTCGGAATGTTCAGCTCGAGGATTTCCTCGCGCGAGACGTTGTTGAGGTACTTGTACAGCGCGCGCAGCGAGTTGCCGTGGGCGGTGACCAGCACGGTCTTGCCGTCCTTCAGCTGCGGCGCGATGGCGTCGTGCCAGTACGGCAGCACGCGGTCCAGCGTGGTCGCCAGCGATTCGGTGCCCGGCAGCGCGTTGCGGTCCAGGCTGGCGTAGCGGCGATCATGGATCGGGTGGCCCGGATCTTCCAGCTCCATCGGCGGCGGCGGGATGTCGTACGAACGACGCCACACCTTGACCTGCTCCTCGCCGTGCTTGGCCGCGGTCTCGGCCTTGTCCAGGCCCTGCAGGCCGCCGTAGTGGCGCTCATTGAGGCGCCAGGACTTGTTCACCGGCAGCCAGTCCTGTTCCAGCTCGGCCAGCGCACCCTGCAGGGTGTGGATGGCACGCTTGAGCACGGAGGTGTGGGCGACATCGAACTGCAGGCCTTCCTCGCGCATCAGGCGGCCGGCGGCGGCCGCTTCCCGGCGTCCCTGCTCGGTGAGGTCGACATCGACCCAGCCGGTGAAGCGGTTGTCCAGGTTCCACTGGCTCTGGCCATGGCGCAACAGTACGAGTTTACGGGTCACTGCAGGGTCTCCAACGCGAGGAAAGGCAGGCCGCCATTGTAGCCCCGGCCGTCGCTCACCGGGCCGTGGCGCCACGCATGCGATGCTGTGGCCGATGAATACGATGATCGACCCCGGGCGCTGGGAAGGCAGCGTCAGCGCCGCCCGCGCGCAGCAGCTTCAGCTGGCCGGCCGGGTGGAACGCCAGGACCGGCTGCCCCGCAACGTGCGCTGGCTGGCCGGGCTGGATGTCGGCTTCGAGGATGACGGCGCCATCACCCGCGCCGCTGCGGTATTGCTGGACGCAACGACGCTGCGGCCTGTCGCGCAGGAGATCGCGCGCATTCCCACGGTGATGCCCTACATCCCCGGCCTGCTCAGTTTCCGCGAACTGCCCGCGTTGTTGGCCGCGTTGGCCTTGCTGCCGCGCACACCCGATCTGGTGTTCGTCGATGGCCACGGCATCAGCCATCCGCGCCGGTTGGGCGTCGCCGCGCACCTGGGCGTGGTCACCGACCTGCCGAGCATCGGCGTGGCCAAATCGAAACTGGTGGGCCGCTTCGTCGAACCGGGCGCCGAGGCCGGCGCGCACACGCCGCTGCTGGACGGCGACGAACAGCTCGGTTGGGTACTGCGCAGCAAGGTGCGCTGCAAGCCGTTGTTCGTGGCCGGCGGCCATCGGGTCAGCGCGGATACCGCGCTGGACTGGGTGCAGCGCACGCTGCATGGCTACCGCCTGCCGGAGCCGACCCGGCTGGCGGATCGGCTGGCCTCGCGCCGGGACGAATGACTGCAGCAGGCATCCCCGATGCGGCCTTCGATTTCGATCAACGATGCACGTGGCCGCGATGGCCCTGCGCATCCTCGCCGTGGTCGTGGCCCTCATGGCCCTCGTGCTCGCCGCCCTTGGCCGGCGCAGGTTCGCCACAGGCCTCGCCGCAGTGGTCCGCCTCGATCTGCAGCGTCACATGCTCGATGCCGAAGTCATCGTGCAGGCGGCCACCCAGTTCACGGCGCAGCACATCGGCATCGGTGCCGTCGCGCATCACGATGTGCGCGGTCAGTGCCGGCGTGCTGGAAGCCAGTGCCCACACATGCAGGTCATGCACGTCCAGCACCGCGGCATGGCCGGACAGGCTGTCGCGCACCTTGACCACGTCCATGCCCTTGGGCACGCCTTCCAGCAGCACGTTGATCGCCTCGCGCATCAGCACGTAGGTGCGCGGCAGCACCCACAGGCCGATCAGCACCGCCAGGATCGGGTCGATCGGCTTCCAGCCAGTGACCTGGATCAAGATCGCACCGGCGATCACTGCCACCGAGCCGAGCATGTCCGCCCACACTTCCAGGTAGGCGCCCTTCACGTTGAGGCTCTCGCCACTGCCCGCCTGCAGCAGTCGCATCGAGATCAGGTTGATGAGCAGACCGGCCGAGGCGATCACCAGCATGCCGGTGGAGGCGATCTCCTGCGGCTTGCTGAAGCGCCCGACGGCTTCCCACAGGATGTAGGCGGCGACCACGAACAGCATCGCGCCGTTGATCATCGCGCCCAGTGCTTCCAGGCGTGCATAGCCGTAGGTGCGGCGCGCGTCGGGCGGGCGCCGGCTCAAGCGCACCGCGATCAGCGCGATCATCAGCGCCAGTGCGTCGGTGGCCATGTGCGCCGCGTCGGACAGCAGCGCCAGGCTGTTGGTCCAGAACGCGCCCACCACTTCGACGACGAGGAAGGTGGAGGTCAGGCCGAGCGCCCACCACAGGGGTTTCTCGTGGCGGATCTCGGATGGCAGGTGATCGTGGTCGTGGCCCATGGCAACAGCTCCTTTGCGATGGACGCAGGCTACGCGTGCGTGCGTGGGGAAACTATCACGGTGTTTATAACATTGCAGGCCACGCGGTCCCTCACCGGGCCGGGCCCGGCGCTACCGGAGCCGGCCCGGTGGCGCCAGGCCCGCCCCGGCGATCACAGCGGACCGAAGTCCACGTCCGGTCAGAACCCGAAGCGCAGGCTGGCCCAGTAGGCGCGGCCCGGCTCGTTGTAGGTCGCCGCACCGGCATCGCTGCTGTTGGCCTCGCGGAACAGGCGCTTGTCGGCCAGGTTGTTCACACCGAAGCCGAAGCTGACCGTCTCGGTCACCCTGTAGCGCGCGCTCACGCCCCAGATGTTGTAGGCCCCGCGGTCCTGCAGCGCGAGCGACGGATCGCAGGTGCCGGTGCAGCGCGGATCATTGTTGATGTTGGTGGTGGCCGGCTTCTGCTTGCCATAGAAGGTGCCGGTCAGCAGCAGCGACAGCTTGTCGGTGGCCTGCCAGTCCAGCATGGTGTTGATCGTGTACTTGGGGATCACCGACAGCGGCTGGCGCGTGGTCTTGTTCTCGTTCTCCACCATGTAGGTGAAGTTGTTGCTCCACTTCAGGCGGTTGCCCTGCTCGCCCAGCAGCGGGATCACCAGGTTGCCTTCCAGGCCCTGCACGATCGCCTTCGGCGCGTTCTCCCAGCGGAAGATGCGGCCCCTGCCATCGGCGGTCAGGCCGATCTGGTCGTAGCCGGCCTGGATCTTGTCCTTGTAGTCGTTGTGGAAGTAGGTCAGCGACGCCTGCCAGCCACTCTGCGGCGCCCACTCCACACCCAGTTCCTTGTTCAGGCTGGTTTCCGCCTTCAGGTCCGCATTGCCGCGCATGTAGCAGCCGGCGCCCAGGCTCGGCAACGCATTCGGGCAACCATTGCCGCGGGTGTAGTACAGGTAGTCCGGATTCGACTGGTACAGGTTCGGTGCCTTGAAGGCGCGCGCGATGCCACCCTTCACCACCCAGTCGCTGTTGATGCGGAACTGCGCGTTGAGGCTGGGGCTGGTGTTGTTGCCGAACTGGCTGTGGTGGTCGAAGCGAAGGCCCGGGGTGACGATCCAGCGCTCGCCCAGGTAGATGTTGTCTTCGACGAATACGGCGGTGGTCTGCGCATCGGCCTTGCCGCGCGCACGGTCGGCCGACAGCCCCGGGAAGCCGCCGCCACTGCTGCTGGACTGGCTCATCGAATACGGGTCGGTCAGGCGGCTGTCGAGATATTCAAAGCCCAGCGTCCAGATGTTCTCGGCGCCGCCCAGCGTGGTCGGGAAGCTCACTTCGCCATCCAGCTGGTAGTTGCGCAGGCGCGAGGTCGACCAGTCGGTGCCGTTGAAGCTGCCTTCCGGGCCACCGGCCAGGCCTTCATTGATGCGCGAGTTGTTCACCGCCTCGACCGCAGCCGTAACCCGCGAGGTCACGTCGCCCCAGCGGCCACGATGGGTGATCGCACCGGTGTTGCGATACATGCGGTTGGTTTCGGCCTTGCCGTCGGCCAAGGCGGCCAGATCGATGCCGGTCGAGGTGCCGGTGGTGCTGACCGCGCGGTCGCCGGCGTAGATGTTGCCCTGGCGGCTGGTGCCGGCTTCGAACTCGACCACCTGGTCGGCCGTCACGTCCCAGCGCAGCAGCGCGTTGACGTCGCGGTTCTTGACGCCCTCGCGGCCGGCCGGCGGCACCGCGTTCGGATTGGTCGCGTACTGGCGGTTGAGCGCCAGCGAATCGGCGTCGGTCTTGTTGAGGTTGCCGTACAGGCGGAACGACAGGGTGTCGGTCATCGGCCCACTGAGCTGCAGGCCGATGCGTTCGCTGCCGCCTTCGGCGCTGTGCTCGGGCACCAGGCCGTACAGGTCGACCGCACCGGTCAGGTCGCCGGTCGGGCGCTTGGTGATGATGTTGACCACGCCGCCGGAGGCACCGGAACCGTAGCGGGCTGCCGCCGGTCCGCGCAGCACTTCGATGCGCTCGATCATCTCCGCGGGGACCCAGTTGGTGTCGCCGCGCGTGTTGCGCTCGCCGCTGCGGCCCATGCGCACCGCATCGCGTGCGCCGATGCGCTTGCCGTCAACCAGGATCAGGGTGTTTTCCGGGCCCATGCCGCGCAGGTCGATCTGGCGGTTGTTGCCGTACTGGCCGGAGGCACTGTTGCCGGTCAGGTTGACGCCCGGCATGGTACGCAGCAGCTCGGCGATGTCGTTGGCCGGCGGGCGCTTGGCGATGTCCTCGGCGGTGATGGTCGAGGTGCCCAGCGCCTGCCGCGCGATCTGCGAGGCGGTGACATGCACCGTGTCGATATCGGTTGCGTCGGTTTCGGCCTGGGCGGTCAGGGCACTGCCCGCCAGCAGGGCGGCAACGGCGAGCGCCAGCGGGCGCGGCGAAAGGACAACGGCTCGGGACATGATCTGGACCTTCTGGCAGGGCAACGGGGCCTCTGGCAAAGGGCTTGAGGCAACGACGAGGGGGGAGGCGGAGCGTCGCTGCAGTCGCCTGCGGCCCGTTCCGTGCGCACATTCTCCCATTAATGCGATTGATTCTCAAATGCGTTCACTCATTGCGGCAGCAGGCGCGATGTGCTTTGCGCACCGGTCAGTCCTGCATCGCGCTTAAACTGGCCGGCTAACCCGCCATCAACCGCACGCCACCACGGCCGATACCGGTGGTTTGCCGTACGCAGCCAGAGATCGACGTGGAATCACCCCAATTGGACGATGCCAGCCAGCCGTTGGCCGAGGCGTGGCAGCATTGCCTGCAACAGGCCGGCGCGGCCGCCACCGCGCTGTTGCGCGCCGCTGCCACCAATACCCCACCCGCGCTGGCCCAGCGCTTCTACGAAGTGCTGCTGCAGGATGCACGTGCACGCCGCTTCCTGTCCCACGAGCAGGTCAAGCAGCGCCTGCAACCGGCCATGCAGCGCTGGCTGGTGCAGTTGCTGACCACCGACGCCGCCGGCGTCGCCACCACCGTGGCCTCGCAACGGGTGATCGGCGATGTGCACGCACGGGTCGGCATTCCTGTCGACCTGGTGACCCGTGGTGCGCGCGTGCTCAAGCACGAACTGTTCGTGCGCCTGCGCGACACCGCGCCCGACAGCGCCACTGCCTTCGCCGCCATCGACTGCCTCAGCGCGATCATGGACATCGCCATGGAAGGCATGACCCTGGCCTACACCCACGCGCGGGAACGCTCCACCCGTGCCGATGCGGCCTACCGGTTGTTCTCGCTGGTGCAGAACGTCAGCACCGAACGCGAGCGCCAACGCGCCCTGCTGCTGGATTGGGAGAACGCCCTGCTGTACGCCCTGGCCGGCCACGTGCAGGGCAGTGACAGTGCCAGCCTGGCCACCTCCGAGTTCGGCCTGTGGTTCACCCACAAGGGCATCCCCAGCTTCGGCGAAAGCAGCGAGACCCAGCAGGTCGGGCAGCTGATGGCACGCATCGATGACAACCTGCAGCGCGCGAACAGCGATGCCGCACAACGCTTGGCGGTGCTGCCTGTCATCCGCGAAGACCTGGCCGCCATCCGCACGCTGATGACACTGCTGTTCGAGCGCATCGGCGAACTGGATGCCGGCAGCGACGCCCTGACCAACCTGCTCAACCGCCGTTTCCTGCCGACGGTACTGCGCAGGGAGATCGAGCTGGCCACGCGCAACCACACGCCGTTCTCGCTGCTGCTGCTCGATCTGGATCACTTCAAGGCCATCAACGACGGCCACGGCCATGATGCCGGCGACCGCGCGTTGCAGCACGTGGCCGGCCTGCTCGGCCAGCTCACCCGCGGCAGCGATTATCTGTTCCGCTATGGCGGGGAAGAGTTCGTGGTGGTGCTGGTCGCGGCCAGCGAATCGCAGGCCGAAGTGATTGCCGAAAGCCTGCGCCGGCAGATCGCACAGTCGTCGGTGGCCCTGGCCAATGGGCAGGTGCTGGCACTGACCGCCAGCATCGGCGTGGCCGGCCATGACGGCCACCCGGATTACGAGCGGCTGATGGCGCGTGCCGACGCTGCGATGTACGAGGCCAAGCGCAGCGGCCGCAACCGCGTGGTGGTGGCCAGCGACGCGCTGCGGGAGGCGCCGGGGCGGCGCGCATTGCAGCGGTAGCGTCAACGCCGGGCGGGCGTGTCGCTCCGCAGGGGCACGCCGCGGTATGCGCCACATCCCCACCACAGCAGCGCCAGCACTGCGATGCCCGCCCCCAGCAGGCACACCGCGGCCCAGCCATGCCGGGCCTGCACCCACGGCCCGGCCGCCGCACCGATGCCGCTGCCTACCGCGTAGAACAGCATGTACAGCGCCACCAGGCGCCCATGCTGTTCCGCCGGTGCGCGCAGCAGCAAGGCCTGGTTCGACACGTGCAGTGCCTGCCCGCCGAGGTCGAGCACGACCACGCCCAGCAGCAGCAGCGACACCGACTGTTGAAGCCCCAGCAGCGGCCACCAGGCAAGCAGCATCAACACCAGCGCGCCGAGGCTGACCCGATGGGCGAAGCCACGATCCATCCAGTGCCCCACACGCGCCGCCATCAGCGCGCCGAGCACGCCGGCCAGGCCGAGGGCACCGATGGCGGCGGTCGACCAGTTCAACGGCGGTGCCGACAGTGGCAGCGGCGCCGCTGCCCAGAACACATTGAGGCCGGCAAACAGCAGCAGCGCCAGCGGACCACGCTCGCGCAGCGCTCGATCCCGCCGCAGCATGCCCAGCATCGAGCGCAGCAGCGCAGACCAGCGTGGCGGTATCGCTGGCACCGGAACCGCCGGCAGCCGCCGCCACAGCACGCCTGCCAGGGCTGCCATCACCAGCGCTGAAAGCAGATAGACCGCCCGCCAGCCAGCGCTGGCCGCCACCACGCCCGATAGCACGCGCGCCAGCAGCAGGCCGATGAACACTCCCCCCTGCACCACACCCACGCTGCGACCGCGCTGCTCGGGCGGCGACAACGTGGCGGTATAGGCGATCAACCCCTGGGTCAGCGCCGTGCCCAGCAGCCCGGCCAGCAGCATGCCCGACAGCAGCCACACTGCGCTGCGTGCCGCCGCCAGCCACACCAACGCCACCACCAGTGCCATCAGCTGCAATCGCAGCAGCCGGCGGCGGTCACCGCGGTCAGCCAGCGGAAGCAGTCCGAGCAGGGCCAGCACGCTGCCAGCCTGGGTAGCGGCGAGCACCGCGCCCGCCACCGCGCGATCCAGCGCGAACGCCTGTGCCAGCCGGTCCAGCAGAGGCTGGGCGTAATAGACGTTGGCGACGCTGGCGCCTGCGGCAACGGCCAGCAGGACCAGCAGCGAACGTGGAATGGATTCGGCCTTCATGATGTGGTTGCAAATTAAAACTTGATGCAGGCTAACGGCATTGGTTTTAAACTGCAACCACATTCGGAGATGCCCGCCATGCACGCTGACAGCCCCTGCCCCGTCGCCCGCAGCGCCGATCTGCTCGGTAATCGATGGGCCTTGCTGGTCATCCGCGATGCCTTCGATGGCGTCCGCCGCTTCGGCGACTTCCAGCGCAGCCTCGGCGCGGCGCGCAACATCCTCAGCGATCGCCTGCGCAGGCTGGTCGAGGCCGGCATCCTGCAGCTACAGCCGGCCTCCGATGGATCGGCCTACCAGGAATACGTGCTCACCGCCGCCGGACTGGAGTTGTTCCCGCTGCTGGTCGCGCTGCGCCAATGGGGCGAGCGCCATCGCTTCGAGTCCGGCGAAGCGCATTCGCAGCTGATCGAATCGAGCACACGGCGGCCGCTGCCCTACATGCAGCCGCGTGGGCGCGATGGCCAGCCGCTGCAGGCTGCCGCCACCCGCGTGCGCAAGCTCAAGGACGATGGGCGCGTGGCCTGATCCGCCCATTCGCGCACACCACGGCACGGCCATGCCGGGTAGCATCAGGCCTTTCCGCCGCTGGATGCCGCCGATGTCGCGCTACCGCCCCTTCCTGTCGACCGCCCTGCTGCTGGCCTGCGCCACGGGAACCCTGCAGGCCCGCGAGGTCGCCGCACCGGCCGCCCATGTAGAGGCCGATGGCCCCTATGTGTTCCGCCAGGGCAACCAGCTGCAGGCCAAGTGGATCTGCGCCGACAAGGTCGAGTCGCGCACGCTGGCCAGCAGCGCAATAGGCACCGATATCGCGCCACGCTGCGGGTACGCGCACACCGTGCACGTGGCCGCACCCACTGCGCCCTCGGTCTCCGTGCTGCCGGCGGTGCCACGCATCGTGGCGCTGTCCGACATACACGGCCAGTACGGGCTGCTGGTGCGCTTGCTGCGCGCCAACAAGGTCATCGATGCCCAGGACCGCTGGGCAATGGGCAAGGACACCCTGGTCATCGCCGGTGATGTGTTCGACCGCGGCCCGCAGGTGACCGAAGCGTTCTGGCTGCTGTATGGCCTTCAGCAGCAGGCCGCCGCTGCCGGTGGCGCGGTGCACTTCGTGCTCGGCAACCACGAGACCATGGTGCTGTACGACGACCTGCGCTACGTCAACCCGAAGTACCTGCGCAGCGCGCAGCTGCTCGGCCGCAGCTACCCGCAGCTGTACGGTCCCGATTCGGTGATCGGCCAGTGGCTGCGCACCCGCCCGGTGCTGCTGAAGATCGGTGACACCCTGTTCCTGCATGGCGGCATCTCACCCGAGGCGGTGGCACTGGCGCTGGACCCGGTGCGCACCAATGCGGCCTACCAGGCCTCGCTGGGCCTGCCCAAGGCCGAAGTGAAGGCCGACCCCGCCACCGCGCCGCTGTATGACGGCAAGACCAGCCCGATCTGGTACCGCGGCTATTTCGACGGGCGCCTCGACACCGCGGGCGTGCAGGCGGTGCTGGACCGCCTGCAACTGAAACGCATCGTGGTCGGCCATACCTCGATGCCACATGTCAGCAGCTTCCATGGCGACCGCGTGATCGCGATCGACAGCAGCATCAAGAACGGCGAGAACGGCGAGCTGCTGTTCATCGAAAACGGCGCGCTCAGCCGTGGCCTGCTGGATGGCTCACGGGTGCCGCTGGCACCGGGCGAACCCGGCCTGCAGGACTGAATGGCGGGACAGCGCGGCGGCGGCCCGCCGTGTCGTGCTGCTCCACCTTCACCCGGTTTGCGGCTACCCTCGGCAGCCGAGAGGCCCACCCCGTCCATCCGGCGGGCCTGACCGTTACAGGAGCCCCCGCGGATGCGCGTATTGATTGCTGAAGACGACCCGGACATCGCCTCCGGCCTGTGCGCCTCGTTGCGCCGGCAGGGGCATGTGGTCGACCACGTCGACAATGGCGCGCACGCCGATGCTGCGCTGGGCTCCACCCAGTACGCGCTGCTGGTGCTGGACCTGGGCCTGCCACAGCTGGACGGCCGCGATGTGCTGCAGCGCCTGCGCCAGCGCGGTGATGGCCTGGCAGTACTGGTGGTGACCGCGCGCGACGGACTGGCTGAGCGCGTGCGCGTACTCGACCTCGGTGCCGATGACTATCTGGTCAAGCCGTTCGCGCTGGACGAATTCGAGGCGCGCGTGCGTGCACAGCTGCGCCGGGTCACCAGCAACGGCAACCCGGACCTGCGCATCGGCCGCCTGCGCCTGGACCTGGCCGGTCACCGGGTGTGGATCGATGACCAGTCGCTGGAGCTGACCGCACGTGAGTTCGGCCTGCTGTCGGCTCTGGCGGTACGCGCCGAGCGCATCGTCTCGCGCGCGCAGCTGGTGGAAGCGCTGTGCGACTGGGGCCAGGACCTGACCGACAACGGCCTGGACATCGCCCTGCATCGCCTGCGCCGCAAGCTGCAGCCCGGTGGCATGGGCATCCGCACCGTGCGCGGGCTGGGCTACATGCTGGAAGACGCGCAGGACGACAGCGCCCCGTGATCAGTGGACCGCCCAGCCTGCGCCGGCGCCTGCTCGCCTTCCTGGCGTTGCCGATGCTGGGCCTGCTCATCTTCAATACGATCCTGGCCTATTACGTTGCGCTGGACTATTCCAACCGCATCCACGACCGCAACCTGATCGACGATACGCATTCGTTCGCGCAGATGCTGAGCACCATGCCGGTGACCAGCGACCTGTCACCGCAGGCGCGCTTCCTGATCGAATACGATCCCGACGGCCATCGCTATTTCAACGTCGACAGCAGCCGCAAGGGCACCCTCAGCGGCAACGCCGACTTCAGCCCTTACGCGCCCTCGCAGGACTGTGCGGGCGTGCATCCGGCGCTGTATGACGGCAATCTCAACGGCCAGCAGGTGCGCATGGCCACCGTCTGCACCCAGGCGATGAACGATCCGCAGGACCAGCTGGCGGTGACCGTGGCCGAAAGCATGGCCGACCGCCGCCAGCGCGCGCGCGAGATCCTGATGATCATCATCCCGCTGATGACCATGCTGGCGCTGGGCACCGCCGCGCTGGTCTGGTTCGGCGTGACCTACGGCCTGCGCATCCTGACCCCGCTTCGGACCCGCCTGGCGCAGCGTCGCGGCGAACTGGCGCCGATTTCCGATGCCGACGTGCCGGAGGAAATCCAGCCGCTGATCAGCACCATCGACGATCTGTTCGCACGCCAGACCGAGATGATCACCCTGCAGAACCGCTTCATCGCCGATGCCGCCCACCAGCTGCGTTCGCCACTGGCCGGCATGGCCCTGCACGTGGACCAGGCGCTGGCGCATGGCGACCCGGACACCGTGCGCGAAGCCCTGCAGCACATCCGCCGCCTCAACCAGCGCACCGCGCGGGTCAGCACCCAGCTGCTGGCGCTGAGCCGGGCACAGACCGTGCCGGACACGGTGGAAGCGCTGGACCTGTGTGAACTGGTCCCGCAATGGGTCGGCATGCGCGTGCCGGAGGCGATCCGCGATGGCATCGACCTGGGCTACCGCGGCGGCAACCAGCCGCTGCGCGTGCTCGGCAACGGCGCCATGTTGCAGGAGGCACTGGACAACCTGATCGACAACGCCCTGCGCTATGCCGGCCGTGATGCCACCGTCACGGTCGGCGTGCACGCGCTGGATGACAATGACGTCGAACTGTATGTGGAAGACAACGGCTCCGGCGTGCCCGAGGACGTGATGCCCCGGCTCGGCGAACGTTTCTTCCGTGCCCCCGGCACCACCGCCAGCGGCACCGGGCTGGGGCTGGCCATCGCCCATGAGGCGGTGGAGCACTTCGGCGGGCGCCTGGCCTTCCTCAACCGGCCCGGCGGCGGGCTGAAGGTGGCCATCACGCTGCCGCTGCTGAAGGCCCCCTGACCCGGCCCGGGGCGTTGAAAGGCTGGTGAAAATCGCGCTTGCGATCCTGCCATCCCCACTGCCGTCCCGGAGCCGCCAGGTGACCGAATCGCACGACTTCTTCCTCCCCGGTGGCCCGCAGGGCGTGCTGCTGGTGCATGGCCTGACCGGCACCCCGGCGGAAATGCGCATGCTGGGCAAGGGCCTGAACAACGCCGGGTTCACCGTGCACGGTGTGCAGCTGCCCGGCCATTGCGGCACCGTGGATGACCTGCTGGCGACCACCTGGGAACAGTGGTACCAGGGCGTGGAAGATGCGGCAGCCGAGCTGCGCGGCAAAGTCGACCAGCTGTTCGTGGGGGGGCTTTCGATGGGCGCGGTGCTGTCGCTGGCGCTGGCCGCGCGCCGCCCCGAGTGGGTGTCCGGTGTCGGCGTATACGGCGCCACCTTCCGCTACGACGGCTGGAACATCCCGGCCGTGGCCCGCCTGTCGTTCCTGCTGCCGTGGTTCAAGCGCTTCAACATCGGCCGCGACCGCATGTTCATGGAAGAACCCCCGTACGGCCTGCGTGACGAGCGCCTGCGTGCGCAGGTCAGCGCCGCCATGTTGTCCGGCGACAGCGCCGCCGCCGGCCTTCCGGGCAACCCCTGGCATGCCCTGGCCGAAATGCGTGCACTGAGCCACTGGACCCGCCGCCACCTGCACCAGGTGACCGCACCCTGCCTGGTGATGCACGCCCGTGAGGATGATGTGGCCAGCATGGGCAATGCCGAACTGGTGATGTCGCGGGTCAGCGGTCCGAAGGAACTGGTGGTACTGGAGGACAGTTACCACATGATCACCATCGACCGCGAACGCCGCGACGTCATCCGCCGCAGCGCGCGTTTCTTCACCGAGATCGGTGAACGCAGCGGCGTGCTCAAGGCGGTGGCCTGAGATGGAGGCACTCGCCACCCTGCTGTGGCTGGCCAACGTCGTGCTCGATACCGGTGGCCAGCTCGCCTTCAAGGCTGCGGCCAGCGACCCGCAGGACGGCGAAGGCCTGCAACGCTGGAAACACATGCTCAGCCGCCCCTGGCTGTGGATCGGCATCGCCTGCTACGTGCTTGAGTTCGTCGCCTGGATCGCGTTCCTGTCACTGGTACCGCTGTCCAAGGGCGTGCTGCTGGGCTCGATCAACATCGTGGCGCTGATGATCGCCGGCCGCTTCCTGTTCCGCGAGAAGCTCACGCCGCTGCGGGTCACCGGCATGCTGCTGGTCACTGCGGGCGTGGCGGTGGTGGGGGCCGGCTCATGAGGCGCCTGTATGTGATCGGTTTCCCGCTGCTGATGGCCTTCGACACGCTGGCCCAGCTGTGCTTCAAGTATGCCGGCGATGCCGCGCTGCCGGTCGAGGCCAACAGCGCGTGGCTGCTGCGCGTGCTGTCGCAGCCGTGGGTGTACGGCGCCATCCTCGGCTACATCGGTGCGTTCTTCACCTGGATGAGCCTGCTGCGCCATGCGCCCATCGGCCCTGCATTCGCTGCTTCGCACCTGGAAGTGATCAGCGTGCTGCTGCTGTCGGCCTGGCTGTTGAACGAGCCACTGACCCTGCATCACCTGGTCGGTGCGGTACTGATCGTGGCCGGCATCGTCTGCCTGGGCCGTGCCGAAGCGGACGACCCGCACAGCCCCGCCGAAAGCATCGCATGAGCGCGTTGCGATGAGCCTGTTCGCGCGCGAACTGCCACCGACCGCAGGCCTGCCGATGCAGGCCAGCGACTTCCTTCCCGGTGGTGGCGACCTGCGCGAGATCCTGGCCAACCAGCTCGGCACACCGCCGCTGCAGCTGACCTGCTCCGGTACCCACGCGCTGCTGATCGCGCTGCGCACCCTGCGCAAGCGCGCGCCCAAGCGCGACACCGTGATCCTGCCGGCCTACACCTGCCCGCTGGTGCCGATCGCGGTGCACAGCCTGGGCCTGCGCGTGCAGCTGTGCGATACCCGCCACGGCCACTTCGACTTCGATCCCGGCCAGCTCAAGCGGCTGGCCGATGCGCGCACGCTGGCGATCCTGCCAACCCACCTCGGTGGCCGCATCGCCGACGTTGAGCTGGCCTGCGAGATTGCGCGCGGTGCCGGCGCCTGGGTCATCGAGGATGCCGCGCAGGCACTGGGTGCACGGATCGGCAACAGCAGTGTCGGCCTGCGCGGCGATATCGGTTTCTTCAGCCTGGCCGCCGGCAAGGGACTGAGCCTGCACGAAGGCGGCCTGCTGGTCAGCCGCGATGACGAGCTGCGCGCCGCACTGGCCGCGCATGCCAGCGAACAGGTGCGTTCCAGCCTGCGCTGGGAGCTGCTGCGCAGCGTGCAGCTGCTTGGCCTGGCGGCCTGCTATCGACCATCGCTGCTGTCGCTGGTATACGGCAATCCACTGCGCGGCGCGCTGCAGCGTGGCGACCTGGAAGAAGCGGTCGGTGACGTTTTCCCGCTGCAGATTCCGCAGCACCGGGTCAGCCAGTGGCGGCAGAACATCGGTGCCAATGCCGCACGGCGCCTGCCGGCCTTCCTGCAGGCCGGACGCCTGCGCGCGTTGCAGCTGCGCGTGCAGCTGGCCCAGCTGCCAGCGGTGGAGGTAGTCGATGGCCTGGCCGGTACCGGTGGCACCTGGCCGATGCTGATGCTGCTGCTGCCCAGCCAGCGCGCCCGCGATGCAGCACTGAAAAACCTGTGGCCGCGCGGCCTCGGCGCCAGCCGCATGTTCATCCATGCGCTGCCCGACTACGCCTACCTGCGCGGCATCGTGCCGGCCACCGACGTGCCCAACGCACGCGACTTCGCCGCACGCATGCTGACTCTCGGCAACAGCGCCTGGCAGACCCGTGAAGACACCGCGGAAATCCTGCGGGCGCTGGCGGACGCCCAACCCTGAAAGCAGCTGTTTGCGGGCATCTCGCCCATTCAGCAAGATCATTTCCTGAACGCTTCCCACGCCTGGAAATGAAGGCTTTCAACAGGAAAGGAACGAGAAAGGCGGCCTGCCTACATTGAGCCTGCCCCGGCACCGTGCCGGACGCCTTTCTCATCGACGGATCTGCCCATGCACTGGAGCATCCTGTGTGACTTCGACGGCACCATCAGCCTCGAAGATGTCATCGACTCGCTGCTGGAGAAGTACGGCCAGCCGGGCTGGCAGGAACTGGAAGAACAGTGGAAGTCGGGAAAGATCGGCTCGCGTGAATGCATGCAGGGCCAGGTGCGGCTGCTGAAGCTGGACCCGGCCACGCTTGATGCGCACCTGGACCAGGTGCAGATCGATCCGGGCTTCGCTGCCTTCGTCGCCCGCGCCGAGCAGCTGGGCCTGCCGCTGCGCATCGTCAGCGACGGCCTGGACTATGCGATCCACCGCATCCTCGCCAACCACGGCCTGTCGCGGCTGCCGGTAGTGGCCAACCACCTGCGCTGGTGCGAAGACCACTGGGAACTGGAATCGCCCTACCAGTCCGAAGGGTGCCGCAGCGGCACCTGCAAGTGCACCTGCGCTGCGCAGGCACGTGCCAACGAAGCACCGCGCGTGCTGATGATCGGCGACGGCAGCTCGGACTTCTGCGTGTCGGAGGATGCCGACTTCGTGTTTGCCAAGCGCCGCCTGATCACCCATTGCACCCATGCCGGCATCGAACATGCCGCGATCGATACCTTCCACGATGCCATCGCGCTGTTGCCGCGCTTGCTTGATGGCAGCCTGCTGCAGCCACGTCGCATCGACGCCAGCCCGCAGCCCACTGCACTGCCCCTGCTGCTGGCCACCGCCTGAGCACTCCCTTCCAGCCCCGCTCCCCCGTTGCCCCCTTTCGAACGTCCTTCACGGAACCGAACTGCATGAACATTTTTGACAAGAATGCCGACGCCGCTGCCTCCGATGCGCAGCTGCTGGCCGACGAAGCCCGCTACAGCTCCTTCGGCGACACCGTCCACTACGTCGACCCGCCGAAGATCTTCCAGCGTGGCGAAGGCAGCTACATGTTCGACGGTGCGGGCGTGCCCTACCTCGACCTGCAGATGTGGTACTCGGCCTGCAACTTCGGCTACAGCAACAAGCGCCTGAACGATGCGCTGAAGGACCAGATCGACACCCTGCCGCAGGTCGCCAGCCAGTACCTGCACCCGACCCGCGTGCAGCTGGCCAAGACCATTGCCGTGGACATGCACGAGAAGTTCGGCCTCGACGGCCGCGTGCACTTCAACGTCGGCGGCGCGCAGGCCATCGAAGACTCGCTGAAGATCGTGCGCAACGCACGCGGCGGCAAGAGCCTGATGTTCGCCTTCGAAGGCGGCTACCACGGGCGCACCCTGGGTGCCTCGTCGATCACCTCCAGCTACCGCTACCGCCGCCGCTACGGTCATTTCGGCGAGCGCGCGATGTTCATCCCGTTCCCGTACCCGTTCCGTCGCCCGAAGGGCATGACCCCGGACGAGTATTCCGACCACTGCGTGTGGCAGTTCGAGCGCCTGTTCGAAAGCGAATACAACGGCGTGTGGGATCCCAAGGTCGGCCAGGCCGAGTACGCCGCGTTCTACGTCGAGCCGATCCAGGGCACCGGCGGCTACGTCATCCCGCCGCGCAACTTCTTCACCGGCCTCAAGCGCGTGCTGGACAAGTACGGCATCCTGATGGTGGTCGATGAAATCCAGATGGGCTTCTGGCGCACCGGCAAGCTGTGGTCGATCGAGCACTTCGGCGTGACCCCGGACGTGCTGGTGTTCGGCAAGGCGCTGACCAACGGCCTGAACCCGCTGTCGGGCCTGTGGGCGCGCGAAGAGCTGATCAACCCGACCGTGTTCCCGCCGGGCTCCACCCACTCCACCTTCAACTCCAACCCGCTGGGCACCCGCCTGGGCCTGGAAGTGCTGAAGCTGGGCAAGGAAATGGACTACGAGCGCACCGTGCCGGAAAAGGGCGCGTACTTCCTCGACGGCCTGCGTGGCCTGCAGAAGCGCCACAAGGAAATCGGCGATGTCGACGGCCTGGGCCTGGCCCTGCGCGCCGAGATCTGCCAGGAAGATGGCTACACCCCGAACAAGGAACTGCTGGACCGCATGGTCGACATCGGCCTGGCCGGTGACCTGCTGCACGACGGCAAGCGCATGGGCCTCGTGCTCGACGTGGGTGGCTGGTACAAGAACGTGATCACCTTCGCGCCGTCGCTGGACATCAGCTACGAAGAGATCGACCTGGCGATCACCCTGCTCGACCAGGCGCTGACCAAGGCCAAGGGCTGAGGTCGATGCGCTGCCGGTTCCCGTGCCGATGGAGATGACGTCACGTGCATCCAGCACTGCGCTGGAACCGGCCGCGCTGCTGGAGGGCTTCCTGGCCCACCCGCCGCTCGGTTTCGAGGCAGGCCGCCTGCCCAGTGGCCTGCCGACCTTCCGCGCGCCGCTGGACCTGACCACCACGATGGACGACGCACTGCGCGGCAAGCTGCTCGGCCTGCCGCTGTCGCGCCTGTGGCGGCCGTGGATCACCTGGCAGACCCGCTTCGTCGGTGCCACCAGCACCGAGTACACCCCGCTGCCGGCGCATGTCGCGCCTGAGGCGCTGGCCGAGGACGTGACGCGTCACGCGATCGGCGATACCCGGCTGCTGGTGGTCAAGGACCTGGCGATCGATTCGCCGCTGCTGGACGACGCCGCCAATGCACACAGCGGTGCCTTCCTGCAGGCGCTGCTGGCGCGTGGCTTCGTCGAACTGGAAGGCATGCCGCTGGCCTGGGTGGCGATCGATTTCGATTCGCTCGACGGCTATCTCGGCCGCCTGTCGTCCTCGCGTCGCAAGAACATCCGGCGCAAGCTGCGCTCGCGTGATGACCTGCAGATCGACTGCATCGCCACCGGCGATCCGGCGCTGGCCGACCCGCAGCTGCAGGCCGAACTGTATGCGCTGTACCTCGGCGTGTATGCGCAGAGCGCGGTGCACTTCGACCAGCTCGACCTGTCCTACTTCCAGCACCTGCTGGCCGACAGCCAGGGCCAGGGGCGGATGTTCCTGTACCGCCACCAGGGCCAGCTGATCGGCTGGAACCTGTGCTACGTGCACGCTGGCAAGCTGGTGGACAAGTACATCGGCCTGGCCTACCCGCAGTCGCGCGAGCACAACCTGTACGCGGTCAGCTGGATGCACAACCTCGACTACGCGCTGCAGCACGGCCTGAGCCATTACGTGGCCGGCTGGACCGACTCGCGGATCAAGGCCGAGCTGGGTGCAAGCTTCACTTCCACCCGGCATGCGATCCACGCGCGCTCACCGCTGCTGCGCGCCGCCCTGCGCAGGCTGGCGCCGCATCTGCAGGGCGAACCGGATGGAGGCGGTTGAACGATGCCGTTGCGTTCCCCGCTGATCCTGGACCTGGATGGTGGCGTGCTGCCGCTGCCCCAGGCGCAGACCCTGGCCCTGCCGCAGTGGCACGATCCGCTGCGCTTTGCCTGCAGCAATGCCACGCTGGACCGCTTCGCCGCCGACGTGCTGGCCCCACTGCCGGCCCAGCTCGGCACGGTCATGCTCGGCAGTGGCGACTTCCATCACCTCAGCCTGCCGCTGCTGCAGCGCATGCGCCCGCAACAGCCCTTCCAGCTGGTGGTGCTGGACAACCACCCGGACAACATGCGCTTTCCGTTCGGCATGCATTGCGGCTCCTGGGTGAACGCCGCCAGCAAGCTGCCGCAGATCTCGCACATCCACGTGCTGGGCATCACCTCCAGCGACATCGGCCTTGGCCATGCCTGGGAAAATCACTGGCGTCCGCTGCTGGGCGGCCGCCTGACCTACTGGTGCATGGACGTGGACGTGGGCTGGGGCCACCGCCTGGGCATGGGCCACGCCTTCCGCCGTTTCGAACACCCCGAGGCACTGGTGGCCGCGTTCGCCGCCGAGCAGGCCAAGTCGCCGCAACCGACCTACCTGTCCATCGACAAGGATGTGTTCGCCGAGGACGTGGCCCGCAGCAACTGGGACCAGGGCCGCTTCCAGCTGGAAGACGCACTGGTGGTGATCGAGGCGCTGCGCGCCGGCGGCCTGGTCGGCAGTGACATCACCGGCGAAGTGTCGCTGGCCAATTACCGCAGCCGGTTCAAGCGCTGGTTGTCGTCGCTGGATGGCCAGCCCGACATCCCTGCCGACGATCTTCCCGTATGGCAGGCGCGCCACCAGCAGGTGAACCGCGAACTGCTGGCCGCGATGGCCGCGGTGCCGACGGCCTGCTGACCGCTTGCGGTCGCGCCGGCTCCTGGCCGGCGTGGCGTCGGTAGTGCCGGCCGCTGGCCGGTAATGCTTCGGTAGTGCCGGCCGCTGGCCGGCAACCTCATTGTTCCTCGGCTCAACAGGATGCCGGCCAGCGGCCGGCACTACACTGGACGCCTGCCCCCGGAGCCACCGCCATGACCCAGACCGTCATCCCGCAACTGCGCATGCGCCATGCCGACACCAGCCTGCCGTTCTACGTGCAGGGCCTCGGCTTCGTGGTCGACTGGGAACACCGCTTCGAACCCGGCTTCCCGCTGTTCGCCCAGCTCACCCGCGACGGCCAGACCCTCTTCCTCACCGAACACACCGGTGACTGCGAGGTGGGTGGCGCGGTGTACTTCATCGTCGAGGATGTCGATGCGCTGCACCGTGCCTTCAGCGCCGCAAATGTGCCGATCGAGCAGCCGCCGCATGACACCGAATGGGGCAGCCGCGAGATGCTGCTGCGTGACCCCGACGGCAACCGCCTGCGCTTCGCCACCCACGCAGACTGAACCCCGGCGACTTGAGCTGGATATACGAAACATATACGCTTCGTATATCCACTTCCCCAGGACCTCCGATGGGCATCGTCAACATCGATGACACCCTGCACGACCAGCTGCGCCGTGCCTGCACCGTCTCCAGCCGCTCGATCAACGCCCAGGCCAATTTCTGGATCCGGGTCGGCATGCTGTGCGAGATGAACCCCACGCTGAGCTTCCAGGACATCGTCGCCAGCGAACTGCGCGCGGCCGGCGTGCAGCCACAGGCGCTGGCGCCCGGGCGGGCCTGACATGGCGATGATCAAGCAGCCGCACGAAATCGCGCTGATGGCCGAATCCGGGCGCCTGCTGGCGCAGGTGTTCGCCACGCTCGACCGGCTGCCGCTGCAGGGCCGCAGCACCATGGAAATCAACGATTTCGTCGAGCGCATGATCGTCGATGAACTGCAGGCAAGGCCGGCCAGCAAGGGCCAGTACGGTTTCCCGTATGTGCTCAACACCTCGATCGACAACGTGATCTGCCACGGCGTGCCCAGCACCACCGACGTGCTGCGCAACGGCCAGATCGTCAACCTCGACATCACCCTGGAGAAGAACGGCTACATCGCCGACTCCAGCACCACCTACCTGGTCGGTGAGGTCGACTATGCCGCGCGCCGGCTGGTGCAGACCACCTACCAGGCGATGTGGAAAGGCATCGCCACGGTGCGCCCCGGCGCGCGCCTGGGCGACATCGGCCACGCCATCGCCCGCCACGCGCGCAGCCATGGCTACAGCGTGGTGAAGGAATACTGCGGCCACGGCATCGGCCAGGAGATGCACGAGGAACCGCAGATCCTGCACTACGGTCATCCGGACACCGGCATGACACTGGAAGAAGGCATGGTGTTCACCATCGAGCCAATGCTCAACCAGGGCAAGCCGGCCATCCGCCAGCAACCGGACGAATGGCCGGTGTATACGCGCGACGGCAAGCTGTCGGCGCAGTTCGAACACACCGTGGCGGTCACCGCCAGTGGTGTGCGCGTGCTCACCCTGCGCCCCGGCGAATCGCCGTTGTGTGCGGTGGATGCGGCCTAGAGCGGGCGCAACAGCAACAGCGTGGCAAGGCAGAACATGAAGACCGCCACCCCCGCGTCCAGCACGCGCCACGCAGCCGGCCTGCGGAACACCGGCTGCAGCAGCCGCGCGCCATAGCCCAAGGTGCAGAACCAGGCCACGCTGGCCACGCAGGCTCCGGCGGCGAAGGCCCAGCGCAGATCGCCGGGGTAACGCGTGGACAAGCTGCCGAGCAGCACCACCGTATCCAGATAGACGTGCGGATTGAGCAGCGTGAACGCCAGGCAGGTCAACAGTACCTGGCGCCCGCTGCCACCCTGCGTCTCGGCGGCGGCCAAGGCACTGCCACCGTGCCAGGCCCGCAATCCGGCCTGCAGTCCATACCAGAGCAGGAACGCCGCACCGCCGAAGCGCAGCACCTGCAGCAGCAACGGCCACTGCTGCACCAACGCCCCCATGCCGCCAACGCCGGCCAGGATCAGCGCGATATCAGCGCCGGCACAGGCCAGCACCACCGTTCCGACATGGCGACGTTGCAGCCCCTGGCGCAGGACGAAGGCATTCTGCGCACCGATGGCGATGATCAGGCCGGCACCTGCGAACAGGCCGGCGGTGGTAGCGGCGATCCACATCAGGAAGGCCCAGGCAGCGAAGGGACGCGCAGGGTGCGGCCATTGCCGCGTTAAGACAATCTGATTTTTCTTTACCCTGTGCAGAAAAACTGAAGGGGCGCCTGCATGGATCTGGTACATCCGCAACTGGCCGCGTTTGCCGCGGTGCTGGAGGAAGGCAGCTTCGAGGCTGCGGCACGCCGTCTCTCGATAAGCCCCTCGGCGCTGTCGCAGCGGATCAAGGCACTGGAGGACCGGCTCGGCCAGGTACTGGTGGTCCGCCAGGCGCCGTGCCGACCCACCGCTGCCGGGGAGGCCCTGCTGCGCCGGGTTCGCCCGATGCAGGCACTGGAGGCCGAGGCCTTGGCCGAACTGCTGCCCGAGCGTGGCAGCGACGCTGCGCGCACGCCGATCCCCTTGGCGGTCAACGACGACTCGCTCGATACCTGGTTCGTGCCGGCCATCGCCGAACTGCACCAGCGCCACGGTTACCTGTTCGACCTGCGCATGGACGACCAGGACCACACCCTGCAGCTGCTGCGCGATGGCAGCGTGCTCGGCGCGGTCACCGCCGAAAGCCAGCCGGTGAAGGGTTGCAACGTGCATCCTCTCGGCGCGATGCGCTACCACGCCATCGCCTCGCCCGGCTTCGCCCGCCAGTACTTCAGCGATGGCATGCAGGCCGCCGCATTGGCACGTGCACCGATGCTGGTGTTCAACCGCAAGGATGAACTGCAATGGCGCTTCGTGCGGCGGCTGACCCGCGCGCGCCTGCAGCCGCCGCTACACTACCTGCCCTCCTCCACCGGTTTCGTCGAAGCCGCAGCGTGCGGACTCGGCTGGGGCATGGCTCCGGAAGCCCTGGTCGCGCCCGCCGCGCATGCCGGCCGCGTGGTGGTACTGGAACCCCGCCGCTGGCTGGATGTGCCGCTGTACTGGCAGCATGCCGCCGTGCGCTCAAGCACGCTGCAGCACATCACCCAGGCGCTGCGCAGCGCGGCCAGCGGCACCCTTCGCTGAGGACCACACGATGACCGCAGACCCGGGCTTCACACCGCGCGCACTACCGTTTGCGCACTTCTTTACCATTGGGACGGCATGGGCGTGATCGGCCGACGTACAAGGATGCACCGCACAAAGGCCGCGCTGGCGCTGACGCTGGCAACCTGCCTGCCCATTACTGCGTCGGCGCAGGCCATCACCGATGCACCGGCATTGGACTGGGAACAGGCACGGCAGCGCCTGGAACAGGTCTCCGATGCGCTGGCCGCCGCAGACGCCGCCGTGCGCAACAAGCAGGACCTGCAGGACGCCACCCGCCTGCTGCGCCTGCCGGAGATCACCGGCGAAGTACGCCGCCTGCAGTTCCAGAAGACCCTCACCCTGCCGCTGGGTTCACTGGCACCGGTGGCCGAAGCCTTTGGCATCGACTCGCCGCTGTCGTTCACCGAACGCGACTGGCGCACCCGCCCGGTGGTGACTGCGGTGCTGCCGCTGTACACCGGCGGGGTGATCCCTGCTGCACAGCGCGCCGCCAGCGCCGCCCACGAACAGGCCAGCGCCGAGCGCGAAGCGCAGCGCCAGTCGCTGACCGTGCAGCTGGCGCAGGCCTATTTCGGCCAGCGCCTGGCCGAACAGGCGGTGGATGTACGCCGCGACGTGCGCGATGGCCTCAACCGCCACTTGACCGACGCCGGGAAGCTGGAGCGCGAGGGCTTCGCCACCCGTGCGCAGCGCCTGCAGGCCACCGTGGCCCGCGACAAGGCCGAGCGCGAGTACCAGAAGACGGTGAACGACCTGGCCACCCTGAAGGCCGCACTGTCCACGCTGCTGCGCAGCGGCGGCGAAGTACGGCCGGTATCGCCCCTGTTCGTGCAGCGCGTGCCGCTGGAGCCGGTGGCCAGTTTCGAGCGCACCGCACAGGCACGGCAGCCGCAGATCGCACGGCTGCGGGCGATGGTGGCGCAGGCCGAACAGGGCGTGCGCGTGCAGCAGGCCAAGCTGAAACCGCAGATCTTCGCCTTCGGCCAGTACGACTTCCGCCGTCGTGACGAAATGCTGACCGATCCGGACTGGGCGTTCGGCATCGGCCTGAAGTACACCTTCCTGTCACCGAACTCACGGCCGGCGCAGATCAGCGCCGCGCGTGCGCAGCAGGAGCAGGCCGAAGCGGGCCTGCGCGAAGCCGAGAACCAGGTTGCACTGGGCGTGCGCAAGGCCTGGAACGAACTGGAGACGGCGCGCCAGCAGTTCGTGCTGCTCGACAGCAGCATTGCCCAGGCACAGGAAAACCTGCGCCTGCAGGAGCTGGCGTTCCGCGAAGGCCAGGCGACTTCGCTGGATGTGATTGACGCGCGGCTCGGCCTCGGCGGTGCCCGCATCGAGCGCGCACAGGCCGCCTACCAATACGATGTTGCGCTGGCACAGCTGCTGGAGGTCAGTGGACAGATGGACCGTTTCGAAGAATTCCGGCGGCGTGCGGACGAGGTGATCGACCATGAGTGATGTGCTGCACGACGATGCGACGACGCCCCCGGGCAAGCGCCGGCTGGGACCGATTCTGATAGTAGTGCTGCTGGTGGTGGTGGTGCTCGGCCTGTGGCTGGCCTGGCGCAGCCCGGGCGACCAGATCCAGGGCATGGCCGATGCGGACACGATCAACGTGGCCGCCAAGATCACCGCGCGCGTGGCCGAGCTGAAGGTGCGCGAAGGCGACCGCGTGCAGTCCGGGCAGGTGCTGTTCCTGCTCGACAGCCCCGAGGTGGCCGCCAAGGAACAGCAGGCACACGGCGCCTTGGCCGCGGCGCAGGCGGTGGCCGACAAGGCCGATGAAGGCGCGCGCAGCGAGGACATCCGCGCCGCCGAAGCCAACTGGAAGCGCGCCGAAGCCGGTGCGACGCTGGCCGACGCCACCTACCAGCGCGTGCAGAACCTGTTCAATGAAGGAGTGATGACCCGGCAGAAGCGCGATGAAGCGCATGCCCAGGCCACCAGCTCGCGCGAACTGGCGCGTGCCGCGCGCGCGCAGTACGACATGGCGCTGTCTGGCGCGCGCGAGCAGGACAAGCGCGCCGCGCAGGGCCAGGTGCAGCAGGCACAGGGCGCGGTAGCCGAAGTCAACGCCGCGCGCGCCGAAGTGGAAGGGCGCGCGCCGGTGGCGGGCGAGATCAACAAACGCATGGCCGATCCGGGCGAACTGGTACCGGCCGGCTACCCGGTGTTCACCCTGGTCGACATCGACCGCATGTGGGTGGCGATGAACCTGCGCGAATCGCAGATGCAGGGCCTGAAGGTCGGCAGCAAGCTGCGTGGCAGCGTGCCGGCGCTCGGCCAGGATGGCGAGTTCGAGGTCTATTTCATCAATCCGGCCGGTGACTATGCGACCTGGCGCACCACCCGCCAGTCGTCCGGCTACGACGTCCGCAGCTTCGAGGTGCGGGTGCGCCCGGTACGCCGCATCGAGGGCTTCCGCCCCGGCATGAGCGTGCTGTTCGCATGGCCCCAGCACTGAGCCCTGATGGCGGCGGCTTCGCCGCCTCGTGGCGGCGCGAGCTGCGGTCGCTGCGCGGCAACCGAGCCGACCTGCTGCTGGTCACCCTGCTGCCGCTGCTGATGCTGGTGGTGATGGCGTGGATGTTCACCCCCTCGGTAATGCGCGACATCCCGATCGCGGTGGTCGACCTCGACCACAGCAGTGACAGCCGCCTGCTGCTGCGCATGCTCGATGCCAGCCCCGGTGTGCGCATCGCCAGCCAGCCGGTGGACCTGGAAGACGCACGCTCGCAGCTGCGCAGCCTGGATGTGTTCGCCATCGTGCTGGTGCCGCGCGACGTTACCCGGCAGGCGCTGCGCGGGCGCCAGGGCACGGTGTTCGCCTATTACAACGCCACCTACATGACCACCGGCCAGTCCGCCGCGCGTGATATCGGCGATGCGGTCTCGGCCTGGAACGCACGCCTGCTGCGCGAGCGCATCGGCCTGCAGGTCGGCCCGGGCAAGCTGCGTGCGGCGCCGATCGCGGTGCAGTCGGACATCCTCTACAACCCGGCACGCAGCTACGAGCTGTTCCTGCTGCCGCTGATCTTCCCGGCAGTGCTGTCGCTGGTGCTCGCGCTTGCCGTGGCCGGCAGCCTGGGGCGCGAGATCCGCGATGGCACCCTGCTCCACTGGCTGGGCTGCACGCCATGGGCCGCCATCGCCGGCAAGGTTGCACCGTACATCCTGCTGTTCTCGCTGTACGGCGCACTCGGGCTCGGTTACCTGGCCTGGCTGCGCGGCGACGGTGTAGCGGGCAGCGTGCTCCTGCTGCTGCTCGCACAACCGCTGTTCTACCTGGCCACGGCCGCCTACGCGTTGTTCTTCGTCGGCGTCACCCGCGACATGGGTACCGCGCTGTCCGCAGTCGGCCTCAGCATCGGCACCGCATTGGCGTTCTCCAGCGCCACCTTCCCGGTGCTGGACGGCCCCCTGTTCACCCGCGTCTGGCACCAGCTGTTGCCGCTCAGCGCCTACATCAAGCTGCAGACCCAGCAGCAGTTCATCGGATCGCCGCTGCTGGTCTCGCTGTGGCCACTGGCGACGCTGCTGCTGATGTCCGTGGTGGCCGGTGGCATCGGCGGCCTGCGCCTGATCGCCTTCGCGCGTACACCCGCGGCCGCGCAGCCGGCGGGAGCCGACGCATGAGCACGCTCTGGCGCAGCCTGCGGCAGACCCTGATGGCGGTGCTGTGCGACCGCTATGCGATCGTGGTGATGGTCGGCGCGGTGATCCTGTATTCGTTCTTCTACCCAGCGGCGTACCGTCACCAGGTGGCTGGCAACCTGCCGGTGCTGGTGGTGGACGAAGACCACAGCGCCACCAGCCGCGAACTGCTGCGCAAGCTGGACGCGCTGCGGGTCGCACGCGTGGTCGGGCAACCGGCCGACATCGACAGTGCGCGCCAGCAGCTGGAAGCCGGCCATGCCGAAGGCATCGTGCTGATTCCGGCCAACCTGGAACGCGACATCCTGCGCGGCCACCCGGCCAAGCTGGTACTGCTCGGCAACGGTGCCTACCTCGGCCGCGCCAGCTGGGTGCTGGGCAGCGTGGCCGATGCACTGGGTGCGTTCGGGCGTGAGGCGGCGGTCGGCCAGGCCGCCTTCATGGGCGCGCCGCAGGCACCACCGGTCACGCTGGTGCAGCGCCCGCTGTACAACACCCAGGAAGGCTACGGCAGCGCCATCGTCCCCGGCGTGGCCGAACTGATCGTGCACCAGACCCTGCTGATGGGCATCGGCGTACTGCTGGGCGGCCGTCGTCTCGCGCTCGGCCGGCGCCTGCGCTTCGACCTGCCGACCTTGGCCGGCATGGCACTGGGCTTCAGCCTGATCGGCCTGTTCGGCCTGTTCTACTACGCCGGTTTCACTGCCTGGGTGCAGGACTATCCACGCGGCGGCAATCCGCTGGGCCAGCTGCTGGGCGGCTCCCTGTTCATCGCCGCCACGGTGGCGTTCGGCCTGTTCATCGGCAGCTTCTTCCGCACCCGTGAACGCGCGTTCCAGTACATCATCGCCACTTCGATCCCACTGTTCTTCCTGGCCAACCTGTCCTGGCCGGCGGTGATGACGCCACGCCCGCTGGTGTGGCTGGCGCAGCTGCTGCCAACCACCTCGGGCATCAACCTGATGGTGCGCCTGAACCAGATGGACGCGAGCCTGGCCGAAGTCAGCCACGAACTGATCACCCTCGGCCTTCTGCTGCTGCTCTACGGCAGCCTCGCCGCCTGGCGCCTCCTCGCCAAAAAGGGGACGGAGG
>NZ_DS999412.1:3939539-4092198 GCF_000158575.1 Stenotrophomonas sp. SKA14
CTGCGGGGCGCAAGGGCTGAGCAGGAACATGCCACGGGCACCGGGGGCGCCCCGTAGATGAGCCTGCTCGGGGAAGCATTGTCGGCACTGCGGGGCCGTCGCCGCCACGATGCAGTGTTGACGGCGGCCCCCGTTGTACCGCTGGGTGCGGACCAGGCCCTGGTACGGGCCATCATCGACGGCTCGCACGGGGCGTTTTCGCAGCTGGTCGAGACCCATCAACGCACCTGCGCGCATGTGATCGGGAGCATGGTACGCGATCGCCTCCGCCCCTTTTCCAGAACGACGAACGCCGGCGCGGGGCCGGCGTTCGAAGTACAACGAGTGTGCGGAAGGGGGCTACATCGATCAGCGGTAGACACGCTCGCAGCGGCGCTCGACAACACGGTCGCCATTCTTCTGCTGCTGGTTGCCCTGGATCTGCCGGCCCGCGGCGCCACCGGCGACAGCACCGGCCACGGTGGCCAGCTTCTTGCCGTTGCCGCCGCCCACCTGGTTGCCGAGCAGGCCGCCAATCACCGCGCCGGTGGCCGTACCGGCAATACGGTTGGGATCACGCGAATTGCGCTGCACTTCCACGTTCTTGCAGACCACGCGGCTGCCATCATTGAACTTGCGTCCTTCATCACGCGGCCCGTAGGTCTGCGCGCCTGCAACCGAGCTGGCCGCCAGCAGCGTGCCCAGCACAAGCAGTCGAGTCGAGGTCTTCATGGCCATCTCCTGAGGTCCGGTATGGGACAAGTGTCCTCTCACGGTTGGCAACCCGAAGTGAAATGGGCGTATTCGCGATGACATCGGCCATTCTTCGTTCAGGAAGAAAATCCGCGCCCATCGCGACCAGCCATCGCGATGGGCGCCGTCTCCCTGCCGGCTTGCCACCTCTCTAGAACTCTTCCCAGCCACCTGCGTTAGCCGCCAGCGTCGGCTCGATACGGGGCGAAAGTACCGCCGGCCGACGCACCGGAACCACCGTCGCAGCGACCGCCGCCAACGCGGGGCGCATCGCCGCCGCAGCGGTGGCGGCGCCGGTGCGGAACACCGATACCGCTTCGGCCAGGAGGTTCGCCTGCTCCTCCATCGAGCGTGCCGCTGCGCTGGCTTCTTCCACCAATGCCGCATTCTGCTGGGTGGTCTCGTCCATCTGCACCACCGCCTGGTTGACCTGCTCGATGCCCGAACTCTGCTCCTGCGAGGCGGCAGAGATATCGGCCATGATGTCGGTCACCCGCTGCACCGAGGCCACGATCTCGCCCATCGTGGTACCTGCCTGGCGCACCAGCGCCGACCCATCGGCCACCTTGCCGACCGAGTCCTCGATCAGGCCCTTGATCTCCTTGGCGGCACCGGCCGAGCGCTGCGCCAGCGTGCGCACCTCGCTGGCCACCACCGCAAAGCCCCGGCCCTGCTCACCGGCGCGCGCCGCTTCCACTGCAGCATTCAGTGCCAGGATGTTGGTCTGGAACGCGATGCCGTCGATCACCGAGATGATCTCGGCAATTTTCTTCGAGGAGGCTTCGATGGCGGACATCGTAGTCACCACCTGGCCGACCACCTCCCCGCCCTGCGAGGCGACACCATGCGCGCCGATGGCAAGCTGGTTGGCCTGCCGTGCGTGTTCGGCATTCTGCTTCACGGTGGAGGTCAGTTCCTCCATCGACGCGGCCGTCTCTTCCAGGTTCGCCGCCTGCTGCTCGGTGCGCCGCGACAGGTCGGTGTTGCCCGAAGCGATCTCGCCCGCCGCCAGGTTGATGCTGGATGCGCTGGCCTGGATGCGGCCAACGATCTGCTTGAGCTGATCGACGGTGGCATTGCAGTCATCGCGCATGCGCGCAAACACCCCGTGGAAATCGCCGTGCATGCGCACGGTCAGGTCACCGCGCGAGATCGCCTGCAACAGGGTCGACACCTGCACCAGGTTTTCATCGGTGGTCTGCATCAGCTGGTTGAGCCCGGCCACCATGTCGCGGAAATCGTAGGCGAAGCGATCCTCATCGCCACGCAGGCTGAAGTCCCCCGCCGCAGCTGCGGTCGCCAGCCGGCGGATCTCGCTGTTGATCGCCGACAGGCTGCTCTTGGTTTCGTCCATTGCCTGGGTGATCGCCGCCTTCTCGCCCGGCAACGGGTCCATGTCCACCGACAGGTCACCGCGGGCATAGTGCTTCATCACCTCGATCAACCGGTTCTGCACCTGCACGTGCGAGCCAACCAGCGCATTGGTCTCGTGCACCATGCGCCCGTAGTCGCCCGGGAAGGCACTCTCGTCCATGCGGTAGCTGAGGCTGCCGGCATCGTGCTGGCGGGCCAGTTCGCCTTGCGCCGCCATCACCGCCTGTACCTGCATCTGCATGCGCTGCATCGACCTGAGCAGCTGGGTCACCTCATCATTGCCCGACGCATCGATGACGTTGTCCAGGCGGCCACTGGCGATGCCGTCGGCCAGGGTTACCGCGCCTTCCAGCGGGCGGGTCAGGCTGCGGGTGATGGCCCACGCCGCCAGTGAACCCAGTACCAGGCTCAGCACGCCGAACACGATCGACAACGTGCCGGTCCAGTATTCGGTTGACCGGTATTCCTCGCGGCTGCGCGCGGTCAGCGTCTCCTGATGCCGAAGCAGGGTCGAGATCGCCTCATTCCATGCGGTTGCCAGCCCGTGCTCGGCCAACAGCTCTTTGGCAGCGCCGTCAAAATCCCCAGCCTTCATGCGCTCGTGCAGATGCTGGGTCGAGGCGTCGGTCGCCTTGCGTGCCGCGTCGATTTTCGCAACCAGGGCATCGCCGGTGGCGTCACGCGGAATCTTGATGTACTTGGCCCAGATGCCGTCGTAGGTCTGCGACAGCTCCTGCGCCTTCTGATAATCCTTGTCGAAATCCTCGCCACGCTTGATCACCATCAGCCGGCGGTGCATCAACACCGCGTTGTTGGTATCCAGCATGTCGTTCAACAGCCGCATCTTCACCATGTTGACGTCCACCACTTTCTCGAACTGGGCGGACTTCAGGTGATTCCCGTACAGCACCAGGCCGACGATGGCCACGATGAACAGCAGCAGCAAACCGAACCCGGCACCCAGCCGGGATCCCACTCGGAGGTTGCGTAAGGCGAGCATCTCAATTCCCTTGATCATGGCCGTACGATCGGTTGCGGCGCAGGCAAGGGAAACTTTATGGGCCAATATTATTATATCGATCCAAAAGATTGAAACTGTGCAGGCAGGCGTGAAATCGGGCCGAGCCGGATAGCACTATATCCGGATGAAATATCGATATACCGCTTACCCTCCCACAACCATCACGTCACCATCACGGCTTTCGATACGTCCCAGCCTTTCTGCTGCAGTTCCTGCTGAACGTCCTTCAATGTCGGGACAGCCTGCGCAAACTCCCTGCCTGCCAACCGGAAGCCATCCTTCCAGCAATACAACCTGTTGCCCTCCGCCAAAATCGACACCAGACGTTTCAACAACCCTTCGTCCAGTTCATTGGCACCGTCGTCCAACTCCAGAACCAGAAGAATCTCCTGGGCGGCATCCACGGGTGGGCTATAGACGGTTTCGCCCAGGTATTCCACCAGTGCGTGGGCTCGAAGAATCTCGATCCTGATGAAGGGTTCGATCTCTCCCACCCGCTCTTCGCTTCCGATCTCCCACTTGTTGACCTTCAGGTCAAGAAAGCTACAGTTGTTGAGATCCTCATCGCTCTGAAAGTGGGAGACGGGAACGTCGCCCCATGCGGCATGGATCCACGCGTCGCGCTGTGGCAATACGACCGATGAGTGCAAAGCAATCGCGTACTTCCGGCTCATTGCCAGCCCCCGCACACCATTGAGCGGCCGCACCATGAAGCCTGATGGCAGATTCCCCTCAGGACGCTCGCACCGTTCGGCATGCTCCCTTCGCGCGAAATCGCGATCGAGTGCGCCTGTGCGATCAAATGGGCACCCTGCGGCCTGGAAGCGCCCATCAGGAGTTTCATGTCCATACTTCACCTTCGGGCGACATCCAGACCAGTCCAAACGGCGCATCTGAAAGGAACCAGATTCCCTCCTCATCGAGATCCGCCTGGTCTCTTCTGGCAGGCCATGCGCGGCGCAGAACGTCCAGCTGCTCCGCGGTCCTCCCCACGGCGAAGACACCATTGGAGGCAAGCTTCAACCTGCCTTCCATCATCAATATCTCCAGCATCGAGAAGAAGTCCTCCGTCTGCTGCTCGAAGGTCATGCCACGCCCTTCCAGTTCCATATTCATGTTTCTCCAAAGTACCCCCATGGAGTACCCGTAGGAGTAGCGGAGCGTATTGCGGGCGGCGTCAGACATCATCTGAAATGCATCTCCATGGCAGTGTGGCCTGCAATCGCCGGGGCGTGGCCCAACGTGTGGCTGGTGCGATGGAACGCATCATTCCTGAGATTCAATGCACTCCCCTTGGGACCGGCGTGACTCCTGGTGCAGGCGCCAAACACAGCCATGCGGCGCGCAGTATGTGTTTTCCGGATGCGCTCCGCAAAGCACGCACCACCCGACTCTCATCCGCGACCGGAACAACGCTACAGTCCCTGCATGACCATCACCCTGCAGATCGAAGGAACCGCCATCGATGACATTGCCGGCCTGTACGCGGAGATCAACCGCGTGTTCATGGCCGGCGAGGACTGGCAGCTCGGACCGAGCCTGGATGCGCTGGACGACCTGTTGTATGGCGCCTACGGCGCGTTGGCCGGCCATCCGCAGGCCACGGTGATCTGGCGCGATGTCGCACACAGCAGAGCGGCCCTGGGCGCGGATGCCACCCGCCAGTGGCTGCAGGCCAAGCTCGACACACCGGGAACCTTCAATGCGCAGGCCATTGCCCGCCAGCTGCAGGCCCTGCAACGGGGCGAAGGCAAGACCTACTTCGAGATCGTCATGGACATCTTCGCCAGCCATCGGCAGATCACCCTGGTCCCAGCCTGACTGCGCCCCCTGCAGGATCGTGACCGGTCAGCCGCAGCGGCGTCGCCGGTTCCCAGCAGTTACCATGGACAGCCCTGTACCTGCTCCGCTGCCGCTGCCCTCCGGCGCGGCCGGACGCCCTGATCCACGAGTCCCATGTCCAAAGACAAGTCCGCCGAACACACCCCGCTGATGAAGCATCATTAGCGTCTGTTCATTTTCGAGCGCGAAAGCCTTGCTGGGCAAGGCCCGGACAGCCAGGCCAATACTCTGACCTGACCGCCGCAACACTATCGCAACAACTCTTCCCTCTTACTTACGCGCTGTGCGGCCACCCGTCATCCCCAGGCCCAGTCACCGGCATCCGCCTTGACCGCCCAATGCCACGCGCCTTCTGCCCCTGTCACGCGATCGGCAATCGGTTTGACTTCTTGCCCTTGTGTGTGCTATGGCTTGCAACGGGGCAGGGTTTCTTACTCTTTTTCCCTGCCTCATTAAGCCCCCGAGCTGCAGGCCTCCTCCCCCGGTCGTTCGGGGGCTTTTTTTAGCTCGCTTGCGCTTTCCTGAAAATCCACTACCCCTGAAAGCATCTATCTACCTTTCTGGGAGGAAAGCATGCAACCGCGCTTTACCATCGCCGTCGTTCTGGCTTGCCTGACACTGGCTGGGTGTTCGACCGTTCAACCCAAACCCAAGCCCAGCAGCCCCTGGGTTTTCCAAACCCCGAAGCCGCACGGCGCCATTTACCGATTCTTCCATCCGAAAAACGAACGGATGTGGAAGGGGGTTTCCCCAGCGCTGCGGGAAAAGGTGGAAGCCGTCCAGGCCCAGCTGGCCGCGGAAGGGTTTGATGTGCGGCCCGTGGAAGGGTATCGAAGCCCCGAGCGCCAGGCGGCCCTGCTTGCCTCCGGGTCTGGCGTGACCAGCGTTGGGGCATTCTCCAGCTGCCACAACTTCGGACTGGCCTTGGATGCCGCCGTGTTCATCAATGGGGAGCCCAGCTGGAACTTGGACGATGCCCATGTGATGGCCGGCTATCAACGCTTTGGGGAGCTGGCGGAGATCGTGGGGCTGAACTGGGGCGGCCGATGGACCAGCCCGAAAGACTATCCGCACGTCGAGCTGAAAGCCGAGTGCGGCCAAGCCAAGTGGGCCTACCGGCAGGGGCGCAAGCCGGGCGCGTTTCCTTCGGTGACCGGGGAGCCCTCTTCGGAAGTGCTGGCCCGTGCGCTGGCACCGGCTTGGTGCCCTGCGGGGATGGAAACGGCGTGCTTGGCCTGGGGCAATGAAAACCGGATGGCCTGGAACTGGTTCGCGCCGGCACGGGTTTGCTTTGCGACCTTTCCTAACACCTTGAAAAAGATCGGATGATCACCTTGCGGAAATGAAATCGCCTGCTATGGATGAAGTATCAATCCATACTCGGGAGGGTTTTCATGTCTTCGCTTCGCGCATCCATCTTAACGGCTTTGATGGGGGCCTCGTTGTTTGCCTCCCCATCGTTTGCTCAAACCGCCACGGGAACCGGGGCCACGGCTTCGGAACCCAACTCGACGGCGACCGGGGAATACGCCCAAGCCTCAGCCCCGAATGCCACTGCAACGGGGGCCTATGCCAATGCCTCCGGGAACGGGGCCATCGCCACGGGCGTTCAAGCCAACGCCTCCGCAGACAACGCGGTGGCGTCGGGCACGAATGCCCAAGCGTCCGGTGCGAACTCCATTGCGACGGGCCAAGCCGCGAATGCCGCGGCAGCGAGGACTGTTGCCATCGGCACTTTGAGTTTTGCTGGTGGCGAAGATGCGGTAGCCGTTGGACAACAAGCCGTCGCGACCGGTGTTAAATCGTTGGCTCAAGGGGTGCAGGCGCAAGCCAGTGGGGATCTTTCCATGTCCTTTGGCTATTCCAGCCGTTCGCGGGGCAATGCATCGATTGCTCAAGGCCACTTGGCAGAGGCAAACGCTGACCATGCCGTCGCCATAGGCACCTCTGCCGTTGCCGATGCATTTCAGTCACTTGCGTTAGGCGTTGGGGCTGAAGCACGCGGGCAAGACTGCGTTGCCCTGGGCTCACATAGCCGCTGCTGGGCCAGTGACGAAGTCAGCGTGGGATCCACGTATGAGGACGGGGGCCAGAGCACCCGCCGAATCACGAACGTTCGAGCCGGCACCTCAGACACCGACGTCGCAAACCTCGGACAGGTCCGTCAGGCGGCCCAAGCGCTGGGCGGCGGTGCCACGTTCGTCAACGGCAACTTTATCGCGCCCATCTATCAGTTCCGCAGCGGTGCCACGCATCAAACCGTGGGAGCCGCATTGGACGATCTGGACGGACGCGTGACTTCGCTCGAGCAAAACCCAGGCAGCGGCTCTGGCACGCCAGGCCCGCGCGGCGCGGATGGGTTGAGCGCTTACGAGGTGGCCTTGGCCAACGGCTTCCAAGGGAATGAACAAGATTGGCTGGCAAGCCTGAAAGGGGAGCCAGGGGTCCAAGGGCCTGCCGGCACCGATGGGGTGGATGGAACCGCCGGGACCGGCGCGGGCTGGACTGTAAGGGCGGGCAAGAACGTCGAGGTGACCGACAACACGGACGGCACCCAAACCGTGGCGGTCAGCGACAACGTGCAGTTGTCCGAGCAGGGCTCTGTCCAGGTCGGCCAGACCACGGTCAACGCCCAAGGCGTGACGATTCAAGGCGGCCCTTCGGTGACGACTGCGGGCGTCAACGCGGGCAATCAGCGCGTGACCAGCGTGGCTCCGGGGCGCATCGAACGCGGGTCCACGGATGCTGTGAACGGTGGGCAGGTCTACGAAATGCAGCAGGTGTGGGATGACCGCTGGGTCGATACGGACCGCCGCCTTCGGCACCAGGATCGCCGCATCAACGGCTTGGGCGCGCAACTCGGCGCGATGAGCCAGATGGCCACCGCTGCGGCGCAGAACGGGGGCACGGCCGTTGGCCAGGTGAACCTGAACGTGGGCGTGGGATTCTCGGGGGGCAGTGCTGCAATGGCCGTGGGCTGGGGTGCTCGGGTGTCTGAAAAGGTCAGCGTCTCGGCGGGCCTGTCCTTCGGCTCTGGCAACAAGCCGGTAGCCGGCTTCGGGTTGAGCATCAACTTGGGGCGCTAAACGATTGCGTGGTGGAAAAGGAGGTGATCGTATCTCGGCAAGGGCCCTTCGGGGCCCTTGTTCGTGCCATGGCTTGACGAATCGGTTCTTTCTTTTATGGGTATGTAGGTATACCCATCGATGGAGGACCCTTGAACTGGAAACGCAATCAGAAATACCTGCCCCGCCCACGCCATCTCTACGGGTTGTTCTTTGACAACGGGTGCTGCTACGTGGGGCAGACCGTCGATTTAAAGCAACGCGAGCAGCAGCACCGCAGTGCTCGTGGGGGCTGGCAGGGACGCCGATTCTCGTTCGTCCCGCTGTCGAGCATGACGGGCACCCAGGCCGATGCCGAGGCTCACGAATACGCGTGGCGCTACAAAGCCCTTCAGCATGGCTGGCGGATCTACAGCAAGCCACCGGGCATTCTTATCCGCGATCCCCGCAGGCGCACCACGGGTTACATGAAGTCCTTGGCGGCGGGGTATGCGTGGCCCGAGGCGGTTCCGCGCCGCTCGGCGGGGGCTCCGTCGTCCCTGGCTTGGGGGCTCTTCAAATGGCTGTTCCTCTACCCCTTCCTTTTCGGCGTGGCGGTGATAGTGCTGCAGGCCGTGGTCATGGCCACCCTGTAAAGCAAGGGCCCCGGCGGAAGCCGCGGGCCAACCTGCCCCACCCTCCATGCGCTTTTGCTCCATGCCGCTTTGACGTTGCTTTGGTGTCAAAAAGAACGCAGCCAGTGGCCGCGCCTCAAAGCAAAAGCGGTGTGGAGAGAAAAGCACATGGGCGGCATTGCCGCCCAGCCTGCTGCTCACAACGAGAAGCCCTGCCTGTGATTCGGGGACTGCGCCGGCAGCTTGGGAGACGCCTGGCGCGCCCGCCGCAACGGCTCCAGCACTTCCAGCAGCCAACGGGCCTTACGCTCGCCCTCGCTCATCTGCGGTTTTGGGCGTTCCGCGTGCTCCTTCAGCAACGCGTCGAGCTTGCCCTGGATGCGCGTTCGCTGAGCGGCTGGGCGTTGAGTGGTGGGGCGTGCAACTGCCCCAGGGCGCTGGACAACCGGCCGTTGCGGATCGTCTTTCAGTCCCGCGTCGAGCACGGTCGCTTTCAGTCGCTCCAAGCCCAAGCGGGTGTTGAGCTGCTCGACGTCATCGTAAGTGCCGTAAAGCCTGTAGTGGCCTTTCGTGAGGCGAGTAAAGGCCACCAGCGAACTGGCGTTGTCCATCATCCCCAGGTTCATAAGGTGGAACACTTCGCGCTTGCCCTGCCCTTGGCTCTTGTGGACGGTCACCGCGTAGTCGTGGACCACCGCCTTGTGCTCGTGCGTGTTCCACACCACCTTACGCCCATTCTCCTTTGGGTTCTCCGAACGCAAGGCGCCGACGATATCGTAGCCGCCCGAGCGCGACGCTTTGATGGATTGGATGGTGGCCTGGGTGCCATTGACCACACCCAAGTCCTTGCTCTTGGCCGTGAACATCACCCGATCTCCCTCCACCAAGGCCAGATCGAACTTTCGTCCATTGACGCGCCCCTCCACCACCACCTCATCCGTGCCGATCTCGCCGCGTTCTTTTAGGCCTTTTCGAATCCCTGCGTTGAGAGCGCCGACCTCGGCCCGGCTGTGGGCCAGGACGAGCTTGTCGTCCAGCGCCGCTGGATTCTTGAAGTAGTCGTTCACCAGGCGCTCGATGCATTTCTCCTGCGAGTGGGCTTCCACGATGGAATCCATCAGGCGCTCCTTCTGCTCGTCGCCCAGCTCCAAGGTTTCGCGCCGGCTGCGGGTGCCCTTTTTCAGATCGACCACTTCACCGTTCTCGTTTTTGGCGTAGAACCCCATCGCCGTCTCGCGGTCCTCCTGCCGCGCCTGTCGGCGAATCTCGGTCAACTTCACATCGCCCACCGCTTGCTTGGTGAGCTGAAAGCCTGACCCCGCACCGATGGGCTGCAGTTGCTCGGCGTCGCCTTGAAGGATGACCTTGGATTTCGCTTTCTCTGCGTAGGCCAACAAGGCTCGGGTGTCGCGGGTGTCCACCATGCCGGCTTCGTCAATGACCAGCACGTCGTTGGGCTGGAGTTCGCGCTTGCCTTCGGCCAGGTCGTGAAGCATCTGGGCCATGGAAACGCTGGGCATGCCACTCTCGCCTTCCAACTTCTGGGCAGCTTTGTTCGACACGCACACCCCCAGCAGCACCATTCCCTCAGATTCCAGCGCTTCCTTGTAGAGCTCGGAAATCGTGGTCTTGCCCGTGCCGGCCAATCCGCTCAAGTTTGCCACCCCGCCACTGCCGCGACAGATGTGGTTCACGGCCACCAACTGCTCTTGCGAGAGCTGGAAGCCCTTGGCTTTCTGGTAGTCCTCAATGACGCGATCCACCGTGGCCTGCGAAGCATGGTGCTGGGTCTCGTTTGCCCGGCGGTTGGCGATGTCCACCACCGCTTGCTCCGCTTGCAACATCCATGGCGCGCAGAACCGGTCTTCCGTGTGCTTGCGGGCCAGTGTCTGCCCCCGGTCTTCGTCCGCCAAGCGCTCGGCGTTGACCAGCACCAGCCCATTGTCTTGCTTGAACTGCTCAATGCGGGCATGGAGTCCGGCCGCGTCCAACTTGCCGGCGTATTCCATTCCCAGCACCCGCACCAAATCAATGTCGTTGAACACGGCTTCGTTCTCGTGGAGCAGTTCCAGCAGCTCGGCGTCGCTCTTGTGCTCCACCTTGTCCAGGTTGCCCTGCGCTGCTTTCAACGTCTCCGGGGTCAGGTCGAAGCCCTTCAACGCCTCCTGCCAATGCTCGACCAACTCCGTGTAAGTGGGCTCGTTCTTGTGCTTCCGCGTGGCCTTGTTCGCCTGTTGGGTGCTGACCCCATGCTGCTCCGCGTATTCGAGCAGGGCCTTCCGGCGCTTGCTGAAGTGGTCGATGACGTCCTGGTCGATGCCCGCAAGGCGTGCGTAGGATCGGTTGGTCTCCTTGCCGTCGTCGTCCAGTTCTCGGACGTGCTCGACCTGATAGCCCAACCCTTGAAGGTTCTTGTAGAGCTCCAGCTTGTAGATTTCATCCATGGCCCGGGCATGGCGATAGATTTCGACGGCATCGAAGGTCGATTCCTTGCCATCGGCTCCCAGCGCCACCCCATAAACGAGATGGTGGGTGTGCAGATCCATGTCGAGGTCACGCCCGGCGAAGTGCTGGTGGCTTGACCACACCAGGCCCTTCACGCCGATCACGTCCTTGCCGCCCTTTCCCCGTCGAGTCTCAACCATCTGTTCCAGCCGGTTCATCGCTTCTGCAGAGGCGGCTTGGTGCGCCTTGAGCACGGCATCGCGCCGTTCTGGCGACTCCATTGCAAAGAGAATCCCAACGTCCTTGGGCGCCGACACCGTGACGTCGTAGCCGACCCGGTGGCCGCCGACCACCACGACCTCGGGCTTGCCTTGGGCGTCCAGGACGGGATCCCCGTTCTTGTCCACCTTTGGCCGCACCTTGCCTTTCTGGCCTGCGTTCTGGCAAAGCGCCCTCCCTGTCTGGGGGTCGAATCCTTCGGCCAGCTTGCTCATGCTCTCCCGTGTTACCGCCGTGGACAAGAGATTGAGGTGCGCGGCCATCTTGCCGCCCCAGGCCATGGTGTCCTGCGCGTTCCCGTCTTTGTCGAGGTAATACTCGGTGAGCATCAGATACTCGACCACGGCCGCGCCGGACTTGCTGTCCGTGCCTTGAGCGGTCAATGCCGTGACATTGAACATGGAGTCCTCCAGGAATGGGTATCCCTTCAGATCTACCAAAACCCAGCGACTCCACAACCCCACTACTTGCGGAAGATTGCTTCCAGCTCGTCGTCTGAAACGGCGCGGAGCTTCGGCGGCGTGGCACCACGTTTTTGCAGCTCCGCGGCGGCCTGATCGGCGGTCATCTTCAGCACCCGCTGGACCTCTGCAGCGCTCTGCGCGTCGCTCGGTGACATGGGCTTTTGCTCCACCGGGCGCGCCCCCTGCTTCGTCCACCGTGCCCGCTTCTGCCCCTCTCGAACCTTCGGATAGCTCACACCCGGCCAGTCCAGCAACAACAAATCGCCCGTGGTCTGCACGATGGCCCGGATACCCCAACGTTCTTTGCCGTAAGCCTTTCCTTTGCGGAAGCCCAGATCGTCGGTGAGGCGCCCTGGCGGAACAACGGATTTCGACTCCTCGTGGACGGTCGCCTTGTCGTCATGCGTGCGCCAAGCCACGGTGCGCTTGCCCAGGTTCCGGGAGATCTTCTCTCGGGTCTCGCCAACCTGGAGCTGGCAAATAATGTGTGTGCCAACCAACCCAGAAAACGCCTGCGCGGTCTTGTCGCCGTAGACCTTCTCGACCTGTGACCAGTCTTGGACGGCCATACAAGCCACTACGCCTTTCGACCGACCTAGCGCCAGCAACGGCTCAATTTTGAGCTGGCCGACGGAGCTTAGCTCATCGAAAAAGAACCCCAGGAACCGACCGCTTTCATCATCTGGCAAGCTGGGCGAAATGATCTCGGGCACGGCCACGTTGATCATGGCGGAGATGTAACTGCGCGCCAACACCTCGTCCGGTCCGCTCTGGACGATCACTTGCTTCCTACCCTCATAAGAATCTTTGATCCAATCCAGCATGGAGAACATGCAGTCCGGCTTGCGCTCCGGCCAGGCCAGGGCCAGGCGCTCGATGACCGCGGTTCCATTCGCGAGGACGGCCATGCAGCTCGATGTGGTGTTGCTGTCGGGGTTGGCAATGAGAGCGGCGGCTCGGGGGTAGTAGAGCGACAGTGCTTTAGCCATCGGTTCAGCGGGACGGGCAACCAACGCGGCCAAGTCTGCCCACCCCCAGTTCTTGCCCTTCGTGGCCTGGAGTTCGCGCACGCACCCTTCCAGCAAGGCTTGCGCCGCAGACGCCCAGAATGCGCCGCTGCCCTCCTCCGGGGGGATGATGGATTGGGAGAACGCGGCAGCCTGGGTTTGCGTCGCTACGTCCTGGCCGACATCCCAAATCCAACTGCGCTTATCAAACGGGCAGACAATCGCTGGCCGTTCAAAGATCGAAGTGAAGTCGCCCTTGATGTCGTAGATGAATGCCTTTTTGTCGAGCTTGACCACCTGTTCCAGCAGGTGCTTCAGGATGACCGATTTGCCCGAGCCCACGCTTCCGTAGATGAACATGTGACGGGCCAGCAGCTTCTTGCTGACGGTCCAGTCGCGATGCAGCGACAAGGCATGCAACTCGTCCCTCTGCTCCTTCTTCGTGAGCGAGCGGCGGCGGGCTTCAGCGATGGCTTCCTTGCCGCTAAGCAGTTGATTACCCCCGATGTGCCACATGTTTGAGCGAGGGGCCAACTCCCGACGCGTCACCCAAGCCGACGTCCACCCTGTCAAGCCCGCCGCAACGCCTACCCGTGCCAACGTGCCAAACGTGGCCTGCTCCTTGGCCACCTCCCAGAATGCAGCGGCAGGCTCTCGGAATGAGATGGTGCCGGTGGCAAGGTTCCCCAGCGCTGCCAGGCTGCCAGTCAGTGCCTGACCGTAGTTCATGAGGCTGTGGCTGCTGGGAATCTGCCAACCCAGCCAGAGCGCGACCGGATAGGTCAGCGCCGCGATGCATGCCCCGCTAAGCAACCCCTGGGGCCAGTAACGGACTTCGCGGCTCGGCTCGATGCTCGGCGGGACCGTCCAGCTCCAGCAGTCATAGACCGTGGATTTGCTCACGTCCCTTCTCCCTCCCCCGATGCATGTCCCCCGGCTTGCGGCCGGCGTTGTCGAGCTGGCCAGGGTCCGCGCCTGCGGCCATGAGCTCCAGGCAGCACTGCGCGCGTTTGTGCTGGGCCGCTACATGTAGGGGAGTCTCCCCGCGGGGGTTCCCCAACGCTGTATCCGCGCCGGCCTCAATCAACCGACGAACGATACCGGGGTGGCCGTGGCGCGCGGCGAGGTGTAGCGGCGTCTCGCCGTTGGCGTCGGGCACATTGGGCTCGGCATGCATGCGCAAACAGGCCTCCACCCCATCGAGGTTCCCGGTCGTTGCGTTCTCGCAAAGCCACGTCTGCCAAGGGGCTCCGTAGAGCCCGAGGTGGGGGGAATGCGCATGGGCCGCTGCCAGCACCTGGCTACCATGCATCGTGGTTAGCGCTTCTCGATAGGTCGCCTTGACGTGGTCCGCCGCCAACCGGGCTTGGGCATAGGGGACCTCAAACCGGCGGAGCAGTTGGGCGATGTCTAGGGGCGGCTGAGACGGCACCGGCAGTTCAGGCAGGACTCGGAGGGCCTGGAGCTGCTTCGCTGCGGAACGGTTCGACTGGACCTGGTCGATGGATTCCCTCAGTTCTCTCAACAGCCCATCCCGCTGCTCGGCCGGGAGCAACGCGTAAGCAGAGGCCAGGGTCTTGTGACCCAGCACGCCGGCATGGATGGCTGCGTCGAGCGGGTGCGCGGACAGGTCCGGATCGACCTGTAGCAACGCGGCGTGACCGCCCTGCCCCAGTTCCAGGGAAATGCGGTTGGAGAAACGGCTGGGGGTCAGCACCCAGTCAAAGCCAGCATCGGTTCGAGTGTCCAGCCCGGACACCTGGGCTTCTCGGCAGAACCGCGTGGCCAGGTCCAAGACTTCGCGTGCATCGGCGGCAGCGGCTGCCTCGTGATGCTTGCCGTAGAACCGGGCCAGCGTCAGGGGATGGAGAATAGGATGAAGCAACGACTCGTGGGGACGATTCAAGAAATCGCCCCCATCTGGGTTGCCTGCTGGGTTGTTGATCTGGGGTTCCATCCCCATTGCATACCGCTTTTCTGCCGTTTGGCAATCAGCAGCAGATCTTGATGAAGTAGGCCAGGCCGATCAGCACGCCAGTTTGAAGGACGAACGAGACGTTGTGTAGGTCCATCTGCTCCAAATCCTCCCGGAGCCAAGCCATCATGCCAGCAGCCCAGCGACGTTGGCAGCAATGTAGCTCACCACCGAAAACGCACCCAACGTCAACAGCAGGTTCCCCACGTTGTCCACGGCGAACTCGTAAGCATCAGCGAAAATATACATTGGGACCTCCCCGGGTTGTGTTTGACTGATTACATTCAACCACACCCCATAAAACTGGCAACCCAAAAAACTTCGATTGATCGACACTTTTTATGTTTAGTCAAACTTTTCGCCACTCTTTCCAGCCGATCACCCCACCCCGCTTTTTGCTCTGAGCCGCTTTTGGCATTTTCTTTTATGGGTAGATCGAACCACTCACAACTACGCACCAGCGCCCAGTAAAAAGGGCCCCGAAGGGCCCCTATTAGTGTGCTTACTGGCGAAACACATTGGGTTGCCGTTCGCGATCTTGCTTCTGCCAATCAAACTCTTCCTCATAGAGGCGCATCTTTTTCTGCTCAGCCAAGGCCGTTGCGGCGAAGGTCGCCCCACCCCACTTGCCGGCACCGTATTGGGGAAAGACCACCTGCACGTCGTCGCTCCGCTGGCGCTGCTTGCGCCACTCATCCAGACGCATCATGGGAATCTCCACCTGCCCCGCGCGTTGCTGCTCTTCCTGGGCGCGCTCAGAAGGCATCTGACCCACTCCCTGGCGCTGCTCGATGGTCTTAACCAGCTCCTCTTGCTTGTTCGCCATTCGCTCTTGATGCTTCGCAATCTCCGACGGATCCGACTTCCGAAGCCACGTTCGAATGTCTTTACGAGTCTCCTTTAGACCCGCTTCCAGCTCCGCCATTTGCTTGTCATACGCCGCCCGTTGCTTGACCAAGAAGAGGTTGGGCCGCCCTCTTACCTCCATTTCATGGCGCTGATTGGCCAAGTCCGCTGCTCGCTCCTCCAGCATCACCAGCCGCTCTGGGTCCAAACGTCGCTCCATGGAGCGCTGCATGCGCTCCACTTCGGATTTTTGCTCGTGGGCCTTCCGGTCCAACTCCGTCCATTTTTCTGCGACGGGGTCTTTTCTCGATGCCATCTGAGCGCGGAACTGTTGATCTTTCTCGTGATGATGGTTCATTACTTGGTCTCCTGCTGTGGGGATTGAAGGTCTTTGGAACGCGCCAGGCGCTCCTTCTTGATTGCCGCCACCACCGCCTCGACTTGGCTAAGCGGAAGGAAGGGGGTGTTGCACACGTCGGCGCGACGAACGCCAGCCCGGTTGAACCAAAGAATGGCTCGCCCCTGCTGGTTCAGCAGGCCGGTGAACTCGGCTTGCGAGAACAGCGGTTGGGCCTCGCGGTGACCGGACGCCGGCACCTCAATGTCCTTCACGGCGTTCACCCCAGTGAGCTTCTGGCCGGTCCAGCGCATCTTGGTCACGGGGTCGATGTGGGTCGCCACCAAGCGCCCAGCACCCGCCCTGCGCAGTTGCTTCATGCCGGCCGCCATGGGGTGATTCGGGTCGAACAACGAGTTGTCCAACGCCATCTCAATCCCACCGGAGTAGTCCAAGCCAACGGCCTTCTGCTTGAAGGAAGTCATTTCTTCGACTCCGTAGCGGCTGGCCGCATACTCGTAGCTCTTCGGGGTGGTGCGCTGCAGAACGAGGTTCTGGAAGCTGCCCAAGAACTGATCAGCCGCATCGCCAGGCAACTTCACCCGAATGCCGTCCACGTTCTGGGTGGCATAGATGCAGCCCATCTTCGTTGAGCGGCAGATCGGCAGGATGATCTGATCCTCGCGCCCAATGAGGTTCTGGCACTCATCCTTGATCAAGATCACCGGCAGCTCGCCGCGCTGGCGCCATTCTTCTTCACTGACTTCGTTCCGCAGCTTGATGCCGTTGTTCAGACGCTGGCAGATGAGGTTCTGCACCAACACGCCGGCGGTGCCGTGGCGCGTGTCGGGCAGGTTCACGCCCATGGAGGTGCCCTTGAGCATCTGGCCCACGTCCACTTCGCCTCGCTCAATGCTGTGCCAGGGCACGCCGTTCTCGTCCACCAAATACTTGCCGCGCATCAGGGGATTGATCCGACGGTCCACGTTGGCCATGAAACTGCCGCGCGTTTCGGCCGGGTAGGTCGGCCACTTCTTGAGCACGAACTCAAACGACATCTGAAGCAATGAGCCGCCGACGAGAAGGTCCGGGTGAATGGTCTTTTGAGCCGTTTCCAGCCGAAGGTCCCAGTCCTTCTTGCGGGCCGCAAAGTCCTCATCGCTTCCCAGATGCATGGGTTGCACGCCGAGGAAGTTGGCCGCCGCCAACAAGCTTTCACCGGGCAAGCTGCTGGTCTGCGTGGTGCGAATGTCGTTGATGGCGATGAGAACCTTGTTCAGGCGCTCCAGCGTCCACTGCCACTCGCGCTCCTTGGAAAGCTCTTGCTGGCGAATGGCCATTTTTGCTTCCAGGTCGGCGATCACCAGATCGATGTCAGCACCATCCCCGCCATTGGCCACCTCAGCATCTTGCTTCTGAAGCAATCCTTCAATCTCAAGCTCCAAGCCCAGTTTCTCTGCGGCATCCAACGCCCGCATCTTGTTCTCATGGTTGTGTAGCGCTTCCAGGATGACGGTCGCGTGGTCGATGATGTCCGCGGACATCCCCTTCCAAATATCCGTCTCGTCGTCTTCCATGCGAGTGTTGGTCAGCGCAGCCTTCACGCCTTGGGCATCCAGGCCTTCAATCAAGCCCAAGTGAACGCCGGTCTCCACCACGTAATCCAACATGCCGCGAACCTCGCCCGCGAGCGCCCCCTTGCCGCAGAACACCGCGAACGCGCAGGGGTAGCCCGACTTCATGATTTCGGCCATCAGCCACCGAATGTAGGACGATTTCCCCATGCCGCTTTCGGCCAAAATCATCGCGTGCATGAACAGGTCATCGACGCTGATGCCTGCCGGGGAACCGGCGTCGTAGCAGAACTTCGCCCCTTTTTTCTTCAGGTGGCCGGTCGCCGTGCCCCAGGCAATGAATGGGGTTTTGTCAGCCAAGGCTTTCCGAACTTGGTTTTCCAAGGCTTCGGCCGTCGCCCGCTCCATCAACCCTTGCTTGCCTAGGTTGAACCGGGAGCTTTGGGACTGAAGCGCCAACGTGCGCTCTTTGTAGTCCCGCGAGTAGTAGACAAACCCGTATGCACCGGCCATCACGAACCAGGCGAAGCCGCCGATCACCGGCGGGAAGAGCGTCGTGATCAGCAGCGCAACCATGCCAACACTGCTCCAAAGGACAAAGGCCTTCAGACGTGCCAGCCTTCCGCCCCACGCTTCCTGATCTTGCTCCACCGGAGCAATCAGGCAGTAGAGGAACCCGGCCACGAGATAAAGGGTCAGTGCCGTCATGGCACCGCTCAACACGATGCCGCTGGTCCAAGCTGCCGTCCCCAGGCCTTTGATGAGCACCAACGGCAATGCAAAGGTCAGGAAGAATGCCCGCAACGCATCCGAGGTGCCCTCGCTCCTTTGAATGGCCCTTACGTAGGGGACGACGACCGGAAGCAGCAACCACCCCAAGATACCGACGTAAGGGATGGAAGTGAGAGCTGAGATCAGCGCACCAGAGATGGGAAGCGCCGCATACATCAAGAACAGCGCCGTGCTATCTCCCCCTTGGAACTTGTCCCTGGGCAGCACTCGGCTCTCGATCAGCCGCCCGTCTTTGGTCAGCTCCGCCCGGCCCTCCTGATTCTGCAGATCCAATGGAGCCGAAGGCCAGAAGACAGAGAACTTCTCGTCCTTCTCGTCCATCGACCCCGGAACCACGTAGCAGCCGCTTACGGCGTCGTATTCTGCTCCCAAATCCGTGGCGTTCTTCTCACGGCCTTTCGGAACCACCAGCCGGCGGCTGGAGACACGGTTGTGCGCGTTGACCAGGCCTTGGACGTTCTTGAAGTTGGCCGAGGATTTTTGACGCACGGCATCAACGATCCCCTGAGGCGCCCCGCGCAGCAGGATCCGATGCTTGAGCTGGTTGGCGAGGTCCAACAGGTTGTAAAGATTCAATCTCATTTCAGTTCCTCCTGGCCCAACTCATTCCAAATCGTTCTGCACCGAACAACCGCATTGCTGGTAACGTCGTTCCTTTTCCATCTGTCCTCGCACTCAGCGCGAAGCGCGGCAAGTTCCTCCGCAGTGGCCTCCTTCTCAGCAGGTAACGCAGCCCTTTGAGCAGGTGCCGTGCTCGCTTTTGGTTCGGCGGACGCCGCCGCCCTTTTGGGCCGAGCTTCTTGTCCACTCTTCAACGGGCTGAGAACACCAGCAACCAACTGAACTGCCATCCCAACCGGCGATCCACCCCAGTTGGAGAACGGCGCCGCGATCAGGGCACAACCAAAGCTGACGGCCACTACGGCCAAAAAGGTTGCCTTCGGGATTTCGGCCTTACTGACCTGCCGGGCTTCCTCTGCGTGCTGCTGCCCAAGGGACCACGCTTTCAGATTGTGCTGCTGCATCTCAATCGGACGATCCTCGGCCAGATCGTAGTAACTGTCTTTGACGGCCTGCGGGACATTTTTTAAACCCAGATCATCAGGACGCCCCAAGAACGTCTCGCCATGCCACCGCATGAAGCGAGATGTGAATGAAACCCCCGCCCCGCGATACGGCAAGAAGAACCAACCCAACATAAAACCTCCCTTGAATGTAACCACCATTTACTTGTAACCGACCATCTTGTTTGCGCAAGGGGTTAGTTGATTCCAGCCTTCTTTGCCCAGGCATCCATGTCGCTTTCTGCCTTTTCCTGCCACTGCGTTTCTTCCCGGGGCTTTTCAGCCGCTGGTTTCTTAGCTGCAGGCGTTGCTCCTACGCCTGCCGAAGACGTCGCTTTGGCAACCACTGCCCTCGGCCTCTTCACTTCCTCAGGAGCGCGTTTGTCGCCTTTCTTCACCTGTTGAACCTCGGCCCGTGCTGCCGCCCTGGGCGCTTCTGCGAGAGCAGGCGCGGCGCCCTTCTCAACCGGCAACGCGGGCGGCGCTTCGACTGCAACCGGCGCTTGCTCAGGTTCAGGAGCCGAAACAGGGGACGCTTGCTTAACCTCTGGGCCCGGCACTGCCGGCGTTGAAACAGGCGCAGCCACCGCAGACGCAGGAGCCGCAGCGGGAGCGGGTTCGTTTTTCCCGGTGTCGCGAGTGACCCACCATGCAATCCCCCCAGCCAGCACCAGGCAGGCGACGCTGGCCACAACGACGATTGACCAGCCCTTCTTGCGGCTGACCGTTGCTGAGGTCGAGCCAGCAGGGGCGGCATGCGCTGGCGAGGGCTCCGGTTGAACCGCTGCCGCGTCCGCGACATGAGGCGCGGGCGTGGACGGGGGCAACGCCTCCACGTCCTCCGATGCCTCCGAAGCAACGGAAAGGTCCGCCGGCTTCACTGCCTCCTCTTCCGCAAGCACGTCCGGCGTCGGCTCTACGGCTTCTGGTTCGACAACGACCACCGGAGCCAGCGGATCTTGGGCCCGGCTGGGTCCTTCCGGTGCAACCGTTGTGGGTTCCAAACCCGGCTCGGGGGCGCACACGTCCACCGGCTGCGAACGGGCGTCAGGCTTCGCCGCTTCCTCCCGTTCGGCTTGTTCTTGTTCTTGCTGTTGCCGCGCCTGCTCGGCTGCGGCGGCCTCCTTGGCTGCCTTGGCTGCCTTGGCCTCTTCTGCTCGGCGTGCCAAAGCTCCCTGGGTTTCCTTGGTCTTCTCGACAGCCTTCTCCGTCAGCTCCTTGGTCTTGCGCCCGAAGGCACGGCCCCAATGCTTGGCAGCGTTCAACACCTCGCTACCTCCGCTTGGCGTTGTGGGCGGAGTGGTGGTGGCGGGCGACGGCGCGGTGTCGTCATCAAAAAGCTCAGCCAACTCTTGGAGACGGCGAAGCTCTTCGGGGCTTTGGGGGGTGTTGCTCATCGGATCCTCCAAGAGTTTGAAAAAGATTTGAGCCAAGGGGCTTTCGCCCCCCAGCTCTCGGTTGGCTTAGCGAACGTCAGGGATGGGCGTCACACGAATGAGGAAGGGCTCGTTGTCCTCCCCGCACGCCACAATCGAGCGATGAGCAGTCAGTGCCCCACGGCGATACAACTCCTCCGCGGGGATCGGGCACACCGCGAGATCCCCGCCCTCAAAGCGAATCGTCAACTGGCTTTTCGATGACCTGAGCAGAGCCGCCAGTTTGTCCAAGGTCGCGGCCGTCTTCGGATTGCTGCCCTGCATGTCCTTGGGGTTGTAGCGAATCGTCAGCGCGTCCAAAGCCTGGGCCTGGCCGTCAGTGGTCTGCACTGTTTTGGTCTGCACTTGCGCGTCCAAGCCCGCCTGCCTCGCGGCTTGGGCGACCTCTTCCGCCTCCTGAACCTGTGCGCGAAACGAAGCAATACCGCCAACGACCGCGCCCGCGGCGCACGCCGTCAGGGTCTTTTCTTTCTTGCCCGTCAGCAGGGCGATGCCTGCACCGGCAGCGCAGCCAATCCCGCCCGCCTTGAACAGGCGCAGCTTGTTGGTTTTCTGCGGTTCCGCCGGAGCGGCGTCCTGAGCGAACGAGATGCCAGGGGCCAGCAACGCGGCGATGGTGAGAGTAAGAGCAAAGCGTTTCATGGAGACCTCCTTTGAGGCAGTGGGGGGAAAGGGTTAAGAGCGGTTGGCGTGACGTCGCCAATCCGCGCTGTTGTCTGAAGGGGTGGGGGACGGCCCGCGATGCGGCTTGGCGGCTGGCGGCTCGGCGGGGGCTTCGTGGTCGGCCTGTTGTTCGGCGATGAAGTGGCTAAACCCTCGGAGCGTTTCGAAGATGAGCGTCCGGTTGTCCTGGAGCGCCGCGTCCTGCTCGGCTCGCAGGTCCGCCACGAGGCTTTCCAGCGCCATGGCATTCCGGGTTTCAAAGTCGCGGACGGTGGCTCGGATGTCATCCAGGGCGTCGCGGGCCTCCAGCCCCTGCACCACGCCCCGGTTCTTTTCCAAGACCGCCAAGCGCAAGTATCTATTTAGCGAAATGCCTTGCTGTTTCGCTAAATACCGAGCGCTCTCCAACTCATCGGGAGCGATGTTGAACGACTTGGTTAGAAGCGACGAACGACCCACTTAACCCCCAGCATTGAAAAATCCATACCCAATGGATTAGCAGGAGTTTTCAGTTACGCAAGTGGGCTAAGCCGATTTTCTTCTCTTTTGCTGGGGTTCCAACCATTTTTCAGCCGAACTGTTGGCCAAGTTGTTAGCCAAGGTTAAAAGCAAGGCGCAGCAAGGCTTGGGTGGGTGGAAACGCGCAGCGTTTCTAGCCAAGCCGGAAAAACACTTCAGTGCGACTTGTGTATGGCCTACTCCCTTCACCCTTCGGAAAACCTTGAACGGTGAATGGGCAGCCAACCTCTTCCCTCGCAGTCCTCCCCAAGTTTTTGCTCCCCCGCTCTTGCCCTTCCGCTTTTCCCCGGTAGAAGTTTAGGAAAGCCCCAATCCTCAACCCAACCGGAGCCCCCTATGCCCCTCACTCCCGCCACGCCCAGCCGCTCAAAAAAGTTTTCGCCAGCCCCCGTAGCCTGCCTCCCCACCCATCCAGCTCCCCACCTCTCCACCGACGCCGCACCCCCTGTCTCAGAAATCGGGGACCGCCGTTTCCCCCACGCCCCAGCCCTGTCCCAGTTCGTTTTAGTCAAGCGGAGGCCAGCATGGGATCGCGTGAGTGGTTGGGTTCAGTCACGCTGCTCGGGTGTTCTGAAAGCCCTGCCTCCATCTGTTTTAGTCAACTTTGCTCGGGGGTTCTGGAGGACGACTGCAGGGGCTATTGGTTTTGGTTCGGGTGCCTGGAAAGCGTTGACCCCATCCGTTTTAGTCAAGCGAGTGGCCTCGGTTGAAGTTCACTGCCCCCCGGTATTCGATCAGCGGTTGGGGGGCCAGTGCTGGTCTGGAAATGTTTCGGGCAAGCGGGCTCTGGGTTTTGGATCGGCGGTCGCTGGGGAGGTTCGACAGGCTCGGCAAAGCGTTTTAGTCAAATCTTTTTCAAACTCCTGCAACGCCCCACTGCCCCTGTTCTGCGATCCGGTTGCTGGGCCTGCGTTGAACGGCTGGGGGGTGTTCCGTGCTTGAGCTGTCCCCCTTCTTGAATGCCATTGCCCAAGCCGACGCCCCGCTGGAGGGCAAGGCCAACGGGTGGCAACGCAAGGCTGTTTTGGCCGAGTTCGGCAACGCCTGCGCCTTCTGCTCCGCTCCGCTGGACCTGTCCTCTCCAAAGTCATGGACGGCTACGTCACTGGTGCCCGCTCAACTGGGCGGCCCCGCTGGCGTTGTCGAAAACTGGGTGCCTGCCTGCCGTCCCTGCGCTGCTGCCAAGGGCCTGCGAGATGTGGTGAGCTGGTCGGAGTGGCAAGCGAAGGCGGCCCCTGACCGGGTGGCCCTGCTGCTGGAGCGTCGGCGATCTGCGTTGCTCTACGCGGAGAACCACTTCACCCCGTTGAGCCGTCACTCGAAGCGCGAGCGCGTGCTCTCCCATCTGTCGGCACGTTTCTCTAAGCCCCGCTTCAGGGTCTATGCCTGGTCGGGTGAGGTGGATGGGGAGAGGGTGGGTTTGGTGGGCTGGAGCACCCGGTCAGGCGATGCCTTGGCACTGAGCGAGGCCCTGCTGGCGTTACGACTGAGGGACGGGGGCGAGGTGCTGGCAGAGGGCCAGGTGATCCTTCTGCGAGTGCCGCCAGACGCGTTCCTAGGGGCCGTGTGGGCGCTCATTGAGGCCCATGGGATCGTCGTTGAGTTGGACGTGCCAGGCGGTGGTCCGCTCGATGTGGGCGACTGGAGGGAGTGCTGGCGCCACCGAGTGATGGACCCGGTGAGCAACCACAAGCGCGTCCCGATGACCGGAGGCCAGGCCCTGCCTCATGCCCCTAGAACGCTCTCCACCAATCCTGATTCGATTCGTCGGCTCGCCCAGCTGCAGGAGCGTCGGCGTGCTGACCGGTTGGAGGAAGCGGAGTTGCGGTTTCGAGAAGCGATGGCCCGGAAGACCAAATACTTGGAGCGGGTGAAGCGTGGGCTGGAGGCCCCGATGCCGTTGGAAGAATACCGCGCGTGGGCGGATGTGGTGCGGCAGCTAGGCGTGGCCTGGGCTCGGATGGTCACCGAGAGCCGGGAGCAGTAGTCACTGGTCAGACATGCAACGTGTTTTCGAAAATGTCGGATTCGGGGTCCGTTTCAATGGTCGTGCTGCCGTCCGCCTGGACCGTTACTGTCACCGTGACGTTTGGATTCTTATGCTCGGCGACATAGACACCAGGCTTGCCTGGCACGGGCTTGAGATCTGAGGGAGTGATGAGGATTCCGTGCATGATAGGGTCCATGCCCTGCTCAATATCTCTCTCGTCATCGCTGTAAACCGGGACATCGATCTTCGCTTCACCCTTCAGCATGTTCACTTCCTTTCCGTGGTGTGGTCTCGCGAGTATCCATGTTTCGGAACCACCCGGCATAAGGGGAGTTCTTCACCAGGTGCCGGTTCCAGTCCCTCTCCCCATCCGTCCACCACACCGGACCACGTTCGCCCAAGCCCCTCTTTGCGCTGTCCACGGCGCGCCGCGCGGCGGCGAGTGCTTCCCCATCCTGGTTGGCTTTTGCTGACTTCACGGCACGCCGGGCGTCCATCAGCTCGTGGACCAGTCGCTCCCTCTGCGGCTCGCTTAGGCCCGGGTTGGTGGTTCGCCAGAGGCGCCCTCGGACGATGAGGTAACGGCCGTCTGGGGTGGTAAGTGGAGTCATGGGGAAGAGTGTATGGGGCCAGCGGTGACGGGGGAGCAGACAAGAGAAGGACGGCCATTGATCCGCCCTTACTTTCAAGACACCTCTTCCTCTTCCACCTTTTTCAGCACCAGGTCCGGGTTGGCGCTGATGTAGCACTGGCCGTTTTCATCATCGATGGCGGCCCCCACCAAGCCCAGCTTGTGCGCCACCAGGGCCCGAACGCTTTGCAGGCCCCAGCCGTCGATCTGCTCATCCCAGGGGTCGCAACAGTCGCTATCGTCACCGCCGATGCTCTCATCGCAATCGTCGAACTCAATGGCGCGGCAAAAAACAAACTCAACGGTTTCATCGTCCAGGTCATAGCCCATCTCTGCCATGGCTTCCTTGCAGGCTTGCTCGGCCATGGTGAGGGTCAACTGGAGCTGTTCGCCATTCCTGCCCACCGCCCGGGTTCCTTCTTCCACGGCCAGCTTCATGTTCCACACCAAGTTGGCGGTGAGAAAATCGCAGTCGTCTGGGAGGCTGATCTGGTAACTGTGGGGCCCGAAATGCTGCTCTTCGCCATCCGAAAAGCAGAGGCCACGGATTTCAGAGGTTTGCCCATCAAAGGGCTCCAAGGGCTGGTCGGCCAGGTTGGCATTGCGGGAGCAGTGGTAGAAATGACGCATGAGCATGGCGGTTATCTTTTCTTTTTTGGGTCGGCGTCATAGCCCCCCCTACAAATCCAGGTTACGACAGGACATAAAAATGTAAACCCTAAAACAACACATTTATTTGACTAAAGTGCAGAACTGACGGGCAACCGCAGAAAACCCAAAAACCCGAAACGCTTCACATTTCCCGCCCAGCACTGGGCCCGGCGGAAGCCGAGGCCCCACCCGCCTTTTCTCCACAACGCTTTTGCTCTAGCCGCTTTTTCCGTTGCTCTTTCCACCCGCCGCCAGCCATAAAAAAGGCGGCCCATGGCCGCCTGTCGTTCACTACCAACCTAGGGCTACCGTTGTTTCCTCGCCCGCCCCACGATGGCTTTCCGAACCTGTCTCCGCATTGGATCCAGGTCATCGGTTGCCGTGGTCACGACGAGGCGACGCTTGCTCTTTTTGAGCTCCTGGCAAGCCCAGGAAGCCAGCGCAATGAGCGCGGTGGTGAGAATCGGCTGTTCTTCCCCGGTGACGTCCTGAATCTGCTCCCGGAGCTTGGGCGGCACGGTGACCATCGTTCGCTCCACACGCGCCCCGTTCTCGTCGCGGTAGTCGAACATGGTGGAGTCGCGTCCCACGTCCAGATGAACCCTCTGGCCGTCCCGCAAGTAGGGCCGCTCTTCTTGGAAATCGAAGTAGGTCTTCCGCCCAGGCGCGTCCCCTGCAGCCACCATCAGCTCTGCCAGCTGCTCTTCGGAAAACTGGTCCAGATCAATGAGCGGCGCATACGTGCGTTGCGGCTTGGCGTGGACCACTTTCGCGGCCTTGGACAGGTCTTTGCGGGCTTTGGCAACGGCGTTCTTGGCGGGGGTCTTCTTGGCAGCCATGAGGTCCGGCAGGGGCAGCATTGGGATGTCCATCATGCATTCCCCCGGCCTGGGTTGGCCAATCTTTTTTGGATAGCCTGACCTACCCGCAATATATCTTCTCGGGCGTTAGCCACGCCCGCGCCGCGCATGGAAAAGACGGTCTCCCCCAGCTCATAGAAGCTTCCCAGCGCAGCGCGCTCGGGGATGACGATGGCCCCGGCCAGCTCCGGGTCTTCCAGCCGCCGGCGGTGTTCAGCCCGCTTGATGTTGACCCGGTTGGCCACCGGTAGGAAGGCCTTGCCCTGCTTCCGGAGGGTCTCGATGGTATGCAGGTAGACGACGTAACTCCCGCCGTCGAGCAGAGTGGGAACGATGTAGAGGTCGCCATCCGGAAGCTGATCTTTCACTGGGGCGCTGGGCGGCAGGTCTTGGATTTCCAAGTCGAACCCGGGGGAGGCCGAACGGCCCACGGTGAATGGGGTTTCGTCGGAAAGCGCGGCCCAGGCAACAGAACAGCAGTGCGGATCTCGGTCGTTCACCAAAACTCGGTGTTGGGAGGCGAAGAGCGCAGCAAGATTGAGCGAAAGCGTCGTTTTGCCAACGCCCCCTTTGAAACAACAGACGACGAGACGCATGATAGAGATCCTTTTATGGGTAGGTCATGCAACACACTAGGCTGCAAACCTAATCCCGCAAGGGCCTCTGCATCCAGAGGGTTTTCGCCGTGCAGACGTCCGGGATTCAGCGACCCAGGCCGCGGCGGGAGCCGTGGCCCTCCCCGCCCCTTCTCCCACGACGCCTTTCGGCGGCGAGTAGCCGCCGGCACGTGCTTCAAACCTTTTCAGCGACCGGTTGCTGAGTCTTGATGAACGCTGGGTGGTAGCGGTGAAGGTGGGTGTTCATCAAATCCGCGGTATGGCGTGCGAACCATGCCTGCATGGCCGGGCAAAGAACGGCCCCGCAGACCTCCGCCAGCGTTCGGCCTTCGTCCACCCGTCGCCGCTCCAGCTTCCCCGTGTGCCCCCGTCGCACCACGAACCGCTCCCCGATCCGAACCAACGGATTTGCCCCGGCGTCCATGAGCGCCTCCACCATCGCCGCATAGCGCGCCGCCAAGATCCGGTCCGACTGGATGGCCTTGGAATACATGACGCTCGCGACGGCCAACGCAGTGATGCCGGGATCGCCGGCCACGCCAGCGTCCAGGTCGGGCGTCCCCTTGAGTGTGTGGAGCCACCCATAAAACGCCAGCGGGTCGTTGGTTTGGATGGCCCTGATGAGGCTTTCGGTCCCGGCGCTCATTGCCCACTTCCCAAAACCCCGATGAGCACCAAGGCCACCAACGCGTAGAACGGCACCAGCATGATGCTCCACCACTGCCGGGATGCTTCCTGGGCCTTGCTGCCCTGTCGAACAGGAGCTGACACGCGATAGAGGCGCACCAGGGCGCGCCCAGCGGTGATGGGGTTGGCGACCAGGTCCTGGTAGAACACCGTGGTGCCCAGGAGACCGACAAACAGCAGGGCCATGTTCAAAAGGCTCATGCGAAGCGCTCCTCTTCCTTCTTCCAACGCCGCTCATGGCGGGCGCGGGTGGCCAAGCGCTGGATCCTGCGGTGCTTGTCGGCCAGCTGGTTGAGGCCATTGGTGCGGTCCAGGAACCGCGCGGCGGTGTGGAGTTGGAAATGCGCCAGGTCAGTGCTGGCAGGCTCGACGGGATGAATCTTCATGTCTTCACTCTCTTTTTGTGGATAGGTCGGCTTACCCATTAAACCGCTCCTTCACCACGATCCAACCACATCGCCAACCGATGTCAACCCATTGATTTGAAAGATTTTTGACTAAAATCAAGAACTGCCGTAAGGGCTTGTCAAAACGCGGTTGTGTCGCATGCTGAAATGCATGACACCGTATGCCCGCCCTCGCCGTTGTTTGCCCGCCCCCGGCTTTGGCCTGGTCGAGTTGCTGCTCGCATTGGGGATTGCCACCGCAATGGGGGCCGCCGCGTTCTGGGTCTACCCCCGCGTTACCACCCGGGTGAAGGTTGCGTCGGACGTCGAGAACGTTCGGGACCTGGCCAGCCGCGTTGATCGGTCCCATGGCGTCGTCGGCTCGTTCCGCGGCGTCAGCACGTTGAACGTGCTTGAAGATGGGCTGGCCCCCACCGACTTCCGCCAAGGCAGCGCAGCGACCATGAGCAACGCGTGGGGCGGCGCGGTGACCGTGGCCCCAGCCACGGTGCGCTTGGCAGGAGATGCCTTCACCGTGGGGCTGTCCGGGCTTCCTGCCCGGGCCTGCGTGCCGTTCGTCTCAGCCGTGGCCGGCGACGCGAACGTGCGGGACGTGATCGTGGGCAACACCAGCCTTCTGCTGAGCAACCGAGGGAGCTTGGACGTCCCCGGGTTGGGATTGGCGTGCGGGGCCGATGGGGCCGTGGTCGAGATCGTCTATTACTCGGGCATGGTGGCCGGCTCGTCGGTCGCCGTGGTGCCCACGCTTCCCCTGCCATCCGCGCCCGCCGTCCATGGCCCCTCAACGCCACCCCCGGCTGGACCCGTTTCTAGCGCGCCCAGCGTCAGCGATGCGGTGCCAGGCGTTGCTGGGAGCGTGCCGCCGGGCCCTGGCGTTGCGCCTTCCCCGGCGGTTCCGCCGCTTCCTGTTGCGCCCAGCGTTCCGGTGCCTCAGCCGCTCCCAACGCCGGTCCCCACCCCGGCTCCGCCGGCCTTGGTGCCGTGCCGGCAATCGGAAAGCTCGGCGGCCCGGGCGAGCTGTCCGGCGGGCACGTGGGGCACAGAGACGGTGCGCACGCGCCAGGTCTGCGCTCCCGGCGACGTGGATCCAAACTCAGACGCCGCGTGGGAGCATCCCGAGGCGTGGGTTCAAGCCCAGACGGTGGCGGCCGTGACGACGAGGGATTGCCAGGCCTGCCCTGGAGCCGCCCAAGAGGAACGGGATCAATGGCTGCCCACTTCGCAAGCCTGCCCGTCGGGTCAAACCGGCACGCACACCTGGGAACGGCAGCAGGTGCGGTCGAGGGACGTATTCACCCATTGCCCGTTCGGCACCACGACCCTGCCCGGGCCCACTTACGGCGGCTGGTCCCACTGGGTGGATACCGGGTCTCGTCGCTACGAGGTCAACACGTGCAAGCCCACGGCCGCTCGCTGCAGCGATGGCAGCTTGCAGGTTGTGGCATGGCACTCCGCCGATTGGCAGGACGTTCCGCCCCCCTCGGGTTCGAGTGGCATCTCCTACTGGTATCCCGACGCGGTGGTGCGCCTGACGCCAGCGGAGAAAGCAAAGCTGGACTGGGCCATCGCCAACGTGCCCATCCACCGGGTGGAGACGCCCGCACCGATGCCCGGCAACTGGCCCGCCAACGTGAGCGAGTCGGCTTTCTATGAAGAGCAATGCAACGCGCTTTCGGACGCGGGGAACATCCGCTACGCCTACTCTTACGATTTTGAGTGCGTCTCCAACATGGGCATGCATTACTGCGACTACAACTGGACCAGCGGCGGCACGTCCTTGGCCGTGTGCCGGCAAGCGTGCGCGTCCGACCTAGTGGGCAAGAGCAACAATCCCTATCGCTGGGAGTGGCCCGAGTCGTCCGTGGTGGCTTCGACGCCCTACACCACCTGCACGGGCCAGCCCGGATGCACGCCCAACGGCGGGTTTGGCACCCAGCAAGGGCTGCCTGCGTGCAACGAGCACAACGTCGGCCAGACCGTCGTGTTCAACTGGTATCGGCAGTTCTACAACCCAGTGCGGGTGGACTACCAGGTGCTGACGCTGACATGCAGAGGGCCTAGCTGATGTGCCGGGGACCATCGTCCCCGCCCATAGGTCAGTCGCAGAGATCAAACCTCAACGGCTTGCCATCCCACCGACCATACAGCTCGCCACTCCCCCAATAGCTGACCCGGCCTTCGCTTTCGCGCCGAATCGCTCTGAACACGCCGTTTCCCGGTGTCTGGTCGACCAAGCTCCCATCAAGCACCGGGAGAACATATCCAACCAGGCCATCCGGCGGAGTTGCTTGAGAAGGGATTGGTAAAAGGAGAGCACCTGTCGGCGTTTCTCGAAGAACGATGCAGAAGCACGGGTAGCTGAAGCTCTTCCAGGAAAAGACCAGCGCAGGATGCGTGCCTCGGGAACGAATCTCGTCGAGCAGCGGGCCGAGCGAAGTCATTGCTAGCGCCCTGGCCTTCGCCTTCATGGCCTCTTGGCTTGCCTCCTCGCACCAAGATGCAACGTCCGATGAGTCGGCGAGGATCAGGTCCTTATTTCGGCTAGCAAAGCGCTTGGCGACGTTTCTGTAGCGAGACGTAGTAACAAACAACCCGCCCGCCTTCTCCCGCAGGCTATGCGCCTCAAGGGCTGCCACTGCATCAAGATCTATAGGACGATGCTTGGCGTAACGCTTCGCTTGCACCAGCGTGAGGGCATCCCCCAAAGGGGATTGAATCCACATTCGGACATCCACGCCTTCATCGGCGCTGCCCGGTCCGATCTGAGTCCGCCAGCCTCTGGCCGTGAACACGCTGCTGATCAGCTCTTCGAACGCACGGGGACTCAGCCGATACAGGTCATCTGGGCGCTTCGAAAAATATTCGTAGATATCGCCGGAAACATCCGCCGTATCGGCCTCGATCAGCCGACAGGTCCACCTCCAGCGAGCCCATTCGTCGAACCTCTTCTGAAGGTCGGACTCCTGGTCAATGAGGTAGTAGCCGGCGGTGACGTGGTCATCTAGCTCAATGAATACACCGATGGACTCCAATGCCGCGTAGAGCTCCTCGGCCTCGTCCATCCCTTCATTCAAGCAGCGCCCCACCATACCTTCGGACCAGAGGGTCAAAATGGAAGAACCCTCACCCGGCTCAGTGTCGTAGTGATCAAGTGGATCCTTGTGCCCAGAATCACCCCACAGGTCGTGGCGCTCTGCCCATGACTCGGTGATCGCCTTGGCTTGGGCAACCACATCCTCCAGCTCTTGATCCGGCTTGGCCCTTGACTTTCGAGCACCCTTGATACTTTTAGATGAAGTTGCCACGACATATCTGCCGTCCGATAAAGTTGGAACGTATACTCCGCCCAACCGACATCTTTTTCCACATCCTCGGACGCACATGACAATCCTTTTCTTGATTGCGCTAGCCCTTGCGATCCCTACCAGCGGCCTATCTCTACTGGTCTACGGTGCAGTATTTGTAGGGAAAGCCATCCTTAAAGCTAAAGTAAGGATGCAGGAGGCCAACAAGAACATCGCCTTTAAAGCGATTGACAGCGAGGGCCCGAAGAACCTTCCCTCTTGGGTTAAAAACGAGGATCGGCGAGATGAGTTTGTCAGCGCGCTGCTGATGATGGCTCAGCGAAGAGGAGTTCCGGAGGCTTACTTGGGCGTGATGCTCAACACTCGGCAGTCTCTAGAAATCCTGTTGGGCTTCGCAGCAGAGATGGAGAAGAACGGCGCCTCTTTCGTGGAGCAGCAGTCCGGCAGCATCGATTTCGTCTGCCAGATGTGGGATCGCTTGGACGCAGCAAACAAAGCTAAGTTCGCAAACATTGATCTGACAGAAGAACAGTATCGCAGCCTCCACACGCCAATCGAACGCCGACTCCCCATCAACGCTCCGAGGCGCAACGATGCCCGCACTACCCAAATGATCGAATGGGCAATCGAGACTCTTGGCAAAGAGCCAAGCGTAATCGGAACCGCCTACGACGAGATTTCCTACAGCGCAGTGGTCAGCTACGTTCATGAACGCAAATGCACGATCATTACGCGAGTGGCAAAGCCCTACGGCGACTGGCTTGAGTTCCAAACGAACGTGCGTGGTCGGTCCTATCAAGTCACACTGGGAATGACACACGAAGGACACGGTTCGGTGCTCACCTCTCATCCCGCCTAAGATGTCAGTCCATGCGCTGGCTCATCGGGCGTCCGGCAGGGCCGTTCTATCCCACGCCCGCTTGACCCACCCGAACACTACGGCCAGCACGCCGATCAACAGCACGCCCCAGAGCCAAGCCAAGTAAAACGCTGCGGTAGCGATCTCCCCAAGCTGGGGATGCTCCGCATACTTGAACCCCAGAACGGCGGCCGCCACCACCGTCACCACGCCCAATCCGCCCCCGAGCAGCGCCCCTTTCAGGAAGCCGTGCTTCCGAAAATACGGCATCCGCCCCGTTCGGACGTGCCAGTCCCAGAGCCGCTGAGCCCGGAGATGGAGCGCCAGGCAAAATGCCAAAAACGCGAAGACGAGCGCACCGGGCACACAACAGACCACGCCGATGAAGAAGTCGCGCTTCATCACCTCCAGGCCGGCCGCCAGCCCAACCAGGCCCAACGGGCCCAAGATGACGCTAGGGAGGATCAGCGCGGATGGGCCCGGCGGCGCATACACAACTTGCTGCGGCGGATAGCGGTTCATATGGTCCTCCCCTGTTGGATGGCTGCACGCTTGATCGGGACCGGCGTGCAGTCAAGCGGCGGACTGCGGCCCGTTTAGCCCGCAGACGTCCCTTCGTCGGTCACTTCGACCACTTGCCAGCCCTCGCCCTGCGGGCGGAACAGTGCACGCAGCTTCGGCTTGAGGGTGCTTGGCTCGGGCTTGGTGGGCTGGCCACCGATGGACCCCTGCGCTTTTACCGACCCGCCCACCATGCATTCTTGATCCCCATTGGGCTTCTTCTCGCAGTCGAGATCCAAGCCGCCCGCGTCGGTCACTTCGAACCGCCAAGAGCGCTGGAGGGTTGCCTGCCTCCCCTGCTCGGTGAAAAAGCCTTCCACGACCTTCACCCCGTCCTCCTTCGTGGGGCCCTTGTCGCCAGAGCAGGCCGTCAGGGTCAAAAGTGCCGCTGCTGCGGCCACGATCATTGCGTGCTTCATGTCATGCGTCCTTGTCTTTGGAAGGAGTGATGCCGATGATCTGGGTCTTGTAGCCGATCTCCAGCCGGTCGATTTGGAGAACGATGTCGGGCAGGCCGTTGGGCTTCAACCTGCCCTCCACGACCTTGAAAAAGATTCGATCTCCCGTGGCGTCGCGCCCCACCCGTCGCAGCTCGGCCGCGTCTTCCGGCCTCAATCGCAGCGCGGCGTGGTAGCGCCCGCCATGCTCGACCCCGACCACCGCACTCCCCTTGCCCAACGGCGAAGCGCCGATAACAGCCGTCGGAAGAAAGTCAGGCGAACGGGGATACCAGTCGTGGTTCATGACCAGCACGTAGGCGTGGAGAATGTTGGTGCTGGGGTCGATCTCCACGTCGATGTAGGGCCGCAGGTAGAACGCGTCGGTGGAGGCGATCTGCCGCGCCTTGGCCTCAAACGCAGAGGCCCGGTCGCCCTGAAGGCCTACGCGTTTGAACTGGTGCCCCCATGAGCCAATGCAGTGGGTTCGCATCGCCGGTGCCAGGGCAGCGCCGGCCTTGGCCTGGGCAAAGAGGTTGTCTTCGCACATGCCGAAACCGGCCGACGCGGTGGCCGCCAAGCCCCACCGGATCCGGGTGTAGCCGTCGAGCACCGGAGGGTCGCCGTCGTCCCAGTAGGTGCCGGCAGGTTCTAGGTAACGCTTAGTCGCAGGCGCGGATGCGGCATCTTTCCCCGCCTGCATCAACCCCTTGCTAATCCTTCCCAGAATGCCGTCCTGAGCAGTGGCGGCCCCGCTGGACAACGCCAGGCACACGGCCACGGCTGCAATCGCTTGCTTCATCCATCCCCCTGATCCCGGCCACCATGGCCTTATTTGCCATTTTGGCAAATGCGGTGCAGCATGGGAAGCGGCAGACTTGGGGATTGTTCCCGGTTCGTGATCGCCCATGCCTGCCCCTCTCGCCCCAGCTCACACGTTTGGCCGCCGCTTGCGCGAGGCCCGGCTGGCCAAGGGCCTGACGCAAGCACAGTTGGGGGCCGTGCTTGGGTTGGACGAGGAAAACTCCGCCGCTCCCAGGGTTTCTCGTTACGAGAGAGGAGATCGCGTGCCGGATCCTGCAACGATGGAAAAGCTGGCCCAAGCACTTGGCATGCCGGTCGCCTATTTCCATGCCACAAATGATCTAGTGGCAGAGACGTTGCTGGTGATGTCGCGGCTTGAACCCGAACAGCAGCGAGAGCTGCTGACGAAGGTGAGGGATTACGCCCAGAGCCGTGGCGTGGCTATCGATCCTCCCGAGTAGCGACAACGATCTCAGGGAAGAGAAGACATGCTGAAACGACTTCGACGCTGGTGGCTGCCGCAGCATGCGCCAAGCCCTATGGCGCCGGAGCAGTTGCAGGCGCTGATGGACATCAACCTGCTAGAAATCCAGTTGGCGGCATTGGACGCCCTCAAGTCCTCGACGCCAGCCGCGGAAGCGGCCAGACTGCGATCCCATGCTTGGCTCGCGTCGGTGCGTGGGCAAGGCCCGGTCGGGACGCCGAACTGGAGCGAACTGCGGGCTGAAGCGCGAGCACTGAACCGTGATTTGGCGGCCGCCCTGGCTGCCTCGCACGTCGCTGCGCCTTCTGACATGTGAGACGTGCGTATCGCTGAAATGCTCCCCTTCCTACGACGATCACCGACTTGCCTCTAAATGTGACCCGCGTCACTATTGAGGAAGGGGGACGGAGCCTTCCTGGCTACCGCCAATCACTAGGGAAGTGACCGATGGCAAAGAAGGACGGGGCTACCGCGCCCACGACGCTCGAAGACTGGTTGAATAGCCGCCCAAGCTGGTTGCGCATGGCGGCAGCCACGGTCATCGAGCACCGCCGCATGCCGAACGAAGAGGAGATGGAGGCGCTGGCGGATCACTGCCTGGCCGAGGCAGCCAAGAAGCTGGATGCTCCCCACCCGGCGTTGGCACCGGGAACCATCTTGGGGACACCCACCGCCGCTGAGCTTCGCATCGACTCGGTCTCCTCCATCTGCGGCGTCAATGCCCTTGGCGAGGACGCGGCATTGGACCTCAGCCAAGGCCAGATGACCGTGGTCTACGGACCCAACGGGGCCGGGAAATCGGGCTACGCCCGTTTGATGAAGCACGTTTGTGGCGCGCGGGCCAAGGGATCCATCCACGGCAACGTGTTCAAGCAGAACCCGGCTGCCGCCTCTGCTCTGATCAAAGTCACGGCGACGCGAGCCGACGGCACCACTTCGCCTGCCGATCTCACTTGGCAAGCATCCGACGGCCCCCACGCGACATTGAAAGCGGTCCCGGTCTTCGACTCAGCCACAGCGCTGGAGTTCGGAGACAGCGCCACCACCGCCACCCATCTTCCCCGGGCGATGCGGTTCGTCGGGATGCTCATCAAGATCTCCGATGACTTGGCCACCCAGTTGAAGGCCCGCGCGGCCAAGCTCACCAGCAAACTGCCCATCATCCCGGAAGACCATGCGCAGAGCAGCGCTGCAACGGTCCTCCGGAAGTTGACGGCGAAACTGACCGAAGAGGAGATCAACCAGCGTTGCGCGTTCCCCGCTGCACTGAACGATGAGCGTTTGGCACTGGAGACCGCGCTGGCCCAGGCGAACCCTGAAGTGGCCCACGCCAAGGCCGTCGGAGAGCTGGAACGCTTGTCGCAGATGGCCACAAGCGTCTCGGCGTTGAGGGAGAGCTTGAGCGACGAGAAGGCCCAAGCCCTCTTGGATGCCCGCAGCAATGCAGAGGTCAAGCGCCAGGCCGCCACCGCCTATGCCACGGCATTCCTCAACGGGTTGCCGCTCAAGGGCATCGGAGACGCCGTGTGGCGAACCCTTTGGGACGCTGCAAAAGCGTATTCGACAGGTCTTGCCTACCGTGACCACCCTTTCCCCCACGTTGGGGACGAATCCCGTTGTGTCCTCTGCCAGCAACCGTTGGGAGACGACGGCAAGGCCCGCTTGGCCAGCTTCGAGAGCTATCTCAACGACACCCTGCAGACAGAAGCCAAGAGCGCGGAAGACGCGCTGACGACGCTGAAGAAGGCATTGCCCAGTCCTCTCACCGATGTCGCCTGGCAGGCCCAGTGCGCTGCTATTGGCTTGGAAGCCCCCCAAGCCGCTGAGCTGCTTGAGGCCATCCATGCGAGGTTGAAAGCCATGGCCGGGGCCACGACGGCTTCGGCGGTGGAGTGGTCGGTGTGGACCAACGCCTACGATCAGAAGGTCAAGACAACCACCGCTGATCGCGACGCGCTGGCGGGCTTGCTGGACCCGATGGGGCGGAAGGAGAAGGAAACCCGCCTAGCAGAGCTGAAAGCACAACAGTGGCTGTCGGAGCAGCGCGATGCGGTATGGGCCGACGTGATCCGCCTCAAACGCGTGGGAACGGTGGAGGCCGCTGTCCGGTCCACCTCAACCAGCCAGTTGACGACCAAAAGCAATGACATCGGCGAATCGGAGTTGGCCAAGGGCTATTGCGACCGCTTCAATGCCGAGTTGCAGGCGTTGGGCGGTCATTCGCTGCCCGTCCGCATGTCGTATCGATCCCAAGGTAAAGGGGCGTTCACCTTCTACGTTGAGCTGAAGGACGCGCAAGGTGCCCAGAAGAATCGTGAAATCCTGAGCGAGGGGGAGCAACGCATTGTGGCGTTGGCGGCCTTCCTGGCCGACGCGACGGGCCTTGAACGGGGCATGCCCGTGATCTTCGACGACCCCATTTCCTCCCTGGACCAGCGCTTTGAGGAGGCGGTCGCCAAACGACTGGTGGATCTGGCCGAGCATCGCCAGGTGATCGTTTTCACGCATCGGCTGTCTCTAATGGTTCTCCTGCAGAACGCCTCGAAGCAGCGGGCCAACCTCGATCAGTCTACGGTCAAGGTCGCGGTTGAATCGATCGCCCGCGATGGAAGCAGGACCGGCATGCCGGCGCAGATCAATACGTTCTCTCTGAAGCCACAATCCGGCTTGGGACAAATGGTCAGCAGCATCGGACAGCTCAAGAAGCTCGATCCGCCGCTGAAAGAGCTTGCCCTGAAGGCCGCCTGCAGCAACTTCCGAATCTTGGTTGAGCGCTCTGTAGAGGACGAACTTTGCTCTGGCGTCATCAACCGCTACCGGCGCGAGATCAACACGCTCAACAAGCTACAGCGGCTCAGTGCAATCACCCCAGCAGACTGCGCACTGATCGACGGGATGATGACGAAGTATTCGGCATTCGAGCACTCCCAACCCACCGACACCCCCAGTTGGCTTCCGGGTCCGGACGAACTGCTAAAGGACGTTCAAGACATGCTCGAATGGTGCAAGGAGTTCGGTAAGCGAGCGGAAACCGCGGCGAAACCCAAGGCGTAGCCCTGGCCACCCGTTACTGCGTGCTCAGGTTCATCAGAAGCGCCGCTTGCCAGCGCTTCCCACAGCAGGTGGCAGCGCTTGATGCAACTCGTGCGCGCGAAGAAACGCGTGCAGCCACTCTTCGGCGTCCTTGACGCCCGTCAGTTCCCGAATCACCACCCCGGCCATGCAATCCCCAGGGACGGCAAACAGGTCGTCGTTCAGATCGCTGCTGGACAGAGGGGTATGGAAATCGGCCCCCTCTTGGAACGCCTGAAGCAGGTGCTGCCGGGCAAGAGGATCCCGGCGTGCCGCCCATGCGAGGCGAACGAGCTCCGACGATGGCCAGGGTGCGGGGGTCATCAGAACTCGTAACCGTCTGGCACGCCCGAGGGGATGCCCTGCATGGGGCCCGAGTAGCCCACCTGCTGAACCAGGTTCTGGGCGGTTTGCGACATGCGATCCAGGCGTTCTGGGACTTGGTCCAGGGCGAACAGAACCATGCCAAAAAGGGCGATGTTGAGCAGTTTGTTGAAAAGTTTTCGCACGAGCGGGGTCCTCCGTGGTTGTCAGGGGTTCGGGTTTCAAAAAAGCTGGTGGTGTTGGGCGATGCCGAACAAGCAAAGCGCCCAGGTGGCCGCAATCGCTGCAGGGGCCAGGCAGAGCGACACGCCGAGGGCAATGTCCGACAGCTTGGCCTTGGGGTCGGTCACCATCTCCCATCCCAGCTTGGCCGCCCCCATCCCCGACATGGCGTCGAACAGGAATCGCAGGAGGGCTGCGGTGGTGGCGAAGGTGGACCGGGCGGGCGCTTGGGTTTGGCTGCGGGTATTCATCAGAGCGCATCCAATCGATCAGCAATGGCCAATCCGGCGACCAATCCAGCCAAGAGGCAAAAAGCAAAGAACGTCAACATGGGGTTTCCTTTGGTTAAAGAGCATCAGCGCTCTTCTCTGATCTCAAAGTAAAAGAAAACCAACTTTTCGCAATAGATTGACCCTACATTTTTATGACTAAAACACAAAACTGACGGGGAAAAGCAGAAAACACAAAAACCCTGAAACACCTCACATTTCCAGCCCAGCGTCGGGCCCGGCGGAAGCCGAGGCCCCACCTGCCCTTCCCCCAATGCGCTTTTGCTTTGAGCCACTTTTGCCGTTGCCTTCTCTCTCCTAGATCTCAAAAGAACGCGGCCCGGGGCCGCGCCTGAAAAGCCCCCTCCGGGGAGGTTAGGACATGGGCCGGGGCTTCCGCCCCAGCGTCCGCGTGGCTGTCCTTGGCCCCATGCCCGCAAAAGGCAGTCCGATTCGTCAGGCGCTGGCTTGGATGCATCGCCAGACCAACTGGCGAACGGCTTCTGGCTGACGAATGCCGATTCGGTTGGCGTCGATGAGCAGGGCCATGGCGACCTGGGGAGCCACCTGCACACTGGGGAGCGCGGTTTTGTAGCGCTCTCGCCCCTTCGCCGCCTCTCCGGTCCAAGGCGTGGGGCGTCGAGGGGAAAACGGTTCTCGAATCTGGGCGTGTTGCTCGATGAGCTGGGCCAGTGCAGCGCGCATGCTCAGGCCTTGCGCGGCGGCCAGGGCTTGAAACGCGGCTTTGCTGGGCGCGTCAATCCACGTTTCGTGGATGGTCTCCACAAGTGGCATGTTGTTCCGCTTGGGTTGTAGCGTGTAGCGGCTCATCCGCTCCTCCTCTTCTCCTTCAGGTCTGCTCTTACATACAACCCCGAATCCATAAAAACGAGGGCCATCTCGCGAAACGAAACGCCCGCCGGAAACTCTTGACTCCAGACCACAATCCCATCTTTGAGGTAGCTGTATTCCTGGCGAGTCACTACGCCAAAGCCATCTTCTGAGTCGCACATGTATTTGACCCGGTGGCGGTAACCGGCGTTCTCGATTTCAATCAACTCTTTCATTCGAACCCTGCTTGTGAGGGCCAGAGGACGTAGCGCCTTCTCATGCGGTCCTCCGGCTGGGCTTGGCCATCCATCCTTGGGCGGCCGCTTCTTCAGCGGTCAGCAACGCGGAAGTGCCCAGGAAACGCGTGAGCTGGTAATGGCCGATGGTGTGGGGATACCGCTGGAGGTGGGCGTGCATGTCCTTGCCGAAGTAGCACGTGGACCCAGAGCGGCGTTGATAGGCGAAATAGCGGCGGCGACGCGTTGCTGGGGGTTTCATGCAGCCCCCCCGCAATCGTCGCAACGCTGCATTTCTGCCGGATACGTTGAGAAGGGGTAGGCCCCTTTCTGCCCCACTTCCCCGCAGCACCCGCACTGCATGAGCCCCCGGGCGGTTTGGCAAATCGCGACCTCCGGGCCTTGCCAAACCACGCCGACCACCACGGCTTCCCAGGAGCTGCCGCTCCGGGCAACCACAGTGAGCCTGTCGCCGTTCCGAACATTCGGGGCGGGCACCCGGGCGCCCCATTCGCCCGACTTGAGTTGGAGGGGCCTGGCGTGGTGGTGGGCCATTAGAAGACCCCCCGATAACCAAGGGCAACAAAGCCTGACCGGCCAATAGCGCAAGCAATCATTAGAAAACCTTTGAAGAGGGGGCATTCCCTCACTACCCACTCAAACTAAGCCCCCTCAAAAAAATCGCAATACTTTCACCCTACGTTTTATCGACTAAATATCAAAACCGCCATAAGGGCCGCAGATCGCCGGAAAACTTGAACCGCAGCACATTTCCCGCCCAGCACCGGGCCCGGTGGAAGCCGAGGCCCCACCCGCCCTTTTTCCAACGCACTTTAAAAGAACGCGGCCCGGGGCCGCGCCTGAAAAGCCCCCTCCGGGGAGGAACGGCCCAGGGCCGGGGCTCCCGCCCCAGCCCCCGCTTCGCCCTGGTTCAACGCCCACAAAAAAAGCCCCGGTTTCCCGGGGCTCTATCTGCAACGCTGTAATGCCGGTCAGGCCTTATACGGGTGCGCCGGCCATTCCTGGTCCGGGTGCTTCTTTTTCCACGCCTTGCCTTCAGCGGTTTCGGCCCACGCAAGGAAGGCCTTCGGCTGACGTCCAGTGCCAGCCCAGGTGGTGCCGTCCGGGATCTGGAACTTCGGGGCGCGACTGATGCCGGCGCTCGCGGAAACCGCCTTGCGTGGCTCAAGCAGCGCCTTCAGATCGTTCTTCTGCTTCGTTGTGTAATGCTGCCCAAACTGCTGCAAGGTCTCGTAGACTCCTGCAAAGCTGGCCCCGGCTTCGGCCGCAAGCGCATCGCCTTCAGCCTTTTCCATTTCGGCCAGTAAGGCCTCGGCCTCGGCCTTTTTCTTTCGGATTTGTTCAAGCGTCAATGCCACGGCTTTCCCTTGGGGTTGGTCAAACCCCGATCCTGCCTTTTTGCGAGATTACTGTAAACCCTCAACGGCCCAACTCCGGCTCTCCAGTGGCGACTGCCACGGGGCTTCACCCTCAAGAGTCACTGAGGGCATGCCTTCCGCCGGCCACTGGAGCAAGCCCTCGGAGGTTAAGGGGACCGGCCGTGCCCACCTCCGCGTTCCACCATGCAATGCCGCAATGTCCAGGGGCTACCGGGCGCCGGCAAAGCCTTGGGCAGCGGTCCCGCGATCCGGGCGTTCAGGCGGTCAACCAGGTGCAAGGCGTGCTTGTGGAAGATGACGTGGATGTTGCCGTTCTTAAACCGCCCGCCCAGGAACGGCTTCAGCAGTTCCCCACCTCGTGCGTCACCAAGAACCCTTCGGAGCCCCGTGTCTCATCGGATGCAGGCTGCTGGGTGGCGCGATTGGCCTTCATGGCCATCGTCTCGGCCCAGACCCGCAATCCGATGTCCTGCAGAAGGATATCTTCCCTCTTTCGTGCGGTCGATTCGATGATCCAGTGGCGGCCATACGCGCCATGCAGCAATGGCCCCTCTGGCCATCCTTTCCGGGCGACGGTCATGGCCAGTCCGGCGATCAACTGAACGTCAAAGCATCGCCCCGTCTCTTCCTCGGATAGCTCCAAGCGTGGAGCAAGCAAGGCTTCCCGGGCCTTCGTATCGGTCTGTATGACCCGCTCAAGCTCTGCTGGGGTTGGAGCCTCCATGCGCGTCCACACTTGCGCTGGCAAGCATGCCTTGACCCAGTTCCAAGCGCTTGCGGTGTCGTCAGACGGATCAGCCGGGTGCAGGATGAGCCGACTTTCAAACAACGCCTGGAGGGTTTCCGGGTGCTTCCACTGGCGACCGTGGATGTAGTGTCCCCAAGCCAGGATCTTGTCGCACACGGGCACCACCACGGGTGCTGGCACGGTCAGGAAATCGTTCAACGCGCGTCGCACTATTTCGCCCAGGCTGACCTGCTCCATCCATGCCCTCGACTTCAACGTCGCCACCAACTCTGCTGGGGCTGACACCGGAGCCAGGGCGATGCGAGGCCCAGGCACCAGGCCTTGCGACGGGGATAAAGGCTTGGTGATCGCATCGGCCAACACTTGGCGCACGGCTTCGGCGATGGTCACGCCAGAGGTGCTGGCTTGCACTTGCAGCGCTTGGTGCATGGCCTCCGGAAGCAAGACCTTGGGAAGGCGCTGCGGGGATTGAGGCTTGAAAAGACGGGGCATCAGCACGGCCCCTCTCCGCCGCAGTTGGAGGCCGGTCCCGTGCATGGCTGTTCATTGTCCCTCTCCAGGTCTCGCTACAACCAATGGCTTAGCAACGGCCCGGGAGAACTCAATCGTGGTCCTGCGCGTTGAGAATAGACCCGTCACCGTGACCGAGCAGGCATCCCAGCCTGAGCGTTCAGCAACGCGTAAACAGGCTTCACCGATTCGTTGGACGTCATACCCATCCCTGCGACTCTCAACGAGCTCCTCAAGCACCGGCAGCAGTCGGTCATAGCAGACGTTCGTTCGAAAGAGGTTGCCACCTGCGGTGCTTCTGCAGAACTGCGAGAGTCCTTCGCCGTCGTCCGGCGGTGGCCGTAGTGACCAACCCGCCAGACCCAACAACGCGGCTACCGCCCCTCCCAGCACGAGGCCCCTCGCCCTTCGTGACTCGGCCAGCGCCCGCAGTGCGTCGACGGAACGCTGATCCACTGTAGCCACACGTTGACGCCATTTATTGGCCCACTCATTCGACAACCCCATAAGACCCTCCCGTCTGAATGTTCGATGCATTCATCCTTGATCGAAATCTGACGTCTGCAATAGGCGACCACCCGTTGGCATTTGACTAAATATCGAATCCGCGAGACTGCCCACAAAAACCCGTGGCATTGCGAAATAGGCCGCATGTCAGACCGTCTTGGATCCGCGACTGCCAAACTCAGTGAGCCAAGGGGCTTGACGCTTCTCTCAGCGTCTTTGGGGTTGCCCGAGCGACTCAATAGCCACGTGGCGGCTATCGCCAAGCGGTCTAAGTCGCCGTCGCTGCCGGCTTGTAAGGAGCGGCCCGGAGGCACGGCGGCCCAATGGGCCACTCCGCCTGGCGTTCACCGGCCCCAGACGCAGGATCTGACTAATCTATCGCGGTAGCCCCACATGATGAAGGTGACCGATGGCCGAGGCCGCCCGTCAGACTGCTCTGGAGTCATTACGGATCCTTGATTCTGATCCCGAGCCCTTTTTCGACGCCCTGACCCGGGCCGCGAGAAACATGACGGGCATGCCGATCGCCCTGATCTCCTTGGTGGACGGGGATCGCCAATGGTTCAAGGCCCAAATAGGCCTTCCCGGTGTGGACGAGACGCCCCGCGACATTTCCTTCTGCACCTGGGCCATCCAGTCCGATGAGCTGTTTGAGGTGGCAGACGCCGCCCAGGACGCCCGCTTTTCGACCAACCCGTTGGTCCTGGGTCCGCCTTTCGTCCGCCACTACGTCGGTGCGCCCATCAGCGCCAATGGCCAGAACGTGGGAACGCTTTGCCTGCTCAGCCCAAACCCGGGAACGATCTCAGCGGAGCAGGGAGCAGCCCTGTCATGCTTGGCCCAGGCCGCCGCAGTCGGCATGCAGCAGCGCGCTCGCCTTCTTGAGCGGGTCAGCGAATCCCAGGCCTTGCAACGGCGTTTTCAGAGAAGCCAGTTCTTTCTGGAGCGCACCAATGCACTGGCCAAGGTCGGAGGGTGGGAGCTGGTGCTTGGAACTGGAGAAGTCAAATGGACCAAGGAGACCCGGAGGATCCATGGCGTCTCTGACGACGCGGTGCCCGGCCTGGACACGGCGATTGCCCTGTATCCGGAAGGCGCACGGCAGCGGCTGGAGGCCGCCCTGGAAGACTGTATCTCATCGGGTGTGCCCATCGATTTGACCCTTCCGTCCAGCAAGCTTTCGGGGGAGCGCACGTGGGTCCACGTGGTGGGCCAGCGGGAAGAGACCGAAACCGGTGCCCGATTGATCGGCGCGATCCAGGACGTGACGGAGCAACGGGCGGCGGTCGAGGCCTTGGCGCATAGCGAGGCACGCTACCGCAGGCTGTTCCAACACAGCCTCGGCCTCATCTGCACGCATTCCTTGGACGGGACGGTCACGTCGGTCAACCCTGCGGCCTCGCACTCACTGGGTCTCTCGGAGGGTGACGTCGTCGGCCGATCGCTGGCCGAGCTCATTCCCCAGAGCAAGCAGGACGCGTTCAAGGCTTACTTGGATCGCATCCGGGAAAACGAGAGCGACTCGGGCATGATGGAGCTGGTGGCCCGCGACGGATCGCGCCGCTTCTGGGCGTATCACAACGTGCTGGACACAGAAGCCCAACCGCCCTACGTGCTGGGCCACGCGCAAGACATCACGACTCAACACATCCAAGAGCAGCAGCTCCACGACTTGGCGACCCGCGACCCGCTCACCCGAGCGTTCAACCGTCGCTACTTGGCCGATCTGGCCCACCAGCAGTTCGATGGGTGGGGCTGTCTGGTGTTTGACTTGGACCACTTCAAAGAAGTCAACGACACCCAAGGCCACGCCCAAGGCGACAAGGTGCTGGTCGACTTCGTGGCTTTCCTGTCCGCCCCGCTCCAAGGCGAGGAAGCGGTGGTTCGGCTCGGGGGCGACGAGTTCCTCGTGTTCGTCCCCGATGCGACGTTGGAACGGCTGAGCGTGTTGGAGGACACCTACCACGAGCGCGCCGGCGAGGCACCGATCCGCTTTTCCGGCGGTTGCGCCATTGGTCGGCCCTCGGAATCGGTGGCCGATACCATCAATCGCGCAGACATGAAACTCTACGACCGCCGAAAGCGGGAACGGCAGTGAGCCTGCCCTCAGATCCGGGCATGGGGCCAGTTGTGGGCTGCCCCCTTACGCCGATGATCGCCTTTAGCGTAGCAAGCGGCCCTTCAGTGCCGCCCAATCTCACCGATGGAGAGGGCAACATGGATAAGCGGGTGTGCTTTGATTTCGAGATTGATTTCAGCAACGGGGGCGGGATTCAGGGCCAAGGCTTCCGGCTGGACATCGCCGGTGACGACATCACCAATGAGGCGTTGGCCGACTACATCGTGCGCGACATGCGCCTGCTGATGGTGGGTGAGGTTCGCATCCTCAACAAGGAAATCATTGAGGAGCCTCATAAGCGCCCGGCGCACGACCAAGACGGTTCAACTGTCCACGACTCAAAGGACGGGTGAGCGGCCATGCATCCTGATGTTCTCGGCTGGGCTGCAACCGTAGTGCTGATTGCCACGCTGGTCCGGCAAATGATCAAACAGTGGCAGTCTCCCCACCCCGAAACGGTCTCCAAGTGGCTGTTCGTCGGTCAGATGACCGCGTCCACCCTTTTCACCGTCTACAGTGCACTTTTGGGGTCAACGGTGTTTGTGGTGACCAATGCCCTGCTGCTGCTCACGGCCGTGGTGGGACAGATCCTGGCTTGGCGTCGACGTCGACGAACCGACGCATCGCCTCCCTGCTGACCCAGTATTTGCCGCACCAAGAAAGGCCGTCGTAGGCCTTGAGCAGCCGCTCTCATCAGATCCGAAACGCGCGTCGCCTGACATGTTCGACCCGGCCTCCGACCGTGACCAGCGTCGAGATGGCCCAGTCGCTGGAAGCGGACACGGGCGGAAGCAACAAGATCTCAACGCCGGCCCCCATCGCCGCGCCTTTCCATAGCTCCACGGCGCTGTCCCCGCTGGGAGTGCGGTGGAGGCCCCAATCCGAGGCGAACTCCGTCAGCTCCTGCCTTCCATGAATCCCATCGAGCGCGCTGCAAAGCGAATCATACTGAGCACTCCTCACTCCCCCTTGCATCGTTTTCTAACCTGCGCTTCACCATCCATCCCAGACTACTTCATGGCAGACATGAAGATCGAAAGCCAGTCTGAATCCCTCAGGAGAACGCCAACTTTCTGACGGGGCAGCCTCCGATCCATTACCTGAAGCTGGGACCAGGGACGACACGCAGCGGATTCAGGCAGGTTTCCGCCTGTGCCTCGCAGAAACCCTATCTGCCACGGACCGGGGCAGGATTACAGCCACCCGCGCTTTCGCCCGACGAAAATTGAGGTCGCGCCCAACCCCGCCATGATGCCCACCGCAATCCAGAAGCCTTCGGTCTTCATGCCGAAGAAGTTGGCATCGAAGTTCATGCCCAACGCGCCCGCGATGACGGCCAGCAAGCCGGTCACCACCGTCACGAAGGTCAGCAGCTTCATGCGTTCGTTGGTTTGGAGCTCGGTCTGGGTGCTGAAGAGCTGGAAGCTGCCAACAACGAGCTCTCGGGCGTTCTCAACCACGTCCAACGCTCGCTCAAACCTGTCGTCCAGATCGCGTAAGTGCCGCGCCACCTCTTCGGCCCCGTCAGGCACGAAGTCCGGCCGCGAGAGGCCGTCGAAGACAGTTCGGTGCGGTGCCAGCATCCGTCGGAGCCGAGAGGCCGCGGCTCGGAGCGCGGCGAGCTCGGGCAGGGCCGAGCGCCCAGGGGGCTGATCAGACAAGATCCGACTCTCCAACCGTTCGATCTCCACCTCAAACAGCGCGACGGCGGAGAAATACGTGGAAAGATGCCAATCCAACAATGCGGCCACGAAGCTCGCCTCGCCCAAGCAGCCGATGTCGCGGGCGCTCTCGGGTTCCCGCTCCCGCAGATCGGCCAAGAAGGCAATGTCTTCGTCGTGGTGGGTCACCACAAAGTTCGCCCCAGCCACGACGGTCAACACCGCGCCTTGGAACTTCAGCCCCTTCCCACGCAACACTGCCACTACACGCGCCATGAAATGGTCGGCGAACTTTTCAAGCCGGGGATTGGTGGCGATGGGACTGCTCGGCAGGGATGCGGGATTCAACCTCAGCGCGCGCCACACCTGTTCGGCTTGCTGATTGGGAGCCCCGCATAGATCCACCCAAAGAAGTTCGTCGTCGCTCGGAGGATTGCTAGGAAGATCCTCCAATCGAAGCGTGCAACTGCCCTTCTCGCGATAAAGCTTGATGGTCAAGCCACTTTCAGGAACGTCGGGGGTATCCATGCGGGAATCTTGCCGAGCGCCAGTTGAGCCACACGTGAAGATCCAACACTGCGCTTGCCCCGCGGCAAGAATGGCCTTGAAACTGCGCTACGCCGCCCGGACGGTCGTTGAGGTCCTCGGGGCGAAAGCGAAGACCCTTAGGGTTCGACAGTCCAAGGTCTAACTGCGCTCACTCGCTTCGCAAGGCTATTCATCCTTCGGCATCGGCGATCCGCACATACGCTTCTGTCATCGCCGCAGAGAAGTGAGCGCCGCAGCGAAACGCATTCAGCAACGCGCCCAAGAGGTAGCGGTGCTCGTCGACGGGGAACAGATCCACGTGGTGCTCGCCCTCTCGAGTCGCGTGCTTCACTGCATTCCGCAGTCCCACCATGTCCTCTTTGATGTCACGGTAGACCAGATCCTGGCGGGCGCTCATCTGCCTGGCCACCTGGAGCATGTGCTCGCCAATGGTGGGGGTGTCGTTGGCCGGGGGCAGCGCGCGAAGCATGTCCTCTGCCGTGCCGGCCAGAAGCACGACGGTGGCGGGGTGATGGCCCGCCAGATAGAGCGCGCACGCGGCTTCCAAGTGGCCGATGGCGATGTCCAGTTTGCTCAAGCGCATGGGACCACGCCGTGGGAGGGACGTTCATCATAACTCCCATGGCGGCGACCGGCCCGGGGAGTTCCTCATTGACAGGGCGCAGGGCTCCGGCCCTGACCGCTTCCCTTTCTGGGCACGTCTGATGGTGCAGATTTCTCCGTTTCCTCCGCTACGCGCGTGTCATAACCTTGATTGCACCGGTCCTTCACGCATCGTCGCCGACCAGCGGGGCATGGTAATGGCTCTCCCTAACTCGGATGCCCACATGGCTATCAAGACCGCTGAAGAACTGTTTGTGCACGAGCTCTCTGACATTTACAGCGCTGAAAAGCAGCTGACCAAGGCCCTGCCCCGCCTGGCCCGTGCTGCGGAGAATCCGGACCTGGCCGCCGCCTTCGAGACCCACTTGGAAGAGACCCAAGGGCAGATCGAACGCATCGATCAGGTCGTGGAGGTGCTGGGGATCCGCCTGAAGCGCATCAAATGCGCAGCGATGGAAGGCTTGGTGGAGGAAGGCAAGGAAGTGATCGATTCCATTGAGAAGGGCCCGGTGCGCGACGCCGCCCTGATTGGCGGTGCCCAAAAGGTGGAGCACTACGAGATCGCCTCCTACGGCACCATCGCGGCGTTGGCCAAACAGCTGGGCTACAAGGACGCCTTGCCCTACCTTCTGGAGACGTTGGAGGAGGAAAAGGCGACGGATGAAAAGCTCACCCTGCTGGCTGAGCAGGGCGGAAACCAGAAAGCCGCGAGCAAGTAAGCAACCACGGTGGGCCTTCGGGCCCGCCTTTCATTTGGGAGCAGGAAATGTGGCGTCGCAATGGTCTGTCGATCGTGCTCTTCGGCCTGATGGTGCTCTTTCTGGTGGGACAGGCTCTGACCGGTTGGCAGGTCCACAATGAAGAGCTGAACCAGCACGGCGTGGCGGCCATTGGCTTCTGGGACTACTTGGCCAGCGGGCACTTCAGCAGTGCCACGTTTGAGAACTGGGAAAGCGAGTTCCTCCAGATGGGCATGTATGTGCTGCTCACCGTCCGGCTGCGTCAAGCCGGCTCTGCTGAGTCGCGCCCCCTCGACCCAGCAGAAGAAGAGCCCCGTGTAGAATCAGGGCCGGTCCCTTGGCCGGTGCGCAAGGGGGGCGTCTGGAAGAGCCTCTACGGCCACTCTTTGGCCATTGTTTTCTTTCTCCTGTTCTTCCTCTCCTTCTCGCTCCATGCAGTGGGAAGTTGGAGAGCCAAGTCTCAGGAAAATCGACTGGACGGGTTGCTGCCCCCATCGTTTACCGATCACCTCTTCAGCAGCGACTTTTGGTTTGAGTCCATGCAGAACTGGCAAAGCGAGTTTCTAGCGGTCTTGGCGCTGGTTGTGCTGACCATCTTCCTGCGGCAGAAGGATTCGCCACAATCCAAGGCGGTGGAAGCGCCGCATTCACAGACGGGGGACTGAGGTGCGCACGCCCGCCCTCCTGATCATCGACCTGTTCAGCAAGTTCGACTTTCCCGATGGGCAGCAACTCGCACCGCTGGCCCTCCGGGCCGCGAAAAAAGCCGGTCAGATTCGAACGGCGTTTGACGAAAGGGGCTGGCCCGTCATCTATGCCAACGACAACTTTGGCGACTGGAAGTGCGGCTTTCACCAGCTGGCGGAGGTGTGTCGCCATGAGGGCGGTCCGGCCGGTGACATTGCCCGACTCCTTTTCCCTGGCCCGGATCATTACACGGTGCTCAAGCCGAAGCACTCGGCGTTCCTGGCGACCCCGCTGGCCGTGCTTCTCGCAAAGCTGGACGTTCGCACCCTGGTGCTTGTAGGCATGGCCTTGGATTCCTGTATTCACGCCACCGCTATCGACGCACACTCGCGGGAGTTCTCTACCGTTGTCATCTCCGACGCCACGGCGTGCCTGCCAAAGCGCCGGTCCGCCGCGCTGACGCTGCTGCGATCCACCGGGAGCGTCCAAGTGCGCACGACCGGAGCGCTGCTTCAGTCAATCGAGAGCGGCCCTCGCCGTTCAGCGATTGATCCTATTGGACGGAAATAGAGACATTCTTGAGCCCTTCGGGGCCTGCGTTAGGGGAGCAAGCCAAGCAAAGATCGGTGTGCGGCCACGCCCGCCAAGGCTCCCTCCCCCACCGCCAGGGCGATGTTCCCTGCAAACCGGGCTGCATCGCCGCACGCGAACACCCCTGGGATGGTGGATTGCTTGGCCGAATCGGTCGTGATGCATCCCGCGTCCTCGGTTGCGCAACCCAAGCATTTGGCCAAGCCGGAGGCCAACGTGGTTTCCGGGTGGACGAACAAGGCTTCCACTTCGCGGGAGCTGCCGTCTGCGAGAGTCAAGGACGCTTTGCCGGTCATGCCAACCAGGGCCTCCTTCTCCAGGGTCGCACCGATGCCCCTCAGCTGCAGAGAAAGCTCTTCCACCTCCGACGCAGAAAGCGCGCCGTCGTGGAACGCCGTGATCTGTCCCCACTGAGAAAGCGCCCTGACTTGATCCATCGCTTCGGATCTGGACGCAATAAGCACGCCGATGGCTGTTCCGCAGATTTCATAGCCGTGGCAGTAGGGGCAATGGAGGACGGTTTTTCCCCATCGCTCCGCGAGCCCCGGGACGTCGGGCAACCGATCCTCCACGCCGTGCGCAAGTATCAGTCGCTGGGCGTAGTAGTAATCGCCGGATACACAATCGACACGGAACCCGGCCTCCAGTGAACCGGCGGCGTCGGTGGCCTCATCGGTCACCCATTGCACTCCCTCGTAGGCCAGCAACTGCCGGCGGCCGGTCTCAAGCAAGGCTGCGGGGCTCGCCCCATCCCACCCCAAACACCCGTGCGCCTTCCCAGCGCGTTGGTTGCGGGGCTGCCCGTGGTCTATCACCAACACCGTGCGGCAAGCGCGCGCCAACTGCAAGGCAGCCGACATGCCCGCATAGCTTCCGCCGATCACGATGGCGTCGAAGGCAGGCAGGTCCTGCGAGGTTGGCGGGCTTGGACTGGTCATCTTCGCTTGCTCGATGGGGGAAATGCGCCGGGCGGTCGCGACACTCGTTCGCCCGAACTGGTTGGTTCAGAACAGCTCGGTCTGGGCCGGTGGGTAGACAAGCGCTGGCCCGGCGGCCTGCGCCATCGGGTTCAGCGGATGCGGCTTGGGTTCGGCGTGGGACACGATGTGCAACACCTCATGGCCCCGGTGCATCAGCAGGTCGGAGATGAGACGTCGGTGGCAGCGCCACCAGGGTGCCTCCGCGCACATCAGCGCGGTCCGATGTTTGCCCCCCAGTGCAAGCACCTTCGATAGCCCGCCGGCGAACTCGGCGGTCGCCATGTGGTCTGCGTAGCCCTGAAACGCGGCGTTGTCCCACGCACCATTGGGCGAATCCGGCTGCACCTTGCGCCGCCCGCCCAGTTCAGGAATCCAAAGATACTCCACGCCGTGCGCTGGCAGCGTTTTAGCCATCTGCTCGGATGCGAACCAAGGGTGACGACGCGATCCTGGGAAACGACGCACGTCCGCGATCGCCGAGATGCCTTGTGCGAACAGCAGGTGTAAGAACTCGTCCCAAGGTCGAGTGGAATGCCCGATGGTCCAGACGGTCACCGGGGTCGGAGCGGGAGCATCGCACTGCATGAGGCTCATTGGACAGGAGCCGGCATCAAGCCCGCGTGCTCATCACGTGCTCGGCAGCTGCCAACGACGCTCGCGTCTGCCCGTCTACGCTCGGACACGACCGCGGGGATAGCGGCTAGTCGTTTCGGGCCCATTTCGACAAGTTCTGCTTCAACGCATCGATGCCCTCCCAGGGATCCTTGCGGCGACGTTTCAGCTTGCCCGGCACGTCCTTGATCGTGAACGCGTCAGCCCGTTTGAGGTTTGGCAGCTCGCTCCACGCCAGAGGCATCGCGACAGGCGCGCCCGGTCTACCCCGCAGGGAATACGACGCCGCTGCGGTGGCACCTCGACCGTTACGCAGGTAGTCGACAAAGATCCGCTTGTTTCGAAGGGCTTTGGTGGCGGTGGCCAAGAACCGCTGAGGTTCCGACTGGGCCAACGCGTCGGCGAATCCTTTGGCGAAGCGCTTGGTCAGGTCCCAGTCGCACCCGGGATTCAAGGGCACCACGACATGAAGGCCCTTGCCTCCAGATACCCGCAGGAAGGACTCCAGCTCTAGTTGGGCCAGAAGCTTCCGGATATCAGTGGCAGCCTTTTTTACCTCCGCGAAAGGCACATCTGGGCCGGGGTCTAGATCGAATACCACCCGGTCGGCACGGTCAGGCTCCTCCGCGTGGCTTCCCCACGGATGGAACTCCAGGGCATTGAACTGGACCAGCTCCAGCAAGCTGGCCGCGTCGCGCACTACGAGGTAGTGGGCGTTGATGCCGCTGTCCTCCTTCAGCTTGACCGAGTCCACCAGCTCCAGCCCGGCGGTGTGGTGCTTTTGGAAGAAGCAAGGCTTGCCAGTGCCGGCGGGACAGCGAATGATCGACAAGGGCCGGTTGATCACCTCGGGCAGCAGGTGATCCATCACTGCCGAGTAGTAATCCCAAACGTCTTGCTTCGTATAGCCGTCGCCAGGGAAAAGGACCTTGCTCGGGGAGGACAGTTTGGGGGGCACGCGTTCGACTTGAGGCGTTGCGGCGGTCTTGCGGGCAGAAGACGCCGCCGATGCCCGTTTGCCACGGGCCGGTTTCGCCGGGGCGGCGCGATCCGAATCCGCCAAATCATTCACTTCCTTGTCGGCCCGCACGGCTTTCAAGGAGGCTTGGCGCAGCAGTTGCTGCCCCCCGATGCCGCGATAGAACACCTCCACCACGAAGCGCGGCTCGAACCACGTGGCAGAGCGAAGATCGGTGTCCTCGGTGGGCACGTAGGCCGTCGGCTTCTTGCCTCCCCCTTGGATCCTCTTGCTCACGTCCTTGATCAAGGCGTCGGAGAACCCGGTGCCCACCCGGCCCACGTAGAGCCAACCGTGTTTGGCGTCGGGCTTGGCCAGTAAAAGCGAGCCAAAGCCGCTGCGGCTGCCCTTGGGGGCCGTGTAACCGACCACGGCGAACTCGTCGCTGGCCAGCTGCTTGGTCTTGCGCCAGTCGTCGCTGCGGCCGAGGTGGTAGCCGCGATCGGCGCGCTTGGAAATGATGCCTTCAAAGTGCTGTTCGCCAGCCAGGCGGTAGGCTTCGTTGCCGTCGCCTTGGACGTGAGAGCTGAAGGCCAAGTGGCCGGCCTGGCCCGCCAGCAGCTCCTGCAGGAGCGCCTTGCGCTCCAACAGAGGTGCTGCGGCCACGTCCACGCCATCGATGTAGAGCAGGTCGAAGAGCGCGTAGGCCAGCGCGCCTTGCCGCTCCCCGGACAATGTCGCCTGGAGCAGGTTGAAGTCCTCCTTGGTGCCCGATCCGGCGATGAGTTCGCCATCCAAGGCAGCAGAGGTAAGGCCCAACTCCGCCACGGCGTCGCGTATCTCGGGGATCTTGTCGGTCCACTCCAACGCGTTGCGGGACCAGAGCCGGACGGCCCCATCGGCGACCGTTGCGAGGATCCGATACCCGTCCCACTTGATCTCATGGACCCATTGGTCGCCCTGCGGCGGGGCCTCCCCCAGCGTGGCCAACTGGGGCTCGAAGGGGCCGGAAGGCGGAGCCGCCTCTTTCGCTTTGGGCAGGACCAAGGCCTTCTTGGCCCAGTTCTTCCGTCGCGCACGCTTTGCAGGGAGGGCTTTGAGCTTCTTCTTGTCGGCTTTACCGCCGCCGGCCCTCCTGATGTCTGCCGTTGGGGCCGCCGACACATCGGCGAGCAGATCGTCCGCTTCCAGATCGCTCGCATACGCATCGTCGTCCTTGAACAACAGCCACTGCGGCTGACGGGCAGGCTTGCCGGAGCGGACCAGGTGCCACCCGCCTTTGAGCTTGGTGCCAAACAGCTCGAAGCGCAGGTGACCCTTGGCAAGTTGTGCCTCTGGGTCTCCTTGGGTGGCCCAGACGCCGTGATCAAACTGGGCCACGTGCCCACCACCGTATTGCCCTTTGGGGATCTCGCCTTCGAAGCTGGCGTAGTCGACGGGATGGTCTTCTACTTCCACGGCCATGCGCTTGACCTTGGGGTCGTAACTGGGGCCTTTGGGGACGGCCCAACTCTTCAGGGCGTCGCCGATTTGCAGCCGGAAGTCGTAGTGCCGGCGGCTGGCGTGGTGGAGTTGGACCACGAAAATGGCGCGCTGCCCTTGGGGCAGCGCTTTGCCAGGCTCCGGCTCCTTGGTCTGGTCAAAGCGGCGCTTGCGGCGGTATTCGACCAAGGACATGACGGCTCCTCGTTACTTGCCCAGGTGCTTGCGAACGGCCGCAGCGGTGGGGCCCACGGCTTTGACGGCGGCCCGGAGCTCGTCGGCGGACACGCCCAGCGCCTTGGTCCAATACTGGAGTTCGTAGTCTTCGTTGACGTTGATGCGGTCGCGGTCCGGGCTGCCGGTGTTCTTCTTGTCGTCGCTCATGGGATTCTCCTTGGGTGATCAGGCGCTCTTTAGAGCCTTCTTGGCGGGGGCTTTCTTTGCGGCTTTCTTTGCTGGGGCCTTCTTTATGGCGGCCTTCTTGGCAGGCTTGCTGTCTTTGGTGGAGGACTTGGAGGCGGTCTTCACCGGCGTTGCTTTCGCCGGGGTGCGCTTGTTGGTTTCCAAGCTCTTCTGGAGCAGCGCCATGAAGTCCACCACGTTGGTCGCCGAGTCCTCGCGATGTTCCGGTTCCTCGAAGGTGGTCGTGGCTCCGGCCTGCTTCACCCGCTTCTTGATGATGTCGGACAGGCGCTCGCGGAACTCGTCCTGGTAGCTGTCCGGCTCCCACTCAGAGGTCATGCTCTCAATCAGCTGCTTGGCCATTTCGAGCTCTTTGGGCGCAACCCGGTAGTCCGACGCCCCCCCCTGCGGCAGTTTGTATTCGTCCGGAGCCACCAACTCCTGCGGGTAGCGAAGCAGGATCATGATCAACGCATCGCCTTCGGGCATCACCGCGCAAATGTATTCGCGCGTGCGGATGACCACCCTGGCGATGCCCACCTTGCCGGTTTCCTTCAGGGTCTCTCGGAGCAGGACATAGCCCTTTTCGGCCTTCTTGCCGGGCACCAAGATGTAGGGCTTTTCGAAGAACCTCAGCCCGATGCTCTCGGCGTCGACAAAGGCCTCCACGTCGATGGACTCGTGCGTCTCGGGGGCGGCCGCGGCGATGTCTTCTTTCTCTATGACGACGTAGCTGCCCTTGTCGTATTCAAAGGCTTTGACGATGTCCTTCCAAGGCACTTCTTCGCCGGTTTCGGCGTTGACCCGCTCGTAGCGAATGGGCTTTTTGTTTCGTGCGTCCAACATGCGAAAGCTCAGATCCATGCGACGCTCGCCGGACATGAGGGACACCGGAACGTTGAGCAGCCCGAAGGACAACGAACCACTCCAGATGGGCCTGGGCATGCCAGCCGCCTCCAATCCTAGGGCCTTTCGTTGTAGGCCCGGCCGCGTCGGCCGGGCGTGAACCCGGCCGGCGCGGCGCAGCGGTTACTTTTTGGCTTCGACGCCCGGCGTGGCGTCGCGCACCATGAACTCTTCGGTCACCTCGGGCAGGTGGGCCGCCAGCCAGTCGGCCATCGCCTCTTCCTGCACGAGGATTTCTTCGCAGATCCGGGCCGTTTCTGCATCGCCCACCGTCTTCGCTGCGGCGATCAGGGCCGTGTAGGAGGCGATCTCGAAATGCTCGAAGACGTAACCGGCCATCGCGCCTTTGACGATCTCGTCGGAGGCCGTCATGCCGCCGACGGCCTGACCGAAGGCTGCCATCTTGCCCATCACGTCCTTGAGGGTCGACGGCGAGCCGCCCAAGCGCTTGATGCACCCTTCCAGCCGTTCGCGCTGGCCAATGGTTTCCTGAATGTGCTCTTCAATGCGCGCCTTCAGCACTGGGTAGTGCTCGATGCGGGACGCCTGCCCCTTGAGCATGGTCTCCGCCTGCTGCTCCATCGCGTGGGCGTCGCGGAGCCAGTCCAACAGGTTCTCTTTGAGCTCTGCCATGAATCTCCTCCTATCGTGTCGGGCGAAGCCTTACCGTATCGAGGCTGGGATGCGGATCAAGCGATCCCCGAGTGAAGGCTTGGCGAACGGCGGAGCGTCCGAGACCGCCGATGTGTGGGCCTGGCGATCGATGGTCTTCGTGGTGAACGGCGCGCATGCAACGCATTCGCAGGCCATTGACCGCTCCCGCCCCATGCTGAACGCTCCTCAGCGCCAGGCCATCCTCATGACCCGTTCCGCGCTTTTGCTCGTCTTGCTGGCCCCCTCTCTCGCCTTCGCTCAGCAGGGGGACGGAACCGACGTCCAAGCCAACGTCCACACGTTCAAACCGGCCAAGGCAGAGGCGACGCCTGAGCACGTTCAGGCCCTGAAGGTGCCCAGCGGCTTCCAGGTGCGTCCCCTTGCGCAAGGCCTTCAGAATCCCCGGATCATCGCCGTAGCGCCGGACGGGCGGATTTATATCTCACGTCGAGATCAAGGCGACGTGCTGTTGCTGGAGGATGCCAATGAAGACGGAGCCTTGGACGCCGAACCGAAGGTGGTCTTCTCACGTCCAGGAGCGCACGGGCTGGCCATCGCCAACGGGCAGCTGTATGTCGCCACGGCCAACGACGCGTGTATCGCGCCCCCATACGCCCGGACGGCACGTTGGGTCCAGAGGAACGGATCATCAACGACCTGCCCGATGGCGGTCAGCACCCCAACCGCACGCTGGCCTTTGGCCCTGATGAGATGCTCTACATCAGCGTGGGCTCGTCCTGTAACGCGTGCAACGAGACCAATCCCGAGCATGCGGCGCTGCTGAGGTCCTCGCCGGATGGCAAGAGCCGGTCCATCTTTGCCAGCGGCCTGCGGAACACCATCGGCTTTGCTTGGAACTCCAAAACGGGGGAGCTGTGGGGGATGGATCACGGCATCGACTACTTGGGCAACGATGAGCAGCCCGAGGAGCTCAACCGCATTCAGAAAGGAAAGAAGTATGGTTGGCCCCACATCTGGGGCAAGGACGGGGTGAATCCCCAGAGCACCCCGCCAGGGCAGATCAGCAAACAGCAATGGGCGGCGACAAGCGAGCCCATGGTGCTCGGCTACACCGCCCACGCGGCCCCCATGCAGATGCTGTTCTACACCGGCCAGCAGTTCCCGGCAGCTTACCGGGGGGACGCCTTCGTGACGATGCGCGGTTCCTGGAACCGCAAGCCTGCGTCGGGCTACGAGGTGGTGCGGGTTCGTTTCAACGCCGGCAAGCCGGTCGGGTTTGAGCCCTTCCTGACAGGCTTCCTGGTCGACAACGGCCAGGCGCATATCGCAAGGCCCGTCGGTCTGGCGATGACGAAGGGCGGTGCACTTTTGGTCGGCGACGATGCCAACGGCGTCATCTACAGAGTGACTTACGGCCCAGGCCAAGCGTCCGCCTCCCCCGCGACCGCAGTGCCTAGCGGGCCCTTGATGGCCCAAGTCAATCAAGGCTCGGGCGTGCCGTTGGCCAAGGATCGGATCGGCAAAGCCGCCACGTTCGAGTTCCGCTCCCCGTCGTTCTCCTCGGGCCAAGCATTGCCTCCCCGCTTCAGCGCGTATCACGACGATGCATCGCCCGCTCTTTCTTGGAGCCCGGTGCCTGGTGCCAAGTCCTATGCGCTGATCATGGAGGATCCGGATGCAGCCAACGTCAAACCCTTCGTTCACTGGGTCGCTTACAACATCCCAGCGACCACGCAATCGCTGCCGGAGGGCCTGCCGGTCGATCCGCGACTCCTGAAGCCGGAGGGAATGCTGCAGGGGGTGAACAGCCGGGGGTCTGTGGGGTATTTCGGCCCCAAACCGCCAGTGGGCGATCGACCCCACCATTACCACTTCCAGCTGTTGGCCTTGGACACCGTGCTTGATATGAAGGCCGGGGCAACGCGGGACGAGGTGCTGAAGGCCGCGAAGGGCCACATCCTAGGCGTGAGCGAGACCGTGGGCACCTACCAGCAGGTCGAGGCCCCGCTGAAATAAAAAAGGGACCCGAAGGTCCCGACCGGTGCCCAAGGCCCGGAAACTCAATGAACCTCCAGTTCCTGGCAAAGGGACTGGAGGGCCGCGGCGATCTCTTTTAGGCGAAACGGCTTTTCAAGGAAGGGCGTGCCTTTGAAGCGTTCGGGCAGCCGGTTGGCCCCAAGGCCGGTCGTAAACAGGAACGGCACCCCCAACTCGACCAAGCGATCGGCCACGGGGTAAGACTCGACCCCGTTCAAGTTGACGTCCAGCACCGCAACATCGAAGGCCGCCTCCTCGGCGCATACCAAGGCTGTGGGCAAATCTTCGGCCGTCTTGGAGACGTCGTAGCCGACTTGGGCAATGGCCTGCTCCAAGACCATCATGAGAGTGGGTTCGTCCTCTACAAGAAGAACCCTTACTGCTTTGCCGTCCAATCCCATGACTTTCTCCCTACAAGCGCTCTGAGTGGATGTGCCACGATTGGACAGTGTGGCCCGAGGGCTCGCCCGATTTGTTAAGAGGGCGCAAAAGGATGACGGCCGTCGCTCTTCTACACTGCGCACTCTGTCGCCCTTCGGTGGCCCTGCCGAGAGGATGACCCATGAACCAACCAGCGAAAGCGAAAACCGATTTGAGGGACGAGAGCCGGCAGTTTGCCCTGCTGGTGAACTCGGTCACCGACTACGCCCTATACATGCTCGACCCCAGCGGGGTGATCCAGACCTGGAACCCGGGTGGGCAACGAATCAAGGGCTACCAGGCTGCCGACGTGGTCGGCACCAACTTTTCCCGCTTCTACCTGCCCGAGGAGGCCCAAGCCGGCCTACCAGAGCGAAACCTGCGGACCGCGGCCTTAGAAGGGCGCTACGTCGCCGAGGGCTGGCGATTGCGGCAGGACGGGACCCGCTTTCGTGCCAGCGTCGTGATCGATCCCATCTGGGAAGACGGGGAACTGGTGGGGTTTGCCAAAATCACCCGCGACATCACCCAGCGCCACGAAGCGCAGGAGCAGCTGCTCCAAGCCCAGCGCGATCTCCTGCAGGCGCAGAAGATGGAGGCCATCGGCAAGTTCACGCTCGGCTTGGCCCACGATTTCAACAACCTGTTGACCATCGTGGCCAACTGTTTAGACCTCATCAGCCTGCGGGTGAAAAACGGAGGCGTGGCCAAGCTCATCGATACCGCGCAGCGGGCCGCCGAGCGCGGGGCCCTTCTGACTCGGCAGTTGCTGACCTTCGGCAAGGGACAAACCTTGGTGCCAGAGGCAGTCGACTTGGCCGCCTTGATGGCCGAATGCGAAGCGATGCTGCGCCGCTCCGCCGGCGACGCGATCGCATTGACCGTCGAAGTTTCCCGGGGCCTTCCGACCCTGTCGCTGGACAAGGCACAGCTGGAGGCCGCAATCCTTAACCTGGTGTGCAACAGCCGCGACGCCATGCCGAAGGGCGGAACGATCCTCATCACGGCGTCTGCGCGGCAAACCCGTGATCCTACGTTGCCCAACACCAGTGAAAGACCTTACATCTGCCTGAGCATCCGAGACGACGGTTCAGGGATTGAGGCAGACCAGCAGGCCAGGGTATTTGAACCGTTTTTCACCACCAAACCCATTGGAAGGGGCAGCGGGCTGGGCTTGAGCCAAGTGTTTGGCTTCACGGCCCAGTCCGGCGGGTTCACCGAGCTCCAGAGCGAGCTTGGGAAGGGAACCCGCGTTAGCCTTTGCTTCCCCGCACCAGAGCATTGAGATGCCGATCCACGTGTTGTTTGTTGAAGACGAAGACGATCTCCGCAGCGTCGTCGTCGAGGCCCTGACCTCTCAGGGCTTCCAAGTCACTCCCGCCAGCAACGGGGACGAGGCCCTCGTCCTCCTGCGCGGCAGCGCCAAGTTCGCGGTGGTAGTGACCGACTTCAACATGCCGGACAGCGCCGACGGGCTGGAGGTCGCGGCGGAAGCCGCGGTTGCTCAACCCCAGGCCCGCGTCATGCTCGCGTCTGGCCTTCAACGCTCGCAGCTGCCCCCGCTGCCCGAGAACGTTCGATTTCTCCCGAAGCCTTACCGCTTCCGACAGCTTGTTACGGCGATCCACGAAGACTTGGGCTGCACGTAGGGGGCGGATTCCTTGCGCGGCCAGGCGGTCGCCACTGGTTCATCGTCCTACCAGTGCGCGTCTGCTCACTAGGAACAGCAGCCGGTCGATCGCCGTTGCGTTCAACGCTTCTCCATCCCCGCGCACCTTGAAACCAGCCCAGTCGCCCACCGCGACCTCGCTCAACTCTTTGACTTCCACAGGCAACCAGCGCATAGGCCAGTAAGGCAAGCGGCGATCCTTGATCGTCCCTCTTTGCAGTTCGATCAGATCGTGATGACTCGAGGCTCCGAGCACCCTTGAGAACGCCACGTCCAACCCGTCCGGGGGGCCTTCCATGTATTGGAGGAAGCGCGTGCCGTCGAACAAGAGCACCCCACTGACACCTGCGTCCCGGTTAAATCGAGTTGCGTCGTCGACCAGCTCCTGGAGCTTGCCGCTCCGGAGGCCAAGCAGATCGCCGCGCAACGCGTCGGATGCCTCGCTGACATACACCACGGCCCTGATGGGCATTGGGCGCTCCTTCTCAACTGGTCTGGCCATCCCCCCTTCCACGAACTCTAGTCCCGCCCACGCATTTAGGCAATCTCGTTGGGAGATAGTGCCTACAGGCGGCTGTTAACTTGATCCCGAGTTCCAATCGAGTAACCTTTGATTATGGCCCTTTACAACATCGCGGAACGTTTAAGCACGGCTAAAGAACTAATCAGCAGGGGCGATGACGCGTCATTCATCTACGCCGCGCTGGAACTACGATTCTGCTTGGAATCTGTGGCTTATCAGAACTTGGCTGCATACGGTGAAGACGTTTCCACCGAGCTTGCTCGCGAATGGCGACCGGACCAGATCATCAAAATGCTGGCCACGTTCGACCCCAACTCTGATCAAACAGCCAGCTTTTCCATCTCGGTCACGCCGCTGCCCGAAGACCTCGATTTCGCCTCAACTGACTTGAAGGCCGCTTTCAAGGACAAGGATTTTTTGCCGATAGGCGAGGCCAAACGCATTCCTTGGGGCAAGTTTCGCAGTTACTACAACTCGTTGGGGAGCTTTCTCCATTTGCGCAAAGATCTGACGAACGCACGGCCGAAGATCGAAAGGCTCCGTGTTCTCATCGGTGAGCTGGAAGAGGTTGCGAGCTCGACGCTGATCGCTGCCGGCAAGGATCTCGCGACGGGCAAATGCGTCGACTGCGGCCATGTGCTGATTCTCGGCCCGGCAGAGCAAGCGGGGGACAAGCCCGTTTTCTGCCCGAATACCAAGTGCAACTCGAGCTATTTGGCCATCAAGGGGGACCCGGAGCGACGGGTGCAGAAGGTCGAAGCCCTGGGGCTGCGCTGCGAATGCGGGGCCATCGTTCCTATCTTGCCAGAGAGGCTCCTCAAGCCTGCGGTTTGCCCGGAATGTGGGTTGACCGTTTGCGCAGTCATTGCTGCAAAGGCAAGAGTGCTAGGGGTGCCGCCCACTCGCGAGGGAGATCTGAGCGGCTAGTTGCACCTTAACTTCGCCACTTCGTCCACGCCCAGCAGTGGAGACGGCAACACGGCTTTGCACACGTCCGACACCTCAACGGCCATCCCCGGCTCGGGGTGTTCCAGGTAGAGCGCTCCGTCGTAGCCCACCATTGCTTGTTCGTTCGGCGTAGATGCCAGGGTGCCCGGCGCGATGCTGGCCCCTGTCAGAGTGAAGGCCCGGGCGTTCTGCGTCAGCACGGGGAAGGTCACCCGCACACCGCCTTGGCGGGGGGCCACCGATTGCTTTTCGGTCTCCCCGATCTCCACGCCCACCGGCAGCTCCTTGTCCTTGAGGCTGACGGTGGTGGGCAGCAAGGAGGGAACGTCGGTCACCAGCACGCGGCCTTGCTTGTTGGTCTGGCCGACCGGCGCTCCGTTGACCCGCACCGGCACGCCCGCCTGGCCCGGCACGTCCACGACCGCGAAGCTGGCGTAGGCAGGCCTTCCGAAGGCCACACCGCGATGGTCCAGGAACGCGGAGCCAGAGAAGTTGGCCGCCACCTGGGTTTGCCCGTCGTAGCGGTCCAGCATGATCCGGGCGTCGCCGTAACGGGTCATCGCGTCGGCCGTGGCCCGGGTGCTGCCCAGTTCGCCCTCAGTGTGCTCTGCAGCCAAGCGAAGGCCGCCCTCGGTGCGGTAGGTCGCTCGGGTGGTCAGGGCATCCTGGCCTGGGGCCTGGCGGGCCCGCACGCCCACGCTGGCCTTGCTGCCGAAGCGGTAGGTGTAGCTGGCGGACACTTGAAGATCGTCGCCTTGAAGGTCTCGGAGCACGTTGGCGGACACCTGGCCCGCGGTGCCCAGGTTCGCGCTCACGCTCAGGGAGGCGAAGGCCAGGCTGGAGCGCCCCGTGTCGATGGCGCTATAGGTGCCACGGACGGTTAAGCGGCGATCTGGGCGATAGGAAACGCTGGCTTGGGTGCGCGACGCGATGGGCAGCGCGGTCTCGCTCTGCAGTCGCCAGAACCCGTCGTTTTCCTCGTGTTCCAATCGCACGCCAAACGTGGGCCCTTTGTAGCCGTAGGCAACAGCCCAGCGCGTCCCGCCGTCGCTTGAGCGACCCACCTCGCCGTCGAGCACGCCCCAGGTGCCCGGGGCCCAGGTGGAACCAACGGTGACGTTGCCCTTGCCCTTCTCGTCCACCTGGCCACCGGCTCGGATGGTCCAGCGGTCGTTGACGCCCCTGGCCCAGGAAGCGCTGACGCCGGCCGTGCCGTAGCGGTTTTCGTCTTCGCGGACCTGGCCAGCGGCGATTTCCCACGCGGAGAGGCCCCGACGCAGCAGGGTCGGGGCGACGTAGAGCCGTGCAGTGGAAACGGCGGTTTCCCGGCCGTAGGCGTCACGCACCACCACAGCCGTTTGGCTGGCCCCCAAGGCCACGTTTCGCCCGTCCACGGTGAAGGGGCCGGCGTTGACGTCCTGGCGCGTGATTTCGGCCTGGTTGGACAGGACCTTGACCTGCCCCGGATCCAACGCGATGCCCCCCAAGGTCGGGACGGGCCACGTCGGCGTGAGCGGATCCAGCGCTGCCGGGTCCTTCGCGAGGCGAATGCCGCCCAGCGCCACCGGGCCGATGCGGGGCGTCGCGTAGACATCGCCGGCTTGCCAAGTCCGTTGGCGCGGCAGGTCGTCTTTCTGCCAAGCGGTCATGCCGCGGCGCATGCCAAACCCGTTGGGGGATTGGTTGAGCTGCCCGGTGGTGGAGACCACGCCCCAACGCCCTCCGGTGCGCGCGTCCAGTGCCAACGACGTGGCTTGTCGGCCGCCTGCAATCTGGGTGGCGAGGTTGTAGTTGACCAGCACGCCCCCGATGGCGGGCGACACCTGAGAAACCGGGGTGCCTCGTCGGGTGAGCTGCTGGGCTGGCTTGCGGTCGGCGGGGATGGTGAGCCGGACCGTGGCGTTCTCGGGGTTGTAAGCCACCGAGACGCCCAAGGCTTGGTCAGTCAGGTCGTGCCCCTCTTCGCCCGGGCGAAGGGTCACGCCGAGCTGCTGCCAAGTCGTGGCTTCCGCGACCCAAGCCCCGTTCTGCTGCCAGAGCAACACGGGGTCTTTGGCGGGCTGGCCGTTGGCCAGGATAGCCGCTGCAAGCACGGGTTCCACCCCGTCTGGGATGGCCGCGTGCGCGGTGCCGATGGACAGGGCCAGCGCGAGGCCCAGGACGCTTCCCCGCCGCATGCGTTGCCCTTAGTCTGCGGGGACGGTAGCGGGGGACCCGTTGGCCGTGATTGAGAGCGTGGACGCTTTCAAGCCGGGCTTGAGCTCAACCAGCTTGCTCTGACCAGGGAGCACCCACCCCAGCGCCCCTTCGCGCCATGCCGGCATGCCTTGAGGACCGACGGCGGTCAGGCGCGCGGCGGTCGAACCGGTGTTGGTCAGCAGAAGGCCGTCGGCGGTGAAGCGGGCCGTGAGCACCGGAGGACCGGCCTTGGCGTCTTCAAACCCCACCGGCAGGTTCTGGTGGATCAACAACTGCACCTGGCCCGCCGTGGACGGCTGGGGCAACTGGCGCAGCAGCACGCGGTAGTAGCCGGGCGTGCCGACGCCCTGGGTGCGGACCAACCGCACGGCCCGGCGGGACCCAGGTGGGATTTCGACAATGGACGGTGCCGCGATCACCGCCTTGGCGGGGCCGGTCACGTCCTGCCCGCTGGGATCTTGGGACCAGTCCAGCACCGTCACCTGAAAGCGCTCGGGGGTTTCCCCATGGTTTTCCAAGGTCAACGCCCCTGCCTTTTCTCCAGCCGGGGCCACGATGCTTGTGGGAAACAACGACACGTTGCCCGCCCACGCAGGAGCGGCGCACAGCATAAACAATGGAACCACCAACAAACGCTTCAACATCATTCCTCCAAATCGATCACCTCCTTTGATCCAACCAAAACATTTAAAGTTGTCAACCCACCCTCAAAAGAAAACCCCCGGAGATATCCGGGGGTTTGGTAGAAACCCTTTAAGGGTCAGTAAGTCAGGGTCACGGCGATGGTATCGGAGAAGGTCCCGCCGGGCACCTTGTTCAAATCATAGAAGGCATAACCGATGCCAATCATCTGCTGCTCACCGGTTCCCACGCCCTCCCAAGCGTCGGCCCCACTGCCCCACACTTGACTGGCACCAGGATCTTTGAAGAGGCCGTAGGCGACGAAGTTTCCGGCCCCATCGGACACGGCGCGGTGATTGGGACGAGCAATCGCGGCGCCGTAGTTCAACCCATCGCCAGGCACGATGCTGAAGGCGGTGCCTTGGTTGCAGCGAACCATCAACGCACCATTGGAATAGCCCTGCGTGCCGGACGCCAAGCCGTTGTATTCACCGCCGCCCAGCTGGGTCACGAGCAGGCTGCACTCGTTGTTCACGGTCGCAGAAATCATCAGGTCTTCGGTGACGTCAGCGGCGGACGCCGAAGTGGCAGAAAACGCGGCCATCAAGGCCAGAGAAAAAGAAAGGGTCTTGCGCATGAAAAATCCTCCTCGGATATTGGGGAAAAGGGATATGGCCCGGCTTGGGCTTACTTCACCAATACTCGATAAATCTATTTCCGCAAGAGGATCTGACAACACGATTTTGCAGATGCCAACCCAAGCGCTTGCACCGAAGACACGAGTAAGCTAAAAAGCAATCGCCGGTCGCAGAAGCGTCGGTGTTGTGCCCGCATAGCCAATAGGCTCCGGGTGCCCGAGGTCCACCCAATGGGGGCGCGGGAATCTTTTTTTGATTCCGGAGCCATCCATGACGACCAAGCGCCGCAAATCCCTCCGCACGTCTGCCTTCCATGCCCAGTTCGGCCGCTGCTACTACTGCGGCCTGCCGATGTGGCTCGCAGCTCCTTCAGAGCTCGGGCTGAAGCCCAGCAAGGCTCGAGCCTTTCAATGCACCGCGGAGCACCTGGTCGCCCAGCAGGATGGGGGCCGAGACGTATCCGGGAATGTGGTGGCCGCGCATGCCCGATGCAACCAGTGCAGGCACAAGCGAACGGGACCAGCTCCCTCCCCTGAAGCGTTCCGGGCCTTGGTTCAGAAGCGGCTGGCAGTGGGAAGATGGTGGTCCAGACTGCCGCCAGGGATTGCGCATGCTCCTGTATGACCTCATCAAGCTCTACGAACCCTCGTTTGAGCCGGCTCGCACCAAGGTTCACTTGGCCCGAAACAATAAGATCGAGGATCCGATCGATGTTTGGCTGGACGGCCGGTTTGACGACTGGCAGTGCTGGCAGCGGCAGCGGAACTTCGACCGGGACATGGTCTTGTCCCTCATCCAAATCCCCAATACCTACCGTTGGATGTTCGCCGGCCTCTTCCGATCCGTGGGAAGCAGGCCCGATGTGGATGCCAACGGAACGCCCCACGTTGACTACACCTTGGAACGCATCGACAGCACACTTGCGTTAGAAGGACGCCTCTTCGTGACAGGGAAATACGTCAGCCGCACTTCCTACCTCAGAGGCGAGACCCTCTCGGGGGACATGGTGGTGCACGAACTTCTGGCAGAAAAGCTGGGAGACGGAGAGTTCCCTGGGTTCGGTCAAGTGGACATCGACAAAGGCACCCTGGACCGCATCGTTGCCAGCGGCAACAACTCTTGGCGTGCGGCTCTTTCCAGTGTCAAAGGCATCTATCTCTTAACGGACAGCAAGACCGGCCTGCTCTACGTCGGAAAAGCAGACGGCGACGCCGGCATCTGGGGACGCTGGTGCCAGTATTCGAGCACAGGGCACGGCTGGAACAAGGCCTTGGTCCAAGAGTTCGGCATCAAGGCCACTGACCGTCAACGGGATCTCCGCTTCTCGATCCTCGAAGTCATGGACCGGCGCTCCCAAGAGAGCCAAATCGACAAGAGGGAGTCGCACTGGAAGCGGATCTTGATGTCCCGCAACGGCTACAACCGCAACTAGCAATGTTCAGCGGAGCCGCAGAGAACCGCCATCTTGTGATCGTTAGCGGCATGCCCGGGGCATGCCGTTCTCGGCACACGAATGCTCTTTCAGACAGGCAGGCGCTCGGCGATCCAATCCATCCATTCGGATTGTGCAGCCGTCGCATTGGCACTCAAGGGTCCACGCCCAGGGATGAGCTCAAGGGCGTCTGCTTCGGCGCGGAACTGAGGGAAGAACGGGCCGTTGACGCCCGTCACGAAGTAGTCACCCTGTAATACGCCGCAGGCTTGGCAATGGTTGGCCCAATAAGTGGCATTGGCGGTTTCCGAGCGCCCTGGCTTGAGCCAAGGCGCCGCCTCGCGCACATGCGCAGCGACTTGATCGTCCAAGTCCTGGATACCATGCAAAGTGGCCGCATCGCCTGCTTCCGGCTCGTCCCCCGGCTCATCTACGTCTGCGTAGTCCACGAAGGACGGCACCCACACCGACGTGACCGGCGTTGCCTCGCCGCACTTCCAACACTCCACGCTGGCCTGCAGGAGTGCATAGCTCGGAGCGGACAAGGTTCGTTTCATTTGAGCTGCCCCACGGCCGCCGCTCGCACCTCTTGAAGACGCGGGGACAGCTTGCTGCCAGACAACTTCCCTCCGCGGCTGCCCCACGCCTCACCGACGACCGCCAGGGCCATGACCACGGCGTGGAGGAGATCCGATTTCGTCCGCCCCTGCTCGCTCCACTCGCCCGGAAGGGCAGCCAATGCAGCGACCGCGTCCTTCCCTGACAAGTATTGGACGCACGTCAAGGCGGACCAGTGAAGTCCAAACTCAGTGCGCAATCGCGTTCCCGCCTCCTCTTGCAAGAGCGTTCCGTCGGCCATGTCGAGCAACACGTGTGCAGCGGCCAACGCCTTGGCACGGGCATTCGCAGGGCCTTTGTCCACGGGATTAAGCAGCCGGCTTCGGCTTGGCCTTCTTGGCAGGTTTCCGAATCGGCTTTGCCTTCCCTGCCTTCTTGGCGACTTTCCCCACCCTCGCAGCTCCCTTAGACGCGGCCTTCTTCACCTTCCCAGCGGCGGGCGGGAACTTGGCCCCAGGGTTGGCTTGCGCCCACGCCTTGCCCTCGACCGACTTGGCCCATGCCGTGAAAGCCTTGGGTGCCAGCCCTCGGCCTGCCCAGGTCTCTCCCGTCGGGAGTCGATACTTGGGGGCGACTTTGCCGAGCTTTCGGCCTTTCAGCGGCCCCGCAGAAGATTTCGGGGAACGCGCCGGCTTGACGTCGATGGCCTCGCCAATGAGCTTGGCAACCTGACGACGCTGGGCGGGACTGAGAACCTTCGCATACTTCTGAAGCACCGCAATCGCCTTGGGCACCTCCCCATCGCGCTTCTCGACCAGCCGCTTTTGGGCTTCGAGCTGCTTGATTTCCGCGTTGATCGACTGGAGGGTGGTCAAGGCCAAGGGAAATACTCCGTTGAGGGCAAGCAAGGGTTATAGCCCATTGGCGGGACAAGGGCCAATGCAGGACCGACCCGTCGACCCGCTTACTCACAATAGCGCCACCTTCCCAGCGACTAATCACGCGTTGCCGGGCCCTTTCATATTGGGATCGTAGGGCCGAGATATGATGCCGGCATGCCCGTTCGCCCTGACCTCGCCTACGATCTGCTCAAGACCTTCAGCAAACTGGAGTTCCAGCTTCGACGGCATGGAGATTTCTTCCGGAAGGATAGGCAAGGCGATCCGATTCCCGATGTGGCTTGGCGCAAAGTGGAAGACCGCGCCCGCTCGCTTGGCGACGCCTTTTTGGAAGAAGTCCCCGAATGGGCACGCAAGCGCCTTCTTGGTCAGCGCGACGAACGCCCCATGAAACAGAAGATCGTGGAGGAAGACGGGCGCCTGGTGGCCCGTTTCATGCCTAGCCCCTTGGATGCAGACTCAGATGCGGTGGCGCTGGTCCAGGCCATGCAACAAGTCCGCAACAACCTCTTCCACGGGGGAAAGGAAGATTCGGAAGAGGATCCATACACGGAAGACGACGACTGGGTGTATGCCGCGACTCAAGTTGCCCTCGCCCTCCAACGCGCGTTGGTGAACGGATGGCTCGATAGCAGCGGGGAGCAATAACTCAACGACCAGCCCCATGCCATCAACGGCTCGGCTAGTCAGGGGGAGTGGGGAGCGGTCTGCTGCGTCATGAAGGTCGGACACCCGTCTTGCCGCATTGCTTTGGCGTAGAAGGATGGAAGCTCCAAAGCAGTCACCCCCTCTTCCACTGCCAGTTGAAGGGGGATGGCCTCCCAGAAGCTCACGATGGCATTTGAGAAAGCATCCAAATGCTCCTCGGTCACGCACATGTGGGTGTAGTCCACGTAGCGCCACGACCCCTCATCTGACTCCAGTTGGGGAACGAATCGAGGGAAACGCTGCTTCAAGGCTTCGAAGGCCGGGCCTTCGCCATGCTTGAAGACGTTGACGACCAGCCGCAAGGCCTCGAGGTCTTGGTAGTGCGGCACTGACGGCACATCCCACCCGAAAGCGACCAACAGCGCCTCCAGCTGAGTCCATTCGCACCGCCAGACCTGATCCCGGGTCTTCTCTCCAATGACCCACCCGGCCTGGCGCAGTTCGCGAGCGACGCGGACGCGAAAGCTCTTTTCGAAGTGGTGATACATGCCAGCGGCGATACCCAGCAGGGTGCGCTCTCGCATTTCATGGAGCAGGTCGTAATGTTCGAGGCTCTGATGAAAGGCCGCCTCGTAGACCATGGACATGTCCCATTGCTCGGGGTCGAAGCACTCTGGCGGATTCTCCAAGCAGTCCTGCTCCATGGCTTCCGCCTCTGCTTCGATCGCAGCAAACGGCGTCAGGAGGCGGGCTTTGGCTTGAGCCAAATAAAAGCGCTGCTCTTTGACTCGCAAAGCGATCTCTTCTGCCATGAAGCAGAAGACGCCTCTGCGCCTGCGCGTGACCAGGACTTGCATTGTCGGCACCGTTTTCCCTTGAGGGCTTATGGGGTAGAACGTGAGGTATAAGGCCGGTCTTCCATGACTGCTTGCTTACCTCTTTTCCCGAATGGCAGCCTGAAGTTGCTCGGTCACGCTGTTGCCCTTCTCGTCCCTCAGCTGGGCCATGAGGTAAATCCCCCTGCCCTTGCTCTTGGTGGCCCAAAGCTCACCGATCATGCGCTTCTCCCTCTCGGAGTCCGCCGTGTATCGGTCGCCGCCCTTGTATTCGACGACCAGCAGGCGACCGTCCTTGAGCTTTGCTACAAAGTCAGGGTAGGTCCGCTGCTTGGACGTCGGCATCCAGAACTGGCTTTTGTCCACCAGGTTGCGGACCCAAAACTCCACCTCGTCCAGCTGATCGATGGCCTGGGCGCAGAGGAACTCCTCGCCCACCTTGCCCCCGGCGGTCTTCCATTGAAGATCGCCCACGAAGGGGTAGTAGTGCTTGCGGAAGCGATATGTGCCGCCTTGGTAGTAAGAATGCGCTGGATACTGGGTCATGTCCGCCGGATAGGTGAACATGGCATCGGGCTCGTCGCTGACCACGATCTCTGCGTCGGCACCAAACAGGGCCTGCTGGAAGCCATCCTTGAGTGCTTCTGCCTTGGCGATCTGGAGCTGTTCGCCGAGCTTCCGTCGGAGCACGAACTGGCCATTGAGCAGTTGCGATAGCGAGAAGCCCCGATCTTCGGACAGCCCGCTGATGGACCGGCGCAACCACTCCCGCAGCACGGGCTGCTTGACCGCCGGATCGCGGATCTTCTGGTCCAGCCAGCCGACCAAGTCCGCTTGAGTGCGGTCCTTGGCGAAGCCTGGCAAGTAGGTGTTCACGTCGTCATCAATCGGCGTGTAGCTGACCTTCTCTTCCACCAAATCGACTTCAAAGGTCTTGCTATCTGCGTTGAACTTGAGGCTGGTCAAGTCCGGGGGATAGGCCAGCAAGTCCCAGGTGAAGCCCGGCGGCGTGGCGCCGCTCTCCACGAACTCCAGCTCGCCCTGCTCCATGACGCCCAGCCGCGGCACGCTGAACACTGCGCCGTTCTGGCTGGGTGCCTTGACGGCCTTGGCGGCGATCTGGTGCCGCTGGATCGTAGCCGTCGCTTCCTCGCGCTCCTTGGTTGGCACAGCCTTGGTGATCGCTTCCACGGTGGACTCGTCCACCTCGCCCGTGATCTCCACCGAGCCGCCCTTGCCTTCCTCGTTCGGAGTGAAAACAACGCTGGCCTGGTCCCGAGCAGGGATGCCGGTAAGATCAGGCTGTTTGCTCACAGCAATGGTGGCCCTGGGCGTCACGGGCACCGGATTGACCTTGCCGCCTTGCAAGTCCAAGCCGGGACCAGGGGTGGGATCCGGCAGCACCGCGCCCACGGCCTCCAGAGGGTTGAACCCGATGTCGATGAGCGACTTGGTGAGCTCTGCAGCAGCCAGATTGAACGCCGCAGTGGTGACGTGCGCGTAGGCCTTGTTCATGGCCTCCTGCTTGCGGCGGGTGGCATACGGCATGCGCAGCACGCGGCCCAGCAGCTGCTGGATGTCCTTGTCGCTCTTGACCTGGGCCACCGAGCAAAAGACGTAGGCAAACGAGCAATCCCACCCTTCCTTGAGCGCTTGCTTGGTGATGATGACCTCGATGGGGCAGTCCTTGGCGAACAGGTCCACCCCGTCGATCTCGCGCTGATCGCCCGTGGCGATGGCGATGGCTTTTTCGGGCACCTTCTCGTTGTCGATGAGGTGCTTCTTGACCTCCTCGACCGTGGCAGTGCCCTTGGCGTTCTCAGCCTGAATCAGCAGGATGGGACGGATATAGTCCGGCTCGCCCAGCGCGGTCTTGCCCAACTCGTTGCGGCGGGCCACGGCGCTGCCCACGGCCACCTCCCATTGCCCGACGTGCTCCTTGAGCACGACCGGGAACTTGATCATGTTCGCGTTCTTCAGCTCAAACGCGCTGACGCTCACCAGCACGTTGCTCTTGCTGGCCTCGGGCGTGGCGGTGAGTTCCACCACCACCTTGGCGCCCAGGCGCTCGTAGACCTGGTAAGACAACGGCGTGTTGGCGTTGTGGGCTTCGTCGGTGATGACCAACGGGCCGTGGAGCTTGAGCAGGTTGGCAAAGGACGCAATGGCCTTGCCGGCTTTGTTCTGCTCCAGGTAGGCCAGATCGGACACGCTGCCGGCGAAGTGCGCTTCCAGGTCCTCGTGGTGCTCGTAGACCTTCCGGCCTTCCTGGTTCTCCACGCGCAACGCGGCCATGGTGGTAATGACCACGCACACCTTGGTGCCCAGATCGGCGGGGCGGATGTGGGTGAAGTCTTCCACGTCGAACACCGCGACCTTGCCCCCGAACGCCTCGTCCAGTTCCTGGCGGTAGGGATGGCGGGGATTCTTGAAGGCCTCCAGCGTCTGGGTCTTGATCTGGGTGGTGGGGACCATCCACATGACCAGCGGAAACTCGCGCTCGAGGTAGGCGTCGCCTGCCGCCTGGATGATGTGCGCGCCCATGACGGTCTTTCCGCCGCCCGTGGGGATGCGTAGGCACACGTAGGGCGAGGCCTCCAGATGAGGCATGGGTTTGTATTGGGTGACCAGACCGGCATCCGCGTTCTTCTCAAACGCGGATGCGGGGCCGGTCAGCCGGGCGTCTTCGAGGAACTGGGCCAGGCTGGACAACGCCCGCTGCTGATACACCTTGAGGGAAAGAGCCATGCTTAGCGTGCCTTGATGTCGTAGGGGGTTTGCTTGAAGGTGATCTGGAGCTCCTCCAGCCGCTCTTTAGGCAAATCGCAGGATTCGCCGTAGATCACCTTGGGACCCTCGAAGGTCTGCAAGCCTTTCAACACCCGCTTGGTCAGCACGTTGCCGCCGGTCTTGCTCTCATCGCCCAAAATACCGTTGAACAGCAGGTAGTAGCCGACCCCGTGGTGCTCGCCCAGGAACGGCTGCTTCGGTGCTCGAGTGGAGCGTGCGGCGCCAGTCTCGGCGAACCAGACGTGGGCGGCCAGGTGCTCGAACTTGATGCCCTCGCGGATGTGGCCCGCATCATCGAACACGGGCACACCGAGCTTGTAGAAGCGGAAGCCGCCACCGCCCCTCCAGTCGGCACTTTTTGAGATGCCTCCTTGCTCACCATCAACAACCTTTTTCATCCTGGGTTGACCAAGCAACCGAGCGTGCTCACCGACTTCTATCCCAATCCATTTCCGGCGCATCTTGTGAGCAACCGCAGAAGTAGTCGCAGAGCCTAGGAAGCTATCCAAAACAAGATCCCCCTCTTCAGACGCTATGTGAATGACACGTTGAAGGAGACGTTCAGGCTTCGGCGTCATGAAGTTTTCACTACCAAAAAGTGCGACGACCTCTTTTTTCGCTTCCTGCGTATTTCCGACATCTGAGTTCATCCAGATCGTCTGAGGAACTACACCTTGCTTGACTTCCGAAAGAAATCTTTTTATTCGAGGAGCGTTGTTCCCTGCAGCGCCCCACCAGATCCGCCCATCGGAATCCATTTCCTGAAACTTCTCCTTCGACACACGCCAATACATTCCGTTTGGAGGGCCAGGTATTACCCTGCCACTGGGGCAAGTAATCGGATATGTTCCAGCGCCATAGAAGTTGCGCGCTGAAAGGTCGCCTGAGGTCCACGGACCACGCGGATCTTCATCGGGGTTCTTGTATGTGGCAGTTTGCCTCTCAGACCGAGGCATGTCGTTCGGGCGCCAAATATCTGCGTCTTTTGCATAGACAAACAGATGATCATGGTCGACGGAAAGATGTCGAGCACTGTTCTTCGGAGAGAAGACCTTCTGCCAAATCGCGTTTGCAATGAAGTTCTTACGGCCGAACACCTCATCTGCAATGACTTTGAAGTAATGGGCCTCATTGTCATCCAGGGTTATCCAAATCGATCCATCTTCAGCCAACAGATCTCGCAACAGCTCTAGGCGCGGATACATCATCGACAGCCACTTGGCGTGCTCAAGGTTGTCGTCGTAATGATCAAAGGCGCTGCGAGTGTTGTAAGGCGGATCGATGAAGATGCACTTCACCTGCCCTGCGTAGTAAGGCAGCAACGCCTTCAACGCATCCAAGTTGTCGCCTTCGATCAGCATGTTCGGAGAGTCGACCTCCCCATAGGACAAGCTGGCCACCGGCTCCAGAAGGCGGTAGGGCGTCAGGGCGGAACGGGTCAGGTCTTCATCACGGTTAGACCAGTTGAGCAGCGGCATCGAATACATCCCATCGAACAGGCACCAAGTATCGTTCAGAGGGTGCATTTCGGCCAATGCTCCAAAGCCTAACGGCGGCTAAGCCTTTGATCGAAATGACCTTCCCGTGATCGGAGCCTGATCGCGAACTATATGCTGGGCCACTTAACGACCGCCGGGCCAAGAGGCAACTAGGCTACGGACGGCTGAGGCCCACCTTCCCGCAGTAGCGATAGACAGCCGAGCTGCTCACCCCAAGCTCCCGCGCCAACTGAGCCCGGCTGACCACCTTCAAGCGATCCCGAACCTGGTCCAGGCCCAGCCCCCGGAAGCTGCGCTGCTCCGGCCTTTTCAGGACACGCCCTAACCGAAGGGCTTGGCGGTCCAGGCCGATGGTGGCCGGCGACACGCCCAAGCGCTTGGCCACCTCGGCGGATGTGAGCCCGGCTTGGATCAGCCGCTGCACCTGCTGGCGGCGCTCGATGAGCTCGCGGGCTTGGCGGGCCCGAAAGGTCTGCCGTCCGGAACCCGCCAGGCGGTGCCGCCGGACAAAGCGGTTCACGGCTTGGTGGGTGACGCCCAAGCGTTGGGCCAGGGCGCGCTGGGTCATCCTTTCGTCCAGCAAGGATTGAACCTGGGCCGGGGATCGGCCGCCGAGGAAGCCTTTGCGTGGACTCATCGATCCATCGCCGCCAAGTCGCCCTGAATCTCGGAGGGTGACACACCAAGCGCCTGGGCGATGGCCCCAAGCGTCAGGCCTGCGGTCATGCCGGCGCCAATCGCATACCGCCGCTGACGTTCATAGGCTTGGCGACGAGCCTCCGGGTCGATGGGCATGGCATCGGACGGGTCTACCCGTCGGGCGTGCTCGATTTGATCCCGCTCACCACACGTTTGGCGGTGCGCGGCTAGGGCGTCGTCCACGTCCTTGCTGAAAGGCGTGTTGCGTTGGGCTGCGTCGTAGAGGGCCTGGATGTCCGGAGACATGGGGAGCAGCTCGAAGCTGCCCGGGCCGGAGAGAGGGCCTGGCTCAAAAAGGGTGGAAAGCTCGCGTGTCATCGGCCCACCCAGTAGCCCAGTCCCGCGCTAAGCAAGGTGGCCGCGTATAGAGCGGCGTCCTCAGCGCTGGAAATGTTGAGGGCCATTACCACCGCCCCGAATGCGAGCGTGAGGACGCAACCCGCGAAGATCCCCCCAAAAATCGCGAAATCCACGTAGCGCGATGCGTCGCGCTTCCCGGCGCAGAATAGGGCCAGCGATTGCTTTACGGTCGGGTAAGTCAACGCGATCATAAAAGAGAGAAACGCCGCCGAGCAGAGAAACACAGCAAGGACCAGCATGGAAAGGACCAGCATCGTCAACGCACTCATCCGCGCGACCTCCCCTTGCCCCAGAAAAAGGCCAGCAGACAGAGCACCGCGACCGTGCCGAGGACAAACAGGCCTCCCCCGGTGGCGAGCTGGTGCCAGACGCTGAAGGTGGCTTGGGCCAAGAACGCGGCGATGACCACCATCCCAACTCCAAACAGCCCGCCATGGATCACGACGCGGCCGTGCGTGCGAGCGTCTCGCTCACCGCCCCTCACCCGTTGCCAGGCTGCCTTGGCGTCGGCAAAGCGCTTCAGCGTCCAGAGAGGGACCAGGACCATGAGGCCGAGCAGGGTCAGCAAAAGAATCGCGCTCACCATGGGCGGCCCCCCGGGTGACTTCTGAGAGGGCGCGCTTGGAAGGTGAGAGGTTGGCCCCACTGGCTGGGCTTGAGATTCCACGCCATTGGCAGGTGGTGCAGCTCGTGAGGTTGCGCAGGGGAGCAATCCATGCCGTCTAGAATGAGGTGACCGTAATGGTGGGCAATGCTTTTGAATGTGGCTCCCATTAGCGCCGCCCTTTGCCGGTCGTTGCCGCGTTGGCAGAGCGCACGCCCCAGCCCTTGGCTTGGCGCAACCGATCGATCTGGGCTGCTGCTTCGTGAGAAAGGCCCAGGTATCCGCTCTCGTCCATCAAAACGTGGCCTGGAGATTGCTTGAAGTCCTCGATGCTCAGCGCGGCATCGGGGCGCTTGCGGAAAAATGCGAGCCATTTCATCAGCGCTGCCCTCCAACGGCTACATTTTCTCTGCCCGCACCGATGACTACGGATACGGAAGCTGCCTCAAGCTCTGTAATCACTGGCTGCGCGGTCCCTTCGGAGCGGAGAAAAACTTGATCCCCCACCTCAAAAGCCCCCTGCTCGTCGCCCTGCATGTAGAACGGCAGAATGCGGCCAGCGATGCGCAGCGCACATACGCTGTCATCCACACCGTTGTTTCGCGTGTCGCGGCATGGGACGCGCTCATACGTCACTCGGAGCGTGTAGTAGCGCTGCGCCTCGTCAATCACCCACAGCGTGACGCTTTCGCGTGTTGCGGGGTTCTTCTTCAAGATTGAGTTGTAAGCCGCGTATGGGCCACGGCCCGGCGCTTCCATGGGTTCGAAGGACTGAACCCCGGTGGCGGTTTCCGTGGGGGACGCCTCCCAGGCGTGTGTGACCCTTACTGCGATGGTGTGCGGCGTGATCACGGTGGCATTCACCCCGACGGCAACGGCGACCGAATCGCTACGGGGCTCGGCGGCGCTGGCGGCAAGGGGGAGCAGGCTGGCAAGGGCCAGAGAAAGAATCAACGCGCGCATGAGGCCTCCTTTTTTGAATGGGTTGCACTACCCATAACAAACGGTTTGGTTTGCGCAAGGGGATCGGGAAAAGAAAAGGCGGCTTTCGCCGCCCTTTCCCTTGGCCTTAGAAGCGCGCTCGCAAGCGAGGGGCTTCCAGGGTTTGGCCGTCCTGCCCATGGGCCTTCATGGCCGCACCGACCTGCCGTTGGGCGTCGGCCCCAAACCCGCCTTCCGGTGGTTTCCAAGCGTTGGCAGCGGGAAGAAGCTCGTCCAAGAGCTTGGATCGGTTGTGGCATCGCAGCTCGTTCTCAGCGTTGCTCAAGAACGACTTGGTCTCTCGTTTGCTCGCAAAATCGATGGGCTTCATGCCAGGCTCGTTTCGAAAGCCGTTGACGTAGTTGTCAAAGCCTTGCTCGCCGACGAGCTTACACTCTTTGTTCCAGTCCGCCCCTGCGAACACCAGTTCTCGGCAGAGTTCCGTGTTCCCCTGCTTCGCCGCTTCGTGAAGGACGCTGTAGCCGGCATAGTCGTTGTAAGCCCAGCCCTCGTCTCCGTCGATGTTGAACGTTCGGTTCCGACTGACCAGTTCTTCGTTGGGATCCACCTGCTCCAGCAGACGTTTGGCGTCGCCGGCCTCAATGAGTTCCACAATGTTGAACACGCGGTCTTGCGCCTCCTTCGTCTGCTCCGCCTTTTCCGCGGCCTGCTCTTTCGCTTCGGCATCCCAATACCGAGCCTCGTGGTAGTGATCCCGGGTCGCATAAGGGGTTTCCCCCCTGTCGTTCTCCACATGGTGTTGCGAAACGCCTCTCCCCACCCCATCGACCAACTCTTCCATCGCGCGCTCGTCCGCGGTATGGGCAGGAATGTTTCCCTCCATGTCTTTTGCGTCAACCTGGGCCCCGGCCAACACCAACGCCTGCACCATCTCCCCCGTTTTGACGTAATGAAGCGCGGTTCGGCCCAGCGCATCGGTGTCCCTCACACTACCGCCCTGCCCCAACGCAGCGACAAGCTCGCTGGGCGTCTCGGCCAGGAAAATCGGGTCGGTCGCCGCATCGACGCGCTCACGCGGCGAAAAATCGTCTCGGTGGTTCCGAATACTTTCTCGATAAAGCATAGGATCATGTTTTAGCGCTGGCTCGCCATTCGAGTTCAGCAGGGAGGGATCGGCCTTGGCATCCAGCAAGCGCAGCACAACGCTTGGGTCGCTGGCCAGGTGGAGCGGGGTGTCTCCCCCGTCCGTCCGCAGATTCACGTCGGCGCCGGCATCGATAAGCATGTGGCAATCGCCTTCAAGCCCTCGCTTCGCAGCAACATGCAGAGCGGATTGCCCTTGGCTTAGGGCATTGACATCCGCTCCGGCCTTCGCCAACAGCGCCAAACCTTCCGCAGTAGGTTTTTCGGACCAAGCGGGTTCCCTTTGGTATGTGCTCAACAGGCGATCAAAAGGCGAACGCCCTTGTTTGTCCAACGCGTGAACATCCGCCCCAGCCGAGATAAGCAGTTCCATCTGCCACGGCTCCTGACATTTATGCAAGGCGGAATCGCCGCGCGCGTCGCGATACCCTTTCACATCGGCGCCGTCTTCGATGGCCTGCCTTACCTCGTGCTCGAAGCGACCCTTCGTCTTCAGACCAGCGAAGGCCAAAGTGTTCCCCAACCGATCCGTTGCCTCATCGTTGAACGATGGGGGCACACTTTGAGGGCCCTCAACGGGCGAAAGGGTTGCCGGCTCCGCTGAAGCCACTGGCCGCTGGCTTGAATCATCCAAGCGCTCCCGGACCGGGGGTTCAAGCGGCTCAGAAGAAGCCACGCCTGGTAGTTCCGTGTCCTTTTGACGGATGAAGGGTCGAAGTAGATTTGAAAAGACATTGCCAGCCATGGTTCCTCCGCTTGGTGAGTGATACTCATGTCTTAACAAAGAAAGGGGGATGCGCAAGGGGCTGCAAAGAGAAAAGGGGCGGCTTTCGCCACCCCTCTCAACCCAGCGTAAGAAGCTCAAGAAAAAACATGGCGCCTAGTTATTGATTTCTCAGGTCGGTTAACTAAGCATTCTTTCCACCCCGGCGACAGCAACCACCGGAAACCACCAAAAACAGCAAGGATAACCACCCAACCACCTTCTAACCGCTCACCCTGGAAAAGTTCTCAGTTAGAAGTAGAGGAATCGGACCACAGCCGGGACTTCCCCCAGCACATTCATTTCTAACTCGAAACCTCAAAAGGTCAACCCCCTACCTGCGCTAAGCAACCTGGCGCTCCTTGCGTCGCGATGGGGACCTTCGGTCGGCTTCCGCCTTCCGCCTCTGGTCCATGCCCTGCTCCTTCTTGACCTGCGGCAGCGGTTCGCGCTCGAACGCGGGAATGTCGAGGAAGGTCATGACCTTCTCGGCTTGGCTGGCCGCGCGGAACAGGCATTTCGCGTCGTCTTCAAGCGCCCTCATCCAGCTCTGCAGGTAGCCCGCATGCTGCTCTTCGTGTTGCCTGCCTAAGCCAATGCCCAGGCGCTCGGAAATGAACAAACTGGACAGCTCTGCAACCAGCTCCTCTTTGGCGTAGTCCTGGCTGCCGAATCGCCCGGTCTGGTCTCGGTCGAGGCGGTGCTTCGCTCCAGTCCAATGGGCCAGTTCGTGGAGCAGCGTGGCCTGATAGCTGACGTCATCTCTGAAAGTGTGGTGCTTCGGCAGGTGGATTGAATCGGCAGCGACGCTATAGAACGCCCGGTTGCCACCGTCGTGGTGAACCTTCGGCTGGTGACGGTCCAGCAGCTCCCGCACACGCAAGTTACGGATCGACTCGGGCATGACGAAGGGCGGCGGGGGCTCCGGCATGCCGTCGATCTGGCTGGCATTGAACACCGTGGCGACGAACACCGATGGTCCCTGGTATCCGCTCTTCTCTTCGCCTTCGGTCAACGGCTCGGCACCGTCTTTGGCTTTGCCGGCCTTGCTGAAATCCCAGTAAGCGATCTGCTGGCCCTTTTCGCCGCGCTTGACTTGGGCCCCAATGCTTTCTGCCTGCCGGTAGGTCAGCCAGCGATTGTCGTTGTAGCCATGGGCCATCTGCGCCCCGAGAAGGATCAGTGTGTTCGAGCCCCTATAGGACTTGCCCGAGGTTGGATTCCACGGCCCGTTGATCGAGCCGTTCTTCGGGGCGTCGGGGTCGTTCCAGGGTCGGCGCCAGGGGATGGTGCCCTGCTTCATGAGGTCGAGCATTCGCTCGGCGGTGGCTTGGATGAGATCGGAATACTTGGACATGGGTGGTTGCCTCAAATCTTTTTCAACCTCCTGCGCCTCTCAACAGGTGGTTGTGGGTAGATGGGGTCAGAACTCGATATGAAGGGTCAGACTCTTGCGGTGATACAACGCTCGCCGCACCAGCTCGGCGATTTCGTCCTCGCTGCGCAATCCCTGGTCGCCGTCTTTTCCCAGACGGACGTGGAGACCAAACCCGCTTTGCACGAGCAAGTATTGCGGGTCCGCTTCCGGTGTCTCTGGGCTCTCTAGATCGGCAGCGGTGATAGCTTCTTCGTGGAAAGCGTCTTCGGGAATGTGGTCGGGCGATGGCATGGGGGCTCCGTCTTGGTTTGGATACCCCTTTGCAATAGCGCACCATCGCCGGTTGTAAAGGCCTACGCGGCTTCAGCCATCGGTGCGCCCGACAGGAGGGCGATGGCTTCCATGGCCTCTTTGCTCAGAGGGTCACCCAACGGAACCTCCTCGTCCGGGATGGCCTGGGGAGCCCCGCCCTCCAGGCGCGGCTTCAATCCCCCCACGCGCAGGTTGACCCAGCGCTCGGCCTTCGATCCCTTCGTCGCCTTCTTCTGCTTCTGCTGGAGCCCCGGCATCCGTTCGCGCACCCGCTTCCAAAGCTCTTCAGCACCCACCGGCTTGCGGCCCAGCTCATCCAGAACGTAGTTTCGGTAGTCTGCATAGATGTCGTTCTTGTCGGTCCACGTGCCTTCTTCTTCGATGACCATGCGCTCGGCGAAATAAGATGCCGTGGTGTCCGTCTCTTGCCGGGTCTGCTCGGCCAGCGCTTTGACGGCCTCGGGCATTTCCTCGGGCAGGCCGCCACGCTCAATGAGGCGCATGGCCCCCTCCAGCAGCCAGTCGATGATCACGGCCATTTCCGCCGGGTCCTCGGTCAGCTTCTTGTGGAAGTCCGGATCGCGGTCCTTGTCGTTCTCGGCCAGGCGCACATTGAACGGGATCATGCAAATCTTTCGCCAGAAGCCGTGTTCGTGACTCGTCACCGAGAACATGGCGTTCAGTGCCAGGAAGAGCGTGCCGCGCGGCACCGTGGTGTAGGCATCTTTGCCCTTGTTCTCCGCTGACATGGGATCGCGCGAGATAAGCGCCTTCAAGACCTGCTGGATGGGATCGGAGAGGACCTTGGGCGCCTCTGTCGCCAGATAAAGAGTCTTGGAAGCGAGAGGTGCCATGGCGAACTGCCCATCCAGCTTGTCGATGCGGACCGCAGTGTTCTTGGGGTGGATGGCTCGCAGGACGTGAAGCAAGGTGCTCTTGCCGTTGCTGCCGCTTCCCAGCAACAGGAAGGCTTTTTCCAGGCACATCGGCATGACCGACGACGCCATGGCTTCTTGAAGCAACCCTCGCACGGCCATGTCCGGCATGAAGCGATCCAGATATTTGGCCCACCGCGACTTGGGGTCCAACGGCTTGGGGGTGTAGCGGCCGGACCTCACCTGGTCGAGGTTGAGCTTCGCTGGGACCAAGGAAGTGATCCCGTGTTTGGGGTCGGCCGGCAGGTATTCGATGTAGGCCTTCTTGTTGGCGTCCTTGAGGATCTCCAGGTAACCGCCCTTCAGCGGCACGATGGCCCGATGCTGGCTTTCAGGCAACTTCATGCCAGGCAAGCGGATCATTTCGAGAATGGCCGTCTTGACGCAGCTGGTCGCGCTGCTCTGCTTGGCGTCCTCCGGGGCGTGCTTGCGCATCCAGTCCAACGCGTGGGCTTCTACTTCCCGGGTGGCTTGCGGGGCCCAGATGCCTTCGGACTCATTCCACTGATACAGCGAAAAATCGATCTCGCCGTTGTCCATCTTGCCGCCAATGCGGAAACAGTTGGCGCGGCGCATATCGTCGGCATAAGCCAGCTCAAACGAGAGGTCTTCCCCAATAACGCCCAGGTCATCCGTGGCGTCGTTGGGATTGGCATCGGCCCCAAAGGCCTTGCCCTTTTTCTTCGGAGCCTGATCAACGGCGTCGCCATTGGCCTCCCCGCCCTTGACAGGGCCAGTCTTCGACTTACTCTTCATGTTGTAATCCCTAGTAGTAAACGCCCCGGTTCGCACCCGGGGTTTTTTATGCCGCTTGACTGGGGCGATGCACCCACTCTTGAAGCGCCTGACGCATGGCCTCGGAAGGGGTTTGCCCACGGGCCACCGCCGTCTCCTCCACCAACGCCTTAAAACTTTTGCTGACCCGGGCCTTCAACAACTCATCCCGTGCGGTCTTTTCGCGTTTCGTCTTCACTGCCTGCTCCGTTTCTTGATTTGTGGTCCTGTTGTGGCCACAAATCCATCTAAGCAGGCTTTACGGAACTGGCAAGGGCTCGCGCCAACGGATGTTCGTTTCTGCTTTCGATGCTCCAGAAACACTTGAAAGTGTGAAATACCTCAAGCATCAGCCTGGGAGGTAGCAAGTGCTTGTTACCCACTTGTTACCCTTCAAACCCTTATGTTTACTGGGGGTAACAGGTGGTAACAAGGTAACAAGTGGTTTAAGAGATCCACGCAAGAAAAATCCACTCACCGCTCACAACATCCATGCATACACCCATCGGGAGCTCGCGATCCACCCGTTACCCTGTTACCCCTTGTTACCTCCTTATGGGACAAGGCTTTCACGGGTAACAAGGGGGTAACAGGTGCTTGTTACCTGTTAGGAAAAACAAGAGCAAAAGCGGCTTGAAGCAAGAGCCGGCGGCTGCTCGCCGCCGAGTCTTGAAGAGGGAAAGGCGGGCCTCCGGCCTCTACTCGTAGAGGTGGAAGCGGGACCAAAACCCGGGGCGCCTGGGACCGATCAGTTCGTTCCCCACCGTGACTTTGACCGCCCCAAGCGGCAAGAAATGAAACGTTTGATTCGCGTGGATCTGCAAAGCCGTCATCGCTGCGCACAACGGATCGATGTCCCCCGCCAGCACCAGGATTTTTTCGCTTGGAAGGTGTTTCTGTTGACTCCTGATCGCGGCAAGGGCAAGCGAACCCGCGCCGCAACAGCTGTCGTAGACCTTGGCTCCGCTCCCACCAGGCCGATGCCTGGTGGCAAGGGTTTGAACCAGATCGAGAAGATCGCCGGGAGTGAAAGACTGACCCAGCCCTTCCCCACCCTTCCTGGCCAGCAGCTCGGCATGGACCCGTCCCAGGACATCGTCAAACGGCCTGCTTGCGAAGACCGCTTTGATGTAAGCGTTGATGGCTGCTACCACTTCAGGCGCTTCTTCGACATTTTTTTTCAAGGGTCCAAAAGCAAGGACTTTGGTGTCGAGGTGACCCTTGGTGTCTGCGTGGATATGTGCCATTGACATCAGTGCGTGCTGAACGAACGTTTCGAATGCAACCCGCGGATTCCACGGCTTGCCAGGAGTGGAAGGGATGGCGCGGATGGCCTTCACAAGGTTGGCGACCTCATTCATCGTTGGCCGCCCCCATGTCAGCGCCCGTCACCCGGTTGGCCTTCTCGAGCCGGATCTCCTCATCCATGGCGATGAACCGATCTCGCGTGAGAGACCAAAACACCACCCGCGTTTCCAGGTATTGAGTGATGATGTCTTTGCACTCGACCACCACGCGCCCGATGGGCATCCGCCAGATCAACTGGTTTGACAGCAACTGAAGTGCGGTCATCGCAGCACACAACGGATCGCGGTCGTTCGCTTTCACGGTAAGCCCCCGAAGGGCCTTCGAATCCTTCCCGGCCAGTTCGTGAAGCTTCACAAGCAACAGCGTGCCGGCTCCGCAGGTGGGGTCACCCATGGGCCACTCGTCTTTTTGAGGCGCTTGAGCAAAGGCGTTCATCGCCCTCGCCAAGCCCCAAGGGGTGAAATGTTGAGCGTCGTTCTTTTTCCCTGACCACACCAACTCATTAAACAATCGGCCCAGGATGCATTCGAACGGCTCGAAGGTTTCCACTGCGCCGCCGTAGGCCTGGCCCGCTTCGTGGCACCAATCCTCGCTTCCTTGCACGTCAGTCCCAAGCAGCGTCAAGTCACACCAGGCGACCAAGGGCCCAAATCCCCGGGTGAACAACTCCTCGGCCTGATTGATCACGCAAACCTTCAGCGCAAACGCGGTGAACTTGCGCATCTTTTCCCTGGGCGATTCCCCGGGGATGGCTTGGATAGCCTTCAACAACCGCTGGTAAGCATTGTTGCGGGGATCGGTCGGCTTTGCCTTCTTCGAAGTGCCCTTACTCATCGTTGGCCGCCCCCACGTCAGCGCCCACCCCAGAACTCACCCGGGCAAAGTCCAGCTCCAGGAAACATCCGCGGATCTGCCCCTCCCTGACCGCCCGCTTCAAGCGACGGGCGCCCTCCTCGCCGTAGGCAATCCACGCAGGGCCAGCAGGGGGCGCGTCACCTACGTCTCCGTTGGCCCGGTGGAACTTCAAGCGGCCCTCCTGGAAGACCACCGCGCTGACATCGGGGTGGTTCAGCACGAAACTTTGGAACCAGCGGGTCTCGGTTCGCGCAAACACCAGGGCGATGCCGCCCCCCGGGTGGTTGGCCATCTTCTCCATCCAGGCCTCTTGCCCCCGGCCGAACGGCGGGTTCATGAAAACGAAGGCATCCGCCGGCCATTCCGACGCCAGGCCGTCATCGCTGGGCTTGAGCATCCGAGCCGCGGTGGGCCACGGCATCCCGTTCTCGGGCGTTGCCGGATCCAGGTCGAAGGGCCCCAGGCCCGTGAAGCCTTCCCTCGGGCTGCCCCAAATATGCTCCGGAGGGGTGAGCCAAGTGGTGGTTGTCTCGAACTGCGGCAAGCGGTCGAAACCAACTGTGGCTGCGGCGAGCTTTTTAGTCCGGGGGATGGAGGTGGTTTTGCGCTCCTTCGGCATGAAGAGGTTGTTCGGGTCAGACGAAGCGGAGAGGATGTTCAATGTGCACACCTTATGGTTGATAGGGAGTTGTTGTTAGTTCGAGGGATTCAGACCTGCGTAGCGGGTCCGAGGTACAGCAAGGGCATCTACGGCAGCTGCACGTCCAGGTGCATGGCAATGTCTTCCAGCGCGTCTTCGTCGGCTTCACCGCCCTCGACCAATGCCCCCACGACAAGGCTGACGTCCACGTCCAGATCAATTCCCCAAATGCTCCACGTCGGCGCATTGAGCTCCTCGGTGCTGAGCCCGTGAAACTGACTCAATGCGTCTTCCCATGACTCGGCTTCGAAGGTGTAGCGGCGGCTGGCGAGCCCCGTCGCCGTCAGCAAGAGGCGTTGCGGCAACGCGGGCGCGACGGGATCGGCGACACCATCGTGGTCGTCCTCCTCGTCCGATCCGAACTCCATCTCACCGGCTCGGTTGAACACGTAGTCCGGGATCGCCTCGTACACCGCGTCCCCCACGCCTCCGCATACCTCGTGTTCGATTCTTTCCAGAGAGTAGGCCGATGACTCAATCAGCCACTGTGCGGCGATTTCAGGATCAAGCGATTCAAGATGGTTGATCGCATCGGACACACACGTGACATCCATGGCGACGCTGTAGTCGACCCACACCGGGCCGGTGACGCTGATGGTGTATCGCTGTTTCATTGGCTGTTCCTTGATGATTTGGCAAAGCTCCGCCCTCACGGCCAAAGGGCCGCGTTGAACGTTTGCTTTATGGGGTTGGGTTACTGCGCGCCAGCAGAGAGGCAAGCGATGCCCGCACTGCCTTAGGCAAGCCCGGAAAGGCGATCGCTGCCCGGGTTGGGGTTACGACTCGGACTGCAAGCCGGGCAGCGGCGCCGTGCGCAGGAGGGGCTGGAAGCTGCCGAGCCACGAGGGAGGCTGCAAATCGCCGGGTGCATGCTGATCGTATGTATCCAGAACAAAGCCGGGCTTGGATGAATGGCCTTTCGTAGCGGCGCGGCACCCCACGGACTCGACCACAAACTGCGTGTCGAAATGGGTCACGACTGCTCGGTAAGAACCGTAAACTTGAATGCAGGACGTGACTTCCTCCGACGTCAGCAAGTCCGGGAGCGTCATTTCAAAGAGTTCCCTTTCAATGCTATCCATCCCCTCAATGAGGGAAGCCGCACTGGTCGTCAAATAGATCTGCGGAACGATCGCTCCATGAGATCGAGAGGAACGATTCGACTTCCGATTACGGCGGGATTTGCTGCTGGGCTTCTTGCTCACGATGGACTCCGAAGGTTGATGGATGCGGAAGGTTGGGTAGCGGTACGAGAGGACAGAGATCACCACCACGAGTCGTAGAAGACATTCCAACCCTGATCGATGAGGCGGCACGCTCCATCGATGAAGATCAGGTCGAAGTGCTGTTCTTCGGGAAGAGACTCGCCAAAGAAGTGCCCCTCCGTTTTCGGAAGCTGTCCGGAAAGCACGGCCTGCCGGAGGTCCTCCAGGTCCTGCCTAGACAGAAACAGGGGCTTCTTGTTGAACTTCATCGGGTCTTTGCAGCCGCTCCGGCTGGCATACAGCGCCTGCATGTAGCCATGCAGATCCGGGTGCTTGCGCCATTCCATGATCGGCACGGCGGTGTTGTCCACCACGTCTTTACGGGTTTTTCCTGCAAACATATCGAGTCCCACGGGAGCATCTCCTTGGTTTTTGGGTAAAGCTTCGCCGTCGCGGCAGATCTGCCGCGCGGAAGAAGTGATCGAAGTAGTGAGCCGCTTGGCCTGACCTACGCCCTTACTCGGAAGCGGTCACGCCCGGACTACAGGTTTCCTTAGGCACCGACCCAAAGTGCGTGCTGAGAGCAGTGCCACTGGGCGGGCCTGGTAGGCGGGGGAAGTGTTCAAGGGCGTCTCCGTTTCTTGTGCGCCCATCCTACCCACTCGCTGGCGACCTCCCATGAAGGGCTAAATCACTGAAAGTGATCGTTTTTCAAGGGCTTGCAAGCAATCATTTTCACGACAAAGTGCGCGAGGACCCGGCATTCGGGCATCCCATTTCGCGGTAAGCCTTTGCCTCAGCCGAGGCTTGCCTCACGCGCCCTGTTCAGCGCTTGGCGGACATCGCTCAGGATCGAGTCGACAGCGTCCATCAGCACGTCGTGCAGACGCCGCTCGACCCAGGGCATCTGGAGCGCCTCCAGGGTCGTGTGAGGCTTTGCGAGGTGGGCAGGGTAGGCCGCGGCAGAGCCAAGCACCCGCCCTCGATCATCCACCGCCCAAGGCAGCACGCGTTCAAGCGCCTTAATGCCAAGCCGCTTGAGTGCCTTTGTCAGGGATTCAATCTCGGCATCGGCCTCAGCGCGCCTGATCTTGGCTACAGCCAATGCTGCCGACAGCGCACTTGCCTCATCCTCTTCGATACGTTGGCGGCCGGCCGATATCCATCGCCCGTTCACCTCCGCCTCGCTGCAATCCAGGACGGATCTCCAGTTGTAACGGGTGCCACCTTTGTTGCTCTTCGCCCTCGTGAAATCAGGAAAGAGCCCCTTCCCCGCCCGGCGTCGACTGTTCAATGAGTCTAGGCTGATGCCCATCGTGTAAGCGGCGACGGCGCCGCTCACATCAGGCTCCAAGCCTTTTCTTGCTCGCGATAGCTCGTCCTGATGTTGCTCGCTCAATGTAACGAGCGGTGACGTCGGATCTTTTCGAGGCCGGCCACGACGCTTGCCCCCCATAATCCCTGGGTCTCGACCTTTAGCTGTTGGCTGGCGTTCTCTCACTGGGCGGCCTCAGAAGCGGAATCGACCGCCACCGACATCTTTTGCGGGTCGGGCAGGCTCAGGCAGAGAGTCGTCCAATGCGTCTTGGCGGGCAGAAGAACGCGCCACCCGCAAGACCTTTTCCACCTCGTCCAACGCAGCGCTCATGGCGGCGTCGTAGGGTTCTCTTGCGTCGACGCTGACCCAAGCCTCCAGCAGAGCCTCGGACAGCGATGCATCCCACACGTTGCCTTCGTCCAGGGCCCGGTCCAGCAGATCTTCCGAGACCGAGAGAACGTGACCGGCGATACAGCCGTCGCTCATTACCCACCCATGGCTGATCGACACGCAGTCTCGCAACGACAGGAAGGACACGCCCTTGCCGACCGCCTTCTTGAGCTTCTCCAACTCCGTCCGGCCCGTCTTTACCGCGAGCTCCCGCTCGAGCTCGCGGATCTGCTGGCGCAGAGCGTCTTCCTCTGCCACCAGCCGGCGCTCCTTGGCTGAGCGACCCAATCGAGCGCGCTGCCACTCGACGAGATCCTCGTACAGATAGCGGACGTGCTGATTGGCCCCGCCGTGAAGGCTGCCCGCGCCTTTTTGAAAGGGCGGCCCCAGCGGGGGCGACCGGCGGCGCCACTCGCCCAGCGTGTCGAAATGCACCCCGAGAAACTGGGCTGCGGCCTTGGTTGAAACGGTGGGCGTCAGGCCGGCTGCAGCGCGCGACAGCTCTTGGTCCAGCGCGCGTTGAAGCTTGGCGCGGTAGTCCTCGTCACTGCGAACCGTTTCAATCGTCTGCATGGCTCAGCGCCAACTTCCTGTTCCTTGGAGCGAACAGTTTAACCGGCTCCTCGCCGGCCTCGTCGAGGCGGGGCTTGTCCAGCCCCTTGAGCCGGTTCCAGACCCGGGGACTGCGGGCCACCATCATCTCCTCAACCTCACCAAATGCCTCGCGAAGGCGTGCCCACTCCTGCTGCGTGTAGCGTTCGGAGACCGGAGACATGCCATCGCCACCGGCCGTGCGGACGTGGTGGTGGAGCATCTGCGAGACAATGCGGCTCTCGCCAAACTTCAGGGCCGCATAACGCCCAAGGGTCCGCCGCAAATCATGCGTGGTCAGGCCCTGGTCGACGTCATCCCGAATGTCCCCCGTATCTCCCTGCTGCCCAACCAAGCCCGCGTCGCGACGCACATTGGCGAGGATCGATTTGCTATCGAGGTAATGGCCCGACTTGCTGCGGCTAGAGCGGGCGGGGAACACGAAGCGTGTCCGGTCCACCTTGCGCAACGCTTCCTGGACGCCTGCCTCCAGTGCAGCAAGGACCGTTCGTGCCGCCCCCTTGGCCTTGGCTGACTTCAGCAACGACTCTGCTGCAGCCAGTTCGCGCAGGGCACCGTCGTCGTCCAGCCGGGTTTCAAAGCGCAGTCGCAGCACCCTCTCCGCGAAGTAGCTGATCGGCAGGAAGCGCTCTTCGCCCGATTTGGTGTCGAACATGAAGACCTGCGGGCCCTCCCGCTTCGTATAGCGGTTGATCTCCCCGGGCTGGCCCAGCCAGACCCATGACACTTCTTCTTGGATCAACTCGCTGTGGGAACAGCGATCCATCCAGCGCAGTTGCGCGGCTTCGCTTCGACGCGTGCCCCAAAGCAAGGTCAGCAGCAGATAATCGGACGCGCCGGCGTTGTGGCCACCCTGCTCATCCCGGCGCCCCACAATCGACTGCAACACCTTTGGGAGCGTGTTGTCGGTCAGCGGATTGCGGACCGCCGCCTTCTCATAATGCTTGCGGAGGTTCCGGGCGCCTCTCAGCAAGTGCCTATCAAAGATGGCCTGCAGGGGGTTGTGCCTCAGCCTAGACTCTCGCCCTTCCCGTCCCGCCAGGACGCTCTCACGTTTCAGCACCATGGCCACCGCGCGATGGGCATCCGTGAAGCTGTGTTCGGTGGCGGCCAGGCCACTGGCCCGGACGCGCTGGACATACTTTCCCGTGATCCCCAGGCTTTCCAGTGTCCGCGTATCCAGCTCCGCCCAGTCCTCGTAGCCCGCCAAAGCTTCTCGCATCGGGGTCGGAATGCGGTTGGATCGGACCATCGCGCTCTTGCGCAACGCGTCGAACGCGGCTTCCACGTCGTCGTCGGTCACATCGGCCACGGCCCGCTGAGCGAACCCCACTTCCGGACGTGACAATCGAGCAAGGCTGTCCTCCAACGCCGTCAGGCTGGACTGCTTCACCAGTCGCTTGGTCACCCGGTCCTTCATGTCGGCGATGTAGACGTCGAAACAGTCGGCCACGGTGAGCCGAGCCAGTCGACCGTCCTCTTGCTGCTGCTGGCTAGCCCGCGCTGCCCGAGTCTTCGGGTTCTCGCCTGACGCCTTGAGCTCCTGAATCAGCTCCCGGGCCACGGAGTAGGCCTCTTCCAGCCCCATGTCCGTGACGTTGCCCAACGCAAAGCGGCGGACCCCCTGCGTTCCGCGCCGAACCACTTCATAGGTCGTCCGGGTCTTGCCCACGTAGAAGCCAAACCCTACCGGCGCCCCTTGGTTTCCATCCAGCACGCGATAGGCCTTATCGCCCTGCTCCGCCGGCCGCTCCACCAGCTTGGCGCGCTTGCCCAAGCCTCCCGACGCAGGGATGCGCCGAACTGAAAGCTCCATCACCTGTTGGTGGGTCAGACTAAACTTGGTGGCCTGGCGCCGGGTGGCGCGGTCCGTCGCAACATTTTTTGGCATGATCGTCCGTGTCCCGATTGGCGTCGCAACACGATCTTTGCCCAAGCAACCGGCCGTCGCAACACCATCGCAACAAAAAACCCCGTTACTTGCCGTTTCTGACGGCAACCCGCCTTCACTCACCGAGACGGACTCCATTGCAAGCCACTGATTCAAAAACAAAACGGAACGAATCCAAGGGGAGTCAAGAGCACACCCCCCTGATGAAGCAGTTCTTCGCAGCCAAGTCCGACTACCCGGACCTGCTGCTGTTCTTCCGCATGGGCGACTTCTACGAGCTGTTCTACGACGATGCGCGCAAGGCCGCGCGCCTGCTCGACATTACCCTGACCCAGCGCGGCAGCTCCGGCGGCGCGCCGATCCCGATGGCCGGTGTGCCGGTGCACGCCTACGAAGGTTATCTGGCGCGGCTGGTGGCGCTGGGTGAGTCGGTGGCGATCTGCGAACAGATCGGCGATCCGGCACTGGCCAAGGGCCTGGTCGAACGCAAGGTGGTACGCATCGTCACCCCCGGCACGGTCACCGATGAGGCATTGCTGGACGAACGCCGCGACACCCTGCTGATGGCCCTGTCGCGCACGAAGCAGGGCTACGGCCTGGCCTGGGCCGACCTGGCCGGTGGCCGCTTCCTGGTCAACGAAGTCGAGACCGACGACGCATTGGAAGCCGAACTGGCGCGGCTGGAGCCGGCCGAACTGCTGGTGCCCGACGAAGAGAACTGGCCGGAGTTCCTGCGCCAGCGCACCGGCGTGCGCCGCCGCGCGCCGTGGCTGTTCGACGCCGACAGCGGCCGTCGTCAGCTGCTGGCGTTCTTCAAACTGCATGACCTGAGCGGCTTCGGCATCGACGACAAGCCGCGCGCCACCGCCGCCGCTGGCGCCCTGCTCGGCTATGTCGAGGAAACCCAGAAGCAGCGCCTGCCGCACCTGACCTCGATCGCGATGGAAACCGCCGGCGAGGCGATCGCGATGAATGCCGCCACCCGTCGCCATCTGGAACTGGATACACGCGTCGATGGCGACACCCGCAACACCCTGCTGGGCGTGCTCGACAGCACCGTGACGCCGATGGGTGGCCGTTTGCTGCGGCGCTGGCTGCACCGTCCGCTGCGCCTGCGCGAGGTGCTGGTACAGCGCCACCATGCGGTGGAAACGCTGATCGACCGCGGCAGCGACGCCGACATCCGCGAGCAGTTCCGTCGTCTGGGCGATCTCGAACGCATCCTCACCCGCGTCGCGCTGCGCTCGGCGCGCCCGCGCGATTTCTCCACCCTGCGTGACGGCCTGGGCCTGCTGCCGGCAGTGCGCGAGGTGCTGGCGCCGCTGGATTCACCACGCCTGCAGGCGCTGCATGCCGCGCTGGGCGAACATGACGAATGCGCGCAGCTGCTGGCCAGCGCCATCGCCGAGATGCCGCCGCTGAAACTGAGCGATGGCGGCGTGCTGGCCGACGGCTTCGACGAAGAGCTGGACGAGCTGCGCCGCCTGTCCACCCATGCCGACCAGTTCCTGGTCGATCTGGAGCAGCGCGAGCGCGAGAGCAGCGGTATCGCCACCCTGAAGGTGGGCTACAACCGTGTGCACGGCTATTACATCGAAATCAGCAAGGGCCAGTCCGAGCGCGCGCCGGTGCACTACACCCGCCGGCAGACGCTGACCAATGCCGAACGCTACATCACCGAAGAACTGAAGGCCTTCGAGGACAAAGTGCTGTCCGCGCGCGACCGTTCGCTGTCGCGCGAGAAGTACCTGTACGAGCAACTGCTGGATACCCTCGGTGGGCAGCTGGAACCGCTGAAGCAGTGCGCGGCGGCGCTGAGCGAGCTGGACGTGCTGGCCGCCTTCGCCGAACGTGCGCAGGCACTGGACTGGGCACGCCCGGAACTGCAGGCCGAGCCGTGCCTGAAGATCGAGCGCGGCCGCCACCCGGTGGTCGAAGCGGTGCGCGAACAACCGTTCGAGCCGAACGACCTGGACCTGCATCCGGACCGCCGCATGCTGGTGATCACCGGCCCGAACATGGGCGGTAAATCGACCTACATGCGGCAGAACGCGTTGATCGTGCTGCTGGCCCACATCGGCAGCTTCGTGCCGGCCAGCCGTGCGCTGATCGGCCCGATCGACCGCATCCTGACCCGCATCGGCGCCGGCGACGACCTCGCCCGCGGGCAGTCCACCTTCATGGTCGAAATGGCCGAGACCAGCTACATCCTGCATCACGCCACCGCCCACTCGCTGGTGCTGATGGACGAGATCGGCCGCGGCACCTCCACCTACGATGGCCTGGCCCTGGCCGACGCGGTGGCCCGCCACCTTGCCTACCAGAACCGCTGCTACACGCTGTTCGCCACCCACTACTTCGAGCTGACCGCGCTTGCCGACGAACAGCACGAAGGCGGCCGCAGCGGCATCGCCAACGTGCACCTGGATGCGGTCGAGCATGGCGAAGCGCTGGTGTTCATGCATGCGGTGAAGGACGGCCCGGCCAACCGCAGCTTCGGCCTGCAGGTGGCGGCACTGGCCGGCCTGCCGCGCGCCACCGTGGCGCAGGCGCGTCGTCGCCTGGCCGAGCTGGAGCAGCGCGGCGGAGAAAGCCATGCCGCCGAGCTGGCACCGCATGCGCTGGATGCACCGCAGCAGTTCGGCCTGTTCGCAGCACCCTCCAGCAAGGCGCAGGAAGCGCTGGCGGCGATCGACCCGGACGAGCTGACCCCGAAGCAAGCGCTGGAAGCGCTGTACCGGCTGAAGGCGCTGCTGTAACCGCAGCGCACGTCCATGGCCTCCCACCTGGCCGCGGGGGGCCAATTGAAAGATTCCACAAATCCGATCCTGCTTTTCAATTGACAGAATCTATCAACCTGAACGAATCATTCGATTATTCATTTCATCTGGCCCTAGCTACAGTCGAGTGAAGATGTTTCCCACGTCTTCACCGCCACCAGGAGCCAGCCGATGAGCCAGTCCGACAACAACAACGCCAAGTGCCCTTACCACAGCGCCCCGACGCCTGAGGAAGGCGCCCAGCAGCAGCGCGAGCTGAGCACCACGCCGAAGCAGAAGCACGGTGACGACCCGGTCACGCCGATGACCACGGCCTTCGGCGCGCCGGTGGTGGACAACCAGAACAGCAAGACCGCCGGCCCGCGCGGCCCGCTGCTGATGGAAGACGTGTGGCTGCTGGAGAAGCTGGCCAACCTCAACCGCGAGATCATTCCCGAACGCCGCATGCACGCCAAGGGCTCGGGCGCGTTCGGCACCTTCACCGTCACCCACGACATCAGCAAGTACACCCGCGCCAAGCTGTTCGAGAAGGTCGGCAAGCAGACCGAAATGTTCGCCCGCTTCACCACGGTGGCCGGCGAGCGTGGCGCCGCCGACGCCGAGCGCGACATCCGCGGCTTCGCGCTGAAGTTCTACACCGAGGAAGGCAACTGGGACCTGGTCGGCAACAACACCCCGGTGTTCTTCCTGCGCGACCCGCGCAAGTTCGCCGACCTCAACAAGGCGGTCAAGCGCGACCCGCACACCAACCTGCGCAGCGCGCGCAACAACTGGGATTTCTGGACGCTGCTGCCCGAAGCGCTGCTGCAGGTGACCGTGGTGATGAGCGACCGCGGCATCCCGCGCAGCTTCCGCCACATGCATGGCTTCGGCTCGCACACCTACAGCTTCACCAACGCCGACAGCGAGCGCTTCTGGGTGAAGTTCCACTTCGTCAGCCAGCAGGGCATCGAATCGCTCACCGACGCACAGGCGCAGATCCTGGTCGGCCATGACCGCGAAAGCCACGGCCGCGACCTGTTCGCCGCGATCGACAAGGGCGACTTCCCGAAGTGGAAGCTGTTCATCCAGGTCATGCCGGAACTGGATGCCGAGACCTACCGCGTGCATCCGTTCGACCTGACCAAGGTGTGGCCGAAGAGCGACTACCCACTGATCGAAGTCGGCCAGTTCGAACTGAACCGCAACCCGGTCAACTGGTACCAGGACGTGGAGCAGTCGGCGTTTGCACCGAGCAACCTGGTGCCGGGCATCGGCCCGTCGCCGGACAAGATGCTGCAGGCGCGCCTGTTCGCCTATTCCGATGCGCAGCGTTACCGCCTCGGCGTCAATCACCACCAGATTCCGGTGAACGCCGCGCGCTGCCCGGTGCACAGCAACCACCGCGATGGTGCGATGCGCGTGGACGGCAATTACGGCGGCCTGCCGCACTACGAGCCAAACAGCTACGGCCAGTGGCAGGAGCAGCCGGAGTACCGCGAGCCGCCAATGAAGATCCGCGGCGATGCCGACTTCTGGAACTTCCGCGAGGACGACGCCGACTACTTCAGCCAGCCCGGTGCGCTGTTCCGCAGCTACAACCAGGCGCAGAAGGACCGCCTGTTCGCCAACACCGCCCGCGCCCTGGGCGATGCGCCGGACTTCATCAAGCAACGCCACATCGACAACTGCAGCAAGGCCGACCCGGCCTACGGTGCCGGCGTCGCTGCGGCCCTGAAGGCGCTGGCCAGCCAGCCGTCGGACCCGTTCAAGCCGGCACAGCCGGAAACGGACTTCCCTGCCGCCACCCCGGGCGCGGAAGACATCGAGCTCTGATCACCCTCCCCCGCGTACGGCACGCCGCCTCCCCGTGAGGCGGCGTCGCCGTTTTAACGGTCCGCGTCGTACCTTCTGCACGCCCCATCCCTATCGAGGATTCCCCTGATGAGCCTGACCGATGAACTTCTCGCCAAATTGCAGGGCGTTCCGCTGCAGCAGGTCTCGCAGCAGCTCGGCATCAGCGACACCCAGGCCTCCGGCGCGATCAGCGCCGCGCTGCCGGTGCTGATGGGCGCGCTGGGCAACAACGCTGCGCAGCCGCAGGGGGCGCAGGCCCTGCTCGGTGCGCTGCAGAACAACCACAGCGGCCTCGACCTGGGCAGCGTGCTCGGTTCGGTACTGGGCGGCGGCGGCGGTGGTGCCGCCAGCGATGGCGCCGGCATCCTCGGCCATATCTTCGGCGGCAGCCAGCAGAAGGTGGAAACCGGCCTGGCCCAGGCCACCCAGCTCGACAGCGGCCGCACCAGCCAGCTGCTGCAGATCCTCGCGCCGATCGTGATGGCCTTCCTCGCCCAGCGACTCGGCGGTGGTCAGGCCGATGCCGGCTCGCTCAGCCAGGCGCTCGGCCAGGAAAAGCGGCAGGTGCAGCAGCAGGGCGGCATTGCCGGTGGCCTGCTCGGCAGCGTGCTGGACCAGGACGGCGACGGCCAGTTCGGCATGAGCGACCTGTTGAAGCTGGGCGGCAACCTGCTCGGCGGCAAGCGCTGACCGACGCTGTCGCCGGGGATGACCCGGCATGATCTGCATCGCCAGGGATAACGCCGGGCCCTGCCCGGCGTCTTAGCGGTTCCCGGCCTTCAGCCGCTGCAGGATCGGCGCGAACAACGGCGCCTGCATCGAGCGCGGCGGCACCGGTGACTTTCCCTGTTCCTGTGCCTGCCAGTATGACCACGGCAGCGCCTTGTCGCCCAGTTCGTAGTCCATGCCGTCCCAGCCATCCTCGCGGAAGGCGTAGAAGGCCCAGTGAACCTTGTCCTGTTCCAGCACCTGCAGCACGTCCTGCAGGTAGCGGCTGCAGTCGGGCCAGCGGCGCATGCAGCCGAATTCACCTACCACCATGCGGTTGGCCTCCACCCCGTGCGTCTTCGCCCAGTCCATTGGCTGCTGCAGGTAGGTGCGTACGCGCGCCGCATCCCAGCGCTCGCTGTGGCCGCCGAACGGCACGCTGCCCGGGTAGCGCCAGGGCTTGGCCCGCTTCTGGTTCGGCGCGCTGGTAGCGGCGTACGGCTCGTACATGTGCACGCTGTACAGCAGCTTCGCGTCGTCCAGCGGTGCCGGCCAGTAGTTGAAGCCATCGGCGGCCGCATACCATCCGGCGTCCAGCATCAGCGGCATTTCCGCGTCGACCTCGCGGATGCGCGCGATCAGCTCCGAGTAGAAGCGGCGCAGATCACGCGGGCCGTCCTGCACCCCGGCGTACCACTGCTGCATCGCCTCGCTGGACGCATGTTCGGCCAGGCCGGCACCGTATTCCGGCACCGGTTCGTTGATCAGGTTGTAGGCGGCCAGTGCGGGATGCCCCTTCAACGCCACCGCCAGGTCATGCCAGAAGCGTAGCGCCGGGGCGTGATTGTCGAACGACTGCCACAGGCGCTGGTCGACCTTGTCACCGTTGTGCTGCTTCCAGCGCAGCAACGGCAGCGACAGCGGGGTGAGCACCACTTTCAGTCCGGCCGCGTCGGCATCGTCCAGCACGCGGCGCAATGTCGCCAGATCGGCCGCGACCAGCCCTTGATAGTCGTCCGCGTTGCCGATCAGGAAGTCACGGCCGCCCTGCGCCTTCCACTTGTCCGGCACCAGCCGCACCCAGGTCGCGCCGGTCGCACGCAGCGCATCGAAGTAATTCCGGTCCGGAGGCGACATGTTCATGCTGTTGCCCCCGCGCTGCGGAGCATCCCAGAAGGTGATATCGGCCGCGTGCAAGGGCGCGGCAGCAAGCAGGGACAGGCACAACAGCAGGCAACGCATCGGCAGGCTTCCAGAAGGTGAACATCCAGCCTGCCCCGCCGCTTCCGAACGCACCGTGACTCGCGCCTCCTTTCGCGCGGCGATAGGAACAACGCACCGGAATCGCCGTTCCGTCAGAGCGCGTCGATATCACCCAATGCCCGGATCAACCGCCGCGCGCGCTTGTCCGGCTTGTGCTCCGGTGGCTGGAAGCCATCGCGGGCGGCGATGCGCAGCGCGCGCTGTTCGGCACGACGCGCCTTCGAGGCTTCGCTCTCGGCGTACAGCTGCTGCGCCGCCGGGGCCGGCCCGCGCTGGTCGCTCAGGCCCAGTACCTGTATCTCGAAATGCTCTTCGCCGCGATCGACCTGCAGCTGCTCACCCACGCGCACTGCGCGCGAGGATTTCGGGCGCTGGCCAGCCACGCTGACCTTGCCGGTCTCGATGGCCTGCTTGGCCAGGCTGCGGGTCTTGAAGAATCGGGCCGCCCACAGCCAGATGTCCAGGCGGACACTGGGCGACAGCGGGGAAAGCTCATGCATCGGTGCGGACTACTCCGGTGGCTTGTTCAGGGGACGCGGGTTGTCGGGGTCGGAACGGCAACCGCTGCCCCCGATCAGGGTGGGCACGCCAGCGGACAGATCCTGGCGCTGGCTGCCGACCAGGCACTCGGGGCGGTCGGTCGGCCGCACCTGGGTATCGCCCAGCCGGTCACCTGTCGAACATGCGGCCAGTGCGGCGCCGATCAAGGCCAGCGCCAAAGCCCGAGTCACCTGCAGTGGTTGATGCATTGCCACATCCCGCAAACCGGCTTGGTGCTAGTGTGCGCCTCCCGGGAATCGATCACCACTCCATGGCCAAAGCGCCGCTTGACCTGACCTCCGGCCCGATCGGCCGCAATCTCCTGCTGTTTTCCCTGCCGATCCTGGCCGGCAACATCGCGCAGTCGCTGAATGGTTCGGTGAATGCGGTGTGGGTGGGGCGTTTCCTCGGCGAGGCGGCGCTGACCGCCACCGCGAACGCCAACAACATCATGTTCTTCCTGATCGGCTCGGTGTTCGGCTTCGGCATGGCCTCGACCATCCTGATCGGCCAGGCCATCGGCGCACGCGACATCGCCCAGGCGCGGCGCGTGGTCGGTACCAGCGCCACCTTCTTCATCGGCCTGTCGGCGATCATCGCCATCGCCGGCTGGTTCATGGCCCATCCGCTGCTGGCGGCGATGGGCACGCCAGCCGCCTCGCTGCCGCTGGCCGAGGCCTACCTGCAGATCATCTTCCTGGCGATGCCGACGCTGTACGCGTTCGCCTTCCTCACCGCCGCGCTGCGCGGTGCCGGCGATTCGCGCACGCCATTCCGCTTCCTGATGGTCTCGGTGGCGCTGGACATCGTGCTGAACCCGGTGCTGATCTTCGGCATGGGGCCATTCCCCGCGCTGGGCATCGCCGGCTCGGCCTGGGCCACACTGGTCGCGCAGACCCTGTCGCTGGCTGGCCTGCTGCTGTACATGCGCCACAAGCGCCACACGCTGTGGCTGGGGCGTGCCGACATGCGCCTGTTCAAGCTCGACCTGACCATCCTCAAGGCGCTGGTGCTCAAGGGCGTGCCGATGGGCCTGCAGATGGTGCTGATCTCGCTGTCGGTGATCCTGCTGATGACCATGGTCAACCAGTACGGCACGGCTACCGGCGCGGGCTATGGCGCCTCGCTGCAACTGTGGAACTACCTGCAGATGCCGGCGATGGCGATCGGTGCGGCTTGCTCGTCGATGGCCGCGCAGAACGTGGGCGCACAGCGCTGGGACCGCGTGCGCGGTACCGCGCGCCAAGGCGTGCTGTTCAACTTCCTGCTGACCGGCGCGCTGATCCTGCCGCTGGTGCTGTTCGATCGCCAGCTGCTGGCGCTGTTCCTGCCGCCGGCCAGCCAGGCACTGGACATCGCCCGCCACCTCAACCACGTGGTGATCGGCTCGTTCCTGTTCTTCGGCGTCAGCTTCGTGATCTCCGGCGTGGTGCGCTCGACCGGCGCGGTGATTCCGCCGCTGCTGATCCTGGCCGGCTCGCTGTGGGGCGTGCGCGTGCCGTTCGCCGAACTGCTGCAGCCATACTGGGGTGCCGATGCGATCTGGTGGAGTTTCCCGGTCAGCTCGTTCGTATCGATGCTGCTGTCGCTGGCGTATTACCGCTGGGGCGGCTGGCGCAAGGCGAAGATGATCGGCAAACCGTCGCACGCCGAGGAACTGGCCACGCCCTCGGAAATTCCGGCCTGCCCGCCCTCGCCGGTGGCCGACCCGGATGCCGCATTGGAATCCACGCCACCACGGTAGTGCCGGCCGCTGGCCGGCAACCTCATGGATCGGTCAATGCACCGTAGTTCCGGCCGCTGGCCGGCAACTTCATGCCGCTCCGGAAGCATCGTGCAACAGCCGGCCAGCGGCCGGCTCTACCGCTTCTTCTTTTTCGCCGCGTTGAACGTCGCCGCCTCGCGCAGCAGCGCCTTGAACGCGGCGGCATTGGGCATCACGCCTTCATGGATGTCGATCGCGCGCCGCGTGTTGCCGTCCAGGCTGGCATTGAACAGCCCCTTCGGATCGGCCAGCGCCGCGCCGTTGGCGAAGGTCAGTTTCACCGCTTTCCTGTAGGTCTCGCCGGTGCACAGGATGCCGTTGTGTTCCCACACTGGCGTGCCCCGCCACTTCCACGTCTCCTGCACCTCCGGCAGCGCTTCATGGATCAGCGCACGCACGCGCGCCAGCGTTTCGCCACGCCAGTCGCCCAGTTCGGCGATGCGTGCATCGATCAGTTCGGCCGCCGGGGTTCCGGCATCGGCAGGGTTGGGTGCATGCGTGGCCATCAGGTGCTCTCGTCGGGAAGGACATCGAAACGTCGGGCTTACATGCGCTCGCCGGGCAATGCGGCCGCCTGCCGCACCCAGCCGAGGAAGCGTGCTTCATCCAGCACGCCGTCCTGCGGGAGGTGCAGGTAGCGCGTATCGGCGCTTCTGGACGGCTCGGGCGGCACCGGCTTCAATGCAGCGCCGCGGAAGAAGGCCACCTTGATGTAGCGCGTGAAGCAATGGAAGCTGAGGAACCAGCCTGCGCCCGGGGCCACCGCATACATCGGCGAGTTCCATTTCACCGCTTTGTGCACGCCGGGCACGGCCTGCTCGATCAGCGCATCCAGGCGCTCGCCGATCGGTCGTTTCCAGTCTGGCATCGCCGCGATGTAGGCCTGCACCGTGGCATCGCCCTCGCCCTTGGCGATCTGCGGGTTGCCGCCGGACAGCAGCCTGGGAACGGCGGAAGGTGCGGTTCGCTTGGCAGGCATCGCACGGCACGTCCATCTGAGTGGAAAGCGCAGCCTAGCGCGGCGCCTGCCCGCCGGTCATGGCGCGCTGCGCCATCTGTTCAGTCCGTCTGGCCGGCCAGGAATTGGCGCCAGCCCGGCAGCTTGCGGTGACGCCGCAGCGCATGCATCAGCGCTGCCATCACCACACCGAACAAGGCACCAGCCAGCAGCCCGGCGACCAGCAGCAGGGCCAGCGGGCGCTCACTGCCCTGCCACAGCATCAGCCACATCAGCCCGGTCCAGAACAGCCCGAACAACAGGCCCTGCACCAAGGCGTTGGTACCGAAGCCGGCCAGAATCGGCGGCGGCAATGCGACGCCCACGCGCCACAGCAGCCGATGCAACAGCGGGGCCGATTGCGCACGCGCCAGCCCCTTGCCGTCGAGAAAGCGCAGCGCCGACTGGATGGCGGCGGGATAGCGCGGATTGATGTCGCTCATCACCTGATCGTGACCGATGCACTGCCGGAAACGCAAACGGCCACCCGAAGGTGGCCGTCGCGGCAACAACCGAAGTTGTTTATCAGGCCTTTTCGGCCAGACGGGCAGCCTTGGCGGCAGCAGCGGCAGCCAGGTCTTCCTTGATGCGGGCAGCCTTGCCTTCCAGGCCACGCAGGTAGTACAGCTTGCCGGCGCGGACCTTACCACGACGCTTCACTTCGACCGAGTCGATGATGGCGCTGTGGGTCTGGAACACGCGCTCGACGCCGTAGCCGTGCGAGATCTTGCGGACGGTGAACGAGGAGTTCAGGCCGGCATTCTTGGTGGCGATGACAACGCCTTCGTAGGCCTGCACGCGCTCGCGGCTGCCTTCCTTCACCTTCACGTTGACGACAACGGTGTCGCCCTGGCTGAACTTCGGCAGTTCGCGGGTGATCTGGGCGGATTCGAATTCCGCGACGATGGACTTGTTCAGCTTGCTCATGGGTTACACCGATTCTTGTTCGGGTGGGTGTGTCGTTTCGACAACGTAGGCTGATGCAGTCACTGGACTGTGCTGCACGTTTGTTGTGGGTACTGCGCGCGCCGGCCGAGGCTGGCGGGAATTGGCCATGATAGCCGATAAAGCCAGCCCTGCGCTAGGGGCCGGCCTTCTGTTTCAGGCCCTGCCGGGCCTGCTCCAGCAGTTTGCGGTCGGCCTTGCCCAGCGCCTGTTCATCCAGCAGGTCCGGGCGCCGCTGGGCGGTACGGACCAGCGACTGCTGGCGGCGCCAGGCAGCGATGGCCGCGTGGTTGCCCGAGCGCAGCACCTCCGGCACGTCACCCAGCGGATGCTGGGCCGGCTGGCTGTAATGCGGGCAGTCGAGCAGGCCGAGGTCACCCTCGAAGCTGTCCTGTGCCGCCGATTCGGCGTCGTTCAGGGCGCCGTCCTGCAGGCGGGCCACGGCGTCGATGATCACCGCCGCGCCCAGCTCGCCCCCGGACAGCACGTAATCGCCGAGGGAAATCTCCTCGTCGACATTGGCTTCCAGGAAACGCTCGTCGATGCCTTCGTAGCGGCCGCAGAGCAGGACCATGCGCGGCAATGCCGCCAGTTCCCGCACCTTGGCCTGGGTCAGCGGTGCGCCCTGCGGGCTGAGGTAGATCACCCGCGCCGGGGCCGGGTCGGCGTCGCGGATCGCCTGCAGGCAGGCCTGCAGCGGCTCGATCAGCATCACCATGCCCGGGCCACCGCCGAACGGACGGTCGTCCACCCGGCGGTAGTTGCCTTCGGCGTAATCACGGGGATTCCAGCCATGCAGGCTGAACAGGCCCTTCTCCTGCGCACGCCCGACCACGCCCAACCCAGCGGACTGGGCGAGGAACTCGGGGAACAGGGTGATGACATCGAAACGCATGCTCACACTCAGAACTCGGGATCCCAGTCGACCACGACCAGGTTGGCCTCGAAGTCGACCGATTTGACGAAGTCCGGCTGCACGAACGGAATCATCCGCTCGCGGTCGCCACGGACCACCACCACGTCGTTGGCGCCGGTGCTGAACAGGTGCGAGACCTGGCCCAGGGCAACGCCCTCGGTGGTCTTCACGTCCAGGCCTTCCAGGTCCACCCAGTAGTACTCATCGGGCTTCGGCGGCGGCAACGCACTGCGCGCCACGTAGACCTCGGTGCCGTGCATTGCTTCGACGGTATCGCGGTCCTCGACGCCGGGGAAACGGGCGACCAGGTGCTTGCCGCTGTCGCGGCCACGCACACCCTCAATCGTGGTTTCCACGCCGGACGGGCTGCGCACGATCCACGGCTGGTAACGGAAAATGGCGGAACGTGGCTCGGTCCAGGACTCGAGCTTGATCTCGCCGCGCACACCAAAAGCGCCGACAACCCTGCCCAGCAGGATGCGGCGCTCGATATCTTTCATCTGCTTCAACCAAGAGGGCCACGCCGAAGCGTGGCCCGTCAGGATCAGGCCGCAGCGGCCTGGGACTTGGTCGCTTCCTTGATCAGGTTGCGGACCTTGTCGGTCGGCTGGGCGCCGTTCTTGACCCAATGGTCAACGCGGGCCAGGTCCAGCTCGATGCGCTTCTCGGCGCCCTGGGCGACCGGGTTGTAGAAGCCAACGCGCTCGATGTTGCGGCCGTCGCGCGCGCTGCGCACGTCGGTGACGATGATGTGGTAGAACGGACGCTTCTTGGCGCCGCCGCGGGTCAGTCGAATCTTGACCATGGTGTTTTTCCTATTGCCCAGTCGCCAGGATGGCGAGGTAAGCGGGCGATTATAGCGGCAGTGCCCGGCCGAGCCAACCCCGGCGGTCCCCGACCTTCACGGTAGCGCCGAACCATGCCCGGCGGGGCTTTCAGCCCAGCTCGTCCCAAGCCACCCCTGCCAGCACCGCCCTGACCTGTTCAGCCAGCGCCTGCGAACCCGGCAGGACATGCCCGTCGATGGCCTCCAGCGCCCACAGGCCACTGGCATTGCAGGCAAAGGCCGCCTTCACGCCGTCCAGGGCCGCCCGCGGGAGGGGCCGGGTGACCTGCGGGCCGGGCCAGTGCTGCATCAGCAGGCTCTCGGCGGTACCACGCAGGGCGGGGGCGCGCGGCCAGAGCAACTGATGACCGTCGTGGACGGCCAGGTTCCAGGTCGTGCCTTCGCTGATGCAGTCGTCGCTGCCGACCAGCAAGGCATCGTCGAACCCTTCGGCCATCGCCGCACGCCGCTCGGCGAACAGACCGAAGGTGCCTACGTGCTTGATCTGCGGCAGCTCGCGCTGCCAGACCACGCTGCGCACCCGCTTGGGTGCGCTCAGCGCCACCGGCGCCGAGACGGCCACCAGCACGTCCACCGGCACCGCCGCCAGCGGGCTGCGGAAATCGAAGTGGCGCGAGTACACCGTCACCCGCAGCGAGGCATCGGCCCGCGCCGCCTGCTGCAGCGCCTGCGCCATCCACGCCTGCACCTGCGCCGTATCCAGTTCGCTGCCAAACAGTTCGCGCGTGGCCTGCGACAACCGCGCCAGATGCAGGTCGAGCCCCTGCACGGCACCGCCACGCACCTGCAGCGAGGTGAAATGGCCATAGTTGACCAGTGCCGGCAGCAGATCTTCGACCTGCGCCGGCTGGCCGTTGCAGGTCACCGTCATCGCAGCAGCGCCTGCGCCTGTTGCCACATGCCACGCAGCACGTCGGCGGCCGGCTGTGCCGGGGCCATCCATGCCGACTGCCCGGCCCAGGCCTGCATCGCCGCCAGCCGGTTTTCCTGTACGGCCTGCCTGCGCATCGGTGCGGTCAGGCCGCGCTGCACCGGGTACGGACGCGGCGCAGGTGCGCCATCCGCGGCGGCGGCACGCACATAAGGGGTGGCCAGGCCACGGCCGAGGCGGCCACTGAAGGCACGCGTCGGCCAGGTATCCTCCGGCTCGCTGGCGGCCAGCCCGTCGGCCCACGCCGAGGCGATCGCCGCTTCGGGCGTGCGCAGGAAGGCCGTGCCGATCTGCACGGCGCTGGCGCCGAGGGTGAGCGCGGCGGCGATGCCACGGCCATCGGCGATGCCACCGGCAGCGATGACCGGAATCCGCAGGTGATCGGCCAGGCGCGGCAGCAGCGCGAACAGCCCGACCAGCTGGCGCTCGGCCATCGCCGGATCAAAGGAACCGCGATGGCCGCCCGCTTCCACGCCCTGCGCCACCACGGCATCGGCACCGGCGTCCTGTGCGGCGCGTGCTTCGGACAAGGTGGTTGCACAGGCGATCCAGGCAATGCCGGCATCCTTCAGCTGCTGCACGTGGCGTGGCTGCAGCACGCCCATGATGGTCGAGGCCACTGCCGGGCGCGCCGCCAGCAGCGCGGCAAACTGTTCTTCGAAGTCGGCAGGCGTGGCATCGGCGGCACTGGCCGGCACGTCCGGCCCCCACTGTGCAAGGAAGGTGCGGCTGGCAGCCTCGGCGGCAACATCACGGGTCGGCGCCGGGTCCGGCACCCACAGGTTCACCTGTGCCGGACCGGTGGAAGCGGCACGGAAGTCGTCCATCCAACGGCCGATGTCGGCCGATGACGACAGCACCGCGCCCATCGCGCCCATGCTGCCGGCGTTGGCCAGCGCGGCCGACAACGGCACCGGACAGGCGCCGGCCATCGGTGCCAGCAGGATCGGAAGCTGCAATGAAAAACGCCGACAGAAGGTGTCGGCGCGTTCAAGAATCGGCGATGCGTTCACGCGACATACCTGTGGGAGAAGTCGCTGCCCAGCATACGCCAGTCGTTGCAATCGGGGCCGGATCCCAATCGGTTCAGGCCCTGATCCGGATCAACGGAACGGCATGCCGCGGCCGCCCATGGCCCCCATCATGCCCTTCATGCTGCGCAGCATGCCCTTCATGCCGCCGCCGGCCATCTTGCTCATCATTTTTTCCATCTGCATGTACTGCTTCATCAGCTTGTTGACGTCGGCCGGGGTCACGCCCGAGCCCTTGGCGATGCGCGCGCGGCGCGAGCCGTTGAGCAGGTTCGGGTTGCGCCGTTCCTTCTTGGTCATCGAGCTGATGATGGCGATCATGCGCGGCACTTCCTTGCCCTGGCTGACCTGCTGCTTCAGATGGTCGGGGATGTTGCCCAGGCCCGGCAGCTTGTCCATCAGGCCGCCGATGCCGCCCATGTTCTGCATCTGCTCCAGCTGGTCGCGCATGTCGTTCAGGTCGAACTTCTTGCCCTTGGCGACCTTCTCGGCCAGCTTGGCGGCCTTGTCCTTGTCGACCTGCTGCTCGACCTGCTCGACCAGCGACAGCACGTCGCCCATGTCGAGGATGCGGCTGGCGATACGGTCCGGGTGGAACACGTCCAGGCCTTCCGGCTTTTCGCTGACACCGACGAACTTGATCGGCTTGCCGGTGATGTAGCGCACGCTCAGCGCGGCACCGCCACGGGCGTCACCGTCGGTCTTGGTCAGCACCACGCCGGTCAGCGGCAGTGCATCGCCGAAGGCCTTGGCGGTGTTGGCCGCGTCCTGGCCGGTCATGGCGTCGACCACGAACAGGGTTTCGGCCGGGTTTACTGCCGCGTGCAGGGCCTTGATCTCGGCCATCATCGCTTCGTCGATGGCCAGGCGGCCGGCGGTATCGACCAGCAGCACGTCGACGAACGACTTGCGCGCATCATCGATGGCGGCGCGGACGATGGCTTCCGGCTTCTGGTCGGCGCTGGACGGGAAGAACAGCACGCCGACCTGCTCGGCCAGGGTCTTCAGCTGCTCGATCGCGGCCGGACGGTAGACGTCGGCCGACACCACCATCACCTTCTTCTTGCGCTTTTCCTTCAGGTGCTTGGCCAGCTTGCCCACGGTGGTGGTCTTGCCGGCGCCCTGCAGGCCCGCCATCAGGATGATGGCCGGGGCCGGAACATTGAGGTTCAGGTCGCTGGCTTCAGCACCCATCACCGCGGTCAGTTCGTCGCGCACGACCTTGATCAGGGCCTGGCCCGGGGTCAGCGACTTCAGCACTTCCTGGCCGACCGCGCGCACCTTGATGCGCTCGATCAGGGCCTGCACCACCGGCAGCGCAACGTCGGCTTCGAGCAGCGCGATGCGGACCTCGCGGGTCGCCTCGCGGATGTTCTCCTCGGTCAGGCGGCCACGGCCACGCAGGCGCTCGATGGTGCCGGAAAGGCGCTGGGTCAGGGACTCGAACATGCGGTACGACCTGTCTGAAAACGGGGGACAATAAGGCAGACAGTATAACGGGTCCGCCCCGCCTGCCGGGCTGCGACGCCGCGGCCGTCGCCACCACCGCGGGGGTATGCGAAACTGCAACGATGACAATCGTTCTCATCGCCGTCCTGCTCTACCTGGCCGCCAGTGCCCTGCTGGTGCGCGCGCTCGGCCGCGATGAAACCACCGGCTCCCCCACCTGGCTGTGGCCGGCCCTGCCGGCGATGCTGCTGCATGGTGGCTACCACGTGATGGTGGCGATGCGCACCAATGGCGGGCCGGACATGCACTTCTTCGCCGCGCTGTCGCTGGTGGGCCTGGGCATGGCCTGGCTGACCTCGCTGGTCGGCGCGCGCGGTCGGATGTCGGCGCTGGGCGTGGTCGTATTTCCGCTGGCCGCGGTGCTGCTGCTGGCCTACCACGGCTACGGCCACGAACCGAGCAGGGTGCTGGGCTGGCGCCTGGCCAGCCACGCTTGGCTGGCGCTGCTGGCCTACGCCACGCTGAGCATCGCCGCACTGCTGGCGATCATGCTGTGGCTGCAGGAGCGCGCGCTGTGCCGCCGCGAGTTCCGGCCGTGGTTGCGCGCACTGCCGCCGCTGGCCGACCTGGAATCGCTGCTGTTCCGGGTGATCACCGTCGGTTTCGCGCTGCTGACCCTGACCCTGGTCACCGGCGTGCTGTTCGTCGACGACCTGCTGGCGCAGAAGCTGGTGCACAAGACCGTGCTCAGCGTGCTGTCGTGGATCGTGTTCGGCGTGCTGCTGATCGGCCGCCGCCGCTATGGCTGGCGCGGCATGAAGGCGGTGCACTGGACGCTGGCGGCGATGCTATTGCTGTTGCTGGCGTTCTTCGGCAGCCAGTTCGTGATCGAACTGGTGTTCGGGCATTCGCGATAGCGGCGTGCCGACCCACGGTCGGCACCCACCCCAACATCGCATGGTAGTGCCGGCCGCTGGCCGGCAACTGGACAGCACCCTGCGTGGATGCCGTAGGCGGTTCAGGGCACCGGCTGGGCGAGGATCTTCCGCACCGACTGGCCGCGACGGGTCACGATGTCATCGACCTGCCAGCAGCCGTTGCCCTGCCGGACCATCGGTACGCGGGTCAGGCGCGCCTGCTTCCACACGGTGTAGCGCATCTCGACCACGCCGGCACTGGCCGAATCCTGCCGCCATTGGTAGTCCACCGCGCTGTCGATGTCACCGTCCTGGCCATCCAGCCAGGGGTCGGAATCGATCGTGCAGATGCCCTCCTCGCGCACCTGGCAGGCACGTTCGCCGCGCAGCGCCTTGCCGAATGCCGGGCTGACCAGCGCAGGCGGCGGCTCCAACAGATCCCCCTTGCCCGTCGTCGCCTCGTAGAACGCGCGCGCCACGGCCACCGGCGCCTGGCAGGCCGGCGCGGCCTGCACGGCAGGGGCCAGCAGCAGCCCGGCGATCATCCACATCCCTGTCTTTCGCATAGGTCTCTCCTTGGGGTAGTGCCGGCCGCTGGCCGGCAACACAGCATCGCATGGCGCTGCCGGCCGGCGGCCGGCACCACCCGACGCCGGGCTTACAACCCGTAGCGCTCGATCACATCCAGATGCGGCTGGCGGTCCTGGTCGCAGGCTTCGGCCAGGCGCAGCCAGCAGTGCGGATGTGGCCACGTCGCGGTCTGCTGCTGCAGGAAGCGATGCAGCGCCAGCGGCGCATGGTCCTGCGGCTGGGCCACGGTGAACAGCACGCCCGGCAGGGTGCCCTCGTCCGCGTCCGGATCGGTCACGGTGTAGTCCGGGCGGCTGTGCGACCAGACCTGCCAACCCTGCGCTTCGGCGCCCTCAACAAAGGCGTTCCAGGCATCTTCGCCCGGGTGCGCGCCATCGATCAGCCAGCTGCGGGCGAAGCCGCCGCGCTCCAGCACATGCACCTGCGCGTAGGTCGGGATGAAGTGCTCGCGCGCTTCCTCCTCTTCCGGTGCCGGATGCACCAGCGCAGCATCGAACACCACCCAGTCGCCGACCTGCTGGGCGCGGTTGGCCGGTGCGTTCTCTACGATGCGCGCGGTGACCGGGCCGCTGCGGCGTGCGTAGTACTCCATCGGCTCGCCATGCTCTTCGCTGCGGATGATCACCCAACCCCACGGCTCCTCGACCACGCCGTCCTGGCTGGACAGCTCCATGCCGATCGCCGCCGCCGAGCGGCGCACTGCGTCCCAGTCGCGTGCCGCGCTGGCGGCGCTCATGTGATCCCAGTGCGCGGCGTTCGGTTCTTCCAGCAGCTCCACCAGCTGCGCATAGCAGGCCTGTGCTTCGCTGAAGCGGCCGGTCTCCATGTACATCCGCGCCAGCGTACCGCGCGCACCGTGCGAACCCGGCGAGGCCGCCAGCAGGGCCAACGCGGCCTGCTCCAGCGCCGGCCAGTCGGACACGCGGCGGGCACGTTGCACCTCGCACCAGTGCGCGAACACCGGCACGCTGCCGCGATAGACGTCGGCCAGGCAACGCAGGCCATCGTCGTCGCCCTGCTCGGTCAGCCAGCGCATCAGGGTGTAGGCCACCGGGCCGTCTTCCTGCGCGTGCGCCTGCACGAACTGCCACAGCAGCGCGCGCGCCTCGGCCTGCGCACCGCAGGCAGCCAGCGCGGAGGCGGCCGTCTCGGCCAGCGCTTCGTCATCGGGCAATTGCGCCTGCGCCTGCAGCAGCCATTGCGCCTCGCGTTCGGGGTCACGCGACTGGTTCTGCTCGCCCTGCTCGCTCAGCCACGCCAGCAGGTCGCCCGCGGGAACCGGCAGCGGCGCCACCTCCGGCAACGCCTCGATGCGCGCGGCCAGGCCAGCCACCAGCGCCGCCGCACCGCGGTCCTGGCGCAACTGCGCCAGATGAGTGCGGGCCAGTGCCAGCTGGCGCTGCGCGACCCAGCGCGCACCGCGCTGCAGTGCCAGCTCCAGGCTCAGCGCAGCCACTTCGATCAGCAGGCGGTGAGAACCCACCTGGGCGAAGTGCTCAATGATGGTGGAGTAGCGCGTGCCCAGATCCCAGGTGTTGCGTGCCGGATCGCGCTGGCACAGCACGGCGGCGGTGTTCGCCCACAACCGCCAGTAGGTCGGGGTCAGTTCACTCCAGGGCACCAGCTCCTGCAGCGCCTCTTCATCGCGTCCCAGCTGGGCCAGCGCCCAGGCCTTGGACAGGCGGCGCGGCACCGTGCAGTTGGCCGGCTCGTACTCACCGGACGCGGCCACTTCGGCCTCGCGCTTTTCGATCAGCACCAGCGCCTCCTCGGCGCGCCCCATGCCCAGCAGGATCTTGATCTGCATCTCCGGGAAGCTGTCGAACACTTCCTTGCCACAGGCCTCGATCGCATCGGACTGCACCTGCAGGTAGTCGAGCGCATCCTGGCCCCGGCCATCATCGAGCAGCGCATCGGCCTTCTCGCAGCTCAGGCACTGGAAGCAGGCCCAGCCGGGATTGATGCGCGCCAGCGTCTCATCGCACACCTCGATGCGCTCGGGCACCCAGCCCGGGCCATCGATGTTGCCGTAGCAGGCGGCCAGGTCCTGGGTCACGCAGATCGACTGCGGGCACTCCAGCGTGTCCTCGCGGTGCGCCCGCTCGAACAGCGCCACCGCTTCGCCCAGCGCGCTCTCGCCCTCGACACGATTGCCGACACGGTTGCGCAGCGCCCAATGGCCGACGTAGACGTCGACCCACGGGTTGTCCAGCGCCTTGCCCAGCGCGCGCGCCTCGGGCAGCAGCGCGTCGACGCGGTCGACACGCAGTTCACTCACCTCGTCGGCGAGGCGGTTCAGCAGGTGCGCGTTCTGCGCCTGGCCGGCCTGGCGCAGGTCGCCCTGCAGTTTTTCGACCCAGTTCCAGATGTCCATGGGGTAAGTGCTCCTGTCTAGCGAAGGCTGGATGAGAGGGGGCGGTGCTCAGCGCAGCATCTGCTGCAGGGCACCGGCAATATCAGAGAATGCGCCGTTGAGATCCGGGCCCGGCGTAGCGGTCGCGCGGGCCAACGGACGGCCCTGCGCGGCAACGATGATCTTCAGCGAGCGCAGCAGGCGCGCCGCAGCTTCGGCCTGCGGATGGCCCTCGCGCTGCGCGCGCAGCAGCGCCTGCACCGCCGGATTGTCGAGATTGAGATACAGCCGCGACGGCGCGCGCGATTCGATGCGCGCGGTGAACTGCCGCGCCAGGCGCAGCGCCGCCATCGACACACGCTTGTCGTTCTCGTCGTCTTCCAGCCGCTGCTTCAGCTCGGCCTCGCGGTCGGGCACCACCACCACCGGCAGCGCCTCCGGGCTGAAGCGCGCCGGCAGCAGCTGCTCACCGTCGCCCAACTGCTCACGCAACCATGCCAACTGTGCTTCGTCGAGGCTGTCGTCGCTGCGGAACAACGCGCGGTTGCCCTGCTCGGTGCCGAGTTCGACCAGGCGCAGTCCCTTGGCCTGGGCCCAGCGTCGCAGGAACGGCACCACCGCATAGCGATGGCCATGCGCGACCGGCACGCCCATCGCGCGGAACAGCATTTCCTCGAAGCCGCCACCGTTGTCGAGGATCACGTGCACGGCACCGCGCGCCGGCAATGCACTGGCCGGCAGGTCACCCTGCGAGGTCGGCACGCGCACGTGTTCCAGCAGCAGGTCGAACAGGCGGTCATCACACAGTGCCGCGCCCAGCAGCGCCTCGTTGTGACGGGTCAGTACGCGCCGCCACGCTTCCGGCTGCTGCAGGGCGACGTCGGCCAGGCCGTCGATCAGCGCTTCCAGCAGCGCGTGCTGCACGGCGCGGTACTGGTCATCGCGTTGCAGGTCTTCGCGGCTGGCGGTGGGCGTGAGGCGGGACGATTCGATCACCCCGCCGATGAACCCGGCCCACGGCGGCAGCAGGTCGCGCGCATCGTCGTCCAGCAGCATGCCGCGCACGAACACCGACAGGTTGCGGTTGTCGCTGGTGCCATAGGTGGCACCGTCCTGCACCCACAGCAGGCCGGTGGCATCACTGCCGCCATCGGCACGCAGCGGCACGGTCACGATCGGTTCGAAATCGTGCTCGAAGCGCGCAGCAAACTGCAGCGCCTGCCGGCGCGCCTGCACCGGATGCAGCGCGACATCATGCTGGCCACGCCACGGCGGCGGCTCAGGGTTGAGCGCCTCGGCTGCGGCGCCGATGAAGATCGGCTCGGACAGCAGCGCGCAGTAGCGGCCCAGCACCTCGTGCAGGCGCGCCTCGTTGGCCAGCGGCAGGAAATCCGGATGCAGCTCCAGCTCCACCTCGGTGCCGACCGCACGTGCCGGCACTTCGCTGACGGTGTACTGCTCGGCGTTGCTGGACACGTACAGATGGCCCAGCTCGGGCGTCTGGTAGGAGGTGGTGCGCACGCTGACGCGGCGCGCCAGCACGAACGCCGACAGGAAGCCCAGGCCGAACATGCCGATCAGGCCATCGTCGTCCTCGCTGCCCTGGCGCAGGCCTCGGGTGTAACCGACGCCGACAGTGGCGAGGTAGTCATGGATTTCCTGGCGGGTCAGGCCGGCGCCGGTATCGGTGATGCGCAGCATGCCGGCACCGGCATCGACCTGCACCGCGATGCGCGAGGGCACATCGACGCCGGGCTGCTCGATGCGGCGACGGATGATCGAGTCGTGCGCGTTCTGCACCAGCTCGCGCAGCGCCACCATCGGGGTGGAATACAGGTGCTTGCCCAGCACCGTCATCAGTCCATTGAGATCGACCCCGGCGCGACGGATTTCGGCGTTGGGGGCGGTGAGCGCGGTGTCCTGCATGTAATCGTTTACTCCTGGGCACGGAAAGGCGCCAGAGGGCGCCTTCGACGAGCGGGAAAAACTAGCACAGCAAGCCTGACCGGTGCCGTGTCGACTGCCTCATCCACGTAGCGTCGAGCTTGCTCGACTGCTGTTCTGCCAGCAGTCGAGCAAGCTCGACTCTACGTAACCTGCATCACGCCGCGTCGATGGCCTCGGACAACCGCTCCACCGCGATCACTTCCATGCCCTTCACCGATCCGCCCTTGGGCGCGTTGGCCTTGGGCACGATGGCGCGCTTGAACCCATGGGTGGCGGCCTCGCGCAGGCGGTCTTCGCCATTGGGCACCGGACGGATCTCGCCGGACAGGCCGACCTCGCCAAAGGCAATCGTCTTCTCCGCCAGCGGCCGGTCCTGCAACGAGGACAGCACCGCCAGCAGCACCGGCAGGTCGGCGGCGGTTTCCTGCACGCGGATGCCACCGACCACATTGACGAACACGTCCTGGTCGCCGACCAGCACGCCGCCGTGACGGTGCAGCACCGCCAGCAGCATGGCCAGGCGGTTCTGCTCCAGGCCAACGGCGACACGGCGCGGATTCGACAGCGGCGATGCATCGACCAGCGCCTGCACCTCCACCAGCAGCGGCCGGGTACCCTCGCGGGTGACCATCACGCAGCTGCCCGGCTGGTGGGTACTGCCCCCGGACAGGAAGATCGCCGACGGATTGGAGACCTCCTTCAGGCCCTTGTCGCCCATCGCGAACACGCCCAGCTCGTTGACCGCACCGAAGCGGTTCTTGAACGCGCGCAACAGGCGGAAGCGGCTGCCGCTCTCACCCTCGAAGTACAGCACCGCATCGACCATGTGCTCCAGCACGCGCGGGCCGGCGATGCCGCCCTCCTTGGTCACGTGGCCGACCAGGAACACGGCGGTGCCGGTCTCCTTGGCGAAGCGCACCAGCCGCGCCGCGCTCTCGCGCACCTGGCTGACCGAGCCGGGCGCGGCGGTCAGGCTTTCGGTCCACAGGGTCTGCACCGAATCGGCCACGATCAGCCGCGGGCCGGCCCTGGACGCATGCTGCAGGATCGATTCAACCCCGGTCTCGGCCAGCGCATTCACACCGTCCAAGGGCAGCTCCAGCCGGTGCGCACGGCCGGCCACCTGGGCCAGAGATTCCTCGCCGGTGACATACAGCACCGGCAGCTCAGCCGCCATCTTGGCCACCGCCTGCAGCAGCAGGGTCGACTTGCCGATGCCCGGATCGCCACCGACCAGCACCACTGCACCCTCGACCAGGCCGCCGCCCAGCACGCGGTCGAACTCGCCGATGCCGGTGGAGACCCGGCGGTGCTCGGTCTGCTCGACGTCCTTCAACGCGGTGATCTTCGGCGGATCGATCTTGCCGGCCCAGCCGGCCCGGCGCGAGGCCGGCGCCTTGGCCGCCGCCGCGCTCTCCAGCACGATCTCCGACAGCGAGTTCCAGGCATTGCACTCGGTGCACTGGCCCTGCCACTTGCTGTATTCGGCGCCGCATTCATTGCAGACGTAGGCGGTGCGGGCTTTTGCCATCGGATGATTTCCAGCAACGGGAACAGGCGTGGCAGGATAGCCGAGCCGGGTCGCAGGTGCTGCGACCGCTCAAGTCCCGCCCACCCGCGCCGATAGGGGTCGCGGGCGTGCGCCTTGCGGGCGCCCCTCCCTTCTCCCACTGGATTCAACATGACTGGCAGTTACAGTCAGAGCCTGGTTGCCATCTCGCTGCTGGTGGCCATTCTTGCTTCGTACACCGCGCTGGACATGGCCGGCCGCCTGGCCACCGCCGAAGGCCGCGTGGCCCGCTGGTGGCTGGCCGGGGGCGCGGCAGCGATGGGCCTGGGCATCTGGTCGATGCACTTCATCGGCATGCTCGCCTTCGACCTGCCGATTCCGGTGGGCTACGACCTCGGCATCACCCTGTACTCGCTGGCGGTCTCCATGGGTGCCTCGGCCTATGCGCTGTGGCTGGTGTCGCGGCCGAGCCTGCCGTGGCGACGGCTGCTGGCCGGCGCGGTGCTGATGGGGCTGGGCATCGCCACCATGCACTACCTCGGCATGGCGGCGATGCGCATGCAGCCGGGCATCGATTACCACCCGGGCTGGTTCGCCGCATCGATCGCGGTGGCCATCGGTGCCGCCGGCGCCGCGCTGTGGATCGCCTTCCGCCTGCGTGCCGAGCAGCACAACACCCTGCGCCTGCGCGCCCTGGCCTCGCTGGTGATGGGCCTGGCCATCGTCGGCATGCATTACACCGGCATGGCCGCGGCGCGCTTCCCCGAAGGCAGCATCTGCGGCGCGGTCGGCAGCGGCGCCATCGACACCCGCTGGCTGGCGGTGCTGGTGATCGTCACCACCGTGGCCACGCTGGGCATCGCGCTGGTTGCCTCGCTGTTCGACCGGCAGATGCGCGTGCGCACCGGGCTGCTGGCCGATTCGCTGGCGCGCGCCAACAACAAGCTGATCCAGGCCGCGCTGCATGACCCGCTCACCCAGCTGCCCAACCGCATGCTGCTGCAGGACCGCATCGAACAGGCCATCGAGAAGGCGCGCCGCCGCGGCCATACCGTGGCGGTGATGTTCTGCGACCTGGACGGTTTCAAGGCGGTCAACGATGCCTACGGCCACCAGCTGGGCGACCGCCTGCTGGTGGCGGTGGCGCAGCGCATCGGCGGCCTGCTGCGGCCGCAGGATACCTTCGCCCGCCTCGGCGGCGACGAGTTCGTGATCGTGCTGGCCATCGACATTCCCGACGATGCGGTGGTGGTGGCCGAGCGCATCATCGCCGCGGCCGGCGAGCCGTTCACGCTGGATGCGGCCGAACTGCAGGTCAGTGCCAGCCTCGGCATCGCGCTGTACCCGGACGATGCCGGCAACGAGCGCGAACTGATGGCGCACGCCGATGCGGCGATGTACCACACCAAGGAAACCGGCCGGAACGGCTACACCTTCTTCACCCCGTCGATGCAGCTGAGCGCCAACCGCCAGCTGCGCCTGCTGCAGGACCTGCGCAAGGCCATCGCCCGCGACGAACTGATCCTGCATTACCAGCCCAAGTTCCCGGCCGCGGGCGCACCGGCCACCGGCGCCGAGGCGCTGCTGCGCTGGCAACACCCGGAGCTGGGCCTGCTGGCCCCGGATGTGTTCATCCCCATCGCCGAGCGCAGCGGCCTGATCCTGCCGATTGGCGACTGGGTGCTGGACCGTGCGTGTGCGCAGCTGCGTGCGTGGCACGACGCGGGGCACAGCGAATGGTCGATGGCGGTGAACCTGTCGCCGTTGCAGTTCGCCTCGCCGGCATTGCTGGACAGCGTGCGCGAGGTGCTGCAGCGGCACCGGATCGAACCGGCACGACTGACCCTGGAGATCACCGAGACCACGGCGATGAAGGATGTCGATGCCAGCCTGGCGATCCTCAACGACCTGACCGCGATGGGCGTGCACATTGCCATCGACGATTTCGGCACCGGCTATTCCAGCCTGCTGTACCTCAAGCGCATGCCGGCCACCGAACTGAAGATCGACCGCGCCTTCGTGCACGACCTGGAATGCAATGACGAGGACGCCGCCATCGTCTCGTCGATCATCGCGCTGGGCCGCACCCTGCAGCTGCAGGTGGTGGCCGAAGGCGTGGAGACGCAGGCGCAGCGCGAGTACCTGAGCGAACTGGGCTGCGACCAGTTGCAGGGTTATCACCTGGGGCGGCCGATGGAGGCCGAGGAGTTCCTGCGCAAGGTGGCGGGGTAGAGCCGGCCGCTGGCCGGCTTCCCGCGATTGCCGGCCAGCGGCCGGCACTACCGGACAACGGAAAAACAAAAAGGCCGCCCGGGGGCGGCCTTTCTGCGTGGCAACGTCGCGAGGACGTCAGTGCATCATGTGCACGTTCATGTTGTGCATGACCCACAGGGTACCGACCACGATGATGCCGATCACCACCACGGTGAAGGCCGCAGCGTTGACGTTCCAGCGGCTTTCCGAAGAGCGGTCCAGGTGCAGGAAGAACACCAGGTGGACCAGCATCTGCAGTACCGCGGTGATCGCGATCACCACACCGTTGACGGTGCGCGAGAAATCACCCGACATCACCATCCAGAACGGGATGACGGTCAGCACCACCGCCAGCACGAAGCCGATCAGGTACGACTTCACGGTGCCATGGCTTTCGCCGCCGGTGCCGTGGTCGTGTGCATGGTTGTCATGTGCCATTACAGCGCTCCATTGAGGTAGACGACGGAGAACACGCCGATCCAGATCAGGTCCAGGAAGTGCCAGAACAGGCTCAGGCACGCCATGCGGGTCTTGTTGGTCGGGGTCAGGCCGTACTTCTTCAGCTGCACGAACATCACCAGCAGCCACAGCAGGCCGGCGCTGACGTGCAGGCCGTGGGTACCGACCAGGGCGAAGAACGCCGACAGGAAGGCACTGCGGTCCGGACCGTAGCCCTGGTGGATCAGGTGCTGGAACTCCCACACTTCCATGCACATGAAGCCGAAGCCCAGCAGCCAGGTGATGGCCAGCCACAGGTACATCTGGCCCATCTGCTTGCGGTGCATGGCGATCATGCCCAGGCCGAAGGTCAGCGACGAGGTCAGCAGCAGCGCGGTTTCCCACGCCACGAACGGCAGCTCGAACAGGTCCTTCGCGCCGGGGCCGCCATCGGTACCGCCGGACAGCACCACATAGGTGGCAAACAGCGAGGCGAAGATGAGGCAGTCGCTCATCAGGTACACCCAGAAACCGAAGACGGTGTTGCCGCCGGTGTCGTGGTGCTCGTGGTCGTCATGGCCATGGGCCGCCGCATGCGCGGCGTGCCCGTGGCTCAGGGTCGAGGTATTGGTGCTCATGCCTTCAGCTCCGACTTCACCAGGCCCTGGTTTTCCAGGTGCTTGCGGTGTTCGTTCTCGATGCGTTCCACCTCGGCGGCCGGGACCCAGTAGTCCACGTCCTGGTCGAAGGTGCGGTAGATGAACGTGGCGATCATGCCGACGAAGCCAACGATGGCCAGCCACCAGATGTGCCAGATCATCGCGAAGCCGAACACCAGGCTGAAGGCACCGATGACCACGCCCGTGCCGGTGTTGCGCGGCATGTGGATGTCGGTGTACTTGGCCGGCTTCGGCCAGGCTTCACCACGCTGCTTGCGCTCCCAGAAATCGTCCAGCTCGGTGACTTCCGGCAGCGTGCCGAAGTTGTAGAAGGCCGGCGGCGAAGAGGTTTCCCACTCCAGCGTACGGGCATCCCACGGGTCGCCGGTCAGGTCGGCAGTCTTCTTGCGGTCGCGGATCGACACGGCCACCTGGATGATCTGGCACAGGATGCCGGCGCCGACGATGAAGGCACCTGCAGCGGCCACCAGCAGCAGCGGCTCGTAGGCCGGGTTGACGGTGCTCTGCAGACGACGGGTCATGCCCATGAAGCCCAGCACGTACATCGGCATGAAGGTCACATAGAAGCCGATGAACCAGCACCAGAACGCGCACTTGCCCCAGAACTCATTGAGGCGGAAGCCGAACATCTTCGGCCACCAGTAGGTGATGCCGGCGAACATGCCGAACACCACGCCGCCGATGATGACGTTGTGGAAGTGGGCGATCAGGAACAGGCTGTTGTGCAGCACGAAGTCGATGGCCGGGATCGCCAGCATCACGCCGGTCATGCCGCCGATGGTGAAGGTGACCATGAAGCCGATGGTCCACAGCACGGGCGTGGTGAACTGCACGCGACCGCGGAACATGGTGAACAGCCAGTTGAAGATCTTCACGCCGGTCGGGATCGAGATGATCATCGTCGTGATGCCGAAGAAGGCATTGACGTTGGCACCCGAGCCCATGGTGAAGAAGTGGTGCAGCCACACGATGAACGACAGCACGCCGATGCAGGCGGTGGCGTAGACCATGCCCTTGTAGCCGAACAGCGCCTTGCGCGAGAAGGTCGCGATGACTTCGGAGAACACACCGAACGCCGGCAGGACCAGGATGTACACCTCCGGGTGGCCCCAGATCCAGATCAGGTTGATGTACAGCATGGCGTTGCCGCCACCGTCATTGGTGAAGAAGTGCGTACCCAGGTAACGGTCCAGGGTCAGCAGCACCAGGGTGATGGTCAGCACCGGGAAGGCAGCGACGATCAGCACGTTGGTCACCAGGGCGGTCCAGGTGAACACCGGCATCTGCATCAGCTTCATGCTGGGGGTACGCATCTTCAGGATGGTGATGAAGAAGTTGATACCGCTCAGCGTGGTACCCAGGCCTGCGACCTGTAGACCCCAGATGTAGTAGTCCATGCCGACGCTTGGACTGTATTCGATGCCCGACAACGGCGGGAACGCCAGCCAGCCGGTGGCGGCGAATTCACCGATCCAAAGCGACAGCATGATCAGCACCGCGCCGGACACGAACAGCCAGAAGCTGAGCGAGTTGACGAACGGGAACGCGACGTCGCGCGCACCGATCTGCAGCGGCACGGCCAGGTTCATCAGGCCGGTGATCAGCGGCATCGCCACGAAGAAGATCATGATCACGCCGTGGGCGGTGAAGATCTGGTCGTAGTGGTGCGGCGGCAGGTAACCCTCGGACCCGCCGACGGCGAGCGCCTGCTGGGTACGCATCATGATGGCGTCGGAGAAACCGCGCAGCAGCATGACGAAGGCGACGATGAGGTACATCACGCCGATCTTCTTGTGGTCCACCGAAGTGAACCACTCCTTCCACAGATAACCCCACAGCTTGAACTTGGTGATCAGGGCCATGACGCCCAGGCCACCCAGCACCGCGCCGACCAGGGTGGTCAGCACGATCGGATCGTGGGGGATCGACTCAATAGAGAGTTTTCCCAACATGTTCATTCTCCCGAACCCGCGTGGCCGGCATGGCCTGCGTGTTCGTGTTCGTTGGCATCCAGGTTTTCACCCGATTCCTTGGAATCATGCGCGTCACTGGGGGCGTGGCCCTCGTGCGCTTCATGGCTGGCGGCATCGGCAGCGGCGGCACCGGCGTGTTCGTGCTTCATGCCGTAGTGCTTGTTGTCGCCCATGTGCTTGGCGATGACCCAGTTGAACAGGCCTTCTTCGGTCTTGCCGAAGTAGGTGACCGGGTACCACTCGGCGTTGCGTGCTTCACCCAGGGCCTTGAACGAGGCCTTGTCCAGGGTCTGCTCGCCGGCACGGACCTGGTCCAGCCACTGGCGGTATTCGGCATCGGTGACCGAGTAGGCGGTGAAGTGCATCTTGGCGAAGCCCGCGCCGCTGTAGTGCGAGGACATGCCCGGGAATTCACCGGTCTCGTTGGCAATCAGATGGAGCTTGGTCTCCATCGCAGCCATCGAGTAGATCATGCTGCCCAGGTGCGGGATGAAGAAGGCATTCATCACCGTGTCGGACGTGATCTTGAAGTTCAGCGGCGTGTTGACCGGGAACTTGATTTCGTTGACGACCGCCACCTTCTCTTCCGGATAGATGAACAGCCACTTCCAGTCCAGCGAGATCGCCTCGATGGTGACCGGCTTGACGTCCGATTCCAGCGGCTTGTACGGGTCAAGCGCGTGCGACGAACGCCAGGTCAGGACCGCCAGCACCAGCACGATCATGCAGGGAATGGACCACACCACCACCTCGATCGCCGTCGAGTGGGACCACTTCGGCTCGTAACGGGCCTTGGTGTTGGAGGCGCGATACTTCCACGCGAAGGTCAGGGTCATGATGATGACCGGGATGACGACCAGCAGCATGAGCACGGTAGCCGTGATCAGCAGGGTCTTCTCATCCTGGCCGATCTGGCCCTTCGGACTGAGGATGGCCACGGCATCGCAGCCGGTGAGCATCACCAGCAACGACAGCAGCAGGCCCGGGCGCAACCAGCGCCCAAGGGTTTTCAACGGAATCATCGGTCGATCCAATTGCGAGGGAATGCCGTTCCCCGTCCTGCCTGTTCCGGCCAAAGCCGGTCCCACCGGTCCGGGGACAGGCAGGGAGGTGGGGTCGAGTCAGCCCTACAATTTTAGGCCGTCACCCACCATTTAAGAAAGGCATTGACAATGATCGAGCGCAGGAAAGGCGCCGATCTGGCTGCGACACGTTGTCGCACCGCGCACCCGCGGGCTGTCCCAGCAGCGCGGGCACGCAGCGTAGCATCGGGCCCGGCCCCGCCAAAGCCACCGGACCGGCAAAGCCTACTGAACGTGTTCAGCCATGCGCGGCAGGTCAGGACGGCCGTACTTCCCTGCACACCAGTTCAGCCAGCTCACGGCATGCGAAGAACAGCCCCTCGACGACGCCCTCATCCAGATGGCGGTCGGGCGTGGCCATGGATTCGCAGCGACTGGCCGCATGCAGCATTTCCACCGCCGTCAGCATGCCCACCGCCGCACGGTCGATCCTGGCCAGGGACTGACGGCGGCCGTCTGACAGGTTCTCTTCTGGCCACAGCATGCCATCGGACCCTTCGCCATCGCGGATGCGCTTGAGGCAGCCCTGGAAGGTGCTGAGGTCAAAAGCGGGGTTGTCGTCGTCGTTGGTGGGTTCATCGACGGGGAATGGCGGAATCTTGCGAGTGGTCATGGCGTCGGCTTCCGTGGCTGTACTTAACACTGCCACCGCGCGGAAGCGGGGTGGCGGACGGTGCGGGTTGCAAACCGGGCATAGCTAAACCGGCGGGTCCGGAGACCCCCACGCACCGCCCGCCATATAGGCCGACGGATTGCCAGCCGGCACCGCTTTTGGGCGGTGCCGGCTGGCAAGCGTTTACAGCTATGGTCGGGTTTGCACGCCCGGCCACCCTTTTTCGGTGGCGCGCCATGTTGTTTACGCCTGCACCTTCGATTCAATGAGAAAAATCCGAAAGGTTCGGATGCATCGGAAGGAGCGGTACGAATTGTTGCATGCCCAGTAGATGGCGAGGGCGACACGAGAAGACGCGAGCCCGCTGATGCCTAGGTGGCGACGACATGCGGTGCCGTAAAAAGCGCAGTAACGAGAGAGGCGCGTGACGCTTCTCGCTTACCAGTAGTTGTATGAAGCGCAGCAACTGAATGCATGGAGCACCGAGTGCTTGGTGCAACTTGACCCGATGGGCCGATTTGACGTGCAGGATGCGACAGATGGCCGGCTTCGGCTTTGCCAGCCGTAGGATGGCTCTACTGGAAGACCGGCACTGGTTACGGGAGTCGAGCCTTCGACCTACGTGCCAGTAATGCGCCGGGGATACAGGGACACAGCACCGGCTCTATCTCGCCCAGCCCCTACTCCAGACGTCCCTCATCCAACTTCTCCATCGCAGCCAAGGCGATCGCTTCGTACTCGTTATCCTGCTATTGGTGCGACGACAGCGCGAGGAACCCCAGCAAGTCGGATCGGGCAGTCGATCCTGCGCGTACAACCAATGGACCAGGCGCATGTGCAACGAGAGATTGGAGCCAGAAAGAAAATGACTGCGTACGACCCACGGGAGACACCGATCAGGGCTTCGGTATCGACACTGGCTAGATAAGCGGTGACGCCTACATCAATCGCCGTAGGAGCCGCGATTTCTCCCGACCAGTAGGCACCCCTCTGAGCAGGGTGATTTCGTTGCCGGCAGGGAGCACTCCCAATTCATGCAGATGCGCGACAAAGGCGCACTCGTCAACCCCCATTGACACCCACCTCCGATGCCAAACCGCCGAAAAGACATAATTCGGCCTGGATCACTGGTGTCCGCATCATATCTCGACAATTGAATTCAGATGTTCAAAGCGACATTCCACGCAAGCCGGCCAGGGCTGCCAAGGCCCTCGGAAATACGAAGTCGGCCAACATAAATCCGCCAGCAAAAAAGCTACAAGGACTCGGCCACTATCCACCCTTCGTGGGTAAGCTCGTACGTCAATTCTCCGAGCTGTTTGACGAGACCCCACTTGAGCAGCGATTCCAGTGCGCTTTCGTACCGCAAGAACTCACGCGTCCCCTTCATTCCAAAGGCTACCCCTCCGGCTTGCAGCCTACGTCCACCAATGTACTCAACACGCATGATGCTTCCGGAACCATCTTTAGTTGCCTGCTTCAGAAGATCAAGTTCCGTGGACGACAGCCGGTCCGACCAAAGCTCACCTTCATCCCTCCTCGACTCGAAATCACGCTTCTGGCGCAGGGCCTCTAATTGGGCCTCAGCTCGCTCCTTAACCTCCGCATCGCTGATCTTCTGGACCTCCACGTCGCGCATTGCCCGCTCGATGATTTCCGCCTCCTGCGTCGCCAGCAGGGCCGACCGGGATTGCTCCAGCTCAGTTTTTCTGACGGTTCGCCGATGCTCGGACTCAATCTGAAGATCGTCTATGTGCTCGAACGGCTTCTTCGCTAACCAAGCAAAGAGAAATCTGGTCCATGGTGTAGCTGCAGTAGCGACGACGCCCGCAGCCAATGGCCAAACGAACAGAGTCCAGGGGCTCGTCGCTGCGTCAAATGCAGCGAGCCGGACCAAGGGCGCCCCCTCTGTCGTTGCCAGCAGGAACATGCCTCGCCAGTTGATGGCGATGAACGCCAATACGGCGTAACCAAACCAGGGCGCTTTAATCCGAGCGCTCATTGCATCAAGAATGTCGTTCATTTGGCCCCCTCCGGCGGTGCCGGTACCGGAAGGGACAGTACCGTAGGGCGCAAGACGACGCCACGCCCCTAGCGCCTTCAGAGCCACCTGAAGCGGCTTCGAGGGGATCTGTCCTTTTTGGTCAGTAGGCCAGCTACCAAAGCGACCGCGCCACTCTACTCCTAGTCTCTAAGAATGACTCCCGGCCTCCCCGTTGGGTCCGAGGCTACTCCTACCGATACCCTGCCAACTAGCGTGAGTTGGATGACAGGAACGCGACCATAGGACCGATCCAGTGCCACGCCAACGTGACGCGCTTTAGCCGCAGGAGCGCGGAGCCTCTTCCAGCTTGCCGCCCCCCCGCCCACACGGAGCCGCGTGCAATTCGGCCAGCTCTTCGGCCGGAGCATCTTGAATCGAGGTGGTTACAGGTGCGCTACGTCTTGCCAAACGGCCGCCCTCCCGCCAATAATTGAACTAGGGTTTACCCCTCGAGCTTGGGTCCAACGGCAATCCATAAGCCTGCGGAAGTCCAGTCTCACTTCGGGTTGGAGCTTTCCCTGATGGGCGACGTTAACGTCATAACTGAGGAGAAAACTATGGCCACGAAAACCGTTGAAACGCGTAAATCAGCAGCTTTATTCGCAGAATCGCACGCCATTTCGGTCAAGAAAAATACCATTAGTGGAAAGATTCGAGTCTCGCTGACGACTGCGTTTTGGTCTGTTTGGTGCGGAGCATGTCTACTGCGGAGCCCAGGCTGGGAAACGCTCCAACCCGAATAGAAGACTGGATGTACGCGACCGCTTAGGAATGTCACCAAGAGATAGACTGGAAGGTTCGAGTCCTTCCCTCCGCACCAATCTTTAGACCTGTCGGTTTGGATCATCCCAATCAACGGGTCTTTCTCCGCGCGTGAATTCGAAACTTGCGGCAACACCCTAGTCGCTGCAACTGCAATGCCGCATTGCTATCTAATGTACCAGTTGAAGCTCGGAGGCTCGTCTGCGGCTGCAGAGATAGCCATCCAGTTGACCAGTACTTCATCAGGGTTGGTGACCAAGCGCCCAGAATCCGCATCCCACTCGAAGCGAACATCCTGAAGATCTCCGGCACCACTAAAGATGGAAAGTGCGCCAAAGTAGTGATAGTCCCAAGCACCGGCTGGGCCAGTTCTTACCCTGATGCACAACTCCTGCGTCCGCGCGCTCCAGCCGTGCTCAAGTTTGGCTTCAGAATCCATACGAATGACGTCACCAACCGTAAGCTGCCCTAATGGCCTTTCCAGGCCAACCCCCGGATAGTTATGGCCATTGCAGAGCGCAACGACGACGGAATCCACCGACCAGTCGTTGTTGAAACCTACCTCAACCTGAGTCTCCTCGTATCTGTACATCCATCGACTACCGTATGAGTAAGTCGGTGTACCTAGCAAATCTCGAACTCGATCCATCGGGACATTCAATTCAAGATGCTGCAGAAGATTTCTGGGAGTCGTCACCCTGCGGGCGTCCAACTCAGAACCATCGGGACCAGTAGTGTCACCCTTCAGTGCTGCTATCCTTTCGCGCGTCATTGCTTCGAACTTTGCGTTAACCATTAGGGGAAGAATAGACCCTCCCTCCCACGCACTCGCTTCACGATCAGCTTCAACCTTTCTAAACGCGAGCCAGTACCCTTGAGCCCGCTGCAACAATGCAGCCCCCTGTGGGTGAAGCTTCTGCATCAACTCCAACACCAAGGCCGTCAGCTCCCGGTCGGCCTCCTGAGCCTTTTCCGCTGACAGGATGTTCATTTCGGCTTGCGTGAGATTCCGTTCTTCTGCACTTAGAGCTGCGCTCAAAGAGTTGGAACGGGCGTAATCAATCTCCTCAACGTCAGCAACTAGGCGCTGCGCAACTTCACTGTACTGGTGCGCAATATTAATTGCACTTGCCGCCCCCTTACCAAGGACCTGACTACGAAGGGCATTCAAGTCAGCTATCGTCACGCTGTTCTCGCGAAGCTTCTTCTGAAGATCAGCGAGCTGGCTATAAGATTGAATTTGCTCATCGCTGGGCTTCCCTTCAACGCGTCTTTTAAGCAAATATTCCAAGAATCGGAATATTCCATATCCCAGTGGCAAGAAGACAGGCCACCAGGCACTGGATGTGATGCCGTCAAACCAAGCTGATATGAGTTCGCGTTGTCCGGACATTTCATGCTCAAATGGTTTGCGGCATCCAGATCTCAGTGTATATCGAGCTGAGCTTTGGTTTGAGTTGCCCAGCCAAAGAGAGCCCAAAGGCTTCCTCGCCACTGAAAGACGCAAGCTCTACCCGAGCAAGTACCCGTTCCCGACGGGAACCGCGTAAGTTGGAACTAAGCCGACTGTTCTCAACAAGTGCGCGTGTCACAAAAGGACACGAGCGCGTTTCTACGCGTCTACAGGCGAATGTGCCTCGCCCCGTGTCAGTCCCCCTCCCTCTCCAATCAACGAGTTCCAACACTCGCACAAACAAAAAGCCCCGGCCAAGGCCGGGGCTTTTCATTACAACTGGTGCCGGAAACAGGAGTCGAACCTGCGACCTACGCATTACGAATGCGCCGCTCTACCAACTGAGCTATTCCGGCGGAGCCCGCGATTTTACGGGCTGGGCGCCCCGGCGGTCAATCCACCCGGCTCAGCCCGCCTCTACCCGGTTGGCGCAGGGCCGGCCGGCGGCGAAATCGGCCAGGTTGCCCAGCGTGATCGCCGAGATCTCCTGCAGCGCCTCCACGGTGAAGAAGCCCTGGTGGCCGGTCACCAGCACGTTGGGGAAGGTCATCAGGCGCTGGAAGGCTTCGTCGTCGATGATCTCGCCGTACAGGTCCTGGAAGAACAGCGCGCTTTCCTGTTCGTAGACGTCGATGGCCAGATGGCCGAGCCGGCGCGACTTCAGCGCGCGGATCACCGCATGGGTATCGACCAGCGCGCCGCGTGAGGTGTTGACCAGCATCGCGCCGGGCTTCATCCGCGCCAGCGAGGCGTCGTTGATCAGGTGCTGGGTGTCGGGTGTCAGCGGGCAATGCAGCGAGACGATGTCGGCGTGCGCCAGCAGTTCGTCCAACGCCACCATATCTCCCACCCCGGCAAAGGCCGCCGACGGATACGGGTCGTGCCCCAGCACGGTGCAGCCCATGCCCTTGAAGATGCGCGCGGTGGCCAGCCCGATCTTGCCGGTGCCAACGATGCCGACGGTGCGGCCATGCAGGGTGCGGCCAAGCAGGCCATCGAGCATGAAGTTGCCTTCGCGCACCCGGTTGTAGGCGCGGTGGGTCTGCCGGTTGAGGGTCATCACCAGCGCCAGCGCATGCTCGGCCACCGCTTCAGGCGAATAGGCCGGCACCCGCGCGACGAACAGGCCCAGTGCCTTCGCCGCAGCAAGATCCACGTTGTTGAAGCCCGCGCAGCGCAGCAGCACCGCACGCACACCGAGCGAATGCAGGGCGTGCAGCACTGGCGCGTCAAGCCGGTCATTGACGAATACGCAGACGGCGGCGCAATCCTGTGCCAGCGCGGCGGTATGCACATCCAGCGCGGCATCGAAGTAGACGAACGCGTAGCCCTGCCCGTCCGCATCACGCTGGTTGGCTTCGTCCAGGAAGCGGCGGTCGTAGGGGCGTGCGCTGAAGACGGCGATCTGCATGGAAGGACCTGGGTGGGATGCCCTGCCGACCATACCGCAGCCACGCGCCTGTGGGGATGGCAAAGGCGATGCAGGCATCGCCGGTGCCCCGTGCCGCTTAGAACCGGTAGCCCAGCCCCAGCATCACGCCGTTCTGGATCTGCCCGTCGCGGCGCTCGCCCACGTAGTCGGCCATGATCGAAAGGCGCTCGCTGGCGCGGCTGGTCACGCCCAGGTTCCAGGCCAGCACCTGCTCACCGACGGCTTGGCTGCTGGCGCCGAACACCAGGTCCGGGGCGGCGGCGAAGCCGGTGCTGTAGCGGGCCTGCGAATCGCCCAGTTCCTTCTGCCAGACCACGCGGGCGCGCGGGGTGATGCGCTCGCCGTTGTTGCCTTCGAAGGTTTTGAACAGCTGCAGGCCGGCGCCAACGCGGATGCTCTCCAGGCTGCCGCTGCGGCCAACCAGTGCGCCCGCGCCCTGCCCTTCATTGAAGCGCGTGGCCGAGGTGCGCGCGTAGTCCACCACCGGCAGCAACGGCTGGATCACCAGCCCCTTACCGGTGGTGAACGAGAACGCGTGCTCGACACGTGCGGAGATTGCATCGTTGTTGTACTTGGCGCGCAGTGGCTGCTGCAGGCCATCGATGCCACTGATGCTGCGGCGGGTGTCGTGGCGCAGGTCGGTATAGCGCACCGCCGCCGACAGGTAGCCGCGCGAATAGGTTGCATCCAGATAGCCGCCCACATCCAGCGCGCGCACGTCACCGCTGAAGTCGGAGCCGTCGCGGCCCTTGGTCGACATGTCGGCCGCCGCCACGCTGACGCCGAGGGTGACGCGGTCATCGGCCACGCGGGTATCGGCCCCCACCACGATGCCACCGATGTTGTGGCTGAGACCGGCCACGCCACCCTCCGCATCGATGCGGCCATGGCTGGCGAAACCGCGCGCCCACAGGCCACGGCTGCGCCCGGTCTCGCTGCCGCTACCCGCACCGCCGGCGGTCGGCTCGACCAGATGCATCGCCAGCTGGTTGAACAGGCTGCCGTGGCGCATGCCCGGCTGTGCCGACACCGACTGCGCGGCCTGCGAGGCCAGGCCATCGGCATCACCACCACTGCGCATCGCGGCCTGGTGCTGCTGCACCACGTTGCCGATGCTGCCCACCAGCGCGTTGTCGGCCAGCCGCAGGCTGGCATGCGCATCACCGCGCAGGGCACCGGCCTGCTGCGCGATCACATCACGGTCGGCGAACTGCAGCGCGCCCAGCAGCGATTTCAGGTTGCCGTCCTGGCGGGCGGAGGCGGTCGCCAGCGCGCGGCCCAGCCCGTCGCCGGAGGTAGCGTTGGCGAACAGGCCCAGCTGATCGAAGCCTGGGTTTGCCGTCAGCCACAGGCCGTCCGCGGTCTGCTTGACGTTGAAGCTCAGCAGCGAGTTGTGGCGCGGGCGGAACACATCGCCCGCGGTGATGCTGGCGCTGTAGCCGGTGTCGCCCAGGCGCACGACATCCTCGAAGCCGCCCTGATAGATCGGGCCCTGTACCAGGTCACGGCGGAAGTCCTGGCCGTAGTAGCCCTGCGCCACATTCAATTCGAGGAAGGCGCCCTTGGAGATCACCAGCGCGCCGTCGGTCGGTTCGTCATCGAAGAACGTGCCCACGCGCAGTCGGCCCGTGGCGGCGCCGCCATTCTCGGTGACGTCGAACAGCAGCTTGCCGCCCGGCATGATGTTGACGTAGCCGTGAGTGACCAGATCACCGCCGCGCGGCATCAGCGTGCCAAACACGCGCAGGCGGTTGAAGCCATCCTCGCGCCAGGAGGGGCCGGAACCGCTGCCCAGTGCATCAAGATCCATCGCGGTGCCGGCCACGTCGCCATGGCCGACCAGCATGCCCGCGCCCAGCACGCGCACTTCCGACGCCCGCAGCGCGCCGCCTTCCAGTGCGATGGTGCCGTTGTCGACCAGCATGAAGTCGGCGCCGGTGGTGGCGGCGGTGCGCCAGGTGGCACCGTTGCTCACGCGGATCACGCCCATGGCGTTGTCGAGCGTGGATACGTCCAGGTCAGCCAGGCGCAGCTTGGACAGCAGCAGCGCCTGGATGCCCGGATCGTTGAGGTAGTCCTGCACCGAATCCGGGCCGATGCCCTGCGGGCCACGGCTTGAGGCGTTGTAGATGCTCTGCGCCAGGTTGATGTAGCTGGACTGCCAGTTGGTGTTCCAGCGCGCGAAATCGTCGTCGACGAAAGTCTGCAGCTGGCGCCCGGTGCGCAGGTAGCCTGGGTTGATGTCGCCGCTTACGTTCGCGCTCACGTTCAACGTGTCGCCAGGATCGCGATAGCCGTTCGCGGTGATGATGTTGTTGCTATGGATGTCCTGGCCCGGGAACGACTCCAGCTTGCTGCCACTGCCATCCGGGTCGAAGGTGACCGAGGTGCCAGTGGTGCGCGCCGGATCGCGGAACACCAGCAGGCCGTTGGGCTGCACGACCTCGTACATGGCCTTGTGCAGCAGGCCCGCATCCATGCCGCCGCCGTAGTTGCCGGTGTAGATCTGGGTCATGCGCGGCGACGGCGTATAGATCACCTTGCCGCCGCTGCTGGCCGCGTGGATCTGCACCGAATCGACGATCGGCAGGTCGCCGGCCAGATAGCGCTCGACGCCACCGGACTGCATGATCGAGCACGACGAGATGCAGTGGCCGGACACGATGGTGTTCAGGCCGGAGGTGCGGATCACGCCCTGCAGCCACTCGCCCGCAATCAGCGCGCCGCCGTTGGAGGTGCGCAGCACCACTTCGCGGATCGGCCTGCCCTCGGCCTGCGCCTTGGCCAGCAACGCCGGCAACGACACCACGTCGGCGTAGGTCACCCCGCCACTGAGGAAGATGCGATCGCCCTGCACGTGATAACTCATTGCCATGACGTCATCAGCCGCCGCGAGGGCGCCGACGCCGATCAGCCCGGCCAGGGCCAGGCTCAACTTCGAATGCTTCATACGTTCTCTCTCCACCCGCAACACGCGGGTAAGGGGTCAAACGTCAGAGCGGCGCGAACTCCCCCAGCCGAGCCGCCGCCCGATCATGAATGCATTCACAATGAGGATGAGGTGCCGCACACTCTTCCCCATCCGGTCATCGTCGCGTAAAACTCGATGACGCATCCGCCAATGTCAGCCGAGGCCAGCCCTGTCCGCTCCGTCCCCCCTGATCCACCACGCGCCGGAGCCGCCGGTGCCAGCGGATGCCTTCATCGCGTTCGTACGCGAAGAACGCGCACCGCTGTGTGCGTTCCTGCGCACGCGGGGCGTCGGGCCGGAGGATGCAGAGGACATCGCGCAGGACTGCATGGAGCGGCTGATCCGCTATCGCGCGCATGGCGCCGACGAGCTGCGCCTGCTGCTGTATCGTATCGCCCGCAACCGCCTGGCCGATCGCGGCCGCTCTGCGCAGTCGCGACCGCACCTGCCGTTGGCCGAGCATGATGGCAGCGATCAGCCCACCAGCCAGTCGCCCGATCCATTGCGCCAGGCCGAGTCCGGGCAGATGTTGTCCCTGCTGCGGCAGGCCCTTTTCAAACTGCCCGAGCGCGCGCGCGAGGTGTACCTGCTCAACCGGATCACCGGCATGAGCTATACGCAGATCGCGCGGCACTGTGGAATTACTGCCAAGACCGTGGAAAAACATATCGCCCGTGCCCTGCAGGGCCTGCGCCAGGAGTTGGGACCGGATCCGCTGCACAACGACAGGGATGTGGAATGAACCATTACCGGCACACGGAAGACGCCTCGCTGTTTGAACGCGCCAGCGCCTGGGTGGCGCGGCTGGAAGCGCCGGACTGCACACCGGCCGAACGCGAAACGTTCGAGGACTGGCTGGCCGAAAACCCGGCCCATGTAAAGGCGTGGGTGCAGGCCGAGAACCTGTTCCAGCAGGGCCAGGGCCTGGCGGCAGACCCCTGGCTGCGTACCGCTGCGGCCCGTGCGGCGCGACCGCCGCGCCGCCGCTGGTTGCCGGCATTCGCGGCCGCCGCCGGCATCTGCCTGGCCATCGGCGTGGGCTGGATGCTGGCCGTGGACGGCAACCCCACGCCGCAGCGCTATGCCAATGACAGTCATGAAACACAGCAGCTGACCCTGGCCGACGGCAGCGTGGCCACGCTCGACGCGGGCACCACGCTGCACGCCCGTTTCGGCTGGCGCCATCGCGAGCTGGACCTTGAACGCGGGCGCCTGCAGCTGCAGGTCGCGCCGTCGAACAAGGCGCTGCAGCTGCGCGCCGGCAGCAGCACCATCCGCGATATCGGCACGACCTTCCAGGTCGAACGCCTGCGCGATGGCCTGGTGGAAGTCGCGCTGCTGGAAGGCGCGGTGGAAGTGAGCAACGGTGCGGCCCAGCACACCCTGGCACCGGGCCAGCAGCTGCAGGTGTTGCCCTCCGGGCGCATCCAGCCGGGCCCGGCGCTGTCGTCCACGGCGGCCGCCGAGGGCTGGCTGCAGGGACAGCTGGTATTCGACGCCACGCCGCTGTCGATCGTGGTCGAACGGATGAACCGCTATGGCCGCACACCGCTGGTGATTGCCGATCCGGAGATCAGCAACCTGGCGGTCAGTGGCACGTTCCGCGCAGGCGACGCACAGGAGTTGCTGTCCGCGCTGGAACTGGGCTGGTCCGTCGCTGGCCAGACGCGCCCGGATGGCGCGCTGGAACTGCGCCGCACGTACTGAGGGGGCCTGCAGTGATGGCAGGACCGGGCGCGCTGCAGTGGGGGCTGCTCCGCCCCCTGCTGTGCCTGGCGCTGTTGGCCACTGCACTGCCCGCGGCCACTGCCAGCGAATCGGCGGCCACGCAGGCCTACCGCATCGATGCCGGCCCATTGCCGTCGGCGCTGCAGCAGTGGGCTCGGCAGAGCGGCATCGCGCTGCTGTTCGACGCCCGTGAGCTGGCAGGACTGCACAGCGACGGCGCGAACACCCGGACCGATCCCGCCACCGCCCTGAAGCAGCTGGTTGCCGGCATGCCGGTGACGATCCTGCGCACGCCTTCGGGTGGCTTCGTGGTGCGCCGGGTCGGTGTGGCCCCGATTGCCACAACACCCACGCCAAAGGCCGTGGTGGCTCCCCGCCACGATGCCCCCCGGCCGCCGCCGCAGGTGGAACTGGCACCGATCCACGTCACCGGCAGCCGCCTGCCACGCACCTCGGTGCAGACCACGCTGCCGGTCACCACGATCGATCGGGACGACATCCTGCGCAGTGGCTACGGCAGCCTGTTCGACCTGCTGCGGCACCTGCCCGGCATGAATGGCCTGCCGGCGATGAGCAGCGCACGCAGCGGTGACTCGCAGTACCTGCCGGTTGGTGCTGCGGCCACCACCAGCCTCGATGGCATGGGACCGCGCGCCACGCTGTTCCTGGTCAATGGCCGGCGCCTGCCGCGCTACCCGATGGTATCGCTGGAGCAGGGAGGGCTCACCGACCTGGGCGGCATTCCGCTCAGCTTCGTCGAACGCATCGAGCTGGTCCGTGGCGGTGCCTCGGCGATCTACGGCGCTGACGCCATGTCCGGCGTGGTCAACATCATCCTGCGCGACCAGGCCGATGGGCCCGAAGCCATGCTGCAGACCGGCCTGAGCAGCCGGGGCGACGCCGCGCAGTATCGCCTGCAGGCAGCCACCGGCGGCCTGCGCGGCAATGGCGATCGCTGGTTCGCCGGCGTCGACCTGCACCGTGTCGACCACCTGGCCGGCGACCGCCGCGACTGGCATGCGGAGACCTCGCAGTACCTGATCGGTGCCTTCGGTGCTGGCCGCTACTGGCCTGCACGGCGCTGCGAAGGACCGTTGAAGCGGCGCGATGGCGCCTGCTGGTTCGACAGCGCGCGCCCACGCTCGCTGCAGCCCGCTTCGGATACCGCGTCGGCCTACCTGCGCTATCGGCATGAACGTGGCGACGGCCGTTATGCCTATGCCGAGGCCCGCGCCAGCCACAACCGCCAGCGCTTCGACCTCGGCCCCACCGCGGTTTCCCTTGCCCTGTACGGAATCACGTTCAACACCGTGCTGCGCGAAGCCGGCAACGTGCGCCCACACGTGCGCGCCACCGACGCCGATGTCACTTTCGGCATCGGCCGCGACCTGGGCCGGCGCAGCTGGGATGCAGGGCTCAGCGCACAGCGCAGCGATGTCAGCCTGTCCACGCCGGGCACCGTGCGTGCCACCCCGCTGATCGAAGCCGCGCAGTCGCTTCGGTTCCTGCCCGGATTCGACATGCTGCCCAGCGACGAAACGGCGTCCTGGTTCCCGATGATCCGCAACCGTGGCCTCACCGAACAATGGCAGGGCTGGTGGGGCATGCAGCGCGAACTCATGCCGTTGCCGGGAGGCAATGCGCAGCTGGCCACCGGCATCGACCTGCGCCATGAGCGCTGGACCTCGCACCCCGATGCGCTGCTGAGCCAGGGCGACCTGGCGCTGGGGCTGCCACAGCAGCGGCGCCGGTTGTCGCGGCAGAGTGGTGGTGCCTACGCCGAACTCGGCCTGCCGCTGGCACCTGCGCTTCGCATGGACCTGGCCGCACGCTGGGACCGTGACGGTGACTACACCGCACTCTCGCCACGGGCCGGCCTGCGCTGGACGCCGTCGCCGCAGTGGTCATTCCTGCTGGCCAGCGGGCGCGGCTACCGTGCCCCCAGCCTGTTCGAGCAGCGGCGTCCGCCCGGCCAGTTCGGTACCCTCACCCTGCCCGCTTCGGACGCGCTGCCGCCGTGTGCGCAGAGCGCCGCGGATGGGCGCTGCAGGGTGACCGCAGACGTGGAAGAAAACACCACGCTGAAGGCGGAGAGCTCGCGCAGCCATTCACTGGCCGCGACCTGGTCTCCGAATGATGCGTTCTCGCTGTCGCTGACCCACAACATCGTCGAGCTGCGCAACGAGATCCTCGCGCTGCAGCCCAACGATGCGGTCTGGAACCGCGATACCTGGCAGCTGGATGAGCAAGGCAGGCTGCGCAGCCTGCGCCTGTCCTTCGACAACATCGGCCGTACCACCTCGCGCAACTGGGTGCTGCGCGGCGAGTACCGCATCGACACCGGCAGCAACGGCCAATGGCTGTTCTCGCTGGATGCACTGAAACAGCAGGAACTGCGCCGCCAGGTCGACCACGAACCCGCGATCGACCTGCGCGGCCATGTGACGCCGGAGACGGCGGCGGTGCTGAACGTACAGTGGCAGAACAGCCACTGGGACATCGCCCTGCGCGGCAACCAGGTGGGTCGCACCCGCGCCTGGCTGCCCGGTGCCGAGTGCCCGCAGGATCAGGTTGAACTGAACCACTGCATGAACCCCCGCCAGCTGCGCTGGAACCTGCATCTTGCACGCCGCCTCGGCCCGCGCATAGTTGCCGCGCTGGACGTGCACAACGTGCTCGACACGCAACCGGTGAACTACCTGGTCGGCAATGGCGGGCAGATGCCCGGGCTGGACGATCCACTGGGCCGCTACTACCTGCTGACCCTGCAGTTCCGCTGAGCGTAGTACCGGAAAAGGAGACGGAGGGGATTAAGTCGTATTCGGCATCGTGGCAGAAACGACTTAATCCCCTCCCTCCCCTTTTTGCTACTTCACCGAGCGGGCGATGGCGTACTGCGCGGCGTAGTAGGTGGACAGCACCAGCAGACTGGCCAGCGGCAGGCCGCCGGCGAAGCGGTCCCAGGCCAGCAGTGAATCGCTGGCCACGAACAACAGCGCACCGGCGGCGGCCCAGCGAGCACTGGCGGCCTCCACGGCATCGGGCGGCGGACGGCGCCACTGCCGTGCCAGCGCCAGCACCGCCATCGATGCCAGCACCACCACATAGGCCAGTACCGGAATGCGCATCGGCGCCGGCAGGTGCGGCCACAGGCCCAGCACATTGAGTGCGGCGAACGTACCCAGCAGCACACTGGCAGCCACCAGACCACGCCCGCTGTGCAGTCCATCGCGGAAGGCAGCGATGTAGCACAGGTGGGCCAGCAGGAACGCCACCAGGCCAGGCACGAACGCATCCATCGGCAGCATCAGCGCGATGTCGCCCACGCACGAGAGCAGCATGCCGGCCAGCACCGCGCGCCGGTAGAACGGTTGCGCAGGAGCGTGCACCTGCCAGGCGATGCCGGCGATCAGCAGCGTCGTGGCCGGCTTCGCCAGCCAGTGCAGCCAGCGTCCATCACCGTGCAGGTACGCGCCAATGATGGCCAGGATCGCCACCAGCAGGATCATGCCGTCGCGGGCGCGCGCTTTCATCGCGCCTTCCACAGGTCGGCCAGGCGATCAGGCGTGCCGGCCATGCGCTCCAGCACCGGGTACTGAAGGCCACCGTGGTAGTCGATGTTCATCGTATCGATGCGGTCGAACTGCTTGACCAGCAGCACGATCGGCGCCTTGTCCCTGGCCGCGTCGGCCACCGCGTCCTTCAGGCGTTGGCTGCTGTACTCGCGGCCGCCGACGGCGATCACCTTCATGCCGGGCGCCAACCCGGCGTTGAACGCCGGGCTGTCCCAGATCACGTCACCCACTGTCCCACTGTCGAGCACAGTCGCGCCCAGCGAGTAGGCCAGCAATGCGGCCTTGGCGCGCTTTTCCTGCGCCTTGTAGGCATCGTTCGGGGTATCGCGGTAGACCAGCTTCCAGCCGGCCAGCGCCAGGCCACCGGTCAGCGGACCATGCCCGTCCAGGCGGCCGCGCAGGAACGTCGCCCAGTCATACGGCGCAATGCCGTTCAAGGTCGCGACCACATCGTCGAAGGTGTACGGGTTGACGTCCCAATCGCCATTGCCCACGCCGAAGAACGCGCGCGCGAAGTCATCCAGGCTGCGACGGTTGCCGCTCAGCTCGCGCAGCTTGCCCTCCACTTCCAGCCACAGCATCTGGCCGCCGGAGTAGTAGTCCTCGCTCATCTGGTAGTTGCGGTACGGCAGCGTGCGGCGCTGGGCGATGGTCGGGTCGTTGGTGGTGTCCTGCAAGGGTCGCCAGGCCAGACCCGGGCGGCCACGGTCATAGGTGGCGGCCACATTGGCCAGCATGTCGCGCGCCTCCTCCACCGACCACAACCCGGAGCGCGCGGCCAATACCTGGCCCCAGAACTGGGTCTGGCCCTCGTACACCCACAGCAGGCTGTCGCCCATGGGCACGTTGAAGCTGGCGGTGGCCAGGTCAGCGCCGCGGCGGTACTTGCCGTTCCACGAGTGGGTGTACTCGTGCGGCAGCAGGTCACGCATCCACGCGCTCTTGTCCCACTCGGTGAAGTAACCCGGCTCGGCGCTGTTCTCGCTGGAGCGATGATGCTCCAGGCCGATGCCACCGAGGCGGTCAGTCAGCGCCAACAGGAATTCATAGTGGTTGTAGTGGCGCGCAGCGTAGAGCTTGTCGGCCTGCTGCACCAGCGCCCGGTGGAGCTTGATCTGTGCGTCCGTCGGCTTCAGCGACTTGGCGTCGTCGGCGAACACGTTGAGGTGCACCGGCACCTTCGCGCCCGGGTCGAGGTCGATGCGCTGGTAGTGCTCGCCGGCGAACAACGGCGAATCGACCAGGTGGTCATAGGAAATCGGCTTGAACACCACGGTGTCACCGTCGCGGCGCGCGGTTTCCAGCGCGGTGGCAAACGACCAGCCATTGGGCAAAGTCACGCTGGCCTGCGCCTGCAGCTGACGGGCATCGACCCCGGCCGGATACAGCGAATTGGCGTTCCACTGCAGGTTGAGCATTTCCGGGGTCATCACCACCCGGCCCTGGCTGCCGCCCTGCGAGGACAGGAAGTCAAAGTGGGCGACGATTTCGCTCACGCCTTCGGGCACGTTCACCTTGAACGCATAGACATTGAACTGATCGCGCTGCCAGGCCAGCGGCTTGCCGTTGGCGGTGACGCGCAGCCCGGCCAGCTTGTCGATCGGGCCGGTGGGCGAATGGTTGCCGGGAATCCACTGCGGATACAGCAGGGTCATCGGGCCGGGTTGGGCCGGCACGGTGGCGGTGACCTTGAAGATGCGCCGGGCCAGGTCGCGCGCATCCACGTCGATGCGCAGCAGGCCAGGCGCTGCGGCATTGGCCGGGGGCGCGGCCTGTGCCAGCGCCAATGCAGGCGTGGCGGCCAGCGCGAACAGCAACGACATGGCCAAGGCTCGGGTTTTCATCGGGCAGCGTCCAACAGCGGAGAATTCCCCGATGCTAGGCCTGCAGGATGCGTGGCCCCATGGCCAAAGGTCATGGCCCGCGCGAACCCCGCCAGAAGCGGCAAACCCGGCAACAAGACCGTGAGCAGCAGATCCGTGCCATGCGTGGATGGAGTGCATCCAGAAGCAGTGCGAACCAAGGTTCGCACCCACCAGAGTCAGGCCCGGTCAGTCGATCAGGCGCAGGCGCAGTTCCTTCGGCAGCGCGAACACCATCGATTCCGGTTCGCCATCCAGCTCGCCCACGCCGCTGGCACCCAGTTCGGCCAGGCGCGCCAGCACGCCGTCGACCAGCACCTGCGGTGCAGAAGCACCTGCGGTGACGCCGATGTGCTGCTTGCCTGCCACCCACGCCGGGTCGATCTCGTGCGCGCCATCGATCAGGTAGCTCTCCACGCCTTCGCGACGGGCGAGCTCACTCAGTCGATTGGAATTGGAACTGTTTGGCGAACCGACCACCAGCACCAGGTCGCAGCGCTTGGCCAGGTCGCGCACCGCGTCCTGGCGGTTCTGCGTGGCGTAGCAGATGTCGTCGTTCTTCGGGCCCTGCATCGCCGGGAAGCGCTCGCGCAGCGCATCGATGATGCCGCGCGTGTCATCCACCGACAGCGTGGTCTGGGTGGTGTAGGCGAAGTTTTCCGGCTGGTTGATCTGCAGCGTGGCCACCTGCTCCACATCCTCGACCAGATAGATCTGGCCGGTGCCGGCCTCGCGGTTCCACTGGCCCATGGTGCCTTCCACTTCCGGGTGGCCGGCGTGGCCGATCAGCACCACGTCACGGCCGGCACGGCAGTGGCGGGCGACTTCGAAGTGGACCTTGGTCACCAGCGGACAGGTGGCGTCGAACACCTTCAGGCCACGGCGCTCGGCTTCCTGGCGCACCGCCTGGGACACGCCATGGGCGCTGAAGATGACCGTGTTGTTGTCCGGCACCTCGTCCAGTTCCTCGACGAAGATCGCACCGCGCTGCTTCAGGTCGTCGACCACGAAGCGGTTGTGCACCACTTCATGGCGGACGTAGATGGGCGCGCCCAGCGTTTCGATCGCGCGCTTGACGATCTCGATCGCACGATCGACACCGGCACAGAAACCACGCGGGTTGGCGAGCAGCACATCCATCAGTTCAATCTCCCGGCAGCGGCCGGCTTACGGTTTCGGATTGGCATTATCCGCCTTTTTGGCGGACTTGCCGTCGAACAGGCCAAACAGGGCGATGCCGATGGCCCCCACCACGATGGCCGAATCGGCGATGTTGAACGAGGGCCAGGTGTAGCTGCCCACGTACCACTGGATGAAATCGACCACATGACCGTGCACCTGGCGGTCGATCACGTTGCCGATGGCACCGCCGATGATCAGCGCATACGGCACTGCGGCCTTCCAGTTGCCGCGGGCGGTGCCGCGCAGCCACCAGGCCATCAGGCCGCTGATGGCGATCGCCAGCGCGGTGAAGAAGTACTTCTGCCAGCCACCGGCGTCACTCAGGAAACTGAACGCCGCGCCGGTGTTGTAGGTGCGGTACCAGTTCCAGAAGCCATCGATGACCACCACCGGCTGGAACTCCGGCAGGCTCGACAGCACCCAGGCCTTGGACCACTGGTCCAGGCCGATGATGGCCGCCGACAGCAGCAGCCAGACCAGGGCGTTGGGATGCGGGCGTGCAGTGCTCATCAGAACCAGCTCCGCAGTTCGCCGGCGCCGGTGATGTTGCTCACGCAGCGGCCGCACAGTTCGGGATGGTCGGCGTTGCTGCCGACGTCGGCGCGGTGGTGCCAGCAGCGCACGCACTTGGCCTTGGTGGTCGGCTGGGCGCTGACGAACACTTCGTCGGTGGTTGCCGGGCGCACCTGCACGTCGCCGCTGATGAACAGGAAGCGCAGTTCATCGGCCAGCGGCTGCCACTTCGCGGCCTGCTCTTCGCTGGCGGCGATGGTGATCTCCGCTTCCAGCGCGGCGCCGATCGCGCCGTTGGCACGCATCGGCTCCAGCACCTTGGCCACCTGCTCGCGCACGGCCAGCAGCTGCTCGAAGTCGGCGGCGTTGAGCTGGGCATCGGCCGGCAGCGGCGCCAGGCCGTCGTACCAGGTGGTGAACAGCACGTGCCCGGCACGTTCGCCCGGCAGGTAGCCCCACAGCTCGTCGGCGGTGAAGGTCAGGATCGGCGCCACCCAGCGGGTGAACGCTTCGGCGATGTGGTACATCGCGCTCTGTGCCGAACGGCGACCGTGCGAATCGGTCGGCATCGTGTACAGGCGGTCCTTGGTCACGTCCAGGTACAGCGAGCCCAGGTCCACGCTGCAGAAGTTCAGCAGCAGCTGCACGATCTCGGCCATGTTGTAGCCGTCGTAGGCCGCCTTGATCTTCTCCTGCAGCTCCCACGCGCGATGCACGATCCAGCGGTCCAGCGCGACCATCTGCTCGAGCGGTTGCAGGTGCTGGGCCGGATCGAAGCCGTCCAGGTTGCCGAGCAGGAAACGCGCGGTGTTGCGCAGGCGGCGGTAGGCATCGGCGTTGCGCTTGAGGATCTCCTGCGACAGCGACATCTCGTTGCTGTAGTCGGCCGAGGCGATCCACAGGCGCAGGATGTCCGCGCCCAGCTTGTTCATGATGTCCTGCGGTTCGATGCCGTTGCCCAGCGACTTGGACATCTTGCGGCCGTGCTCGTCCACGGTGAAACCGTGGGTGAGGCACTGCTTGTACGGGGCGCGCTTGTCGATCGCCACGCCGGTCAGCAGCGAGGACTGGAACCAGCCGCGGTGCTGGTCGGAACCCTCCAGGTACAGGTCGGCCGGCTTGCCGAAGCCACGCGCGGCGAGCACGCCTTCATGGGTCACGCCCGAATCGAACCAGACGTCGAGGATGTCGGTGACCTTCTCGTAGTCGGCTGCTTCGGCGCCCAGCAGTTCGGCGGCATCCAGCGAGTACCACACGTCGATGCCCTCGGCCTCGACGCGGTCGGCGACCTGCTGCATCAGCTCGACCGAACGCGGATGGATCTCGCCGGTCTGGCGGTGGGTGAACAGTGCGATCGGCACGCCCCAGGTGCGCTGGCGCGAGATGGTCCAGTCCGGGCGACCGTCGACCATGCTCTGGATGCGCGCCTTGCCCCAGCTCGGGAACCAACCGACGGTGTCAATGGCGGCCAGCGCATCGGTGCGCAGGTTGGCCTTGTCCATCGAGATGAACCACTGCGGGGTGGCGCGGAACACCACCGGCGTCTTGTGGCGCCAGCAGTGCGGGTAGCTGTGGCGGATCGGGTGGAAGGCCAGCAGCGAACCGTTGTCGCGCAGCACGCCGACGATGGCCTCCTGCGCCTTCCACAGGTGCTGGCCGGCCAGCACCACGTCACCGGCCGGCGGGGTCGATTCCAGGTACACGCCACGGCCGTCGATCGGGGTGACCTGGCCGGCGTTGTACTTGTCCAGCAGGCCGTACTTCTGGCTGACCACGAAGTCTTCCTGGCCGTGGCCGGGTGCAGTGTGCACGGCACCGGTACCGTCCTCGTCGGAGACGTGGTCGCCGTTGAGCACCAGGATCTCGCGCTCCGGGTAGAACGGATGCGCCAGCAGCTGGTTTTCCAGCGCCGCGCCGGTGGTTTCACCGTGCAGCACGACTTCATCCACGCCGTAGCGCTGCAGCGCGCGCTCGGCCAGCGCGGCGGCCAGCACCAGCCAACGACGCTTGCCGTTGTGGGCCGGGCCTTCGGCAAGCACGTAGTTGATCTCCGCGCCCAGCGAAACGGCCAGCGAGGCCGGCAGCGTCCACGGCGTGGTGGTCCAGATCGGCACGGCCACTTCGACATCGGCCGGCACGCTCACGCCGAACGCCTGGCCGATGGCCTGCGCATCGCGCGCGGCGTAGGCCACGTCGATCGCCGGCGATTCCTTTTCCTGGTACTCGATCTCGGCTTCGGCCAGCGCCGAACCACAGTCGAAGCACCAGTACACCGGCTTGGCGCCACGCACCAGGTGGCCATTGGCCACGACCTTGGCCAGCGCACGGATCTCGTTGGCCTCGAAGTCGAAGCTCAGGGTCTTGTACGGGTTGTCCCAGTCGCCGGTCACGCCCAGGCGCTTGAAGTCCACGCGCTGGATGTTGATCTGCTCTTCGGCGAACTCGCGGCACTTCTGCCGGAATTCGACGGCGTCGAGCTTGGTGCCGACCTTGCCCCACTTCTTCTCCACCGCGATCTCGATCGGCAGGCCGTGGCAGTCCCAGCCCGGTACGTAGGGCGCATCGAAGCCGGCCAGGTAGCGCGACTTGACGATGATGTCCTTCAGGATCTTGTTGACCGCGTGGCCGAGGTGGATGCGGCCGTTGGCGTACGGCGGGCCGTCATGCAGCACGAACAGCGGGCGGCCGGCGGCGTTTTCGCGCAGCTGCTGGTAGAGCCCCTGCGCTTCCCACTGCGCCAGAATGCCCGGCTCGCGCTTGGGCAGGTCGCCGCGCATCGGGAATTCGGTGGCTGGCAGGTTCAGGGTGGTCTTGTAGTCCTGGCTCACGCAGTGGCTCGCAATCTATGTTCGGAAAGGATGGCGCGCGCCTGTTCGGCGTCGCGGTGCATCTGGTCGGTCAGTGCCGCCAGATCATTGAATTTCTCTTCGTCGCGCAGCTTGGCGACGAACTCCACGTCGATGTGACGGCCGTACAGGTCGCCCTGGAAATCGAACAGGTGGGCTTCCAGCAGCGGCTCCACGCCGTCCACCGTCGGCCGCGTGCCGAAGCTGGACACCGAGGGCCACGGCTGGTCGAACACACCGTGCACCCAGGTCGCGTAGATGCCCGACAACGCCGGGGTCTTCGGGAAGCGCAGGTTGGCGGTCGGGAAACCGAGCGTGCGGCCGAGCTGGCGCCCGCGCACCACCCGCCCGCTGATCGCGTACGGACGGCCGAGCAGGTCGCCGGCGCGGGCGAAGTCGCCGTCCTGCAGCAGCTGGCGGATGCGGGTGCTGGAAATGCGCTCACCGTGCAGGTCCACCGCTTCGATCTCGCCGGCGCTGAAGCCCAGCTCGGCGCCCATCTTCTGCAGCAGGGCCAGGTCGCCACGGCGGCGGTTGCCGAAGCAGAACTCCGGGCCGATCCACACTTCGCGGGCGCCCAGCCGGTGCACCAGCAGGCGCCGCACGAATTCCTCGGCCGGCATGGCGGCCATCGCCGCGTCGAAACGCAGCAGGCCGATCGCATCGACACCGAGCTCGCGCAGGATCTCGACCTTGCTGCGCGCCAGGGTCAGCCGCGGCGGCGGCGTACCCTGGGCGAAGAATTCACGCGGCAGCGGCTCGAACGCCACGGCCACCGCGGCCACGCCCAAGGCGCGCGCGCGGGCGACCGCGTGGCGGACCAGCGCACGATGCCCCAGGTGGAGGCCGTCGAATGCACCGATACAGACCACGCTTCCGTTGGGGAACAGCTCCCCGCCCTCGACGCTTCTGAACAGCCTGCTCATCAACTCTCGTTCCGGCCCGACCGGGGCCGCCGCTTCAATGGTGTAACCCTGAAGTATAGCCGCCACGGGCTGCGATCAATGCCCGCGCAGGTCGCGCGGGCGGAAGCCCATCGCCACCATCGCCACCGCATAGGTCGCACCACCGCCACCGACCAGCAGCGCCAGGGCACCGATCCGCTCCCACACGCTCATCGCCGAGAAGCCCGGCAGCCAGTACAGCAGCGCCAGCAGCACGCCGACCATGGCCAGGCAGGCCAGCAGCAGGCGCAGCAGATAGCCGCCCCAGCCCGGGCGGCGCTGGTAGACATCGGTCTTGCCCAGCCAGTACCAGAGCAGGCCCAGGTTCAGGTAACTGGACAGCGCGCTGGCAATGCCCAGCGCCAGGTGCAGGCCCGGCTGCTTGCCGATGGCCGCCATCACACCCTGGGCCTTCAGCTCGTCCGGCACCATCACCTGGTACAGCACGGCCAGCAGCGCGAAGTTGAACACCATGTTGGCCACCAGCGCGGCGATACCGGCGCGCACCGGGGTCTTGGTGTCCTGCCGCGCGTAGAACGCCGGCAGCACCACCTTCAGCAGGGCGAACGCCGGCAGGCCGAAGCTCAGGCCGTACACCGACAACGCGGTCATGCGGGTATCGAAGGCACTGAACTGGCCGTGCTGGAAAATGGTGGCGATCAGCGGCTCGGCCAGCAGCAGCAGGCCGAGCATGGCCGGCACCGAGATCAGCAGGGTCATGCGCAGGCCCCAGTCCAGCGAGCGCGAGAAACCCTCGCGGTCGGTGCTGACGTGGTGGCGGGCCAGCGCCGGCAGGATCACCGTGCCCAGGGCCACGCCGAACACGCCCAGCGGCAGTTCCAGGAATCGATCGGCCAGCGACAGCCAGGACTGCGAGCCGTCGGTCAGCTTGGCCGCGATGACCGTGTCCAGCAGCAGGTTGATCTGCGCCACCGAGGAACCGAACAGGGTCGGCACCATCAGCGTCATCACCTTGCGCACGCCCGGATGGCTCCAGCCCCAGCGCGGCAGGGTCAGCAGGTTGATGCCCTTCAGCGACGGCAGCTGGAACAGCAGCTGCAGGATGCCGGCGGCCAGTACCGCCCAGCCCAGCGCCAGGATCTGCTTCTCTGGAGTGCCGCCCAGCCGCGGCGCCAGCCACAGCGCACCGGCGATCATGCACAGGTTGAGGATGACCGGGGTCAGCGCCGGCATCGCAAAGCGCTGGAAACTGTTCAGCGCGCCGCCGGCCAGGGCGGTGAGCGAGACGAACAGCAGGAACGGGAAGGTCAGGCGGAACAGGTCGACCAGCAGGCCCTGCTTGACCGGGTCGGTATCAACGCCGCTTGAGAAGACCGAGGCCAGCTGCGGCGCGAAGATCAGCGCCAGCGCGGTGACCAGCATCAGCACCCCACCCAGGGTGCCGGCGGTGCGGGCCATCAGTTCACGCAGCTCGGCGTGGCTGCGGGTTTCCTTCACTTCCGTGAACACCGGCACGAAAGCGGTGGCGAAGGAGCCTTCGGCGAACAACCGGCGCAGGAAATTGGGTACCCTGAAGGCGACCCAGAAAGCATCAGTGATGGCGTTGGTGCCGAACGTGGTGGTCACCACGAAGTCCCGGACAAGTCCAAGGACGCGCGAGACCATGGTCATGCTGCTGAACGACAGCAGGCCCCGCAACAACTTGGGTGAACTCACTCAGCGTCCCTCTTGACAATCGACTTGACGTGCATTTCTTACGCCATCATACTAGCTAGCTTGCTGTTCCCATAACACCGATTTTTTCAGGAAACCACCACCGTGGCCAATATCAAGTCCGCCAAGAAGCGCGCCAAGCAGACCGTCGTGCGCAACGCGCGCAACGTGGCTCAGCGCTCGATGCTGCGCACCGCTGTCAAGAAAGTGATCAAGGCGCTGGACGCCAACGATGCCGCCGGCGCCGAAGCCGCCTTCGCCGTTGCCCAGCCGATCCTGGATCGCTTCAGCGCGCGTGGCCTGATCCACAAGAACAAGGCTGCTCGCCACAAGAGCCGCCTGAACGACCGCATCAAGGCCCTCAAGGCCGCCTGATCCGGCGTTGCCGCCCTGCCCTTCGGGGTTGGGCAGCAGACAAAAGCCCGGCCTTGGCCGGGTTTTTTGTTGCCTGCAATCCGGTAGTGCCGGCCGCTGGCCGGCAACCCCGGGGAATGCCGGCCAGCGGCCGGCACTACCGGAAAGCAAAAAACCCGGCCGAAGCCGGGTTTTTCGCATGGAACCACAACAGCATTACTGCGCGTTGCGGGCTTCCAGCTCGTCTTCCTTCTGGCGATCGAAGAACGCCATGATCCGGCTCATGATCGGGAAGGTACCTTCGCGACCCAGCGCCGAGACCAGGAACCACGGCTCCTTCCAGCCCAGCTCGGCGACGATCTGCTCGGCCGCCGCCTTGGCCTCGTCTTCGAACATCAGGTCGGCCTTGTTCAGCACCAGCCAGCGCGGCTTGTTCAGCAGCTCCGGATCGTGCTTTTCCAGTTCGCGCTCGATCGCACGCACCTGCTCCACCGGAGAAATACCCTCCACGCCACCTTCCATCGGCGAGATGTCCACCAGGTGCAGCAGCAGGCGGGTGCGCTGCAGGTGGCGCAGGAACTGCGCACCAAGGCCGGCACCGTCCGCCGCGCCTTCGATCAGGCCCGGAATGTCGGCGATCACGAAGCTGCGGTAGTTCTCCACCTTCACCACACCCAGGTTCGGGTACAGCGTGGTGAACGGGTAATCGGCCACCTTTGGCGTTGCCGCCGAGACGGCGCGGATCAGGGTGCTCTTGCCGGCGTTGGGGAAGCCCAGCAGGCCGACGTCGGCCAGCAGCTTCAGCTCCAGCTTCAGCGTGCGCTCTTCGCCCGGCTCGCCCGGCAGCGCCTGGCGCGGCGAACGGTTGGTCGAGCTCTTGAAATGCATGTTGCCCAGGCCGCCGCGGCCGCCCTTGGCCACCAGCAGGCGGTCGTTGTGCTGGGTCAGGTCGCCGATGACTTCATCGGTGGCAACGTTGATCACCACGGTGCCGACCGGCACGGTGATGGTCAGGTCTTCGCCGCCCTTGCCATAGGCCTGGCGGCCCATGCCGTTCTCGCCGCGCTGCGCCTTGAAGATGCGGTCATGGCGGAAGTCGACCAGGGTGTTCAGGTTTTCGTCGGCGCGGATGTACACGCTGCCGCCCGCACCGCCGTCGCCGCCGTCCGGGCCGCCGAGCGGAATGAACTTCTCGCGACGGAAGCCAATGCAGCCGTTGCCGCCGTTGCCGGCGAACACTTCGATTTCTGCTTCGTCTACCAGTTTCATTGTTTCGATGCCTGCGATGGGCGCGGCATCTGCGCCGTCGCCTTGAATGTAATGCGGGCGCACGTGGCCCGCAGCCCGGCGCGGCCGGTCTTCCTTTTACCCGGTAACTCTAACGAAAAGCCCCGCCGAAGCGGGGCTCTTCATGCAGCGTGCTCTTCATCCAGCACGACCATGCCGAGGCATGGGTGCCGGCGATGCCTGGATCAGGCGTCGGCCGAGACGATGCTGACGGTGCGACGCTTCTTGGCGCCCTTGACCGAGAACTCCACCTTGCCGTCCACGAGGGCGAACAGGGTGTGGTCACGGCCCAGGCCCACGCCGGAACCCGGGTGGAACTGGGTGCCGCGCTGACGCACGATGATGTTGCCGGCTTCGATGGCCTGGCCGCCGAAGATCTTGACGCCCAGGTACTTCGGGTTGGAGTCGCGACCGTTGCGCGAGGAGCCTACGCCCTTTTTATGTGCCATGACTGCTTCTCCTGATGCTTAGCCGGCGATGCCGGTGATCTCGATTTCGGTGTAGTACTGACGGTGACCCTGACGCTTCATGTGGTGCTTGCGGCGACGGAACTTGATGATCCGGACCTTGTCAGCACGACCCTGGGACAGGACCTTGGCGGTGACGGCAGCGCCCTTCAGCGCATCGCCCAGCTTCACGCCATCGCTGTCGCCCAGCATCAGGATGTTGTCAAACTTGATCTCGCTGCCGACTTCGACTTCGAGCTTTTCGACGCGGAGCTTTTCGCCCTGCGCCACGCGGTATTGCTTACCGCCGGTGACCAGTACTGCGTACATGACCAGACTTCCTCTGTAGTTATTGTGGTCTATGGACTGCCGCCGTCGAGGGCGGACAGGAGCGGGATTGTACGCAGATCAATGCGTCAGGGTCAAGTCAACCCCTGAACGACCCGGGAGGCCCGCCCGGAACGCGGGGCAGATCCTTTTCACAGCGTGAAAAGGGATCTGACCCCTTCATAAAGCCTTGTCTCACAGGGTGAGACACCGGGCTGGCATTGTCGCCCATTGCCCCCATCTGGTCACCTCGGTAGGCTGACCGATTGCCGTTCCCTGCTGGCCCGGCACCCAGCCAACGCCCCCACAACCGGATCCCCCATGGCGATGGATTTCATCCGCATCCGCGGCGCGCGGACGCACAATCTCAAGAACATCGACCTCGACCTGCCCCGCGACAAGCTGATCGTGATCACCGGCCTGTCCGGCTCGGGCAAGTCCTCGCTGGCGTTCGACACCATCTACGCAGAAGGCCAGCGCCGCTACGTCGAGTCGCTGTCGGCCTATGCGCGCCAGTTCCTGAGCGTGATGGAAAAGCCGGACCTGGACCACATCGAAGGCCTGTCCCCGGCGATTTCGATCGAGCAGAAGTCGACCTCGCACAACCCGCGTTCGACGGTCGGCACGATCACCGAGATCTACGACTACCTGCGCCTGCTGTATGCCCGCGTCGGCACCCCGCGCTGCCCGGACCACGGCTACCCGCTGGAAGCACAGACGGTCAGCCAGATGGTCGACCAGGTGCTGACCCTGGACCCGGAACAGCGCTACATGCTGCTGGCGCCGGTCATCCGCGACCGCAAGGGCGAGCACGCGCAGGTGTTCGACCAGCTGCGCGCGCAGGGCTTCGTGCGCGTGCGCGTGGACGGCGAGCTGCATGAAATCGACGCGGTGCCGCCGCTGGCGCTGCGCCAGAAGCACACCATCGAGGCGGTGATCGACCGCTTCCGCCCGCGCGAGGACATCAAGCAGCGCCTGGCCGAGAGCTTCGAGACCGCGCTGAAGCTGGGCGACGGCATGGCCTCGGTGCAGAGCCTGGACAACACCGAAACCGCGCCGACGCTGTTCTCCTCCAAGTACTCGTGCCCGGTGTGCGATTACTCGCTGCCGGAGCTGGAGCCGCGCCTGTTCTCGTTCAACGCACCGATGGGCGCCTGCCCCGGCTGCGATGGCCTGGGCATGGCCGAATTCTTCGATCCGTCGCGCGTGGTGGTACATCCGGAGCTGTCGCTGGCCGCCGGTGCGGTGCGCGGCTGGGATCGCCGCAATGCCTATTATTTCCAGCTGATCGCCTCGCTGGCCAAGCACTACAAGTTCGACGTCGATGCGGCGTGGAACTCGCTGCCGGAAAACGTGCAGCAGGCCGTGCTGTACGGCAGCGGCGATGAAGCGATCACCTTCACCTACTTCACCGAAGCCGGCGGCCGCACCCAGCGCAAGCACCGCTTCGAGGGCATCATTCCCAACCTCGAGCGCCGCTACAAGGAAACTGAATCGCCGGCGGTGCGCGAGGAGCTGTCCAAGTACATCAGCGAACAGCCGTGCCCGGAATGCCATGGCGCCCGCCTCAACAAGGCGGCGCGCAACGTGTTCGTGGCCGATCGCCCGCTGCCGGACCTGGTGGTGCTGCCGATCGACGAAGCGCTGAAGTTCTTCAGCGAACTGAGCCTGCCGGGCTGGCGCGGCGAGATCGCCTCCAAGATCGTCAAGGAGATCGGCGAACGCCTGGGCTTCCTGGTCGATGTGGGCCTCGATTACCTGACCCTGGAGCGCAAGGCCGACACCCTGTCCGGTGGCGAAGCGCAGCGCATCCGCCTGGCCAGCCAGATCGGCGCCGGCCTGGTCGGCGTGATGTACGTGCTCGACGAGCCGTCGATCGGCCTGCACCAGCGTGACAACGAGCGCCTGCTCGGCACCCTCACCCGCCTGCGCGACCTGGGCAACACGGTGATCGTGGTCGAGCATGACGAGGACGCGATCCGCCTGGCCGACTACGTGCTGGACATCGGCCCGGGCGCGGGCGTGCATGGCGGCGAGATCGTCGGCCAGGGCACCCTGCAGGACATCCTGGAGGCACCGCGCTCGCTGACCGGCCAGTACCTGTCGGGCAAGCGCGCGATCGAGATCCCGGCGCGCCGGCACAAGCCGAACCCGAAGATGACCCTGCACCTGCGCGGGGCCAGCGGCAACAACCTGAAGGGCGTGGACCTGGCGATTCCGTCGGGCCTGCTGACCTGCGTGACCGGCGTGTCCGGCTCGGGCAAGTCGACCCTGATCAACGACACCCTGTTCTCGCTGGCTGCCAACGAGATCAACGGTTCCTCGCACCCGATCGCCCCGTACAAGGAGATCGATGGTCTGGACCTGTTCGACAAGGTGGTGGACATCGACCAGTCGCCGATCGGCCGCACCCCGCGTTCGAACCCGGCCACTTACACCGGCCTGTTCACCCCGCTGCGCGAGCTGTTCGCGCAGGTGCCCGAAGCGCGTGCGCGCGGCTATTCGCCGGGCCGCTTCAGCTTCAACGTGCGCGGTGGCCGCTGTGAAGCGTGCCAGGGCGATGGCCTGATCAAGGTCGAGATGCACTTCCTGCCGGACGTGTACGTGCCCTGCGACGTCTGCCACGGCAAGCGCTACAACCGCGAGACGCTGGAGATCCTGTACAAGGGCTTCAACATCAACGACGTGCTGGAAATGACCGTCGAGGATGCGCTGAAGCTGTTCGAACCGGTGCCGTCGATCGCCCGCAAGCTGGAAACGCTGGTCGACGTGGGCCTGAGCTACATCAAGCTGGGCCAGAGCGCGACCACGCTGTCCGGTGGTGAAGCGCAGCGCGTGAAGCTGTCCAAGGAACTGTCGCGCCGCGATACCGGGCGCACCCTGTACATCCTCGACGAGCCGACCACCGGCCTGCACTTCCACGACATCGAAGCGCTGCTGGGCGTGCTGCACAAGCTGCGCGACGAAGGCAACACGGTGGTGGTGATCGAACACAACCTGGACGTGATCAAGACCGCCGACTGGATCGTCGACCTGGGTCCGGAAGGTGGCCATCGCGGTGGCACCATCCTGGTCACCGGCACGCCGGAAGACGTCGCGGCCTGCCCGCAGTCGTACACCGGCCAGTTCCTGGCCCGCATGCTGCCGTCCACCAGCGCGCGACCGGAACGCCCGGCCGCCGTGGCCAACAAGCCCGACGCCCGCCCGCCGCGCAAGGTGAAGCCTGAAAAGCCCGCCAAGGTGGCGAAGAAGGCGGTGGCGGCAACAAGCACCGGCAAGGCCAGCAAGACTGCTGCCGCCAGCAAGAAGAAGAAGGACGCCTGATGAGCAGCGAACACAAGATCCTGGCCCGCATCCCGATCAGCGTGCGCTGGCGTGACATGGACAGCATGGGCCACGTCAACAACGCCAAGTACATCTCCTACCTGGAAGAAGCGCGCGTGCGCTGGATGCTGGGCGTGGACGGCGTGTCGATGACCGACCGCATCGCACCGGTGGTGGCCGCGACCAACGTCAACTACCGGCTGCCGATCGTGTGGCCCAACGACATCCTGGTCGAACTGTTTGTCGAGCGCCTGGGCAACAGCAGCGTGACCATCGGCCACCGCATCGTTGACCAGCAGGATGAGTCGAAGCTGTATTCGGACGGCAACGTGGTGGTGGTCTGGATGGATACCCAGACCGGCAAGAGCGCACCGCTGCCGGAGGCGATCCGCAGCGCGTCGACCTGAAGGTAGTGCCGGCCGCTGGCCGGCAACTTCCAGATGTATCGCGGATGCCGGCCAGCGGCCGGCACTACCGACACTGTTCAAAGGACTGACATGATCCACCACACCGAACTGCGCGACCTGCTGCCCGGCATGGTCGCCTTCCCCGCCGACGTTTTCCCCGCCGACCAGGCCTGGCTCGACCAGCATCTGCTGCCGCTGCTGAAGATCGACCTGGGCGTGCTGCGCCCGGAACTGGCCGGTCAGGTGGCGACGATGCTGTGCCCGATCGAGCCGTATGACGGCTGTATCGGCGAGACCACCGAGGAACACCACAACGCGTTCACCGGCACCAACTGGATCGCCTTCGAACTGACCGCCGGCAACGAGATGCGCTTCCTCGGCAACAAGGGCTACTTCATCGGCGATGCGGTGGACGGCAAGGACGCGCAGGAACACATCGCGCAGATGCGCGACAGTTACGCCAAGGCACGCGACTACCACGCCACGCATGGCCGCCTCGCCTGCTACTCGCGCTTCGGCAAGGGCGAAGCCAGCGAACGCGATTATCTGGATACGCTGGGTGGCCCGATCGGTTTCGGCAACTGGACCGAAACCGCAGAGATTCCCGCGGCCTTCGCGCTGGCCTTCACTGAAGCCGCCGATGACCCCAACGCTGCGGACGATGCCGAAACGGTGATCATCACCCGCGACGGCAACAAATTCTTCGCGGTGGCCGACGTGGCCGGCTACAACTGGTGCGCCACCGGCGCCGATGCGATCGTGATGCTCTACGAGCCGGAAAGCCGCACGGTGCTGTTCTCGTACGACTGGTCGTAAGCCCGTCTGGTAGTGCCGGCCGCTGGCCGGCATTTCGCGTGCTGCCGGCCAGCGGCCGGCACTACCGGATATTCCGGTCGCGCCGAGCGTCCTCGACGCTACGGCAGCCATCCCAACCGTCGCTTCCGTAGAGTCGAGCTTGCTCGACTGCTGCTGGCCCGGGCCGTCGAGCAAGCTCGACGCTACGACGGCCATCCCAACCCCTTGCTTCAGCAGCAGCGTGCCGTTTCCCCGCGCGCTTACGGCGCGGCCTTGCGCACCACCAACGTGGCACTCACTTCGCCACCGCCTTCCAGCTGCAGCCGCAGTGGCAGCGCCTGCCCGTCCTTCAATGCGCCCTTGCCCTGCATCAGCATCAGGTGCAGGCCACCGGGCTTGAGTTCGGCACGGGCGTCCGGTGCCAGCGGCAGGCGCTCGATCGCGCGCATCCGGCTGACCCCATCCGTGATCGTGGTCTCGTGCAGCGACACATCGCCGAAACCGCTGCTGCTCGCGCCGGTGATCACCACCGCCTTGCGGCAGCCGTTGTGGATCACGCCATAGCCGGCGGTCATCGGCATCGCCGGATTCGGCGGCAGCCGCGCCCAGCCCTGCTCCAGGGTGACGCAGGCGGGTTCCGCCGCCGAAGCCGATGCTGCGGCCGCACACAGAACCCACAGTACGCCAACGAATGGTTTGGTTATCATCGCCCAGGTTCCTTCTTCGCAACGAGACCGCAGCATGACGACGCTCATCGAGGTGATCAACCATGGCCCCATCCGCGAACTGCGCCTGGCGCGGCCGCCGGTCAACGCACTGGATACCGAACTGTGCCGGCAGTTGATCCACGCCATCGAGCTGGCCATGGCCGAAGACGCGCACGGCATCGTGCTGTCGGGCAGCGAACGCATCTTCACTGGTGGCATGGACGTGCCGCACCTGCTCTCGCACGGCGATGACAAGCACAAGCTGTTGGACACCTGGAACGCCTTCTTTGGCGCCGTGCGCACGCTGGCCGAGAGCCGCATCCCGGTGGTCGCGGCGATCACCGGGCATGCCCCGGCCGGCGGCTGCGTGCTGGCGCTGTGCTGCGACTACCGGGTGATGGCCCGCAGTGCCGATGCTTCGCGCCCATATGCCATCGGCCTGAACGAAGTGCAGGTGGGCCTGATCGCGCCGGAGGGCATCCAGCGCCTGCTGCGCCGCGCGGTGGGCGTGCACCGCGCCGGGGTCCTGCTGACCACCGGTTCGCTGGTGCCGGCCGAACAGGCGCTGCAGATCGGCCTGGTCGATGAACTGGCTGAAGGTGACCTGGTGGTGCCGCGTGCGGTGGCCTGGCTGCAGAACCTGCTGAAGCAGCCGCGCCAGCCGATGCTGCTGACCCGCGCGGTTGCCCGCGCCGACCTGCACGAAGCCCTGCACCCGGACCTGATTCAGCTGGACCGCTTCGTCGAAGCCTGGTTCGCCCCGGATGCACAGAACGCCCTGCAGGCGCTGGTCGCCCGGCTCGGCAAGTAAGCGGTAGTGCCGGCCGCTGGCCGGCAATCGCAGGCCCCCCAGGATGATCATGAGGTTGCCGGCCAGCGGCCGGCACTACCGATGATGGGCCGGGCTGCACCGGTATAATCAGGCCCACTTTCACTGCTGTGGCTGCCCCCTTGAACGACACGCCCGAACCCGTCGTCTCCGAGCTGATCGACCTGCTCACCCTGGAGCGGCTGGAGGACAACCTGTTCCGCGGGCAGAGCCGCGACATCGGCACCAAGTACGTGTTCGGCGGGCAGGTGCTGGGCCAGGCATTGGCCGCGGCGCAGGCCACGGTCGACAACGGCCGCCACGTGCATTCGCTGCACGCCTATTTCCTGCGCGCCGGCAACATCGACCACCCGATCGTCTACGACGTGGACCGTACCCGCGATGGCGGCAGCTTCTCGGTGCGCCGGGTCACCGCGATCCAGCACGGCAAGGTGATCTTCTTCTGCGCGGCCTCGTTCCAGCAGGCCGAAACCGGTGCCGAGCACCAGCACAAGATGCCCGAAGTGCCGCAGCCGGAAGACATCGAACCGAACCGTCCGCTGCCGGCCGAAGTGCTGGAGCGGCTGCCGATCAAGGTGCAGCGCTGGCTGTCGCGCGGCGGCCCGTTCGAGTTCCGCCACGTCTACCCGCGCGACGAACTGAACCCGCCCAAGCGCCCGCCCTACCACCAGGTGTGGCTGCGTCTGAGCGAGCCGGTCGGCGATGCACCCGAGCTGCACCAGGCGCTGCTGGCCTATGCCTCCGACTTCCACCTGCTGGGCACCGCGACGTTCCCGCACGGCATCAGCTACTACCACCCACATGTGCAGATGGCCTCGCTCGACCACGCCATCTGGTTCCACCGCCCGTTCCGTGCCGACGACTGGCTGCTGTACTCGCTGGACAGCCCCAGCGCACAGGATTCGCGCGGCCTGGCCCGCGGCCAGTTCTTCACCCGCAACGGCGTGCTGGTGGCCAGCACCGCGCAGGAAGGCCTGATCCGCGTCGTTCCCGACCAGGCAGCGGCCGCCGCCGTGCCGGCAAAGGATTGATCCGATGCGCCAGATCTTCAGCAGCCAGCGCGTGGAAACCGTGGAAGGCGTGGCCGAGCTCCTGCGCGGGCATGGCATCGAGGTCAAGGTGACCAACGGGCGCTCGTACAAGACCCGCCGCCGCGGCCAGTTCAGCTATACCGACCTGGGTAACGCCAGCGCCTACCCGGCGGTGTGGATCGTGCGCGCCGACGACCAGCCGCGCGCACGCGAAATCCTGCGTGACGCGCGCCTGCTCGACACCACCCGTCGCGATCACCCGACCGCCGAGTTCGCCTTCCGCGACATGCCGGAACAGGGCAGCGGCGGCCGCGGCTGGGCCTGGCGCATCCGCATCGCCCTGCTGGTGGTGATCGCCGGCGTGGCGCTGGTGATCGGGCTGCGCCATCGCGGCACCCCGGCGCCGGCCGCACCGGCCCCTGCCCCGCAGGCGCAGCCGCAGCCGCAGCAGGCCCCTGCCCAACCGGCTGCGCCGGAAGAGGAAGAAATCCGGGTCCGCATCCAGCCGTCGAAATGACGCACGGGTAGT
>NZ_DS999412.1:4092218-4107636 GCF_000158575.1 Stenotrophomonas sp. SKA14
ACTACCGCACTGAAGGCCGGTCACACTTCGCGCGCGGCTCCGTCATGGGACACAATCCCAGCAGGAGAGCCGCCGCCGTGACGACCTTCGCCGCATCGATCGACCAGACCCTGGAACGCGAACTGCCGGCCGCCGCTGGCGGCTGCCAGCATGCCTATGGCCGCATCGTGCTGGCCTGCCAGAACACGGTCACCGCCATCGCGCTGGCCATCACCCGCGACCGCCAGGCCAGCGAGGATATCGCCCAGGAGGCCTTCGTGAAGGGCTGGCAGCAGCTGCACCAGCTGCGCAGTTCAACCAGCTTCCTGCCCTGGCTGCGGCAGATCACCCGCAACCTGGCCCGCGACTGGCTGCGCGCGCAGCGGGGCCGGCCGCTGACCGGCGAGGCGGCCGAAGTGGCGCTGGGCATGGCCGCCGACCCGGCGCCGGGTGCGGCCGACCGGCTGCAGCGGGTGGAAGAAGAGATCGCCGCCGAAGACATCATTTCCGCACTGCCGGCCGACAGCCGCGAAGTCCTGCTGCTGTACTACCGCGAAGGCCAGCGTTCGCAGCAGGTGGCCGACCTGCTCGGGCTCAGCGACGCCGCGGTGCGCAAGCGCCTGTCGCGCGCCCGCGCCCAGGTGCGTGACGGCCTGCTGCAACGCTTCGGCGAATTCGCCCGCAGCAGCGCCCCGAGTGCGGCATTCGCCACTGCCGTGGTGTCGATGGTGCTGGTGGCCGCGCCCGGCTCCGCCAGCGCGGCGATCCTGCTCGGCACCGGCGTCGGCATCGGTGGCAGCAAGCTCGGCCTCGGCGGCGCCAGTGCGGCAGGCGGTACCGCGATGGGCTCGTTGACCGCCACGCTGGGCCAGCTGCACTTGCTGCCGGCCGAAAGCTGGGGCGCAGTCATCGGTGGCGTGGTCGGCGGAGCGATCGGCAGCTACCTGGGCGGGCGCTTCCTGATGTCGTACACCGAGACCGACGCCGAGCGCGCCGATGTGCGTCGCTTCCTCTACCTCAACATCACCACCGGCATGTTCTGGTGCCTCGCGATCCTGCTGGCAGTGATGCTGCAGGTGCCGGTGTGGGCGCAGCTGGCGGTACTGACGGTCGGCTTGGGCGTGGTCAACTACCAGTGCCTGGTGCCGCTGCAGCGGGTGATGGCGCCGATGATCGTGCGCGACTCGGCACGTCGCGGGCGCACGGGCATCAACTGGAAATACGAGTCGATGTACGGCCGCACCGGCATCATCGCCATGAACCTGATGGTGATCGCACTGGTGTTGTACTCGCTGGCGCGCAGCGGCCGCCTGTAATGGACAACGCCGGCAGTGCGCCGGCGTTGTCGTCGATCATTGCGTTGAATCTCAGCGCTGCGGCTTCGGCATGGCGCCGTCACGCGGGCCGCCCTGACGCGGACCACCATGCATCGGGCGCTTGGCCGCATCGAACTCGGCCTTGCTCAGCTGGCCATCCTTATTCGTGTCGGCCGCGGCGAACCAGGCATCACGCATCTGCTTCACGCGCAGTTCGCGATCGGCCTTGTCGAGGTAACCGTCCTTGTTGAGATCGAGCTGGTCGAAGCGTGCGGCCAGGCGCGGATCGGCCTTGGCTTCCTCGCGGCTGATGCGGCCGTCCTTGTTGACGTCCAGCTTGGCCCAGCGCTCACCACCGTGGCCACGGCGACCGTGCTTCCAGCGCGGCAGTTCATCGCGCGAGAGCTTGCCGTCCTTGTTCTTGTCCAGTTCGTCGAACTTCGCCGCCAGACGCGGGTTGGCAGCGGCTTCGCTGCGGTCGATGACGCCGTCGCCATTGGTGTCCAGCTTGGCCGGGCGCTGCGCCGGGGTGGTCGGGGTGTCGGCCGCCAGCGCGATACCGGAAGCGGAGGTGCCGAGCAGCAGGGCCAGCAGCAGGGGGGTACGGATCATGGAGTCACTCCTGGGGATGGGAATTGCGTCGGGGTGATCACTTCACCCTCGGGGGACAACAACGCCCGGGCGCGACATCGGTTGACGTCGCTGCCAGTTCCATTCATCCGGCGGACAGTCGCCGCCACTGCGACGGGCTGGGGCTATGCTGTGCCCATGGCAATGCATGGCGACAGAGACGACGAACTGCGACTTTTCCAGACCGGCGAGCACCCCTGCGGGTACTGGTCGGACCGGGTGGCGCGCGACCTGGTGCTGGACCCGCACGACCGCCGCCTCGGCGGCCTGTATCCGCTGGCACTGAGCTGGGGCTTCCGTCGCAGCGGTGACCTGGTCTACCGGCCGCATTGCGCGCACTGCCAGGCCTGTGTGGCGGTGCGCATCCCGGTGGCCCGCTTCGCCCCGGACCGCAGCCAGCGCCGTTGTGCGGCCCGCAATGAAGACCTCGAGGTGCGGATCACCGCCGCCACCGCCCGTGACGACCTGTTCGCGCTGTATCACCGCTACCTGGTGCATCGCCACGCCAACGGTGGCATGGACGACCACGGCCCGCACGAATTCGAGCAGTTCCTGATCGGCAGCTGGTCGCACACCCGCTTCATGGAGATGCGCCTGCCCGGCCACGACGGCCAGCCCAGCCAACTGCTGGGGGTGGCGGTGACCGACGTCACCGAGCACGGCCTGTCGGCGGTCTACACCTTCTTCGACCCGGAGCACGCCGCGCGCGGGCTGGGTACGTTCGCGATCCTGCAGCAGATCGAATGGGCCCGCCGCGAGGGCCTGCCGCACGTGTACCTGGGCTATTGGATCCGCGGCCACCAGAAGATGGACTACAAACGGCGCTTCCACCCGTTGGAGGCCTACGACGGCCGCCGCTGGCACGATTTCGACAAGGATCTGGACGGGCGCTGACAAACCGCTGACACCGGGCCGGGTGCACAATACGGCCCATGAACGCCAAACCCCTGATCCTCGCCCTGGCCCTGCTCTGCGGCGCCACCGCCCCCGCCTTCGCCACGTCCCCTGCGATGACCGAAAAGCCGTCCGCTGCGCTGCGCCTGGCCACCTACAACACCTCGCTGTACTCCGATGACGCCGGTGGCCTGATCAAGGAACTGGAAGGCGACAGCGAACACGCACGCAAGATCGCCGCGGTGCTGCAGCAGGTGCGCCCGGATCTGGTGCTGCTGAACGAATTCGACTTCGACGACGCCCACCGCGCCGCCGACCTGTTCCAGAAGCGCTACCTGGAAGTGGCCCAGCCCGGCGGCGGCAAGCCGCTGCACTTCGCCTACCGCTACCTGGCCCCGGTCAACACCGGCGTGCCCAGCGGCCTGGACCTGGACAACAACGGCGTGGTCGGCGGCGAAGGCCGCAGCCGCGGCAACGATGCCTGGGGCTACGGCCTGCACCCGGGCCAGTACGGCATGCTGGTGCTGTCGCGCTACCCGATCGATGAAGCCAAGGTGCGCAGCTTCCAGCTGCTGAAGTGGAGCGCGATGCCGGGGGCGATCCGTCCGGTCGACCCGCGCACCGGCAAGAGCTTCTACAACGACCACGTGTGGTCACAGCTGCGGCTGTCCTCGAAGTCGCATTGGGACGTGCCGGTGAAGACCCCGGCCGGCGTGGTGCACGCACTGGTCTCGCACCCGACCCCGCCGGTGTTCGACGGCCCGGAAAAGCGCAATGCCGCGCGCAACCACGACGAGCTGCGCCTGTGGCAGGAATACCTGTCCAAGGGTGACAAGCCGTGGCTGTGCGACGACAAGGGCCAGTGCGGCGGCCTGGCCCAGGACGCACGCTTCGTGATCCTCGGCGACCTCAACAACGACCCGGTCGACGGCGATGGCCGCCATGAGGCGATCGTCGAACTGATCGAGAACGCCCGCGTGCTGCGCTACCCCACCCCGCGCAGCGTCGGTGGCGAGCAGACCAGCCTGGCCTATGCGGCCAAGGGCATTGAGCGCAGGGGCGCACCGTTCCATGCCACCGGCGATTTCGGCCCGAAGTCCGGCACCATGCGCCTGGACTACGTGCTGCCCTCGACCGGCTTCGAGTACATCGGCAGCGGCATCTTCTGGCCGGCCAATGAAAGTCCGGAAGCGAAGATCGCCGACGGCAGCGACCACCACCTGGTGTGGGTGGACGTGAAGCCGTAAGGCGATATTGATGCAGTACCGACCAGCGGTCGGTACCCACCGGAATCCGGTAGGCGACGACCGTTGGTCGTCGCTCCTTCTTTACGGGCGCAGTTCGACGCCAATGGCGTCGGCGGCATCACGCGCGATGGCGCGTGCTTCGTCGATGGTTTCGGCACGTGCCAGGGTTACGCCCACACGGCGATGGCCGTGCACGCTGGGCTTGCCGAACAGGCGCACGGCAGTGTCCGGCACCTGCAGCGCGGCCGCCACGTTGTTGAAGTACGGCACGCCCTCGCCATGCGCCAGCAGCGCGCACGAGGCCGACGGGCCGCTCTGGCGGATCACCGGAATCGGCAGGCCGAGAATGGCGCGCGCATGCAGCGCGAACTCGCTCAGTTCCTGCGAGACCAGCGTCACCAGGCCGGTGTCGTGCGGGCGCGGCGACACTTCGCTGAACCACACCTCGTCGCCCTTCACGAACAGCTCGACGCCGAACAGGCCCCAACCGCCGAGGTCGTCGGTGATCGCACGCGAGATTTCTTCCGCACGCGCCAGCGCCTTGTCCGACATCGGCTGCGGCTGCCAGCTCTCACGGTAGTCGCCGTCCTTCTGCAGGTGGCCGATCGGCGCGCAGAACGCGGTGCCACCGGCGTGGCGCACGGTCAGCAGGGTGATCTCGTAATCGAAATCGATGAAGCCTTCGACGATGCAGCGACCGGCACCGGCGCGGCCACCGGTCTGCGCGTAGTCCCAGGCCGGGGCGATGTCCGCCTCGCTGCGCAGCGTGCTCTGGCCCTTGCCCGAGGACGACATCACCGGCTTGACCACGCACGGCAGGCCGATCGCGGCCACTGCGGCACGGTACTCGGCCTCGGTATCGACGAAGCGGTACGGCGAGGTCGGCAGGCCCAGGGTCTCGGCAGCCAGGCGACGGATGCCTTCGCGGTCCATGGTCAGGCGTGCGGCGCGCGCGGTCGGGATCACCCGCAGGCCCTGCTCCTGTTCCAGCTGCACCAGGGTCTCGGTGTGGATGGCTTCGATCTCCGGCACCACCAGGTGCGGCTGTTCCCGGGCGATCAGCGCGCGCAGGGCCATCGCGTCCAGCATGTCGATCACGTGCGAGCGATGCGCGACCTGCATTGCCGGCGCATCGGCGTAGCGGTCGGCGGCGATCACTTCCACGCCCAGCCGCTGCAGCTCGATGGCCACCTCCTTGCCGAGTTCACCCGAGCCCAGCAGCAGCACGCGGGTGGCGGAGGGGGACAACGGAGTTCCAAGCTTGGCCATGGCGGTTCCAGCAGCGATGTGAAGGCGGGTGGGCATTCTAGCTGGCCGGGCACCCCGGCCACGGCATCCGACGAACGGTAGGCCGCACTTGATATCATTTTGATATCTTCATTCCAAACCCTCAAGGACGTACTGCCATGAAAGAGAAGTCGCTGTCCTCACTCAACGGCCTCGGCACGCTGGCCGGCGCCCTGCTGGTTGCCCTCGCCGGTGCCGCCGTGTTCGTGCTCGGGGTTGCCGCCAAGGCCAGCACCGGCTCGCCCAACCTGCTGCTGATGCTGCTGGGCGTCCTGCTGGTCGCCGCGGGCATGTTCGTCCTGGCCGGCCTGTACACCATCCAGCCCAACCAGGCCGCGGTGCTCAGCCTGTTCGGCAAGTACGTCGGCACCGTGAAGGACAACGGCCTGCGCTGGAACAACCCGTTCTTCAGCAAGCGCCGGGTCAGCCAGCGCGTGCGCAACTTCGAAAGCGGCAAGCTGAAGGTCAACGAGCTGGACGGCAGCCCGATCGAGATCGCCGCGGTGATCGTCTGGCAGGTGGTCGATGCCTCCGAGGCGGTCTACAACGTGGATGACTACGAGAGCTTCGTGCACATCCAGTCCGAATCGGCGCTGCGCGCGATGGCCACCAGCTATCCCTATGACCAGCACGAGGACGGCCAGCTGGCCCTGCGCAGCCACGCCAGCGAGATCTCCCAGCACCTGAAGAACGAGCTGGCCGAGCGCCTGGCCGATGCCGGCGTGCAGGTGATCGACGCGCGCATCAGCCACCTCGCCTACGCCGCCGAAATCGCCCAGGCGATGCTGCAGCGGCAGCAGGCCAACGCGGTGATCGCCGCACGCACGCGCATCGTTGCCGGCGCGGTCGGCATGGTCGAGATGGCCCTGGCCGAACTGCAGAAGAACGGCGTGGTGCAGCTGGATGAGGAACGCAAGGCGCACATGGTCAGCAACCTGCTGACCGTGCTGTGCTCGGACCGCGGCACCCAGCCGATCGTCAATGCCGGTTCGCTGTACTGAACCACCCTCGCAACGGGGCGCCCCACCGCCCCGCCAGGAGTTTTCATGAGTGAGAAGAAAGCCTATCCGCTGCGCATCAATGCCGAGGTCCTGGCCGCGGCACAGCGCTGGGCTGACGACGAGCTGCGCAGCCTCAACGCGCAGATTGAATACGTGCTGCGCGACGCCCTGCGCAAGGCAGGACGCCTGCCGAAACCCAAGCCATCGCCGGAGGACAAGGAATGAGCAAGCGCTGGAGCTACCAGACCATCGAGGTCAAGACGTCCATGATGGGCCTGCACAAGGCCGAGGACATCCAGGCCGAACTCAGCCGCCAGGGCCAACTGGGCTGGGAGCTGGTCAACATCATCATCCCGGCGCCGATGCGCCCGGCGATGCTGGTGTTCAAGAAGGAGGCCTGAGCCATGGGCGCCAGCGACCCGAAACAGTACGAGGTGGCCGACAGCTCGCCGTTGCGCGTGCTGTGGATCGTGCTGCCGCTGCTGGCCGCCTTCGTGGCCTGCCTGTATGCGCAGCTGTACAAGGCACCGGCCACCGCGCCCTGGATCGAAGTGACGCTCTCGCCGCCCTGGTTCCGCATGGGCGGCAGCGCCGCCTGGAGCCTGCTGGTGATCGCCGCACTCGGCATCGGGCTGGGCACGGCCTTCTTCCGCCGCCGGGTGGAACTGGCCGGCGACGTGCTGGATGTGCGCTCGACGCTGTATCGCCGGCGTGTTCCGGTGGCAAAGCTGCGACTGGACCAGGCGGAGGTGGTCGATCTCGGCCGCGACCGCCGCTATGGCATCCGTTTCAAGACCAACGGCTATGCAATGCCGGGCTTCTATTCGGGCCACTTCCGCCTGCAGGGCGGCGGCAAGGGATTCGCCCTGGTCACCGATCGCGCGCGCGTGCTTGCCCTGCCGGTCAGCGACGGCAGCACGCTGCTGCTCAGCGTGGATCGGCCGCAGGTGCTGCTCGATGCCCTGCGCAAGGTGGCCGCATCGGCGCCGCGGCAGTAAGCTGCGGCGATGCAACGACGCCCGCCACTGCTGATCAATACCGCGACCATCGAGTTGTGGCCTGCCGGCCTGCTGCGTGCGCGCAGCAACATGGACGCGCGCCTGCTGTCACAGGCGCACTGGGTGCTGCGGCGCAAGCGTGATGGCCGCTATCTGGCGGCCGTACTGCCGCACGGCGTGCATTCGATGGTGCCACGCCTGACGCGTGAGCCCGGGACCGAGGAGGCACTGGCACTGCTGGACGCAGCGGCAGCTCGACCGTTCGGCGCTGCGCTGGAAGATCAATGGCTTCCACTGGCCGGGCTGCAGCAGCGCCTGCAGCAGCTGGGCCTGGACGCCCAGCGTTACGCAGACGACAGCGGCCTGCCCCTGGAACCGGAACCCTGCCTGCTGCATTTCGCCGGTCGTGACCGCTTCGCCCGCCCGCTGTGGCTGCGCCGCGGCGCTGCGCAGGGCTGGCGGCGGATGCGCCTGCACGCGGCACGGGATGGCGTGGCACTGGACGCGATCTCCGGTTTCCGCAGCCATGCCTACCAGCTGGGCATCTTTGAACGGAAACGGGCGCGCGGGCTGAGCGTGGCGGAGATCCTGAAGGTCAATGCCGCACCGGGATTCAGCGAACACCACAGCGGCCATGCGCTGGATATCGGCACGCCGGGCGACGCCCCGGCCGAAGAATCCTTCGACGCCACCGATGCGTTTGCCTGGCTGCAGCGCCATGCCGGCGCGCACGGCTTCCAGCTGAGCTACCCGCGCGACAACCCGCACGGCATCGTCTACGAACCCTGGCACTGGTGCTGGAGACCGGCCAACGGCTGAGCCCCTCGTGGCGAACGCCTGGAGCGGTCAGCGCATGGCCGCGGGCGGGATGAACTTGCGGGGGCCGCCGTGAATCCGTCCGTGGAGGCTTGGGCGCCGCATCCATGCGGCTTACATCCCCGCAAGCCCATCCCGCCCGCGTCCTGGAATTGTTCCGTGTGCGTCCGCCACGGAATGGAACAAGAGAGCAAAGGCAAAAGCCGGTTGCTCCGCTCGAAGCCTCTGCAACGGATCAGCGCGCGGCTGTTGGGTCCGTCGAGGGCGAAGAGGTGCGCGCGATTCTGTAGAGCCGAGCCATGCTCGGCTGCTCTCCGCACCGGCTCGCGGCCGGCGGCGCGTTTCTTTTGGTTACTTTTCTTTTCGCGCGAAAAGAAAAGTAACGCCCATGAACCATCACGATCGCATCAGTATGGATCGAAGCGACAGCCCGGCTGCTGTCACCGCCTCAACGCATTGATCGCCAGCAGCACCCATCCGGCCATCATGCTGGTGCCGCCGATCGGCGCCATCCGCGTCGGCCACTGCCATAGCGCCCCGCCCACCAGGCTGCCGGAAAACAACAGCACGCCCAGCAGCACTACGTACAACGCCAGGTGCGCGATCGCCCCCTGCGCACGCGGGCCCAGCGCCACCAGCACCGCACCGTGCGCGAATGCGTACAACGCTGCCATGTTCAGATGCTGCTGCGCCAACGGATCGGCCACCCCATGCGAGGCATAGGCGGACAGGCCGATCGAGGTGGCGGCCAGCAATGCACCCAGGCAGGCCAGCAGGGAAGGCTTACGGGCACGGCGTTCCAGATTGAACATGAGGGCTCCTTGCGCAGCGCCGCTTGCCGGGCGCCAGATGAAAAAAAACGCGCCGCAATGAGCGGCGCGTTTTCGTGTCCAACATTACATGGGTCAGCCGAGGCTTACTTGACGGCCCAGTAGATGTCGTAGGTCGCTTCCGGGGTGAACGACTTGTCGATGCCGTCCTTCCAGGTTTCGTACGGACGGTCGATGACTTCGTTGCCCGAGGTCACGGCCCAGGCACGCAGGCCGTTGCGGGCCACGTCCAGACCTGCCATGTGGCCGGTGTAGGCCGCATGCGCCGAACGGTGCGGAGCAACGTGCACGTACTTGACCGGAGCGCCGCCGTCGATCTTGACGGTCAGCTCTTCAGCGGTGGCACCTTCAGTACCCTTCTTCTTCACCGGCTGGGCGATGTCGAAGGCGTACTTCTCAGCACCGAAGTCGGTGGTGATGATGCGGAACGGGCCGGCGGCTTCAAGGCCATTGGCCTCCATCACGCGCTTGATCCACTCCTGGTTGTCCTTGATGGACTTGGTGATCGTGTCCTGACCGCGGTCCACGTTACCGGCGTTGACGACCAGCAGGTCTTCAACCGGCACATCAACGATGGCCAGATCGGTCAGCGGCGCTTCCGGGGTGCGGTAGTCGACGTTCGGGACAGTGGCGAGCATGTTGGCCATGCGCGACAGGCCCATCTTGATGTCGTCGCCGATCTGGCGGCTGACATACAGGCCGGCATAACGACCGAACAGGTCGAAGCCGTACTTCACCGAGTAGTCCTGGGTGATCTTGACGTTGCGGCCACCCTTGCCGGTCGGCTCCAGGGTGAACGTGGTGACCTTGTCGTGACCCTTGGTCGGGTCTTCGATGGCGATCGCAACACGCTTGTTCTCTTCGGCTTCGGTGATCTTCCAGGAGCCGGTGCCCAGGTCCTTGGAGGTGAAGTCGAGAGTGGCACCGACGCCGGAGGCCGGGCCGGACAGCTTCAGTTCAACGGCGGGATCGCGCAGTACCAGCGGGTTCCAGTCCTTGAAGCGGCGCAGGCTGCTGACCGTGTCGTACACGATCGTCATCTTGCGGTTGGTCTCGATGCTTTCGGTGATGTGACGCTCGCCCGGCAGACATACGCCAATGATGACGAACAGGCCAGCCACGATCCCCAAGGCGATCAGGAACTCGATAATACGGGTCATTCAGAGAGTCTCCGGGGCCGATCCCACGGCCGGGTTGATTGAAGCGAAGCGCCAATCCTAGCAGGCTTCGCGGGCATTGTTTATCGGGATTGGCGCACCGGTTTCCCTGCCGGCTGCGTATTTGTATGGACAAAGAATTCGAAGGGTAACGCATACCGTCACCCGCCAGTAGGGGGCGCGCTTGGCCGGAACCCCCGACCGTCACCCAAGTTGTTGTACCGGAACGATTTTCCCTAGACCAGCTGAAGTTCGAACGCCTTCAGCACGGCGCGCGTGCGGTCGCGCACACCCAGCTTGGAGAGGATGTTGGACACGTGGTTCTTGATCGTGCCCTCGGCCACGCCCAGCGAGTTGGCGATCTCCTTGTTGGAGAATCCGCTGGCCATCAGCCGCAGGATCTCGGTCTCGCGGTCGGTCAGCGGGTCGGGCCGGTCCAGGCTGACGAACTCGTTGCGCATGTGTTCCAGGCCCGACAGCAGCCGCTGGGTCACCGCCGGCTGCACCAGCGAACCGCCGTCGGCCACGGTGCGGATGGCCCCGACCAGCTGCGCCAGGGTCACGTCCTTGAGCAGGTAGCCCTTGGCACCGGCCTTGAGCCCGGCCAGCACCAGCTGGTCGTCATCGAAAGTGGTGAGGATGATGGTCGGCGGCAGCTGCTCCTGCCGTGACAACACCTGCAGCGCTTCCAGCCCGGACATCACCGGCATGCGCATGTCCATCAGGACCACATCGGGACGCACCTGCGGGATCAGCTCGACCGCCTGCCGGCCATCGCCGGCCTCGGCAACCACCTCGATGCCATCATCGAGCGCCAGCAGGGAGCGGATTCCCTGCCGCACCAGGGTTTGGTCATCGACCAGGCAGACGCGAATCATCAACGTACTCCTTCAGGAACCTTGGTAAGGGCGGCCACCAGCACTGTTGCCGGCACCGTCGCCCGCAGGCGGAAGCCTTCGCCGGGACGGGTCTCGACCTGCAGCTGGCCACCACATTGTTGCAGGCGCTCGCGCATGCCGCGCAAGCCATTGCCCACATTGACCATTTCCGCGCCGACACCGTCGTCGCGGGCCTCCACCACCACCCGGTCCGGCGCTTCACGGTACACCTTGATCCACAAGTGGCGGGCACCGGCGTGGCGCACGGCATTGGTGATGATCTCCTGGGTGCAGCGCAGCAGCACGTGGGCCCGCTGCGGGTCCTCCACGTTCAGGGGATCCTCGATCTCCAGCCGGATGTCCAGCGAGGGCACGTTCTCGGTCAGCGGGCGCAGCGCCGCGGCCAGATCGATGGCGCCGGTCTCGCGCAGCTGGCTGACCACCTCGCGCACGTTGCCCAGCAGCAGCTTGGCCAATGCGTGGGAACGCTTCACATGCTCCAGCGCCTGGCCATCGGCCAGGTGGCCGGCCACTTCCAGGTTCAGGGTCAGCGCGGTCAGCTGGTGGCCCAGCAGGTCATGCAGCTCGCGCGAGATGCGCGTGCGCTCATTGACCCGGGCGCTCTCGGCCAGCAGGGCGCGGGTGGCACGCAGTTCCGAGTTGAGCCGGCGCTGCTCGTCGCGGGCCTCGGCCTGGCGACGGGCCACCAGCGCGATCACGAACACGAAGCTGGAGAAGCCCATGTAGCCCACCGCCTGCAGCACGGCGATGAACGGCGGGAAGCCCAGCGGCTGGATGTAGACCGGCAACACGGCCAGGTTGCTGGCCACCAGCCAGACCACGCCGATGCGCGGCCCCAGCAGCCAGGGCAGCAGGCCGGCCACCACCATCAGCAGGATGCTGCCCAGCGCGGTACCGGAAAAATAGCTCACGCCGATCGCGCAGGCGGTCAGCAGGATCAGCGCCGCGTGGTCGAAGAAACCCGGACGGCCCTCGCCCAGCGAGCGGGTCAGCGCCCAGTACACGATGCCGAAAGCCAGGTAGGCCGAGGCCCAGGGAATGATGCGGAAGCCGGCTTCGCCGTCCAGCGTCTCCAGCGTCAGCGAGACAGGATCGATCAGGTAGATCGCAAGCCAAAGGCCGACGGTGCCCCAGGTGAACAACCCGGAGTAGCGCAGCATCGCATTGTGGTTCAGTCGGGCCAGCATCCCTCATCGTAGCCCGTGCACGGCCGCTCCCAAGCGCCGAAAGTCATGCTCGGGCATATCCCCTGTTCATGCCGCAGCCCACCCCGGGCATGCAATAATCGTGCGCAGGGTCCGTTGACGGACCAACCGCGTTACCCCACGGAGTCACAATGTCGATTGTCATCCGCGACGTGCGCGAGCACGAGCTCGATTCCGTCCTGGCTTTGAACAACAACGCTGGCCTGGCCATCCTTCCCCTGGATGCGGCCCGCCTGCGCCTGTTCTACGAAACCGCTGAGTATTTCCGCGTCGCCGAGCGCGACGGCAACCTGGCCGGATTCCTGATCGGCTTCGGCAGCGACAGCCAGCACGACAGCAGCAACTTCGCCTGGTTCAAGCAGCAGCTGGACACGCCCTTCTTCTATATCGACCGCATCGTGGTCGCCAGCCGCCGTCGCGGCGGTGGCGTCGGCCGTGCGTTCTATGCCGATGCCCAGAGCTTCGCCGAGCTGCGCTACCCGCAGATGACCTGCGAGGTCTTCCTCGACCATGGCGCCGATGCCGCCCTGCTCTTCCACGGCAGCTTCGGCTTCCGCGAGCTGGGCCAGAACACCATGGCCCAGGTCGATGTGCGTGCCAGCATGCTGGCCAAGGAACTGTGCAGCTACCCGTGGGTGCAGGAAACCTACCGCGGCAAGCTGCCGGATGTGGCATGGACACGCGCCCGGCAGCTGCCGGCGCAGGCACAGCGGCCGACGGGGACCTGAGCGTGGCGGTGAATTTCGATTACGAACAGGCCGGTGAACTGAAGATCGGCCAGGTAGGCATCGCCAACCTGCGCATCCGCACTCTTGATGTCGAACGCCTCGTGCAGGAAATGCGCGAGCGCGTGACCCGCGCACCGAAGCTGTTCGGCCGCGCTGCGGTGATCCTCGATTTCGGCGGCCTGAGCCAGGTGCCGGACGTGGCCACCGCACAGGCGCTGGTCGACGGCCTGCGCAGCGCGGGCGTGCTGCCGGTGGCACTGGCCTACGGCACCAGCGCGGTCGATCTGCTTTCGCAGCAGCTCGGCCTGCCGTTGCTGGCCAAGTTCCGCGCCCAGTACGAGCGCGCCGAGGCCGAACCGGCCCCGCCGGCGCCCGCACCGGAACCGCGTCGCGCCGTCCGCGCCGAGCCGAAGCCGGCCCCCGCCGCGCCGGTGGCCAAGGTCGCCGATGCCGCCGCGCCGCAGCCGGGCCGCATGCAGCTGGGCAACGTGCGTTCAGGCCAGCAGCTGTACGCGGAAAACTGCGACCTGACCGTGATGGCCACCGTCGGCGCCGGCGCCGAGGTCATCGCCGATGGCAGCATCCATATCTACGGCACCCTGCGCGGCCGCGCGCTGGCAGGAGCCCAGGGCAACACCGCGGCACGCATCTTCTGCCGTGATTTCCATGCGGAACTGGTCGCCATTGCAGGCCATTACAAGGTACTGGACGATGTCCCGGACAACCTGCGCGGCAAGGCCGTGCAGGTATGGCTGGAACAGGACCAGATCAAGATCGCTGCGCTGGACTGACGCAGCACCCAAACAGAATCATCAGGAGAAGTCCTTTGGCTGAAATCATCGTAGTCACCTCCGGCAAGGGCGGCGTCGGCAAGACCACTTCCAGCGCGAGCCTGGCCTGCGGCCTGGCGCGGCGCGGCAAGAAGGTGGCGGTGATCGACTTCGACGTCGGCCTGCGCAACCTCGACCTGATCATGGGCTGCGAACGCCGCGTGGTGTACGACTTCGTCAACGTCGTGCACGGCGAAGCCACCCTCAAGCAGGCCCTGATCAAGGACAAGCGCTTCGACAACCTGTACGTGCTGGCCGCCTCGCAGACCCGCGACAAGGACGCACTGACCCAGGAAGGCGTGGGCAAGGTCCTGAAGGACCTGGCCGCCGACGGCTTCGACTACATCATCTGCGACTCCCCGGCCGGCATCGAGAAGGGCGCCTTCCTGGCGATGTACTTCGCCGACCGCGCAGTGGTGGTGGTGAACCCGGAAGTGTCTTCGGTGCGCGACTCCGACCGCATCATCGGCCTGCTCGATTCGAAGACCCACAAGGCCGAGTCCGGCCAGGACGTGCCGGCCTTCCTGCTGCTGACCCGCTACACCCCGGTGCGCGTGGAAAGCGGCGAGATGCTGAGCATCGCCGACGTCGAGGAAGTCCTCGGCCTGAAGGCGATCGGCGTGATTCCGGAATCGGGCGACGTGCTCAACGCCTCCAACAAGGGCGAGCCGGTGATCCTGGATGTCGAATCCGCTGCCGGCCAGGCCTATGAAGACGCCGTCGCGCGCATCCTCGGCGAAGAACGCCCGATGCGCTTCACCAACGTCGAGAAGAAGGGCTTCTTCAGCAAGCTGTTCGGAGGGTAAGCATGGGCCTGTTTGATTTCCTCAAAGCGAAGAAGACCACCGCCGAAACCGCCAAGAACCGCCTGCAGATCATCATCGCGCAGGAACGCAGCCACCGCGGTGGCCCGGACTACCTGCCGCTGCTGCAGCGCGAGCTGCTGGAAGTGATCAAGAAGTACGTAAACATCGACGTCGACGCGGTGAAGGTCGACCTGGTGAAGGATGGGCAGCACGACGTGCTGGACATCTCCGTGGCGCTGCCTGAAGGCCCGGACAAACCCTGATGCCCTGCCCCGCCCGTGCCTGCATGGGCGGGGCTGCGTGACCCGCATGACCGATACGACAACCGCCGTGAACATCACCTGCGTGGGCGACATCGCCTTCGCCGATGCGCAGTGCCTGCTCGCCGCGCATGGCCTTCGGCTGCACCACGTGTCCGCCGGTGAACCGATTCCCGGCAGCTACTGGGGCGAACCGGAGGCGGGCATCATCGCCAGCAACGTCTACGTGCGCAATGACACGCCCGTGCACTCGATGCTGCACGAAGCCTGCCACCTGATCGTGCTGCCGCCGGAGCGGCGTGCACTGGTGCATACCGACGCCACCGATTCGGTGCCTGAGGAAGACGCGACCTGCTACCTGCAGATCGTGCTGGCCGGGCAGCTGCCCGGTGTCGGCAGCGAGCGGCTGATGGCCGACATGGATGCGTGGGGGTATACGTACCGGCTGGGGTCTACGAAGGCGTGGTTCGAGCAGGATGCCGAAGACGCGAAAGCCTGGTTGATCGAACGCGGCTTGCCGGTGGCATAGAGCATC
>NZ_DS999412.1:4107863-4361799 GCF_000158575.1 Stenotrophomonas sp. SKA14
CCGGTGGCGTAGCCCATCGTACCCAGCAGCACGCCGACCGGCGCCAGGGCCGGATGGAACGCCGCGGCCACCACCGGTGCCGAGGCCGGGCCACCGATGTTCGACTGCGAACCGATGGCGAAGTAGAAGAACGGTACCTTCAGCAGCTTGCCCAGGCACCACAGCAGCACGATGTGCACGGCGATCCAGATCAGGCCGAGCAGGAACAGCCACGGGCGGTCCAGCAGCGCCAGCAGATCCATCTGCATGCCGATGCAGGCGATCAGGAAGTACAGCAGCAGCGAGCCCAGCCGCGAAGCGCCCGCGCCTTCCAGGGTGCGCGCACGGGTGAAACTGAGCCCCAGGCCCAGCGTGGTCGACAGCACCACCACCCACACGAACGGCGCGTCGAGGCTGAACTGCGCGGCCCAGCTGACGTTCGCCTTGAACCATGCGGCCAAGGGCGCACCGATCGCATGCGCCAGGCCGACGCCACCGAAGGCCACCGCCACGATCAGCATCAGGTCGGTGAGGCTGGGAATGCGCTCGTGCTCAGCCTGGAAGCGCGCGATGCGCTCCTTCAGCTCGTCGATGGCCGAGGTATCGGCGCCACTGCGTGCATCGATCTTTGCCGCGCGGCCGGCCAGGAAGATCAGCGCCGCCATCCACACGTAACCGACGCCGACATCGACCACGGCGAACTGGCCGAAGGTGGTGGCGTTGACGTCGAACACTTCGCGCATCGCCAGCATGTTGGCGCCGCCACCGATCCAGCTGCCGGCCAGCGCGGCCATGCCGGCCCAGGTATCGCCGGCCACGGTGTCGGGATGGATCGCGCGCATCAGCAGGAAGGCCACCACCGCGCCGAGCATGATGCTGGCAGAAGCGCCCAGGTACATCAGCACCAGCTTCGGGCCCAGCCGCAGGATGCCCTTGATGTCCACCGCCAGGGTCAGCAGGATCAGCGCCGCCGGCAGCAGGATGTCGCGCGCGACCGGGTTGTAGAGTTTGGTGTTCTGGCCGTCGATCAAGCCGACGGTGTTGTAGATGCCGGGAAGCAGATAGCACAGCAGCAGCGCCGGCACGAAGGTGTAGAAGCGCTTCCACAGCCCCTGCTCGCGCGAGGCGGTCCAGAACACGGCGCCGAGGGTGGCGGCGATCAAACCGAAGACGACGATGTCGTTCTGGATCAGGGCGGTCGAGGGCATGCAGGCGCTCTGGGTAGTGCCGGCCGCTGGCCGGCAATCTGGCAGGGGTGGAAAGCAGAATGGGGTTGCCGGCCAGCGGCCGGCACTACCAGAAAGCAGAGCGCCGCCCCGAAGGGCGGCGCCGAAGGCGCTTATTGGCCGATGTGCTGCTTCAGCCAGGCATTTACGGTGTCATGCCACAGGATGCTGTTGTTCGGCTTCAGCACCCAGTGGTTCTCGTCCGGGAAGTACAGGAACTTCGATTCGATGCCCTGGCGCTGGGCGGCGGTGAAGGCAGCCAGGCCCTGCTCGACCGGAATGCGGAAGTCCTGCTGGCCGTGGATGACCAGGATCGGCTTCTTCCAGTCCGCCACGTGGTTGACCGGGTTGAACTTCTCGTAATTCGCGGCCTTCTGGTACGGGGTACCGCCCTGCTCCCACTCGGTGAACCACAGTTCCTCGGTGGCGTAACCCATCATGCGCTGGTCGAACACGCCGTCATGGTTGACCAGGCACTTGAACGGGCTGTTCCAGTTGCCGGCGATCCAGTTGACCATGAAGCCGCCATAGCTGGCGCCCAGCGCACAGGCCTTGTCGCCGTTGAGGAAGGAATACTTCTTCAGCGCCGCGTCCCAGCCCTTCTGCAGGTCTTCCAGCGGGCGGTCGCCCCAGTGCTGGCTGATCGCATCGGTGAAGGCCTGGCCGTAACCGGTGGAACCGTGGAAGTCGATCATCACCACCGCGTAGCCCTGGCCGGCGTACGTCTGCGGGTTCCAGCGGTAGCTCCAGCCGTTGCCGAAGCTGCCCTGCGGGCCGCCGTGGATCAGGAACGCGACCGGGTAGGACTTGCCTTCCTGGTAGTTGTGCGGCTTGACCACGTAGCCGTGCACGGTGTCGTTGTTCCAGCCCTTGAACTCGAACTGCTCGTAGTCGCCGAAGGACACGTCCTTCAGCACGTCGCCAGCGGCCGGTGTCAGCGCGCGCAGCTCGCCGATCGGCTGGCCAGCGGCCGGCAGCAGGCCGACCAGCACCTGGTCGTTGCTCTTCAGGCTGTTGCGGGTGATCGCCACGCTGTTGCCGGCCACGTCGACCGCGGTCACGCTGCCGTCGCCGATCAGCTTGGTGGCCTTGCCGCTGGCCACGTCGATCTGGAACAGCGGGTGTTCGCCCAGGTCATCGGCGGTGGTGTAGATGCTGGCGCCGTCGGCGGACAGGGTGATGCCACCGGCCGAGCGATCCCACTGCGGGGCGATCTCGCGGGTCTTGCCGCTGGCCAGGTCCATCGCCATCAGGCCGAAGCGGTCGGCCTCGAAGCCCGGGCGCTTCATCGCGCGGTAGAACAGGGTCTTGCCGTCGGCGCTGAACACCGGGCCGGCATCCCAGGCCGGGTTGGCGGCGGTCAGGTTGACCGGCGCCTGCTTGCCGGCAGCGTCGAAGCGGTACAGGTCGAAGTTGGTCGACCACGGCTCCTGCTTGCCGGCCACGCGGATGCTGGCCACTACGCTGGCGCCATCCGGCGACCACGCGAAGTCATCATTGCCGCCGAACGGCTTGGACGGTGCATCACCGTCGATGGTCGCGCTCAGCGCCGACGCGCCCTTGACCGGGCCGGCCTTGGCCGCCGGCAGCGGTGCCACGAACAGGGTGTTGCGGCGGCCGTCATTCCAGGTATCCCAGTGGCGCACGAACAGCGAATCGAAGACCTTGCCGCTGGCCTTGGCGTCCTTGTTGTCCTTGAGCTTCTTCTCGGTGCAGGCCAGGTCCGAGGCGCACGCCTGGAACACGCCGGCGCTGAACAGCACGCGGTCGTCCTGCGGCGACACGTGGTAGCTGTCCACGTCGACGGCGAAGTCGGTCAGCTGGCGCGGCGTGCCGCCGCTGAGCGGCTGTGCATACAGCTGCTGGCTGCCGCTCTTGCCGCTGAGGAAGTACACGGTCTGGCCATCGGCCGACAGCGACGCGGAATTGACGTTCCAGCCGGCCGGGGTGATCTGCTTCGGCGGCGCCGCATCACGGGTGAGCAGGTTCCGCGCGAACAGCGCGGTGGAGGCCTTCAGGTTGGCATCCACGCTGCGCTTGGCGAACACCACGGTGCCGCCGTCAGCGGTCAGTACCGGCGCGGAAACGCGGTCCATGGCCACCATGTCGCGGACTTCCAGGCCACGGGCAGCGGCAACGCTGGGCAGGGCGGCCAGCAGGCTCAGTGGCAGCAGGGCATGACGCAGTTTCATCGGGGTCTCCGCAGGACGGCAAAAAACCGATGGTAGGCCCGTGCGGCCGGGGCTGCCAAGGCCATCGGTCATGGCTGTGATCGAGCAGCCGCCAGAACGGGCAAACCCGCGCCGAAGCGGGGTTTGCGGTAGTGCCGGCCGCTGGCCGGCACTCATGGGCCTTCATGGGTTCCGGGGTTGCCGGCCAGCGGCCGGCACTACCCATCAAACCTGGGGTCAGAGCCCTTCCCTGCCGGAAGGGATCCGACCCACCCCTTACGCCACGGCGCGCTTGCCGGTGCGGTAGATCAGCCAGCCGACCACGAACAGCACGGCCAGGCCGATCCACTGTGCGCCCGGCAGGTGGAACGGCACGGCCAGCACGTCGGCGCGGCTGCTGACCACGATCGGCACGGCGATGGCGATGCCCATCAGCGCTTCGCCGGTGATCAGGCCGGCAGCGAACAGCACGCCCGGCTTGTGCACGCGGTCGCGGCCTTCTTCGTCATCGGCGCGCACCTTGTGGAAGCGCTCGACCAGGTGGGCAATCAGGCCACCGAGGAAGATCGGCACCATCAGTTCCAGCGGCAGGTAGATACCGATGGCGGCAGCCAGCACCGGCACGCGGAAACGTGCATTGCGAGACTTCAGCCAGCTGTCGAAGGCGATGATCGCGGCGCCGACCACGGCACCGATGCCGATGAAGGTCCACGGCAGCTCACCACCGAACAGACCCTTGGCCACCGAGGCCATCAGGTTGGCCTGCGGCGCGGCCAGTGCGTTCGGGTGCAGCTCGGACTTCACGCCGATGCCGTAGGCGGTGGCCAGCAGGTTCAGCACCGGGGCCATGATCAGCGCGCACGAGAACGCACCGATGCCCAGCATCAGCTGCTGCTTCCACGGGGTGGCGCCGACGATGTAGCCGGCCTTGAGGTCCTGCAGGTTGTCACCGCCGACCGCCGCGGCACAGCACACCACCGCGCCGATCATGATGGCGGCCACTGCACCCAGCGGCGCACCGAAGGCACCCACCGGCTGCAGTCCATCCTTGCCCAGCAGCAGCACCAGCACCGCCGAGGCGAACAGGATGGTGGAAATGGTGATGCCCGAGACCGGGTTGTTGGACGAGCCGATCAGGCCGGCCAGGTAGGCCGAGACCGAGACGAACAGGAAGCCGGCGACGATCATGATGAGAGTCATCGGGATCGACACATGCCACTGGCCGACGATGGCCTGGTACAGGGCCAGCAGCGGCAGCACGAAGACCACCAGGGCCACCAGCATCCACTTCATCGGCAGGTCGCGCTCGGTGTGCGCCAGCACCGGGCCACCGCTCTTGCGCGCGGCGGCAAAGCCGCTCTTGACGCCATTGAGCAGCGACTTGCGCAGCGAGATCAGGGTCCAGATGCCACCGATCAGCATCGCGCCGACGCCCAGGTAACGCATCTTCGCGCCCCAGATGGCGAACGCCGCCTCGGTGGACGAAGCTGCAGCAACCGACGCGGCCAGCGCCGGATCGGTGTTCATGAAGAACGCCTGGTAGATCGGGATAGCGATGTGCCAGGTCAGGATCGAACCGGACACCACCACGATGCCGACGTTGAGGCCGACGATGTAGCCCACGCCCAGCAGCGCCGGCGACAGGTTGGTGCCGATGAAGGCAGTGACCTTGGAGCTGCCGACGTAGGCCGAGGTGGCCCACGCATCGGGAATCAGGCGCATGCCGCTTTCGGCGGCCAGCTTGACAAAGGCACCGATCACCGCCGACAGGCCGAGGATCTTCAGGCCCGGGCCCGGGTTCTCACCGGCCTTGAGCACTTCGGCGGCGGCCTTGCCTTCCGGGAAGGGCAGCGGGTCTTCGACGATCATCGAACGGCGCAGCGGCACCGAGAACAGCACGCCCAGCAGGCCACCCAGGCCGGCGATGCCCAGCACCCACCAGTACTTGAAGTCGGGCCAGTAGCCCATGATCACCAGCGCGGGGATGGTGAAGATCACACCGGCGGCGATCGACGAACCGGCCGAAGCACCGGTCTGCACGATGTTGTTCTCGAGGATGGAGCCACCGCCCAGCAGGCGCAGCACGCCCATGGAAATCACCGCGGCGGGAATGGCGGTGGCGATGGTCAGGCCTGCGAACAGACCGAGGTAGGCGTTTGCGGCCGACAGCACCACCGCCAGCACAATGGCCAGGGCCACTGCGCGGAAGGTGAGCTGCTTGGGCGCAGCGTCGTGGTTCATGGAAGCCCCTGCTGGCAAAAAATCCCGATCACGCTAGCGTTCAGGGGGCGTCACGTCCAGTGCGGTTGGTCACCGCCGGCCCAGGCCCGGCGGCCTGCCCGGCCAGTACAGCAAGGTCAACCGGCCGATCCGGCAAAGCCCGGCGGCATCCACGGCAAAAAGGGGACGGAGGGGATTAAGTCGTATTTGGCATAAGCGCGGTGCTCCCCTTCATCCCCTTCTATAATCGCGCCCTTTCCGCTGTTCCCGCCGTCGATGACCGTTGCCGCTACCGCCTCCGACGACTTCCTGGGCCATCCCAAGGGCGTCTACGTCTGCTTCTTCACCGAGATGTGGGAGCGCTTCTCCTTCTATGGCATGAAGGCGCTGCTGCTGCTCTACCTGACCAAGTACCACCTGTTCGGCGACAAGGCCGGGCTGGACCTGCTCGGCGCCTACGGCGGGCTGGTGTACTGCATCCCGGTGTTCGGCGGCATGCTGGCCGACCGCTGGCTGGGCATGCGCCGGGCGGTGCTGTTCGGCGGCATCCTGCTGGTGCTCGGCCATCTGGGCATGGCCTTCGAGGGCCATGCCGCGTACCGGGTGAACGGCGAAGTGGTGCGCGACACCTCGGCGCTGGCGGTGACCTACCTGTCGCTGGCGCTGATCATCATGGGCGTGGGCTTCCTGAAGCCGAACATCTCCACCATCGTCGGCAAGCTCTACGCCAAGGACGATCCGCGCCGTGACTCGGGCTTCTCGCTGTTTTACGCCGGCATCAACCTGGGCGCGCTGTTCTCCTCGCTGGTATGCGGCTTCCTCGGTGAGGCCTACGGGTGGAAGTACGGCTTCGGCGCGGCCGGCATCGGCATGCTGGCCGGCCTGGCGATGTTCCTGTGGGGCCAGAAATACCTGCAGGGCCATGCCGAACCGCCGCAGCCGGCCGCGCTGAGGCAGAAGGTGCTGGGCCTGCCCCGCGAATGGCTCATCTATCTGTGCGCGGTGCTCGGCGTGCTGCCGGTGGCGTGGCTGATGTGGGCCGCCGGCAACGGTGCCTTCGCGCTGGGTGGTGAAATCAGCCTGGCATTGATGCTGATGCTGGTGGTGCTGGGCGGCGTGCTGGTCTGGTTCGCGTGGTTCACCGGCACGAAGTGCACGCCGGTACAGCGCCAGCAGATGATCGCGCTGATGGTGCTGATCTTCATGGCGCTGGTGTTCTTCACGATGTACGAGCAGTCGTATGGCTCGTGGGTGACCTTCACCGACCGCCTGCTGACCAAGGACATCGTGCCCTCGCTGGTGATCACCGGCGGCACTCCGTTGCCGTGGTCGATCATCTCGCTGTTGCTGGCACCGTTGGGCTTCGTGGTCAGCGCGCGCCTGTCCGAGCGGCGCCCCGGTTCGGCCGCACCGCGTGCGTTCTTCATCGGCATCGTGGCACTGATGCTGGTGCTGCTGGTGCGCGACTGCCTGGTGATTCCGCAGACCGCCGGTTCGCTGACCTACCTCGGCGGCCTGTTCCTGGTACTGCTGGCACCGGCCTTCGCCGCGTTGTGGACGTGGATGGACCGCCGCGGCTGGGAGCCGGGCAAGCCGGTGAAGTCGGCATGGGGCCTGGTGATCGGTGCGCTGTCGTTCGTGCCGCTGGCGCTGGCAGCGCAGCAGGTCGGCGCCACCGGTGAGATGGCCAGCGTCTGGTGGCTGGTGCTGGCCTACTTCCTGCTGGCCAGCGGCGAGATGTGCCTGTCGCCGGTCGGCCTTTCCGCAGTGACCCAGCTGGCGGTGCCACGGGTGATGAGCCTGATGATGGGCACCTGGTTCCTGGCCACTGCATTCTCGGAAACGCTGGCCGCACTGTTCGGCAAGCTCGCCGCCATCGATGTGCCGGAAGGCGAATCACTCGACATGGTGGCTGCCGCCGGTGCCTATGCGCACCTGTTCTGGCTGCTGATGTGGATTGGCCTGGGCTGCGCCGTGCTCGCCTTCATCGCTGCGCCGTTGTTGAAGCGGATGATGCACGGGGTGAAGTAGGCCCGGTGCAGCGGCGCCCACTCAGGGCGCCGTGGCCTTTTCCACCGATGCTGCAACCTGGGCGTTCGCCCCGCCCAAGTGCTTCGACAGGAACGCCAGCAGGCGCGTGTAGTAATCGCGCTGGCTGGCTTCGCCGTAGAAGCCATGCCCTTCGCGCGGGTAGTACACCGCTTCCACCGGCACCCCGGCCTGCTTCAGGGCCGCTTCCATCCGCTGCGTGTGCTGCACCGGCGCACGCGCGTCTTCGCGCCCGGCCGCCAGCAGCACCGGCACCGTGATCCGGGCCGCCAGATTCACCGGCGAGACCGCTGCCAACGCCGCGGGATCGCCGAGCCATTCATTCAGGTAGTTCACGCCCGAAGCGCGGTCCTGGATATCACCGCGCTTGAACATCAGCGGCAGGTCATACACGCCCACATAGCCCGCAGCGCACCGGTACAACGCCGGCTCACGCACGGCGCCCATCATGGCCGAGTACGCGCCGTAGCTGGCGCCATAGATGCAGATGCGCTGCGGGTCGGCGATGCCTTCGGCAATGGCCCAGCGCGTGGCGTCGGTCACGTCATCCTGCATGGCCTGGCCCCATTGCTTCGCCGCAGCCTGCGTGTGGGCACGACCATAGTTGCCCGAGCCGCGGAAATTGACCTGCAGCACCGCATAGCCGGCTGCGGCCAGCAGCTGGTTGTCACGCTCGAAGCCACCATCATCGAACTCGCCGATGGGCCCGCCGTGCGGCATCACGACCATCGGCAGGCGGCGGCCGTCACTGCCCTTGGGTACGGTCAGGAAGCCGTGCAACGGCAGGCCATCGCGCGCAGTGAGGGCGATCGGACGCACGCTGGCAGCTCCGTCGCGGTCGAACCAGCGCTGGCGCGCGGTCACGAACGCCGCTTCCCGGGTGGCGGTATTGAACATGAACCAGTCGCCGGGATTGCCGCCCGAACTGACCTTGACCAGGATACGCGCGTTGTCACGGGTGGCCGACAGCAGGCTGACCCGCTGCCCGGGGAAGGCCTTTTCCAGCATGCGCTGGATCCGCGCGGTGGACGACTGCTCGTCGAAGAACGCGCTGCGCGCGGTCGCTCCCACGAACTGCACGCCGACCGGCACACGGCTGCCCGGCTGGTAGATGATGGAGGCCGGGTCGACCACCGCGTCGCGTAGCAGGGTTTGCCGCTCGTCGGTCTGTGGATTCCAGCTGACTACCGCATCCGGGCCGGTGGCCTGTTCGACGATGAGGTAGGCCAGCTGGTTGTCGGCGGAAAAACCGATGGGGCGTTCGATGCGGTGGCTGCTGCCCTCGTCGTTGAGCAGGGTCCAGCGCCCATCGTCCTGCCGGTAGTAGAGCTTGTTGATGTTGTCCGCGGCAGCGCCGCGGGCAAAGCGCAGGACGCCGGCGTTGTCGGTGGTGAACGTTGCCCGCTGCACCGGCGACCGCGAGACCAGCACGCGGCGGCCGGTGATGACATCCATCCGCTCAAGCCGTGCGCTGGTGTCGTTGGCGAACGGCCACAGCGAGATCAGCACGTTGCGCTCGTCACCAGCCAGCGGATCGGCCAGGAACGCCGCCACCGGCTCGACCACGCGACCGCTGACCAGGCCAGGCTCATCCGGCCGCGCGCGGTAGCCGACCAGAAGATCCCCGCGCTTGCCGTCGGCATCCATCGCGTAGAGCTCGCCTGTGGAGCGCGGCGCATCCAGCGCGCCCCACTTCTCGGCCAGCCCGATCAGCAGGCGACGGTCGCTCACCCAATCGACGCTGTTGGCGTGGTTGTTGCGCGGCGGCCGGAAGTTGCCGACCAGTTCCATCGTGCTGGTGCGCAGGACGGCCACCGCCGTTGCCCCTTCCAGCGGCAGGGTCATGGCCAGGTACTCGCCGGTGGGCGACAGCTGGATGTCGTTGAACTCGGCGCGCCGCAGGTAGTCGTCCAGCGCGATGTCGGTTGTGTGCGCATGGCCGGCACCACACAGCAACAGCAGGACGGCGAGCAGCAATGCATGCTTCATGGTGTCCCCTTGTGACCGGGCAGCCTGGCTGCCCGGCATGTCGAAGCGCGCGTCCCGCGCGCGCCGATGCAGTTACGGTGCCTTGCCGCCGCCGGTCTGTGCCGCTTCGCCGGCGGTGGCCCCGCCCAGGCTGCGCGACAGGAAGGCCAGCAGCCGGCTGTAGTAGGTGCGCTGGTTGGCCAGGTTGTAGAAGCCATGCCCTTCGTTCTTGACGTACAGGCTCTCCACCGGCGAGCCGGCCTTCTTCAACGCCGCCTCCATGCGCTCGCTGTGCACGATCGGTGCGCGCTGGTCCTGGCCGCCTGCGGCCAGGAACACCGGCACCCGCACCTGCCCGGCCAGGTTCACCGGCGAGCGCTCGGCCAGCTCATTGGGCGACCCCAGCCAGTTGCGCAGGTACGCCAGGCCTGATTCATCGCTCTGGATATCGCCGCGGGCATACATCAGCGGCAAGTCGTAGATGCCGACATAACCGGCCGCACACTGGTAGAGACCCGGCTCGCGCACCGCGCCCATCATCGCCGCATAGGCGCCGTAGCTGGCGCCGTAGATGCAGATGCGGTCCTTGTCCGCCACGCCCTGCTCGATGGCCCAGCGCGTGGCATCGGTGACGTCATCCTGCATCGACAGCCCCCATTGCTTGCGCGCTGCCTGCATGTGCGCCCGGCCATAGCCGGAAGAACCGCGGAAATTGACCTGCAGCACCGCGTAGCCAGCCGCTGCCAGCATCTGGGTCTCGGCCTCGTAGGCGCCATGGTCGGAAACACCGATCGGCCCACCGTGCGGCAGTACCACCATCGGCAGTGCACGCGCCTCGAGCCCATGCGGGATCGTCAGGAAGCCGTGCAGCGGGCGACCATCGCGCGCCTTGACGCTGATCGGGTGGACCTCGGCGGTCAGCGCCGGGTCGACCCAGTCGCTGCGGCTGATCAGGTGCCGGGCGCTCTTGCCCACCGTGTCATACAGATAGAAGTCGCCCGGATTGCGGCCTGACCAGCTCTCCACCAGCACGGTCCTGCCATCACGCGTGCTGGAGGTGATGTAGACCGGGCCTCCCAGGCCCGCTTCAAGGCTGCGGTAGAGGCGCGCTTCGTCCGACGCGTCATCGAAGAACGCCGTTCGCGGCGCGCCGCCAAGGAACAGCGCCCCCACCGGCACACGGCTGCCGGGGCGACGGATGATGCGTGCCGGATCGGCGGTTTCATCGCACAGCACGGTGCGCCGCTCATTGCTCTGCGGGTCCCAGCTGACAATCGCGTCGGGCCCTTCCACCTGCTCGACCTGCAGATAGGCCAGGCGACCGTCGGCCGAAAAACCGAGGGGGACTTCGGTGCGCTTGCTCAGGGCCTCGTCGTTAAGCAGGACCCACTCGCTGTTGCTGCCCGCCCTGTAGTAGAGCTTCTGCGTTCCATCGGTGACGGCAGCGCGCGCGAAACGCACCTCGCCCTGCTCATCGGTGGTGAAGTGCGCATCGGCAACCGGCGCGCGCGCCACCGCGTTGCGGCGACCGGTCATCACATCCATGCGCTCGATCTGCGCATGCGTGTTGCCGACAAAGGGAACCACGGTGACCAGCACGTTGCGGTCGTCGTCCTTCAGTTCGTCGCTGAGGTACGCAGCGACCATGCCCGCCGGCTTGACCTTGATGTTGGTACCCAGGCTCTGGTCGGCAACCCGGTACCCCACCAGCAGTTCGCCGCCCTTGCCGTTGGCATTGATGCCGAACAGCTCGCCGGTCGGCGTGGGCCGGTCCAGCAGCCCGAGTTTCTGCGCCATGCCCACCAGCAACCGCTCGTTGCTGACCCAGTCGAAAGTGTGGGCGTGGTCGTTGCGCGGCGGACGGAAGCTGCCGACCATCTTCATGTCGGCAATGCGATAGATCGCCAGTGCCGTCCCGGCTTCCAGCGGTACCGTGGCGGCAACGTACTCTCCGCCCGGCGAAATCTTGATGTCGGTGAACGATTCCTGCCGCAGAAAACGATCCAGATCCAGCGCCGCCGCCGCTGCCCCGCCTGACAAAGCCCCCAGCACCAAAGCCAGCACAATCCTGCGCATCCTTCCCCCCATGGAAAACCGGACAGCCTGTCCGGATACGCGATTCTAGGCACGTACATGCGGCGGATGCCACAGGGGCAAAAAAAACGACGGCACCGTTGCCGGTGCCGTCGCTACCACTACCTTGGAGAGAGAGTCAGGACGTGGGTTCGGGGGGCGTGCGCCGGGTCAGTGGACCCCGCGCACCGCCAACATGAGGGCCAGGATGCTGAGGATCACGGCGATGGTGCCGTCCAGCACGCGCCAGGTACCGGGCTTGGTGAACAGCGGCGCCAGCAGGCGCGCGCCCAGGCCCTGCGCGGTCAGCCAAAGGCAGCTGGCGGTGACCACGCCGGCGGCGAACGCCATGCGGGCATTGCCGAAGTTCTCGGCAATCGAGCCGATCACCATCATGTCCAGCCAGAAATGCGGGTTGATCAGCGAGAAACCGACCGCGGCCATCAGTACGGCACGGCGGCTGCCGTCATCGCTGTCAGCCTCGCCCATGCCGCCGCCACCGGCAATCGCACGGCGCGCCGACTTCATCGCATACCAGGCCAGGAACGCCACACCGGTCCACAGCACGGCGGTGGTCAGCCACGGCAGCGCCGAGGTGAGCGTGCGCAGGCCGGCCACGCTGGCAAAGATGAAGATGGCATCGATGGCCGCGCAGGTGGCAACCACCGGCACGATGTGCTTGCGCAGGATGCCCTGGCGCAGAATGAAGGCGCTCTGGGCCCCGACCACGGCGAACAGGCCGATGCCGGTAGCTGCACCAGAGAACCAGGCACCGAGGCCGGTGCTGGCGGAGATGACCGAGAACATGGGATTGACTGCCTTGTGTTGCTTGAGGGGGACGGTGCCTCGCGAAGGCGGACAGCACCGGAACGGGCGCCATTGTCGCGCCGCAACATGAAAAAGACGAGCTAAACTTCCTAAACCAACATTAGCGGAACTTAATTCGATGCGTATCGACCATGCCCAGCTGCGCGCCCTGGCCGCGGTGATCCGCGAAGGCAGCTTCGACCGCGCCGCACAGTCGCTGAACGTCACCCCTTCGGCCATCTCGCAGCGGGTCAAGGCGCTGGAGGACCGGGTCGGCCGCCTGCTGGTCAAGCGCGGCACCCCGGCCACCGCCACCGCCGAGGGCCAGGTGCTGGTGCAGCTGGCCGAGCAGACCGCCCTGCTCGAACACGACGCGCTGCACCGGATGGGCCTGGCCGACGAGGACCTGCCCCAGGCCAGCATTCCGGTGGCGGTGAACCACGACAGCCTGGAGACCTGGTTCCCGCAGGCCGCCTCGCAGTTCGCGCAGAGCACCGGCACCACCCTGGACCTGCGCGTGGAAGACCAGGACCACACCGTGGAACTGCTGCGCCAGGGCACCGTGCTGGGCGCGGTGACCACCCTGGACGAGCCGGTGCAGGGCTGCCAGATCCACGCACTGGGCAGCATCCGCTACGCCGCGACCTGCACCCCGGAGTTCCGCGAGCGCCACTTCGCCAAGGGCGTGACCGCTCAGGCGCTGGCGCAGGCACCGGTACTGGTGTTCAACCGCAAGGACGACATGCAGTCGCGCTTTGCCCGGCGCATGGCCGGCGACGATCTGCCCAGCACGGCGCCGACCTGGTGGATTCCCTCCACCCGCGCCTTCGTGCAGGCCAACCTGGGCGGCATGGGCTGGACCATGAACCCCCTGCCGCTGGTCAAGCGGCACCTGGATGCCGGCCGCCTGGTCTACGTGCGCCAGCGCGCGTGGGAAGACGTGCCTCTGTACTGGCAGCACTGGAAGGGCGATGTGCAGACCATGGCATTGCTGACCCGCGCGGTGCTGGACGCCTCCTCGGCGCTGATCCGGCGCAAGCGCTGATCGGCGCTCCATGCAATCTCCACGCGCCCTCCACACCGGGTCCATGCGCGATGCGGATACTGGCGGGCCGTTCATTGCAAGGATGCCCCGCATGCCCCTCTCCGTGCGCGATGCCCGCCCCGACGATGCCGCCGCCTGCATCGACCTGCGCGGGCGCACCCGCGAGAACGCCTTCAGTGTCGCGCAGCTGGCTGAGCTGGGCATCACCGCGGAAAGCTGGGCGTCCGGCATCGCCCACGGCGATTCGATCGGCCGCGTCGCCTGGGAAGGCGAGCGCATCGTGGGCTACTGCTTCGCCGACCGCGCCAGCGGCGAGGTGCTGGTGCTGGCGCTGCTGCCGGACTACGAGGGCCGTGGCATCGGCCGCCAGCTGCTGCAGGAAGTGGTCAGCCTGACCCGCGATGCCGGCCACCAACGCTTGTTCCTGGCCTGCTCGGCCGATCCGCGCTCACGCTCGCATGGCTTCTACCGCCGCTTGGGCTGGCGCCCCACCGGTGAGCTCGATGAGGCCGGTGACGAGATCCTGGAACTGCGCTGAATCAGGGCACGGCCGGATGATCGGGCTGCATTGACCCGACGCCGCATTGCTGGGCGCGGCGATCAGTCTGCGTCAAGCACGCGCAGCTGCGCCTGCACCACCTGCGCTTCGGTACTGCCTGCACCGGGCGTCAGGTTCACCGAAAGCTGCAGGGTCACATCCATTGGGCGCAACGCGAACCGGGTCAGTTCCTGCGGCTTGATCGGAAAACCAATGCGCAGGGACTGGCCCGCACGCAGCTCCTGCATCTGATCCCGCAGCGCAGCGGCGGCCATGCCACTGCGCAGGGCGGTCGTCCTCCCGGAGTGGTTGTCCTTCAGCTTCACCGAAGGACCACGACTGCGGATGTACTCCAGCGGCAATGACACCGGCTCACTGCCGCTGTTGCGCAGCTCCAGCTCGACATTGAGCGTCTGCCCACGGAAACGGCACTGGGCATCGTCCACGCAGCGCGCATGAAGTTCGATCACGGGAGGCAGCTCCTTGCTGTGGGCCGGCAGCGCGGTGGCGGCGGCAAAAGTGGCGATCAGTGAAATCACTTGACGGTGCATGTTATCTCCCGGCCGATCTGGCGGCTCAGCAGCTCGCGTATCTCGCGCGCGATGTTCCAGGCATGTCGCGGCAGGGTCACGGCGCAGTCGACCGAATTCATGATGGTGGCTGCCGGGTCGGACAGCGCGCGCGAATCAGGAACGGCAACCAGCACTTCCGGATCGAGGGTACCGTCGGGCTGGAGGTAGCGCACGGTTTCCTCGTCCGGATCATTGTAGGAATACTCGTCCGGCACGCCCAGCGTATGGGCGAACTCGTGGGCGAAGGTCCACGGCGTTGTTGATACCGAGACGTCGATATCCGGAAACTCGACCTGCTCGCGGTCGTAGCTGCGGTGGATGATCAGTTTGTAGTCGCTGCCGCCCTGCACCCAGCGCACTTCGTAGCGGAGCGGGAAACTGCGGGTACCGCACTGCGGGTCGTGTATGTCCAGGGTGAAGCGGCCATTCCAGAACTGATCGATTCCCTGCTCCATGCGTGCCCGCGTCGCGGTCACTTCGGCCGCGGTGACCCCGGCCTGTGGCATCGGCTGCACCTTGATCGACACCACCACCTCGCCCTGCGCATGCAGCGGGATTTCGATGCGGTAGCTGACCGGGAAGGCGTAATCGTGCTTGTCACCGTTGACGTCGTACGCCTCGTAATAGCGTCCATCCACATCGCGATCGATCCGGGTATCGTGATCGTCCACCCAGCACTGCGGTGCCACCGGCTCTTCCGGCGCGGACGTGCCGGGCGGTGCGAACGGCGGCGTCTGCAACGGCATCGTCTTCAGCAGCGGCGCCACGATGCCCGCTACCTTGGCCAGCGCACCCAGCGTGGCCTGCCCACCACCACCCCCACCACCGGCGACGACATGCGCCCGCTGCTGCTTGCCCGCCATCAGCGCGCAGCCGCAGCTGGCCTTGTCGCCGTCGCGGGCGACCGGCTGGCCGTCGATGACCAGGGTGCTGTCACCGGTCACGATCGAGCCGGGCCCGTGCCGGGCGCACATCACCCGATCGCCGACGCGTGCCACGGCGCGGCCTTCGATATCGGTGTGCGGGGAACCTGTCAGTACCGAACCACCCGTCTGCAGGGCGTCACCAACCACGATCAGCATCCGTGACATCGTTGCGCGGCCACTCCATGGCCAGTAGTCGTTGCGAATCAGTGGGCAATCGTACCGCAGCGCGCACGCCAACAGGATGATGCATTGCACAAAAACCGGACCGGTTCCGGTTAGAATCGTCTCCAGGATGCCGCAAGGCGTTGTTTCTTCACGCCCTTTCCCTGCCCCATGCGCATCCTGAACTCCTCCCCTCCGCCAACGATCCCGCCCCCATGAAGAAATTTGGCAAGGCCCTGCTCGCCCTGCTCGTGCTGCTGTTGCTGGCCGCCGCGCTGTTCCTGTACTGGCCGCTGACCCAGCGCTCGGTGCCCGCCGCCAGCAATGACAAGCCCGTCGACGTTGTGCTGGTCGGCGCCGGCATCATGAGCATCACCCTGGCCACCTATCTGCAGGAACTGCAGCCGGACTGGAACATCCAGGTCTACGAACGCCTCGACGGCGTTGCCGGTGAAAGCTCCGATGGCTGGAACAACGCCGGCACCGGCCATTCGGCGTTCGCCGAACTGAACTACACCCCGGAACTGCCCGATGGCAGCATCGAGACCAAGCGTGCGGTCGGCATCGCCGAGTCGTTCGAGGTCTCGCGCCAGTTCTGGTCGCACCAGGTGAAGGAAGGCCGGCTGAGCCAGCCCAGCGACTTCATCAACCCGACCCCGCACATGAGCTTCGTCTGGGGCGATGACAACATCGCCTACCTGCACAAGCGCCAGCAGGCTTTGGTGAAGAACCCGCTGTTCTACGGCATGCAGTACTCCGAAGATCCCAAGCAGATCCAGCAATGGGCACCGCTGCTGATGGAAGGCCGTGACCCGAAGCAGAAGGTGGCCGCGACCTGGATGCCGCTCGGCACCGACGTCAACTTCGGCGTGATCACCCGCCAGCTGACCACCGGCCTGCAGCGCAGCCCGAACTTCAGCCTGCACCTGAACCACGAAGTGAGCGCGCTGCGGCAGAACGCCGACAAGAGCTGGAACGTGACGGTGAAGGACCTCAAGGCCGGCACCGAGACCACCACCCACGCCCGCTTCGTGTTCATCGGTGCCGGTGGCGCCGCGCTGAAGCTGCTGCAGATGTCGGGCATCCCGGAATCGAAGGACTACGCCGGCTTCCCGGTCGGTGGCCAGTTCCTCGCCTTCCAGGGCCAGGACGTGACCTCGCGCCATGGCGTGAAGGCCTACGGCATGGCCGAAACCGGTTCGCCGCCGATGTCGGTGCCGCACCTGGATGCGCGCAAGCTGGACGGCAAGCCGGTGGTGCTGTTCGGGCCGTTCGCGCTGTACAGCACCAAGTTCCTCAAGCACGGCTCGTGGTGGGACCTGTATTCCTCGGTCACCCATAACAACGTCGGCCCGATGCTGGAAGTGGGCAAGGACAACCTGGACCTGGTGCAGTACCTGATGGGCCAGGCGCGGTTGAACGATGCCGACCGCCAGGCCGAGCTGGTCAAGTACTTCCCCAATGCCAAGCCGGGCGACTGGAAGCTGGTCACCGCCGGCCAGCGCGTGCAGATCATCAAGCGCGACCCGCTGAAGGGCCCGGTGCTGCAGTTCGGTACCGAGATCGTGACCGACAAGGACCACACCCTCGCCGCCCTGCTCGGTGCCTCGCCGGGTGCCTCGACCTCGCCGCCGATCATGCTGGATCTGATGGCCAAGGCCTTCCCGGAGCAGATGAAGGCCGGTTGGGAAGCGCGCCTGCGCGAGATCGTGCCGTCGTACGGGCGCAAGCTCAACGACAGCGCCGCGCTGACCAACGAGATCCGCACGCTGACCAGCCAGGCCCTGCACCTGCCGTACCTGGAGGTGCCGGTGGATGCCAATGCCGCAGCGCCGGCACCGGCAGCAGTTCCGGTTCCGGCCACGGTTCCGGCGCCGGCCAAGGAAAAGCGTAACGCCAACGAGGAACTGCAGGCGCTGTAAGCCCACAGCATCCCCTGTAGTACACGGACGGACGGCCACCTTCGGGTGGCCGTTCGCGTTTGCGCGGATGGGACCTGCCCGCTGCCACGCGCCCGAATGACCCTGCGCCATGATGAGAATTGTAATGTTGTTAAGAATTATTTACATTTGCGCACTGCGCAGTGATCGCGCCTCTCCCAGATGGACCTGACGTGCCCGAAGCCGCCGCCCCGGGTGCTGGACGACTGTTGCCGCCCTTCCCCACCTCCACGCTTCGAGCCCACCATGTCCCCGAACCCGCATGACCGCCTGCCCCGCCGCGCGCTGCTGCCCGCTGCCCTGCTTTCGTCGTTCGCCCTGCTGTTCGCACCCAGCGCATTCGCGGCCGCCGATGGCGCTGCCGACGCCAAGACCCTGGACCGGGTGAGCGTCCGCGCCGAACAGTCCGCACCGCCGTCCAGCTCGACTCGCCTGCCGATCACCCTGCAGGAAACCCCGCAGTCGGCCACCGCGATCAGCCTGCAGCGCCTGCAGGACGAATCGCTGTTCAGCATCAACGACGTGATGCGTACCGTGCCCGGCGTCAGCGTGTCCTTCTATGACACCCAGCGCCCGCTGTACTACGCACGTGGCTTTGCCATCACTGATTTCCAGGTCGACGGCATTCCCACCTACAGCGGTTCCACCAACCAGGAATACGACACCGCCTTCTACGACCGCATCGAAGTGATCCGCGGTGCCAACGGCCTGCTCAGCGGTGCGGGGGTGCCATCGGCCACGGTCAACCTGCTGCGCAAGCGTCCGGGCAAGGAGTTCGATGCATCGTTCTCGGTCAGTGCCGGCAGCTGGGACTACCGCCGCATGCAGGCCGACGTGACCGCGCCGCTCACCGATGATGGCCGCTTCCGCAGCCGGGTAGTCGCCGCCTACACCGATCGCGGGCTGTACTACGACCGCTACGACGAGACCAAGATGGCGGGCATGGCGGTGCTGGAAGGCGATGTCACCGACAGCACCACCCTCACCCTGGGTTACCAGAGCCAGGACAACAATCCGACCGGCTCGACCTGGGGCACCGTCGCGTTCTTCGACAGCCAGGGCAACTTCGCCCATCTCGCGCGCTCGACCAACCTGTCGCCGAAGTGGAGCTACTGGAAGCGCGAGAGCAATACCGCCTTTGCCAATCTGGAACAGCGCTTCGGCGAGGACTGGCTGCTGAAGATCAACACCGCCTACACCCGTGGCAACGTGCAGAACGTGCGCCTGTATGGCACCGGCTACCCCGACCCGAACTCCGGCGCGGGCATCTACCTGCGCGCTGCCGCTGGCGATTCCAAGGATACGCGCCGCAACGTCGATGCCTACCTGACCGGCACCTTCCCGCTGTTCGGCCGCGACCATGACCTGACTGTGGGGGCACAGTGGTCGGACCTGGAAGGCACCACCAATACCGTGGCGCTGAACTTCCCGGGCGACTGGGCGACCTGCGGCCGTGAGCGCTGCTACTACATCCCCAATGTGTTCAACTGGAACGGCGACATTTCCGAAGTGACCTACAGCCGCACCGGCGCGCGCCGCGTGGCCAAGACCACGCAGAGTGGCATCTACCTGGCCACCCGACTGCGCCTGGCCGATCCGCTGTCGCTGATTGCCGGTGCACGCCTGAGCCGCTGGCAGACCCTCAGCCGCTCGTACAACGCGGCCGGGGCCTATACCGGCACCAGCGGCGCATACAAGGTGAGCGACGAGGTCACCCCGTACGTGGGCCTGGTCTACGAGATCACCCCGAACGTTTCGGCGTATGCCAGCTACACCGAGATCTTCAACCCGCAGAACTACAAGGACCGCAACGAGAACCTGCTGGCGCCGGTGCAGGGCTCGAACCTGGAAGCGGGCATCAAGACACAGTGGTTCGATGGCCGCCTGACCGCCAATGCCGCGGTGTTCGAGGCCAAGCAGGACAACTACGCGGTGCGTGACATGAGCGTGCCGGAAGGCACGCTGAGCGATGGCAGCTCGGCCTACATCGGTATCAACGGCACCAAGGCGCGTGGCTGGGAAATGGACGTCAACGGCGAAATCCTGCCGGGCTGGACGGTCAACGCCGGCTACACCCACGTCAAGGTGACCCGGGCCGCCACCGACCTGCTGTACGCCAACCCGCCCGAGAACCTGCTGCAGCTCAACACCCAGGTGCAGCTGCGCGGCGCGCTGGAACGCCTGAGCATCGGCGGCGGCCTGCAGTGGCAGAGCCGGGTGCAGGGCTACAACATCGCCTACCCGCTGGGGGGCACGGTGACGGTGAACCAGCCGGCGTACTCGCTGGTGCAGTTCAACGCCAACTACCGCATCAGCGACAACTGGACCGCGACGCTGAGCGTGCGCAACGCGCTGGACAAGACCTACTGGGCCAACCTGGACTACAACAACTTCGGCGAACCGCGCTTCGTGGCGGCCAGCCTGCGCTGGAAGTTCTGAGCGACCGGAAACGGTAGTGCCGGCCGCTGGCCGGCTCCAAGCGATGCATCGAGGACGCGGAGCCGGCCAGCGGCCGGCACTGCCCCGATCGATGCGGGTCATTCTCCATTTCAAACTGAATGGGCCCGCCTGCGCGCGGGCCCTTCTTTTTGCTGCGCTGCGGGTTGCACGCCCCTCCATAATTATGTGGTAATTATCTCAACGCCAATCGGAAGCCCTTCGATGAACCCGAGCTGGGATACGTTGCAACGCAACCGCCGGGTACGCCTGGAGCGCGCTTCGCGCTGGGCCCGCGGCCATGAGGTCGCGGCCGCCGATATCGGCGAACTGCTGCACGCGCTGCTGGAGCCGGGCGACAAGGTCTGCCTGGAGGGCAACAACCAGAAGCAGGCCGACTTCCTCGCCCAGGCACTTGCCGGCCTCGACCCGGCGCGGATTCACGACCTGCACATGGTGCAGTCGGTGCTGTCAGTGCCTTCGCACCTGGATGTTTTCGAACGCGGCATCGCCTCCAGGCTGGACTTCTCCTTCTCCGGCCCGCAGTCGGTGCGGCTGGCCAACCTGGTGGCCGAGGGGCGCATCCAGATCGGCGCCATCCACACCTACCTGGAACTGTTCGGCCGCTACTTCATCGACCTCACTCCGCGCGTGGCGCTGGTCGCTGCGCAGGCCGCCGACCGGAACGGCAATCTCTACACCGGCCCGAACACCGAAGACACCCCGGTAATCGTCGAGGCCACCGCCTTCGGTGGCGGCATCGTGATCGCGCAGGTCAACGAAATCGTCGACACCCTCCCCCGCGTCGACATTCCCGCTGACTGGGTCAACTTCGTGGTGCAGGCGCCGCGCCCGAATCACATCGAACCGCTGTTCACCCGCGACCCGGCACAGATTTCCGAGATCCAGGTGCTGATGGCGATGATGGCGATCAAGGGCATCTACGCCGAGTACGGCGTCAACCGCCTCAATCATGGCATCGGCTTCGACACGGCCGCCATCGAGCTGCTGCTGCCGACCTATGCCGAATCGCTCGGGCTGAAGGGAAAGATCTGCCAGCACTGGGCCCTCAATCCGCACCCGGCGTTGATTCCGGCGATCGAATCGGGCTTCGTAAAATCGGTGCATTCATTCGGCTCCGAACTGGGCATGGAGAAGTACATCGCCGCACGAAGCGATGTGTTCTTCACCGGCGCCGATGGCTCCATGCGCTCCAACCGCGCGTTCTCGCAGACCGCCGGCCTGTATGCCTGCGACATGTTCATCGGCTCGACCCTGCAGATCGACCTCCAGGGCAACAGCTCCACGGCCACGCGCGACCGCATCGCCGGCTTCGGCGGCGCACCGAACATGGGGTCGGATGCGCGCGGCCGCCGCCACGCCAGCGACGCCTGGATCAAGGCCGGCCAGCAGGCCGCCCGTCCCGGCGAAATGCCACGCGGGCGCAAGCTGGTGGTGCAGATGGTGGAAACCTTCCGCGAACACATGGCGCCGGCCTTCGTCGATCGCCTTGATGCCTGGGAACTGGCCGAGCGCGCCGGCATGCCGCTGCCGCCGGTGATGATCTACGGCGACGATGTCAGCCACGTGCTGACCGAGGAAGGCATCGCCAACCTGCTGCTGTGCCGCACGCCGGAAGAACGCGAACAAGCGATCCGCGGCGTGTCCGGCTATACGGCGGTCGGCCTGGGACGCGATCGCGCGATGGTCGAGAACCTGCGCGACCGTGGTGTCATCCGCCGCCCGGAAGACCTGGGCATCTCCGTGCGCGATGCCAGCCGCGATCTGCTGGCGGCACGTTCGGTGAAGGATCTGGTGCGCTGGTCCGGCGGTCTGTACGACCCGCCCAAGCGCTTCCGCAACTGGTAAGGGGCTGAGCATGGAAACCCTCGACTATCGATTCGAAGGACGCACCCCGGTGCAGTTCGCGCGCGATGCGGTGCTGGTCGGCGTCTTGGCCTCGGGCAACCTGGAAATCCTGCTGGAGCCGGCAGAGCTGGAGGGCGCGATGACGGTCCGCATCATCACCGCCGCGCAGGGCTTCGCCCGTGTATGGGAGGCGGTGATCGGCGATTTCGCGCAGCGCCATCCGCTGCGCGATGTGCGCATCTCGATCAACGACGCCGGCGCCACCCCGGCGGTGGTCAGCCTGCGCCTGGACCAGGCGGTGGAAACCCTGCTGGTCGGAGGCACGCCATGAGCCACGTCCAGCGCCACAGCTACTACGAAGCCGATGCGCGCGAACGCATTGCCGGGCTGGTCGATGCGGGTTCGTTCCGCGAGTTCCTCGGCCCTGCGCGACGGATGATGAGCCCGCACTTGGCCCAACTCGACCAGCCAGCCGCATTCGACGATGGCATCGTCGTCGGCGAAGCCACGCTTCGCGGCAAGCGCGTGCTGCTGGCCGCGCAGCAGGGTGAATTCATGGGGGGCGGCGTGGGCGAAGTGCATGGCGCCAAGCTGACCGGCCTGTTGCGCCGCGCAGCAGCGACCCGCCCCGATGGGGTGTTGCTGCTGCTTGATACCGGCGGCGTACGCCTGCACGAAGCCAATGCCGGCCTGATTGCCATCTCCGAGATCATGCGCGCCACCCTGGATGCACGCGCTGCGGGCGTCCCGGTGGTCGCGCTGATCGGCAGTGGCAACGGCGCGTTCGGTGGCATGGGCATCGTTGCCCGTTGCTGCAGCACGGTGATCATGTCCGAGGAAGGCCGGCTGTCGCTGTCCGGGCCGGAGGTGATCGAAACCGTTCGCGGCGTGGAAGAGTTCGATTCCCGCGACCGCGCGCTGGTCTGGCGGGTGACTGGCGGCAAGCACCGCTACCTGATCGACCAGGCCCAGGTGCTGGTGCCCGATGCCATCGGGGCGTTCGCGCAGGCGGCATTCGATGCGCTGCTGGCGGACACCGCCAGCACCGATGCCGATGCCGCACTGAACGCCCTGCAGGCACGTCAAGCCGCATTGAAGGCACGCGTGCAGGCCTGGGGCGGATGCCGCGATGGTCTTGAGATCTGGTCGCTGCTGGGCATCTACGAACCCGGGCGGCTGCCGCTGCTGGACACCGACGACTTCCTCGCCGCCACCGCTGATCGGAGCCTGCCATGAGCCTGCCCCTGCACGCGCTGCTCGATGCCCTGTTTCCGCGTGGCCACGCCGTTGCCGTGGAGGACTCGGTCCTGACCGGAACCGCCAGCACCGACGACGGCGACGTGGCCGTGATCGGCACCGCCGACAAGCTCGAAGTGGGCGTGGACCACGCACTGGCCCTGGCCGAAACCGTGCTGGCCAGCACCGCCGCACATCCCCATCGACCGATCGTGATGCTGGTCGACACCGCCGGCCAGCGCCTGGCACGCCGCGACGAACTGCTCGGCATCAACGGCTGTTTCGCGCACCTGGCGCAGACGCTGGATCTGGCCCGCCGACGGGGTGCGCGGCTGGTGACGCTGGTCTACGGTGAGTCGGTCAGTGGTGGCTTCCTCTCGTTCGGGCTGATGGCCGACCACATCCATGCCCTGCCCGACGCCCAGGTGCGGGTGATGGACCTGCGCGCGATGGCCCGGGTGACCAAGCAGCCGCTGGAGAAGCTGCAGGCGCTGAGCCAGACCTCGCCGGTATTCGCGCCGGGCGTGGAGAACTACGTGGCGATGGGCGCGGTGGATTCGATCTGGAGCGGTGACCTGGCCGCACACCTGCTGCAGGCGCTGCGCACGCCCACCGATGGCGACCGCCGCGCCGTGCGGGGTGCCGAACGTGGCGGACGTTGCCTGGCCGCGGCGGTGGCCACTGCGGTGAGCCAGGGCGATGCCTGAGCGCTTGCCCCGGCATACGCTGGTCTGGCTGTCGGCACACGCGGCCTGGCAGGCGGACATCGCCGCGCATGAGGCGCGCTTGGCCGACTGGTTCGCGCAGGGTCTGCCGGCCATCGTCGCCCGGCGTGCCGCCGATGATGCCGATCCCCGGCTGCGCCTGGGCGTACCGCTGCCGCCGGCCGAGGGCAAACTGCGCCTGGCCCTGCGCGTGCCGGCACGCGATGTGCTGCGCACCGCATCGCCACCGACACTTCAGACGGTGCTGGAAGGCAACGTTCCGCAGGACTGGCAGCGCCCCCTGCAGGTGCTGCAGGACATCACTGCGGCGCACGTATTCGGTGCCTTCGCGTGGCAGCACCTGACCGGCCTGCACTATGTGCACGCGCGCTCAGACATCGATCTGCTGTGGCGGATCGAAAGCACCGCGCAGGCCGATGCCCTGGTTGCACGGCTGCTGGCCTGGGAAACCGAACACGGCCGCCGGGTCGATGGCGAACTGTGCCTGTCCGGCGATGCCGCCGTGAACTGGCGGGAGTACGCGGGACGCAGCCGCGAAGTGCTGGTCAAGCGCCACGACGGCGCTGCACTGGAACTGCGCGAGTCCGTGTTCGCCCCCGCCGGGGTGACCGCATGAACGCCGTCCCGCAGCAGGCTGTCAGGCCGCCATCTGCCATGCACAGCGCGCGCCTGGGGCGCCTGGCCGTCGCCAGCCTGCACGCGGAACTGGCGCTGGCGCCCAAGCCCGGGCTGGTCACTCCATTCGACAGCGGCAGCCATCACGACATGGACGCCGGCACATTCCTGCGCAGCCTGTTCGCGCTGCGCCACTATTTCGCTGCCGTGGCCCACCTCGGTGCAGCCGGGACGGACTTCGATGCCCTGCGCCGGTGTGGCATCGCCGCCGAAGCGGCCATGCTGCGCGCGACCACCGGCATCAATACCCATCGTGGCGCGATCTTCAGCCTCGGCCTGCTGGTCGCGGCCGCCGCTGCCTGCCGTTCTCGCCTGGGCCATGCCACCAGCGGTGAGCAGGTCTGCCTGGAGGTACGTCGCTGGGCGGGGGACTTCACACATGCCCCGCTGGATGCAGGCAGCCCAGGCCAACGTGCGCGCGCCCGGCACAACGTGCCCGGTGTGCGCGAACACGCCGCTGCAGGTTATCCGCTGCTGCGCGAGGTGGCGTTGCCCACCCTGCGCCATGCGCTGGCCAATGGCCTGTCACGCGAGGCCGCGATGTGCCATACGCTGATGCAGCTGGTCGCACGCACCGAAGACCTCAACCTGCTGCATCGCGGTGGCGCGGAAGGCCTGCGCTGGGCACGGCAGCAGGCCCACCGATTCCTGGCCGACGGAGGCGCCTTCGCGCTCGATTGGCGGGCGCGCCTGCAACAGATCGCCGATGCCTTCGTCGTGCGTCGCTTGAGCCCCGGCGGCAGCGCCGACCTGCTCGCCTGCTGCGTGTTCCTGTTGCAGCAGGAGGCCGCATGAGCCTGGCCCTGCTCTGTCCCGGACAAGGCGCACAGCATCCGGCGATGTTCGATCGCGTGCGCGGCCTGGCCGCCGCACAGCCACTGCTCGATGCCACCGGTGAACTGCTGGGCCGCGATGTGTTCGCCGCTGCGGCAGCCGACGACCGTTTTGACAATATGCAGGCGCAGCCCCTGCTGTGCGCAGCCAGCCTGGCGCACTGGCAGGGCCTGCGCGAGGTATTGCCGACGCCGACGGTGATCGCCGGCTACAGCATCGGCGAGCTCGCCGCGCATACCATCGCCGGCAGCTTCGACACCACCACCTGCCTGGCACTGTCCGTGCAGCGCGCGCGCCTGATGGACGCCGCCAGCCCCCGCGGTGCTGGGCTCCAGGCAGTGCTGGGGCTGGACCGCGATGCCACGCAGCGGTTGTGCGACACGCATGGCGCCTTCATCGCCATCACCAATGGCCATGACCACTTCATCGTGGGCGGTGCACAGCCGTCGCTGCACGCGCTGGCGGCAGACGCGCAGGCACATGGCGCCGAGATCCGTCCGCTGCCGGTCCATGTGCCCGCACACACGCCGCTGTTGACCGGTGCGGAAGCACCGTTTGCCGCAGCGCTGCGGGCCGCGCAGGTGCATGCGCCGCGGCTGCCCCTGCTGGCCGGCGTCGATGCCCGCCCGGTGCGTGATGGTGCCGCAGTGGTGCACACGCTGTCGACGCAGCTGGCACAGACCATCGAGTGGGCGCAGGTGATGCGCCAGGCCTTCGAGCGCGGCGCTCGGGTGTTCCTGCAGCTGGGCCCGGGCAACGCGCTGGCGCGCATGGTCGCGCCGTCCTATCCGTGCTGCCAGGTACGCGCGGTGGAAGAGTTCCAGAGCCTTGAAGGCGCCGCGGCGTGGGTCCGCAGTGCGCTGGAGCGGCTGCAGTAACGGGTTCGAGCAGTACGTATCACGCAACACGCCGTACCTCGCCTTACCCCGGGATGGCGGGTCTCCATCCGCGCTGTACGTGAGTCACGTGTCTGGGAGGGCGCATGAGTCCACAAATCGCAACGATCATCGGCCTGGTGATCATGTTCATCGTCGCCACGGCAATGCCGATCAACATGGGCGCCGTCGCTTTCGCGCTGGCTTTCATCATCGGCGGGCTGTGGGTCGACATGGGAGGCAAGGAGGTCCTGGCCGGCTTTCCAGGCGATCTGTTCCTGACCCTGGTCGGCATCACCTATCTGTTCGCCATCGCGCAGAAGAACGGCACCATCGACCTGCTGGTGCACTGGGCAGTGAAAGCGGTGCGCGGCCATATCGTGGCCATTCCGTGGGTGATGTTCGTGATCACCGCGGTGCTCACCGCGTTCGGTGCGCTGGGCCCGGCCGCGGTCGCCATCATCGGCCCGGTCGCCCTGCGCTTTGCCAAGCAGTACAACATCAATCCGCTGATGATGGGCCTGCTGGTCATCCATGGTGCGCAGGCGGGCGGCTTCTCGCCGATCAGCGTGTACGGCAGCATCACCAATGGCGTGGTGCAGAAGGCCGGGCTGGAAGTGACTGAAATGGCGGTGTTCCTGACCAGCCTGGGCTTCAACCTGATGATGGCGACGATCTGCTTCTTCGCCTTCGGTGGCATCGCCCTGCTGCGTCGCGGCTCGATCACCGCAGCGGGAACGGTCGGCAATGCCGAGCTGGCGATGGCCGGCGGCCCGCAGGCATCGTCGCGCCAGTTTGCGATCGAAGGCCATGGCGCGCTGGTTGCTGCCGGGGGTGGCACCCTGTCCAATGATCCGGTGGCACTGGATGCGGTGAACCTGACCCGCGAGCGGCTGTTCACCCTGATCGGCCTGCTGGGCCTGGGCGTGGCCGCGCTGATCTACAACCTCAACGTCGGCCTGGTCTCGATCACCGTGGCGGTGGCGTTGGCGCTGCTGTCGCCGCAGAGCCAGAAAGGGGCGGTCGATGGCATCAGCTGGTCCACCGTGCTGCTGATCTGCGGCGTGGTGACCTATATCGGCGTACTGGAACATGCCGGTGCGGTGGACTTCATCGGCAATGGTGTATCCGATATCGGCATCCCGCTGCTCGGAGCACTGCTGGTCTGCTACGTCGGTGGCATCGTCTCCGCATTCGCCTCGTCGGCCGCCGTGCTGGGCGCCACCATCCCGCTGGCGGTGCCGTTCCTGATGCAGGGCCACCTCAGCGCGGCCGGCGTGATCTGTGCGCTGGCGGTGTCATCCACCATCGTCGATGTCAGCCCGTTCTCGACCAACGGCGCACTGGTGGTGGCGTCGGCCGCCAAGGAAGAACGCGAGACCCTGTTCCGCCGCTTCCTGGTCTACAGCGGCCTGGTGGTGGCACTGGGGCCGCTGCTGGCCTGGCTGGTGTTCGTGGTGCCGGGCTGGATGTAACCACCCAACGGTAGTGCCGGCCGCTGGCCGGCAATCTCATGAAGCCATCCCGCAATCATGGGTTGCCGGCCAGCGGCCGGCACTACCTGGCGGTACACTTCCACCATGGCCATTGCCCCTGCTCCACGGTCCCCGAAGAAGCGTGCCCCTCTGTATGAAGAGGTGGCCGAGCATGTGCGCGAGCGCATCTACGATTACCGGCTGCCGCCGGGTGAGTGGATCGACGAGCCCGCGCTGTGCGAGGAACTGGGCATCAGCCGCACGCCGCTGCGCGAAGCGCTGAAGCTGCTGGCCGCCGAAGGCCTGGTGCAGATCGATGCCGGGCGTGGCGCGCGGGTCACCCGGCTCACGCTGGAAGACCTCAACCAGCTGTTCCCGGTGATGGCGATGCTGGAAGGCCGCTGCGCGCATGAGGCGGTCAGGCATATCGACGATGCCGGCGTGCAGCAGCTGGAAGCGCTGCACGCGGCGATGGAAGCGGCGGCGGCCGAGGGCAACATCGCCGAGTACTACCGCAACAACTACCTGATCCACGAAACCGTGCAGCACTACGCCGGCAACCCGTGGCTGATCCGCATCACCCATGACCTGCACCGCATCCTGAAGATGCATCGCGGCCGCCAGCTGCTGACCCCGGGCCGCACCGCGCAGTCGCTGGCCGAACACCGCGAACTGATGGAGTGCTTCCGCCGCCGCGACGCGCAGGCCGCCGAACGCACCATGGAGCGCCATCTGCTGAGCCAGGGCCAGGCATTGGCTGCCTATGTGGCAGCGGGTGGGCTGCTGAACGTGCCGGCCCCGTTGCCGACCGCAGGCGGCGGCTGAGCTGCTGAGGTTGCCGGCCAGCGGCCGGCACTACCACGGCTGGGTAGTGCCGGCCGCTGGCCGGCACCCCGGGACGTCTCATCAATCGCCGCCACCGCAGCTGCCGCCGTCACTGCCACCACCATCACTGCTGCAGTCGGAGCTGCTGTGGCCGTGATGGCTGTGGTTGTCACTGGAAGAGCCGCCCGAGTAGTCGTAGGCGCCGCCGAGGCCGTTATCGCCCCGGCTGCCCGAGCCATCGGCGGTGGCCACCGCCATGCACAGGATCGCGCCGACCAGCGGCAGCAGCCAGACCAGCAGCAGCTGCACCGTGCGGCCGCCTGCCGACAGGCCGTCGCGCCGGACAATGAGCACCGTGGCGACCAGATTCAGGCCCAGCACCAGCAGGACCAGCAGAAGGGCGAGGATCAGCATGCGGCGGTTCCGTGCCTGGACTGGCCGCATTATGCCGCCCCGCCCCGGCATTGGCCCTGCCTGTCATGAAGATGGGACAATGTAGGGCGCGCCGGCCTGCCCCGTGGCCGCCGGCGCCCCCCGCACCACACGGAAGAAGAAGAACAACAACATGCTGAAAGTCATTTTCGATACCGACCCGGGCGTCGACGACGCCCTGGCCCTGCTGTACCTGCACAAGCACCCGCAGATCGACCTGATCGGCGTCACCACCACCTTCGGCAACGCCTCGGTTGAATCGACCACGCACAATGCGCTGTACCTGAAGCAGACCTGGGGCTTTGCCGCCCCGGTCGCGCGCGGCGCGGCAGGCCCGCTGCAGCCGGAAGCCACCCCGGAAGCGTGGCCGGTGCACATCCACGGCCACAACGGCCTGGGCAACCACCCGGTGCCGGCGCAGCTGGACGTGGCCGCCGACGCGCGCCCGGCCGCGCAGCTGATCATCGACCTGGTCCGCGCCCACCCGGGCGAAGTGACCCTGGTTGCCGTGGGCCGCATGACCAACCTGGCGCTGGCCCTGCAGCAGGCCCCGGACATCGCCGGCCTGGTGCGCGGTGTGGTCCTCATGGGCGGCGCCTTCCACGTCAACGGCAACATCACCCCGGCCGCGGAGGCCAACATCTGGGGCGATGCCGAAGCGGCCGACGTGGTGTTCACCACCGATTGGCCGGTCACCGCGATCGGCCTGGACGTGACCACCCGCGTGGAAATGGACCGTGACGGCCTGGACACGCTGGCCGGGATCGGCGGTGCCGACGCCGAGCTGGTGCGTGCGCTGTCGCAGGACTACGTGGACTTCTACCTGCAGGCCGGGCACAAGGGCATGGTCGTGCACGACTGCTGCGCCTGCATCGCGCTGACCCGCCCGGAACTGTTCCAGTTCGAGCGCGCCAGCGTGCGCGTGGCCACCGACGGCGTCGCCCGCGGCATGACCATTCCCAAGCCGGAAGGCATGGGCTTCGGCCCCAGCGTGTGGGATGGGCATGTGCTGCAGTCCGTCGCCATCGGCGTGGATGCGGCCGCCGTACTGGCCGACATCGAGCAGACCCTGAAGGTCTGATCGGCTAGCGCCTGGCCCTGCCCGGGAGCGTCTCGGGCAGGGTCCACAGCACCGGCAGCACCAGCACCGCCACCAGCGCGATCATCGCACCTGGCGCTGCCGCCCAGCCGCTGCGTTCCACCCACCATTGCGCCAGCCACGGTGTCGCACCGCCGAACACGGCCGTAGCCATGGTCACCCCCAGCGCCAGCCCGCTGACCCGGCCTTCGCCGGGGAACTGCTCGGCCGTGGCCGGTGCCGCCACCGCACTGACGCCACCGGCCACGCAGGCCAGCAGCACCGCCGCCAGCGCGATGCCCCACGCCGTTGCCTGCGCCATCCACGCGAACAGCGACAGCGGCAGCAGCGCCGCCAGCACGGTCAGGCCCAACAGCATCGGCCGTCGCCCAATACGGTCGGACAGTGCGCCGCACAGCGGCGTGATCGCGATCACCGCCACTGCCGCAATCGTCGACAGCCACAGCGCGTCGCCTTCGTCGTGTCCCTGCTCGTGCAGGAATGCCGGCACATAGGTGATGCCCACGTAGTAGGTGATCGAGCCCAGTGCGGAGATCGCGAAGGTACGCGCCACCGCCAGCGGATGATGGCGCAGCACGTGCCGCAGCGGCGTGGCCGGGATGCTGCCTTCTCGGCGCTGGCGCTCGAACTCGGGCGACTCGTGCATGCCCGAGCGCGCGATGAGGATCACCAGCGCCAGCGCCGCGCCGACGAAAAACGGAATGCGCCAACCCCAGCTGTCCAGCTGCACGGGGGCCAGCAGCGCCACCGTCGCTGCCGAGATCGCCACCGCCAGCAGCGCACCCACTTCACTGGCGGCAGAGGCCAGCGAGGTCACCAGGCCGCGTCGCCGTTCCGGCGCGCTTTCCAGCAGATACGCAACCACACCGGTGTATTCACCGCCCACTGAGAACGCCATCACGCAGCGCAGCACCAGCAGCAACACACCGGCCGTGGCGCCTGCGGTGGCGGCGGTCGGCAGCAGTGCGGTGGCCAGCATCGCTGCCGCCATCAGCGCCATCGAAGCCAGCAGCATCCAGCGCCGGCCCAGCCGGTCACCCAGGTGGCCAAAGCACAGCGCGCCGAGCGGACGCATCAGGTAGGACACCGCGAAGCCGGCCAAGGTGACCAGCATCGCCTGCTCGCCACCGCCAAAGAACACCCGCGACAGCACCGTGGCGAAGTACAGGTACAGGGTGAAGTCGTACCACTCCACCACCGTGGACAGGCCGGCCACCCACATCGAGCGCTGCCGCGCCACGGTCATTTCATTCATGGGCGGAGCGTGTCACGCGGCGGGTGAAACGCGGGTCAGGACCGGCCTACATCGCGCGGAATGCACCCAGATAGCGGCGGCTGACCGGCAGCACGTCATCACGACCGCGCAGGTACAGCTGGGCGGTCTCGTTGTCACCGCGCACCAGCAGCTTCACCGCGTGCCGGTTGACCACCGCCGAACGATGCACCTGCACGAAGCTGTCCGGGTCGAGTTGTGGCACCAGCTCCTTCAGCGACATCGCGATCACCGCCTCGCCGGGACGGCCATCATCATCGCGCCAGCCGACCTGCGTGTACTTGCTGTCGGCGCGCAGGAAATCCACCGCGCTGCAGGGAATCACCCGCAACACGTTGCCGATCTGCGCATGCAGCCAGCGCAGTGGCGTCGGCGCAGGCAGCGACAGGCGTTCGGCCAGCTGCTGCAGCTGCTTATGCAGGTCCTGCAACGGCGGCGGTTGTTGCAGGCGCTGCTGCAGCCGTTGCACCGTATCGTGCAGGCGCTGTGCATCCACCGGCTTGACCAGGTAATCCAGCGCGCCCTGCGCGAATGCCTGCACCGCATACGCGTCGTAGGCGGTGACGAACACCACCTGCGCGCGCCGCGCGATGCGTGCGGCGACGTCGATGCCGGACAGGCCGGGCATGTGGATGTCGAGGAAGCAGACCTGTGGCTGCAGGGTTTCGAATGCCTGCAGCGCCTCGCGCCCATTGCGTGCCTGCGCCACCACCTGCAGCTGCGGCCAAGCCTTCGCCAGCTGTGCGGCCAGCGCCTGCCGCAGCAACGGTTCGTCGTCGGCAATCAGTGCGGTGGCGATCACGCGGGCAGCTCCCGCGCCGGCAGCCGCAGGCGCGCGATCGCGCCGCGTTGTGCACCCGCCTGCAACTGCAGGGACGCGGCATCGCCATACAGCAGCTGCAGCCGCTGGCGCAGCGCCTGCAGGCCGGTGCCCAGGCCCGGCGCCGCAGCTGACAGGCCTCGGCCGTCGTCCACCACGCAGACCTCGCAACACGCCCCGTCGCGCCGCACCTGCACCACCACCTCGCCACCGTCCTCGCAGGGGTCGATGCCATGGCGGATCGCGTTCTCCACCAGGGTCAGCACGGACAGGCCCGGGCAGCCCAGCACGCGCGTCTCCGCCGAAACTTCCAGCCGGAAGCGCAGCCGATCCGGCATCCGCATATGCATCAGTTCGAGGTAGGCGCTTACCAATGCGATCTCGTCCTCCACCCGTACCAGGGGCTGCTGCAGGCGTGGCACGCTGCCGCGCAGGTAGGCCACCAGATGGCGCATCACCACCGATGCCTGCGGTGAACTGCTGTCCACCAGCGCCTGCAGGTTGGCCAGGGTGTTGAACAGGAAATGCGGCGCAACCTGGCGTTGCAGCAGCTGCACGCGTGCTTCCAGCGCCTGCCGTTCCAGCTCGCTGCGTTCCAGCGCGAAGGCCAGGGCCTGGTGCCGTGCCAGTGCGTCCTTGTGCCTCACCAGTGCCGCCAGCGCCACCCACGGTGCAACCAGCAGGCCAACCACGTTGAGGGTCAGGAATCCGGTCCAGCGATCGGCGTCCTGCCAGAATGGCGGTGCGCCCGCGTCAGTGCCCGCCAGATAGATCACCAGGGTTCCCAGCGGAATCACCGCCGCCACCGCGATGATCTGCACGACCCAGCGTGACAGCCACCGCGGCAGTGATGCCGGCCAGCGCTCCAGCACGGTGAACATCAGCATGGCGGCCAGGCCCAATGCCAGCGCACGCGGCAGCACCGTCCACCACGGATGCCAGTCGATGACCAGCAGCGCGCCGAGTGCCAGCGAGATGCCTGCGCACCACAGCGTTCGGCGCAGCAGCGAAATCGGCGGTGGCGACAGCACATCGGGCATGGGCGGCAGCATAGCGCCTTGCCGTGCACCCACGTCAGCCGGCCGCGAGCGGTGGCCACCACATCAGCGCCCCCGCAGCGAGGCTGCCGGCCACGGTGGCCACGGCCGCAACCAGCAGGACCGCGCCGACCAGCCAGGCATGCGCCGCGCCTGCAGCGCGTTGTGCGCGCAGATACAGTTCCAGCACGGCCAGGGGCAGAAGGGTCTGTGCGAACGCCAGCACGGTCAACGCGGGGCCGGTGAAGGTATCCGGATCGAAGCCCGCCGGCCCCTGGTTCAGCAGCAGCCACAGCATCAGGCCGATGCGGAAGAACCACACGCCCCCCACCGCCAGGAACAGCCGCAGCGCCCATGCGCGGTGTTCGCCCAGACGTTGCTGGCGCGCACGCCACCACGCCGCCGCCGCGAACCACAGGATCAGCAGGGCATTGAGCGAGGTGCCCAGATGCTGCGAAACATCACCGGCGGCGCCGCCGCGGACCCACACCATCGCCAGGCCACCCAGTGCCAGCACTACCGCAGCCAGCACGTAGAGCCGGCCGTTCCAACGGTGCACGGCCGGTGCCCAGCGCCGCAAGGCTGGCCACAGCTGCAACCAGCCACCCAGCACGATGCCCGCGGCCAGCAGCAGGTGCAGCGCCAGCACGGCGTTGAAGGTGGTCGCCCCGGCGACGTAACCGTGCGGCATTACCTCGTTCCAGCGCAGCGGCTGGCCTGCCAGCGTGCTGCGTCCGTAGAAGCCCACGATGTAGACGGCGAACAGCAGCTGCCCGAGTGCGGCACTGCCCAGCCAGGCCAGGGCTCCGATACGTAGCAGGCGCTGGCGGTGCGGTGCGGGCACCCGCTCGTCGCGCGGCGCGCGGCGCGGGGTGATGGCAACAGCAGGCAAGGACATGGCGGGGCTTCCTTCAGGGAGTGCGCCATTGTTGGCCGCTGCCACGGGCATGGAGGCGGTGACCGCGATCAGTGACGGCCAGCGCCGACCAGTGACGCCAGGCGGCGACCGCTGGTTTGGCTACGATCTGCACTACCGGCTAGGGAGCTGCGGCTGCCTGCATGTACTGGGTTTCATGGCCGGTGAAGCGTTCACCGTCAAAGCCGAAGCAGAAGCGGCCTTCCTCGAACACGCGGTAGACCAGCAACGCGCCATCGAGGCAGAACTGCTGCTGGTCCACGCCCGTCTCCAGAGTCCCGTAGCCGGTAGCCTCTCCGCCCTTCCCCGCTGCCCCGGTGAAGGCGTCGATCGGCAGCGGTGTCGCCTCGCCGGTGCGGGTATCGACCAGCACCAGCGTGCGCTGGAAGTATTCGGGGCGATCGTCGATCTGCACCAGCAGATAGTGCTGGTTGAAATTGGGCTTCTGGTTCTGCAGCGCATCCTCGATGCGCGCGCGATGCCGCGCATCGCAGAAGTCGACCGGGCTGTAGCGGTAGCTGCAACCGTCGTGGTCGTAGGGCAGGTTCATGCCGGCATAGCGGACGCTTCCCTCACTGTCCACGTCGTACCCCAGTTCCGGGGTGCTGCACAGCAGCCACGAACGCTGCGCATCCTCGGGGTCGGCCATCAGTTTCGGCTCGCGGCCCTCCTCGTAGGCGGCACCGCCCGCAAAATCCTGACCGAAGCGCTGGCGGATGATCGGGCGCGCCTTCTCCAGCGGCAGGCCGATCTTCGCCCCACGGAACGAAACGAATGTCATCGTCGGCAGGATCACCTCATCCACCGGCAGCCCCTGCCACTGGCCCTGCACGCAGAACGTGGCGATCTCGTTCTCCGTGTCCTTCCGGCAGGGTATTTGCGCATTCGCGGCCAACCAGGGGTGGGCCGGGCGATCGGTTTGTTGATCGATGTACCAGCCCTCCAGCGCACACGTCGGCAGGGCATCGAGCAGCGGGGAGAGGTCGGTGCTGGCCACTGGCGTGGCAACCGGCGCGTCTGCCGCGGGTGTCTCGCCGGGCACCTCCGGTGTGCGCTGGCAACCGGCCAGCAGCAGTGCAGCGATCAGCAGTGCGACGCGGCGCGAGCACCGGATTGAGTGATGCATTCCCTGCATGGTGTGTTTCCGTGTTTGAGAACCCTGCGCATATGATCTCCGATCCAGGGCCCGTTGGGATGCTGGATGCGGGGCAATATCCCAGGATGGCGTGGACCTACCGGGAGTGCAGGCGTCCCGCCCGGTAAGCGCCATAGGCATCGAGGATTCTCTGCATCCGCGCCTGCTGCTTAGCGCCCATCGGCACCCGCTGCGCACGCTTCAACAATGTCTTCCACATGTAGCCGGACCGGAAGAAGTAGGGCCGCACTTCGAGGAAAGTAAGCACTACATCCAGCGTGCCCGGGTCATGCTCGGCCAGCAGTTTCAACGCCTGGTCATAGCCGCCCGGAAAGGCAAGCTGATCGTAGCGCAGTTGATACTCGGCGCAGGCCACAGCGTGCAGCGCCCGCTGCTCCGGCCCACGCCAACGCGTACCTGCGGTATCGCGGATCACCTGGCGAAGCCGGTTTATCTCATCGGCATTGGCGCGGATCAGGCGTTCCATCGGAGGGCGGGGATGCGCCATGGCTCCTTCCTCCATGAAAGCGTGCGCAGCATCACGGCGCGCGGCGCAACGTCAGCAGGGTGATCTCGGACGGCACGCCGATGCGTGCAGGGAACCCAGCCCACAGGCCGGCACCGTTGCTCACGTACAGGGTCATGCCCTCCACCTCGTAGCGGCCGGAGACATAGCCACCATTGGCGCGCTTCACCAGTTGGTCCATACCGATGATCTGGCCGCCGTGGGTATGCCCGGACAGCTGCAGCTTGACGCCACGCGCGGCGGCCTCGCGCGCATTGCGCGGACGATGATCGAGCAGGATCACCGGCGCGGACGGATCGGCACCAGCCAGCGCCGCGTCCAGATCCGGCAGCGGCAGTCCATAGCGTGCCGCCACCGGATCGGTGACACCGGCGATGGTCAACGCGGCCTCACCACGACGCACCTGCAGATGGCTGTTCTCCAGCACCTGCATGTGCAGCGCGCGGAACGCCTGCATCCAGTCCTGGTACTGCGCGTAGTACTCGTGGTTGCCGGTGATCGCAATGACACCGTCCGGCGCGTGCAGGTCGGCCAGCGGGCGCGCATCATCGCGACGGGCCTCGACGCTGCCATCGATCAGGTCGCCGGTGATCACGATCAGGTCCGGCTTCAGCGCATTGCTCTGCTCCACCACCCTGCGCACCCAGTCACCGGTCAGCAGGCGGCTGGCATGGATGTCGGTCAGCTGCAGCACGCGGTAGCCGTCGAAGGCGGCCGGCAGATCCTTGACCGCCACGTCGATCTGCCGGGCCTTGGGCACCGCCATGCCCTGGCTGACGCCATAGCCGCTGACCAGCAGGGCCAGCAGAGCGGCCACGGGCCGCAGCCTGGGAGCGCGCAACGCCGATACGGCTCGCGGCCGGCGGAGCAGGCGCGACAGCAGCAGTCCTGCGTCCAGCACCAGCATCACCAGCGCCAGCAGCAACACCGCCGTCGAGCCGGTGGCCAGCGTGGCGATCGCCAGCTTCGGTATCTCCGGCGAGGCCATCGTGCCCCAGAAAGTGGCAACGATGCGCAGCTGCACGGCCACAGCCACCAGCAGCAGCGACAGCGACAGCACGACCTTCAATGCGGTAGGCAGGCGCAGCGGCCAGAACAGGCGCCAGGCCACGTACAGGCCCATCAACAAACCGATCGTACTCAGCACTGCAACCATCCAGGAAGAAAAGCGGGCCCGCCATGGTGACGGGCCCGCGTGTCATTGGGTAGAGGCAGCATCACGCCCCGGGCAGGCGCTCCACCCGCAGGCGGGCGATGCGGCGCTTCTCCATCGCCAGTACGGTGATCCGCACGTCGGCGATCTCCACCGCGTCGCCGATGTCCGGCAGGCGGCCCAACCGCTCCAGCACCAGGCCGGAGATGGTCATGTAATCCGCGCTGCGCGGCAGTGAGACGCCCGCCAGGCGCTGCAGGTCATCCAGGGTCAGCGCACCGTCGGCCTCCCACTGGCCTTCGCCCTGCGCGACCACGCCATAGCGTTCGTCCTGGGTATCCACCAGGTCACCGGCAATCGCGGCCAGCAGGTCGTTGGCCGTCACCAGGCCTTCCACGCTGCCGTACTCGTCCACTGCCACCGCCAGCGGCACCGGGTGCTGGCGGATCAGCTCCAGCGCCTGCAACGCACTGGCACTGGACAGCACGTACTGCGGCTCGCGCAGGTTGCCTTCCAGCTGCAGCGGCCTGCCCTGCAGCAGGTCGGCCAACAGGTCGCGGCTCTGCACCACGCCGCGCAGGCTGTCCAGATCGCCGTCGCCGACCAGCAGGCGGGTGTGCGGCGAGGCCACCAGGCGCGCGACCACATCGTCCTGCCCGCGTGCCAGGTCGATCCACTGCACGTCGGCACGCACGGTCATCACGCTCGACACCGGGCGATCAGCCAGCCCCAGCACGCTGCGGATCATCTCGTGCTCGGCCGGCTGCAGCCGCTCTTCGGTATCGGCATGTGTGTCCTCGCTTTCGTCGTCGTGTCCGTTGGCCGGACGCGCCCCCAGCATCCGCAGCACCGCGTCGGCGGTACGCTGGCGGAACGGCTGGCGCCGCTCGTTGCGCTCGCGGTTGAAACGCACCCACTGGTTGAACGCTTCGACCAGGATCGAGAAGGCAATGGCAGCGTACAGATAGCCCTTCGGGATCTTGTAGCCCAGGCCCTCGGCCACCAGGCTGAAACCGATCATCAGCAGGAAGCCCAGGCACAGCACCACGACCGTGGGATGCTTGTTGACGAAACGGGTCAGCGGCTTGCTGGCCACCAGCATCAGCGCCATCGCGATGGTCACCGCGGCATACATCACGCCGAGGTTGTCGACCATGCCGACCGCGGTGATCACCGAGTCCAGCGAGAACACTGCGTCGAGCACCACGATCTGCGCCACCACCATCGCGAAGCTGGCATACACCTTCTTGCCATCCTCGTGGTGCTCGCGGCCTTCCAGCCGTTCGTGCAGTTCCATCGTGCCCTTGAACAGCAGGAACAGGCCACCGCCCAGCAGGATCAGGTCACGCCCGGAGAAGCTGTGATCGAACAAGGTAACCAGCGGCTCGGTCAGCTTCATGATCCACGCCAGCGCCGCCAGCAGCACCAGCCGCATCAACAGGGCCAGGGTGAGGCCGATCACCCGTGCGCGGTCGCGCTGGTGCGGCGGCAGCTTGTCGGCCAGGATCGCGATGAACACCAGGTTGTCGATGCCGAGCACGATCTCCAGCACCACCAGGGTTGCAAGGCCCATCCATATCGAGGGGTCAGCCAACCATTCCATTTCAGGTCCGTTTCGTCAGTAGGTAAGGGAAAAAAGCAGTCATTCAGTCGGCATCCTGCGCCTGCGCCGGGTCATGACCGAGCAGGTCGCCGGGCGTGCATTGCAGCTCGCGGCAGATCGCGTCCAGCGTGGAAAAGCGGATGGCGCGTGCCTTGCCGGTCTTCAGGATCGACAGGTTCGCCAGAGTGATGTCGATGCGCCCGGCCAGCTCGGACAAGGTCATGCCCCGTTCCTGCAGCATGCGGTCGAGGGTGATGACGATCGCCATCAGCGCGTGCCCATCAGACCAGACCGTCCAGGTCATCGCGCATCGCCGCGCCTACGGCAAACACGCGCGCCAGTACGAACAGCATCAGCACCGCGACCAGGCCGGTGATCGACATGCCACCGCCGACCTCCATCCAGGTGAAGTCCGGGCCCATCCAGGCCGCGTAGGCACCGATCAGGATCGACAGCAGCTCCATCGCCAGCATCAACCACGCCATGCGCTGCAGGCGCTGTGCATTGGCGTGGGTGAACGGCTGCTCGCGTGCCGCCGAGTCCAGCAGCCGCAGCAGATGGCGCAGGAACACCAGGCACAGCACCAGCAGCACGACGATGGCGCCCAGCCCCAGGCAGAAATGCAGGAACAGATCGTTGCCGTGCGCTGCCGCGGCAGCGGCATCATGCACGCTGTCGAGCAGCCAGCGGCGGTCGTGGGCGACGAGGGGAACGGCCAGCAGTGCGGCCAGGATGCCCAGCCAGCACATCGCGCGCACGGCCTGCACGGCGGCTTGGGCCAGGGTGAACAAGCCTCGCGCGGGTCTGGCGCGGGCGGGTCGAGCGGTCAAGCGGCCTCCGGCATTGGGGTGGCATGCCGCCCCGGGATGGATTTATCGATAAACGATATACCACAACCCGCGTGAAAGGCTGAATCGTGCGCGTCGCGCGAACCGCGACCTGGGCGCATAGGGCGTGCAGGTGCCGGCCCGCCGCCGGCACCGCCCAGGTGACATCAGCTCACAGGTGCTGACCGAAGAACGGAATCACCTCCGCCAGCGCCTGCCGGACCGGCTCCGGCTGGTCATACAGATCATAGTGCGACCCACCCTCCACCACTTTCAGCTGCTTGTGCTTCGACGCCGCTCGGCCATGGATCTCCAGACCATCGCGGTAGGCACCAAACGCCCCCGGCTTGTCACCGATCACCACCAGCAGCGGCTGGGTCAGCAGCACTTCGGCCAGATGGAAGGCATCCCAGCCCACCGCCGCACCACGATGGGAGAACAGCGCGCTGACCACGCCGTTGGGCTGCGGCCCGCGCGTGCGGTAGTAGTCCGTGGCCTCCAGCACGTCGATATCGGTGATGCCGGCAGCACGGCCCTGCTCCACCGAGGGTGGCAGGAACAGGTCCACGCGGGCCTCGCCGCCACGCATCTCGGCGGTGCGCTGTGCGGCGATGGCCTCCAGCGAACCAATCGGATCGAAGCCGCCAAAGCCCTCGCGGCTGAGTCGGCCGAAGTTGACACCGGTGATGCTGGTGACCGCCTTGATGCGGCGCTCGGTCATGGTGGCGTTGATCGCATAGCCACCACCGCCGCAGATGCCGAGCACACCGATGCGTGCGGCATCCACGTACGGCAGCGTGACCAGATAGTCGACCACGCGGCGTACATCCTCCACGCGCTGGGTCGGGTCTTCGACCCGCCGCGGCTCACCGCCGCTGGCGCCCTGGAAGCTGGCGTCGTAGGCGATCACCACGTAACCCTCGCGGGCCAACGCCTCACCGTAGACGTTGCCGGACGTCTGCTCCTTGCAGCTGCCGATCGGGTGCATGCTGATGATCGTGGGGTAGACCCGGTTGCGGTCGAAGTCCGGCGGAAAGTGCAGGTCGGCAGCGATATGCCAGGCCATGTCCGGGTTCTGGATCTTGACGGTTTCCATGCTGCGCCTCTTCGTGTGCGATAGGGCGACCGGTGTCGCCGTTGCAAGCACGATAGACCCGGGATTGGGAGCAAGAAAGACGCCAATCGCAACCACAGTAGTAAGCTGTGATTACCAGAGTGCGACGGGCATGGCGCCCGACCGAGCCCCCCATGAGTGCCCCCACCGCGATCAACCCGGCCCTGCTGCCACAGCTGGCCTGGTTTGCCCACATTGCCCACCATCGCAGCTTCACCAAGGCGGCCGAGGAGATGGGTGTCTCGCGCCCCGCGCTGTCACAGAGCCTGAAGACGCTGGAGAAGCAACTGGGCGTGCGCCTCCTGCACCGGACCACGCGCGAGATGTCGCTGACCGAGGAAGGCCAGCGCCTGTTCGACGCAGTGCAGCCATCGCTGAGCACCATCGACAGCGCAGTACGCGACCTGCGCGCCAGCCATGATGCTCCCTCAGGCCTGCTGCGCATCAACACCGCGCGCCTGACCGCCAAGACCCTGATCGAACCACATCTGCCTGAATTCTTCGCGCTCTACCCCGAGCTGCGCGTGGAGCTGGTGATGGACGATGGCCTGTCCAGCATCGTCGCCGAAGGCTGCGACGCCGGCATCCGGCTGGGCGAACGGCTGGCCAAAGGCATGATCGCCGTGCCGGTGACGCCGATGCTGGAAATGGTGGTGGTCGCCTCGCCGGCCTACCTGGCCCGGCATGGCACGCCCAGCACGCCCGCCGAACTGGCCGGGCACGAGTGCCTGGGCTACCGCCAGACCGGCAGCGGCACGGTCTATGCCTGGGAGTTCAGCACGCCCGGCCAGCCCGGTCATGATTTTGAAGTGGAACCGCGCGGGCGCTATGTCACCAATGATGACGAAGCCATGATCCGCGCCGCGCTGCAGGGGCTGGGCGTGATGCAGCACATCGACCTGTCACTGCAGCCGATGCTGGCCGATGGGCGCCTGCTGCGGTTGATGCCGGAATGGTCCGCGCCATTCCCCGGCTTCTACCTGTACGTGCCATCGCGCGAGCAGATGCCACCCCGCGTGCGCGCGCTGATGGAATTCCTGATCGAGAAGCGCGAAGGCGTCGCCAACGCGCTCGGCCGCACCGTGCAGGCACCGGCCACCGGCGGCTAGGCCTCAGCGCAGGTAACGATAGACCAGGTCATCGGCATCACTGCGCACGGCCTGGGTGTCGAGTACGCCGCCCAGCCGCTGCGCAACGGCCTGCGATGCCAGGTTGTCGGGCGCCATGTAGCTGACCAGGGTCGGCAGCTGTGCCACCACGAAGGCCCAGTCGCGCAGTGCCCCGGCCGCTTCAGTGGCGAAGCCCTGCCCTTCATGGCCGTCATACAGCAGCCAACCCAGTTCCTTCTCCGGAAACAGCGGGCCGTGATTGATCCCGACCTGGCCGATGCAGGCACCGGTGTCGGCCAGGTCGATCATCAACGCACCATGGCCGAACAGATGCCAGCTCGCCAGGTCATGGCAGAACTGGCCCCACGCGGCAACCTCATCGAATGGACCGCCCATGCCGCGCGCGCGCGGCGACGCCAGGAACGCGGCATAGATGCCGAAGTCATCCAGCTGTTGCGGACGCAGCCGCAGGCGCGCGGTGTGCAGGGTGGGGATATCGAGCATGCTACCGGTCGGCTCAGTACACCGCCAGGTGACCGCAACCACGTCGCTGCGGTTGCCCTTCCATCGTCACCTGCACGCTGGCCATGGTGTCGACACCTTCGGCATTGCGGCACGACTCGCGCTTGATCTCGACAATGGCAGGCTGCCTGTCCAGCTCACCATTGAGCACGATCAGCGAACTGGGCGCATCGGCCGGCTGCCCGAGATAACGCAACGTACCCTTGTGGGTACGGCCATCGACGCTGAGGCTGGCATCGTGGTTGCCGTTGCCGACGGACGCGATCTCGATGCTCCACCCTGCCCCACCACCGGTGAACGCAGGCACCGGACTCATGCCGCCCGCGATCGAGGGAGGGCGCGGTTCATCGGCCGTAGTCTTCGATGCGGGGCTGGCGCAGCCGGCCAGCAGGCCGGCAAGCAACGCAGCGAAGGCAAGGGGATGCACGGTCATGGTGGACTCCTGCAGCGATCGGGCCGCCAGTGTAGGGCGAGCCACGTGCGCCGGCGATGAACATGACCGGTCAACGTGAGGCGCGTCCCCCACCGGCAACCCGCACACGGTCACGGCCCTGCGCCTTGGCCTGGTACATCGCCGCATCGGCCGCGCGCAGCAGGGTGCGCCAGCCCAGTGCGTCGGTACCGCCCTCGGCCACGCCGAAGCTGGCGGTCACCCGCAGCGCGGTGCCGCCCCCCACCCTGATGTCCAGCTGCTGCAACGCCAACCGCAGCGATTCGGCCAGCCGGCGACCGGCATCCAGATCGCCATCGGCCAGCAGCACCAGGAATTCTTCGCCACCGTAGCGGGCGATGCTGTCGCTGCGGCGCAGGTGGCGCTGCAGAAGTTGCGCGACCTGCACCAGCACCTCGTCGCCGGCATCATGCCCATGGCCATCATTGATCGACTTGAAGCGGTCCACGTCCAGCAGGATCACCACCGCCGCCGCTGCGCCCTCGGCATGGCGCTGCTGCACCCGCTGGTCCAGCGCGCGGCGGTTCAACAGCCCGGTCAGGTCGTCGGTACCTGCCAGCTGCCGCAGCTCACTGGTCAGCGCCGAGCGTTCGCGCGAGGTCTCGCGCAGGACTTCGATCGCATCGAACAGGCGCTGCATTTCCGCCAGCGGATGGGTGACGTGCTGCTCCGGCCCCGGCGCGTCGGAGGCAATCTGGATCACCTGCCGCTGCGCCTGCAGCAGGGGCCGCAGGATCTGCACATGGGCAATGCGCAGCGCTACGCCCAGCACCAGCAGCGTACCCACGACCGTCGCCACCAGTACCGCCAGGCGCATGGCGGCGCGGTTGCGGGTATGTTCGAAGCGGGCAATGGCAACGCTCAGGTAGCCATCGCGCAGCGCCTCCAGTGACTGCAACGTCGGCACATAGCGCCGGGTGAACTCGGCGGCGGTCCAGGGCGGAGGTACACCGCGACGGCCATCTTCGATCAGCTGCTCGACCATCGGCAACGATTCACCGAAGAACTGCCGCCGCGCCATGTCCCAATGCCAGGACAACGCCGGATCGCTGCGGAACACCGCCTCGTGGCTGCCGGCCAGCCGCCACAGCTCCAGCAGGCGACCCTCGGTCTGCAGTGCCGCGCGTACCTGCTCGTTGCGCCAGGCACCCGGCACCGCCACCGGCGCCATCACGTTGGAGGCCAACCGCCCGCCGTGCTCGCGCAGGTCGATCAGCACCTGGCCCTGCATCGCCGGGATCGCTGCCTCGCGGTCGGCGCGGACCAGCACGTTGATCTGTGCAGACGTCAGCAGGTGCAGGCGGTCGACCACCGCGAACATGCTGCTGATCGCGCGCTCCACGTCTTCGACCCGGCGTGCGTCCTGCGGCTGCGCAGCCACCCGGTCCACGCTGGCACGTGCCGACTTCAGGCGGCGTTGCGCATCGGCCAGCATCGCATGTGCATCCACCTCGCCCGGATGGGCCTTGAACGCGGTGTCCAGCTGCAGCATGGCGGCGTCGACCCGCCGCCGCACCACGGCCAGCTGCATGGCCAGCCGCGCCTGCTCGGCGCTGTCGTCCGCGCGCGCGCCCAGCAGGCTGTTGGCCGGGCCGCGTTCGGAGGAGACCAGGTTGGCCAGATCAAACGTCTGCCGCAGCTGGCGCAGGCTGACCAGATTGTCCTCGGCGGCGGCATAGCGCATCGTGCCCTGGACCAGGGCGATGACCATCAGCGGCAGGGTGCAGACTACGAACAGCCCCGCCAGGATCCAGACCCAGGTCCGCAACCCGATGGGCGATACCTTGCCGGCCATTCAACTTTCCCCTGACGTGCGGATCACTGTACTGAGCGGCCCCGGCAGTGCCAAGCCAGCACCCTGCGGCCCCTGCCCCTGCGTATACCCCAGTCATCGCGAACGTGCCGCCAAGAGGCGGCACCCGGCTCACCGAAACAAATCCGTCACGTCAGCGGGGTCAGATCCAGCGTTGATCCACCAGCTCCCGCTTCACATAGGCATAGAACACCGGCGCGGCCACCAGGCCCGGCAGTCCGAATGCCGCCTCCATCACCAGCATGGCCAGCAGCAGCTCCCAGGCACGTGCCTGGATCTCGCCACCGACGATGCGCGCGTTGAGGAAATACTCCAGCTTGTGGATGACGATCAGGTACAGCAGCGCCGCCACCGCCACGTAGAACGACACCGACAACGCAACGATGGTGATGATGGTGTTGGAGATGATGTTGCCCACCACCGGCAGCAGGCCGGCGATGAAGGTGATCAGCACCAGCGTCTTCGACAACGGCAGGTGCACCCCGAACAAGGGCAGCACACCCAGCAGGAAAATCGCGGTGAACACGGTGTTGAGCAGCGAGATCTTCACCTGCGCGAACACCACCTGGCGGAACGCAGTGGCCAGGCGGCTGGTGCGACCGATCAGCTCCTGTGCCAACGGCCCCATCTTCGGTAGCGGCAGTTCGTCATACAGCGCGATCATCGCGCCCAGCACCATGCCGATCAGCACACGCACGCCGACCTGCACCACCGAGGTGCCGGCCACGCCCAGCTGGCGCTGGTGCTCGGCGGCCCAGTCGTTCAGCGCTGCACGCAGCGCCGGCATGTCTTCGGGAATGTAGGGCTGCAACAGCGCCGGCACCTGGTGCCGCGACGAATTGAGGATGTCCATCAACCGTGCCAGCAACGCGTCCGGCCCGCCGGTTTCGTTGCGGAAGAACGAGGCCACGCCGATCCCGGCCAGCACCAGCGCGCTGATGATGACCGCCGACAGCACGATCACTGCGATCGCCCGCGCCCGCCCCGGTGGCAGCCGGCCTTCCACGGTGGAGGCCAGCAGGTGGGTCAGCTGGAACACCAGCAGGCCCGACAGCAGCGTCACCACCAGCCCCAGCTTCAGCGCCAGCCACATGCCCAGCAGCATCATCAGCCAGGCCGCGATCCGCGGAACGGGGGGCTTGGGCTGCACAACAAGGGCGTCTTGCATGGGGGCACGTCCGGGCGGGGTGGCCCATGGTAGAGGATTGGCCGTGCGATTCCGTGTGCAGGATGAACGGCCGTTACGCCATCATTGGGCAGCGCCGTGTTCGCCGTAACTGGCGTTGTTCTTGCCCTGCCGCTTGGCGTGGTACAGCGCCCGGTCGGCCTGCGCCAGCCAGTCCTCCACGCTACCGCCGCGCGGCGTAGCGGCAATGCCGATGCTGACGCTGAACTCCACGCCCGGGGTGGCCTGGCGTGCCGCCTCGAGCAAGTGCAGACGCACCCGCTCGGCCACATGCATCGCATCCACCGGCGCGCAGTCGTGCAGCAACACCACGAACTCGTCGCCGCCGAGGCGGGCCGGGGTATCGCCGGGCCGGGCAAACGCGCGCAGGGTCGAAGCGATGTGCCGCAGGACTTCATCACCGGCACGATGGCCATGCGAGTCATTGATGCGTTTGAAATCATCCACGTCCAGCATCAGCAGGCAGGCAAAGCCGCCCTGCCCCTGCGCCTTGTCCAGCGCCTGCTGTGCGCGCAGGATCAGGAAGCCGCGGTTGGCCAGCTCGACCAGCGGGTCCATCCGGCTCAGGCGCTGCAGCTGCCGGTTCTGCGATTTCACCCGACGTGCCAGCTGCCAGCTGAGGATGCTCAGACCGATGCCGTAGACGAACAGGAACGGCACGCTGAGCACGATCGTGCGCTGCGAGGTCACCGGCTGATAGGGAAACCCGAGCGCCCACCAGGTGATCGCAAATCCCAGCACCAGTGCCAGTGTGGCGCGCATCGCCAGGCGCACGCCGCCGGCGGCGATCTTGTCCGCGACCAGCAGTGCAGCGAACAGTGCACTGGGTACCGCGCTCAACGCCATGAAGGCGATCCAGCCACCGCCGAACAACGAATCGGCCACCATGCAGCGGAACTGGACCACGGCAGGCTGCCGGGAGCGGTGGGTCAGCAGCAGCGCGAGCGCGGGCCAGGCCAGTGCATTGAGCAGCAGCAGGACCCAGGCCAGCGCACCGTCCTGGCGTTCCAGGATGATCGAGGCGATCGGGATCGCGCCCAGGCCATTGCCCACGAAGCGCATCCAGCCGATGCGCCGCGCCGCGCCGATGCCTTCGACCGCGACCTCGGTCGAGTCAGTCAAGAACGGCATTGCCGACCCCCTTGCGCGATCGCACGTTCCATCTCAGAACTCCACCTCAGCACTCCAGCCCGGCACTCCACCTCGACGCGTGCCGGGCTGCCTGGCGTGAGTCTGACAGCTTCGCGTCAATTCGGGATCAAGGGATCAAGGTCGCGACCTGGCCTGGGCGCCGCCGTCGAGCCGCGCAGCATCAGGCTGAAATCCAGCGTCTGCTGAAGCGGCACATCGGCATGCTCGATGATCGCCAGCAGTAGTTTGACCGCGCGCTCGCCGATCTCGCGCATCGGCTGCCGGATGGTCGTCAACGGCGGCGTGAGGTAACGGGAGGACGCCAGGTCGTCGAACCCCACGATGGACAGGTCATGCGGCACGCGGATACCGCGCTCACGGCAGGCCGCCAGGGCGCCCAGCGCCATCTGGTCGCTGAAGCAGAAGATCGCGGTCGGTGCCGGTGCCACGTCCAGCAACGCCATTGCCGCCGCATGGCCGGATTCCACGGAAAAGTCGCCTGGCACGATGCGCTGCTGGCGCAGGCGGCCGCGCGCCTTGCCCGCGGCCCGGACGCCCTGCAGCCGCTGCTGGTGCAGGGGGTTGTCGGGCGGCCCGCCGACCACGGCGATCTGCTCGTGACCCAGTCCGTAGAGGTGTTCCATCACCACGCGTGCAGCCGCCGCGTTGTCGATGTGGACGCTGGGAATGCCCAGCGCAGGGTCGAACTCGCATCCATTGACCACCGGCGCGCTGACGCCGCGCTGCTGCACGATCTCGCGCGCCGTGGGCGGCAATCGATGCCCCAGCACGATCATGCCGTCGGCCTCGTTGCGCCGGAGCATCTGCGCGTAGCGCTCCTCGCGGTCGGGTTGATGCTGGGTATCGCCCAGCAGCACCGCGTAGCCGACGGCCTGTGCCGCCTCCTCCGCGCCTTGCAGGATCTGGGCGAAAAATGGATTGGCGATATCCGGCACGGTGACCAGGATCTTGCCGCTGCGCTGGGTCTTGAGTGTCCTGGCCACCGTGTTGGGCACGTAGCCGAGCGCGGCAGCCGCCTGCTCGATGCGCGCGCGCGTGGCGGGCAGCACCTTGTCCGGCCGGGAAAGCGCCCGCGACACCGTGCCGGCAGAGACGCCCACGTGCTTGGCGATGTCGTAGATGGTTGCCATGGTTTCAGCTCTTGTTTCCGCTGTGCACTGCACAACGGGTCTGCGGGAGGCCCATGCTAGGGTAATGCAATCGATTGCATCGAGGGCGAATCATCTTGAAGACGCTCAAGGGTCCAGCGCTGTTCCTGGCGCAGTTCATCGGCGACAAAGCTCCTTTTGATCGGCTGGACACGTTGGCCGGATGGGCCGCGGGGCTGGGCTATTCTGGCGTACAAGTACCCACCACGGCGCCCCATCTGTTCGATCTGGCCCAAGCGGCGCGCAGTCAGAGCTACTGCGACGATGTGGCTGGCATGCTGGCCGGGCACGGTGTGCAGATCACCGAACTGTCGACCCATCTGCAGGGACAGCTGGTCGCCGTCCACCCCGCCTATGACAGCCTCTTTGACGGTTTCGCACCGCCTGCGGTGCACGGCAACCCCGCCGCCCGCCAGGCCTGGGCGGTCGATCAGCTGATGCTGGCGGCCAAGGCCAGCCAGCATCTGGGACTGACCGCGCACGCCACCTTTTCCGGTGCGCTGGCCTGGCCGTACTTCTATCCCTGGCCGCAGCGCCCGCCCGGCCTGGTGGACGAAGCCTTCGCCGAACTGGGCCGCCGCTGGCGCCCGATCCTGGATGCGTTCGACGCCTGCGGCGTGGACCTGTGCTTCGAGATCCACCCCGGCGAGGACCTGCATGACGGCGCGACCTTCGAGCGCTTCCTCGATGTGGTGGATCATCACCCGCGGGCGAAGATCCTGTACGACCCCAGCCACCTGCTGCTGCAGCAGATGGACTACCTGGGCTTCATCGACCGCTATCACGACCGCATCGGCATCTTCCACGTCAAGGACGCCGAGTACCGTGCGAGCGCCAGCAGCGGCGTGTATGGCGGCTACCAGGACTGGATCGATCGTCCGGGCCGGTTCCGCTCGCTCGGCGATGGCCAGATCGACTTCAAGGCGATCTTTTCGAAGATGGCGCAGTACGACTTCCCGGGCTGGGCGGTGCTGGAGTGGGAGTGCTGCCTGAAACACCCGGAGGACGGCGCGCGCGAAGGCGCTGCCTTCATCCGCGACCACATCATCCGCGTGACCGAACGCGCCTTCGATGACTTCGCCGACAGCGGCACCGACGCCGCATCACTGCGCCGCATGCTGGGAATCTGAGCCATTACCGCCCCGGGAGGGCAAGCCATGACGCACGCCATGTCGCGCTTGGGCGCGATGATGTTTCTGCAGTTCTTCATCTGGGGAGCGTGGTTCGTCACCCTGGGCACGTACCTGGTGCAGGGCCCGTTGCAGGCCAGTGCAAGCCAGGTTGCGACCGCCTTCCTCAGCCAGTCGATCGGTGCCATCGTCGCGCCTTTCCTGGTCGGCCTGATCGCCGATCGCTACTTCGCGGCGCAGCGCATCCTCGCGGTCCTGCACCTGGCCGGTGCGGTGCTGCTGTGGCTGGCGTCCACCGCGACGGACTTCACCACATTCTCTGCCTGCGTGATGGGCTACATGCTGCTGTTCATGCCGACGCTGGCACTGGCCAACAGCGTGGCGATGCGGCACATGCAGTCGCCTGAAAAACAGTTCCCGCTGGTGCGGGTCGCCGGCAGCATCGGCTGGATCATCGCCGGCGTGCTGATCGGCTGGATGGGCTGGGAACAGGCGCACCGGCTCGAGCTGACCTTCCAGATGGCCGCGCTGGCATCGCTGCTGCTCGGCCTGTATGCCTTCACCCTGCCTCACACGCCGCCGCTGGCCCGGCAGCGCGACGCCGGGCTGGGCCAGATCCTCGGGCTGGATTCACTTCGGCTGCTGAAGTCGCGCTCCTATCTGGTGTTCTTCCTGGCCTCCATCGCGATCTGCATCCCGCTCTCGTTCTACTACAACTTCACCAACCCCTATCTCAACGACCTGGGCGTGCGCGGCGCCGCGGGCCTGCAGTCGCTGGGCCAGGTTTCGGAAGTGCTGCTGATGCTGGCCATGCCGTTCCTGTTCGTACGGCTTGGGGTCAAGACGATGCTGGCGGTGGGCATGGCAGCGTGGGTCGTGCGCTACGGCATGTTCGCCTTTGGCGATGCCGGCAGTGGCTTCTCGCTGCTGGTGATCGGCATCGTGCTGCATGGCATCTGCTACGACTTCTTCTTCGTCACCGGCCAGATCTACACCGATGCCCATGCTGGCCCCGACGCACGCAGCAGTGCGCAGGGCTTCATCACCCTGGCCACCTATGGCGTGGGCATGCTGATCGGCACGTTCCTGTCCGGTGCGGTGGTGGAGCACTACACCACCGCCGCAGGGCCCGACTGGCAGCAGATCTGGCTGTTCCCGGCCGGCGTCGCACTCATCGTGCTGATCGCCTTCCTGCTGCTGTTCCGCGACCGGCCGGTGGTTGCGGCCGCGGCTTCCACACCCTGAGGACTGCAGCCGATGCCCAAGCCTGGAATCGCCATCATCGGTACCGGCATGATCGCAGCCGTGCATCGTCGCGCCGCCCTGCTGGCCGGTGCCGAGATCCGTGGCGTGGCCGCCTCGTCCGCGCAACGCGCAGCCGATGTGGCGCAGGCGTGGGGTGTCCCGCGCGGCTATCGCGATGTCGAGGAGGTGGTGGCCGACCCGCAGGTGCAGGTCGTGCACGTCTGCACGCCCAACCACCTGCATCGGGCCATGGCCGAAGCTGCACTGCGGGCCGGCAAGCACGTGGTCTGCGAGAAGCCGCTGGCAACCACGCTGGAAGACGCGCGGGCGCTGGCCGCACTGGCCAGCTCGAGTGGGCTGGTCGCCACGGTTCCCTTCGTCTACCGCTACCACCCGGTGGTGCGGGAAGCCCGCGCGCGCATCGCCGCAGGCGACATCGGGCCACTGCACCTCATCCATGGCAGTTACCTGCAGGATTGGCTGCTGGACCCGGCCAGCAACAACTGGCGTGTGGATCCGGCGCTGGGCGGCAGCTCGCGTGTGTTCGCCGATATCGGCTCGCACTGGTGTGACCTGGTGGAATGGGTCAGTGGTGAACGCTTCGCCGAGGTCAGCGCGGCGTTCGACACGGTGATCGCCGAGCGTGGCACCGCTGGCGGGCAGAGTTTCAGCACCCCGGCTGCCGGCGGTGCCATGCAGGCGGTCGCCAGCGAGGACGTGGCGGCGGCGATGTTCCGCACCGGCAACGGCACGCTGGCATCGCTGACGGTCAGCCAGGTCTCTGCCGGACGCCGCAATCGTCTCTGGTTCGAGATCGATGGCGCCAGGGCCAGCGTGGCCTTCAACCAGGAAGATGCCGAGCGGCTGTGGATCGGGTGGCCCGACCAGCGCGAAGAGACCTTCGTGCGTGGGCCGGGGGCCGGCAGTGCCGAACAGCGCCGGTTGTCGGTGTTGCCGGCCGGGCACGCACAGGGTTACGCCCAGTGCTTCGAGGCCTTTGTCGCCGACACCTATCGCGCCATCGACGGCGAGCGACCCGAGGGCCTGCCTACTTTCGACGATGGCCTGCGCTCGGCGCTGATCGTCGACCGCGTCATCACATCGGCCAGGACACGCGCCTGGACCGCCATCGGTTGAATCCCGGGAGGATCTCTTGATGAAAACCCCTGTCCGCAGGACTGCAAGCCTCGTTCTGCTGCTGCTCGCTGCCCTGCCTGCCTTCGCAGGCGAAGCCGCAGGTACGCAGAAGCCGATCGCGGTGCAGATGTACTCCCTGCGCAACGCCGGCTCGCTCGAACAGCAGTTGAAGATCGTCCACGATGCGGGCGTGCATGCGGTGGAAACAGTCGGTACGCAGAACACCAGCGCGGCGGACCTCAAGCAGCTGCTGGACCGCTATTCGATCAGGGCGATTTCGTCGCACGTGCCATTGGCCGAGCTACGCAACAACCTGGACGGCGTAGTGACCTTCAACCGCGCGATCGGCAACAGCACGCTGGTGGTGCCCTACCTGGACCAGAAGGACCGGCCGGCCGATGCCGCAGGCTGGACTGCACTGGGCCAGGAGCTGGGCCGCATCGCCAAACAGGTACGGGCCAAGGGCATGCGCCTGGCCTACCACAACCACGACTTCGAGCTGGCCGACTTCAACGGCAGGACGGGGCTGGAACTGCTGTTCGCCGCCGCCGGTCCCGACCTGCAGACCGAACTGGACCTTGCCTGGGTCGCGCGTGCCGGCCTGGACCCTGCGGTGATGCTGGGCAGGTTCCGCGGGCATGTCTTCGCGGTTCACGCCAAGGACAATGCCCCCAAGGGCCAGGCCGAAGACGAGGGCGGATTCGCCGCGGTCGGCCAGGGAGTGCTGGACTGGAACGCGATCCTGCCGGCCGCAGCGGCCGCTGGCGTGCACTGGTACATCGTCGAACACGACCAACCGCGCGATCCGGCCAAGGTCATCCAGACCGGCGCGGACTATCTGCGTGAACACCTGACCGTCAATGTGCCCGCCCGTGCACAGCCCTGACGCATGAAGGAGCCCCACATGAAAATGATCCTGGCAATGGCCGTGGCCCTGGGCGGCCTGGGCTCTGCAACGGCCGCCTGGTGCAAGGACGACCCGGCTGCGGGTGCAAAGCTCTATACCGCGAACTGCGTAGCCTGCCACGGCGCCGATCGTGCGGGCATGCCGGGCGCATTCCCGGCGCTCACCGACATCGGCAAGCGCATGGCACCAGCGCAGATCAAGGAAAAGATCAGCAAGGGCGGCGGGCTGATGCCGCCCTTCTCCCAGCTCTCGCAGCAGGAAATCAACGACATCGCCAGCTACCTGGCGAAGTAAGCGGCCGGCGACCACGCCGGCCGTGTGCTGCTACAGCTCGCGCACCCAGATGTTGCGGTAGCTGACCTTCGAATCGTGCTCCTGCAGGTAGATCGGCGCACACGCATGCGGCGCGTACGACGGTGCGCCGATGTACTCGGTCCTGCCCGCCAGCACCGTGTCGTCCTGCACCAGCACGCCGTTGTGCAGCACCGTGATGCGCGCGGGCGACACCAGTCCACCGCCCGCCGAGAAGCGCGGTGCCTTCCAGAGGATGTCGTAGGCCTGCCACTCGCCCGGCGCGCGCGAGGCATTCACCAGCGGCATGGCCTGTTTATAGATCGAGCCCGCCTGGCCGTTGGCATAGGTCGGGTTGTTATAGCTGTCCAGCACCTGCAGCTCATACAGCTCCTGCAGGAAGATGCCGCTGTTGCCGCGGTTCTGTCCATCGAAGCCCTTGGATTCGACAGGGGTGCGCCATTCCACATGCAGCTGGACATCGCAGAAGCGTTGCTTTGTGCGAATGCCCTTGCTGCCCGGCACGACAGTCATGGCGCCATCGGCGACGGTCCAGGGCACGCGCCCGCCCTGCTCCGCCTCCCAGGCCGAGACATCCTTGCCATCAAACAGCACGATGGCATCGGACGGCGCCTTGCCGGGCGGCGTGGCCACAGTTGCAGGCACCGGCGTCCACACCTCGGTCTTCTTCGGATCGCGCGCAGGGTCGGCGCCCTCCTGTGCGAACGCGGGACCGGCGGCCAGTACACCGGCCGCGATCAGCAGCGGCTTGATCATCATGCAGCGCTCCATCAGCTGGTCCCCCATGCAGGCGTGCCGGCAACATAGGCCAGGTCGCCGTCGTAGCGACCCGGTACCGCAACGTACTGCAGCGCTTCGGTCGCGCCCACCTTCGAAGTGAAGAAGCCGAAGATGGCCAGCTGCTTGAGCATCGTGAAGTAATGCGGCATCGCCTCGCCCTCTTCCGGAGTACCCGTCTCGGTCACCTCGGCCGTGCGTGCCTTTGCTTCCGCATCCAGCGTGCGCAACAGGGTGGTACGGGCGTCTGGCGCGAGCGATACGAAGCGGCCACCGGAGCGCGCGTCGATATCGGCGAGGCCGGCACGGAACGTCGCCTGCTGCCGGGCGGTGTAGCAGTCGGCGACGAAGGTCGCCATGAACCGGCCAGCACCGGCATCCTTCGCCCCTGGCGTTTTCGTCCGTGGCAGGATGGTTTCGGCGATCTCGTCCAGCAAGGCGATGTCGGCGTCGGAGAAAGCAGGCATCGCCCCGGCAGCCGGCGCCTTGCCCTGTACCAGCGCAGGCAGACCGATCATGGCCGCGCCCGTGGCAGCGACAATCATCTTCAACAGTTCGCGACGATCCATCAGAGGTTCCCCGCCTTCAGTTCGCGCACGGCATGGTCGGCGGCGCGGGCGGTCAGCGCCATGTAGGTCAGCGACGGATTCACGCAGGCGCTGGAGGTCATGCAGGCACCGTCGGTGACATAGACGTTGGGTGCATCCCAGACCTGGTTGTGCTGGTTCAGTACCGAGCTCTTCCGATCACGGCCCATGCGCGCGGTTCCCATTTCATGGATGCCCTTGCCTGGGGCGTAATCGTTGTCATGCATCTTCACGTCCTTGACCCCGGCCGCCTCCAGCATCTCGGCGGCATCGGCGGCCATGTCCTTGCGCATCTCAAGTTCATTGGCGCGCATCGCGACATCCATCGCCAGCACTGGCAGCCCCCACTTGTCCTTGCGCTCGCGATCCAGGCGGATCGTATTGTCGTGGTGCGGCAGCATTTCACCGAACCCGGTCATGCCGATCCGCCAGTCGCCGGGCACGGTCAGCGCCTCCTTCAGATCGGCACCAATGTTCAGCTCGGCGATCTCGCGCGACCAGCCTGTGCGGCTGGCACCGCCCTGGTAGCCGAACCCGCGCAGGTAACCGCGCTTGTCGGCGGCAACGTTACGGAACCGCGGAATATAGAAACCGCAGGGACGACGACCGAAGTAGTACTTGTCTTCGTAGCCCTCGACGCGGCCGGAGGCACCTGCGCCGAAATGATGGTCCATCACGTTGTGGCCCAGTTCGCCGGACGAGGAACCCAGACCGCCGTCCCAGACATCGGTGGCCGAGTTCATCAGCAGCCACGTCGAGTTGAACGACGACGCGTTGAGGAAAATCACCTTGGCCGTGTACTGGTAAGTCTGGCCGGTCTCGGCATCGATGACCTCCACGCCGCGCGCACGCTTGCGATCCTTGTCGTAGAGCACTTCCTTGACGATCGAGAACGGCCGCAACGTCAGGTTGCCGGTCTTCATCGCCGCCGGCAGCGTCGCCGCCTGGGTCGAGAAATACGCGCCGAAGGGACAGCCCAGGATGCACTTGTTGCGGTACTGGCAGTTGACGCGCCCCTGCTCGGGCATCGGCTTGGTGATGTTGGCGGTGCGCGAGTGGATCATGTGGCGGGTGCCACCGAACGCCTTCTTGATCCGTGCGGCCACGTCCTTCTCGACGATGTTCAACGGGATCGGCGGCAGGAATTCGCCATCCGGCAGCACATCCAGCCCTTCGCGCGTGCCGGCGATGCCGGCGAACTTCTCTACATGGTCGTACCACGGCGCGATGTCGGCATAGCGGATCGGCCAGTCGGTGGCAATCCCGTCTTTGAGGTTCGCTTCGAAATCCAGATCGGAGAAGCGATAGCTCTGCCGCCCCCACAGCAATGAGCGGCCACCGACGTGATAGCCACGGAACCAGTCGAAGCGCTGGGTCTCGATGTAGGGCGACTCCTGTTCGTTGGCCCACATCCCTTCCAGGTTTTCGGCCAGGCCATAGTCGCGCATCAGCACCGGGAAGTCGGCCTTCATCGCCTGCGTCGGCCGGTTGCGGTGCGGGAAGTCCCACGCCTCCTTCATCGCGTTGACGTAGTCCTTGACGTGCTCGATGTTACGCCCGCGTTCCAGCATCAGGACCTTCAGGCCCTTCTCGGTCAGCTCCTTCGCCGCCCAACCGCCACTGATTCCCGAGCCAACAACGATGGCGTCGTAGTGATTATCTGCCATGGGTTTCTCACCTGGGTGGATATCGTTTCAGACGTCGCAGAGGCGGATCGCCTCGCGCAGAGAGTTGATGGGATCTGGCGCCGCAGGCATGAATTCCTGCGCCAGATAGCTCTCGAAACCGGTATCGCGGATCGCGCGGCAGATGGCCGGATACTGGAGTTCCTGCTGGTCTCCGATTTCGTGCCGGCCGGGCACGCCCGCGGTGTGGTAATGCTTGAAGCAGGCATGATGCCTGCCGATGGTGGCGATGATGTCGCCCTCCATGATCTGCATGTGATAGATGTCGTAGAGCAGGCCGAAGTTGTCCGAGCCGAGTCGCTGGCACAGCTCCACGCCCCACGCAGAGTGGTCGCACAGGTAGTCGTGATGATCGACCCTGGAGTTCAGCAGCTCCATCACCAGCACCACGCCGCGCTTCTCGGCATGGCCAAGGATGCGCTTGAGGCCGGCCTCGGCATTGGCCATGCCGTCCTGCGGGTCCATGCCGTTGCGGTTGCCGGAGAAGCAGATCAGGTTTCGATAGCCCGCATCGGCGACCAGATCGATGTGCCGCGTGTAGCGCTCCACCAGCTGGTCGTGGAATTCGCGGCCGGCAAAGCCCTGGGTCAGGCCCAGCTCCGCGCCGTTGCACATCGAGCTGTACACGTCATGGGCCTTCAGTGTGGGCCAGTCCTCCGGGCCGACCAGATCGATGGCGGCGAAGCCGATGCCCTTCACCGTGCTGCAGAGCTGGGCGACCGACAGCTGCGGGAAGGTCCAGCGCGCGACGGAGTGCTTCAGGTGGCCCTTGAGCGGCGCGTCGGCGGCGAACGCAGGGAGCACGCCTGCCGCCCCCAGGCCGATTCCACCGGCAACCGCAAGGCGCAACGCATCGCGCCGCGTGAGGCCCGTCGCCGGGGCCGGTCTGATCGAATGGATGGACATCCACCTTCCGGCCTCCCAACCGGTATCAAACGCAACGATTCACAGCAATGCAATCGATTGCACCATAGGGGAGGGAATTGTCTGTTTGCAAGTTGCGGCGCACGAAAATCGATGCTGCGCGGCACAACACCGAAGAACGCGCGGCAAAAGAAAAGCCCCGCATGGCGGGGCTTTCTTTTCTGCCTCTGACGGGCTTTCGATCAGAACGGTAGTAAGTTATCGCGAAGAATGTACATAAACGAATTTAATCGATAAAAGCGGCAGAATTCGCGCAAGAAATGCATGTGGGCCGAGCAAGAATTCAGTGTACATCAATAGCGGGAGTAGGACCCACCCCATCCGGTCTCCATAGCAGGCCATCTCCTCGCAAAAAGGACCAAGAGGCAATAGGAGATCCTCCATCATTCGAGCCACGGACGTACACTCTCTTTGGACTAGCTCTGGGCCGCCATGAAGCATCTTGGAAGTGATCGCGCAAGGCCTCGGGCGAGTCGATCAGCAGGACGGCCATCGCTTAACCCCAGGCCAAACATCGGCAGCGGCACGTTGCACACCTCGCAAAAGCCCGTGCCAGTCATCGGGCCTAACGCGACTGCTGCGATCGTTCGCTACTGCCTGTCCTTAATCTGGTTGCCGCGCACGCTCTGTAGCATCTTCAAGACCTGATCAGAGACCTCGGCCGGGGAGAATCCCAAGGCAGCGGCGATGAGGCAGAACTCCAAGACGTCCAGGCGCCGCGCCCCAGACTCAACGGAAGAGATTCTCTGCTGAGGCCACCCCAAGTGAGAGGCTAGCTTGGTTTGACTGATACCCAACGACTCACGTCGCTCGCGGAGAAGGCCGACCAACCGAAGGTATGCACTTTGGTAGATCGTCTTGGTAGCCATCGGGTCCGCCTGGAGGAGCGGAACGAAATCTATGGCCGAGCCGGCGGCTACATGAAAATTGTGTGGACGACTTTCCGGCGACTTGCTAGCATCAGAGCCGGTTGAACTGCCGGGGATCGAGTGATCTATGGGCGTGACCAACAGACCCTTATCGCCCCGTGGCCAGAGCTCGATGCGCTGCTAGTATCGCTTGGGCCCTTCTACGCGTGCGCGTGGTGTGCGCTCGAGCGTTCCACTTCGATCTCCGCACCTATAGCTGCTGACACAGCAACTCCGCAGCACTTGCTGCTGTTCCTTAAGACAGCGGGCCTTCTTGCAGAGACGGGCGCGCCAAACGGCCCCATAAGGCGATCTCTTTACGACCCCATTAGCTGGAGCTATCGGGCAGGAAGTCAGCTGCCAAACGATCTGAGCGCTTTGCTGACCCAGGCACTGAGGGCTTGGTATCCCTCGCTTGGAGCACAGGACCGACAGTGGCTATGGCGTCAGCTCTCCGACCGCGAAGCTGCGGCCTATCTCGTATCACTGCTGCGCAAGCACCGAATCGGCATTCAGTACGCCGAGGACGTCCTAAGCCTGCAGGAAGAAGACTGGAGTGAGCTGAGCTTGGGACGCAAGAGATACGTACTTTGGTCATCAATTCGAGGGGCTGCCAGTGAGTTCCTGCGCAACGGAGGCAATGAATCCGCAGCAGTGACCGCGCTGCGCCGCGAGGTACGAAGCCGGACAAACTGGCTCTCTCTCAAAGAAGTATCAGGCACGCTGGCCAAGAGTGACTACTGCTTTCTGCCTGACCCTGCGTGGCGCCGCCCCCTGATGGTCGATGTCGCATTGGAGAGCCTATTGCCTATTGGCGATGATTACTGGCTTGCGCCCCCGATCCTCGTTGAACAGCCACCGAGGCGCGTTCCTCACGCCGACGCACCCAAACGCAGATGACCTTCTATCGCATGCACCCCAACATCCTCGCCCTCGATCTAGAGGGGACGCTGATCTCGAATGCGGTCAGCCAGATTCCTCGACCAGGCCTTCGGAACTTCCTAGACCATGCTAAGGCCACTTTTGGCGAGATTGTGCTCTTCACTACGGTGCCCCGGCATAGCGCGCTGAGGATCGCGCTACTTTTGGCTGAAGAACGGTATGCGCCTCCTTGGTTCGCACAGATTCGCTATGTCGAATGGACAGGCTCTACCAAGGATCTTCGATTCGTGTCTCGGAGACTGGGCGAGACCCTGCTGTTGGACGACTATGGACCCTACATCCATCCCAACCAACGCGAGTTCTGGGTTGAAGCCCCACTATTTGCGTCACCGTACCCTGATGATGACTGCGGCTTGCAGATCTCCCAGAGACGCATTGAGGAGAGGATTTCAATGCTCTCCAAGTCGCCCAAATGAGGCCATCAAAAGCAGCGCCAAAGCCACAGATGATTCCCCTTTTAAGCCCCTGGATGACGGAGCGCTGCATTCAGCCGGAGGATCCAGCGTGACCAGGACCAGTCTCTCTCACCCCCTTCAGATAGCCACTTTACCGGTTGGCCAGCGCGGCGGAGCCATCGGTGTGACGTTTGCCCCAGGCAAGCGTCAAGACGTTGCAATGACCGGATCTTGGTATCGAGACCTGGACTTGGACCTTGAAGCCATGAGATCGTGGGGAGCCAGTCATCTCATCAGTTTGATTGAGCCTTGGGAGTTTGAGGAGCTTAAGATCACTGCGCTGCCCGACCGTGCAGTGTCCCATGGCCTACGGTGGTATGGACTGCCGATTGTGGATGGCGCCGCGCCCGATAGCACTTTCCTTAAGGAATGGAAGGAATTGGAATCACCAATCTGCAACGCGCTGCTCGAAGGCCGGCGAGCTGTCGTCCATTGCAAGGGAGGGCTGGGCAGAGCGGGCACTGTCGCCTGCATGCTTCTCATCGGTACCAAGACATCCCTAAGCAGCACGGATGCAATTCAGCGCGTTAGAGAGGTTCGCCCTGGAGCCATTGAGACATCGGAGCAAGAGAATTTCCTGCGTACTTGGACATCCTCGCGGACAGGCGTTCACGACGAGTGCCTCGCAGTCTGTCAAAGGCGCCCCCCCGCCATCTGAAGCTCAGCCCCACCTCAGGCCCAGATCCGACTTTCCACCTTGCCGCACCACAGTAGTACTGGTAACGAGTCCACAGGCCTGCAGGCCGAAGCAGCACGCACGACCAACTAGAAAGGTATCGCCCAGATGCAGGCGACACCGGAAGACGCTGAACAGTTATGCACGTCGCTCCTGCCGTTCAATCGCCCCTTCACTGCAGGAGACCCTGACCGAGCTGGGAATGGATGCGCGCGGCCCTCACGATGCCCTGCTCGGCGGGATTCCGGTGGGTTTGACGCCGGACTGGCTTGAGGTTCCACTGCTGCGGGTGGAGCCCGCGCAGCGCTGAACGGAGTTGAGGCCACACTGCTGGAAGGGCGTGAACGCCAAACGCCTGAGCTTTGCGCTCACTCTGCCCACCTAGATACCATCGACCGGCAAGCCCAAGGCTTCGATGCGTGCCACGGCTACGCGGCATTCGCCGGCTTGGCGACTACTGGCCGGGTTATGAGCGTGTCTTAATGAGCAGGCGTCTGTCCTGATCCTCGGGCATCAAACATCCCCATGCAGTTGCCGCTCCGCATATTGGGTCAACCCATAGTTGCAGTCACATCAGCGTCCGCGCAGTTAGAGAAGCGTCCCGACGCCAAATAGCCAGAGGACTGTTCCGATGCTTGAGCGTCCAAGCTCATGACAGCAGCTGCCTCCCAACCGGTACCAAGGCTGTCTCGCCAGTGATTGTCGATGCTGTTGACTGGAAAGGTTGTGCTTCTGCTATGTTTAATCTAGGGGTGGCTAATCTCAAGCCGTGAGAATTAGGGATGCTAAAACTCGTATTGCACGAAATCGGTTCCGATAGATCGATCTCTGGCCTATGTGCAGGCTATGAAGGGAAGCAGTGGAGGCACTCAGCACTGGTGGACTATCTAATGGAATCGCTGCCGGATTTCTGCCTTACCTACAGCGAGTACAGCCAGATCGGCCACGAGTCGGCGGTGCGGATGATCAGGAAGGCCGCAAAGTCGGTTTACAGCACGGGGAAGTTCAAAAACAGGGGCGAGTTTGGCGAGCTGTTACTCCACGTCATTCTTAAAACGACGATGGGCACCCTCCCAGCCGTGTCTAAGATCTATTACAAGGATTCTGCAAATGACACAGTGAAGGGCTTCGATGCGGTACATGTCGTCCCCTCTGAAACTGGACTTGAGCTCTGGCTCGGGGAGGTCAAGTTTTACGAAGAAATTGGCTCGGCCATTCGTGATGTGACAAAGGAACTGGAGCAGCATCTGATGGCGGACTACTTACGCAGCGAGTTCGTCGCAATTCTTAACAAGGTCGATAGAGATTGGCCGCATGGGCGGCAACTTTTAGCCTTGCTAGATGAAGGGACGTCGCTGGACCAAGTTTTCGAAGCTTTTTGCATCCCTGTTCTCCTTACCTACGACGGCAAGACGACCGCCGACCATGACGCATCTTCAGAAGCATACAGACAGGCCCTGGCCTCAGAAATGCGCGCGATCAAGGAAAAGTTCGATAGGCGCGTTGCCAGTGTCCCCCATCGCATCCATCTTTTCTTGATGCCCCTAAAAACTAAGAAGATCTTGGTAGAAGCCCTGCATCTGAAGCTTGAGGCGATGAAGGCCCTATGACATCGGACGTTTTCCATTTTTCCGACGCCGCCTCCATACAGGCGGATCCCTTCCGTGCCACCCAACACCTGGCGTCCCTCGTCAGTCGGGCGGAATTAGGTGAATTCGAGGACACCTCGGTTCAGCGAGCTGTTCTGTATGCGCTGGAGAACAAGGCCAGCTTCGGGCCATGCAGCGTCATCGTAGAGAGCTTGGCACGCGCCCGAGGGCTATTTCCTTACATCGCCAGTGACGAGATGAGTGTCCGAGATGAGCTAGCTTTGGAGGCACACCGCCCCATTGGCATGGAGGATGTGGTACTCCACAGAAAGCAGGCCGAGGTCTACCAGCGGCTAATCGATGGTCAAAGCATTGTACTAAGCGCCCCGACGAGCTTTGGAAAGAGTCTGCTGATTGATGCGCTAGTTGCTTCGGGACGCTACCGCAACATTGCAGTTGTTGTGCCGACCATCGCGCTGATCGACGAGACTAGGCGACGTTTAGCAGAACGCTTTGGGCGCGAGTTCAAGCTGATCACACATCCTACGCAGGAAGTGTCTACCAAGAACATCTTCGTAATGACCCAAGAGCGTGTTTTAGACGTTGACGAACTACCCTTGATCGACCTTTTCGTCATCGACGAATTTTACAAACTGGATCCTCGGCAAGATTCGGATCGTGCTCTATTGCTAAATCAAGCCCTACATAGACTGCTGAAGACTGGTGCACAGTTCTACATGCTCGGCCCAAGCATCAAGGAGGTCTCAGCTCAGCTATCGAACGTGACTGGCTCCTCCTTTGTGGACACTGACTACGCAACGGTGGTGACCGAGCAGATCAATGTCAGCCCGAAGGATGGTGACAACATCAAAGCACTCGTAGAACTTTGCCGAGAGCTCCACGACTCCACCCTAATTTACTGCGCCTCGCCCGCTAGTGCACGACGAGTTGCTACAGCCCTAGCGGCAGCTGGACTAGGAGCGAGGGACCCGAGGCTCCAGGGCGCTTATGATTGGCTTGCCAAGCACTATCATCCCGATTGGGCTGTTGCCCGCGGCTTCTTAACGGGCGTCGGGGTTCATCACGGGAAAGTCCCACGTGCCGTAGCTCAGTACGCCGTCCGTCAGTTCAATCGAGGCACACTTCCGTTTCTCGTTTGCACCTCGACACTGATCGAAGGCGTGAACACCAAAGCAAAGAACGTTGTGATTTTCGACAACAGGGTGGCACAGAAAAAATTCGACTTCTTTACCTTTAACAACATCCGTGGTCGATCCGGGCGCATGCTTCGACATTTTGTAGGCAGGGTATATCTATTCAACGTACCACCCCAGGAAGACCTGCCACTTGTAGACATCCCATTGGTCAATCAAGACGATCAGACGCCCGACTCTCTTCTGATCCAGTTAGACCAAGCATTCCTAAGTCCAGAATCACAGGCACGCGTGAAAGCGCTTCAGGCTGCGTCCGTACTCCCCCTCGAAGTCTTGAGAAGCAACTCCGGAATAGATCCTGGCGCACAGAATGCTCTAGCCAAGCATTTGCAATCAGCTGGCAGCTATGGCTTCAAGATGCTTCGATGGCAGGCCTTCCCAGACTATGAGCAACTGAAGTATGCCTGTGAATTGATGTGGAAGTTCTTCGTGGGAAAAAAGAGGCTTGGTGGTGGAGTGGTGTCGGGAAGCCAGCTCGCATGGAAAGTGAAGAACTTAGCCACCGCGAGGAACGTAAAAAGCCTGATTTTGCGTGAGCTGGCAGAACAAGAATCTCCAGATGCGGATCGAGCGGTAGAAGATGTACTAGACTTTGTCAGGACCTGGGCTGGATTTCATTTCCCTCGCCTCCTGATGGCATTGGACCGCATTCAGCGCACCGTCTATTTGAATTGGCCAGGCTCCACAGGGGACTATTCTCTGTATGCCGCAAAAGTCGAGAACATGTTCTCGACAAGTGGCTTAGTGGCGCTAGATGAATACGGAATTCCTCTCCAGATCGCGGAGAAATTGCGTCCGCACTTTGGCGAACATGACACTGTAGACCAGGCCATTGGTCAACTGCGGCAGCTTGACGTTGCGAGCGTAGCATTGCTCTCCGACTTCGAACGCGAACTGGTTAGAGACGCCCAGGCCGGCCTTTGATCGCTGCGATATTGTTGCGCTAGTGCCGTAGTCCAGTTCTTGAGCCGCCGACAACGATCCGGGCTTCGTTCACATATCCAAGATTTTTCCTCAGAAGATCTTACATTTATGAATTGCCCGTCAGAAACTTGACGCACCACTGAAAAATGAGCGCCTCGACACCGCTCTACCACCACCACACAGGAAAGACCACTCAGATAGATCCTCCGGAAACTGGTCCTCTAGCGTTCAGCAGTAGCATCGCCCGTCCGTCGCCGAGTATGATCGCGGCATCTCTAGTCTAATAAATACGGGGAAATGGGATTAGATGGAAAGCGATGTGCCAACTCTTTCAGAAAATGATCAGCAGGGCCGTGTCGGTGTAGCTATGGCTGCCCTCGCCATTACAAATAAGCTTGGTTGGGTGTTCCGAGAGAAACCCACGAGCGACATCGGTATCGATGGCGAAGTAGAGGTTCGGAATGATTCGGGCCAGAGCCACGGGCGACTTATTGCCGTTCAGATCAAGTGCGGTCCGTCTTATCTGAAGGAGCAGACAGATGAAGCAATCACGTTCCGTGGAGACTATCAACATCTACGCTACTGGACAGATTTCGCCGTGCCTGTGGCGCTTGTCTTATGTGATCCTCAGGCGGACGTCTGCTATTGGCAGGCCATTGATCTGAGGCAGGTAAATTTTCACGAGAAGGGCTGGAGCATCCAAGTCCCAAAGACTAACGTCCTCAACGCGTCATCACGTGCGTTGCTCGAGAAGATCGCGGGACGTTTGCAAAAGAAGGATTTCGTAGAGCTAGCACTGCGCGACTGGTTAGGGTGGCGGTATATGCATAGAATGCGCCTAGCGTCGGCACTTGCTCAGCCCAGGGACTATTGGTGGTTCTCCCACCTAGGTGCCATTGAAGATGACTTCTACATGATCGACTACCTCATCGCGAGAGTGGACGGTTTCGATCAAGAGGAGCTTGAGAAATTCACCGAGGCCATTGAAGTAAATCATAATGAATATGGCTATTGCAACGTTTTGATCGCCTTCATCAGCGAGTCAACTCATCATCTGCGTGAAATCCCCAATCCTCCAACTATTGCAGGCGTGCGAATTGAGTTTGTGCCGCTTCAGCTGGAGTTACATGGGGAACCTCGTCTCAGTGAGCTGACAGCGGAAGGAAAATTGATCGTCGAGTATGAACTCGAGCCCTTGGACGAGACGTTCCGTCCAGCCACACCCTTGCGGATAGTCAGTGATGGTCGTAGCGCTTGACAGAATCGACCAATCTCGAGCTTGCGTTGCAAGCCTATTGGCCCGCCAGGCGAAGTCCGATGTCAGATCGCCATAGCCTGGCTAACCCCTCCTCATCCGACTGCAGAATATTGTTCCATTTCGCCAGTCAATGGTCCTAGGCTATGGGGCCAACGGAAAGAATTTCCTTGGATCCGATATGTATTCCCATGCTGCGGCGGAGCAGATCTCGGCCGCAATGCACTTATGGAAGTCCCGCGAAATTAAGCCGGCCTTTCACTCCTCCAGCAACACATCGTCAAAGCATCGCCGTGGGTGCGTCACATACCCCGATACGCGGACCATACGTTAGCAACGCATCTAAACCATCTCTATAGAAATCGCAGTTGACTGCCGAAAATATGAAAAAGATTATTATTGACATGAGCTCAGCCCCACAGTGGGTTGCATTTGCGATCACCGGTGTTCTGACCATCCCACCGGTGGAGCTAGGCCTCGGCCCGAACATGTGGCTGATCGAGAACCCCAAACATACATCACATGGTTTCGATAAACTCTTCTCAGCGGTAGAAGAATCATTCAAGTCATTTAATCTCGCAGATCACACTCATCTGACGCTGGACAATATCAAGGTCATCCTGATCCCAATGAAGGACACCTCCCCAAAGGGGATCAAGGTTGCTCTTGACTGCGCGGACGCGGCGCTCTCCATCTTTAACAAGATGGTACCAATGACACATACCCGGCTGATATCCTGGCATCGTCGACAAGGCTTGGCCGTAGGCGCCATCTATTCCAACGGACACTGGACTCCAATCAACCAACCCAACTTCGCCAGTGGGCCTGCGCTCATCCAAGCACCGGACACCTCGTCTTGGGATCAATTCCTTACGCAACTCCTAAGAGGCGAGTTGAGCCCACTGGGAACGGCACTCCAAAAGTGCATGAGCTGGAACAGCGAGTCTCAGCGCACTGCAAATGTCGCACACAGATTCGCATTCTCATGGATCGGCCTAGAATCAATGCTTCCCGACAAAGAGAAAGATCAGGCCGGCTCAAAAAAACGGCTGCCGCTTCTGGTTGCGACAGCTTCCAAATATTACTCCAGAGCATTGAGAGGCGATGAGCAGTTGCATTCGTTTCTATCCAATCACCCGAACCCCAACGGCAAGTTGTGGCGGGACGAAATTGAGCGGATGTACGCATATCGATGCGAGGTATTTCATGAAGGGGTTACGGACTTCACCTCGCAGCGCGTTGAGCCTGAGCAAGCCGACTGGTACTCCAAGATTGCAGATTTCCTCTGCGATAGGGTAGTCATGCTAGCTGGCGTTGCTTTCGCCGATGACATTAGGACTCTAGAAGAATTCTGGGACTTGTTCCTGCCACGCTTCCTACTTACAGAGGAGTGCCAATGGTTCAAGTCAGGCGTTCTCTTTGGGAACCACGTCATCGAGCACGACTGGCGGTCGGGAATTCATCCCGAGATCAACAGGATCTGAGGGTCGTTGCTCTCGGCGGCTGCATTACCTTCCGCGGCGTTGCACCACGCATGAAGGGCAAGCGTTGGTTGAACTGGCACTAAGCAGAATGCAGAGCCGCCTTTCACATAGCGCCCTCAAGCTTGCGAAAATCCCCCCCTATGCCGAGGGGGGGGGCTGAGGCACGCGAGCCCGGCCAGGGGCGTGGCCACTGGGACCGTGATCACGAATCAACAAGCATGTATGGCCACTCAATCAGTGCGAAGCCAACAAGCTGATTCCTTGCAACTAGTCCGCCCCGAGCCTTCCAAGAGTGCCTGGAGCAGTTTAAAGGACAAGAAAAGATCCAAGTGCCGCAAAACGCATCCATCTAGCGATGAGAACTGGAATTTTTCTTTCTGCTCCCGAAGATGTTCGCTACTCTCCGATCCGGTGGCGCAACAGGCCTATAGAGTTCCTCCGGATCAATACCGATCCGCTTTGCATTGGCCTCAATCAATGCGAGCCGCGCCAGAAGATTCTGAACCCGTTGTTCCAGCTTATCCACCTCCAATGTTGCTGCGTCGACACGTTCTTCAAGAGATCTCCGCCTAGTGTCTCGACCGCGCTTTGCGTCTCGCCCAGCTCTCTTGTCGGCAGCGGCGATGACAACATCAAGTCCATACTTCTTTAAGACCCGGCGATCATGGCCAATCGACTTCGCAACTGCTAGCGTCGACAGAGGCATTTCGCCGTAGGGAAGCACCACTGCATCCGCGACATACTTGGCGACCTTCTCGGTCACTCGAGCTTCTATCGATGGCCTGGCCATGTTTAATCCAAAGACCTATATTTGGAGGAATCGTGCTCGAATGGGGCAACGATGGCAGAATCATCTTTTGGCAGTGTCGCTAGAATGATACGCAACCCCTCATCGGTCGCGTTAAGTTCATCTACCCACTCAGCGACAAGCAATCCGGCTCCTGCTTGCTGAGCAGCTTCAGCATCCTGGAGCGCTCTTTCGTTCCGTCGCTGAAGATCAACCAATCGTTGCCGCTGCAAGGCATCGCTCGTGTCGAACAAGTATGAACCACACCGCTTCACGCAGTTCATAGCACTGGGGCACGGCGAAGCATTGAAGTCGTGGACACAGAAGCCCAAGTGGGTCACATGAACAGCTTGGACCACCGTCTCAAGAAAGATATCGCGTTCGTCGGTCGCAAGAGAGAAGTACATCGTAGCGATGTCCCCCTTAAGTCGACCGGACCGCACATGCTCTCTGAGCCTACGGAGGCGCTCTTCCGAAGTCAGGTGCTTGTACGCCAAGAGATCCCCCTCATGCGCCCTGCGCTGCCACCGCACAAGATACGTGTCGGCGATCCCTGCTCCTGATGCCTTGGAGGTGACATAGTGACGGATCTGATGCGAATTGAAATTGATCGCACGACCATCCTTCTCTATTAGGCCTAACCGCTCAAAAACTGACTTCAGACCGTTCCCACTTCCACCAAGGAAAGTGCCAACTTGCTGCTGACGAATCAAGGAGACCATCAGCGGATTAATTGCCCTCTCGGCATGCCCCGCGTTCTTGAAGCAGATGAATAACGCCTCATCCAAAGGAAGCCATGTCCCGTCAGCACGCCTTGTCACGCCACGAATAGATTCTTGAAAGTTCTTCTCACGAAGCATCTGCAAATAAGACTGAAGCGATGACCGGTTGAACACAGTGACCTTGGCAACCGGATCCTTCCTCGTCTCGACATGTTTGGATAGGTACATCGCGCCCTGCCCTCCAAGCAAATCGCCGATCTCGCGAGCAGTTAACCAATCCTTCTCCATCGCCCAGTTCGGCAGAGGAAACTGATGCGGAGATGCAACCAATTCCTTCGCGCGGACCCTCGCATCGCGAGTTAGCTCCAATGCCCGACGTACCGCTTCCTGCGCCAGAGCTGCTTGCCCGGCGCTTAAAGGGATCTTCTCCTCAATCGTCCCATGTCCCTTCGCTTTGAAGTAGAAGAGGAAGTCTACCCCTCCCTCTTTTCGAACGGGATTCGTTGTGAGCTGAAGCGGTTCAATGACGCGCAGACCTGTCGCAAACATCAATGCCGGGATACAAGACACCAGTCGCTCAAATGAACTAAGCGCATACTTCCCAGCAAAAACGTCTGCCAATGCCGTGATCGCTTCCTCGCTAGGGAGCAATGACGACCTCGCCTCTTGCCCGGCCAGCGTCATTCGATCAGCGCTCTCCTGCCGAGGAGTACGGAAATCAGGCGAAATGGCTGCGATCACTCCAGCTTGGGCTAAACCTGTCAGCATCACTTGGAGGTCCACGCACCGACGGTAGACGCTGCCTTGTTTCATGCCAGACTCGAGCATCAGTTCTTCTGCGCGCTCTGCATCCTCCTTGCCCAAAATTTCCCAGCTAAACAACTCGCCATGACCGCTAAGACGAACCGCAAGTGCCTCCCACAGCCAGCGTGCTGCGGTCGATCTGTTGTACAGGGTCCCAGGCTCCTTTCCGCAAATGGCTAGATAAGCCTTGACCACCTCCGCGAAGCAACTCGGCAGGCGCTTACTGCATTTTCCGCTTGCAATGCCAACGAACAACAACGAGACATTGCCTTGCCCCGAACCAGACTTCTGCAGATGACGAATACTCCATAAGGGAGCAGCGAAATCTTGCCCGGGAAACTTCACCTCGAATGCAGCTCTCCCTCGTTCGAGGTACGCGTGCTCCGCTGGAGACAATGGCCTCGCAAACGGCCTAACACTCTTCACGATCCACGCTCCTCAGCAATCTGCCGTTCCAAGTCGCGAATGGCTTGGATGGTCAACACCAACTCCCCCCCGATCCTGTCATCGGCCCGATCACCGAACCTGCTGCGCGCCATTGCCTCAAGCGCATCACCCACCGCCTTGTGATCCACCTCCCGAAACGCCGCAAACTTTGGGCATCGGTAGCAGGTGATTGGGGGAGCCAACTTACAGATCCCGGATCGTTGTACATCATGACCACAGGCGCCAAGCCCCATCTGCAGAATGGGCGCTTCAGGAAGCTGAGGAAACACACCGGGAATCACTCTTCGTTGGAGCCCCTCATGTGGAGAGACATCCATGGCGCCAGCGACCTTTCCTTGAAATCGATTCAGGTGATTTCCGAATGCCTTTTCCAGGCGTTCCTCGATCTGGTCCATGACGGTTCCAGCCGCATCGAAGTACACCTCTACGTTCTGCAGATCTGTGTGAAACAGCAGATGCGCAATGTCGAAGCGCGAGGCACCATCTCTTGCAGCCTCAGTTGCCAGCGTGTAGCGGAATCTGGAAGGATTTGCCTTTAAGAGATCACCGGTTCGAGGCGAGACGAGACCCACCTCATCGACCCAGCCTTGCAGCAGGTAACGCAAGTCCGCGCTCGACGTATCCGGATCCAACCACCAACAAAGCGGTGTTGTTTCGTCGTGCATTGACGGCTTGAGCTTGTCTAGCCTTTCGCCAAGCAAGGTACTGATGGGTCGATCTTCCTCAACCCGGTGTTCCCCACGTTCCTTAGCGCGAGGGATTGACAGCACATAGCGCACCAATGTTCTTGTTTCACCCGACTCAACGACGTTGGCTTCAAACCGACGCAACCCTGACCACCGCGTTCGCAGCACTTGGGTCGGACGCAGGCCCAGTTCCTGAAACAGCTGGGCAATGATCACCCCCTTCGGATCGCCTACGCCTCGCTTCAGTGCTTTGTCGAGAAGCTCCACTTCTTCGGGCGTGAAGCTACCCTCTTTAGGATCGGAGCCAAGCACCTTACGTCCCTTCAGATTCCCAGGCGCCTTCATGCCCTTCAACTGCAGTGAGAGTGCCGGATCGAAGTCAGTTAGCCTGGCAACATGCGCTCCCCAGGCGTAGATCGCACGAAGATGGGCGAAGTCATTCCCACCAACTCCCTGTGGTGATTCCAGGCCAGACGAAAGAACTGCTTGGAAGTCCGAAATTCTCAGCTCGGACCAGTTAACACTTCCCGTTCGCGATCCAGTGCGCCAGCATCTAACAGATCTTGCTACCGCTTGGACAATGTTTCTGAGGCTCCATGCAGCTGAAGTAGCTGTCTTCTTAGCAACAAACAGCTTGACGATCAAAATGAAACGGTCACTACACAGCTTCCGCAGCGGCCGATAGTCAACCTCAACCAATCCTCCACCATCGCTATTGGCACGCAACGACCAGATATCACCTTGCGTACTCAGCTCCTGCCGATCCTTGGTCAACACTGTTTCTGGCAGCTCGGGCAAGTCGCTCAGCTGCTCTGTGAGAAGGCGGTCAGTAGTCGGAGTCATTCCCCAACTCCATATCGAACCGCGCATTGCGCTTGCGGAGGTAGGCATTGCCGCGCTTCTTGAGCGCATTTTTGATGTAAGTGAAGGGCGTGTTCGATGTGGGCGCCCAGCCCCCCATCTCGCGCAGCATTCCGAGCACCACTTCCGATGAATCCGGACTGCCCAGATACTGCTCCAGCAGATCGTCCGCAACCTCTTCGGCCCAAGTGTGTCGCAGCACGTGCCAGCTCATTCGACGCGAAGTACGTCCATTGACGGCCTTCCAGATGGCATCCAAGCTCGAACCGGAAATCGGTGTACCTTCCTCAGTCACGAGCAGATAGGGCGTTCGCGCTCCACGGCGGCCACCATCACGGAGCAGCGTGTGGCTGTACTGGCGAATGGCCAGCGCCAGTACATTGGAGATGGGAAGCTCACGCTCGACAGTTTTCACTTTCGGACGGTTAGCGCTGGTGCGTGTATCCAGCACATCCTGCGGTCGCCGAAGCACTGCGATGCATGGTCCGTCTACGTTGCGTACATCGTCCGTACGGAGTTTCCCGACTTCGCCCCGCCGAAGCCCTGAGTCCCGCGCAAGGAGAACCCCGATCCAGTTTCTCAACCGGGTTTTCGGATGCCAAGGGTTATGATTGGGAAAGCGCAGCGGCATCTCGTAGCGCCCATCTTTGCGCCTGATGGGACCAATCAGCTCCCACAGGGCAACATCATCGCCGGCGGCAAGAGGCTCGATTCGCTTTCCACGAGACCTGAAGGCACGCAAATCCGAGAATGTCAGCCGAAGTTGCTCGTCGTAGAGTGTCAGTTCCGACGGGGGAACATAGCCTTTACCCCCTCGATCCATTGGCTTTGCGAGCCAGCGCAAGAAGCGTTCAATGTTAGGCACGCATTGGCCGATCGTGGCCAGTGCCCGGACGCCGCGGGTATCCGCTTGCCCTACTCTCAAGTACTCGATCAGCCGCTCAAGATCATTTGCCGTCAATCGATGGCCGTCAGCGAACAGGTCGTCCAACGATGCATTCAACCGGTCCTCGCAGAACGTGTAGAGCAAGGCCGCTGCACGCAGGCCATCCGCTAACGTCTTTTCACTGACCGCATTTCGTCGTGAGCGCATCACCCATCGCAAGGCCAAGCGTGGAGGTAATCCAGTGCGCTCATCCACCAGCGTGGGCACAAGCTCTTGCTCTTGCGGGCCCGCTGCCGGCAAGGTCACATTGACCACTCGGAAACGCGGTGCTGTCGCGCCAGTCAACCGCACAGCCGGTCCTTTTATGAACAGCTTGGTCTGGATAGAAATCTACCAGCAAACTTTGGCCAAAAAAATGGCAGGAAACCGAAGTTCCCTGCCACATTGGTAAATGTACAACTGAGACTACATAGTGTTCTAGAACGGAATATCGTCGTCAGCGAAGTCGTCCATCGGCGGCGCCTGCTGCGGCTGCGGGCGCTGGTTGCCACCCTGGTTGCCGTAGCCGCCGCCCTGGTTGCCGCCCTGGTTGCCATAGCCACCGCCCTGGCCGCCACGCTGGCCACCGCCACCGCCACCGCCACCGCCGCCGTACTCCTGGCGCGGCGCCTGCTGGCGCTGCGGACGATCGCCGCCGTAGTTGCCACCACCGCCACCACCGCCGCCGCCTTCACCACGGCCGCCCAGCATCTGCATTTCATCGGCGATGATATCGGTGGAGTACTTCTCCACGCCGTCCTGGCCGGTGTACTTGTCGTAACGCAGGCTGCCTTCGACGTAGACCGAGCTGCCCTTGCGCAGGTACTCGCCGGCAATCTCGCCAAGCTTGCCGAAGAACACCACGCGGTGCCATTCGGTGCGCTCCTGCTGGTTGCCATCCTTGTCCTTGCGGACGCTGGTGGTGGCCAGGCTGATGCGGGTGATCGCCATGCCGCCCTGGGTGTACTTCACGTCCGGGTCGTTGCCGAGATTGCCGACCAGGATGACTTTGTTGATGCCGCGCGCCATAGGTACCTTCGTCCGTTGTCCAGGGGCAGACCGCCAGTGATAGCACAGCCCCGGGCGGGGGTGCAGTACGCTGGGCCGCCCCTGTTGAAATTTGGGGGAATGCGAGAACGAGGCATCTTAGCATTGCCGCCGCCATCCGCCCGATCAGAACAGCCCCGGCTGGCCGATGGACTGGACTGATTTCCTTGTCCGGCAATGACTTACCGCCATCCCGTCGACCTCCTGCAGGGGCATTCGCGTCTGCGCATGGCATCATGCCCAGGCACCTTCCCCCCGGCCCCTTCCGCGCCCCATGATCATCAAAGGCAAAGCCACCTCCCTGGACATCGCCCACCTGGCCGGGGTCTCCCAGCCCACCGTGTCGCGGGCCCTGCGTGGCAGCCCGATGGTCAACGCCGAGACCCGCGAGCGCATCCTGCGCATCGCCCGCGAGCTGAACTACAAGGTCGACAAGAACGCCTCCAGCCTGCGCCTGCGCAATGCCGGCACCCTGGCCCTGCTGTTCTTCGAGGACCCGACCAACGACGATTCGCTGATCAACCCGTTCTTCCACTCGATGCTGGGCTCGATCACCCGCGCCTGCGCCCTGCACGGGCAGGACCTGCTGGTCTCGTTCCAGCAGCTGTCCACCGACTGGCAGGCCGACTACGAAGACAGCAACAAGGCCGACGGCATCATCCTGCTCGGCTATGGCGACTACCATGAATCGCGCGACCGCCTGCAGCGGCTGGTCGAACAGGGTACGCACTTCGTGCGCTGGGGTGCTGCCCTGCCCGGCCAGCCCGGCGTGTCGATCGGCAGCGACAACTTCCAGGGCGGGCACGACATCACCACCCACCTGCTGCTGCAGGGCTGCCGCCGGATCGCCTTCCTCGGCCATGCCTCCAGCCATTACCCCGAATTCCAGGAGCGCTACCGCGGCCATGTGGCGGCGCTGCAGGAGCGCGGCCTGACCGCCGAGCCGGTGCTGCAGCACGATGCCATCACCACCGAGGCCTCCGGCCAGCAGGCCTGCCAGGCGCTGCTGGCACGCGGCGAGCCGATCGATGCAATCTGCGCGGCCAGCGACCTGATCGCCATCGGTGCGATGCGAGCCCTGCGCGAGGCCGGGCTGCGGGTGCCGCAGGACGTTGCGGTCACCGGCTTCGACGACATTCCGCTGGCGGCTTCGGTGTCGCCGGCGCTGACCACCGTGCAGCAGGACACCAAGCAGGCCGGCCAGCTGCTGGTGGAGCGCCTGCTGGCGCTGATCGGCCGGCAGCCGGTGGACAGCCAGAGCATCCCGGTGAAGCTGGTCGTGCGCGATTCGTCGCAGCGCGGGTAGCGTCGAGCCATGCTCGGCACGTTGTCCGCGGTAGGCGCGAAGGTTCAGCGCACCAGGGACTTCGGCCCCAGCACCGCCAGCAACACGAAGACCACGATCGAGGCAACGGTGCCGAGCGCCGCCGGCAAGCCGGACGCCCAGGCCGAGCGTCCCTGCTGGCGCGCCCATTGCGCCAGATGCCAGGCCGCGCCCAGGTTGATCAACCAGGCAATGACGAACACCGGCCATAACACCATGCCCACCGCGCGCAGCACGGGCATGGACACCAGCGCGACGACGATCGCCGCGATCAGGAAGACCAGCGCAGAGCGGGAATGGCCCGGTGCGAGCGTGTTCATGCGGAAATCCTGCGCACCATCACCAGTACGCGATGGCTGCGGTTGTCGGCTTCCTGCAGCGGCTTCCAGCCCAGCCGGGCGTAAAGGCCGCCATCCAGCGCTTCGGTCTGCAGGTACAGCTCGCAAACCCCCATCCGCGCCGCCCGCGCCGCCGCCTGTTCCACCAGCACGCCAGCCAGCCCACGCCCGCGATGACTATCGGCCACGAACACGCTGCCCAGCCAGTGCTCGTACTGCGGAAAGGCCTGCATCTCGCGGCGCTTGAGCTGGACTGCGCCAACCACCTGACCGTCATCGAACGCGGCGATCAGGAGCGGGAAACCTTCGGCGTCCTGCGGCGGATTGAGCCGCTGCAGTTCCTGTTCCAGCGACAGGCCGGCGTCCTGGCCCCATTCCGCGTGGTACCACTGCGCCAGCTGTTGCCGCTCTGGCGCGTTGAGAGGTAGTTCCCTGAATTCCATGGCCAAGCCTCGATTCCGATGTCATTCAAGGGGACCACGTCCGATGACCGAAGGGAAGCTCTCTGTAGCGTCGAGCCATGCTCGACTGATCTGGCATTTTGCGAAAGGCAGTCGAGCATGGCTCGACTCTACAAAATGCGCAGCGGCGGTTCAGCCCTGCGCGAAATCCTTCAGGATCTCACCGACGCCGCTGGGCGAAATCTCGAAGCCGAGCGTGGTACCGGGGTTGATCACCACGCCGTAGCCACCCGGCACACGGCGCAGCACGTCCAGCATCAGCCAGCGGATCTGGTGCGGTGCCTGCTGGCTGTAGATGCCCACCCGCGATGGATCAGTGAATACGGCCACGTGCAGGGTGCCCTGCTTGTCGAACAGCAGCGGATCGAAACCGCTGCCGTCGGGGGTGACCAGGCTGCCGGTCAACAGCACCACCTCGGCGGCGACGAAGGCCTCCATGAAGGCGCGGATCGGCACCGCCCCATCCATCGCCGCCTTCAGCAGGGTTTCAATCGGGGTCTGCGGGGCGAGGTCGGTCATGGCGGTACGGCAGGCTGCGGGAGGGGGCTATTGTAGAGTCGAGCTTGCTCGACTGCTCGAGAAGCGTGCCAACCAAGGTTGGCACCCACCAGAGCGGTAGGCCGGTGCCAGGAATCCGGGGGCTGGCCAGCGGCGGGCACTACCGCCCCAGCCGCTGGTCCCTCGCCCGCTGGTCGGCCATCGCCTTGTCCAGTTCGGCCTGCAGCGCCGGCTGCTGCACGGCGGCCTCCAGCACATAGACCTTCACCCCGTGCGCCGGCACTTCCGCCGTCAGCGCGCCATCTACCTTCAGCTCGCCCCCGTCCAGCCCATCGCGCCAGCGGCCGGCCTGAACGAAGCGCGTCACGCTGAAGGCCTTGGCCCGGTCACCCTTGTTCAGCAGCACCAGCGCGGTCTGCGCCACGTCGCCGTGCTGCAGCACGCGGAAGAACACCGCCTCGTCGCCTTGCAGGCGCTCGTTGACCTGCAGGCCGCGCTGCAGCGCCGGGGTGGCCTCACGCAGCCGGGCGATGCGCTGCAGCGGCGCGAAGATCGGGCTCTGCGGCGCAGCGTCCACCCGCGGCTGGCCGAAGTAGGCACGGTTGCCGGCATGCTCGGCGCGGCCGCGCATGAAGCCGGTTTCCGAACCGTAATAGACCACCGGAATGCCACGCGCGGTGAACAGCCAGTTGTGCGCGTCGATGAAGCCGTTGTCGCTGGCCTGCAGGCGCGGCATGTCGTGGTTGTCGTAGAAGCTCATCAGCTCGTACGGGTTGGCGTACGGCCCACCGGTCAGGTGCAGCGGCTCGGCCAGCGTCTCAAAACCTTTCCCGGCGGAGCCGAAGGTCTGCTCCAGCGCTCCACGCAGCGGGAAGTCCAGCACGCTCACATTGGCGTTGGCCGGCCAGGTGTGCTCGGCGATGCTGGCCGCGTTGTAGTCGAAGGCCTCGCCGAACATGAACATACCAGGATGCTCGGCGCGGATGCGCTTGACGAACGCATGCCACCACGGATGCGGCAGCCAGCCGATGGTGTCGATGCGCAGCGCGTCCACGCCCTGCGCGGTCCACTGCAGGTAGGCGCCGACCAGGTAGTCCATCACCGCCGGATTGTCCTGGTTGAAGTCAGACAGTTCGGCGAGGTTGCCATCGAAGATCGAACCGTCCTTGCTGTCGACCGGGCCGATGCTGTTGTAGAACGCGTGCAGCGGGTTGTGCTTCGGATCCAGTTTCTGCGGTGGCAGGTTCTGGTGGTCGGCGATCAGCGTTCCGTTCTTGTCGAAGATCTGGCCGAACTGCGGCTGCCGCGTCGGCATGGTCCAGGCCGGCGAGCCATGGTTGCCGACGATGTCCAGCACCACCTTCAGGCCGGCGCCGTGCAGGCCCTTGGTCAGCCCGGCAAAGTCCAGGTCACGGCTGGGCAGATGCTCATCGAGTTTGTAGAAGTTGATGCCCCAGTAGCCGTGGTAGCCGGTCTTGCCACGGTCGGTCAGCGTGCTGGTGCAGCTGATCGGCTTGCTGCCGGTGAAGGCTTCATCGGGGTTGTCGACGATCGGCGTGATCCACACCGCGCCGAAGCCAAGATTGCGTATGTACTGCGCATTGTCGAGCACGCCGCGGAAATCACCGCCGAGATAGCCGATGTTGCCGTCCACCTTGTCCGGGCACGGCACCGGGATATCGAAGGTACGATGCGTGCCGCCCTGGTCGCGATGATCGTTGGACGGGTCGCCGTTGACGAAACGGTCGGTGACCACGAAGTACACCGCATCGCTGGCGAACGGCTCGGTGGTACCCACGTAATCCGGCCGCGGCGCGGCCGCCGCATGGCCGGCCAGCAGCACCAGGGAAACAGCAACAGACAGCGCACCACGCATCACACCACCTCCGGACGGGACGGGACCCGCAGCACGCACAGGCCGGCGACGAACAGGCTGCAGCCCCCCAGCACCAGCACATGCATTGGCTGGCCACCCAGCCAGGTACGCAGGGCGAAGCCGAGCGCACTGGCCGCGACCAGCTGCGGGATCACGATGAAGAAATTGAAGATGCCCATGTACACGCCCATCTTCGACGCGGGCACACTGTCGGACAGCAACGCATAGGGCAGCGACAGGATCGATGCCCAGGCGAAGCCGACGCCGACCATCGACAGCAGCAGCCAGTGCGGATCGCGGATGAACATCAGCGAGACCAGCCCGGCACCGCCCAGCCACAGATTGACCAGATGGCTCCAGCGCAGGCCGATCATCCGCACCATCGGCGGAATCAGTACCGCAGCCAGTGCGGCGAAACCGTTGTAGGCACCAAACAGCACGCCCACCCAGTTGGCGCCTTCGTTGTAGGCCACCGACTGCGGATCGGTCGAACCGAAGTGGGTACCGGCCACCGCGGCGGTGGTGTAGATCCACATCGCGAACAGCGCGAACCACGAGAAGAACTGCACCCACGCCAGGCGACGCATGGTCACCGGCATCGCGCGCAGGTCGCCGACGATGGCCGCCAGCATGTGCGTGCCCGGCAACGCGCGCGCCAGCGCCAGCAGCAGCCCGTAGCCGGCGCACAGGCCGGCCAGCACGTACAGCATCTTGTCGCCCTGGCGCCAGGCGATCAGCAGCGCCAGCAGCACGCCTGTTCCCAGCCACAGGGCCACCTGGCCCCACGGTGCAGGCCCGGTGACTGCAGTGCCGGCATGGTGCGCCGGTGGCTCGGCATCCTCGAAGCCGGCCAGTTCCGCGGGCGAGTATTCACGGGTGCTGACCACCGTCCAGGTGATCGCTGCCAGCAGCACCACTGCGCCGAAGTAGAACGCATAGCGCACCGTATCCGGCACCTCGCCGGCAGCAGCGGTGTTGGCGACGCCGAAGTGAGCCAGGATGAACGGCAGGAAGCTGGCGACGATGGCACCCACGCCGATGAAGAAGCTCTGCATCGCGTAACCCGCCGGCCGCTGCCGGGGTGCCAGCTGGTCACCGACGAAGGCGCGGAACGGCTCCATCGATACGTTGATCGAAGCATCCAGCACCCACAGCGTGCCGGCGGCGATCCACAGCGTGGGCGAGTTCGGCATCACCAGCAGGGCCAGCGTGGTCAGCACCGCACCGATCATGAAGAACGGACGGCGGCGGCCCCAGCGCGTCCAGGTGCGGTCGGACAGGTAGCCGATCACCGGCTGCACCAGCAGGCCGGTCAGCGGCGCGGCGATCCACAGCCCCGGTACCGCGTCCATGTCCGCGCCCAGGGTCTCGAAGATGCGACTGGCATTGGCGTTCTGCAGCGCGAACCCGAACTGGATGCCGAGGAAGCCGAAACACATGTTCCAGATCTGCCAGAACGACAGCTGCGGCTTGGCAGGACGGTTCATCGCGCGTCCTCTTCCGTTGCGACCTGGGCAACCTTCAGCGCCTGCACCTGGGCCTGGTTGAGCGCGCCCTCGCGGCCCCCCTTGCCCCCGGTGTAGTGCGCGAAGTGCTGCAGCGCGCTCATGTTGAAGCCCTCTTCAAGCGTGACCATGCACTGCCCCTTGGGCACCGTGAACGTTGCCAAGGTCGAGTCCTGTACGGCCACGCTGTGCGGCATCGTGACCGTCTGTTTCTGCATAGGCTGGCCCGGGCACTGCAGCACCAGCTGCTTCACCGCCGCGGTGACGCCGGTGTTGATCGGTCCGTTCGGGTTGCTGTACTGCAGGCGCAGGCGCACCCGCCCGGCCTTGGCTGAAGTGAACTGCCAGCGCTGCTCGCCCTGCAACAGCTGCTGCGGCCCGACGCAGACCGTCGGGCCGTGCAGTGATTCCAATGCGCCCTCGCGCCGGGTCAGGCTGAGGCAATGCTGCAGGCCATCGTCGCTGACGTGCACCTGGCCATTGCTGGCGGCGACCTGCTTGCCGTCCTTCCACAGCCGCTGATCGGCCGCCACCGGCACGGTCCAGCCGGCGTCAGCGCGCGTGGCCTGCGGTGCAGGCGGCGTGGCGGGCGCACGGGCATTGGCATCGGCGGTCATACCGCCGGCCCTGGCCACGGCCGTAGCCGGCGCGGCCACCAGCTGCACTGTGGTCGTGTTGCCGTGGGTCTGCGTGCTGCCGGCTACCAGCAGGCCAGTGCCCAGCGACGCCGGGCGCTCCAGCACGTAGCGCTTGCCGCCGGCTTCCACGCTGATGCGACGCTGCGTGCCGAACAACTCCGGCACCAGCACCACCGGCAGCTTGGGCTGCAAGCGGCCATCGTCCTGCACGCCGAACACGCCCTCGATCACCATCGACAGGTACCCCGCCACCGACCACAGCTGGCGCTCGGAGTTGACCACCGGCCCACTGAGCTTGCCTTCATCGACATGCACGGCCTGGCTGACCAGTTCGTAGTTCTCCATGTTGGAACCGGCCAGCGCCGCGCCCTGCATCAGCGAACGGATCTCGGCGGCAATGCGCGGTGCATCGTCCAGCTGGCGCGCGGCACGCAGCGAGTAGGCACTGACGAACGGCCAGATCGCGCGGTTGTGGTAGATCGGCTGCTGCGCCTCCTGCGGCCACACCACCGGGCTGCCGGCGGGCCCCATCGGGTACGCTGCCAGCGCGCGACGCGCGCGCTCGGTCGGCAACACCTCGGCGAGGATACCGAGCGACAGGCCGAGCAGGTCGACCTTGGCATACGGCACCGGGTGCGCAGCTTCGCCGATGTAGCTCATGTACTGGCCGATATCCTCGCGCCAGAAGCGCGCATCGATCCGCTTTGCCAGCGCATCGGCCCACGCCCTGTAATCCGCCGCGCGGGCGTCGCCCTGCTGGCCCGCCAGCTGCTCTGCCAGGCGCAGCGCCTGGTAGTGCAGCACGTTGGTGGACAGTGCGTACGAGTCACCGATGAAGCGCACGTCCTCGCGCGTCCAGTACGGATAGGTCTGCTCGCGCCAATCGAGGAACGAGGTCTCGCCACGGTAGAGGCCCATCTGCGCGTCGAATACCATCGCGCGGTCCTGTGCCAGCGTGCCCTGCAACGCCTGCCAGACCTGGTCGGCAAACGCAGGATCGTCCAGCAGATGGCGTGCGGCGAGGAACCACACCACGCGGTCGCTGCTGATCGGCCAGCTGCCGCCGGACCCGGTGTCCTGCGCGACGAACAGGCCGGGCGTATGCCCATCGCGCGCGGCCGACAGCTTGAACTGCAGTGATTGCCGGGTGCGCTTCGGGTCCAGCCGTGCCAGCGCCAGGTCGGCGGCGAAGCTGACATCGCGGGTCCACACGTAGGGCCAGCGCGCGCCGGTCTGGAAGCACTCGCACGGCACCGGTCGGCCCTCGTCGAATGCGGGATCGCGGATCGCATCCACGCGATCCTGGTCCATCTCCTGCTGGGCCAGCGCGAACAGCGCATCGAACATCACGCTACCGGTCTGGCTGCGCATCGGTGCGGCTGCAATCTGCACTGCGCCCTTCGGCGCATGCAGCACGAAGCTGCCGCCGGCGGCGGCTTCGGCGCGCGCCTGGCGGCCGTCGAATTGCAGGTCGGCCGCCTGCGCGGTCGATCCCAGCGCTGCCCCCAGGGCAGCGGTCAGGCAAATGATCTTCAGCATCGAAGCGGCGGACCGGCTTGCGCCCGTCGGCCTCCCTCCCTCTCTGCACGCGTTGTAGGTCCGCACCGTCGTTGCCGGCGGGCGGGCGCGGCCCCTCCCTCAAGGTGCCTTGGCCCATGGTAGACGCGGGGCTGTCGGCTGCGTCCGGCTGCATACGTATTCATGGCGTCGTGCGGTAGCGCACCTGCCGCACTGGCTTATGGTCCGGGTCTGCCAACGGCGCCTTGGGAGGGGAAATGCCGATGTCACCCACTGCTGTACGCGCGGTGTTCGCGCACGTGCTCGGGCTGGCCCTGCTGGGAATGGCCGCGCTGGCACAGGCCGCGCCGCAGGTCACCAGTGTCGAATCACCGGGCAAGGTGCTCAAGGCCAGCCTGGTGCTGGATGGCGGCACCGCCCGCTACCGCGTCGAGCGTTTCGGCGAGACCGTGGTGGAGGATTCGAAGCTCGGTTTCGCCCTGCGCGATGGCCGCCTGGATCGTGACTTCACGGTGATTGGCCAGCAGCAACGCAGCGTCGATGACAGCTGGGAACAGCCGTGGGGCGAACGCCGGGTCACCCGCAACCACTTCAACGAGCTGACCGTGCAGCTGGCCGAGACCACCGGCAGCAAGCGCCGGCTGGACGTGGTGTTCCGTGTCTACGACGATGGCCTTGGCTTCCGCTACGTGTTCCCCGAGCAGCCGAACCTGCGCGAGGCGATCATCGATGACGAGCTGACCGAGTTCGCCATTGCGCCGGAATCGACCGCCTGGTGGATTCCCGCCGGCGAGCCGATCCACTACGAATACCTGTACCAGCGCACGCCGCTGAACCAGGTGCCGCTGGTGCATACGCCGATGACCCTGCGCAGCCGCGATGGCCTGCACGTGGCGATCCATGAGGCGGCGCTGGTGGACTACGCCGGCATGTGGCTGCGCCGCACCGAGGGCCAGCGCCTGCGTGCGCAGCTTTCGCCCTCGGCCGAGGGTTGGAAGGTGCGCCGCGCCCTGCCCTTTGCCACGCCGTGGCGCACGCTGCAGATCGCCGACCGTGCCGGTGGGCTGGTCGAATCGGACCTGATCCTCAACCTCAATGAACCCAATGCGCTGGGCGACGTCAGCTGGGTGAAACCGGCCAAGTACCTGGGCGTGTGGTGGTCGATGCACTTGGACAACGAGAGCTGGGCGAGCGGCTCGAAGCACGCGGCCACCACCGCGAAAACGAAGAAGGTGATCGACTTCGCCGCTGCGCATGGCTTCCGCGGCGTGCTGGTGGAAGGCTGGAATCCCGGCTGGGACGGTATGTGGGTGGGCAACGGTTACGACTTCGATTTCACCCGCGCCACGCCCGATTTCGATATCGAGGCACTGTCGGCATATGGCCTGAAGAAGGGCGTGCACCTGATCGGCCACCACGAAACCGGCTGTGCCATCGAACACTACGAGGACCAGCTGGATGCTGCGCTGGACCTGTACGCACGGCTGGGCGTAGACCAGTTCAAGACCGGCTACGTCTGCGACGACGGCCAGGTCGACCGCCGCAATCCGGCCGGCGGCCCGCTGTGGCGCGAGTGGCACGACGGGCAGTTCATGGCCCGCCACCACCTGAAGGTGGTGCAGGAGGCCGCGCGCCGGCGCCTGTCGGTGAACCCGCATGAGCCGATCAAGGACACCGGGCTGCGCCGCACCTATCCCAACTGGATCTCGCGCGAAGGCGCGCGCGGCATGGAGTACAACGCCTGGGGCCAGCCACCGAACCCGCCCGAGCATGAGGTCAACCTGGTGTTTACCCGCATGCTGGCCGGGCCGATGGACTACACCCCTGGCATCCTCAGCCTGAAGGGCCGCCACGGCCAGGCCATTCCCAGCACGCTGGCGCGGCAGCTGGCGCTGTACGTGGTGCTGTACAGCCCGATCCAGATGGCCGCCGACCTGCCCGAGCACTACCTGCAGCACCGCGAGGCGTTCCGCTTCATCGAGGACGTGGCGGTGGACTGGGAGCAGAGCCGCGTGCTCGATGGCGAAGTGGGCGACTACGTGACGATCGTGCGTCGCGACCGCAACAGCCGCGACTGGTTCCTCGGCAGCATCACCGACGAACACGGCCGCGTGCTGCCGGTGTCGCTCGGCTTCCTCGAGCCAGGCGTGCGCTATCGCGCCGAGATCTACCGCGATGGCGAGGGCGCCGACTTCCGCGCCAATCCGTTCGCGTTCGTGCGCGAAACCCGCGAGGTGACCAGCGCCGATGCCCTGACGCTGGTGCTGGCACCGGGGGGCGGGCAGGCCATCCGATTCACTCCGCTTTGAATGCACCGGTAGTGCCGGCCGCTGGCCGGCAACCCGGTGATCGTGATTGCCGGCCAGCGGCCGGCACTACCGCACGAGGCATCTGAAAGCGATTACACCCCTGCAAACGCCATTGAATACGTATGCAGGGTGATTCCCGCGAAGAACGCGCTGCCTACCATAGCGGCGACGACAGCGGCCACCGCGTCGCACGTCCACGGTCACTCCGGGACATTCACGAATCGATCTGCAACATTGCCTGGGAGGGGAAAATGTTGAACCACAAGCGCAGTGCGCTGAGTCTCGCGCTGGCCGTTGTGCTGGCGCCAACGCTGGCGTCGGCACAGTCCACGCAGAACACCACCACGCCGGCCGACACCGCCGCCACCAACCTGGATACGGTGCAGGTCACCGGTATCCGCCGTGGCATCGAGAGCGCGATCGCGGTCAAGCAGGACGCCACCTCGGTGGTCGAAGCGATCTCCGCCGAAGACATCGGCAAGCTGCCCGACGTCAGCATCGCCGAATCCATCTCGCGCCTGCCCGGCCTGGCCGCCCAGCGCGTGGCCGGCCGTGCGCAGGTGATCAGCGTGCGTGGCCTGTCACCGGACTTCGCCACTACCCTGCTCAACGGCCGTGAAGTGGTCAGCACCGGCGACAACCGCGGCGTCGAGTTCGACCAGTACCCGTCCGAACTGGTCAACGGCGTGACCGTGTACAAGACCCCGGATGCCGCGCTGGTCGGCCAGGGCCTGTCGGGCACCATCGACATGCAGACCGCACGCCCGCTCAGCTTCGGCGAACGCGTGATCGCGGTCAGTGGCCGCTACCAGAAGAGCTCTCTGGGCCGCGCCGCCAACGTCGATCCGTACGGCAACCGCTTCAGCGCCAGCTACATCGACCAGTTCCTGGACAAGACCCTGGGCATCGCCATCGGCTACGCGCACAGCGACATGCCGATCCAGGAAAACCAGGTCGGCCTGTACGAGCCGTGGACCACTGAGCACACCGACAAGGGCGAGCGCCGCGGAATTGCGCCAGGCACTTACTTCACCGATGGCATCAAGGCGCTGCGTCGCACCGGCAACAGCAAGCGCGATGGCGTGATGGCCACCATCCAGTTCCGGCCGAACAACAGCTGGAACAGCACCTTCGATGCATTCCACACCGAAGCCGAGCAGATCGACACCGCCAACCAGTTCGAGTTGAGCCTCAGCGGCAACGGCGAGGACAGCAACAACCCCAATGCGATCCTGCCGGTGTTCAGCAATGTCGGCCGCAACGCCGATGGCAGCTTCACCGGCGGCACGATCAGCAATGCGTATCCGCTGGTGCGCGGCATGTACAACAAGCGCAAGGACAAGATCGATGCGTTCGGCTGGAACAACGAATTCAACGTTGGTGGCGTGAAGCTGGTTGCCGACCTGAACTACTCCAAGGCCACCCGCCGCGAGATCAACCTGGAGAACAACCTGCAGCTGGTGCCGCGCCCGCAGTTCGACACGATCGGTGTCGTCGTGAACAGCGATGGTTACTCGCAGATCAGGCCGAGCCGGGACTACTCCAACCCGGAGAGCCTGTTCCTGACCAACACCATCTATGGTTCCGGCTACGGCAAGGTGCCGGAGGTGGAGGATCGCCTGAAGGGCGCCAAGCTGGCGGCGACGCTGCCGGTTCCCGAAGCCATGTCCAGCTGGTTCTCCGATGTGGACGTGGGCGTGAACTACGCCGACCGCCGCAAGCAGAAGGCGCAGGCCGAAGGCAACATCCTGCTCGGTGCGCAAGGCGAATCCACCATCGCCCCGGACCTGCAGTATCGCCCGGTCAATCTCGGCTTCGCCGGCATCGGCTACATCCCATCGTGGAATGTGCCGGCTGCGGTGGGGCGCTACATGACCTTCAACCCGGTCGACAATCTGGACTACCTGATTCCCAAGTCGTGGACAGTCGAGGAGAAGATCACCACTGCGTGGGCGCGCCTGAACATCAACACCGATATCGGCGTGGTCGGGGTGCGCGGCAACGTTGGCGTGCAGATGCAGCACACCGACCAGAGCTCGGATTCACGCTACTGGGACAGCTCGCAGCCAGCGGGCAGCAACATCCAGCCGTTCTCCGCAGGGAGGACCTACAAGGATTGGCTGCCGAGCTTGAACCTGGTGTTCATGTTCCCGCACCAGCAGACGCTTCGCTTCGCCGCTGCCAAGCAGGTCGCGCGCGCCCGCGTGGACCAGATGCGTGCCGGACTGGAGTTCGGTGTGGATACCAGCAATGGCCGCCCCGGTGGCAGCGGCGGCAACCCGCTGCTGGACCCCTGGCGCGCCACCGCACTCGACCTGTCCTACGAAAAGTACTTCGGTGAAAAGGCCTACGTCGCTGCGGCCATCTTCTACAAGGACCTGAAGAGCTACATCTATACCCAGTCGGTGGACAACTACGACTTCAGTGGTCTGCTCGGCAACTACGTGCCGCCACCGGGCATGACCGAACCGGTGCAGACCACCGGCAAGTTCTCGACCCCGCAGAATGGCAAGGGCGGCACGTTGAAGGGCCTGGAACTGACCGCATCGTTCCCGCTGGACATGCTGACCGACAGCCTGCGCGGCTTCGGCGTGCAGGCCAGCGCGACCTTCAACAAGAGCGACATCACCATTCTGGATCCAGAGAGTGCGTCCAGCGTGGGCACCGATCCGATCAGCCTGCCGGGCCTGTCCAAGCGCGTGTACAACTTCACCGCCTACTACGAGCGTAGTGGCTTTGAAGCGCGCATCAGCCAGCGCCGCCGTTCGGACTTCATCGGCGAGATCGGTAACTTCAACGGCAACCGCACCCTGCGCTACGTGGTGGGCGAGAACGTGACCGATGCGCAGGTGAGCTACACCTTCAGCGACAGCAGCACCCTGCGTGGCCTGACCCTGCTGCTGCAGGGCAGCAACCTGACCAACGAGCCGTACCGCACCTACGCCGGCAGCAAGGACCGCCCGCTGGAGTACATCGAGTGGGGCCGCACCTACATGCTCGGCGTGAACTACAAGTTCTGACCTGGACAAGGTAGTGCCGGCCGCTGGCCGGCAAACCTGATTCGGTAGTGCCGGCCGCTGGCCGGCAACCCCGATTTGGTAGTGCCGGCCGCTGGCCGGCAACACAAGGGGAGCAGGACCGGAAACCCGCTGCGCAGGCAGCGGGTTTTCTTCTGCGCGAATGCCGGCCATTGGTCGGCAAGGCCTATCCACGCATGGCGTGGATCTACCCAGCGACGCCCTCATCGATAGCTCCACGCCATGCGTGGATGCCCTTCACCGCAATCCCACCCACAAAAAAGGGACGGGGCGCTTCGGCCCCGTCCCCGCAAGTACCGCCACCGGAGAAAACGGTCAGCTGCGTCGGGCGCAATACACCGCACGCGGCGGCAGCTGGAGTTCATTGCCCTGCACCGTGCCCGCATCCGGGCCCGGCACCGCCACCTGCTGCCAGTTGCCCGGCGGCAGCGGATGGCTCACCACCTCGGCCGACAGGTTGAAGGCCAGCAGGAGGGTTTCATCTGCAAGCATACGCTCGAACAGCAGCACTGGCTCGGCACTTTCGATGAATCGGATGCTGCCGTGCAGGAGCGCTGGCTGGCCACGCCGCCAGGCCAGGAAAGCACGGAAAGCCGCCAGCACCGAGTGCGGGTCGCGCTCCTGCACCGCCACCGCCGCGGCGCGGTGCTCGGCCGGGATCGGCAGCCAGGGCTGGCCCGAGGTGAAACCGGCTAGCGGCGCGTCGGTCCACGGCAACGGGGTGCGGCAGCCATCCCGGCCCTTGAAGTTCGGCCAGAAGGTGATGCCGTAGGGGTCCTGCAGGGCCTCGAACGGCACCTCGGCCTCGGCCAGGCCCAGCTCCTCGCCCTGGTACAGGCAGACCGAGCCACGCAGCGAGCACAGCATCGCCACCAGCATCCGCGCCAGGCGCGGGTCGGCCGGGCGGCCGCCCCAGCGGCTGACCGCCCGTTCCACGTCGTGATTCGAAACCGCCCAGCACGGCCAGCCTTCGGTCATCGCCGCTTCCAGGCGCGAGACCGTGTCGCGGATGTAGGCCGCGCTGTAGTCGTCCACCAGCAGCTCGAAGCTGTAACCCATGTGCAGGCGCCCGTCACGGGTGTACTCGGCGGTGGTGCCCAACGAGTCCTCCGAGGAGATCTCGCCGAGGCTGACCGCGCCCGGGTACGCGTCCAGCAGCGCGCGCAGGCGTTCCAGGAACGGCAGGTTCTCCGGCTGGGTGTTGTTGAAGTAGTGGTACTGGTAGGCGTACGGGTTGTCCGGGCTGAAGCCGCGGCCCACCCGCTTGTCGGCAGGCTTGGGCGGATTGTCGCGCAGCTGCGCATCGTGGAAGCAGAAGTTGATCGCATCCAGGCGGAAGCCATCCACGCCGCGGTCCAGCCAGAAGCGTACGTTGTCCAGGGTCGCCTGCTGCACGTCCGGGTGATGGAAGTTCAGGTCCGGCTGGTCGACCAGGAAATTGTGCAGGTAGTACTGCTCGCGGCGCGGCTCCCACTGCCAGGCGCCGCCGCCGAACAACGACAGCCAGTTGTTGGGCGGCGTGCCGTCCTCGCGCGGGTCGGCCCAGACGTACCAGTCCGCCTTGGGGTTGCTGCGGTCCTGGCGGCTCTCGCGGAACCAGGCGTGCTCGATCGAGGTGTGGCTCAGCACCTGGTCGATCATCACCTTCAGGCCCAGGCCATGGGCCTTGGCCAGCAGGCGATCGAAGTCGTCCAGGCTGCCGAACAGCGGATCGACGTCGCGGTAGTCGGCGATGTCATAGCCGAAATCGGCCATCGGCGACTTGAAGAACGGCGAGATCCAGATCGCGTCCACGCCCAGCCTGGCGATGTGGTCCAGCCGCTCGATGATGCCTGGCAGGTCGCCGACCCCATCGCCGTTGGCGTCGAGGTAGCTGCGCGGGTAGATCTGGTAGATGACGGCTCCGCGCCACCATGGATAGTGCGACATCGACAGCCCCCCTCCGGGCATGCATGACCCGCCGGAAGCGGGCCAGAATCCTGTTCCGGCAAGCTTAGCGGTGGCCTCCATGGCATGGCGCAACCTGCATACGTATTCACGCGGACAGCCGGCCGGGCCGGGCCCAAGCGGCCGCCCCCACCGGTTTGCGCCCGAATTCACGGCCAGCGCCTATAATCGGCGGTGAGCCTGAAAGCCTGATCGCATGACCATCACCGAAGACACCCGTCCCGCCCTGGGCCTGCCCCAGATCCAGTCGCTTGCCGCGGCCGACATGGCCGCCGTCGACGCCCTGATCCGGCGCCGCCTGTCCTCGGACGTCGTGCTGATCAACCAGATCGCCGACCACATCATTTCCGCCGGTGGCAAACGCCTGCGCCCGATGCTGGTGATGCTGGCCGGCCACGCGGTCGGCCACGCTGGCCCGGACCACCACCAGCTGGCGGCGATCATCGAGTTCATCCACACCTCCACCCTGCTGCATGACGACGTGGTGGACGAATCCAACCTGCGCCGTGGCCGCAGCACCGCCAACGCACTGTGGGGCAACGCGCCGAGCGTGCTGGTCGGTGACTTCCTGTACTCGCGCAGCTTCCAGCTGATGGTTGAACTGGAGCGCATGCCGGTGATGCAGATCCTGGCCGATGCCACCAACCGCATTGCCGAGGGTGAAGTGCTGCAGCTGCTGCACGTGCACAACCCGGATACCGACGAAACCGCCTACCTGCGCGTGATCGAGCGCAAGACCGCCGTGCTGTTCGCCGCCGGCACCCGCCTGGGTGCGCTGGCCAGCGGTGTGGACGAGGCGACCCAGCAGGCCCTGTTCGACTACGGCATGCACCTGGGCTACGCGTTCCAGATCGCCGACGACGTGCTGGACTATTCGGCCAACGCCGACGAGCTGGGCAAGAACCTGGGCGACGACCTGGCCGAGGGCAAGGCGACGCTGCCGCTGATCCACGCCATGGCCCACTCCGATGACGCCACGCGCGAGCGCCTGCGCGCGATCGTGCAGGACGGCGATGCCTCGGCGATGCCGGAAGTGCTGGCCGCGATCCGCGCTACCGGCGGCCTGGAATACAGTCGTCGCCGTGCAGAGGAATACGCCGAAGCCGCCGAGCGCGCGCTCGATGGCCTGGCCGACAACGATGCGGTTGCCGCGCTGCGCGGCCTGGCCCGTTACGCGGTGCAGCGCTCGCATTGACCGCATTCGGTAGTGCCGGCCGCTGCCCGGCATTTCCGATGACATCCACAGCATCATGAGGTTGCCGGCCAGCGGCCGGCACTACCGCTGCACGGATCAGCGTTTCTCGAAACGTTCCTCGAAGAACTCATCCAGCGCCTTCCACGCCCGCTTTGCCGCCCGTTCGTTGTATTGGCAGCCCGGCGGGCTGTTGGCATCGCGCTCGGCGAAGCAGTGCACCGCGCCGCTGTAGTTGGTGAACTCCCAATCGACCTTGGCCGCGTTCATCTCTTTCTGGAAGCCGGCGATGTCCTCGGCGGTCACGCTCTTGTCGTCGGCACCGTTGAGCACCAGCACCGAGGGATGGCTGCCACCGGCCTGCGCCGGCAGCGGCGAACCCAGCCCACCGTGCAGGCTGACCACGCCGGCCAGCGGCGCCCCGGCACGAGCCAGCTCCAGCACCGTGGTGCCGCCGAAGCAGAACCCCACCGCGCCGATCCGGCTGGCATCCAGCGGCACCTTGCCGGCCTGTGCCTTGAGCACGTTCACCGCTTCCAACGCGCGTGCGCGCAACAGGGGCCGGTCGTTGCGCAGCTTGGTCGCCACCGGCCCGGCCTCGGCATCGGTCTTCGGCCGCACGCCCTTGCCGTACACATCGGCCACCAGCACCACGTAGTCGTCGCCGGCCAACTGCTTGGCCTTCTCGACCGCCGATTCGTTCACACCTTTCCAGTTCGGCACCATCACCAGGCCCGGACGCTTGTCGTGCTCGCCATCGTCATAGACCAGCACACCACTGAAGGTCGTGCCCTGGTGCTTCCACTCCACCGGCTGCGTCTTCATCGCTGCCCACGCCGGCATCGCCGCCAGCCCGAGCATCACCGCCACACCGCATCGCCAACGATTCATGCGCCTGCTCCGCAAAAAAAGGGGACGGAGGGGATTAAGCCGTATTCGCCCCTCCCACGTCGCATTCTGCATTGGCGACGTGACGCAGGTGTGGTTGGATACGACTTGATCCCCTCCGTCCCTTTTTTCTGCATGAACCTTGCTGATCGCTTTCTGTCTGGACTGATCCCACGCCTGCCCGCCGATGACGCCCCCCAGTGGGCCCATGTCCATGGCGCCAGCGCCGACGACCTGCAGCGCCTGCGCGCGCAATGGCCGCAGGTGCCGGATAGCCTGGTGGTACTGCTGTCGCGCGTGGATGGCACCCACTTCCGCGAGTACCCCGGTGGCGAGGTCTGTGTACTGATGCTCGGCTCGGACGTGGAAGATGGCGGCTATCCTTACTACCTGCGCTCGGTCGCGCAGATCTTCGAAGACCAGCAGCAGTGGGACGACAGCATCCGTTCGATCTACGAGGAATGGCTGGATGACGAGCCGGAAATCCTCGGCGACGGCATCGATGCCGACCTGCCGATGAATCGCCGCCTGTGCTTCTCGCACTGCATGAACAACGGCGGCACCTCGATGCTGTACCTGGATTTTGATCCCGCGCCGGGTGGCTGCGTGGGCCAGGTGGTGCGCTACCTGCACGACCCGGACAGCTACGCCGTGATCGCGCCCAGCTTCGATGCGTATCTGCAGCAGTTGATCGACGGCGACTACGCGTTCATCGAAGACGAACAGTAGATCCACGCCATGCGTGGATGAATTTCCCAGTGGGTTGCCGGCCAGCGGCCGGCACTACCTTCAAGCGATGCCCAGGCCCGGAATCGCGCTGATGGTGTCCGGATCGAATCCGGCCAGTTCGGCGAAATGGCGGCCACGCGCCACGTAATCGCGGTAGGCGCCGAAGCTCGGTGCGCCCGGCGACAGCAACACCACGCCGCCCTGCTCGCCCAGCGCCGCACGTGCCAGCGCCATCGCCTCCGGCAGATCGCCCGCGGCGTGCAGGCCGAAGCGGCCGGCATCGGCCAGGGGTTGCAGCATCGCGTGGATGCGCGGGCCGTTGCTGCCCATGGTCACGATCTCCACCGGCGGCACGTCATGCGCCATGTGCTGCATGAAATCGGTCCAGTCCAGGCCACGGTCGTGCCCGCCCACCAGCAGCGCGATGCGCTGGCCGGCGAAACATTCCAACGCCGCCAGGCTGGCGTGCGGCGTGGTGCTGATCGAATCGTTGACGTAGGCCAGGCCATCGGCCACACCGATGCGCTGCAGGCGGTTGGGCAGCGGACGGAAATCCTGCACCGCCGGTGCCAGCGCCACGGCGTCGAGACCCAGCGCTTCCAGCGCGGCCAGCACCGCGCACAGGTTGCCGCGGTTGTGGCGGCCCGGCAGCGGAGTGTTGCGGGTATCGAACACAGGCTGTTCGCCCCGGTGCACGACATCGCCGCGCATATGCCAGCCCTGCGGCTGGTTGAACCAGACCACCTCGCTGTCGGGCAGCGACAGCGCGGCCAGGTGCGGATCGGCGGCATTGAGCACGGCAATGCGCGGCGCCGCTTCGGTGACCAGCCGCAGCTTGTCTTCGATGTAACGCTGCTCGCTGCCGTGCCAGTCCAGATGCTCCGGGAACAGGTTCAGCACCACCGCCACCTGCGGGTGCGCGCCACTGCGCGCCACTTCGCCGGTCTGGTAGCTGGACAGCTCGACGGCCCAGTACTCGGGCGCCGGTTGCGGATCCAGCACTTCCAGCAGCGGCAGGCCGATGTTGCCGACCAGGCCGGTGCGATGCCCCGCCGCGCGCAGCAGGTGCGCGACCAGCGCGGTGGTGGTGCTCTTGCCCTTGGTGCCGGTCACGCACACGGTGTCGTGCACGATGCCGTCGTCGGCCGCGTGTTCGGCAAACCACAGCGCGGTACCGCCGATGAAAGAGGTGCCCTGCTCCGCCGCCGCCAGCGCAATCGGCTGGTAAGGGCTGATGCCGGGCGACTTGATCACCACATCGAACGCTGCCAGCGCTTCGGCCGAGGGCTCACCACGCACCTCCAGCGCGCCCTGCGTTTCCGCCCGCGCGGCCTCGGCTTCAGCAGCCGGGCAGAACAGGCTCAGCGGCAGCGACGGCAGGCGCTCACGCAGCACGGCGAACGCCGCACGGCCCTCGCGGCCCCAGCCCCACAGCGCAACGCGCTTTCCCTCAAGCTTCGAAATCTTCACGCACCCGTTCCCACAGTGCGGCCGGAACGCGATGCTCGCCCTGCAGCTGAAGCAGCGGTGCCAGTTCCAGTTCAGCGGCGTCCAGCTGCGGCTGGATCTCGTTGCAGAAGCGCTTCACCAGCACGTCTTCCTTCCACTCCGGGCGCTGCGCCAGCGTCGCCATCGCCGCACGCGATTCGCGGCCTTCGCCCACGCACTCGAACGGCTTGTGGTCCTGGAATTCCAGCAGCGCGTCGAAGCCACCGGCCTGCTCGGCATCATCCAGCAGATTGCGGCCGAAGATGCGCACCAGGCGCGTCTTGGGCATGAACGGGGCCAGCGCCAGGAACACGAAGTGGCACTTCGGGCAGACGCCGCACCAGCGGTTCACCGGGCGCTCGCCGAGGATGTGGAAGTTGCGGTTGCAGCTGGAGAAGTGCGCGTCGTAGAAATCGGTCTTGGCGAACTGGCGGGCCACCGCCAGCTCCGACATCGGCCGCAGCAGCGAGTAGTAGTGCAGGTCCGCGGCAACGTGCGCCTGCACATGGCTGCCGAACGCCTGCTCGAATGCCCAGCCCTTGGACCACTGGTGGTTCACTTCACCGGTGCCCGGAATCTGGCTGCCATAGCTGGCCGAACGCTCGTTGGAGAACACCACCTGGTCTACGCCCTGCAGCAGCGCAGCCAGCACCATGATCGCCGAGTTCACCGCCGTGACCGGGATATGACCGTTCCAGGCGCCCTGGCGGTTGAGTTCGAACAGTTCCGGTGCCAGCGCGCGGCCCAGGTTCAACGTCGGCAGGCCGGTACGCTCGGCGCAGGCGCGGATCAGCTGCGAGCCGCCAATCCAGGTCACTGTCTCGTCCACGCCGGCACGGCGCAGCGCTTCGATGCTGACCAGCGAATCCTTGCCACCACCGATCGCCACCAGCGCGTGCGGCTGCAGGCCCAGTGCCGGTGCCTGCACCGCTTCGCCCTGTACCGGCAGGCGGAAGCGCCCACGCAGGTTCAGGCCGTTGCGGTAGGCGAATTCGCCCAGGCCGTTGAGGTAGACCGTCTCCACCAGCGCCGCGGTATCGGCATCGATGGAGTAGCTGTCGATGCTGACCGTCTCCGGCACGCCCGCCTTGTAGTAGCTGACACCGGCGATCAGGTGCAGCAGCTGCAGCGCGCGCCGCACGGCCTCGGCACGCGCCTCGTCCAGCACGAACGGGGCGCCGGGCACGGTGATGGTTTCCACCATCTCCGGGCCGTCATCGAAGGCGTAAACCAGCCTGGCCACGCCGGTATCCGCAGCGAATTCGCAGCGGACGAAGCGGAAGCGGGAAACCTGGTGTTTGTCGAAAGCAGTCATGGTGTATCCGGTCAGGCACGGGCCCGCGCGATGGCGCGGGGCGTGTCGGTGGGCGGGTGCAGTGCGCGGTTAGCGATCATTCGATCACGTCTTCGCGCGGCATCGCCCGCTGGTTGTAGGTGTTGGACATCACATAGCCGTAGGCACCGGCATCGGCGATCAGCATCACATCGTCCGGTGCGGTCGATACCGGCAGCTTGCGGCGCTTGCCGAACACATCGCTGGATTCGCAGATCGGGCCGACCACATCGAACGCGGCTTCGGCATAGCCGCCCTGGCGGCTGAGATTCTCGATGTCGTGCCAGGCGTCGTACAGCGCCGGGCGCATCAGGGTGTTCATGCCGGCGTCCAGGCCGACGCGGCGCACGCCGTCCTTCTCCACCACCTGGGTGGCATGGGTCAGCAGCACGCCGGATTCGGCCACCAGGTAGCGGCCCGGCTCGATCGCCAGGCGGAACGCCGGGTGCAGCGCCTTGACCTCGGCCAGGCCCTCGGCCCAGGCATCCAGGTCGAACGGTTCGTCTTCATCACTGTAGGGAATCGGCAGGCCACCGCCGATGTCGATGGTCTGCACGCTGCCGATGCGGCGGGCGAAACCGGCCAGCTCATCGCACATCAGGCGCCAGTGCTGCGCGGTCTCCACGCCGCTGCCCAGGTGCGCATGCAGGCCGACAACGCGGCTGCCCAGCTCGGTGGCCGCACGCACGAATTCGTCGACGCGGGCGATCGGCAGGCCGAACTTGGAGTCCTTGCCGCCGGTACGGACCTTGGCATGGTGGCCTTCGCCACGGCCGAGATCGACGCGCAGCCACAGCTCGCGGTTGCGGAACAGGTCCGGCCAGCGCTGCAGTGCTTCCACGTTGTCGACGGTGACGGTCACGCCCAGCGCAAACGCGGCTTCGTACTCGCTGCGCGGGCAGAAGCTGGGGGTGAACAGTACGCGCTTGGGCGACAGCTCCGGCAGGTGCTGGAACACGTGCTTCAGCTCGCCATGCGAGACGCATTCCAGGCCGAAACCTTCCGCCTCCAGCAGCTGCAGGATCGCCGGGTGGCTGTTGGCCTTGATCGCGTAGTAGCGCTGGTCGATCGGCTTGATCGCGGCCAGCGCACGGGCGCGGGCGCGCACCGTCGGCAGGTGGTAGACGTAGCGCGGCGTACCGGCGTCGGCCAGCTGCAGCAGGTGCGCACGCTGGCCCCGCCACCACGGCGTGCCACGCGGGCGCACGGTGCCGGCGATCTCGCGCCAACGCGGGCCGAACACTTCGGTCTCTTCCACCGGCATCGCACCGCTGTCGATCAGCTCGGCATGCAGGATCGGCAGCAGGCCATCGGCATCGGCTTCGTCGATGACGAAGGTCAGGTTCAGGTCGTTGGACGACTGCGAGATCATGTGCACGCGCTCGCGGCCGAAGGTGGCCCACACGTCCGACAGCTTGTGAAGCAGCGAGCGCATGCCGCGACCAACCAGCGTGATCGCCGCGCACGGCACGATCACCTTCACCTTGCAGATCTGCGACAGGTCGGCCGACAGCGCGGCCAGCACATCGGTGTTGACCAGGTTCTCGGACGGGTCCAGCGACACGGTGACGTTGGTCTCGGCCGAACCGATCAGGTCCACCGACAGGCCATGCTTCTTGAACAGGTTGAACACATCGGCCAGGAAGCCGACCTGCTGCCACATGCCGATGCCTTCCATCGACACCAGCACGATGCCGTTGCGGCGGCTGATCGCCTTCACGCCCGGTACCGGAGCCGCACTGCCATCGATGCTGGTACCCGGCAGCTGCGGGCGCTCGGTATCGAGGATGGCCATCGGCACGCCGGCGTCACGGCACGGCTTGATCGAGCGCGGGTGCAGCACCTTGGCGCCGGTCGTGGCGATTTCCTGTGCTTCGTAATAGTCCAGGCGGGTCAGCAGGCGCGCGTCCGGCACGTCCTTCGGGTTGGCGCTGAACATGCCCGGCACGTCGGTCCAGATCTCCACGCGGCTGGCGCCGAGCAGCGCGCCGAAGTACGCCGCCGAAGTATCCGAACCACCACGACCGAGGATGGCGGTACCGCCATCGGCATGCCGCGAGATGAAGCCCTGGGTGATCAGCAGGCGGGTCGGCTGCGCGCGGAAGCGCTGCATCCAGTCTGCGTCCGCGCGCCACTGGCAATTCACCGACAGCCGCTGCGACCAGTCGCTCTGGTTCGGCTGCGGCGGCATCGCGTCCAGCCACTGGCGGGCATCCATCCAGCCCATGTCCAGGCCCGAGGCGTGCAGGTAGGCCGCGCCCAGCGTGGAGGACAGCAGCTCGCCCTGGCCCAGCACGTCGGCCTGCCAGTCCAGCGGGCGGGTGGCCGCACGCGGGTCATCCAGCAGGCCCTGCAGCGCGGCCAAGCGCTCGGCCAGCACCTCGCGGCCCAGGCCCAGCTCGACCAGGAAGCCCTCGTGGCGCTCGACCAGCGCCGCCACGCGGTCGCGGCTGTCTGGCGCACCGTCGGCGATCGCGGTCAGTTCGTTGGTGACCCCGGACAGCGCCGAGACCACCACCAGCACGCGCGAACCAGTCTCTTCCGCACGTTTTTTCGCCAGCTTCCCGATCGTGTCCCAGCGGTGGCGACGCGACACCGAGGTGCCGCCGAACTTCAGTACGATCCAACGATCGACAAGGGGGGAAGCTGACATGGATAGGCTATGTGTAATGTGGGGGAGCCGCCCGAGGGGGCGGAACCTTCGATTCTAAGCCCAATGGACCCGCCGATGGCCGCCTTCCGCTACCTGCAGCTCGATGTCTTCGCCCCCCACCCCGGCAGCGGCAATCCGCTGGGTGTGGTGCTGGGCGCCGATGGGCTCTCCAGCGCCCGCATGCAGGCCCTTGCCGCGTGGCTGAATCTGTCCGAGACGGTGTTCTTCCTGCCGCCCAGCGCCCCGGGCGCCGACTACCACATCCGCATCTTCACCCCCAACAGCGAACTGCCATTTGCCGGCCACCCCAGCGTGGGCGCGGCCTGGGCTGCAGTCACCTGCGGCCTGGCAACGCCGCGCGACGGCGGCGCGCTGGTCCAGCAATGCGCTGCCGGCCTGCTGCCGGTGCGGGTGAGTGGCGCGGCCGCTGCGCCGACCATCGAACTGGCCAGCCCGCCGGCACAGCGCCTGCCGACCGACCCTGGCCAGGTGCCCGGACCGCTGTTGGCGCTGGCCGCCGCCGGGCATGCACCCGAACTGTGGGACAACGGCCCGCGCTGGTGGCTGCTGCCGCTGCGCGACGCTGTCGCCGTGCGCGGGCTGGCCCCGGACATGGCCGCCCTGCGCGACTGGACCAATGCCACCGGCGCAACCGGCGTAGCGGTATTCGCCGACGAAGCCGCCACGGACCATGCCCGCGTCGTGCGCGCATTCTGCCCCGGCGATGCGGTGAACGTGCCCGAGGACCCGGTCACCGGCAGCGCCAATGCGCTGATCGGTGCCTGGTTGCGAGAACGCGGCGTGCTGCCCGGCGGCAGCGGCGCCTATGTCGCCAGCCAGGGCCGCGAAGTCGGCCGCGACGGCCGCGTCCACGTGCGCGTGGATGCCGACGGCACGGTGTGGATTGGCGGCCAGGTGCAGCCGGTGATCGACGGCCAGATCAGCTGGTAACGCTGAGAAAAGGGAACGGAGGGAATCACGTCGTTTGTGGCACAAGCGACGTGATTTCCTCCGTCCCCTTTTTTGTGCGCCGCGCTACCCTATGCCGCCTGTTTACCGGAGTTCCTGCCTGATGTCCGCACGACGTTTCCTGCAGTTGGATGTGTTCTCCCCGCGTGCCGGCGCCGGCAATCCGCTGGCCGTGGTGCTCGATGCCGAAGGCCTGGACGATGCCAGCATGCAGGCCATCGCGCGCTGGACGCGGCTGCCCGAGACCACCTTCGTGTTCCCGGCGCAGGCGGCAGGCACCAGCTACCGGCTGCGCATGTTCAGCCCGCAGAAGGAAGTGCCGTTCGCCGGCCATCCCAGCGTCGGCACCGCGCATGCGGTGCTGCAGGCAGGCCTGGCAGTGCCGGTCGACGGCGTGCTGGTGCAGGACGGCATCGCTGGCGCCCTGCCGCTGCGCGTCAGCGGCGAAGGCGCGCAGCAGCGCATCGCCATCCGTACCCCACGGGCACAGCTGGCCGAGACCACCGAAGCCAGCGATCCGCGCCTGCAGGCCGCGCTGAAGGACTGGCCGCTGGGTACGCTGCCGCCGGCCCGCATGCAGGGCGGGCGCAGCTGGTGGGTGGTGCAGGTGGCCGATGAAGCCGCATTGCGCGCCCTGCATCCGGATTGGGATGCGGTGGCCGCGCTGGCCGAATCCACCGACAGCATGGGCGTGTTCGCCTATGCGTTCGCCGATGGCAACGAGGGATTCGATCTGGCCGTGCGCGCCTTCGTCGGCAACGGCCGTCGCTTCGAGGACGCTGCCTCGGGTGCCGCCAACGCGGTGCTGGCGGCATGGCTGGACTTGCGCGATGCACTGCCGCATGGCCGCGCACCGTTCGAAGTCAGCCAGGGCCGCGAAGTCGGCCACGATGCGCGCCTGACCCTGCGGGTCGATGAAGACGGCGAGGTCTGGTCGGGGGGCCAGGTGCAGACGGTGATTGCCGGCACCATTGATTGGTAGAGCCGGCCGCTGGCCGGCTGTTACCTGGACCTTGACATCATGCGGTTGCCGGCCAGCGGCCGGCACTACCCTCAGACCAGCTCGGCTTCCAGACTGATCGGCACTGCGCTCAGCGCCTTGGACACCGGGCAGTTCTGCTTGGCGTCATCGGCGATGGCGCGAAACTGTGCGGCGTCGATGCCCGGCACCACCGCCTTCACCTTCAGCCGGATCTGCGACAGCTGCGGACCGCCTTCCAGCGACAGGTCGACCTTGGCTTCGGTGTCCAGCGAGGTCGGGGTGAAGCCCGCTTCGCCGAGCTTGGCCGACAGCGCCATGGTGAAACAGCCGGCATGCGCGGCAGCGATCAGCTCTTCCGGATTGGTCCCCTTCTCGTCGCCAAATCGGCTGTTGAAGCCGTAGCGGGTCTTGTCCAGCAGCCCGCTCTGCGGCGTGCTCAACAGTCCCTTGCCCGACTTCAGATCGCCTTCCCAGTGCGCGGTGGCGTGTCGCGAGATTCCCATGTGCTGCTCCTGCGTGGCGGTGATGAACGGTCACCCTCGCACGGACCGCGTTATCCCTGCGTCGCTCCGCCGCATGCCAATCGCCCGCCAGAAACCGCGCAACTGGACACTTCCTCGCCAGCCCGGCCTGCATTTTTCCCTTTATTTCAGTGGTTTCGCGCAACACCCTGATGATCGGCGAGCGGCTGCCAGGCATGCCAGGACCACCCCATTCCCCGCCACCGGCCATGTACTGAATCGGCCTGGATATGAAAAAACATGCACTTTCCGCGCTTCGGGCTATTGGCGGCGCCCGAGAGTTGCCCTACATTGCGCTTGCCGACGGGGTTCGGCGCCGACCAAACAACCAACCGTTCACGGAACAGGAAACCATGGCAAAGACCGCTAAGAAGGCTGCCCCGAAGAAGGCAGTGAAGAAAGTCGCTACGAAGGCAGCCGCCAAGCCGGCCGCTCCGAAGCCGATCAAGGAAGTGCTGACCAAGTCCGGCCTGGTTGCACACATCGCTGAAGCCTCCGGCGTCGTCGCCAAGGACGTCCGCGCTGTGCTGGCCTCGCTGGAAAGCGCCGTCGCCTCCTCGGTGCACAAGAAGGGCGCAGGCTCCTTCACCCTGCCGGGCCTGCTGAAGATCACCACCGTCAACGTGGCGGCCAAGCCGAAGCGCAAGGGCATCAACCCGTTCACCAAGGAAGAGCAGTGGTTCGCTGCCAAGCCGGCCACCACCAAGCTGAAGGTGCGTCCGCTGAAGAAGCTGAAGGACGCCGCGCTGTAAGCGCGCGCCCCAACGCGGACTCCGACGGGACGGCTCTGGCCGTCCCGTTTTTTTTGCCCGGGCCCGCGCCCGCAACACAGCGTTGCCGGATCCCGGGAAATACGCGCTCAGGCCCGTCGTCATTGACCGGGCGAGGTTGGGTCCAGGCCCGGAACGTACCGGGTGGAACACTGCGTGCAGCGCCGGCCGTCGCCGTCGGCCGCGGGCTTGCCTATCGTGGGCACATCCTCCACAGCTACGGCGAGCACCCCCCATGGCCAGCCCCTCCACCCGCTACCGGATCTCGGTGACCCCCATCGAAAAGGACGGGTTGCAGTGCACCGGGCGCTGCACCATCGAACTGGAACACCGCGCCAGCCGCGACCTGATGCGCCTGCTGGAAGCTGCACCGCGCACGGCCGGCATCAGCGGCGACGAGCGCGCCACCCTGGTGATCGCCAGCCAGCTGCTGCGCGACATCGTGCAGCGTCACGCCGCGACCGACGGCCACGCGCTGGCAGCCGTCGCCGCGCAGGTGCTGCCGGCACTGGACGCGCTGGACCAGCTGCCTTCCTCGCGCTGACCGCCGCGCACTCGATACACTGGCGCTCTCACGGTTGCCTCGGGGAGGAGGCAGGCATGCGCCGTATCCTGTTGTTGATTGCGCCCCTGGCGCTGCTGGGCTGTTCGCGGCCGGCAGCCGCACCGGATGTGGCACCTGCCGCGATACCGGCCAGCACCGATCAGCCGTCGAACGTGTCGCCAACGGCAGAGCCCGGCGGCGACCCACCGGCTGCGCAATCGCCTTCGGTCGACCCGTTGTTCGCTGCGGTGGCCCCCGATGCCGAGCCACCCTCGGTGATGCTCAACCGCTACGTGCGCGCACTGCTTAATCGCGATCGCCGCGCCAGTGATGCGGCATGGACCTTCCCCCCTGGCGACGCCCGGCATGCCGACGACGCCGCGCTGCGCCAGCTGCAGGAGGTGCGCACGCTTCACCTGCGCAGCAGTGCGCCGATTTCCCGCAGCCCGGCACAGCCCGCGCAGCTGCTGGAGGTGCCGGTGCAGGTGCGTGCGGTCACCGCCAACGGCACCTTCCATTTCAGCGGCTGGTACCGCGTGCAGCCCAGCAGCGACGGCCGCGCCTGGCAGATCCAGTCGGCGCGCCTGCAGCCAACGCTGGACTGAACCGTTGCAGCCGCATGCACGCACGATTCAGCCGGCGCGGCTACTCTTTCTTCCGTCCATTCCAGAGCTACCGGTCACTGCCATGCGCCTGCGTTCCCTGATGACCCGCCTCGCCGCCTCCACCGTGCTGATCGCTGCCGCGATCGGTGCGCAGGCCGCCCCCTCCATTTCCGGCCGCGAACTGTCGGTGGGTGCCAGCGACGTGCAGCAGTACCTCGACGGCAGCTTCCCGCGCACCCAGGACGCGCTGGGCGGCCTGATCGCCCTGACCATGAGCCACCCGCAGCTGAGCCTGCCGGCCGGTGAACGCTTGAACCTGGGCATGGACGTGGCACTGGCCACCGCCGGCGGCAACCCGGCCAAGCTGGGCACGGTGAAACTCAGCAGCGGCCTGCGCTATGACGCGCAGACCCAGGGCTTCCACCTGCAGCAGCCCAGCGTGGATGACTTCACCCCGGCCAACCAGGGGGGCCGTCTCGATTCGCGCACCCGCGGCCTGCTCAATGCCTGGCTGAGCGACTACGCCCAGCGCGAGCCCATCTACAAGCTGGACCCGGCCATGGCCGGCGTGCTGGGCGCGCTGCAGGTGCAGTCGGCACAGGTGAAGAACGGCAAGCTGGTGGTCACCTTCAACCAGAACCTGGGCAACCTGGTGCCGGCCGGCATCCTCGGCAAGTAAGGCAGGGCCGGCCTCACGCCACCAGCGCTTTCACCACCGCCTCGCTGAAAGCCGGAATGTCATCCGGCTTGCGGCTGGTGATCACATTGCCATCCACCACGACCTCGGCGTTGCGCCACTTGGCGCCGGCATTGGCGAGGTCCTGCTGCAGGGATGGCCACGAGGTCAGCTCGCGTCCATCGGCCAGGCCGCTGTTGATCAACAGCCACGGACCATGGCAGATGGCCGCTACCGGCTTGCCGGCCTCGGCGACGCTGCGGATGAAACCCAGCGCCGCCTCGTCGGTGCGCAGCGTGTCGGGGTTGATGACGCCACCGGGCAGTACCAGGGCATCAAAGCGGCCGGCATCGGCCTCGTCCAGCGGCAGGTCTACTGCCACTACGCCACCCCAGTCCTTGTCTTTCCAGCCCTTGATGGTCGCTTCCTTGGCAGGCGATACCACGCTGACCCGTGCGCCCTCCGCCTCCAGCAGGCGCTTGGGTTCGGTCAGTTCGGACTGTTCGAAGCCGTGCGTGGCAAGGATGGCAATCTGCTTGCCGCTGAGACGCTGAGCCATGTCGGATGCTCCATCGGAAGGAGCCGACAGCGTGCGCGGGTGGCCATTGAACGGTGGTGACCCAGCCGTGCACGGCAGGTGGAGACTCATGCGGTAGTGCCGGCCGCTGGCCGGCACGATCATCACATCAGTGCCGGCCAGCGGCCGGCACTACAAGCAGCGGTCAGCGCTTGGGCTGCAGCATGGTGCCGGTGCACTTGGGCGAACCGCAGCGGCACTCCCAGATCTTCTTCAGCTTCGCGGTGTGGCGCTCGGCCAGGGTGATGCCGTAGTTGTAGGTCAGCTCCTCGCCGGCCTTGATATCGCGCAGGGCCTCGATGAATACCTTGTCGCCACGGCTGTCGCCGTCCTCGTCTTCCTCGATCACCGCCTCGCAGTTCGGGTCGCAGCTGTGATTGATCCAGCGTGCGTCGTTGCCCTTGTAGTTGGCATCGATCACCCAGTCATCGTTGAGGGTGAACAGGAAGGTATGGCCGCTTTCGACGTCGCCGCTGTCATCGGCATCGACGTCGCCGTGGCTGCGCAGCAGGCCCTTGTACTGGATCACGCGCTCGCCCTGCTTGATCGGGGCCACGGCGAACACGCCGTTGCCATGGATGGCGGACTTGCGGGCTTGGATCTTCTTCGGCATCGGCACGGGCTGTTTGCAGCGAATGGAACGGGGATTCTCGCCCATTCCGGGTGATTGCGAAAATCACCCCATTGGCGCAGCATTGCGCCCTGGCAACGGCCCCGGTGTGTCCCTCCCGGCCCGGCCCCAGCGCCGGCTGAATGCCCGGGTTGGATGGCGGCGAATAAAAGCGTACAATTTCAGTCCGCTTTAAGAACCACTCGCATCCCCATGTTGCGCGTCACCAAACTCACCGATTACGCCACCGTCGTGCTGACCGTGCTTGCCGCCCGTCCGGGCGAGGTGCTCAGTGCTACCGAGCTGGCCGAATTCACCGGTCTGGAGCCGCCCACCGTCAGCAAGGTGCTCAAGCCGCTGGCCCAGGCTGGCCTGGTCGAGGGCCTGCGCGGTGTCCGCGGCGGCTACCGCCTGACCCGCCCGGCCCTCGAGATCTCGCTGTTCGAAGTGGTCGAGGCAATGGAAGGGCCGCTGGCCCTGACCGAATGCAGCCACGACCACCACCAGTGCGGCATGGCGCCCAAGTGCGGCGCGCGCAGCAGCTGGCGGCTGATCAACGACGTGGTCTCCGAGGCCCTGCGCGACGTCACCCTTGCGCAGATCCTGCCCCCTCTCCCCCTTGCCGATGACGAACAGCGCCGCACCATCGCTGTCGACGTCGTCTCCTGATCCGTAGGCAGCCCCCCATGGCCACCGAAACCATCGAAAACGTCGCCCACGACGACACCCCCAACCGCGAGATCCACGAGCAGCTCGGCCGCAAGTATTCGGCCGGCTTCATCACCGAGATCGAGTCGGACTCCCTGCCGCCGGGCCTGGACGAGGACACCATCCGTGCCCTGTCGGCCAAGAAGGAAGAGCCGGAGTGGATGACGCAGTGGCGCTTGGACGCCTACCGCCACTTCCTGACCATGCCGATGCCGGACTGGGCCAAGCTGGAGATCGCTCCGATCGACCTGCAGGCGCTCAGCTACTACTCGGCGCCGAAGGGCCCGAAGTACGCCTCGCTGGATGACGTGCCGAAGGAACTGCTCGACACCTACGACAAGCTGGGCGTGCCGCTGCACGAGCGCGCCAAGCTGGCCGGCGTGGCGGTGGACGCGGTGTTCGACTCGGTGTCCGTCGGGACCACCTTCCGCAAGGAACTGGCCGAGAAGGGCATCATCTTCTGCTCGATGTCCGAGGCCATCAAGGAGCACCCGGAACTGGTGCGCCAGTACCTGGGCACCGTGGTGCCGGTGGGCGACAACTACTTCGCCGCGCTCAACTCGGCGGTGTTCTCCGATGGCAGCTTCGTGTTCATTCCCAAGGGCGTGCGCTGCCCGATGGAACTGAGCACCTACTTCCGCATCAACGCCGGCCACACCGGCCAGTTCGAGCGCACCCTGATCGTGTGCGAGGACAAGGCCTACGTGTCCTACCTGGAAGGCTGCACCGCGCCGATGCGCGATGAGAACCAGCTGCACGCCGCGGTGGTCGAGCTGGTGGCGCTGGAAGATGCGGAGATCAAGTACTCCACGGTGCAGAACTGGTACCCGGGCGATGAGAACGGCGTCGGCGGCATCTACAACTTCGTCACCAAGCGTGCCGAATGCCGTGGCGCGCGCAGCAAGGTCACCTGGACCCAGGTCGAGACCGGCTCGGCGATCACCTGGAAGTACCCGTCCTGCGTGCTGCTGGGCGACGATTCGGTGGGCGAGTTCCACTCGGTGGCCCTGACCCACCACCGCCAGCAGGCCGACACCGGCACCAAGATGATCCACGTCGGCAAGCGCACCAAGAGCAAGATCGTCAGCAAGGGCATCAGCGCCGGCCGCGGCCAGAACACCTACCGTGGCCTGGTCAAGGTCGACCGCAACGCCGATGGCGCGCGCAACTACACCCAGTGCGATTCGCTGCTGATCGGCAAGCAGTGCGGCGCCCATACCTTCCCCTACATCGAGGTGAAGAACCCGGGCGCCACCGTCGAGCACGAGGCCACCACCTCCAAGATCTCCGACGACCAGCTGTTCTACTGCCGCGCCCGTGGCATCAGCCAGGAAGACGCGGTGTCGATGATCGTCGACGGCTTCTGCAAGCAGGTGTTCCGCGAACTGCCGATGGAATTCGCGGTGGAAGCCAAGAAGCTGCTGGAAGTCTCGCTGGAAGGCTCGGTGGGCTGACCGCCCGCCCCGCTCCTCGCAAACGCATTCTCTTTACCGGCGGGCTGCGGCCCGCCCCACGGAACCCCCCATCATGCTGAAGATCGACAACCTCCACGCCCGCATCGGCGACAAGGAAATCCTCAAGGGCCTCTCGCTGGAAGTGAAGCCCGGCCAGGTGCACGCCATCATGGGCCCCAACGGCGCCGGCAAGTCCACCCTGGGCAATGTCCTGGCCGGCCGCGACGGCTATGAAGTGACCGAAGGCAGCGTGCAGTTTGAAGGCACCGACCTGCTGGATCAGGACCCGGAAGCGCGCGCCGCTGCCGGCCTGTTCCTGGCGTTCCAGTACCCGGTGGAAATCCCGGGCGTGAACAACACCTACTTCCTGCGCGCCGCGCTGAACGCCCAGCGCAAGGCACGCGGCGAAGAGGAACTCGATTCGATGCAGTTCCTCAAGCTGGTGCGCCAGAAGCTGGCCGTGCTGCACCTGAAGGACGAACTGCTGCACCGTGGCGTCAACGAAGGCTTCTCCGGCGGCGAGAAGAAGCGCAACGAGATCTTCCAGCTGGCCGTGCTGGAGCCGAAGCTGGCGATCCTGGACGAAACCGATTCGGGCCTGGACATCGACGCGCTGAAGAGCGTGGCCGACGGCGTCAACGCGCTGCGCGCCGCCGATCGCTCGTTCCTGGTCATCACCCACTACCAGCGCCTGCTGGACTACATCAAGCCGGACGTGGTGCACGTGCTGGCCGATGGCCGCATCGTCAAGAGCGGTGGCCCGGAACTGGCCCTGGAACTGGAAGCGCACGGCTACGATTTCCTCAAGGATCGCGTGGTGCGCGAGGCGGCGGTCTGATGAGCGCGCTGCTCGACTCGATGGCCCAGGCCTTCTGCGGCAGCGATGCGCGCCGCGAAGTGCTGGACGCGGCCCTGCGCGACGGCCTGCCGGCCGCCCGCAACGAAGCCTGGAAGTACACCTCGCTGCGCCAGCTGGAACGCCGTGCGTTCGCTGCGGCGCCGCTGCAGGGCCCGGCGCTGGACGCCACGCTGTTGGAGGACATCCCGGCGCCGCGTCTGGTGTTCGTCAACGGTCGCCTCGATGCCGCGCTGAGCGACGTGCAGGCGCTGCCTGCCGGCGTGCAGCTGCAGCCGCTGTCGGCCGCGCTGGCCGACGGTGAGGACGCGGTGCGTTTCCTCGGCCGCCGCTACGAGCGCAGCGAAGAGATCTTCGCCCGCCTCAACGCCGCCCTGGCCGATGAAGGCGTGGTGCTGCGCGTGGACGAAGGCGTGCAGGTGGACGTACCGCTGCAGCTGGTGTTCGCCAGCGTTGCCGGCGATACCGACCTGGCCTGGCACCACCGCCACCTGATTGAACTGCGTGCCGGCGCCAGCCTCGGCGTGGTCGAACACCGCTTCAGCGTGGGCGACTCCGCCCACCTGGACAACACCGTGCTGCACGCCCACGTCGCCCGCGACGGCGTGCTCAAGCACGCCCGCGTGCAGGCCAGCAGCGCGCGCCAGACCAGCTTCCTGCGCACCGATGCAGTCCTGGCCCGCGATGCGCAGTACCACCGCGTCGATCTGGAACTGGGTGCCGCGCTCAGCCGCCATGAACTGAACGTGCGCCTGGAAGGCGACAACGCCCAGCTGACCGCCAACGGCGTGCTGCTCGGCAACGGCCGCCGCCACGTCGAGACCCGCCTGGGCATCGACCACATCGCACGCGATACCGCCTGCGAACTGCTGTGGCGCGGCGTGGCCGCCAACCGCAGCCGAGTGGTGTTCCATGGTGGCATCCAGATCCGCGAGGGCGCCGACGGCACCGACGCGAACCTGTCCAACAAGAACCTGCTGCTGTCGGCCGACGCCGAGATCGACACCCAGCCGACGCTGGTGATCGACGCCGATGAAGTGAAGGCCGCGCATGGCGCGACCGTCGGCCAGCTCGATGCCAACGCGCTGTTCTACCTGCGCTCGCGCGGCCTGCCGCAGGCCCAGGCGCAGGCGCTGCTGAGTGCCGCGTTCTGCCATGAACCGCTGAAGATCCTGCCGGAAGCACTGCGCGAGCAGCTGGCACGCCGCCTGGACAAGGCGCTGGTCGAGGCGGGTGTGGCATGAACCTGTCCACGCCGCGCCCGATCGAAGAACGCACCGGCGCCCCCGACTGGGACCGCGTCCGCCTCGACTTCCCGCTGTTGATGCGCGAAGTGCATGGCAAGCCGCTGGTCTATTTCGACAATGCCAACACCGGTCAGAAGCCGGTGCAGGTGATCGGCGCGGTGGACGAGTTCTACCGCCGCTACAACGCCAACGTCAGCCGCGCGGTGCATGCACTGGGCAGTGAAGCCACCGACGCCTACGAAGGTGCGCGCAACAAGCTGGCGCGCTTCCTCAACGTGCGCCCCAGCGACCTGGTGCTGTGCAGCGGCACCACCTTCGCCATCAACCTGGTGGCCTACTCGTGGGCGCTGCCGCGGCTGAAGGCCGGTGACGTGATCCTGGTGTCGCGCATGGAGCACCACGCCAACATCGTGCCGTGGCAGCTGGTCGCCCAGCGTACCGGCGCGACCATCCGCGTGGCCGAGATCACCCCCGACGGTGCACTGGACCTGGATGCGCTGCGCGCAGCGATGACCCCCGAGGTCAAGCTGCTGGCGGTCACCCACGTCTCCAACGTGCTGGGCACGGTCAATCCGGTGCGCGAGATCTGCCGCGAAGCGCGCAAGCGCGGCATCATCACCGTGGTCGATGGCTCGCAGGCCGTGCCGCACCGCAAGGTGGACGTGGCCGCGATCGGTTGTGACTTCTACGCCATCACCGGCCACAAGATGTGTGGCCCCACCGGCACCGGCGCACTGTGGGCGCGCCGCGAGCACCTGGATGCGATGCCGCCGTTCCTCGGTGGCGGCGAAATGATCAAGGAAGTCAGCTTCGACGGCACCGTGTTCAACGATGCCCCGCACAAGTTCGAAGCCGGCACCCCGAACATCGCCGGCTTCATCGGCCTGGGCGTGGCTGCCGACTACCTGCAGCAGCTGGGCCAGGAAAACGTGGAAGCCCGCGAGGCCGAACTGCTGGCGCACTTCACCGAAGAGTTGCGCCGCGTCGACGGCCTGCGCATCATCGGCGAAGCGCCGGAGAAGGCCGCCGTGGTCTCGTTCCTGATCGACGGCGCGCATGCCCACGATCTGGCCACCCTGCTCGACCTGGAAGGCGTGGCCGTGCGCTCGGGCCAACACTGCGCGCATCCGCTGCTGCAGTACTTTGGCGTCGCCGCCACCTGCCGTGCCTCGCTGGCGTTCTACAACACGCACGCCGAGATCGAGCGCTTCATGACTGCGCTGACGAAGGTGCGGAAGTTGCTGGGCTGAGATTCCTGGCGAAGCGCGGGATAGATGCAAACGCCGCAGGAAACTGCGGCGTTTTTTTGTTATGAAGAGCACCGGCAAACATAACCACTCGCAACGGCAGGCTATCATCACTGATACCCGAGCTCACCAACCACAGCCTTGCACTTTGAATCCAAATCAACATGAAATGAATTGAGCTCTTCGGAAGGCACCTTAACTTTGTCTTCGTGATGCATTACTGCATACCCACGGAGCCCACCACCTCCAGCCTCAGGAACGACATCGTAGACATCTTCAGCCCATCCCCGAGACGCGGAAACATATGCCCTTATGACCGGCAAACAGACATCAACGTGCCCACTAATTTTTTCATGGGCCGAACAACCCACTGCCGCAGCAAGAAACAGAAATGGACCAAGCATCAATTTGCAAAAGACCATCAGAGGACCCTTGGAATGGGAATAAATCTATAACGCCAATGCCTCTTATTCATGCAAAGAAATATCGCCAGGAATGCCGCAGCTTGCGCCTCCATTCTCGAATCCACATTGCCATCCTCAAGCATCAATCAAGCCTGAGACATTGCCGCGCATCTTGCTAGCAGCCACGCCATCATCAGTGCAAAGATCGAAAGTTACTTGATGTCCTCAAGATTAAGCAACACGTCTCCGAAAGTTTGGCGCTTAACTTCGACGGGCAACCCCAACGGATGCACGTCAAGAGGCGCGAAGATTTCCCCGAGCAATAGATCCTCGGTTGTTCCAGTCTTTTCTCTATCCCTGAAGGTTCCAATCACTGACACCCAAGAGTAAGCATGCTCCTGAAAGATGCGCTCCTGGACATCCATTGGACCTCTAATCCGGATAGAAGTCTCGTCCGTCACTCCTGCCTCATAAAATTCCTTGCTTGAATTCAGGACAAATAGATCCCGAGAAACAGCAAGATAACCTTCAATCCGAATAATTCGGCCATTGAATTCACTAGCATCGCTTGCAAGCGCCCTGAAAGTCACCCTGCACGCATTCTGCAACGTCCCTCCGCAGTTAATTCTGTGCGACGCATGATCTTCTGCATGCATTTGACATGCCGCCAACTGAAATGCAAAAAACGCCATAAAAGCCACGATCCCAACCTGCTTCATTTGATCATCTCCGACTCACCACTCGAATTCATCTTATACACCCCCGATGGATCGGACACATAATTTGTGGAATTGGACGTGCTGAAGGTTTTAATATCACCATATGAGAACGGCGAGTACGCAGTCTTGAAGCCATCCAAAACTGGATGCGTATGAATGTTGATACCCCCAGGCAACGGCCGTCCAGCAGAGCCCCCCAACCAGTCTTCGCGACGAACTTCAGCGGAAACCCCAATATCGGAAAGATGAAAAGCCCCGCTATTCTTCATCACGATTTCCGCACTCACTTCCCACCCGAATCTAATGGAGTATTTCTGATAAACCTTTGAAAAAAGCTTGGCGGCGCTGTCTGAATTTGCGTTCGGAATTGACTCCATCTTATCCTTCGTAGCATCAACAACACCCTTCATAGCATCATATCGAGCCTGTGCATTTTCCTTTGTAAAGCCAGACGGCAGAGCCCCTCCAATTGCCGCCACTCTTACCCCAGCCGCAATACCATTGTTTTTTATTTTGCTCCCAGTAATAGCCTGCCGAGCATCCTTGGGCTGCCTTCCATCCGGATCAAGGTACCGATACGGGTTACCCAGCGCATACGCGTAGCGTCCAAAAGCAGCCACTGACGAGGCTATTGGATCGGCTGATAGAAATGTCCCAGCCTCCGCATCATAGTACCGCTGCTGCATGTAGCTCAGACCTGTGCGCGAGTCCGTCACATGCCCGGTATACCCCGGCCCATCCGTCAATGGCCGGTTGACCACCGCGCCATACGGCTCGTACACCGTACGCTCGATCACCTGGCCATTGGCATCGGTGATCGCCACCGGTGATCCCAATGCATCGGTATGGATGTACTCGACAACCTCCTGGGCAACCGCCGGCGCCGAACAAGCCACCAACACGACCAGCGCGAGTACCACTCGATTCAACAGCAAAGAGAGTCCGTTCATAGCTTAGTCCCAGCTCAGTACACCGCGGGTGACCGGCCGTTCGGCCGACCAGGGGGAACACCCACCTGCGTTGCAGGCACGCACGCGATACTCGTTTGCACAGTAGGCACTGCCACCACTATTCACATAGGTTGATGGCCCCGTGTACAGGCGCTTGCCACCTCCGCCGCTCTCAAGTTGATACTCGGTTGCATCTGCTACTGCGATCCACCCTGCGGAGCACTGCACCTGATAGGGCGGACGACGCGTGGTCAACCATTCCGCCACATTGAGGCTCGTCGCCCCCGGCGGCAGCACCACCGCCACCGTCACGACTCCCGAATACGGGCTGCACCCGACGAAATTGCAGGCCCTCACCCGATACGCATAGCTGCCCTTGCCACGGCTGGCACCAAAGCTGTTCGCAGCGCCGTTGTGCACCACCGTCCAGCCACCACCGTTGGCACTCTCTTCCAGCACGAAGCTCTCGCTGTTGGCGGGCACCGACCAGCTCAGGCTGTACTGCGGCACGTTGACCAGGCCCGGCGCACTGATCACCGGCTCGATGGCCGGCGGCCCGATCACCGCCACCGATGCCGTGCCCGACCACGGACCGCAGCCGGCGCCATTGCAGGCGGCAACGCGGTAGCCGTAGTTGCCGACACCGCGTGCCGCAGTGGCGTAGGAGCCGGCATCACCGTCGAACAGCGTCACCCATCCGCCACCATTGCTGCTTTCCTGCAGCGTGTAGCGTGTGGCGCCGGCCACGCCGTTCCAACCAATGCCGATGCTGCCCGGTGCGGAACGTGCCGGTGCCGAAATTCCCGGCGCGCCCGCAGGCGGATACACCACGGTCACCGCCGCACTGGCGCTGTAGGCGGTGCATCCCACCGGATTGCAGGCGCGGACACGGTAGCTGTAGCTGCCCGCACCCTTGCCGCTGAAGTCCCTGGATTGACCCGCGGCATTGTGCACCTGGGTCCAGGCGCCACCATTGGCGCTCTCCTCCAGCTCATAACGCTCGGCACCGGACGCCACAGACCAGCTCACGCCGTAACTTCCATTGAAGGCCGTCGCCGGCACGCTCAGGGCCGGCACCGTGGACGGCGCCAGCGCCACCGCAACCGAAGCGACGTTGCTCCATTCACCACATACCGCGCGGCAACCGCGCACGCGGAACTGGTAAGTACCGGTCGCCAGGCCGGTGCTGGTGAACGATTGCGCCGCGCCGTCGAAGACGGTGCTCCAGGCACCGGCCAGGGCACGCTGCAGTTCATAGCGGTTGGCCCCGCCGGCCGGGCTCCAGGTCAGGTTCACGCTTCCTTCGGTGATGTAGCCGGGCGCGCTCAGCGCAGGCGCCGCCGGGGCTGCTGCGCCGTGCACCTGGGCCACCAGGCTGCCGGACAGGTACAGGTAGTCGGTCTGCTTGCCGGTGCGCTCATTGCGCTGGAAACGCAGCACGCCGCCGTTGTCGTAGAACGAGTAGATCGCCCCCTTTCCGCTGGCGCTGGCCTTCACCCGGCGACCATGGGCGTCGTACTCGTAGCTCTCCGCCACGCCCGCATCCCGTAGGCGATTGCCGTAGTCGAACGAGAATGCCTGGCCGTTGCGGACCGACAGGTTGCCCTGCACGTCGTAACCCAGGCCCGTCACGGTCGCCCCCGTCCCGGTTTCGATCACGTTGACCAGGCGATTGCTCGGATCGAAGTAGTGCGTACGGTCACGGCTGCCGACCCTGGCACGGCGCAGGTTGTCCAGTGCGTCGTACTCGTACAGCGCGTTGCCGAAGCCCGGCGCGGTCACCGTACGTAACCGGTCCAGGCCGTCATAGGTCATGTCACGGTTGCCGGGTGCGCCCGGCAGCCCGTCGGAGATGGCCATCACATTGCCACCGGCATCGTAATCGTAGCTGTCATCAAGCACCGCGGCCGCAGCGGTGGCATCGCGGCTGCGCTCCGGCAGCCCACGGGCATTCTGGGTCAGGGTATGCGCGATGCCGTTGCCGTAAACGAATCGCGCCAGCGCGCCATTGGCGAAATAGCTGGCGCTGTTTGCGTAACCGCCGACCGCTGTAGCCCGCCCCAGCGCATCCGGGGCATAGCTGACGACGCGTCCGCCCGGGTAAGTATTGCTGGCCAGCGTGCCGTTGGCATCGTAGCCGTAGGCCAGACTCAGGTTGCCCAGATCTGGATGCTGCAGCGTCTCGCTGCTGAGCAGGCGCCGGCGATTGTATTGATAGCGGTTGACAACCATCGGCCGGGCCGGGTCGTTCTGCGTACTGATTTCCGCGGGCAAGGCATCCGGCGTGTAGGACCAGCGCTGGTTTCCGCGCCCATCCGGGAACGTCAGGGTCGACAGTCGATTGGCGGCATCGTAGCTGCGCGCCACCACACGGCCGCTGGCAAAGGCCTCACTGCGATTGCAGTCGGCCGCGCTGCCCAGGCCGGTCCCGGCTGCGGACCACAGCACGTTGCCGGCCGCATCATAGTCCTGCACCGTCGCGCCGGTTTCCGGTTCGATGGTCTTGCACAGCTGCTGGTAGCCGTCATAGACGTAGCGACGGGTCAACGCCTGGCTGCCATCGGCCGTGCGGCGGGTGATCGCCAGCGGCTTGCCCAGCGTGTCACGCTGGATCTCGGTCACCACGCCTTCCGGATGCTGCAGCGTCAGTGGCATCTCGTAGCTTGGCTGATCGTAGGCGAGATGCCGCGTGGTGGTGGCCTGCCCGCGCGGGTTGGTCACCTTCACCGACAGGTTGCCCACATACTCGGTGCGCGTTGCCAGATCGCCCAGTTCGGACGATTGGCTGACCACCACCGGCCGGCCCAACGCATCGTACTGCGTCGTGGTGCCCGTCATTGCTGCATTGATGTCGGTGAGCTGTCGCGTGGGGTACGACGCAAACACCGTCTTGCCACTGCTGTCGTAGCGGGTCACCACCGCGCTGTCGAGCGCGTTGTTGGCATTCTCGGTAACCAGTACCGGGCGGAACATGGCGTCCAGATAGGTGTCGGTACGGCGTCTACCCTGGGTACGGGAGTGCTTCCACGCACCGGCCGGCACACCCAGCTGGGCACCGCCCAGCCGCTGCAGGTCCATGGTCACACCGCTCCAGTTCACTTCGTCGCCACCTGGGAACTGCTGGCTGCGCAGCCGCCCCATGCTGTCGTAGCTGAAGCTGGTGGTTGCGCCGACTTCATCGGTCAGTGAAGCGATCCATCCATTGTCATCGACCGCAACGGTACGCACTGCGCCATTGGGCGCCTCGGGTGTAGCTGGCATGCGCAGCTGCTGCGGGATGCCGCGCTTCCATCCAGACAGGTGACTGGTATTGCCACGGCCGTCGGCCACCGATGCCACCGTACCGTCAGCGGCATAGGTCACCTGCTGCGCCAGGCGGCCGAATGCATAGGCGCGCAGCGGCAGCGCATTGGCCGGGTCGAACTCGGTGCGCGACTCCTCGATGCCGTTGAGCAGGCTGCGTGCCACCTGGCCATTCACCCACAGGGCGGCATTGTCGTAATAGCCGGTCGTCCGGGTTCGGCTCTGGCCGGCGGAATTTCCTTCGTCCACCGTGACCTCGCGGACGAAGGCATCAAAGGCCTGTACGGTGCGGGTGAACTGCACGCCGTCCTGGTTCACGACCGTGCTCTGGACCGGCCGATTCAGATGTTCCCCAAGTTCGGTCGCCCCGTACTTGAGATTCCGCCCCGCCTCACGCGGGAACGGTGCATTGGCAATCTGCGCGTCCGGGTAATAGTTGTTGCGCTCCGTGCGGACTACAGTGCCGCCAGCGCTGGTACTGGTCGACAGCAGCAGACCATCGTTGTAGCCGACTTCCTTGCCGAATTCGTATGTCCGGATGACCCCATCGGGCAGGGTTTCAATTGTTATCTTCGGTTCCGCCTGCCCGACCGGGATCGCTGGCCAGCCGGCCTGGTCAACCCGCCTGTCGTACTCCCACCCCAGGTTGGTGTACTGATAACTCCATTGCGCCGTGGGCATCCCCGGACCGCTGATCCGCTTTGCCACCAGCGACATCGCGTCGCGGTAGATGGGCGTGAGGTTCCACCCATCGGCCAGCAACTGGTCGTCGCCGGACGTCTGGCAATTGAAGGGCACGTTCTTGCGCCCATGCCGGAAGGGTCGGAACACGAAGGTTCCGACGGCTCCAGAGGGATGGGTGATGGACGCCGCCACTTCGGTCTGCACGATCTTGTTCGTCTTCGCGCACAACGCCGGGACTTCCATGTAGGCCCAGACGTCCTGCCCGGTGTACTCCTGGTACTTCTTCGTCACTTTGACCGGAGGCAGGTCATAGTTCCAGGCAGTGCCATCGGGCAGCGTGACCGTTTGCAGCGTTCCCGCCGGCGTATAGCCGTAGGTCCAGGTACGGCCCGCCGCCACCGCCGTTGCGATGCGCCCCTGCGAGTCATAGGTCAGGCCGATGCTGCGCCCGTCGCTGGCGATGATGCGATCCAGGCGCCCGCCACTCCACTCGTAGCGGACCCAGTTGCCGAATCGATCGACGACCTGCGACGGATAGAGGAAGACCTTCTTCCGCTGCAGCGTCGAATGGGTGATGGTGTCGTAGGGCTGCATGACGGCCGGGTCGTTGTGGCGCGCCACCATCCAGTCGAAGTAATACTTGGTGCCGTCCGGCGCATGCCCCAGGAAGCCTTCGCCCGGCTGGCCGCTCTTGAGGGAACTGAGGCAGGAGAAGAACCATCCGCCCTTGGTATTCCACGGCGCGGGCATGCCGAGTTGCGGGGTGGGCTGGCGCGCATCTCCGCTGCCGGCAAGAACCGTTTCACCGCTGCCGCCAGGCAGTGACAACCGCACTCCTTCCCAATAGGTATGGGGTGCGAAAATGATTGTCTGGGTGTGCTTGTAGTTCCAGACGTCCAATGACGGAGGTGCGGAGACGGTCGAGCAGCGCGCGCTCGGTGTCCAATGACCTCCCACCGCCGTTTCCGGCTGATCTCCGTAGGTACCCGAAAGCGACGGGATATCCAGCGTCCAGTTTCCGTACTCGTTGTCGTTTGCGCTGCCGCCGATATCTCCATAGCTGCGGCCCAGCGACACCGCCAGGCCACCGTTGCCGGGAATGGAGATATCGGTGGCACTGAAACTGACAGAGCCGTCATACAGGTTGACCTTCTCGCCGAAGATGTCCCCCTTCAGCGGCTCGACCAGATCGCCGTACTTCAGTCGCTTGTCGTATTCCTGGCGCCAGGTGGGAACGATCTGGGCAGAGGCCAGTGCCGGCGCCAGCGACAGGGCCATCACGATCAGCAGCAGCGAAGACCTGATCGGGCTGGCATGGCGCGAGCGGAGCGTGATGCGGAACCGCATGGGGATCCTCCTTGGATCGTCCGTCCTTGAATGCGCGCACAGACAGCAGGACCTGTCCCCTGGCCAGCGCGATCTACACCCATTTATGAATCAAACATGAAGATTGCGTCAAGACGGCATTCACGACAGGATCGGCAAACAGCCTGGGGACAGCCTCCGCTCCGGTCCGCGCCCGGCCCCAGGACCTGCGCCGCTGCAGCCGTGCCCCATCTAGAATGCCCGCATGACCACACTGACCTACCGGGCCGCCACGCCGGCCGACATCCCCGCCCTGATCGCCCTCGTCACTTCGGCCTACCGGGGTGACGCCAGCCGTGCCGGCTGGACCACCGAAGCCGACCTGCTGGACGGCGCCCGCATCGACGCCGAAGGCATCCAGGCCGACCTCGACCGCCCCCGCTCGACCATCCTGCTGGCCGAACGCGAAGGCCGGCTGGTGGCCTGCGCCCACGTCGCCGATGTCGACGGCAAGGGCTACTTCGGCATGTTCTCGGTCGACCCGGCCCAGCAGGGCGGCGGCGTCGGCAAGCAGATGATGGATGCGGCCGAAGCGCACGCCGCGCGCGAATGGAACGTGCCGGTGATGCAGATGACGGTGATCGACGTGCGCGACGAGCTGATCGCCTTCTACGAGCGCCGCGGCTACCAGCGCACCGGCATCAAGAAGCCGTTCCCGTATGGCGACGAACGCTTCGGCATTCCCAAGCGCGACGACCTGCGCTTCGAGATCCTGGAGAAGCCGCTGGCCGGAGCCACCGCGTGAGCGAGGCCTGGACCTTCGTCTGTGCCGGCGCCGAACTGCTGCCGGGTGAAATGAAGAGCGTGTTCGACGAAGTGACCGGCACCCCGATCGTGGTATTCAACCTCGACGGCGACCTGTATGCACTGGAAGACCAGTGCACGCATGAAGAGTTCGAGCTGTCCTCGGGCGAGTTCAACACCACCGAGGGCAGCGTGGAGTGCGTGCTGCACGGCGCGCGCTTCGACGTGCGTGATGGCCGCGCCCTGTGCGCCCCGGCCTACACCCCGGTGCCCAAGTTCCCGGTGAAGCGCGAACACGACGCCATCTGGACCCGCGACGACCGCGACTGAGGCGCCACACCCCGGGGCAGCCAACAACCCACGGGGTGGAGCTACCGGAAGCGGCTGAGCGCCCGTCCAGGGCCCCGTAGGGCCATCCTGGCAGCCCGCCCCATCGCGCACATGCGAATCATTATCGTTGATGTTATTCTACGTAACATCTTCGTAACGACTCCGCCTCCGCGCCATGGCTTCGCCCGCGCCCGCCGCCACGCTGTGCCAGCTCGCCCGCCAAGGGTGGCCGCTGCTCGTGGCCGCGCTGCTGACGCTGGTGCTGGGTTGGTCGGCCTTGCACGAAGGGCGCGATGGACCGGCGACCTACGGTTGGCAGGCGCACGCTGAAGAACTGCACCAGGCCATGCCGGTGCCGGCGCCGCCGGCCGACGAGTGCCCACAGCACGCGGTACCGGCACCGGAGCCGCCGCTTGATGGCGAGGGCGGCACGCCCTGCGCCGGCCTGGCACCCGCGCGCGCCGCGCTGGTCGCCCACATCCCGCTGTGGCGTTCCGACGCCCTGCGCTGGCAGCTGCACGATCCCGCGCTGCGCTTGAACCCCGGCCACGCTCCGCCCGTACCGCACGCCAGCTGAGGCGCCCTGCGGCCGTTGCCGTGCGCCTGATCGCGTTTCCAGCCAGCCGAGCATGACTCGGCTCTATCAGCCCCCTTTACGTATCGTCGCGCGGCCTGCGCGCCGGTCCACGCCCTTTCCCGATCCGAGCCACCACCCACAGCCATGACCCACATCAAGACCCGCAAGTACGCCCCGCGCGTTTCCCTGCTCGCCTCGGCCACCCTGGCCGCCGGCTTCGCGCCGCTGGCCGCGCAGGCCGCCGACAGCGCCGCCTCCGGCAACAACAAGGCCACCGACCTGGACAAGGTGCAGGTGCGCGGCAGCTGGTTCAATCCGTCCTCGCCGAAGTTCACCGCCGAGCTGCTGGACACCCCGAAGTCGGTGTCGATCGTGTCGGAGAAGCTGATTGCCGAAACCGGTGCGACCAACCTGCAGGACGCGCTGCGCATGGTGCCGGGCATCACCTTCGGTGCCGGCGAAGGCGGCAACCCGACCGGCGACCGCCCCTTCATCCGCGGCTTCGATTCGCAGAGCAACATCTTCGTCGACGGCCTGCGCGACGTCGGTTCGCAGACCCGCGAAATCTTCGACCTGGAGCAGGTGGAAGTGGTCAAGGGCCCGAGCTCGGCCTACGGCGGCCGTGATTCCGGCGGTGGCAGCCTGAACCTGGTCAGCAAGACCCCGAAGCTGAAGAACGAGACCAGCGCCAGCATGGGCATCGGTACCGACAGCTACGCGCGCGGCACCGTGGATGCCAACTACGTGCTGGGTGACGGCATCGCCGCCCGCCTGAACCTGATGAAGCACGAGTCGGACATCGCCGGCCGTGACGCCGCCAACGTCAGCCGCTGGGGCATCGCACCGTCGATCGCGTTCGGCCTGAACGGCCCGGCGCAGCTGATCGCCAGCCATTACCACATGCAGAGCGATGACCTGCCGGACGCGGGTGGTTTCCCGTACAACAATCCCTTCAGCACCGGCCCCAACGTGGCCAAGAATGGCGATGGCCGCCCGCTGGTGCCGGATCGTAACAACTACTACGGCCTGGTCGACCGTGACTTCCAGCGCACCCGCGCCGACATCAGCACCCTGGATGCCAGCTACGACTTCGGCGGCCACAAGCTGCGCAACATCGCGCGCCTGGGCAACACCAGCAACGACTACCTGTGGACCCAGCCGGACGACAGCAAGGGCAACCCGAACAACTACGGCACCTTGTGGCGCCGTACCAACACCCGCGCCGTCGACGTGAAGAGCTTCGCCGACCAGCTGGGCCTGACCGGCGCCTTCCAGACCGGCGCACTGAAGCACAGCTACAGCGCCGGCGTGGAATACAGCGACGAGAAGATGACCCGTGGCAGCTACCAGATGACGCCGGGGACCGCCAACCCGCTGGAACCCCTCGCGGCCAACAGCTCCGTGTGCCGGGTGTCCGGCGCTGCCACCAATTACAACTGCACCGACTTCAACAATCCGAACCCGAACGATCCGTGGGCGGCCGGCCAGAGCGTCTATCGCAGCGACAAGGCACAGGACGTTGAACAGCGCACCAAGACCAAGTCCGCCTACCTGTTCGACACCATCGAGCTCAATGCGCAGTGGAGCGTCAACGTCGGCCTGCGCTACGACGACTACTCCACCACCCTGCTCACCCCGGGCAGCGCCACTCCGCGCGTGCGCAACGACAACGACTTCCTGAACTACCAGGCCGGCGTAGTGTTCAAGCCAGCGGCCAACGGCAGCATCTACCTGTCCTACGGCACCTCCTCCACCCCGCCGGGCATGGACGGTGGCGACGGTTCGGACGGCCTGAATGCCGGCGTCGCCGACCTCAAGCCGCAGGACACCAAGAACCTCGAACTGGGTACCAAGTGGGACCTGCTCGACAACCGCCTGAACCTGACTGCCGCGGTCTTCCACACCGTGATGAACAACGCACGCGTGACCGTCGACAACGGCACCAGCCAGAACGCGGGCAAGAAGGAAATCAACGGCTTCGAACTGGGCTTCAACGGACAGCTGACCGATGCCTGGAGCCTGTACGGCGGCTACACCTACCTGGACTCGGAACTGAAGGACAACGGCTTCGTCTGCGCCGTGTCGGGCCGCACCTGCCCGTCCAACATCTACGTGCCGTCGCCGAACAACGGCAACGTGTTCCCGAACACCGCCAAGCACAGCGCCAACCTGTGGACCACCTACCGCTTCCCGATCGGCCTGACCGTCGGCGCCGGTGCGTTCTACTCGGACAAGCAGTACGGTGACGTTGCCAACACCAAGTGGATCCCGAGCTACACCCGCTTCGACGCGATGGCCAGCTACGCGATCCAGGACAACATCAGCCTGCAGCTGAACGTGCAGAACCTGACCGACAAGACCTACTTCACCAAGGCCTATGCCTCGCACTACGCGAGCATCGCCCCGGGTCGCTCGGCCACCCTGGCGCTGAACGTGAAGTTCTGATGTAACTTCGCTCCACCACGGCGGCAGGCTCTCCTGCCGCCGTTTTTGTTTCCGGCGATACTCACCCCATGGCTACCCGCACCCCCATCGACAGCGACGCCCTGGCCGAACTGCTGCAGCACGATCCGCAGGCGGCATTCGCGCGCGTACGCGAGGCCGCGCAGGCCGGTCAGGTCGACGCACAACTGCTGCTCGCGCAGATGCACATGGAAGGCAAAGGCACCGCGCAGGACGCCTCGGCCGCACTGCTCTGGTACGAAACCGCCGCCAACAACGGTGCGCCGATGGCGATGAACATGCTTGGCCGTTGCCATGAGCTGGGCCAGGGCACGGCGGTCGATCCCACGCTGGCAGCCGTGTGGTACCGGCGTGCGGCCGACACCGGACTGGACTGGGGCCTGTACAACCTGGCCAACCTGCTGGGCACCGGCCGCGGCGTTGCCCAGGACCGCGCGCAGGCGCTGGCGCTGTATACCCGCGCCGCGCACCTGGGCCATGCCAAGTCGATGAACCTGCTGGCCCGCCATCTCGAAGATGGCCTGGAGATCGAGCGCGACCCGCAGGCCGCGCTGGGCTGGTACCGACGTGCGGCCGAGACCGGCGATTTCCGCGGCCAGGCCAACTACGCCTCGATCCTGCTGCAGGCTGGCCAGATCGATCAGGCCGTGCACTGGTTGAAGCAGGCGCTGGCCCACGGCAGCCCGGCGTTCATGGCGCACATCGTGCCGGAGCTGGCCGCGTCCCCGCATCCGCAGGTGCGCGCCCTGGTCGCACCGTCGTCCCCCTGAGGAGTTCCGCATGCTGCTGCACATTCCCGACATCCTCAGCGCCGAGCAGCTGGCCGACGTCCGCCGCCGCCTCGATGCCGCCGACTGGACCGACGGCCGCGAGACCGTTGGCCATCTGGGCGCACAGGCCAAGCACAACCAGCAACTGCCGGAAGCCTCGCCGCTGCGCCGCGAACTGGGTGAAATCATCCTGGTCGCGCTGGCCCGGCACCCGCTGTTCTTCAGCGCGGCGCTGCCGTTGAAGTACCTGCCGCCGCGCTTCAACCGCTACAGCGGTGGTGGCACCTATGGCTTCCACGTCGATGGCGCGGTGATGAACCTGGCCAACGGCGAGCAGCTGCGCTCGGACATCTCCTGCACCCTGTTCCTGTCCGCGCCCGAGGAGTACGAGGGCGGCGAGCTGGTCATCAGCGATACCTACGGCGAGCACGAAGTGAAGCTGCCGGCCGGCGACCTGATCGTGTACCCGTCCAGCAGCCTGCACAAGGTCAATCCGGTCACCCGCGGCGCGCGCGTGGCCTCGTTCTTCTGGGTGCAGAGCATGGTCCGCGACGACGTGCAGCGCCGCCTGCTGTGGGAAATGGACGGCTCGATCGAACGCCTGCGGCAGACCGGCGGCGACGCCGAGGCGGTGCTGCAGCTGACCGGCGTGTACCACAACCTGCTGCGGCGCTGGAGCGAAGTCTGAGCCGCACACAGCCGGGCCTGCGACATCTTGGCAATCATTCTCATTTGCAACCGCTAACCGCTCTCATTACAATCTCGCCCCGTTGATGCCGGCCCCTGCCGGCAGACGTCCGGGGATTCCTGCTTGCTGCGCCCGCTTCGCCCTCGCCCACTCATCCATCGCAAGATGGGCACCGCCATGCGCGGCCAGCGTCCTGCGCTGGCCAGCCTGTTGGCGTGGGTGGCGATGCTGGCGTTGCTGCTGGGCACGCTGCCACTGCTGCCGCATGCGCCGGCGCCGATGACCGTGCAGGTGCCGCTGGAAGAGCGCGGCGGCGAAGGCCCGCTGCAGGAAGAAGCACCGGCCAAGCTGCGCCGCTGTGCCGCTGCCCCGGTGAAAGCGGCCGAGAAGGCACCTCCGCCATTGCTGCTGGCCAGCCAGTGGCTGCGCACTGAACTCGAACTCGTTCCCGCTACGCCGGCCATGCCCGGCGTGCGCCCGGACTGGCCGCTGGCAGCTCCGGACACGCCCTGGGCCGATGCGCCCGGGCGCCGCCAGCAACGCGGCCAGGCGCCGCCGCTCGCCTGAGCCACGGCCCGGCGTGACCGCGTGCGCGGTCGCCTGCGCGCGGCGCTTCCTGCCTCATTCCCGTCTGCTCCATCCCTGCTGCCCCTGACCGGGCCTTCCGTGCCTGCCGCGCCCTTCGCGCCTGGCAGTGCACCACCCTGCATCCTTCGAGGTAACTGCCATGGCCCAGTGCCATCGTGTCCGTTCGTCCCTGTCCCGCCCCCTGCTGACCAGCGCCGTGCTGGTGGCCCTGTCCGCCCCTGCCTTCGCCCACGGTGACGCCTCCGGCGCCCCGCAGACGCTGGACAAGGTGGTGGTCACCGCCTCCGGCTTCGAACAGAAGGTGATCGATGCACCGGCCAGCATCAGCGTGGTCAGCCGCGAGGAACTGAGCAAGCGCCCCTACACCAGCCTGGTCGATGCATTGCGCGACGTCGAAGGCATCGACGTCGGCCTGGAGGCCACCGACAAGAACGGCCGCGCCACCATCTCGATGCGCGGCCTGCCTTCCGAGTACACCCTGGTACTGATCGATGGCCGCCGCCAGAGCAACGTCGGCCAGCTGTACCCGAACAACTTCGGCGGTGGCCAGTTCGCCTACCTGCCGCCGCTGGATGCCATCGAGCGCATTGAAGTGGTGCGCGGCCCGATGTCCACGCTGTACGGCTCGGATGCGATGGGCGGCGTCATCAACATCATCACCCGCCGCAACCAGGACAGCTGGCACGGCGCCATCACCCAGGGCTTCACCGTGCAGCAGGACGACCAGTTCGGCGATGCACGCACCACCGACCTGTACCTCAGCGGCCCGCTGCTGAAGGATCGCCTCAGCCTGGCGGTACGCGGCAGCTACTACGACGCCAAGGCCTCCAATCCGGAATGGGAGGCGCTGACCCTGCCCGATGGCACGCTGTGGGAGCGCAGCATCGGCTTCGGTGGCGGTGGCAAGTCGGTGGCCAACACCAACTGGAACACCGGCGTTCGCCTGGACTTCCGTGTCAACGATGACCACGAGCTGTGGCTGGACTACGACGTCTCGCGGCAGAAGTACGACAACAGCGAAGGCCAGACCGGCACCCTGGACAGCCTGGCCAGCCTGTGGCGCGTCGGCAACGCGGTCATTCCCAACCCGAATGGCAGCGGCACGGTCACCCGCCGCGTGGTACAGCCGCGCGTGGGCTACACCGCCTACCAGCGCTACGAGCGCGACCAGCTGTCGCTGACCCACCAGGGCCGTTACAGCTTCGGCACCTGGCAGACCTCGCTGACCCACAGCAAGAGCAGCAACCTGGGCCGCTCGCTGCCGCTGACCCTGGACGAACGCGCCAACCTGCAGACGCTGTGGAATGACGTCTGCCGCCGCACCGGCGCCGCCAACAACTGCGCGGCCGGCCGTGGCAATGCGCTGACCGCCCTCAACCCGAGCGAAATGGCACGCCTGCAGGCGTTCCTGCCGCGCCCGCTGCGCACCATGGAACTGGAAGGCTACGTGCTCGACACGATGCTCGACCTCGACTTCGGTGCGCACAAGCTGACCGTGGGTGGCCAGTACAACGACACCGACATGATCGACGGCGTGTTCGGCATGGATGGTGCCGGCTACCGCAGCAACACCAGGCAGAAGCACCGCATGTGGGCGCTGTTCGCCGAGGACAACTGGGCGCTGACTGACACCCTGACCGCCACCTTCGGCCTGCGCTACGACGACCACAACGTGTTCGGCAGCCATGTCAGCCCTCGTGGTTACCTGGTGTGGAATGCCAGCGATGCGTGGACCTTCAAGGGTGGCGTCAGCACCGGCTACAAGACCCCGCGTCCGGACCAGCTGTTCCCCGGCATCACCGGTTTTGGTGGCCAGGGCGTGCTGCCGCTGGTGGGCTCGCCCAACCTGAAGCCGGAAACCAGCACCAACTACGAGCTGGCCGCGTATTACGAAGGCCAGCGCTGGGGCTTCAACGTCACCGGCTTCATCAACACGTTCGAAGACAAGATCGCCAGCGGCGGCACTTTCCCGAACTGCGAAGTCGCACCGGCCGGCAGCGGCTACTGCGTGGACATCGGCCCGGGCTGGGCGTCACTGGGCTACAGCGCGTTCACCCAGAGCGTGAACATCGACAAGGCCGAGACCCGTGGCGCCGAGCTTGCCGCCCACGTCGACCTGCTCGACACCCTGCAGCTGCGCGGCAACTACACCTGGACCAAGAGCGAGCAGACCAGCGGCCCCGACAAGGGACGCCCGATCGCAGGCACCACACCGGCAAAGCACATGGCCAACGCCAGCCTCAACTGGCAGATCAACGAGGCCATCAGCCTGTCGCTGATCGGCGAAGGCCGCTACGACCGCTACCGCGACACCCTGCTCGACGCCAATGGCGTCAGCCAAACCCGCTACTACGAGGACTACACCATCTTCCACCTCGGTGGCAGCTGGCAGGCCACGCCGTGGCTGACGCTGAACGCACGGGTCAACAACCTGTTCGACAAGGACTTCGTCTCGCAGTCGTGCCTGCTGATCAGCCAGAGCGAGTTCAACTGCGTGGACGACTACGCGACCAAGGACCAGCGCCGCAGCTACTGGATCTCGCTCAACGCGAAGTTCTGACCTCTGCGGGGCAGGCGCTTCATCCACGCATGGCGTGGATCTACTGGACAGCGGTAGTGCCGGCCGCTGGCCGGCATTGCCCTGCTCTGGTGGGCGCCGACCTTGGTCGGCACCGCTTCATCCACGCATGGCGTGGATCTACTGATCAGCGACGGTGCCGGCCGCCGGCCAGCGGCCGGCACTACCCGTCCAGGGATACAGAACGACACGCAATTGCGAGCTATTCTCATCAATGATGTAATGAGCAGTCCCCATCCGCCCCGAACCGTGCCGTGAGCCGCCCTGCTTCTTCCACCGTGCAGCAGCAACAGAGCCGTGGCTTCTGGCTGCGTACGCTGCACCAGTGGCACTGGATCAGCTCGGCCGTGTGCCTGATCGGCATGCTGCTGTTCGCGGTGACCGGCCTGACCCTCAACCACGCGGCGAAGATCGAGGCCAAGCCCCAGGTGCAGAACCAGCACCTGGAACTGCCGGCCGAGCTGCTCGGCCAGCTGGGCACGCGCGAGGACGGCAACGCGCCGATTCCACGCCCGGCCCGGCAATGGCTGGACGCCCAGCTGGGCATCGCCATTGGCGGACGCCCGGCCGAGTGGTCGGCCGAGGAGATCTACCTGTCGCTGCCGCGTCCCGGTGGCGACGCCTGGCTGAGCATCGATCGCGAAACGGGCGCGGTGGAGTACGAATCAACCTCGCGCGGCGTGGTGTCCTACCTCAACGACCTGCACAAGGGCCGCAACGCGGGCCCGGCGTGGGGCTGGTTCCTGGACCTGTTCGCCGTGGCCTGCCTGGTGTTCTGCATCACCGGCCTGTTCCTGCTGCACCTGCATGCGCGGCAGCGGCGCATGACCTGGCCGCTGGTCGGCCTGGGCCTGATGATCCCGCTGCTGATCGCCCTGCTGCTGATCCACTGACTTTTCCCTCGTTCCCGGAGCCGCTCCATGCGCGTCACCCTGACCATCGCCCTTAGCGGCCTGCTGGCCACCTCGCCGGCCTACGCCGCTACCCTCGACATCAACGTCGAAGTACCCAAGCTCAACGTGGCCGAGTACCACCGCCCGTATGTGGCGGTGTGGCTGGAAGGCGCCGACCAGAAGGTCGCGGCCAACCTGTCGGTCTGGTACCAGCAGACCAGCAACAGCGAAGGCCATGGCACCAAGTGGCTGCCCGACCTGCGCCAGTGGTGGCGCAAGAGCGGCCGCACCCTGCAGGTGCCGGTGGACGGCGTGACCGGCCCGACCCGCCCGGCCGGCAAGCACGCGCTGTCGTTCACCGACAAGCAGCCGGCGCTGAAGCAGCTCGCCCCGGGCAACTACACCCTGGTGGTCGAAGCGGTGCGTGAAGTCGGCGGCCGTGAACTGCTGAAGATCCCCTTCACCTGGCCGGCCACCGCCGCGCAGAGCGGCAAGGCGCAGGGCGCCACCGAACTGGGCCAGGTCACCCTCGCCGTCAAACCCTGAAAAGGGGACGGAGGGGATTAAGTCGTAATCCCCTCGCCCTTGTCGCACCACCCCGCATCCACTGGAGTCTTCCGCATGAAGCGCACGCTCGTCCTCGCCGCCGCCCTGGCCGCTGCCCTTCCCTTCTCCGCCCTGGCCCACAAGGCCTGGCTGCTGCCCTCGCAGACCGTGATCGCCGGCAACGCACCGTGGATCACCGTCGACGGCGCAGTCTCCAACGACCTGTTCTACTTCAACCACGTGCCGCTGCGCCTGGAATCGCTGGTGATCACCGCCCCGGATGGCAGCACCGTACAGCCGCAGAACGCGTCCACCGGCAAGTACCGCAGCGTGTTCGACCTCGAACTGAAGCAGCCGGGCACCTATCGCATCGCCTCGGTCAATGACGGCCTGTTCGCCACCTATGAGCAGAACGGCGAGCGCAAGCGCTGGCGCGGCAGCGTGGCCACCTTCGGTGAACTGCCGAAGGACGCGAAGAATCTGGAAGTGAGCCAGTCGATCGGCCGCGTGGAAACCTTCGTCACCAACGGTGCGCCGAATGACACCGCACTGAAGCCGACCAACCGCGGCATCGAACTGGTTGCCGTCGGCCACCCGAACGACCTGTTCGCCGGTGAGGAAGCCACCTTCCGCGTTCTGGTCGATGGCAAGCCGACCGCCGGCCTGGAGTTCGAGATCGTGCGTGGCGCCACCCGCTACCGCAATGCGCAGGACGAGCTGAAGCTGACCAGCGACGCCAAGGGCGAGATCAAGGTGACCTGGCCGGAAGCTGGCATGTACTGGCTGGAAACCGGCACCGAAGATGCCAAGACCTCGGTGAAGCAGGCCGCCAAGCGCCGCCTGAGCTACGTCGCCACGCTGGAAGTACTGCCGCAGTAATGATGCAGATCGCGATGCCGGGCCAGCCCCGGCATCGCGCCTGCGCACCACCATGACCGATACCCCGCTCGATATCGCCCGCCTCGGTGGCGCCACCATGGGCACCACCTGGAGTGTGTCGCTGGTCGCGTCGCGCCAGCGCGACCTGCATCCGCTGCACGCCGGCATCCAGGCACGCCTGGATGAGGTGGTCGCGCAGATGAGCACGTGGGAGGCCGGCTCGGACCTCAGCCGCTTCAACTGTGCCGAAGCCGGCCAGTGGTGCACGCTGCCGGCCGAGACGCGCCAGGTGCTGGCCTGCGCACAGGCCATCGCCGCCGCGAGCGACGGCGCCTTCGACCCCACCCTCGGCCCGTTGGTTGCACTGTGGGGTTTCGGTGCGCATGCCGGTGAACGCCGACACCCCGATGCCAACACCCTGCAGGCCACGCGCGACCGATGCGGCTGGCAGCGCCTGCAGTGGCAGGATGATGCGCTGCTGCAACCGGGCCGGCTGGAACTGGATCTCTCTGCGATCGCCAAGGGCTTCGGCGTCGATCACGTCGCCGCTTGGCTGCGCGCACAAGGCATCGCTGCGGCGCTGATTGAAGTCGGCGGCGAGCTGGCGGGTTATGGCCGCAAGCCCGACGGCCAGCCATGGCGCGTGCTGGTGGAATCAGCGCCGGAAGAAGACGCGCACACCGAGACCCCGCCACGCGTGCTCGCGCTGGACGGGCTTGCGGTGGCCACTTCGGGTGATCGCTGGCACCAGTACCAGGCCGATGGCCAGGCCTACAGCCACAGCCTCGACCCGCGTACCGGCATGCCGGTGCGCCAGGTTGCAGCGGCGGTGACCGTGGTCGCCGACGACGCGATGCACGCCGATGCCTGGGCCACCGCACTGACCGTGCTCGGCCGCGAGCGCGGCATGGCACTGGCCGAACGCGAAGGACTGGCCGCACGCTACCTGCAACGCGCAGCAGAAGGCCCGCGCGAATTCCTCAGCAGCGCCTTCCAGCGCCTGCTCGACGAGCAGGATGCATGAGCGCACGACCGTCGCGCGCGTGGTTCGGCAACGCTCTGGTCCTGCTTCTGCTGGCGCTGGTCGGGTGGGCGCTGCTGCGCCTGCACCTGGGCGAAGCCTGGTGGCAAGGCGCCCCCCCGATACGGCAATCGCAGATCGCGCTGATCGCCACGGCGCTGTACGCACTGGCCTGCACTGCGTTGTGGTGGCGTGGACGCCCGCGCGACGACGCCCCATCGGGCGATACCGCGCCGATCCTGCTGGTCTGGGCCAGCCAGACCGGTTTCGCCCGAGAACTGGCCGAACGCAGTGCCGAGGCCCTGCGGGGTGCCGGCGTGCCGGTGCGTGTGCGCGGACTGCATGAGGTGGACGCAGCACTGCTGACGGCCAGCCAGCGCGCGTTGTTCATCGCCAGCACCACCGGTGAGGGCGACCCGCCCGACCACGCGTTGCCGTTCCTGCGCGGGGTAATGACCACGCCACCGCCGATGCAGCACCTGCACTACGGCGTGCTCGCGCTGGGCGATCGCAGCTATGGTCACTTCTGTGGATTCGGCCATCAACTGGACCAGTGGCTGCGCCAGCACGGCGCGCATCCACTGTTCGATGCGATCGAGGTCGACAACGCCGATCCGGCGGCGCTGCGTCATTGGCAGCAGTTGCTGGGACAACTTGGCGGGGGCGCGAATGAACTGCCCGACTGGAGCCCGGCCGAGTATCAGCCGTGGACGCTGCTGCAGCGCGAGCATCTGAATCCAGGCAGCCCCGGTGGCCCGGTGTACTGGCTGCGCCTGCAGCCACCCGCTGGCGCTGCTGTGCAGTGGCAGGCCGGCGACATCGCCGAGATCGGTCCGCAGCACGCTCGCCACAGCGCGCGCGCGTGGCTGGATGCACAGGGCTTCGCTGCGGACACCGTGCTGGAAGACGGACAGACGCTGCTGGCCCGCGTCGAGCGCTCGCACCTGCCCTCACTGGTCCCTACCGGGGATCTGTCTGCGTTGCTGGCAACCCTGCAGCCGCTGCCGCATCGCGAGTACTCGATTGCCTCGGTCATGGCCGATGGCGCGGTGGAACTATTGTTGCGTCGCCAGCTGCGCGCCAATGGCACACCCGGCATCGGCAGCGGCTGGCTGTGCGATCACGCGGCCATCGGCGAACCCGTGCAGCTGCGTCTGCGCCGCAACGACAATTTCCATGGCGTCGCCGCCGATGTGCCGCTGCTGCTGATCGGCAACGGCACCGGCATCGCCGGCCTGCGCGCGCATCTGCACCAACGCGCACGCAGTGGCGCGCGCCACACCTGGCTGTTGTTCGGCGAGCGCACCGCCGCGCACGACTTCCACTTCAGGGAAGAGCTTCGGGCGATGCAGGCCGACGGCACGCTGGCGCGCCTGGATACGGTGTTCAGCCGTGACGGCGGCACGCTCCGCTATGTACAGGACCGGTTGCTGGCCGAAGCGGCAGCACTTCGCCAGTGGATCGATGACGGCGCGACAATCCTGGTCTGCGGCAGCCTGCAGGGCATGGCGCCGGCGGTGGATGCGGTGATCGAGCAGGTACTGGGTGTTGCGGGCAAGGAAGCGCTGTTGCTGGCCGGTCGTTACCGGCGCGACGTGTATTGAGGCCGCCGCACCCTGGTGGGTGCGAACCGCCTTCTGGTGGGTGCGAACCGCATTCTGGTGGGTGCGAACCGCATTCTGGTGGGTGCGAACCTTGGTTCGCACCATGACGCGGTCTCGGCGGCCGCGTCCTCGCATGGTGTGGCTCTACCCGGTCATTCCATCATCGCCGCACTCACCCGTATCGCCAGCAGTTCGCCGCCGCCCTGCACCGCATGCCGCTGCCGCTCACCGGCTGACAACCACGCCGTATCTCCGGCCTGCAACGGCGGCAAGCCGCTGTCAGCGCCAAACTCCGCCTGACCGGCCAGCAGGTGCAGCGCCCAGGCCACGCCCGGTTCGCAGAAGAAGAACATCGACCCCACCAGCGGCCGGTGCAACAGCTCGGCCTGCAGCAGATCGCGCTTCCACATCAGGTTGAAGTCGTGGGTAGTGCCATCGACCAGTTCGCCATGCAACGCCTCCTCACCGGCAAACCGCACGCGGCCATGCGGTGGCAGCACTTCGGCCACGCGGCCATCGGCAAAGCGCAGCCGCACGCCATTACCCTGCAACAGCACCAGCTCGCGCTCCACGCCGGGGAAGGCGGAGAACGCGGCATCCTGCTCGATCTCGGCCACCGACAGGCGCAGCGCCCAGTCATCACCTTGTGCCGGCAGTCGCAGGATCTCGCGGGTCCAGCCAAGTCCATTCCGCCAGCGTTCGCGACGATAGTCCAGGCTGGAAATCACCTGGCTCGGAGTGTGCAGCAGGGAGTCGATGTTCATCGGCGCATTGCATCACGCCGCGCGCCGTCGTGCATCACCGCGTGGCGAGCGTGCCCTGGCCACCACACTCGCCGCCCAGCAGCTGCGAATGCTTCAGCCAGTCCTGGTCGGGGTAGTAGGCGAACACCATCGTGCCCCCACGCAACGCGTCGATCAGCGGCTTGGCCACCGACAGGCGCACCGCCGGGCAGCCCAGGCTGCGGCCGAGCCGTCCCTGCAGCTGCGCGGTGGCCGGGTTCACGTAGGGCGCACCGTGGATGACGATCGCGCGTTCGCGCGCACGGTCGTTGAAGCCCGGCTCCAACCCGGCCAGGCGCAGCGAATAGCCGTTGCCGCCCATGTAGGTCTCCTGCGCGGTGAACGCGCCGAGGCTGGACATGAAACTGCCGTCGCGGTTGGAGAAATGCTCGGTGCGGTTGTCGCCACTGTTGCGTCCGTGCGCCACCCATTCTTCGAACAGCAGCCGCTGGTGAGCGAGGTCGAACACCCACAGGCGCGGCTCGGTGGACGGCCGCGAGTAGTCGATCACGCTGAGGCGATCACCATTGATGCCCAGCTCGGGCCGCTGCAACGCACACCGCATGGCGTGCGCCGCCAGCTGCAACACATGGCGGTCGGCCTTGGGCGCACTGCGCGACAGCAAGGCAGCCAGATCATCGGCACTGGTGGCAAGGGCGGGCGTCTGTGCCAGCGCCGGGGCGCTGGCGGAGGTCGCCAGCAGGCCGAACGCGGCCAGCCGGCACAGGCGGGATGCAGTCATGGGCACAACGGGGAGGCTCAATTACCCTTCAGGGTGGACCCTGGCGGCTCGGATTCCAAGACCGGCTGCATTCCGGATTCAGCCGGGCTTGGGCGGACCGCTGGCAGCGAGGTGACCAGCAGGGTCGTGCCCGGCACCAGCACCTGGTACAGCTGGCGGGCGAAATCGGCCGGCAGCGCCATCGGCAGCGAAGGCGTGGCCAACAGGTCCGGGGTGGCCTGGGCGCGGTCCTGGCCCAGCAGCGGATAGGCCGTCCACTGGTGCAGGCGCTGGTTCACATCCAGCGGGCTGGGGGTATCGCTGTAGCCCTGCCCCATCACGAACAGGGTGGTGCCCTGGAACGCCGGCAGGGCGTCGGCCTTCAACGGCGACTCGCCGATCATCACGCCATCGCGCAGCACGTACAGGCGCTGGTCATGCAGGCTGACCAGGATGCCGACCTGCCCGGCCGGTGCCGCGCTGTCGTTCCACCAGGCCTGCGCCGCCGCCCCGCCCTCGGTCTCCGGCAGGGCCTGGCCACGTGCGTTGACCGGCGCCAGCACCGAGGGATACGCCAGCGTCATCGGCGAGCTCTTGGCATCGGCCACCACCACGGTATCGCCGCGCTGGGTTTCGCTGAACAGCTTCTGCGCGAAGGCCTGCGGCAGGCGCACGCAGCCGTGCGAAGCCGGGTGGCCGGGCAGGCTGCCGCCATGCAGGGCGATGCCATCCCAGGTCAGCCGCTGCATGTAGGGCATTGGCGCGCTGTTGTAGAGGTTGGACCTGTGGTCCTTGTCCTTCTGCAGGATGGTGAACACGCCGGTCGGTGTCTCGTGCCCGGCCTTGCCCGAACTGATCGTGGTCAGGCCGATGGCGATGCCGTTGCGGTACACGTAGGCCCGCTGCTCATCCAGGCTGACCACCAGCACGATCGGGCCAGTCGGCGAGATTTCCGGATGCCACAGGAATTCGCCCGGCTTGAGGTCGGTCGGCCCGCGCACGTCTGCGGTGCTGGCGGCAGCAGCAGTCGGTTTGGCCGCCGGCGTCGGCGCAGCGGCGTGGGCCAGCAGCGGCAGGGCCAGCGCAAGGGCGAGCATCAGGGTCGTGGGGCGGCGCGGAAGCATCCAGCGGTGTCCTTTCCATGCGGAGCGGCCACCGTACACCATCGGCCCGTGGTGGCCGCGGCAAAACCGGGCGCCGGAAATGAAACTGCCCGGCGACACAGCCATGTGTCGTACCGGGCAATCGTTACGTCCTTGTCGGCCTGCTGCCGCCCCCTCGCATCCTGCGCTGTGGGGGTAGCGTTGCATCCTGCACGCGGCCGCGTCTGTCCTGCTTGTATCTCAGCCCCTTCCACAGGTCTGTGATGCCACCATCCTGGTGATTGGTGCCGCGTCCTGCGGCGGTCGGTGGTCACGGCCATCCTGTCCGTGTCCGGTGAACCAGCCTCCTGCCGGTTCCGACGATTCCTGCTGTCAGCGCCTGGGTACGGTCCGCACCGGTACCGATCCGGGTACCGGATCCGCTGGCAACAACCTGTTGCCTACGGTGATCCGCTGCCGATTCCGTTCGACGATTGCTGTCCCTATCCCCTTCACCTGCGTCAGGTCCTCGACGCGGTGAAACGGGCCGTGTCTGCGCCGGTGCTCGACGATCGCCTCGGCCTTGGCGGCTCCGACCATCGTCAATCCCTGCTGCAGCGCCTGTGCATCGGCGCGGTTGATGTCGATCAGTTCGGCGGCATGTGCCCCCGCGATCCCCATCATCAGCACCAGTGCCCTCAACACGACAAACCAAGGCACGACGTGTATCTCCTTGTGGTTCTGGCTGCCCCGACCGGCATTCCCGTCGGTCGAAACAGTGTCCGTCACCACATGTGCACAGCCTATCGGTTTCCCGCATTTCCGTAAGCCAGCCAAATACCCGACGTGATGTAGGAAAAACCCTACCCCCAGCACAGGCGTAGAATGGCCGGATCACAGCCCATGCAACCGGAGTTTCAGATGGACAGCGCCAAGCTCGGCCAATTCGTCAATGACAAGTGGGACAGCGAGATCGTCCCGCAATTGGTCGACTACATCCGCATTCCCAACAAGTCGCCGATGTTCGACGCCAATTGGGTGCAGAACGGCTACATGGAACAGGCGGTCACCCTGATGGAGAACTGGGCCAAGGCACAGCAGCTGCCCGGCCTGAAGGTCGAGGTGGTGCGCCTGGAAGGCCGTACCCCGCTGATCTTCCTGGAAATTCCGGCCACCGGCGGCGAAACCGGCGACGACACCATCCTGCTCTACGGCCACCTGGACAAGCAGCCGGAAATGACCGGCTGGGACGACGACCTCGGCCCGTGGACCCCGGTCCTGCGCGGCGACAAGCTGTACGGCCGCGGCGGCGCCGACGACGGCTACGCCATCTTCGGCTCGCTGGCCGCCGTGCTGGCGCTGCAGGCCCAGGGCCTGCCGCACGCCCGCTGCGTGGTGCTGATCGAAGCCTGTGAAGAATCGGGCAGCTACGACCTGCCGGCCTACGTCGACCACCTGGCCGACCGCATCGGCAAGCCGTCGCTGGTGGTCTGCCTGGATTCGGGCTGCGCCAACTACGACCAGCTGTGGTGCACCACCTCGCTGCGCGGCCTGACCGGCGGCAACTTCACCGTGAAGGTGCTCAACGAAGGCGTGCATTCCGGCGATGCCTCCGGCGTGATCCCGTCCAGCTTCCGCCTGCTGCGCCAGATCCTGTCGCGCATCGAGGACCAGGACACCGGCCGCATCCTGATCGACGGCATGAACGTGGAAATCCCGGCCGAGCGCCAGGCCCAGGCCAAGCGCGCCGCCGAAGTGGTCGATACCGAGATCTTCGAGAAGTTCCCGATGGTCGATGGCCTGCGCCCGATGAACGAAGACCTGACCGAGCTGGTGCTCAACCGCACCTGGCGCCCGGCGCTGTCGGTCACCGGCGTGGGCGGCATGCCGGCGCTGGAATCGGCCGGCAACGTGCTGCGCCCGCAGACCTCGGTGAAGCTGTCGCTGCGCCTGCCGCCGACCGCCGATGGCAAGACCTGCGGCGAACTGCTGAAGGAAGCGCTGCTGCGCGATCCGCCGAATGGCGCCCATGTCACCCTGGACCTGGAAAAGGCCTCCACCGGCTGGAACGCTCCGGCCATGGCACCGTGGCTGACCCAGGCCATCGACGACGCCAGCCAGGCCTTCTTCGGCAAGCCTGCGATGTACATGGGCGAAGGCGGCTCGATCCCGTTCATGGGCATGCTGGGCGAGAAATTCCCGGGTGCCCAGTTCATGATCACCGGCGTGCTCGGCCCGCACTCCAATGCGCATGGCCCGAACGAGTTCCTGCACATTCCGATGGGCAAGAAGGTCACCGCCTGCGTGTCCAAGGTGATCAGCGAGCACTACGCCGCCAGCCTGCGCGGCGAGACCAGCGGTTCGCCGGTGGCCGCCGACAGCGGCACCCGCCACGGCGACCACGGCTGCTGCTGATCCGGCGCCCGTGACGGACGCAGCCTGGCCTTGCTAGGCTGCGTCCACCCTTAGCGGAACGCATGCACATGAATGGTCTGTTCGGCAGCAGCAGCTGGCTCTACATCATCCTGGTCGGCTTCTTCGTCGGCCTGCTTGGGCGCTTCTTCATGCCCGGCAACAACCGCATGGGCTGCCTGCTGACCATTGTGCTGGGCATTCTCGGCGCGCTGCTGGCGGGCTGGTTCGGCCAGTACATGGGCTGGTACGCCACCGGTGAACCGGCCGGCTTCCTCGGCGCCGTGCTCGGCGCGATCGTGGTGCTGGCGATCCTGCGCCTGTTCAGCGGTCGTCGCTGACGCTGATTCCCCTTTCCTTCAGTTCCCGACGTTGGCGCGCCCGGCGCGCCCGGATATGCCTGCATGACCGAACCCGCCTCTGATCCCCAGCGCAGCGCGCAGCGCCTGCAGTGGGCCCGCACGCAGCTGGATGATGCCAACGCCGTGGTCGAACGCGCCTCGGTCGATGCCGGCATGCGCAGCTATTGGCGCACCACCAGCACCCGCGGCAGCCACATCGTGATGGACGCGCCGCCGGGGCTGGAAGATCCGCGACCGTGGCTGCGCATGCGCGGCCTGCTGCACGAGCACGGCCTGCGCGTGCCTGCCCTGCTGGCGCAGGACCTGGACGCCGGTTTCCTGCTGCTGGAAGACCTCGGCGGCCCGACCCTGGCGAAGATCCTCGACGAGCGCAATGCCGATGAGTGGTTCGGCCGCTCGATCGAACAGCTGCTGCGCCTGCAGGCGATCCCGGTGCCGGCCGACTTCGGCCAGTTCGGCGAAGCGCTGCTGCAGCGGGATGCCGGCCTGTTCGACGAGTGGTTCCTGCAGCGTCACCTGCGCCTGGAACTGGACTGCGCTGAGATCGAAGGCCTGCAGCTGGTGCACCGCCGGCTGATGGACAACGCGCTCGGCCAGGCCCAGCTGATGACCCACCGTGACTACATGCCACGCAACCTGATGCCAGTCGACAACGGCCCGGCCGTGCTGGATTTCCAGGACCTGGTGCGTGGTCCGATCGCCTACGACGCGGTGAGCCTGTTCAAGGATGCGTTCCTGAGCTGGCCGTTGCAGCGCGTGGACGAATGGCTGGCGCAGTATCACGAGCGCGCACGTACTGCCGGCCTGCCGGTGCCCGACCGCGCCACCTTCCTGCGCGATGCCGACTGGATGGGCATCCAGCGTCACGTGAAGATCCTCGGCCTGTTCTGCCGCCTGCGCTACCGCGACAACAAGGGCCACTACCTGGACGACGCACCGCGCTTTGTCGGTTACCTGGATGAAGTGCTGCCACGCTACCGCGAGCTGGCGCCGCTGCAGCAGCTGCTGGAAGACCGCATCAAGCCGGCGCTGGCCGAGCTGGCCGCACCGATGCGCGTAGCCCGATGAAGGCGCTGATCTTTGCCGCCGGGCTCGGCGAGCGCATGCGCCCGCTGACTCTGCATACGCCCAAACCACTGCTGGACGTGGCCGGCAAGCCGTTGATCGTCTGGCATCTTGAGCGCCTGGCCGCACTCGGGGTGCGCGAGGTGGTGGTCAACACTTCATGGCTGGCCGAGCAGTTTCCGGCAGCGCTGGGTGATGGCAGCCAGTGGGGCCTGCGACTGCATTTCATGTACGAAGGACAGACCCCGCTGGAAACCGGCGGCGGCATCCTCAACGCACTGCCGGTCTTGGGTGATGCGCCGTTCCTGGTGGTGAACGGCGACATCTGGACCGATTTCGATTTCGCCGCGTTGCCCCGCGAGCCGCAGGGCCAGGCGCACCTGGTGTTGGTCGACAATCCGGCACAGCACCCGCACGGTGACTATCGGCTGGACGCGCAGGGCGTGCTGCACCACGACCGCGCAGGACCGTGCCTGACCTATGCCGGTATCGGTGTATACCGCCCTTCGATCGTGGCCGACTGGCGCGCGGTGATCGGTGATGCGCCGGGCAGCGAGCGGCTGCCGCCGAAGTTCTCGGTGGTGCCGCTGCAGAAGCATTTCATGGCGCAGGGACTGATGACGGGACAGCACCATCGCGGGCGCTGGACCGATGTCGGGACGGTGGATCGGCTGCGTGCGCTGGATGTTGAGTTGGCGGCGAACGGCTGAGCCCCTCGTGGCTGGTCGCATGATTGGTAGCGTCGAGCTTGCTCGACTGCAAAGCCGTGCTTGGCCGGGCGGGGTAGGTTCGCGGGGGACGCCGTGAACCCGTCCCTGGGGGCTTGGCCGCGGCATCCATGCCGCGGACACCCCCGCGCCCCCACCCCGCCCGGCCCCTGACAGTTTCCGTGGTCTTCCAGCCACGGAAAAGAAAAAGAAAAGCAAAAGCGGGTCGCGTCGCTGCGCTCGCTCGCATGTGTCGACCAAGGTCGACACCCACCAACAGCCGCGTGAACCTGTCGAAGGCGGGGCGCTGTGGGCTTGCGGGGTGTGAGCCGCATGGATGCGGCGACCAAGCCCCCATGGATGGGTTTACGGCGTCCCCGCAAGCCCACAGCGCCCCGCCTCCCCTCAGGAAGCCAGCTTTTGACGTCGCTGTTGAAGTTGCCGGCCAGCGGCCGGCACTACCGCGGGTGCAGGGCGGCAGCCCTGCAAAGCAAACCCCAACCTCAGTAGCGCGGCCGGCCTTCTTCCAGCACCTGGCGCAGGAACGGCACGGTGATCCGCCGCTTCGCCGCCAGCGACTCGCGGTCCAGCCAATCCAGCAGCGTGATCAGCCCACCCAGCTCGCGCCCGGTGTGCGACAGCAGCCACTCGATGGCCGCTTCATCAATCGCCAGGCCCCGGCGCAGCGCGCGCTCGCGCAGCACCGCCGCGCGGCCTTCCTCGTCCAGTGGCTGCAGCAGCACGCGCACGCACTGGCCCAGACGCGAACGCAGGTCCGGCAGCAGCAGGCCCAGTTCGCCCGGCGCCTTCTGCGCCGTGTACAGCACGGTCACACCGGCAGCGCGCGCGCGGTTGTGGAAATCGAACAGCGCGATCTCGTCCTCGCGACTGCCGGCCACTTCGTCCAGACCGTCCAGCGCCACCAGCTCGCGCGACTCCAGCCCATCCAGCGCCGCGCGCACGCGGCCCGCAGCGCTGGCCAGCGGCACGTAGGTCGGCAGGCGGCCGGCCTGCTCGGCACTGGAACACATCGCCAGCGCCTGATGGGTCTTGCCCGTACCCGCCGCGCCTTCCAGGTAGACCCAATCGTGGCTGGCGCCGACCGCGATCGCACGCAGCTGCGCCAGCGCGCCATCCGGCGCGCCGATGAAGGTCTCCAGGCGCTGGTCCCGCGGGTAATGCAGGGCCAGCGGCAGTTGCGGCACACCCATCACTTCAGGTCGGGGCCCTTGTCATCCGGAAGAATGATATGAGGCTGGTCGACCACGCCATCAAGCACGATCGCCGGCTTCTCACCCACGTACAGCTCGCTCTGGCGGTAGCGCTGGTGGGCATAACGCAGCAGCACGTTGGTCACCGCCGCCACCGGCAGTGCCAGCAGCATGCCGAGGAAGCCGAACAGCTGGCCACCGGCCATCACCGCGAAGATCACCGCCACCGGGTGCAGGCCGATCTTGTCGCCAACGATGCGCGGGGTCAGCACGTAGCTTTCCAGCAGCTGGCCGACGGTGAACACCACGCCGACCAGGATCAGCAGCTTCAGGTCGAAGCCCTGTGCCTGCACCAGCGCGGCCACCACCGCCATCAGGATGCCGGTGGTCGCGCCCAGGTACGGAATGAAGCTGATCAGCCCGGCAATCAGGCCGATCAGCAGGCCCAGCTTGAGGCCGACCAGCGACAGGCCACCGGCGTAGATGACGCCCAGCGCCAGCATCACCAGGAACTGGCCGCGGATGAACGCACCCAGCACCTCGTTGGACTCACGCGCCAGCGCGCTGATGGTGCCGATGTGGTTGCGCGGGATCACCGACGCCACCCGCTCGACCAGCTTGTCCCAGTCGCGCAGGAAGTAGAACGCCAGGATCGGCAGCAGCAGGATGTTGACCACCCAGGTCACCATCGCGAAACCCGAGCGCGAGACGTAGCCCATGAAGGTGGTGGCGAAGCCGCCGGCCTGCTGCCAGTGGCTGCGCACCCATTCGATCAGGCGGTCCGGATCCAGCCACTGCATCACTTCCAGGCCGGTCTTCTGCTCGAACCAGGGAATCCCCTTCTCCATCAGCCACGCCTGTGCCTGCGGCGCGACCGCGATCAGGGTGGTGATCTGGCGCTCGATCATCGGCACCAGCACCAGCAGCAACGCCACGATCACCAGCACCATCGCCGCGAACACCAGCACTACGCCGGTCATGCGCGAGCGGCCGGTGGCCTCGATGCGGTCGACCAGCGGGTCGCCCAGCCAGGCCAGCGCCAGCGCCAGCACGAACGGGGTCAGGATCGGCGCCAGCAGCCACACCACCCAGCCGACCAGGCCGGCGAACAGGATGTACTTCAGGCGGCGCAGGAACTGCGCGATTTCCGCTTCAGGGGTCAGGGTCATCGCAGGCGGTACTCGTTGCTGACCGGCGCGGCGACCGGAGTCCCGGTGGTGTCATCGATCGGGGTCGGCAGGGCCGGCAGCGGCGCGCTCGGCACCAGCACGCCGTTGTCGCCCAGCATGCGGTTGAAGCCGGCCAGGCCGGTGGTCATCTCCAGGCTCAGCTCCAGCTGGCTTGCCGAGGCGTGCAGCGGGGTGACGTTGCGTACCACCGGCACCTCGCGCAGGCCGGCGGCCAGGCGCAGGTAGTCGTCGGCGCTGTTGATGCCGGTCACTACAACGCGGTAGGTCCCGGCCTGGCCGACCGCCACGCCGGCCTTGGCGTAGCGCTTGACCAGCGCATCGGCGGCACCGTCGGCGCCGGCGGCCATCGCGCGCATGGCGTTGGCGTCCTTGCTGGTCCACTTGTTCAGTTCGCGGCCGTTGTCGACGAACACCCAGTCCGCCTGCCAGCCGCCATTGGCACGGTACAGCTTGCCGATCAGCTGCATCGGCGGCGAATAGCGCGAGGAGGCGCGGGCCACGGCGGCACTGTCCTGGCGCCAGATGGCCCCGGCCAGCGCCTGTTCGGCAGCGCCCCCGCTGGGCAGGCCCAGCTTGTAGCCACGCTCGATGGCGCGGTTCAGCAGCGGGCGGGCGGCATTGGCCTGCTGCACGCTGACCAGGCGCGGGCCGCTGCCGTCATCGACCGCCAGCCACAGCACCGGCTTCGGTCGCGGCTGCGGCCACAGCGGCAGGCCCAGCGCCGAGACCAGCGAGTCCACATCATCCTCGCGGAAGCGCGCCACCAGCAGGGTACGGAAGCTGGGGGCGCCGCTGGCGCTCACGCTCTGGTCCTGCTTGTAGTCGTAGCTGGCCACGTAATCCTTGGCATTGCGCAGTGCCTGCACCACCCCGGGGCGGGACATCACGCTTCGATCGCCGGACAACTTGCCCAGAACCACGCTCAGCGCGCGGGCCAGGGCGCCGTTGCGATCGGCTTCGGCCTGGCTGTTGACGGGCACTTCGGCCTCGTACGCGCCAGTGGCGGTGGCGACATCACCCTCGGTGCGCAGGCCGCTCTGGGCCATCGTGGCCACCGGCAGGCTCAGTGCAATGAGCAGGGTCAGAATCAGGCTGCGGCGCATCAGGACATCCATTGGCTCGACGTATCCGGGGGGAATTGTTGCCCGAATACGGACTTTGCGCCAATGCGGCCTGTTAAAATCGCCCGTTCAACCCCTGCCAGCGCCGACGCCCGTGACCAACACCCCGTCTTCCGCCCCCTCCCCCCTCACCTACCGTGACGCGGGTGTCGACATCGACGCCGGCAACGAGCTGGTCGAGCGGATCAAGCCCCTGGTCAAGCGCAGCTTCCGCCCGGAAGTGATGGGCGGCCTGGGCGGCTTCGGCGCCCTGTTCGACCTGTCCAACAAGTACCGCGAGCCGGTGCTGGTGTCGGGCACCGATGGCGTGGGCACCAAGCTGAAGCTGGCCCACCAGCTGAACCGCCACGATACGATCGGCATCGACCTGGTCGCCATGTGCGTGAACGACGTGCTGGTGCAGGGCGCCGAGCCGCTGTTCTTCCTGGACTATTTCGCCACCGGCAAGCTGGACATCGACACCGCCGCGGCGGTCGTGGGCGGCATCGCCAACGGCTGCACCGAGGCCGGCTGCGCGCTGATCGGCGGAGAAACCGCTGAAATGCCCGACATGTATGCCCCGGGCGAGTACGACCTGGCCGGGTTCACCGTCGCCGCGGTCGAGAAGAGCGAACTGAAGGATGGCGCCAGCGTCGCCGCCGGTGACGTGCTGATCGGCATCGCTTCGTCCGGCCCGCACTCCAACGGCTATTCGTTGGTGCGCCGCATCTACGACCGCGCCGGCCAGCCGGCCGATCTGGAGCTGGAAGGCGGCGTGAAGCTGGTCGATGCGCTGATGGCGCCGACCCGCCTGTACGTCAAGCCGATCCTGTCGCTGCTGAAGTCGCACGGCGAGGCCATCCACGGCATGGCCCACATCACCGGTGGCGGCCTGACCGAGAACATCATCCGCGTGGTGCCCGAAGGCCTCGGCCTGGACATCCAGGCGTCGTCCTGGACCCTCCCGCCGGTGTTCCAGTGGCTGCAGAAGGAAGGCGCGGTGGCCGACAGCGAGATGTGGCGCACCTTCAACTGCGGCATCGGCTTCGTGCTGATCGTTGCACCGGACCAGCTCGCTTCCGTGTCCGACGCGGTCAAGGCGCAGGGCCTGGAGCACTGGACCATCGGCCAGGTGGTCACCACCGAAGGCGCCGAGCGCGTCCACATCGGCTGATCGCACACCCAGGAGCCCGCATGGACGCAACGCCCCCCGTGTCACCCGCCCCGCCGCCTCTGGCGACGGCGCCGGTGTTCAGCGCGCAGGATGCCGACCACCTGCGCATGCTGTCCATCGCGCACTACGTGGTTGGTGGCCTGATCGCGCTGTTCTCGCTGATCTTCATCCTCCACATCGTGCTGGGCATCAGCGCACTGACCGGCCACCTGCCGATGAACTCCGGCGGCCAGCCCACGTCGCCGGCCGAGCAGCGACTGTTCGGCTGGATGTTCACCATCATCGGCTGCGTCATCGTGTTCGGTGGCGTGACGCTCGGCGCGTTCGTCGCCTATGCCGGCCGCTGCCTGGCCGGCCGCCGCCGCTACCTGCTGTGCCTGATCGTGGCCGGCCTGGCCTGCCTGTTCGCGCCGCTCGGCACGGTGCTGGGGGTGTTCAGCCTGATCATCCTGCTGCGTCCGCAGGTGAAGGCGGCCTTCGAAGCCAGCGTTCCTTCCCGCAGCTGAGATTTCCATGGCTTCCGTCCCGCCCCCGTTGAATGTGCCGCCTGGCTGGAGCGCGCTCCAGATCGGTGGCCACCTGCACACGCTCAGGATCCTGTTCTGCGTCTACGGCGGCATCCAGCTGGCGCTGTCCGTCGTCCTGCTGATGGCCGCACTGGGCGGCTACATCAGTGAAAGCCAGAACCCCACCGCGGGCATGTCGCCGGTGCTGCTGGCGGTGATCCTGGCCGTCGCGGCACTGGCCATCGGCGCACTGGGCACGCTCAGCCTGATCGCCGCGAACCGGCTGGGGCAGCGCCGCCAGCGCACGTTGTGCCTGGTGGCGGCCGGTGCCGCCTGCCTGGGCGGCGCGCTGGGCATCGCGCTGGGCGTATACGCCCTGATCGTGCTGCTGCGCGCGGATGTTGCCGCCAGCTTCGCCGAACCGGGCGGCGCGGTGGTCGCATGACCGCTCGTATTGCGGTACTGGCCTCCGGCCGTGGCAGCAATCTGCAGGCCATCCTCGACGCGATCGGCGACGGCTGCCTGCCGGCCGACGTGGTCGGCGTGTTCTCCGACCGTCCAGGTGCCGCAGCGCTGCAGCGGGTGGCACCGGGCCTGCGCTGGGCACACGCGCCGAAGGAGTTCAGCGACCGCGCCGCCTATGAGCAGGCGCTGGGCGATGCCGTGCAGGCGTCCGCACCGGACTGGATCGTCTGTGCCGGCTACATGCGCATCCTGGGGGCTGCTTTCGTGCAGCGCTTCGAGGGCCGCCTGGTCAACATCCACCCTTCGCTGCTGCCGCTGCACAAGGGATTGGACACCCATGCGCGGGCCTTGGCAGCCGGTGACGCCGAACACGGTGCCAGCGTTCACCTGGTGGTGCCGGAACTGGATGCCGGGGCGGTGCTGGCGCAGGTACGGGTGCCGGTGGGGCCCGGCGACGATGCGCAGGCGCTGGCCGAGCGCGTGCTGGCGGTGGAGCACCCGTTGCTGATCGCCACCCTGCAGCTGCTGTGCGCCGGCCGCCTGACTGAACGGGAAGGACGGCCCCAGCTGGACGGTCACCCCCTGTTTAGCCCGTTGGCCCTAGATTCCGCCGGGAACCTGAACCGGTAACGCCCGTGCACACGCCCCGCTGACTGCGGGGCTGGCATCCTGCCCCTCCCTGCGGTCCCTGTCCTTCATGAAGACCACGACCCTGCTGTCCACTTCGCTGCTGCTGTCGCTGGCTGTATTGCCCGTTGCAGGCTGGGGCCAGGCGCAAGCGCCTGCCGCCTCGCCCGCCCCGGCGCCGGTGTTGCCTGCGCTGGCGTGGGAACCGCCGCCGCTGCAGCCGTTCAGCGCCACCTACCAGGCGTTCTACAAGGGCAAGGAAGCGGGCGACGCCAGCATGCAGGTCACCCATACGGGCGGCAGCCAGTGGCGGGTCGACATGCAGGTGGTCGGCCGCCGCGGCTTTGCCAGCGTGCTCGGCCTGAACATCGAGCAGAGCACGGTGTTCGAGGAACGCGGCGGCATCTACGCACCGCTGAGCCAGAGCACCGTGCGCAAGGGCCTGTTCCTCGGCAAGAAGGCCGTGGGCACCTACAACTGGCAGGCCGGCACCGCGCAGTGGACCGGTGACGTGAAGAAGGAGCGTGCGCAGCCGATCCCGCTGCAGCCGGGCGACCAGAGCGCGCTGCTGATCAACCTGGCGATCATGCGCGATGCGCGCCCGGGTGCCACCATGCACTACCGCTACGTGGACATGGGCAAGGTCCGCCAGCATGACTACCAGGCCGCGCAGCAGACCGAGAACGTCGAAGTCGGCGACCTGTCCTACAACGCGCTGCGGGTCTACCGGACCAACGGCGGCAACAATGAAACCATCCTCTGGATCGCCAACGGTGTCCCCACCCCGGTGCGCATCCTGCAACGCGAAGACGGCGAAGACCGCGTCGACCTCCGCCTGATCGAATACCAAGGAGTCTGACCATGAGCACCCTGACCCGCCCCCTCACCTGGATCGCTGCAGCCGCGCTGTCGGTGGCCAGCCTGCCGGCCATGGCCCTGCAGCCGTTCAAGGCCGATTACCTGGCCAGCTACATGGGCATGCAGGCCAATGGCAGCATGACCCTGAGCAACGAGGGAGCCAACAAGTGGCGCTACACGCTGCAGGTGAAGAACCAGCTGGCCGACCTGAGCCAGAGCACCGTGTTCGAGGAAGTGCGCGGCCAGCTGCGCCCGCTCAGCAGCCAGGATCGTTCGGCGCTGCTGGTGAAGAAGCGCAACGTGCAGGCCAACTACAACTGGACCAGCAACCAGGCCACCTGGACCGGCGACATCAAGCCGGACCGCGCCGGCCCGATCGCGCTGAAGACCGGTGACATGGATGCACTGCTGATCAACCTGGCGATCGCCCGCGACCTGGCCGCCGGCAAGCCGCTGACCTATCGCATGGTTGACGAAGGGCGCATCAAGAACATGACCTACCGCGTGATCGGCAAGGAGTCGATCACTGTGGGTGGCAAGAGCTATGAAGCCACCAAGGTCTCGCGTGCCGACGGCAACAAGGAACTGATCGCGTGGATCGTGCCTGAGTTCCCGGTGCCGGCGCGCATGCTGCAGCGTGAGAACGACCGCGACGCGCTGGACCTGACCATCAAGGCGATGAACTGACGCGCGAACCGGTAGTGCCGGCCGCTGGCCGGCATTCTCGCGATGCTCCACGAGGTTCATGGGGTTGCCGGCCAGCGGCCGGCACTACCGAAAGGAAAACGCCCGCTTTCGCGGGCGTCTTCTTACTTCTTCTGTTCGGCCGGCTTCGCTTCCGCTGGCGTGAACTCGGTGCGGCAGTCCACGCGGATCTGCTCGCCCGTGCTGCGCCAGACGAAGGTGCGGCAATGGCGGTTGCCGTCCTGGCTGTCGTTCACCGCAACCGCATAGAACGACTCGATGATCTCGTCACGCGAGACGGTGCCATCGCCGTTCCAGTCCATGTCCTTCTGCTCGATGCCCTGGGTGATGGCGATGTTGGCGTACCAGGCGTAGCCCAGCCACGCCAGCACGATCAGCACCAGCGCCAGCAGCGCCTTGCGACGCGGGCTGAACTTGCCGCGCAGGATCATGGCACGCGCCGGATGGTGGCACCGAGCGAAGACAGCTTCTCTTCGATGTTCTCGTAGCCACGATCAAGGTGGTAGATGCGGTCGATGGTGGTGTCACCGTCAGCCATCAGGCCGGCCAGGATCAACGACGCCGACGCGCGCAGGTCGGTGGCCATCACCGGTGCACCGCTCAGGCGTTCGTGGCCACGGGCAATGGCCGTGTGGCCTTCGACCTGGATGTCCGCGCCCAGCCGCAGCAGTTCGTTGACGTGCATGAAACGGTTCTCGAAGATCGTTTCATTGATCACACCGACGCCGTCGGCCACGCAGTTGAGCGCCATGAACTGCGCCTGCATGTCGGTCGGGAACGCCGGGTACGGCGCGGTGGTCAGGTTGACCGCCTTCGGCCGCTTGCCCTGCATGTCCAGGGTGATGCTGTCATCGGTGGTCTCGATCTTCGCACCGGCCTCGACCAGCTTGGACAGCACGGCGTCCATGGTGTTCGGGCGCGCGCGGTTCACGGTGACCTTGCCACCGGTCATCGCCGCGGCCACCAGGAAGGTGCCGGTCTCGATGCGGTCGGGCAGCACTTCGTGGCGGCCCCCGGACAGGCGCTCGACGCCTTCGATGACCAGGCGCGCGGTGCCCAGGCCTTCGATCTTCGCGCCCAGCGCGATCAGGCAGTGCGCCAGATCGGTCACTTCCGGTTCCATCGCGCAGTTGTCGAGGATGGTGGTGCCTTCGGCCAGCACCGCGCCCATCAGCACGTTCTCGGTGCCGGTGACGCTGACCATGTCGAAGGTGAAATGACCGCCTTTCAGGCGCTTGGCCGAGGCCTTGATGAAGCCGTTCTCGACCACGATCTCGGCACCCAGCGCCTGCAGGCCCTTGATGTGCTGGTCGACCGGGCGCGAACCGATCGCGCAGCCGCCGGGCAGCGACACTTCGGCCGCGCCGAAGCGGGCCAACAGCGGGCCCAGCACCAGGATCGAGGCGCGCATGGTCTTGACCAGCTCGTACGGCGCAACGTGCTGGTTGACCGGACGCGGGTCGACCACGATCGCGCTGCCGCGCGACAGCGTGCCCTGGTCGATGGTGACCTTGGCGCCCAGCTCGCCCAGCAGCTTCACCGTGGTGACCACGTCGTGCAGGTGCGGCACGTTGGTGATCTCCACCGGCGCATCGGCCAGCAGGGTCGCGCAGAGAATGGGGAGGACGGCGTTCTTGGCGCCGGAGATGCTCACTTCACCGTGCAGCGCAGCGCCGCCGGTCACAACGATCTTGGCCATGTATTCGGGATCTTCTGCGGTTCAGCCGGCTTCGGCCGGGGTCACGGTTTTCAGCGCCAGTGCGTGGATCGCACCGCCCATCAGGTCGCCCAGGGTGGCATAGACCATCCGGTGGCGGGCCAGCGGCATCCTGCCGGCAAAGGCCTCGCAGACCACGGTCGCTTCGAAATGCACGCCATCGTCGCCACGCACGTCGGCGCGGGCGCCGGGCAGGCCGGTTTCGATCAGATTGCGGATGGTGTCGGCGTCCAACGGGCTTTCCTAATAAAATGAGCGCTCATTCTACTTCCGCTGCGTGGCGTCCGCATGGCCGAGCCTCTCCTGCCCCCCCGTTCCGTCGACCCGGCCAGCCTGGTCGCCAGCGGCCGCCGTGTCTTCGACATCGAGCAGCAGGCCCTGAATGCGGTCGCTGCCCGCCTCGGCGAGGCCTTCCAGCAGGCCTGCCAGGCGATCCTGTCCAGCCGCGGGCGGGTGGTTGCCACCGGCATGGGCAAGTCCGGCCACATTGCCCGCAAGATCGCCGCCACCCTGGCATCGACCGGCACCCCGGCGTTCTACGTGCACCCGGGCGAGGCGGGCCATGGCGACCTGGGCATGATCACCGAGGACGACGTGGTGCTGGCCCTGTCCTATTCGGGCGAGTCGGACGAAGTCCTGATGCTGCTGCCGGTGCTCAAGCGCCAGGGCAACCTGCTGATTTCCATGACCGGGCGCCCGCAGTCCAGCCTGGCCTCCGCCGCCGACATTCATCTGGATGTCAGCGTGCCGGCCGAAGCCTGCCCGCTGGACCTGGCCCCGACCTCCAGCACCACCGCGTCACTGGCGATGGGCGATGCGCTGGCCGTGGCCCTGCTCGATGCACGCGGTTTCACCGCCGATGATTTCGCCCGTTCACACCCGGCCGGCAGCCTCGGCCGCCGCCTGCTGCTGCACATCACCGATGTCATGCACACCGGCGACGACCTGCCCCGGGTCGAGGCCGGCGCCAGCCTGAGCGAAGCGCTGATGGAAATGAGCCGCAAACGGCTTGGCATGACCGCCGTGGTCGATGCCGATGGCGTCCTGATCGGCCTGTTCACCGACGGTGACCTGCGCCGCGCGCTGGACAGCGCGCTGGACGTGCGTACCGCGAAGATCGCCGATGTGATGACCCGCAACCCACGTACCATCGGCGCCGACCAGCTTGCCGTCGAAGCCGCGCGGTTGATGGAGACCCACAAGATCACCGGCCTGATCGTGGTCGACGGCCAGGGACGCGCGGTGGGTGCCCTGAACATTCATGACCTGTTGCGGGCGCGGGTGGTTTAACCGACAGTCCGTAGACCCCATTCAGTCTGTATCGTCCATCCGCCCACACCGAGCCTGTCGCCCTGATGCCCTGGTCCCCCCTGCCCGCCTTCCCCGCCCACCTGCATGCCGCTGCGGCCCGCGTCCGTCTGGCGTGCTTCGACGTGGACGGCACCCTCACCGACGGTCGGCTGTACTACGACAAGGATGGCAATGAGAGCAAGGCGTACTTCGTGCAGGATGGCCTGGGCCTGAAACTGCTGCAGCAGCACGGCATCCATCCCGTGCTGATCACTGCGCGCAACAGCCAGTCCGCGCTACGGCGTGGCGCTGATCTCGGCATCGACACCCAGATCGCCGTAGGTGACAAGCTTGCCAGCGTGCAGGCGCTGTGCGCGCAGCACGGCATCGGCCTGAAACAGGTGGCCTTCATGGGCGACGACCTGCCGGACCTGGCGCCGCTGGGCGCGGTGGGCCTGGCCGTGGCACCTGCCAACGCGCACCCGTGGATCGCCGAGCGCGTGCACTGGCAGACCCGCACCGACGGCGGGCGTGGCGCCGCGCGTGAGCTGTGCGATGTCCTGCTGGCCGCCCAGGGCCATGTGGATGCGGTCCTTGCGAGGTTCGGCGCATGAACCGGCCGACCCTGAACTGGCGCACCGTACTCGGCATCGGCCTGCTGCTGGCCGCGCTGCTCAGCAGCTGGGCCGCGCTGCGCAACCGTGAAAAGGGACCGGCCAACGGCGGCAACGAGATTGGCGTGGACTACATCCTGCACGACTTCACGATCGTGGCCCTGGACGAACAGGGCAAGGAATCGACCACCCTGCGCGCACCGCTGCTGGAGCGTCAGCGCGGTGACCAGACCATCAGCATCGCGACTCCGCTGTTCGAAATGCCCGACAAGGACGGCAAGCACTGGACGCTGCGTTCGGAGACCGGCTGGCTCAGCGCCAAGGGCGACGAAATGAAGCTGCGTGGCAACGTCGCAGGCGACAGTCCCGCCGGCCCGGGCGTGCCGCCCACCACCTTCCGCACCGACCACCTGGACGTGTTTCCGAAGGAAAGCCGTGCCCGCACCGATGCGCTGGTGACCATGACCCGGCCCGGAATGGAACAGTCCGGCGTCGGCTTCGAGGTGGATTCGAAGAACAACACGTATCATTTCCTCAGCCAGTCCAAGGGCCGCTACACGCCCCGACACTGATCCCGCCGCCAGCCTGCGACGTCCCCGGACAGGCGCAAGGCCGGCAGCCCCTCCCCGCCCCCGCTTTCCGGGGGCCCTCCACCGGTAGAACGGACCCCGATGAAGATTCCCTTTGCAGCCGTACTCGCGCTCGCACTTGTTGTGCCCAGCGCCGCCTTCGCCAAGTCCACCGACCGCAACGAGAACATGGACATCGAGTCAGGCGCCCAGTCCGGCGTGCTCACCGGCGATGGCAAGACTGTGCTCTCGCAGGGCGTGACCATCACCCAGGGAACCCTGGACATCCGTTCGTCCGAAGCCGAGATCTACCTGAAGGATGGCGAGGCCGTGCGTGCGGTGTTCACCGGCAAGCAGGCCACCATGAAGCAGCAGCTCGACGATGGCACCTGGATGGATGCGGTAGCCGATCGCATCGACTACGACATCAAGACCGAGATCATCACCCTGACCGGCAACTACAAGGTCACCAGCGCGCGCGGCACCAACGCCGGCCAGCGCATGGTCTACAACACCCGCAGCGGTGAGATGAACTCCGGTGGCGACGGCAGCCGCGTGCGCACCGTCATTCCGCCGAAGAACAAGAACCCGGCCGCACAGCCGGCCAAGCCTGCCGGGAGCAAGAAGTAATGCTTGTCGCCAAGGGCCTGCGCAAACGCTACAAGCAGCGTGAAGTCGTCAAGGACTTCGGGCTGACCCTCGATGCCGGTGAAGTGGTCGGCCTGCTGGGCCCCAATGGTGCCGGCAAGACCACCTGCTTCTACATGATCGTCGGCCTGGTCGCAGCCGATGCGGGCAGCATCGTGCTCGACGGCCGCGACATCACCAGCGACCCGATGTATACCCGCGCCAAGCAGGGCGTGGGCTATCTGCCGCAGGAACCCTCGGTGTTCCGCAAGCTGACCGTGGCCGACAACATCCGCCTGGTGCTGGAACTGCGCGAGGACCTGGATTCGGCCGGCCGCGAACGCGAACTGAGCAGCCTGCTCGACGAACTGCAGCTGGGCCACGTTGCCGACCAGCTCGGCGCCAGCCTGTCCGGTGGCGAACGCCGTCGTTGCGAGATCGCCCGTGCACTGGCCGCGCAGCCGCGCCTGATCCTGCTCGACGAGCCGTTCGCCGGCGTCGATCCGATTTCGGTCGGCGAGATCCAGCGCATCGTCACCCATCTCAAGCAGCGTGGCATCGGCGTGCTGATCACCGATCACAACGTGCGTGAGACCTTGGGAATCTGCGACCGCGCGTATATTCTCGCCGAGGGCGCCGTACTGGCCCAGGGCTCGCCGGAGGCGATCCTGGACAACGCCGACGTACGCCGCGTCTACCTTGGGGATTCCTTCAAGCTGTGACGGCGGGCACCCGGGCACTTTCCATCCTTTCGGCACAGGTATGAAGACTCGGCTGCAGACATCGTTGGGACAGCAGCTGGTGCTCACGCCCCAGCTGCAGCAGGCGATCAAGCTGCTGCAGATGTCCACCACCGAGCTGGAGCTGGAAATCGCCCAGGCCGTGGAAAGCAATCCGCTGCTGGACTGGGCCGACAGCAACGACGGCCCTGCCGCCAACGAGGCCAGTGACGGCAACGACAGCGAAGCGCCCAGCGAACGCGCCGACGATGGCGACGACTGGGCGCCTGCCGAACTGGACTGGAGCGCCGCCGGCAGCGGTGGCAGCTTCGACGATGACGATGACACCGGCAGCGCCGCCGAGCGCGTCGCCGAAACCGAAACGCTGGCCGACCACCTGCTGTGGCAGCTGCACCTGTCGCATCTTTCGGCCCGCGACCGCAGCATCGGCGCCACGCTGATCGATGCGCTTGACGAAGACGGCTACCTGCGCGAGCCGCTGGCTACCATCGCTGAAACCCTGCTGCCGGCGACCCATGCCGACGAGGATGAGATCCTCGCGGTGCTGCATCGCATCCAGCGTTTCGATCCGGTCGGCGTGGCCTCACGCACACTCGGTGAATGCCTGCAGCTGCAGCTGGACGTGCTGGGCGAGGACACGCCCGGACTGGCTCTGGCGCGACAGATTGCCGCAGGGCCGCTGGAGCGCTTGCCGCGCAGTGGCGTGGCCGGCCTCGCCCACGAACTGAAACGACCGCTTGCCGATGTCGAGACCGCCGTCGCTCTGCTGCGCTCGCTGGACCCTCGCCCGGGTACGCAGATTGCACCGCTTTCGCAGGATACCTACGTGGTGCCGGACGTGGTGGTGTGGCGGCAGAACGGCGTCTGGCGCGCGGCACTGGCCGGCCATGCCGGGCCGAAGGTGGTGATCCACCGTGGCTACGAACAGCTCATCCGCCGCTGTGGCGAGGCTGATGCCGGCTATCTGCGCGCGCAGCTGCAGGAGGCGCGCTGGCTGTTGAAGGGGCTGCAGCAGCGCGGCGAGACCCTGCTGCGGGTGGTGCGCAGCCTGATCCTGCAGCAGGCCGGATTCCTCGAATTCGGCGAACAGGCGCTGCGCCCGCTGACACTGCGCGAGATCGCCACCGAACTCGGCCTGCACGAATCCACGGTATCGCGCGCGATCGCGCGCAAGCATGTGCGCACGCCGCGCGGCACCCTGCCGCTGCGCGCCTTCTTCGCGTCGGGCATCGACACCGAGGGCGGCGGCGAGGCGTCCAGCACGGCCATCCAGGCCATGATCCGGCGACTGATCGACGACGAGAACCCGCGCAAGCCGCTTTCTGACGCCAAGCTGGCTGACCTGCTCAAATCGTCGGGAATTCCAGTAGCGCGACGCACCGTGGCGAAGTATCGTGAAGCCATGAACATTTCCGCCTCGCACGAAAGGGTCAGAATCGCTTGACGCGCCGCCGCGCCCGGCGGAGAGGTTCATTGGCACATCCGAACACAGGAGAAACCCGATGCGCATCGAAACGTTTGGCAAAGATGTCGAAGTCACCCCGGCCCTGCAGTCCTATGTAGAGGAGAAGCTGGCCCGGATCGGAAAACACTTCGACCAGCACTGCGAAGCGCGGGTGACCCTCAAGCTGCAGAAGACCGAGCATCACGTCGACGCCAGCCTCAACATCCCGGGGCAGACCCTGCACGCCGAGGCCGGCGGCCAGACCATGTATGCCGCGATCGACCTGCTTGCGGACAAGCTTGACCGCCTTGTGATCAAGCACAAGGAGAAAAAACAGCAGCACGCGCCGCTGCCGGTGGGCGACAATGGTGGCTGATCGCCACTGTTCCCCGCAGACATGCCCCTGACTGACCTCCTGGCGGCCGTGCAGACCCAGCTCTGCACGGCCACCGACCGCGACAGCGTCCTGCAGGCCGCCGCCGGGCTGCTGGCCTGCCGCCAGGCCAATGCCGAACAGATCTACCTGAACCTGTGCCAGCGCGAAGCGCTGGGCAGTACCGCAATCGGCCATGGCATCGCCATTCCCCACGGTCGCGCGCCGACCCTGGACCGCCCCCGTGGCGCCCTGCTGCGGCTGGCCACCCCGGTCGACTTCGGTGGCGACGAGCCGGTGGACCTGGTGTTCGCGATGGCCGTCCCCGCCCACTACACCCACCAGCACCTGATGCTGCTGTCCGAGCTGGCCGAGTTGTTCTCCGCGCCCGACATCCGCCAGGCGCTGCGCGCGGCCGGCGATGCCCGGGCCCTGCGCCAGGCCCTTGAGCTGACGCCACCTGCGAGCGCCGCATGAATACCAGCATCACCGCCCGTGAACTGTTCGAACAGCAGCGCGAGCGGCTGGGGCTGCGCTGGGCTGCCGGCAAGTCTGGCGAGAAGCGTGAACTGGAGGCCGGCAACACGGTCTCGCGGCGGCCTTCGCTGGCCGGCTACCTCAATGCGATCTACCCCAACAAGGTGCAGATTCTCGGTACCGAGGAACTGTCCTGGCTGGATGCTCTGGAGCCTCGCCAGCGCTGGGAGACGATCGAGAAGATCATGCAGTCGCACCCGCTGGCGCTGGTGCTGACCCGTAACCAGCCCTGCCCGGAAGACCTGCGTGCGGCTGCGGACGAGTCCGGTACGCCGCTGTGGCTGTCCCCAAAGCGCGGCCACGAACTGCTCAACCACCTGTCCTACCATCTGGCGCGCACGCTGGCACCGCGCGTGATCCTGCATGGCGTGTTCATGGAGATCTACTCCATCGGCGTGCTGATCACCGGTGAGGCCGGGTCGGGCAAGAGCGAACTGGCGCTGGAACTGCTCAGCCGCGGCCATCGCCTGGTGGCCGACGATGCACCCGAATTCACCCAGATCGCACCCGACGTGCTCGACGGCACCTGCCCCGAACTGCTGCAGGACCTGCTGGAGGTGCGCGGCCTGGGCGTGCTGAACGTGCGCGAGATGTTCGGCGACACGGCTGTAAAGAAGAACAAGTACCTTCGGTTGATCGTCCATCTGACCAAACCGATGACCGAACCCACGCCACATGGCTACGAGCGCCTGACCGGCGATTCGGGAACCCGCCATGTGCTGGACCTGGACGTACCGCTGATCACCCTGCCGGTGATGCCTGGCCGCAACCTGGCCGTGCTGACCGAGGCGGCCACCCGCCTGCATATCCTGCGCACCAAGGGCATCGATCCAGCGGCGATGTTCATCGCCCGCCACAGCAATCTGCTGGAACGGCGAACGCCCTGACCCCTGTCTTTCGAAGAGCCCGTCCATGAGCACCGACGCCCCCTCCGCCCCGACCCTGATCATCGTCAGCGGCCTGTCCGGCTCGGGTAAATCCGTGGCCCTGAAGACCTTCGAGGACCAGGACTACTACTGCTCGGACAACTTGCCGATCAATCTGCTTCCGGATTTCGTGCGCAGCCTGCTGGCCATCCACGATGGCCACGCGCCGCGTCGGCTGGCGGTGGGCATCGACGTCCGCGGCCAGGCCGATCTTGGCCAGCTGGGCGACTGGCGGCAACTGGCCACCGACGCCGGCGTGGAAGTGAAGGTACTGTTCTTCGAGGCCAACGACGAAACGGTGCTCAAGCGCTATGCCGACACCCGTCGCCGGCATCCGCTGAGCCAGCTGGGCCTGTCACTGCCCGAGGCGATCGCGCGCGAACGTGTGCTGACCGCCCCGCTGCGCCGTGAGGCCGATGCGGTGATCGACACCAGTGCGCTCAACGTGCACCAGCTGCGGCGACGCATCATCACCGAATTCACCCTGGACCACGCCACCCGGCTGTCGCTGCTGTTCGAATCGTTCGCCTACAAGCGCGGCGTGCCGGCCGAAGCGGACTTCGTCTTCGACGCCCGCGTGCTGCCCAACCCGCACTGGGACCCCGAGCTGCGCGCGTTGAGTGGTCGCGAGCCGGGCGTGCGCGACTACCTGGAAGCGCAGCCCGACGTGCAGCGCTACCTGGCCCAGCTGATGGACTTTCTCGATACCTGGCTGCCGAAGCTGGGCGACGGCACCCGCAGCTATGTGACCGTGGCGTTCGGCTGCACCGGCGGCAAGCATCGCTCGGTGTACCTCGCCGAGCGCATGGCCCGCCACGCGCGCGCGATGGGCTGGGAAGACGTGGCCACCTACCACCGCGAACAGGATTGAGGGGACGGCCGGACTGCGCCCGGCACCCGCGGTAGTGCCGGCCGCTGGCCGGCAGCAGCAACAGCAACAGCGGTATTCCGTGGAATGGCAGGGCGGTGTGGGTAGGCAGGACACGCCGTGAACCCGTCCTTGGGGGCTCGATGGCGCCATCCATGGCGCCAACGGTCCTGCCTACCCACACCGCCCCGCCTCTGACAGATTCCGTGTGCTGTTGGTGGGTGTCGACCTTGGTCGACACGGTAGATCCACGCCATGCGTGGATGAATTTCTGTCAGGCCTCGAAAAACGCGTGGGGTCAGAGCCCTTTTCCAGGGGAAAAGGGCTCTGACCCCGGTAACGCTGAATACGGGACACAGTGCCCCTCTCCTGCTGCTATCGCCGATTCACCTTGACCTGTTAACGTGCAGTAATGACCTGTGGCATTCTCCTCGTAACACATCCCGGGGTCGGGACCGCCCTGCTTGAGGTGGCGACCCGGCTCCTGCGGCAATTGCCGCTGAAGACCGAAGCTTTCGAAGTACCGTTCGACGCAGACCTGGACGCCCTGCTCCCGCTCGCCTCGGCCGCCCTGCGGCGGGTCGACGGCGGTGAAGGCGTGCTGATCCTGACCGACCTGTACGGCGCCAGCCCCGCCAACCTTGCCGGGCAGCTGGCCCGGCTGGGGACCCCGGTTCGCCGGGTGTCGGCGCTGAGCCTGCCGATGTTGCTGCGGGTGATGAATTATCCGGAACAGGGACTGGATCAACTGCCCGCCACAGCCGCGGCGGGTACCCGTAATGGAGCGATAGTCGACGATGCTTGAACGAGAACTCACCGTGAGCAACCGCCTGGGCCTGCATGCCCGGGCCACCGCCAAGCTGGTGCAGACCCTGGCGCCGTTCCGCTGCAACGTGACCATGGCCGCCAAGGGCCGTGAGATCAACGCCAAGAGCATCATGGGCGTGATGCTGCTGGCTGCCGGCCAGGGCACTCCGGTCACCGTGCGCATCAACGGCGAGGACGAAGCCGCCGCGATGGAGGCGGTGGTCGGCCTGTTCGAACGCCGTTTCGACGAGGACAGCTGAGCGTGCCACGCGCACGCGCCGGCCAGCTCCCCTCCGGCCAGCGGCCGGTGCAGCTGCTGGCCGGCCATGGCGCAGCGCGCGGCACGGCCATGGGCCGCGCCCGCGTGCGCCTGCCGCATGCCCTGGAGGTGGCCGAACAGCGTGTCGCCGCCCACCAGGTCGAGGCCGAGCTCGCGCGCCTGCACCATGCGGTGGATGCGGCGCGCACGGAAATGCACGAGCTGCGCCAGCGCCTGCATGGGGCACTGAACCAGGAAGTGGGCGAGTTCCTCGACCTGCATGCGCTGCTGCTGGACGACCCCGAGCTGCTGTATGGCCTGGACGAACTGATCCGCAGCGGCCCGTACAGCGCCGGCTATGCGCTGCGCCTGCAACGCGACCGCCTGGCCAAGGTCTTCGATGGCATGGACGATGCCTACCTGAAGAGCCGCATGGACGATCTGGACCATGTGATCGGCCGCATCCACGCCTTCCTGCAACCGGACCGGCCGCCGGTGATGAAGGGCCTGGCCGGCGAGATCCTGGTCTGCGACAACATCGCCCCGTCCGAGCTGGCGCAGCTGCAGGCACAAGGGGTGGTCGGCATCGTCACCGCCGCCGGCAGCGCGCTGTCGCACAGTGCGATCCTGGCACGCAGCCTGCACCTGCCGCTGATCGTCAACGTACCGCAGCTGCTCAGCCGCATCGCCGACGGCGACGTGCTGATCATCGACGGCGCCGACGGCAGCATCACGGTCAACCCGCAGGCCGACAACCTGCGTGACTACCGCGCGCGACTGAAAGAGCATGCGCGTGAACAGCGCGAGCTGGGCCGCCTGCGCAGCAAGCCCAGCCGTACCCGCGACCAGGTCGACATCGCCCTGCTGGCCAACGCCGAATCGCTGGAAGACGTGACCCAGGCGCATGCGCTGGGCGCGCAGGGGCTGGGCCTGTACCGCACCGAATTCCTGTTCCTGCAGCGCAACGAGCTGCCGGACGAGGAAGAACAGTTCCAGACCTACCGCGATGCCGCGCTGGGCATGAGCGGGCGTCCGGTCACCATCCGCACGCTCGACCTGGGCGCGGACAAGGCCGATCGCACCGGCCTGACCCTGAGCAACGAAGAGAATCCGGCGCTGGGCCTGCGCGGCGTGCGCCTGTCGCTGGCGCGGCCGAAGGTGGCCGACACCCAGCTGCGCGCGATCCTGCGCGCCTCGGCCTACGGCAAGCTGCGCGTGCTGGTACCGATGGTCAGCACCCGCGAGGAGCTGCTGGCGGTGCGCCGGCGCATGCTCAAGCTGACCGAACAGCTGCGCGGCGAGGGCCACATGGTGTCCGACCATGTGCCGCTGGGCGCGATGATCGAAGTCCCCGCGGCCGCACTGGCATTGGAGAGCTTCATCGATCTGGTCGATTTCCTGTCGATAGGTACCAACGACCTGGTGCAGTACCTGCTGGCCGCCGACCGCAACAACGAGGCGCTGGGCGAGCTCTACTCGCCGTTGCACCCGGCCGTGCTGCGGCTTCTGCAGATGGTGATCGACACTGGTGCGCGCCATCGCATCCCGGTGGCAGTCTGCGGCGAGATGGCCGGCGATGCCCGGATGACGCCACTGCTGCTGGCGCTGGGCCTGAGCGAGTTCAGCCTGCATCCCGGTACGTTGCTGGAGGTGCGCCGAGCGATCCGCGAGGCCGACCTGGGAGCCTTGCGCGCCCGCGCGCCAAAGCTGCTGGCCGCGCGCGACCGCCGCGGCATCGAGCGCTGGCTGGCACTGGTGGCGGACACGCCCTGACCGCAGGGGGTAATGCCACCCGGCGGCTATGCGTTGAAACATCCCCTTGCGATAATGACGCGCTGAACACCCCTGTTGCCGCATCCTTGCCGGGATCGCGGCTTTTCTTATCCCGCGGGAGCTGCGATGGCTGAAGCTGTACGCCACGACAAGACTGCGCGCCAACTGCGGATGCTGTCCGATGCACTGGACAGCGGCCGGCTGGGTCCGGTGCGTCGGCTGGTCAACACCCTGGCCCCGGCCGAGATCGGCAACCTGCTCGAATCGCTGCCGCCGGGCAAGCGCGAGGTGGTGTGGGGCCTGGTCGATCCGGAAGACGACGGCGAGGTGCTGGTCCACGTCGGCGAGGACGTGCGCGAAAGCCTGCTCGCGGACATGGACCCGGACGAGATCATCGCCGCGGTCGAAGACCTGGACATCGACGACCTGGCCGACCTGGTCGAAGACCTGCCGGACACGGTCATCGACGAAGTCCTCAAGTCGATGGACCGCGAGAACCGCGAGCGCCTGGAACAGGTGCTGTCCTACCCCGAGGACAGCGCCGGCCGCCTGATGAATCCGGACGTGGTGACCGTGCGCGCCGACGTCAACGTCGACGTGGTGCTGCGCTACCTGCGCCTGCGCGGCGAACTGCCCGACCACACCGACCACCTGTTCGTGGTCAGCCGGCGGCACCAGTACCTCGGGCGGGTCTCGCTGGCCGCGCTGGTGACCCACGAGGACACCACCCCGATCAACCGCCTGATCGACGACGAGCAGCCGGCCATCGACGTCGGCGAGAGCGACCAGGAAGTGGCACGGCAGTTCTCCGACCATGACTGGATCTCCGCGCCAGTGGTGGACGACAACAACATCCTGATCGGCCGCATCACCATCGATGACGTGGTCGACATCATCCGCGGCCAGGCCGAGCACCAGGCGCTGGGCGCCGCCGGCCTGGACGAGGACGAGGATCTGTTCAGCCCGGTCTGGCGCGCCATGCGCCGGCGCCTGATGTGGCTGTCGGTCAACCTGTGCACCGCTTTCCTGGCTTCCAGCGTGGTCGGCCACTTCGAAGGCACCATCGACAAGCTGGTGGCGTTGGCGGTGCTGATGCCGATTGTGGCCGGCCTGGGTGGCAATGCCGGCACCCAGGTGCTGGCGCTGATGGTGCGCGGCCTGGCCCTGGGCCAGGTGGGCGCATCCAATGCGCGCACGCTGCTCTGGAAGGAAGTGCGGGTCGCCTTGTTGAATGGCGTGATGCTGGGTTCGGTGCTGGGGCTGATCGTGCTGGCCTGGTTCCACTCGCCCGGGCTATCGGCAGTGATCGCCATCGCGCTGACCTGCAACCTGCTGTTCGCCGCGCTGGCCGGCGTTCTGGTGCCACTGACGCTCAAACGCTTCGGCTTCGACCCGGCGCTGGCCAGCGGCATCTTCCTGACCGCAGTGACCGACTCGATGGGCTTCTTCACCTTCCTTGGCCTGGCCACCCTGGTGCTGCTGCACTGACCGTATCAAGGGATGGAGCCCCGCCACGCGGGGTTCTGCCCGCTTCCCACTGGAACACCGATGGCTACGACGATCGAAAACTACTTCCAGCCCGGCTGGCGCGACCAGCAGCACACCTGCCCGGCCTGCGAATGGAAGGGCAGCTCGCGCGGCATGGAGATGGAACTGGACGAGGACGCTACCGAGTACGTCTGCCCGGTCTGCGAGAACCCGTTGCTGGTGGTGCTGCATCCGGACATGGCGCAGGTGCAGGCCGCCGCCGCTGAAGGCAATGCCGAAGCACAGGAACAGCTGGACATCATCGCCAGTTTCCCGCGCCCGCAGTGACGCGGCGCATGATGCCGCGTTGACGGCCGCGGACTACGATGGAGGCGTTCCCGCCGCCCCAGGAATTCCCATGGTCCGTTCCATGTCGCGCTGGCTGCCCCTGCTGGCCCTTCTGATGATGACCGGATGTGCCTCGCTGCCGGACAGCGCGCGTGGACGCTTCGAGGCCCGCGCGGTCAAAGTGGAGGGCCAGACCGCCTACTATCAGGTGTTCATTCCGGCCGGGCTGCAGGCCCCGGCGTCCGCCAGTGTTCCGGTCATCCTGTTCCTGCATGGCTCGGGCGAGCGCGGCAGTGACGGCGTTCGGCAGACCCACGCGGGGCTGGGCCCCTATCTGCGCGAGCATCCCGACTTCCCGGCCCTGGTTGTCTTCCCGCAGGCGGCAAAGCACTCGGAATGGAGCGGCCACAACAACCGCATGGCCCTGGCCGCGCTGGACGCGACGATCGCCGAGTTTGGCGCCGACCCTGCGCGCCAGTACCTGACCGGCATGTCGATGGGCGGCTACGGCAGCTGGAACATCGCCCTGGACGATCCACGCCGCTTTGCCGCGATCGTGCCGGTATGCGGCGCCGTGCTGGCACCGCGCGCGAAGCGCCCGACCCTGTTCGTCGAACAGGTCGCGCATGAGCCCGATCCTTACGCGGTGATCGCCCAGCGCCTGCAGCACGCACCGATCTGGATCTTCCACGGCGCGCTGGACGATGTGGTGCCACCGGACGACGACCGCAGGCTGCACAGTGCCTTCCAGAGCGCCAACGCGCGCGACGTGCGCTACACCGAATACCCGGAAGGCAACCACAACGCCTGGGACGCCACCTACGCCGACCCGGCGCTGTGGGCCTGGCTGTTCGCGCAGAAGCGCTGACCATAGCGTCCGCTGGTTGCCCACCAAGGTCGGAGCCTGGTTTGGGTAGGTACCCACCAAGGTCGGAACCTGCTTTCGGTGGGTGCCAACCTTGGTTGGCACTATCTGTCCGCACCCATGAACTCCGCCTTGGCCCAGGAACCTTCGAGTTCCCACTCACACCACGCATGCGGGTACTCGCCAAGCTGCGTTGCCAGCCCCGCCCTGATCGGATTTGCCATCACATACATTGCGTGCCGGAACAGCGATTCATCAGAGCGGATCGCGTGATCGTGATAGCAGGACTGCCAGAAGCGCCCTACCCTGCCCAGTACCCTGTTTGCGTACACCGCCGTACGCGACTTGAAGCGCTTCATGACAACGTCGAGCGATGCCGCGCGCAGCTGCATCAACCAGTGGACGTGATCCGGCATGACCACGTAGGCGATGGAATGGGTCAGACCTTCCAGATCCAGACGCTGGATCTCCTGCATGGCGGTAACCGCAACGGCGTCATTGGCGAACAGAGCCGCCCGGCCATGCACGTTCGTCGTCAGGATGTAGCTCTGGCCGATACTGGAATGACGGCCCAGCAGGAGGCGGGTGCTGTTCATGCAGAAGAGCATGGGCGGGCGCGTGTTCCCTGAACATCGGGAAATCACCTTCCCCCGGGTAGGCCAGTGCCAACCAAGGTTGGCACCCACCACACCAACAGTGCCAACCAAGGTTGGCACCCACCACAGCAGCAGTGCCAACCAAGGTTGGCACCCACCACAACAGCAGTGCCAATCAAGGTTGGCACCCACCACAACAGCAGTGCCAATCAAGGTTGACACCCACCACAACAGCAGTACCAATCAGGGTTGGCACCCACCACACCAACAGTGCCAACCAAGGTTGGCACCCACCACACCAGCAGTGCCAACCGGCGGTTGGCACCCACCAGAGCGATCAACCCAGCAGGGTTTCCAGCACGGCCATGCGCACGGCGACGCCGTTGGCCACCTGGCGCAGTACCCACGACTGCGGGCCGTCGGCCACCTCGTCGGTCACTTCCACGCCGCGGTTGATCGGGCCCGGGTGCAGTACCGCAGCATCCTTGCCGGCGCGCGCCAGGCGTTCGTTGGTCAGCCCGTACTCGGCGTGGTACTGCTCCAGCGACGGCACCAGGCCTTCTTCCATCCGCTCGCGCTGCAGGCGCAGCATCATCAGCGCGTCGACGCCTTCCAGCATGGCGTCGAAATCATCGCCGATCACGCAGCCCTTCAGGGTCTCGTCGTCCGGCAGCAGCGACTGCGGGCCGCATACACGGATCTCGCCCACGCCCAGCGTACGCAGCGCATGCAGGTCGGTGCGGGCCACGCGCGAGTGCTTCACGTCGCCGACAATCACCACCTTCAGCTTCGAGAAGTCCGGGCCCTTGGCCTGGCGCAGGGTCAGCATGTCCAGCAGGCCCTGGGTCGGGTGCGAGCTGCGGCCGTCACCGGCATTGATCAGCGCGGTGCCCTCGCCCGCCGCTTCAGCCAGTGCGGCGACGGCGCCATCATCGGGGTGGCGCACCACGAAACCGCGCACGCCCATCGCTTCCAGGTTGCGCAGGGTGTCGCAGGCGGTTTCGCCCTTGCGCGTGGACGAGGTCGAGGCATCGAAGTTCAGCACGTCGGCACCCAGGCGCTGCGCGGCCAGCTGGAACGAGCTGCGGGTACGCGTGGACGGTTCGAAGAACAGCGTGCATACCGCCGAGCCGGCCAGCACGTGCCGCTTGTTGCCGACGCGGCCGACTGCGGCGTCGCGGATCTGCCCGGCGCGGTCGAGCAGCTGCAGCAGGGTTTCGCGCGGCAGCCCCTCAAGGGTCAACAGGTGGCGCAGGCGTCCGGAGGCATCGATTTGCTGGGCGGTCATGGCGGGAGTCGTGCAGTCAGGGAATGGGGGTGGCGTCGTCCGGCGACGACAGCCAGCGGTCGATGATCACCGCCGCGGCCACGGCGTCGAGGGCGGCCGCATCGCGGCGGCGCTTGCGCCCTTCGGCGCGCTCGACGGCGAAGCGGCGGGCGGCCTCGACCGAGCTGGAACGCTCGTCGATCATCACCACCGGCAGCTTGAAGCGTTCCCGCAGCTGGCGGGCAAAGCCCTGCGCGCGCTTGCGGTTGGGCTGGTTCTGGCCGTCCAGGGTCAGCGGGTCGCCGACCACCAGGCCATCGGGCTTCCATTCCTTGAGCAGGCGTTCGATCGCCGCCCAGTCCGGCCCGTTGCCGTGCACATCGACCACGGCCACGGCGCGTGCATGGGCGGCGAAGGCACTGCCGATCGCCACGCCGATACGCCGCGAGCCGACATCGAAACCCAGAACCGTGCCGTCGCGGCGGATCGCCGCGGCAGCAGACACCGGTGCAGGGGCCGCCGGCTCAGACATGACCGCTGTAGTCGGTCAATCGGAACAGATCCACGCCGATGCGCGAGGCCGCGCCTTGCCAGCGCTGTTCCAGCGGCAGCTGGAACACCAGCTCGGCGTCGGCCGGCACGGTCAGCCAGCTGTTCTCGGCCAGCTCGCTTTCCAGCTGCCCTGCGCCCCAGCCGGCGCAGCCGAGGGTGACCACGGCGTTGGCCGGGCCTTCGCCGCGCGCCATCGCTTCAAGGATGTCGCGCGAGGTGGTCAGGTACAGGCCCTCGCCCACCGTCAGGCTGGAATCCCACGCCCGTGCGTCATCGTGGATGACGAAGCCGCGCTCGGGGTGCACCGGGCCGCCATTGAGCACCATGCGCGCCTGCAGGTCGCCGTCGCCGGTGGTGATGTCCATCTGTGCGAGCACTTCGCCCAGGGTGTATTCGGATGGCTGGTTGACCAGCACGCCCATCGCGCCGTTCTCGTCGTGCTGGCAGATCAGCGCGACGCTGCGGGCGAAGGTCGCGTCGAGCAGCGACGGCAGCGCGACGAGCAGGTGATCGGCAAGGGAGGTCGGCGTTACTGGCATGGCGCCATTCTAGCGGCTGGGCGCGCCGGGCGCCTCCACCCGGCGGTCACGGCGCGCATAATGGCCAGCCCGTACCGCAGGAATTCAACGTGTCCGGCTACTGCCTCATCGCCCCGGGCCATCCGGTGCACGATTACTACCACGCCAACGAGTACGGCTTCCCGCAGCGCGACGAACGCGAGCTGTTCGAACGGCTGGTGCTGGAAATCAACCAGGCCGGCCTGAGCTGGGAGACCATCCTGAAGAAGCGCGAAGGCTTCCGCGCGGCCTATGACGGCTTCGACGTGGACCGCGTGGCGGCCTATGCCGAGCAGGACATCGAACGGCTGCTGTCGGATGCGGGCATCATCCGCAACCGGCTGAAGGTGCTGGCGGCGATCCACAACGCGCAGGTGATCCAGCAGTTGCGGGCCAGCCATGGCAGCTTCGCAGCCTGGCTCGATGCCCACCACCCGCGCAGCAAGGCTGACTGGGTGAAGCTGTTCAAGAAGACCTTCCGTTTCACTGGCGGCGAGATCACCGGCGAGTTCCTGATGAGCCTGGGCTACCTGCCCGGTGCGCACGCCGCGGACTGCCCGGTGCACGCGCGGCTGCTGAAACTGTCGCCACCGTGGTTGCAGGCCGCCCGGTAGTGCCGGCCGCTGGCCGGCAGCCTCGCGAGGCCACAAGTGTTTCCGGCCAACGGCCGGCATTACCGTCAAATCGTCACACGCCCATGTAGCGGCCGGGGCGGTGGTTGAACATCAGCACCAGGCTGAGCACCACTGCGCCGATAGCCGAGTACAGCACCTTCGACGGCGACAACACGAAGAACGCGGCCACCATCAGGCAGGCGTCGTAGGACATCTGCACCTTGCCCGCGCTCCAGCCGCGGGTGCGCTGCAGGTACACCGCCAGGATGCCGATGCCGCCGAGGCTGGCACGATGGCGGATGAAGAACAGGATGCCCAGGCCGGACAAGGCGCCGCCGACGATGGCCGAGTACAGCGGGTGGATATGCGAGAAATCGATCCAGCGCGGCAGCAGGTCGGTCAGCACGCCGCAGGCGGTGACCGCGGCAAAGGTCTTCAGGGTGAACTCCCAGCCCATGCGTCGCAGCGCCACCCAGTAAAAGGGCAGATTGACCAGTACGAACACCACGCCGAAGTTCCAGTCCAGCGCGTAGTGCAGCAGGAAGGCCATGCCAGCCATGCCGCCGATCATCAGCCCACTCTTGGCGAAGATGGCCAGGCCCAGAGAGGCCACCATCGTGGCCAGCACCATGCCCTGCACGTCCTCGGCGATCGAGTGCCTCAGTGCAGTTTCGTCGGCGGTGGTACCGGCACTGTCGGGCGGCGGGGTCAGCGGACCGGCGGTGACCAGGTGGCCGTCAGCGTCGTCGCACGGCGCGGGGCCATGGGATTCAAGGGACATGCGGGTGGGGGAACAACGGGTGGGGAGCGGTATTAGACACGATCTGCATGACAGTTGCAGATGAAATCGTTCAGCTGAAGGCGCTCCACCCTGCCCCCGACCCGCTGCTGGTCAGCCCTTGCCAGCCAGATGGTGCGCCACCAGCGCGTTGGCGTGGCCATGGCCCAGCCCGTGCTCACTCTTCAGGAAGCTGACCAGTTCCATGTGCTTCAGGCCCTTCCTGCCCGCCAGCAACCCGAACCAGTGCGCTACCGGCTGGCCGTAGGTCTTCTCGATGGACGGAAAATACGAAGCCGGGCCCTTGGGCTTTTCAGTGCTCATGCGAAAGCTCCTTGCGTTGGATGTACCGGTACGACGAGCCGGGGCGCCGGAAATCGACAGCCCCGTTCAATCCGTGGGCCTTATCATCCTGTCATGCCCCGCGAGAACCTCAACGACCTGCAGGCCTTCGTCCACGTCGCCCGCGAGGGCAGCTTCACCAGGGCCGCCGCCCAGCTCGGCGTCTCCCAGTCCGCGCTCAGTCATGCCATGCGCGGCCTGGAACAGCGCCTGGGTGTGCGCCTGCTGACCCGCACCACCCGCAGCGTGTCCACCACCGAAGCCGGCGCCCACCTGCTGGAGACGCTCGCCCCGCGCCTGGCCGAGATCGAGGACGGGCTGGCCGCACTGGCCGAGTACCGCGAACGACCGGCTGGCACCATCCGCATCAACGCCACCGGGCATGCCGCCGAGTACATCGCCTGGCCGCGGCTGGCACCGTTGCTGCAGCAGTATCCGGAGCTGAAGATGGAATTGGCTGCCGACTACGGGCTGGCCGACATCGTTGCCGAGCGCTACGACATCGGCATCCGCCTGGGTGAGCGCCTGGCACGCGACATGGTCGCGGTGCCGATCAGCCCGCCGCTGCGCATGCGCGTAGTCGGTGCGCCCGCCTACTTCCGCCAGCACGTGGTACCGCAGCATCCGCACGACCTGGCCGAGCATAACTGCGTGACCCTGCGCCTGCCCACCCATGGCGGCCTGATGCCGTGGGACTTCGGCCAGGACGGCAACGAACTGAGCGTGCGCGTGAGTGGTCAGTGGATCTTCAACAGCATGGGTATGACCCGCGCCGCCGCGCTGGCCGGCAGCGGCCTGGCCTGGCTGCCGGAAGACCAGGTGCAGCCGATGCTGGACGATGGTCGCCTGCAATCCGTGCTGGACGACTGGTGCCCGCATTTCGATGGCTACTACGCGTATTACCCGTCGCGCCGTCACGTCACCGTGGCGATGCGCACGGTGCTTGATGCATTGCGCGGGCCGATGGGGTGAGGGTCAAGGAGTGCGGACCAACGGTCCGCACCCACCTGGTGATCAGCCCTTGGCCTGCGCGGCGCGCTGCGCGTTGTAGCGCTCGCCGACGATCGACACTTCGTCCAGCGCCTGTGCGATGCGCTGAAGCTCCTCCGGCGCCAGCTGCAGCGCGGCCGCGCCCAGGTTTTCGTCCAGGCGGTGGACCTTGGTGGTGCCCGGGATCGGCACGATCCACGGCGCCTGCGCCAGCAGCCAGGCCAGCGCCACCTGCGCCGGTGTGGCGCCACGTGCCGCGGCAATCGTGCTGATGCGATCGACCAGCGCCTGGTTGGCGCGGCGCGCTTCCACCTTGAAACGCGGCACGGTGTTGCGGAAGTCGTTGGCGTCGAAGGTGGTCTCCGCGCTGATCGCGCCGGTCAGGAAGCCGCGGCCCAGCGGGCTGAACGGTACGAAGCCGATACCCAGTTCCTGCAGGGTCGGCAGCAGTTCGCGCTCGGGCTCGCGCCACCACAGCGAGTACTCGCTCTGCACGGCAGCAACCGGCTGCACCGCATGCGCGCGGCGCACGGTGGCGGCACTGGCCTCGGACAGGCCGAAGTGGCCGACCTTGCCCTCGGCAATCAGGTCACGCACGGTGCCGGCCACATCCTCGATCGGCACGTTCGGGTCGACGCGGTGCTGGTAGAACAGGTCGATGTGGTCGGTGCGCAGGCGCTTGAGGCTGGCCTCGGCCACTGCCCGGATGTTCTCCGGGCGGCTGTCCAGGCCGGTGTCGACGCGCGCATCCTTGAAGCCGAACTTGGTGGCGATCACCAGCGTGTCGCGGTACGGCGCCAACGCCTCCCCGAGCAGATCTTCATTGGTGTACGGGCCGTACACCTCGGCGGTGTCGAAGAAGGTCACACCGCGTTCAACGGCGGCCTGCAGCAGGGCGATGCCCTGGCTGCGCTCGACCGGCTGGCCATAGCCATGGCTCAGGCCCATGCAGCCCAGGCCCAGGGCGGAAACCTTCAGGCCGCTGCGGCCGAGTTCACGTGTCTGCATTGTCGTGCTCCAGAGGGGGAGCGCTGACGATACGCCTGCACGGCCGAAGGATTGAACCGACGGGATGGCAGTCGGTCATGACTGGAATTCATCAATCCAGCCATGACCGGCGCCGGCCGGGTCATCGGATCTCGGAGATCTCCACGCCATCCAGCCCCTGCGACAGGGTGCGCGCGTCGCCGCCCTGGCTGAGCTTGATGCGCAGGCGCACTTCGTTCTGCGAATCGGCGTAGCGCAGTGCGTCCTCGTAGCTGATCTCGCCGGCCTGGTACAGCTCGAACAGGCTCTGGTCGAAGGTCTTCATGCCCAGCTGGACCGAATCCTTCATCACTTCCTTCAGCTTGTGGATCTCGCCGTCGCGGATGTAGTCCTGCACCAGCGGCGTGCCCAGCAGGATCTCCATCGCCACCTTGCGCGAGCGGCCATCGGGCGAAGGAATCAGCTGCTGCGCGACCACGCCCTTGAGGTTCAGCGACAGGTCCATCAGCAGCTGGTTGCGGCGGTCTTCCGGGAAGAAGTTGACGATGCGGTCCATCGCCTGGTTGGCGTTGTTGGCATGCAGGGTGCACAGCACCAGGTGGCCGGTTTCGGCAAACGCGATGGCGTGGTCCATGCCTTCGCGGGTACGCACCTCGCCGATCATGATCACGTCCGGCGCCTGGCGCAGGGTGTTCTTCAGCGCGGCTTCCCAGCTGTCGGTATCGATGCCGACTTCGCGCTGGGTGATGATGCAGCCCTCGTGCTTGTGCACGAACTCGATCGGGTCTTCGATGGTGATGATGTGGCCGGTGGAGTTCTGGTTGCGGTAACCGATCATCGCTGCCAGCGAGGTCGATTTACCGGTACCAGTAGCGCCGACGAACAGGATGATGCCGCGCTTGGTCATCGCCAGCGTCTTGATGATCGGCGGCAGGCTCAGCTCTTCCACGGTCGGAATGCGCGTCTCGATGCGGCGCAGCACCATGCCGACCTGGTTGCGCTGGTAGAAGCAGCTGACGCGGAAGCGGCCGACACCGGACAGGCCGATGGCGAAGTTGCACTCGTGGGTCTTCTCGAATTCCTCGCGCTGCGCCGGGGTCATCACGTTGAGCACCAGGTCGCGGCTCTGCTGCGGCGTGAGCGGGGTCTGGGTGATCGGCGAGATCTTGCCGTTGACCTTCATCGCCGGCGGCATGCCGGCGGTGATGAACAGGTCCGAGGCGCGCTGGTGCGCCATCAGCTTGAGGAACGAAGTGAAATCGATGGTGGTCGCGGTGGTATTCACGGCGGGCTCCCAATGGGGCATGTACCAGGAAACGGTCGATGGTGGAAACGGCACGCAACGGCGGCGCAGTGGCGCACGCCGCCCCGTTGCTGCCCCGCCTTACTCGAACAGGCGCTTGTCCTTGGCGTAGTCGCGGGCCTGGTTGCGGGTGATCAGGCTGCGCTTGACCAGGTCCTGCAGGTGCTGGTCCAGGGTCATCATGCCGTACTGCTGGCCGGTCTGGATGGCCGAGTACATCTGCGCGACCTTGTCCTCACGGATCAGGTTGCGGATAGCCGGGGTGCCGACCATGATTTCCCAGGCTGCGGTACGACCGCCGCCCACCTTCTTCAGCAGTGCCTGCGAGATCACCGCACGCAGCGACTCGGACAGCATCGAGCGCACCATCGGCTTTTCGCCGGCCGGGAACACGTCGATGATGCGGTCGATGGTCTTGGCCGCCGAACTGGTATGCAGGGTGCCGAACACCAGGTGGCCGGTTTCCGCCGCGGTCAGCGCCAGGCGGATGGTTTCCAGGTCGCGCAACTCGCCGACCAGGATGATGTCCGGATCCTCACGCAGCGCCGAGCGCAGTGCTTCGTTGAAGCCATGCGTGTCGCGGTGCACTTCGCGCTGGTTGATCAGGCACTTCTGCGAGGTGTGCACGAATTCGATCGGATCCTCGACGGTGAGGATGTGGCCGTATTCGTTCTTGTTGATGTAGTCGATCATCGCCGCCAGCGTGGTCGACTTGCCCGAGCCGGTCGGGCCGGTCACCAGGATCAGGCCCTGCGGCTGCTGGATCACCTCGCGGAACAGCGGCGGGCAGGCCAGGTCTTCCAGGGTCAGCACTTCGGACGGGATGGTACGGAACACCGCACCGGCGCCGCGGTTCTGGTTGAACGCATTCACACGGAAGCGCGCCAGCGACGGAATCTCGAAGGAGAAGTCCACTTCGAGGAATTCCTCGTAATCGCGGCGCTGCTTGTCGGACATGATGTCGTACACCAGCGCGTGGACCTGCTTGTGGTCCAGGGCTGGGATGTTGATCCGGCGCACGTCGCCGTCCACGCGGATCATCGGCGGCAGGCCTGCGGACAGGTGCAGGTCGGACGCTTTGTTTTTTACGGAAAACGCCAGCAGTTCGGCGATATCCATGAGCGGCTACTCCCCAATAACGGCTTCGACTGGAAGGATCTTTCCCCGGGCGGCAGTATAGCCTCCTGATTCAACGGAACGCGTTACGTGGCCACTCCCCTGCCCCAGATCCTGAGCAACCTGCACGCGGCCGCCGAGGCCGCTGGCAGGCCCGACCCACGCCTGCTGGCGGTGTCCAAGACCCAGCCGGCCGAGGCCGTGGCTGCGCTGGCCGCACAGGGCCAGCATGCCTTCGGCGAGAACTACGTGCAGGAAGCGCTGGCCAAGATGCAGGCGCTGCAGCACCTGGCGCTGGAATGGCACCTGATCGGCCACCTGCAGTCGAACAAGGCCGAGGCTGTGGCCAGCCATTTCGACTGGGTGCAGAGCGTGGACCGTCCCAAGCTGGTGACCGCGCTGGCACGCCATCGCCCGGCCACGCGCGGCCCGCTGAACGTACTGATCCAGGTCAACATCGACGACGAATCCAGCAAGCACGGCTGCACGCCGGACGAGGTCGATGCACTGGCTGCCGCGATTGCCGCCGAGCCCGGCCTGCGCCTGCGCGGCCTGATGGCGATTCCCGCGCCGTGGCCTGACGCCGGGCGACGCCGCGACGCATTCGTGCGCATGCGCACACTTTTCCAGGCGCTGGCGGCCCAGCACGCTCAGGTCGACACCCTGTCGATGGGCATGAGCAGCGATTACGCCGAGGCCATCGCCGAGGGTGCCACCCTGGTGCGCATCGGCACCGCCCTGTTCGGCGCCCGCCCGCGCCCGGCCTGATTTTCCAAGGAGACTTCCATGGCAGCTGATTCCATCACCTTCATCGGCGGCGGCAACATGGCCCGCAGCCTGATCGCCGGCCTGATCCGCCAGGGCGTGCCTGCCGCACACATCCACGTGGCCGAACCGGTTGCAGCACTGCGCGAGTCACTGGCGGCGGACTTCGGCGTGCAGGTGCACGACAACGCCGCCGATGCGGCCGCACAGGGCCGCACCTGGCTGCTGGCGGTGAAGCCGCAGGTGCTGCGCGATGTCTGCCAGTCGTTGCAGGCGCTGGCACAGGCCGACCGCCCGCTGGTGGTGTCGATCGCCGCCGGCATCACCAGCGCGCAGCTGGAGCGCTGGCTGGGCGGCGACCTGGCAGTCGTGCGCGCGATGCCCAACACCCCCGCCCTGCTCGGCGCCGGTGTGACCGGCCTGTATGCGACGCCGTCGGTGGATGCGCAGCAGCACGCGCGCGCCGAACAGGTGCTGGCCAGTGCCGGGCGCACGGTATGGATCGACAGCGAAACGCTGATGGATTCGGTCACCGCCGTTTCAGGCAGCGGGCCGGCCTATGTATTCCTGCTGGCCGAAGCGATGGAAGCGGCGGGCATCGCCCAGGGCCTGCCGGCCGACGCCGCGCGTGCGCTGGTGGTGCAGACCCTGCTGGGGGCATCGCGCATGCTGGATGAAGCCGGCGAAAGCCCGGCCGAACTGCGCCGCCGCGTGACTTCGCCGAACGGCACCACCCAGGCGGCGATCGAGAGCTTCCAGGCTGGTGGATTCGAGGCGCTGGTGGACAAGGCGCTGCGCGCCGCGCAGGTGCGCGGGCAGGAATTGTCTGCGGCGAATGATTGATCTCGATGTGTGCCGACCACCGGTCGGCACCCACCGTCATCATTGCCCCAATGTGGTCATGACGAAATCGACGAAACACTGCAACCGTGGGCGCGGCCTGCGGTCAGGCAGGTAGATCAGGTGCATCGGCCGCGGTTCGGGCAGATAGTCGCGCAGCAGCGGCTTCAATCGCCCGGCCGCGATTTCACCTGCCAGCAGTGCCGTCGGCTGCAGCACCAGCCCCGCACCGGCCACTGCGGCTTCGCGCAGTGCAACGCCATCATTGCAGGTCAACCGCGCTTCCCAATCCACCTGTTCGCCGTTGGCCAGCTGCCAGCCATGGCCACCGCGCCAGGCCAGATGGCTCAGGCAGTCATGCTCTTGCAGATCCGCGGGCGTGCGCGGCGTGCCGCGCCGGCGCAGATACGACGGCGCCGCGCACAGGCTCATCGCATACGGCGGCAACGGCCGTGCCACCACCTCCTGCGACGGCAGCGGCCCGACCCGGATCGCCACGTCGAATCCATCCTCGATCAGGTCCACGCGGCGGTTGCTCAGGTCCAGCTCGATGTTCAACTGTGGCTGCGCACGCAGCAGGGCAGCCAGATGCGGTGCCAGCACGCAGCTGCCCCAGGTACTCGGCGCGCTGACCCGCAGCAGGCCACGTGGCTGCACCTGCAGGCCCGCCACATCGGCTTCGGCCTGCTGCACCTGTTCCAGCACCTGCCGGCACCCGGCCAGGTAGGCGCTGCCGGCTTCGGTCAGGCGCTGGCGGCGGGTGTTCCGTTGCAGCAGCGCAGTGCCCAGGTGCGCCTCCAGCTGCTGGATGTACTTGCCGACCATCACCGCCGACACCTGCAATTGTTCAGCGGCGCAGGTAAAGCTGCCGCGTTCGGCCACGGCGACGAAGGCCTGCATGCAGCGAAGCGTATCCATTACCAACCCCAGGTTAGGAATCTGCGAAGCATACGCCACTTACCTAACCATGCCATGAGCGCGCAGACTGCACTCATTCCCCCTCTCGCAAGGAACGGCCATGAAGATCCTCCTCGTCGGTGCCAGCGGCACCCTCGGCCAGGCAGTCGCCCGCCAGCTCGGCCAGCAGCACCAGATCCTCGCCGCCGGCCGCCACAGCGGCGAACTGCGGGTCGACCTGACCGACGACGCCAGCGTTGCCGAACTGTTCGCCCGCACCGGCCCGGTCGATGCGGTGATCTCCACCGCCGGCAAGCTGCACTTCGGCCCGCTGCAGGAGATGACACCCGAGCAGTTCAACATCGGCCTGCAGGACAAGCTGCTGGGCCAGGTGCGGCTCGCCCTGGCCGCGCAGCACCATCTGAACGCCGGCGGTTCGATCACCCTGACCAGCGGCATCGTCAGCGCCCAGCCGATCCGCGACGGTGCCAACGCCACCTCGGTGAACGCCGCGCTGGAAGGCTTCGTGCGCGCGGCCGCGCTGGAGCTGCTGCCGCGCGGCCTGCGCATCAACGTGGTCAGCCCGAACGTACTGATTGAATCGATGGCGGCCTACGGCCCCTACTTCCCCGGCTTCGAAGCGGTGAGCGCACAGCGCGCGGCACTGGCCTTCCAGCGCGCGGTGGAAGGCATCCAGAGCGGCGAAACGATCACCGTCTGGTAACACGCGTGCCGACCAAGGTCGGCACCTACTCCGTTCCGTTTGTCATTCCCAGCGCATCGGGCCGTCGCCGCGTTCGCCGAGGATGTCTTCCGGGTTGGCCAGCCGGCAGCGCTTCAGCGACAGGCAGCCGCAGCCGATGCAACCGGTCAGTTCATCGCGCAGCAGCTGCAGCATGTGGATGCGCGCTTCCAGCTCGGTGCGCCAGCGCGCTGACAGCTTGGCCCAGTCGGCCTTGGTCGGCGCACGGCCTTCGGGCAGGCTCTCGAAGGCACGGCCCACCGCTTCCAGTGGCATGCCCACGCGCTGTGCCACGCGGATCACCGCCAGCCGGCGCAGCACGTCACGGCTGTAGCGGCGCTGGTTGCCGGAGGTGCGCAGGCTGCTGATCAGCCCCTTGCGTTCGTAGAAGTGCAACGCGGAAACCGCTACGCCACTGCGTTGGGAGACTTCACCAACGCTCAGTTCCTGGGACGCCATCACTTGACCTCAACTGCAGTTGAGGTGTCATGCTGCTATCTTCGCCGCCGGTTGACAAGCGCGGCCCGCAGCCCATCTGTATGACTACCATGCTCTCCCCTGCCGATACCCCTGTGCCGGCCGATACTTCGATCCTGTCCCCCCGCTACCGCGCCACCACCATCGGCATGGTCGCGCTGGTGGCGCTGCACGCCTTCGAGGCGCTGGCCGTGGCCGCCGCGATGCCCACCGTGGCAGAAGCGCTCGATGGCCTGCGCCTGTATGCGCTGGCGTTCGGCGGCACCCTGGCCACCAGTGTGATCGGCATGACCCTGGCCGGGCGCTGGGCTGATCGCTATGGACCGGCGCGACCGCTGTGGTACGGCCTGGCCTGCTTCGTGCTGGGCCTGCTGCTGGCCGGCTTCGCGATGCGCATGGGCATGCTGGTCGCCGGGCGCCTGCTGCAGGGGCTGGGTGCAGGCGCGATCTCGGTTTCACTGTATGTGATGGTCGGCCGCAGCTACCCCGAGCACCTGCGGCCGAAAGTCTTCGCGGCCTTCTCCGCAGGCTGGGTGGTGCCGTCGATGATCGGCCCGGCGCTGAGCGGGCTGATCGTGCAGCATCTGGGCTGGCGCTGGGTGTTCCTGGCAGTGCCGCTGCTGGCGATACCGGCAGCTCTCCTGCTGCGCCCGGCACTGGCGCGCATGCAGTCCACCGCGGTCGGCGACAGCGACGATGGACGTGGCAACGTGGTGCGTTGGGCCAGCGGGGCCTCGCTGGCTGCGCTGCTGTTGTATTTCGGCGGCCAGCAGCAGGGCCTGCCGGCGCTGCTCTGCATCGGCGCGGCGATGCTGGCGCTGCTGTTCTGCGTGCACCGCCTGCTTCCGGCCGGAACGTTGGTGCTGCGCCGTGGCCTGCCCAGTGTGATCGCGCTGCGTGGCATCGCCGCTGCGGCCTTCTTCGCCTGCGAGGCCTATCTGCCGCTGCTGCTGCAACGCGAGCGCGGGCTCTCGCCCAGCTGGGCCGGTGCGGTGCTCAGCCTCGGCGCGCTGGGCTGGTTTGCCGGCTCATGGCTGCAGGGCCACCAGCAGCGCGGCTGGTCACGCCAGCAGCTGCTGCGCGTGGGCACGGTGATGATGACGGTCGGCATCGTCGCCACGCTGGCGGTGCTGTTCAGCGGGGTGCCATTGCCGGTATCGCTGGTCGGCTGGGCCATGACCGGCTTCGGCATGGGCATGATCTACGCCAGCCTGTCGGTGCTGACGCTTTCGCTGTCGGCGCCGCATGAACAGGGCGCCAACACCTCGGCCCTGCAGCTGAGCGAAGCGTTGTCGGTAACCACCGCGCTGGCGGTGTCCGGTGCGCTGTTCGCGCTGTTCGTGGAAACCGCACCGCATACCGGTTATGTCCTGTGCCTGGCGATCACCTGCGGGCTGGCGGTGCTGGCGACGGTAATCGCGCGACGGGTGTAGGCCACCGGGATTCCGGTAGTGCCGGCCGCTGGCCGGCAGCTTTCACGCACACAGGAATGCCGTGATGTTGCCGGCCAGCGGCCGGCACTACCTGCTATCGGTGCCTACGTCATCGATGTCCCGGTGCAGGATGCGCCGCACTTCCAGCACCGCCTGCGGGGTCTCCTGCACGCTGTGGCCGGAGATGATCACCTTCTCCGACAGCGCGCCCGGCAGGTGTGCGCTCCAGTACGGCACCAGCCCGTCATCGGACTTCTCCACCGGAAGCTCCGGTTTGCGCTGGGCGATGATCGAGTGGTATTTCAGGCCGGTCTCGATCGGCAGCTGCGCGGCCGCCTTCACGAATGGATCGCTGGCCTTGAGGTTGTCGATGCTGTTGGGAATCTTCGGCTTGGCGGTGCCATCGACCTGCTGCTCGGCCTGCGCCAGCGCCATGAACACATCCTCGAACTTGCCGAGAATCGTCAGCGGCAAGCGCACCAGCCGGCCGATCAGGCGGCCGACCTTGTTGCCGGCGATATCGGTGCCCTGATGCGGTGCGGCGATGAAGATCGCGCGCTCCACGTTCGGTTGCGCCTTGAAATGCAGCAGCGGCCCCAGCTTGGCCTGCACGCGCTTCAGGCGCTCTCCCTTCAGGTCGTAGTTGGCCAGCAGGTCATTCCACAGCACATCGCCTGAATCACTGACCAGCAGGCGCGCCAGCACGCCGCCCATGCTGTGCCCGATGTAGACCATGTCTTTCGATGCCCGCGTGCTGCCATCGGGGTCGAAGTGCTTCAGCGTGTCATTGAACGCATTGGCGATCTCATAGCGGTTCAGCGCGATCGGTGCATTGGTCGGGTAATAGACCTGCCACACCTGGAACTGCTGGCGCAGCTCGGGGTCACCCATGATCTCGTTGGCCAGGTTCACCCAGGCCTCCGGGCTGCTGGCCAGGCCATGCAGCATGAAGATGATGCGGCGGTTCGGGTCCCACGGCTGCATCAGGTAGATGTGCGGCTCGCCGATGCCCTCGCTCATGCCGAACAGGGTGCGCAGCGATTGCCGGGCGAAGCCGCTCTGCGCCAGCCACAGGCCATAGGCGGCGGTGAAATTACCGGCCAACGGCACCTGCTCGCCGTGCAGGGTGATGCGCTCGGTGGCTTCCGGCGAGTAGGCATCCAGCTCGACCCGGCGCGTGCGCATCACGTCGTCCAGGCTGCTGCCCTCGAAGCGCAGCAGCGCGGTGACGTTGATCGAGGACATTTCGCTGAACTCGGGCACCGTATCGTCATGGCGATGGCGGCGGCCCCGGTGCGCATCGCCTTCGTCGTCCTGCGTCGTCTCGGCCTTCGGGCCGTCCGGCGCGATCACCGGCGCAACCAGTTTCGGCGGGTCCATCACCATCACCAGCTCGGCGCCGAAACCATCGCGACGGTAGGTGCTGCGCAGGCCAACGAAGCTGACCGTGCCGGCCGGCACCAGCTGCGCCGGGATGCTCTTCAGGTTCAACTGCTGGTAGTTGGAGGCCAGCGACCAGCTGCCGACCGAGACCGGCTTCGTATAGTCCTCGCCGGCGAGTGCCGCCGCACGCGCGCGCACGAACAGTACCACCGCCGCCTTTTCGGCTGCGTAGTTGTAGTAGTCGCGCACCTGCGTCTGCCGGTCCTCGAAGGCGCGGTCAGACGGCGAACGACCACTGTAGAACAGGTAGGCATAGGCGTAACGGGCCGCTTCCAGCCAGGCGTCGAGTGCGGCATCGCTCATCGGCGGATCGCCGGCCGCGGTCTTCTTCGGGGTCAGCGCCAGTGCCGCCTTCACCCACAGTTCGGACAGCGCCGACAGCCGCTGTTCTACGTTGAGATCATCGGTCATCAGCAGCGTGCTGCGGCAGACCAGGAAGTCCTTCTCGCACTGCGATTCGTCCAGCCCTGCCGCGCTGAGCGTCTCGCGCGCGGCCGGGCTGAGCTTGCCGGTGTTGAGCACGTCGGCGCGCTTGTTGACCAGCGAATCACTGGACGTGACCTGCTTGACGGTAACCATCGCGCAGCCGCTGCTGCCCAGCAGCAGGAAGGCGGCGAACAACACCGGCAGCAGGCGCTGCCAGCGGGACGGGGGGCGTTGGGTCATTACTGCGGGTCCTGCTCGGTGCCGGGCACGCCCTGGCGGATTACGGTGGAGAAATGCTCGCCGTCACCCAGGTCCAGCGCACGCTGGGTGATACGGCCCTTGTCGTGCAGCTCGGCGTACGGCACGCCCGGGGTGAGCGCACCGACCTCCTGCGCGTACTCGGCCAGATAGCCCGACAGCAGCAGGCGATAGTCCAGCGGCAGTCGCGGTGCGATGTGGCGGGCCAGGTCGAAGACGATGGTGGTGCAGTTGCTGGTCAGCGTGTTGTAGAAGCCCGGCTTCGCATCCAGTTCGCGCGCCTGCTCGATGTAGGCCGCGAACAGCTCCTTCAGCTGCATGCGGTCCATGCCGTGCAGGCGGTACAGATAGACATCCTCGCCGCGCGCATTGGTGCGGGTGCGGATGATGTCGGTCTCCTCGGAGGCCACCAGGGTCATCTCGAACTTGCGGAAGAAGCCGCCCAGCGCCGAGAACGATTCACCGCGCTCCTTGCGGATCTCCAGCGAGAACACCACGTGGCGCCCATCCTCGAAGCCGAACGAGATCAGCGTGTGGGCGATTGCCGGGCCCATCCAGTACGACAGCACCAGATCGGCCGAACGCAGCTGGTCCAGGTCGTACTCGCGGCGCACCCAGCGCGCGTCATAGTCGGTTTCGCTGCGCCAGGTGAAATCACGGACGTTGTCGAGCACCACATGGCGCCCATCGAACGACACCACGTGCAGGCGCTGGGCCACGTCATCGGCCCACACGCGGTCCTGGCGCGGCGTCAGCAGCAGCCACCACAGCGCGGCCAGCGCCAGCGATGCGCCGAACGCCAGGCCCAGCCGGCGATTGCCTCGGCCGCGTGCGACCCGCCACGATGCCCACAGCGCAACCAGTAGCCACAGCAGGGCCACACTGGTCGCCAACCAACCCGGCCCCGGCAACTGGTAGGCCAGCAGGCCGGTCACCCACAGCGCCGCCAGCGCCATGGCACTTCCTGTCATCCAACGTCCTGCGGTGTTCACTGGCATCCTGTGGCGGTATTCAAGCCGCATAGTTAGCCACAAGCCGCATCAGCGTGGCATCTACGGTCCGTTCAGGCGGGTCGCCGCAGGGCCGCTGGCGGCCCATGCAGCCGCGTTCCACCACACAGGAGCAACAATGGGCATCACCTCCGTGGCCGGCGTTCCGGTCCAACCCCAGCACCGCGCAACCTGCCACTGCGGCACGGTCGAACTGCTGCTGGATCTGCCGGACGGCATCGTCGACCCACGCCGCTGCGACTGCTCGATGTGCCGGCGCCGTGGCGCCATCGCCGCCAGCGTGACCCGCGAGGGCCTGCAGGTCGTGCGCGGGCAGAACCACCTGCGGCTGTACCAGTTCAACACGCATGTGGCCGAGCACTACTTCTGCGGTGTGTGTGGCATCTACACCCACCACCGCCGTCGCTCCAACCCCGAGCAGTACGGCTACAACGTGGCCTGCCTGGAGGGCATCGACCCGTTCGCGCTGGGCGTGATCCCGGTCAACGATGGGGTCAACCACCCGGCCGACCGCATCGCCTAGTGCCGCGTACGTCGCAGCGGTGCCGCCACTTTCTGCCAGGGCGCCATGCCGCTGCGGCCGGCCCGCGCCGGGCGCTTCAGCCAGGGCCGGCGGGGTGCGGCCTGCGGCTCGACAGCGACCGGGGGAGGAAGGGGTCTACGGCCGGGCCAGAGATGATCGAGCAGCCACATGGCGGATCTCCGTGGGGGACGGGGACGATCGAGACTAGGCGCTGGCCGGCATAGGGGGCGTGAGGCGACGAAGTCTCGGCGATGACACGTTATTGCGAATCATCTGCAACAATCGGGTGAAGTCCCGATAATCCGCGGAGATCTTCGGTGGACCGACCGCCATGCCCGCCCGCCGCACCCTGCTCTCGCTTGCCCTCGCCCTGCCCGGCAGCCTCGTCGCGCACGCCGCATTGGCCGACGCAGGCTACCCACGGGGGGCACCGGCACCATCACCTATCGGTTCTGATCACAGCCAACGCTGGCCGCCGCAGCAGTCCGTGCAGCAGCACGGCGCAGGCAGCGGTCAGCAGCGCCAGCACCCGCAGCAGTATCGCCAGCGCTTCGGCACTGGCCTGCTGCAGGTGTTCGCCGCGCATCGCCGGAAGCAGCGCCTGCGCCTGTGCATGCGCACCGGTCGCCAGATAGGCCCCGGCCCTGGCCAGCGACGCAGGTGACGCGCCCTGCAGCCGCTGGCCGATCAGCAGCGCAAGCAAGGCGGTCACTGCGGCCAAGGCGATGCCTTCACCGGCCACCCGCACCGTTCCGAAGATGCCGGCGGCCATCCCCGCACGCTGCACCGGCACCACGCTGACCGACAGCCCATCCATCAAGCCCCACGGCAACGCCGTTCCGGCACCGATCAGCATCAGCAACGGCACCCACTGCGAGGGCGACGGGTGCGACGCATGGCGCGACAACAGGTACAGGCCGAGGGCACAGACCAGCAGGCCCAGCGTGCACAGTCGCGCACTTCCGATGCGCTCGGCCCAGCGCGCGGCCAGCATCGGAAGTACCAGCATCGGCGTGGACAGGGCCAGCATCTGCAATCCGACCGCGGTCGCGCTTTGCCCGTGCACCCCCAGCAACTGCAGCGGCAGCACCACCAGCAGCACCACGTAGCCGAAGCAGGTGGCCACCGGCAGCAGCTGGACACCGAGGAACGCCGGCTGCGAGAACAATGAGAGGTCCAGCAGCGGTGCGTGGTGCAACCGTTCGATGCAGACGAACACCCCGCCCAACAACAGCGTCGCCAGCAGCGCCAGCTGCACGCGCAGGGCATGCAGGCCGGATTCTCCCAGCCATAGCAGGGACAGGGTCAGCGCTGCCAGCATCAGGCTGAAGCCGAGCATGCCGCCGAGGTCCAGGTGTCCGCGCTCGCCGTGACTTTCAGGCAACACGCGCGCGCCCAGTACGAAGGCCGCCAACGCCAGCACACCCCCGGCGGCGAACACGCTGCGCCACCCCAGTGCCTGCAGCAGAAGGCCGGCAAGCAGCGGCCCCAGTGCCAACCCTGCACCGAAGGTCGTGCCCAGCAGAGCAAAGATGCGGGCGCGTGCTGGTCCCTGCCAGGCCTGCGCCAATGCGGCGGTGCCGGACGCCAGCGCTGCTGCAGCGGCAACGCCCTGCAGCCCGCGCGCCAGGTCCAGCCACAGCAGCGTGGGAGCCACGCAGACGACGGCTGTGGTGGCGGTGAACCCGACCGTGCCCAGCAGGAACAGCCGCCGCCGGCCATAGCGGTCGGCCAGGCCACCGGCAGCAAGCAACAGGCTGCCGAAGGTGAGCATGAACGCATTGGTCACCCACGCCAGCGCGGTGGGTGACGCCGCCGCCGAACGGGCCAGCACCGGCACCGCGACCGCACCGGCCGAGAAGGACAACGGTAATGCCAGCGCGGCCAGGCAGACGGCAAGCAGCATCCAGCGCTGCTGCGCACGGACAGGCAAGGGGAGCATCGAAACCGGGGCCATGCGGGCCTCCATCCATCAGGGGCATTGATGATGGACAGGCCGTTATTGATGAAAAACTGGCTCGATGGACGTTGATTGCGGCCTGATGCTCCGCAATCATGCCGGCATGGACTCCATCTCTGCCCTGCTCGCCTTCGTCCGCACTGCGGAGGCGGGCAGCATCGTCGGTGCAGCCCGCGTTCTCGGCCTGTCAGCGTCGGCGGTCGGCAAGCGCATCGCCCGCCTCGAGCAGGACCTGGGTACGCGCCTGTTCCATCGCACCACCCGCCGCGTACACCTCACCGATGAGGGCGATCTGCTCCTGCAACGCTGCCGGCGCGCCCTGGACGAGCTGTCCGAAGCGCAGGCGGACCTGGCGCAGCGACAGCACGCGCCCAGTGGGCTGCTGCGCATCGGGCTGCCGACCATCGGCTATCGCTTCCTGCTGCCGGTGCTGCCGGGGTTCCAGCAGCGCTATCCACAGGTGCAGCTGGAACTGGATTTCAATGACCGCATCGTCGATGTGGTCAGCGAAGGCCTCGACGCGGTGATACGCAGCGGTGAGCTGGCCGATTCCAGCTTGACCGCGCGGCGGCTGGGCGGGTTTCGTTTCATGCTCTGTGCGGCGCCGGGTTATCTGCAGGCGCGCGGCACGCCCGGTGATGTCAGCGAGCTGCGCATGCATACCGCGCTGCGCTTCCGCTACCCGACCACCGGGAAGCTGCATCCGTGGCAGCTGCCAGGCGTCGAAGGCGATGCCGGAGCGGGCCTGCCGACGGCGATGACCTGCAACAACATGGAAGCGCTGCTGGCCGCCGCCATCGGGCGCATGGGCCTGGCCTGGATGCCGGACTTCCTTGCCGCCGACGCGCTGGCCGATGGCCGCCTGCAACGGGTACTGCCTGCACTGCCCACACACCAGGGGCAGTTCTCGCTGCTATGGCCGGGTGGACGCCACCCCAGCGCGCGGCTGCGGGTATTCATCGACTACGCCGTGGCGCATCTGTTCCAGGGCGAACACGCCTAAGCGGCCAGCAGGATCAGCTCGCGTTCGCGGCGTCCAGGAAATTGCACAGCACCGGCGAAGGTTGCTCAGGGCGCACGCACAGCTGCAGGGTGAAGCGCGCTGCTTCGCCGGCCACCGTCCGGTAGACGATCTCCTCCGGACGGAAACTGCTCATGCTGGCCGGCACGATTGCCACGCCCGCATCCACCGCCACCAGCGACAGCACTGCATGCATGCCCTGCGCTTCCTGCACCACGCGCGGGGTGAATCCCGCCGCGGTGCACAGGCCCAGCACCTGTGCGTGGAAGCCGATGCCCTCGCCCGCTGGCCACGACACGAAGGGTTCATCGGCCAGCATCGCCACGCTCACTTCGGGCAACGCGGCCAATGCATGCGCACGCGGCAACGCAATCGCCAGATGGTCATGATCAAAGTCGCGCAGCTGTAGTTCGGCGGCAGGAATCGGTGGAATCAACACACCCACATCGATGCGCTGCTCTCTCAACCACAGCTGCTGCTGGCGGGAGGTCGCCTCCTGCAGATGCAGCCGCACCCGCGGATACTGCTGGCGGAAGCGGCGGATCAAACCGGGCAGCCGACCGTACAGGGCGCTGCCGACATAGCCCACCTGCAGGCTGCCGCTCTGCCCTGCGGCGGCTTCACGGGTGCGCTGCAGCGCCTGTTAGGCCTGCTGCAGCGTCGCGCGCGCTTCCACCAGCAAGGTCTGCCCGGCGACGGTCAGGCCCAGGGTACGGTTGCCACGCACGATCAGTTCGCTGCCCAGCTCGTCTTCCAGCCGCCGTATCGCCGCCGTCAGCGGTGGCTGCGACATGTGCAGCCGGGCGGCGGCGCGGTGGAAGTGCAGCTCTTCGGCCACGGCCACGAACTGGCGGAGCAGGCGCAGGTCGATCATCTCGATGCAGGTGGTGGGAATCCGGCTAGGGTACGCCCTCAGCTGCGCACGTCCACACTGGCGCGGGCGATGGCCGGCCACTGCAGGGCCACCGACTCGATGCTGTCGGCGCTGACCGCGCGCAGATCGCGCGGATATGCAACGTGTTCCGCTTCCTGCAGGCGCAGCGCATGGAACTGGCCATTGCTTGCACGCAGCACCCATCCGCCGCCCTGGCAGCGCGTCGATGCCAGAAAGGCCACGCCCTGCGCGACTGCCTCCGGATGCAGCTCATCCGGCTCGCCGTCGATGCCCCACATCCGCGTCTTGGCTACTGGCGAAACCGCGTTGACCACGATGCCCTGCGCTGCACCTTCCAGTGCCAGCACATTGGCCAGGCCGAGCGCGGCCAGCTTGCCCATCGCATAGGCGGAAAGGCCGCGTTGCGCATACTGCGGATACAGCGCGCGATCGGACGTGGTGATGACGATGCGGCCACCGCCCGCCGCGCGCATCGCCGGCCACGCCGCCTGCGCCAACCACAGAGGTGTCTTCGCGGCCAGGCACAGCATCCGCTCCAGCGCATCGTCTTCGACTGCTTCCAGCGCCTGGTACTCCACCCAGCCAGCATTGTGGATCAGGAAATCGATGCGGCCATGCTGCTGCAGCATCTCCTGTACCAGGGCGTGGCAACCGGCACGATGATCGATGGGATCACTGACGGCCTGCACCGACAGCCCACGCGCCTGCAACGCGTCGGCACTGTGCTGGATGCGCAGCGGATTGGTGCCACAACCATTGGTGTCGGCACCGACGTCGTGCATCACCACGTGCGCACCACGTTCGGCCAGCAGGCGACTGTAGGCCAGGCCCAGTCCACCGGCGGCACCGGTCACCAGCCCCACTTGGCCTTCAAAGGAAATTCGGGAAACAGGTTGCATCCGCACAGCTTCAACCACGGGCGAGGGCACCGGCCAATACCGTTGACCACTCCCCACGATACGCCCGCGCTATCACCCGAAAAGGGGACGGAGGGGATTAAGTCGCTTCCGGCACACAAGGGGCAATAGCGACCTAATCCCCTCCGTCCCCTTTTTCCTAGCGGCTGAAGCGGCGCGCGCCGGCCACGCAGACCACCGCGCCCAGTGTTACCAGCACCATGCCAGCGCTGACCGCTTCGTGCAGCAGCAGCGCTGCCAGGGCCAGGCCGAAGAACGGTTGCAGCAGCTGCAGCTGGCCGACCGCGGCGATACCGCCCTGGGCCAACCCGCGGTACCAGAACAGAAAGCCGACCAGCATGCTGAACACCGCCACGTAGCCCAGCGCCCACCACGCAGGCGCGCCCACCGCGGCGAACGAGGCCGGCCGCATCACCACGCTCAGCGGCAGCATCACCGGCAAGGCCAGCAGCAGTGCCCAGCTGATCACCTGCCAGCCGCCGAGATGGCGGGCCAGCCGGCCGCCTTCGGCATAGCCGAGCCCGCAGGCAAGGATCGCGGCCAGCATCAGCAGGTCGGCCTGCAGCGAGGCCTCGATGCCGTTGCGCATTGCGTAGCCGACCACGCAGGCACTGCCCAGCATCGAGAACAGCCAGAACGCCGGGCGCGGCCGCTCGCCGCCGCGCAGCACCCCGAACAGTGCGGTACTTAGTGGCAGCAGGCCGACGAACACGATGGTGTGCGCCGATGACGCATGGCGCAGCGCCAACGCGGTCAGCAGCGGAAAACCGACCACCACGCCAAGACTGACCACCACCAGCCCCGGCAGGTCACTGCGCCGCGGCCAGGGCTGGCGCAACAGCAGCAACAGGCCAAGGCCAAGCACCGCGGCAATGGTAGCGCGTGCAGCGGTGACGAACCCGGCGTCAAGTTCAAGCACCGCCAGGCGGGTGGCCGGCAACGAGCCGGCGAAGATCACCACACCGATGAAGCCATTGATCCAACCGCTCGCTGACCGTTCCACGCCTGCATTCCTGTCATGCCGGGCATTGCCCGGCGGAACCTGCATGGGAACATCCATCGACGGGTGCGCCCCAGCTACAATCCAGTACAGTCGCAAGTAACTGTACTGCCAACACTTCCACTACAGTCCCGCCATGTCGCGTCCGCTCACCCGCATCGAATCAGTCATCCAGACCGTCCGCAGCCGCATCAGCGCGCGCGTGGATGGCCCCGGTTCCCGCCTGCCGTCGGTGCGCGCGCAGGCGGCAGCGATGGGCGTATCGGTCTCCACCGTGGTCGAGGCCTACGAGCGCCTGGCGGCTGAAGGGGTGATCAGCGCGCGTGCGGGTTCGGGCTTCTACGTCAGTGGCCCGGCCGCACCGCTGGCGCTGGCCGCGATGGAGCCGCGGCTGGATCGCGTGGTGGACCCGCTGTGGGTGTCGAGGCAATCGCTGGAGACGCCCGCGGGCCACCTCAAACCGGGCTGCGGCTGGATGCCCAGCGACTGGCTGTACCAGGACGGCATGCGTCGCGGCCTGCGCCGGCTGGCACGTGTCGATGCTGCGCAGCTGGTCGACTATGCCGGCCCGCTCGGTCTGCCCGCATTGCGCCAGCTGTTGCAGCGGCGTGCTGCCGCACTGGGCATCGACGCGCCGATGGAACAGATCCTGCTGACCGAATCGGGCACGCACGCGGTCGACCTGATCTGCCGCTTCCTGCTCAAGCCCGGCGACTGCGTGCTGGTGGATGACCCCAGCTACTTCAACTACCACGCGCTGCTGAAGGCACACCAGGTGCAGGCTGTAGGCGTGCCGTACACCCACACCGGGCCGGACCTTGATGCGTTCGCGCAGGCGCTGCAGGCGCATTCGCCGCGGCTGTACATCACCAATTCGGGCCTGCACAACCCGACCGGCGCCGTGCTTTCCGCCAGCACCGCTCACCGCCTGCTGGGCCTGGCCGAGCGCAGCGAACTGATCATCGTCGAGGACGACATCTTCGCCGATTTCGAGCTGCAGCCTGCGCCGCGGCTGGCCGCGCTGGATGGTCTGTCGCGGGTGATCCACGTCGGCAGTTTTTCCAAGACGCTGTCGGCGGCGTCGCGGTGCGGTTACATCGCGGCGCGCCACGACTGGATCGACGCGCTGACCGACCTGAAGCTGGCAACCAGCTTCGGCGGCGGCCATCTGGCGATGCAGCTGATGCACATCGCGCTGACCGACAGTGGCTATCGTCGCCACATGCAGTCGGTGCGTTCGCGCCTGGCCGATGCACGCCGGCATACGCTACGGAAACTGCACACGCTGGGCATCACACCGTGGCTGCAGCCCGAAGCCGGCCTGTTCCTGTGGTGCCAGCTGCCCGACGGCCGCGATGCCGCCGCACTGGCGCGGCACTGCCTGCGCCAGGGCATCGTGCTGGCACCGGGCAACGCCTTCAGCCAGTCGCAGCGCGCGGCCGACTACCTGCGCTTCAATGTCTCGCAATGCCAGGACCCGCGCATCTGGCAGGTGTTGGCACAGGCCTTGCGCTGAGCACGATGCCGGTGCCCTGCGGCACGGGCACTTGCGTGCCACGGTACAGTGGTAATTCCCCGTTGCAGGAATGCGCGCATGTCTTCGTTTTCCGATCCGCAGGCCGTGGCCCGCTATGCCGAGGGCCCGCTGCGCCAGGTGCCGGGCTACCTCGCCCTGCAGCAGATGAGTCGCCTGCTGCTGGCCGAACGGGTCCCCGTGCAGGGGCGCGTGCTGGTGCTGGGCGCCGGTGGCGGCCTGGAGCTGAAAGCCTTTGCCGAGGCACAACCGGGCTGGCAGCTGCTGGGCGTGGACCCGGCCGCACCGATGCTGGCCCTGGCTGAGCAGACGCTGGGCCCGTTGAACGCACGCGTTGAACTGCTGGAAGGCTACATCGACGATGCTCCGGACGTGCGCTTCGACGGCGCCAGCTGCCTGCTGACCCTGCACTTCCTCGACGCCACGCAACGCCTGCATACGCTGCGCGAACTACACAAGCGACTGCGCACGGGTGCGCCCCTGGTGGTCGCCCACCACAGCGTGCCGCAGGATCCGGACGGCAAGCTGCGCTGGTTGCAGCGCTATGCGGCGTTCGCAGAAGCCTCTGGCGTTGCGCGCGTGGATGCGCAGCGTGCGATCGAGGCCATTGCCGAGCGGCTGCCGTTGCTGTCACCCGAGCAGGAGGTCGCGCTGCTGCAGGAGGCAGGCTTCGACGACGTGGAGCTGTTCTACGCCGGCTTCAGCTTCAAGGGCTGGGTAGCCTACGCAAAGTGATGCGGCCGGACCGTCATCACGGCACCACAGTGATGCCGATCCGCTGCATCAGCAGCGCCACCTGCTGCACGTCCAGCCGTGCGCCACGCAGGTTGGTGCTGCGCAGGTCCAGCTCACCCAACTCGGAATTGGTCAAGTCGCAATCGGTGAAATTGGCGCTGTTCCAGTCGATGCCCTCGAACTGGCCACCGGACAGGTCCGAGCCGGCGAAGCTGGCGCCGCTCACATTGGCGCCGTCCCAGCGGTTCTCCCACAGCTCGCACTTCTCCAGCGTCACCCGCGAGAAATTGGCGTAGCGCAGGTTCGACTTCTTGATGAAGCCGCTGCAGAACCCGCTGCGCGTGGTGATCTGGTTCATGAAGCTGGCGTTGCTGAAATCCGCGCCCTGTGCGCGGCACTCGCTGATCTCCAGGCCCAGCGCCTTGATGAAATTGAAGTGGCACATGCTGATGTCGCAGCCACGGAAGCTGGCCTCCTTCAGCGTGGCACCGTTGAAGCGACACCCGGTGCGGCTGTCGGCGTCGTAGAAGCTGCAGTTGATGAACTCGGTCGCGGTCAGATCCGCGCCGGAGAAATCGCATTGCTGGAACTGCTGGTCGACCACTTTCTGGCCGGTGTACTGGTCGGCGCCGATCCGCAGCTTGTGGTGAACGATGGGGGACATCAGGGATTCCATGCCAAGTGCCCCGCCATGATGCCGGGCCGCAAAGGCGATCCATAGACCCCGGGCGCGGCCGGGTTCACCGGCAGTCCAGCCACCCTGTGTCCACCTCGGCCACATGCATGTTGTTGCACGTTCATGCACGAATGTGCACACTTGCGACATGAGTTCCGATCCCAGCCCCCTTGCCGCCCAGCGCCCCCAGCAGATCCTTGAGGAACTGCGTCAGCAGGGCCGCGTGGTGGCCGCCGACCTGGCGCGTCGCTATGCCGTTTCCGAAGATTCGATCCGCCGCGACCTGCGCGAGCTGGCGGCGCAGGGCCTGTGCCAGCGCGTCTACGGCGGGGCCGTGCTGCCACCGCCGAAGGAACGCCCGCTGCGTGAACGCCTGACCCGCGATCGCGGCGACAAGGCAGAACTGGCCGCGCGCGTCTGCGCCCTGCTGCAGCCCGGCCAGGTGGTACTGCTCGATGCCGGGTCGACCAACCTGGCCATCGCCCAGCAGCTGCCCGCCGCGTTGGGATTGACGCTGATCACCAACGCGCCGCAGATCGCCACCGCCGCCAGCGTGCATGAAGGCACCACCGTACAGCTGATCGGCGGCCGCCTGGCCAGCGGTGGCGGCGCGGTCGGTTCCGAAGCGCTGGCCCAGGTGCAGCGCCTGCGCGCCGATGTGTACCTGCCGGGCCCGTGCGCGGTGGACGGCGACACCGGCGTGTGGGCGATGGATTCGGAAGAAGCCACGCTGAAGCGCGCGATGGTGGCGTGCAGCAGCCGCGTCATCGTCGCTGCCACCACTGAAAAGCTCGGCGCGCGCGGCCACTGGCAGATCGCCAGCCTGGACGAGATCGACGATCTGGTGCTGACAACGTCAGCGCCTCCCGCACTGGCCGCCCGCTTCCGTGCCGCCGGCATCACCGTGCATCCCACCCTGCCCTGACCGAACCGCCCATGCCTCTTGCCACCCGCGCGCGTGCCGAACAGCACGCGACCCGCGCTGCGTTCTTCATTCCCGGCTTCGCTACCGCGTTGTGGGCCACGCTGGTGCCTTTCGCCAAGTCACGCACGGACATCAACGATGCCACGCTGGGCCTGGTGCTGCTCTGCCTGGGTGCCGGTTCGCTGCTGGCGATGCCGCTGTCCGGCGTGCTAGCCGCGCGCCTGGGCTGCCGTCGGGTGATGGTGGCCAGCACGCTGCTGATCTGCCTCAGCGTGCCCGGGCTGGTCCTGGCCGACACGGCCTGGCTGCTGGGACTGGTGTTGTTCGTGTTCGGTGCCGCGGTGGGGGCGATGGACTGCACGATGAACGTGCAGGCAGTGATCGTCGAGCGCGAAGCCCGGCGCGTGATGATGTCCGGCTTCCATGCCTTCTTCAGCATCGGCGGGTTCCTTGGTGCGGCCGCCATGACCGTACTGCTTTCGGCACGGCTGCCACCGTTGGCGTCTGTGCTGATCGGCGTAGGCGCCATGCTGCTGGTGATGCTGTTGTCGGCGTCGCACTGGCACCGCGAGCGCATGCCGCATGACACGCCGATGCTGGCGATGCCGCACGGCGTGGTGCTGTTCATCGGCGTTCTGGCATTCATCGCCTTCCTCGGCGAAGGCGCGATGCTGGACTGGAGTGCGGTGTTCCTCAGCGACGTACGTCGTGTGGACGCCAGCCTGGCCGGCATCGGCTATGTGACCTTCACCCTGACCATGACCGTCGCGCGCCTGTTCGGCGATGCGCTGGTGGCACGCGTCGGTCGCCAGCGCGCGATCGTGTTCGGCGCCCTGCTCGCCGCCAGCGGCGTGCTGGTGCTGACCCTGGTTACGCCCTGGCAGGCATCTCTGGCCGGCTACGTGCTGGTGGGCCTGGGCTGCGCCAACATCGCACCGGCGCTGTTCTCGCTGGCCGGCCACCAGACCCGGATGCCCGGTGCGCTGGCGATCACGGCGGTGTCCACGCTGGGCTTCGCCGGCATCCTCGCGGGCCCGGCGCTGATCGGCTTCGCCGCCAATCACTTCGGTCTGATCGCCGCGTTCATCGGCGTGGCGACCGCCCTGTTGCTGGTGGCGGTGTCCACGCGCTGGCTGCGGGTGTGACCCGCCGCATCAGCGCCGTCGACGCCGCACCTTCATCCGCACACGCCGATAGCCGATCACGGTAGCGGTCGCACATAGCGCAGTACCCGCCACGCTCAGCAGCAGCAACACGCCCAGTCGCGCGATGTCCTGCCGCAGCATCGCCGGCAGGTCCCAGCTGTGCAGGAAGTAGAACAGCCAGCGCCCCACCCGCTCGCGGTGCCCCATCGTCAACAGCGGGTCACCGCTTCCCAGGTCGAGGTAGACACGCGTCGCCTCGGCATCACCGAAGTCCGCAACCGCCACCGGAAAGCGACGCACGGCCGCACCGTTCATGGCCTCGGGCGCGCGCGGATAGAAGTAGGCATCAGGCGACTGCAGCAGCGAGAAACCCTGCATCGGTGCATGCGAGATCGCCCGCGCCTTCAGCTGCAACCACGCCACCGGCAGGTGGCGCGATACCTGAAGCCGCCCTTCAGCCATGGACACGATGCGGGTATCGCCCTGCCCATCCAGCAGCAGCGCGAACAGCTCGCCGCCGATGCGCCGCCACTGGATTTCCACCGGCCGGAAACGCGCATCGCCGGCCACCGCCAGCAACGCCGACGGTTCGGCCAGCGTCCCGTCCACCGCCACCCTGCCGCCACGATAGCGCCCGGGGTCGATCGCATCGCGGGTACTGCTGAACACACCCAGCGGATTCATCGACATCAAGCCGCTGAAGATCCAGGTGAACACGAATGCAGCAGCGACCAGGCCGATCAGGTGGTGCCAGCGCATCCAGGGTTCGACATACGGCGTCTTCGCGCCCGACCGGTAATGACCACGGAAGCGCCAGCGCCACACACCGACCACGATGCCGCTGACGGACGCCACCGTGCACAGCCCCGACAGCACGATCACCACCCACGTCCATACTGGATCCACCGATTGCATGCGCAGGAAATACAGCCAGTGCAGCCACGCACCCACATAGTTCCAGCGCTGCTGCACATGCGGCGCATCCAGCATCACCTCGCCCGTGTGCGAGGACACGTACAGGTCCCCAGGCTGGGGACCACCCACCTCGACCCGGTACAGCGGCCGATGTGCATCCAGCGCGCGTGAGTGTGTCCATCGATCCTCATCCACGCGCATTGCGCCGACGAAGGCCTGCCCGCCGGCAAACTGCGCGGCCGACGCTTCAGCTTGCTGTGCCGACACCGGCAGCAGCGCCTGGCCTGTCCGCGCCGACCACGCACCGATGTTGCTGCCGCCACGCACCACATAGGTGGGTTCGCCACGCAGCGTGGTCAGCGCCACGGCTTCCGGCTCAGCCTGGACAGCGCCTGGCAGCGCCGACAACCCTCGCCAATCGACGGCATCACCCAGCACCGGCAGCGCCGCCAGGCGCTCACCGGGTGTCAACTTCGGATAGCCGATGAACAGCATCACCATGCCGCTGACGAACCACAGCAACATCAACAGGCATCCGCCGATGCCCAGCCAGCGATGCACCAGGTAGGTCCAGCGCTTGGCGGTGGATCGCAGCGACATGGTTGGCACCCTCAGAAGCGATGGTCGAGCGTGAATTCAACGCGCCGGTCCGCACCCAACAACCACTGTGTGCTGGTGTAGTACGCGGTGGCGTAGTACGCCTTGTCGAACACATTGAACAGGCGTGCAGTCACCCGCGTCCGCGGCGCGGACTGCCAGGACAACGCCAGGTCGGTGGTGCTGTAGCCCGGCAGCTCCAGCGTGTTGGCGTTGTCGGCGTAGCGCTTGCCGACGTAGCGCGCGCCGCCGGCCAGGGTCCACTCGGGCAGGAACTGCCAGCTCAACCACACGTTGGCCAGGCGTTCGGCCACGTTCGGCGGCACATTGCCGTCGCGCGAGATCAGCACCGGTGGCGTCCCCGTGGTTTCCAGGAAGTCCTCGAACTCGGCCTTCAGCACCGTCGCGTTGGCATCGAGCGACCAGTGCGGCGCGAAGTCCCAGTTCAACGAAGCCTCGATGCCACGCGAGGTCTGCGCGCCCACCTGCACCCGGCGGTCGGGCTGCAGCGGGTCGCGGCTGAGCAGACCGGTCTTGCGGATGCGGTACGCAGCCAGCGTCCACTCGCCGCCGTCGAAGGCCTGCTTCAAGCCCACCTCCACCTGCCGGCCCTTGGCCAGGTCGAACGCCCCGTTGGCCGGGCTGATCATCAACAGGCCACTGACCGGGTCCGCCGCCTGCGAGTACTGCGCATACAGGCTCAGCGTCGGGCGCAGCGCAAACACCGTGCCCGCGCGCCACCCGGTGCTGCTGTAGGTCTTCGAGAACGCACGCTGGCCGCTTATCAGATCGGTGCGATCAATGTCGGCACGATCGTGGCGCAGCCCACCCAGCACCGACCAGCGCTCACTCAGTGCCAGCCGGTCCTCCACGAACAGCGCGTACTGCTCGGCGCGGTTGCGGTAACGCGGCAGATTCGGCGCATCGCTGACGAACGTGCCGGGCACCGGATGGAACGGATCGACCGGGCCCGAACTGCCGGCATAGGTGTTGTTGGTGTGCTTGAAGTGCGCACGGTTGGCATCCAGCCCCACCGCGAAACTGTTCGCCAGGCCGCCCACCTCACCCTGCACCCGCAGCGTCGAGGTCAGCCCGGTCTGGTCCTGGTTGTGGGTGATCTGGGTATTGCCGGACCGATCGATCAGGCCGCTACGCGGGTTGTAGACATAGGCCTCGGCGTTGCGCCAGTCGCGCTGGCTGTCGATCTGGTAGACGCGGGTGCGCCACTCCACGTTCGCAGTGGGCGTCCACAGCGCGTCGAGCTGAGTCCAGCGGTCACGGAAACGGATCTGGCTGTCTTCCACGTTGTAGTTGCGGTGGCGCAGCGCGTCCAGCTGGCGACCGTCGACCAGCGGCGTGCCGAAGTAGCGCATCGGCTGCTGCTGGCCCTGCGCATGAGTAAGGGTCAGCTGCAGGTCATCACGCGGCTGCCACAGCAGCGCACCGGAGAAGGTGGCGTCGCTGTTGCGCCCGCGATCGACCCACCCGGCGCTGTAATTGCCACTCATGTCCAGCCGGTACGCCAGCGCCGGGGTCAGCGCGCCGCCGCTGCCGAAACCGAGGCGTGCGGTGTCCTCACTGCCGACGGTCACGCTGACTTCGTTCTCGATGGCGCCGCGCGAGGGCTTCTTCGGCACGATGTTGATGACCCCGCCGATCGCGCCGTCGCCATGGATCACCGAGGCCGGCCCACGCAGCACTTCGATGCGCTCGATCGACCAGGTATCGAACGGGAAGGTGATGCCCACGCCGCCGTACTGGCGCAATCCGTCATACAACCGCATCACCGACGCCCCATCGGTGAAACCACGGCTGGACAGCGCGCTCAGGCCGTTGCCGGGATGCGGCATGGCACTGATCGCACCTGCCCGGCTGATCGCATCGTTGAGGTTGGTATCGCCGCGCTGCTCCAGCTGGTCGCGCGAAATCACGGTCAGGCTGGCCGGCGTCTGCAGCACGCTCAGGCCCAGCGCGGAGCCCGCGCTGGCGGTGGAAGACAGCTCACTGCTGCGGGTGTCGACCACGCGCACGGTATCCAGCGTGGTAGGAGGCGCCGCATCGGCGGCAAGGACAGGTGTCGCCTGCAGAAGCAAGGTGCACAGCGCAGGCAGCAGCGCCCGGCGCAGGCGCGCGGAGTTGGGGTTGGTTTTCATTGGGTCACGGCATGCAAGGCCACCCCGCATTGCAGGGCAGCAATCAGAAAGGGATAGGCACGCGCGGGCGGGCACCGGCCGTGGCCGGCAACCTCATGGCAGGAAGATCACTGCAGCGCGGGTGCGGCTCAGGCGGCCCTGGGGACCGGTGGCCCACGCGCTCCCAGGGTGCCGCTGATCCGTTGCGGCAGGGCCTGCACCGCACCGCGCAACGCGCGGCAGACCGGCGTCATCGGTGCCAACAGCAGCAATGCTGCCACCAACAGGGTGATCATCCGTGCGGCGATCAGGCAGTAATCGCAGTCCACGCCCATCTCATGATCGGCATGGGGGTCGGCAGCAGGCTTCGGGGCCGCGTCGCCGTGCTGCATCGCCATCGCATGGTGGTCGTGGTGGCCCTCCACCGCATGCGGTGCGTGCAGGCTGTGGTCCATCGCCGCCACCGCTGCGCTGGCCGCAACGTGGCCATGCGCCAGCCAGCGGCTCACCAGCGGGGCGAGCAGCACCAGCAGCATGGCAAGCCATGCCAGGGCCTGGAACCGGCGGTGGAGAACAGAACGGCGCACGTCGCCATTCTACGGGGCCTCGCCCAACCTTGGACCGCGTTCAGGGTTGCTGCACAGGCGGTGCGACGTTATGACGCAGCCCCCGTCGAGCAGCGCGCTGCGTACTCCGGTGGGGACGGAAGGCGACCACACCGGCCCCTTCCGTCCCCACGCGGCACCGCTAGAACCGGGCGGGCTGCCGCACAGCGCGTTCCAGGAACATGACGCCCGCCTGCAGGCTGTTGCGGGCGTTCTCCAACCAGCGCTCCGGATCGGCGACCGCGAATCGCTCCTGCGCATCCACATCACCCGAATCGGTCAGGTCGGCCAACTGCAGATGGATGTGGTGCTCCACCAGGCTCACCAGCACGGCGAGCTCGGCCGACACTCCGGCGATGCGTTCGGTGAATCCAGCGTCGTTGCTGTTCAGAGACATGTCCCCTGTTCCTATGCGTTGCGGTGTTGATGGATGGCTTCGTAGCGCTCGGCACAGGCAGGCCCACAGAACAGCCTGGCCGGATCGTTGTTGAAGTCTTCGCTGCAGTCCGGGTTGTGGCATTCCCCAATGGGTGTGAGAGGGGCAACAGTGCGGGCCCGCGTTGCGTGCTGGGCCAATGCCTGTTGCAGATGGCGCGCTTCCAGTTCCTGCGCTTCGTCGATGGTGTCCGTCATGCCGGCTGTATTTTATCGGGGGGTGGTCGCACCGATTGAGAACGCATCGACGGCGTTGGATGAGTCGCTCCCGGCATCGGTTCGGCGTTTGTGGTTGCAGTGGATTTCAGGCATGCAGGCTCCTTGTGCATGGGCGCCCGGAAGGGCGAAAGGCGTGTGGGAAGGCCGCATCTGGCGGCAACGGCATCATCGGAAAAACGGTTCTCGCCAACTGCGACACGCCGCCGCAGGAGCGACAATCTGCGAACGTCATCGCAGATCCTCATGACACCCGGCCACGCTGTCGGGCTCAGGGATGCAAGGTGTCGCAAGGTGTTGCAAAAGAGGGGTCATTCCGACACCATGGCCGCATCACCGCCTCCCCTCTGCTGCTGGCCCTGCCGCGTCGGCCGGTCGCCACGTGCACCGTGCCTGGCATGAATCACGCAGCGCATCGACAGGCTGCGGTGAACCGGACCACGCTTCAAGGGGCTTCGCCGAATGCACACATCGCACCCAGCGCAGGACGTCGTTCCTGCGTTCCTGCAGGTCATGCACGCGCACGGCATCGTGCCGGACGCCCGCGGCCGCGAGGCACTCAATGCCGACGGCACGCTGGTGCGCTTCCATGTGCAGGGTGATCGCCCTGGCACTCGCAATGGGTGGGCCGTACTGTTCGGTGACCAGGTCCCGGTCGGCGAGTTCGGCAGCTGGCGCACCGGCACCCGTCATGCCTGGTGCGCGAAGTCACCCGGCACGCTCAGCGCCGCCGAACAGCGCGCCATCCGTCACCGCCAGGAGGAAGCCCGTGCCGAACGCGAGCAGCAGCAGCGCGAACGCGAGGAGGCCGCCGCCAAGGCTGCCAACGTGCTTTGGAACCGCGCTGTACCTGCGGACAGCAGCCATCCGTATCTGGTACGCAAGGGCATCCCTGCGCATGGCCTGCGGGTGGCGCCGTGGCCGGTACGCAACAGCGACGGCCTGGTCTTCCGCCACATCGACAACACGCTGCTGGTGCCGGTGATGAACGCTGCCGGTCGGATCGTCTCGCTGCAGGCGATCTTCCCGCGCATGGAACCCGCACTGGGGCGCGACAAGGACTTCCTGTCCGGTGGCCGCAAACAGGGATGTTTCCATGTCATCGGAAAACCGCTCGCTGCGCAGCCGATCGCCATCGCCGAGGGCTATGCCACCGCCGCCTCCATCCATCAGGCCACCGGCTGGTGCGTGGTGGTCGCCTGGGATGCGGGCAACCTCGCCGCAGTCGCCCGCGCCTGGCGCAGCGCCGTGCCCGACGGTGTGTTCGTTCTCTGCGCGGACAACGATCAGTGGACCCGGCAGCCCGTGGACAATCCCGGCGTCACCCAGGCAACGCGCGCCGCCGCGGAGATCGATGCACGCGTGGCATGGCCCGAGTTCTCCGCGGTGCACGGTGACAGTGACCGCCCGACCGACTTCAACGACCTGCACCTGCGCGAGGGGCTGGAGGCGGTCCGCGCGCAGCTCCTGCCGCCGCCAGCCGCCGTGGTGGAAGATGACATGGCCGGCGACGTCGCACCTTCGGCAGCCAGCGCGAGCTATCAGGTGCCCGGCAACCTGTCTGCGTTCGATGCCTTCACGCCTTTCCCGGATACCAGCCCGCGCGGCCGCCCATTGCCCACCGCGCGCAATCTGGCCGAACTGTGCCGGCGCACCGGCGTGACCGTGCGCTACAACGTCATCCGCAAGGACCTGGAGATCCTGGTGCCGGGCCTGCAGAGCACGGTGGACAATGCCAAGGAAGTGGCTGCCGGTGAAGTGATGGACTGCATGCACCGCGCCGGCATGACCACCGCCAGCTTCGAAACCAACCTGTGCCAGGTGGCCGAAGCCAACCCCTACAATCCGGTCGCCAGCTGGATCACCTCACGCCCATGGGACGGGCAGTCCCGCCTGCAGGCGTTCTTCGATACGGTGCAGGAAGCGCAACCCACGCGCATGGCCGACGGGCACATCCTGAAGGAAGTACTGATGCGACGCTGGCTGGTCTCCGGCGTGGCGGCGGCCTTTGAACCGGATGGCGTGGTGGCGCGGGGTGTGCTGACGTTCGTTTCGAAACAGAATCTGGGCAAGACACGCTGGGCGCGGCAGCTGGCACCGCCGGAACTGCAGCTGATCGCCGACGGCGTGGTGCTCGATCCGGCCAACAAGGACAGCATCAAGCAGGTCATCTCCAAGTGGATCGTCGAGCTGGGTGAAGTGGATGCCACCTTCCGCCGCACCGATATCGCCGCGCTGAAATCGTTCATCTCGCGCAGCCATGATGAGATCCGCCGCCCGTACGCGCGCAACGAATCGCGCTATGCGCGCCGCACCATCCTGTTTGCCAGTGTCAATGACGAGCGCTTCCTGCGCGACGCGACCGGCAACACGCGCTGGTGGACCGTGCATGCCGTGGCACTGGGCGAACCGGCGCGGATCGACATGCAGCAGGTGTGGGCCGAGGCTCATGCGCTGTACTGCGACGGCGAGACCTGGCACCTGTCCGCCGAGGAACTGGACGCGCTGAATGCCACCAACAGCGAGCACGAACCGATCTCGCCGATCGCCGAACTGATCGACCGCCGCTTCGACTGGTCCCTGCCTACCGAGCACTGGAACGCGCACTACCGCGCCACCGAGATCGTCATTGCCGCGGGCATCGACAAGCCGAACCGCCGCGACGTCAACGAGGCGGCCGCCTATGTGGTGAAACGTCATGGCGTACGTACGCGCGTGGTGGGCAAGGAGCGGGCCAAGGTCTGGCTGATGCCGCCGCGCAGGCTCAGCCTCGGCGAGCAGGCGGCAGGCCCGTTCTGATGCCGGGTGCCCACGGGGTGTGCATTGGAGGGGCGCGCGGCCCAACGGCCGCACCAATCAAGATACAAGTAGATGAAAGGTGTTGACTAGAAGAGCCCACGGAGGCAAGATGCCTGTATCGGCCACGCCACCTTCCAGGAGCGCTTGCGTCATGCCTCGTCCCCAACTTCATGCCTTCGAAGGCGAGCAGCTGACCGTGCGGCAGATCCACCAACGGGTACCGGTGTTGTCCGAACGGACCATCCGCGATCACCTTGCCGCTGGCCGCCGCACGCGCACCGCCATGCTGTGCTTTGACCCTGTCGCGGCCGCCGCCCGCGGGGGGCGCATCACCCAGCGCCTGCTGCGCGCGCGCGGTGCTGCCGGTCGCGATTCCTGACCGCCGCCGCTCACCGTCTTCTTTCAGGAGTAGATTCCGCATGATCCCCGCCTCCCTCGACAGCGGCCACCGCATGATCGCCGACACCCTGGCCGCATTCGGTACCGGCCCCGCCCTGGGCCGCACTCCGCTGCGGCCTGCCCCGCAGGCAGCCGGTCCGCTCTACATCGGCATCGCCGGCGCCACGCATGCGGGCAAGGACACCCTGGCCAATGGACTGGCCTCGGCGCTGGCGCTGCCCTGCGACAGCTTTGCTACCCCGCTGCGGGCGCTGGCTGAGCTCATCCCTCAGCAGCTGATGCAGGGCACCGGCACCGGATCGGGGCGTGATTGCATTCTCCCCGAACTGCGGGTGCGCTCGTTGTTCGCACGCCTGCCTGCAGGCGGACTGGTGCCGGATGTGCGCGTGATCGATGAAGCCCGCGCGATCCGCCGTCGTGGCGGTGTCGTGATCCGCGTCAGCCGTCCGGGCCATGCCAGCGAACAGCCCTTGCCGGATCATCTGGTCGACATCGAAGTAGACAATGACGGCACGCCAGCCGATCTGGTGCGCAGGACGCTGGACCAGCTGTTGTCGCGCGGAGTGATCTGAGCACGGCGCATCATCGCGTGCCCCCGCTTCCCGCCCATCCAAGCGCAGGTCGCGACCCATCATCGGCGAAAATGATGTAAGGTCGCCCCATCACCGACGACACCTGTCGTCACCCTGCATCCCCCAATCATTGTCTCAGAGAGGAAACGCCATGGAGGTCGAACAGTTCACGTCGACGCGCCTGAAGGCCATCGAATTGTTCAAGTCCCAGCCCAAGGGTGGCAAGGACATCGTGAGCCTGGACGCGATCTTCATCTCGCTGTGCTCGCTGGCCCAGGCCCAGGCCGGCGATGGCAGCTCGACGCAGGCCCGTACCGTGGCCCGCCCGGGCAGGCAGCAGCCGCCCGCACCGTGGTTCACCGAAACCCTGGCCGCCCTGAAGGGCAAGGGTGAGTCGATCACGGTGGCGCGCTTCCTGATGTTCGCCAACCGCTTTCCCGTCAAGCGCATGGACCAGGTCAATGCGGCGCGCTGGCTGCGCGACGCCGGCTATATCCCCCGCAAGACCGGCGGCAACCTGGTGTTCGACCTTTGACCCAGCCCCACCTGCAGTCCTGAAGCCCCGGCATCGTCCGGGGCTTTTTTGTTTCCGAGCCTGCGCCCGGACATGAGGACGGGCAACAAGGCCGTCCTCACCCATACCTGCCGGATTCCCTTGACCTGCCTCTGTTTCCACACGGTGAGGACAGCGAGTACAGGAATACCGGAAACAGCTGCGGCAACGACAACCCGGCAAGAGCCGCCGCAGGCATCCGCAGCGCCGTCCTCACCGGTGCTCAGGCTCACTGAATGTCTTCAGTAGGCCGCACCGCAAGTAGATGAAAGGTGTTGACTGAAGGTGCGGGAGAGCAACAGTGGAGATCAATGCCACTGACGACACCCCTCATGAACGCCCTGCCCGACAGCATCCAGACCCTCGCCGAGGTCATCGGCGAATCCGCAGCCCTCACGCTGGTGCGTGCATGGCCGCCGACCACCTCCAGCACCACCGGCCGCCACCGCGTCATCGTCTACGTGCCGTCCACCCTGCCCGACCAGCACCGGCTGATCGACATCCTCGGCTACGACGTCGCCCAGCGGCTGGTCGCGCACTTCGGCGGCGAGCTGCTGTTCCTGGCCTCGTGCTTCGCTGCCGGTGCGCAGCAGCGCCGCGAACGCATCGCACGTGCCGTTGCCAGCGGCATGCCACGCGACCACGTCGCGCGTGAGTTCGGTGTCTCGCAGACCACCATCAAGCGCGCCCTGCGCGATGCCCGCTCCGCGCCACCGCCTGCGGTCCATCCGGCCCTGCTCAAGGGATACGCACGCGCATGAACGAGAGCGACCTGCTGGCCGGCGTACCCGACTGGGCCAAATACCTGGGCGGTACCTCCGGCGTACTGATCGCGGTGTCGCTGTGGCTGCGCCAATGGCTGTCGTCGGCCAAGGTCGACCGCACCGCCGATGAAGCCACCAGCAACACCCTGCGCACCCTGCAGGAGCAGCTCGCCGCCGAGCGCACCCGCGCCGATGGCCTGATGCACGAACGCGAGGCGATGGCGCAGGAGATCGGGCAACTGCGTGGCGAGGTCAACGCCCTGCGTGCACAGATCGCCCAGCAGAGCGTGCAGATAGACGCGCTGCTGGCACTGGTGCGCAAGCAGCCGGAGGCAGCCGCATGACCGCCGCCGCAGCCAGCGCCCTTGGCGGTGCCAACGTGGCCGCGTTCCTCGACATGCTGGCCGTGTCCGAGGGTACCGACATTCCCAGCCAGCGCTCACGTGACCGCGGCTACGACGTGATCGTCGGTGGCCAGCTGTTCGCCACCTACCGCGACCATCCCCGCGTCCTGGTGTCTCTGCCGCGCTATGGCATCAAATCCAGTGCTGCCGGCCGCTACCAGTTCCTGCGCAGTACCTGGGACGACCTGCGCGCACGCCTGGGCCTGCCCGACTTCGGCCCGGTCTCGCAGGATCGCGCCGCCGTCGCCCTGCTCAAGCAATGCGGTGCCTACGAGCTGGTCCGGCTGGGGCGATTCGACGCCGCCGTCAGCGCGGCGCGGCGTATCTGGGCATCGCTGCCGGGCGCCGGTTACGGGCAGAAGGAACAGGCGCTGGAGACGCTGCGTGCGGCCTATCGCACCGCAGGAGGCGCCCTGGCATGACCCCACTCGCGCTGAGGCTGCGCGTCGGCCTGCTACTGCTCGTCGGCAGCCATGCCGGCTGCGCCTGGCTGGGGTGGACCCTGCGGGACCGCAGCGCGGACCTCGCCGTTGCCAGCGCCCAGGCCGCACAGCAGGCATCCCGCGTTGATGCGGCGCAGGCCGCACATCAGCAGGACCTCGCCAATGCCCGGGCCGGCGCCCGGGCCGAATCGCAGCGCCTGGCCACGCAGGCGGAGCGCACCCAGCAGTTCAACGCCCTGCAACGGGACATCGACACCCATGCCAAGACTCCTGGCCGCGATCGCGGCAATGCTGATGCTGAGTTCGTGCGCATCTGGCGCCAGGCCAATGCCGGCGGCGCACTGCCGCATTGACCTCGCCATCGCCCCGGCGCAACTGCGTGTCGCGCCGCCACTGCCCGACCTCGATGGCACTGATGACGATGCGCTGCTGCGCAATCACGTCGAGGTCGCACGTCGGTACCACGCACTCGCCGATCAGCTGCACGCGCTGCTGTGCAGCCTCGGTGGCCAGCGCGGCATCACGCTCAATGGTGCGGAACCGCTGATGCCTGCGGGCTGTGATAGCGGCGCGGCTTCCCTGCGCGCCGCGACCACGCGCTGATCCAGCTGCACACGGCCACGCCTGCAATGCCGCCCAACGGCGGTGATGGCAACACTGGCCACGCCCCTTTTTCCATTCAATGCACGAGCTGACATGGCGACCGACCCCTCTCCTCCACCGCTGGACGCATTGCTTGCCGCCATCGAAGCGGCCATCCGTGCGCGCTTCCCGCACTTCGCAACCGTCGAGTTCCATCGGGAGGCCGGTACCGAAGGCATGGCGACGCCCGCGTGCCTGCTGGCGATGACCCGCTGCGACCGCAGCAAGGACAACGCCGATGGCAGTGGGCAGATGCAGGCCCTGCTGCGCTTCGAGGCACGTGTTGCTCTGGCGGCGGACGCGCCCGGGGTGGCGCTGCAGCTGCGCAACACCACCGTCGACCTCGCCACCTGGCTGCACCAGCTCGGCCGTTTTCCCGGCGTGGCCAGCGGCGCGATCGACGTGATCGCCGCATTGCCTGAAGACACCGCCATGGCGCTGCCAGGGCTGCGCAGCTGGATCGTCGAATGGTCGCTGCCGATGGCACTGGGCAGCAACGCCTGGGAAGAGACCGGCGGCGTGGTACCGCGCGCCAGTTTCAGCTTCGCGCCCGAGATCGGCCGTGCCCATGAGCCGCGCTACCAACCGCTGCCGGAGCACGCGCCATGAGCGCCGAGCACGCACGGCTGATCGGCAACCTGTTGATGATCGGCGTCGTGCGCGAGCTCGACGAAGCCACAGCGCGCGTGCGCGTCGATGCCGACGGCATGCTCACCGACTGGATTCCCTGGCTGGAACGACGTGCCGGGCCGGGCGTACGCAGCTGGTGCGCGCCCGAGCCGGGCGAGCAGGTGGTGCTGGCCTGTCCCTATGGCGATCCGGGCCAGGCGCTGGTGCTGGGCAGCCTGTACCAGGACCGCTTCGCCGCACCGGCTGACTCGCGCATGCGGCAGCGCACCCAGTACGCCGACGGCAGCATCGTCGAGTACGACCAGGAAACCTCCACGCTGAGCGTCAACGTCGGCAGCGGCAAGGTCATCGTGACCTGCGCAAGCGCGCAGGTGATCGCCAGCGAATCGGTGCTGCTCGATACACCGTCGATCAAGGCCACCGGCGACCTGGACGTGACCGGTGCGATCACCGCCGGCAAGGACATCAGCACCCCGGGCGAGATCAAGGCCGGCGCCATCGGCCTGAAGGCGCACAAGCACACCGCGCAGGGCCCCACCGCACCGACCACGCCGGCGCAGGCCTGAGTGGCCACGCGTGCAATGCCCTGAAAACCCGCACTCCACGACGATAGAGACCATGCGAGGAATCAACGCCAACACCGGCAAATCACTGGATGGGCTGGCCCATCTGCACCAATCCGTGCGTGACATCCTCACCACGCCCCTTGGCTCCCGCGTACTGCGCCGCGAATACGGCTCACGCGTGTTTGAACTGATCGATGCGCCCACGAATCGCTCGCTGCGCATGGACCTGATTGCCGCCACCGTCGACGCCCTGGCGCGATGGGAACCGCGGCTCCACGTCGAGAACGTCGACGTCTCCCTCCCCGCCCCTGGCGTGATGATCCTGGCAGTCACCGGCATCCATCTACCCGACGGGCAGGCCATCACCATCGAAGGAATCGAGGTTCGCTAACCGTGGCATCCGGCTCGTTCACCAGTGTCAATCTGTCCCAGCTGCCTGCCCCGGCGGTCATCGAAGTGCTCGATTTCGAAGCCATGTTCGATGAATCGCTGACCGCGCTGCAGGCCCTGGATCCCACCTTCGACGCGCTGCTGCCGTCGGACCCTGCTTTCAAGATCCTGGAGGTCTGCACCTACCTGCGCCTGCTCGATCGCCAACGCGTCAACGACGCCGCGCGCGGCGTGATGCTGGCCTATGCCGGCGGCAGCGACCTGGACCATCTCGCTGCGATCTTCGGCATCGTGCGCCAGGTGCTGGACCCGGGCAAGCCGCAGGAGGGCATCGCGCCACGCTACGAGAGCGATGAAGATTTCCGCCGCCGTATCCAGCTCGGCCCGGAAGGCTTCAGCGTGGCCGGGCCGGAGGGCGCGTATGTGTTCCATGCACTCAGCGCCGATCCGCGGGTACTCGATGCAAGCGCGACCAGCCCCTCCCCGGGCGAAGTCGTGGTCTCGGTGCTGTCGCGCGAGACGGATGGAAGCGCCACCCAGGGCCTGCTCAACATCGTCGAGGCGAAGCTGGGTGCCGATGACGTGCGGCCGCTGACCGATCACGTGCTGGTGAAGCCGGCCACGATCGTCAACTACGCGGTCGAGGCTGCGCTGTTCACCTTCGCCGGCCCGGACTCGCAGGTGGTGCTGGCCGAGGCGCGCAGCCGCCTGGATCGCTACATCAGCGAATCGCATCGCCTCGGCCGTGACGTCACCCGTTCGGGCCTGTTCGCTGCACTGCACGCCGAGGGCGTACAGCGCGTGGAGATCATCCGCCCGGCTGCCGACGTGGTGGTCGATCGCACCCAGGCCACGCATTGCACCGGCGTGACCCTGACCCATGGCGGCACCGATGAATGAGCCGAGCACGCGCCTGATCAACGCGCGCCTGCGCGGCGCGATCGATGGCCGCAACCGCACCTTCCGCCACCCGGGTGGCACGCTGGCGACGCTGCAGTCGGTGTACCGCACCAGCGCGCAAGGACGGCAGCCACTACAGGGCGGCCTGATCGAGGGAAGCGTGGTGACCCTGGCCGCTGCACCGGTACCCGGCGAGAGCATCGAGGGTGACGCCCAGGTGGTGGTGCCGTCGGCAGCGAACCTGCTGCCCGCCAATGCCACCCGCGCCGAGCGCGCGCTTGCCCGCGCCAGCGTGGCGCGCCCGCTGCCAGTGGACATCACCGCACTGTGGGACGCCGACCGCTGCCCGACCGCACTGCTGCCCTGGCTGGCCTGGGCACTGTCGGTGGATGAGTGGAAGGCCTATTGGCCCGAAGCGGTGAAGCGCGCCCGGGTGCGCACGGCCATCGCCATCCAGCGCCGCAAGGGCACCGCCGGCAGTGTGCGCGACGTGGTCGCCGCATTCGGTGGCTCGGTGCTGATCCGCGAATGGTGGCAGCTGCAGCCCAAGGGACCGCCGCACACCTTCGAAGCGGTGATGACCATCGCCAACCAGGGTGGCCAGGCCGCCACGGCGATGTTCGTCGAGGACGTCATCGGCGAGATCAACCGGACCAAACCGGTGCGATCGCACTTCACCTTCACCCAGGGCATGCAGGCCGACGCCGCCGTCGGCGCCCTTGCAGCCGCCCACGCCACGGCCTTCCGCCGCCTTCAACTGATCGGAGAGTAACCCCCGCATGCGCTTGAAAATCACCGATGCCGGCTTCGCCAAGCTGGTCAATCCGCCCAACACCGGCACCAACGCCGTCCTGATCACGCAGATTGGTTTGACCTCCATTGCCTTCACTCCATCGGCGGGGCTTACCGCGCTGCCAGGTGAAATCAAGCGCCTCGTCACCTTTGGTGGCCAGGCGGTGGGCGACGACACCGTGCACGTCACCATTCGCGACGACAGCGCAACGGCCTACACGCTGCGCGGGTTCGGCCTGTACCTGGCCGACGGCACGTTGTTCGCCACGTATGGCCAAGCCGATCCGATCATGGAGAAGTCGGCCGCCTCCATGCTGCTGCTGGCCACCGATACGCGCTTCGCCGAGGTGGACACTGCACTGATCCAGTTCGGTGACGCCGGCTTCATCTATCCGCCCGCCACCACCGAGGTCGTGGGTGTGGTCGAACTGGCCACCAGCACCGAAGCCGAAGATGCGACCGACACTCAGCGCGCGGTGACGCCGCGTGGCGTACGCGCCTACACCGACAAGCGCTTCGGTGCCAGCGCCCCGACCGCACTGGCGAAGACACTGCTGTCGGCTGCGACCACCACGGCAGCCCGCACCGCGCTGGAACTGAAGAGTGCCGCACTGAAGGACACCGGGCATGGCAACGGCCTGGACGCCGACACCCTGGACGGCAAGCATGCCTCCGAGTTCGCCCTGGCCGGTGACTTCGCCACAGTGGGCCACAAGCATGTGATTGCTGACGTGACCGGGCTGCAGTCGGCACTGGATGGCAAAGCGACGAAGGCGGGCAATACCTTCACCGACCAGCAGTTCATCAGCGGCAACTATCCGCTGGTGGGTTTCGGCGCCGCAGGTGCTGAGCAATCGTTCATTGGTGGCTGGGCGAACACGGGCCTGTGGCGCGTGTGGAGTGCCGATCGCAATGCCAGCAGCGAAATCACCATCAAGCATGGCGACTCGCCGCGCTGGAATGGCTCGGTCATATGGCACGCCGGCAACTTCGCGCCGGAAGCGAAGATGGACAAGACCGGCGGGACGTTCACCGGACACGTCGGCGTGAATGGAAACTCGCTTCGTTCCTATGGCTGGAATGGTGTGGCCAACGATGGCGTACTCGTGCTGGGCGACGCCAACTCGTACATCTTCAAGAACGGATCGAATTTCACCTTCGCCAATGCGGCAGGCGGATACACCGCCATGCTCAACGCCGGCGGCAATGTCTGGACCAGCGGCAACTTCGATCCGACAAGCAAAGTGAACAAGGCCGGCGACAAGATGACCGGCCCGCTCAAGGTGCAAGCGGGTAACGGCTCGTTGATTCGCATTGTCAATGATGGCACCAGTAGCACCATGATCCAGTCCGTCAATGCGGCTGAAGACGCATTCGCGAAATTGTTCCTGACCGGGGAAGGCGCGAGCCTCCAGGGTCGGGGCCAACAGGTGGATATTGGCAGCAACGTGGACGTTGCGATCAGCGCAAATGGGCTGCGATACAACGATTCCCAAGGTACCAACCGCGTTCACTTCACAGCGAACGGCGAGATCGTCGCCAAGCCCATCAACGCCTCCCCAGGCAATGGAGTTGGATCATTCGGACTGATCTCACAAGGCAATTACGGCGGCGGGCTCGGCTTCATCGACACGGGCGGCAACACGCATGGCGCCATCTGGACCGAGTATCAAACATTGCAGTTCGGCGTCAACACGCCCGGAGCGCTGACACCGAAGATGTCACTTACCTCAGGGGGCGTTCTTTCTACCATCGGCGGATATGACTTCGGCTCCTCCCGCAAGCTGAAGAACATCGAAGGCACCCTCCCCTACGGCCTGGCTGCCGTCGAGCAGATGGAGCTTGCAGCCGGCCACTACAAGCCCGAGTACAACGACGACGGCCGTCGTCGCCTGTTCTTCGTGGCCGAGCAGCTGGCCGAACTGGTCCCGGAAGCGGTCGACCTGGAAGGCGTCGAGTTCCAGGGCGAGCGCGTGGCGTCGGTCAAGCTCGACCAGCTGCTGCCGGTCCTGGCAAAGGCCATCCAGGAGCTGTCGGCCGAGGTTCGCGCCCTGAAGGCGGAGCGTTGATATGGCCAGTGGCTATCGCTCCGGCGGCACGGATTTCGACGACCTGTTCGATCCCTATGTAGAGGGCCCACTGGCACAGGATTCGGGCCGCCGCGTCGGCGGCACCGACCTGAGCCGCCGCTACGCCCACATCCAGTACGGCAGCAAGCGTGCGGACGTCGGGCATCGCATCGGCGGCATGGACGTGTCGAACCTGTGGGCGGCCCGGGGCACCGCGCAGTACGACGCGGTCACCATTCCCAACCCGAGCATCGGCGGCTCGTCCTACGCCGGCGCTGCGCCCAACGGACACGCGGCCTTCAGCTTCAAGTCCAACGGCATGGTGCAGACGTGGACGAACAACCCCAACGGCGTCACCCGCACCTTCGGTCCATGGCTCATCCGTGGTATCGCGAGCAACTTCGAGATCCGCTACACCAAGGTCGAAGGCGATGCGAATCCTTCCGGAACAGGTGCCTGGTTGAATCTCGGTACCGATCGCTACTGCGGATTCGACGTTGTCTACGGCAGCGCGGGCTGCAGCCTCATCGTCGAGATTCGCCGAGCCAGCACCGGCGTCGTCCTGGCGCGCGAAGACCAGGTCTACATGAGCGCATCCCACTCGCGTGGTGACACCGGACCCATCATGGAATGACGCCGCGGCCACGATTGCAATTATCGCCAGCGCCGGCTTCTCCGAACATTACCCCGTCGCCTGCACATGCCGGCACACACCCACACCGAGGAAGAACCCCGAATGACCGAATTTCTCCATGGCGTACAGGTCGTCAACATCGATACCGGTGCCCGTTCGATTGCCATCGCCTCCAGCAGCGTGATCGGCATCGTCGGCACCGCACCGCTGGCTGACACCGAAGCGTTCCCCATCAACACCCCCGTCCTGGTGACCTCGCCCTCGCAGGCGGCCAAGCTGTCGGCTAAGACCGGCGCTGAAGCCGGCACGCTGCCCGGCGCACTCGATGCGATCTTCGATCAGTCCAGTGCTGTCGTCGTCGTCATCCGCGTCGAGAACGGTGCCAACGAAAGCGCCACCCTGGCCAACGTGCTGGGCGGTGTGAACGCACAGACCGGTGCCTATGAAGGCGTGCACGCCCTGCTGGCGGCCAAGTCCATCGTCGGCGTCAAGCCGCGCATCCTGGTCGCACCGGGTTTCACCCACGTGCACCCCACCGATCCGGCCAAGCCCGAGGCGGTACTGGCCAACCCGGTCGTGGCCGAGCTGCTCGGCATCGCCGACAAGCTGCGCGCGGTGATCATCAAGGACGGCCCGAACAGCAACGATGACGCCGCCAAGAGCACCACCGCCCTGACCGGTTCCAAGCGCGTCTATGTGGTCGACCCGGCGCTGCTGGTGCAGTCCGGCGATGCGATCGTCACCCGCTACGCCTCCGGTGCCGTGGCCGGCGCCATCGCCCGCAGCGACAACGAACGCGGCTGGTGGGCTTCGCCGTCGAACCTGGAACTCAACGGCGTGGTCGGTACCGCGCGTGCCATCGACTTCGGCCTGTCCGATGCGACCAGCCGCGCCAACCTGCTGAACCAGTCCAACGTGGCAACCGTCATCCGCGAAGGTGGCTTCCGCCTGTGGGGCAACCGCACCACCAGCATCGATCCGAAGTGGCAGTTCCTGTGCGTGGTGCGCACCGCCGACATCATCGCCGACAGCCTCGAGGCTGCCCATCTGTGGGCCGTCGACCGCGGCATCAGCAAGACCTACGTCGATGACGTGCGCGAGGGCGTCAATGCCTTCCTGCGCGGCCTGAAGACCCAGGGCGCGATCCTCGGCGGCAACTGCTGGATCGACCCGGAACTGAACGCAGCGGACAGCGTGGCCCAGGGCCGCTTCTATTGGGACTTCGACTTCACCCCGACCTACCCGGGTGAGCAGCTGACCTTCCGCATGCACATGAACAACAACTACGTCTCGGAGATCTTCTAAGCATGGCGCGCAACGTCCGCAAGAACTTCAACTTCTACGTCGATGGCAAGGGCTATGCCGGCAACGTCGAATCCTTCACCGCTCCGAAGCTGACGCTGAAGACCGAGGATTTCCAGGCCGGTGGCATGTTCGCCCCGACCGAGATCACCCTGGGCCACGAGAAGCTTGAAGCCGAGGCCGTCTTCATCGCCGATGACCCGGACATCATGGGCAAGTTCCACGTCGTGGAAAGCAAGGAGTACTCCTTCACCGCACGCGAGGCGCTGGAATCCAGCGACGGCAGCATCACCGCCGTGGTCCACAACATGCGCGGCAAGGTCAAGGCCATCGATCGTGGCGAGTCCAAGTCCGGCGAGAAGGGCACGGTGAAGATCTCGCTCGCGCTGAGCTACTACAAGCTCACCCACGGACCGCTGGTCGTCCAGGAGCTGGACGTGGTCAACATGATCGCCAAGCAGAACGGCGTGGACATGCTGGCCGGCCTGCGCAGCGCCCTGGGCATCTGACCCCGCACGCATCTCCACAGTACCGGGGGCGCCTCGCGCCCCCGCCTTCATCGCGCTCCCTCGATTTCCAGGAACACATCCATGTCCAGCAAGACCAAGACCGCCAACGACCACGTCATCGAACGCGATGGCTATGCCGAAGTCACCCTCACCCGCCCTCGCCAGGTCAATGGCGTGGAAACCGCCGTGCTGCGCATGCGCGAACCCACCGTGGAAGACATGGAGCGCTTCCAGGATGACAAGGGCAGCGATGCACAGCGAGAGGTGCGCATGATCGCCAACCTGTGCGAGATCCCGCCGGACGACCTGCGCAAGCTGCCGCTGCGCGACTACGCCCGCCTGCAGTCGGGGGTCGCGCTTTTTACCACCTGACCCTGCCGCAGATCAGGCAGGGAGTGCTCGCCCTGGCCGGCCATACCGGCTGGGGCCTGCGCGAAATCATGACGCTGCGGGTGTCGAAGTTCATCTGGTGGATACAAGGATTGCCGGTACATGGCGAGTAACGTTCAAACGACAACGATCACGATCGGTGGCTCGATCTCGGGCTCGCTGAAGTCCGCACTGTCCTCCACCGAGGACGGACTGAAGAAGATCGGCAGCGAACTGGACAGGCTGGAGCGCAAGCAGCGCTCCATGAGCAAGGCGAACCCCTCGCTGGTAAAGCTCAAGCAGAACGTTGCCGGGCTGCGCCAGGAGTACGCCAGGCTCTCCAGCGAGGGCGATCGCCTGCGCAAGGTGCAGACCGGCCTGGAGCGCATCGAGAAGGCGAGCACCGCCAATCTGCGTAGCCGCAAGAAGCTGGGAACCTCCTTCAAGGAGTCACGCACCCTGCTCGGCAGCGCAGTGACCCAGCTGGCCAAGCCGGTCGAGAACGCCTCCAGCTTCGCCCGCCAGAACCAGCAGATCGGCAGCGCAGCGGGCCTGGACAACAGCCAGGTCAAAGCGCTGGGCAGGACGATCCTGGCCGAGACCGGCAACACCAACCAGAAGGCGAATGACCTGCAGCGCGCCATCCGGTTGCTGGTCGACGCCGGCATGGATGCACAGTCGGCGCAGGCCAGCCTGCGCGCCATCGGCCGCACCGCCACCGTCACCGGCACCGGGATCGACGACGTCTCCAGCGCCGCCGTTGGCCTGCAGCAGTCATTCGATATCGACCCTGCCAACATGCAGTCGGCGCTGGATGTCCTGGTCGTCAGCAGCCGCCAGGGCGGGCTGGGGCTGAAGGACATGGCCAAGGTGATGCCGGTGCTGGGAACGTCGTTCCAGGCGCTGAAGCTGCAGGGCAACGCAGCAGCGGCCACCATGGGCGCGGCACTGGAAGCCACGCGCAGGTCCGCGGGCGGCGCTGACCAGGCAGCCACCCAGATGAAGGGCTTCATGACATCGATCATGTCGCCCGAGCTCCAGGCCAAGGCCAAGAAGGGATTCGGCCTCGACCTGCGCAAGATCATCAGCGACGCGCAGAGCAGCGGTGGCAACCCGTTCGACGCTGCGATGCAGGCCATCATCCAGGCCACGGCCGGCGATCAGCAGAAGATCGGAAAGCTGTTCGGCGATGCACAGGCGAAGAACTTCGTCGGCCCGATGATCCAGAACTGGGACCAGTACACCCGGATCCGCGACAAGGCGCTCAATGGCTCTGCCGGAACCACCGATGCGGCTTACGCCAATGCCATGCAGACCGACCCGGAGAAGATCCAGGGCGCGAAGATCGCCGTGGACAACCTGTCCAAGGCCTTTGGTGCGGCGTTGCTGCCCGCGGTCGGCGACGCCGCGGTGAAACTGACCGAACTGCTGAACGGCGTAACCACCTTCGTGACCGAGAATCCGAAGCTGATCGCCAATACCACCAAGGTGGTGGTGGGCATGCTCGCCATGCGCAGCGCGGTACTCGGTGCCCGTTACGCCTGGACGTTCGTGAAGGGTCCGATCCTGGGCGTGCAGAAGGTCTTCCAGCTGTTCCGTGCCGGCAACCTGCTGGCCCAGCTGGGGCGCTTCGGCCCGATGGCCATGCGTATCGCCTCGGTGTTCCGCGTCGTCGCCACCGCAGTGGGGGCCATTGGTGGCGGACCTATCGCGGTAGCTGTGGCCGCGCTCACTGCCGGTGCCCTGCTTGTCCGCAAGTACTGGGAGCCGATCAAGGCCTTCCTCGGCGGTGTATGGGAAGGTCTCAGCAGTGCGGGCACCTCCGCGATGGGAGAACTGGTGAATGCCGTTGCGCCGCTGCGTCCGGCGTGGGAGGCCGTGGGTGCCCTGCTGGGGCAGGCCTGGGACTGGCTGTCGCGGATGCTGGCCCCGGCGCAGTACACCGGAAACGAACTCTCCCGCGTGGGCGAGATCGGCAAGCTGGTGGGCGAAGCACTCATGCTCAACTTCCGCGCCATCATCCAGGTCGCTGGCTTCGTCGCCGAGGTCTTCAGGATGATCGGTGAGGTCATCGGCACGGTGGCTGGATTCATCGTCGTCACCTTCGGTAGTGCCTGGGACTGGGTTGCAGCAAAGGTCAGCGGCGTGATCGACACGATGATGGCCAAGATGGCCCCCTTCATGGAGATGGTGGGCACCATCATGGACAAGGTCGGGGGCCTGCTGGGCACCACCAAGAACAAGATCGCGTTTGGTGTGAACACCGCGGTCGATGCCTACGGCGCGATACGCGCAAACGGCGGCATACAGCTCCCGCCGGTGATGCTCGCGCCCGCCAGCCTGCACAGCGCCAGCGTGCAACCACGCATGCCGAATGCCTTTGGTACACCGGCCGGGCGTGCCGCACCGGAGATGCCTTCGCCCAGCCCGCGCAGCGCCACCACGGTGCAGCAGCAGCAGACCAACAACATCACCATCCACCAGCAGCCAGGCGAATCCAGCGAAGCGGTGGCGCGCCGCACGGCCGATGAGCTGCAGCGTCGCAGCGCGGTGACCGCCCGTGGTGGCCTGGCAGACAGGAACTGAGCATGAAACGCGAATTCGTAACCGGCGCAGTAGACAAGCTGCTGTCGCAGTTCAAAGCCAACGACTCCGGCAACGCCCCGGTCCTGCTGATGCTGGGCGGCTTCAAGTTCAGCCTCAACACCGCGGTCTTCCGGGAGATCCAGCAATCCAACGAGTATCGCTGGCAGGCGCAGGACCGCGTCGGCCAGATGGCGGCCCTGCAGTACACCGGACCGGGCTCAGCCAGCATGACCCTGCCTGGCGTCATCTATTACCAGTTCCGCGGCGCCGGCAATGAGCTCGCACAGCTGCGCAGGCTGGCCGCGCAGGGCACGCCCCATCGACTGCTGACCGGCAAGGGCGGCAACCTGGGCCTGTGGGTCATCGAGAAGATCGATGCCACCGCCAGCGAGTTCACCGCCGACAGCGCGGTCCTGAAACAGGAATTCACCCTTTCACTGCGGAAGCACAGCGATGGCACGAACGTATAACACCCGCGACGGCGATGTCGTCGACCGTATCGCGTATGCGCACTATGGCGAGCAGTCACCAGCCATCCTGCGCGCGGTACTCGACGCCAACCCGGGCCTGGCCGCGCGCGGCGCAGTGCTGCCTGCCGGCGTGGCGATCACCCTGCCGCAGGTGCAGCGCCCGGCCAGCGAGCGCAAGGGAGTGGCCCTGTGGGATTGAACATCGCACCGGCCTTCCGCGTGGTGGCCAACAGCCAGGACATCACCGACAAGATCATGGCGCGCTTCAAGTCGCTCCGCATCACCGACGAGACCGGCAACACGTCCGACACGCTGGAGCTGCAGCTGGCCGACCATGATCCGTCCGACCCAATCCAGCTGCCACCGGTGGGCGCGGAACTGGAGGCCTTCATCGGCTATGACGGCGAAGTGCGGCGCGTAGGCCTGTACATCTGCGACGAGGTGGAGATCTCCGGCTTTCCCGGCAGCATGACGCTGCGCGCCCGGGCGGCACCGTTCGAGACCAGCAAGGAGGGCAAGAGCGACCTGCAGACGCAGAAAACGCGCACCTGGAAGAAGGGCACCACGATCGGCGACATGGTGCGGCGCATGGCCGGCGAGCATGGGCTGAACGCAGCGGTGAGTGCATCGCTGGCGTCGATCGTGCTGCCGCTGACGGTGCAGTCGCAGGAGTCGGACATGAACCTGCTGCTGCGCCTGGCCAAACAACACGATGCCATCGCCAAGCCCGGAGGCGGGCGCCTGGTGTTCGTGAAGCGGGGCGAATCCACCAGCGCCAGCGGCGAGCGCATTCCCGATGTCACCCTCACCCCCGCCGATGGCAGCGACTATCGGGTAACCCTTGCCGCACGCGAAGATGCCGGTACCACCATTGCCTACTACCGCGACGTGCGCAGTGCCAAGCGCCAGGAAGTGAAGGTGGGCAGCGGTGAACCGATCGTTCGCCTGCGCATGGCCTATGCCGACCGGGAGAGCGCAGAGGCGGCGGCACGCGCCAAGCATCGCGAACAGGCACGGCAGACGCGTACGCTCAGCTACACCCTGCCCGGCCGCGAGACACTGATGGCCGAAGCCACCGTGGTGATGCAGGGGTTCCGCGAGGGCGTGGATGGCCAGTGGCTGGTCAAGCGTGCCGAGCACAGCATCGGCAGCGAGGGCTACGTCACCCGCATCGAATGCGAACAACCCAACAGTGCCGACGCAGTAAAAGCGGCCAGCAATGCCCCGGCCAGCGAAGGCGAGCAGGTAGCCAGCGAGGTGTAAATCCACGCGGAGCGCGGATCTACATCAGCGTCCTCGCCCACGCTCAGTAGATCCACGCCATGCGTGGATGCTTTTCGCACATCAACTCACGTACTGCGCCACGCCATTACCAAACGACCAGTTCTCCTTCTTCACTTCCACCAGGTTGATGAACACATCCTCGCGGCGGATGCCCACCGCCGTGTGCAGGCCCTCGGCGATGCCGGCATACAGCGCCTTCTTCTGCTCCAGCGTGCGCCCCTCGTTCCAGGTGATCTGGATGCAGATGAAATCGTCGGTGCGGTCAACGCCCAGGTAGCCGGGGTCGTAAACGAGCGTGCCGGGGTCGTGCTGCTGGAAGATCTGGAAGCGGTCGTTCTCCGGCACGCCCACCGCACGCATGGCCTGGTAGATGGCTTCACCCACGCGTTGCAGGTAGTCGGCGGATTTACCTTTGCGAAGATCAATGCGGGCGAGCGGCATGGCGGGGCTCCAGGGCCAGGTGGGACGGCAGTGAGCCGAGACTACGCCCGTCGAAAGCGGCGGCACAGCGCATGGATGGAACGTCTGCTTTCATGGATGGCACGTTCGACGACACCTGCGCCGGGTGACGTGATTGCCATCTATCTGGGCCGTGTAGCGGCGCTGCTTCGTTCAGGCAAGGCGCGGATTGCCCCATGGGGGGTGGAATCCCGTCATGGCTGGCGTTGTTGCAACTTTCCTCAATGACTTCCGTCTTTAAGCGGATCGATGATCGCATCGCCAAGGCAGCACGCCTTGGTCGGGATTGGCGTCTCGAATAAACGAACAAGCTTCAAGGCCTGCGAAATCAATCGCAGCTGAGATAATGCACTGACTGCCGTCAATGGCGGACGGTGCGTGGGGATCGCAAGATCCGCCAGGCGTTCTTCTCCCTTGAAGCTTGTTTGCCTTGGTACGCCAACCCGCACCGTCCGCCACCTTCTTTCCGAAGGTGGCCCTACGCCAGTGAGGGTTTTGCCATGACCAAACGAGCCGCATCGTTTCCACGCCTGTACACACTGATTGCCGACATCGCCAACCAGGTTCCCGACGACATCGCACGCGAGATCGAGTGCGCATTGGACGAGCAGAACCTGCCCATGCAGTCACCCGCGTTTTTCGCGTGCCTCAATGCCATCAACAACGCCGAGGGCGAGGATGGGCAACCGTGCAGCACTCTCACCCTTGCCGCCAGCAATCACGCGTCGCTGCGCCGCTCGATGGCAGGGCTCACCGCAGTGCTCGATCTGCTGCAGGCCGCCGACCGCGCGCGTAGCGAGGCCGGTCCGGATGAACAGCTGGGCGCCTTCCACACCGACGGGTTGATCGTGGCCGCGCGGCAACTGGTGCGCGAAGCCAACCATTGCCTGGAAGGTGGAACCGCCTGATCGCCTGGGCGCGACGTGGCTACAATCGCGCAGGGAATCGCAGGAGACCGCAATGGACGCCGAACACCTGGAGTACTTCAAGGCCGCTCTGGAAGGCCGCGCAACGGTCGGCTGGAATGTCTGGTTTGCCGCCAACCAGCAGGCGCTCGCCCAGCAGGTGAGCCGCCCTGCCCTGCTGCGGTTGAAGTTCAATCACCTGCATGAAGCCGAGCGCCTGCTGGCCGAAGCCGGCGTCGTGCCGGCCAGCACGGCGGGCAAGCGCTATGAGGTGTATTGCGCGCAGTTGTCAGCAGACGTGGTGGACGAGAACGGTCGTCCGTTGCCTGCGGTGTGGCGTGCAGCGCACGGCGGTGCCATCGGCCTGCTTGCCGATGGCGAACACGAAGCGGGCCGGGCAAAGCTGCTTGCGGAGTTCAGCCGCGCCCGCAAGCGCGGGCTGCAGCAGGCGCATGAATGGTTGAGCGATGTGTGCTTCGAAGGCGAGATGGAGCTGAGCGGCGGCAATGCCGTAGTGGGCCGCAGCCTGCTGGCGGTGGTGGTGCAGGCCGGCAGCGGCCACGACCTGTTGGATGGCGTGGCGATGATGGCCCGCGAACGGCTGGAGGATCCGGGCTGAGACGGAGCCTGCTTCGGCGGGCGCCACGGAACCCCAGGCAACAAAAAAGCCCCCATTGCTGGAGGCTTTTTTCGTTCTGCAACATGGTGGGCGGTACAGGGATCGAACCTGTGACCCTTGCCGTGTGAAGGCAATGCTCTACCGCTGAGCTAACCGCCCGGTGTGTTGCTGAGCCGCTCATTATAGGGGCTTTTCAGAGGCCGTCAACCGTTTTTCACATTCGTGTTCACGGGTGTTTTCCGGGGCACACAGCCGAGCATGGCTCGGCTCTACAGAACCGCCCAGCGGCGCCTCACATCGTATGGGTCGGCTTGTCCGAACTGGTCAGGCCGGCCAGCAGCGTCTCGATCTTGTGGCGCACGCCCTCGCCTTCGGCGCCATCGGCCAGCTGCACGCCGATGCCGGCGGTGCGGTTGCCCTGCGCGCCGGCCGGGGTCACCCAGATCACCTTGCCGGCCACCGGCAGGCGCTCGCTGGAATCAGGCAGGGTCAGCAGCAGGAATACCTCGTCGCCCAGGAAGTAGCGCTTGGGCGTGGGCACGAAGATGCCGCCATTCTTCACGAACGGCATGTACGCGCTGTACAGCGCGGCTTTGTCCTTCACGGCCAGGGACAGGATGCCCTGGCGGGCGTTGCTGGCACTCATCGATTTCCCCTTGCGGCAGGCCGCTCGTTCACCTTGTTCCAGGCCAGCAGCAACTCGACCACCGCAAGGTCTGCACGCACCGTGGTGCGCAGCAGGTCGCGGGTGCGGTTGGCCGCATCGAACCAGGCTGCAAGCTTGTGCAATCGCTCCGGCGTGGTCAAGGCATCGGTGCTGGCCTGCGCCAGCGCCAGGTCGGCGGCAAAACGCAGGCGCAGCGCCGCGTTGTCATCACCGCACCACTTCTGCGCCAGCTCCACCGCGCCGGTCTTGCCGGCGGCCAGCTGCTCCAGCTCGCGGCCCACTTCGCGGCGCAGGCTCAGGCCATCTTCGCGCAGCCAGTTGTCGGCCTGGCCGGGATGGCCGCGCGCGGCATCCAGCGCTTCGCGCGCCGATGCTTCGCTGTGGCCCTGCTGCTGCAGCCAGGCCAGTGCTTCATCGCGGGGCGGCAGCTTGAACTCCAGGCGCTGGCAGCGGCTGCGCACCGTCTGCGGCAGGCGTGCCGGGTCGCTGCTGATCAGCCACAGGTAGCGACCCGGCTGCGGCTCTTCCAGCGTCTTCAGCAGCGCATTGGCCGCCGAGCGGTTGATCGCATCGGCCGGGTCGACGATCACCACCTGCGCCACGCCGTACTGCGGGGTCAGCGCCAGCTTGTTGGTGATCTCGCGCACCTGCTCGATGACGATCTCGGTACGCAGCTTGTCGCCGCTCTTGTTCGGAATGAAGCTGACCAGCTGCAGGTCCGGATGCGTGCCGGCGGCGATCAGCTGGCGCGTGCGCGTGGCATGTGCAGCGTCGCCACGTGCCAGCACATGGTCAGCCAGCGCCAGCGCCACCTCATGTTTGCCCAGACCGGCCGGGCCGCAGATCAGCAGGCCGTGACCGAGACGATCGGCATCGAGCGCGGCCACGGTCTGCTCGAACGCGCGCTGCTGCCATGGCGAGAACCTGCTCATGCGCCCTCCCCGTCCTGCAGCCAGCGCTCGACACGCGCAACCACATCAGCGGCGACGCGTTCCTGCACCTGGCCGGCGTCGATCAGCGCGAAACGCTGCGGGTCCAGCTGCGCGCGGCTGCGGAACACGGCGCGCACGCGCTGGAAGAAATCATCCTGTTCGCTCTCGATGCGGTCCGGCCACAGGTCGCGGCCATTGGCGCGCGCGCGGCCTACCGCCACATCCACGTCCAGCAGCAGGGTCAGGCCAGGCAGCAGGCCGACCGCGCGACGTTCCAGATCGGCAATCCACTGCGGATCAAGCCCGCGGCCACCGCCCTGGTAGGCATAGCTGGAATCGGTGAAGCGATCGCTCAGCACATAGGCGCCGCGCTGCAGCGCCGGCTGGATCACCTGCCGCACATGCTGGGCGCGCGCGGCGAACACCAGCAGCAGCTCGGCCTCGGCGCTGAGCGGCTCAGCGGCGATTTCGGCATCGGGCTTCAGCACCAGGCCGCGGATGCGCTCGGCCAGCGGCGTACCGCCCGGCTCGCGGGTCAGCACCACCTCGTGGCCGTGGCTGCGCAGGCAGTCACGGATGGCATTGATGGCCGTGGTCTTGCCCGCGCCCTCGCCGCCTTCCAGGCTGACGAAACGCGGGTGGCGAAGCAGCGCGGGACTCATTGCGCCGGGGTCTCCTGGGTACGTTGCCGGCGCAGCTGCTGCAGGTAGCGGGCTACTGCGGCGTTGTGCTGGTCCAGGCTGGACGAGAACACGTGCGCGCCACTGCCATCGCCGACGGCGACAAAGTACAGCGCGTCGCCCGACAGCGGCTGCGCGGCCGCCATCAGCGCATCGCGGCTGGGCATGGCGATCGGGGTCGGGGTCAGGCCTGCACGGGTATAGGTGTTGTAGGGCGTATCGGTGGTCAGGTCACGACGACGGATGTTGCCGTCATACGCGGGGCCGATGCCATAGATCACGGTCGGGTCGGTCTGCAGGCGCATGCCGATCTTCAGGCGGCGCATGAACACGCCGGCAATCTGCGGGCGCTCGCTGGCCAGCGCGGTTTCCTTCTCGATGATCGAGGCCATCGTCAGCAGTTCGTACGGCGTGTTGATCGGCAGGTCCGGCGCGCGGCTTTCCCACGCCTCGTCCAGCGCCTTTTCCATCGCGGCATGGGCACGCTTGAGTACGTCCAGATCACTGTCGCCACGCTGGTAGACGTAGGTCTCCGGCAGGAAGCGGCCTTCCGGATGCTGGTCATCGAAACCGAGACGCTGCATCAGGGCCGCGTCGTCGAGCGTATCGGTGGTGTGCAGCAGCGGCTCGGCGCGCTTCAGCGCGGCACGCAGCTGGCGGATGTTCCAGCCCTCGACGATCGTGACGCGGTGCTGCAGCACCTTGCCGGCGCGCATGCGCAGCAGCAGTTCGCGCGGGGTCAGGTCGGTGCTGAGCGCGTATTCGCCCACCTTCAGTTTGCCGGCGGCATCGAGCTGGCGCGCCAGCAGCTGCCACTGCGCATCCTGGCCTTCATCCACGCCGGCCTCGCGCAGCTTGCGCAGCACGCTGTTCATGCCATCGCCGCTGGCGATGACCACGCTTTCGGCGGTCGGGGTGATCCGGGCGTCGGCGAACTGGGTCTGCTGGTAGAAGAACCACGCGCCAGCACCGGCCACGACGGCGGCCAGCACCACCACCAGCGTTACCACGAACAGACACCCGCGCTTGGCTCCCGCCATGGACAACCTCTGAACTCGATTCCGTCGTGCAGGATACCGTGCCGGTGGATTGGGGTCATGAGCGGGGTGGCATGCGCCTGTGCCGACCCACCGTCGGCACCCATCCGAGCAATGGCCCCCACTGGTACCGGTAGTGCCGGCCGCTGGCCGGCAGTCGCGCGGATCATGGGTGCATGAGGTTGCCGGCCAGCGGCCGGCACTACCGGAGTACGCCTAGCCCTGCTGGCCCAGCGCGCGCAGCAGGCCACGCGCCTTGGCCCGGGTCTCGTCCAGCTCCTTGTCCGGGTCCGAATCGACCACGATGCCGGCGCCGGTGCGGAAGCTGACCTCGTGGCCCTCCACTTCGGCGGTGCGGATCAGGATGTTCAGGTCCAGGTCGCCATCGCGGTTCAGCCAGCCGAACGCACCGGTGTAGGCGCCACGCGGCACCTGCTCCAGCTCGCTGATGATCTGCATGCAGCGCACCTTCGGGCAGCCGGTGATGGTGCCGCCCGGGAAGGTCGCGGCAATCACCTCGCCGGGGGTGACCTCCGGGCGCAGATGGCCACTGACGTTGCTGACGATGTGGTGCACGTGGGCGTAGCTCTCCACGGTCATCAGCTCATCGACCACCACGGTGCCGGGCAGGCAGATGCGGCCCAGGTCGTTGCGCTCCAGGTCGATCAGCATCACGTGCTCGGCACGCTCCTTCGGGTGGCCGACCAGCTCCTGGATGCGTGCGGCATCGTCATCGCCTTCAAACCGCGGACGGGTACCGGCGATCGGCCGGGTCTGCGCGTGGCCGGCGTGCACCGACACCAGCCGTTCCGGCGAGGAACTGACCACGTGCCGGCCGTGCGCGCTGAACAGGCCGGCGAACGGTGCCGGGTTGGCGCGGCGCAGCTGTGCATACAGCGCCTGCGGGCTGACCGGCGCGGCGAACCGGGCGCTCCAGCGCCGCGACAGGTTCACCTGGAACACGTCGCCGGCACGCAGGTACTCGATCACCCGGCGCACGCCGTCGGTGAAGCGCTGCGGAGCATCCTCGCCCACCGACTGTGGCGGCTGCCAGCCCAGCCCGGCTTCGGGCAGCGCGGCCGAGGCCAGTGCCACCAGCGCATCCAGCAGCGCCTGCTGGCCCGCTTCAGCGATGACGAAACTGGCCCCGTTGTGGTGGTCGTGCAGCACCGCCGCCGGGCAGCGCAGCGCCAGCGCGGTCGGGCGGCCGTCGTCGCGCGCGCGCGACGCCAGGACCGGTTCGATCTGGCTGGCCACTTCGTAGTCCAGCATCAACGCCCAGCCACCGCGGAACGGCAGACTGTGGCTGCCGTCATGCGGCAGGCGTTCGGCCTGCCAGGCGCGGTCCAGCACCTGCAGGAAGCTGCCCGCGCGTACGGCGTCGTGCTGGTCACGCACCTGGCCATCGGCATCCAACCGCAGGACATCGCCCTGTGCGGCAAGCAGCAGGCTCCAGCGGCCCTGGGCGGTACCGGAGGCGGTTGATTCCATCAGCAGCGGGAAGCGCGCCGGATCGTGCTGCTGCAGGGCGAGCAGGTCGATCGGGTGCGGCAGCGGGTGGATCAGCGGTGCGTGGGTCATGGCGGCCAGTTCAGGGATTCAGATGCACGGAGGCCGCCTTGCGGCGGCCTCCTCGTGCGTAACGCACGTTCAGTCGAGCATGGCTCGACTCTACAACTCGATCAGACGCGCTTGAAGATCAGCGTGCCGTTGGTGCCGCCGAAGCCGAAGCCATTGGACATCACCACGTCGACCTTGGCCTGGCGTGCTTCGTTGGGCACGTAGTCCAGGTCGCAGCCTTCGCCCGGCTGCTGCAGGTTGATGGTCGGCGGAATGATGTTGTCCTGCAGCGCCATCACCGAGAAGATCGCTTCCACGCCGCCGGCCGCGCCGAGCAGGTGGCCGGTCATCGACTTGGTGGAGCTGACCATCATCTTGTAGGCGTGGTCGCCGAAGGCGGTCTTCATCGCCATGGTCTCGCCCAGGTCGCCCAGCGGCGTGGAGGTGCCGTGTGCGTTGAGGTAGCCCACCTGTTCCGGGGTCACGCCGGCGTCCTTCATCGCCATCACCATGCAGCGCGCGGCGCCTTCGCCGTTCTCGCTCGGTGCGGTCATGTGGTACGCGTCGGAGCTGGCGCCGAAACCGGCCAGTTCGCAGTAGATCTTCGCGCCGCGCGCCTTGGCGTGCTCGTACTCTTCCAGGATCAGGATGCCGGCACCGTCGCCCAGCACGAAGCCGTCACGGTCCTTGTCCCACGGGCGCGAGGCCTGTTCCGGAGCGTCGTTGCGGGTGCTCATGGCCTTCATCGCGCAGAAGCCGCCCAGCGCGGTCGGCGACGAGCCACGCTCGGCACCGCCCACCACCATCACGTCGGCATCGCCGTACTGGATCATGCGCATCGCGGTACCGATCGAATGGTTCGAGGTCGCGCACGCCGACACCGCCGAGAACGACGGGCCCTTCAGGCCGGTGATGATGCTCAGCTGGCCCGGCAGCATGTTGATGATGGTCTTGGGCACGTAGAAGGGCGAGATCTTCTTGCCCTCGTGGAACTCGATGGTCTGCTCTTCGATGCCGAGCAGGCCGCCGATGCCGGCGCCGACGATGGCGCCGATGCGCTCGGCATTGGCGTCGGTGATCTCAAGGCCCGAATCGTGCAGGGCCATGAACGAGGCACCGAGGCCGTAATGGATGAACGGGTCCATCTTCTTGGCATCCTTGCCGCTGACCCGGAACTTGCCGAACAGTTCATTGTCGGCGGTGATGTCAAATCCCTTGACCTCACCTGCAATCTTGGTGGTGAACCGATCCACGTAGGCATCAGCAACGTTGGTCAGCGGACCGATGCCCGAACGACCGTGGGTGATGCCTTCCCAGCTGCTGGCCAGATCATTGCCCAACGGCGAGACGATACCCAGGCCGGTTACGACGACGCGACGCTTCATTGCTGTTTCTCCTGACCCGGATGGTTTCTACGGGTAACTCGGTTTGCTTCGATGTGATGCCCAAACACACGGGGCCGCAACAGCGGCCCCATGGGGTGCGGTGCGCGGCGAGGATCAACCCGCGCGCGCACTGCCGTCTGACATCAGGCCTTGACGTGGGCCTTGACGTAGTCGATGGCGGCCTGCACGGTGCTGATCTTCTCGGCTTCTTCGTCCGGGATCTCGCACTCGAATTCTTCTTCCAGGGCCATCACCAGCTCGACGGTGTCCAGCGAGTCAGCGCCCAGGTCATCGACGAACGATGCGCTGTTGGTGACTTCTTCTTCCTTGACGCCAAGCTGTTCGACGACGATTTTCTTGACGCGTTCTTCGATGGTGCTCATGGGATCTCGCTCCAGATGGAGTTGTGGTTCAAAAGTGGTCGCCATCAAAGGCGATGGCCGTGGGATAGTGTAGTGGAAACCGGCGCGGCCTTGCATCGCAGCAAAAAACCCGGCAGATCAACCACTTGCGGCGCAATCCCTGCGCCCCTTGCTTACGGCATGTACATGCCACCGTTCACATGGAGGGTTTCGCCGGTGATGTAACCGGCAGCCGGGCTGGCCAGGAAGGCCACCGCATGGGCGATGTCTTCCGGCGAACCCAGGCGTTCGAGGGCGATGTCGTTGATCAGCGCGGTACGCGCTTCTTCCGGCAACGCCTTGGTCATGTCGGTGTCGATGAAGCCGGGAGCGACCACATTGACGGTGACACCGCGCGAACCGATTTCCTTGGCCAGCGACTTGCTGAAGCCGATGATGCCGGCCTTGGCGGCCGCGTAGTTGGCCTGGCCCGCATTGCCGGTCACGCCCACCACCGATGCGATGTTGATGATGCGGCCCTTGCGCGCCTTCATCATGCCGCGCATGACCGCCTTGCTGGTGCGGAACACGCTGGTCAGGTTGGTGTCGATGATCGACGCCCAGTCCTCGTCCTTCATGCGCATCAACAGGTTGTCGCGGGTGATGCCGGCGTTGTTGACCAGGATCGAGATCGGGCCGAATTCCTTGGCGATGCCATCCAGCACGCTGTCCAGCGCGGCCGCGTCGGTCACGTTCAGCGCGCGGCCGTGGCCACCGTGGGCAGCCAGGCGCTCGCCGATCGCCGCAGCGCCGGATTCGGTGGTGGCGGTGCCGATGACGGTGGCGCCCTGGGCGGCCAGCAGATCGGCAATGGCGGCACCAATGCCACGGCTGGCGCCGGTGACCAGTGCGATTTCACCCTGCAGGGGCTTGCTCATGATGTTTTCCTCAGACGGGGGCGGCCGCCGTACCCGCGCCGCGTGCAGCGGCCACCGGTACGATCGGCAGGAACAAGGGGGTCAGGCCGACCATGCCTCACGGGCGGCTTCGAAGTCGCCCGGCGTGGCCAGGGAACGGCCATCGATGGCCTTGTCGATGCGCTTGACCAGGCCGGTGAGCACCTTGCCCGGGCCGCACTCGGCGATCTGGGTGATGCCACGGGCGGCCAGCGCCTGCACGCAACCGGTCCACTGCACCGGCTGGTACAGCTGCTGCACCAGCGCGGTACGGATGGCGTCCACGCCGTCATGCACCTTGGCATCGACGTTCTGCACCACCGGCAGCTGCGGTGCCTGCCAGGAAAGGCCGGCCATCACTTCGGCCAGGCGGTTGGCGGCTTCGCGCATCAGCGGGGTGTGCGAGGGCACGCTGACCGCCAGCTTGACCGCCTTGCGCACGCCCTTCTCGGCCAGCAGCGCCAACGCGCGGTCGACGGCATCAGCGTCGCCGCCGATCACGATCTGGCCCGGCGAATTGAAGTTGGCCGGCACCACCACCTGGCTGCCAGCGGCTTCAGCGCAGACGTCCAGCACCAGCTGGTCTTCGGCGCCCAGCACGGCGGCCATGGCGCCGACACCGGCCGGCGCGGCTTCCTGCATCAGCTGGCCGCGCAGGCGCACCAGGTGCGCACCGTCATGCAGGCTCAGTGCGCCGGCAGCGACCAGCGCGGTGTATTCGCCCAGGCTGTGGCCGGCCAGCACCGACGGGCGCGGACCGCCCACGGCGTTCCAGGCGCGCCACACGCCAATGCTCGCGGCCAGCAGGGCCGGCTGGGTGTATTCGGTACGGTTGAGCATTTCCTCCGGGCCACCCTGGGACAACGCCCACAGATCGACGCCGGCACCATCGGATGCCTCGGTGAAGGCTTCACGCACCTGCGGGTGCAGTTCGGCCAGCTCGGCCACCATGCCCACAGACTGCGAGCCCTGGCCGGGGAAGACAAAAGCGAGGGTGGATACGGTCACGCGGTCATCCGCTTGTTGCAATCGAAGCGGGCCATGATAAGGGCGAATCCGCTGTGTCGTCTGTACGTGCGCGTATGCAGGCGTATGGAGCTACCGGCCAACAGTCCGCCGGGCATGTCCCGGCGGACGCATCACTCAGCACAACAGCTGCAGCACGTCCAGGTCGCCATCGGCGAGGAAATCCACGCACAGGCCCACCAGCATCAGCACACCGGCGGTACTGGCACCATGGGCGATGAAGATCGAATGGGCCAGCGCGCGCGCGGAACGGCCCAGCTTCATGCACACCCGGGCCAGGCTGCGCAGGCGGCCACTGACCGCATGCACGTGCTCGCGCACCGGCGCCTGGGCCTCGCCCATCGCCTCGGCCATCATCACCTGCAGCTGCTCGGGGCGCTCAGCGTAATACTTGGCCACGCCATAGCCGAACATCAGCCAGTCGCGGGCCTGCGCCTCGGCCAGATCCATCACTTCCAGCGGATCTTCCTCGAAGTCGATGAAGCCCACCTTCTGACCATCCCAGGTGAGGTTGCGTGGCAGCGGCTGGCCGAAATAGGCCCCGCGCGCATGCGCCTCGGCGATGGCCTGCATCGCCGCCATCACCAGCCGGTCGCGACCGGCCTCATCGGCCTCGCGCAGGCAGGTATTGAACGAACTTCCGTTGTCGCCGATCACCAGCGCCGCATGGCCGGTTCCCAGCACGTCAGGCACGTTCACGCCCTGCGCGTGCAGTTCTGCCAGGCGACGGGCTTCGGTTTCGCGTGCGGCATCACCGCCGCGGTGCGGTGGTGGGCGCAGGGCATCCAGATGGAAACGGCGGGCAACAAAATTGAGCAGGCTCAGGGCCAGTGCGCGGCTTCCCTTGCCGTACTGCTTCAGCCAGGCGCGCTGCCCTTCGATGACGATGGGCTCAACCATGGACAGGTACTCCTCTAAACGCGTTACGGCCCCAGAGGGGCCGTAACGACAAGCTTCACATTGTCGTAACTTGCGCTATCAATAGCGCAACAGGGCCGAACCCCACGTGAAGCCACCGCCGAAGGCCTCCAGCAGCAACAGCTGACCGCGCTCGACCTTGCCCGAACGCACCGCCGCATCCAGCGCCAGCGGCACCGAGCCGGACGAGGTGTTGCCGTGCTTGTCGACGGTGACCACGACCTGGTCCATCGACATGTCCAGGCGCTTGGCCGTGGCTTCGATGATGCGCAGGTTGGCCTGGTGCGGAATCAGCCAATCCAGGTCGGACTTGTCCAGGCCGTTGGCGGCCAGGGTCTCGTCCACGACCGAGTCCAGAGCCTTGACGGCGTACTTGAACACGTCGTTGCCCTTCATGTTGATCGTGCCACCACCGTTGGCGCCGTCCTTGAAGCCGGTCGAGACGCCGACCGGGTTCCACAGCAGTTCCTTCTTGCTGCCGTCGGCATGCATATGGGTGCTGAGGATGCCGGTTTCTTCGTCGGCCTTCAGCACGACGGCACCGGCACCATCGCCGAACAGCACGCAGGTGGTGCGATCGTTCCAGTCGACCATGCGGGTCAGCGTTTCGGTGCCGATCACCAGCACATGCTTGCAGTCGCCGGAACGGATGAATTTGTCGGCCACGCCCAACGCGAATACGAAGCCTGAGCAGGCGGCGTTCACGTCAAAGGCAGGGCACCCTGCAACACCGAGCTTGGCCTGGATCAGGCACGCGGTGGAGGGGAAAATCAGGTCAGGCGTGGTCGTGCCGACCACGATCATGTCGAGCTGCGAAGCGTCGATACCGGCCGCTTCAAGTGCGCGCAACGCGGCCTGGTAGCCGAGGTCGCTGGTGGTTTCGCCTTCGGCCGCGATGTGCCGTTCACGAATTCCGGTGCGCGACTGGATCCACTCATCCGAGGTTTCGACCATTTTTTCCAGGTCGGCGTTGGTCAGGACTTTTTCCGGCAAATAGCTACCGGTGCCCGCGATCCTCGAGTAGATCCGCTTGCTCATCATGTTTCCTGTTGCGCGGGCCGCCGATCACCGGCACGCCCGGGAAAGAAGGCAAAGGCCGCTGCCCACAGGCAGCGGCCTTCCCGGCACATCAATCTTCTTCGACGGCCGAGGTCTTGGTCTGGATGACCTTCTTGCCGCGGTAGAAACCGTCAGCAGTGATGTGGTGACGCAGGTGCACTTCGCCGGTGGTCGGGTCGGTCGACAGCTGCTTGGCGCTCAGGGCGTCATGGGCACGACGCATGCCGCGGCGGGACGGGGTGACACGGGATTTCTGGACAGCCATGGGATTGCTCCAAACTCGGTTCGTTTTGCTTCGTCGTATCGTCGCGCAGGACGCCAGCGCCCAGCACACTTTCGCTTTCGCCGCAGCCGCCGACGACAATCCGGCTGCTATTGTTTCTTCAGTGCTGCCAACGCCGCAAACGGGTTGGCCTGCTTCGTTTCTTCTTCGCTCGGCGCCCAGTCCTTGTCGACTGCTTCGCCATCGGGCGACAGCGGTACCACCGGCACTGCCAGCACCAACTCGTCCTCGACCAGGTCCAACGGACGCAGCTGGCCGTCTTCCGGCACCAGCAACGCCTCGTATTCCTCCGGCAGGGACGATTCCTCGTCCTCGTCGCGGATCAGGCCAAGCCTCTGGGTCATCTTCACCGGCAACAGGAATCGCTGCATGCTGCGCTGACAGGTCAGCGGCAACGCGGTGTCGATGGTCAGTTCCACATAGGATACCCGCAGGACTTCGTCGCGACCGAATTCAAGCGAGTAGGCACACTCGCCGTCGGTATCTGCGACCAGCCCCTGCAGGCGGGTCAATTCAGCCAGGGACACCTGACCGTCGAAGCGCCTTCGCGCTACAACCATCCGCCAGGCATCCAGCGTTTCGGGCACGTTCGCGGACATAAGCCGCTGAATACTAAGGATCGGGGCGTCTGCTGTCAAATGCCCGCCATACAGGACTTGCCGCTGGCGCTGCGGACGGGCCAGACTGCCTCGCCCTGCCCCGGTATTGTCGCATGTCACTGGTCCTGGCCTCCACCTCCCGCTACCGCCGCGAGCTGCTGCAACGGCTGGGCCTGCCCTTCGACTGCGCCCGCCCGGAGGTGGATGAAACCCCGTTGAACGGCGAGGCGCCCCTGGCCCTGGCCACGCGCCTGGCCGCCGCCAAGTCCGCCGAGGTCGCGGCCCGCCATCCCGGCGCCTGGGTGATCGGCTCGGATCAGGTGGCCGACCTGAACGGGCAGCCACTGGGCAAGCCGGGCACGGTCGAGGTCGCCCGCGCACAGCTGGCGGCCATGGGCGGGCACACGGTCCGCTTCCATACCGCCATCTGTCTCAGCCGCGATGGAGAATCGTTCACGGCCATCGACCTGACAGAAGTGCGCTTCCGCGCGCTGGAACAGGATGAGATCGCCCGTTACGTCGCGGCCGAACAGCCGCTGGACTGCGCCGGCAGCTTCAAATGCGAAGGCCTGGGCATCAGCCTGTTCGATGCGATCGACAACCGCGACCCGACCGCGCTGGTCGGCCTCCCGCTGATCGCCCTGTGCGGGCTGCTGCGCAAAGCAGGTTTCGCAGTGCCGTAGAGTCGAGCTTGCTCGACTGCTTTTTCCTGTCCGCCGGCCCTCTGCAACAGAAGCAGTCGAGCAAGCTCGACTCTACAAAAGCAGGTTCAACGAACCTCGAACGGCTGCTCCTGCCACTCCTCCACGCTGCCGTCGCGGCCATGCAGGCGCAGGCCCATCCAGTGCCGCCCCGGTGACAACGTGGTCGTGTCCAGCGTGGCATCGAAGCCTACCGCCGGATGCTGCGGATCAGTGCTGTCCGGCCAGGTCTGGCGAACGTCGAAGACACGGCCATAGCGTGCGTCGCCGATCGAGCGCCCATCAACCAGCACCTCGACCCCTGCCAGGCCGACGCCGTCCTTGAAGGCCCATCCGCGGATGGCGAGCGTGCCGGACACTTTCTCGCCATTGGCAGGGGCATCCAGCCACGCCATCGCCGGGGTCACGCATGCCCCGGGCGCACGCTGCGGCGGCAGCCGGAACAGCAGGAACCGCTGGAATCCATGGTCACTGCTGACCACCCGCGGCGCAGGCAAGGGCCCCACCTGCTCGCAGATGGCGTGATAGCGCGCCAGCAGGTCACGGTAGCGCTGATCGCTGGGCGACAGCACCAGCAGCGTCGGCGCCGAACGTGTGCCCGCGTGCAGCAGTTGCCACTGCACCAGCTGCGCGGTTCGCCCGTGCTTGTCATTGAGCGGGTGCGGCAGCACTTCGATGTCACCATCACCCAGCTGGAAGCCCAACTCGGCCCCCACCTTGAAGTTGCCGGCCAGCACGCGCGTACCGGGCGGCATCTGCTGCAGCTCTTCGCGCACGGCGGCGGCCAGCGGCTGCCAGCCTGCGAAATTCCGCGGGTAGTACTTGCTGCCCGCCATCTGCTCTCGCAGCGATGGCGTGGAGGCCATCAGGTAATAGCCAAAGGCCAGCACCATGCCCGCGCCCGCCAGCCACCAACCGGTGCGGCGCAACCAGCGCGGCCAGCCATTGAGCACCACCGGCACCGCCACCAGCAGCGCCAGGTACCCGGGCAACGGCCAATGGAAACTGATGCGTTCGACGTCGGTGAAGAAGCCCAGCAGGAAAATACCCAGCGTGGACACGCCACCCACCAGGCCGAAGTAACGCCATTGCACGCGCGTGCCGCCGCCGCTGCGGGTACCGGCCAGCGCCACCTTCCACATCGCCATGCACAGGATCGGGGTGACCAGCATCGGCTGGATCACCAGGAACCACAGCCCGTCCCATTCGAATGTCCACGGATGGCGCTCGACCACCTGGAACTTCAGGCCTGCGTCATGGTTGTCGGCATTCCACGCCAGCAGCGGCAGCCAGGCCAGTACACCCACGGCCAACGCAACCCATACGCGCGGATCGGCGAGCATGCGCCGGCCCTGTGGCAGCGCCAGCAGGGCAATGAAGCCGACACCGATGACGCCGATGAAGCGATAGTGGCTGAGGGCGCCGATCATCAGGCCAAGCGCCAGCTTCATCGCCGAAGAGGCATCCACGTTGTGCAGCAGGCGCGCACCGGCATGCAGGCAGATCACCGCCGCCAGTGCCATCGGCACATCCGGCACCGCCAGCAGGCCCAGCGTCGCCGACAGTGGCATCAGCAGCGTGAGGCTGCCCGCCTGCCAGCCCGCCACGTTGCCGAACCACCGCGTGGCCGTGCGCACCACCAGCAACGGCAGCAGTGCACCAATGGCCAGGAACGGCAGTCGCAACGCCAGCACATGATGGCCGCCGATCTCCACCCCCAGCCGCGCCAGCCATGCGGTCAGCCCGGGCAGATCGGAATAGGCCGCAGCCAGATGCTGCCCTTCCTGCCAATAGAACGCCTCGTCGACGAACAATGGCAGGCGCGCGGCCACCACCAGCTTGGCCGCTGTGACCAGCGTCCACAACCAGAGAAAAATCGCCCGCGCGCGCTGTTCGCCTTGCATTGCTCTATGGATAATCAAGTGGAATTCAGAACTGAGACGATCATGCCAGCTTCGTCCCCCAATCCCAGCATGCTAACCGATCAATTGCGTCAGGCCCTGCGGGAAGCACAGGATCAGGTGAACGCACTGGTGCTTGGCAAGGTGCCGGAAGTCAGGCTGGCGTTTGTCGCGCTGCTTTCCGGCGGCCACCTGCTCATCGAAGATCTGCCCGGACTGGGCAAGACCACATTGGCACATGCGCTGGCCAGCAGCCTTGGCCTCACCTTCCAGCGCGTGCAGTTCACCTCCGACCTGCTGCCGGCCGATGTGCTGGGCGTGTCGGTGTACGAGGCCGGCAGCCGCCAGTTCCAGTTCCACGCCGGACCGGTGTTCACCCACGTGCTGCTGGCCGACGAGATCAACCGCGCGCCACCGCGCACACAGAGCGCGCTGCTGGAGGCCATGGCCGAACAGCAGGTCACCCTGGATGGACAGACCCATCCGCTGCCCGATCCGTTCTTCGTGATCGCCACGCAGAACCCGGTGGACCTGTCCGGCACGTTCCCGCTGCCGGATTCGCAGCTGGATCGATTCCTGCTGCGCCTGGCGATGGGCTACCCCAACGCCCAGGCGGAGCGCGAGCTGCTGCGCGGAACCGATCGTCGTGACCTGATCGCACGCGCCGTGCCGAAGCTGGATGACACACAGGTTCGCGCGCTGCGTGAGGCGGTCGGTGCGATTCATGCCAGTGACGCGCTGGTCGACTATGTGCAGGCCTTGCTGACCCGCAGCCGCCAGCACGCGGGCGTACGGGTGGGTCTGTCACCGCGTGCCGGCCTGGCGCTGCTGCGCGCGGCCAGGGCGCATGCACTGCTGCTGGGGCGCAGCCATGTGGTGCCCGAGGATGTGCAGACGCTGTTCGTGGCGGTGGCCGGGCATCGGCTGGTAGCCGAGGCCGAGTCCAGTTCGGGACCGGCACTGGCGCGGGCGATCCTGCAGACCGTCGCGGTGGACTGAAGGTGACCACACGCTGGGCTCGACTACGGCTGCTGGCACGTCCGCGCCGGCCCGAATCGCTGCCACAGCGGCTCGACCGCCATCGCATCTATGTGCTGCCTACCCGCTTCGGGGTGTTCGTTGCCACCCTGCTGGCCGCGATGCTGCTGGGTGCGTTGAACTACAACAACAACCCGGCACTGCTGCTGGCCCTGCTGCTGGCCGCCGCGGCGATCGCCAGTGCCATCGCCGCGCACCTGCAGCTCTCCGGTGTGCAGGTCGATGCGATATCGGCCGAACCGGTTGCAGCGGGACAACCACTGCGCCTGCGCGTGGACCTGTCGCTGCGTGATCCACGTGCGCGGCATGGGCTGCACCTGCAACTGGGTGACAGCGAAGCCTGGACCTCGCTGCCGGCACAGGGTCGTGGCGAGGTCGAGCTGGAGGTTCCCAGCGAACGCCGCGGATGGCTGGAACTGCCACGCATCCGCCTGTCCACCACCCAGCCACTGGGGTTGGTACGGGCCTGGTCGTGGGTGTGGCCGGAACAGCCGCTGCTGGTCTATCCGTTGGCCGAGGCGCTTGCCCCGGCGTTGCCGGAGAGTGGCAACGATCCACTGCACACGCGTGCCCATGCCAGTGGCGAAGAACTGCACCAGCTGCGCCCCTATCGTGCAGGCGATGCGCCGCGCAGCATTTCATGGAAGCACTCCGCGCGCCGCGACAGCCTGCTGGTACGCGAGTATGAAAAGCCGATCGGCATCGAAGTGATCCTCGACTGGCGCACGCTGGCGCCGCTGGGGCACGAAGCCCGCATCGCGCGGCTGGCACGCTGGGTGGATGTGGCCGAGCGCGAAGGCCGGCGCTACACCCTGCTGCTGCCGGCACATCCTGCGATCGGCCCTGGCCAGGGGGCCGGCCACCACCACCTGTGCCTGCGCACGCTGGCGTTGCTGCCGCATGGCTGAGCTCCCTTCCATGATCGATCGCAGTGCCCGCAGCTGGACCCTGGCCAGCGCGGCGCTGGCGCTGTTGCCGTTGCTGCTGCAGCTGCCGCCGCTGTTGGCCGGGGTGATCGCAGCCACAGCGGTGGTCACTGCAATCCTGTCATGGCGGAAGGTGCTGCCGATGCCGGTGCGCCTGCTGCTGGTGCTCGGCATGCTCGCCGCCATCGCCTGGCAGATGGGCATGGTGCGCCCCGGGCGTGATACCGGTTGTGCCCTGCTGGCCGCGATGCTGGCGATCAAATCCAGCGAGCTGCGCAGCCTTCGCGATGCCCGCAGCCTGCTGGGCTTCGCGCTGTTCTCGCCGTTTGCGGCGTTCCTGCTCGACCAGGGCCCGCTGACAACCGTGCTGGCGGCGCTGGCAGGCATCAGCGCGCTGCTCGCCCTGCAACGCCTGGCCCAGGATGAAGGCCATGCAGGCCGAGTGCCGTTGTACGGGCAGCTGCGCGGCGTGGGTCGCCTGCTGGCGATCGGGCTGCCGTTGGCACTGGCCTGCTTCTGGCTGTTCCCGCGCCTGGCGACACCACTGTGGGGGGTTCCCGAGCGCGCCGTCGGCACTCCGGGGCTGTCCGACAGCATGGAACCGGGCCAGTGGCTGGACCTGATGGCCGACGACACCCCCGCATTGCGGGTACAGTTCTTCGGTGCCGTACCCGAACCGGCGCAACGCTATTGGCGTGGGCCGGTGCTGACCGCGTTCGATGGACGACGCTGGATGCGCGACCCTGCCAGCGCACGGCGGCCGGCCGCGGTGGTGGAGGCCGGCACGCAACGCTGGGACTACCAGATCGATTACGAGCCGACCGACCGTCGCCAGCTGGTCGCGCTGGATCTACCGGGCCACGCACCCGCCGGCAGCTCGCTGGATGCAGACATGAGCCTGAGCAGCGACCGAGCGCTGGCCTCGCTCAGCCGCTGGCGGCTGCAATCGGCGCCACCACAGCGCTTCGACAGCGCCCTGCCGCCGTCGCTTCGGCGGGCGGCGCTGCAGTTGCCCGGCGGCTTCAATCCACGCACCGCCACCCTGGCACAACAATGGCGGCATGACGCGGGCGGCGATGACGCGGCCATCGTCCGCCGCGCACTGCAATGGATCACCACTGATTTCTCTTACACACTGGAAACGCCCCAGGCGGGACGCGATCCGGTCGACGAGTTCCTGTTCGGCTACAAGGCCGGCTTCTGCGAACACTTCAGTTCCGCGTTCGTGGTGCTGATGCGCAATGCCGGCATTCCGGCACGGGTGGTCACCGGATTTGCCGGCGGCACCCGCAATCGGCTTGGCGACTACTGGGTCGTGCGACGGATGGACGCCCATGCGTGGGCCGAAGTGTGGCTGCCGCAGCGCGGCTGGGTGCGGGTCGACCCCACCGCTGCGGTGGCGCCCGAACGCATCCTCGATACCCTCGACGACCGCCTGCAGGCTGGCACCGACAACCCGATGCAGCAGCGCTTGCTGGAGCTGGGGCAGATGGGCGACTGGCTGCGCCGCGGCTGGAACGATCTGGTGTTGTCCTTCGACGCACGCCGCCAGCAGCAGCTGCTCAAGCCATTCGGGCTGGACGAGCTGGGCCCTGGTCAGCTGGCCGCCGGCTTCGTGATCGCCGCGTTGCTGGCCTTGGCCTGGATGGGTTGGCTGCTGGCCCGCGGCGAACGCGAACGTGATCCGCTGCTGCGCGCCTGGCACCGGCTGGGGCGACGCTATGCGCGCCTCGGTCTGGCCCGGGAGCCGCATGAAACCGCACGGGACTGGGCGCACCGGGTACACGCCCAACGGCCCGACCCTGCCCTCCTCGCACTCAGCCAGCGTTTCGCCGACGCGCGTTACGCTGGAACTTGCACCGACCTCGCTTCATTATTGCGGGACCTGCGCAGGCATCGCCCGACTTCCGGAGCCTCCCCATGAACACCAAGTTCCTCCTCACCGCTGTGGCCACGCTGGCCCTGTCGGCCTGCGCCACGGCTCCCAAGCCGCTGCAGGGACAGTTCAGCCTGGTCTCCCCCCGCGACTCGGTCGCCACCCAGCAGGTCGGCACGCCGGTCCGTTGGGGCGGTCGCATCATCGAAACCAAGCCTGGCCAGGGCGAGACCTGCTTCCAGATGATCTCGCGTCCGCTCAACGCCAGTGGCCGCCCGAACACCACCTCGTCCGACGCCAGCGACGGCCGCTTCATCGCCTGCCGCGCCGGCTTCTACGACCCGGCCGTGTTTGAAGCCGGCCGCGACGTGACCTTCATCGGCAAGATCGACGGCTACCAGAACACCCGCATCGGCGACTACGACTATCGCCTGCCGAAGCTGTCGGCCGACGTGATCTACCTGTGGCCGGAACAGCGCCAGGTCGACGTGGTGCCCTACCCCTACGGCCCGTGGGGCCCGGGTCCATATGGCCCGTACTGGGGCGGCTACGGCCGTTGGGGCTGGTGGTGATCGCCAGCCGGCATGCATGACGGAAAAGGCCGCCCTCGGGCGGCCTTTTTTCATCCACGCAGAGCGTGGACAGGGGATTCAACGCCCCGGCGCACCGAAATGGCCCAGCGGTCCACCGGCCAGCAGATGCATGTGGATGTGGAACACGGTCTGCCCGGCATTCTCGCGGCAGTTCATCACGATGCGGTAGCCGTCCTGCGCAAGACCCTCGCGGCGCGCGTACTCGGCCGCGGCCAGTGCCAGCTTGCCGATCAGGTGCGCCTGCGACGGCTGCAGGTCGTCCAGGGTCGGGATGATCTCGTTCTTCGGAATGAACAGCACATGCACTGGCGCCTGCGGTGCGATGTCCTTGAAGCCCAGCACCTCGTCATCCTCGTAGACGATGGTGGCCGGGATCTCGCGACGGATGATCTTGCTGAAGAGGGTTTCGGTGCTCATGGTCGGCCTCGGCGGGGATGTCATCCGCATTGTAGGCCGGCCGCGCCGGGCCATGCCCCGCGCGTGCTCAATCGCGGAACTCGCTGCGCGTTCCGAACGCGTGCGACAGCGTGCCGCGGTCGACATACTCAAGTTCGCCGCCGAGCGGCAGCCCTTGCGCCAGGCGGCTGGGCTGCACCTTGCGCGCGCGCGCCAGCTGGGCCAGGTAGTGCGCGGTGGCCTCTCCCTCGACGGTCGCGCTGGTGGCGATGATCAATTCCTGCACCTCGCCTTCGGCCAGGCGGTTCTCCAGCTGCTCCAGCCCCAGTTCGCGCGGGCCGATGCCATCGAGCGGCGACAACCGGCCCTGCAACACGAAGTAGACGCCACGGAACCCCGTCGCGTTCTCGATGGCCAGGCGGTCGGCCGGCGATTCGACCACGCACAGCTGGCTGCGTTCGCGGCTGCTGTTGGCACAGGTCGGGCACAGCTCGGTTTCGCTGAAGTCGCGGCACTGCGCGCAGTGGCCGATACGCTCCACCGCCAGCGCCAGGGTCTCGGCCAGGCGCTGGCCACCTTCGCGCTCACGTTCGAGCAGGTGGTAGGCCATGCGCTGCGCGGTCTTCTGGCCCACGCCAGGCAGCACCCGCAGTGCGTCGATCAATTGTTCAAGCAGGGGTGCGGACACGGCGACAGGCTTTGTAGAGTCGAGCCATGCTCGACGGCTATGTGTAGAGTCGAGCTTGCTCGACTGAAGCGCCCGGTAGCGTCGAGCAAGCTCGACGCTACGCGGTCGATGGCACCCGGCAACCGGGTGCCATATCAAGCATCAGAACGGCAGCTTCATGCCCGGCGGCAGCTGCATGCCTGCGGTGGCCGAACCCATCTTCGACTTCGACTCGGCATCGATCTTGTTCGAGGCGTCGTTGAAGGCGGCCGCGATCAGGTCTTCCAGCATTTCCGGGTCGCTGGCCAGCGACGGGTCGATGCGCACCTTGCGGCACTCCTTGGCGCCGGTCAGAGTCACGCTGACCATGCCGCCACCGGCGCTGCCGGTCACTTCGATCTTGGCGATTTCTTCCTGGGCCTTCTGCAGGTTCTCCTGCATCTTCTGGGCCTGCTGCATCAGTTGGGCGATGTTTCCGCGCATGGTGTCTTACTCGTCAAAAGTACGGATGGAATCGGAAACAACCCGCGCGCCGTGCTGTTGGATCAGCACCTGCACTTCCGGGTCGTCCATGAAAACGGCCTCTGCCACCTGCTGCCGCTCGCCACGTTGGCGGTCGGCCCGCTGGTGCAGGGTCTCGGCCGGAACGTGTTCGGTTTCCACGGTCTCGACTACGATCTTCGGCGCCTGGCCAAGGGCTTTCTGCAGCATCTCGCCCAGGGCAGCCAGCGCGCGCTCGGAGCGCAGGTATTCAAATCCGGGCGAAAGGCCCAGTTTCAAGGTCCCGTACTGGCAACTGATGAACGCCGCGTTGGCCGCCAGCTGCCGCGAGGGGCCGCTGAGGCCGCTGTTGGCGACCAGATCCAGCCAGTCCTCGGCGCTGGCCAGTTCGCTGACACCTTCCAGCGGCGCTGCATCATGCCCTGCAGCCGGATCAGCCGGGGCGATTGCGATGCCTTCGGTGCGGAACGGGCGCTCCCGCTCAACAGGTTCCGCATCAGCAGGCACTGCCACCGGGCTCGGCGGTTCTTGCCAGGGCGCCACCATGGCCGCGTCCGGGCTGGCCATCTCGACCGCCAGCGCCTCGTCGCGCGCCTCGGCCTCATCGGTAGCCCACGGCGGCAGGTCGTCGCTCGCCGCTGGCTCAGCCGACGGCACCTGCGCTTCCACCCCGGCCTTCATAGGCGGCGGCTGCACAGGCTCTTCCACCGGCACCGGCTCGGGTTCCGGCGTCGGGTCCGGCTCCGGTTGCGGGGCCGGCTCAGGTTCGGGATCGGGTTCGCGCGGTGCGGCCTGCATTGGGGCAGCCACCTGTGCCGTCGCGGCCGGGCCTGCCGAAGCGGCGGCAGCGGCCGGCGTCGCATCGTGGGTCCCGGCGCCGCTGCCACCACCGGCAACGTTGCCTCCTGCTGCACCTTCCACCGACTTCGGCACCGGCGGTACCGCGGCGGCCGGACGGAACGCCAGCATGCGCAGCACCGCCATTTCAAAGCCTGCACGCGGGCTCGGCGCCAGCGGCAGGTCACGACGACCGTTCAAGGCCATCTGGTACCAGAGCTGCACCACTTCCGGGCGCAGGCGCTCGGCAAAGGCGGTGGCATCCAGGCCTTCGGCAACGGCCGCACCCGGCACCAGCTGCTGCACCTGGATACGGTGCAGGCCTTCGGCCAGCGCTTCCAGCACGCCACTCCAGTCCGGCGAGAACTCGGCCAGCGCCGCCACCACCTGCAACAGGCGCGGGCCATCGCCCTCGGCCAGCGCATCCAGCATCGCCGCCACCTGGGTGCGGTCGACCGTGCCCAGCATGGTGCGCACCACATCCTCGCGCAGCGCACCGCCGGCATAGGCGATCGCCTGGTCCAGCAGCGACAGGCCGTCGCGCAGGCTGCCGTCAGCGGCCTTGGCCAACTGCACGATCGCGCTGTCGTCGGCCTCGATGTCTTCCGCCGCCAGGATGCGGGTCATCTGGCCCTGGATCTGATCCTCGTCCAGGCGCTTGAGATTGAACTGCAGGCAGCGGCTGAGCACGGTCACCGGCAGCTTCTGCGGGTCGGTGGTGGCCAGCAGGAACTTGACGTGTTCCGGCGGCTCTTCCAGCGTCTTCAGCAGCGCGTTGAACGCCGCCTTGGACAGCATGTGCACTTCGTCGACCAGGTAGACCTTGTACTTGCCGCGCGACGGCATGTACTGCGCGTTCTCGATCACCTCGCGCACGTCATCCACGCCGGTGTTGGACGCGGCGTCGATCTCCAGCAGGTCGATGTAACGGCCCGCGTCGATGTCCAGGCAGGCCGCGCACTGGCCACACGGATCGGCACTGGTGCCCTGCTCGCAGTTCAACGACTTGGCGAAGATGCGCGCGATGGTGGTCTTGCCCACGCCACGGGTACCGGTGAACAGGAACGCATGGTGGACCCGGCCACTGTCCAGCGCATTGCTGAGCGCACGGACCACGTGTTCCTGGCCCACCAGCTCGGCAAAACGCTTCGGACGCCACTTGCGGGCAAGGACGAGATAGGACATCAGGCCACCGTCTTCCATCGGATGTTCCATTGTGCCATGCCTGTCCAGCCCCCTCGCCCCCGGCACGCCCTTCGCCGGTTCCTGGCCGGGGTGCTTGTGAAGTGCCGCGTGGCCCGCTAGAATCTGCGCCCCTGCTGAGGCGTTTGCCGATGGCAGGGATCCGGAGAGGTGTCCGAGTGGTTGAAGGAGCACGCCTGGAAAGTGTGTAAGCGTCTAAACCGCGCTTCGGGGGTTCGAATCCCCCTCTCTCCGCCAGATAAATGAAGAAGCCGCCCAGTGGGCGGCTTTTTTATTTGTCTGGCGGAGAGCATCGGGCGAGAGAAGCCCCGCCGGGGTTCGACGGTTCTACAGGAGCAGAACCGGACCGCCGCAGGCGGGTCCCGGTGCGCAGCGCGCGCCGGGATCGGGTGCATGGATGCACCCGACAATCCCCCTCTCTCCGCCAGATAACTGAAAAGGGCTGCCCGAAAGGGCAGCCCTTTTCAGTTATCTGGCGCGGGATGCGAAGTGCGCTGCGCGCGCTTCGCCCCAAACGTTGCTGCGCAACCTTTGGGCCCCTCCCTTTGCCTGCCTCTCCCCGCCCCTGTCGGGGCAGCCCCTCAACAGAGGGGCTTGTTCCTCCAGATGCGTCAGTAGATCCACGCCATGCGTGGATGCATTTCGTAGGCCTCCCACCCGCACCTACACTGCCTCAAACAAAACTGAACGAAACCTGAAAATTCGCTATCGTAGGCGCCTTCATCCAACGCCGCCCCATCGCCCATGAGCTCGACCGACCACGCTCACGCCGCCTGCGAGAACTGCGACACCGCCCTGCATGGCCACTACTGCCATCGTTGCGGGCAATCGGCGCACAACCCGCTCAAGCATGTCGGCCACGCCATCGAGGAAGTGTTCGAATCCTTCTGGCACCTGGACGGGCGCATCTTCCGCACGCTGCGCGACCTCTGGGTGCCCGGCCGCATCGCGCTGAACTACCTCAGGGGCCGCCGGGTGGGATACGTACAGCCACTGCGGCTGTTCGTCATCCTCACGCTGTTCACCTTCTTCGTCGGCAAGCTGTTCGTACACGTCGACGATTTCGGTGTGGGCGGTGGGCGCGACTCGGTGTACGCCAAGGCCACCACCGTGGAACAGGTCGAAGCCGCACGCGCACAACAGCTGGCGCTGATCGACCAACAGCAGACCAGCTCCCCCACCACCGGCAACGCCGGCTTCACCGTGGCGAGAGCAGCGGTGAATGCCGCCGCCGCACAGCGCAAGGCGGAGCTCGATGGCACCCGCGCCGTCGCCCCTGCTGAAACCGCCACAGCCGGATACGGCACCTTCTTCGATCACACGGTCAACGGCAAACCCTGGGATGCGGACAGCAATCCCATCGTCCTCGATGGTTGGCCGCAGTTCGCCAACCGATGGCTCAACAAGCGCCTGCAGAACGGCAACACCAACATCAAGCGCATGGGTGGCAAGGCCGACCTCTACATGCAGGCGATCCTCACCGCACTGCCGGGCGCCCTGTTCTTCCTGATGCCGGTGTTCGCACTGGTACTGCGCATCGCCTACCTCCGGCGACCGATGGGCTATCTGGAGCACCTGGTGATCGCCCTCTACAGCCACAGCTGGCTGATGATGGTGCTGCTGGCAACGTTCCTCGTCGCCGGCATCGGCAACGCCTTCGCATCACCGGCGATTGCCACGCTCAGCCAATGGCTGTATGCCCTGCTGTGGCTGGCGGTTCCGGTGTACCTGCTGTGGATGCAGCAGCGCGTGTATGGCGGCAGCAAGGCGTTCACCGTACTGCGCTACCTCGCCATCGGCGGCGTGTACCTGTTCCTGGTGACCTTCGTGGTGATGTACGCCGCACTGGCGGGCATTTCGGCCTGAGGGAAGACACGCATGGCGTGTCACCCCTGAATCCGCGCGTGGCGTGGATCCACTGCCGATCGACTATCGTGGTCGCATGAAATTCCGCCTCTACCGCCCCACGGATGCCAGCGCCTGCCTGTCGATCTTCGACAGCAACGTGCCCACGTACTTCGCGCCGGAAGAACGCAGCGATTTCGAAGGCTTCCTGCTCGTGCAGGCGGTGGACTGCGCCTTCCAGATCATCGAGCGCGACGGCAGTGTCATCGCCTGCGGCGGCATCACACGCCGTGGCGATGGCAGCGCCGGCTTCTGCTGGGGCATGGTGCAGCGCGCGCTGCACCGGCAGGGCATCGGCCGCGAACTGACGCTGGCACGCCTGCGCCAGGCCGAAGCGGACTCCTCGATCACGCACATCACGCTCAGCACCAGCCAGCACACGCAAGGCTTCTATGCCGGCCTCGGCTTCCACGTGACACGGGTGGTGCCCGATGGCCACGGCGCCGGGATCGACGCCGTGGAAATGAAGCGGAGGGTGTAGCCCTCCGCCCCGCCCCGGATCCACGGCGTGCGTGAACCCATTGCCGGCCTACTCCCCTCAGAAGCCCACGCGCAGGTTGATCTGCCCGCCGACATCGCGGCGACCATCGCCGTGCTGGCCCTGCACGAACATCGACAGCTGGCTGTTGCGGCCCAACCCGACCGCCACGCCCACCTGGCTGACCAGCGCATTGCGTGCCATCACTGCGCTGTAGACGTCGAAGGCATCGCCCCCCACCGCGAAGCGGTTGCGGCTGGCCACGTCGGTGTCACCGGAGGCGTGCTGCCACCCCAGGCCGACGGTCAGCTGTGCCGGGAAACGCTCGCCGCTGCCCACGTCCCAGCGGCCGCGCACGCCCACGGTGCTGACATTGAGCGTGTCCTTGCCGCCTTCCAGTACCAGCGCAGCGCTGCCGCCCTGCTCCGTCGCACGATCGCTGTCGACCCAGTGCCTGGTGAACTGCACGTACGGCTGCAGTTGGGTCCTGCCGTGGGTCCAGGTCCAGCTGCCTTCCACCTGGGCGATGGTCACATCCGAATCCTGGCGGCTGTGCAGGGTCTGGCCCAGCAGCGGCACCTCACGGGTGGTGCGCGTGCGGTAATCACCGCGCGACACACTGCCGCCCACTGCCAAGCCGTTGTTCCACTCGCCCTGTGCGTACAGGCCGAAGGTGGTACCGCGCAGGCGGGCCCGCGAGTCGCGATCGTACAGGCGTGTATCCAGCCGCTCGCTGCCTGCGGCCGCACCCAGCACCACGTGCTCACCCAGCTGCCAGTCCACGCCGGCCATCACCGCGTTGCGGTTGGAGCGGATCTCGTCGCCATTGCCATCGCCATCCTGCTTGAACACCTTGCCGCTGCCGGCCAGCCACGCCGAAGCGCGCTCGCCACGCACGGTGGGCAACTCGCTGCCCAGGCGCTGGCGGATGCCTTCTTCCAGGTAGTTGTCATACAGCAGCACCGCACGGCTGGCCGCATGCACTTCGCCGGAGAGCTGGTCGAACGCGCTGCGCGCAGTGCCGGCGTCATACATCAGCAGCGTGTTGTACAGCCCCAGCGCCTGACCACTCTGCGGCAGGCTGTCCAGCGCCGCAGCCGTGTTGTACTGGTTGCGCGTCTTCGCCACGGTGGTGAAGGCTGCGGTCTGCGCCACATCGATCTTCAGGTTCGCGGTGTTCGCGGTGTAGACCGGGGTAATGGTCAGGAAGGCCGACGGCGTGGTCGCCGCGGCGAACTGGCCGCTGACACCGCCACCCGCATTGACCACCGTGTACTGCTGGCCCTGCTGGTAGCTGGTGCTCGGCGAAATGGTGTTCACCTGCACGGTGCTGCCGCCCACGTTGGCGTTGCCTCCCACCTGCACCGTGTCGCTGCCCGTGGCGCCCAGATCGATACCCAGCGTACTGCCCGGCGACAGGGTCAGGTTGCCACCGATGGTGATCGTACCGACGCCATTGCCGGTGCCACTGCCGTTGCCCGGGCCATTGCCCGGCGACAGCACACCGCCGCTGGATACGGTCACGCCACCACCGGTACCGCCGATGGTGCCGGTGCCGGACAAGCCGGTGCCGCTGCCGATGGTCCACTGGCCACCGATGGTGCCGGTGACATTGAGGCCACCGCCGGTGACCTGGCCGGTGCCGCTGAAGCCGCCGCTGTTGCCACCAAGGTTCAGGCCGCCCGGGCCGGCCTGCACGATGCTGCCACCGCCACTGATGCTGCCACCCAGTGTCGTGGTGCCCCCGGTGTTGATGACCAGGCCGCCGTTGTTGGTGATGTTGCCGGTGATCGATCCGCTGGCGCCGCCATTGCCAACCTGCACGGTGCCACCGGCATTGATGGTGGTGCCACCGGTATAGGTGTTGTTGCCGGTGAGGGTGACGGTGCCGCTGCCGGCCTGGGTCAGGCCGCCGCTGCCGCTGATGGTGCCGCCGACGGTGGTGTTGCCGCCGACGTTGAGCACCAGGCTGCCATTGTTGGTGACGTTGCCGGTGATCGCGCCGCTGGCGCCCCCGTTGCCGACCTGCAGCGTGCCGCCCGCGTTGATCGTGGTCCCGCCGGTATAGGTGTTGTTGCCGGTCAGGGTCACCGTGCCACTGCCGGCCTGGGTCAGGCCGCCGCTGCCGCTGATGGCACCGCCAACGGTGGTGTTTCCACCCACGTTGAATACCAGGCTGCCGTTGTTGGTGACGCTGCCGCCGATCGCACCGGTAGCGCCACCATTGCCCACCTGCAGCGTGCCACCGGCGTTGATGGTGGTCGGGCCGGTATAGGTGTTGTTGCCGGTCAGGGTCAGCGTGCCGCTGCCAGCCTGGGTCAGGCCACCGCTGCCGGTGATGGTGCCGCCCAGCGTGGTGTTGCCGGCCACGCCGGACACCAGCGAGCCATTGTTGGTGATGTCACCGACGATGGAACCCGTTGCTCCGCCGTTACCCAGCTGCAGCGTGCCACCGGTATTGATGGTGGTACCGCCGGTATAGGTATTGGTGCCGGTCAGTACCAGCGTGCCGCTGCCCGCCTGGGTCAGGCCACCGCTGCCGCTGATAGTGCCGCCCAGCAGGGTGTTGCCTGCAACGTTGGAGATCAGTGCGCCATTGTTGGTGATATCACCAGTGATCGCACCGCTGGCACCACCGTTGCCGACCTGCAGCGTACCGCCCGCATTGATGATGGTGCCGCCGCTGTAGGTGTTGTTGCCGACCAGGGTCAGCACGCCACTGCCGGCCTGGGTCAGGCCGCCACTGCCACTGATCGCACCGCCGACGGTGGTGTTGCCCGCCACGTCGAACACCAGGCTGCCGTTGTTGGCGACGTTGCCGGTGATCGCACCGGTCGCACCGCCGTTGCCCACCTGCAGCGTGCCACCGGTATTGATGGTGGTGCCGCCGGTGTAGGTGTTGTTGCCGGTCAGGGTCAGCGTGCCGCTGCCGGCCTGGGTCAGGCCGCCACTGCCACTGATGGTGCCGCCCAGCGTGGTGTTGCCGGCGACGTTGGATACCAGTGCGCCGTTGTTGCTGATGTCACCGACGATCGAACCGGTCGCACCGCCATTGCCGACCTGCAGCGTGCCACCGGTATTGATGGTGGTACCGCCGGTGTAGGTGTTGTTGCCGGTCAGCACCAGCGTGCCGCTGCCGGCCTGGGTCAGGCCGCCGCTGCCGCTGACCACGCCACCCACGTTTGCGGTGGTGCCGAGGTTGTAGACCAGGCTGCCATTGTTGGTGATGTCACCCAGTACCGACCCGGTGGTGCCGCCATCGCCGATCTGCAGCGTGCTGCCGCCATTGATGGTGGTGCCACCGGTGTAGGTATTGCTGCCGGTCAGGGTAAGCGTGCCGGTACCGCCCTGCACCAGGCCACCGGTACCACTGAGCACACCGCCGAACGTGGTGTTGCCGTTGTTGCCGCCGGTGCTCAGGGTTGCGCCCCCCAGCAGCACACTGGACCCGGTCACGCCGGCCAGGCCACCGATGCTCTGGTTGCCGCCGGCGCTGATATCCAGTGTCCCGGTACCGGCCAGGTTGACCGTGCTGGCACCGGACAGGCTGCCACCGGCGGCCACCGCCAGCGTGCCGCTGTTGATGGTGGTGGTGCCGGTATACGTGCTGGCACCGCCCAGGGTGACCGTCGAGGCACCGTCCTTCAGCAGGCCACCGGCACCGCCGATCGCACCATTCAAGGTCAGCGCGTTGCTGCCAGGCAAGGTCAGCGTGCCGCTGGCCAGTTGTACGCCATTGGCCAGGGTCAATGCCGTGGTGCCGTCCAGCGTGGCGTTTCCGCCCACCGTCAGCGTGCCGGTTCCCAGCGCGTTGTTGTTGCCCAGGGCAAGGCCACCGGCGTTGAGCGCCACGCCACCGCTGAAGGTATTGTTGCCGCTCAGCGTCTGCACGCCGGCACCGTTCTTGACCAGGCCGCCGGTACCGGTGATGTCACCGGCGAACGTGGTGTTGCCCACGCCACCGAGGGTCAGCGTGCTGCCACCCAGCGACACCGTGCTTCCGGCCACGCCGGCCAGCGAGCCGATGGACTGCGCGCCCCCTGCACTGATGTCGAAGGCGGTACCGGCATTGGCCAGGGTCACCGCGCCGGTCGCGGCCAGGCTGCCGCCCGCGCCGATCGCCAGCGTGCCGGCATTGATGGTGGTGCCACCGGTGAAGGTGTTGGTGCCGGTCAGGGTCTCGGTGCCGCTGCCTTCCTTGACCAGGCCGCCGGTGCCGCCGATCGAGCCACTGAACGTGCCGTTGCTGGCATCACCGATCGTCAGCGTATTGGCGCCCAGGTTCACCGTGCCGTTGCCGATCAGGGTGCCGAAGGTCTGCGTGCCGTTGCCGGCCGACAGATCGAAGGTCGCGCCCGAGGCCAGGTTGACGACGCCACCGGCATGCAGGCTCGCGCCTGCGCCCAGCGCCAGCGTACCGGCATTGATGAAGGTACCGCCGGTGTAGCTGTTGGTGCCGTTCAGGGTCAGCGTCGCGGCGCCTTCCTTGGTCAGCGAGCCGGCGCCACTCAGGTTGCCGTTGAAGGTGAGATTGTTGCTGCCCAGTACGGTCAGCCCGCTGTTGAGGATGACGTTGTTGCCGAACGTGAGCGCCGTGTTCGAATCAAGCGTGGCCGCGCCGCCAACGGTCAGCGCACCGGTGCCCAGCGCATTGTCGTTGCCGAGCACCAGACCGCCGGCATTGAGCGTTACGCCACCACTGAAGGTGCTCGCGCCATTGAGCGTCTGCACGCCGGCGCCGTTCTTGATCAGGCCACCGTTGCCGCTGATCGCGCCGTTGAAGGTGCTGTCCACCGTGCCGCCCAGGCTCAGCGTGCTGCCACCGAGTGCCACCGTGCTGCCTGCCACGCCGGCCAGCGAACCGATGGTCTGGTTGCCCGCAGAGATATCGAGGGTACCGGTACCTGCCAGGTTCACCGCGCCGGTCGACGCCAGGCTGCCACCAGCACCGATGGCCAGCGTGCCGCTGTTGATGGTGGTGCCTCCGGTGTAGGTATTCGCACCGGTCAGGGTCACGGTCGCCGCACCGTTCTTGATCAGGCCGCCGGTACCGGAAATCACACCGCCCAGCGTCAGCGCGTTGCTGCCCAGCAGATCCAGATTGGCACCCGCGGCAAGCCCGATGTTGTTGGCCAGGTTGACGCCTGTCGATGCATCCAGCGTCGCGTTGCCGCCCACGGTCAGCGCGCCGCTGCCGAGCGCAGCGTTGTTGCCGACCACCAGGCCACCGCCGTTGAGTGCGACGCCGCCACTGAACAGATTGGCGCCACCCAGGGTCAGGACGCCGGCCCCATTCTTGACCAGGCCGCCGGTGCCGGAAATCGCACCGTCGAACACGCTGTTGGCCACCCCACCGAGGATCAGCGACTGCGCGCCCAGGCTCACGCTGGAGCCAGCTACCCCGGCCAGCGAACCAATGGTCTGGTCGGCGCCGGATGTCGAGATGTCGAAGCCGGTCCCCGCTGCAGCAAGCGTCACCGCACCGGTCGCGGACAGGCTGCCACCCGGCCCGATCGCCAGCGTGCCGGCATTGATCAGCGTGCCGCCGGTGTAGGTATTGGTTCCGGTCAGGGTTTCAGTGCCGGCACCGACCTTGGTCAGGCCACCGGTACCGGTGATCGAGCCGCTGAAGGTGCCATTGGTCGCCCCACCCACCTCGATCGCATTGGCGCCGAGGTTGATCGTGCCGTTGCCGATCAGGGTGCCGAACTGCTGCGTGCCGTTGCCCGCAGACAGATCCAGCGTGGCGCCGGTGGCGAGGTTGACCGTGCCGGTTGCCGACAGGCTGGCATTGGCACCCAGCGCCAGCGTACCGGCGTTGATGTTGGTGCCACCGGTGTAGGTGTTGGCGCCGTTCAAGGTCAGCGTCGCGCCGCCCTCCTTGGTCAGGCTGCCCGCACCGGACAGAACGCCATTGAGGGTCAATGCGTTGGTACCGAGCACGGTCAGCCCGGCATTGAGCGCGATGTTGTTGGCCAGCGTGGCCAGCCCGGTGGTATCCAGCGTCGACGCACCGCCGACAGTGAGCGCACCGGTACCCACCGCGGCGTCGTTGCCCAGTACCAGGCCACCGGCATTGAGTGTCACGCCGCCACCGAAGGTGTTGGCGCCGGACAGGGTCTGTACGCCCGCACCCACCTTCACCAGGCCGCCGCTGCCACTGATGACGCCACCGAAGGCGGCGTTGCTGGCGGTGCCGAAGGTCAGCGAATTGCCACCCAGCGCCAGCGTGGTTCCACCCACACCATTGAGCGCGCCGATGGTCTGGCTGCCGCTCGCGCCGGAGATATCGAAAGCGGCGCCGGCGTTGCCCAGGGTGACATCCCCCGCCGCGGCAAGGCTGCCGCCCAGGCCCAGTGCCAGCGTGCCGTCATTGATGGTGGTACCGCCGGTATAGGTGTTGGCAGCAGACAGCGTCAGCGTGGTGGCACCGTTCTTGACCAGGCTGCCATTGCCATCGATCACCCCCGACAACGTCAGCGTGTTGCTGCCCGGCAGGGTCAACGCAACACCCGAGGCCAGGTTGATCGCATTGCCCAGGCTTACGCCGGCACCTGCATCCAGCGAGGTGCTGGCATTCACCGCCAGCGCGCCACTGCCCAGTGCGCCGTTGGCGCCGACCACCAGCCCGCCACCGTTCAAGGTCAGGCCACCTGCGAAGGTATTGGTGTTGTTGAGCGTGAGCAGGCCGGTACCGTTCTTGACCAGGCTGCCGTTGCCCGCCACGACGCCGCCCAGGGTGACGTCATTGCTGCCGCCCAGCGTCAGCTGCGTGCCGTTGCCGAAGTTCACTGCATTGGCCAGGTTGACCGCCACCGTGTTGTCCAGCGTGGTGGTGCCTCCAATCGCCAGCGCCCCGGTTCCCAGCGCGCCCGCGTTGCCAAGAACCAGGCCACCGGCATTCAGTGCGACACCGCCGCCGAAGGTATTCGCGCCGGACAGCGTCTGTACGCCGGTGCCGGTCTTGACCAGCCCGCCACTGCCATCGATCACGCCGGCAAAGCTGCCATTGCTGGCGCCGCCGAAGGTGAGTGACTGCGTACCCAGCGCGACCTGGCTGCCGGCCACGCCGTTCAACGCGCCGATGGTCTGGTTGGCGCCCGCCGCGGAGATATCCAGGGTTGCACCCGCACCGGCAAGATCCACGGCGCCGCCTGCGGCGAGGCTGCCGCCGGCACCGAGTGCGAGCGTACCGGCGTTGACCGTGGCACCGCCCAGGAAGGTATTGGCTCCGGACAGCGTCAGCGTCGAGGCACCGTTCTTGACCAGGCCACCGGTCCCGCCCACCACACCGGTCAGTGTCAGGTTGTTGCTGCCCGGCAGGGTCAGCGTGTTGGCCCCCAGGTTCACTGCATTGGCCAACGTCACCGCAGCGCCGGCATCCAGCGAAACGTTGCCGCCGATGTTCAACGCCCCCGTGCCGAGCGCGCCGTTGGCGCCGACCGACAGGCCACCTGCATTCAATGCGAGGCCACCGCTGAAGAGATTGCTGTTGTTCAACGAGAGCACGCCGGTACCGGTCTTGATCAGGCCGCCGGTGCCCGTGATCAGACCGCCCAGGGCCGTGTTCTGGTTGCTGATCAGGCTCAACTGCGCGCCGGCATCGAGATCGATCGCATTGGCCAGGTTCAAGGCCACCGAGCTGTCCAGCGTGGCATTCGCGCCCACGCCGAGCAGGCCGCTCCCGAGCGCGCCGGCATTGCCCAGCATCAGGCCGCCGCCATTGAGCGTCAGGCCACCGGCGAAGGTGTTGGCACCGTTGAGGGTGAGCGTGCTGGCACCGTTCTTGACCAGGCCGCCCGCACCGGACAACACCCCGCCGAGCGTGATCGCCTGCGAACCCAGCAGTGACAACACCGCCCCGCTGCCGAGGGTCACGTTGTTGGCCAGGTTCAGCGCAGCGCTGCCGTCCAGCGTCGCGCTGCCTCCCACATTCAACACGCCACTGCCAAGTGCGCCACTGTTGCCGAGCAGCAGGCTGCCGGCGTTGAGCGTCAGGCCACCACTGAAGGTGTTGGTGCCATTCAAGGTCAGCAGCGAGGCACCGTTCTTGGTCAGGCTGCCGGTGCCGGTGATGTTGCCGCCCAACGTGAGGTTCTGGCTGCCCGGCAGGGTCAGCGCCGCACCCAGGTTGATGGCGTTGCCGAGGTTCAGTGCCGCGGAACCATCGAGCGTGCCGTTTCCGCTGACGGTCAACGCGCCACTGCCGATTGCACTGCTGTTGCCCAGCAGCAGGCCGCCCGCGGCCAGGTTCAGACCACCACTGAACGTATTGGCGCCGCTCAACGTCTGCGTGCCGATTCCCTGCTTGACCAGGCCGCCGGTGCCACCGATCACTCCTGCGAACGTCTGGTTGGTGGCATCACCGAAGGTCAGCGTGCTACCGCCCAGCGTCACGGTGCTGCCCGCAATGCCGGACAACGCGCCGATGGTCTGGTTGCCTCCGGCCGAGATATCCAGGTCCGCGCCGATGCCAGCCAGGCTGACCGCACCGCCGGCGGCCAGGCTTCCGCCACTACCCACTGCCACCTTGCCGGCGTTGATCGCCAGGCCACCGGTGAAGGTATTCGCACCACCCAGGGTCAGCGTGGCTGCTCCGTTCTTGATCAGGCTGCCGGTGCCGCCGATGGCACCGCCCAGCGTCAGCGCGTTGCTGCCCAGCACATTCAGCAGTCCGCCCACGCCAAGGTTGATGCCATTGCCCACGCTCAGCGCAGACCCTGCATCCAGCGTCACCGCACCGCCGACGTTCAGCGCACCGGTTCCGAGCGCACCGCCATTGCCGAGCACCAGGCCACCGGCAGTGAGTGACAGCCCACCACTGAAGGTGTTGGCATTGTTGAGGGTCAGGGTGGTCGCACCATTCTTGACCAGGCTGCCGGTCCCACCGATCACGCCATTGAACGTCAGCGCCTGGTTGCCGGGCAGGTTGAGGATGCTGCCCGCCCCCAGATTGACCGTGTTGGCGAGCGCAAGCGCGCCCGTGGTGCCATCCAGCGTCACGTTGCCGCCGACGCTGAGCGCACCGCTGCCCAGCGCAGCCGCGTTGCCCAGCAGCAGGCCACCTGCGTTGAGCGCCACGCCGCCACTGAGGTTGTTGACGCCCGACAGGGTCTGCACGCCAGTGCCCAGCTTGACCAAGCCACCCGTGCCTGCCGCGAACGTGCCGCTGTAGCTGGTATTGCCCAGCCCGCCGAGCGTGAGCGTGCGGCTGCCAAGGTTGACCGAACCACCGAGCCCGGCCAGCGAACCGATGGTCTGGTTGCCCGCTGCAGACAGGTCAAGGCTGGTGCCGACGCCGACCGTGATCGCGCCGGTGGGCGACAGGCTGCCGCCTGCGCCCAGTGCCAACGCGCCTCCGGCCAGGTTGAAATTGCCGGTCAGCGAGTTGGCGCCGTTCAAGGTCAGGGTGCCGGCACCGTTCTTGGTCAGATTGCCGGCACCGGAGATCGAGCCGCTCAATGACAATGCATTGCTGCCCAGCAGGTTCAGCGCGCCGCCACCGTTGATCACCAGATTGTTGGCCAGGTTGAAGCCGGCCGTCGTATCCAGTGAGGCGCTGCCACCGACGGTGAGGTTGCCGCTGCCGAGCGCACCGGCATTGCCCAGAACCAGGCCGCCGGCATTGAGGTTGACGCCGCCACTGAACAGGTTCGCGCCGCCCAGGGTGACGATGCCGGTGTTGTTGACCGTCAGCCCGCCGGTACCGGACAGCACGCCGCCCAGGCCGAACGCGTTGGTCCCCGCCAAGGAAAGATTGCCACCGAGGCTGAAAGCGTTTGCCAGGTTCAGACCGGCCGTAGAGGAGGCGATGGCGCCGCCGTTGGCGGTGAACACCCCTGTGCCGAAGGAAACGGCATCGTTGAAATTGACCAGGCCATCATTGAGCGTCGTCGGCCCAGTTCCGTTCCATGCGCCCTGCAGGTTCCAGGTGCCGCTGTTGACGGTGAGCTTCCGGAAGTTGAGGTACTGGCTCCAGCCCAGCGTGGTCACTGCACCGCCAGTGCCGGACCCCGGACCGCTGACGACGTTCTGCAACACCAGCGTGTTGTTGGCGGCACCACTGCCGGTACCGGCGTCGACCGATCCTGCAGCCGCAACCTTCACCCCGGTGACACCGGTAATCACACCGGCAAGGGCACTGCCGCCACCGGTCACAACACTGGAACCCGACACTGCGGTGAAGGTATTGCCGCCGGTTGAATCACCCAGGTGAACGCTGCCACTGACCGCCCCCGCATTGAGGAACGTATTACCGCCAGAAGCCCCCAGGCCGACGCGCCCGTCGATGGTGCCTGTGTTGGTCACATTGGCTGCTGCACCACCATAGGTCACCACCGTGGTCGCGTCGGAAACGCTGCCTGCGCCGATCAACGACGTACTGATCAGGCCGGCATTGTCGATGGTGGTGGTGCCGTTGACATTCTGTGCCACCAGCGCTTGGCCACCGAAACCCAGCAGCGATGCGATGTTGACGACGCCCTTGATCTGTCCGCCGGAATTGTTGTTGACGACGATCGCGCTGTTGTTAGCCAGACCATTGCCGACTACCAGGCCGGGCGACGCGAGCAGGATCGAGCTCGGATCGATCGTGCCACTGTTGTTGACCGTCACGTTGTCGCCGCTCAGCGTCGCTGCGTTGCCGCCACCCACGATCGGCGGCGTACGCAGCAACGCACCCGCGGCAATGTTCAGCGTGAGGCCGTTGGTCGCATTGCTGTAGTTGTTGATGTTGGTGGAACTGTCGCAGTTGACGGTGGTGGTACCGGTGCACGCCGCGAATGCCGAACCGCTGGCCAATGTGGCCGCCAATGCGACCGCCAGCTGATGTGCCCGCAATCGCGGTGGCCGCTTCGCGGTAATCGCACTTCCGCCAGGATTCTGGGCGACCTCCGAAGCAACCTGCATTACCCCGAGGGCGCGATTGAAAACCAGACGGTAAATGCGGTTCATCGGTAAATCTCCATGAAAAGACCGGACGGCACGGCAGGCAGGTTTTTTTTGAAGACGATGCCGCCCGCCCCTGCTCCTTCACGGGAACAAGGCTTACGGCATTTACTCGTGAAAATCTTCACATCTTCACGCGAACGCGCAGGAAGAGCGGCGCGCTGGCGTATCCATCAGCGCGAAAACTCCCCGGTTTCGCTTGACGAATGGCGGCACTGTGCGACGGATGCCGACAGTGCCGCGTGAATCACCCACGTAATTTTTATGACGTACGTCAAATAAAATGGGTGAATAAATCTATTTTGCCGAATATGCGCATTGCATATTCACAGCAAGCCGGCCGGGGCGTGGATAAATCGCGCTCCGATAAACCTTCACGTACTGGAGAGTTTCATTAAAACCAGGCCAGAAACGATAAGCACCGCTGCGCCGATCCGCATCGGGCTGACCTGCTCGCCGAGAAACACGATGCCGACCACGAACGCGCCGACCGCGCCGATGCCGGTCCAGATCGTGTAGGCGGTGCCCAGCGGCAGGCTGCGCATGGCCACGGCCAGCAGCCAGAAGCTGGCGATCATGCCGACGATGGTGACCACGGTGGGGGTGAGCCGGGTGAAGCCTTCGGACTGCTTCATGGACACGGCCCAGACGATTTCCAGCAGGCCGGCGAACAACAGATAGATCCAGGCCATGACGGCCCTCCTCTTGGTAGGGCCAGGCCGTCCTGGTCATTGGTTCCCGATGCGGGGGAGGTCGTTCCTCCAGGCCGGCATTCTAGCAACGGGGGTGCGACCCGGCCGCCGTGGCCGGGAACGGGTTACAGCCGATTCAGTGCGTGAAGCTGGCGTCGATGGGCCTGCCTGCGCTAGAATGCGCGTCTGCCATCGGCCAGCCGATGTGCAGTCCGGCTGTGGTCTCTGGCGCATCGCGCGCTGCGTCCCCTGATCCGTGAACTGGCCGCCCACTGGGCGGCCAACGTCTCTATGGTGGCCCCGTCGGCCCCTCGCGACGCTAGGTCGAAAATCCCGCCAGGGCCGGAAGGCAGCAACGGTATCGATCGACGCGGGCGCCGAGGTCAGCCGGCGGGGCCATCGCCTTTTCGGCCACGCCCCCGCTCTGGTAGCTGCCAACCTTGGTTGGCGCCCTTCGCCAGGCATGCCCCGGCACTACCGCGCTTCCGGCGTGCCCTGGTGGAACAGCATCCGCCACCGTTGCCCGTGCCGGCGCCACAGCGAACTACGCAGCACCCAGCGTTGCGCCTGGCCATCCACGTGATGGCGGCTGCGGTAACGCACCTGGGCCAGGCCATCGGCCAACAGCCGCACCGCGAACTGTTCCGACTCGATCAACACCTGCGTCCGCTCCAGCGGAATCTCCGCCAGCGCAGCGTCACGGCCGTAGCACTGGCCGGAACTGCCGATCTCGCTGAAATCCTCATCCAGCAATGCAGCCAGGCGCTCACGGTCGGCACGCACCGGCGGCGCGTGCAGCGCGCGCTCCAGCGCCTCCAGTTCGGCCGCCAGCGCTGCATCAGCAGGCTGGCCGCAGGTGTTCACGGCGGATCCTGCGCCAGCACGTGCGGCGCGGTCGGGGCCGCCAGCGGCACACACTGCCCCGGCTGCGCCACGCGGTGCCCGCGCGCGGCCAGCGCCTGGCCGTCGGCCGCGCTTGCGTAGTGGTACAGCATCATCCGCGCCTGCAGTTCGGCGCTGTACTCGCGCTCCAGATCGGCCACGCCGGTATGCGACGGGTTGCCATGCAGGCCGCAGTCGTGGGCGATCAGTTCATTGTCATTGGCGTAGCGGGCCAGCATCTCCGGAATCGGGCGAGTATCGCCGCTCCAGGTCAGCGCGCCCTGCAGGCGCAAGCCATAGGCCGTCTCCGGCCAGTGGTGGCGCACCGGGAAGACCTCCAGGCGCACGCCCTCGTGCCAGAACGCCTCACCCACCACGATCAGCTGGAAGGCATCCCAGAAGTTGGCACCGCCCTCGGCCAGCACGTTCGGGTAGTCGCCGATGCGCTTGTGCAGCAACGGCACCACCGTGGCAGGCACGTACAGGCGCACCTTGCCGCGCCGCTGCGCGCTGAAGAAGGTATCCACGAACAACCGCTCGAAGCCGGCCACATGGTCCAGATGCACATGGGTGACGAACAACGCCTGCGGCAGATGCCCGTAGTGCGCCTTGAACGCGGTCAGGCCTTCGCCGCCACAGTCGATGGTCAGCCACGGCCGACCGTCCCGCTCGATCACCGACATCGGCGACCCCAGCTCGACCGCCGACGCATTGCCGACGCCGAGGAAACGCAACGACCAGTCCATCAGGTGCCCCGGTTCCAGGCCATGTCATAGGCGCGGCGCAGCCGCACGTAGTCCTTCTGCACATCTTCCACGCTGCGCTCGCCGCGCAGCTTGATCAGCGAGCGCAGCAGGCGCTTGAGATTGCGTTCGCGCCAGGCCGTGGCGGGGATGCGGATGACCCCGCGGTCGAAGTCGATCAGCCAGCCATGGCCGTTGCCATCGAACAGGATGTTGTGCGCATTGAGGTCGGCATGGTCCAGGCCGGCACGGTGGAAACGGGCGATCAGCCGGCCGGTCTCCTCCCACGGCGCGCCCCGGCCAGCGACCAGCGCCCGGTCGGCCAGCGAGCGCACACCCTCGATCCGTTCCATCAGGATCGCCGCCCGGTAGCGCAGGCCCTCACGCATGTAGAACGCCGCGATCGGTCGCGGCACCGGCAGTTTCTTCTCGCGCAGGGCACGCATCAGCCGGAACTCGGCGAAGCTGCGGGTCCGGTCCGAGCCGCGCCAGAGGTACTGGTCATGGCTGATCTTCGCCGCCAGACCGCCGCGCAGATAGTGGCGCAGCACGCTGGCGCCGAACGGCGCATCGATGAACCAGGCGCTGCCGCGGCCGCCCTCACCCACCGGTCGCGCCCTGCTGCCCCAGTGTTGGGGCGAGAACAGGCCGATCTCGGCTTGCCGCAGCCGCTCGCGGTCGAACAGAATGGCCCCGATGCCGCGACCCTCGCGGCATGGCGTCAGCGCTTCATTGGCGTCGAATGCGACCATTTCATTGAGTCTAACAACACATGGCATCAGCGTCCTCATCCTTGTGCCTCCTGCGCCTGTCCGCACTCGGCGACGTCACCCACGTGGTGCCCCTGGTGCGCACCCTGCAGGCTGCGCGCCCGGACACGCCGATCCACTGGATCATCGACAAGGCCGGGCACAAGCTGCTTGATGGCCTGCCGGGCGTCACCTTCCATGCCTACGACAAGAAGAGCGGCATGGCCGGTGTCAAGGAGCTGCGCAGACAGCTGCCACCGGGACGCTTCGAAGCGCTGTTGCAGATGCAGGTCGCGTTCCGCGCCAACCTGCTGTCGGCCTTCATTCCGGCCGAGCGCCGCATCGGCTACGACCGCAGCCGCTCCAAGGACCTGCACGGACTGTTCATCAACGAGCGCATCCCCGACCGTCCCGGCATCCATGTACTGGACGCCATCGGCAGCTTCTGCGAACCGCTGGGCCTGCGCCAGACCGAGATCAGCTGGGACCTGGCCGTACCGCAGTCGGCCTACGAATGGGCCGACGCACAGTGGCAGGACGATGGCCGCCCGGTGCTGATGATCTCGCCGTGTTCGAGCCACGTGCGCCGCAACTGGTACGCCGATCGCTACGCTGCGGTGGCCAACCATGCGACGCAGCGCGGCTGGCAGGTGGTGCTGTGCGGAGGCCGCAGCGAGCTGGAACGCAGCATGGCCGACGCGATCCAGGCGCAGCTGCACACACCGGCACTGGACCTGGTCGGCAAGGACACGCTCAAGCAGTTGCCCGCCCTGCTTGCCCGCGCCAACCTGGTGATGACGCCGGATTCCGGCCCGATGCACATCGCCAACGCGATGGGCGCCAAGGTGCTGGGCCTGCACGCCGCCAGCAATCCGCACCGCAGCGGCCCGTACTCGGACCGCCGTTACTGCGTGGACCGCTACGACGACGCTGCGCGCAAGTACCTCGCCAAGCAGGCCGCGGATCTGAAGTGGGGCACCAAGATCGAGTTCGACGATGTGATGGAACTGATCACCGTCGAAGACGGCATCGCCGCCTTCGAGCGTTACGTCGCCGACCACCTGGGGTGAGCGGCAGGCCCCATCCACGCATGGCGTGGATCTACCGCCTGGACCGGATTACGCGCGCTGCGTGTAATCCTGGTAGGACTTCTCTTCCACGTAGGCCGAACCGAGCGCCAGGTTGATTGCCTTCTTGATGCGCGCGCGCTCGTCGTTGCGCAGGTAGACGCTGCGCGCCAGGTCGACGAAGCCCTGGTCGAACGCCTGCGCCTTCTCCTTCAGCCGGATGTCATCCTCGATGTCCCACAGCTGCTCATTGACCGCCTTCAGCTCGGCGCGCAGCTTGGCGATGTCCTTCACCGCCGCCGGGTGCGCCATCCAGGTCTGCTCCAGCGCCGACAGCTCCTTGCGCACGTTGGCCAGCTTGCCCTCGTCGCTGATGCGCTCGGACTTGATCTGCAGGATCGAGATCTTGTCCAGCAGCTCGCCGAAAGAAACGGGCACGAGGATTTCAGCGGTCATTGGGAAAGCTCCAGCAGGTGATGCAGCAGTTTAACCCGCAGCTCGCGATGGAACGGGTAGATCCACGCCATGCGTGGATGG
>NZ_DS999412.1:4361819-4361883 GCF_000158575.1 Stenotrophomonas sp. SKA14
CATCCACGCATGGCGTGGATCTACTGAGGAATGGCCGGGGAGAGGCCGGCAAAGGGAGGGGCCC
>NZ_DS999412.1:4362141-4467995 GCF_000158575.1 Stenotrophomonas sp. SKA14
GGCGCTATAAACGCCTGCCTGATTTCGAGTCAGGTACATTCAACCACTCTGCCACCTCTCCGGGTGGTCCCCGGCGGACCGGGGACGCGCATCATACGAGGAAGTGAGGCCGGCGACAAGTCATTGCGGCCAATGAAGTGAAAATTTCCTGAGCGCACGCCTTGCCGGATGCCTGCAGCCGCCCGATGATGCCCGTCTCCCCAGCATTACCCCGCCCCTGCCCACCATGATCGAATTCGGACACCTCACCCACCCCGGCATGCGCCGCGAGCTCAACGAGGACACCTACTACGGTGACACTGAGCTGGCCCTGTGGCTGGTGGCCGATGGCATGGGCGGGCATGCCTGCGGTGAAGTAGCCAGTGCGCTGGCGCGCGAAACCATCGTGCGCGAAATCCGCCGCGGCGCGCCGCTGGTGCAGGCCATCCGCACCGCCGACGAGGAGATCATCCGCGCCTCGCGGCGGCGCAACGACACGCTGCCGATGGGTACCACCGTCGTCGCCGCGCGCGTGCAGGGCAACCGCTATGAAGTGGCGTGGGTGGGCGACAGCCGTGCCTACCTGTGGCGCGATGGCCAGCTGGCCCAGCTCAGCCAGGATCACAGCGTGGTGCAGGAACTGGTCGCGCAGGGCAACCTGACCGCCGAACAGGCGCGGGCGCATCCACATCGCAACGTGGTCACCCAGGCCCTGGGCGTGACCGATCCTGCGCATCTGAACGTGGCCACCACCAGCGGTGAGCTGCGCCCGGGCATGCAGCTGCTGCTGTGCAGTGACGGCCTCACCGAAGAAGTAGACGACCGCGGCATCGCCCGCACCCTGGCGTTCGAGGACGCCAGCGCACAGGAATGCGTGGATACGCTGGTCGCCGCCGCGCTCGATGGCGGCGGCCGCGACAACATCAGCGTGATCCTGGTGCGCTGCCATTAGCCGGTAGATCCACGCCATGCGTGGATGCGGCGATGCCGGCCAGCGGCCGGCACGACCGCCACGCATTACGCGCTGGCGGGCTCTTCCACCTTCGGGCCATCCCACAGCGCGTGGCCGGCCTTCTTGCGCAGCCGCTCCAACCGCGCAGCGTGCGCTTCCAGTTCCGATGGCGTCGCCATCACCCGAGGGCGCGGCAGCAGTTTGCTGGCATCGAACGCCTGCAGCGCTGCACCTGCGCCACCGCCGTCCTCATCACCCAGGCCGAAGCCGATCTCTTCCTGGCCCGAGGTCAGCGCGATGTAGACATCGCCCAGGATCTGCGCATCAAGCAGGCCGCCGTGCAATGCACGGTGCGAGTTGTCCACGCCCAGCCGCTTGCACAGCGCATCCAGCGAGTTGCGCTGGCCCGGGAAGCGCTCGCGCGCCATTGCCAGGGTATCGATCACCGTGCAGCGGTCGGTGATCTTCCCGTACTGCGGACCCAGCAGCGACAGCTCGTTGTCGAGGAAGCCCAGGTCGAATGCCGCGTTGTGGATGATCAGCTCAGCGCCATCGATGAACGCCAGGAACTCATCGGCGATCTGCGCGAAACCGGGCTTGTCGTCGAGGAACTCCAGGGTCAGCCCGGTGACTTCCTGCGCGCCCTGTTCGAACTCGCAGTCCGGCTTGATGTACTGGTGATAGTTGTTGCCGGTCGGGCGGCGCTTGAACAGCTCCACGCAGCCGATTTCGACGATGCGGTTGCCCTTCTTCCACTCCAGGCCGGTGGTTTCGGTATCGAGGATGATCTGACGCATGGGCTCAGTTTACCGGGCTGGAGTCGCGGACCTGGATCGCCGCGTTGCGGGCCAGCGTGTCGACCCGCTCGTTGTCCGGGTCACCGGAGTGCCCCTTCACCCAGCGCCAGTCGATCTGGTGCCGCAGCGTCGCTGCATGCAGCCGCTCCCACAGTTCACGGTTCTTCACCGGGTCACCGCCAGCGGTTTTCCAGTTCTTGCGGATCCAGCCCGGCATCCACTGCGTCAGCCCCTGCCGTACGTACTGCGAGTCGGTGTAGAGCACGATGTTGCAGGGCTCGGTCAGCGTCTCCAACCCGGAAATGGCCGCCATCAGCTCCATCCGGTTGTTGGTGGTATGCGCTTCGCCGCCACTCAGTTCGCGCTCATGGCCCTTGTAACGCAGCAGCGCGGCCCAGCCGCCCGGGCCGGGATTGCCGAGGCAGGATCCGTCGGTGTGGATTTCGATGGTTTTCAATACAACTCCAGATCAGGTAGCAACGGTGCCGTGCCAACGCACCGGCAACGGTTTCGGCCCGGGCAGGGCCAGCGTGCGTTTTTCCGCATGGAACAGGCAGGCCGCGCGCAGCGGCGCCCAGCCACCGGGACGACGGCTGCCGGCCCCCCGCCAGAGCGGGCCGAGATAACGCATATCGTCGCACTCCAGGCCATGCCGGCCGAGCAGCAGGCGGATCCGCTGCGGCGTACGCACCACCAGCCCGTGCTGGCGCCAACGCGTGCGGTACGGACTGAACGGATTGAGGCTGCTCAGCCACAGGTGGCCGCCCGGCATCAGCACGCGCTCGCACTCGTCGAGCAGCTGGTCGGCATCGGCGGCGGTGACATGCTGCAGCACGATCGCATTGACGCTCTCGTTGGCCAACGGCAGCGGCAACGCGCAGCGGGTATCGCCGGCATAGCCGTGACCCTGCCGGTGCAGTCGCAGGCCGCGCCCACCCAGCTGTGCGTCGTCCAACCAGGCCACACTCGGCGCGATCCACAACCAGGGCTGGGCCGGCAACACCGACAGCTGCGGCAGCAGCAATTGCCGCTCCAGCACGCGCAACGCCGCCGCCGGTTCACTGTCGAACCACGGGGTCTGGCTCGCTTGACGGGTGCTCTGCAGCGCGGGCATGGTCCAATTCTATGCGACTGACTGCCCTGCCCGCATTTGCGGATAACTACATCTGGACGCTGATCGACGACGATGGCGCCGCCGTGGTCGTCGACCCCGGCGATGCTGCGCCGGTGCTCGCGCTGGCCGAACAGGGCCTGCGCGTGGACACGATCCTGCTTACCCACCATCACGACGACCACATCGGTGGCGTCCCCGCGCTACAGGCCCGTTTTCCCGGCGTGCGGGTGATCGCCCCCGTCGACGAGCGCATCCCCACGGCCACCGAACGGGTCGGCGAAGGTGAACGCGTTCAGGCACTGGGCCGGATGTTCCACGTACTATCCGTGCCCGGGCATACCCGCAGCCACATCGCGTTTCACACTGCTGAACATCTTTTCAGCGGAGATTCGTTGTTCAGCCTGGGCTGTGGACGTCTGTTCGAAGGTACGCCGTCCCAGCTTCTGGCATCGATGCGCAAGCTGGGTACCTTGCCCGCGCAACTGCTGCTTTGTTGCGCCCACGAGTACACCGTGTCAAATGCCGTCTTCGCGCGGCATGTCGACCCCGCCAACGCTGCCCTGTGGCAGCGCCAAGAGGAGGCTTTGGCCATGCGCCGCGATGACCGTTCCACCCTGCCGGTAACCCTGGCCAACGAATTCGACTGCAATCCCTTCCTGCGTGTGCACACGGCGCCGATTCGTGCGTCGGTATCGGCACACCTGGGCCGTGACGTCGTGGACGACGTCGACGTGATGGCCGGTCTCCGGCATTGGAAAGACGGCTTCCGCGCATGATGCGCCGAAGTCTGCCGCTGGCCCTGGGCCTTGCCCTGGGGCTGGCCGGAACCGCAGGCGCTCAGTCGCTGGGCGCCGGCATCAGCCAGAACCTGACGGCTGCCGCCGCCCTGCCGCTGGACCCGTCCACGCTGCCGGCCGCTTCGGTACGAAATGGCCAGGAGATCTTCACCAGCTTCCGCGACGGCCTGGCCGAGCCGCGCTGTGACGCCGAAGCCACCAGCCCGCGCTGGCAGAAGCAGTTCGCCCATGCCCCTTCGCGCCTGGCCAACCAGGATGACGATGCACTGGTGCTGTTCGGCTACGTGGTCGAAGAGCTGCGCAAGGCCAACCTGCCCACCGAATTCGCGCTGATTCCCTTCGTCGAAAGCGGCTACCGGCCCAATGCCCGCAATGGCAGCGGCCCGACCGGCCTGTGGCAGTTCATCGCCACCACCGCGCGCAACCACCGCGTGCCGATGGCCAACGGCTACGACGGCCGCCTGTCGGCGGTCGATTCGACCCAGGCCGCGGTGCGCTACCTGAAGACCCTGCACGGCATGTTCGGCGGCGACTGGCGCCTGGCCACCATGGCCTACAACGCCGGCGAGTACCGCGTGCTGCAATCCATGCGCAAGGCCGGCATGAATGCGCAGAACGCCACGCCTTCGGCCCTGCCCGGCCTGTCGCCGGTCACCCATGCCTACGTCGAGAAGCTGCATGCCCTGGCCTGCGTGCTGGAAGACGTGGAAGACCAGCCCGGCGTGATGGCCTCGCTGGACCGCACCGTGCCGGTGCTGAAGGACCACACCCTGCCGGCCGGCACCAGCGTCCAGCAGTGGGCCGCACAGCGCGCCCTGGACCCGGCGAAGATCGCCCGCCTCAACCCCGCGCTGGCATCGGGCGGCCGCGCTTCCGGCACCACCCGCGTGCTGGCTCCTGTCTCGGCCGCCAATGCGACGGTCACGGAGGCGGCGAGCGCCCTGGTCGCCAGCGCGGCCCCGGCGGCCACTGCTGTGCCCACGCCGACGGTCGCCAAGACCGTTGCCGCCATCGCCGACCGCCCGCGCAGCCGCCGCCATACCGTGCGTGATGGCGAGTCGGCCTGGACGATCGCCCGCCGCTACGGCATGCCAGTGAAGGCCCTGCTCTCGCTGAACGGCCTGAGCGGCAGCAGCGTGCTGAAGCCCGGTGCGGTGCTGCGCGTCGAAGACTGACGCGCCAGCCAAGCACTCCCCTTGGAGCCGAGCCCACGCTCGGCTTTTTCATGCGCCGGCACGGCTGCCCTCGTAGAGTCGAGCTTGCTCGACTGCTTTTGTATATCCAGTCGAGCAAGCTCGACTCTACGCACCTGGCTCCACAAAAAAGGCCCGGCAATGCCGGGCCTTTTTCGTTCCTGTCCGCCGTGAGGCTTACAGGTTGGCTTCGGTGGTCTGGACCACGAACTTCTTGCGCATCGCCTCGACGTAGGCCTTGGCTGCCGCCATGCCATCGATCTGGCTCAGCTGGTCCTTCAGCTGCTTCTGCTGCTCGGCGGTCACTTCCTTGATGTCGCCCGGGTTGATCTTGTTCACCGCGAACAGCAGCGCGTGGCCGTTCACGTCAACCTTGCCGTAGCTCGGCTTGCCATTGACCGGCGCCGGCGCACTGAAGATCGCGCGGTGGATGTCCGGGGTCGGCACCGGCTGGCTGCGCGGCAGGCCCGGCATCGGGCTCAGCTGCAGCTTCTCGCTGGCCGCCAGCGACTGCAGGGTGGCGCCGCCCTTCAGCTTGGCCAGCACGGCGTCAGCAGCCTTGTCGCTGGCCTGGCGCTGGCGATCGGCGCGGATCGCGGCAATCACCTGCTCGCGGGCCTTGTCCAGCGGCATCGCCTGTTCCGGCGTATGCGCGGAGACGCGGATGACCACACTGTGGTTGCTGGCGCCGCCCAGGGCGATCGGGTCGCTGGCGGTGCCGTCCTGTACCAGCACGTCGGAGAAGGCTGCGCGCAGCACCGCCGGATCAGCGGCGATGCCGCTGGCGGTAGCACGGGTGATCGGGCCCAGGGTCTGCAGCGGCAGCTTCACTTCCTTGGCTGCAGCCGCCAGATCGCTCGGGCTCTTGTTGATGGCGTCAACCAGGCGGCCAGCCAGCTCGTTGAAGCCGCGCTCGCCATCGGCCTTCAGCTGCTCGGCGGCCAGCGTGTCACGCACTTCCTCGAACGACTTGCCCTGGCCACCGCGCACGGCGGCCACCTTGATGATGTGGTAACCGAAGTCGGTCTTGACCGGGCCGATCACGTCGCCGGCCTTGGCGGCGAACAGGGCGTCTTCGAACGGCTTGACCATCGCGCCACGCTCGACCCAACCCAGGTCACCGCCCTGCGCCTTCGAGCCCGGATCTTCCGAGTTGGCCTTGGCCAGCGCGGCGAAGTCGGCGCCGGCGGCCTTGGCTTCGGCGGCAATCTTGTTGGCCTTGGCTTCGGCACCGTCGCCGGTGATCAGGATGTGCGCAGCCTGGCGCTGCTCCGGCGAGGTGAACTTCGCCTTCTCGTCTTCATAGCGCTTGCGCAGGGTCGCTTCGTCGGCCGCGGCCGGTGCCGGCAGGGTGCCGCCGTTGATCTCGACATACTCCAGCGAGACGCTCTCGGCCTGGCGGAAATCCTTGCCGTGGCTGTCATACCACTGCTTGATCTGCGCATCGGTGACCGGCGCGGTATCGGCCGGCACTTCCGGCAGCGCGGCCAGCTCGACGTCGCGGGTCTCGCCCAGCAGCTTCAGCAGGCGCTCGGTCTCGGACTGGGTGACGAAACCGGAGTTCTGCAGGCCCGACGGAATCACCGACTGCTGCAGGCTCTCACGCACCAGTTCCTGGAACTGGGTCGGGGTACGCGGCGGATTGCCACCGGCCAGCGCCAGGCGGTAGTTGTTCTCGTTGAACTTGCCGTTCGAATCGAGGAAGGCCGGGATGGTGGCGATGTACTCGCGCACGGCACCATCGCCGATCACGACGCCGGCCTGCTCACCCACCAGGCGCACGACCTGCTCGTCGATCAGCTGGTCGAGCACGGCCAGCTTGTTTTCGGTGCTTTCGAACGCGCGCGGGTCGAAGTTCTCGCCCTGCTGCTGGCGCTCGCGCATGCGTTCCTGTTCGAAACGGGTGCGGAAATCCTGCGCGCTGATCTCGTGGTGCTGCCACAGCATGCGCACCGGCCACCACGACGGCGCCGAACGCCACCAGGTCGGAGGTGCGGAAACCTTGGCCACGTTCTGAGCGCCAACGCCACCAAGGTAGCTGTTGTCGATCACGAACAGGAACGGAATCATCAGCAGCCCCAGGATCACGGTGACGATCCAGCCTGAGGTCTTGTCGCGGAGTTTCTGCAGCATGGTGAGGAATCACAAGGCCTGATTGGCGAGCCCGGCAGTGTAACCCGCTTCGCCGCAGGGACCAAAAGCAGCACCGGCGCGGCCTGCGCGCCTCTTCGCGAGCGCACAAAGAAAAAGCCCCCGGCGTGTGCCGAGGGCTTTTAGAGTTGGCGGAGCGGACGGGACTCGAACCCGCGACCTCCGGCGTGACAGGCCAGCATTCTAACCAGCTGAACTACCGCTCCGCGCTGAAACTTTGCAGGTGCCCAGTATATCCGAAGACTCCCTGGAAACCCAGCCCGATGAACACTTTTTTCAAAGTTTTTTCACAGGGACTTAAGAATTCTGCAATGGCGGAGCGGACGGGACTCGAACCCGCGACCTCCGGCGTGACAGGCCAGCATTCTAACCAGCTGAACTACCGCTCCGTTCTTGCAAAAACCTTTTCGCCTTCTTCCCGAACCTTCCGGGGAGAAGACAAGGCCCCCGGCTTCAGACCGGGGGCCTCGATGTAATGGCGGAGCGGACGGGACTCGAACCCGCGACCTCCGGCGTGACAGGCCAGCATTCTAACCAGCTGAACTACCGCTCCGCGTTGTTACCGTTTTTGTTTTCCGCCGGCCTGGACCGGGAAGAAAACAAAGCCTCCAGCTTTTGGCCGGAGGCCTCGTTGAATGGCGGAGCGGACGGGACTCGAACCCGCGACCTCCGGCGTGACAGGCCAGCATTCTAACCAGCTGAACTACCGCTCCACACTCAAACTTTTACCGCGGTGCTGTGGTGGGTGCTGAGGGTTTCGAACCCCCGACCCTCTCCGTGTAAAGGAGACGCTCTACCGCTGAGCTAAGCACCCCAGCGAGCCGCTTAGTTTACAGCATCCTTCAGGGCCTTGCCAGCCTTGAACGACGGATTCTTCGAAGCAGCGATCTTGATGGTGTCGCCGGTCTTCGGGTTGCGGCCGGTGCGGGCAGCACGGTCGCGGACCTGGAAGGTACCGAAGCCAACCAGGGTGACCGCATCGCCGTCCTTCAGCGCCTTGGTGACGGCAGCAACGACGGCATCGACAGCGCGGCTGGACTCGGCCTTGGTCAGGTCGGCAGCTTCAGCAACGGCATCGATCAATTCGGTCTTGTTCATTCTCTACAACTCCTTTGGCGGTGGGTTCCGCGGATTCGACAGGGAAGCAACCGCACGCCTTCTGCATGCGGCCGCCATGTGGAAACGGTTCGCCGATTCAGTCATCGCTGACAGCGATCACTCATTCGCGAGTGCTGCTTTTATACCAGCGGCCCTACCCCCACGCAAGCTGGAAAGCCAGTAACGACGCGGGTTTCGGGCCATTGGACAGCGCGCGTCAATGCTTGACGCGCGCGTTTCCACTCGGTTTGGCCTTGCTCCGCACCGTGACACGTTGCGCACTCTTGCGCGCCTTCTTCGGTGCCAACGGACGCTCCAGTGCCAGGTCCAGCACTTCTTCGATGTACTTCACCGGCACGATCTTCAGATCGCGGGTGACGTTGGCCGGGATGTCAGCAAGGTCCTTGCGGTTCTCTTCCGGAATGATGACCGTGCGGATGCCGCCGCGCAGCGCAGCCAGCAGCTTCTCCTTCAGGCCACCAATGGCCGTGACACGACCGCGCAGGGTGATCTCGCCGGTCATCGCCACGTCGGCACGCACCGGCACCTTGGTCAGCATCGACACCAGCGAGGTGACCATCGCCGCACCGGCACTGGGGCCGTCCTTCGGCGTGGCACCGTCCGGCACGTGCAGGTGCACGTCGTGCTTCTGCAGGAAGTCGCTGTCGATGCCGAAGCCGACCGCGCGCGAGCGCACCACCGACAACGCCGCCGACGCCGATTCCTTCATCACGTTGCCGAGCTGGCCGGTCAGGATCAGCTGGCCCTTGCCCGGCACCAGCGTCGATTCGATCTGCAGCAGATCGCCACCGACCTCGGTCCAGGCCAGGCCGGTGACCAGGCCGATCTCGTTCTCTTCCTCGGCACGGCCGAAGTCGAAGCGACGCACGCCCAGGTACTTGTCCAGGTTCTTGCTGGACACGCTCACCAGCGCCTTCTTCTTGGCAGCCTTCTTCGCCTTCACCGGCTGCGGGCCGGTCAGCGCGATCTCCTTCACCACCTTGCGGCAGATCTTGGCGATCTCGCGTTCCAGGTTGCGCACGCCCGATTCGCGCGTGTAGTAGCGCACGATGTCCTGGATCGCATCGCTGCCGATCTCCAGTTCTTCCGGCTGCAGGCCGTTGGCCTTGATCTGCTTCGGCACCAGGTAACGCGTGGCGATGTTGAGCTTCTCATCCTCGGTGTAGCCGGGGATGCGGATCACTTCCATGCGGTCCAGCAGCGGGCCCGGGATGTTCAGCGAGTTCGACGTCGCTACGAACATCACTTCGGACAGGTCCAGGTCCACTTCCAGGTAGTGGTCGTTGAACGCGTTGTTCTGCTCCGGGTCAAGCACTTCCAGCAGCGCCGACGACGGATCGCCACGGAAGTCCATCGACATCTTGTCGATCTCGTCGAGCACGAACAGCGGGTTCTTGCTGCCGACCTTGTTGAGGTTCTGCACGATCCGGCCCGGCATCGAACCCACATAGGTACGGCGATGGCCACGGATCTCGGCTTCGTCGCGGACGCCGCCCAGCGACATGCGCACGAACTTGCGGTTGGTGGCCTTGGCGATGGACTGGCCCAGCGAGGTCTTGCCCACGCCCGGCGGTCCGACCAGGCAAAGGATCGGGCCCTTCATCTGCTTCACGCGCGACTGCACCGCCAGGTACTCAAGGATGCGCTCCTTGACCTTCTCCAGGCCGTAGTGATCGGCGTCGAGGGTGTCCTGCGCGGCCTTCAGGTCCTTGCGCACCTTGCTGCGCTTCTTCCACGGCACGCCCAGCAACCACTCCAGGTAGTTGCGCACGACCGCTGCTTCAGCCGACATCGGCGACATCTGCTTGAGCTTGTTCAGTTCGTTGCGTGCCTTGGCTTCAACAGCCTTCGGCATGCCGGCTTCGGCGATCTTGCGGGCCAGCTCTTCCAGCTCGCCCGGCGCGTCGTCCAGGTCACCCAGTTCCTTCTGGATGGCCTTCATCTGTTCGTTGAGGTAGTACTCGCGCTGGCTCTTCTCCATCTGCGACTTCACGCGGCCGCGGATGCGCTTCTCCATCTGCTGCACATCGATCTCGCCATCGACCAGGCCGACCAGCATCTCCAGGCGGTCGCTCACGGCCAGCGTTTCCAGCAGGCGCTGCTTGTCGGCCAGGCGCACGCTGATGTGCGCGGCGATGGTGTCGGCCAGGCGGGCCGGCTCGTCAATGCCCGACAGCGTCTGCAGCAGTTCCGGCGGCAGCTTGCGGTTGGTCTTGACGTACTGCTCGAACAGCGACATCAGCGAGCGCGCGATCGCCTCGACCTCGCGGGCTTCGCGCTCATCGGTGGCATCGATCTCAACGGCCTGGCCGTGCAGCGAGCCGTTGCGCTCGTCGACGTGGGTGACCTGCACGCGCGACAGGCCTTCGACCAGCACCTTGATGGTGCCGTCGGGCAGCTTCAGCAGCTGCAGCACCTGCGCCAGCGTACCGACCTGGTAGAGGTCGGCCGCATGCGGGTCGTCGGTCTCGGCCGACTTCTGCGCCAGCAGCAGGATGCGCTTGTCCGCTTCCATTGCCTGTTCAAGCGCGTGCATGGACTTGTCACGGCCGACGAACAGCGGGATGACCATGTGCGGGAACACCACTACGTCGCGCAGCGGCAGGACCGGCAGGTCGAGGGTTTCACTTGGGGAACGGGCCATGGGGGCTCCAGGGAAGGGGAAAACCGCCTCCGGGAGGGCATCTTCCGGAGACAAAAAAAGCCGATGGCCCCGTTATGGGGCCATCGGCTTTCAGATGCAAGGCATTCCTTGAAAATCCTTTCCAATCAACAACCTGGAAGGATCACTCGGCGCCTGCGGCCTTCTGTTCAGGGGCCGCCGGGGTCTGGTAGATCAGGTACGGCTCGGACTTGTGCTCGATCACCGACTCGTCCACCACCACCTTGCTGACGTTTTCCTGCGACGGCAGGTCATACATGGTGTCCAGCAGAACCGATTCGACGATGGTGCGCAGGCCGCGGGCGCCGGTCTTGCGCTTGAGCGCCTTCCTGGCGATGGCCGACAGCGCGTCCGGACGGAACTCCAGCTCGACGTTCTCCATCTCGAACAGCTTCTTGAACTGCTTGGTGATGGCGTTCTTCGGCTCGGTCAGGATCTTGATCAGGGCCGGCTCGTCCAGCTCCTCCAGGGTCGCCACCACCGGCAGGCGGCCGACGAACTCGGGAATCAGGCCGAACTTGATCAGGTCTTCCGGCTCGACTTCGGCCAGCACCTTGCCCACTTCCTGCTTGCGCTCGCTGCTCTTGACCTTGGCGCCGAAACCGATGCTGCCGACGTCGGTGGAACGGGCCTGGATCACCTTGTCCAGCCCGGCGAACGCGCCGCCGCAGATGAACAGGATGTTCTTGGTGTCCACCTGCAGGAATTCCTGCTGCGGGTGCTTGCGGCCGCCCTGCGGCGGAACGCTGGCCACGGTGCCTTCGATCAGCTTCAGCAGGGCCTGCTGCACGCCTTCGCCGGACACATCGCGGGTGATCGACGGGTTCTCGCTCTTGCGCGAGATCTTGTCGATCTCATCGATGTAGACGATGCCCTGCTGTGCCTTCTCGACGTCGTAGTCGCACTTCTGCAGCAGCTTCTGGATGATGTTCTCCACGTCCTCGCCCACGTAACCGGCTTCGGTCAGCGTGGTGGCGTCGGCCATGGTGAACGGCACGTTGAGCAGGCGGGCCAGGGTCTCGGCCAGCAGCGTCTTGCCCGAACCGGTCGGGCCGACCAGCAGGATGTTCGACTTCGCCAGTTCGACGTCGTCGTTCTTCTGCCGGCTCTCGATGCGCTTGTAGTGGTTGTACACGGCCACGGCCAAGGTGCGCTTGGCACGGTTCTGGCCGATCACGTACTGGTCGAGAACCTCGAGGATCTCGCGCGGCTTGGGCAGCGAACTGCGCGCCGACTGCGCCTTTTCCTCGAGTTCCTCACGGATGATGTCGTTGCACAGCTCCACGCACTCATCGCAGATGAATACGCTCGGACCCGCAATCAGCTTGCGCACTTCATGCTGGCTCTTGCCGCAGAAAGAGCAGTAGAGGATCTTGCCGGTGTCCGTGGAACGACCTTGGCGGTCTTCGCTCATGCTTCGCTTACCCAGTTACCCCACCCGCTGAACGGGGGTTCGATTCGAGAATAGCACAGGGCCGAGGGGACACCAGTCCCGCCCGACCCTGCAGGAACGGGGCCTGCCGGGCCCCGTGAAGGCCGGTCAACCCGCCTGGATCGACTCATCCGGACGACGCTCCAGGACCTGGTCGACCAGACCATAGGCCTGCGCCTCGAAGGCGCTCTTGAAGTTGTCGCGCTCGGTGTCACGGGCGATCGTCTCCAGCGACTGGCCGGTGTGCTTGGCCAGTACCTCGTTCAGGCGCGAACGCAGGGTCAGGATCTCACGCGCATGGATGTCGATGTCGGTGGCCTGGCCCTGGTAGCCGCCCAGCGGCTGGTGGATCATCACGCGCGAATTCGGCAACGCGTAGCGCTTGCCAGCTTCGCCCGCAGCCAGCAGCAGGGCGCCCATCGAGGCGGCCTGGCCGATGCAGGTGGTGCTCACATTCGGCTTGATGTACTGCATGGTGTCGTAGATCGCCATGCCGGCGGTGACCACGCCACCCGGCGAGTTGATGTAGATGTTGATGTCCTTTTCCGGGTTTTCCGATTCCAGGAACAGCAACTGCGCCACCACCACGTTGGCCATGTGATCGTCGATCGGGCCTACGAGGAAGATCAGGCGCTCCTTCAACAGGCGCGAATAGATGTCGTAGGCACGCTCGCCGCGGCTGGTCTGCTCGACCACCATCGGAACCAGGTTCAGGGCTTTGGTTCGGTTGTCCATTACGTGAGGTACCTATCTTGGGGGGAAACAACCCCGCGCCGGCAAAGGCGCGGGGCATTCGGTGATCCGCCCGGGCTTACTGGCGGATCGCGTCCTGGAACGACAGCTTTTCTTCGGTGTGCTGGGCACGCTCGGCGATCCAGTCGATCACCTGCTCTTCCATCACGCGGTTCTGCAGGCCAGACATCAGCTGGGGGTCGTTGCGGTACATCTCAATGACCTGCTCCGGCTCTTCGTAGGTCGAAGCGATCAGGCGCATCGTTTCGTTCAGGCGCTTGGCTTCCAGGCGCAGGTCGTTGGTACGGGCCACTTCACCGACCAGCAGGCCGACCAGCACGCGCTTGGCAGCAGCGTCCTTGAAGCCCTCATGGGCATCGGCCGGGATCTCACCGACGTTCTGGCCGTTGCGGCGGATCTGCTCCACCTGCTGGGCCAGCATGGCGCGGGCTTCGTTCTCGACCAGGCGCGGCGGCATTTCCACCGAAGCGTAGGCGGCGATCAGCTGCTCGCCCACTTCGCGACGCAGGCGGTTCATCAGCGCACCCTTCAGCTCGCGCTCCAGGTTGGCACGGATGTCGCTGCGGAACTGCTCGACGTCGCCGCCCTTCACGCCGAAGCTCTTGATGAAGGCTTCGTCGACCGCCGGCACGACCGGCTCGGACACTTCGGCAACCTTGACGGTGACCTGCACGGTCTTGCCAGCCAGCACCGGCACGCGCCAGTCAGCCGGGAACTCGACGTCCAAGGTCTTCTCTTCGCCCTTGGCCAGGCCGACCAGGCCCTTTTCGATGGTGTCGAACATCATGCCCTGACCGAGCACGATCGAACCCTTCTCGGTGCCTTCGGCCGGCAGGCGCTCTTCGCCGGCCTGCGACCAGGTTTCCACCGCGACCAGGTCACCGTCCTGCGCGCCACGGCTGACCGGGGCCCAGGTACGACGCTGGTTCTGCAGGTTCTCGATCATCTGGTCGATGTCGGCATCGGTGATTTCGGCGCTGTGGCGCACCACGGTCAGCTTGCTGACGTCGATGTCGCCGAAGTCCGGCACCACTTCCACGGTGGCCACGAAGGAGAACTCACCCTCGTCGCCCTTGTCGATGCGCGGGCTGCCGACGATGCGCAGGTCGTGCTCACGCACGGCGGCATCGAAGGTTTCGCGCAGCAGGCCGTCCAGCGCCTCGCCACGGACCTGCGCGCCGAAGCGCTGCTCGATCACCTTGGCCGGCACCTTGCCCGGACGGAAACCCTTGATGCGGGTGGTACGGGCGATTTCGCCCAGGCGGCCGACGATGTGGCTCTGCAGACGGTCTTCCGGCAGCGAGAAGCTCAGGCGGCGTTCCAGGTTGCCGGTGGATTCGATCGAAGCTTGCATGTTGACTCCTGCCACCGGTGGCCCAGGCCCCCGGCTCGATGATTGGGATGAAACGGTTGTAAGGACACGGCGTCTGGGACGCGCCTGCTTGCCGCAGCCCTTTAGTTTCGCCCAATTCGGCCTGCACTGCCAGCGCGTGCCGGTCAAGGGGGCCGAGCCAGGCCTGCGGGCGGGTACGGGAGCAGCGCGACGCGGTGCCGAGGTCCCTTCAGGCGACCGCCGCAACTCCCGGGACCGCAGCCGCCAGAGGGCGGCGCCGGAAAGCCGGAACGCGCGCCGGCAGCGATGATCGACCGGCAGGAGGCTTGCCCGTGGCAGTGCAGAGGGGAGGCTGGCCGGCCATGGAGGCACCACTGCTGGTGCGAAAGGGGGGACTCGAACCCCCACGCCTTGCGGCACTGGAACCTAAATCCAGGGCGTCTACCAATTCCGCCACTTTCGCGTGGCCGGCACAGGCCGTCATTGTCGCAGGCAGAGGCCGTAAGCGAAAGGCCTGCACAAAGCTGAATCCATCATCTTGAAGGCGCGCTCTGCGCCGATTCCATCAACATGCAGGCAAGAAAAAAGCCACTTGGCGGACCAAGTGGCTTTCGTCTGGTGGGCTGTCAAGGATTCGAACCTTGGACCTATTGATTAAGAGTCAACTGCTCTACCAACTGAGCTAACAGCCCGAAATCGGGGCGCGAATTATGACCCGATCCGCTCGGTGGGTGCAAGCGCTTTCTTCAACACCGTTGAAACCAGCACCGCGATCCCGCTTCTGCCGCACGCCCCTGAAAAGAAGGGCTCTGCTGCACGTGATCCATCAAAACGAAGGAGTCACACTAATAAGAAAAAAGCCACCTGGCGTACCAGGTGGCTTCTGTCTTGGTGGGCCGTCAAGGATTCGAACCTTGGACCTATTGATTAAGAGTCAACTGCTCTACCAACTGAGCTAACGGCCCGTGAAACTCAGACGCACATTGTAGCGTGCTTTCTGTTTATTGCAATACCGTTTCGGCCATGCCGATGCGGTTGAATCAGTGGGGTGGCTGAGGGGATTCGAACCCCCGACCACCGGAATCACAATCCGGTACTCTAACCAACTGAGCTACAGCCACCACTGAAACTTTCGCTCCCCCGCCGATACCACTGGCACGGGAACTTCAAACCTTTGCCTGGAGACCACCACCGAAGTTCCGGTCCGCCGAAGCGAGTCCGATATTCTGGTGGAGTCTGCGCGCGTTTGCAAGCACTTCTTCACATCTATCGATACGATCCCGGTGCCTCGCCAATGGCGCGCCCGACAGGAATCGAACCTGTAACCGCCGGCTTAGAAGTCTGCCTGACTGTGGAGCCGAATCAAAGACTTGCATTGAACTGATTTCTGGAGCAGACGTGCCGTAGCCCTTGTGTCGCAAGGGGCAATGCGGAAGTTTTCTGGAGCCTGAGCGGTCAAACGCCCCGGCGCAGCTGCTGCAGCCCTGCCCTCACCCACGCTTTGCGGCCGTCCTTCGGGCGGGGTTTCGGCGGCGGCGGCTTGGCAGGCTCCAACGCTTCTCTGACCCGCGCCGTGGCGGTGGCGGTCGCCTCGGCCAGGCGGCGCGCCTGTTGCTGCTGCTCGCGAGTCGGCGGCAAGCCGGGCAGTGGCGGCTCCGGCTGGATCGGCGTGTTGTCGGTCAGGCGCTCCACCGCCTCTCGCAGGGGGAGACCCTGGTACAGCCTGGCCGCGCACCAGCGCTCTGCGTAGCGCTTGCCCTGAGACGCACTGGCGGCGAAGACCTTCTTGGTCTGCGATATCTTTCGCGCATCCAAGTGCACCCGGACACCGCGCCCGGGTGCCGGCGTGACGTTGGCAACAGAACGCCCGTTCCACCACAGATCCCAGCGGTCCCCCGTCTGGACCCAGCCAGACGGGATAGGTGCGGTGCGGAAGCCTTGGTAGGTCGCAGAGATCATGGCCGGGAGGATACGTCCGGCAGTCGCAGATCCTGCGAACGCGGCGGCAACCTGCCTGAATCGTTCGGAATCAGTGCCGGCGCGGCGCTGCTCAAGCGCCCCCGGGTTGAGCTGCCTGCGGCCCCGGATCCGGCAAGGTTAGGATGCCCACTCCACCCCGCCGGCGCCATCGGGCAACCTCGCGGCGTTGCCTCCGCGTTCCCCTACGCCGCCAGCCGATGCTCGTAGAACGGGTGCCGCTTGTCATCAAAGATCCGGTAGAGCGCGGCCAGGTCGGTCGCGTCCGGGTTCAGCCACGCGTCGACGTGCTCGGGCTTGATGTTGATGATGGTCCGGTCGTGACCAGCCGCAGCCACCTCGGGCTCCGGGTCATCGGTGATCGCGGCGAAGGAAAGCAGATCCGGCTCCTTGCCGGCGGGGTCCGTCCAATGTGACCACAGGCAGGCCACCAGCATCGACTCACCCGTGCGCGGCGTGAACTGCACCACCTGGTTCTTCCCGTCTGGCCCCTCCACGTTCTCGTAGAAGGTGTCGACCACCAGCAGGCCATGGGTGTGGCCGAAGGCCGGCGCCCAGAACTTCTCCAGGCTGTCGCGGCGGGCGTTGTAGGTGCCCGGGTAGCGCTGATCGTAGTTCGCCGGCTTCCCCGCGAGACGGCACTGGTAACGCATGGGCCGGATGACCAGCTTGCCGCCATCGGACACGATCACCGGGGCGTAGACGCCGGGGAAGATGCGGCTGTCGCGGTCCTTGGGTTCCGTGCGTTTCAGGTCGGCCAGCTTCGCCAAGGCGCGATCGATCTTGTTGCCGGCGATCCGCACGTCTTCCCGGGCCTTCTTCGTCTCCTTCACCTGCAGTGCCCGCTCGGCGTCGGCCAGGCGCTTGCGATTGGCGAACAACTCCTGCTCAAGCACCGCGGCCTCGGCCCGGTTCCACTGCTCGACCTCCGCCCACACCGCCAGCTCGGCCGGGCTCGCACCGGTGCGGAAGGCGTCATCCATCGCCTTCGGGGTCTTCGGCCGCTTCTTCCCGGGGTCGTGGGCGTACAGCGCTGCGAACTCCTGCAGCGACAGCGTGGCGCCGGTCATCCGGATCAGCTTCTGGTAGGCGGCGGTGATCTGGGCGGAGTAGCACATGGCGCCATCTGGCAGCAGCGGCCGTTGCGGCGATGTGAGGGCATCCCCCCTCAGTGTCGTCAATCACTCTTGTCAAACACCTAAACCGCCGTGACCCTGAGTTCGCATCGACAGGAGACAGAATCCAATGCGGACAGCGCCCCAATCGACCAGTCCTCACCGGGCATGGCCCAAGCTGCAAGGCACCGGACAGCCGATCCTCTATCAAGCGCTCGTAGCGCTCTCCCTGGTGATGGCCGCAGGCGCCATGCTCTATCTCCCCGAGCAGCTGAAAGGCATCGCCATGATCGACGGCGCCGTCTACGTGGCGGTGATGGCGAGGATTCTGCAGGCGCAGAGTCAGCACCGGGCCTTCGAGCGCCTGCTATCCCCTCGCGCTCGATAACCTTCTCGCCTGCGCCCAGCGCCACGATGCCCCGTCCACCGCCCGTCGACGGCTACGTGGCCCCACCATCCCCCAGCGGCGCCGTAACCACCGCTGGGGGCGAGGTCGCCGCCTCCCAGACCCGGTCCGTCGCTGCCTTGATCAGCGCCATGAGCTTCCAGCCAGGCACCACCTCCTGCTCGCCAGTTACCGGGTGGATGATGGTGTACTCGCGACCGATCAAGGTCTGGATCCGCGCCGGGATGGTTCGGTCGTACTCCCGGCTGTTCACGTGGTTCGCGACCGGGTCCCAATCCACCCGGTCGAAGTTGAACAGTACCGGGCCATCGTTGTTTCGGAAATCCCACTGAACCTCGATCCGGGTCGCCAACATCTCGACCCGGTTGTTGTTGCTCTCGGAAAGAATCGGTGACATCTCATTGCTCCACGGAAATGATGCCCAGCGTCTGATTGATCACCACGCCGACCGTACCGCCGCTCGCCGTGCCGGTGGCCACGTTGCGGGTGACGATGATGGCGCGGTAGGTGAATTGCTCGGTGCCCGGGGTGTTGTCGGTGAAGGTGTGCGAGCCTGCCATGCGCGAGATCAGCTGCGACGGGCCACCCTGCTCGTTCAGCACCTCATAGTTGCCCGTGACGTTGAAGTTGGTGATGAACTGCTCTCCGCCGTTTCCGACCTTCCGGTAGATCGCGATGGTTGCGTTCACAGGCCCGGAAACCCTGGTCCACCGGCCCGTGTGCGCCGTGTCGGTCTTGGTCATGTCGTAGCTGACCACGACGTTCTTGGCGCGCCCCAGGGTCGAGAAAGGCCCGTTGACGATCTCGGCGTTGCCGTTGGTCGAGGTGGTCTGCACCGCGTTCTTGAGCACGCCGGCCGACAGGCTGCCACCAAAGTAGCCACTACCCTGGTTGTCTATCCAGAACAGCGCATTCGCCTTGCTCGCATTGGCCGGGTTGGAACCAATACCGAACCACATCATCAGGTCGTTGGACACGCCGAACGGCTTGCCGTGCACCATCATGTAGGCCCCGGATCGGGTGACCCAGCGGCCGCCCTCGAACGTCGTGCTACCGGTGTTGTTCGGATCAACGATGCCGAATCGATCAGCAACGAAGTCGATCCGACCGATGGAGCCGTTGTTGACAGACGTCATGCCGATGGCCCGGCCGTTTACGTCCAGTGCCCAGGTGTAGGACGCCTGCAGCTGGCTCTGCCCATTCTCCAGCTGCGTGGCACGCACCGACAGCGCCTGGGTAGCGCTCGCACTAGCCGCCTCGGACACCGTCCTCCGCTTCGCACTCAAGTCCTGCCAGAACGCATAGCCACTGGAGCCGCTGAAGAGCACACCGCGCACATAGCAGGCGCCCGTCGGCACCGGCACTGAAGCGGCGACCCCGTAGCGCCACCCCGAGCCACCGGCACAGTAGATGGGATAGACATGGCTGACGGTCCCGCCAACTGCGTCTATGAAGTGCAATGCGAAGTAGCTGCCTGTCCCAGCAGGCATATAGCCGCCGTAGCAATCTGCGCGCAAGTCGATGATCTCGTCCGGCGAGCACGGGACGGCATCCGCAATGCCACCTTCATAGCCGTTGTTTGTAGCAACGCGCAGCACATACCCAGACGAATGTCCCGGATCAGACTGGACGAGGCCTGTTTGCCACGCTCCAACGCCAGTGCTCGCCGTGAAACGTCCCGTGCGAATAATTTCCAGGGGAGAACCGGAGAGCTTCGCATTCACCTGTGTCAGCGCTTGCGATTGCGCGTCAATGCGCCCCTTCTGGACGCCAAGCTCGCTGCTCAACAGCTGAACGGAGCCTGTGGACGCCTTTCCTTCCAATGCCGCATTGGTCGTATTGATCCGCTCGCCCAATGCACTGTCGCGACTGACACTGGCCTGCTCGACTGCATTCACGCTCGCCGTGCTCGCCTTTCCGTCCAGCGCTGCGCTGGTGCTTTCGAGACGCTGGCCCAAGGCCGAGTCAGCATCGGCGCGTGCCTGCTGCTCGCTGGCCACCTGTGCGAAAGTGGCGAGCGTGCCAGCACCCGCCGGCATCCGCGCAACCACCGCATCCACGCGGCTGGCCTCAGCCTCAATGTCACTGGCGTTTTTCGTGGACATACTGATGGCCGCCGCCAGCGCATCGCCCACCGAGGTGTAGTCGCCGATAGCATCCCAGACAGCCGGGTTGGTGCCGGGCTCCACGTCGACGTTCTCGGCCAGCGACCGATACAACGTTCCAGCGCGGCGCACGAAGTCGCCGACCGGATAGGTCGTGCCGGCCGCCCATTCGTCGGCGCCGACAATGTCCTCCAGGATGCCGTTGAGCGCGGCAACCTGCTCGTCCGTGTACTGACGCGCCTTGCCCACAGCCTCGTTGATCGCAGCCAGATCGCCGGCCAGTCGATCGATGATCTCCTGCCCCACCCGCTGGTTGGCCCGCTCCGCCTCTTCCCAGGTCTCCTGCATCTGCTCGCCGAGGTTGTTCCCCAGCGTCTTGACCACCACGCGCATGCCGGTGGAGAGCTCGCCCGAGGTGTTCACGCTGCGGCAGGCGAACGTCCAGTCGCCCGACTCGGGGATAACCGCTTCGAACGGCGCTGTGTGATAGCCCGTCTCGCCTACCGGCGTCATAGCATTCCAGTCCGGGCTCATGTCCTTCCCCGGCATGTAGCGGATCTCGACGCCGGCAAAGTCTGCCGATCGCGTCGTGTCGCCCAGCCAGCCCCAGGTGTAAAGCCGCACGCCGCCGCTGCGCTCTTCCACGTCGAACAGGTCAACCAGCACCGGAGGTACGTCCGCACCGTGCGTGGCATAGGTCACCGTCACCGCCACGCCAGCCTGCCCGTCCGGGCTGTAGGGCCGCACGGTGATCGGGTATACGCCTGCGCGCGGAATGCGCCAGGTGGCCGAGCGCGTGGTGGTCGAGGCGACCTGCTCCAGCTCCGAATTCTGGTCCAAGTCCGACAGCACGCGGATCTCCCCCACCGGCCCGGTGATATCGAACGAGGCCTGCAGCTCGGAAAACACCGTGTCGCCCTGCACCACTTGGCGCTCGGTGATCCGCAGGTTGCTGGCCACCGGCCGGGTGCCCAGTTGGGAGCCGTTCTCCGGCGGGATGTACTCGCCGGTCTTCACGTAGTGCCAGTACTCCGGGCCCTCGGCCACCACGTCGACCGCGGCGCCCTTGAGATCGTTCTCCGGTTGGATGCCCACCACGCGCACGCGGTAGCCCGGCGTCTGCTTGAAGTCGTAGATCCAGATCGTGTCCCATGCCGGGTTGCTGTCGCTGTTGCCCGGCAGCTCGGCATCGGTCGGCCACGGGTCGGCCAGCTGCAGCTGGTCGCTTTCTCCGGTGAACGGGCGCACCCGCAGGACGCGGTACACCCGCTCGCCCGGGATGCGCAGGCCGATGTAAGCGCTGCCCTGCGCGGGGGCAGGCACCGGCACGTCGAGCTGCAGTGTCACGGCGCGCCCCGGCCCCATCGATGCAAACAGGACCTGGCCGCCGAAGCCCCATTGCGTCAGGTCGTGCTGCAACGCCAGCACCGACATGCGGCCGTAGGCCAGATGCTCGATATCGGTGCTGTAGCTGATCGACTTGTATTGGTACAGGCTCTGCGCCAGGTGCCACCGGGCCAGCATTGCGGCATGCGCCTCGCTGGTGACGCCCTCTCCGGTCACCTGTGCCGGATTGAGCATGGTGGTCACGCCTGGCGCAGGCACGCGCAGGGTCTTGGCCTCCCACGTGGCACGGTCCAGGTAGCTGTATTCGATGCCGTCGGCGCCGTTGGCCAAGGTGTACTCGACCTGGAACTGCCCCTTCTTGATCGTGGCCATATTGACCACGCCCGACAGCGGCTGCTCATCGGCGGCCCACACCACGGCCAGTCGACCCTTCGGCCACGCGATCTGGCCGAAGCCTGCCAGCGCGATCGCGTCCATCACAGCCTGGTGGTTTCGCTTCTCGGCCACCTGATAGTCGTAAGTGAAGCCATTGGCCGCGCAGTGCAGCATGAAGGCCTTTAGCGCCTCCACGTCGATCTGGCTGTCGGGCAGGCCCATGCCGGCAATCCGAACGCCCGCCGGCGACTTGATGCCGCGAGCGTAAGCCAGGATCTGTGCGCCGGGGTTGCTGCTTTCTTCGGTGACCCAGCCGATGGCGTCGCCCTTCCACACCGGAATCGGGAAGGAATGCGCCACGCAGCGCAACTCGTCGGGGCTGCCGTTGAGCTGCCCGGAAGCCTTCATGCGGATGCCGATGCGCGGGATGCCGTCATAACTGGCCGTGTCGGGCAGCACACTGACGAGGTTGGTCCAGCTGAAGCTGGCCTGCGCATTGCTCCCGTCGGTGTTCAGACCCGCAGTCCGCACTCGCACTTCGTACTGACCGGGCGGAACATCGAGGCCATAGGTCGCACGGCGGGACTTCTGCGTCCGGCCGGCCACGGTGTAGTTGCCGAACGCGCGCCATCCGCTCTCGCCCACCGCCCGGTACTGGATCTGGATCTGTTCGCGGTTCTCGTAGTCGCGGCCCTTCTTGTCCGCATCGAAGATGCGGAAATCCATATTCACCTGCAGCCGGATCGCACCCGCCGAGCTGGTGCGCTGAACCCAATTGCTGGGTGTGTGCTTGGGATCGCTGCTGGTGTCCAGGATCACGCCACCGTCGACGCTGCCAGAGTTGCTGTACAGCGGGATGGCCTCATCCGGCATACCAGGGAAGCCGCTGTGCCAGACCTGCACTCCCTCGTAGCTGCTCAGCAGGGCGTCACCGTTGTAAAGCTCGTCCACCCGGGCCACGTTGAGCCCCGGCGTCAGCACCAGCGACAGGTACTGCTCATCGCCCTCATAGTTCATGTAGGGCTTGCTGGCCACATCCGGCGCGATCCGCACCGTACCGAGCACGAACGACAGCGGCTCATAGGCACGCATCCGGTTGCGCGGCGCCGAGATCGAGAAGAGGGGGTCGGCCGGAGCCGAGGCGGCAGCGCTGGGCAGCTTAGGGCCTAGCACCTTGTTGATCAGCAGGCTGCCGGCGGCGTAGACAGCCACGCGCGCAAGCGTCGTACCCAGCACCGTGGACGTGCCGATGCTGAAACCGGCAATCGCCGCACCGCCGAGGGTGAAGTAGGCCAGCGCGACCTGGGCCACCAGCCGGATCGCACTCTTGCCGACCACGCCCCGGATCTCGATCACCTGGCCGTGCTTTGGGTACACGTTGCTCCACAGGTGCCGCTCAACCGGCCGGCCGCCAATGGTCACCTGCCACGCCTGCCCGTCAAGACCTTCCACATGGCGCGCAAGGAAGGCATAGAGGCTCTCGCCCGGGCGCAGGTCGGCCTGCAGGTTGCGCTGGCCATCCAGCATCACCGGATGCGGGGTGATGATCAGACGGCCGGCATCGGTAGGCGTGTGCATCAGGCCCATGCGTAGTAACCCTCGATTCGCAGCCCGAAGTCGGGCAGATCGCGCACGCGGTGCAGCACGCTGCAGCCGTTGCGCTCGTTGCTGTGAAGAACCCAGCCTTCATGGGCCAGGAAAAAGAAAACCCCGGCGTGGCCGGGGTTTCGGTGTCCCTGATCGATCATCAGGACAAGGTCGCCGTCTTCGGGCGGTCCGTCTCGGCGATGGGCATAGGGCCGCGACAATGCCCCCAGCTCAGCTGCGCCCTGCAGGCCGCGCGGGCGACGCCCCGGTAGGGTGATCGCCCTACCGAACAGCTGCAGCTGCACGAGCACCACCAGGTCGGCGCAGTCGAAGCCGTCTTCGTCGTAGGGGACGCCCACGTACTTCTCTATCTCGGCCAGGCGCATCAGAAGATCCCCGGCAGGGTGAAGGGATTGGCCCGCAACGTCACGGCTTGCTGGCGCGTCAGGAAGTCCACCCCGAGCTGGGCCGATGCCGAGCGGGTGTTCACCACGACCTGCGTCATCGGCAGGTCGTAGCTCGACTCGATCACATTGGCATCGGCGCGGTCGGTAATCATCAGGCGCGCCGTGACCAACTCCCCCGGTTGCAACCGCTCCAGATCCTCGGTGATCGAACGGCCCACATTGTCCAGCACCAGTTGCGCCCGTGGCGCCTGCCCTCCCACGTCGTCAGGCAGCTTGAAGCCGAACGGGAAACCCATGTAAGACTTGCCCTGGCTAACCCAATCGGCCGTGTCGTTGACTATGCGCAGCACCTCCACAAACGACGGGGCGCTCAGTTCCAGCAGAAGCAGGATGCCGGTGGTGTCGTCGGTGCGCTGCCGGCGCTCAGTGAACGTACTCATCGCAGGTACTCCAGCACCAGGTCGCGCTTGGCGAATCGAAACAGCGTGTTGAGCGGCTGCAGCTTGCCTATCTTGCCCCCTTGGAAGCGGGCACGAATGATCTGGCCCGTGCGGGGGTGCTCAATGTTGAACCAGCCGATTCGCTTGAGGCTATCGAAGTACCAGGCTTCGAAGTCAGCCACCGCCTGCGCCGACCTGAACTGCACCGATGCCTCGATGGTCTGCAGGACGTGGGTGTTCAGCAAGCGCTGCCGAGGCACGCCCCGTTCCATTTCCGTACGCTCGACCGCCGGGTCGAATTCCTCGCCATAGTCCGCAAAGCGGATTTCGGCGTAACTGGGGAAGGTTTCCATCGGCTCCTCGCTTCGAACAGTCAATCTCATAGAGGCCGGCGCGGGGAAACCGCGCCGCCCCACTCAGCCCATCGCGTCCTGCCACCCGTAGCGAGCCTGGCCTATCCGGCCCCACGAACCGCCATCAAGCTCCTCGTTGCCAATCTGGACGATCAACTTCCTGATCTCCGATCCATCCGGCAGCGTCTGCGATTCCTCGCGCTGTTGAACCTTGCTGCCACTGTAGTTGTGGATCTCAACCACTGGCCCGCCATGGCCACCCTGCCGACCGCTCAGCGCAACACGGGCAGGAACCTGCCCGCCGATGCCACCTGCGTCGTAACCACGCCTCAGTGCCGCGCGCAGGGCGTGGAACGCCGACGGTCCACCCAGCGCGCGCATGTCTTCCTGGCTGAGCACACCCTCGCCCTTGTGGACGATACCGGCCGGTTCCAGGCGCCCCCCGTGGCCGGTGAACCCACCGCCGTCGAACCCGGGAATAACAATCTTCTCGGGCTGTACAGCACCGACTGGGCCGGCGAAAGCGTTGAACGCTGCGTTGAACAGAGCCGAGGTCGCCTGCTTGGCCGCGATCCGGGCGAGGTCGGCGATGATCGAGTTGGCCAGCTGGCTGAAACTGAGCTTGCCGGTCATCGCAAAGTTCACCAGCGCGTCTTCCATTCCCTGAAATGCGTTGGTGAATGCCTGGTTGCTCAGCTCTGCGCTATTGGCTGCCTGCGCGGCGTAGTCCTCAAACGCACGGTATGCCCCTTGCGACCAATCGCCAATGTAGCGCTGTCGATGTGCCTGGTACTGCGCTTCCCCCTGCAACGCCTCCTGGTGGTACTTGCCAAGCTCGGCCAACTGCTGCGCATACTGCTCCGCACTGTATCCCGCACCATTGTTGGCACTCGCATTGCGGTCATTCAGCGCAGACAGCCGGCGGTCGTACTCTTCCTTGAGCTGCAGCTGGCGACGCATGCGCTCCATCTGCTCGCTGCCAGTGCCGATGCCGGCCAGGTCGATCGCATTGGCCTGCTGCTGGGTAACGGCAGCCTCATTCAGCTCCTTCTGGAGCCGCAGCATGTCCTGTGCGGCCTTCTTCGCCGACTCTTGCGCCGCCAGAGCCTTGCCCTGAGCGACCGCCTCCTCCAACAGTGCCTTGACCCGCTTCTGCTCCTCCGCGCTCAGCTTGCTCTTGGCAGATGCCATCTCGTTCGTGATGAGAACCTGCAGCTTCTGCGCCGCCGTCATGTCGTCGGTCAGGCCCATCTGCTCCTTATCGAGAGCGATCTGCCGCTTGATCCGGTCCATCATCGAGGTGTACTGGTTCTCCTGAGCCTTGGACTCGCTCAACGACTCACGGGTGGCCTTAGCGGTGTCTTTCTTCGACTCCTTCCATGCCTTCTCGGCCGCGATGTTCTCGGCAACCTCAGCGCGCTGAGCGCGGTAGTCCCGCTGTTGTTCCTTGGTTAGCGCAGAGAGAGCCATCTGCGCAGCCATTCCGTTGGGATCCGCCAGCGAAGCAGGCGAGATGCCTTCCAGGCTGATGTTCTTTGCCGAGGCGTAGGACTTGAGCCTCTCAGCGTCCCACGCCGCCAGGTCCCCCTGCTCACGCTTCAGCCTCTCAAGCCGCCGGTTCCACACGTCGTCCTGACCGGAACTGTTGATCTTTTGAATGGCGAGATATACGTCGAGCGCAGCCTGACTCGTCCTGTCGAGCTTTGCTCGAAGGCTGTCAAACTTCACGTCGTCTGCGTTCAACGCGGCCTGGCGCATTTTTTCGAACAGGTCGGGATCCATCGACTTCTTCAACTGTCCCTCCAGTGTCTGGAAGGCAACGCGAGTCGATTCCGTCTCCTTGGACAGCTGCTGCAGTCGAGCCTGGGCATCCTCCAGCTTGGTGGTGTAGAAGCCAACCCCCAACCCGCCGCCCCCCATCTCCAACTGGTCTTTCGCCGCCTCTATATCCCGGCGGTAGTCTGCAATCTCCTTCTTGACCTTCTCGATCTCGGCATCGGCCTTGCGCACAGCCACGCCGTACTGGTTCCAGTCCTCAGCAGCGGAGCGAATCGACTTGGAACCATCCATCCGCCCATACTCGGCTGACGTGTCCTGGATGGCGACACGAAGCGTGTCCATCGACTTAACTTGGGCATCGAACTCAGCCCTTGCCGCCTCGGCCTTCTTCTGGGCATCCACATATGCGATGCCGAGCGCTCCAATGGCGATCGCTGCAGCACCCCACGGGCCACCAGCCAGCGCCAACAGGCCGCTACCGGCACTGCGCAGTCCGCCAGCCAGCATGCCACCGAGGGAGGATGCCGACGCCGCCGCGGCCTCCCTCCCGCGCGCCGCGGTGAGGTTGTTGGTTGCTACGGCAGCAGCCTCTTGGGCCAGGATCAGCCGCCCCTTCGCCGCGGTAGCTGCGGCATCTGCCCGCGTTCCGGACAGAGATGCTGCGTTGTACTCGCGCTGGGCCCGCTCAAGATTGCGTTGGGCGACAACTACTGCGGCTTGAGCCTCCTTCTGCGCCCGCAAGTTGGCCGACAGCGTTGCCGCGCCCTGCTGGTGTTCTAGCGTCCGTTGTGCGGCTTCGTGTGCAGCCGCGGCCACAGCCAACTGACCACGAGCAGTATCCTGGGCGGCTGCAGCTTGGGCTTTCCAGGTCGTGGTAAGGCGTACAGACTCCCTAGCCTGGTTGACTGTTGCGGCAGCCTCCTTGACGCGCTCCCGCGCGACGTTTGCCAAGTCAGACGCCTGGCTTGACGCAGCCATTCGCTCATTGATCGGCGCGGCGACCGCGCTATATGCCTTGCCGGCGCCGACGCCGACGAGACGGCCAGCAATGACACCCGCGGCCACCGTCGCGGCGCCGGCGACGTTCTCCAGATTCTCGGCCATGAAGCGAACGGACGAGATGGCAGCATCGCTGAACACCCCGCCGCTAGCCTTGACCTTCAAATTGAACCATGCCGTGGAAAGGCGATTCAGCTCTGCGCTCAGCCCTTTTGCGGCCTCCTCCGCTCCAGTACCAGAGGCTTCCAGCGCCTTGATCATCGCCGGCAGGTACTTCTGGACGCTCAGGTCGCCGTCCTGCAGAAGCTTGTCGAAGGACTTTCCGGCAAGAGCCGTGCCCTCGTTCATCTTGGCAACAGCCTGAATGAAGCGAGGCACGATGCCTGGGATGGCCTCGCCAAGCTGCTGCCGCAGTTCTTCGGCTTGGAACTTGCCCTTGCTGAAAGACTGCCCGAGCGCGGTCGTCGCGCGCCCCATCTGCTCACTGGTCAAGTGCATCACCGTCGCCGACCGCGACAGCTGCCGGAACAGCTCCTGCTGATCCTTCATAGCAATGCCATTGGCGGTCGCAGCCGCCGACATGCTGGTAAAACTCTTGCCGGCCTCCTCCAAGTTCAGGCCAAGGTCCTTCGCCGTCTGTGCGACGAATCCATAGGCCTTGTCTGCCGCTTGGGCGGATCCCGTTGCACCCATGAGGCCGTAATGGATCTGCTGGATCGACTTCTGTGCGTCCAGCAGTGCCGACACCCCACTTTTGACCGCTTCGAAGCCTACGAAACCGACTGCTGCCTTGTTGAGGTTCGCAATAGAAACCGCTGTCTGGGAGGCCTCCTTACGGATCAGGCCAAGCTGCTGCGTAGTGGTGCGCGCAGAGTTCACCATCTCGGCGCGGTAGGCGGCAGTGTTCGCACGCAGCTGCACGTCAATGGTAGCGGCCGTCGAAGTCATTTTTCTCTCCAAGCAATAAAAAACCCGCCTCTCGGCGGGTTATCAACGGATTAAGTCGATCGTGCGCTACTTCTCTGAAGAAATCTTCTCAATCACTTCCCGAACCTTCCTTTCATAAGCTGAAACGAGCTGCTTGCTCTGCTCCGAAGTTGCCGGCTTCCCATAATGGCCTGGAAGCGAGGCATATTCCTTCTCGAAGTCGCACATGGCTGCAGATACCGCGCTACTCATCTCGTCATTCGCAATATTTGGCGTTGTTGCTCTTCCATCGGCGTTGACACCAATGTTGAACGCCATGTCGCCCGTGTAACCGCCGAAGCTGTTCTTTGCGTTCACCACTCCACACGCAACTATCCCGTCAAAGAGCGGAAAGACCTGACGAACAACGATCTTGGCGGAGTCAGGATCCTTTAGAGCCTGACGAACGCCAGCGTCAACTTTGGATCTGATTGCCTCCGTCTTCTGCTTTTCAACTTCCTCAGCGCTTGGGGAGCAGCCCCCAGCGAGTAGCATCAACGAGACAAGAATCACCCGATGTCGCATGTCCATTCCTCCATGTGGCTGGGCGAATGGTAGCTCAGTGAATGGAGTTCTTGGCCGACGCCGCCTGGAATAGCTCGGCAATCTGTTGCGCACGGGCAGCGCTTTCGTCCACTGGCTGCGGTGGCTCTCGCACCAAGAGGAAGTCCTTCGGGCTGGTCTCGTTGCCATGGACCCTTGCCAGCACGTCGGTCAGCTGGGCCAGCATGTCCTGGAGGGGCTGGTCCAGCGGCTCAACGCGCGCGAAGGCGTACATCTCCGTCAGCTGGCGGGAATCCAGCCCCGCCAGCATCTGGTCTGGATGCGGGAAGCCGAGGCGCCACGCGATCCGAAACTGGAGCCGGCGCTCAGGCCGGCTCGTCAGTTTTTTTCAGCTTCCTCGATCGCAGCATCGCCCAGCGCGTTGAGCTTCTGCGCGGCGCGGAACACGCGATCCAGTGCCGCGGCCGACTTGGCTCCCAGCTGGGCCACGTCCTTGTCGGTGAACAGGCGGTCGCCCTTCTCATCCACCAGGCACAACGCCACGAAGCGGGCGCGGAAGTCCTCGGTCTTCGTCTTCTCACCGCCGTAGGTGTCCTGCTCCCATTTGTCGCGGTCGCTGGCCGACATGGTGGAGATGCGGACGATGCCGCCCCATTCCTTGACCTCCAGGTCTTCGGTCTTGCGGTCGGAGGCGGCGAGGATCTGGCTCTTGTTCAGCAGGGTCATGGCTTACGGTCCGGTCGGAAGGGTGACGATGGTGAAGTCGCGCGGCAGCAGGTCCGCAGTGAAGGTCAGGACCGCATTGGTGCCCGGGGTGACATTGAAGCCGGCCACCTTGCCGACGAACGTGGCGGCGTCGCCAGTCGGCAGCACCATCAGGAAGTGCAGGTCCTCGTCCTGGTCGGCATCGCGCAGGATCTCCTGGCCAGCCGACTTGCCCACCGGCCAGCGGTGGCCGGCAACCTGCACGGTCTGGCCGCCAGCCAGGCCGGCAATGTTCTCGACCTGCTTGGATTTCAGATTGGTGGCGTCCAGCGTGTTGGCCTGGCCACGGCCGAACGGGAAGCCCGTCAGGCCATCGACCTCGGTATAGCCGGTCGGATCGTTCGGGGTCGTGGGCTCCGTGCCCTTCTTCACGTAGAGCGCAGAGTCCTGCGCGGAGATCGCTTCGTTCTTGGCCATGGTTGGCTCCTTGGGGTAAAGAAAAGCCGCCCGGAGGCGGCATGGTGGTTGCAGGGTTGGGCGGCTGTCAGGCCCAGACGGTTACGTCGAAGCTGGCGCGGTGGAGCTCGATATCGTTTTCGTAGTCGTCAGGGTTGTCGGTGATCTCCCCGACCTTGAGCAGCCCCGGGAACGCGTCCTTGAGCTGATCAGCCAGCTCTCGAACCGGCCCCTTAGCCTTGCCCCACACATCGATCTGGAAGGTTGCACGCTCAGCGCCTGCACCGGAGTTCAGAGTGCTATGCCGGCGCCCTGTCGCTCGCTGATACGTCGCGTAGAGCGCAGGCGGATCCTTGTACGGGAACGGTCTGAACGATGCGGTCACCGACTTGCCAGCTGCCGCCAGCCGGGTATCGAGGTTCATTGGCGTGCCCTCCGCATCTCTTCCTGCACTGCCTCACCGAGCGCATCACGCATGGTGCTTACCGCCTCCTCGGTCTTCGACTCAGCTGCAGGCCGCATGAACGGCCAGGCGGCCATCCTCGATGTGCCGTACTCGCCAAACTTGCCGTAGAAGGCCGAGCGCGGCACCTCCACGGCGAAACGCATCCAGCCCTGCTCTTCGCTCCGCTCCCGAACCCGGATCGATCGGCGCAGTTTCCCGCGCGCGATTCTGACCCTGTTTCTGGCGTCGTTTCGGACCACGATGGCACCGCGGCGCATCCCTTTCCGCAATGCGCGGCGAGCGGCCCTGTCCGATAGCTCTAGCAACGCCCGCTCGAGCTCAGCCAGGCCGGAGATATGAATGTCGAAATCAGTCATTTCCCCTCCGCGTGGCCACCATTAAGGTCAGGTGCTGTCGCGCTGTTGGATCAGGCAGCACGGCTTGCACGGCGTACAGGTTTCCGTCATGCAGAATTCGCATGGTCGCGTCCACGCCAGGCAGATACGGGATCTCGATGCGTGCGCTCAGCTGGTCTTGGCTCGCGCCGGCTTCGATGAACTCCTTCCCTGACAAGGGAACGACTTCGGCCGGCACATCGGTTCGCCAGTCCGCCCACACCTCTATCTGGTCGTTGTACTCGTCCTCGATCAGGGTGCGGTGCCGAATGGTCACTCTTTGACGGTACTTCCCGGCCCGCCTCACGGCAGCACCCGCCGGTAGGGGAACATCAGCCTGTCCAGCGTCGGGTTCTCAGCCAGCTGCGTGCCGGCCACCACAGCCTCGCGGTTGGCGTACAGATCCCCCAGGAGCAGCAGCACCGCCGCGCGCAGCGGTCCCGGCAACGGGCCGGGTGTGGTCTTGAACTTCACCGGGTAGGCGCCGACCTCGCTATCCAAGACTGCCGGCTCAATGGGGAGCGGCGTGCGCCCCTCCCCGACCGGCGTCCACTCGTAGGATGCCTCCGCCAAGGCGTAGCCGGTAGTGCGTTCCACCGACTCCCTTGCCGCCGTGATGAATGCTCCGATCAGCACATCGTCGGCATCGTGTATCACGACCAGATGCGCCTTCGCTTCGCTCAGCGACACAGGCTCCTCAGTCGCCGGGGTCAACGTGCGCAGCATGGGTCATTCCTCCGGCACGGCCGCCTTGATGGCGTTGGGGTGGGGGTCGATCAGCCCGCCAAGGCGCAACGCCTCCGCATGGGCGGCATTGACCTGGATCACCTGCCCGACCTTGCCCAGGTGGTTGTCGCTGAGCACCAGCGCCGGAACGGTTTCGCCGTTTGGCGGAGCCAGCTCATCATCCGATGGCGGCCGGTCGCTGTCCGCATCTACGGTGTCGGTTGCCTGGCTGGAGCCGCTTTCCTCCGTACCCCCCTCGCCGGCAGCGGCCAGCGCGGCAGCGTCGGCGCTTTGGGTGTTCGGCTGCTCATCCTCACCGGTAGCAGCGTCAACCGCCGCAGCGGGCGCTTCCGGGGTAACAAGCGCGGCATCCCCAGTCGGCTCCACCGGCGCTGGAGTGTTCTTCTGCTTTGCCATGATCGTCTCCAAGGGACGCCCGCGATCGGGCGTCCCTCCGTTCGTGGGCCGAGGCGATTAAGCCGCGGCGCCGTGCTTGAAGGTCTTCACCGCGCCACCCACGTCAACCAGGTTGCCGCCGGAGCGCATCCAGGCCATGAAGCCCACCTGCCCCTTCTTGACGTAGGCCGAGTCGTTGAAGCGGAACAGGGTCACCGCCATCACGTCGCGGATCTTGTAGTAGCTGAAGTCGCCGAACGCGATCGACGTAGCACCTGCGGCCGGGGCCGGCGCGTGCTGGTTGATCTGGATATCGCGGTTCAACAGACGATCCGGCGCACCGCCCGGATTGCCCTGCTCGTAGCCCGGCACGAAGATCGGCCGGCCCTGATCGTCCTTGACCTTGCGGATCAACTTCAGCATGTCGTCGTGGAACATCCACTTGGCCAGCTGGCGGTACGCTGGATCGACGCTGTGCTCCAGGTCCACCAGGTCGTCGTAGGTGATGATCGGCAGCGCCGAGACGGCGCCGATCTTACCGACAGCCGCGGCGGTGAAGGCGCCCATCGGCTGACCCACACCGGTGCCGACGGTGTAGTTGCGATTGGTAACGCGACCGAGACGGGTCTGCAGGCGTTTCTCGATGAAGCCGGAGACATCGGTGGTGCTGTCCTGCAGCAGCTCCCACGGCACGGTCACCACCTTGGAGCTGTACTTGTAGACTTGCAGGCCCTTGGTGCCAAAGGCCACGTCCTGGTCGGTCGCGGACTGATTCTCGGCAACCAGCTCGCCCTCTTCGGAGGTGCCATCGCTGGTCGGGTACTGCATCGGCTCGCCGCCGGCTGTGCTGAACACATCGGCCACCTGGCGCATGCCGCCGAACGCCTTGAGGGCGTCCAGGATCTGCTGGGCCAGCGTGGTCGGAACCGTGTAGCCACCTTGCTCCGGATTCACGTTCGGGTTACCCGACATGGCCGCATTGACCTGCTTCCAGTCTTCGGCGCTCAGGGCGCTGTCGCCGCCGCGCGCCCAGCGGTCGAACAGGCGCTCCTCGTTCGAGAGGTTGCGGCCGCCGCGGTTGGCGGTGTCGTGTTCACGCACGCCCTGCTCGCGCAGTGCCTCGTCGGCGGTCAGGTCCATGACCTTCTGGTGACGTTCGATCGCCGCGTCGATGCGCTCGATCTCGGAGATGTTGTCGTCGTACTTGGCCTGGTTATCCGGCGTCCACTTGTTGCCGTCACCGGTGCTGGTGTCCAGCAGGTTGCGGGTTTCCTTTGCCAGCGCGGTGCGGCGCTCCCGCTCGGCCTGAATGTTGAAGGGCATTGGTGATTTCCTTGTGTCGAAAAAAAACCGCCTTTCGGCGGTCGGGATGAACTGCGGGCGGGAGTCGCTTACGCAGCAGGGCGTTCCAGCAGCGCCAAGCGGCGCGACAGGTTGGCTTTATGGGCCGCGGCGGCGGCGCCGTCGTCGGGTTCGGGCTTACGGCTGGCCAGCGCGGCAGGGGCGTTGTCGTAGGCGGACAGGTCCCAGGTGTTCGCCGCCTTCTTCTTGCCCACGATCTCCACCACCTCGTCTGCGAAGCCGTGTTCCTTGGCCTCGTCAGCCGTGAACCAGGTCTCTTCATCCATCCACTGGACGATCTGCGACTGATCCTTGCCGGTGCGGCGGGTGTAGTCACCCGCCAGGCCGGCATCGATCTTGGCCAACAGCTCGCCGGTCTTGATCATGTCTGCCTTGTTCCCGACTGTGATCGTCCACGCGTTGTGGATCATGAAACCGGCGCCTTGGCTGATCTCGACCTTGTCGCATGCCATGCAAACCCCCGTCATAGCCGAGGCGGCCAAGCCATCGATATGGGCGATGACCGTTGCCTTGTGTTGGGCAATGGCGGTCATCATCGATCGGGCCGCAAACACGTCGCCGCCGGGCGAGTCGATGCGCAGATGGATCACGTCCGCGTCGATGCCGGCCATGGCCTGAGCAAACATCGTCTCGTCAATATCGCCCCACCACCCGCCGATGACGCCGTGCAGGTAGATGGTCGCCTCCTTGCCCTCGGTCTCCGCCCGGATGGATTTGGATTGCCCGGCGTTGTTCTTGGCCAGCTGCAGCAGCTTAGGAATCGGCATCTTCAGGGTTCCTTTCAGGGTCGTCGCCACCCGGCTTGGCCGGTGGCGCGGGGTCTTTCGGTTGGTAGAGCTTGTCGCCGCCCTCGATGGGAGGCAGGTTCTTGAGGCGGCGGACCTCGTTGACGACCATCCAGCCTTGCGTACCGGGGCCACCCAACGCCTTGCTGAAGTACTCCGCCTGCGTCTTCGAGTCGCCGGCCATGAACATGTCCACGTTGTGCTCAACGAAGTAGCGAGGGGTGCGGAACAGCTTGCGGTTCAGCTCATCCTTGATCCGCTTCAAATGGGGACCCAGCGTGTACTTCACGAAGCCGATGCCCATGCTTTCGATGCCGCTACCCCAGCTGGTTGCCTTGCTCGTCTCGCCAATCATGTGGGGCGGAACACCGAAGGCACGAGCCACGTCGATGACCTGCCACTGCCGCGATTCCAGCAGCTGCTGGTCAACCGCCGACATGGTCAGCTCGTGAACCTCCAGCCCCTCGGTCAAAACCAGCGGAATGCGACGGTTGCCCTGCACCCCGCCGTACTTCTTGACCCAGGCGTCGCGGAAATCGTCCTGCTGTTCCTTGGTCATCTTGTTGGGCGTTCGGATGGCCACTTCTGGCTTGCCGCCCTCGCTGAAGAACTTGCCGGCGTGCTCGTCGCCTTGGATGGCGATGCCGATGCCGTTCCGCGCGCCCCACTGGATCACTGACATGCCGTGCACGCCGTTGAAACCGAAGCCGGGGAAATGGAGCACATCGTCCTGGTCAACGGTGAAGTACCCGTCCGCGTCGTGGAACGTGTACTGCAGGCGCGTCGGTTCCCGTGGGCTGGTCTTCTCCTGCTTGAGGATCATCACCCTGTCGCGGGGCCATGGAATCAGCCCGGTCGCCACGCCCGCGCGGTTGCGCGTCACGTACACCACACCATCACCGCGCAGCAGCATCTGGCCGACCGTGAACTCCCAGCCGGTGGCGCTCGACCAACCGGAGGAAAACTGTTCGTTCAGCAGCCACCAGTAATCGTGCTCAGCCCGCGTGCGGTGCCCGTCCACCCGTTCGAAGACGGGCAGCGGAAGCTGAGATATCGCACCGGCAAGTAGTGAAACGGCAGCGAACACCGCCGAGACCCGCATTGCCGATTCGGGGCTGACGACAGCACCGGAGGCCGTCGTCGGATTTCCAAACACCTCGAACATGCGGAGGCTTGACGATTCGATCACCTCCCCACCGACCAGGGCGTTCATGCTCGCCGCGTTCGCTCTGATCCCGCGATCGATTCCAACCGCAATGGTGAGACGGTCTTTCGCAATCTGTGCGCTCATCAGTCGATCACCACGAAGCCTTGTTGGGTTATGCCGGTGTCCCGCGCCTGCATGGCGCGGCCCATGGCCATGATTAGCGCCACCGCGCCGTCGATCTTGTTTTCCATCTTTTCCTTGCGTGGATAGACGTGTTCCTTGGCATCCACCCTCGCCACGACATTGCCCATCATCCAGGTCATCGCCGCGTTGCCGTCGTGCCACAGGCGGCGCGACAGGATCAGCGCCTCTACTTCCTTCATCGGCTCAGATAGGTTGCGCACGGACTGCGCCATCTCGACAACCGGCAAGCTCTCCTGCTCCAGACGGGTCATCAGATACGCCGCCTGGGCCGGATCGAAGGCAATGTCCCGCACATCGATGCCTTGCGCCGCAAGCTCCTTCAATTCCTCTTCGATGAAGGCGTAGTCGGTCATGTTTCCCGGCGTGGCCACGATCAGGTCATCCAGCAGGAACTGCTGGTACTTCTCGTTTTCCTCCACCGCTGATTCGGGAACATAGAAGCGCGGGATGGCGTAGAAGCTGTCGCCCTTCTCGAACAGGAGCACGACCGCGGCCACGTCCAGCTTCGACGCCAGATCGACGCCGACCCAGCAGGGGCATCCAGCAAAGTCCGAGATCTCAAACCGACGTTTCTGCCGCTGCCAGGCCAGCATGTTCATCCATGCCAGCTTGGCGCCCACCCAGTCGTTCAGGTGCTTGGTGCGGTATGCACTTTGCTTGCTGGCAGAGCGCTTTGCCTTGGCAAGCATGTCGACCAGGAACTGCTCGAACACGGACACCCCGAAATTCGGGTTGGCCTTTCGCAGCACCTCCGGATCGTCCCAGCGGTCGCCCTCGTCAATGCAGTAGATCGCGGCGAACACCGTCTCGTCAGTCACTTCCCCGCGCAGAATGCGGACCGCATCGCTCCGCATCTCGAAGCACGGGCCGGACAGGTTGGTTCCCGCCGTGGTGATGATCGACAAAAGGGGCTGCTCACGCGCGCCCATGCCGGTTTCCATCGCATCGACCATGTGGTCGTCGTCGTGCTCGTGGTACTCGTCCACAAGCGCCGCGTGCGGGCTGGAGCCATCGCCCGGCTTGCCAATCATCGTCTCGAACTTCGACATGTCCTCCATGACGAAGAGCGGACCGGGGTTCTTCGGGTTGCCGGCCTGCTCGATGCCGAACCGCGAGCGCAGCGCCGGCAGCTTCTGCACCATCTGCCAGGCCGGGCGGAACACCTCGTATGCCTGTTTCTCGCTGGTGGCGCCTGAGTACACCTCGGCACCAGCCTCACCGTCGGCACAGAACAGGTACAGGCCGCGCGCGGCCAGCCGGAGCGACTTGCCGTTCTTACGGGCGATCTCCTCGTAGGACCGGCGGAACCGCCTATGCCCGGTCTTCTTGTGGACCCAGCCGAACAGGTTGCACTCGATGAACCGCTGCCAGGGTTCCAGCACCAGCAGCTTCTTCTGCGAAGCCCACTTGCCCTTGGTGTGCGGCATCTTCTCCATGAAACGTACCGCACGATCGGCTTTGTCGGCGTCGTACTTGTAGGGCCAGTCGGCCCCCTTGCGCTTCAGGTCATCGAGGAACCGCTGGCACGCCAACCGGATGTACTCGCCTGCGATGATCTTCCCAGCCGTCACGCCCTTGGCGTAGGCCTTGGCTGATTCGGTGGGCGTCATGGATCAGAACTCGTCGAATGGGTTGCCCTCCGGGGTCTTCTCGGTCCCCAGCTTCTGGCGGTCGGCCGGGGTCAGCCCCAGACGCGCCAGGCAGCCGATCAGGTGGGAGTACTTGGCCGCGACGAACTCGCCTCGGTTGGCACGGAACTCGGATAGCAGCGAGGACGCCACTTCCATGATGAAACGGTCGGCGCTGGTCAGGACACCCGGCAGGGCGCACTTCTCCAGCTCCTTCCAGACCACGGCAACCTCGTCCGGTAGATGGCCGGGCACCGTGCCCAAGGCCTTCCCCGTCTTCGGCACCTCTGTTTTGTAGCGCTGCGGGTTGCGCTTGTCCGCCCCCTTGAGCTTGGCCAGCTCGGCGGGCTGCTTGTGCCTGGCCATCGCCGGTCAGCTCCAAATCCGAAATTCAAATTCTGTGGACGCGCGACGAAAGGGGGGCGCGCGTATCGGTCGAGGATGGCCCTCAACTTTGACCCTCCCCCCTCCCTTTTCGCTCAGCTTTCTGTGGATAACTCTCGATCCATTCAGGTTCACGAGGGGCGCTCGCTACCCTGCCGAACCCACCGTTCTCCCGCGCTGTCTTGGCGCTGTGGCATGGCCGGCACAGCGGCTGCAGGTTGCTGTCGGCGTGGTTGGCGTCGTCACCGTCAACATGGTCGACCTCAGTGGCCGCGCGCACCCTTCCCTGCTCAGCACAGCACCTGCAAAGCGGCTCACGGGCCAGCACCACCGCCCGGATCCGGCGCCACAGCGACGAGTTGGTAGGCAGCGCGCGGCGCCCCTGTCTCTTGCGCACCTGAGCACTGGTCTCCTTGTAGGGGCGCCAGCCGGCTGCGCGGTGCTGCGGTGGCCTCGTGGGCATCAGTAGGGCTTCCCGTCCAGGTCAAGGCGCGCAGGCTCGGCACCCTCTTCCTGCACCGGCGCGCCGGCTTCCTCGCCCAGCAGCTGGGCCACGGCCTGCACCAGCAGCCCCACATGCATGGCCAGCTCGGCGATCTGCTTGCCCTGCTGCTCAATGATCCCGACCAGTCGGTCGATTCGACTGTCGGTGCTGTCTTCGATAAGCGCCGCCAGGGCGGCGTCGGCACCAGCGCGCGCCACCTGCTCAGCAGACAATGCAGCCGCCACCTCTTCAATCCGTGCAGCGTCCATCACCAACCCTCGTCGTTTGCAGTACCAGGCCGCGGCGTATCCACCGCTCGACCCGCTCCCAGTTCGGCTCCAAACCCGTCGCCCGGGCAGTCCACACCACGGCAGCCAGATAGCAACGCAGCCACCAGCGCATGCGGACCGACGCAGTCACTGTCGCGTGCATCAGAACTCCTCCACTGCCCAGCCGCCGCCGTCGCGCTTGCGCTTGACCTTCACCGCAATGAAGCGGAACGGGTACAGGGCCGCTGCGATCTTGATCTTGGCCCGCGCATCATCCTGCCAGTGGCCCTTCACCTCATGGCACTCGATTACGCCATCAGCAGCCACTACAGCAAAATCCGGGGTGTAGAACGTGTTGTCGGCAAGCCTCAGCTTCAGGCCCTCGAACTTGTGCCAGAGGATTTGTCCCGATGCCTCCAGCGCGCGCAGGCGCTCGGCATAGGCCGCCTCGGTCTTGTTCATCTCGCCAGTCTTCAGCCGGCCAAGCGCCAGCAACCGACGATTCACGGCCTCACCGCTTCACGGTCAGCCGCTATCACTGCTTGGGTGCCGCGGACGTGGTCGTCGGCGTCGCGACCGATTTGAACAGCAGCTCCCGCAACCTCTGCTCGTAGTTCGGCGTGCGCATCACGTTCGACGGCGCCGGCGACGGCTTGGGACAGGAGGCTGGTGCTGCAGGTGGCGAGGTCGTCGCGCAGCTGGAGACGCCCAGAGCGCAGGTCAGCCACAACAGCAGCAGGGACGGTCGCGGCCGCAGTGCGGTCTTCTTCATGTTTCGCTCCAATGGTGGCCAGGTTGTCGGCCTGGCGGTGTTCGACGGCGCGGGTCCGGTTCACCTGGTCCGCGACTGCCGCGGCGCCGGCGGCGCGCTGGTCGGCCTCTGTACTCTCCGCCCGGTCACTACGCCAAGCCCAGCCAGCACCAAACATGACAGCGGACCACAGGGCAAAGGCAGCGACGGCGCTGGCGACGCGGTTCACGATCCGCCCTCGCACATGGCGCGCTCAGCAGCGCGGCGGTTCACCAGGCCCTGCACGCGCTTGCCGCCGGCGTAGACCCAGCGGTCCAGTTCAGCGCACCAGCTCGCGGCGGGCTGGCCTGCATTGATACGAGCCACCAGCGTCGAGCGACAGGCTGCGCCCACGCCGACGTTGTAGGTCCAGCTCAGTAACGCGGCAGCTTGGTGGGGCTCCAGCGGGACGCGGATGCAGGATTGAATCCCGGTCAGGTACTGACCCAGCCGGCTGTTCAACTTCTCGGCGCATTCCTGCTCGGTGTAGACCGCCTTCTCCGGGCGGCCGGTATCGCCATAGCAGTAGGTGGCAACCCCAACCATGTCGACGTAGGGGGTGGGCGAGTAGCCTTCCCACGGCTTGACCAGTGCTGCCGCAGCCAGCGCGATGATGGCGGCCGCGCTGCTCCCGATGATTTTGCCCTTCATGCGCGTGCCCTCTGTCGCCATTCCCGCACCCATCGCCAGGCCAGGTAACTGATCTGGCCCACCAGATAGATGATCGTCAGCACCACCACTACGCGATCTAGGTCCGCGCCTGCGGCAACCGCGCTGGCAACCGTTACCGGGGGTGCAGCCTTCGCTACAGCACCAGCAGCAGTGCCAATGATTTCGTCCTTCATGGTGGCCCCGTGGCTCGTCCGGTTCGGCATATGCCCCTCCCGGTTGATTGGTGCCCGCCCCGTTGCCGGTTTGTCTCTTGGGTTGATCCGGTTTGGGATCGCGGGCAAAGAAAAAGCCCCGGCTTGGCCGGGGCTTGCGATTGGATGGTGGCAAGATTGCCCGCTTTTTCGATGACCTAGGAAGTCATCGCTAAGCGACCTTGGACAGCGCCTTGTTGAACTGCCTTACAGCGCGCGCTTCAGCCGAACGGAAGTTGGCCAGCATCCATTCGTAGACCACGCGCCAGAACCGGCTGTAGGCGGACCAGTCCGCGCCGATGGCGCCAGCACGCTTACGACCACTCAGCGGCTCGAAGCCAGTGCCGCCGCAGTCTTCGCACTCCACGGCTCCGGCAAGCACAGGATTACGCAAGACCTTCTTCCCACCGCATCGAGAGCACTCGCATGCGCCGGCCATCTCTGCGATTACCGCGCCGGCCAGCACGCCCAGCTGCTCCATCGTGTTGTTCGGCCAGGCCGCTGCCCGCGCGTCTTCCAGCGCCTGCTCCGCGCGGCGTAGCTCGCGGCGCTGCACATCAGTTACGGTGCCGCCGCCCCAGCCCATACTGGCCTTGGCAATCCCGAACTCCGTCCGGGCATCGGCAAGGGCATGCATCTGACGGGTGAACTCCGGCGCCACCAGGCCGACAACTGCCTGGCGCAGCTGTTCGCGACGGCGCTGACCGCTCTCGGGCCACCACAGCGCCTGCAGAAGCTCATGCCCGAGACCATGTGGGACATCCGCCAACGCAGCAACGATCTCCTGGGTAGAGGGGCCGCCGACGCCCCCTTCAAAGCTCATGGTCCGTGGCCCGGTCCGGCTGGACAGCAGTTCGCGTGCGTTGATCATTTCCATGTGCCTTCCCCTTGGTGGTTTGCTCGTGCAGCGCGTGATCGCGCCGGTTCGTTGATTGCTGAGGCCCTTTTGAGGCCCTCTACAGGGAGATGGTCGGCTGTAGCCTCACCGTCACCATTCGGGCGTACACCGGCCTCATGCTCCAGTGCATCCGCTGCCATATCGCGCTCGCCGGATTCGACCAGGTCGAGCCCAACGTCGACGGCTTCGGGTTGCACTTCATGTGCCCCAGATGCGGACGCCGCAACGACCTTCACGTCGTCGGCAGGGATGAGTGCGGAGCGCTGATCGACCAGTTCCCGCTCCCCGGCGGCTCCCATCAGGACGCCCCCGGCCCAGCGGGCTCTGCGGCATAGTGCGTGATTGCATGGTTGTCACCCCGCCAGCTGCCGAACACCGGCCGCTTGCTCACCGAGTCCCACAGCATCAGCCGCGTGCCGTCCTGCGGCGCCTCGGCGATAGGAAGCCACTCGGGCCTCGGCGGAAGCGAGATCAGGTCCTCCAGCCACTGCAGGGCTGTGTCGGTGTCCTCGAAGAACTGTTCCTCGCTTTCGCCGTATAGCTCATCGATCTCCGGTCCGAAGTCGACAACCCATTGGGGATAGCGCTCGCCACCACCCACCGTCCATTCCCAAGCTGCGTTGACGACCGACAGGCCACGGCGTTTGGCCGCTGCGATGATCTTCCGCTTGCTCATGCTCGCTGCTCCCAGCTGGCCGTCAGGCGCTGCACCTGCCCGCCGCGAGCCTCGAACTGCTCCACTGTCTCGGCCGGCCGCTGGCCGTCCTTTTCCTTGCCCCATGCTTTCGCCGGGGCCAGGCCGGACAGCCGCTCCACCTGCGCCCTGTTGATGGTCATCTTGTCCGCCGTGCGCAGGCCTGCCGCCCCGCCTCGCCTCGCGGCCCGGCGCAGCGCTTGCTTGTGTGCCTTGTCGAGACGGCAGTGCTCGCGCTGCTCGTCCGTCACAACGAACGCCCGGGGCATGCCGATACCCGACAGGCGGAACACCGCCCGTTGGCCAATGCCATCCTTGACCAGGTAGCTGGCCTCGGTCAGGTCTCGCAGCGCGCAGCGGATTCGATCACGGTCGGTGGGCGTCGTTGCCCCCACGCCCTGGTAGATCTCGCGGGCCATCAGCGCCGCGGATGGCTGGCGCTCGAACAGCGCGCGCACTCGGCCTGCATTGGTCTTACTCCTTTCCATCATGGTCATGCCCTCAATTCGTTCACGTAGGTCTGATTGGCAATCAGCTCGTCATCGGAGCCATACGTCTCGTGGAAGGTCCGCGAGCCATCCATCAGGCTCGGGCCGTAGATCTGGCGCATCGTCGCGAAGGTGTTCCCCTCCATTGGATGCCGCATGTGGTGCCACTTGCAGAGGGCGTAGCCGAACATGTGACCGCGCCGCAGATTCCCGCTCTTGGCGTGGTTGTAGTCGCAGCCGTAGACCACCAGCTCCGCCTCCAGCAGCTGCTGCTCCAGCAGCGCCAGGCAGGCCATGCAAGGGCCCGTCTTGGCCAGCTCGATACGGGCGGCCTCTTCCTTCGCCGGCGGCGGTGCCTTCGACCACATCAGCGCAACTCCGGAATCGGGCCGGCATACCGGGTGATCGGGATCTGCCGCATGCCATCGCGCCACACTGTCATGCCGCGGGATGCGTACATCACCAGCGGCTTCACCCCATAGCCATAGGCCAGATACCAGCCGGCCACGGCCACCGGCTCACTCACCGGGCGCACCTCAACGTCGAAGTGATCGGGGCTCCTCATGCCGCTTTGCCCCCCAGTAGGTCCGCGATCGCGGCCAGGTGCGCGCGGGTCCGAGCGTCGGCGGTCGGCGATGCCTCTACCGTGCCGGCCAGCAGCGCCACCGGATTGAATGCCGGGGTGGCCGGCGGCAACGCGAGGTGTTCCGCGACCTGCTCATGCGTCAGCCGCCCGGCAGCCACGGCCTGCTGCAGCACACCATCCCGGCCTGACACGTCAACGCCGAGGGACAGCTGGTAGGTCGCCACCCGGTGTGCAGCGCGCGTCTCCTTCACCAACCGCGCATACACCTCCAGGAACGCCTGCCGAGCTGCGATCTTGTCGCCCGCCCGAACCAGCGGCAGCGCGGCTGCCCAAGCATCCCGGGTCTGCTCGGTCCAAACCAGCGTAACCGCCTCGTCAGCCGCCCGGATTGCCAATGCCCAAGCTTCGTTGGGGGCCGGGTGGCCATCGTCAATCCGCTCCAAGATCGCTGCCAGGCTCAGTCGACCCTTCACCTCACGGCGGCAGGCAGTAAGCGCAGCGGCCAGCACCCGCAGCGGATACGCCACCAGATCCAGCACCATGTACGTCGCCGCGTTTGAGGTGATCTGCTCGCCCATGACCTCGGCGGTAGCGGTCAGCATGTCCACCAGCTGATCCTGCTCTGCGTCAGTGAGCATTGGTCGCCCCCCTAAGTTTGCGCAGCTTCGCCTTGGCCTCGTATGCAGCGTTGGCGTTGCTCTGGGTTTGGTCCTGCTGGTGGGCGCTGGCCTGAGTCATCTGGCGGCCAGTTGCCCACTGGGTGCGGTATGCCTCTGCACCGGCCAGCAGCACGCCCAAGTCGTGCATCCGCTTCGCGGCGTACTGCTCGTTGACGCTCAGGAACCAGCGGGCAACCTGGGGTGCTTCCTCCCGGCCAAGCCGCTTCACCAGGCCTCGTACGTTGGTGTTGACCTTGGCGTTGCGGACCGGGTCCACGCCGTGGCGCAGGCGGTAGGCCGTCCGGTAGGCGGTCCACGTCGCCTTGCAGGCTTCCTGCATCTGCGCCTCCAGTTCCTCCTCCGTCGGCGGCGCGACCAGCGCCGGAACTGGCGGTTCATCTGACGGTTCAATGGGGGTTATATGACGGTTAGGCGGCACGGGGCGCACCTCCAGACCTGCGCCCGGTGCATCCCCCACTGCATGGGGCGCACCCGGGGGTGCATCGGGCGCACCCCCTGCACGGGGCGCATCACCTGCGCCCCGTGCATCCCCACCCTTCGCCGTTTTCCGCTTGCCCTTCGCCGCGGCGGCATCGGCGTTGAACTTGTCCGGCGTGACCGCATAGACGTTGCTGCTGTTGAACCTACGCTCGCGAGTCAGCAGGCCAACCACCTCCAGATGATCCATGGCCGTGCGCACAGCGCGCGCAGACATGCAGCAGCGCTTGCCGATCGTAGCGATGGCCGGCCAGCACACGCCCTCGTCATTGGCCTGGTCCGCCAGCGAGATCAGCACGGCCTTCTGCGTGACGCTCAGGCCCTGCAGCGGCCAGCACTGCGACATGATGATGGTCGACATATCAGAGCCCCAGCGACATGTTCTGACCCGGGGCCACCGGCCACCAGGTGCAGGCCGGCTTGCCAGTAGTGGCACAAGGCGCTGACGGGCCGCGCCAGATGCGACCCTCGCGGGCCAGCTCCGGCAGACGACGGCCCAACATGTGGCGGTCAAGGCCGGTCAGCGCCGACAGGTGCAGGCTGCTGTGCCCCGGATGACGGATCACCGCGGCTTCCGTCTTGGCATGCTGGACGCGCAACGCACCGCTGGCGACAAGGTCGGTAGCAGCGGCGTGGCTGGTGTGCGGATCGGTGGAGCGCGCGCGTAGGCTGCTCATCTGTACTACCTCGTAGGGTCTTCGGGCCGTTTCAGTCCCTGAAAAGGGACCACTTCGCCGTTGCTTCGCGGGAGCCGGTAGCGGCGCCCAAGTTCGCCGCGTGCCAGCTCTGTCGCGGCCTCCTCGGGAGTGATTCCCCGCGAGGCCGCGTATTGATCAAGCTGCTTTCGCTGGTCGCGCGACAGCTGAATTTCCATGGACCCTCCCCAGGGACTCGTTGGGTCCTTCAGGCCACATCACGGTCGGGGCTACGCTGTTCCAACGCGGCAAGGCCGGCCAGCACCAGGTCACGAACGAACACCGCAGGCTGACGCCCGTTGAAGTTCGCTGCCGCATCGATCAAGGCCTTTTCCGTGTCGTTGAACCGGACCTTGATCGGGTTGTCACGAAGGTTCGAAGGATCTGCGTACATATCCGTATGAGAAGTTCAGGAGGGAGTGGTGGAACGAACTGCTACAGCGCGCGGCACGTCAGCCACGTTTCTTGATCAGGTCCGGCCGGAGACTTCTGGCTGCGGCCAACCCCGCGTTGAAGATCAGTGCGATATCCTCGCCAGCGAGGTCGTGCTGCACCGCGTATTCGCGGATGCGCGACAGGTGGTGCTCCCGCACCTGCTCGGGGGTCTGGTCAGGCATTGGGGTTCTCCATGGAGACGGAACAAATCGAAACTCGCGGCGCGGACGGCCGCAGGGTGTGGGTCATCAAGCACTTCACACGCATCGACACCTCGGACCTCGACGGGCCAAGCTGGATCGAGGGGATGGCAAGGCACACGCTCGGAGACGGCAGCGCCGTCAATGCCGTCGCAGACGGATTTGAGGTGGTCGCGACTGGGGAGCGCTTGGTTCGGCTGTAGCCCATCAAGCCACCTCAATTGGGGCGATTCGCTCTGCATCGGGGTCTTCGTTCGCCGGTTTGACCGGCTCCCGCTGCTCGATGTGTCCCAGCAGCTTCATCACCTGGGGCAGCGCCGGCAGCGCGCCCTCTTCGGACCAGCCAGCTACCTGCTCGGCAGGCAACTGCAGAACCTTGGCCAGCTGCCCGTCGTTTGCCATGTGCAGATAGCTACGCAGCGCGCGCTTCGTCCACTTCGCATCGACCATGGGCTCAGACTCGCCGCTCATGGCTGCTGGAGTGGCGGCCCGGAACAGGTCCGGGCGAAGGTCAGCAGCTGCAACGGCATTGTCGGTCGCGTCCGCGATCCGAACGGCCAGTCTGGCGCTTACCGTTTTGTGGCCCCTGGCGATCATGTAGAGAGTGGCGGCGCTGCATCTGGCGTTAGACGCCGTGCTGCCCAACACCGGGCACCCGATCTTGGCGGTGCCCCCCTTCGATATGGCGTAGTCGGTGAGGTTCATACCCTGCACATTACCGTTTCGGTTATACGAGCGCAATACCGTTTCGGTCATTTCCTGAAATGGTAATGGATAGGACCATTGCGACCATGGACGCCAGCACCCTCAGAACCATCAACATGCGCCAACGCGTGGCCGCCGCTGGCGGCCCGGCCGACTGGGCACGCCAGTTCGGCGGAACTCGCTGGCAGCAGCCGCAGGTCAGTCAGTGGATCTCAGAGACGAATCCGAAAGGAATCGGCCATCGCCTGGCGCGCGATCTAGAGGCAGCGATGGGCCTCCCGACCGGGGCTCTCGACCGTGCTTCCGGCGAATCTCAATCTATGGGACTCGACGTTCCTACTCTTCGCTCCGCAATACGGCTGCTGCAGTTGGTGTCAGAGATCCGCGGTGGCGGCCCTGTACCGACCATCGACGCCAACGCCCTCGCCATCGCTTACGAGACGATTGCGGCAGAGGCGCGGACGCTCGATGACAACAACGTGTTGGATTTCATGCGCGCATTTGTCGAGCGGTTGGAGCGAAAGGGGGGTAAGGATGGCGTTACGAGAGGACCAGCTGCAGGAACTGGCGCAGCGGCTGGCTAGGGCGATGGATGGGGACAGAGCGCCGGCAGTGCCCGCACCACGTCTCCGCCTTGTGCCCGAAAAGGCACCGCGAGGCATGAACAGCCTCACCAAGGACTCGCATTACCGCATGATTCGCCACTATCGGCGGCATTGGGGACCTGCGATGCAAATGCTGATCGATCAGGCGTGCTTCGGGCTAACCGGCATTGAAGAACTGGAGGACAACCAGCTCATTGCCCTGCACCGCGACATGGAACGAGGAATGGAGTGCATGCGCGACGGCGTTTCATTCGAGGATGCGGGCCTACTCCGCCCCAGGTACGAATAGTCTCCCCTTGAACTAAGGCCCCTCTACGGGGCCTTTTTTGTGGCGGTGAAGCCTCACCGGCTGGCTCATTCGATACCAATTACCGTTTTGGTATTGACGATCAATAACCGTTTCGGTAATGTTCTCCACAGCCACCCATACAGCCCCATCCCGGGGCCGGGCGCAGGAGATCACCCATGGCCACCATGTCTGTCGGCGTCAGCAAGGCGCCACCCTCCGTAGTCGCCATGCCCGCAGTGGGCATGGTCGCAATCAAGGTCGGCGCCGCCAGCCTGTACGTTGAGCAGGAGGAGGCGGATCGCCTCGCCCTGGATATTCAGCAGGCAGCGCTGGAGCTGCGCAGCAGTACGGCGGCCGCCGCATGAGCGTCGCCCTCGCCCACCACTCCAACGCCCAGCGCGCGGCCGCCGCCGCCGGCATCGTTGCCCGCGCCGGGCGCCGCTGGGGCCTCCTCCCCCACCAGGTCGTCGCATCCGCCAGCTTCGCCGCCAATGCCGTACTGCGGCAGGGCAAGAGCGCTGCAGGTGCTGTCGCCGCCGCTCGTCGCGCAGCGCGTGCGCAGGCAGGTGCTGCATGAGCGCCGCCGCCCCGAGCCTCCCCGTCATCGAAGTGCCTGGCTGTGGCATGCGCTTGCGAGTGATGAAGGATCCGGCCGGCTGGAGCGTGTCGGGCTGGCGCCGGACGAAAGGCGCAACGGCCATGGCCGTGTACGTGTCCACCGACTCCGCGCCGACTTTCATGGAGACCGCCGGCCAGCACCACGTCATTGCCGGTCGCACCTACATCGCACTCCCGCCAGCGAGCCAGAAGAAGCTGCGGGCGTTCATTGCCTCCACCGAGGGCGCAAGCGCTCAGGATGGTGTTGCATGAACCGCTTCAAGTGCGGTGATCGAGTGCAGGTCACGGCATCCGAGTACGACCAGCCGAACCTTGCCGTAGGGCAGACCGGAGTTGTCGCCGACACCTTTGGTCGCAATTCGCTGCTGGTCTGCATGGACTCAGGGCCGTACCGCACCCCGCCGGACGGCGACGGTTGGATCTTCCTTGTCGAGGAAGTGCGCAAGCTCGAAGGCGGTGCCTGGTGACCGACCCCGACTTCTTCGCCGCCATGGCCGTCGGCATCCCGCCCATCACCCCGCCCGCCGGCCCCGCGCCCGCGCCGGCCGTGCCCACCACCGAACAGGAGACCGAGTAATGCGCCACCTGGCCCTGCCCTTCTTCTGCGCCGTCGTGGTTGGCCTGCTGCTCGCCACGCTCTCTTGGGCGCTGCGCAACCAGCTCGAACCCGTTGCCCTCGCCTGCGCCATCGGCGCCGTGTTCTTCGCATGGCGCTGCTGGGAAGACCTCCAGACCACTTGGCCAGCCTTCAAGGCCGAGATGCAGCGGCGCAGCGCCGAGCGCCAGCGCGCACCACTGGCCGCAGACGACACCCACTGAGCAACCGCCCGCCCGGGTGACCGGGCTCCGCGCCGGCCGGACTTCCACTCGCCGGCAACCCATTCGAGGGAACCGCATGCGCAATCAACTCGACATCTTCGACCACGACCCGGCACGCCTCGCAAAGGCAAACCGCGACGCTGCCGAGCATGCCCTGACTGACGTGCAGTTCTCCCACAAGGTCCGCCAGGAACGAGCAGCCCACTACACCGCCGAGGCGGTGCGTCTGGAAGCCCTGGCAGCTCTCTGCAGTCCAACCCGCGCCGCCGAAGGCGGCACCCACCGCAACGCGAGGAACGCACGTTGAACGCCATCACCATCCGCACCAAGGGTGAATCGGAGATCTCGATCTCCGCCGGAACCTTCCAGCCCGGGCAGCTGATCGAACTCAATGCTGACCAGGCTATCCACCATCACCCCACTGGGCACACGAAGCTGTTCGCCGACGGCACCAGCGCTGCGGGCACCGACCCGCGCACCGATCACGTGGCGGTGATCGACCACGCCACCGGCCTGATGTGGGCGGTCAAGTCCATCGGCGGCAGCGATGGGGACCCGATGAGCCAGCCCGACTGCGAGAAGGCCTGCATCGAGCTTCGCCTGCTGGGCCATGACGACTGGCGTCTTCCCACCCGCGCAGAGCTGGTCGCCCTGGTCGATGACACCCGCCATGAGCCTGCCATCGATACCGCGCTGTTCCCCGGCGTGCTGCCTCGCTGGCACTGGACCAGCACGGCGGCCGCCTGGTCCTCGGCGTCCGCGTGGGTCGTCAATTTTTACTGCGGCGGCGTCGACGACTACCTCCCCCGCTACGACGGCGGGTTCGCGTTGGCCGTGCGTCGTGCCGGTCAGTAATTGGCCCTTTTGATCCTTTCCCTGGAGCAACCATGAACCCCATCATCCTCAAGAAGATCGGCGCCGACCGCAACCAGCTGCCGGACGATTCCATCGACCACGTCGCCGTGTTCCTGCCCGACTACGGCCTGACCTTCACTGCCACCAGCATCGTGGAAAGCGATGTTCCGCATGCTGACTGCGAATCCGCCGCCAAGGCCCTGGACCTGCTCGGCCACACCGACTGGGATCTGCCGACCATCGAGGAACTGCAGCTGCTGATCGACCGCAGCCGCTACTCGCCGGCCATCAACACCGACTTCTTCAAGGACATCCAGAACGACTGGTACTGGTCGAAGACCCCGGCCGCCTGGTCCTCGGCGTCCGCGTGGGGCGTCGATTTCAACCTCGGCTACGTCAGCTACGACCACCGCGGCAGCCACGGGTTCGCGTTGGCCGTGCGTCGTGCCGGTCAGTAATTGGCCCTTTTGATCCTTTCCCTGGAGCAACCATGAACCCCATCATCCTCAAGAAGATCGGCGCCGACCGCAACCAGCTGCCGGACGATTCCATCGACCACGTCGCCGTGTTCCTGCCCGACTACGGCCTGACCTTCACTGCCACCAGCATCGTGGAAAGCGATGTTCCGCATGCTGACTGCGAATCCGCCGCCAAGGCCCTGGACCTGCTCGGCCACACCGACTGGGATCTGCCGACCATCGAGGAACTGCAGCTGCTGATCGACCGCAGCCGCTACTCGCCGGCCATCAACACCGACTTCTTCAAGGACATCCAGAACGACTGGTACTGGTCGAAGACCCCGGCCGCCTGGTCCTCGGCGTCCGCGTGGCTCGTCTCTTTCAGCTACGGCCTCGTCTACGACGGCCTCCGCCTCACCAACGGGTTCGCGTTGGCCGTGCGTCGTGCCGGTCAGTAATTGGCCCTTTTGATCCTTTCCCTGGAGCAACCATGAACCCCATCATCCTCAAGAAGATCGGCGCCGACCGCAACCAGCTGCCGGACGATTCCATCGACCACGTCGCCGTGTTCCTGCCCGACTACGGCCTGACCTTCACTGCCACCAGCATCGTGGAAAGCGATGTTCCGCATGCTGACTGCGAATCCGCCGCCAAGGCCCTGGACCTGCTCGGCCACACCGACTGGGATCTGCCGACCATCGAGGAACTGCAGCTGCTGATCGACCGCAGCCGCTACTCGCCGGCCATCAACACCGACTTCTTCAAGGACATCCAGAACGACTGGTACTGGTCGAAGACCCCGGCCGCCTGGTCCTCGGCGTCCGCGTGGTTCGTCGATTTCTACGACGGCCTCGTCGGCGACTACCGCCGCAGCGACGGCGGGTTCGCGTTGGCCGTGCGTCGTGCCGGTCAGTAATTGGCCCTTTTGATCCTTTCCCTGGAGCAACCATGAACCCCATCATCCTCAAGAAGATCGGCGCCGACCGCAACCAGCTGCCGGACGATTCCATCGACCACGTCGCCGTGTTCCTGCCCGACTACGGCCTGACCTTCACTGCCACCAGCATCGTGGAAAGCGATGTTCCGCATGCTGACTGCGAATCCGCCGCCAAGGCCCTGGACCTGCTCGGCCACACCGACTGGGATCTGCCGACCATCGAGGAACTGCAGCTGCTGATCGACCGCAGCCGCTACTCGCCGGCCATCAACACCGACTTCTTCAAGGACATCCAGAACGACTGGTACTGGTCGAAGACCCCGGCCGCCTGGTCCTCGGCGTCCGCGTGGGGCGTCGATTTCAACCTCGGCTACGTCAGCTACGACCACCGCGGCAGCCACGGGTTCGCGTTGGCCGTGCGTCGTGCCGGTCAGTAATTGGCCCTTTTGATCCTTTCCCTGGAGCAACCATGAACCCCATCATCCTCAAGAAGATCGGCGCCGACCGCAACCAGCTGCCGGACGATTCCATCGACCACGTCGCCGTGTTCCTGCCCGACTACGGCCTGACCTTCACTGCCACCAGCATCGTGGAAAGCGATGTTCCGCATGCTGACTGCGAATCCGCCGCCAAGGCCCTGGACCTGCTCGGCCACACCGACTGGGATCTGCCGACCATCGAGGAACTGCAGCTGCTGATCGACCGCAGCCGCTACTCGCCGGCCATCAACACCGACTTCTTCAAGGACATCCAGAACGACTGGTACTGGTCGAAGACCCCGGCCGCCTGGTCCTCGGCGTCCGCGTGGCTCGTCTCTTTCAGCTACGGCCTCGTCTACGACGGCCTCCGCCTCACCAACGGGTTCGCGTTGGCCGTGCGTCGTGCCGGTCAGTAATTGGCCCTTTTGATCCTTTCCCTGGAGCAACCATGAACCCCATCATCCTCAAGAAGATCGGCGCCGACCGCAACCAGCTGCCGGACGATTCCATCGACCACGTCGCCGTGTTCCTGCCCGACTACGGCCTGACCTTCACTGCCACCAGCATCGTGGAAAGCGATGTTCCGCATGCTGACTGCGAATCCGCCGCCAAGGCCCTGGACCTGCTCGGCCACACCGACTGGGATCTGCCGACCATCGAGGAACTGCAGCTGCTGATCGACCGCAGCCGCTACTCGCCGGCCATCAACACCGACTTCTTCAAGGACATCCAGAACGACTGGTACTGGTCGAAGACCCCGGCCGCCTGGTCCTCGGCGTCCGCGTGGTTCGTCGATTTCTACGACGGCCTCGTCGGCGACTACCGCCGCAGCGACGGCGGGTTCGCGTTGGCCGTGCGTCGTGCCGGTCAGTAATTGGCCCTTTTGATCCTTTCCCTGGAGCAACCATGAACCCCATCATCCTCAAGAAGATCGGCGCCGACCGCAACCAGCTGCCGGACGATTCCATCGACCACGTCGCCGTGTTCCTGCCCGACTACGGCCTGACCTTCACTGCCACCAGCATCGTGGAAAGCGATGTTCCGCATGCTGACTGCGAATCCGCCGCCAAGGCCCTGGACCTGCTCGGCCACACCGACTGGGATCTGCCGACCATCGAGGAACTGCAGCTGCTGATCGACCGCAGCCGCTACTCGCCGGCCATCAACACCGACTTCTTCAAGGACATCCAGAACGACTGGTACTGGTCGAAGACCCCGGCCGCCTGGTCCTCGGCGTCCGCGTGGTACGTCTATTTCAGCAGCGGCGCCGTCTACAACAACCGCCGCCACGACCTCGGGTTCGCGTTGGCCGTGCGTCGTGCCGGTCAGTGATTTGATTTTCTGCTGAGGCTTTCCCGATGACCTCTCGTTTCCAGCCCCCACCCATCATCAAGGCCGCCGAACACATGGCGGTCGAGATCGAGAACGCCGTGCGCCGGTTCGCCCGCTATCACCGCTACCAGATTGGCAGCGACTTGCGCGCGCGTTCCCAGCAGGTGTTCATCAACGCCAACAACGCCTGGCGTGAGCGCGCCGAGCAGGCGCGGTGGGTGGCGGTGCTGGTGCGGGATATTGATGCTCTCAAGCAGCTCCTGCAGATCGGCAAAAGGGTTGGCGCCTTCGCCAGCTTCCGCCAGTTTGAAATGCTTATCCGCCAAGCCGAAGAGCTGGGCATGCAGGCCGGTGGCTGGCGCCGCCGCCTGCGCGAAGTCTCCCATGCCCAGAATGCGCAAGCCGACGGCGTCGCGCAGCGTGGCAAGAAACTGAGTACCCGTACCGCCCTTGCGGGGGCCAACTCATGACGAAGCCGCGCTATCCGCATCCGGGCTGCGCGGCCTGGTCGCAAGTGTATGGGGAGGCGGCCGCCTGGTCCTCGGCGTCCGCGTGGAACGTCAATTTCAACAACGGCAACGTCAACAACAACCACCGCAACAACAACGGGTTCGCGTTGGCCGTGCGTCGTGCCGGTGAGTTTCAGGGAGAGGTAGGCCTGCAGGAGTTGTACCAGGCTTGGCGGCGTGCGCGCCGCCAGAAGGTTCCGAGCTTCAACCAGCTGCGATTCGACCACCGCTGGGCCGATGGCCTGCTGCAGCTTCAGCAAGAGCTGGTGGCATGCCACTGGCAGCCGCGGCCCTCGACGTGCTTCGTGGCCACCCGGCCCAAGGCGCGCGAGATCCACGCACCAGACTTCGCCGACCGCGTGGTGCACCACTGGCTGGTGCCGCAGCTGGAAGCGCTGTGGGAGCCGACGTTCATCCATGACAGCTATGCCAACCGCAAGGGGCGTGGCAGCCACGCGGCCGTGCGACGGGCGCAGCAGTTCGTGCGCCAGGTGCACAGCGGCCAGGGCGGCGGCTGGTATCTGCAGCTCGACGTGGCCAACTTCTTCAACAGCATCCACCGGCCTACCCTGTGGCGGATGCTGCGCACTCGCCTGCGGCTCCGTGGCGCACCGCTGGTGGTCCAGCAGGCCACCCATGCCCTGCTGCGCCGTTCGCCGCTACACGCGGGTGTCCAGTACCGGGCCACTGCTGCCGAGCAGGCGCAGGTTCCACCGCACAAGCGGCTGGCCAACGCCCCGGCCGGGCGTGGCCTGCCGATCGGCAACCTGTCCAGCCAGTTCTTCGCCAACGTCTACCTGGACGCGCTGGACCAGTTCGCCAAACACGTGCTCAAGGCCAAACGCTACCTGCGCTACGTCGATGACTTCGTGCTGTTCCACCACGACCGCGAGCAGCTGGCCGCCTGGCGCGACCAGATCGAGGCCTTCTTACAGGACCAGCTCGGCCTGCGCCTGAAGGCCGAGCAGAAGCTCTGCCGACTGACCGACGGCTTGGACTTCCTCGGATACGTGATCTACCCGACTCATACCCTGGCTCGGCGCCGAGTGGTTGGGCACCTGCACACGGCGCTGGCCGAATGGGAAGGAAAGCACGTGCACGGCGAAAGCCTCCGCGCCACGCCGGCGGACTTCCGTGAGCTATCCAACCGCATCGCCAGCTTTGCCGGCCATCTGCTGCACGCCAGCAGCCACCGGCTGATGCATCGCGTCCACATTCGATTCCCCTGGCTGCGCTCTGCAGCCCGACCGCGACGGTTCAGCTACAAGGCAGAGCGGCGCATCCATTCAATCCGCTGGATCAAAGAGGTGCCCGCCCATGGCTGACCTGCTGCTCACCGCTGCACAGGCCAAGCACACAGCGCGCGTCTTCCTCAGCGAGGCGCGAGCGCGACGGAATGGCCTCGGCTGCTGGTTCTCCTTCAACGCTGCACAGCGTGCACGCATCCGCGCCACTGCACCTGCCCCGCTTCCGGAACCGCCGCGCGCACCGGCACTGCCGGCCCAACTGGACCTGTTCGTATGACCGCACCACTGCCCATTTCCCCGGCCACCGTTGTCGAGGCCACCAAAGCGTCGTCGCCCGTCGCTGCGGTCGTCGCTGCCATGCGGCGTGTCGATCCCGCCGGCGGCGCCGTTGCCGCCAACCAGGTGCGCACGTGGGCCGACACCCTCATGACCGCGCTCTACTCCGCGCAGCCTGTGCGCTGGGAATACCGCCTAAAGGACGACTTCAAACCGGGTTGCTGGGCCCAGGCCGATGCAGGGCACGTGTATGCCGCCCACCAGCGTGGCCTCGTTGTCCGTGCCCTGTTCGAGACACCGCGCGTGGTCCAACCGGAGAAGCTGCACGAGTTCCGGGGGCGCGTGTGCGTCCGCTGCGGCGACAGTGAGGATTGGGCCGGGCCGGATTGTGAGCCTCTGATCCAGACAGTCGACCCGCGCACCCTGCTCCCCTTCGATCCCAGCTGGCTCATTCAGCCACTGCAGTGGCTCATCGATGCGCCGGCCCACCTCAACACCTACGACCGCCGCCACCGCGCTGCGCAAGCCGCCTTCCTGCTGGAAAAGCTCGAAGCCCACATCCAGGAGTGCAACAAGTCATGACCCAGGAACATATCAGCCACCCCGAAGGGTTGCCGAACTGCGCCGCCGGCCACCGCGCGCGCCACATCCACGACAAGCGCTGCGCATACGCCGGTGGCGGCCACCTGGTCGAATGCGCCTGCAGGTCGACCAGCAAGCACGCCGATCCCGACAAGGCCATCGCGGCATGGACCAGGCTCAACCGGCCGGCGCGCAGCGCGCGGGCATCGGCCTCGCCGGCTGTCGCCGACAACGTCGTGCAGTTCAACCTCAGCCTGGTCGAAAGGACCGCAAAGCCCACCCGCGTCAGGGCCAGCGCCGAAGGAGGCCGCCCGTGATCGGAGACGTTCTACAGTTCCGCGACCTGCAGGAGCTGTGCCGGCCCGGGAAGCGCCCACGGCTCGCCACCGTTGAGCGCTGGGCCAAGCAGCGCAAGATCCGCGTGCAGTACGACGGTCAGGGCGGTGTCTGGACCACTACAGCCGCCCTCAACGAGGCCCTGGGCCTCAGCACCACCGCCACCAGTGCTTTCGAGAACGAGAGCTACCCCGCTTCGCTGATCTGAAAGGACGCACAGCAGCACCATGGCACGACCTCGAAAGGCCGCACCCAACCTGCCGAAGCACATTGACCACACCCGCCTCCCGGTGGGGATCTACTGGGATCCCACCGGGAGAGGTCGCTGGTATGTGCGCAACCCTCACGAAGAGGGCCACGGCTTCCGGAAGAAGACTGTAGCCGGGCCCAGCGCGCGGCTATCGGACCTGCACGCGATCATGGAGGCGCGCCAAGGCGAAGCACTGCGCGGCACGATCGCTTACGTCATCGACCAGCATGCCAAGAGCCTTGCCTTTGCGCAGCTGGGCCCGAAGACGCAACAGGGCTACAAAGAGTACGCGGCCGCAATCAAGGTCTATCCGCTGAAGAACGGCACCAGCCTTGGCGATGCAGTGGTGGATCGCCTCACGCCAGGTTTCATCCGGCGGCTGATCGACGTGATCGCAATGGGGAGGCCAGGACAGAAGCCCGGCGAGGCCGATACTCCGGGCTATCCCACCAAGGCAAATCACTGGCTACGCTACCTGCGGCGCGTCTTCGGCTGGGCGCGCGAGCACGACCATGTCACGACGAATCCTGCTGCAGGCATCAAGCAGGTCAAAGAAAAGGCAGACCACCGCATGCCGCCGGCGGATGTATTCCGACGTGTCCAGGCGTATGCGAAGAACTGCAGCGCGCGCGGGCCTCGCGCGAAGGGTGCTGTACCAGCGTACCTGTGGGCGGCGATGGAGCTGGCGTATCAGGCACGTTTACGCGGAATTGAGGTACTGACACTCACTGACGCCCATGTCGAGGGCGAGCTACTGCGGACGAACCGCCGGAAAGGTAGCCGCGACAACCTGGTGCGCAAAGGCGCGGAAACCGAAGAGGCGATAGCGCTGCTACGGGCTCGCCGCGCAGCGATTTGGAGTAAGAGAGGGGGAGTTGTACCCGTCCTGGCCGAGAACCGCTATCTGCTCGTCAGCGAGGACGGCGAACGGTTGACCGAGGCGGGTTGGCAGACTGCCTGGGGGCGCATGATGCGCAATGCGGTGAAGGACGGGATTCTGAGACAGGACGAACGGTTCGGTCTACACAGCTTGAAACACCGCGGCGTGACAGACACCAGGGGTGACAAGAAGACAGCGAGCGGCCATAAGACGGACGCGATGATTCACGTTTATGACCACTCACTGCCAGTTGTCGAGGAATCCGGAAGCGAGCAAGGAGGCTCGACTATTAGAGCCAGTTAAGGGGAAATGCCTATTCCGCTTTGGGAGCGCTTTTCGGCGTGTCAGAGTGCTCGCGGGAGCTGGAATCCGATTTCGGGTCAACAATTGCTCGAGCCATCCCCGCAGCCTGGTTCGCAGCAGTCGCTGCCTGCTGCGCGGCCGATGACGACTTCTCTGCTGCGGCAGTCAACTGCGCAGTTTCTCGTCCTGAATCGAAGCTTGCACCTGCCAGAGCCATCGCTGCAAAAACCAGACCAACGACAACACCACCTGTGGCAATCGTTGTCGTGATGAACGTGCTTTTCAATCCTCGCAGATCTCGAAGCTGCTCGCCCATAGTGGCGAACTGCGCTTGGTACAGCTTGTCGCGCTCATCAATCCTTACTATAAGGCTGTCAATTTTCCCCGCGGTTTCAGCCGCGCGAGCGTCCATCCGAGCCTCGATAGCTTGAAGCTTTGCGTCAATCTCTTCGCGCGATGGGTGGTTCATTTGATCTGAGTAATTCGCCCTGGCACTAGCTTCATCCGGCGCGTCTGCAGGGCTTTTTTTGGGAGACCCCGAAGAAGCGGACTTGGAACGGACATCCCTTTCGGTAGGTTCTGGCCGACCATCTTCCCTCGTATCATCAACATGTCCCTGAGTGCGTGGATCATGCTCAAGAAATGGTAACGTCGCGGACGAAGGCTTCACCCGTTCCAACACCATATCAGTAGGACCTGAATGGTCGCTTTGACCCGTCAAGTCTAATTGGCGAACAGTTACATTCCCGTTAGATAGATCCAAGCCGGGCCAATTGCTAGCCGCATTGATGAACGCGCTCTTTTTGGTTCTGGCAAAAACCACGACCGCCATCTCGCCGTCATTCATCCAATCCGTGAGGTCCGGCCAAACAAGATCAGGTGAACGGGAAACAAAGTTTCCGCGTCGCCCCTCAGCCGGAACGTCCGAGTACCGACTCATAAGGTTCAGTCCTCAGATGGCGAAGTGCCTTCGGCCTTAGCAGCTTTGCTCGCCGCTTTGAGCTGCTGCTCTCTACGCCGCCTCTCCTCGATCTGAGCGCCGATTTCCGTAAACATGGGCCCGAACTTCTTGAAAATCGGGTAGGGGATCATGATCGTGGCTACTGGTACGACACTCGCAACTGCTGGGATTTCCTCCGCCTCGTACCCATCGCTTGAAAGTGACCGGCGCTCAACACCAGTCTGCCTTTCGCCAATCCCGGCCCTCGTGAAGGTCAGATGGATCAGCCCGTCCGGGGTTGGCCCGCCAATCTCGAGCGCACTAGCAAATTCAGTGGGAATCGTCTTGCTCATTCACAAACCTCGTCCATGACTACGTAGCCGTTGGAGATCCCATGGCTCTAGGATCATTCGCCGGAAATAGTACCCATGACAACTCTGACTGAACAGCATATCTATAACGAGTTATCCGGAGTCAATTCCGGATTGGCCGCTATTCTCGGACGAACCTACAGATAAGTCATTGATTCAATTGGCGCGCCCGACAGGAATCGAACCTGTAACCGCCGGCTTAGAAGGCCGGTGCTCTATCCAGTTGAGCTACGGGCGCCCGAACCGGAACGATGTCCAATCCGACGTGGCGTGGGATTGGTCGGGGTAGAGGGATTCGAACCCCCGACATCCTGCTCCCAAAGCAGGCGCGCTACCAGACTGCGCTATACCCCGGTCTTGCAATCCCCTCGGGCCAGGCCCGGGGAGTCGTTCATTGTCGCCAAGCGCATCGCGAACTGTCAACGCAGGCGCGACCGGTCATGAATCCGCCACGGCACCCTGCATGGTCATCGGCTATGCTCGCGGACATCGGCCGGATGGCCGTCCCGACCCTCATTCGCACGGAGAACACGCATGCGCAGCGGCAACCCGGCTCTTTCCGAGTCGACCTTCCTCGACCTCGCCAGCGGTTCGGTGATGACCAGCCCCGGCCAGGTGATGACCCTCAACGGCACCGCCAACAAGACCGGCATCCTGCTGCTGTTGACCGTGCTGACCGCAGCCTTTGCCTGGAACCAGTCCGTCAACGAGTACGGCGAGGTCATGGGCGCAGCCAAGCTGTATGCCATGGGCGGCGCGATCGGCGGGCTGGTGCTGGCACTGATCACCATCTTCAAGAAGGAATGGTCGCCGGTCACCGCGCCGATGTATGCGCTGGTCGAGGGCCTGTTCCTGGGCGCCGTGTCGGCGCTGTTCAACATGAAGTACCCGGGCATTGTGTTCCAGGCCGTGCTGTTGACCTTCGGCACCCTGGCTGCGCTGCTGATTGCGTACCGCAGCGGCGTGATCAAGGCCACCGAGAACTTCAAGATGGGCGTGGTCGCCGCCACCGGTGGCATCGCCCTGCTCTACCTGGCCTCGTTCGTACTGGGCTTCTTCAACATCAACGTCCCGGTGATCCACGACGCCAGCTGGCTGGGCATCGCCTTCAGCCTGTTCGTGGTGGTGGTGGCCGCGCTGAACCTGGTACTGGACTTCGACTTCATCGAAACCGGCGTGGCCCAGCGCGCGCCGAAGTACATGGAGTGGTATGGCGCATTCGGCCTGATGGTGACCCTGGTCTGGCTCTATGTGGAGTTCCTGCGCCTGCTGTCGAAGATCCAGCAGCGCTGAGCCCCACCAAGCCGTAAACGACAAAGGGCGCCCCAGTGGCGCCCTTTTCCTTTGACGCTTCAGCGCGCCAGCAGTGCTGGAAGCGAAGAGGCCAGCAACGCAATACCAGACGCGGTCAGCAGGCTCAGCACGACCTGGCGGAAGCGCATCTCGCTGATGCCGATGTAGACCCGCGCGCCCAGCAGCACTGGAATCAGCATGGCCGGTGCCACGATGGCGAAATACGGCAGCATCTGCCGGTTCACCAGGCCACTACCGACATAGGTGGCCATGGTCACCGCCAGCATCGCCAGGTTGAAGTTCTGGATCACCGCGCGCTGCTCATCCTTGCCAAAGCCACGCAGCGTGCTCCACAACGTCGGCACGGGTCCGGCGAAGCCACCGATACCACTGAGCACGCCACCGGCCATGCCGGCAATGGCGTCACCGAGGCGACCGCCGACGCGGATTGGCGGCAACGAGCGCGCCATCAGCATCACCGGGCACCACAGCGCCAGGAAGCCACCCAGCAACGCCTTGAACCACTCCATGTCCAGCTGTGGCAGCACCATCACGCCCAGCGGGATGCCCGCCAGGCCCCCCAGCACGAACGGCAGCAGCAGGCGCAGGTTGAATCCGCGACGCACGGTGAACACCGCGACCAGCTGGCCGACCAGCGCACCGAACACCGACAGCGTCGCCGCCAATCGCGGCTCCAGGCCCCACGCCCAGAACGACATCGCCACCATGCCGAAGGCGAAACCGGACAAGCCCTGTACGAATCCGGCGACAATCGCGCCGAGCGCGACCAGCAGATAGACCGACTCCATCACCACCTCGGTTGCGGTTGCACGGCTACCCCGCCGCGCCACTCTGCGCAGCGTAGTGCGCTGCGAGATGCTCGACCAGCGCACGCACCTTCGGCGCCAATGCGCGTGCATGCGGATACAGCGCGAAGTAGCGGCGCTGCCCGGCATGCCAGGCCGGCAGCACCCTGATCAAACGACCGGCGCGCAGGTCCTCCTGCACGGTCAGCGCAGTGAACAGGCTGATACCCATCCCCGCCAGCGCGGCGGCGTACAGCGCCGGCGTGGCATCCACGCGCAGGCGCTGCCCGGCCTCGATGCTCGCGGTGGCACCACGCGGCCCGTGCAGCTGCCAGGGCGGCATCGACGCGGTGGGACTGAAGCCCAGCAGCGCGTGCTGTTCCAGATCTGCCGCCTGCCGCGGCAGGCCATGGCGCGCCAGGTAGGCCGGTGCAGCCACCAGGATGCGCGGGCAGCTGGCCAGCTCGCGCGCAACCAGCTGGCTGTCGGGCAATGACGGTGCGATGCGCAGCGCAAGATCGAACCGCCCGCCCACCACATCGACCAGCTGATCATCGGCGGAAAGATCCAGCGCCACCTGCGGGTAGCGCTGCAGGAACGAGGGCAGCCAATGCGGCAGCTCCTGGCTGGCCACCACCTGCGGCACGCTGATGCGCACGGTGCCACTGGGTTGGGCCTGTCCGGCACGCGCCTGCTCATCCGCTTCCTGCAGGCGATCGAGCAATGATGCCGCCTCGCGGTAGTAGCCGCGTCCGGCCTCGGTCAATGACAAGCGGCGGCTGTTGCGGTCCAGCAGGCGTACCTGCAGATGTTCTTCCAGCTGCCGCAGCTGTCGCGACATCGCCGAGTGGGTGGTACCCAGGCGCTCGGCGGCCGCAGTGAAGCTGCCCGCATCGACGATGGCACGCAGCGCGCGCAGGGCGGCGAATTGATCCATCGGCGGGCGGCTCCGGTTGGCAGGACCCGCGATGTGCGGGCCCTGCCAGCTTATCAAGCGCCGTCGCCGGCCTTGCGCACCGGCAGCGCCAGAATCGCGTCAGTGGTCATGACATCGCCGAAAGTGTCCTCGATCTGGGCCAGTGCGGCTTCATGCAGCACGCGATGGCCGATGCGCTGGCCACCGGCCAGGTCCAGATCGCGACTGGCCGTTGCATCGGACGACACGATCACCCGGTAGCCACGCGGTGCCGCGGCGGCATCGCGGGCGGCGCCGGCCACGCAGGCATGGGTCTGCAGGCCGGTGACGATCAGGGTGTCGATGCCCGACTGCTTCAGCACCGTGTCGAGCACTGCAGCGGAGCCACCAGCGAACACGCTGACGTTGTCCTTCTGCACCACGGTCTCGCCGGCCCGCGGCTGCATGTCGCGATGGAAGGCGGCATTGACACTGCCCTGCGCGAACAGCGGCGCACCCGCCGGCAGCACATGCTGCACGTGGATGACGCGGATGCCGTTGGCATCGGCGAAGTCGATCAGGCGGCGGGTCTGGCGCAGCGCGACCACGCCCTCAGGGATGACCATGCGGCCACCTGCAAAGCCCGGCGCAGCCTTGGCATCGAAATATTCGTTCTGGAAGTCGATCACCAGCACGGCTGTCTTCGCCGCATCCAGCGAAGCGGCGACCGGCGCGCCAGCCATGTGGCGGATGGTGGGATGGGCAGGCTCGGCGGCGGCGACCGGGGCGGTGGCGGCCATGCCGATCAGGCTGGCCAGGCCGAAGGCGGTGAGGTTCATATGCGGATTCCTGTGCGATGGGTGTGGGGCACAGGATGCGGAGCGATTGACGCACGAACCAGCCAGGCAACAGCACACGATCTGTGCGGAAAACGCACAGCTGGGTCGTTCCGTCATCCACGCATGGCGTGGATCTACCCGTAAACGCAACGGGGCGCCCGAAGGCGCCCCGCTGTGGATTCAACCGAGGTCGACCAACCGCTTACAGGCGGCTGGCGATGGCCTGGGCAAAGCTCATGGTGGTACCGGTACCACCCAGGTCGCCGGTCAGCGAGTCCTTGGCTTCCATGGTGGCCACGATGGCCTTGCGCAGGCGCTCGGCGTTTTCCGGCTGACCGACGTGGTCCAGCATCTGCGCGGCTGCCAGCAGCAGTGCGCACGGATTGGCCTTGCCCTGGCCGGCGATGTCCGGTGCGGTGCCGTGCACGGCTTCGAAGATCGCCGCGTCCTTGCCGATGTTGGCACCCGGGGCCAGGCCCAGGCCGCCGACCAGACCGGCACACAGGTCCGAAATGATGTCGCCGAACAGGTTGGTGGTGACGATCACGTCGAACTGTTCCGGACGCATCACCAACTGCATGCAGCAGTTGTCGACGATCATTTCCTGGAACTCGATCTCCGGGTACTGCGCGGCCACTTCACGGGCGACGTTCAGGAACAGGCCCGAGGTCGACTTGATGATGTTGGCCTTGTGCACGGCGGTGACCTTCTTGCGGCCGGTGCTCCTGGCCAGCTCGAAGGCGTAGCGCACGATGCGCTCGGAGCCCTTGCGGGTGATGCGGGTGCCGGAGAAGGCGGTCTCGCCATCGGCCGACACTTCCTGGCCTTCGGCCAGGTACGCACCTTCGGTGTTCTCACGAACGGTGATCAGGTCGACGTTGTCGAAACGCGACTTGGTGTTCGGGAAGGTGTGGGCCGGACGCACGTTGGCGTACAGGTCGAAGTGGCGGCGCAGGCTGACGTTGATCGAGGTGAAGCCACCACCGACCGGGGTGGTCAGCGGACTCTTCAGCGCCACCTTGTTGCGCGCGATCGATTCCAGGGTCACCGCCGGCATCAGGTCGCCGTGCTTTTCCAGGGCCACCAGGCCGGCATCGGCGTCTTCGTACTCCAGGCCAGTCTTGAGCTGGTCGAGCACGAACAGGGTAGCGTCCATGATTTCCGGGCCAATGCCGTCGCCGCGGATGACCGTAATTTTCTGCGTCATTGATCGATGTTCCGAACAGGGGGAAAAACGCCGTCCGGACGTGCCCGGAAACGCCGGCGCAAAGGAAGTTTCACCGGCAATTATGCCTGAGCCGGGGCCGAGGTCCCAAATAGACCATGGTCCCAGTGCCCGGCTCAGGCAGAATTGCCCGCGCATCCCACCTTATCCCCGCGCCTGTCGGCGCGCCCCCTTGAACAACAAGGGGGCTCGTGGGCTGTTGGATCGCGGGGAAGGCCCCCCGCGCGCCCGGTAGTGCCGGCCGCTGGCCGGCAACTTCGGCCATGTCGGGTTCAGGCGATGCCGGCCAGGGCCGGCACTTCCTTCAGTGCTCGTGCGCTGCCGGGGCGGCGGCACCGCCCTCGAGCTGGTCGAGGAAATCGACCGCGCGGCGCAGGTGCGGGATCACGATCGAACCGCCGACCACCAGGCCGACAGAGAAGGTCTCGAAGAACTCCTCGCGGGTCACCCCAGCGTCCTTGCACTGGGCCACGTGGTAGCTGATGCAGTCGTCGCAGCGCAGCACCATCGAGGCCACCAGGCCCAGCAGCTCCTTGGTCTTCACGTCCAGCGCGCCGGCCTGGTAGGTCTGCGTGTCCAGCGCGAAGAAGCGGCGCACCACCTGGTTCGGTTCGCCCAGGATGCGCTCGTTCATGCGCTTGCGGAATTCGGTGAACTCGGCGATGCGGTCCTTGCTGCCGTCGTCGGCCGCGCTCATGCCTGGCCCTGCCCAGCCAGCAGCGGCTCGAGCTTGCCTTCACGGTGCAGGGCCATCATGTCGTCGTAACCGCCGACATGGACGTCGCCGACGAAAATCTGCGGCACGCTGGTGCGGCGGGTCAGCGCCATCATCTTCTCGCGCTCGGCCGGGTCCAGGTCGATGCGGACCTCGGTCCACTGCTGGCCCTTGCTCTTCAGGAAGTTCTTGGCGGCCACGCAGTACGGGCAGACGGCGGTGGAATAGATGGTGATGGCGGGGGCACCGCCGGCGGTCTGGGCTGTCACGGGAAACTCCACGATGGATCGACGGTCCATATATGGTACCGGTGCGCTGGAATTTCCACGCCACGGCCGCAACACTGTGGATTAACGAATGGTTGCCCCCTGCCCTGCCACGCTGGGCGCGCCCTGCCCGAGGACCTCCTGCTTGCGAGCCCTGCTGCTGACTACCGCCATCACCCTGGCCCTGGCCATGCCGCTGGCCCAGGCCCAGGAGAAGCTGCCCGACATCGGCTCCTCGGCCGGCGAGCTGCTGACCCCGGCGCGCCAGGCCGAGTACGGCGCGATGATGCTGCGCGAGCTGCGCAACTACGGCTATCTGCTGGACGACCCGCTGGTCAACGACTGGCTGCAGACCATGGGCACCCGGCTCGGCTCGAACAGCGACCAGCCGCGCCAGCCGTACACGTTCTTCGTGATGAAGGACCGCCAGATCAACGCCTTCGCCACGCTGGGCGGCTACATCGGGGTCAATGCCGGCCTGGTGCTGACCGCCGAGCGCGAAGACGAAGTGGCCGCGGTGCTGTCGCACGAAATCGCCCATGTCACCCAGCAGCACGTGCTGCGCGGCGTCGAGCGCGCCCAGCGTGACCAGATCCCGATCCTGCTGGGCATGCTGGCGGCGGTGGTGGCCGCGCAGGCCAGCAACAGCACGTCGTCGGGCAACGCAACCATGGCCGCGATCAGTTCGGGCATGGGCCTGATGCAGCAGCGGCAGATCAACTACACCCGGTCCAACGAGTCCGAGGCCGACCGCCTCGGCATCCGCACCCTGGCCCGCAGCGGCTACGACGTGGATGCGATGGCCGGCTTCTTCGAGCGGATGTCGGCGGCGATGCGTGGCAACGAAGGCGGCTACAGCGTGCCGGAGTTCCTGCGCACCCACCCGGTCAACATCACCCGCATCAGCGAGGCCAAGGCCCGCGCCGAGCAGATGAAGAAGGACACCGTACTTCTCACCACCAGCACCCCCAGCGGCGAACGCAGGGAGCGGGTGGACCCGGCCGACCCCAGCCTGGCCGAGCCGCTGCTGCGCGGCAACAACCCGCTGCTGCCCAGCAGCGTGCTGCGCATCCCGATGGGCCAGCTCAGCCGCGGTGCCAGCGGCGACTTCGACTGGGCACGCGAACGCCTGCGGGTGCTCAGCGCCGACTCCACCGCCGAACTGGAGCGCGAATACGCCGACATGGCCAAGCGCCAGAAGGATGGCCTGAACGACGCCCAGCGCTATGGCCAGGCCCTGGCGGTCATGCGCGGCGGCCGCACCGGTGCTGCACAGGCCCGGCAGACCCTGGCCACCCTGCTGCAGACCCGCCCGGACAACCTGTGGCTGGCGCTGGGGTTGGGCGAGGCCGAATCGCGCGCCGGCCAGGCCGCCCAGGCCAACAGCCGCTTCGAGCAGCTGCTGCGCGAGCACCCCAACAGCCGCCCGGTAGCCCTGACCTATGCCGAGATCCTGAACGAACAGGGCAGCCGCGAGGCCGGCCAGCGCGCGCAGGCCATGCTGCGGCCGCTGTTGTCGCAAAGCGGTAACGATCCGGTCTTCCAGCAGCGATACGCCCGCGCCAGCGAGCTGGCCGGTGACAGCGTGCGCGCCAGCGAGGCCTATGCCGAGGCCGCCTTCCTCAGTGGCCGCCCGGAGCAGTCGCTGATGCAGCTGCAGGCGCTCAAGCGCAACCCGGCGCTGGACTATGTCGGCCGGGCACGGGTGGATGCACGTATCGAGGCGATCACTCCCACCGTGCTGGAACTGCGCCGCCAGGGCGTGCAGGACCCGGACCTGGACCGCCGCTGAGCGCTGCATGACCGGCCGATGGCAATCCAGGCCGGTTCCGGCCAGGTAGTCACAAACATGTCATCAAACCGTAGTCTACTGGCACCACTCCAGTAACCGAGCCCTACGGTGTCCTCGTGCAGAAACGCATCCTGATCGTCGATGACGAGCCCGCGATCCGTGAAATGGTCGCCTTCGCCCTGCGCAAGGGCGATTACGAACCGGTCCACGCCGGCGATGCCCGCGAGGCGCAGACGGCCATCGCCGACCGAGTGCCCGACCTGATCCTGCTGGACTGGATGCTGCCCGGCACCAGCGGCCTGGATCTGGCCCGCCGCTGGCGCAAGGAAACGCTGACCCGCGAAGTGCCGATCATCATGCTGACCGCCCGCGGCGAAGAGAATGACCGCGTCGGTGGCCTTGAAGCCGGTGTCGACGACTACGTGGTCAAGCCGTTCTCGGCGCGCGAGCTGCTGGCCCGCATCCGTGCGGTGATGCGCCGCGCCCGCGAGGACGACGAGGATGGCAGCGTAGCGGTCGGCCCGATCCGCATCGATGGCGCCGCCCATCGCGTGTTCGCCAACGACCAGCCGGTGCCGATCGGCCCGACCGAATACCGCCTGCTGCACTTCTTCATGACCCACCCCGAGCGCGTCTACACCCGCGCCCAGCTGCTGGACCATGTCTGGGGCGGCAGCGTGTACGTGGAGGAGCGCACCATCGACGTGCACATCCGCCGCCTGCGCAAGACGCTGGAACCGTTCAACGCCGAGAACATGGTGCAGACCGTGCGCGGCGCCGGCTACCGCTTCTCTACCGCAACCTGAGTCTCGTCGTGCCGGCGCCGCGCACCCGCGGGTGCCGGTGCCGGCAACTCTGCTATAACCCTCGGTTCACCCCAGTGAACCGCCGCACCTCAACGACGAGATCGCAATGCCCCGCCACATCCGCTCTGCCTGGTTGAAGACCCTGGCCACCGTCGCCGCGGTACTGCTGTTCGCCGGACTGGTGGGGTGGTTCTCGGGCCATCTGTGGCTGTGCATCGCACTGGGCGCGCTGGCTACCCTGGCCTGGCATTACTGGCGCCTGCGCAGCGTGCTGCGCCGCCTGACCGCGCGCCAGCGCTGGGACACCGCCGACGAAGGCACCGGCGTCTGGAACGAACTGGACCGCCTGCTGTACCGCAACCAGGTGGAAATGCGCGTGCGCAAGCGCCGCCTGCTGGACATGCTGCGCAGTTATCGCGCTGCGGCCGCCGCACTGCCCGATGCGGTGGTGGTGCTGGACCGCAACAGCCAGCGCGTGCAGTGGTTCAACGAAGCAGCCACTGCCCTGCTTGGCCTGCACCACCCGGGTGACCTCGGCGAGGCGCTGGTCGAACGGCTGCAGCCGATGCCGCTGGCCCACTGGCTGGCCGGTGGCCGCAATGCCGAGCCGATCCTCGACGTGCCTTCGCCGGTCGATCCGGCGATCCGCCTCAACCTGCGCCTGATTCCCTATTCGTCGGATTACTGGCTGCTGATCGCCCGCGACGTCAGCAAGCTGCTGCGCCTGGAACAGGTCCGCCGCGACTTCGTGGCCAACGTTTCACACGAACTGCGTACGCCGCTCACCGTGGTCCATGGCTATCTGGACATGATGGACCCGGACGATTTCCCCGGCACCGGGCCGATGCTGGAGGAAATGCGCAAGCAGAGCCAGCGCATGGCCCAGCTGGTGGAAGACCTGCTGACCCTGTCGCGGCTGGAATCGCAGGAACACAGCGAGGACGAGACCGTGGCCATGCAGCCGATGCTGGCGACCCTGCGCCGCGAAGCCGAAGCACACAGCCAGGGCCGCCACCAGATCAGCATCGACGACCTGGCTGGCGTGGACCTGCAGGGCTCGACCAAGGAACTGCACAGCGCGTTTTCCAACCTGGTCACCAATGCGGTGCGCTACACCCCGGCCGGCGGCCGCATCGCCGTCGAGTTCCGCCGCGAAGGCGATGGCGCGGTGCTGGCGGTGCGCGATTCTGGCTACGGCATCCCGGCCACGCATCTGCCGCGCCTGACCGAACGTTTCTACCGCGTCTCCAGCAGCCGATCGCGCGAAAGCGGCGGCACCGGCCTGGGCCTGTCCATCGTCAAGCACATCCTCGGCCTGCACCACGCGCGGCTGGAGATTGAAAGCGAGGTCGGCAAGGGCTCGGTGTTCTCCTGCCATTTCGATGCCGACCACGTGCGCCCGCGCGAGTCCGCCCCCCTGACTTCCATCGAAGAATGACGCCATGAGCAGCCTCGGATCCCTCCCCCTCCCCGTGAGCCCGGACAACGATCCGCTGCGTGATCCGGCGCTCTACATCAACCGCGAACTGTCACAGCTGGATTTCAATTTCCGCGTGCTGGCGCAGGCCATGGACCCGCAGGTACCGCTGCTGGAGCGCCTGCGCTTCATGTGCATCTCCTGCACCAACCTCGATGAATTCTTCGAGATCCGCGCCGCTGCCGTGCGCCATGCGCAGGAGTTCGGCCTGCCGCCGGCGCCGGACGGCATGAGCCCGCAGACCATCCTCACCGCCATCCATGACCGCGCCGCCGAACTGGTGGACCAGCAGTACCGCTGCTGGAACCAGACCCTGCGCCCGGCGCTGGCGGAGGCCGGCATCGGCGTGCTCGGCCGCCACTCCTGGAACCACCGCCAGAAGCGCTGGCTGCGCGCGTACTTCCGCAACGAGATCATGCCGGTGCTGTCGCCGCTGGGCCTGGACCCGGTGCATCCGTTCCCGAAGATCCTCAACAAATCGCTGAACATCGTGGTGGTGCTGAAGGGCACCGATGCGTTCGGCCGCGCCGGCCACCTGGCCATCGTGCGCGCGCCACGCTCGCTGCCGCGCATCATCCAGCTGCCCGAAAAGCTTGGCGGCCCGCAGAACTTCGTGTTCCTGTCCTCGGTGCTGTCGACCTTCGTCGATGAACTGTTCCCGGGCATGGAAGTGCTGGGCGCCTACCAGTTCCGCGTCACCCGCAATTCCGAGCTGGTGGTGGACGAGGAAGAAGTGGAGAACCTGGCGCTGGCACTGCGTGACGAGCTGGTCGACCGCGGTTACCGGCCGGCGGTGCGTCTGGAGATCGCCCATGACATGCCGCGCGACATCGTGCGCACCCTGCTGCAGAATTTCGGCTTGACCGAAAATGCCGTGTACCGCATCGACGGTCCGGTCAATCTGAACCGCATCATCCAGCTGTACGACCTGATCGCGCAGCCGGACCTGAAGTACCCGTCGATGACCCCGCGCACGCTGCGCGACAGCGATGGCATCTTCGAGACCGTCGCGCGCCAGGACCTGCTGCTGCATCACCCCTTCGATGCCTTCACCGCGGTGCTGGACCTGATCCGGCAGGCGGCGGTGGATCCGAACGTGCTGGCGATCAAGCAGACCCTGTACCGCACCGGCAAGGATTCGCTGATCGTCGACGCGCTGATCCAGGCCGCGCGCAACGGCAAGGATGTGACCGTGGTGGTCGAGCTGCGTGCGCGCTTCGACGAAGAGGCCAACCTGGGCCTGGCTGATCGCCTGCAGGAAGCCGGCGTGCAGGTGGTGTACGGCGTGGTCGGCTACAAGACCCACGCCAAGATGCTGCTGATCGTTCGCCGCGAGGGCCGCAAGCTGCGCCGCTATGTGCACCTGGGCACCGGCAACTACCACAGCGGCACCGCCCGCGCGTACACCGACATCAGCCTGATCACCGCCGATGCGGACATCGGCAACGATGTGCACCTGCTGTTCCAGCAGCTGTCAGGCCTGGCGTCGAAGATGAAGCTCAAGCGCCTGCTGCAGTCGCCGTTCACCTTGCACACCGGCATCCTCGGCCGCATCGAGCGCGAAACGCGCATCGCCGCCGCGGGGCGTCCGGCGCGGATCATCGCCAAGATGAACGCACTGAACGAACCGCAGGTGGTGCGCGCGCTGTACGCCGCCTCGCAGGCCGGCGTGCAGATCGACCTGATCATCCGTGGCGCCTGTACCCTGCGCCCGGGCGTGCCGGGTGTCTCGGACAACATCCGCGTGCGCTCGATCGTCGGTCGATTCCTTGAACACAGCCGCGTCTACTGGTTCGGCAACGATGGTGCGCCGGAAATGTACTGTGCCAGCGCGGACTGGCTTGAGCGCAACCTGCTGCGCCGGGTCGAGACCTGCTTCCCGATCCTTGATCCGGAACTGGCCAAGCGGGTGTACCGCGAGGTGCTGCAGAACTACCTGGATGACAACCTCAATGCCTGGGAACTGGACGCCGAGGGCATTTACCACAAACGTGCCCCGGCCCACGACGAAGCCCCGCATTCGGCACAGATGGCGTTGATGCAGGGGCTGTAACCCGGTGTGTCGACCAAGGTCGACACCCACCAACAGCAGCAGAAATCTGTCGAAGGCGGGGTGGGTCCGGTTGAGGGGGTGTGAGCGGCATGGATGCCGCGACCAAGCCCCCAAGGACGGGTTTACGGCGTCCCCCTCAACCGGACCCACCCCGCCATCCCACGGATAGCCCGCTTTTGCTTCGGCTGTTGCCGTTGCTCTGGCCTCTGCAGGTGCAGGGCGCAGCCCTGCCGCACTCCCCCCTACAAAATGTGAAGGCCACGCGGTGACGAGCACACCGCCCCTTCGGCTAACATTCGTCCATGCCGCATACCACCACGACTCCGCCCGCATTGCAGGATGGCGACCTGCTGGCCGCCATCGACCTTGGCTCCAATAGTTTCCACATGGTCATCGCGCGCTACACGCTCGGCCAGCTGCGGGTGATCGACCGCCTGCGCGAGACGGTGCGGATGGCCGACGGGCTGGATGGCAAAGGCGGACTCTCCGCGGCGGCCCGCCAACGCGCGCTGGAGTGCCTGGCCCGCTTCGGCCAGCGCATCCGCAACGTGCCGCCACACCGGGTACGCGCACTGGCCACCAACACCGTGCGCCAGCTGCGCTCGCCGCAGTCGTTCCTGGTCCCGGCCGAGACCGCTTTGGGGCACGCCATCGAAGTGGTCAGCGGTCGCGAAGAAGCGCGCCTGATCTACCTCGGTGTCGCCCATGCACAACCGCCCAAGCCGGGCGAGCGCCGGCTGGTGATCGACATCGGCGGCGGTTCCACCGAGTTCATCATCGGCATGGGCATGCAGACCCTGGAGCGCGAAAGCCTGCAGGCCGGCTGCATCGCCAGCACCCGCCGATTCTTCCCGGGCGGCAAGCTGAGCAAGAAGCGCTGGAAGGACGCGCTGGCCGAGATCGGCCGCGAGTTCCAGCCCTTCGCCAGCAAATACCGCGCGCTGGGCTGGCAGGAAGCATTGGGTTCTTCAGGTACGCACAAGGCGATCAGCGAAATCTGCGCGACGATGAAGCTGAGCAAGGGCGCGATCACCGTCGAAGCCCTGCCACAGCTGCGCGACGAACTGCTGAAAGCCAAGAAGATCGACGACATCCAGTTGCCCGGCCTGTCCAGCGACCGGCGCCCGATCATCGCCGGCGGCATCCTGGTGCTGGAAGCGGCCTTCCAGGCCCTGGGCCTGCAGAAGCTGCTGGTCAGCAAGGCGGCGATGCGCGAAGGCATCCTGTATGACATCGTCGGCCGTGCCGGCGAGAACGATCTGCGTGACGAGTCGGTGGCTGCGCTCAGCCAGCGCTATGGCATCGACATGGCGCAGGCCGACCGCGTGCAGGAGACCGCACTGTCACTGCTGGAGCAGGTGCAGGAGCACTGGAAACTGGATGCCGACGATGCCCGCATGCTGGGCTGGGCCGCACGCCTGCATGAGCTGGGCCTGATGATCGCGCACAGCGGCTACCACGTGCACGGCAGCTACGTGCTGGAACACTCGGACATCGCCGGTTTCTCGCGGCAGGAACAGCAGATGCTGGCCGCGCTGGTACGCAGCCACCGCCGCAGCATCACCAAGACCGCCTTCGATGCCCTTCCCGAGCGCCTGCTGCTGACCGCACGCCGGCTGGCCGCCCTGCTGCGCCTGGCGGTGCTGCTCAACCGCGCGCACGAGGACGCCCCGCTGCCAGCCCTGGAACTGACCGCCGACGACAACCGGCTGTCGCTGATCGTGCCACAGGCGTTCATCGATGCCCGCCCGTTGCTGCGCGCCGACCTGATCGGCGAGACCGACGGCATCGCTGGCCTGGGCATCCAGTTCCGTCCGTTCGTGGCCTGACTCGCCCGGAACGACGCCCGTCACGCGCGCCAATTCGCGCTGCGCCGCAACATCGCACCCTTGGGTGCGACGGGCACTTGCGTCGCAAGTTCCGGTTTTTCCTCACATATCCATCACGCCGATGACATGGGAGGAAATATTTCGACATAGACTCTTTACAACCTCTTAACTATCGAGACTAGTATCGGAACACCGGCGCAGTTCGGCTGGGCCATTGGATGCCTTCCTTGGGTATCTCCGTACGTCTTTGAGAGAGAGAGAACGTAATGACTTCACGTACCGTGTTGGGCAAGGCGATTGCCCACGCCCTGGTGACGACCACCGCCCTGGCCGCCGTGCCGGCGTTCGCCCAGGATGCCGGCAGCGCCTCGCCGACCAATCTGGATCGCATCGAGATCACCGGTTCGCGCATCCGCCAGGTCGATGTGGAAACCGCCCAGCCGGTGCTGGCGCTGACCCGCGTCGAGATCGAACGCCAGGGCTTCAGCTCGGTGGCCGACATCCTGCAGAACGTCACCGCGATGGGCAGCCCGGCCATCAGCCGCGCCAATGCGCTGAGCTCGGGCGAAAACACCGGCGGCACCTACATCGACATGCGCAACCTGGGCGCACAGCGCACGCTGGTGCTGGTCAACGGCAAGCGCCTGGGCATCAGCACCTCGGGCCTGCAGGACGTGTCCTCGCTGCCGGTGTCGGCGGTGGAGCGCATCGAAGTGCTGAAGGATGGCGCTTCGGCCATCTACGGTTCCGACGCGATGGCCGGCGTGGTCAACATCATCACCCGTTCCAACGTCAACGGCGTAACCGCAAACGTCTACCACGGCCAGTACAGCGAAGGCGACGGCGCCCGTGACCGCTTCGACGTGGTCGGCGGCTGGAGCAATGACCGCGTGTCGCTGACCCTGGCACTGGAACACTCCGAAGAGAAGAGCGTCTGGGCCAGGGACCGCTGGTTCAGCAAGTACGGCGTGAGCGACCGCCACCCGAACGATCCCTCCAACTGGACCACGCTGAGCCAGTGGGGCCAGTTCACCGGCCTGAAGGGTGGCCCGGGCTGCACCAACATCAAGGACGGCTGCGGATACTCGCTCAACCGCGGCGCTGACCCGACCAACCCGGCCAACTACCACCTGACCGACGCGACCCCGTTCACCGGCGACGTCAGCAACGCCAACGAGCAGATGCACGTGATGTATCCGCTCAAGCGTGATTCGGTGTACTTCGACGGCCGCTTCAAGATCACCGATCAGGTCAACCTGCGCACCGAATTCGGCTACAACAAGCGTTCGGCCGAGCGCCAGATCGCAGGCTACCCCCTGCAGTCCAGCTCGGTGTCGATCTCCGGTGACCCGACCGCCACCGGCATGATGTCCAAGGACAGCTACTTCAACCCGTTCGGCAGCCAGCACGGCTATGCCCGGCCGACCGACATCGCGTGGAACCGCCGTACCTGGGAAATCCCGCGTGTAAGCACCAGCGAACTGAAGACCTACCGTGCGGTCGTGTCGCTGGATGGCACCTTCGAGATCGGCCAGCGCTACTTCGACTGGGACGTGGGCTACCAGTACAACCGCAACGAGCTGACCGCCACCGCCACCGGCAACCTGCACAAGAAGCGCGTGCGTGACGCCGTGGGTCCGTCGTTCCTGGATCCGGCCACCGGCAAGGTGATGTGCGGCCGTCCGGGCGCGGTGATCGACGGCTGCATGCCGTGGAATCCGCTGGTGCCGTATGGCAAGACCGATCCCAACGGACTGACCGGCAATGAAGCCCTGATGGCCTGGCTGTTCCCGGCCGAGCACACCACCGGCCGGACCACCACCAAGAACGCGTTCGCCAATCTGTCCGGCAGCATCCTGACCCTGCCGGCCGGCGACCTGGGCTTCGCTTTCGGCGTGGAAAGCCGCAAGGAAGACGGGCGCTACACCCCCGATGCCCTGGCCCAGACCGGCGCCACCACCAACCTGGCCGCGGGCCCGACCGGTGGCAGCTACAACGTGAAGGAAGCCTACCTGGAGCTCAGCGTGCCGGTGCTGGCCGACCTGCCCGGTGCGCGTGAGCTGAGCTTCAGCGCCGCCACCCGCTATTCCAAGTACAACACCTTCGGCAACACGCTCAACAGCAAGTTCGGTTTCAAGTGGAAGCCGATCGACCAGCTGCTGGTCCGCGGTACCTGGGCCGAAGGCTTCCGCGCACCGACCATCAACGACCTGTACGGTGGCGGTTCGGAAACCTTCGCACAGTTCAGCGATCCGTGTGACACCGTGTTCGGTTCGGCCAAGGGCAGCGCCGAAGTCCGTTCGCGCTGTGCACGTGACATCGCCGACGCCGCCAACTTCCGCCAGCTGAAGCAGGGCAACGTCCCGGTGACCACCGCGCAGGATGCGACCCCGACGCCGTTCGTGTCCGGTTCCAATCCGCTGCTGGTTCCGGAAACCTCGACCAGCAAGACGCTGGGCCTGGTGTGGAGCCCGACCTTCATCAGCAACTTCAACGTCGCGCTGGACTGGTGGAAGATCCGTATCGACAACACCATCGTCAGTGACAGCCCGAACCAGATCCTGAAGGATTGCTACGAGCAGGGCATCGAAGCACGCTGCAGCCGCTTCACCCGCGACCCGTCCAACGGCATCGTCACCGGCCTGAAGTTCGGCAACCGCAACGCCGGCTTCGCCGAGACCGAAGGTTACGACCTGGATGTCAGCTACCGCGTCGACACCAGCTACGGCAAGCTGAGCGCAGGCTGGACCAGCACCTATGTGAGCAAGAACGTCTATCGCTCCACCAATGACGTCCGCGATGCGATCACGCCGATCAACGGCGTTGCCAACACCATCGGCACCGCCACCAGCCTCGCCTTCCGCGTGCGCTCGAACCTGGTGCTGGGCTGGGATGTGGGTGACTTCGGCGTCAGCTGGACGGCGCGCTACTACTCCGGCGTGAAGGAGCGCTGCGCCAATGCCACCCGGTACCCGGACGAATGCTCCGATCCGACCTTCCTGGCGCCGTGGCTGAAGGCGCCGACCGCCTACAACGAGCGCGGTGCAGTGACCTTCCACGATGTGCAGTTCCGCTACAACCTGCCGTGGGACGCCACCGTGTCGGTGGGCGCCAACAACGTGTTCGGCAAGGAAGGCCCGGTGATGTACAGCAAGCCGAACTCGTCGTTCTCCTACTACGGTGGCTACGACATCGGACGCTTCATGTACATGAAGTACCAGCAGCGCTTCTGATCCATCGCGCTGTCATCTGCAACAGGAACCACGGCCCCTCGGGGCCGTGGTTTTTTCTTGCCCACGGTGGCCGGCAGCTGCGTCATCTGGCGGTCGCAAAGCCGTCATGTCCACTACATCGCCATGGCCGAGCATGCCGGAAACCCGGAGGCCCGCCATGCGCTATGCCATCGTCACCGAGACCTATCCGCCGGAAGTGAACGGCGTTGCCCTCACCGTGCAGGGCCTGGAGCAGGGACTGCGTGATTCCGGGCATGAAATCGACCTGGTCCGGCCACGCCAGGCCAGCGAAGCACTGGACTCGGCACCGGGCACCCTGCTGGTGCCGGGCGCCGCGCTGCCCCGCTACCCCGGCCTGCGCTTCGGCCTGCCAGCGCCGATCCGGCTGGGCCGCCATTGGCAGCAACAGCGTCCAGACGCCGTCTACGTCGCTACCGAAGGCCCGCTGGGCTGGTCTGCGCTGCGTACCGCACGCCGCCTCGGCATACCGGTCGCCAGTGGCTTCCACACGCGCTTCGACGAGTACCTGCCCGACTACGGCGTGGCCTGGCTGCAGGCCGCCGCGATGCGCTGGATGCGTCGCTTCCACAATCAGGCCGATGCCACCCTGGTGCCCACCCGCGAGCTGCAGCAGTTCCTTGGCGAACAGGGTTTCGAGCGTGTGCGCCTGCTGGCACGCGCGGTCGACAGCCAGCAGTTCGATCCGGGCAGGCGCGACCCGGCACTGCGCGAGGAATGGGGCGTGGACGGCAACGGCCTGGTGGCGATCTACGTTGGCCGCATCGCCGCGGAAAAGAACCTTGGCCTGGCGGTAAAAGCGTTCCGCAAGCTGCAGCAGATCCGCCCGAAGGCACGCTTCGTGTGGGTGGGCGATGGTCCTGCACGCGAAAAGCTGGCGCACGAAAATCCCGACTTCATCTTCTGCGGCATCCAGCGTGGCGATGCGCTTGCACGGCATTTCGCCAGCGGTGACCTGTTCCTGTTCCCCAGCCGCAGCGAGACCTTCGGCAACGTGACTCTGGAAAGCATGGCCAGCGGTGTAGCCACCGTGGCCTTCGATTATGGCGCCGCGCGCGAGTACCTGCGCAACGGCGAGAATGGCGCAGCAGTGGACAATGATGAGCAGTTCGTCGAGGCCGCCGTGCGGCTGGCGGCCGATGATGCGCAACGCCACGTGCTGGGCAGCAACGCCGCGCGCGCGATGAAGCGCCTGCATCCACAACAGGTGGTCGCGGAATTCGATGCCCTGCTGGCCGAACTGGCCCACTCGCGGAGGAGCGGCCATGCGCACCACGCGGCTTGAGCTGCTGGCTGACCGCGAAGCACGCCTGTGCAGGCGCGCCAACCATTACTGCCGGCGTCGTCGCGTGCGTCGCCTGTTCTCGGTCATCAGCCGGCTCGGCGATGGCGTGTTCTGGTACGTGCTGATGGGCGCGCTGGTGCTGCTGGATGGCTTCGATGGCCTGCGCGCGTCGGTGCACATGGCGGCCACCGGGCTGGCCGCGCTGCTGCTGTACAAGGGCCTCAAGCGCTGGACCCGGCGCCCGCGCCCGTATGCGGCCGACCTGCGCATCCGCGCCTGGGTGGCGCCGCTGGACGAGTTCAGCTTCCCCTCCGGCCACACCCTGCACGCGGTGTCGTTCACCATTGTGGCGCTGGCCTACTACCCGTGGCTGGCGCCGCTGCTGGTGCCGTTCACCGCTGGCGTTGCGCTGTCGCGGGTGGTGCTCGGCCTGCATTACCCCAGCGACGTGCTGGCCGCGACGGGCATCGCAGTGCTGCTGGCGTCGGCCAGCCTGGCCTGGCTGCCGCTGCCGGTGTGACGGCCGCCGCCGGGCATGGCCCGGCGCTACCGTCATCGTGGATGGCCTAGAATGCAGGCATGACCACGCTGTTCATTTCCGACCTGCACCTGGACCCCAGCCGTCCGGAGATCACCGACCTGTTCCTGCGCTTCCTGCGCGAGCAGGCGCCCGGCGCTGATGCCCTGTACATCCTCGGCGACCTGTTCGAAGCCTGGATCGGCGACGACACGCCCTCGCCTGCCGCCGACGCGGTGGCCGATGCGCTGAAGGTGCTGTCCGACAGCGGCGTGCCGGTGTACTTCATCCGCGGCAACCGTGATTTCCTGCTCGGCGAGGACTACGCACGCCGTGCCGGCCTGCGCATCCTGCCCGACCCGTGCATGATCGAGCTGTACGGCCGCCCGGTGCTGCTGCAGCACGGTGACCTGCTGTGCACCGATGACATTCCCTACCAGCAGTTCCGTGCGCAGACGCGCGACCCGGCGTTCCAGGCGCAGTTCCTGTCACAGCCGCTGGCGGCACGCATCGCTTTCGCACAGAAGGCCCGCGACGCCAGCCAGGCGCGCCAGTCCGAGATGAAGCAGGACGACCGTGCGCAGTTCGAGTCGGTGACCGACGTGGCCCCTGCCGAAGTCGAGGCCACCTTCGTCCGCCACGGGGTGGACACCATGATCCATGGCCATACCCACCGCCCGGCAATCCACACGCTGCAGGCCGGTGGACGCGGCTGCACCCGCATCGTTCTGGGCGACTGGTATGAACAGGGTTCGGTGCTGCGCGTGGATGCCAGCGGCTGGTCGCTGGATACCCTCGCGCGCGGCTGATGGATCGCAGGTTGCCAACCAAGGTTGGCATCTACCGGAGCAGGTAAACGCGCCCGGGTAGACGCCGACCTTGGTCGGCGCCTGGACTCAGCGGAAGGCCGCGATGGTGGCCTTGGTGTTGACCAGCACGCGCTGGTTGTCGGCGGTGCTGGCATTGCCCATCGGGATGCCGTTGTAGCTGATGTTGGGGTTGGACCAGTAGTTCAGGCGCGGGCAGCTGCGGGTACAGTTGTAGGCCATGATCGTGCGCCAGCCGGTGCCGGTGGCCGGCTCGTAGCGGTAGCCATGGCCATAGGCATAGGGCGAGGTGCTCGAGTCGGTGGCGATGTCATGCCGCGCACTCTGCAGATGGCCGATCTCGTGCGCGAACGAGTAGTAGCCGGTCGCGCAATCCCAGTACACCGCCGCGAACGCAGTCGATGCCGTCGAGCCGATACCCGAGGCCAGGCCGCAGTAGGCGGTGTTGTTGATCAGCAGCACGCCCACATCGGCGGCGGTGGAGTTGCGACTGGTATGGATGCTGTCCATGTAGCCATCGCTGGTGCCACGGAAGCGCGCCAGGTCGGTATCGAAGCTGCCCGACTCGGTGTAGCTGGTGGTCTCGTAACCGGCCAGCTGCATGGTGATGCCGACGTTGCTGTTGACGTAGCCCTGGTTGGACTCGGCCACCGCCAGCTGCACCAGTGACTGCATGTTGCCGCCGTAGGCAGCCACCGCGGCATTGGTCGCCACCACCAGCACACGGATCGTCGCGGGGCTACCGGACGAGGCCTGCGCGATGCCGATGCGATCGCTTTCGCCCATCGGGATCTTCGGCAGCTGGTTGTAGTCAGCCGGATGGTCGGCCGGCATCCGCGACTCATCCACTTCCACCAGCACATGGCGGTTACCCAGCGGACGCAGCCGGTACAGCTTGCCGTCCTTGCGGATGGAACCGGTGATGGTGTTGCCCGAGCGCACCAGGATCAGCGAGTTGCCGGGATCGTCCTGTCCGTTGGAGGTCGCCGCGGTCAGCTTGTCCGAAGGCGAGCGGAACTGGCCGTACCAGATGCTGCCACCATCGGGCAGCGCCTCAAGTTTGCTGCGCACCGCCTGTACGCGCTGGCCAAGCAACTCGAATTCCAGTTGCGGCTGCGCAGTGGCCGCTGCGTCGACCCGGACTTCCTGCACCGTCGCAGTGGACGGGGTGGCCAGCAGCTTGCCCAGCGCGGGCTCACTGTTTGCCGATGCCCGGCTGATGACCGTCACCGGCTCGAACAACGGTGCCGCATGCGCGGCCGCTGCCACCGACAAACCCAACACCAGGCCACCTGCCGCTTTGCCAATCGATCTGGACAACATTGCGTCGCTCCTTGAATGATGTGAACAGCGTTGATGCAGCACGCCCGGGTTTGCCGGGTCTGGCCATATGGCCTGCGCGGGTCGTGTGAATTCAATAGTTGATGCGAATGAAAATCAGGAATTGTGATCAACCGCATCTGCGTTCAGTCAGGTCAAAAGCGTCACTACACATCGCAAATACACATTTTTCGCGCTACTTTGACGCGGCCACGACGAGGAATGCACATGGCACGATCGCAGGACACGGACGAAGATGTCGGCTTGCTGCGGATCGGCCTGTTCTTCGATGGCACCCGCAACAACGCACACAACCTGGCCCGTGGTCGCCCGCAGCAGCCGCATCCGCGCCCGGTGCAGCTGCGCGCGGATGATGATTCGACCTACCAGAGCCGGCTGACCAGCAGCTACGACAACGGTGAGACCAACATCGCCCGGCTGCAGCAGCTGTATCCGGACAGCCGCCGCGATGCCGTGGCCACGCCCTCGCTGTCGATCTATGTGGAAGGGGTCGGCACCCGCGATGATGCCGACGACGACCTGATCGGACTGGCCTTCGGCATCGGTGCCAGCGGCGTGCGAGCGAAGGTGCAGCGCGCGCTGCAGGTGCTGCTGCCGGCTGCGCTTGCCGGGCTGGCCGCGCGCTGGCGACAACCACTGCGCCGCGTGCAGCTGGATCTGTTCGGCTTTTCGCGGGGCGCTGCCGCGGCGCGTGATATCGCCAACCAGCTGCAGGGCTGGGACGGTTCACGCTGGCGCCAGCTGCTGCAGGGGGCGGGCCTGGCCTGTGCCGCCGACTTCGCCCCCGCGGTGCCGGTCGTGCGCTTCATCGGCCTGTTCGACACCGTGGTCGCGGTCAGCGGCGGCCGTGCCGACGAGCAACCACGTCTCGCCCTGCACAGCGGTATCGCCGGGCATGTGGTGCAGCTCACTGCACGCGACGAACATCGCCAGCATTACCCGCTGACCAGCGTCGCGCCACCGTTCACCGAGATCGCCCTGCCCGGGGTGCATGCCAACATCGGTGGCGGTTACAACCAGCTTGAGGAAGGCCCCAAGCTGCTCAGCCGACCACGGCGGCAGCAGCTGCGTCGCCCCGCTGTTGCTGACTACCAGATACCGCCACTGGCGATGCTGCGGGCCACCACCGCCTACGCTGAAACGCAGGCCGATGCGGAGCGCTGGCGGCAGCAGCTGGGCGTCGGCGACAAGGAAATCTGGGTGGATGTCTGGCATCAATGGCAGCAGCAGCGCCGGGCCGGCAGCCGCAGCGTACTGTTGTCACCCGTGCTGTACGTCACCGCCGCGGTGGTGCTGCGCAGGCGCATTGACTGGCGCTACCAGCTGATCGCCCTGCAGGTGATGCAGCAGCATGCCATCGATGCCGGCGTGCAATGGCGTGCGCTTGCCGCCGGGGTCCAGGGCTGGGAACTTCCATCCGCCCTGCAGCCGATCGCGCGTCGCCTGGTGGCCGGGCAGGCACTGACCCAGACCCAGGAAGCGCTGCTGCGCCGTCGCTACCTGATGCAGTCGGCACACTGGAATTTCGATGCCCTGGGCGATACCGCACTGACCTACGCCGCCGACGCCGGCGTCAGCGAGCTGCCGTATCGACCGGGGCCCGGACTGTTCTACATCAACCGGCCGACCGTGGATGGCAAGCGCGTGATGCTGCCGAACGCATGAAAAAGGGGACGGAGGGAATCAAGTCGTTTGTGCCGCAAACGACTTGATTCCCTCCGTCCCCTTTTTCTCAGCCAGCCTGCTCGACCAGGTTGGCGAGCTCGTCGGCATCGAAGCCGGCCAGCAGGCGTGCTTCGATGTTGAACGGACCATGCAGGTAGCCGCCGGCGTACTCCAGCAGCAGCTCCTTGAAACGCGCGCGCGGCTCGACACCGGCGCGGTCGCAGTACCAGCGGTACCAGCGCGATCCGGCTGCGACATGCGCGACTTCCTCGCGCAGGATCACTTCCAGCACATCGGCAGTTTCGCCATCGCCGACATTACGCAGCTTTTCGATCATGCCCGGGGTCACGTCCAGTCCGCGCGCTTCCAGCACGCGCGGCACCAGCGCCATGCGTGCCAGGCCGTCGTGCGCGGTCTTCTCGCACATTTCCCACAGGCCGTTGTGCGCGGGGAAGTCCGCGTAGTCATGACCGTGCACCTGCAGACGCCCGCGCAGCAGCATGAAGTGCCGCGATTCGTCGTCGGCACAACTGACCCAGTCGGCGTGGAACGCCGGTGGCAGACCACGGAAGCGATACACCGCATCCCAGGCCAGGTCGATCGCGTTGAGTTCGATATGGGCGATGGCATGGATGAAGGCGGCCCGCCCTTCCACGCCACCCAGTCCGCGCCGCGGCACTTCGCGCGGATGCACCAGCACCAGCTGCGCCGGCCGACCCGGCATGCGGATCGGCTCCGGCGGCGGTGCATCAGCGGCCACCTTCAGGCGGCCGGCACGGAACGCGGCAGCGTAGGCCTGGGTCAGCGCGACCTTGCGCAGCGGATCGGCTTCGGCCAGGCAGCGCTGCGCGGCGCGCAGCAGATCGCCTCCAACGTCGGGCACGTCCATCACGCCTGGACCTCAGGCGCGGCGCTTGTGCTTGGCGTCGTCCGAACGCAGCTGCTGGATGCGCTCGAAATAGCCCGGTTCGATGCCGGTCGGGTAATGACCGTTGAAGCAGGACGAATCGAAGTTGCGCAGCGCCGGGTTGCCTTCGCTCACCGCCGCTTCCATGTCTTCCAGATCCTGGTAGATCAGCCAGTCGCAGCCCAGGTGGGCTTCGATTTCTTCCACCGTGCGGTTGTGCGCGACCAGTTCTTCAGCGGCCGGCATGTCGATGCCGTAGATGTTCGGGAAGCGCACCGGCGGTGCGGCGCTGGCCAGGTAGACCTTGCGTGCACCCGCATCGCGGGCCATCTGCACGATCTGCTGGCTGGTGGTGCCGCGCACGATCGAGTCGTCCACCAGCAGCACCACGCGGTTGCGGAACTCCAGGTGGATCGGGTTGAGCTTGCGACGCACCGACTTCACCCGCTCGCCCTGCCCCGGCATGATGAAGGTACGGCCGATGTAGCGGTTCTTGATGAAGCCTTCGCGGTACTTCACCCCGAGCACGTTGGAGATCTCCAGCGCGGCATCGCGCGAGGTATCCGGGATCGGGATGATGGTGTCGATGTCGTGGTCCGGGCGCAGGCGCAGGATCTTCTCGCCCAGCTTGATGCCCATGCGCATGCGCGCCTTGTGCACCGAAACGTTGTCGATCATCGAATCCGGACGAGCGAAATACACGTACTCGAAGATGCACGGGGTGTGCTCGGCCGGCTCGGCACAGATTTCCGAGAACAGCTCGCCGCGCGCGGTGATCACCAGCGCTTCGCCCGGCTGCACGTCGCGCACGCGCTGGAAGCCCAGCACGTCCAGCGCCGCCGACTCGGAGGCGACGATGTATTCATCGCCCTCGGCGTGGCTGCGCTTGCCCAGCACCAGCGGGCGGATGCCATGCGGGTCGCGGAAGGCGACCAGGCCCAGGCCGAGCACCACGCTGACCACCGCGTAGCCGCCCTTGCAGCGGCGGTGCACGCCGGCCACTGCGCGGATCGCGGCTTCCGGGCTGAGCTGGCGCTGCGCATCCAGTTCGAACGCGAACACGTTCAGCAGCACTTCGCTGTCCGAATCGGTGTTGACGTTGCGGCGGTCCTGCTCGAATACCTGCTGGCGCAGCGCCTCGGTATTGATCAGGTTGCCGTTGTGGGCCAGCGCGATGCCGTAGGGCGAGTTGACGTAGAACGGCTGTGCCTCGTCCATGCCTTCCGAACCGGCGGTGGGGTAGCGCACATGCGCGATGCCGACACTGCCTTCCAGGGTCGACATGGTGCGCGCATCGAACACATCGCGGACCAGGCCGGTGGCCTTCTGCACGCGCAGGCGGCTGCCACTGGCGGTGGCGATACCCGCCGCGTCCTGGCCACGGTGCTGGAGGACGGTCAAGCCGTCATACAACTGCCCGGCGACGTTCTGGTTGCCGACGATTCCGACGATGCCACACATGGTGCGAGGTCTCCGCTGGGCTGTGCCCAGTTACAGGGAAGGTGGCCGTACCTGGCCTGGGGGGGCGCCCGCAGCAGGCGCGGGCCGCGCCGGACGCGCAGGCGCCGGCTCGATGTTGCTGGGCAGTGTGGGGGCCGGCCGGGGCTCCCGCTCCACGTCCACGGGCTGCGGCCATCCGCCACCCGCCACTACCGCGTTGAGGACACCATTATCGCCTGTCGCCGTCGGCTTGCCCAACACCTGCGGTGTAGATGGGGCATTCTCAGCCAGGGGCAAGGGCAGCTGCACAGGCAACAGGCCGTCCAGTGGCAGGGCCTGCGGCAACAGTTCGTCCAGTTGCGGCAGCTGGGCCTGCATCCAGGCCACGGCGGGCTGCAGCACGGGCCGCAGCTGCGACTGCTGCCAGGCTGGTTCGCCCGGCAGCGCCGTGAAACCGGCCAGCAGCAACAGGACACTGGACAGGAACAGCCCGCGGACCAGGCCCAGGGTACCGCCGAGCAGGCGGTCGACGCCGCCGAGCAGGGTCAGCTTGATGGCGGCCTTCAGCAGCAGGCCGATCAGCCCCACCACCACGACGGTCACAACGAACACGCCCAGGTATCCGGCCAGATAGTGGCCGGTACCCGGTGGCTGGGGGGCCGCCCACCAGTGCGAGGCTTGGTTGCCGAAGGTGAAGGCCATCCAGCCGGCCAGCAACCATGACACCAGCGCGACCACCGTGCCGACAAAGCCGCGGATGAAACCGAACAGTACGGAGGCGCCGATCAGCACGCCCAGCACGATATCGATCACGCCGCCCGCTCCTGCCGGTGGCTGCAGCGGGCGACGCGCGCGGTCACGGGTGCGGTCGGACCATGCCGGCCACGCCCACCTTGGCGGCGACCTGGGCCTTGAGCTGCTCCGCATCGGCGCGGTTGGCCACCGGCCCGACGCGGACGCGGTGCAGGGTGCCCTTTTCGGTGCGCACCTGCTCGACGAAGGCACTGAAGCCGGCAGCGCGGACCTTGTCGCGCAGCGCGTTGGCATCGTTGGCCTGGCCGAACGCACCCAGCTGCACGGCAAAGCCGACGCCGCTGGCAGCAGGTGCCGCCGGTGTGGCCGGGGCTGTCGCCGGCTTGCTGGCCGTCGCCTCGGGCTTCGGCTCGGGCTTGGCTTCCGGCTTCGCCGCCTCGGGCTTCGGCGCCGGCTTCGGCGGTTCCGGCTTGGCTGCCGGAGTCGTGGTGGCGGTCGGCGTGCTCGGCGGCAGGCTTTCGCTGCGCACCGGGTTGCCATTGGCCGACGGCGCAGTGGCTGCGGACGGTGTGCTGGCGCTGGGTGCAGCCGGGGCCGGGGTCGCGGCGACCGCAGCACTGTTGGCCGCAGGCGCATCCAGGGCAATGACTTCGGCCTTGACGTCGGCGCGGATCTTCACCGCCTGCAGGCGTGCCGCCTCGGCCTGGGCGCGGTCCGCATACGGCCCGACGCGCACGCGCCACGCCTGGCGGCCGTTGATGGTGGCCGCCTCGGCGAAGCCCGGCAGCTGCGAGCGCTTCAGGTAGGCAATCACCGCATCGGCGTCGGCCTTGCTGCCGTAGGCACCGAAGGTAACCGCATAGTTGCCGGCGGCAACCGCCGGCGAGGTGTCCACGGTCGGCGGCGACGCGGGCGTCGCAGCCTCCGGCACTGGCCTGGCCTGGCCGGTCTGCAGCCCGGTGGCGCCGCCTGCCGGAGCGACCAAGGGCAGCTCACGGGTTTCAAACTGGCCGTCGGCCGGCGCATTGGGCGCGGCGATCGGCACATTGGCGACACCACTGTCAGGTGCCGGTCCCTTGACCAGCATCGGCAGGAAAATCACGGCCAGCGCCACCAGCACGATGGCACCAATCAGACGCTGTTTCAGAGGCGTATCCACGTGAGGCGGGCAACTGTCCGGAGGTTGCGGTCGATTATACGGGTGCCGGACCGGACGGCGTCGGCGTTGGCTGAACGTGGATCAGGCGGGGTTCTGCAGCCACTGCAGCGCGGCGGCGGCGGTATGGAAGGAGCCGAACACCAGCACACGGTCGCCACGCCCGGCCTGTGCCAGCACCTGTGCCAGCGCCTGCTCGACGCTGCCGGCCAGTGCTGCCGTGGCGGCCACGGTACCGGCCAGACGCGCCTGCAGCTGGCTGGCACTCTGCCCACGCGGGCCATCCAGCCCCGCCAAGGTCCACTCGCCCACCACGTCCTGCAGCGCCTGTACCACGCCCACCGCGTCCTTGTCCTGCAGCGCGGCGTACACCGCCAGGGTGCGCCCGGGGGATACCTCGGCCTTCAATGCGCGCGCCAGCTGACCTGCAGCCTGCGGGTTGTGGCCGACATCGACCCGGATCTGCACGCCATTCCGCTCGAAGGCCTGCATCCGGCCCGCGATGCGCGCCGCTGCGATACCGGCGGCCCAGGCGGCACGTGGCACCGGCTTGTCCAGCGCGCGCAGCGCGGCGATGGCGGCGCCGGCGTTGGCCAGCTGGATCGGGCCGGCCAGGGCCGGGGTCGGCAGTTCCATGCGCATGCCGACATCACGCCAGCGCCAGCGCTGGGCATCGATCGGTTCGTAGAAGTAGTCGCTGCCGCCGCGGATCGCATTGGCACCCACCAGATAGGCACGTGCGAGCACGCTCGACGGCGGGTCGGTCTCACCCAGGATCACCGGCTTCCAGCCGCGGATGATGCCGGCCTTCTCGGTGCCGATCGCTTCGCGATCCTCGCCCAGCCACTCGGCATGGTCGATGTCCACGGTGGTGATCACCGCGACGTCGGCATCGACGATGTTGACCGCATCGAGACGGCCACCCAGGCCCACTTCCAGCACCGCCAGATCCAGCCCGGCATCGGCGAACAGGCGCAGTGCAGCCAGCGTGCCGTACTCGAAATAGGTCAGCGTGATGTCGCCGCGCGCCGCTTCAATGGCGTTGAACGCGGCGACCAGCGCCGCATCGTCCACGTCCTGGCCGTCGATGCGCACGCGCTCGTTGTAGCGCAGCAGGTGCGGCGAAGTGTACGCGCCGACCTTCCAGCCGGCGGCACGCGCGATGGCTTCGATGAAGGCCACGGTGGAACCCTTGCCATTGGTGCCACCGACCACGATGGTGCGCTTGGCCGGCGCCTCCAGTCCCATTGCCGTGGCCACGGCGCGCACGCGCTCCAGGCCCATGTCGATGGTCGCCGGGTGCTGGCGTTCAATGTAGTCCAGCCAGTCGGCCAGGGTGGTCGGGGTGTTCGTCACGGCAGCAGTTCCAGCAGAAGCAGTTGATGCGAAAGGGCGGATCAGAGGGCGCGGTGCTTGGCTTCGCCGAAGAACGGCGTGTGATGGGCGCAGTCGTTCAGGCGCACCACTTCCAGGCTGTCCAGATCGGCGCCCTCAAGCAGGTTGAGCGTGGTCGGTGCCTGGCGGAAGGTCCACAGGCGGGAGATCGGCAGGCCCAGCACCTTGCACAGGATCACGCGGTTGACTGCGTCATGGGCGACCACCAGCAGGGTGTCATGCTCGCCGAGGCCTTCGGTGGCACGGGCCAGGCCACGCCAGCTGCGTTCCAGCACCAGCCGCAGCGATTCACCGCCCGGCATCAGCACGGTATCCGGCTCCTCGCGCCAGGCCTGCAGGCGCGACGGATCCTTCTCGTGGATCTCGCTGGCCAGCAGCCCTTCCCATTCGCCGTGGGCGATTTCCTGCAGCTCCGGCTCGGTCAGCAGCATATCGGCACGGGCAGCGCCAAGCGCCAGCTGCGCGGTGCGCTGCGCGCGCGACAGCGGCGAGGCGACGGCACGGGTGATGTCGACCGAGGCCAGGCGGGCGCCCAGCGCCTGGGCCTGGGCTTCACCGATCGGCGAAAGCGGAATGTCGATCTGGCCCTGGTAGCGGCCTTCGGCGTTCCACGGCGTTTCGCCGTGGCGGGCAAGCAGGATGCGCATGCGTGCAAGGGGTCCTGGGGGGAGGAGGCTCCGCGTTTCGTTCACATCCTGTGAAGTACGCGGAACAGGGATGATACCCGTTCGGCGCACCGGGCCGGGCATGAAAAAACCCCGCGACGTGGGTCGCGGGGTTTAGGGATTTGCCGGCCAGCGGCCGGCACTACCGCAACCAGCTTACTTCGCCAGGTTCAGTTCCTTCAGCAGCTCCGGTGCCGGCGCCACTTCCTGCATGATCCACTGCATGTAGCGGCTGTCGACCGCGATCATGCGGGTCATCACCGGGTCGAACACCCAGTTGGAGCTGACCGACTCCCAGTTGCCGTCGAAGGCCAGGCCGACCAGCTTGCCGTTCGCATCCAGCACCGGCGAGCCGGAGTTGCCGCCGGTGATGTCCAGGTTGGACAGGAAGTTCACCGGCACCGAGCCGACGCGCTTGTCTTCCAGGCCGCCGTAGCGCTTGGCCTTGACCGCGTCGAGCAGGGCCTTGGGCGCATCGAACGGATCAACGCCGGTGTCCTTGGCAACAATGCCCTCCAGCGTGGTGAACGGGGTGTAGGCCACGCCGTCCTTGGGCGCATAGCCCATCACGTTGCCGAAGGTGATGCGCAGCGACAGGTTGGCATCCGGGTAGACGAATTCGCCCTGGCTCTTCTTGTAGTCGGCCAGTGCCTGCAGGTACAGCGGACGCGCGGTCAGCGACTCGCCTTCGCGGATCTTCTTCTGCTCTTCCTGCTTCAGCAGCGACGGCATGATCGCCACGGCGTACTGGATGGCCGGATCGGTGCTGGCTTCGAACGCGGCGCGATCGGCCTTGAACCACTTCAGGCGCGCGTCCAGGCTGCCCAGCTCGGTGCCCGACAGCTTGCCCACCAGCGCCTTGACTGCGTTGGCATCGCTGCCGCCCAGCCAGGTGTTCAGCACTTCGTTGTTGCGCTGCGCGACCGGCAGGGCGATGTACTGGTCCAGCCAGTAGGTCTGCAGCTGCTGGTCCATCTTCGCCACATAGCGGCGATCCATCTGCTTCAGGCCACCTTCCAGGGTCGGCAGGTCGCGCTGCTGGTAGCCGGCTTCACGCTCGGCATCCGGCTTGGCGCGCTCGATCGACAGGCGGTACAGGCCGATGGCGGCGCTGACCGCCGAGGTGTTGTTGAACTGGCCGACGAACAGGTCACGCTCGCGGGTCGCCTTGCTGGCGTCCAGGTGCTTGATCAGCTGCGCGTGTGCGGCCAGGGCCGGCTTGCCGGCGGCGCCCTGCTTCTTCAGCCAGGCCAGCACGGCGGCTTCTTCAGCCTGCTTCTGGCCAGCGGCATCGATGCGCTTGAAGCCTTCCAGCTGGCCGGCATAGTTCTTGGCCACGTTGTTCATGCTGGCCGCGGTGGCGGCGTATTTCACCTTGACGTCGGCGTCGGCCTTGCCGGCCTCGTCGATCATCTTCAGCACCGCGTTGTAGTGCCTGGCGATGGTCGGGTAGGTCCAGCTGGCGGTTTCGTTGAACTCACCGGCCAGCGCGTAACGGTTGGTGCGGCCCGGATAGCCGGCCACCATCACGAAGTCACCGGCACCCAGCGCCTGGTCGGTGAACTTCAGGAAGTGCTTGGGCTGGTACGGCACGTTGTCGGCCGAGAACGCCGCCGGCTTGCCGTCCTTGCCGACGTAGGCGCGGTAGAACGAGAAATCGCCGGTATGGCGCGGCCACATCCAGTTGTCGACGTCGCCGCCGTACTTGCCGACGCTGCCCGGGGGCGCGTAGACCAGGCGCACGTCCTTGATTTCCATGTTGCGGAACAGGCGGTAGGTGTTGCCGCCGGAGAAGGTGTACAGGCGGCAGCGGAAGCCTTCCTCGGCTTCACAGGCGGCGACCTGGGCCTTGTCGAAGGCGTCCAGCGCGCGGCTGCGGGCCAGCGGGTCGTTGCCGGCAGCGGCAATGGCGGCCTTCGCCTGGGCGGTGACGTCGGTGATCTGGTCCAGCACATAGACGCGGGCGTTCGGCCCGGCGCTCAGCTCATCACTGTGCTTGGGCGCATTGAAGCCATCCTTGATCAGGTTCTTCTGCGCGGTCGAATTCAGCTGGATGGCGCCATAGGCGCAGTGGTGGTTGGTGACCACCAGGCCCTGCGGCGAAACGAAGCTGGCGGTGCAGCCGCCAAGCGCGACCACGGCGCCCATCGGGTCGCCGGTGAGGTTGGACAGCTGCTCCGGGGACAGCTTCAGGCCGGCCTTCTGCAGCGGGCCGGCGATTTCCGGCAGCTGCTGCGGCACCCACATGCCTTCAGCGGCATGGGCGACCTGGACCAGCCCAAGGCTGGCGACGATGGAGAATGCAAGCAGGTTCGAGCGCATGGAGCGGCCCCTGGTAGTGGAACCCTCGATTGTAGCCCGCCCCCCTGCCCCGCCCCGAACCCCGGAAGTCATGGCCCGGGCGCACCGGCGCCCCGGTCGCAGCCAACCTTGGTGGACACTCACGCATCCACCGGGCCATGCCCGGCGAGCTCAGCGGCCACGTTCGAAATGCCCCCCGGCGCACGCCTTTCGTTCCGCCACTGCACCCGCAGCGCAACATGGGAAATCCGCGCGGCGCCCTATAATCCGCGCTTTCCCCCTGACGAGTTCCACCCCGATGGCGCAGCAAACGATGAAGGCCCTGGTCAAGCGCGAAGCGGCCAAGGGCATCTGGCTGGAAGAGGTTCCGGTGCCGACCCCGGGCCCGAACGAGGTGCTGATCAAGCTGGAGAAGACCGCGATCTGCGGTACCGACCTGCACATCTACCTGTGGGACGAGTGGAGCCAGCGCACGATCAAGCCGGGCCTGACCATCGGCCACGAGTTCGTCGGCCGCATCGCCGCGCTCGGCTCGGCGGTGACCGGCTATGAAATCGGCCAGCGCGTCTCGGCCGAAGGCCACATCGTCTGCGGCCACTGCCGCAACTGCCGTGGCGGCCGCCCGCACCTGTGCCCGAACACCGTCGGCATCGGCGTCAACGTCAACGGCGCCTTCGCCGAATACATGGTGATGCCGGCCAGCAACCTGTGGCCGATCCCCGACCAGATCCCGTCGGAACTGGCCGCGTTCTTCGACCCGTACGGCAACGCCGCGCACTGCGCACTGGAGTTCAACGTGATCGGCGAGGACGTGCTGATCACCGGCGCAGGCCCGATCGGCATCATCGCCGCCGGCATCTGCAAGCACATCGGTGCACGCAACGTGGTGGTGACCGACGTCAACGACTTCCGCCTGAAGCTGGCCGCCGACATGGGCGCGACGCGCGTGGTCAACGTCGCCAACCAGTCGCTGAAGGACGTGATGAAGGAACTGCACATGGAGGGCTTCGACGTGGGCCTGGAAATGAGCGGCAATCCGCGTGCGTTCAACGACATGCTCGACTGCATGTACCACGGCGGCAAGATCGCCATGCTCGGCATCATGCCCAAGGGCGCCGGCTGCGACTGGGACAAGATCATCTTCAAGGGCCTGACCGTGCAGGGCATCTACGGCCGCAAGATGTACGAGACCTGGTACAAGATGACGCAGCTGGTGCTGTCCGGCTTCCCGCTCGGCAAGGTGATGACCCACCAGCTGCCGATCGATGACTTCCAGAAGGGCTTCGACCTGATGGAACAAGGCAAGGCCGGCAAGGTCGTGCTCAGCTGGAACTGATCCTTCGCCGCGCGCGATGGGTGGGTGCCGAGCTTGTAGTGGGTGCCGAGCTTGCTCGGCACACCTTGAATCTGAAAAAGGCGCCCGATGGGCGCCTTTTTCTGTGGTGTTGCCGGCCAGCGGCCGGCACTACCGGTAACGCCTGCGGCGTTACTTGCCGACCGCCACGGTCAGCAGCACGCGGCTGTGCGCGAGCTTGCCGGAGTTGTCACGGCCATTGCCGTCGGTGCCGTAGTAACCCAGGCCGACATTGAACAGGCCGAACTGGCGGCTGACGCCGACGTTCCAGTCGGTGTAGTCCTTGGCCAGGCCCTTCTCGAAGCTGCTGCGGCCGACATTGGCATTCAGCGTGAACTCCTGCGGCAGGCCCCACTGGCCGCCGACACCGTAGTACCAGCCGTCGGTGCCGCTGTTCCACTGGTCGTTGGTGTAGGCCACGGTCAGCTTGTAGGTCTCGTCCAGCGTGGTGGTGGTGACCAGCTCGTTGTAGTTCTGGTGGCTAGCACCGAGGTAGGTGTAGCGATTCAGCAGCACGTCGAAGTTGACGCGCGGGGTGACGTCCACGCCGTAGCCGATCTGGTAGTCGATCTCGGTGTTCGGGTCGCCCGGTCCGAAGTCCACGCCCGAACCCCAGACACCGGCGTACAGGCCGACCGGCGAGGTGTAGGTGAAGCCCGCCTGCAGGGTCGGCTTTTCGTCGGTCTGCGACACGCCGCGGAACAGGTAATCCGACACTGCCGTGACATTCCAGCTGTAGGGCGATTCGTTGTCCTGGGCGCTGGCGGCAAACGGCGCGAGGGTCAGGGCGGCGGCAATGGCGAGGCAGGCACGGGCGTGCTTCATGGGCGTCTCCGAGGGTGGCGGGGGCGGGAAGGGGGAGTGGGCAACCGGCGCCAGACAGGCGCGGTTCACGAATTTTTAACCCGTTTGCTATTGCGATGCAACATGTGCCGGCCGTGGCGGTGCCCTGCCCGGCCCGGTCGATGGCCATCGTTGCCCGGTAGAATCGGCGGTTTCCCCGTGCTGAGCCGTGCCCACGCCATGACCGACGCCTCCTCCGCCCTGACCCGCCACTACGCCGAGGAACTGGACGCCATCCGCGCCCAGGGCCTGTTCAAGTCCGAGCGGATCATCACCAGCCCGCAGTCGGCCGAGATCACCCTCGACGACGGCCGCAAGGTGCTGAACTTCTGCGCCAACAACTACCTGGGCCTGGCCGACCATCCGGACCTGATCCAGGCCGCCAAGGACGCACTGGATACCCACGGCTTCGGCATGGCCTCGGTGCGCTTCATCTGCGGCACCCAGGACCTGCACAAGCAGCTGGAGAAGCAGATCGCCGACTTCTTCGGCAAGCAGGACACCATCCTGTATGCGGCCTGCTTCGACGCCAACGGTGGCCTGTTCGAACCGCTGCTCGGCGAGAACGACGCGATCATCTCCGACGCGCTGAACCATGCTTCGATCATCGACGGCGTTCGCCTGTGCAAGGCCAAGCGCTTCCGCTACGCCAACTGTGACATGGCCGACCTGGAAGCCCAGCTGCAGGCCGCCGATGCCGCCGGTTGCAAGACCAAGCTGATCACCACCGATGGCGTGTTCTCTATGGACGGCTTCATCGCGCCGCTGGACGAGATCACCGCGCTGGCGAAGAAGTACAACGCACTGGTGCACATCGACGAATGCCATGCCACCGGCTTCCTCGGCGCCACCGGCCGTGGCTCGGCCGAGGTCAAGGGCGTGCTGGAGAAGATCGATATCATCACCGGCACCCTGGGCAAGGCCATGGGCGGCGCACTGGGCGGCTTCACCTGCGCCAGCGCCGAGGTGATCGAACTGCTGCGCCAGCGCTCGCGCCCGTACCTGTTCTCCAATTCGCTTCCGCCGCACGTGGTCGCTGCCGGCATCAAGGCGTTCGAGATGCTGGCCGCCGCCGACGACCTGCGCGGCACGCTGGCCGAGAACACGGCCTACTTCCGCGAGAAGATGACCGCCGCCGGCTTCGACGTGAAGCCGGGCGTGCATCCGATCAGCCCGGTGATGCTGTACGACGCGCCGCTGGCGCAGAAGTTCGCCGAGCGCCTGCTCGAAGAAGGCATCTATGCGATCGGCTTCTTCTTCCCGGTGGTGCCCAAGGGCCAGGCCCGCATCCGCACCCAGATCAGTGCGGCACACAGCCGCGAGCACCTGGACCGTGCGATCGATGCCTTCACCCGCATCGGCGTCGAGCTGGGCGTGATCAAGGGCTGATCATGGCCGGGGTCGGATCCCTTTCCTGCGGAAAGGGTTCCGACCCAATCAGAGCGTGCCGACCAAGGTCGGCACCCACCGCGGCTTGAGGGCGTGCCGACCGGGGTCGGCACCCGCAGGCGTCACTTCTTTTTCTTCTTGTCCTTGGGCTGATCCTTGCTAGCCACCACCACCGGCTTGGCGGCGGCGTCCTGGCCATTGCCCTTGGCAACGCGGATGCCGTTGGCCTTCATCCAGGCATCGAACTCGTCGGCGGTCATCTTCCTGTCGCCGTCGCTCATCAGGAAGCGGTAGCTGCCGCGGCCATCCAGCTCCGGGGTCTTCACTTCCACCACCGGGATCTCGGCCGGCGTTTCCGCCTTGGCCACCTTCTTGTGGCCGCCACAGGCGGTCAGCAGCACCATCGGCAGCAGCAGGCCTGCACAGCGCAGGGTTTGGTTGAGGGTCAGGTGGTACATGGGCAGGCTCCGTTCGGGAAATTCAACAACCAGGCGCCCCCTACGCCTGGAACGGTGGCCGGCAACCGCCGGCCGCGGGCGATGGTCAGCCCGGTGCAGCGGCCCCCAGCCGCTGCAGGTCGCTGACCTCCAGAACCCGCCACTGGCCCTTGCCGAGATCGCCGAGCACCAGCCCACCGATCGCAACCCGGACCAGGCGCAGCACCTGCAGGTCGAAGGCCGCCAACAGGCGGCGGATATGGCGGTTGCGGCCCTCGTCGAGGACCACCTCCAGCCATGCGGTCTTGTCGCCACTGCGCAGCACGCGCACGGCGTGGGCGGCGAGGAACTCGCCTTCGTCCTCCACGCCCGCCTGCAGTGCCGCCAGGGTGGCGTGATCGGGCATGCCATCCACCTGCACGTGGTAGGTCTTGTCCGGCCCGGTCTGCGGGTCGGTCAGGCGCGCGGCCCACTGCGGATCATTGCTGAACAGCAGCAGCCCTTCGCTGGCCTTGTCCAACCGCCCGACCGGTGCGATCCATGGCAGGCCGGCACCATCAAAGCAGCGATACACGGTGTCGCGGCCGCGCTCATCCTGCACGGTGGTCACTACCCCGCGCGGCTTGTTGAGCATCAGGTACAGGCGTTGTGGCGCTGCCAGCGGCTGGCCGTCGACCTCGATCGGCGGCGCCGGCTGGCCAATCGGGAACTCCGGATCGCGGACGATGCGGCCGGACACCCGCACACGGCCTTCGGCGATCCAGCGCGCGGCCTCGCTGCGCGAGCACACGCCGGCCTTGGACAGCACGCGCGCCAGACCATGGCGCACGCCACTGGAGACATTCGGAACCGCACGCCCACGCGGTGCGTGGGAGCGGGCGGCGGGGGCGGCAGGTGGGCGGCGCGTGCGCAAGCCTCTGCTCCCCGCGGCGCTTACTTCTTGTCGACCGGCTTGGTCTCAGCCGGTGCTTCGGCCGCAGCCGGGGTGGCGGCCGGAGCCGGACGCGCCTTGACCACGCGCACACCACGCGCCTTCATCCAGGCGTCGAATTCTTCGGCGGTCATGCGCTTGCCGTTCTGGCTCATGTCGAAGCGCCACGGCGTGTTGTCGAACTCGGTCTGCGGCTTGTAGGCCGCCGGATCGTTCGGCTTCACCGCCGGCGCGCTCGGAATGGCCTTGGCGATGTTCTGGCAGCCATCGATGCGCAGACGCTGCAGCACCTGGTCCAGCGACTGCGACGGGTCGTAATTGCCGCTGAGCACGCCAGCCGGCATGCCCAGCTGGTTGCCACGGATGTACAGCTCGTCGGCCACCGGTGCGATGGTCGTGGCCGGCAGCGGCAGCGGCGAGGCGCTGGTGTTGACCGAGCAATCGACCGCAGCGTGGGCGGCGGGAACCAGGGCCAGTGCCAGGACGGCGGCCGATGCAGAGCGCAGCATGAGGGGCATCCACGGAAGGAAGTGACGCGGCGAGTTTAGCAATGCCGCGTCATCTTTCAAGCGCCACTTTCAATGAATACGGCAACTCATTGGTTTTACGAACAAAATACCGACGAACGGTCGTCATCCCGGAGGAAAAGCCGGATTCCGGGCCGCAGAAACAACAAGACCCGGCCGAAGCCGGGTCCTGCAGTGTCCTACGGGCAGAGCGTCAGAACTTAGTTCTGGACGTTCAGCTCGGTACGACGGTTCTTGGCGCGACCTTCCGGGTTGTCCGAACCATCCGGGTTGGTGTTCGGCGCAATCGGACGGCTCTTGCCGTAGCCAACCGGACCGATCAGGCGACCGGCGTCGACGCCGTTCTTGGTCAGGTAGTTGTACACGGCGGTGGCGCGACGCTCCGACAGCTTCTGGTTGTAAGCGTCGGTACCCTTCGAGTCGGTGTGACCGGCAACTTCAACGCGCAGATCCGGGTAACGCTTCAGGATCTCGGTGGCTTCGCCCAGGATCGCCACGGCGTCCGGACGCAGGTTCGACTTGTCGAAGTCGAAGTTGACGCCCTTCAGGTCGATGGAGACCGGCACCGGGCAACCGTCCGGACCGATGGTCTGACCCGGCTGCGAGTTCGGGCACTTGTCGTCGCAGTTGTTGACGCCGTCACCGTCGTCATCCAGGTCGGCGCAGCTCGGGGCAACCGGAGCCGGAGCCGGAGCAGCCGCGACCGGAGCCGGGCCCAGCGGGATCACGACGCCGACCGAAGCCAGCACGTCGCCGAACCAGCTCTCGTCGCGTGCGGCGATGCTCTGGTCGTCGAAGTCAGCGCGGTAAGCAACTTCGGCGCGGACAGCAACGCGCTTCTCGAAGGTGGTCTGCAGACCAACGCCGACCTTGGCGGCGAAGTTGCCGTCCTTACGCTTGCGCGGGCCGTTGTTGTCCAGGGCCGGGTACTGCTCTTCCGACTTCTGGTAGCCCAGGCCACCCAGGATGTACGGGTTCCAGCCGCGGCCTTCCTTGATGAAGTGGCGACGCAGGTCCAGCGAGGCGCCGTACTGCGACCAGTTCAGGTCCTTGTTCGAATCGAAGTTCGGGTTCTGATAGTTCAGCTCACCGTCCAGCGACCAGTTCGGGCTGATGAACTTACCCAGGCCCAGGGTCACGAACGGAGCGTCATTGGTCAGACGGTCGTTGTCCTGGAAGTTGAAGCCGGCCGAACCGGTCAGGTACCAGCGGTCATCGAACTCCTGCGCCGACGCAGCCTGGGCGAAAGCCAGACCACCCAGCAGCGCGGCAGTAAGGATCTTCTTGTTCATTGAGTACAGCTCCTATTTCGGGGGTATGAAACCGGTAGAGGCATGGGCCAGCACTAGTGCGTCGATGTACGACAGCCGATTCAGCACGCCACCGCCGCGAACATTATGCTCAGGCGGGTGAAGGTCATGTTAACAGTCCCGTAACATGTGAAGTATCGCGCCCGACCCTCCACCGGTCCGACGTTGAAACCCTATACAGGATGATGAAAATCCGCAAGACCCGCACGCTGCAAGGGTTTGACGGGGTTTAAGTGGCAAAAACGACATACTGCGCAAGCGGACGCGCCGCGTGGTTCAGCGCACTTGCTGAAAGGTGAGGAACCTTATGATGGGGCCACGAACCCAGCTGGAGCCGAGATGAAAGCCGTCGCCCTGAGTCGTGAATCCGCCCCTGCCCTGTGCGATATCCGCCTGCCGCCACCGCTGCCTCCGCGTGGCCGCGATCTGCTGGTCCGGGTCGAAGCGGTCTCGGTCAACCCTGTCGACGGCAAGCAGCGCGCTGCCACCGATCCGGCCACGCTGGAAACACCCCGCGTACTCGGCTGGGATGCCTCGGGCGTGGTCGAGGCGATCGGTGACGAGGCCAGCCTGTTCGCCTCCGGAGACGAGGTCTACTACGCCGGCGATGTCACTCGCCCGGGCTGCAACGCCCAGTACCAGTGGGTGGATGAACGCCTGGTCGCACGCAAACCGACCACGCTGGATTTCGCCGAAGCCGCCGCTCTGCCACTGACCACGCTCACCGCCTGGGAGCTGCTGTTCCAGCGCATGCCATTGCAGTTGGATGACCGCCGTCATGCCGGCCAGCACCTGCTGGTGATCGGCGGCGCAGGCGGCGTCGGCTCGATGGCGATCCAGCTGGCCCGCCACGCCGGATTCGAGGTGATCGCCACAGCGTCCCGTGAAGCCTCGGTTGACTGGTGCCGGCAGATGGGCGCCCAGCATGTGATCGACCACCGGCATGCGCTGCTCCCGCAACTGCAGGCGTTGGGCATCGATGCGGTACAGGTCGCGCTCAACCTGGCCGACACCGACCACTACTGGGATGAGCTGGGCCAGCTGCTGGCACCGCAGGGCCATGTCGGCCTGATCGTCGAACCGCGCGGCGCGCTGCGCATCGGCGATCCCTACAAGGCCAAGTGCATCGGCATCCACTGGGAGTTCATGTTCGCGCGCGCGCGCTTCGCCACCGCCGACCGCATCGAACAGCACCGGATTCTCAGCCGTGCGGCCAGCATGATCGACGCCGGCCAGCTGCGCGGCACCCTCAGCGAAACGCTGGGCAGGATAAATGCAGCCAACCTGGACAGCGCGCATCAACGCCTGGCCAGCGGGCGCACGGTGGGCAAGCTGGCGCTGGCAGGCTGGGACGACTGAGGCAGGCGCGGCCAATCAACCTGTGCGGTCGGATTGGCCGCCATCTGTATCTATGGAATCGCCTGAATCGAGCTTACGGTGGAGACAGATCCTCCTCCCCGAGCCCTGTCATGCCCTCCGCCCTGCCCCTGCGCCTGCTGCAACTGATCGTCGGCCTGTTCCTGTACGGCTTCGGCGCCTCATTGATGATCCGTGCCGCGATCGGAGTCGCCCCGTGGGACGTGCTGTCACAGGGCATCGCCGCACAGACTCCGCTTTCGTTCGGCCTCGCCACCAACGTGATCGGTGCTCTGGTGCTGCTGCTGTGGTGGCCGCTGCGGCAGAAGCCGGGCGTCGGCACGGTGCTCAATGTGCTGCTGATCGGCCCGTCCGCGCAGTTCGGGCTGTGGCTGCTGCCGCCCGCCGTCGGCCTCGGCTGGCAGCTGGCGATGTTCTGCGCCGGCATGCTGCTGGTCGCGCTGGCCACCGGCCTGTACATCGGCGCCAAGCTGGGCCCGGGCCCACGCGATGGCCTGATGACCGGCCTGCATGTCCGCACCGGCTGGCCGATCTGGAAGGTGCGCAGCCTGATCGAGGGCAGCGTGTTGTTGCTGGGCTGGTGGCTGGGCGGCAACGTCGGCCTCGGCACCCTGGCCTTTGCGCTGCTGATCGGCCCGCTGTGCGGAGTGACGCTGGGCTGGTTCGGCATTGGCCGGCCGTCGCCGGTCGTGCCGGGCCGCTGGCCGGCAACCGCAATCGCCCTGAGCTGATCAGGATGCCGGCCAGCGGCCGGCACTACCGCCCCCGGAGTTCGGGGGCAGCGCCGCAGGCGCGGGGGCGTGGAGGCCGGTAAGTGGGGCCCGCGGTTCGCGCAGCGAATTGCGGGAGCGACAGCACGCATGTGCCGAGCGTACCCGGCCAGCGGCCGGCACTACCAGACCATCAGACAGCGGTCGGCACTACCCGGCGAAGCAACCCTTGCCCCGGCCGCCGTTTCACGGCACGCTGCGCGCTTCCGTACGCAAGCGTATCGATCATGTCGCCAGCCAACGAAAGCGCCTATCCCCACCTGTTCGCCCCGCTGGACCTGGGCTTCACCCAGCTGCGCAACCGCGTACTGATGGGTTCGATGCACACCGGCCTGGAGGATCGCGCGCGCGACTTCCCGCGGCTGGCGGCCTACTTCGCCGAACGCGCCGAAGGCGGCGTCGGCCTGATCGTCACCGGAGGCTTCGCACCGAACGTGGTCGGCTGGCTGAAGCCGTTCGGCGGCAAGCTGTCCTGGCCCTGGGAGGTGCACCCGCACCGGCAGCTCACCGCCGCTGCCCACCAGCACGGCGCGAAGATCTGCCTGCAGCTGCTGCACGCCGGCCGTTATGCCTACCACCCGTTGTCGGTGGCGCCGTCGAAGCTGAAGGCACCGATCAACCCGTTCACGCCGCGCGCGCTGTCGGCCAGTGGCGTCGAACGGCATATCGCCGACTACGCGCGCAGCGCGAAGCTGGCCCGCGAGGCCGGCTACGACGGCGTGGAAGTGATGGGCTCGGAGGGCTACCTCATCAACGAGTTCATCGCGCCGCGCACCAACACGCGCAGCGACCAATGGGGCGGCGACGCCAGCCAGCGCATGCGCTTCGCGGTGGAGATCGTGCGCCGCATCCGTGAAACCTGCGGTCCGGACTTCATCATCATCTACCGCCTGTCGCTGGTGGACCTGGTCGAGGACGGCAGCAACTGGCAGGAGATCGTGCAGCAGGCACAGGCCATCGAGGCCGCAGGCGCGACGATCATCAATTCCGGCATCGGCTGGCATGAAGCGCGCATTCCAACCATTGCCACTTCCGTGCCGCGTGCGGCCTTTGCCGGCGTCACCGCCAAGCTCAAGCCGCACGTGACGCTGCCGCTGGTCGCCACCAACCGCATCAACATGCCCGACGTTGCCGAACGCATCCTGGCCGATGGCGGCGCCGACATGGTGTCGCTGGCGCGCCCGCTGCTGGCCGACCCGCAATGGGCCAACAAGGCCCGCGCCGGCCGTGCCGAGGCAATCAACACCTGCATCGCCTGCAACCAGGCCTGCCTGGATCACGTGTTCGAGAACAAGCTGGCCAGTTGCCTGGTCAACCCGCGTGCAGCCCACGAGACCGAGCTGGTCTACCGCCCGACCACCACGCCGAAGAAGGTGGCCGTGGTCGGTGCCGGCCCGGCCGGGCTGGCCTGTGCCACCGTCGCCGCCGAGCGCGGCCATCAGGTCACCCTGTTCGATGCCCATGAGGAGATCGGCGGCCAGTTCAACGTGGCCAAGCGAATTCCGGGCAAGGAAGAGTTCTACGAGACCCTGCGCTACTTCCGATACAAACTGGCCGAAACCGGCGTGCAGCTGCGCCTGGGCACCCGTGCCGACGCCGCGCAGCTGGCCGGCTTCGACGAGGTGGTGCTGGCGACCGGCATCACCCCGCGCCGGGTCGATTTCCCCGGTGCCGACCACGCCAAGGTGGTCAGCTACCTGGACGTGCTGCTGGGCCGGGTCGAGGTCGGCGCCAATGCAGCGATCATCGGTGCCGGTGGCATTGGCTTCGACGTCGGCGAGTTCCTCAGCCATGCCGGCCAGTCGCCATCGCTGGACCCGCAGCACTGGATGGCCGAATGGGGCGTGGATGCCACCTTCGAGGCCCGCGGCGCACTGGCCACGCCACAGGTGGAAGCGTCGCCACGTCGCCTCTGGCTGTTGCAGCGGAGCGCCGGCAAACCGGGGGCGCGGCTGGGCAAGACCACCGGCTGGATCCACCGCGCCACGTTGAAGGCCAAGGGCGTACGCATGCTGGGTGGAGTCGAGTACCTCGGCGTGGACGACGAGGGCCTGCACATCCGCGTCGAAGGCAGCGAGCAGCTGCTGCCAGTCGATCATGTCGTGATCTGCGCCGGGCAGGAACCGAACCGCGCACTGCAGGCCGAACTGCAGGCCGCCGGCATCAGCGCACAGCTGATTGGCGGCGCCGACGTGGCCGCCGAACTGGACGCGAAGCGGGCCATCGACCAGGGCAGCCGGGTCGCCGCCGCGCTTTGATGCGCGCCTGAATGGGGGGCGGAATGTGATTTCCGTCACCCCGGCCGAACCTGAATGTCAAGCCGGACGGTTCATGATGCGTTCGGCTATACCCCCCTACCTTGCGCCATCTTTCCGCTCACCAGCCAGTTTCCGGTGAGCCGGCGCGGCCCCCTCGATCGGTACTGATCGTTTCTTTTGGGGCCGCCCACGGGGCGGCCCCGATGGCCGCCTCCCCATGACGCCAAGTCGTACCCCGGCCCGCAGCCCCCGCTGCGGGAACCGAGAGGTGCGGCCCATACGGAGCAAGGAGTTATATGAAACTGGCCTGGATTCTCTGGCTGTCTCAGTTGTTGCCGCAGCCGGCCGCTGATTCATTGTGTTTGAGCACCACCGTGTACCTGGAAGCCCGCGACCAGACCCTGCGCGGCCAGCAGGCCGTCGCCGAGGTTGCCCTGCGCCGCCTCGACAGTGGCCTGTGGGGTGACTCGATGTGCCAGGTGGTCACCGCACGCAAGCAGTTCGCGCCGACCATCGTCTCCCCCGGCACCCAGCTGGGCAATGACGCCGCGTGGAGCGAGGCGATGAACGTCGCCTTCGACGCCGAGCGCAACTGGGCGCTGCCGGCCGGCGAGCGCCGCGAGATCGTGCCGGGTGCCAGCCACTTCGCCGCACTGTCGATCGCCAGCCCGAACTGGCGCAATGCCTACCAGGTGGCCACCATCGGCGATCACACCTTCTATAAGGTGCAGAACCTCAAGCCACGGCAGTCGTAACGATCCGTGCTGGCGGCAGCGTTGCCGCCCGCCGGCACGCTCTGGGATAGTGGGGGCTTCCCGCCCGCATCACCTGGAGTTCCCATGAAGCTGTACAGCAAGCCCGGTGCCTGTTCCACCGCCGACCACATCGCCCTGCAGTGGACCGGCCAGCCGTTCGAGGTTGAACTGCTGAACAAGGACACCCTGAAGGGTCCGGAATTCCTCAAGATCAATCCGGCCGGTGCGGTACCCGCGCTGGTCGACGGCGACTTCGTGCTGCTGCAGAACGCCGCCATCATGGGCTATATCGCCGACAGCTACCCGCAGGCCGGCCTCGGCGGTGACGGCAGCCCGCGCCAGCGCGCCGAAGCCACCCGCTGGCTGGCCTTCGTCAATTCGGACGTGCATCCGGCCTTCTCGCCACTGTTCGCACCGGGCAAGTTCATCGCCGACGAAAGCCAGTTCGACGCCATCCGCGCCGCTGCGCACAAGCGCCTGCGTGGCCTGTTCGAGACCGCTGACAGGCAGCTGGCCGACAAGCCGTGGCTGGCCGGTTTCCGCAGTTACGCCGATCCGTACTTCTACATCACCCTGCGCTGGGCCGCTGGCACCAAGGTCGATCTGTCCGGCCTGGACAACCTGGCCGCCTACAAGGCGCGCATGGACGCCGACGCCGGCGTGCAGGCCGCACTGAAGGCCGAGGGCCTGGCCTGACCCTGCATGAGGGTGGAGCCGCTCGCGATGCGAGCGGCTCCGAACTGACTCGAGGGGAACGGGATCTCAGCCGATCTGGCGGATCACCTCACCCTTGGCGTCGCGCAGATAGGTCGGCACCACTTCAATGCGCAGCACGCCTGTCAGCGGATAGATCCCGCGTTCGGCGCGCACGCTCGCCAACGCCTGAACTCCCGCCGCATCCAGCGCCCACCGCGCGCTGTCGGCAGACACTTCGCTGGCTTCACCGCCCCCGGCGGCAATGAACTCCCACTGCCGTTCGCGGCTTACCAGTTCCAGCGATTTGCCATGGCGCAGGCGCAGCGGCAGCAGTTCGCACACGCTGTCGACCTGGCCGGCGCCCAGCACCAGGGTGGTGATGCCGGCCTCCTGCCGCCAATCAAGGGTTTCGATGAACAGCATGCCGGTGCTGGAGCCCTCGCGCGCGCTGCCGGCCTGCACCTGCGCGGCCAGCGCCGGATCGTCCAGCAGATTGCCGCGTTGCAGGTCACTGATCCAAAGCGGCATCGCCGGCTGCAGCGCCTGCAGCACGCCGCGCGTGGACCAGCGCTTGACCGCCTCCATCTCTTCATCGGTCAAGCCGACCAGCTGCAGGAACTGCAGGTGGCCGTTGGTGGTATCACGTGCCGGCAACTGCGGATCGGCAATGAAGGCCAGGTGGCACAGGCGGGTGCCGGTCTCCAGCGCGATCGGGCCGTTGGCATTGAGGTGGTGGCCATCCTCGAACACGTTGCCGCTGCCGAACACATAGCGCGCCAGGTTCTGCAGCAGGTTCATCGGCCACGCCGGCGGCGTGCTGCCTGCGCTCTCACCGTCTACGGTCGCCAGGCGGAAGGTGAGCTCGAACCCGTAGCCGCTGGCGTCGGCATCGCTGCTCTCCTTGGCGTACAACTCGGAAAAGCCATAGGTGATGTAGTGCCAGTGCGGCACCGGCGCATCCGCCCAGTACACACTGATGCCATCCAGCGGATCCTGCCCACCCAGCGTATACGGCAGCGCAGTGCCGTAATGACGCGGTTCCTGGCCTGCGTACAACGGCGCCAGCGCGGCGTTGATCGCATCCCAGCCCGGGGTGTCGGTGTCGTCGTGGTCGTCCTGCACGCGGGACTCCTTGTGGGGAAGTGAACCGGTCACTTTACGCGGTGGTTCAGGCCTGCACGACCTCATTGCCACCATTCACCAAAGCCGCCTGGGTTTCCTGCCACCAGCGCTGTGCCAGCGCCGGGCTGCGCGCCTTGCCCACTGCGGCCAGCAGTTCCGGGCACAGGCGTTCCAGCGCCAGCGCATCGGTGCAGCGTTCGATCTTCAACTGGATGAAGTAGCCCTTCAGGCCCAGATGCCGACGCACTGCTTCACTCATTGCGTCGTACAGCTGCTGGTACAACGCCGGGTCCTGTTCGCGGCCGGTGCTGATCGCACGCGTCGGCGCTGCGTCAGCACTGCCACCGATGGCTTCGATCAGGCCCTGCGCGACCAGTTTTTCCAGTGCATCCGGCGGTGCGCGCAGGCCTTCGAACAAGCCACGCAGTTCGTTGTCATCGCGATGGCCATCGACCATCAACAGAATCGAACGCAGTGCCGCCGGCAAGCGCCGGCCGCGGTCTTCGATTTCCTGACGGCCAGCGGCCGTCTTGGCGTGCAGCAATGCCATGCATCCCCCCAATCCTCGATGCGCAATGCCAGCGCGCCCGTGCCGGGCACGCCCCCTGGTTGCCACCGTCGAAGCCTGCGCAGCTTCCCCGAAGCGCAGGCTCTGTTGCAGACCGATGACAGGGCGAGCTTAGCGCAAGTCCTGGCACGCTTGGGGAGTGCCGGCCGCTGACCGGCAATCCTGCATGCCGAGGTTGCCGGCCAGCGGCCAGCACTACCCGGTCAGCGTCCCAGCGCCCGGCGGATCTCCTCCAGCGCACCGGGGTCGTCCAGCGTCGACAGGTCACCCGGATCGCGCTGCTCGGCCAGCGCCTGCAACGAGCGCCGCAGCAGCTTGCCGGAGCGGGTCTTGGGCAATGCGTTGACCACATGCACGTGCGCCGGCCGCGCCACCGCGCCCAGCGAAGTGGTCACCGTCGCCATCATCTCGGCCACCACTGGCGCCGGATCCTCGCCATCGAGCCCCTGCTTGAGGGTGACGAACACCAGCGGCACCTGCCCCTTCAGTTCATCCTTGACCCCGATCACGGCCGCCTCGGCCACGCGTGGATGACTGGAGATGGCCTCTTCGATCTCGCGCGTGCCCAAGCGATGCCCGGCAACGTTGATCACATCGTCGGTGCGCCCGAGGATGAAGGTGTAACCATCGTCATCGCGGATCGCCCAGTCCAGCGAGCTGTAAAGCAGCTCCTTGAAGTGGCTGAAGTAGCTCTGCAGGAAACGACCGTCGTCGTTCCACACCGTGCTCATGCAGCCTGGCGGCAATGGCGGGGTCATCACCAGCACGCCTTTCTGCCCAGGTGCCACTTCCTCGCCGGTGTTCTCGTCGATCACCTTCATGCGGTAGCCGAGATTGGGGAAGCCCGGCGAGCCGAAGCGCACCGGCTTCATCTCCAGGCCCGGCAGCAGGGTCAACGCCGGCCAGCCGGTTTCGGTCTGCCAGTAGTTGTCGATGATCGGCTTGCCCAGTGCGTCGCTGATCCAGTGCGCAGTCGGCTCGTCCAGCGGCTCGCCGGCCAGGAACAGGTACTTCAATGCGCGCAGATCGTGGCGATGGATGAAGTCTGCATCGTGCTTCTTCAGCACGCGGATGGCGGTGGGCGAGGAGAACATCGTGCGCACGTTGTACTGCTCGCACAGCGCCCACCAGATGCCCGGGTCTGGGTTGGTCGGCAATCCTTCGTACAACAGCGAGGTGCAGCCGCCGATCAGCGGGCCGTACACGTTGTAGGAATGGCCCACCGCCCAACCGACATCGGAGGTGGAGAACATCACCTGGCCCGGCTTGCAGTCGAACACGGTCTCCATCGACTGTGCCATCGCCACCGCGTAACCACCCACGTCGCGCTGCACGCCTTTCGGCTTGCCGGTGGTGCCGGAGGTGTACAGCAGATAGCTCGGCTCGCTCGCCTCCAGCCACTGCACCGGCACGTCAACCTCGCCGATCTGCGCGCGCAGGGTGGCGTACTCCACATCGCGGCCCGGTACCCGCGGTTCGGCGGCATCCAGCCCGCGCGACACAATCAGCACGTGCGGTGGCGGTGTGCTCGCCTCTGCACAGGCAGCATCGACCATCGCCTTGTACGGAATCAGCTTGCCGCCGCGCATGCCGGCATCGGCGGCAATCAGCAGTTTCGGTTTCGCATCATCGATGCGCAGCGCCAGGTTGTGCGCGGCAAAGCCGCCGAACACCACCGAGTGCACTGCACCGATGCGCGCGCAGGCGAGCATCGCGAACACGGCTTCGGCCATGTTCGGCATGTAGATCACCACGCGGTCACCATGACCGACGCCGAGGTGCCTGAGCACGGCAGCAAAGTCATTCACCTCGCGATACAGCTGGTGATAGGTGATCTCGCGGGTGCTGTTGGTTTCGGTGGAAATGGCCACCAGCGCAAGCTGGTCGGCGCGCTCGGCCAGGTGGCGATCGACGGCGTTGTAGCAGAGATTGGTTTCGCCGCCGACGAACCAGCGCCGGAACGGCGGGTTGCTGTAGTCGAGTACCTGCTGCGGCGGTTTGTGCCAATGGATGCGCTTGGCTTCTTCGCCCCAGAAGGCCTCCGGCTCGTCGATCGAGCGACGGTAGGTTTCCTCGTAGTTCATGACGCAGCCCTCCCAGACAAAGTCATGGCTTCGAGGATAGTCCGGCGCTGCCGCGCGGGCCGCCCTACCTTGGTAGGGGGTGGGGTTTTGTCCTGCAGGGCTTGCAGCCCTGCACCCGCAGAATCAACGTCAACGTCAAAAGCTGGGTTACTGGGGGATGGCGGGGTGGGTCCGGTTGCAGGAGACGCCGTAAACCCTTCCCTGGGGGCTTGGCCGCGGCATCCATGCCGCGGATACTCCCGCAACCGGACCCACCCCGCCTTCGACAGTCTTTCGCGATCTGTCGGAACGGCGCTCTGCTCTGGTGGG
>NZ_DS999412.1:4468015-4476579 GCF_000158575.1 Stenotrophomonas sp. SKA14
GTCGACCTTGGTCGACACGGTAGATCCACGCCATGCGTGGATGAATCATTCGATATCTGACAGATGTGTCGACCAAGGTCGACACCTACCAACAGCCGCGCGGAACAACGGCCACCGTTACCAACAGCCGAGTGAGCCTATCAAAGGTGGGGCGGTGTCGGAGTGCGGGGTGTCAGCCGCATGGATGCGGCTGCCAAGCCTACACGGACGTACTTGCGGCGTCCCCGCACTCCGACACCGCCCCGCCATCCCACGGATAGCACGCTTTTGACGTTGACGTTGACGTTGCATTGAGCAGGTGCAGGGCGCAGCCCTGCCGAACCCACCTCCCCCTTAGAACGGAGCCGCAGACTCGAACGCGAGCGCGGCACCCGTCAGCGGATGAGTGAACGCCAACGCGCTCGCATGCAGATGCACCCGCTGCGCCGGCGCGGCGTCATACAGCACGTCACCGACGATGGGATGGCCAAGACTGGCCATGTGCAGCCGCAACTGGTGGCTGCGGCCGGTGATCGGCTCCAGTTCCATGCGCGTGCGCTGCGCTCCGGCATCGCGCGCCAGCACACGCCAGCGCGTCAGCGCCGGCTTGCCGCGTTCATGGTCGATCATCTGCTTCGGCCGGTTCGGCCAGTCCACGATCAGCGGCAGGTCCACTTCGCCGGCATCGCCTTCAAGCAGCCCCTCCACGATCGCTTCATAACGCTTGCCAACCTGGCGCTGCTCGAACTGCATCGATAAGGCCGCCTGCATGTCCTTGCCGCGCGCATGCAGCAGCAGGCCGGAGGTCACCTGGTCCAGCCGGTGCACGGTCAATGCATCCGGGTACAGCGCCTGCAGGCGCGCGACCACGCAGTCCTGGTTCTCGGCGCTGCGGCCGGGCACGGACAGCAGGCCGGCCGGCTTCTCGGCCACCAGCAGCGCGTCATCGATGTAGTGCAGGTGGATCATGGGGTTCCGTATCCGTCCAAACAAAAACGGGGAAGCCGAAGCTTCCCCGTCTTCTGCGTACCGGCCAACGGCCGGTACCTACCTCGATGGAAGACGTACCGGCCAGAGCCGGTACCGCCTGCATCAGCCCAGCAGGTGGGCGACGCCGGCGCGCTCTTCTTCCAGCTCGGCCAGGGTCTTGTCGATGTACTTCTGGCTGAAGTCGTCGATCGGCAGATCCTTCACCAGGGTGTACTTGCCGTTCTCGGTGGTCACCGCGAAGCCGAAGATCACGCCTTCCGGAATGCCGTAGGAACCGTCGGACGGCACGCCCATGGTGACCCACTTGCCGTTGCTGCCCAGCACCCAGTCACGCACGTGGTCGATGGCAGCGTTGGCGGCCGAAGCCGCCGAGGACGAGCCGCGGGCTTCGATGATCGCCGCGCCGCGCTTGCCGACGGTCGGAATGAAGGTGTTGGCGTTCCACTCCTGGTCGTTGATCGCATCGGCGATCGACGCACCATCGGCGGTGGCGAAGCGGTAGTCCGGGTACATGGTCGGGCTGTGGTTGCCCCACACCACCAGCTTCTCCATGCCACCGACCGGCTTGCCGAGCTTGGTCGACAGCTGGCTCAGCGCGCGGTTGTGGTCCAGGCGCAGCATGGCGGTGAAGTTTTCCGGCTTCAGGTCCGGGGCCGACTTCATGGCGATGTAGGCATTGGTGTTGGCCGGGTTGCCGACCACCAGCACCTTCACGTCACGGCTGGCCACCTTGTTCAGCGCCGCGCCCTGGGCGGTGAAGATCTTGGCGTTTTCCAGCAGCAGGTCCTTGCGCTCCATGCCCGGGCCGCGCGGACGCGCGCCGACCAGCAGGGCGATGTCGGCGTCCTTGAACGCGACTTCGGCGTCGTCGGTGCCGACCATGCCGGCCAGCAGCGGGAACGCGCAGTCTTCCAGTTCCATCATCACGCCCTTCAGGGCGGCCTGGGCCTTGTCGACCGGCAGTTCCAGCAGCTGCAGGATGACCGGCTGGTCCTTGCCCAGCATTTCGCCGGAGGCGATGCGGAACAGCAGGGCATAACCGATCTGGCCGGCGGCGCCGGTCACGGCAACACGAACGGGTGCTTTCATGGGGGTTTCCTCTTGCTTGCAAGCGTTTGATGGGACGCCGCGGGCAGAGCCACGCAGGCCTGGCGGGCGGCGGGGAACAGGGAAACGGCCACCCGTGGGTGGCCGTTTCGAAGGGGGATCAGGCGGCGAGGTGCTTGTTCCACTCCGCCACGCGCTCGGCCTGGGCGGCCAGCACGGCGTCGACGTCGCCTTCCAGGGTGATCGAATGGATCACGTCGCCCTGCTTGACCGAATCGACGATGGCCTGGCCTTCCAGGACCTTGCCGAACACGGTGTGGCGGCCGTCCAGCCAATCGGTCTTGATATGGGTGATGAAGAACTGGCTGCCGTTGGTGTTCGGGCCGGCGTTGGCCATCGACAGCGAGCCGACCTCGTGCTTCACGCCATTCTTCTCGTCTTCGAACTTGTAGCCCGGGCCGCCGGTGCCACGACCCTGCGGGCAGCCGCCCTGGATCATGAAGTCGGCGATCACGCGGTGGAAGATCAGGCCGTCATAGAAACCGTGCTTGACCAGGTTCACGAAGTTGGCCACGGTCAGCGGCGCCTTGTCGGCGAACAGCTCGACCTTGATCGGGCCCTGGGTGGTGTCGAAAGTGGCGATGAGGGACATGAAGATCCTTGATGCAGAGGGGAACGCGTCTAGCCACCTAGTTTACACCTGCCTCGTGGCGGCGGCGGCTTCGACCATCGGTGAAGAACCCCGCTTCAGCCCGCGGACGGGGAGCCGCGCATTACCGGGCCCTGGCGGCCTCGGCCGGGGCAGCGGCAGGCCAGCTGAATGGGCCCCATGACCGGCGTGAAATCCACCTTTTCGCGAATCGTCAAGTTCGACGTATAATGTTGGACTTCTTTTTCCAAATCCGGCGCCGACTGGCCCCCTTTCGTATGTCCATCGAAAATCTTCGCAACATCGCCATCGTCGCCCACGTCGACCATGGCAAGACCACCCTGGTCGACCAGCTGCTGAAGCAGTCCGGCACCTTGTCCGAGCGTACCGTCCTCGCCGAGCGCGTGATGGACAGCAACGACCAGGAAAAGGAACGCGGCATCACCATCCTGGCCAAGAACACCGCCATCACCTGGGAAGACAAGAAGACCGGCATCAAGAACCGGATCAACATCGTCGACACCCCCGGCCACGCCGACTTCGGCGGTGAGGTCGAGCGCGTGCTGTCGATGGTCGACACCGTGCTGATCCTGGTCGACGCGATGGACGGCCCGATGCCGCAGACCCGCTTCGTGACCCAGAAGGCCTTCGCGATGGGCTTCAAGCCGATCGTCGTGGTCAACAAGGTCGACCGCCCGGGCTCGCGTCCGGAGTGGGTGATCGACCAGGTCTTCGACCTGTTCGACAAGCTCGGCGCCACCAATGAGCAGCTGGACTTCCCGATCGTCTACGCCTCGGCCCTGAACGGCTACGCCGGCCTGGAAGACAGCGTGCGCGACGGCGACATGACCCCGCTGTACGAAGCGATCATGCAGCACGCGCCGAAGCCGGAAGTGGACCCGGAAGGCCCGTTCCAGATGCGCATCAGCCAGCTGGACTACAACAACTTCGTGGGCGTCATCGGCATCGGCCGCGTCCAGCGCGGCACCCTGAAGAAGAACATGCAGGTCGCGGTGATCGACCGCGAAGGCAAGAAGCGCAACGGCAAGGTCGCGCAGGTGCTGGGCTTCCTGGGCCTGGAGCGCATCGAGCAGGACACCGCCGAAGCCGGTGACATCGTCGCCATCTCCGGTATTCCGGAGCTGACCATCTCCGACACCCTGTGCCACCCGGACACCCCGGAAGCGCTGCCGGCACTGACCGTCGACGAGCCGACCATCTCGATGACCTTCCAGGTCAACAACTCGCCGTTCGCCGGCAACAAGGACCTGTCCGGTGGCAAGTTCCTGACCAGCCGCCAGATCAAGGACCGCCTGGACCGTGAAAAGGTCCACAACGTGGCCCTGAAGGTCGAACAGCTGGAAGACGCCGACAAGTTCCTGGTCTCCGGCCGTGGCGAGCTGCACCTGTCGGTGCTGATCGAGAACATGCGCCGCGAAGGCTACGAGCTGGCCGTGTCGCGCCCGGAAGTGATCATCAAGGAAATCGACGGCCAGATGATGGAGCCGATCGAGCAGCTGGTGGTGGACATCGAAGAAGTGCACCAGGGCGGCGTGATGGAAAAGCTGGGCACCCGCAAGGGCCAGCTGAAGAACATGGAGCCGGACGGCAAGGGCCGCGTGCGCCTGGAATACTCGATCCCGGCCCGTGGCCTGATCGGTTTCCAGAACGAGTTCAAGACCCTCACCCAGGGTTCGGGCCTGCTGTTCCACGTGTTCGACCATTACGGTCCGAAGGAACAGGGCGCGATTGCCAAGCGCATCAACGGCGTGATGATCGCCAATGCGCCGGGCACCACGCCGGCCTACTCGCTGGGCCCGCTGCAGGAACGCGGCAAGCTGTTCGCTGCTGAAGGCGACAACGTGTATGAAGGTCAGCTGGTCGGCATCCACTCCAAGGACAACGACCTGACCGTCAACGCGATCAAGACCAAGCCGCTGACCAACATGCGCGCTTCGGGCAAGGACGATGCGATCCAGCTGACCCCGGCAATCAAGTACTCGCTGGAACAGGCCCTGGACTTCATCGAGGACGACGAGCTGGTCGAGATCACCCCGAAGGAGATCCGTCTGCGCAAGAAGTTCCTGACCGAAAGCGACCGCAAGAAGGCGTCGCGCGGCGGCTGAGCCAGCACTCCGTGAACCAGAGCGGCTACAACCCGGATCCGCACCGGCATCCGGGTCTCCATGTCATCGCCCTGCTCGAAGCGAGCAAGGCGATGCTGGCGCTGTTGGCCGCCACCGGGCTGGAAGTGCTCGGACCGCAGCCGCTGCGGCACGGCATCATGGTCCTGATCCGGCGTTTCAGCCTGGATCCGGACCATGGCACCCTGCCCTCGCTGCTGCACATGATCAGCCCCGACGCGGTGCACCTGGCCGCGGCGGGGATGATCGGCTACGGCCTGCTGCACCTGGTCGAAGCCTGGGGACTGTGGCGGGCCAAGGCCTGGGCCTCATGGCTGGGCTGCCTGACTGCCTCGCTGTACCTGCCCTTCGACATCTTCGCGATCATCCGCCACCCGGGCTGGCCGTCGTGGACGATCCTCGCGATCAACCTGATCGTGGTCTACGTCCTCGCCCGCGACCTGCGCAAGCGCCATCGCTGAGCAGCGGCTACACTGGGGATTGGAGCCGACCAAGCCGCCCCATGCGCCCGTCCTTGCCGCCTCTGCTGACCTGCCTGCTCGCCGCGCTGCCTGCGCTGCTTTCGGCTGGCTGCAGCCCGGCCACGTCCAGCGCGCATGCGGCCGAACCTGCGAGCCGCAACGTGCCGTTCCCGTACGCCGAAACCGATGTCGCCGATCTGCAGGCGCGGATGACCGCCGGTGAGCTGGACAGCACCACCCTGACCCAGGCCTACCTGCAGCGCATTGCGACCCTGGACCGCACCGGGCCGCGCCTGCGCGCGGTGATCGAGCTCAACCCGGATGCACTGAAGGAAGCCGCAGCGCGCGACCGCGAGCGCCGCGATGGCCGCCTGCGCGGGCCCCTGCATGGCATTCCGCTGCTGCTGAAGGACAACATCAACGCCGCGCCGATGGCCACCAGTGCCGGCTCGTTGGCCCTGCAGGGCTTCCGTCCGGACGACGCCTACCTGGTGCGCCGGCTGCGCGACGCCGGCGCGGTGGTGCTGGGCAAGACCAATCTCAGCGAGTGGGCCAACTTCCGCGGCAACGACTCGATCTCGGGCTGGAGCGCGCGCGGTGGCCAGACCCGCAATCCCTATCGACTCAGCCACTCGCCCTGCGGCTCCAGCAGCGGCAGTGCGGTGGCCGTGGCCGCCAACCTGGCCAGCGTGGCCATCGGCACCGAGACCGACGGCAGCATCGTCTGCCCGGCGGCGATCAATGGTGTGGTCGGCCTGAAGCCGACGGTTGGACTGGTCAGCCGCGACGGCATCATCCCGATCTCGTTCAGCCAGGACACCGCCGGGCCGATGGCACGCAGTGTCGCCGATGCGGCGGCCGTGCTGACCGCGATCGCCGGCCGCGACGACGCCGACCCGGCGACTGCGACCATGCCCGGCCGCGCGGTCTATGACTACACCGCGCGGCTGGACCCGCAGGGCCTGCGCGGCAAGCGCATCGGCCTGCTGCAGACGCCCCTGCTGAAATACCGCGGCATGCCGCCGCTGATCGACCAGGCGGCGACCGAGCTGCGTCGCGCCGGTGCCGTTGTGGTGCCGGTGGAGCTGCCCAACCAGGGCGCCTGGGCCGAGGCCGAACGCCTCGTGCTGCTGTACGAATTCAAGGCAGGGCTGGAGCGCTACTTCAGCACCCACCGCGCGCCGCTGCGCAGCCTGGCCGAACTGATCGCCTTCAATCAGGCGCATGCCAGTCAGGAACTGGGCCTGTTCGGCCAGGAGCTGCTGGTGGAAGCCGACGCTACCGCGGGGCTGGCCGACCCGGCCTATATCCGCGCACGTAGCGATGCGCGCCGGCTGGCCGGCCCGGAAGGCATCGATGCCGCCCTCGCCGCCCAGCAACTCGATGCCCTGGTAGCACCGACCACCGGCGTGGCCTGGCCAATCCGCAGTGAGGGGGACGACTTCCCCGGCGAGAGCTACAGTGCTGCGGCCGTGGCTGGCTATCCCAGCCTCAGCGTACCGATGGGCCAGATCGATGGCCTGCCGGTCGGCCTGCTGTTCATGGGCACCGCCTGGAGCGAGCCCAAGCTGATCGAGATGGCCTACGCCTACGAACAGCGCACCCGCGCGCGGCGGCCCCCGCACTTCGATACCGACGCGCTGATCGACGCCGGCGAGCCGTGATCGGGTCGTGCCGGCCGCTGGCCGGCAACCCGTCATCCCGCAGATGCCGGCCAGCGGCCGGCACTACCGGTCCTGGGATTCCATCGGCACGATCGCCGCCTCGCCATCCTCCGCGCCCGGCGAACGCACATCCGCAGTACGCGTACGCGGTCCCCGTGGCATGTCCAGCTCATCATCGTGCTGTACACGTGCGCGCACCTGCGGCAACGACTGCGGGTGTTCGCGGGCGAGAAAATCGAGCATGCGTTCGCGCACCAGGCAGCGCAGGTCGAAAGCATCGCCGGAGCTGCGCGCGCTGACCAGCAGCCGCACCTGGATCGCACGCTCGCTGGTCTCGGTCACCTGGGTCACGCAGACACGTCCATCCCACAGCGCTTCACCGCGGCAGATGCGCTCCAGCTCGGCGCGGATCGCCGCAATCGGCGCCCGGTAGTCCAGCCACAGGAAGGCCGTGCCAAGCAGGTCGGCGCTGCGCCGTGTCCAGTTCTGGAACGGGTTCTCGATGAACCAGGTCAGCGGCACCACCATCCGCCGCTCATCCCAGATGCGCACCACCACATAGCTGCTGCCGATCTCCTCGATGCGGCCCCATTCGCCTTCAACGATCACCACGTCGTCCAGCCGGATCGGCTGCGTCACCGCGATCTGCAGGCCGGCGATCAGGTTGCCGAACACCGGCTTGGCGGCGATACCCGCGACCAGACCGATCAGGCCGGCCGATGCCAGCAAAGCAGTGCCGATCTTCTGCACCATCGGGAACGTGAGCAGCACCAGCGATGCACCGAGCACGATGATGCCGCCCATCAGCACGCGGCTGAGCACCCGCGTCTGGGTCTGGATGCGGCGCGCTTCCAGGTTGTCGGAGACATCGATGGGATGGCTGCGCAGGATCGCTCGCTCGCCGGCGGCCACCGCCCGCACCAGCAACCAGATGAAGCACGCGGTCAGCGCGATATGCAGCACGTGCTGCAGATTGCCCAGCAGTGGGTCCTGCAGCGGCGTCGCCTGCAGCGCGGGAATCAACAGCAGCAGCGGCCAGGCGGTGGCCATCGGCAGCCCGAGCACGCGACCGATGCGTGCACGCCGCCGATCGCGCCCTTTCAACCGGTGGTAGATCCACACGATCAACCACGCGCCGATGCCACCCACCAGCACCGCCGATCCCAACGGCCATGCATAGGCCTGTGCGCTTTCCCAGTGCACGGTTGCCACCTCCACTCGAACAGCAAGCGGACAGCCTCGCGCATGGCGCATGAGCGTCACGTCAGTCGTTCGTAAGGAGGGTGTTGATCGGCAGGGCTTGTAGCCCTGCACCTGCGGTAGTGCCGGCCGCTGGCCGGCAACCTCAACGGCAACAGCAAAAACGTGCATTCCGAGGGATAGCGGGATGGGTCCGGTTGCGGGGGACGCCGTGAATCCGTCCATGGAGGCTCGGTCGCCGCATCCATGCGGCTCACGCCTCCGCAACCGGACCCATCCCACCCTCGACAGATTTCCACCATCTGCGGTAGATCCACGCCATGCGTGGATGAATCTCCACCGGAATCGAATATTTCGAATTGGAATCAAAAAGCATCCACGCATGGCGTGGATCTACCGTGTCGACCAAGGTCGACACCTACCAACAGCG
>NZ_DS999412.1:4476659-4532609 GCF_000158575.1 Stenotrophomonas sp. SKA14
GCGTCCCCGCACTCCGACACCGCTCCGCCATCCCACGGAATACCCGCTTTTGACGTTGACGTTGAGGTTGCCGGCCAGCGGCCGGCACTACCGCAGGTGCAGGGCTGCAAGCCCTGCCGAAAAACCCTTACCGCACTTGCTCCTGCTTGCGCACGATCGCCATCGCGATCTCCAGCGACTGCTCGTAGTTCAACCGCGGGTCCACCGTCGAACGATACGCACGCTCCAGATCGCGCTCGGTCAACTCGCGCGCGCCACCGGTGCACTCGGTGACATCCTCACCGGTCAGCTCCAGGTGCACGCCACCCAGGCGCGTGCCTGCGGCCGCATGCAGGTCGAACGACATCTCAACCTCGCCGCGCACATTGTCGAAACGACGCGTCTTGAAACCATTGGCAGTGCTCTCGGTATTGCCATGCATCGCATCGCATACCCACAGCACACGGCGACCGTCACGCTTGACCGCATCCAGCAGCGGCGGCAGCTTCTCGGCAATCTGCGCCGCACCCATGCGGTGGATGAAGCTCAGGCGGCCGGGTTCATCATGCGGGTTGAGCACATCAATCAGGCGCAGCAGCTGGTCCGGCGTCACCGACGGGCCGACCTTGATCGCGATCGGGTTGCGCACGCCACGCAGGTATTCCACGTGCGCGCCATCGAGCGCGGCGGTGCGCATGCCGATCCACGGGTAATGCGTGCTCAGGTTCAACCAGCCCTGCTGGCGCGGCACCTGCCGGGTCAACGCCTGCTCGTAGGGCAGCAGCAGCGCTTCGTGCGAGGTGTAGAAATCGATGCGGTTGAGGTTGTGCACGCGGGCCCCGGCCAGGGTCTCCATGAAGTGCACCGCATCGCCGATCGACGCCACCATCTTCTGGTACTCGGCGGCCAGCGGCGAGTGGCTTACCCACTCCAGGTTCCAGTACTCGGGGTGGTGCAGGTCGGCGAAGCCGCCATCGATCAGTGCCCGCACGAAGTTCATCGTCATCGCCGAATGCGCGTGGGCCTGCAGCATCCGCTTCGGATCCGGCAGACGAGCCGCCTCGGTGAACGCCGGTGCATTGATCACATCGCCGCGGTAGCTGGGCAGGGTCACGCCATCGCGGGTCTCGGTATCGGCCGAACGCGGCTTGGCGTACTGGCCGGCAAAGCGCCCAACGCGGATCACCGGCTGGCGCAGGCCGTGCACCAGCACCAGGCTCATCTGCAGCAGCACCTTCAACCGGTTGGAGATGGTGCCCGATTCGCAGTCGCTGAAATTCTCGGCGCAGTCGCCCCCCTGCAACAGGAAGCGCTTGCCCTCCTGCGCCTCGGCCAGCTGCTGCTTCAACGCCAGGATCTCCCACGAGGTGACCAGCGGCGGCAGCCGCTTCAGCTCGTGCAGGGCCGCATCCAGTGCCACCGGGTCCGGGTAGGTCGGCATCTGCAGCGCGGTCTTGCCACGCCAGCTCTCCGGCGACCAGGCAGCGCCAGCGGCGGTCGCGGCAGGATCGGGGACAGGCGAAACGGCGGACAGGCTCATTGCAGACTTCCGGAGGTGGGGGGCGTTCATGGTCGCAGAGCCGACCGCTGTCGCAAAGGGCCGGACGCGGCCTGCACATGGCTGAACGCCGGGGAAAGGGCATCGCGATTGGCCAAAAACCGCATGGCCGCGGCCGCCCGGACAGGCGCATGATTCGCCACGCACTGTTACGAAGTAACACTCCACATTCCCCGACCGGCCCCTTCCACAGCCCATCGCCATGAAGCCTTCCCTGCTCTCTACCGGCATCACCCTCGCCCTGGCTCTGGCCAGCCTGCCCGCCTTCGCCGCAGCTGCCGACGACACCTCCGCGTCGGTCAAGGACCTGGACGCCGTGACCGTCCACGCCCAGCTCGACCAGGCCCGCAACATGCTGTCGCCGGATATCGGCAGCAGCCAGTACCAGATCACCGCCGAGGACATCCAGAAGCAGCCGCTGGGTGCGTCCGCGCCACTCAGCCAGGTGCTGTTGCAGGCACCGGGCGTGGTCCAGGATTCGTACGGCGGCGTGCATGTGCGCGGCGACCACGCCAACCTGCAGTACCGCATCAACGGCGTGCTGCTGCCCGAGTCGATCTCCGGCTTTGGCCAGACCCTGGATGCGCGCACCATCAAGAGCATCCGCCTGATGGACGGGGCACTGCCGGCGCAGTTCGGCGAACGCACCGCTGCGGTGGTCGACATCACTACGCGCAATGGCGCCGAACTTGGCAATGGAGGCAGCGCGGGCCTCACTGCCGGCTCATTTGGCAAGGTCAATCCGAATGCCTCGTGGTGGGGCAACCAGGGCCGCTGGAGCTGGTTCCTGACCGGCAACTACGACCAGAACGAGGTCGGCCTGGAGAATCCCACCAGCTCCCGCAAGCCGCTGCACGACGACACCCACCAGGGCAAGGCCTTCGCCGACCTGACCTATCTGGTCAACGACAACACCCGCCTGAGCGTGTTCGCCGGCTTCGCCAACAACCGCTTCCAGATTCCGGTCAATCCAGGCCAGACGCCGCAGTTCGGCTATCTCGACACCACCACCTTCGACTCCAGCCAGCTGGATGAGACCCAGCGCGAGACCACCCGTTTCGGCATGCTGGTGCTGCAGGGCACGCTGGGCAGCACCGCCTACCAGCTCTCGGCCGGGCAGCGTTACAGCGATGCGGGATTCAACCCGGACGTGGTCGGCGACCTGGTGTTCAGCGGCGTCGCCTCACAGGTCCAGCGCAGCAACCGTGCCAATACCCTGCAGGCCGACTTCTCCACGCCGCTGGGCAACGACCATACGCTGCGCTATGGCCTGTATGGCAACTACGAGAACGCGCGGGCCAGCAACAACAGCTGGGTGTTCCCGGTCGACGACGCCGGCCAGCAGTCCAGCACCACGCCGCTGCTGATTCCCGATCGCAGCGCCTTCCACGCCAGCACGCTGGCACTGTACGTGCAGGACGAATGGAAGATCGGCGACGACTGGACCGTCAACTACGGCCTGCGCGGTGATCGCTACAAGGCCTTTGGGCGCACCGAGGGCCAGCTCAGCCCGCGCGTGGGCGTGGTCTGGAATGCCAGCGACAGCACCACCGTGCACGCCGGCTATTCACGCTACTTCACCCCGCCGGCCAGCGAGCTGATCGCCAGCAGCGATATCGCCCTCTACGACGGCACCACCAACCAGCAGCCCAGTGGCGGCAACACCATTCCGCTGGCCGAACGCAGCGACTACTACGACATCGGCGTCTCACAGCAGCTGGGTGAACACCTCACGCTGGGCCTGGATGCGTACGACCGCCGCGTCGCGCGCCTGCAGGACGAGGGCCAGTTCGGCGCCGCCTACATCTATTCCACGTTCAACTACCGCCGCGGCCACATCCGCGGCCTGGAGTTCAGTGCCGACTACAGCAACGGGCCGTTCAGCGCCTACTTCAATGCCGCCCTGAACAAGGCCATCGGCACCGACGTCATCACCGGGCAGTACAACCTGGATCCGGAGGCCCTGGCCTACGTGGCCGACCACTGGATCCACCTCGACCACGACCAGAAGCTGACCTCGTCGGGTGGCTTCAGTTACGCCTTCGCCGGCCACAACCGGATTGGTGCCAACTATGTGTTCGGCAGCGGCCTGCGCTCTGACATCGAGGGGGTGCCCAATGGCGGCGAGCTGCCGTCGTACCTGCAGGTCAATCTCAGCGCAGGCCACGACTTCAACGCCGACAGCGGCCATCCGCTGCATGTGCAGTTGGCGCTGATCAACGCACTGGATCGCAGCTACCAACTGCGCGATGGCGGCGGCGTCGGCGTGTTCGCCCCGCAATGGGGCCCGCGCCGCGGCGCCTACCTGAGCCTGCAGCAGGACTTCTAAGGACGGACCGTGGTAGTGCCGGCCGCTGGCCGGCACTATCTTGCCTCAGCGCTTGACCTTGCCCAGCGACACCAGCAGCGCCCACAGCGCCAGCAGCACGAACCACACCCCCGACCACATCGGCATGGTCAGGCCCAGGAACGTCCAGTCGATATTGCCGCAGTTGCCGGTACCGGTCAGCACCGTGCGGAACACTTCCAGCGGCCCCATGGTCTCGCGCAGGAAGCTCAGCGGCGGGCCGCAGGTCGCGCCCATCTCCGGCGGCAGCATCTGCACGTAGACGTGGCGCGCGGCGATGCCGACACCCACGGCGGCGGCGATGAAGGCCAGTACGCCATAGGTCGCGCGGCCGGGGCGGTTGGACGGCCCGTGCAGCGCGCCAATCAGGAACAGCAGGCCCAGCGCGGCGAATGCCAGGCGCTGGAAGATGCACAGCGGGCACGGCTCCAGGCCCATCTTCAACTGCAGGAAGATCGCGTAGCCCAGCAGGCCCGCACAGATCAGGAAGCCCAGGAAGAACTGGGCGCGGAAGGGCCAGCGCAGTGGATTCATCGTCAACGCTCGAATGGATCAGGCGCCAAGCGTAACCGAGAGTGCGCGCCATTCGAACCGCCACAGGTGACGCCTGTCGGAACGGTGTGGCTTGCGCGGCTCGCCGTGCAGCGTCCGGCAAGCCCGGAAACGCAAAAGCCCGGCAGAGGCCGGGCTTTCGCTATGTCGCGTTGGAGCGGTCCGATTACTCGGCCACTTCCTCGGCCACGACCGGACGGTCAACCAGCTCGACGTAGGCCATCGGCGCGTTGTCGCCGGCGCGGAAGCCGCACTTCAGCAGGCGCAGGTAGCCGCCCGGACGGTTCGCGTAGCGCGGGCCCAGGATGGTGAACAGGTTGCCCACGGCTTCGTTGTCGCGCAGGCGGGCGAAGGCCAGGCGGCGGTTGGCGACGGAGTCGACCTTGGCCAGGGTGATCAGCGGCTCGGCAACGCGACGCAGTTCCTTGGCCTTCGGCAGGGTGGTCTTGATCAGCTCGTGCTTGAACAGCGAGGCGGCCATGTTCTTGAACATCGCTTCGCGGTGGGCGCTGGTACGGCTGAACTTACGGCCAGACTTCTGGTGACGCATGGTGATATTCCTTGGTTAATGATGAGGCTGTGTGGATCGTTGTCGCCATCCTGGCGTTGCTGCGCGGACTGCGGATGGTCCTGGCCGCCCGTCCTGGACGACCTGCCGCGCGAACCTGGGGTTCGTCGTGGCATGTTGTGTTGCGTTGAAGGCTCCACCGTTGCCGGTGGAGCCTCCAGGCATTACCGATATCAGCCCAGCATGCCGTGGCTGGCGACGCCGGCCGGCGGCCAGTTCTCCAGCTTCATGCCGAGGGACAGGCCGCGCTGAGCCAGCACTTCCTTGATCTCGGTGAGCGACTTCTTGCCCAGGTTCGGGGTCTTCAGCAGCTCCACTTCGGTCTTCTGGATCAGATCGCCGATGTAGTAGATGCTTTCAGCCTTCAGGCAGTTGGCCGAACGCACGGTCAGCTCCAGATCGTCGATCGGGCGCAGCAGCACCGGATCCACGCCGTTGTTGGCCGGCTTGGCCGCACCGCGGTCGCGGTGGGTGAAGTCGCCGAACACCGACAGCTGGTCGCTGAGGATGTCGGCGGCGGTGCGCACGGCTTCCTCGGCGTCGATGGTGCCGTTGGTCTCGATATCGATGACCAGCTTGTCCAGGTCGGTACGCTGTTCGACGCGGGCCGCTTCCACGGCATAGGCGACGCGGCGGACCGGCGAGAACGAGGCATCCAGGACCAGGCGGCCGATGGCACGGGTTTCTTCGTCCGGACGACGACGCGCGGCAGCCGGCTGGTAGCCGAAACCACGTTCGATCTTCAGACGCATGTTCACTGCCGTGTCCTTGGTCAGGTGGCAGATCACGTGGTCGCCGTTCAAGATTTCCACATTGTGGTCAACCTTGATGTCGGCAGCGGTAACAACGCCCGGGCCCTGCTTGGACAGGGACAGGGTGGCGCTGTCGCCGGAGTGCATACGGATGGCCACGTCCTTCAGGTTCAGCAGGACTTCGAGCACGTCCTCCTGCAGACCTTCGACCGTGGTGTACTCATGCAACACGCCGTCGATTTCGACTTCCGTGATGGCGAAGCCCGGGATGGACGACAGCAGCACGCGACGCAGGGCATTGCCCAGCGTATGCCCGTAACCCCGCTCCAAAGGTTCGATAACGACCTTTGCACGGGTGTCGGTAAGGCGTTCGATCTGCGGACCGCGAGGACGCAGAACCTGGTTGGCGGTAACCGTCATGTTGCGGGTTCTCCTAGTGAACCCCCGGCCGTCGCCGGGGGCTCTCCAATGATGAATTACTTCGAATACAGCTCGACGATCAGCGCTTCGTTGATGTCCGCAGGCAGATCCGAACGATCCGGAACAGCCTTGAAGATGCCGGTGAACTTGCCGGAATCCACTTCAACCCACGACGGGCTCAGGTCATGCTGGGCGGCGACGGTCAGGGCTTCCTGGACGCGCAGCTGCTTGGCAGCCTTTTCAGACAGAGCGATGGCGTCGCCAGCCTTGACCTGGTACGAAGCCAGGTTGACCGACTTGCCATTCACGGTGACGCCGCGGTGCGACACCAGCTGACGGGCAGCCGGACGGGTCACGGCGAAGCCCATGCGGTAGACGACGTTGTCCAGGCGGGTTTCCAGCAGCTGCAGCAGGTTCTCGCCGGTGTTGCCCTTCTTGGTCGAGGCCTTCTTGTAGTAGTTGCGGAACTGACGCTCCAGCAGGCCGTAGATACGCTTGACCTTCTGCTTTTCACGCAGCTGGGTGGCGTAGTCGGACAGCTTGCCCTTGCGGGCAGTGGCGCCGTGCTGGCCGGGCTTCTGCTCCAGCTTGCACTTCGAGTCCAGCGCACGCGCCGGGCTCTTCAGGGACAGGTCGGCGCCTTCGCGACGGGCGAGCTTACAGGTAGGACCGATATAACGAGCCATTTCTTATCGCTCCCTTTAGACGCGACGCTTCTTCGGCGGACGGCACCCGTTGTGCGGGATAGGCGTCACGTCGATGATGTTGGTGATCTTGTAGCCGACGTTGTTCAACGAACGCACGGCCGACTCACGGCCCGGACCCGGGCCCTTGATGCGGACTTCCAGCGACTTCACGCCGTAGTCCAGCGCAGCACGACCGGCCTTTTCAGCAGCCACCTGGGCAGCGAACGGGGTCGACTTGCGCGAACCGCGGAAGCCAGCGCCACCGGAGGTCGCCCACGACAGAGCGTTGCCCTGGCGGTCGGTGATGGTGACGATGGTGTTGTTGAACGAAGCGTGGACGTGGGCAACGCCGTCGGTGACGACGCGCTTGATCTTCTTCTTGGTCTTAGCAGCGGGCTTAGCCATTTCTCAGTCCCTTACTTCTTGATCGCCTTGCGCGGACCCTTGCGGGTGCGGGCGTTGGTACGGGTGCGCTGGCCACGCAGCGGGAGGCCACGACGGTGACGCAGGCCGCGGTAGCAGCCCAGGTCCATCAGGCGCTTGATCGCGATACCGATTTCACGGCGCAGATCGCCTTCCACGATGTACTTGCCGACTTCGGCGCGCAGGCGCTCGATTTCCGGCTCCGACAAATCGCGGATCTTGGTGGTCGAAGCAACGCCTGCGACTTCGCAGACCTTCTTCGAACGGGTACGGCCGATGCCGTAAATGCTTTGCAACCCGACCCAGACGTGCTTCTGGGCTGGCAGGTTGACGCCTGCAATACGCGCCATGACGCGGTTCTCCAGCTGAGTGATGGCCGACAGCGCGCCTCGGGCACGCCAATCCGGCAGGATGGATCAAAAAAGTGAACTAGCGATACTAACAAGGTTCCGGTTTACATGGAAGCCCGTGAAACCATTGGTTTCATGAACCCGGCCTGGGGAGTGTGCCCAGGCTCCGGCGCCGGATGGGGTTGGACCTGGGGTTTCCCCCGGGGCCGCCCGCGCTACTCCAGCGCGGGACCACCTCATCACACCCCCACCCGGAACCGCTGCGGGGGCCGCCCTTCGTTTGTGTGGCCGGAGTCCGCGAAGCGGAGGGACCATCACGTCAGGAAGACGAAAGTATAACAGGCCAATCAGCCGCGGGCAAAACCGCCGCGGTTGCCGCCCTTCAGGTTGGCCTTCTTCAGCAGGCTCTCGTACTGGTGCGACATCAGGTGCGCCTGCACCTGGGCGATGAAGTCCATCACCACCACCACCACGATCAGCAGCGAAGTACCGCCGAAGTAGAACGAGGCGTTCAGCTGCGTGCGCATCAGTTCCGGCAGCAGGCAGACGATCACCAGGTACGCCGAGCCGGCTGCGGTCAGGCGGGTCAGCACGCCGTCGATATAGTCGGCGGTGGCCTTGCCCGGACGGATGCCCGGAATCAGCGCGCCCGACTTCTTCAGGTTGTCGGCGGTTTCCTGCGAGTTGAACACCAGCGCGGTATAGAAGAACGCGAAACCGGTGATCAGCGCGGCGAACACGATCATGTGCAGCGGCTCGCCCGGGCCCAGGGCATTGGCGACCTTCTGCAGGACCTGGCCGAAGCTGCTCTGGTTGGCGGCCTGACCGGACCACATGGCCAGGGTGGCCGGGAAGGCCAGCAGGCTCGAGGCGAAGATCGCCGGGATGACGCCGGCCATGTTGAGCTTCAGCGGCAGGAACGAGGTCTGGTTCATGTACGCGTTGCGACCGCCCTGGCGGCGCGCGTAGTTGACCGTGATCCGGCGCTGGCCACGCTCGACGAACACCACGAAGAAGGTGAAGGCGAGCACGACAATGGCGATCAGCAGCAGCTGGATGAACTGGATGTTGCCGTCGCGGTAGGCGTCGAAGGTGTGGATGACCGCACCCGGCAGGCCGGCGACGATACCGGCGAAGATGATCAGCGACACGCCGTTGCCGATGCCGCGCTCGGTGACCTGCTCACCAACCCACATCAGGAACATGGTGCCGGCGGTCAGCGCGACCACGGCGGTGAGCACGAAGCCCATGCCCGGTGCATAAACGACCGGAGCGCCCGACGGCGAGACCTGGCCCTGCAGGGCCAGCGCGATCGAGCCGCCCTGCACCACTGCCAGCAGCACGGCGCCGATGCGCGAATACTGGGTGATCTTGCGGCGACCGGACTCACCTTCCTTCTGCATCGCCTTCAGGGCGGGGAAGATGTGCACGGCCAGCTGCATCACGATCGATGCCGAGATGTACGGCATCACGTTCAGCGCAAAGATGCTGAAACGGTGCAGGGCGCCGCCCGAGAACATGTTGAACATGTCCACGATGCCGCCGCCCTGCTGTTGCATCATGGCAAGCATGGCATCGGGATTGACGCCCGGCACCGGCACGTAGCAGCCGATGCGATAGACGATCAAAGCCCCGACGACGAACAGCAAACGTTGGCGAAGTTCAGTGAACTTGCCCATTCCGCCCGCGAGGTTACCGATGCCAGCTTGCGCCATGATTTTCTTACTCCGTTACGCTGCCGCCGGCAGCTTCGATCGCGGCCTTGGCACCAGCCGTGGCAGCAATACCCTTCAGGGTGAACGCCTTGGTCACTTCGCCCTTGACGACGACCTTGGCCTTCTTTGCGGTGCTCGGGACCAGCTTGGCAGCACGCAGGGCGGCGAAGTCGATCTCACCGGCCGGCAGCTTGTCCAGCGCGTACAGCAGCACTTCAGCGGTGTCCTTGGCGATCGGCGAACGGAAGCCGATCTTCGGCAGACGACGCTGCATGGGGGTCTGGCCGCCTTCGAAGCCAGCCTTGATCTTGCCGCCACCCTTACGGGCGAACGAACCCTTGTGGCCGCGGCCGGCAGTCTTGCCCAGGCCCGAGCCGATACCGCGACCGACGCGGGTGCGCTCGGTGCGGGCGCCCGGTGCCGGGCTCAGTTCATTGAGACGCAGAGTCATGATCGATTACTCCTCAACCTTGACGAGGTAGTGAACGGTGTTGATCAGACCGCGAACCTGCGGGCTGTCCTTCAGTTCACGCACATCGTTGAGCTTGTTCAGGCCCAGCGCACGCACCGACAGGCGGTGACGCGACTGGGTACCACGCAGGCCGCGCACCAGGCGCACCTTCACAGTCTTGTTGGACTCATTAGCCATGGTTGAGTTCCTCCACCTTCTTGCCGCGCTTGGCCGCGATGCGAGCCGGCGACTGCGCTGCAGTCAGGCCCTTCACGGTGGCACGCACCAGGTTGATCGGGTTGCGCGAACCGGTGGCCTTGGCCAGCACGTTCTTCACGCCAACCGCTTCCAGCACGGCGCGCATGGCACCGCCGGCGATGACGCCGGTACCTTCCGAAGCCGGCTGCATGAACACGCGGGCTGCGCCGTGACCATCCTTGATGGTGTGCCACAGGGTGCCGTTGTTCAGGTCAACGCTGACCAGGTTCTTGCGGGCCTGCTCCATCGACTTCTGGATGGCGACCGGCACTTCGCGCGCCTTGCCATAGCCGAAACCGACCTTGCCTTCGCCGTCGCCGACCACGGTCAGGGCGGTGAAGGTGAACTGGCGGCCACCCTTGACGGTCTTGCTGACGCGGTTGACCGCGACCAGCTTTTCGATCATGCCGTCGTCGATCTTCTCTTCGCGGTTACGGTCGCGATCGCGACCCCGCTGCTGACGCTCTTCTGCCATGTTGATTCCTTGGTAGTTTGGGTATGTACGGCTCGAGGCCGCTTATGGTTGTGAAGTGACGCGTCGTTCCGGTGGGCCACTGCAGAAGAGCGGCGCCGTCCAGCCTCGCTCAGGCTGGCGAGCAGGCGGGCAGGAGGCCATCGACCCCCTGCCCTGATCCCTTAGAACTGCAGGCCGGCTTCGCGGGCCGCTTCTGCCAGGGCCTTGATGCGGCCGTGGTAGCGGTAGCCCGAACGATCGAAGGCAACCTTCTCGACGCCGGCGGCCTTGGCGCGCTCAGCGACGATGCGGCCAACCTTGGCAGCGGCATCGGCGTTCTTGCCGTTCTTCAGGCCTTCCATGACGTCGGTCTGGGTGGTGTTGGCGGCAGCCAGCACCTTGGAACCGTCGGCGGTGAAGACCTGGGCGTACAGGTGCTGGCCGGTGCGCAGCACCGACAGGCGGGCGACGCCGAGCTCACGGATGTGGGCGCGGGTCGACTTGGCGCGACGCAGGCGGGCGATGTTCTTGTTCATTTTGATTATTCCTTGAAAGCTGAAGGTTGGGCTTTTCCCTGAGGAGTCCGCACAAGGATGTGCGGGCTCTTGCGAGGGACTCGCGCTTACGCCTTCTTGGCTTCCTTACGGATGATGACTTCGTCGGAGTACTTCACGCCCTTGCCCTTGTACGGTTCCGGCTTGCGGAACGCACGGATCTTGGCGGCGACTTCACCGACGACCTGCTTGTCAGCGCCCTGGACCAGGATCTCGGTCTGGGTCGGGGTGGTGATGGTGATGCCTTCCGGCGCCACGAACACGACCGGGTGCGAGAAACCGAGCGACAGGCTCAGATCCTTGCCCTGCATGGCAGCACGGTAACCCACGCCGACCAGCTCCAGCTTGCGCTCGAAGCCTTCGGACACGCCCTTGACCATGTTGGCCAGGATCGCGCGGACGGTACCGGTCAGCGCGACCAGGTCGACGTTCTCGGTGCTCAGGGTGGCAACGCCGTTGTCGACGTTGATGGCAATGCCAGCCGGCTTCGGCAGCGACAGGGTGCCCTTCGGGCCCTTGACGGTGACCGATTCGGCCTGGACGTTCAGTTCAACCTTACCCAGGGTGACGGGCTTCTTGGCTACGCGGGACATAGTTCTACTCCTTTCGCCTTAGGCCACGAAGCACAGGACTTCGCCGCCGACGCCCAGCTGGCGCGCCTGCGCATCAGTCATGATGCCCTTGGAGGTGGAAATGATGGAGATACCCAGGCCGTTCATGACCTTCGGCAGCTCGCTCTTGCCGCGGTACTGGCGCAGGCCCGAACGCGAGAAGCGCTTCAGGGTCGCGATGACCGGCTTGCCTTCGAAATACTTCAGCACGATTTCCAGCTCGGACTTGTTGTTTTCCAGCTGGGTCACGCGCAGGTCGGTGATGTAACCCTCGTCCTTCAGGACCTGGGCGATCGCAACCTTGATCTTGGACGACGGGGCTTTCACCGTCTGCTTGCCAACCGCAGCCGCATTCTTGATGCGGACCAGCAGGTCGGCGATGGGATCAGTCATGCTCATATGAGTACCTTTGAGTGCACCGATATCCGCTTTCGCGAAAATCTGTTGTCTCCTGGAAACGGGCCAGGTCCCTTGATGCAGCGGGCCAGAGACCCGCTCCTGCAACCCCGTTTGCACAGGGCAAGACGCGGGATTATACGCCAAAAGAGCCCGGCTTGCGCCGGGCTCTTCGGTTTTTTTGCTCAGGGAAGGCTGAACGCCTCCCCTGCCCCGGTTCAGGAACCCCCGAGGGGGCTCCTGATCGCAGGGCCGACTGGGATTACCAGCTGGCCTTGCGCAGACCCGGGACGTCGCCGCGCATGGTGGCTTCGCGCAGCTTGTTGCGGCCGAGGCCGAACTTGCTGTACACGCCACGCGGACGGCCCGACAGCTCGCAACGGTTGCGCTGGCGGCTCGGCGACGAATCGCGCGGCAGCTTGGCCAGCTTGGTTGCGGCGTCGATCTTCTCTTCGTAGGTCGCGTCCACGGAGGACACGATCTTCTTCAGAGCGGCACGCTTTTCAGCGTACTTCTTTGCCAGCTTTTCCCGCTTGATGTCGCGGTTGACCATGGAGGTCTTTGCCATTTCGGTTTCCTCGACGGATCAGTTACGGAACGGGAACTTGAACGCTGCCAGCAGCGCCTTCGCTTCCGCGTCGGTCTTCGCAGTGGTGGTGATGGCGATATCCATACCGCGGATCGCGTCGACGGCGTCGAAGTCGATTTCCGGGAAGATGATCTGCTCCTTCACACCCATGTTGAAGTTTCCGCGGCCGTCGAAGGAACGACCGGAAACACCACGGAAGTCGCGCACGCGCGGCAGCGAGATGTTGATCAGGCGATCCAGGAACTCGTACATCTTGTGGCGACGCAGCGTGGTCTTGCAGCCGATCGGCCAACCATCGCGGATCTTGAACGACGCAACCGACACACGCGACTTGGTGACAACCGGCTTCTGGCCGGAAATCTTGGTCATGTCGCCGACGGCGTTTTCCAGGATCTTCTTGTTGGTGGCCGCTTCGCCGACACCCATGTTCAGGGTGACCTTGACCAGCTTCGGCACTTCCATCGGATTGGTGTAACCGAACTGCTTCATCAGCGCCGGCACCACTTCGTCCTTGTAGAACTTTTCGAGACGGGAACTCATCTTCTCATTCCTCAGGCGTCGAGCGCCTCACCGCTGGAGCGGAACACACGCAGTTTGCGTCCATCCTCCAGCACCTTGAAGCCAACGCGTTCGCCCTTGCCCGAAGCCGGGTTCAGAACATTCACGTTGGAGATATGGATCGAAGCTTCGCGCTCGACCACGCCGCCGGCAACACCTGCCTGCGGGTTCGGCTTGGTGTGGCGCTTGACGATGTTCACGTTGGCGACGACCACACGGTCGCCGTCGACGCGGACGACTTCGCCCTGCTTGCCCTTGTCCTTGCCAGCGTTGACGACAACCTGGTCGCCCTTCTTGATACGGTTAGCCATGATTATCTCCTGTCGCTCACAGCACTTCGGGAGCGAGCGAGACGATCTTCATGAACTTCTCCGAACGAAGTTCACGGGTCACCGGCCCGAAGATACGGGTACCGATCGGCTCCTGCTTGCTGTTCAGCAGAACGGCAGCGTTGCCGTCGAAGCGGATCAGCGAGCCATCGGCGCGACGCACACCCTTGCGGGTACGCACCACGACGGCGTCATACACTTCACCCTTCTTGACCTTGCCGCGCGGAATCGCATCCTTCACGGTGACCTTGATGATGTCGCCGATGCCGGCGTAACGGCGCTTGGAACCACCCAGCACCTTGAAGCACATCACCTGCTTGGCACCCGAATTGTCCGCGACGTCAAGGTAGCTCTGCATCTGGATCATGATTCAGACTCCTTATTCAGCCGCACGCGTGATGACTTCCACCACGCGCCAGTTCTTGGTCTTGGACATCGGAGCAATCTCGGTCACGCGGACGACATCGCCTTCCTTGCAGGCGTTGTCGGCATCGTGGGCGTGCAGCTTCGTCGAGCGCTTGATGTACTTGCCGTACAGCGCGTGCTTGACCTGACGCTCAACCAGGACGGTAACCGTCTTGTCCATCTTGTTGCTGACGACACGGCCTTCGACCGTGCGCAGCGTCTTCTTTTCAGTATTGTCGCTCATAGCGGCCATCCTTACTTCGTGCTGCCGAGCAGGGTCTTGACGCGAGCAATCTCGCGACGGACCCGGCGAATGTCGTGGGTCTTCGGCAGCTGGCCGGTGACCTGCTGCATACGGACAGAGAACTGTTCCTTACGCAGGTCGATCAGGTGGGCCTTGAGTTCGTCAGCCGACTTTTCACGGAGAGTTTTGATATCCATCAGCGCACCGTACGGGTCACGAAAGTGGTGGTGACCGAGAGCTTGGCGGCGGCCAGGCGGAACGCCTCGCGAGCCACTTCCTCGGAAACACCCTCGATTTCATAGATCATGCGGCCGGGCTGGATCTGGGCCACCCAGTATTCCACGTTACCCTTACCAGAACCCATTCGGACTTCGATGGGCTTCTTGGTGATGGGCTTGTCGGGGAACACGCGGATCCACATCTTGCCGCCGCGCTTGACGTAGCGGCTGATCGAGCGGCGGGCCGCTTCGATCTGACGCGCGGTCAGCTGACCGTGTGCGGTTGCCTTCAGGCCGTACTCGCCGAAGCTGACAGCGTTGGCGCTCCAGCTCAGGCCATCGTTACGGCCCTTGTGTACCTTGCGGTACTTGGTTCGCTTGGGTTGCAACATTGTCGTTACCTCGCTTCACGGGCCGGGCGCTGACGGTCACCACGGTCGCCGCGATCGTGACGATCGTTGCGCGACGGGGTGTCGTCCTGCTTTTCCTGGCCAACCTGGGAGAAATCGAAGACCTCGCCCTTGTAGATCCAGACCTTGATGCCGATGATGCCGTAGGTCGTCTTGGCTTCAGCGAAGCCATAGTCGATGTCGGCACGCAGGGTGTGCAGCGGCACGCGGCCTTCGCGGTACCACTCCGAACGGGCGATTTCTGCACCGTTGAGGCGGCCACCCACGTTGACCTTGATGCCCAGGGCACCCAGGCGCATCGCGTTGCCGACCGAGCGCTTCATTGCACGGCGGAACATGATGCGACGCTCCAGCTGCTGGGCGATCGACTCGGCAACGAGCTGCGCGTCCAGTTCCGGCTTGCGCACTTCGGTGACGTTGATGTGCGCCGGGACGCCCATCATCTCGCTCACTTCCTTGCGCAGCTTCTCGATGTCCTCACCGCGCTTGCCGATCACCACGCCCGGACGGGCGGTGTGGATCGTCACGCGAGCGGTCTTGGCCGGACGCTCGATCAGGATCTTGCTGATGCCGGCCTGAGCCAGCTTCTTGCGCAGCATTTCGCGCACTTTCAGGTCGGCTGCCAGGTAACCAGCGAACTCGGCCTTGTTGGCGTACCACTTGGAGTTCCAGTCCTTGGAAATGCCGAGGCGGATACCAATCGGATGAACTTTATGACCCATGGTCTTTTCCTTATCCGCTTACTTGGCGGCGCCCACAACCACAGTGATGTGGCTGGTGCGCTTGAGGATGCGGGTACCGCGGCCTTTCGCCCGCGCCATGAAACGCTTCAGGGTCGGACCTTCATCAACCATGATGGTCTGAACCTTCAGCTCGTCGACGTCGGCGCCCTGGTTGTTCTCGGCGTTGGCAATTGCCGACTCCACCACCTTCTTGATCAGGTGGGCAGCCTTCTTGTCCGAGAACTTCAGCAGGTTGACCGCACGCTCGGCCGGCAGACCGCGCACCTGGTCGGCGACCAGACGAGCCTTCTGCGGGGAGATGCGCGCAGTGCGCAGGATGGCTTTCGCTTCCATTGTCATCTCTCCTTACTTGCCCGACTTCTTGTCACCACCGTGACCCTTGAAGGTCCGGGTGATGGCAAATTCGCCGAGCTTGTGGCCGACCATGTTCTCGTTGACGAGAACCGGAATGTGGTTCTTGCCGTTATGCACGGCAATGGTGACGCCTACCATGTCAGGCAGGATCATCGAACGGCGCGACCAGGTCTTGATCGGCTTCTTGCTGCCCGCAGCGGCCTCCACCTTCTTGACGAGGTGGTGATCGACGAACGGGCCCTTCTTGAGTGAACGTGCCATGGTCGATTAGCCCCTACGATCGCGGACGATGAACTGCTGAGTGCGCTTGTTATGGCGCGTCTTGTAACCCTTGGTCGGGACACCCCACGGGGTGACCGGATGCGGGTTACCCTGGCCGGCCTTGGCCTCACCACCACCGTGCGGGTGGTCAACCGGGTTCATGGCAGCACCACGAACGGTCGGGCGGACGCCGCGCCAACGCTTGGCACCGGCCTTGCCCAGCTTTTCCAGGCTGTGCTCGTCGTTGCCGACTTCGCCGATGGTGGCGCAGCACTCGACCGGAACCTTGCGCATTTCACCCGAGCGCAGGCGCAGGGTGGCGTAGATGCCTTCGCGAGCCACCAGCTGCACGGCCGCACCGGCGGCGCGAGCGATCTGAGCGCCCTTGCCCGGCTTCAGTTCGATGCAGTGGATGGTGGTGCCGACCGGGATGTTGCGCAGCGGCAGGGTGTTGCCGGCCTTGATCGGGGCGTCCGAACCAGCGATCACCTGATCACCAGCCTTCAGGCCCTTCGGGGCGATGATGTAGCGACGCTCACCGTCGACGTAGCACAGCAGGGCGATGTGGGCGGTGCGGTTCGGATCGTATTCGATGCGTTCCACGCGCGCCGGGATGCCCAGCTTGTTGCGCTTGAAGTCGATGATGCGGTAGTGCTGCTTGGCACCACCACCGACGTGACGCACGGTGATGCGGCCATGGTGGTTACGACCACCCGAGCGGCTCTGCGACTCGACCAGTGCGGCGTGCGGAGCACCCTTGTGCAGGTCGGGGGTGACCACGCGCACGGCCGAACGGCGGCCGGGGGAGGTGGGCTTGAATTTCATCAATGGCATGGGATGTACCTCAGGCCTTGGCCGTTACATCGATCGACTGGCCATCGGCCAGGCGAACGTACGCCTTGCGCCAATCGCCGCGGCGGCCAGCACGGTTACGGAAGGACTTGTTCTTGCCCTTGACGTTGACCACGTTGACGGCTTCGACCTTGACGTCGAACAGCTGCTCGACCGCGGCCTTTACATCGGCCTTGGTGGCTTCGTTCGAAACTTCGAAGACATACTGGTTGGAGAGTTCCTGCAGGCGCGCGGTCTTTTCGGAGACACGCGGGGCACGCAGCACGCTGAAGATTTTTTCGTTGCTGTTCATGCCAGCCACTCCTCGACCTTCTTGACCGCGTCAGCGGTGATGACGACCGTGTCGGCACCGACCAGCGACACCGGGTCCAGACCCTGCACGTCACGCACCTGCACGTACGGCAGATTGCGGGCGGACAGGTACAGGTGCTCGGAGGCTTCTTCAGTGACGATCAGCGGGCGCTTGCCCACTTCCAGGCCGGCCAGCTTGGCGATCAGACCCTTCGTGTTGGTCACTTCGACATCGAAGGACTCCACGATGGTCAGACGGCCCTGACGGTTCAGCTCGGACAGGATCGCGCACATGGCGGCACGGTACTGCTTACGATTGACCTTCTGCTCGAAGCTGCGCGGCTTGGCCGCGAAGGTGACACCGCCGCCGACGAAGATCGGAGCCGTCAGTGCGCCATGACGCGCGCCGCCGCCCTTCTGCTTCTTCGACTTCTTGGTGGTACCAGCCACTTCAGAACGAGTCTTCTGTGCCTTGGTGCCGGCGCGACCGGCGTTGCGGTAGGCAACGACGACCTGGTGGACCAGATCTTCGCTGAAATCGCGACCGAACACGGCGTCGGAGACCGAGACCTTGTTGTTGCTACCCGTGATAACGAGTTCCATCGTCATCTCTCCTTATGCCTTGCTCGCCGGACGGACGATCACGTCGCCACCCGCCGCGCCCGGAACGGCGCCGCGAACCGCGATCAGACCGCGCTCGACGTCGACCTTGACCACTTCCAGGTTCTGGGTGCTCTGCTGCACCGCGCCCATGTGGCCCGACATCTTCTTGCCCGGGAAAACACGACCCGGGGTCTGGCGCTGACCCAGCGAACCCGGCGCGCGATGCGACAGCGAGTTACCGTGGGTTGCATCGCCCATACGGAAGTTGTGGCGCTTGATGGTGCCCTGGAAGCCCTTACCCTTGGTGACACCCTGGACGTCGACGATCTGGCCGACTTCGAAGATGTCCGCCTTGACTTCGCCGCCAACGGCGAAATCGCCGAGCTGCGCGTCTTCAACGCGGAATTCCCACAGGCCACGACCCGCTTCCACCTTCGCCTTGGCGAAGTGGCCGGCTTCCGGCTTGTTGACCAGGGCAGCGCGACGCGCGCCGACGGTCACCTGCACGGCGCTGTAACCGTCGGTTTCGACGGTCTTGATCTGCGCGATGCGGTTCGGGGTTGCTTCGATCAGGGTCACCGGGATGGAGCGGCCATCTTCAGTGAACACGCGGCTCATGCCAGCCTTGCGGCCCACGAAGCCCAACGAATACTTCTTCGTCATGGTCGTAGTCCTCAGGTCAGCTTGATCTGAACGTCGACGCCGGCAGCCAGTTCGAGCTTCATCAGCGCGTCCACGGTCTTGTCATTCGGGTCAACGATATCGAGCACGCGCTTGTGCGTGCGGGTCTCGTACTGGTCACGCGCGTCCTTGTCGACGTGCGGGGAGACGAGAACGGTGTAACGCTCGATCTTGGTCGGCAGCGGGATCGGGCCACGCACTTGCGCGCCGGTCCGCTTTGCCGTTTCAACGATCTCGCTGGCCGAACGGTCGATCAGACGATGATCGAACGCTTTCAGCCGGATCCGGATCTTTTGGTCCGCCATGGCGGTAGGTTCCTTCGTTAAAAGAGCGACAGACAAAGCCTCTGGGTTGCTTTGCCCCATGAAATTCCTGAATACGGACGGCCCGCACTCCTGCAGGCCGCCAAGGTCACTCCATAGACCTCAAAAACGTAGGCAGACCAGTTTCCCGGCCTGCCCAGACGTAGAAGCATAATGGCACGCAAGGCAGCTGTCAACAGTCGCCTGTTGACGCCGCCTGAATGGCATTGACCCTTCCTGGTCCGGGGAACACAAGGCACATCCTGTGCCTGCTTTCCCATTTGATACGCCCCGATGCCCTACCCAGGCAACATCGGGGCGCAGATACTACCAGATTACTCGATGATCTTCGAGACCACGCCGGCGCCGACGGTACGGCCGCCTTCGCGGATGGCGAAGCGCAGGCCTTCGTCCATTGCCACCGGGTTGATCAGGGTGACGACCATCTTGACGTTGTCACCCGGCATCACCATTTCGACGCCTTCCGGCAGTGCAGCTGCGCCGGTGATGTCGGTGGTGCGGAAGTAGAACTGCGGGCGGTAGCCGTTGAAGAACGGGGTGTGGCGGCCGCCTTCGTCCTTCGACAGGACGTACACTTCGCCTTCGAACTTGGTGTGCGGCTTGATCGAACCCGGCTTGGCCAGGACCTGGCCACGCTCGACGTCGTCACGCTTGGTGCCGCGCAGCAGCAGGCCAGCGTTGTCGCCTGCCTGACCCTGGTCCAGCAGCTTGCGGAACATTTCAACGCCGGTCACGGTGGTCTTCTGCACCGGACGGATGCCGACGATTTCGATTTCGTCGCCAACCTTGATCACGCCGCGCTCGATACGACCGGTCACCACGGTGCCGCGGCCCGAGATCGAGAACACGTCTTCCACCGGCATCAGGAACGGCTTGTCGATTGCGCGCTCCGGCTCCGGGATCCAGCTGTCCAGGGCGTCGACCAGCTTCAGGATGGCCGGCACGCCGATGTCGCTCTGGTCGCCTTCCAGCGCCAGACGGGCCGAACCGGCGATGATCGGGGTGTCGTCGCCCGGGAAGTCGTACTTGCTCAGCAGCTCGCGCACTTCCATCTCGACCAGCTCGAGCAGCTCGGCGTCGTCGACCATGTCGGCCTTGTTCAGGAACACGACGATGTACGGCACGCCGACCTGACGCGACAGCAGGATGTGCTCGCGGGTCTGCGGCATCGGGCCGTCAGCGGCCGAGCACACCAGGATCGCGCCGTCCATCTGGGCGGCACCGGTGATCATGTTCTTGACGTAGTCAGCGTGGCCCGGGCAATCGACGTGGGCGTAGTGACGGACCGGGGATTCGTATTCGACGTGCGCGGTCGAGATCGTGATGCCACGAGCCTTTTCTTCCGGCGCGGCGTCGATCGAGGAGTAGTCCTTGAACTCGCCACCGAAGCGCTCGGCACCGATCTTGGTCAGTGCGGCGGTCAGCGTGGTCTTGCCGTGGTCGACGTGACCGATGGTGCCGACGTTGACGTGCGGCTTGGTGCGCTCGAACTTACCCTTTGCCATTGTTCTATACCTTGATTTTGTAAGTGGTTTTCAGGAGAGGCTGAGCGAGGCTCAGCCCTTCTTCATGACGGCTTCGGCGATGTTGTTCGGCGCCGGCTCGTAGTGGTCGAATTCCATGGTGAAGGTGGCGCGGCCCTGGGTCTGCGAACGCAGCGCAGTGGCGTAGCCGAACATTTCACCCAGCGGGATCATCGCGTTGATGATCGAAGCGGAGCCGTCACCGGTGGTGTCGGAACCCTGCAGCACGCCGCGACGACGGCTGACGTCGCCCATCACGTCACCCTGGTAATCCTCCGGGGTCACGATCTCGACCTTCATGATCGGCTCCAGCAGCACCGGCTTGGCCTTGGCGAAGCCCTGCTTGAAGGCCATCGACGAAGCCAGCTTGAACGCCATTTCCGAGGAGTCGACGTCGTGGTACGAACCGAACACCAGCTTCACCTTGACGTCCACGACCGGGAAGCCAGCCAGCGGGCCGCTGGTGATGGTTTCGCGCAGGCCCTTTTCGACCGACGGAATGAATTCCTTCGGGATCACGCCGCCGGTGATGTCGTTGATGAACAGGAAGTCGTCCTTGATCAGCGGAGCGATCTTGGCATCGGCACGGTCTTCAGCGGTGATCGGCGACAGCTCGATCACGACGTGACCGTACTGACCCTTACCACCGGACTGCTTGGCGTGCTTGTAGTCCGACTTGACGTCAGCCAGGGTGATGGTTTCGCGGTAGGCCACCTGCGGCGCGCCGACGTTGGCTTCAACGTTGAACTCGCGCTTCAGGCGGTCGACGATGATGTCCAGGTGCAGCTCGCCCATGCCCGAGATGATGGTCTGGCCGGATTCTTCGTCGGTCTTGACGCGGAACGACGGATCTTCCTGCGCCAGGCGACCCAGGGCCAGGCCCATCTTTTCCTGGTCCGACTTGGTCTTCGGTTCGACGGCCATCGAGATCACCGGCTCCGGGAACGTCATGCGCTCCAGGATGATCGGCTGGTCGATCGAGCACAGGGTGTCACCGGTGGTGGTGTCCTTCAGGCCCACGGCAGCGGCGATGTCACCGGCCAGAACTTCCTTGATTTCTTCGCGGTTGTTCGAGTGCATCTGCAGGATGCGGCCGATGCGCTCCTTCTTGCCCTTCACCGAGTTCAGGACGGTGTCACCACCGTTCAGGGTGCCCGAGTAGACACGGAAGAAGGTCAGCGCGCCGACGAACGGATCGGTGATGATCTTGAAGGCCAGCGACGAGAACGGAGCCTTGTCGTCGGACTTGCGGGTCATGGCGACGTTTTCGTCGTCCACGTCGGTACCGGTCACGTCCGGCACATCGACCGGCGACGGCAGCAGCTGGATCACGCCGTCCAGCATGGCCTGCACGCCCTTGTTCTTGAACGCCGAACCGCAGTACATCGGGACGATTTCGGTGGCCAGGGTGCGGGTACGCAGCGCGTTGATGATTTCAGCCTCGGCCAGCTCTTCACCGCCCAGGTACTTTTCCATCAGCTCTTCGCTGGCTTCAGCCGCGGTTTCGATCATGTAGGTGCGGGCTTCTTCAGCCTTTTCCTGCAGGTCGGCCGGGATTTCGCCGTACTCGAACTTCATGCCCTGCGAGGCCTCATCCCAATGGATGGCCTTCATCTTCAGCAGGTCGACGACGCCCTTGAAGCCTTCTTCAGCGCCGATCGGCAGCTGCATCGGCACGGCGACGGCGCCGAGCTTGGCCTTCAGCTGGTCACGGACCTTGTAGAAGTTGGCACCGGTGCGGTCCATCTTGTTGACGAACGCGATGCGCGGCACCTTGTAGCGGTTGGCCTGGCGCCACACGGTTTCCGACTGCGGCTGCACGCCACCGACGGCACACAGGACGAAGACGGCACCGTCGAGCACGCGCAGCGAGCGCTCCACTTCGATGGTGAAGTCGACGTGCCCGGGGGTGTCGATGATGTTGAAGCGGTGCTCCGGCAGGGACTTGTCCATGCCCTTCCAGAACGCGGTGGTGGCAGCGGACTGGATCGTGATGCCACGCTCCTGCTCCTGCTCCATCCAGTCCATGGTGGCGGCGCCGTCGTGCACTTCACCGATCTTGTGGCTCTTGCCGGTGTAGAACAGGATGCGCTCGGACGTGGTGGTCTTGCCGGCATCGATGTGAGCCATGATGCCGAAGTTGCGGTAACGCTCGATGGGAGTGGAACGGGCCACGGGAGCCTCTCAGATTTCTTGGATTTCGGATGGCCGAACGCCGCCTTTCGGCGGCCTTCGGATTGGCGCAGTCCTTCCGGGACCGCGAGGCAGCACGCACCGAAGTGGTGCTGCCCTGCCTGTTTTACAAGGCCGTCAAACTCACCAGCGGTAGTGGGCGAATGCCTTGTTGGCTTCGGCCATGCGGTGGGTTTCTTCGCGCTTCTTGATGGCGCCGCCACGGTTTTCCGAGGCGTCGATCAGTTCAGCAGCCAGCTTCTTCGGCATGGTGTTCTCACCACGCTTGCGCGCGGAGTCGATCAGCCAGCGCATGGCCAGGGCCATCTTGCGCGACGAACGCACTTCGACCGGCACCTGGTAGGTGGCACCACCGACGCGGCGCGACTTGACTTCGACCGCCGGAGCGACGTTGTCCAGAGCCTTCTGCACCAGTTCAATGGCGTTGGCGCTGCTGTTCTTCTCGGTGATCACGTCCATGGCGCCATACACGATCTTTTCGGCGACGGACTTCTTGCCGCTCTGCATGACCATGTTGATGAAGCGGGCGATGGTTTCGCTTCCGTGCTTCGGATCGGGCAGGACGGAACGCTGCGGAGTATTACCCTTACGCGACATAGTGGTCTCTCCTTATGCCTTCGGACGCTTGGCGCCGTACTTGGAACGGGCCTGGCGACGCTTGGCAACGCCGGCGGCGTCGAGCGAGCCACGAACGGTGTGGTAACGCACACCCGGCAGGTCCTTGACGCGACCGCCGCGGATCAGGACCACGGAGTGCTCCTGCAGGTTGTGGCCTTCACCACCGATGTAGGAAATCACTTCTTCCTGGTTGGTCAGGCGGACCTTGGCAACCTTGCGCAGAGCCGAGTTCGGCTTCTTCGGAGTGGTGGTGTAGACACGGGTGCAGACGCCACGGCGCTGCGGGCACTTGTCGAGCGCCGGCGAGGCACTCTTGTAGGTGGTCGCTTGCCGCGGCTTGCGGACCAGCTGGTTGATCGTCGCCATCAGTAGGTTCTTCTGATTGGTGGCCGGAAAATCCGACCAGAGATGCGGAAATGTTAAAGCAGGCCGAAATTTTGGCCTGCTGAGACAGACGATTGTAGCAACCTGCCAGGAAAGCAGTCAAACGCCTCCTGTCAAGCCCGTCCCTGATCCCGGGACGTTACTGGGGGGCCTCCATGTACCCCGTTCAGGTTGACAGGGTCGATCGCGGACGATCTCCCCTGCCCTTTCCCAATCCCATCGATGGACCGACGGGGTGGTCCGGCCTTGCGGCCGGACCGGATACCTCATTCTTCGCCCGATGCCTGTTCAGCTTCGGCTTCAACCACCGGCGCCTCGACCGCGGCCGGGGTACCGGCCAGAGTCTGCATCTCCGACTCGGTGAGACCGGAAGCGCCGCGGCGGCGGTTGCTGTGGTACGCCAGGCCGGTACCGGCCGGAATCAGGCGACCCACGATGACGTTTTCCTTCAGGCCACGCAGGTTGTCCGAGGTGCCGCGGACGGCCGCTTCGGTCAGCACGCGGGTGGTTTCCTGGAACGACGCGGCCGAGATGAACGACTCGGTCGCCAGCGACGCCTTGGTGATACCCAGCAGGACCGGATCGAAGTGCGCCGGCAGCTCGTTGCGGGTCGACAGGCGCGCATTCTCCTCGATAACGCGCTGGCGCTCCACCTGCTCGCCGTTCAGGAACTTGCTGCTGCCCTGGTCGGTGATCTCGACCTTGCGCAGCATCTGGCGGGTGATCACCTCGATGTGCTTGTCGTTGATCTTCACGCCCTGCAGGCGGTACACGTCCTGGATTTCCTTCACCAGGTAGGCCGCCAGCGGTTCGACACCCAGCAGACGCAGGATGTCCTGCGGGCTCGGCTCGCCGTCCACGATGGTTTCACCCTTGGTGACATGCTCGCCTTCGAACACGATGACCTGGCGGTACTTCGGGATCAGCTCTTCGTGCTCCGAACCATCGGTGTCCTTGATGATCAGGCGCTGCTTGCCCTTGGTGTCCTTGCCGAAGCTGATGATGCCCGAACGCTCGGCCAGCACCGCCGGATCCTTCGGCTTGCGCGCTTCGAACAGGTCGGCCACGCGCGGCAGACCACCGGTGATGTCGCGGGTCTTCGAGGCTTCCTGCGGGATCTTGGCGACGACGTCGCCCACGCCCACCGGGGCGCCGTCCTGCAGGTTGACGATCGAACGCGGCGGCAGCAGGTACTGCGCCGGCAGGTCGGTGCCCGGGATCGACAGGTCGTTGCCCTTGGCGTCGACGATGCGCACGATCGGGCGCAGGTCCTTGGCCTGGGTACCACGACGCTTCGGATCGGTGATTTCGCGCGAAGCGAGGCCGGTCAGCTCGTCGGTCTTCTCGATGACGGTGATGCCGTCGACGAAGTCGATGAAGCGGATGAAGCCGGCCACTTCCGACACGATCGGGTGGTTATGCGGATCCCAGTTGGCCACGGTCTGGCCAGCCTTGATCGCATCACCGTCCTTGGACGTGATGGTCGCACCGTACGGCAGCTTGTAACGCTCGCGCTCACGGCCGTGGGCATCGAGCACCGAGATTTCGCCCGAGCGCGACACCGCCACCAGCGAGCCGTTGGCGTGCTCGACCGACTTGAGGTTGCTGAACTTGACCGAGCCGGTGGTCTTGACGGTGATGTTGTCGACCGCAGCCGCTCGCGACGCCGCACCACCGATGTGGAACGTACGCATGGTCAGCTGGGTACCCGGCTCACCGATGGACTGGGCGGCGATGACGCCGACCGCTTCACCGATGTTGACCAGGTGGCCACGGGCCAGATCGCGGCCGTAGCAGCGACCGCAGACACCGAAGGCCGATTCGCACGAGATCGTCGAACGCACCTTGATGCTCTGCACGCCGGCGTCTTCCAGCTTGGCGACCCAGGCTTCGTCCAGCAGGGTGTTGCGGGTGACGATCGGATCTTCGTCGTTGCCCGGCAGGAACACGTCCTCGGCCACCACGCGACCCAGCACGCGATCCTTCAGCGGCTCGACCACGTCGCCGCCTTCCACGATCGGGGTCATGATCAGGCCTTCGGTGGTACCGCAATCCACCTCGGTGATCACCACGTCCTGCGCGACGTCGACCAGACGACGGGTCAGGTAACCCGAGTTCGCGGTCTTCAGCGCGGTATCGGCCAGACCCTTACGGGCACCGTGGGTGGAGTTGAAGTACTCCTGCACGTTCAGGCCTTCGCGGAAGTTCGCCTTGATGGGCGTCTCGATGATCGAGCCGTCCGGGCGGGCCATCAGGCCACGCATGCCGGCCAGCTGACGGATCTGCGCCTGCGAACCACGCGCACCGGAGTCGGCCATGATGTACAGCGAGTTCATCGACTTCTGGTCGATGGTCTCGCCCTTGGCATTGACCACCTTCTCGGTACCGATGGTGTCCATCATCGCCTTGGCGATGCGCTCGTTGGTGCGCGACCAGATGTCGACCACCTTGTTGTAGCGCTCGCCGGCGGTGACCAGGCCCGACTGGTACTGCTCCTGGATTTCCAGCACTTCGGCTTCGGCCTCGGTGAGGATGCCCTTCTTCTCGTCCGGGATCAGCATGTCGTCGATGCCGATCGACACGCCGGCGCGGGTCGCGTAGGCGAAGCCGGTGTACATCAGCTTGTCGGCGAACACGACCGTGTCCTTCAGACCCAGCTGGCGGTAGCTGGAGTTGATCAGGCGGCTGATGTTCTTCTTGGTCAGCTCGGTGTTGGCCAGCGCGAACGGCAGGCCTTCCGGCAGGATTTCAGCCAGCAGGGCGCGACCGATCGTGGTGTCCACGATCGAGGTCTTGTTCTGCTTCACGCCGTCTTCGTCGGTCACCACCTCGGTGATGCGGACCTTGACGCGTGCGTGCAGTTCCACCACGCGGTTGTCGTAGGCACGCTTGACTTCGGCGATGTTGGCGAAGGCCATGCCCTCGCCCTTCTTGTTTTCCAGCGAGCGGGTCATGTAGTACAGACCCAGCACGACGTCCTGCGACGGCACGATGATCGGCTCGCCGTTGGCCGGCGACAGGATGTTGTTGGTCGACATCATCAACGCACGCGCTTCCAGCTGGGCTTCCAGCGAGAGCGGCACGTGGACGGCCATCTGGTCACCGTCGAAGTCGGCGTTGAACGCGGTGCAGACCAGCGGGTGCAGCTGGATGGCCTTGCCTTCGATCAGCACCGGCTCGAACGCCTGGATGCCCAGACGGTGCAGGGTCGGCGCACGGTTCAGCATCACCGGATGCTCGCGGATGACCTCTTCCAGGATGTCCCAGACTTCGGCTTCTTCGCGCTCGACCAGCTTCTTGGCGGCCTTGATGGTGGTGGCCAGGCCACGACGCTGCAGCTTGGCGAAGACGAACGGCTTGAACAGCTCCAGCGCCATCTTCTTCGGCAGGCCGCACTGGTGCAGGCGCAGGTACGGACCGACCACGATGACCGAACGGCCCGAGTAGTCGACGCGCTTGCCGAGCAGGTTCTGGCGGAAGCGACCCTGCTTGCCCTTGATCATGTCGGCCAGCGACTTCAGCGGGCGCTTGTTGGTACCGGTGATGGCACGGCCACGACGGCCGTTGTCCAGCAGCGCATCGACCGATTCCTGCAGCATGCGCTTTTCATTGCGCACGATGATGTCCGGCGCGCTCAGTTCGAGCAGGCGGCGCAGGCGGTTGTTACGGTTGATGACGCGGCGGTACAGGTCGTTCAGGTCGGAGGTCGCGAAGCGGCCGCCGTCCAGCGGAACCAGCGGACGCAGGTCCGGCGGCAGCACCGGCAGCACGGTCATGACCATCCATTCCGGACGGTTGCCCGATTCCAGGAAGGCTTCGATCAGCTTGATGCGCTTGGTCAGTCGCTTGAGCTTGGTTTCCGAACCGGTGGCGGCGATTTCTTCGCGCAGGCGGGTCATTTCCGACTGCAGGTCGATCGTGCGCAGCAGTTCGTACACGGCCTCGGCGCCCATCGCGGCGTCGAAGTCGTCACCGTGCTCCTGACGGGCCTGCAGGTACTGTTCTTCGGTCAGCAGCTGGCGGCGCTCCAGGGCGGTCAGGCCCGGCTCGGTCACCACGTACGCTTCGAAGTACAGCACGCGCTCGATGTCGCGCAGGGTCATGTCCAGCATCAGGCCGATGCGCGACGGCAGCGACTTCAGGAACCAGATGTGCGCGACCGGCGAGGCCAGGTCGATGTGGCCCATGCGCTCGCGGCGCACCTTGGCCAGGGTCACTTCGGTGCCGCACTTCTCGCAGACCACGCCGCGGTGCTTCATGCGCTTGTACTTGCCGCACAGGCACTCGTAGTCCTTCACCGGGCCGAAGATGGCGGCACAGAACAGGCCGTCACGTTCCGGCTTGAAGGTACGGTAGTTGATGGTTTCCGGCTTCTTCACTTCGCCGAAGGACCACGAACGGATCAGGTCCGGCGAGGCCAGCGCGATCTTGATCGCGTCGAAGTCCAGCGTCTGGCGCTGCTGGTTGAAGAGGTTGAGCAGGTCTTTCATGGTGTTCTCCAGAAGGAGGAATGCTGTGTCGATGGGCTTTCAGTTGACTGCCAGCGGCGCGGCGGCGGACCGCCGCGCCGGCATGGATCAGTTGTCTTCCAGTTCCATGTTGATGGCCAGCGAGCGGATTTCCTTCACGAGCACGTTGAAGGATTCCGGCATGCCCGCGACCATCTCGTGCTCACCGTCGACGATGTTCTTGTACATCTGGTTGCGGCCCTGCACGTCATCGGACTTCACCGTCAGCATTTCCTGCAGGGTGTAGGCCGCGCCGTAGGCTTCCAGCGCCCAGACTTCCATTTCACCGAAGCGCTGGCCGCCGAACTGCGCCTTGCCGCCCAGCGGCTGCTGGGTGACGAGCGAGTACGGACCGGTCGAACGGGCGTGCATCTTGTCGTCGACCAGGTGGTTCAGCTTCAGGTAGTGCATGTAACCGACGGTGGTGTGGCGATCGAAGGCTTCACCGGTGCGACCGTCGTACAGCTGGGTCTGGCCACTGCTCGGCAGGTCGGCCAGTTCCAGCATGCGCTTGATTTCCGCTTCGGTGGCGCCGTCGAAGACCGGGGTGGCCATCGGCACGCCGTCGGTCAGGTTGCGGGCCAGGCGCAGCAGTTCCTCGTCGCTGAACTGCGACAGGTCGACACGGTTGGCCACGTTGGTGTCATCGTGGTTGTAGATGTCGTCCAGGAACTTGCGCAGGTCGGCAACGGCCGCCTGGGCCTCCATCATCGCCTGGATCTTGCGACCCAGGCCCTTGGCGGCCCAGCCCAGGTGCACTTCCAGGATCTGGCCGATGTTCATACGCGACGGCACGCCCAGCGGGTTCAGCACGATGTCCACGGTTTCGCCCGAGGCCATGTACGGCATGTCCTCGACCGGCACCACGTTGGAGACCACACCCTTGTTGCCGTGGCGGCCTGCCATCTTGTCGCCCGGCTGGATGCGGCGCTTCACGGCCAGGAACACCTTGACCATCTTCAGCACGCCCGGCGCGAGGTCGTCACCGGCAGTGATCTTGCCGCGCTTGTCGGCGAAGCGGCGCTCGAATTCCTTCTCGTGCGCCTGGATCTGCTTCTGCGCGCGTTCGATGGCTTCCGAGGCGTCCTCGTCCTTCATGCGCAGGGCGAACCAGTCAGCCTTCTTCAGGCCGTCCAGGAACGCGTCGCTGATGACGTCGCCCTTCTTCAGGCCCGCGCCACCGTTGACCACCTTGCCCACGATCTGCGAACGCAGACGCATGTAGATGGCGGCTTCCAGGATGCGGAACTGGTCGTCGAAGTCCTTCTTGACGCGCTTGATTTCAGACTCTTCGATCTGGCGGGCGCGCTTGTCCTTCTCGATGCCGTCGCGGGTGAAGACCTGCACGTCGATGACGGTGCCGTCCATGCCCGGCGGAACGCGCAGCGAGCTGTCCTTAACGTCCGAAGCCTTCTCGCCAAAGATCGCGCGCAGCAGCTTCTCTTCCGGGGTCAGCTGGCTTTCGCCCTTCGGGGTGACCTTGCCGACCATGATGTCGCCGGCGCGGACTTCGGCACCGATGTACACCACGCCGCTCTCGTCCAGGCGGTTCAGCGCCTGCTCGGAAACGTTCGGGATGTCGGCGGAGATTTCCTCCGGCCCCAGCTTGGTATCACGCGCAACGCAGGTCAGTTCTTCGATGTGGATCGTGGTGTAGCGATCCTCTTCCACCACGCGCTCGGAGAGCAGGATGGAGTCTTCGAAGTTGTAGCCGTTCCACGGCATGAACGCGATCAGCATGTTCTGGCCCAGGGCCAGTTCGCCGATGTCGGTGGACGGACCGTCGGCCAGCACGTCGCCGCGGGCGATGACGTCACCCACCTGGACCAGCGGACGCTGGTTGATGCAGGTGTTCTGGTTCGAACGGGTGTACTTGACCAGGTTGTAGATGTCCACGCCTGCGTCGGTGGCGCCAACGATCTCTTCCTCGTTGACCTTGACCACGATGCGGGCGGCGTCGATCTGCACGATCTCGCCACCACGGCGGGCGTTCACGGTCACGCCCGAGTCACGCGCCACGGCGCGCTCGATGCCGGTACCGACCAGCGGCTTCTGCGCACGCAGGGTCGGCACGGCCTGACGCTGCATGTTGGCGCCCATCAGTGCACGGTTCGCGTCATCGTGCTCCAGGAACGGAACCAGCGCGGCCGCGATCGACACGGTCTGCATCGGCGAGACGTCCATGAAGTGGACTTCCGCCGGCGGCTTCAGCAGCGATTCGCCCTGGAAGCGGCACGGCACGAACTGCTCGGTCAGCACGCTGTCGGCATTGGTCAGCGCGTTGGCCTGCGCAATGACGTACTCGTTTTCTTCGATGGCCGACAGGAACTCGACTTCGTCATAGACCTTGCCGTCCACGACCTTGCGGTACGGGGTCTCAAGGAAACCGTACTGGTTGGTGCGGGCGTACACGGCCAGCGAGTTGATCAGGCCGATGTTCGGGCCTTCCGGCGTTTCAATGGTGCAGACGCGGCCGTAATGGGTCGGGTGCACGTCGCGCACTTCGAAGCCGGCGCGCTCACGGGTCAGGCCGCCCGGGCCCAGGGCCGAGACGCGACGCTTGTGCGTGACTTCCGACAGCGGGTTGTTCTGGTCCATGAACTGCGAAAGCTGCGAGGAGCCGAAGAACTCCTTGATGGCAGCGGCGACCGGCTTGGCGTTGATCAGTTCCTGCGGGGTCAGGCCTTCCGACTCGGCCATCGACAGGCGCTCCTTGACCGCGCGCTCGACGCGGACCAGGCCCACGCGGAACACGTTCTCGGCCATTTCGCCGACCGAACGCACGCGACGGTTGCCCAGGTGGTCGATGTCATCGACCACGCCGCGACCGTTGCGGATCTCGGTCAGGACCTTGATCACGTCCAGGATGTCGGAGCTGTCGCCGTGGGCGGCGACCAGGCGCTTGGACTCTTCGTCGTTGCGCTCGCCGTAGTACTTGCGGTCGTACAGCACGGCTTCGCCGGTGGTTTCCTTGCGGCCCACGCGACGGTTGAACTTCATGCGGCCGACCGCGGACAGGTCGTAGCGCTCAAAGGTGAAGAACAGGTTGTGGAACAGGTTCTGCGCGGCATCCTTGGTCGGCGGCTCGCCCGGACGCATCATGCGGTAGATCTCGACCAGGGCTTCCAGCTGGGTCTTGGTCGGGTCGATGCGCAGGGTGTTGGACAGGTACGGGCCACGATCCAGGTCGTTCACCCACAGGGTGCCCACGGCATCGACGCCGGCCTTGCGGAAGCTCTGCAGCTGCTCGTCGGTGATTTCGTCGTTGGCCTGGGCCAGCAGTTCGCCGGTCGAGGCATCGACCACGTCGTGCGACAGGATGCGGCCGACGATGTAGTCGTCCGGCACGGCCAGGGCAGCGATGCCCGAGGCTTCCAGCTGCTTGATGTGGCGCGCGGTGATGCGCTTGCCGGCTTCCACGATGACCTTGTCGCCGTCGGCGAGGTCGAAGCCCAGGGTTTCGCCGCGCAGGCGCTCCGGCACCAGCTCCAGCTGGACGCCTTCATCCGGGTTGATGTGGAAGGTGTTGATCTCGAAGAACTCGGCCAGCATCTCTTCGTTGCTGTAGCCAAGCGCGCGCAGCAGGATCGACACCGGCAGCTTGCGGCGGCGGTCGATACGGGTGAACAGCGCGTCCTTCGGGTCGAACTCGAAGTCCAGCCAGGAACCGCGGTAAGGAATGATGCGGGCGCTGTACAGCAGCTTGCCCGAGCTGTGGGTCTTGCCACGATCGTGGTCGAAGAACACGCCCGGCGAGCGGTGCAGCTGCGAGACGATGACGCGCTCGGTGCCGTTGACGATGAAGGTGCCGTTCTCGGTCATCAGCGGGATTTCGCCCAGATAGACCTCCTGCTCCTTCACGTACTTGATGGCCTTGGTCGACGACTCACGGTCGTAGATCACCAGGCGCACGGTCACGCGCAGCGGGGCGCCGTAGCTCATGCCACGCTGGCGGCACTCACGCTCGTCGAAGACCGGCTCGCCCAGCTTGTAGCCGACGTATTCCAGGGCGGCATTGCCGCTGTAGCTGGCGATCGGGAAGACCGACTTCAGCGCAGCGTGCAGGCCGTGGTCCGTGCGCTTGGCCGGATCGACGTTTTCCTGCAGGAATTCACGATAGGAATCCACCTGGATGGCGAGCAGGAACGGCACTTCGAGAATCGAGCGCTGCTTGCCGAAATCCTTGCGGATACGCTTTTTTTCGGTGAACGAATAGGACGTCATGAGGTCTTCCACCTTGTTGTGCGGGCCGTGCGTCCACGACCCTGAAGGGAACTTGAAATTGTCAGTTGGAAGTCGCTGGTATTGCCGGCACCAGCACGCCTTCTCCCGCTACTTCCAACTGCCAACTCGTCTGCATCCACTCCCCCGCCGCCGCGCCGCGCGCTGGCCTGCCGGGGTTTGACCGCAGCCCGTGTTGGGCTTTTTGCCGCAGTTACAACCTGTATTGCATGAAACGACCAAAGGCCGGGGGCTTACGCCCCCAGCCTTGGCTGCATCGCCGTGAATCGATGACGATGCAAAGGAAGTGCTTACTTGACTTCGACAGTCGCGCCAGCAGCTTCCAGGTCCTTCTTCATCTTCTCGGCTTCGTCCTTCGAAGCGTTGTCCTTCAGGACGCCGCCGGCTTCGGCCAGGTCCTTCGCTTCCTTCAGGCCCAGGCCGGTGATGGCGCGGACGGCCTTGATGACTTCGACCTTCTTGTCGCCGGCCGACTTCAGGGTGACGACGAACTCGGTCTGCTCTTCAACAGCAGCGGCCGGGCCAGCGGCAGCAGCCACGGCAACCGGAGCGGCGGCGGAGACGCCGAACTTTTCTTCGATGGCCTTGACCAGCTCCATCACTTCCATCAGGGACTTCTCGGCGATGGCGTCGACGATCTGTTCGTTGGTAAGGGACATGATTAATACCTTTGGATGATTTTCTGGGTTGAGGTTCCGTCAGGAACCACGGTAAGTCGAAACTCAGGCGGTCTCGGCGGCCGGCTCGGCAGCGTCGGCGGCGACATCGCCACCACCCTGCTTCTCGCCAACGGCCTTGATGGCGCGGGCAAACATCGTGACCGGCTCGGTCAGGACGCGGGCCAGCATGGCCAGGGCCTGATCGCGGGTCGGCAGCGAGGCCAGCACGTCGACGTGGCTTGCCGGGAACACTTCGCCACCGATGGCGACGACCTTAGCCTTCAGCTTGTCGTTGCCCTTGGCGGCTTCCTTGATCAGGCGACCGGCAGCGCCGGGCTCCTCGAGCGAGAACGCGTACAGCAGCGGACCAACCATCTGGTCCTGGGCGACTGCGAACTCGGTGCCTTCAACGGCGCGCGAAGCCAGGGTGTTCTTGACAACCTTCAAGAAAACACCGGTTTCACGAGCCTGCTTGCGCATCGCGGTCATCTGGGCGACCGTGGTGCCAGCGTATTCGGCTGCGATCAAGGAGTGGGCCTTGGCGGCGACGTCTGCCAGCTCGGCGACTACTTCTTGCTTCTGGGACAGATTGAGAGCCATTGCACTCCTCCTATTGAACTCCGCTTACGGCTCCTGCCGTGTGCGGTCCTGTGCGGCATCCGTCCTGGACGCCGGGAACATCGGGATGATGTTCCGGGGGGTGGGCCGTTCCAGACCTGGAGGCAATCAGGGAAATCCCAGACATGCGTGAACCAGAAAAACTCCAGAAGGGCACCATCTACGCAGGGTGATTCCGGGGAATCGATTAAGCGCTCATGACTGCTCCGGCGGCGACTCCTTGCCAGATCGAGCTTCCGTGCCCGTCGCCGGTATTGCCACGACCGCGCCTGCGGTCTTTGACGGCTACCGCGGGCGATGCACTGCCAGCGATGCCTTCAAATGTCACGGTCACGGCACCCAGGGCACCGTGACCGCTTCAAACAATTACTTCAGGGTCAGCGACGACTGGTCGACGGTGACGCCCGGGCCCATCGTCGAGCTGACCGAAACCTTCTGCAGGTAGGTGCCCTTCGAGGTAGCCGGCTTGGCCTTGATCAGGTCCAGCAGCAGCGCGGTCAGGTTCGACTTCAGCGCGTCTTCGGCGAAGTCGGCCTTGCCGATGGTGCAGTGGATGATGCCGGCCTTGTCGGTGCGGTAACGGACCTGACCCGACTTGGCGTTCTTCACGGCTTCACCCGGGTTCGGGGAAACGGTGCCGACCTTCGGGTTCGGCATCAGGCCGCGCGGGCCCAGCACGGTGCCCAGCTTACCGACGACGCGCATGGCGTCCGGGGTCGCGATGACGACGTCGTAGTTCAGATCGCCGGCCTGCATCTTCTCGGCCAGGTCATCCATACCGACGGCTTCGGCGCCAGCGGCCAGGGCTTCGTCAGCCTTGGCACCGGCCGGAGCGAACACGGCGACGCGGACCGACTTGCCGGTACCGGCCGGCAGCACGGTGGAGCCACGGACCTGCTGGTCGGACTTCTTCGCATCGACGCCCAGGCGCACGGCAACGTCGATCGACTCGACGAACTTGGCCTTGGTGGCGCTCTTCAGGATGTTGATCGCGTCCTCGAAGGCGTATGCCTTGCCCGGAACGACGGCGGCCTTGATGGCCTTCTCACGCTTGGTCTGTGCCATCTTATTAACCCTCCACCACGAGGCCCATGGAACGGGCAGAGCCAGCGATGGTACGCACGGCGGCGTCCAGGTCGGCGGCAGTCAGATCCGGTTCCTTCGCCTTGGCGATCTCTTCCAGCTGCTTACGGGTGACCTTGCCGACCTTCTCGGTGTTCGGGCGCTTGGAGCCCGACGAGATGCCAGCGGCCTTCTTCAGCAGGGTGGTAGCCGGGGTGCTCTTGGTGATGAAGGTGAACGTACGGTCCGAGTAGGCCGTGATGATCACCGGAACCGGCAGACCCGGCTCGAGCTTCTGCGTGGCAGCGTTGAACGCCTTGCAGAATTCCATGATGTTCAGACCACGCTGACCCAGCGCAGGACCGACCGGCGGCGAAGGGTTGGCCTGACCGGCCTTCACCTGCAGCTTGATGTAACCGACAACTTTCTTTGCCATGTGAGTGCTCTCCGGGTGCTAGCGCCTTTCGACAACAGGCTCCCCATCGGACCGGGAATCACGCGTCCCGGCATCGCGTTTTGAAATCATGCCGAAGGCCACCTTGCGGTGGCCTCGTCCTGCTGGCTTCCCAGCGGGGAGCCGCGCACTATATCAGGTTTTTTCTTCACATGCCTGAAGCGGCACGTAAACGGAAGAAACCGGGCCAAGCCCGGTTTCCATCTGCAGAGTCGACCCTACTCGACTGAACGGAAAGTCGAGCAAGCTCGACTCTACATGTCAGGTCAGACGGCCTTCTCGACCTGGCCGAACTCGAGCTCGACCGGGGTGGCACGACCGAAGATCAGCACCGAGACGCGCAGACGGCTCTTCTCGTAATTGACTTCTTCGACGACGCCATTGAAATCGTTGAACGGGCCATCGGTAACGCGGACCATCTGGCCCGGTTCGAACAGCACCTTCGGACGCGGCTTCTCGACACCTTCCTGAACGCGGTTCAGGATGGCTTCGGCCTCGGAATCGGCGATCGGCAGCGGACGATCGGCGGTACCGCCGATGAAGCCCATCACGCGCGGGGTCTCCTTGACCAGGTGCCAGCTTTCGTTGTCGATGCGCGGAATACCGGCTTCTTCGTGGGTCTCGATCTGGACCAGCACGTAACCCGGGAAGAACTTGCGCTCGGAACGGCGCTTCTGGCCAGCGCGCATCTCGACCACTTCTTCGGTCGGGACCAGGACGTCGCCGAAGCGCTCTTCCATGCCGTCACGGACGATGCGATCGCGCAGAGCCTGCGCCACCGACTTCTCGAAGCCCGAATAGGCGTGAACGACGTACCAACGCTTCATGCAATTCTCCTTAGCGGCTCAGGAACCACTGAGTCAGTTTCTGGATCAGGAAGTCGAAGCCACCCAGCAGCAGGCTGAGGATGAGCACCACGACGATCACGACCCACGTCATGCGGATGGCTTCCTGGCGCGTCGGCCAGACCACCTTGCGCAGTTCGAAGCGCGACTCGGAGAGGAATTCGCGGGTGTCGCGCCCCTTGCCGGTCAGCATGAACACGCCGATACCGCCAACCAGACCGACCACGACCGCCAACGCACGCAGCTGACCCGCCCACGCACCCAGCTGGGCGGCGCGACCGGAGTCGGCGGAGAACCAGAACCAGACGAACAGACCGGCCAGCACCAGCAGCGATGCGGCGACATACTTGACGATATCTCCACCGTGGGCGGAGTTGTCCTTGGAGTGTTCGATCTTGCTATTCATCCGGCTGTGTCTGCTTTAGCGGCCCAGGCCGCTGGATAAGGTGGGCAGATGGCACGCCAGGAGGGACTCGAACCCCCAACCTGCGGTTTTGGAGACCGCTGCTCTGCCAATTGAGCTACTGGCGTACGTTTAAAACTTGCCTTCCCTTAGACGGCGAAGGCGGACCGAGGTTCCCGGCCCGCCATTCGCGTAACCGGCGGCGCTATGCAACCACCGGTACTGCAGGCTTACTCGATGATCTTCGAGACCACGCCGGCGCCGACGGTACGGCCGCCTTCGCGGATGGCGAAGCGCAGGCCTTCGTCCATTGCCACCGGGTTGATCAGGGTGACGACCATCTTGACGTTGTCACCCGGCATCACCATTTCGACGCCTTCCGGCAGTGCAGCTGCGCCGGTGATGTCGGTGGTGCGGAAGTAGAACTGCGGACGGTAGCCGTTGAAGAACGGGGTGTGGCGACCGCCTTCGTCCTTCGACAGGACGTACACTTCGCCTTCGAACTTGGTGTGCGGCTTGATCGAACCCGGCTTGGCCAGGACCTGGCCACGCTCGACGTCGTCACGCTTGGTGCCGCGCAGCAGCAGGCCAGCGTTGTCGCCTGCCTGACCCTGGTCCAGCAGCTTGCGGAACATTTCAACGCCGGTCACGGTGGTCTTCTGCACCGGACGGATGCCGACGATTTCGATTTCGTCGCCAACCTTGATCACGCCGCGCTCGATACGACCGGTCACCACGGTGCCGCGGCCCGAGATCGAGAACACGTCTTCCACCGGCATCAGGAACGGCTTGTCGATTGCGCGCTCCGGCTCCGGGATCCAGCTGTCCAGGGCGTCGACCAGCTTCAGGATGGCCGGCACGCCGATGTCGCTCTGGTCGCCTTCCAGCGCCAGACGGGCCGAACCGGCGATGATCGGGGTGTCGTCGCCCGGGAAGTCGTACTTGCTCAGCAGCTCGCGCACTTCCATCTCGACCAGCTCGAGCAGCTCGGCGTCGTCGACCATGTCGGCCTTGTTCAGGAACACGACGATGTACGGCACGCCGACCTGACGCGACAGCAGGATGTGCTCGCGGGTCTGCGGCATCGGGCCGTCAGCGGCCGAGCACACCAGGATCGCGCCGTCCATCTGGGCGGCACCGGTGATCATGTTCTTGACGTAGTCAGCGTGGCCCGGGCAATCGACGTGGGCGTAGTGACGGACCGGGGATTCGTATTCGACGTGCGCGGTCGAGATCGTGATGCCACGAGCCTTTTCTTCCGGCGCGGCGTCGATCGAGGAGTAGTCCTTGAACTCGCCACCGAAGCGCTCGGCACCGATCTTGGTCAGTGCGGCGGTCAGCGTGGTCTTGCCGTGGTCGACGTGACCGATGGTGCCGACATTGACGTGCGGCTTGGTGCGCTCGAACTTACCCTTGGCCATGGCTGCTTATCTCGAATTCGTCTGAGAGGTGATGCTTAAGATGGTGCTCACGAAAGGAATCGAACCTTCGACCTCTTCCTTACCAAGGAAGTGCTCTACCGACTGAGCTACGTGAGCCGAGTTTTGCATTATGACATGAACTCGATAATATTCAAAGTTCATTCAATGGAGCGGGAGACGGGAATCGAACCCGCACCATCAGCTTGGAAGGCTGAGGTTCTACCATTGAACTACTCCCGCGCCGGGAATGTCACAACGTGAAACTGGTGGAGGGAGGTGGATTCGAACCACCGAAGGCGTAAGCCAGCAGATTTACAGTCTGCCCCCGTTGGCCGCTTGGGTATCCCTCCTTACCACCCCATTCCGTTGCCGCCGAAGCGTTGCGGTGTGTGGTGGTGAGCCGCTTATTCTGCTGATGGGACGGGGGCCTGTCAACGCTTTTTTCCATCTTTTTCACACGTTGTCGCAAACCCATTGATACGCAAGGTTATTGCCCTGGGACCGGCAGGGTCTCGCTGGCGAAAATTGCGACATGGGGTACGCCGTCGGCGCCGATCCAGCCCCGATACATGCCCTGGGTGTTGAACGGCGTGGCCATTTTTCCGTCTGCGGCCAGCACGATTGCGCCACCATCGCCGCCCATCTGCGGAATGGTCTCGTTGATCACACCCTTGCCGGCCTGCTCCGGTGTCTGCCCCTGGTAGCGCATGCGTGCGCAGATCTCGTGCGCGGCGGCGGTGCGGATGTAGTACTCGCCCCAGCCGGTGCCCGACACCGCGCAACGGGCATCGGCCCAGGTGCCGGCACCGATGATCGGCGAGTCGCCCACGCGTCCGTAGCGCTTGTTGGTCATGCCGCCGGTGGAGGTGCCGGCGGCCAGATGCCCCTGCGCGTCAAGCGCGACCGCGCCCACGGTTCCAAAGTGCTTCGCGGTCTCCAGGTCGGCATGCGCCTGGCCGCTGGCCTCTTCCTTCAAGGCGCGCTGCAGCTGCTGCCAGCGCTTGTCGGTGCGGAAGTACGACGGATCGACCAGGGTCATGCCCTGCTCCACCGCAAAGGCTTCGGCGCCCTGCCCGACCATCATCACGTGCCTGGACTTCTGCATCACGGTCTGCGCCAGCTGGATCGGGTTGCGCACCCGCTGCACACCGGCCACAGCCCCTGCCGCCTGGCTTGTGCCATCCATCACCGCTGCGTCCAGCTCGTTGTGGCCGTCATGGGTGAACACCGCGCCCTTGCCGGCGTTGAAGGTCGGATCATCCTCCAGCACGGTGATCGCCGCGGTGACCGCGGCCAGTGCCGGGCGCCCGGCCGCCAGTTCGGCGTGCCCCTTCAGCAGCGCGGCACGCAGCGCTTCGCGCGCTGCCTTCTCTTCGGCCGGCGACAGGTCCTTGCGCTCGACACCAGCGCCGCCATGGATGACCAGCAGCGGCGAAGTGGCCGGTGCAGCCTGGGCAAGCAGGGGCAGGGACAGCAGCGCGGACAGCGCCAAACGCAGTTTCATCGGGTACATCTCCAGCAGGACGAATGAATGGATTGGCCAGCGGCCGGCACGAGCGGAAAGGAGCATCATTGGCGCACGACGTCGATCTCTCCATCGCTGACGTCGGCGACGGCCTGGTAGTCGGCCTCGGCCTCGAAGTCATCCAGCCGCATGCGGCTGCCACTGGCAACCACCGTCACCGGCACGGCATGGAACCGCAGCGGCTCGCCCTCGACCAGGCGGTCGGCGTCACGCCCGGGGCTGACCACCCACACCTTGCCCTCGCCGTCGGCGCTGTAGACCTGGGCCTGGCCATCCGGCTCCACGCACAACGCCGTGTCCTCGTCGACGCCGATACCGACGATGTCGGGGTCGCCACTGTCCTGCGCGGCACGGGCCACGAACACGATGAGGCGGCCAAGGCGGTCGCGCTTGTCGAAGTGGGTGTCGGTGACCACCCGCTGCAGGTAGGGCATCTGCAGGAAGCCACTGTCCATGGTGACCGCGCTGCCCATCGGGTCGGCCAACGCACCGGCGGAGCTGATGCTGCCTCCGTCCAACGCGCCATAGGCATAGCCGCCAAGGATGGCCAGGCCTGCACTGGTACCGGCGATCGGCTTGCCGGCGCGTACGTGGGCGTTGAGCGCGCGGTTGAGCGCGGTGCCCTTCCAGAAGCGGATGTAGCGCGACTGGTCACCGCCGGCGATGAAGATGGCATCGGCCGCTGCAACCACCCGCAGCACGGCCGGATCGTCGGCGCCGCGGCGGCTGTCGAAGACCAGGGTCTGCACCGCGGTGGTACCGCCGATTTCCCGATACAGGCGGTCCTGCAGTTCGTCGCGGCCGGAGGCACGCAGAATCAACACGCGGCCGTTGCCGGCCTGCCTGAGCCACCACTGGAATGCCTCCGGCACCCATTCGCCGCCGCCCATCAGCATCATCGCCGGCGCGCGCGGTCCGGGCCTCGGCGCCTCCAGGTCCCCCACTTCGTAGTAGGCGAAGCCGGGGCTCTGCAGATCCTGCGCTGAGGTTGCGAGCGGCCACGCCAGAACCAGGCAGACCAGCCAGACGAGGGGCCCTCGCAGGGCACTGAGGAGGCGTCGCATCTTGATCTCCCTGAACAAAATCGACTTGCAAGCGTTTTCACTCTTTGCCAGATAGAAAGCCAGTAGTCAAGGACATAAAAAAGGCGTTAAATGCGCGCGCCCATTCCGGAAATCTGAATGGGGGACAGGGCCCCTCCTCTGCGGGCCGGCTTCATTTTCGAGAATTCCTCATGCGTAGAAAGGCGATGGCGTGGTCGATCCAGCTGGCGTTGATGGGCGTGGCTGCTTCCGCGGCGGCCCAGGCACCGGCTTCCTCTTCGGTTCAACAACTGGATGCGGTGCAGGTCACCGGTTCGCGCATTCCGCGCGCCCAGGTGGAAGGTCCCGCCCCGATCACGGTGATCAGCGCCGAGCAGATCCGTTCCAGCGGCTTCACCACCGTGCCGGACGTGCTGCGGTCGATGACCCAGAACGGCGGTGAGACCCAGAGCCAGCAATCGTCCAGCGGCGCCGACTTCTCGCCGGGCGCCCAGCAGGTGGACCTGCGCGGCCTGGGCCCGAACCACACGCTGGTGCTGGTCAATGGCCGTCGCATCGCCGACTTCCCGATGCCGTTCAAGGGCCGCAGCAACTTCACCGACGTCTCCAACATTCCGCTGGGCATGATCGAGCGCATCGAAGTGCTGACCGGCAGCGCCTCGGCGATCTACGGCTCCGACGCGATCGCCGGCGTGGTCAACTTCATCCTGAAGAAGAAGGCCGACGGCACCACGATCGACATGCGCATGGGCACCACCAGCGAGGGCGGTGGCGAGTCGTTCGACATGAGCCTGGCCAGCGGCTTCAGCCGCGGCAACTTCAACGCCGTGTACAGCGTTGAGCTGCAATCGCAGACCCCGCTGTGGGCCTATGAGCGCGACATCCAGGATTCGACCCAGGACGGCCCCACCGAGGGCTCGCGCATCGCGCGCCGCGCCTACCTGCGCACCGACTACAACGACGACTACCTGGACCCGGGCGCCGCTACCTGCGAGGCGTTGGCCGGGCAGAACCAGGGCAGCACCTACCGCGCCTTCCGCCCGAAGTACGGCTACTACTGTGGCAGCGACGCGTCGATCGGCTACGGCACCATCCTCAGCAAGCGCCGCGGCGCCAACGGCTACGCCTCGCTGAGCTACGACTTCAACAACGGCCAGCAGTGGTTCGCCGACGTGCAGCTGGGTTACCACACGATGTCGCTGATGCGCGACGTCACCAAGTGGGGCCGAATGGATGCCAACGGTGACGAGTCGGGCTACTTCAACAACCAGGCCACCGGCGAAATCGAATTCTGGCAGCGCCAGTTCTCGCCCGAGGAAATGGGCGGCCTGCGCAATGCGATGGTGCGCAGTACGCAGAAGACCTTCAGCGTGACCACCGGCTTCAAGGGCAACCTGGCCGGCAACTGGGACTACGAGGCGGCGCTGAGCCACTCCCAGTACCAGTCGCGGATCAGCTGGGCGCAGATCATCGCCTCCAAGGCCAATGACCTGTTCCTCGGCCCGCAGCTGGGGGTGGACGATGACGGCTTCCCGATCTACAACGCCGACCCGTCGCGCCTGTACCGGCCGCTGACCCGCGCCGAGTACGATTCGATTGCCGCACGCACCACGTATTCGCCGAAGTCGCGCACCGAGACGGCCGCGTTCACCGTGACCAACTCGGCGCTGTTCGGCCTGCCGGGCGGCGATGCCGGCTTCGCCGCGACCGTGGAGGTGGGCCAGCAGGCCTACGCGCTGAATCCCGATCCGCTGGCCACCCAGTACTACTACTACAGCTGGAAGGACTCGGACGGCCAGGGTTCGCGCAACCGCTGGGCCACTGCGGCCGAGCTGCGCATGCCGCTGCACGAAACGGTCAACCTGAGCGTGGCCGGTCGCTACGACCAGTACCGCTATTCGGGCCATACCATCGGCAAGGCCACCTGGAGCGGCGGCCTGGAATGGCGCCCGATCGACACCCTGCTGGTGCGTGGTTCGTATGGCACCGCGTTCCGCGCACCGGACCTGCACTACGTGTTCGCCGGCCCGGGCAACGACGAGACCAGCGCCGAAGACCTGTACACCTGCCGCCTCGAAGGCGCCAGCGACTGTTCCGACTACGAGCGCAACCTGATCCGCAGCCGCACCGGCAACCGCCAGCTCGACCCGGAAACAAGCACCTCGTGGAGTGCCGGCTTCGTCTGGTCGCCGGCGATCGGCCTGGACCTGTCGGTGGACTGGTTCGACATCGACATGCGCAAGCAGGTGCAGGACATGGACGTGCGCACGATCCTGGCCAATGAAGCGAACTGCCGCCTGGGCAGCGCCGACATCAATTCGCCGACCTGCGTGGATGCGCTCGACCGCATCACCCGTACCAGCGATGGCCGCCTGTACGGCGTGCGCGTGGCCCCGATCAACGTTGCCCGCGAGTCCACCTCCGGCATCGACGTGGGCCTGCGCTATCGCCTGCAGACCGGGATCGGCGACTTCATCCTCAACGGCACCCACACCTGGGTGAAGAAGCACGATTTCCAGCGCTATCCGGGCGACCCGACCCTGGACCAGTTCGCGGTCAACAGCGGCTTCGACATCCCGCGCACCAAGACCAGCCTGAGCGTGACCTGGGAGAAGGACGCCTGGTCGGCCACGGTCTACGGCTCGCGCCTGGGCAAGCTGCCAACCTCGGACAACTACGACCAGGTGTTCAAGTGGGACAGCGGTGACAGCCCGTACGTGAAGGCGACCTACCGCTACAACGCGTCGCTGCAGTACCGCTTCGACGACCATTCGCGCCTGTCGCTGTCGGTGGTCAACGTGTTCAACAAGATGCCGCCGAAGGACGCCACGTACACCGCGTACCCGTACTACGACGTGTCCTGGTTCGACAGCGTCGGCCGCACCATCAACCTGCAGTACACCCACAAGTTCGGTGGCAGCGCGCTGTAAGGCACGCGGCATTGCAGGACGTGGACGACAAGGCCCGCCATTGGCGGGCCTTGTTTCTTATGCACACCGCGCGTGGAAAGCGATGGGAACTTGGTGTGGACAAGTGGCCGCGAGGCTTGCAGTGCGGGCGTTTCCGGATGTGGTGATTTTTTATCCATCACCGTGATTGTTTTCCACACGGGACGTGGAGAGCGATGGGAACTTGATGTGGACAAGTGGGTGCGAGCATTGCGCAGCAGGCATTTTGAGGCGCGGCGAATTTTTGTCCACGATTCGAAAGCACTGATCGGGGTCGGAGCCCTTTCCTGCGGAAAGGGCTCCGACCCCACGGTTTTCCACATTGGGCGTGGAAAGCGGTGGGGGTTTGGTGTGGACAAGTGCGTGCGAGCCTTGCACCGCAGTCATTCCGGAGCATGGTCAATTTTTGTCCATGCCCGAAACCGATACCGGAAACGCAAACGCCCCGCACAAGGCGGGGCGTCCGGAGTCGATCCGATGCCGCTGGATCAGACGTTGAAGCGGAAGTGCAGCACGTCGCCTTCCTGCACGCGGTATTCCTTGCCTTCCAGGCGCAGGCGACCGGCTTCCTTGGCGCCGGCTTCGCCCTTGTACTTGATGAAGTCGTCATACGCGATGGTTTCAGCGCGGATGAAGCCCTTCTCGAAGTCGGTATGGATGACCGCGGCGGCCTGCGGGGCGGTGGCGCCCTTGCGCACGGTCCACGCGCGGACTTCCTTCACGCCGGCAGTGAAGTAGGTCTGCAGGCCGAGCAGGCTGTAGGCCGCGTTGATCACGCGGTTCAGGCCCGGCTCGCTCAGGCCGAGATCGGCCAGGAAGGTATCGCGGTCTTCGTCGTCGAGCTGGGACAGCTCTTCTTCGATCGCGGCCGACACCGGCACTACCTGCGCACCTTCGGCGGCGGCGTGGGCGCGCACGGCGTCCAGGTGCGGGTTGTTCTCGAAACCATCTTCCAGCACGTTGGCGATGTACATCACCGGCTTGAGGGTCAGCAGGAACAGGTCACGGACCAGCGCCTTCTCTTCCTCGTCCAGGCCGACCGAACGCCCGGACTTGCCGTCGGACAGCGCCGCCTGCAGCTTGGCCAGCACCGGCTTGCGTGCCGCCGCTTCCTTGTCGCCACCCTTGGCGGCGCGCTCGGCGCGGTTCAGCGCCTTCTCGACGCTGTCCAGGTCGGCCAGGGCCAGCTCGGTATCGATGGTTTCGATGTCCGAGATCGGATCGACCTTGTTGTTGACGTGGATGACGTCAGCGTTCTCGAAGCAGCGCACCACGTGGGTGATCGCATCGACTTCGCGGATATGCGCCAGGAACTTGTTGCCCAGGCCTTCACCGCTGGCGGCGCCGGCCACCAGGCCGGCGATGTCGACGAACTCGACCGCGGTCGGGATGACCTTCTGCGGGTTGATGATCGCCGCCAGTTCATTCAGGCGCGGGTCCGGCACCGGCACGATGCCGACGTTCGGCTCGATGGTGCAGAACGGGAAGTTCGCCGCGGCGATGCCCGCCTTGGTCAGCGCGTTGAACAGGGTCGACTTGCCGACGTTGGGCAGGCCGACGATGCCGCATTTGATACCCATGGGTGACAGCTCTCTGGGGTGAAAGTGATTGGTGAAACAGCGCGCGCGCTGCTTGGCCAATCCATCTCGATCTGGAACATCCGCCAACCAAGGTTGGCGACCACCTGGGTAAAACGTGTGCCAACCAAGGTTGGCACCTACCCAAAGCGGGTTATTTCGGGGTGTGCAGCCGCTTCATCGCTTCGCTGAAATCACCCTGTACCGCCAGCGGCATCACGTCGATGGCATCGTCGATGGCGCGAGCAATCAGCACGTCGTCGTCCTTGGACGGGCGGCCCAGCACCCAACCCACCACGCGGTCCTTGTGGCCGGGATGGCCGATGCCCACGCGCAGGCGATGGAACTTGCCGTGGCCGAGCAGGCGGATGGTGTCACGCAGGCCGTTCTGGCCACCATGGCCGCCGTCGAACTTCAGCCGCGCCACGCCGGGCGCCAGGTCCAGTTCGTCATGGGCCAGCAGGGTTTCCTCCGGCTCGATCTTCCAGAACCGCTGTGCGGCGGTGACCGACTTGCCGCTGAGGTTCATGAAGGTGGCGGGCTTGAGCAGCCACACCGTCTGCCCGGCGATCTCGACCTTGGCGGTCTCACCGAACAGCTTGCTGTCCACATTCCATCGCGCACCGGCCTTTTCAGCCAGGGCCTCAACGAAATGAAACCCGGCATTGTGCCGGGTCCGGGCGTGTTCCGATCCGGGGTTGCCCAGACCGACGATCAGTCGCAGTCCTGCCATGGTTCCTTCCAGAACGGTGCCTGCCCGGAGGCAGGCACCGTCACTGCATTACTCGGCAGCCGGAGCTTCAGCGTCGGCAGCGTCTTCCTTGCCGTGCTTGGCGGTGACGATCGCGTCGTCGTGGTCCTTGCCCAGCGCCAGGGCCGGGATTTCCACGCCCTTCGGCAGCTTGATGTTGGACAGGTACACCACGTCGCCAGCAGCCAGGTCGGCCAGGTCGACTTCGATCGACTCCGGCAGGTCCTTCGGCAGGCAGCTGATGGTCACTTCCTTCAGTTCGTGGGTGACCACGACGTCGGCAGCCTTGCCGGCCGGCGAGGTGTCTTCGTTGATGAAGTGCAGCGGGACCGAAGCGGTCAGGGCTTCGTTCTCGTTCACGCGCTGGAAGTCCAGGTGCATGATCAGCTGCTTGTACGGGTGGCGCTGCATGTCACGCAGCAGGACCTTCTGCACCTGGCCGTCCAGGTTCAGGTCCAGGATCGAGGCATAGAACCACTCGTTCTGCTGGGCCAGCCAGATTTCATTGTGGTCCAGGCTGATGGCGACCGGCTCGGCGTTGCCGCCGTACACGATGGCCGGGATCACACCGGCGTGACGCAGGCGGCGGCTCGCACCCTTACGCTGCAGTTCACGCTTGGTGACCTTGATTTCATGGGTCTTCGACATTTTCGACTACTCAGGTTGTTGCCGCGCCTTGCGGCGTGGCGGTTGAAGATGCTTCCGCGACCAGAAGCATCCGGGGCATGCCCCCACCGTTGCCGGCGGGGGCGAAAACTCAATCGACGTACAGCGAGCTGACCGACTCGCCGAAGGCGATGCGGCGCATCGTTTCGGCCAGCATTTCCGCCACGCTCAGCTGGCGGATCTTGCTGCACACCCGCGCGGCGTCCTTCAGCGGGATGGTGTCGGTCACCACCAGCTCGTCGAGCTGGGAATTGGTGATGTTGTCCACCGCCGGGCCGGACAGCACCGCGTGGGTGCAGTAGGCGGCGACCTTGAGCGCACCGCGCGCCTTGAGGGCAGCGGCAGCGGCGCACAGGGTGCCGGCCGTATCGACGATGTCATCGACCATCACGCAGGTCTTGCCTTCGACGTCACCGATGATGTTCATCACGGTGGAGACGTTGGCGCGCGGACGGCGCTTGTCGATGATCGCCAGGTCGGCGTCATCCAGGCGCTTGGCCACCGCACGGGCGCGGACCACGCCGCCCACGTCCGGCGAGACGACGATCAGGTTCTCGGTGCCGTAGGCGCGCCAGATGTCGGCCAGCAGCAGCGGAGAGGCGTACACGTTGTCGACCGGAATATCGAAGAAACCCTGGATCTGGTCGGCGTGCAGGTCGACGGTCAGCACGCGATCAGCGCCAGCGGTGCTGAACATCTTGGCCGCCAGCTTGGCAGTGATCGGCACGCGCGAGGAACGCATGCGGCGATCCTGGCGCGAGTAGCCGAAGTACGGCACCACGGCGGTCACGCTGGCCACCGATGCGCGCTTGAGCGCGTCGATCAGCACCAGCAGTTCCATCAGGTTTTCCGCGCTCGGCGCGCAGGTCGGCTGGATCACGAACACGTCCTGCTTGCGGACGTTCTCTTCGATCTCCACCTGCACTTCACCATCGGAGAAGTGCGAGACCAGCGCCTTGCCCGGGCGAACCCCCAGTTCCTTGCAGATGTTCTGCGCCAGACGTTTGTTGGCGTTGCCGGAAAAGACCAGCAGGTTCGGGGACTCTTGCATCATGATTGTCTCGGGCGGGGACGAGTGGCGGGGATCCGGAGTCGGCAAGGACCCTCATGGACCCTTGCTGCTGACAACACCGCGGTTGTTTCCACGTCCCGCGCAGGCGATGCGCTGGAAGGCGCGGACACAGCCGCTATTGGCAGGGGCGGTAGGATTCGAACCTACGAATGCCAGGATCAAAACCTGGTGCCTTGGGCCTCTTGGCGACGCCCCTGCATTGGTAAATCAGTGTTGCTCGAGTGCATCCAGCAGTGGCGAACGCGCAACGCCCGCTGCCACCCTTGCCCGCAACTCCTTCGGCAACTTCGACCGTCCCTGCTCTGCGGCAGCCTGCGATGCGAACTCGACGAAACAACCACTTCCCGAACCGGTCAGCCGCGCGGAGCCGATGCCGCTCAACGCCGCGAGCGCGGCCTCGACGGCAGGCTCACGGCGGCGCAGCACCGGTTCGAACGCGTTCCCGACCAGGGTCCCGGAAGCGAAGTCCTCTATTTTCGCCACTGGGCTGTCGCGCGTCAAATCCGGGTCTGCGAAAAGGACCGGTGTGGGAACATGAACGCCCGGCTCGACCACCACATACCAGGCCGGCGCCAGCGTGATCGGCTGCAGCCGCTCCCCTACCCCCTCGGCCCAGGCATTGCGGCCACGCACGAATACCGGCACGTCAGCCCCCAGGCGCAGGCCCAGCGCGGCCAGCGCGTCTTCGTCCAGGCCGGCTTGCCAGAGCCGGTTCAACACGACCAGTACGGTGGCCGCATCCGACGAGCCACCGCCGAAACCGCCACCGGCGGAAACATGCTTTTCAACGATGATGTCCGCACCTTGCGCGACATTCGCCACCTCTTTGAGCAGCCTGGCGGCACGCACCGCCAGGTCATCGGCCTCGGCCACGCCGGGCAGGCCCTCGCCCTGCCGGTGCACCTGGCCGTCTTCACGCAGGCGCAGGCCGATGCGATCACCCCAGTCCAGCAGGCGGAACACGGTCTGCAGCTCGTGGTAGCCATCGGCCCGGCGGCCGGTGATGTGCAGGAACAGGTTCAGCTTGGCCGGGGCTGGCCACCAGGACCAGCCCGCGTCGTCGGCTGCACCCTTCATGGGGTGCCCTGTCCCCACTGGTCCACCAGCAGGCGCACCTTGGCGTCGCCATTGCTGGCCTCGATCCGGCGCGGCAGCGCCGGCCGTGCGGCCTCGGCCGGGTACCAGTCCAGGTACTGCACCTGCCAGCCCATCTGCTGCATGCGGCGCGGGCGGCCTTCACCGTCACGCTCGACCTTCTCCGGACCGGCGGCATCGCCGGCCACCAGGCCACGGATCCAGTCCGGCAACTGGTTGACCGGGATGTCCCAGCCGGTCGCTTCCAGCAACAGCTGCTGGGCGTCCTCGCCGTCACGCGGACCGCCCGCCAGCCCTTCCAGGCGACCGGCCTCGGAATGGGTATCGCCGGTCAGCTTCCAGCTCTGCCGGGTCACCGGCGCGCTCAGCTCAACCACGTAGCGGCGCCCGTCCTGCTTCCAGTCGATGCGACCGCTGCCACCGTCCTTGCCCTTGCTGACCGCGACCCGGCCCTGGAAAGCCCAGTCCGGCTGTGCCTGCAGCGCCGCCACGCGCGCGGCCTCGGCCTGCGCCGCTTCGGCTGACACCGTCTCGACCACGGCCGGGGCCGGCGTCTTCTGCGTGCCCACCGTCGTGCACGCGCTGACCGCCAGGGTCACGGCCGCCAACAGCAGCGGCCGGATAAGGGAAACACTCATGGATTGAATTTCTCGCGGGCGCGCAGCAGCGCGCGGTTCTCGGGATCGAGCTTGGCCGCTTCCTCGAAGAAGTGGCGGGCCTCGTCATGCTTGCCCAGCACCCACAGCACCTCACCGACATGGGCGGCGATCTCCGGGTCCTTGGCCAGGGTCCAGGCACGGCGCAGCTGCACCAGTGCCTCTTCCTTGCGGCCCAGGCGATACAGCACCCAGCCGTAGCTGTCGACGATGGCGGCGTTGTCCGGCTCGGCCACGCGGGCGCGGTCGATCAGTTCCAGCGCCTCCTGCAGACGACCGGTACGGTCGGCCAGGGTGTAGCCCAGCGCGTTCAGTGCCGGTACGTTCTCGGGGTCGGTCACCAGGATCTTGCGCAGGTCAGCCTCGGCACGCGGAATGTCGTCACGACGCTCCCAGGTGAGTGCCCGGGCGTACAGCAGCCCGTTGTCATCCGGGTAGGCCGCCAGGCCGCGGGCCAGCGCATCCAGCTCGCCGGCACTGTCGTCGGCGCGCTGGCGCAGCTCGGCCTCCAGCAGGTAGGCATCGCGGCGCACATCGTCGTCGACCACGGCGTCGGACTGGATGGCATGCACTTCATCCAGCGCCAGCGGCAGGCGTCCGGCCAGCGCCTGCGCATTGGCCGCACGCAGGCGAGCCTCGCTCAGTTCATCGCCACCGGGCACGCTGTGGTACCACTGCACCGCCTCGGGATAGCGCTTCAGGTATTCGGCGATCTTGCCCAGCAGCAGGCGCTGCGCCGGATCCGGCTTGGCAGCCTGCCGCGACAGTTCGTTGTACAGGTTGGACAGCGCGGCCTTGTCACCCTGCTTGGCCAGCAGTGAGGCGCGCATGCCCCAGGTCTGCACATCCTGCGGGCCGAACGCCAGCACCCGCTCGGCCGCGGACGGCTGGCCGAGGCTGTCATAGGCGATGGCCACCGCGTTGCGCAGTTCCGGGTCCTGGCGGGTCTTCGGCTCGACGTCGTGCAGCAGCGACAACGCCTTGTCGGTCTCGCCGGCCTGCTGCAGCTGGCTGGCACGCAGCAGCGCCACGCGTGGCTCCTCGGGGAAACGCTTGACCACTTCGTCGATCATGCGCCGCGCCAGCTCGGGCTTGTCCATGCGCAGGGCCAGGCGGCCAAACTCCTGCCAGGCCTCGATCTTCGGCGGAATGGCATTGGCATCGACCAGCTCGCCCAGCACCTGCGCGGGCACCGCCGGGTCGCGGCCACCGCCAATCAGCGCGGCCAGGGCGAACTTCCATCCGCGTTCATCAGGGTCGGCCAGCAAGGCCTGCAGGTCGCCACGCGCGGCCTTCACATCGCCCTGGCGCATGGCCAGTGCAGCGGCGGCACTGCGCATGGTCAGCGAGCTGGGCGCGCGCTGCTGCCACAGGGCCAGGCCCTTGGCAGCGCTGGCATCGTCGTTGGCGAGCATGGAAATGCGGGTCGCGCGCTCGGCCAGGCCGGCGTCGCCGTCGGTCTGCTGGGCCGCCTGCAGGTACCAGCGTGCGGCCTCGGCCAGCTTGCCGGCCTGCAGCGCGAACTCACCGGCCATCACCGGTTCCAGCGCCAGTTCCTCAGTGGCCGCGGCCCGTACGGGGGCCTTGGGCGGCACCGCTGCCAGGGCCTGGCCGCAGGCCAGGGACAGCAGCAGAACACTGGGGATGCGAATCAATGCGGGCATCGTCGGCATCGGGGCCTTAAAATGTCGTCCAATGGCCAGCAGCTTATCGCAAGCAACTGAACAATGACCCTGTGGGTGCTCGGACTGAATCACCAGACCGCACCGGTAGAGCTGCGCGAGCGCGCGGCCTTCGCCGGTGAGGCGTTGCCGCGCGCGCTCGGTTCGCTGCGCGATGCCCCGCAGATCGCCGAGGCAGTGCTGCTGTCCACCTGCAACCGCACCGAGCTGTACGCCGTGGCCGATTCGGCGCAGGCGCTGGACCAGTGGCTGCACGCCCAGGCCGGCGACCTGCAGGGTTACCTGTACCAGCACGCCGATGCCGATGCGGTGCGCCACCTGTTCCGGGTTGCCACCGGGCTGGATTCGATGGTGCTGGGCGAACCACAGATCCTGGGCCAGGTGAAGGATGCCTGGTCGACGGCGCGTGACCACGGCCTGCTCGGCCAGCGCCTGGACCGGCTGTTCCAGCAGACCTTCTCGGTGGCCAAGCGCGCCCGCACCGATACCCAGGTCGGCGCCAACCCGGTGTCGGTGGCGTCGGCCGCGGTGCGCCTGGCACAGAACGCGTTCGCACGCCTGGACGATTCCACCGTGCTGCTGGTCGGTGCCGGCGAGACCATCGAACTGGCCGCGCGGCACCTGAGCGAGGGCAAGGTGCGGCGGCTGCTGATCGCCAACCGCACTCTCGCCCACGCACAGGAGCTGGCCACCCGCCATGGCGGCGTGGCCCTGCCGCTGACCGAACTGGACCGTCATCTGGGCGAGGCCGATGTGGTGTTCTCGGCCACCGCCGCGCGCGAACCGGTTATCCATCGCGAGATGGTGGCCAAGGCCCTGCGCGCGCGCCGGCACAAGCCGATGCTGCTGTTCGACCTGGCCGTACCGCGCGACATCGAAGCCGAGGTCGGTTCGCTCAATGACGCCTTCCTCTATACCGTCGACGACCTCGAACGCGCGGTGGAAGACAACCGCCGTGGCCGCCGCGAGGCGGCCGCCGAGGCCGAAGCCATCATCGACCTGCAGGTGTCGCGCTTCATCGAGACCCAGCAGGCCAGCGCCCACCAGGCACCGCTGCGGCAGCTGCGTGCGTTCGGTGAAGCGACCCGCACCGAGCTGCTGGAGCGCGCCCGCCAGCAGCTGGCCAACGGCAAGCCGGCCGACGAAGTACTGGAACTGCTTGCCCACGGCCTGACCAACCGATTGCTGCATCCACCGACCGCTGCCCTGCGCGCTGCCGCGCTGAGCGGCGATGCCGACCTGACCCGCGCCGCCGAGCGCCTGTTCCCGGCCACGCCGGGTTACCGCCACCCACCCGTGAGACCCGATGACGCCGACCCTGCGCCGTAAGCTGGAAGCGCTGGCCGAGCGCCGCGAAGAACTGGAACGCCTGCTCGCCGAACCCGATGTGGTCGCCGACAACACCCGTTTCCGCGACCTTTCGCGCGAATTCGCCCAACTTGAACCGGTCGCTGCAGCACTCGCCGATGAGGCCCGCGCCAAGGCCGACCTGGCCGCCGCCGAAGGCATGCGCGCCGACCCCGACCTGCGCGAGCTGGCCGACGAGGAAATCGGCGCCGCGCAGACGCGCCTGCAGCAGCTGGAGCAGGAACTGGCGCTGCTGCTGGTGCCGCGCGACCCGCGTGACGAGGGCAACCTGTTCCTGGAAGTGCGCGCTGGCACCGGCGGCGACGAAGCGGCGATCTTTGCCGGCGACCTGTTCCGCATGTACGCCCGCTACGCCGAGCGCCAGGGCTGGAAGGTCGAGATCGAATCGGACAACCCGGGCGAACACGGCGGCTACAAGGAAGTGGTGGCGCGCGTGGTCGGCCGGGGTGCGTTCTCGCGCCTGAAATTCGAATCGGGCACGCACCGCGTGCAGCGCGTGCCGGCCACCGAATCGCAGGGCCGCATCCACACCTCGGCGGCCACCGTGGCGATCATTCCCGAGACCGACGAAGTCGATGACATCGTCATCAACCCGGCCGACCTGAAGGTGGACACCTTCCGCTCCTCCGGTGCCGGTGGCCAGCACGTCAACAAGACCGAATCGGCCATCCGCATCACCCACGTGCCGACCGGCGTGGTGGTGGAATGCCAGACCGAACGCAGCCAGCACGCCAACCGCGACAAGGCGATGAAGCGCCTGAAGGCGCAGCTGCTCGACGCCGAACGCCAGCGCCAGGACGCGGCGCAGGCCGAGTCGCGGCGCCTGCAGGTCGGCAGTGGTGACCGCAGCCAGCGCATCCGTACCTACAACTTCCCGCAGGGGCGGATCACCGACCACCGCGTGGAAGGCCTGACCCTGTACGACCTGCCCAACATCCTGGCCGGCGACCTCGACCCGCTGCTGCAGCGGCTCAGCCACGAACACCAGGTCGACGCCCTGGCCCAGCTGTCGGCGGGCTGAGTCGCATGTCCGCCTGGCAGCAGCGGCAGCACCTGCAACAGGCGATCGCGCGCCAGCCCAGCGATTTCGTCGCCTGGGTGATGCTGGCCGACCTGGAACTGGAAGCCGGCGACATCGCCGCCGGCGAACAGGCCGCACGACGCGCGCTGCAGCTGCGCCCGAACCATCCCGAAGCGCTGGCGCGCCTGGGTCGCGTGGCATGGATGGCCGGCGCGCATGCCGACGCCGCGACGCTGCTTGGCCAGGCTGCCGCTCTGGCACCGCAGCACCCGGGCATCGCGCTGTGGCTGGGCCACGCGCTGGAAGATGCCGATGATGCCGAGGGCGCGGCAGCGGCGTATCGACGCGCGCATGCACTGATGCCATCCGAGCCGTACATCGCCGCACAACGCCTGGCCTGGCAGCGTCGCCTGTGTGACTGGCAGGATGTGGACGCACTGGCCGTGCAGGTGCGCAGTGCACTTGCCTCCGGACAAGGCGTGGTCGAACCGTTCGCCTTCCTCAGCGAAGACGCCTCCGCCGCCGAGCAGCTGGCCTGTGCGCGCGCGCGTGCATCCGCCGTAGCCGCTTCGGTGCGGCCGCTGCCACCGGCAATGGTGCGTACCCAGGGCCCGTTGCGGGTCGGTTTCCTCTCCAACGGATTCGGCGCCCATCCCACCGGGCTGCTGACCGTGGCCCTGTTCGAGCAGCTGCGCGACGACCCCGCGCTGCAGCTGCATCTGTTCGCGCTGAACCGCGACGATGGCAGCCGCATCCGCCAGAGACTGCAGGCGGCGACGCAGCTGCACGACGTGGCTGGCCTGCGTCATGCCGACACGGCCACCCGCATCCGCGGGCAAGGCATCGACCTGTTGTTCGACCTGCGCGGCTGGGGTGGCGGCGGCACGCCGGAAGTACTGGCCATGCGCCCTGCCCCGCTGCAGCTGAACTGGCTGGCCTACCCGGGCACGTCTGGAGCGCCGTGGATGGATGCAGTGATCGGTGATGACTTCACCCTTCCGCCATCACTGGAACCGCATTACAGCGAACGCGTGCTGCGCCTGCCGCGCGCCTTCCAGCCTTCGGACAACACCCGTGTGCTGGAGTCCGCACCGACGCGTGCCGAGTGCGGGCTGCCCGAACGCGGCGTGGTGTTCTGCTGCTTCAACAACAGCTACAAACTCAACCCGCGCAGCATGGGCCGCGCCTTCGCCGTACTGCAGGCGGTGCCTGGCAGCGTGCTGTGGCTGCTGTCCGGCCCGGGCCAGGCCGATGCACGGCTGCGGGCGGCTGCGCAGAAGGCGGGCCTGGACCCGGCACGCCTGGTATTCATGGCCAAGCTGCCGCATCCGCAGTACCTGGCCCGCTACCCGCTGGCCGACCTGTTCCTGGACACGCACCCGTACAACGCGCACACCACGGCGTCGGATGCGCTGTGGGCAGGCTGTCCGGTGCTGACCTGTCCTGGCGATACCTTCGCCGCGCGCGTAGCCGGCAGCCTCAACCATCACCTCGGCCTGGCCCGGATGAACGTTGCCGACGATGCTGCGTTCATCGCCACTGCCAGCGCACTGGGCAACGACCCGGCGGCGCTGGCCGCGCTGCGCGCCGAGCTGGCGCAGGCGCGCGACCACAGCGGCCTGTTCGACATGGGCGGGTTCGCCCGCGACCTGTCGGCGCTGCTGCAGCAGTTCGCCGGTGAGCACGGCTGGCGCGGCGTCGACAGAACCTGAGCACCACCTGCGCTACGCTCGGGCTTCCTTCCCGCGTGGTGTGACGATGGCAAAGCTCAAGCGCAAGGAATACGACGAACTGCTGCTGCCGCTGCAGCTGGAACTGACCGCGATGGCGCGCTGGGTGCAGCACAGCGGCCAGCGCCTGCTGGTGCTGTTCGAAGGCAGGGATACGGCGGGCAAGGGTGGCGCGATCCAGGCCATCAGCCAGCATCTCAACCCTCGCCAGTGCCGGGTAGTGGCCTTGCCCAAGCCCACCGACCGTGAAGCCACGCAATGGTATTTCCAACGTTATGCATCGCACCTTCCCGCCGCCGGCGAGATCGTGCTGATGGACCGCAGCTGGTACAACCGCGCCGGCGTCGAGCGGGTGATGGGGTACTGCAGCGAGACCGAGTACCAGCAGTTCCTGCGCCAGGCGCCGGTGTTTGAACAGCTGCTGGTGGACGATGGCATCCTGCTGTTCAAGTACTGGCTGTGCGTGGACCAGGAGCAGCAGGAAAAGCGTTTCTGCGAACGCCATGTCGATCCACTGAAGGGCTGGAAGCTGTCGCCGGTCGACCTGAAGTCGCGCAGCAAGTACAGCGCCTACACCGAAGCGCGCGAGGCGATGCTGCGCGCGACACATCGCGAAGGCGCGCCATGGACGCTGGTGGATTTCAACGACCAGCGGCTGGGCCGGCTGACCCTGGTGCGCAACCTGCTGGACCGGTTGCCCGACACGCGGGTGGATGCGCCGTTGCCGGAACTGCCGAAGCTGAAGGGCAAGCTGCATCGCGAGCACTACGATGTGCTGAAGCCGATCGAGGACTTCCCGGTCGAGGAATAGGGTTTGTTCGGCAGGGCTGCGCCCTGCACCCGTGGTAGTGCCGGCCGCTGGTCGGCAACAGCAACAGCAACAGCAGAAGCGAGCTTCCTGTGGGATGGTGGGGCGGTGCCGGAGTGCGGGGACGCCGCAAGTACGTCCTT
>NZ_DS999412.1:4532907-4709404 GCF_000158575.1 Stenotrophomonas sp. SKA14
CCCACAGGAAACCCGCTTCTGCTGTTGCTGTTGCTGTTGCCGGCCAGCGGCCGGCACTACCACGGGTGCAGGGCCGCAGGCCCTGCCGACCCACCCGCTACCTGGCAGCGGCGATCTGCTTTTCGATGTCAGCAGCCGTCACCGGGCCAAGGAAGGTGTGCGCCAGCTTGCCCTGCGGGTCCAGCAGATGCGTCAGCGGCAGGCCGCGCGGCGTGGCGAAATCGGCGGGCGGATCGAACGGGTCCACGATCACGATCGGATAGGTGACCGGATGCTTGGTCAGGAACGCCTGCATCTCGGGCGCTTCGATGTCCTCATAGGCCAGACCGACCACCTCGATGTTGCTGCGCATCGCATGCAGCGCCGACAACTCCGGCATCTCCTTGCGGCACGGCGCGCACCAGGTCGCCCAGAAATTCACCACCACCCACTTGCCACGATGTGCGGCCAGGTCGTACTCGCTGCCATCCACCGCCTTCATCTTCAGCGTCGGGAACTCGGCGGTGGCGCGCTCGGCCGGGGTCTCCTCGACCGGTGCAGGCGTGCTCGGTGTCGGTGCCTGCGCCGGCGGCTGGCTGCTGGACGGGGTCGGTTCCTGCGCCGGCTTGCAGGCGGCAAGGGCCAGCGCCAGGGCCAGCGGGAGCAACAGCAACGGGGTCTTGCGGGTCATGGCGTGTCTCCGGAGTCAGTATAGATATCGCTGACCTTGCGCTTGAGGCGTTCGCGCAGGGGCAGTCGCAGGTCGTCCAGTGCCGCCAGGGCGGCCCGGCCCAGGCTGTCGTCGCGGTATGGCAGGTGCTGCTCGGCTACCGGGATGCGCAGCTGGGTGCATTCGTACAGGTCGGCCAGGCTGACCTGGTCCAGGTCGCGCGACAGCAGCCACTCGCCTTGCTCGTCGCGGCGCAGCAGGCCGATCTCCTGCAGGTTGCAGGCCAGGTCATGCAGCAGGGAGTCCGTCAGCATCGGCTCCAGCCGCAGGATTTCATCATCGGCCAGGCCCCTGCCCTTCAAGCGTGCATGGTGGAAGCGACCGAGCAGGCGCAGCAGGCCGTAGAACTCGTAGCCCTGCGGCAGGCGCAGCTCCACCGGCTGGTAGCGGAAGGCGGCCATCGACGAGGACAACGACGCGCCCAGCAGCACGGCCACCCAGCACAGGTAGATCCACAGCAGCAGAATCGGCACGAAGGCGACCGTGCCATACAGCTTCTGGTAGGACTGGAAGCTGCCCAGGTAGGCGCCGATGCCCCACTTCACCAGTTCCAGGATCACCGCGGCCAGGATCGCGCCGGGCACCGCGTGCCGCCATTTCACCGTGTGGTGCGGCACCACCCGGAACATCAGCGTGATGCACACGAACTCGATCAGGATCGGCGCCAGCCGCAGTGCCAGTTCAGCCAGCCAGCGACCTTCCTGGGTGCCGAACAGCGGCATCGCGAACACCCGCGCCGATACCGCCAGCGAGGCGGCCGCCAGCATCGCGCCCAGGGTCAGTACGGTCCAGTAGACCAGGAAGCGGGTCAGCTTGGGCCGGGTCGAACCGACCCGCCAGATCTGGTTGAAGGTCTCTTCAACACTGTTGAGGGTGATCAGCAGGGACACCACCAGCGCGATGAAACCGGCCGCGGTCAGCTGGCCGGCACTGGCCGAGAACTGCCGCAGGTAGCCCTCGGCCGCCCGCGCGGCATTGGGTACGAAGTTGGAGAAGACGTAATCGCTGAGCTGGTCGCTCCAGCGGTCGAAGACAGGAAAGGCCGAGAGCACGCCGAACACCACGATCGCCAGCGGCACCAGCGCGAACACCGTGGTGTACGCCAGCGCCGCCGCTGCCTGGAACAGGCGGTCGTCGAGGAAGCGATGCCACAGGAAGCGGCCGAAACTGATGGCCCGTGCGCGATCCCGCGCGCGCTCCATCCACAGGTTGAGCGTATCCAAAGGTTCCATCGGCGAAAGGGTACCCGATGCGGAATGCTCGCAGGATAGCCATACTGGTGGCCAGACGACGAGGAGAAGCGGGCACGATGGGCGAGATTCTGGTGCTGTACTACAGCCGGGGCGGTTCGGTGGCACGGCTGGCGCGCCAGATCGCGCGGGGCATCGGCGAGGTGCCGGGCATGGGCGCGCGCCTGCGCACGGTACCGCCGGTGGCCGCGGTAACCCAGACCGCGCAGCCGCCGGTACCCGACGATGGCGCCCCCTACGTGAGCGTGCAGGACCTGGTCGAGTGCCAGGGCCTGCTGCTCGGCAGTCCGACCCGATTCGGCAACATGGCCGCGCCGGTGAAGCACTTCCTCGATGGCCTGGGCGCCGAATGGGTCAATGGCACGCTGTCGGGCAAGCCGGCCGGGGTATTCACCTCGACCGCGTCGATGCATGGCGGCCAGGAGTCGACCCTGCTGTCGATGCAGGTGCCGCTGCTGCACCACGGCTGCGTGATCGTCGGCATACCGTTCACCGAGCCGGCACTGAGCCATACCACCAGTGGCGGCACCCCGTACGGTGCAAGCCATGTGGCCGGTGCTGCCGACGACCCGCAACCGACCGACGACGAGGCCGTGCTGGCCCGTGCGCTGGGCCGCCGGGTGGCCGACATCGCGCAGCGGTTGGCCCGATGAACCGACCGCCGCGCACGCTCCTGCTGTTGGCCTTGATGGGGCTGGCTGCGCTGTTCGCGGGCTGGTTCATCAATGACAAGCACTGGCTGGCCACCCAGCTGGTGTTCACCGCGCCGCCGCTGGCGCTGGCCTTTGCGCTGCGGCTGGGCTGGCGCAAAGCCGGCTTCTGGGCCTCGGTACTGGCCCTGGGCTGGTTCAGCCACGGCGTGATGAGTGCCTGGAGCCACCCGGAAACACGCTGGCTGGCGCTGATCGAGATCGCACTGGCCCTGCTGGTGATCTTCAGCGCCAGCCTGCCGGGGCTGCGCGCCCGCTTCGGCAAGCGACGCTGACGCTGCGGCCGCCGGGCCGTATCATCTGTGTTCCTGGCCCCGCGCCGCTGTACCTGTCCTGGTTTCGCGCATGCACATGATGGAAGAGCTCCTGGTCGTCACCACCGGCGGCACGATCGACAAGATCTACTTCGACGACAAGTCGGACTACCAGATCGGCGATCCGCAGATCGGCATGATCCTGCGCGAGCTGGGCGTGACCTTCCGTTTCAACGTGATTCCGATCCTGCGCAAGGACTCGCTGCACATCAATGATGAGGACCGCGAGCTGATCCGCGCCACCATCGCCGCGCAGCCGACCCGCCACGTACTGGTGACCCACGGTACCGATTCGATGGTGCAGACCGGCAAGGTGCTGGCGACGATCCCGGACAAGACCATCGTGATGACCGGCGCACTGAGCCCGGCCCGTTTCCGTGGTTCGGATGCAGAGTTCAACATCGGCTGTGCGATCGGCGCGGTGCAGTCGCTGCCGACCGGCGTTTACATCGCGATGAACGGACGGATCTTCGATCCGCAGCACGTGCGCAAGAACGTGGCGGCGAACCGCTTCGAGTCGGTCTGAGGAACGGCGTGCCGACCAAGGTCGGCACCTACCCAATGAAAAACGCCCCGGCCGAAGCCGGGGCGTGCCCATGGAGAGGGACTTGGGCTCAGTACTGCGCGTTCAGGGTCAGGCCCGAGAAGGTGCTGTACGCCTTCACCCGCACATACCAGGTGCCGGCGGCCGGGCTGTTGATGGTGCAGGTCTCACTGTTGCCACTCAGGTACGGGCGGCAGGTGTAGGTGGTGTCGGTCGGGGCACTGCCCTGGCGCACATACAGGTCGGCATCGCCGCTGCCGCCACTGATCGCCACGCGCAGCTGCGTGCTGCCAGCCGGAACCGCGACGGTGTAGTTCAGCTCGGCACCGGTCGCAGCACCCAGGCCGGTCACCGGCACATTGTTCTGCAGCACGTTGCCACCCGGGTTCGGGCTGCCACCGTTGATGGCCGCAGCGACTGCAGCATTGGCGTCGATGATGCCGGCACCGCAACCACCCGAGCATGCACCCGGCAACGGACGTGCGGTGCTCTTGATGATGCTTTCAACCTGCGCGGGGCTCAGCGGGCTCGGCGCGACCGCCTGCATCAGCGCAACCACGCCGGCCACGTGCGGCGCCGCCATCGAGGTGCCGTTGTAGGACGCATAGGTGGCGCTGCCCGGGGTGGTGGTGCCGGTGTTGAGGGTGGACAGGATGCTCTGGCCCGGGGCCGAGATGTCGATGCCAGCGCCGTAGTTGGAGAAGCTGGCACGCGCACCGGCCGAGGTGGTGGCCGCCACCGCGATCACGTTCGGGCAGTTGGCGGGCACCGACGAGGACACGTTGGTGTTGCTGTTGCCGGCGGCCACCACCACGGTGGTACCCCGGCCAACCGCACCATTGATCGCATTCTGGTAGGTGGTCGAGCAGCTGCCGCCGCCGCCCAGCGAGAGGTTGATGACCTCGGCCGGATTGGCGTTGGCCGGCACGCCACTGACGGTGCCGCCGGATGCCCACACGATCGCATCGGCGATGTCGGAGGTGTATCCGCCGCACTTGCCGAGCACGCGTACCGGCACGACCTTGGCGTTGAATGCGGTGCCGGCCACGCCATTGGCGTTGTTGGTCACCGCCGCCACCGTGCCGGCGACGTGGGTGCCGTGCCAGCTGGAGTTGGAGGCCGGAATGCCCGAGCCACACTCGTTGGCGCCGTACCAGTCGCCTTCGTCATTCGGATTGTTGTCGCGGCCACCGCCATCGCGCGCCATCGCCGCGTCGCTGATGAAGTCGTAGCCGGGCAGGATGTTGGCATTCAGATCCGGATGATTGGTGATGCCGGTGTCGATCACTGCCACCACCACACCGGTGCCGGTGGACTTGTCCCAGGCCGGCTGGATGTTGATGCCGGCATTGGAGGTGCCAAAGCCCCACTGCTCGCTGAAGCGGGTGTCGTTCGGCGTCAGCGTGGCGCGCATGATCTGGTCGACCTCGACGTACTCCACGTTCGGGTCGGCGGCCAGCTTGCGCATCAGCAGCTCGGATTCGGCCTGGTCGAGCGGACGATCGGTCCTGACCACGGTCGGGCCGACGGCCAGCTTGCGCACTTCCTGCAGGCCCAGCGCGCGGCCCTGGCTGCTGGCGAGGCCGGCGGCGGCCGTCTTCAGCGAGGAAGCCAGTGCGGTGGTATTGGCCACCGGCGCACTGCCGTCACGGTACTTCACGATGAAGCGCTGGTGTGTCGGCGCGGACTGCAGGCCGCTGAGCTGGACGTCACCGGCCAGCGCAGGCGTGGCCAGCAGCAGCGATGACAGAACGGACGCACCAAGGACCACCCACACTCGACGCACACGCGGTTGCGTTACCTGGGACATCGTATTTCCCTTTCTAGTGGTGTGAATGCCGGAATCGGCAGAAGCACCGGCCCGAACCATGGGCTGGCTTGCGTTGGCGAGGTTCGAAGTCCGGCGAGTCAGCGGATCCCCCTTTTGATCCGCCGTGCAGATGACGCTAATGACCAAAACCGGACACCACAAGATTTTCAGCGTCTTTTCAGCAAGATGAAATGTCTGATCTGAGACTTTCCGGGTCGAGGGTTTGTGAAGGTGAAGGAACTTTCGCGCGCCCTGCACGGCCCTGACTGGGGGACGTCATGTCCACGCATGACTTTGCCGACATCGGCGTCCGCTCACCAACGGGGACGGCCGCCCGGCATCGCAACGGCCATCACGCATGCGCTTCGGGGAACAGCGCTACCGTGCCTGCGCAACATCGGCGGGACGGATCTGCTGCCCCTTGACCGGCTCACCGCGCGCGACGGGCTGGCCATCGGCAAGGTAATCGGAGAACTGCGCCGGCAGCGCCGCGCCGACGCCGAATGCAGGCCCTGCCTGCAGCTGGTAGTGCAGGTGCGGCTCGGAGGAACTGCCGCTGTTGCCACAGTCAGCCAGATGCGCTCCGCTGCGGACCCTCTGCCCCCGTGCGACGCGCACGCTGCCCTGCCGCAGGTGCGCCAGCACCGAGTACTCGTCATTGCCGTGGTCGAGAATGACCCGGTTGCCGGTGAGCTGGGCCGCATTCATCTGGCCGGGCACGTTGTCGGCAACACTGCCGACCACCTCAACCACGGTGCCGTCGGCAGGCGCGAGGATCGGGCGACCGAAGCAGAAGTAGTCTTCATTGCGCAACCCGTCGCCGCGGTGTGATCGGCCCTCGCGGACCATCAGCAGGTCCAGCGCGAAGCGCTGCCCCGCGTGGGCCGCATGGTAGTTCTGCTCGATGCTGCGCCCACCCCAGAACACGAAGAACTCGTCGGCGAACGGCAGTTGCAGGCGCGTGCGGGTGGTGTAGTCAAGGAACCGGCTGGCCGCGGCCTGCGGGGGCGAGGACTGTTCGGGGCGGATGTAGAAGCCGCTGATCCGCCCCTCGGCGTCGAGTGCCCACAGCACCTGGACGATGCCCGGCCGCTTCTCGAAACGAGCCTGGCGCAGATAGGTGTCGTTTCCGTCAGCGCTGCCAACCTTCTCGCTGACCACTTCCGTTTCCGCGCCCCAGCCGGAGATCACCTGCTCGCGCAGTGCCACCAGGTTCTGCCTGGACTGCAGCGCCGCCTGCATCTGCGGCGTCATCCGCTCCCACAGGGCGTCGATGTGTCCCTCGTAGAACTGCGTGGTCAACGCCGCCCCCTGCTGGCGCGGATCGCTCGTCGCGGCCCTGCCGCCGAGGGCTGGAAGGGCGAGAACCAGAACTGCAATCAGGCGTGGAAGCAATGTCATGTCAGGGCTCCTTGCGATCCGGAACGGGAATGCCGGCGACGATCGCCGCCAGCTGCGTGCGGTACTCGGTAAGGGCCTGTCGCCCCACCGGAGTCAGCTGCAGGGTGGTCAGGGGACGCTTGCCCCTGAACGTCTTGTCGATGGCAACCAGCCCGGCCGCCTCGAGCTTGCTCAGATGGCTGGACAGGTTGCCCTTGCTCAGGCCACTGAGATGCTCGACGAAACCGAACTCGGCCGATTCGGCGCCGGCCAGGATCGAGAGGATCAGCAGGCGTGCCGGTTCGTGGATCAGGCGATCAAGCTGCAGCAGCGTGCGGGCATCAGGCAATCTGCTCATTCGAGGTGTGTCCGCCCCGCCATGAACATGCGCATCTCGGCCTGCAGGCGGAGGAAGCGCTGGTGGTCACGCCAGCCGACGACGATCAGCGCGATGGACGCCAGCGGAAACACGGCGGTGCTCGGCTCGAACCCATAGGTCTGCCCGGTGAAGGCCAGCGCGGCCTGGCACATCAGGAACACGCCCACGATGAACTCCAGGGGAGTACGCAGCCAACGCCACACCACCCAGGGGAGCATCGCCACCACCCCGAGGTAACCGAGTGCGCGCAGGTCCCAGGGCCGCTCCCCCATCGGGGCCAGCCGGGTCAGCACGCTGCCGACCACCAGCACGCTCACCAGCGCGGTGAAGGCGATGAAGAATCGCTGGAAATTGCGCTCGACCGGCGTGACCTGCTCCTCGACCTGGCCCAGCCGCTGGTAATAGCGGCGCGCAAGCCACTGCTTGCCGACGATCCACAGCACGGGCATGGCGATCAGCACGATGCGCAGCGCCAGGGTGGCCGGCAACAGGACGCCGGCCAGGAAAGAGGCCAGGCAGGCAAGGCCACCGGCCATCGCCGACAGGCCGCCGGCGCTTCGCGAGTACCGTGAGTATTCGCGGGTCAGCGCCTGCAGGCGCGAGGAAGGGTCGATGACGGACGGCTGCTGCATGACATGCTCCATCGGGGCGCTTGAATTAAGTTTGCATTGCAAACCTATTTGCGTCAACTACTCCCGGCAGCGATGCGGCGGCCCCATAACGCAGAAAGCCCGTCACGGGGACGGGCTTTCCGGGAACGCGGTCGAGCCTGGCTCGACGCTATCGTTCGGTGCGGGCGATCAACCCAGCTTGACCAGCCAGTTGTGGCGGTCCGGCAGACGGCCGTACTGGATGTCGGTCAGTTCCTTGCGCAGCGACATGGTCACTTCGCCGGCCGGGGCGTTGATGTCGCCGACCGAGAAGCCCTCGCCCTTCAACTGGCCGATCGGGGTGACCACCGCCGCGGTGCCGCAGGCGAACACTTCGCTGATCGCACCGGAGGCCACGCCGTCCTTCCACTCGTCGATGCTGACCTTGCGCTCTTCGACCTTCATGCCGCGGTCGCGCGCCAGCTGCAGGATGCTCTCGCGGGTGATGCCCTCGAGGATGCTGCCGGACAGTTCCGGGGTGACCAGCGTACCGTCCTTGTAGACCAGGAACACGTTCATGCCACCCAGTTCTTCCAGGTACTTGCCCTCGACCGGGTCGAGGAACAGCACCTGCGAGCAGCCCTGGGCCTGCGCCTTCTGCTGCGGCAGCAGCGAGGCGGCGTAGTTGCCACCGCACTTGGCGGCACCGGTGCCGCCCTTGGCTGCACGCGCGTACTCGGTCGACAGCCAGATCGACACCGGGGCCACGCCCTTGGCGAAGTACGGGCCGGCCGGGCTGGCGATGACGTAGTAGCCGGCCTTGTGCGCGCCGCGCACGCCGAGGAAGGCTTCGTCGCCGATCATGAACGGACGGAAGTACAGGCTGGACTCGTCGGCCGACGGCACCCAGGCGCTGTCCACCGCGATCAGCTGCTTCAGCGATTCAACGAAGATCTCCACCGGCAGTTCCGGCAGCGCCAGGCGCTGCGCCGAACGCTGCAGGCGACGGCCGTTGGCATCCGGGCGGAAGGTCCAGATCGAACCGTCGGCGTGGCGGTAGGCCTTGATGCCTTCGAAGATTTCCTGGCCGTAGTGCAGCACGGCCGCAGCCGGGTCCAGCTGCAGCGGGCCGTAGGCGCGCACGTTGGCGTTGTGCCAGCCGGCATCCTTGTCCCAGCGCACTTCCACCATGTGATCGGTGAAGTGCAGGCCGAAGCCCGGCTTCTCCAGGATCTGGGCGCGCTCTTCAGCGCTGCGCGGGTGGTCCGAACGGGTGACGGCGAAGCTGGGAATGGACTGGGACACCGGAGATTTCCTGTTCTGGTTGCGGGTAGTGCCGGGCCCGCGTCGCTGCGGGCCGTGGGTCAAAGCATGCCGGTCTCGAGCCGCGCCGCTTCGGACATCATGTGCTGGTTCCACGGCGGGTCGAACACCAGCTCGACGTCGGCCTCGGCCACCGTCGGGATCATTTCAAGCTTGCTGCGCACATCATCGACCAGGATGTCACCCATGCCGCAGGCCGGTGCGGTCAGGGTCATCTTCACGTCGATCTCGCGCTGGCCTTCGTCCAGATGCTTGATCTCGACCTCGTAGACCAGGCCCAGTTCGACGATGTTCACCGGAATTTCCGGGTCGAAGCAGGTGCGAAGCTGCTGCCACACCAGCTGTTCCACCTGTTCATCGGTGGCGTCGGCGGGCAGCTCCAGCGGTGCCGGGGCCTCCTTGCCGATGGCGTCGCCGTCCTTGCCGGCGATGCGGAACAGGTTGCCCTCAACGAACACCGAGTAACTGCCGCCCAACGCCTGGGTGATGTACCCATAGCTGCCGGCGGGCAGGGTCACGGTATCGCCCTGCGGGACCATGACGGCCTCGCAATCGCGTTCGAAGTGGACAGGTTCGCTGCTACGGGAATACATGGGGACCGATATGGGGCCGTGGCCGAGGCCACGCAAGACGGCATTCTAGCCCAGCCGCCCTGCCACCGCCGGTGCACTGCGGCAAACCACAGTATCCTGTGGGCGATCTTCTGGGAGCTTCGATGTCCTCCAATGCCGCGCGTGCCAGGACCGTGACCTGGCTCTGGCCCTTCATGCTGTTGCTGGGCCTGGTTGTTGCTCCCCTTGCCTGGATGGTGCTGGCGCTGATGACCGGTCGGCAGGTCGGCTGGATGGCGGTACTGACCGCACTGGAACTGGTGTTCATGCTGCGCATGGGCACGCTGGGGCCGGGCCGCCTGCGCATCGCGCTGGTCGTGCTGGGCACGCTGCTGGTTGCCGCCGTGGCCAACTGGACCATCGCCAGCGCCTGGATGGGCGGCTCGATCGGGCTGGGTTTGTGGGACGCCAGCCTGCGCATGGGCCCGCACCTGGCCTGGACCCTGATCACCCTGGCCAATGGCGCGATGGAATGGCTGTGGCTGGCCGTGGCCGTGCTCGTCGGCGCCTGGCTGGCGCGCTGACCCCATCGGCAGGTAGTGCCGGCCACTGGCCGGCAGAAACGTGCGGACCCAGGTCCGCACCTACCAAGTGCAGCCACCATGCGTGGATGGGGGTAGTGCCGGCCGCTGGCCGGCAGAAGCGTGCGGACCAAGGTCCGCACCTACCAAGTGCAGCCACCATGCGTGGATGGGGGTAGTGCCGGCCACTGGCCGGCAGAAGCGTGCGGACCAAGGTCCGCACCTGCCGCTCCTGCGGATCCGACCCGACCTTCAATGCCCGCCGTCGAGCGCCTTCAGTTCACTTACCAGTGAGGCCGCCGCTTCAGCACCATCGCCGTACAGCATGCGGGTGTTGTCGGCGTAGAACAGCGCATTCTCGATGCCGGCAAAGCCAGTGCCCTTGCCGCGCTTGATCACCACTACATTGCGCGCGTTGACCACGTCCAGCACCGGCATGCCGTAGATCGGGCTGGCCGGATCGGTACGCGCGACCGGATTGACCACGTCGTTGGCACCGATCACCAGCACCACGTCGGTGTTGGCGAACTCCGGGTTGATGTCATCCATGTCGGCGATCAGGTCGTAGGGCACACCGGCCTCGGCCAGCAGCACGTTCATGTGCCCGGGCATGCGCCCGGCCACCGGGTGGATGGCGAACTTCACCTTCACCCCGCGCTGGCCCAGCCGCTGCGCCAGTTCCCAGATCTTGTGCTGGGCCTGTGCCACCGCCATGCCATAGCCGGGCACGATCACCACGCGCTCGGCGAAGGCCATCATCGCGGCCACGTCGGCCGCATCGATCGGCTTCTGCGAACCGGTGATGGCCTGTGCTTCACCGCCGGCACCACCACCGAAATTGGAAAACAGCACATTGCGGATCGGCCGGTTCATCGCCTTGGCCATCAAACGCGTCAGCAGGATGCCCGCCGCACCGACCATCATGCCGGCGATGATCAGCGCCTCGTTGCCCAGCACATAGCCTTCGAACGACACCGCCAGGCCGGTGAACGCGTTGTACAGCGAGATCACCACCGGCATGTCGGCGCCACCGATCGGCAGCGTCATCAACACGCCCAGCGCCAGCGCCAGCACGAAGAAGGCGACGATCGCCCAGGTGCTGAGCGTGCTGGCGGCGATGATCGCCAGGACCACCACCGCCAGCGCCACCACCAGGTTCATCACCTGCTGGCCCGGCCAGGTCACCCGCTTGTCGAGGCGGCCATCCAGCTTGGTCCAGGCGATCACCGAGCCGGACAGCGACACCGCACCGATCGCCGCACCCACCACCGCCAGCAGCAACACCGTGCCCGACGGTTGGCGCGCGGCCAGGTCGGCCAGTGCCTGCTCGCTCCAGTGCGTGGTGTCACGGTGGGCCAGGAAGGCATAGCGCAGCAGCTCCACTGCGCCGATGGCCGCGGCCGAACCGCCACCCATGCCGTTGTAGAGCGCCACCATCTGCGGCATGTCGGTGATGGCGACCTTGCCGGCCGACCACCAGGCCAGCCCCGCGCCGAGCAGCAGCGCCACCAGGATCAACGGCACGTTGTGCAGTTCGGGCAGGAAGAAGGTCGCCGCCGTGGCCAGCAGCATGCCCAGCCCGGCCCAGCGGATGCCGCTGCGTGCGGTCAGCGGCGAGGCCATGCGCTGCAGGCCCAGCAGGAACAGCGTAGCGGCGACGAGGTAGCTGGCCTTGACCAGCCAGTCGAGCAGTTCGACGGTGCTGATGTTCAAGCTTGCGGCTCCTTCGATTGGTCCTTGCCACCCTTGGGCGCGCTCGGCTTGAACATTTCCAGCATGCGTGCGGTGACCACGTAGCCACCGGCGGCGTTGCCGGCTCCAAGCACCACGGCGAGGAAGCCCAGCGCTTTTTCCAGCGGCGTCTGCGCATGCCCCAGCACCACCATCGCACCGATCAGCACGATGCCGTGGATGAAGTTGGAACCCGACATCAGCGGGGTATGCAGGATCACCGGCACCCGCGAAATGATCACGTGGCCGGCAATGGCCGCCAGCATGAAGATGTACAGCGCTACGAACCCGTCACTCACTGGCAACGCTCCCGCTCTGTCTTCGTGGGCCCATCATAACCACGGGCTGAACCCGGCGCGTACCCCGCGTCAACCGAAGCGACGCTCACGCGTTGTCGATGGTGACCCCAAGCGAGGAACCGTACCCTGTGCTGGTGAGCAGCCCTGTCCCCCCGAGCGCCGAGACCGATGCCCTGCCGGCGTCGCTGGAAGCGTTCCTGGCCAGCGTCGGCCCGCGTGCGTTTCGCTTCGCCGAGGCTGGCCTGCGCCAGCGAGAAGACGCCATGGATGCGGTGCAGGACGCGCTGATGCGCATGCTGGATTATGCCGACAAGCCGGCCGCCGAGTGGGCGCCGCTGTTCTGGAGCATCCTGCGCCGGCGCGTGATCGACCTGCAGCGCCGGCGCCGCTTCCGCCTGCCGTTCTGGCGCGACAACCAGGACGCCGACGGCGGCGAGATCGACTGGGCCGACCCCGGCCCGGACCCGGCGCAGGCGCATGAGCAGCGCCAGCAGTACCAGCAGCTGGTGCAGGCACTGCGCACGCTGCCTGCGCGCCAGCGCGAGGCCTTCACCCTGCGCGTGCTGCAGGACCTGGACGGGGCCACCACTGCCCACGCCATGGGCTGCAGCGAAGGCGCGGTAAAAACCCATCTGGCACGCGCCCGGCAGGCGCTGCAGGACTACCTGGAGACCCACCCGTGAACCGCTCCCTGCCCTCCGATGACACCCTGCGCAGCCTGCACGCGCAGTCGCTGCAGGCGCTGTCGCCGGCCACGCTGGCCCGGTTGCGCCTGGCCCGCCACGGCGCCACGGCGGCCCATCGCGGGCGCTGGCGCTGGTGGCTGGCCAGTGCCTGTTCGCTGGTGGTGGCGCTGGGTATTGGCCTGCAGTTCAGCGGCCACGGCCCCGTGATGGGCCCCGCGCCGGCACCCGTGCTGGCCTCGGTGGAAGACAACAGCGCGCTGTACGACGAAAATCCCGATCTGTACCTGTGGCTGGGCGATACCGACCTGGCGATGGAGTGAAACCATGCCCCGTTTGAACATCCTGCCGCTGTTGTTGAGCCTGTCGCTGCTGCCGGCCGTCCCGGCGCTGGCGCAGAGCGCCGCGCACACGCCTGCCGCGCGCCCCCTGCCGGCCACGCCCCTGCCAGCGTGGGAACAGCTGAGTGAAGCCCAGCGCGAATCCCTGCTGGCACCGCTGCGCGACCGCTGGAACGGCGCCGATGCCGGCCAGCGCCAGCGCATGCTCTCGCATGGCCAGCGCTGGCAGTCGATGAGCCCGGAGGAGCGCGACAAGGCCCGTCGCGGCCTGCGCCGCTTCGAACACATGAGCCCGGAGCAGCGCGAACAGGCGCGTGCCCTATTCGGGCAGATGCGCGACATGCCACCGGCGCAGCGCGAAGCCCTGCGTGAGCGCTGGTCGCAGATGACCACGGAGCAGCGCAAGGACTGGGTGCGCGACAATCCGCCGCCGGCGAAGCCACGGTAAGCCTTCGGGATAGCGGGGGTCAGATCCCTTTGCCAGAGGCAAAGGGATCTGACCCCACGGCATTCACGACTGCCAGCGCGTCTTCGCCAGCAGTTCGTCTTCCCAATCGAAGCCGAGCTGGCCCTCGCGCACGAACAGCGCGACGAAATTGAGCAGGTTGCGCGCATACATTTCGCTGGCCTGGGTCGCACCACGGCTGGCCAGGCCCAGCGGGCCATCGATGGTCACCCCTTGATGCTCGATGCACTGGCCCGGCTGGGTCAGCGCGCAGTTGCCGCCGCTCTCTGCGGCCAGGTCCACGATCACGCTGCCAGTGGCCATACCCTCCACCATCGCGGCGGTCACGATCGTCGGTGCCGGGCGCCCCGGCACTGCCGCCGTGCAGATCACCACATCGACGCCGCGCAGATGGTCGGCCAGACGGCGCTGCTGTTCGGCACGCTCCTCATCGGTGAGCGCGCGCGCATAGCCGCCCTCGCCGGCCGCGCTCACGCCCAGGTCGAGGAAGCGCGCACCCAGCGACTGGATCTGCTCGCGGGTTTCCGGGCGCACGTCGAAGCCCTCCACCTGCGCGCCGAGCCGGCGCGCGGTGGCAATCGCCTGCAACCCGGCCACGCCGGCACCGATCACCAGCACCTTGGCCGGCCGCACGGTACCGGCGGCGGTGGTCAGCATCGGGAAGAAGCGCGGCGCGCGCTCGGCGGCGATCAGCGCGGCCTTGTAGCCGGCCATGCCGGCCTGCGAACTGAGTACGTCCATCGCCTGCGCACGGGTGGTGCGCGGCAGCTGCTGCAGCGGAAACAGGTGCAGACGATCGTCGGCAGCGAGTGCAGCCAGGGCCGGATCGCTGGCCGGGGTCAGCAATCCGACCACGCTGGCACCCGGCTTGAGCTTTTCCAGTATCCCCGCAGGCGGTGCCTGCACGCACAGCAGGATGTCGATCTCGCCCCAGCGCTGCGCATCGAACGCACGGGCACCGGCATCGTCATAGGCGGTATCGGTGAAGCCCGCCGCCAGGCCGGCACCGCTTTCGTACCAGACAGTGATGCCCAGGGCACCGAGCTTGCGCGCGGTCTCCGGTGTCAGCGCCACACGCCGTTCGCCCGGCGCGGTCTCCTTGATCCCCAGCAACGCCACGGCCATGCAGGTCCCCGCTGATCGGTGAGTTTTCCCGATCCTAGCAGGCGGCCCCGCTCAATGCAGGGTGGCGCTGCCCGGGTCCAATCGATCGATCACACCCTGCATCGCGCTGTCGAAGGCGCCATCGTCAACGTGGGCACGCAGGCGGCCCAGCCGCACCATGACTGCCAGCTCTTCCGGCGAGGCCACGCAGAAACGCACACCACGGCGGTTCACGAACAGCAGGCGCGATGAAATGGGACTGACCCAGGACAGTTTGCCGGCCTGGACCTTGCCATCCTTGTCGACGAAGTCCAGCCAGTTGCCGATTTCCATGCGACGGAAGCGATCGGCGTCGGCATTGTCGAAGTCATCGGCATCGATCTGCCCCCCCAGTTCCACTGCCGGCGACTCGGCCACCGGCGGTGCCGGCAGTGCGACCTGCGGCAGCTCCGGCAGCGCGCGCTGCAGTTCCGGCCGGGACTCGGCGATGCCCTGCAGGGTGTCATGCAATGCGTCGATGGCGCCGGTGGCCGCGTCGCCATGTACGCCGACACTGGCAAACACCTTGGCCAGCACCGGCTGCCAGGCCTGCAGCCACGGCTTGCCGACGATCTGGCGGCGGGCCTCGGCCACTTCCTCCAGCAGGCCGTCACCCAGGCCCAGGGCCTCGGCCACCGACGCGCCCTCCTCGCCCTCGCGCAGCAGCGCCAGGGTCAGGTGGTGCTGCCATGGCTGGCGCAGGAACTCGGCGATGGCCGGCGGCAGGGTGGCGTCGCCAATGCGGCGGTCCAGCTCGGCGCCGGCACGGGTACGGGCCATTTCCAGCTTTTCCTGGCCGCGCTGGGTCTCGGCGGCGCGACGCTCGGCGATTTCCACGCGGCGGCGATGCTGCACCAGAAACTCGCGGAATTCTTCTTCCAGGGTCAGGAAGATCGCCAGGTTCTCGTTGAACTCGGCCACCAGGCGCTCGATGATCTCCTCGACCTTGGCCATCAGCATGCGCTCGGCCTGGCTCTCGCCGGTGTTGCCTTCGCAGGCCTCGGCCAGCGAATTGAGCAGCTTGCGGGCCGGGTGGGTCTTCTGCACGAACATGCGGCGGTCAAGCATCGCGACCTTGACGAACGGCACCACCAGGCGGCCGATCAGCTCGCGCGAGCGGCCTTCCAGTTCGCGCTCGTCCAGCATCACGTCAAACAGCATGCCGACCAGATCGATCGCATCTTCGTCCTGCGGGTCCAGCCGGGTCTGGCCCGGGTCGACGCCCAGCCGGGTGGCGCTGGACAGCACCTCGCTCTTCAGGCGCTGCGCCAGTGATTCACCATCCTCGCCGATCGCTGCACGCAGCGTCGCACTGGGCGTGGCCTGCAGCAGCGACAACACCGACATCATCTCGCGCTGGCTGAGCGGGCGCTGCTGGCCGATCGCCACCTGCGCGGCCGACGTCGCATCCTCACGTACGTGGCGGGTCTGCTGCAGCAGTTCGTGCAGCGCTTCCAGCAGCATGCCCTGCTGGCCGGCGTAGGCCTCGCCAGTACCGCTGTCTTCGCCCGGCAGGTGCTGCTGCATGTGGCCACGCCGCTCGGACCAGCGCGCGGCAAAGCGCTGTGCCCAGGCCGGCGCAGCCTGTTCGTCATCGCCGAACTCACCGTCGAGGCCCGCGCCCTGGCGCTGTTCCACCAGGTCGTCCAGGGCCGAGGCCAAGCGCGGGTCGGGCGTAGCCGACGGCGCACGCCGTGGCGCCCCCATCTGCGACATCACGCCGGCCGCAGCCAGTTGTTCGTCAAGCTTCTCGTAGATGCGGCCGACCGGTGCGCGCAGGTCGCGCTCGCACAGCTTGATCAGCACCAGGTGCACTTCCGGGGCCAGTTCACAACCGGCAAAGGCTTCGTGGATGGCGACACCCAGATGCTCGGGACTGATCGGGTTGTGATCGGCATCCAGTTCACTGCCACCGATCAGCCGGCCCAGGCGGCGGTCGAGCCGCGCCAGCACCGGTTTGAAGTCACGCAGCAGCACGGTGGCGAAGTTGCGCACCGCCAGCCGCGATTCCAGCACATGTTCCGCCAACAGGCTCAGGCCGTCCTCGGCCGGGCCGGACAGGGTCGTTTCGGCCGACAGCGGTTCACCGCTGGCCAGCGCCTCCCAGGCCCGCTGCAGATGGCCGGCAAAGGCGGCCGCGATATCCTCGCGGCGGCGGCGCAGTTCACGCATCGCATCCAGGAACAGCAGCTGCGACGAACCGGCATTGCCGGCCCGGTCGAACAGGGCATCGTCGAAGCGCGCCAGTGCGGCCCCGAAGGCCTGGCACAGCGCCGGCAGGACCATGTCCCGGGCACGCTGGAGCTGGGCCGGGTCACGCCCCGGCGATCCCATCGGTGTGGGCACGCTCATCATTCGGGAAGGCTCCCCACCTTCTCTGGTACGACAGACAGCATGGACATCGCGACGGCCGGCACACCCCATGCACCGGTACGTCGATGGTAGGCCGGCCAGCCCGTCACGGACAGTGAAACAGTCCTCACTTCAAACCTCATGACCGGCGGCCCGGCAAGATAGATATCGTAAGCCGTGCAAGGCCTGCGAGGCGAGGGGAAGCGGCCGTCCGTTTCCCGCCAGTGGCATGACGTTCATCACAGTTTGATATTCAAAGGCCGGACGCGACACAAACGGCGTCGTTGACCACCCCGACTATAATCAAACACCCGTGATGACCGGTTCAGACTCCATGCCCGACCCCGCCGCCCTGCTTGCCCTGGATGCCCGCCGCTCAGTGCCCTCGCGGCAGCTCGGCGAGCCCGGACCGGACCCGGCCACCCTGCAGCGGATGCTGGCCTCGGCGGTGCGCGTGCCCGACCACGGCAAGCGCGTGCCGTTCCGCTTCCTGAAGATCGCCGGCGATGCACGTCACACTCTGGGCGACTTCCTGGTCGAACGCAGCCGCCAGCGCGACCCGCATGCCGGCGAGGCGGTGTTCGAGAAGGACCGCCAGCGCTTCAGCCACGCACCGCTGGTGATCGTGGTAGTGGCCAGCCCGCGCCCGGACCCGAAGGTACCCGAGCAGGAACAACTCATGACTGCCGGCTGCGTCTGCTTCGCCCTGCTGCAGGCGGCGCAGGCGCTGGGCTTCGGCGCACAGTGGCTGACCGCCTGGATGGCGTTCGACCCCGCCGTGCACGACTACCTGGGCCTGGCCGAAGGCGAAGCCATTGCCGGCTTCATCCACATCGGCACCCCCAAGGCGGCCGTGCCCGAACGCGAACGCCCCGATCCGGCGGCCCTGCTGCGCGACTGGACGCCGCCGGCATGACCCTGCCGGCAGCGGCGCCCTCGCTGTACCTGGTTGATGCCAGCATCTACGTGTTCCGCGCCTGGCATTCACTGCCGGACCAGTTCCAGGATGCACAGGGCTGGCCGACCAACGCCGTGCACGGCTTTGCCCGCTTCCTGCTGGACCTGCTTGAGCGCGAGCGCCCGCGGCACATCGCCATCGCCTTCGACGAAGCGCTCGACAGCGGCTTCCGCCACCGCCTGTACGCGGCCTACAAGGCCAACCGCGACCCGGCGCCGGAAGCACTCAAGCGCCAGTTCGTGCACTGCAAGGCACTGTGCGCCGCGCTGGGCCTGGTGGTGCTGGCCCACCATGACTACGAGGCCGATGACCTGATCGGCAGCGCCCTGCACCAGCACCGGCACAGCCATCGTGGCGTGATCATTTCCGCCGACAAGGACCTGTCGCAGCTGCTGCTCGATCACGACGAGCAGTGGGACTACGCGCGCAACCAGCGCTGGGACGTGGCCGGCGTCAAGGCGCGGCATGGCGTGCATGCACACCAGATCGCCGATTACCTGGCGCTGTGCGGCGATGCGGTGGACAACATTCCCGGGGTCAGTGGCGTCGGCAGCAAGTCCGCCGCCGTGCTGCTGGCCCACTTCGGCAGCATGGACGCGCTGTACGAGCGCCTGGACGAAGTGCCGTTCCTGCGCTTGCGCGGCGCCGCACAGATGGCGGTGCGCCTGCGAGAGCAGCGCGAGCACGCCCTGCTGTGGCGCCAGCTGACCACCATCGCGCTGGATGCGCCGCTGGAAGGCAGCCAGCCCGGACTGCTGCGCCAGGCCGCCGACCCGGAGCTGCTCGGCGGCCTGTGCCAGACCCTGCGCTTCGGCCCGATGACCCGCCGCCGGCTGTTCGATGCCGCCGGCGTGGCCGACCCTCTTCCCATCCACAGCGAGCCCGCATGAGCCAGCGCAATACCGAAGCCCCGCGTGTCGTCTATGAAGGCAAGTACCAGCGCATGCTGGTGCGCGGCACCTGGGAATACAGCGAACGTACCCATGCCGGTGGCCTGGCGGCGATCATCATCGCCGTCACCCCCGAGGACAAGGTGCTGTTCGTCGAACAGTTCCGCGTGCCCCTGCAGGCACCCACCATCGAGATGCCGGCCGGCCTGGTCGGCGACATCCATGCCGGCGAGTCGATCGAAGTCTCGGCCGTGCGCGAGCTGGAAGAAGAAACCGGCTGGACCGCCGATCACGCCGAAGTGCTGATGATCGGCCCGACCTCCTCCGGTGCCAGCAGCGAGAAGATCGCCTTCGTACGCGCCACCGGCCTGCGCCGGATCGGCGAAGGCGGCGGCGATGACAGCGAGGACATCACCGTGCACGAGATTCCGCGCGCGCAGGCCGCGGCGTGGCTGGTGCAGAAGATGGACGAAGGCTACGAGCTGGATGCCAAGCTGTGGGCCGGCCTGTGGATGATCGAGCACCACCTGGACGGACGCGCGCGTGGCTGACGCCGACCTGCACGCGCTGCCGGCACTGCTCGGCGCCGACGACCCGGCGATCTACACGATCCACCGGGCGCAGGGCGCGTCGCCGTTCCTGCTGCTGGCCGACCACGCCGGCCAGCAGGTGCCGCGTGCCCTCGCCGGCCTGGGCGTGCCGCAGGCCGAACTGGACCGTCACATCGGCTGGGACATCGGCATCGCCGGCACCACCCGCGCACTGGCCGAACGGCTGGATGCCTGGGCCATCGAACAGACCTATTCGAGGCTGTTGATCGACTGCAACCGCCCGCTGGCCTCGCCCACGCTGATTCCGGAAGTGAGCGACCACACCGTGGTGCCAGCCAATGTCGGGCTGTCGACAGCGCAGCGGCAGCAGCGCATCGATGCGATCCACGCGCCGTACCACGCGCGCATCGACGCCGAACTGGACGCGCGCCGAGATGCCGGCCGCCCCACCCTGCTGGTGATGATGCACAGCTTCACTCCGGTGATGAACGGCATGCAGCGGCCGTGGCAGGCCGGCGTGCTGTACCACCAGGACACGCGATTTGCGCATGCACTGCTGCAGGCGCTGCGCGACGAAGGCGACCTGGTGGTGGGTGACAACGAACCGTACTCGGTGAGCAGCACCAGCGACTACGCAGTGCCGGTGCATGGCGAAGGCCGCGGCCTGGTGCATGTAGAGCTGGAAATCCGCCAGGACCTGATTGCCGATGCCGCCGCACAGCAGGCATGGGCGGAGCGGCTGGCGCGGATCTTCAGCGCGCTGCAGCCGCAGTTGCTGGCCCGGCATGACCCTATCCACGCATGGCGTGGATCTACCCCGAATCGGTAGTGCCGGCCGCTACCCCGAATCGGTAGTGCCGGCCGCTGGCCGGCAACGTCAGGGTAGTGAGATCAATGGGTTTGCCGGCCAGCGGCTGGCACTACCGCTACCGCTGCCGGGCGCAGGCCCAGCGCGATCACCACGCCGAGCGCGGCGAACAGCGCGGCGCCGTACTGTGCATTGACCATGCCCTGCAGGGCATCGGGACTGGTTGCTGCCTGCGTGCCGCGCGCGGCGTTGGCGACCATCACCAGCACCGCCAATCCCAGCGCACCGCCGATCTGCTGGGCGGTGGCCGCCATGCCGGACGCAACACCCTGCTGCGGACCCGGCACTCCCTGCCCGGCCACGATCCACATCGCTGTCCAGCTCATGCCCTGGCCGATGCTGAGCACCACGACGCCCGGCAGCAGCGGCCAGTAGCCGGCGCCATGCGGCATCGCCAATGCCACCGCGGCAATGCCGATGGCACCTGCTGCGAAGCCGCGGGCCAGCACCTGTCGTGGCGAACGGCGCCGCAGCATGCGTTCGGCAATACGGATGCCGAAGGTGCACACCAGTGTCGGCAGCAGGAAGGCCATCCCGGCCTGCAGCGGGCTCCAGCCGTAGCCATCCTGGAAGTACAGCGCCAGGAAGTAGTACTGCACGCCATAGCTGCTCATGAAGGCGAAGGTCAGGCCGAGTGCCGCGCGCAGGCCCGGCAGGCGCAACAGCGAAAACTGCATCAGCGGGTCACGGCTGCGCTTTTCGATCTGTACGAACACCGTCAACAGTACGGCTGAAAGCAGCAGGCAGATGAGCGTGGCCGGCGCCGTCCAGCCCCACTCCGGCCCTTGCACCAGGGTGGTGACCAGCAGGCTGCCGCCGGCCGTGACGGTGAGGCAACCGGCCAGATCGAAGGAACGGCCCTGCACGCGCGGGCCATCGGCCGGCAACCACGCGCCGGCCGCGACTGCACACGCCGTGGCCAGGGGAACGATCACTGCCAGCACCGCCGGCCAGCCGAACGCCTGGGTCAGCACCCCGCCCAGCAATGTGCCCAACGCCAACCCGACCGCGCTGGCCATGCTCCAGATCGCCAGCGCGCGGTTGCGCACCGGGCCCTCCGCGTACAGCGTGTTGATCAGCGCCAGCGTGGCCGGGAACAACAATGCAGCACCGATGCCCTGCGCCGCGCGCGCGATGATCAACAGCGTGGCATTGGGCGCCAGCGCCCCCAGCAGCGAGGCCAGCGCGAACAGCAGCATGCCCAGCCGGTAGAAGCGGCGGCGCCCGATCAGGTCGGCGGCGCGCCCACCCAGCAGCAGGCTGCCGCCGAAGGCCACGGTGTAGGCACTGACCACCCATTGCAGCTGCTGCGCGTTGATCTGCAATGCGCGCCCCATGTCATGCAGGGCGACGAAGATGATGGTGGCATCCAGGGCGATGATCAGCTGGGCGGTGGCCAGCAGGGTCAGGGCCCAGCGCGGGTACTTGAGAGGGGGCATCGGCGGCGATGGATCGGGGGGGAGCGCAGTCTCATTGATGCGGTGTCATCAATAAACCCCTACCCGACCATATCTGTCATGATTTTCCGCATGAATGGATCCTCGTTGGACCTCAATGCGGTGCGCATGCTGGTGCAGGTGGCCGAGGCGCGCAGCTTCACTGTCGCCGCTGGCCAGCTCGGCCTGAGCCAGTCCGGGCTGTCGCGTGCGATCAGCCGGTTGGAGGCCACGCTGGGGGTGAAGCTGCTGCAGCGGAACACCCGCAACGTGGCACTGACTCCGGATGGCCGCCAGTTCGTTGACCAGGTGGCGCCGCTGCTGTGTGGCTTCGACGATGCCGAGCGGCAGCTGGCCGATCGCCCGTGCACACCCTCGGGCACGCTGAAGATCAGTGCGCCGTCGATGTTCGGGCGCAAGGTGCTGGTGCCACTGCTGGGTCCGTTGCTGCAGCAGCACCCGCAGCTGCAGGTGGAGGCGGTGCTCAGTGATCGCCTGGTCGATCTGGTCGAGGAAGGCTTCGATGCCGCCCTGCGCACCGGCACCATCGCCGATCAGCGGATGGTGGCGCGCCCGTTGAAGCCACTGCGCTGGCTGACGGTGGCGAGCCCGGACTACCTCGCCCGCTGCGGCGCGCCGGTCGATGTGGCCGCGCTACAGGATCACGCCTGCCTGGCCGTGCGCAACCTGCGCAGCGGGCGGCTGGTGGACTGGCAGTTCCTGCAGGACGGGCAACTGCGGGAGGTCACGCCGCCGGCGCGGATGGTGTTTGACTGCGGCGACCCGTTGGTCGAGGCAGCAATTGCTGGCATCGGCATCGTGCAGGTGATGGATTTCGCCGTGGCCGATGCCCTGGCCGATGGGCGCCTGCAACGCGTGCTGCAGCCCTTTGAAGGCCGCAGCCGCGCGCTGTCGCTGATCTACCCACCGTCGCGGCAGCACTCACCGAAACTGCAGGTGCTGGCCGACGCGCTGCTGGCCGGGGAGTGGTAGCGCCGGCCGCTGGCCGGCGCCTCCAGGAATTCAACCGTCTCAGGTCTGCCGGCCAGCGGCCGGCACTACCGATCAGGCAAAACCATCGGTGGCGCGCACCAGCGCGTCGACGTTCTCCGCTTCGAACGCCGAGTGGCCCGAGGCCGGGGTGATTTCCAGCTTCGCCTTCGGCCAGACCTTGGTCAGGTCCCAGGCATTGGCCAGCGGGCAGACCACGTCGTAGCGGCCGTGCACGATCACGCCCGGGATATCGGCGATGCGGTGCGCGTCGCGCAGCAGCTGGTCTTCCACCTCGAAGAAGCCGCCGTTGACGAAGTAGTGGTTCTCGATGCGGGCGAAGGCCAGCGCGAAATGCGGGTCTTCGTGGCTGTTGATGAAGTCGTCATCGACGTGCAGGAAGCTGGTTGCGCCTTCCCACACTGCCCACGCCTTGGCCGCTTCCAGCCGCGTGGTTTCGTCGTCGCTGGTCAGGCGGCGGTGGAAGGCCGAGATCAGGTCGTGGCGCTCGACGGCCGGGATCGGCTTCAGGTAGTGCTCCCACGCATCCGGGAACAGGCGGTTGGCGCCTTCCTGGTAGAACCATTCCAGCTCCCAGCGGCGCAGCATGAAGATGCCGCGCAGCACCAGCTCGGTCACGCGCTGCGGATGGGTTTCGGCGTAGGCCAGGGCCAGGGTCGAGCCCCAGCTGCCACCGAACACCTGCCAGCGATCGACCTTCAGGTGCTCGCGCAGTTTTTCGATATCGGCAACCAGGTCCCAGGTGGTGTTGTCCACCAGGTCGGCGTGCGGGGTGGACCGGCCGGCACCGCGCTGGTCGAACAGGATGATGCGGTACTTGGCCGGGTCGTGGAACTGGCGCATCTTGTCGCTGCAGCCGCCGCCCGGACCACCGTGCAGCATCACCACCGGCTTGCCGTCCGGGTTGCCGCACTGTTCGAAGTACAGCGTGTGGCGGTCGTCGACCTTCAGGGTGCCGACGTCGTAGGGGGTGATGGCGGGGTACAGCGTACGCATGCTTGCAGCTCCAGGGTGATGCCCTGCCGGGGCAGGAGAACCTCCATTCTAGGCCGGTCGCCGGCCCAGGGTGATGCGGTCGCGCTGCTCCAGGTCCTGCACGGTCTGCACGTCGGCGAAACGCGCCGCCTCGAACAGCGCGCGGATCGCTTCTCCCTGGCCCCAGCCATGTTCGATCAGCAGCCAGCCGCCGGGCAGCAGATGCGCCTGGCCGCCGTCGACGATGCGGCGGATGTCGTCCAGGCCATCCACGCCGGAGGCCAGCGCGGTAGCCGGTTCGAAGCGCAGGTCGCCCTGCTGCAGATGCGGATCGTCACTGGCGATGTAGGGCGGGTTGCTGGCGATCAGGTCGAAGCGCGCGCCCTGCAGCGGCGCATACCAGTCGTGCCCGCCTTCGGCGAAGCGCACGTTGTGCAGTTCATGGCGCGCGGCGTTGCGCGCGGCTACGGCCAGCGCACCCGGGCTGGCGTCGGTGGCCAGCACCTGCGCCTGCGGCCGTTCGCTGGCCAGCGCCAGCGCGATCGCGCCGCTGCCGGTACCGAGGTCGGCCAGCTGCAGCGCGCGGTCCAGCGGCAGGCGATCCAGCGCCAGTTCGACCAGCAGTTCGGTTTCCGGGCGCGGAATCAGCGTGGCCGGGTCGACCTCCAGGTCCAGCGTCCAGAAACCACGGCGGCCGGTCAGGTAGGCCACCGGCTCACCGGCCACGCGACGCGCCAGCAGCGTTTCGAAGGTGGCGAGTTCAGCGGCAGGCAGCGGGTCGGTGGCGTGTGCGAACAGCCAGCTGCGTGGGCGCTCCAGCACGTGCAGCAGCAGCAGTTCGGCCTCATGGCGGGCCTCGATGCCACCCAGGCGGGCACTGGCCTCGGCCACGACCTGGCGCAGGGAGGGTTCGGTTTTGACGGACATGCCGCAATTGTAGAGTCGAGCTTGCTCGACTGCTGCCTGCCCACGGCCGAGCAGGCCCGACGCTACGGAACGCCGGAATCCGTTCAGGTTCTGCCGAACGGGATAAGAAGCGGCTATCGCCCATCTTCACTCGCCAGGGAGAATTTTCCTTGTCACACAGGCAGTTGCAGGATGGGGGCAGCCGGGTTCAGTGCCTGCTCAGTGCATTTTGATAGACTCCATCTATCAAATAGATGCAATCAATGGATTGTTCTTATCGCCAACGAGTCGGTAACCTAGCTCCTGTCGATTCACCCACTCCCCTTCACCCAGAGGAATAACGATGTCCCTGATCAACACCCAGATCCAGCCGTTCGAAGCCAACGCTTACCTGAATGGCGAGTTCATCAAGGTTTCCGACAGTACCCTGAAGGGCCAGTGGTCGGTCCTGATCTTCATGCCGGCCGCCTTCACCTTCAACTGCCCGACCGAGATCGAAGACGCCGCTGACCATTACGCCGAATTCAAGAAGGCTGGCGCCGAGGTCTACATCGTCACCACCGACACCCACTTCTCGCACAAGGTGTGGCACGAAACCTCGCCGGCCGTCGGCAAGGCCCAGTTCCCGCTGGTCGGCGACCCGACCCACCAGCTGACCAACGCCTTCGGCGTGCACATTCCGGAAGAAGGCCTGGCCCTGCGCGGCACCTTCATCATCAACCCGGAAGGCGTGATCAAGACCCTGGAGATCCACTCCAACGAGATCGCCCGTGACGTCTCCGAGACCCTGCGCAAGCTGAAGGCCGCCCAGTTCACCGCCGCCAACCCGAACCAGGTGTGCCCGGCCAAGTGGAAGGAAGGCGAGAAGACCCTGACCCCGTCGCTGGACCTGGTCGGCAAGATCTAAGGCAGTACCGGCCTGCCGTGGCCCCACGCCGCGGCGCGCCCTTCATCCCCGTGCCGGTCCCCCCGCCGGCGTGGGGGTGAACCCAAGACAGCCATTGCTCGCCCGCTTTGGCCAGCCAGCCCCTTCCACGGTCGCTGTCTTGGGTTCACCCCTACCCCCTGCTGGTCCGCTACCTTCTACAGCGGTGCCACGCCCCCTGTTTGCCTGAAGCCAGGAGATGACCCGATGTTGGACGCCAACCTGCAGTCGCAGCTGAAGACCTATCTGGAGCGCGTGACCCGCCCGATCCAGATCACCGCGCACGCCGACGACGGCGCCAAGTCGCAGGAGATGCTGGAACTGCTGCAGACCCTGGAAAGCCTGTCGGACAAGATCTCGCTGCAGGTGCTGCGCGACGGCCAGGGCCGCGTGCCGTCCTTCGACCTGGGCACCCCGGGCCAGGACATCCACCTGACCTTCGCCGGCCTGCCGATGGGCCACGAGTTCACCTCGCTGGTGCTGGCGCTGCTGCAGGTCGGCGGCCACCCGTCCAAGGCTACTGCCGAGCTGATCGAGCAGGTGCAGAACCTGGAGGGCGACTTCAAGTTCGAAACCTACTTCTCGCTGTCCTGTCAGAACTGCCCCGATGTGGTGCAGGCGCTGAACCTGGCTGCGGTGCTCAACCCGCGCATCCAGCACGTGGCCATCGACGGCGCCCTGTTCCAGGACGAAGTGGAGAAGCGCGAGATCATGTCGGTGCCGACCGTGTACCTCAACGGTGAAGTGTTCGACCAGGGCCGCATGACCCTCGAGCAGATCGTGGCCAAGCTGGACACCAATGCCAGCAAGCGCGATGCCGAGAAGATCGCCGCCAAGGACGCCTTCGACGTACTGGTGGTCGGTGGTGGCCCGGCCGGCGCCGCTGCGGCGATCTACGCCGCACGCAAGGGCATCCGTACCGGCATCGCCGCCGAACGTTTCGGTGGCCAGGTGCTGGACACCATGGCGATCGAGAACTTCATCTCGGTGAAGGAAACCGAAGGCCCGAAGCTGGCCACGGCGCTGGAGCAGCATGTGCGCGAGTACGACGTGGACATCATGAACCTGCAGCGCGCCAGCGCACTGGTGCCGGCCGGCGAAGACGGCCTGGTGCAGGTGCAGCTGGAGAACGGCGCGGTGCTGAAGTCGCGTTCGGTGATCCTGTCCACCGGCGCACGCTGGCGGCAGATGAACGTGCCGGGCGAAGACCAGTACCGCAACAAGGGCGTAGCCTATTGCCCGCATTGCGATGGCCCGTTGTTCAAGGGCAAGCGCGTGGCGGTGATCGGCGGCGGCAACTCCGGCGTCGAGGCGGCCATCGATCTGGCCGGCATCGTGTCGCATGTAACCCTGCTGGAATTCGATTCCAGCCTGCGCGCCGATGAAGTGCTGCAGAAGAAGCTGCGCAGCCTGGCCAACGTGACCGTGCTGACCAGCGCGCAGACCACCGAAGTGCTGGGCGACGGCAGCCGGGTCACCGGCCTGGTCTACAAGGACCGCGTCGGCGGCGATGCCCACCGCGTCGAGCTGGAAGGCATCTTCGTGCAGATCGGCCTGCTGCCCAACACCGAGTGGCTGAAGGACACCGTGGCACTTTCGCCGCGTGGCGAGATCGTCATCGATGACCGTGGCCAAACCAACCTGCCGGGCGTGTTCGCCGCAGGCGATTGCACCACGGTACCCTACAAGCAGATCATCATCGCCATGGGCGCCGGCTCGACCGCCGCACTGAGCGCGTTCGACCACCTGATCCGCTCGTCGGTGAGCAACAGCAGCGGTGCCGTTGCTGAAGCAGCCTGATCCACCGTTCCCAGATCACCGGGAACATTGTCTGCCTGTCGGGTAACCATGCCGTCAGCCGGTCCGTTACCCCTGGGGTGTAAGGATGAACCTACGTGATCTGAAGTACCTGGTAGCCCTGGCCGACCACAAGCATTTCGGCCGGGCTGCCGCCTCCTGCTTCGTCAGCCAGCCCACGCTGTCGACGCAGATCCGCAAGCTGGAAGAAGAGCTGGGCCTGCCGCTGGTGGAACGCGCGCCGCGCAAGGTGATGCTGACCCCGGCCGGGCAGGAAGCCGCCGCGCGGGCACGGGTGATCGTGTCCGAAGTGGAGCAACTGAAGGAAGCGGCGCGACGCAGCCGCGATCCGGAAGCGGGTACGGTGCGCCTGGGGATCTTCCCGACCCTGGGCCCGTACCTGCTGCCGCATGTGATCCCGCGCATCCGCGAACGCTTCCCGGAGCTGGAACTGCTGCTGGTCGAGGAAAAGAGCGACGTGCTGCTGGACCGCCTGCGCGAAGGCAAGCTCGATGCCGCGCTGCTGGCGTTGCCGGTGATCGACGACCAGCTGCATGCCGAGTTCCTGTTCGAGGAGCCGTTCCTGCTGGCCGTGTCCGGGCGCCATCCGCTGGCCCGCCGCGAACACCTGGACGTGCAGGAGCTGGCCACGCAGAAGCTGCTGCTGCTGGAAGACGGCCATTGCCTGCGCGACCAGGCGCTGGAAGTGTGTCGACTGTTCGGCGCCAACGAGAAGTCCGAGTTCCGCGCCACCAGCCTGGAAACCCTGCGGCAGATGGTTGCCGCCGACGTCGGCATCACCCTGCTTCCCAGCCTGTCAGTGCAGCCGCCGGTGCCGCGCTCGAACAACATCCGCCTGCTCGACTTCACCGGCGAAGGTCGTCCAAGCCGACGCATCGCCATGATCTGGCGCCGCAGTTCGGCGATGAATGGCTTCCTGATGGAGCTGGCCGACCAGTTCAAGCGGCTGCCACATGCACTGTTCACCCTCGACGCGGTGAATGCCGTCGGCGACGACGCCAATGCACTGCCCGGCCCCGCGCTGAACGGCTGAGCCCCCGCAGTAGTGGTCCGGAATCGGCAGGAGTCGATTCCGGTCGCATTTGTCCCCACAATACAGACAGGCGGCGCCAGCGGGTGCCGCCTTTTGCATGGCTTTCAACCAAGGAGCGTCACCATGAACACCGCCAGCGGCCTGCCGCCGTCGATCACTGTTTCCACCTTCGACATGGACCGCCTGGAGGCCATGCTCGACTCCCCTGCGCTGAGCCAGACGCCTGCCGCGCTCGCGCTTGCTGAAGAACTCAACCGGGCCACCGTGCTGGCACCGGACCAGATTCCCGAAGGCATCGTCATGATGCATTCGCGCGTGGAGTGCGAAGATGAAGTGTCGGGCGAAAAACACGTCCTGACCCTGGTCTTCCCCCGCGAAGCCAACGTCGATGAAGGCAAGGTATCCGTGCTGGCCCCGGTGGGCAGTGCCCTGCTTGGCCTGGCCATCGGCCAGAGCATCGACTGGAATGCGCCCGGCGGCCGCAAGCTGCGCCTGCGCGTGACCGCGGTCCACAACGACCGCCCCTGATTACCGCTGCGCACCGCGCGCGATTCGATCCCCCTGCACCAGGAGCCGTAATGAGTACCCCGTCCAAACTGTCCCAGCTGCGCGAACTGTCCGTGGTCGTTGCCGATACCGGTGACTACGACGCGATCAAGCGCCTGCAGCCGGTGGATTGCACCACCAACCCGACCCTGGTGAAGAAGGCGCTGGACCTGCCGGTCTACGCCGAACTGATCGAACGCGAACTGGCCTGGGGCCGCCAGCAGAGCGGTGACCGCGAAGCCGTGGTGCACGCCGTGGCCGACCGCCTGACCATCGGCGTCGGTGCGTTGCTGAGCACGCTGGTGCCGGGCCGCGTGTCCACCGAAGTGGACGCCGACCAGGCCCACGACACCGCCGCGACCGTGGCCAAGGCCCGCCAGTTCATCCAGATGTACGCCGATGCCGGCGTGCCGCGCGAGAAGATCCTGATCAAGATCGCTGCGACCTGGGAAGGCGTGGAAGCCGCGCGCATCCTGCAGGCCGAGGGCATCGACTGCAACCTGACCCTGATCTTCAACCCGACCCAGGCGCTGGCCTGCAGCGAAGCCGGCGCATTCCTGATCTCGCCGTTCGTGGGTCGCATCCTGGACTGGTACGTGGCCAACGGCCAGACGCCGGCCAGCATCGACGAAGACCCGGGCGTGAAGTTCGTGCGCGGCGTGTATGCCGAGTTCAAGCGCCGCGGTTCGCCGACGGTGGTGATGGGCGCCTCGTTCCGTTCGACCGCGCAGATCGAAGCGCTGGCCGGCTGCGATCGCCTGACCATTTCGCCGGACCTGCTGGAGAAGCTCGATGCCGACCACGGCGAGCTGCCGCGGAAGCTGGTGGCCGGTGCGGCCGACGGCGTGGCGGTGACGCCGATCGACGCGGCGAAGTTCGCGGCGGACCTGGCGGCCGATCCGATGGCGACCGAGAAGCTGGCGACCGGTATCGATGCGTTTGCCAAGGATCTGCAGGCGCTGCGCGAGCGCATTCGTTCGGAACTGTGATTCCGGCCAACGGCTGAGCCCCTCGTGGCGGGTCGGTTGGTCGCGAACTGCGTGGAGCAAAAGCCGCGCTGGGTCGGGCTGGTTGGGTTCGCGGGGGACGCCGTGAACCCGTCCCTGGGGGCTTGGCCGCCGCATCCATGCGGCGGACACCCCCGCGAACCCAACCCGCCCGCCCTCTGACAGTTTCCTGTGGCCGCCCGCCACGGAAGAAAGAAAGAAAGAAAAGCAACAACGGGTCGCGCGCTGCGCTTGCTCGCAGTCGAGCAAGCTCGACTCTACGGAGCACTGCATACAAACAAAAGGACGCGGCGAAGGCCGCGTCCTTTTGTTTTCCTTCAGTTCGTCAGTAACCCATGCTCTTGCCCACCGTCACCGGGAAATGATCGGAGGCGGGACGGGTGCAGATGGCGGGACCGTCCACGGCATGGATGCCGTGGCCGAGCCCCCAAGGATGGGTTTACGGCGTGTCCCGCCATCTGCACCCGTCCCGCCCAACTCACAACAACCCAGAGCCGCTTTGGCTTTGGCTTCTGCCGTAGATTCTGCCCGCCGCAGGCGGACCACCGCGCGTCAGCGCGGCCCCTCCACATCCAGCCCGATCGGGCAGCTCACGCCCGTGCCACCAATGCCGCAGTAACCGTTCGGATTCTTCGCCAGGTACTGCTGGTGATAATCCTCGGCGTAGTAGTACGTCGGTGCCGGGTACACGATCTCGGTGGTGATCACGCCGTAGCCGGCCGCATCCAGCTGCGCCCGGTAGGCCTCGCGGCTGGCCAGCGCGGCGGCGTATTGGGCCTCGTCGGTGGCGTGGATCGCCGAGCGGTACTGGGTGCCGGTGTCGTTGCCCTGGCGCATGCCCTGGGTCGGGTCGTGGCTTTCCCAGAACAGCTGCAGCAGCCGCTCCAGGCTCACCACCGCCGGGTCGAACACCACCTGCACCACTTCGGTGTGGCCGGTCAGGCCAGAACACACCTCTTCATAGGTCGGGTTCGGGGTGATGCCACCGGCGTAACCCACCGACGTGCTGTACACGCCCGGCTCGGTCCAGAACTTGCGTTCGGCGCCCCAGAAGCAGCCCAGCGCGAAGCGGATCTGCTGCAGGCCGGCGAAACGGTCCTTCAGCGGATGACTGTTCACGAAGTGCTGGTTGCTGTGCAGCGGCAGCGGCTGCTCGCGCCCCGGCAGCGCTTCTTCCGGGCGCGGCAGGCGCTGCTTGAAGGCCCCGATGCCGAGGATGCCCTGGCCAATTCCCAACATGATGCGCTCCTACGCCGGAAGGCCGGCAATGTCGTCTGCATCTGAAATGGGGTCGTCCGGCGCGTGGCCCAAGTCCAGCGAGGCCACGATGTCCTCGGCCTGCGGCCGCGCCGCATCCGGGATGCCGACCCGCAGCACGCCGAACAGCGGCAGCTCGCCCATCCCCCCCAACAGCGACTCGCCGAACACGAAGGCGGGGATGCCGGCGTCTTCCAGCGCGTGCTTGACCAGGTGGGCGTCGAACAGGTTGTCGGCCTTGTACACGATGTGCATGCGGCGGCTCCTTGGGGCAGGGGTCCAGCATACGCCCGGGGGCTGAATGCCGGTGGTGCGTTCTGCCGGCCAGCGGCCGGCACTACCCCCATCTGGGTGTCGATACGCAATCTGCCGGCCGGCAACCCCGGAAGGTGGGTGGTAGTGCCGGCCGCTGGCCGGCAACCCGTACGGCGCCGGGCAGCCCTGCGCCGTACGCGCTAGACTGTTGGTCTTTCTGCCCTTTTTCGCCCCAGACTCATGTCCGAGCACACCCCCGCCAGCCCCGAGACCCCCGCCGACAGCCACGAGAAGCGCGATTTCATCCGCCAGATCGTGCGCGAGGACCTGGCCAGCGGAAAGCACCAGGCGATCAAGACCCGCTTCCCGCCCGAGCCGAACGGCTACCTGCACATCGGCCATGCCAAGTCGATCTGCCTGAACTTCGGCATCGCCGGTGAGTTCAGCGGTGTCTGCAACCTGCGCTTCGACGACACCAACCCGGCCAAGGAAGATCCGGAATACGTGGCCGCGATCCAGGACGACGTGCGCTGGCTGGGCTTCGAGTGGAACGAGCTGCGCCACGCTTCGGACTACTTCCAGACCTACTACCTGGCCGCCGAGAAGCTGATCGAACAGGGCAAGGCCTATGTCTGCGACCTGTCGGCCGAGGAAGTGCGCGCCTATCGCGGCACCCTGACCGAGCCGGGCCGCCCGTCGCCGTGGCGCGACCGCAGCGTCGAGGAGAACCTCGACCTGTTCCGCCGCATGCGCGCCGGTGAGTTCCCGGATGGCGCGCGCACCCTGCGCGCGAAGATCGACATGGCCAGCGGCAACATCAACCTGCGCGATCCGGCGCTGTACCGCATCAAGCACGTCGAGCACCAGAACACCGGCAATGCGTGGCCGATCTACCCGATGTACGACTTCGCCCACGCGCTGGGCGATTCGATCGAGGGCATCACCCACTCGCTGTGCACGCTGGAGTTCGAAGACCACCGCCCGCTGTACGACTGGTGCGTGGACAACGTCGATTTCGCCCATGACGACGCGCTGACCCAGCCGCTGGTCGACGCCGGCCTGCCACGCGAAGCGGCCAAGCCGCGCCAGATCGAGTTCTCGCGCCTGAACATCAACTACACGGTGATGAGCAAGCGCAAGCTGATGGCGCTGGTCACCGAGCAGCTGGTGGACGGCTGGGAAGACCCGCGCATGCCGACCCTGCAGGGCCTGCGCCGCCGTGGGTACACCCCGGCAGCGATGCGCCTGTTCGCCGAGCGCGTGGGCATCAGCAAGCAGAATTCGCTGATCGACTTCAGCGTGCTGGAAGGCGCGCTGCGCGAAGACCTGGACAGTGCCGCGCCGCGCCGCATGGCCGTGGTCGACCCGGTCAAGCTGGTGCTGACCAACCTGCCCGAAGGCCACGAAGAGCAGCTGACCTTCAGCAACCATCCGAAGGACGAAAGCTTCGGCAGCCGCCAGGTGCCGTTCGCACGCGAAGTGTGGATCGACCGCGAGGACTTCGCCGAAGTGCCGCCGAAGGGCTGGAAGCGCCTGGTCCCGGGTGGCGAAGTGCGCCTGCGCGGCGCCGGCATCATCCGCTGCGATGAAGTGATCAAGGATGCCGACGGCACCATCACCGAGCTGCGCGGCTGGCTGGATCCGGAATCGCGCCCGGGCATGGAAGGCGCCAACCGCAAGGTCAAGGGCACCATCCACTGGGTCAGCGCCGTGCATGGCGTGCCGGCCGAGATCCGCCTGTACGACCGCCTGTTCTCGGTGCCGAACCCGGACGACGAATCGGAAGGCAAGACCTACCGCGATTACCTCAACCCGGAATCGCGCCGCACCGTCACCGGCTATGTCGAGCCGGCCGCGGCCAGCGCCGCCCCGGAGCAGTCGTTCCAGTTCGAACGTACCGGCTACTTCGTTGCCGACCGCCGCGACCACACCGAGGCCAAGCCGGTGTTCAACCGCAGCGTGACCCTGCGCGACACCTGGTCGGCCTGAGGACCTGCGCGGGCGCCAGCAAGGCGCCCGCACGCCCGCGACGATGATCACCGTCCTGTCCGCCCTGCTCTGGTTCATCTCGCAGCATCCGCTGCTGACGTTCTTTGCAGCGATGGTGCTGGCCGGGCTGGTCTCATGGTGGCGGCGCTTCCCGGGTTACGCCATCGTGGTGTTCCCGCTGGCGATGCTCAACATCTTCCTCGGCAGCTTCCTCAACGCCACCTTCCTCAATGCCGTGGGCGAGCGTGGTGAAGCGGTGATCGTCAAGGCCGAGGAAACCAATTCCACCCTCAACGAACAGTACATCTGGCGCTACGAAGCGGTGCTGCGTACCGCCGAAGGCCGTGACGTGGAGGTCGTGTTCCATACCAACACCGCCTCGCTGTGGCCGCTGGAGAACGCGATCCGCATTCCGGCTCAGGACCAGCCGTTCGTGGTGAAGTACACCCCGGGCTTCCCGCGCAACTTCGTCATCCTCACCAATGAATCACCGCATGGCATCGCGCAGGCCCGTGCCAGCGCGCGCGAGCGGGTGGAGGTGGCCGCACGCAAGCTGCATTTCAGCCCGGGCAACGCCGATTTCCGCGCGGACTATCGCCGCGAGCTGGACACCTGGCTGCGCGACCATGGCAATGATCCGCAGCAGCAGCCCGACGCGCAGCATTATCGCGCCGAACTCGAAGCACTCGACGCGATCGATCGCTAGACCCCAGGCACTGCCTGGATGTTCCACCCCATCCATCCACAGGCCTGACATGACCACGACGTCCACCGCCCTCCTCCCGCTGCTGCAGCAGGTACTGCAGGGCGCCGGCATCGCAAGCCGCGTCGACGATGGCGCACTGCTGCTGGACAGCGGCCTGCGCCTGACCCCGCATGCAGTGGCCGCGAATGAACGCGACAACGGTGGCTGGCAGACCTCCACCGTCATCGAGACCCAGCACCCTGTGCTGTTCGCCGACGGCCTGTTCGAGTACCAGCACGCCAACGGTGCCGACGAACAGGCCTCGCTGCTGTCCGGCTTCCAGACCTGGATCCGGGTGGACCTGGCGACCCTGCAGACCGCCGTCGGCGCCGCAGACGCACAGGGCCTGCCGATGTTGGGCCTGAGCTATCCGGGCGCCGAGGAAGGCGAAGAACTGCAGCGCACCGTGGTGCTGGGGCCGCTGGCGCACTACCGCGCACAGGAGGTGGATGCCTCCACGTGCAACGAGGACGACCACGGTTCCTGCCCGTGCTGCCTGTTCACCCGCAGCATGGACGCTTTCGACGAACTGCTGAGGGCGCGCCCGTTCCTGGCCATCCGCCTGTTCGCCTCGCGCGACGCCGAGGGCCTGTGCGAAGCCGATTGCCGGGTCAACGGCCACGATTTCGCCGCTGCCCTGCCCCTGCTGCGCGCCTATGCCGCCAGCTGGCCACAGGCCGGCCTGGAGTTCCGCAAGCAGTATGTGGTGATCCGCACCGGCTCGCCGGGCTGACCCGTCGCCACACCCGGTACAGGCCGGTGCGGCTACACTGCGCGCCGGTTTCCCAAGCAACCGCACCTTCTTCCATCCCACACGAGGCACCCCCGCGATGCTGTACGCGCAAGTCCACCTGACCCTTCCCGCCTGGATCCACGACCAGATCGACCTGGATCGTCGATATCCCGGCGATGAGGCCAAGGTCGCGCTGGCGATCGAGCTGTCGCGGCTGAACGTCGAGCACGCCAGTGGCGGCCCGTTCGGTGCGGTGGTGTTCGGCCCGGATGACAAGGTGATCGCCGCCGGCGTGAACCGGGTGATGCCGCACGCGACCTCGCTGGCGCACGCCGAGAACATGGCCTACATGCTGGCCCAGCAGCGCCTGCAGACCCCGCGCCTGAACGCGGTGCTGTCGCCGGTCACCCTGGCCACCAGCTCGCAGCCGTGCTGTCAGTGCTACGGCGCCACCGTGTGGGCCGGCATCGACCGCCTGCTGATCGGCGCCAACTCGGCCGACGTCGAGGAACTGACTCCGTTCGACGAAGGCCCGCTGCCGGCTGACTGGGTGGGCGAGCTCAACAAGCGCGGCATCGAAGTGGTGCAGGGCCTGAACCGCGATGCTGCGCGCAGCGTGCTGCGTGCCTATGGGGAAAGCGATGGCGCCCGTTACTGAGGCCGGCATCGGCCTGCTGTGCCTGTGCCGGCAGGGCTTCGAGCCCGAGCTGGCCGGCGAGCTGCAGTTCCGCGCGGGCGAAGCCGGTTTCGCCGGCTATGCGCGCACCCAGCGCAATGACGGCTATGTGCTTTTCATGTGCGACGAAGCCGCTGCATTGGCACCGCGCCTGCGCTGGCGCGAGCTGATCTTCGCGCGGCAGAAACTGCTGGTACTGGCCGAGCTGCCGCAGCTGGATCCGGCCGACCGCATCACGCCGATGCTGGAGGTGCTGGCCGAAGCGCCACGCTTCGGCGACCTGTGGGTGGAGCATCCCGACTCGGATGCGGGCAAGCCGCTGTCTGGCCTGTCGCGCGCCTTCGGCAATGCACTGCGCCCGGCGCTGCGCAAGGCCGGCAAGCTGACCGACAAGCCGAACAACCGCCTGCCGCGCCTGCACGTGGTGTTCGTCGATGGCACCCACGCCTTCGTCTGCATCGCCGACCCGGCCGACAGCGCGCCGTGGGCGCTGGGAATTCCGCGCCTGAAGCTGCTGCCCGAAGCCCCCTCGCGTTCGGCGCTGAAGCTGGATGAAGCACTGTTGACCCTGCTGACGCCGGAAGAACGCGAGGCACTGGCCAGGCCGGGCATGCGCGCAGCCGACCTCGGCGCTGCACCGGGCGGCTGGACCTGGGTGCTGACCCGCCAGCACATGCACGTGCTCAGTATCGACAACGGGCCGCTGCGCCAGCACGTGCTGGATACCGGCCTGGTCGAGCACCTGCGCGCCGACGGCTTCCACTGGCATCCGGAGCAGCCGCTGGACTGGATGGTCTGCGACATGGTCGAGCAGCCGCGCCGCGTGGCCGAACGCATGGCCACCTGGTTCCGCGAGGGCTGGTGCCGGCATGCGATCTTCAATCTGAAACTGCCGATGAAGAAGCGCTGGGACGAGACCCGGCTGTGCCTGGACCTGTTCCAGGACCAGGCCGGCAAGCCGCTGGTGGTGCGTGCCAAGCAGCTGTACCACGACCGCGAAGAGATCACCGTACTGGCTTCGCCGCTGCGCTGAGGCCATCGCGCCCGCCGGGCATGGCCCGGCGCTACCGAGGGATGCAACCATGCGATACCACTCGACTCCGATACTGATCGCCCTGCTGGCGGCGGCGCCTGCCCTTGCCCAGCAGTTGCCGCATACGCCCGCGCAGAGCCAACCGCTCGGCCCGACCGGTGGCGCGATCCGCCAGCAACCGCTGGGCGCCGGCCGGGTCACCGGCAGCGTGGAGATTGCACAGCCGGTCGGCGAAGCGCAGGTGACGGTACGTTCGCTGGAACCGAGCAGCGTGGTCGGCCAGTACCGCATCCGCTTCAGCGAGCTGGACGTGAACGGCGATGGCTTCATCAGCCGCGAGGAAGCACAGGCCAACCCGGCGTTGGCCGACGAGTTCAACGCGCTGGACCGCAAGCACCGCGGCAAGCTCGACCGCGCCGACCTGGCCGGTTGGCTGGTGGATTGATCCGCCTTCGTGATCTTCATCCACGCATGGCGTGGCTCTGCTGACGCAGGGCACACGACCCTCTCCCGGTGGGTGCCAACCTTGGTTGGCACGTGCCAGGACGGCCTGTACTCCGATCAGACGCCGGCGGCGCGCTTCCAGAATGCCTGCACCAGCGGCGGCCATTTGCCGACGCAGCCCAGCGCGCGGCCACGGGCCAGGGTCAGGTGCATCTCGTCATTGGAGAACAGGCGGTTGATCGCATCGAAGCTGTAGGCGGCGATGTGATTGTCGCTGCGGCGTTCGCGGGCCCAGCGCTGCAGCCGCTGCGGTGAAAGGCGCGGCTGGCCACGGCGCGCAGCCGAAGGCGCCAGCCACTGCTGCAGGGCGGCGACATCGCGCAGGCCCAGGTTCACGCCCTGCCCGGCCAGCGGATGCACGACATGCGCGGCATCTCCCAGCGCCAGCACGCGGCCGGCCACGTAGTGCCGGGCCAGCTGCCGGCGCAACGGGAACGCGGCGCGCGGCGACACCAGTCGCAGTTCGCCCAGGCGGGCGGCAAAGGCGCGGGTCAGTTCGCGGTTGAACGCGGCTTCGTCCAGTGCCAGCACGCGAGCGGCTTCATCCTCCGGAAGGGTCCAGACGATCGAACTGCGGCGCTCGGCCACCGGCAGCAGCGCCAGCGGTCCAGTCGGCAGGAAGCGCTGCCAGGCCGTGGCCTGGTTCGGCAGCTCGCTGTCCACGTAGGCCACCACGCCACGCTGGTGGTAGTCATGCCGCTCGACCTCGATCCCGGCCAGCTGCCGCAGGGTCGATTCGGCGCCGTCAGCAGCCACCGCCAGCGCCGCTTCCAAACGACGGCCATCATCCAGGCGCAGACGCACGCCGGCCTCGTCCTGCTCCAGCGCTTCCACCCGCGCCGGGCAATGCAGCTGCACGCCCGCGGCCGGCAGCGCCGCCCACAGGCGATCCTGCAGCAGCCCGTTCTCGACGATGTAACCCAACTCGCGCCGGCCGAAACGGTCCGCGTCGAACAGCAGATCCTCGCCACCCGCCGCATCCCACACCTGCATGCGCCGGTACGGCCACGCGCGGGCCTGCGCAATGGCAGGCCACACGCCCAGCCGGTTCAACAGCTGCACATTGTCAGCAGCGAAGGCAAACACCCGCAGGTCCGGCTGTGCAGCCTGCCACGGCGCCGGTTCACGCCCTTCCACCAGTGCGACCGAGAGCCCGGCATCGGCCGTTGCCAGCGCGCAGGCCGCACCGACCACGCCGCCACCGACGATGGCCACATCCAGACGCGCGTGCCGGCTCATGCGGCTTCTCCACGGCACAGCCGCGGCACTTCGCCACGGAAGCCCATTGCGCCACCGACCAGCATCGACTGCACCGAGGCACGTTGCGCGGCGACGAGGCCGAGGCTGCGCAGCGGCCGCATCAGCGGTGCCGGGTTGCTGGTCAGCCGCGCCAGGCCACCGGAGAACGCCACCGTCTGCCGGCGATCCTCCTCACGGCGCGCGACATAGGCCTGCAGCAACGCGTCACTGCCGGCGTCCTCGTTCGCATCCTCCAGCAGTTCAGCCAGGGTCAGCGCATCGCGCAGGCCCAGGTTGAAGCCCTGTGCGCCCAGCGGGTGGATGGTCTGTGCGGCATTGCCAAGCAGCACCGCGCGCTCACCGGCCAACGCGCGCGCAAGCACCTGGATCAGCGGGTACGCACTGCGCGGGCCGGAGTCGAGCAGGCGCCCGGCACGCCAGCCGATCGCATGCTGCAGCCGCTGCAGCCACGCGGCATCATCCAGCGCCATCACCGCTTCGGCCTGGTCGCGCGCAACACCATGCACGGTGCCGAAGTGGCGGTCGCCGCGCGGCAGCAGCGCGGTCGGGCCGCTATCGGTGAAGCGCTCCCACGCGGTGCCATCCGGCGCGCGCTGGCTGCGCACGCGGGCGACAAACAGCGTCTGCTGGAAATCATGGCGGTCGACCTCGATCCCCAGCGCATCGCGCACGCCACTGGGGGTGCCATCGGCACCGACCACCAGCCGGGCCAGCAGCACGCGTTCGCCCGCCTCGTCGGCCACCCGCACCTGGCGGTAGCCATCGACCACCCCGCCCAGCCCCAGGAAACGCATCGGCCGGTAACGGCGCAGTCGCGGCAGCTCCTGCAGCCGTGCCTCCAGGGCCTGGCCGAAGTCGCGCGCAACCACCACCTGGCCGAACCAGGGCCGGTCATAGTCACTGGCCTCAAGCTGCACACGGCCGAAATCACCGGCGCGGCTGACATGGATGCGGCGGATCGGGCCCGGTGCCATCGCCAGCTTCTGCATCACCCCCAGCGCAGTCAGCGCGTTGACGGTGGCCGCAGCGAAGCTGAGGTTGCGCTGGTCGAACACCGCCGGCAGTTCACCGGCGGGACTGGCCTCGAGCAGGCCCACTTCGCGGCCCAGGCGCTCCAGGGCAATGGCCAGGCTGGCGCCGACCAGGCCGCCTCCGACGATCAGCACGTCATGTCGTTCACTCATGCGTTCATGATACGCGCTCGTCCCGACTGTACGTCGAACGGGACCACGCCTGCGCCATCCCGTGCGGCGGGCTAGAATGAAACCTGAATCCGCCCCGGGCCCCCACCATGTCCGACACTGCCAACCGCGCCTTCGTCCTGTCCGTGCTTGTACTGCTGCTGGCGGCGACCCGGGTCAATCACTTCGCGGCCATTCCCGATGCGTCCTGGGCCGTGTTCTTCATCGGCGGCTTCTATCTGGCGCGCTGGACGCGCTGGGCGTTCCCGCTGCTGATGGTGTTCGCGGTGCTGGTCGACTGGATCGTGATCCGCAGCAGCGGCCTGGACTTCTGGCAGCACTACTGCGTGTCGCCGGGCTACTGGTTGCTGCTGCCGGCGTACTTCTCGCTGTGGGCCGGCGGCATGCTGCTGGGCCGCAACTACCAGGGCGCGCGCTGGCCGGTGCTGGCCAAGGGCGCGCTGCTGCTGGTCGCCTCGGTGGCGGTCTGCCACCTGCTGGCGCAGGGCGGCTTCTACTGGACCAGCCGCAACGTGGCCGAACCGACCCTGGCCGGCTGGGCGCAGAACTACGCGCAGTGGTTCGGGCCGTACCTGCGCACCACCGCAATCTACGTGGCGCTGGCCGCCGCCCTGCAACTGGCCGTGGAGCAGGTCCTGAAGCTCCAGCAGGCCCGCCGCGACATCCGCCACTGAGCCGCGCCATGGGCCATCGCCTCTCGCGCATCTACACCCGCACCGGCGACGACGGCAGCACCGGCCTCGGCGACGGCCAGCGCGTGGCCAAGGATGACGCGCGCGTTGCCTCCTTCGGCACGGTCGACGAGGCCAACGCGGCGCTCGGCCTGCTGCTGGCGGCACCGCTGCCCGAGGACGTGCGAGCGCTGGTCGTGCACCTGCAGCACCAGTTGTTCGATCTGGGTGCCGAGCTGTGCATCCCCGGCCACGCCGCGATCCATGCCGCCGATGTCTCGGCGCTGGAACAGCAGCTGGACCACTACAACGCCGGCCTGCCGATGCTGAAGGAATTCATCCTGCCGGCCGGGGGCGAAGCCGCCGCGCGCTGCCACCTGGCGCGCACCATCGTCCGTCGCGCCGAGCGCGAGACCGTTGCCCTGGCCCGCCGCGAGGCGGTGCGCAGCGAGGCGCTGCAGTACCTCAACCGGCTGTCGGACCTGCTGTTCGTGCTGGCCCGGGTGCTGGCCCGTGCCGATGGCCACGGCGAGGCGCTGTGGCAGCCACAGCAGCGCCAGCGCTGAGTCGGCACGATGCTGGTCTATACCCATCCGTCCTGCCTGCTGCATGACCCCGGCCCCGGGCACCCCGAATGCCCGCAGCGCCTGCAGCATGTGCTCGATGCCCTGCATGCGGCGTTCCCCGGCCAGCTGCAGTGGCGCGAAGCCCCTCCTGCCAAGTTCGGCGAACTGACCCGCGTGCACGACAGCGCCCTGCTCGACGTCGTGCTGCAGCCCCAGACCGCCCCGCTGCGCCAGCTGGACATGGACACCTGGACCTCGCCGGGATCGGCCAGCGCCGCCGTGCATGCCGCTGGCGCCGGTGTGGCCGCGGTCGATGCGGTGATGCTCGGCGAGGATCCGCTGGCCTTCTGCGCGGTGCGGCCCCCGGGCCACCACGCCACCAGCAGCACCGCGATGGGCTTCTGCCTGCTCAACAACATCGCCATCGCCGCTGCCTACGCCCGCGACCGCCACGGGCTGGAACGCATCGCCGTGGTCGACTTCGACGTGCACCACGGCAACGGCACCCAGGACATCTTCCAGCACGATGCCCGGGTTTCGTACTACAGCACCCACCAGGCCGGGCTGTTTCCCAACTCGGGGCTGCGCCGCGACCGGGGTGCCGGCAACCTGTTGAACATCCTGCTGCCACCCGGAAGTGGCGGATTCCGCTTCCGCAATGTCTGGGCCGACGAAATGCTGCCGGCCATCGATGACTTCCGCCCGCAGCTGCTGTTGATTTCGGCCGGATTCGATGCGCACCTGCGTGACCCGCAGGCCGATCTGATGCTGGAGACCGACGATTTCGCCTGGATCACCGGCGAGCTGCATGCGTTGGCACGCCGTCACGCGGCCGGCCGGGTGGTCTCGATGCTGGAGGGTGGCTACGACCTGCAGGCACTGGCCGAGTGCAGCGTGGCGCATGTCCGCACCCTGATTTCAGCCGCCGGTGGTACCGTTGCCGGATGAACCCGAACCGGCAGTCTCCACCGCCCTTCATTGCCCCTATGCAAGGGATGGGGCAAGCTACCGTCCGTTTTCGCCCGAATCCGAACCGCGTGCGCCGAGCCCTCCGACTGCTTCCCCTGCCTCTGAGCATCGCCATCAGCCTGCCGGCAATGGCCGACGACAAGCCGCTCAACTGGGGCCTGTGCCCGGCCACCGACGTGATTCCCGCGTTCACCGACGCCCCCACCCCGGTCCCCGGCCAGGACAAGGCCGCCGCCGCTGCCGCCCGCGAGCAGCAGTCGACCGACATCGAGGGCGACCAGCTGCTGGGTACCACCACCGTGCCGCAGTACGAGGGCAACGTGGCGCTGCGCCGCGGTGATCAGTTCGTCGGCACCGACAAGCTCAGCTTCGATACCGAGACCGGCAACTACATCGCCGACGGCAATGTCCGCTACCAGGACGGGTCGATCCGGATGATCGCCAAGCGTGCCGAAGGCAACCAGGAAAGCGACACCCACAAGATTTCCGACATCAAGTACCAGCTGGTGTCGCGCCGTGGCAACGGCGATGCCGAGTCGGTCGACCTGCAGGGCGCGGTCGGGCAGATGCACCGCTCGACCTACACCACCTGTGATCCTTCGCAGCCGGTCTGGAAGCTGTCCGCGCCGCAGATCGAGGTGGACAACGACGAGGGCTTCGGCACGGCCCGCAACGCCGTGCTGCGGATCGGCAACGTGCCGGTCCTGTGGGCGCCGTACTTCAAGTTCCCGATCGATGACCGCCGCAAGACCGGCCTGCTGTTCCCGCAGCTGGGCATGTCCGGCCGCAACGGTTTCGACTACGCGCAGCCGATCTATTTCAATCTGGCGCCGAACTACGACGATACGTTGACGCCGCGCTACATGAGCCGGCGCGGGCTGCTGCTCGACAACGAGTTCCGCTACCTCTACAACGGCGGCCGTGGCGAGCTGCTGACCGCGTTCATCCCCAACGACAAGCTGCGCGACCGCGACCGCGGCCGGGTGATGTTCACCGGGTATCACAACCTGGATGACCACTGGCAGGCCCGCGCCAACCTGGCCTGGGTCAGCGACGAGCGCTATGTCGAGGACTTCGCCAACCGTCTTGTCGGCGTGACGGCGTCGAACCTGCAGAGCACCGTGGGCCTGTATGGCACCGGCCAGAACTGGACGGCCGGAATCATGGCCGACCGCTGGCAGCTGACCGACTACACCCTCAACGAGAGCGCCCTGCCCTACAACCGTCAGCCGCGCCTGTTCCTCAACTGGGACAAGCCGGTGCTGCCGTGGCTGGACGCGGGCGTCTACGCCGAAGCGGTGCGGTTCACCCACGACGACATCAACTACAAGTACGACGCCAGTGCCGGCCCGGACCTGCAGTACACGCGCAATGGCCTCCAGCAGCGATCCGGCGTGGGCGTCAGCGGTGGCTCGCGCCTGGACGTGAAGCCGTACGTGTCGTTCCCGATCAGCGGCGCGGCCTGGTATGTCACCCCCACCCTGGCCTATCGCTACACCGCTTACCAGCTGGACCGCAGCCTGGTGGACGGCGTCAATGGCATCCGTGGGCAGATCCTGCGGTCGCAAGGCATCGATCCGAACGCCGCCACGCCGGAACAGCTGCGTGGCAACACCTCGCCCAGCCGCAGCCTGCCGATCGCCAGCCTCGATGCCGGCCTGTTCTTCGATCGCGAGACCAGAATCGGTGGCAAGTCGTTCCTGCAGACCCTGGAACCGCGCCTGTTCTACCTGCGCACGCCGTACCGCAACCAGGACGAGCTGCCGATCTTCGATACCCGTGACTTCACCTTCAGCTGGGGCCAGCTGTTCCGCGATTCGCGCTATACCGGCGCCGATCGCCAGAACGATGCCAACCAGCTGACCCTGGCCCTGGGCACCCGCTTCATCGACCAGACCACCGGCAAGGAACGGTTCTCGGCAGCCATCGGCCAGATCCAGTACTTCGACGAGTCGCGGGTGACGCTTCCGGGCGGCGCGCCGGTCGAAAAGGGCAAGTCGGCCTGGATCGCCGACGGCAACTACATGATCAACGACCGCTGGACCCTGGGCGCCACCTACCAGTGGGACCCGAAGTACAAGCGCGAGGATCTGGCCAGCGTCCGCGCCCGCTACCTGATGCCCAACGACGGCGTGGTCAACCTCAGTTACCGCTATCGCATCAATGCCGGTGCCCCGGCCAGCGCCAACAAGCATGACCGGACCCTGCTGGAGCAGGCCGACCTGTCGTTCCTGTACCCGCTGAATGCGCGCTGGAGCCTGGTGGGCCGCTACTACTACTCCCTGCAGGACAAGGAACCGCTGGAAATCATCGCCGGCGTGCAGTGGGACAGCTGCTGCCTGGCCGTGCGCGCCGTGGCCCGCCGCTACGTGCGCAACCGCGAAGGCGACATGAACAATGCCATCCAGCTTGAGTTCGTGCTCAAGGGCCTGAGCTCCATCGGCCAGGACACGGACCGTACCCTGCGCCGTGCTATCCTCGGCTACAACCGCGACGACCTCTATCTCGTGCCGCCCAGCAACACCGGGGCGACCCGGGATGACTACGATCCGAATCTGATCCCATGACCAAGCGCTTCCCCGTTCTTCTCGCCTCGCTGCTGGCGGTGTCCAGCGTGTCCGCCCCCCTGCAGGTGCTTGCCCAGGAGGCGCAGCCGCTTGACCGCATCGCCGCCGTCGTCGATGAGGACGTGATCCTGCAGAGCGAGCTCCAGCGCGCGATCGCCAACATCAAGGCGCAGTACGCCGGCCGCGAGAACCAGCTGCCGCCGGAAGACGTGCTCAGCCGCCAGGTGCTCGAGCGCCTGGTGCTGGTCAAGCTGCAGGTCGCCCGCGCCCAGAGCAGCGGCATCCGGGTCGGCGACCAGGAGCTGAACCAGGCGATGAATGCCATCGCCCAGCAGAACGGCTCGACACTGGACGCCCTGCGCCAGCGCCTGGCCCATGACGGTATCGACTTCAACGACTTCCGGGCGTCGGTGCGCGACGAGATCACCGTGCAACGCCTGCGCCAGAGCTTCGCGCAGAGCCGCATCAGCGTCAGCGAGGGCGAAGTCGATGCCGCGCTGAAGCAGCAGGCCACGGTGGGCAACCAGTACCACCTCGCGCACATCCTGGTGGCCCTGCCCGACGGCGCCAACGCCGACCAGATCGCCACCGGCCAGAAGAAGGCCGACGGTGTGAAGGCCCTGCTGGACAAGGGCGAGCTGGACTTCAACGCCGCCGCCGTCCGCTATTCGGACAGCCCCAACGCGCTGGAAGGCGGCGACCTGGGCTGGCGCAGCCTGGATGAAATTCCGCAGGCCTTCGCGCAGATGATGGAAAAGATGAAGCCCGGTGAAGTGGTCGGCCCGATCCGTGGCCCGAGCGGCTTCCAGCTGCTGAAGCTGGTGGACGTGCGTGATGCCAGTGCCACGGCCGGTGCGAATACGGTCACCGAGTACCACGGCCGCCACATCCTGGTACGCGTGGACGACCACCAGACCGACGCGGCCGCCAAGGCCAAGATCGATACCCTGCGTGCCCGCATCGCTGGTGGCGCGGACTTCGAGACCGTGGCCAAGGAGTCCTCCGAGGACAACAACAGCAAGGGCCAGGGCGGCGATCTGGGCTGGTTCCCGGCCGATGCGTTCGGTCCGGCGTTCGGCCAGCAGGTCTCCGGCCTCCAGGATGGTGGCGTCAGCCAGCCGTTCCGTACCGATGCCGGTTGGCACATCGTGCAGCGCGTGGCCACCCGCCAGACCGACGTGACCAACGACAACCAGCGTGCCCAGGTCCGCGAGACCATCGGCCGCCGCAAGCTGGAAGACGAGTACAACCGCTTCCTGCAGGAACTGCGTGGCGAAGCCTACGTCAGCTTCCGCAGCGGCGACCGCGCGGAAAACACCGCCACCCCGCCGCAGTCCTGACCGATGCGCCCCGAGCTCGCTCTGGTACCGGGCGAGCCCGCCGGGATCGGCCCGGAACTGTGTGTCCGACTTGCCCAGCAGCCGCGTGAAGACAGCCGGCTGCTGGCCTTCGCCGACCCGGACACGCTGCGCGCGGCTGCAGCCGCGCTGAACCTGCCCCTGCAACTGCTGCCCGAGGACGCCGAAGCGCGCGTCCCGGGTGATCTGCGCCTGCGCGTGGTCGCCAATGCCGTGCCCAGCCGGTTTGGCCAGGCCGATCCGGCCAACGCCCGGGCGGTCATCGACGCGCTTCTCGGCGCTGGCCAGGCCTGCCTCAGCGGGGAGCTGCACGGCGTGGTCACCGGCCCGGTGCACAAGGCGGTCATCAACGAAGGCGGCATCGCCTACAGCGGCACCACCGAACTGCTGGCCGACCAGGCCGGGGTGAAGGTGGTGATGATGCTGGCCAACCACATCGTGCGCGTAGCCCTGGCCACCACCCACCTGCCGCTGCGCGAGGTGGCCGATGCGATCACCGCACCGGGCCTGGAGCACACCCTGCGCACCGTGCATGCCGCGCTGCGGCGCGAGTTCGCCGTGCCTGCACCGCGCATTGCCGTGCTCGGCCTGAACCCGCACGCCGGTGAAGACGGCCACCTGGGCCGCGAGGAACTGGACCTGGTGATTCCGCTGCTGCAGCGCCTGCGCGCCGAAGGCATGGACCTGGTCGGGCCGCTGCCGGCCGACACCGCCTTCCTGCCGGCCAAGCTGGCCGGCTTCGACACCGTGCTGGCGATGTACCACGACCAGGGCCTGCCGGTGCTGAAGTACTCGGGCTTCGAACAGGCAGTGAACCTGACCCTGGGCCTGCCCTATCCGCGTGTGGCGGTGGACCATGGCACCGCGCTGGATCTGGCCGGTCGCGGCATCGCCGATCCCTCCAGCCTGCAGGCGGCAACGACGCTGTGTGCGCAGCTGGCGTGGCAACGTACACTGAGCGCATGAATTCCCCGCATTCCCCCTCCGGCCCGGTGTTCACCGCCCCGGCCAAGAAGCAGCTTGGCCAGCATTTCCTGGCCGATCGCCACTACATTGACAAGATCGTGATGGCGGTCAACCCGAAAGACGGCGACCGCCTGGTCGAGATCGGTCCCGGCCAGGGCGCGATCACGCTGCCGCTGCTGCGCGTGCATCCGAAGCTCACGGTGATCGAGTTCGACCGCGACCTGATCGCGCCACTGACCGCCGCCGCCGAGCCGCTGGGCGAGCTGACCATCGTCCATCGCGACGTGCTGCGCGTGGACTTCACCGAGTTGGCTGCCGGCCAGCCGATCCGCCTGGTCGGCAACCTGCCCTACAACATCTCCTCGCCGATCCTGTTCCATGCGCTGGAACATGCCGCCGTCGTCCGCGACATGCACTTCATGCTGCAGAAGGAAGTGGTCGACCGCATGGCCGCCGGCCCCGGCAGCAAGGTCTATGGCCGCCTCAGCGTGATGCTGCAGGCGTACTGCCAGGTGACCTCGCTGTTCGTGGTGCCGCCAGGCGCCTTCCGGCCACCGCCGAAGGTCGATTCGGCCGTGGTACGGCTGGTGCCGCGCGATCCGGCCAGCATCGGCATCAACGATCACAAGCGCTTTGCCGAGGTGGTCAAGGCCGCCTTCGGGCAGCGCCGCAAGACCCTGCGCAATGCGCTCAACAACGTGGTGTCCGCCGAGCAGTTCATCGCCGCCGGCGTGCGTCCCGATGCCCGCGCCGAACAGCTGGACGTGGCCGAATTCGTCGCTCTGGCCAATGCCTCCTGATTACACTGCCGGTATGGAAGACGCTGACGTTTATGCCATCTCCGTCGAAGTCGCGCCGCGCTTCCTCGACGATCAATCCGCACCGGAAGACGGTCGCTTTGCGTTCGCCTATACGATCCGCATCCACAACCAGGGACGGGTGGCCGCACGCCTGGTCGCACGCCATTGGCGCATCACCGATGCCAATGGTCGCGTCGAGCATGTCGATGGCGACGGGGTGATCGGCGAGCAGCCGCGGCTGCGCCCCGGTGAAGACTTCCGTTACACCTCCGGTGTCATGCTGGGGACCGATCACGGCACCATGCAGGGGCACTACGACATGGTTGCCGACGATGGCACCGAATTCGCCGCGCCGGTCGCACCGTTCGTGCTGGCCGTCCCGCGTACCCTGCACTGACAAGGAGGCCGAACGATGAGTGTGTGGGCGATCGGCGACCTGCAGGGCTGCTATGACGTCACCCAGCGACTGCTGGAGAAGATCCGCTTCGACCCGGCGCAGGACACCCTGTGGTTCTGCGGCGATCTGGTCAACCGCGGTGGCCAGTCACTGGAAACGCTGCGGCTGGTGCACTCGCTGCGCGAGCACAGCGTGGTGGTGCTGGGCAACCATGATCTTTCGCTGCTGGCCGTCGGTGCGCGCACCGAAGAGGAGCAGCGCAAGGTCAACCCGGACCTGCTGCGCATCGTGCAGGCCGAGGACCGCGACGAACTGCTCGAATGGCTGCGCCTGCAGAAGCTGGTGCACGTGGATCGCGAGCTGGGCTGGATGATGGTGCACGCCGGCCTGGCGCCGAAGTGGACCACGCAGATGGCCGAAAAACATGCGGCCGAAGTCGAGGCGCAGTTGCACGGCGCCGGCTACCGCAAGCTGTTCCGCAACATGTACGGCGACAAGCCCAGCTGGGCACCCAACCTGTCCGGCTATGACCGCTCACGCGCGATCATCAACGTGCTGACCCGCATGCGCTACTGCACCCCGCGTGGGCGCATCGGCATCGAGGACAAGGGCACGCCGGGCACCCAGGAACAGGGGTTGTATCCCTGGTTCGAAGTGCCGGGCCGGGTCGAGCGCGACCTGAAGGTCGTCTGCGGCCACTGGTCCGCGCTGGGCCTGACCATCACCCAGGGCGTGCACGCCATCGACACCGGTGCGGTCTGGGGCGGGAAGTTGACCGCGCTGCAGCTCGATACCGATGAGCTGCGCGTGGTGCAGGTGCCGGGCCGCGATGTGCCGGCCCCCGTTGCCAACGCCCGCCCTCCGGCGCGACCGGCACACGAGCGTCCTGCCACTTCGGCACAGGGCAAGGAACAGGGCGGTGGCACACCCGCTGGTAACCCGGGCACCCGCGGCCCGCGCCGTCGTCGCCGTCGTGGTGGTGGTGGTGGTGGCTCTGCAGGCCCAGGCAACAACGGCGCCCCGCCGCAGGCATGATGCGACCGGGCCCGGCACCATGGACGGTGCTGCTGCTGACGCTGGCGCTGGCGCTGGCCAGCGGCTGCCAGCCCGGTTCGCCTCCTGCTCCCACGGCCGCGCAGGACGCCGCAGCCACGCCGGCGCCTTCACCACCACTGGTGGCCGCCGCGCGCTCGCAGATCGGCGTCACCGTCCGCTACGATCCGGCCTACCAGGTGCTCGCCTATCCCGGTGGTGACGTCGCGCGCGATCGCGGTGTCTGCACCGACGTGGTGGTGCGCGCTCTGCGCGATCTGGGACTGGACCTGCAGGCACGCGTGCATGAGGACATGCGCAGCGACTTCGGCGCCTATCCCGCCATCTGGGGCCTGTCACGGCCGGATCGCAACATCGATCATCGCCGCGTACCCAACCTGATGCGCTGGTTCGAGCGGCAGGGTTGGCAGCAACCGGTCACCGCCCTCGCCATCGACTATGCGGCGGGCGACATCGTCGCGTGGAAGCTCAACGGCAATGGCCTGCTGCACGTCGGTATCGTCTCCGACCGGCGGCTGGCCGATGGCACCCCGCTGATACTGCACAACATCGCGCGCGGCACGCGCGAAGAGAACCTGCTGTTCCAGCACGCGATCATCGGGCATTACCGGATGCCCGGGCCGTAGAGTCGAGCTTGCTCGACTATGCCCTGTGTATCCACCAAGAGCAGTCGAGCAAGCTCGACTCTACAGATGCGTTGCGATCAGCGGCGCACGTAATGCACGAAGCGGAACGCGTAGGCGTGTCGTTCGTCAGCCGGGTGCGGTTCACTGCTCACTTCCTGCCAGTCGCGCGCATCCACTTCGGGGAAGTGGGTGTCGGCCGGCACTTCGGCATCGACCCAGGTCAGGTACAGGTCACTGGCCTGGTCGAGCAGCTGATGGAATATCTCGCCACCCCCGATGATGCACAGCTCGTTCGCGCCCTCGCCTTCGGCAATCGCCTTGGCCTCGTCCAGCGACGCCACCGCGCGCATGCCTTCAAATGGCACCTGGCCGCTGCGGGTCAGCACCAGGTTGGTCCGCCCCGGCAGCACGCGGCCGATCGATTCGGCGGTCTTGCGCCCCATCAGGATCGGCTTGCCGAGGGTCAGCGCCTTGAAGTGCTTGAAGTCATCCGGCAGGTGCCAGGGCATCGCATTGCCCTGGCCGATGCCGCGGTTGCGGTCCAGCGCGACGATCATCGACAGCTTCATCGCGCTCACACCGCCACCGGTGCCTTGATCGCCGGATGCGGGTCGTAGCCGTCGATGCGGATGTCGTCGAACTGGAAGCCGAACAGGTCGGTCACGTCCGGGTTCAACCACAGCTTGGGCAGCGCGCGCGGTTCACGTGACAGCTGCTCGCGGGCCTGCTCGAAGTGGTTCGAGTACAGGTGCGCGTCACCCAGCGTATGCACGAAGTCGCCCACGCCCAGGCCGGTGGCCTGCGCCACCATGTGGGTCAGCAGTGCGTAGCTGGCGATGTTGAACGGCACGCCGAGGAAGATGTCGCCGCTGCGCTGGTACAGCTGGCAGCTGAGCTTGCCGTCCACCACGTAGAACTGGAACAGGTTGTGGCACGGCATCAGCGCCATCTGCGACAGCTCACCCACATTCCAGGCACTGACCACCAGCCGGCGCGAATCGGGGTTGCGCTTGATCTCGTCCACCAGCCACTGCATCTGGTCGATCGCACCGCCATCGGCAGTGGCCCAGCTGCGCCACTGCTTGCCGTACACCGGGCCGAGGTCGCCGTTCTCATCGGCCCACTCGTCCCAGATCCGCACCTGGTTGTCCTTCAGGTAGCCGATGTTGGTATCGCCCTTCAGGAACCACAGCAGCTCGTGGATGATCGAGCGCAGGTGCAGCTTCTTGGTGGTGACCAGCGGGAAGCCGTCGTTGAGGTTGAAGCGCATCTGCCAGCCGAACACGCTGCGGGTGCCGGTACCGGTGCGATCGCTCTTTTCGGCGCCGTGCTCAAGCACATGCGAGAGCAGGTCCAGGTAGGGCTTCATGCCTTGCCCTCGGCGGCCACCATCGGCTGCGGCTGCAGCACCGGCGCGCGGCGCGACATCGCCAGCAGCACCAGGCCGAAGGCGATCAGCGGCAGGCTGAGGATCTGGCCACGGGTCAGCCAATCGAAGGCCACGTAGACGCCGTTGTCCGGCATGCGCACGAACTCGACGGCGAAGCGGAACAGGCCGTACATCAGCGCGAACAGGCCACCGACCAGATAGCGATGACGCGGCTTGGCCGACACCGTCCACAGCACCACGAACATCACCAGGCCCTCCAGGAAGGCTTCATACAGCTGGGAGGGATGGCGGGCGAACTGGTTCAGCGCACCGGTTGCAAATTGCGCCTGCAGGGTCGCGTGGTCCAGCTGGTTCAGCGGCGCCGGCAGGCCGGACGGGAACACCACGCCCCAGCTGCCGTCGGTGTACTTGCCCCACAGTTCGGCACCGATGAAGTTGCCGATGCGGCCGAAGCCCAGGCCCAGCGGCACCAGCGGCGCCATGAAATCCATGGTGTCGAAGAAGTGCAGCGTGTGCTTGCGCGACCACCACCAGCAGGCGCCGAGCACGCCCAGCAGGCCGCCATGGAAGCTCATGCCGCCATCCCAGACCTTGAACAGCAGCAGCGGGTTGTGCAGGAAATCGCCCAGCGCGTAGAACAGCATGTAGCCGATGCGCCCGCCCAGCACCACGCCGAGCATGGCGTAGAACAGCAGGTCGGAGAAGCCGTTGGCATCGACGCCCGGCAGGCGCCCGTCGGCGATGCGCTTGCGGCCCAGCAGCCAGGCCGCGGTGAAGCCGAGCAGGTACATGATGCCGTACCAATGCACCTTGATCGGCCCCAGCGAGAGGGCGATGGGGTCGATGTCGTGGAAATAGATCATGGAAGGTGCCTTGCGGTTGAACGCCTATTCTCGGGCCAGTGCCGCCCCGGCTCAACCAAGGAGCTGCGGGGTGTTGGGCAGGCCGTCATCGTCTGACCGCGTCGCGGCCGGAAAGTGCCCTTCCACCAGGGTCGAGACCTCTTCGATGGCGCCGCGCAGCGCCTCGACCGGGTTCGGGCCGCGCAGGCCCTCGCGTAGATGGGTGCAGACCCGCTGCCATTGCGCCGGACTGATCCTGCCGTGCAGGCCACGGTCGGCGACGATCTCGATCGCGTGGTCGGCCAGCAGCAGGTAGATCAGCACGCCGTTGTTGTGGGTGGTATCCCAGGTGCGCAGGCGGGCGAAGGCATGTTCGGCGGCCTGGCGCGGGGTGACCCGCCGCCACAGCGCGTCCAGCGGCAGGTCGGCCTCCACCGCGAACATCACCTGGCCACCGTGGCGCTGCTCGCCTGCCGCGATGGCCTCGGTGATCGCCTGCAGCGTGGCAGGCGGGAACGCGCGCCGTACCGACGGCGAGAACAGATGGCGGCACAGACGTTGGATCATCACCAGCCTCCCGATGCGCCGCCGCCGCCGGAACGGCCACCGCCGCCGCCCCAACCGCCGCCGCCAAAGCCACCGCCTCCACCGAAGCCGCCTCCGCCGCCCCAGCTGCCACCGCCCCAGCCACCGCCGCCGGCAAAGCGGCCCGGGTGCCCGGAGAGCATGGCGACAATCAGGCCAACGATGCCGGCCAGGCCGCTGGCCAGCAGCGTGGAGGTGAACAGGAACGCCGCCAGCGCCGCGCCGCCGCCGCCGAGCAGCCCACGCAGCGGGCGCGGCACGCGCGAGAACACCCCGCGCAGGATGCTGCCGGCAAACACGCCGATGAACAGGGCGAGGAACCAGGTATCGCCACCGCCGTCGGGCTCGCCGCCACGCTGGCCACTGACGGGTGCCGGCAGGTCCTCACCATCGATCAGCTTGACCAGCACGCCGGTAGCGTCGGTGATGCCACCGGCATAGTCACCGCTGCGGAAGCGCGGCACCAGGTATTCCTGGATGACCCGGTTGGCGATGGCATCGGGAATCGCGCCCTCCAGGCCGTAGCCGGGCTCGATGCGCACACGCCGGTCATCCTTGGCCACCACCAGCAGCACGCCGTCATCCACGCCCTTGCGGCCGATCTGCCACTGGTCGAAGACGCGCGTGGTGTACTGCGCGATGTCTTCCGGCTGGGTCGTGGGCACCACCAGCACCTGCAGCTGGCTTCCCTTGCGTTGCTGCAACTCAACGGCCTGCTGCACCAGCGCCTGCTGCTGCGTGGCATCCAGCGTGCCGGTGGTGTCCACCACCGGCGAATCCAGCGCAGGAATGGGCGCCAGCTGCTGTGCTTGCGACGCCAGCGGCAGCCACAGCAGCAGGGCCAGCAGCGCAGTGGCCAGGCGCATCGGTCAGTGGCCCGGCTGTGGTGCCGGCTGCTGCTGCGGCGCGTTGCCGAAATCGACCGCCGGCGCGCTGGAGATCTGCGCTTCGTTGTCCACGGTGAAGTTCGGCTTGGTCTTGTAGCCGAAGATCTTGGCGGTGATCACCTGCGGGAACGAGCGGATGTAGGTGTTGTAGTCCTGCACCTGCTGGATGTAGCGGCCACGGGCCACGGTGACCCGGTTCTCGGTGCCTTCCAGCTGCGCCTGCAGGTCGCGGAAGTTCTGGTCGGACTTCAGCTGCGGATAGTTCTCGGTGACCACCAGCAGCCGCGACAGCGCGCTACCCAGTTCGCCCTGGGCCTGCTGGAACTGCTTGAGCGAGGCTTCGTCATCGGCGTTGACGTTGATCTGGCCGACCCGCGAACGGGCGTTGGTGACTTCGGTCAGCACGCGCTCTTCCTGGCTGGCGAAGCCCTTCACGGTCTGCACCAGGTTGGGCACCAGGTCGGCGCGGCGCTTGTACTGGTTGATGACCTCCGACCAGCTGGCCTTGACCGCTTCATCCTTCTGCTGGATGGCGTTGTAGCCGCAGCCGGAGAGCAGGGAAGCCAGCAGCATCAGGGGCAGGATACGAGTGAACAGGCGCATGGCGGAGGTTCCGGGTGGACGTGGCGCCGAGCATGCCATGGTTCGGGTGAAGGTCGGCCATCGGGCGCCGCCCCCTCCGCGGTGGACATGCTCATGGATCGCCTGAGTAGTCCGGGCGCGTGGGCATGGCGGGGGACGCCGTGAATCCGTCCCTGGAGGCTTAGCCGCGCCATCCATGGCGCGGATACCCCCGCCACGCCCACCCGCCCGGCCTCGTACGGTTTCCTGCGCACCGCGGGAAGATCAAAAGAAAAAATCAAAATCAAAAACCCATGCTCCAGGCATTCGTGCCGACCAACGGTCGGCACCCACCATCAGCAGCAGGTTCCAACAGATCACAGGAAACTGTCGAAGGCGGGGTGGGTCCGGTTGAGGGGGTGTGAGCGGCATGGATGCCGCGACCAAGCCCCCATGGATGGGTTTACGGCGTCCCCCTCAACCGGACCCACCCCGCCATCCCACGGAATGCCAGCTGTTGCCGTTGCCGTTGCCGTTGCCGTTGCTGTTGATTGCAGCGGGTGCAGGGCTGCAAGCCCTGCCGGAACCCCATACCCCTCAGCAAGCCTCGGCCACCGCAGCGCGCGGACGCCCCAGCCACGCCAGCAGCAACCCCGATGCCGCCAGCAACCCACCGGCCACCGGCACCGCCGCATATCCCAGCCCCGAGCTGATCACCGCGCCACCCAGCGCTGCACCCACCGCATTGCCCAGGTTGAACGCACCGACATTGATCGACGACGCCAGCCCCGGCGCCTCGCTGGCAGCCTCCATCACCCGGATCTGCAGCGGCGGCACGATCGCGAAGGTCGCCGCGCCGAACAGCAGTACACCCAGCGCCGCCGTGGCGTGGCTCATGAAGGCCAGCGGCAACACGAACATCAGCACGGCAAGGACCGCCAGCAGGATACGGGTGGCGCCATCCAGCGACCAGTCGGCCATGCGCCCGCCGATGCCGTTGCCGAAGGTGAAGCCGATGCCGATCAGCGCCAGCGACATCGCAATGAAGGCGTTGGAGGCACCGGTCAACTCGGTCAGCACCGGCGCCACGTAGGTGTACAGCGTGAACATCGCACCGGCACCGAGCACCGTGGTGCCCATCGCCAGCAGCACCTGCGGCTGCAGGATCGCCTTCAGTTCCCGGCGCACGTCCGGACGGGGCCCGGGTGCCGACGCCGGCAGCGCGAAGCCCAGCGCGGTGATCGCGACCAGGCCCAGCATCGCGGTGCCGGCGAAGGACAGCCGCCAGCCCAGCTGCTGGCCGACCCAGGTCGCCAGCGGCACGCCGCCGATGTTGGCGATGGTCAGACCCATGAACATGGTGGCCACGGCGGCAGCCTGCTTTTCCTTCGGCACCAGGCTGGCGGCAACCACCGCGCCGATGCCGAAGAAGGCGCCGTGATTGAGGCTGGTGACCAGCCGCGACAGCAACAGCAGGCCGTAATTCGGGGCCAGCGCCGACAGCAGGTTGCCAACCACGAAGATCGACATCAGCAGCATCAGCGCGGTGCGCCTGCCGAAGCGCCCCATCAGCAGGGTCATCACCGGCGCGCCCAGCATCACGCCCACGGCATAGGCCGTGATCAGCATGCCGGCGGTGGGGATGTTCACGCCGACGCCGTCGGCAATGACCGGGAGCAGGCCCATCGGGGCAAACTCGGTGGTACCGATGGCGAAGGCGCCGACGGCAAGGGCCAGCAGGGCGGCTCGGGAATTCATGGCGGGTTCCTGCGTGGGGCAGGCCTTGGGAAGAGAGCGCGTAGCCTGCGCGCATCGTCCTGCCGGATTAAGCCCCGCGGCGGGGAAACACTGTTGCCCCCACTTCACAGATGACGCGTGGCGCTCCGCCGGGTATGTCCCGACAAGCCCTGCAACGCAGAACCCCCGGCAGTGCCGGGGGTTCTGGATCACGCGCTTACCAGTTGCCGGCGCCCGGCACGTGGTGTTCGCGTGCGCGGCGGCGCATCAGCAGGTTCAGCCACTCCACCAGCACCGAGAAACCCATCGCGGCGTAGATGTAGGGCTTGGGCACGTGCACGTCCAGGCCGTCCAGGATCAGCACTGCGCCGATCAGCAGGATGAAGGCCAGCGCCAGCATCTTCACCGTCGGGTTGGCGTCGATGAAGCGGCCCAGCGGGTTGGCGGCCAGCAGCATCACCAGCACCGACAGCAGGATGGCGGCGACCATCACCGGGATGTGGTCGGCGATGCCGACGGCGGTGATCACCGAGTCCAGCGAGAACACGATGTCGATCACCGCGATCTGCGCGATGACGTAGCCGAACACGGCCGAGGCCTTGGTCGTGCTGGGATCTTCATCCTCGCCGCCGCTGATCAGTTCCTTGATCTCCATGAAGCCCTTGATGATCAGGAACAGGCCACCGACGATCAGCACCAGGTCGCGGATGGAGATGCCCATGCCGGCCACGGTGAACAGGTTGGCCGCCATGTGCGCCAGATAGGCCAGCGACACCAGCAGCGCGATACGCGTGATGCACGCCACGGCGATGCCGAGCTTGCGCGCGAACGGGCGACGCTCTTCCGGCAGCTTGCTGACCGCGATGGAAATGAACACCAGGTTGTCGATGCCGAGCACGATTTCCAGCGCACTCAGGGTGAACAGGGTCACCCAGGCATTGGGGTCGGCGAGGAACTCAAAGGACATGGAAACTCTTCAAGGCAGTGGGGGAATGGGGTTTCAGCCGTAGCTGCCGGCCAGCGCGTGCGGAACCACGACCAGCGCCCAGCACAGCAGGACGTTCATCATCAGCACGAACACCGCCGCCGAACCCATGTCCTTGGCGCGGCCGGCCAGTTCGTGGATTTCGCTGCCGTAGCGTTCGATCACCGCCTCGATGGCCGAGTTGGCCAGCTCCATCGCCAGCACCAGCAGCATCGAGCCGATCATCAGCGCGCGTTCGACCGGGGTCTGGCCCAGCCAGATCGCGACCGGGGTCAGCACGATCAGCAGGTAGACCTCCAGCCGGAACGAGGACTCGTGCAGCCAGGCGGCGCGAAGGCCCTGCCAGGACCAGCGGGCGGCCTGGAAGATGCGGCGCGGGCCGCGCGGCAGGTGGCCGAACTGATCAGCCACGGGAGGAAGATCCAGCAACAGGAGCGCGGCGCAGCGACCGCTCAGACGCACGGCAGGGAATCATGGGTGCACAGGAATAGGCAGATGGCGGCCATTTTGCCACAAGGCCGCCAGCCATACCCCCGGCGGCCCGGCCGAATGGCCTGCCAACGGCAAGCAGCCGGCCGGCCCCTGCTCCTATGATGGAGGCTTCCTTCCCGCTGGAGCGCCTGATGTCCCATCGCCGTACCTGCCTGCTGATGCTGGGCCTGCTGACCGCCGCACCGCTGGCCCAGGCCCTGAGCCCGGCCAGGCCGCCCCAGGTGCCCGAACAGGTCTCGAACGTAGCCTGGGCGGGCGACATGGCCCGCTTCGCCAGCGCCGACCAGGCCAACCCGCCGCCGCGCGGTGGCATCGAGTTCATCGGCAGCTCCTCGATCCGCTTCTGGGAGAGCCTGGCCACCGACTTCCCCGGCCAGCCGGTGTTCAACCGCGGCTTCGGCGGCTCGGAAGTGCGCGACAGCACCTGGTACGCCGACCGCATCGTGGTGCCGTATGCGCCATGCAAGGTGTTCTTCTATGCCGGCGACAACGACCTCAACAGCGGCCGCAGTGCCGTGCAGGTGCGTGACGATGTGGTCGCCTTCGTGCAGCGCGTGCATCGCGACCTGCCGAAGACCAAGGTGGAGTACCTGTCGATCAAGCCGAGCCCGTCGCGCGCGCACCTGCTGCCGGCGATCAACGAAGCCAACACGCTGATCAAGGCCGCGCTGGCCAAGCTGCCCAACACCGGCTTCACCGACATCTACACCCCGATGCTCGGCGCCGACGGCCAGCCGGATGCGACGCTGTTCCGCGAAGACATGCTGCACATGACCCCGGCCGGCTACGCGATCTGGACCAAGGCGGTGGCGCCCAAGGTCAACTGCAACTGAGGGCGGCATGTGCCGGAGAGCGCCACGCGCACACGCTCCGGTAGATGCCAACCTTGGTTGGCATGAATGCGTCCACCTGCATCCAGTGAAAGCGCCGACCAAGGTCGGCGACTACCGAGGTAGCAAGCGGCGCGTCAGCGGAAAATGACCGTCGCCTCGGTGCCCTGCCCCGGCTCGCTGGCCAGGCTGACCTTCCAGCCGAAGCGGTCGCACAGGCGGCGCACGATCGACAGGCCCAGCCCGGTGCCCTGCGGGCGGCTGGGCTCGGCGCGGTAGAACGGCTCGAACGCGCGCGACAGCGCCTCGGCGGACATGCCGATGCCGGTGTCGCGCACCACCACCCGGTCGTTGAGCACATGCACGTCGATGCGCCCTTCGTCGGTGTAGCTGCAGGCGTTGCGCACCAGATTGCTGACCACCACCTGCAGCACCCGGGGCGGCGCATGCAGCTGCACCGGGCCATCGCTGTGCAGGTGCACCGCTACCGGGCGCGTTCCCAACAGTTCGTTGGCGTTGTCCACTTCATAGCGGACGATGTCGTTGACATCGAACAGCTCGATCTGCGGCTCGACATCGGCCTCGCGGGCCAGGATCAGGAACGCATCGATCACCGCTTCCATGTCACGGCCGGCGCGCTGGATGCGCTGCAGGCTGCGACGCAGGCGCGGCTGCAGCGTTTCATCGCCCAGCGCCATGTCACTGGCCACGCGGATCACGGTCAGCGGTGTGCGCAGTTCGTGGCTGGCATCGCGGGTGAAGTTGCGCTCGCGCGCCACATGCGCGCTGACCCGGTTGGCCAGCGAATGCAGGGCGGCCGCCAGCTGCCGGGTCTCGCCCTGCATGTCGGCCGGCAGCTTGTTCGGCTCCAGATCGGCCGCCTCGGGGTGGCCAGGGTCCCAGCGCGACACGCGCCGCGCCAGCCAGTTCACCGGCGACACCAGGCGCTTGGAGGCACGATAGGTCACCCAGCTGGCGCCATACACCGCCAGCAGGGTCAGCAGCACCGGCACGATGCCGAACAAGAACGCCAGCATTTCCGCACGCGAGCGCAGGAACACCAGGTACAGGCGGCCGGCCGGGCGCACATCGACCAGCACCAGCTGGTCGTCCTTGGGCAGTTCGTGGAAACCGGGTTCCAGGGTGCGCAGGTTGGCCGGCAACGACAACGCCGACTGCCCGCTTTCCAGCAGGTAGCCACGGATGTTCTGGGTGTTCGGTGGCGGCTGCACGGGCGAGGCCTCGTGCAGCGTCCAGTAGTACGCCGCTTCCTCGCGCAGGGCAGCGCCGACCAGGCTGTGCTTGATCACCAGCGAGACCAGCCACGCACCGAGCAGGATGCCCAGGCTGGCCAGCACTGCCTGCAGGATGAAGGCGATACGGATCTTGCGCGGCAGGCCGTGCGGCATTGCGGGGTCCCGGTCAGAGCGCTGCGATTATAGGCAGCGCGCCGCGCCGTGCGGGTGCACGGGCGATGACCGGCGGCAATGCCAGCCGGTCATCCCCTGCCCTCGTTCATGGCCATACCCCGGCCGTGCCTGCTGCTGCACCGGCACGGGCCTCGATCAGGCCATCGGCTGGGCGATATCGGCAATGCGGTAGCCGGCACTCTGCACGGTGTGCAGCAGCGGACGGTCGAACGGCTTGTCGATGATCTTGCGCAGGTTGTACAGGTGGCTGCGCAGCGTGTCCGAATCCGGCAGGCCATTGCCCCAGATCTCGCGCTCGATCTCCTGGCGGGTGACCACGCGCGGCGATTCGCGCATCAGGATGGTCAACAGGCGCAGGCCGATCGGCGAAAGCTGCAGCTCGGTGCCGGCACGGGTGGCACGCATGCTGACCGGGTCGAGCACCAGGTCGGCGACCTTGAGCACTTCCGAGCCGACCTGGCGACGCTCGCGGCGGATCAGCGCGCGCAGGCGGGCCTCCAGTTCCTGGATCGCGAACGGCTTGGTCAGGTAGTCATCGGCGCCGAACCCGAGGCCGGTGAGCTTGTCGTCCAGCGTGTCGCGTGCCGTGAGCATCAGCACCGGGGTGGACTTGCGCGCATCGTTGCGCAGGCGACGGCACACTTCGATGCCATCCAGGCGCGGCAACATCAAGTCGAGCACCACGACGTCATAGCTGTTTTCCGCCGCGAGGCGGTAGCCATCCAGGCCGTCCTGTGCATAGTCGACTTCGAAGCCGCGACCTTCCAGGTATTCCCCGATCATCTCGGAGATGTTGCGGTTGTCTTCGACCACCAGCACCAAGCCGGAGGTCTCCTTCGTCTGACGCATGTGATTCCCTCTAACTTCAGCTTTGTGAAACATGCCGGATCGACGGTGGACGCGATGTGAAGTTCCGTCAAGAGGGATGTAAATCGTTCACAGCAGCGGACGCAGCAGTGGCCAGACGTTGTCCAGCACCTTCGGCTGCGCCTGCGCCGTAGGGTGCAGGCCATCGGGCTGCATCATGCCCGGCTGCAGGGCCACGCCCTCCAGCAGGAATGGCAGCAGCGGCACCTTGTACTGCGTGGCAAGTGCCTTGTAGGCCGCCGCCAGGCGCTGGCGGTAGGCCGGTCCGTAGTTGGGCGGCACGTCGATGCCCAGCAGCAGCACCCTGGCGCCCGCCTTCTGGCTGGCCTGCACCATTTTCTCCAGGTTGCCCTGTACCTGCGCCGGGGTCAGCCCGCGCAGCGCGTCGTTGCCGCCCAGCGCAATCACCACCACGGTCGGCTTCTCCTTCGCCAGCAGGCCCGGCAGGCGGGTCAGCGCGCCGGCGGTGGTCTCCCCGCTCATGCTGGCGTTGACGATGCGTGCCGGGGTTTTCGACTGCTGCCTGACCCGCTGCTGCAGCAGGCTGACCCAGCCGGCGTCGGCGGGGATATTGTGGGCAGCACTGAGGCTGTCGCCGAGTACCAGCACGGTACCCGCCGGACCTTTGGCACAGGCCAGCCCCGGCAACAGCAGGAACCCTAGCAGCAGCACCATCATCGCGCCGGCTCGCCGGCTCCATTCCGTCTTGCGCATCTGGAGTCTCCTCATCGACAGCCTGTCCCCCCGCAGCGCGCCCGTCGCCATCGCCGTCGACCAGGTCGGCAAGTCCGTCCAGGGCCCGGAGGGTGAAGTCCACATACTGGACAACATCACCCTGACCGTCCATGAAGGCACCAGCGTGGCCATCGTCGGCGCCTCCGGTTCCGGCAAGACCACCCTGCTCGGCCTGCTGGCCGGGCTGGACCTGCCCAGCCGCGGCAACATCACGCTGGCCGGCCAGGATCTGGGCGGTCTCGACGAGGAAGCCCGCGCCCAGCTGCGCGCACGCGAGGTCGGCTTCGTGTTCCAGAGCTTCCACCTGCTGCCGGCGCTGACCGCTGCCGAGAACGTCGCGCTGCCGCTGGAACTGGCCGGCCGCGAAGAGCGGGCGCGGGTGGACGAAGTGCTGGCGCAGGTCGGCCTGGCCCATCGCGCCCGTCACTACCCGCGCCAGTTGTCGGGCGGCGAGCAGCAGCGCGTGGCCCTGGCACGCGCCTTCGTCACCCGCCCGCGCATCCTGTTCGCCGACGAACCGACCGGCTCGCTGGACCACGCCACCGGCCAGCACATCAGCGACCTGCTGTTCGAACTCAACGCCGGCAGCGGCACCACGCTGGTGCTGGTCACCCACGACCTGCGACTGGCCCAACGCTGCCAGTACATCCATCGCATCGACGACGGCCGCCTGCTGCCGGTCGAGCGCGGAGCGGCAGCATGAACCTGCTGCGCCATGCGTGGCGCGCGCTGCGCCGCGAGGCGCTGGCCGGCGACCTGCTGACCGTGTTCGCGGCCTTGGTGCTGGGCGTGGCGGTGATGACCGCGGTCGGCACCCTGGTCAACCGGGTCAACCTGGCCCTGACTGGCAGTGCAGCGGAAATGCTCGGCGGTGACCTCGGCATCGCCGGGCGCGACGACCCGGCGCAGGCCTTCGCCGAAGAAGCACAACGGCGCGGACTGGCCTACACCCGCATCGCCAGCTTCGGCAGCGTGCTGTTCCACGGCGAGGCCAGCCAGATGGCCAGCATCAAGGCGGTGCAGGCCGGTTATCCGCTGCGCGGCGCGCTGCGGGTGCGGGCCACGCCCGGCGGTGCGCTGATCGCCGACGCCGGCATGCCAGCCAAGGGCCAGGCCTATGCCGATCCGCGCTTGCTGCAGGGGCTGGGGCTGAAGGCCGGCGATGACCTCGAGTTCGGCGCCGGCACGCTGCGCATTGCCGGCATCATCGAGGCCGAGCCGGATGCCGGCGGTGACCTGCTCACCCTCTCGCCCACCCTGCTGGTCAACCGCGCCGATGTGGAGGGCACTGGCCTGCTCGGCCCGGGCAGCCGCATCAACTACCGGCTGATGTTCGCCGGAGCGGCCGATCAGGTGGCCGGGCTGCGCCAATGGCTGCTGCCGCAGGCCAAGGGCCTGCGCCTGCTGAGCGTGGATGACACCCAGCGTGGCGTGCGCCAGGCGTTCGACCTGGCCGGGCGCTTCCTCGGCCTGAGCGCGCTGCTGGCGGTGCTGCTGGCCGGCGTGGCAACCGCGCTGGCGGCCAACCGCTTCGCCCTGCGCCGCATCGACCAGGTAGCGATCCTGCGCTGCCTTGGCGCGCGCCAACGCGACATCCTGTTCGGCCTGGCACTGCAGCTGCTGATGCTGGCGGTGCCGGCCTGTGCGCTCGGCATCGGCCTGGGCATGGCCGCGCAGGAAGGCCTGGTGCAGGTGCTGGGCAGCCTGGTGCCGCAGCGCCTGCCGCTGCCGGAAGCGATGCCGGCGCTGACCGGTGCCGGCATCGGCCTGTTGCTGCTGTTCGGATTCGGCCTGCCTCCGCTGCTGCGCCTGCGCGGGGTGCCGCCGATGCGCGTGCTCAACCGCTCCTTCGCTGCGCTGCCACCGGCATCGCTGCTGGCCTATGTCGCCGCGCTGGCGGCCAGCCTGCTGCTGGCGGTGCAGGTCACCGGCGACCTGAAGCTGGCCCTGTGGGTGCTGGGTGGGCTGGCCGCACTGGCAGTGGCCGCCGGTGTGGTCGGCTTCGCGCTGCTGCAGCTGCTGCGCGGCCTGCAGCACCGCCTGCATGGCAACTGGCGACTGGGCCTGGCCGCACTGACCCGGCGCCGCATGCTGGCGGTGATGCAGCTGGTCGGGCTGTCGCTGTCGCTGTGCGCACTGTTGCTGCTGGCGGTGACCGGTCCAGGCCTGCTGCAGCAGTGGCGCGAGCGCCTGCCTGCGGATACGCCGAACTACTTCCTGATCAACATCCAGCCCGAACAGCGCGACAGCGTGCTGGCCGCGCTGCGCGGATTGGGCGCCAACGATGCCAGCATCGAACCGATGGCCACCGGCCGCCTGATCGCGATCAATGGCAAGCCACCGCTGCGCGTGGACCGCACGCCCGATCAGAACGGGCAGCCGGCATCCGGCGAAGCCCAGCGCGACGACGATGACGAGAACCGGCCGTTGAACTTCAGCTGGCGCAGCGGCTTCCCGCCGGCCAACACGCTGGTCGACGGCACGTTCTGGACGGCCGACAGCACGGCCCCGGAAGCGTCAGTGGAGATCGGCTGGGCCAAGCGTTACGGGGTGGCCATCGGCGACCGCATCAGCATTGCCGTCGGTGAACAGGAGCGCGAATTCACCGTCACCAGCGTACGCAAGGCGGACTGGAACACGTTCCGACCGAACTTCTTCGTGCTGCTGAACCCCAACGCGGTGGGCGACACCCCGCACAACCTGCTGTCGGCGTTCCATCTGCCGGCCGGCAAGGCGGCCGGGCTGGGTGAACTGGTGCGCGCGCAGCCGAACCTGTCACTGCTGGACGTGGATGCGGTGATCTCGCAGGTGCGCGATGTGATGGAGCGGGTGGCGCAGGCGGTGCAGCTGGTGATGGTGTTCAGCCTGCTGGCCGGCGTACTGGTGCTGCTGGCCGCACTGCAGGCCACGGCCGGCGAGCGTCGCTATGACAGCGCGGTGCTGCGCACGCTGGGCGCGACCCGGCGCCAGCTGCGCGGTGCGGTGCTGGTGGAATTCGGCGCACTGGGCACATTGGCGGCGCTGCTGGCGGTAGGCGCGGCGGCGGCCATCGGCGTGGCGGTCTCGCAGAAGGTGTTCGAGCTGCCGTTGTTGCCGCCGTGGCCGGGCCTGCTGATCGGCGGCGTGGTCGGCATCGGGCTGAGCCTGCTGGCCGGCTGGTGGGGCACCCGGCGCATCCTGCATGCGCCGCCGGCCCTTGCCTTGCGCGAAGCTTGACGCGGCGTCGGACCGGAGAGCGTGCCGAGCAAGCTCGGCACCTACCAAAGCGCAGGACTAGTAGATCCACGCCATGCGTGGATGCGGGAAAGAGCAATGGACCGGTAGATCCACGCCGTGCGTGGATGCGGCAAAGAGCGTGCCGGGCACGCGCGGCGAAGGAGCGGTAGATCCACGCCACGCGCGGATGCGGTGCCGGGCGCGCCCGGCACCTCACCAGAACCGCGGCGGCGATCAACCTTCCTTCGGCGCCTTTTCCACGTACTTGGCGAAGACTTCGTCGATCTGCTTGTCCTTCACCTTCTTGCCGGCCTGGATCTCTTCGGCCTGGGTGAACAGCGGGATGATCATTGCCATGCCGTCGATCTTGGTCTTCAGGTGCACGCCCGGGGCCTGGCCGAGGAAGCCGTCCCAGCGCTGGCGCACCTTGGCCCAGTAACCGGCGGTGGCCTTCCAGTAGTTGCGGGCCGGGGTGAAGTCGATCTCGGTGGTCTTCACGTAGTCGTTGAAGCCAAACTCGCGCGCGATCTCCACCTGGCTGCCATCGGCATTGCGCTGCACCTTGGTGTTGAACTGCTCGTGGGTCCAGCCGTTCGGGGTCAGCGTGTGGCGGTTGATCACGGCCAGCGCGTTGTAGTCGCTGCGCTTGGTGTACTCACGACGCGGCAGCGGACGCCAGCTCAGGTCGCTGGTCCAGCTCGGCACGTTGTTGCTGTAGGTCCACTTGCCGGTGCCGCAGTAACGCGGCGCATCGCTCACTTCATACACGCACTGGGTCCACGCCCCCTGGTTGGTCGCCGCCGGGATGGTTCGCACCTGCCAGGTCTGGTCGGCACTGAACTCGAAGCGGTTCGGCGCTTCGTACACCCAGTCCTGGCGCCAGTGCTTGGTGATGTGGCCGCTCTTTTCGTCCAGCAGCAGGTGCTGCAGCACGATGCGCTTCGGCGTGTCTTCCACCACGATGACCACTTCGTTGCCGCCGCTGCGCATCGCCGGTGCGCGCTCGTAGCCGGGCTTCAGCAGCACGGTCTCGTCGAAGGCGAAATCCACGGTGTACTCGCCCTGCATGGCGAGGATGCTGTCATGGTCGCGGGCGATGTCGGAGGGCTGCGCGCTGGCCACGCCGCTGGCGGCGAGCAACAGCAGGGCGCTGGCTGTCTGGAACTTCATCGGGGTCTTCCTTCAGGGTTGCAGGTTTGTTGAGAGGCCATCCGTGGCCGACAGGCGTTCCATCAGGTTCAAAGACGGATCAGCGGCAGGTCGCCGGGAATCCGCGGTGCCGGTCGCCGTGCGGCGTCGGCGCAGCAGCAGTCGTCGATCGCCAGCTCGCCTTCGGCGCCTTCCAGGCGAGCGATACGGCGCGCGGTGGCGGCGCCCAGCGAGGACAGGGTCGACAGGCTGGCGGCCAGGGTGCGGCCATCGTCGGCCGCATGCAGGCGCAGCGCGCACAACCGCCAGCGCTGGCCGCCGAGGTGGCCGGCCAGGCGTCGCCACAGGCGCTCGCCGACGCTGCCATCGCTGTCGTGCTGTGGGCCCGGCGGCAGCGCGGCCACCAGCCGGTCCCAGGCCAGGAAATCGCTGTCCGGCAGCAGGTACAGGCGCCACACGCAACGGCCGCGACTATCGAGGAAACACAGGCTTTCGCGCAGTCCCTCGCTGTCCACGCCCTGGCAGGCATGCACGCGCACCGCCTGGCGCCAGCCGCCCAGTTCGTTGCCGTCGGCGTGGTACAGGCACAACACGGTGCCGAGCGTGGCCAGCTGTGCCGGGGTCGGCCAGGCCGCACCGTTCGGTGCGGCGATGGAGTCGTTCCTGCGTGCGGACAATGCTCGGCTCATGAGGTCACCAGGAAACGGCAAGGCTGGCGGAGAAGGTGCGGCCCGGGCTGGTATAGCGGTCCAGCACGCGGCTGGTCGGCAGCAGCGTCGAACCGACGTTGGACCAATCGATGTAGCGCTTGTCGGCCAGGTTGAACACGCCGACGTTGAAGGTCGCGCCCGGCGCGAAGTTCCAGTGCGCCATCAGGTCGGTCACACCGTAGCCCGCCGGGCGATAGGCCGTGGTGCTGGCCAGCCGGTCCTTGCGCTTGACGAAGGTGCCAGCCAGCTCGACACCCCAGGTCTCGGTGTCGTACATCAGGCCGACGGTGCCACGCAGCGGATCGACCGAGTCCAGCGGCGTATCTTCGGTCTTGTTGTCGCCGCGCGACCAGGCCACCGCGCTGCGCAGCGCCCAGCCCTGCAGGGTCGGGCTGATCTGCCCGAAGTCGACACCGGCCTTCAGTTCGGCGCCGTAGATGCGCGCGTCGGCGATGTTGCGCGACTGGAACACCATCAGGCCCTGTTCATTGGTGCCGACCAGCGACTGCGACTCGATGAAGTCCTTGTACTCGTTGTAGTAGCCACTGACGCTGACGTAGGCGGCCGGCGACAGGAAACGCAGGCCCAGCTCCATGCCATCACTGGTTTCCGGCTTCAGGTCCGGATTGGGAATGGCGGTGTAGCCGAAGGCGAAGTTGGTGAAGCCAAGGTTGACGTCGTTGTACGGCGGCGAGCGGAAGCCATGCGAGTAGCCGGCGAACAGCGACCATTCGTCGGTGAAGCGATAGACCATGCCCAGCTTCGGCGAAACGCTGGTCTTGGTCAGCTTGGCCACCGGCACGCCGGGATTGTCTTCGGCGAAGATGCTGTCCACCTCCGGCTTCAGCTCGTAGCGGTCAACGCGCACGCCCGGCACCAGCGACAGCTTGCCGCCGGCCATGCGCATCTCATCCTGTGCGTAGAGGCCCAGCTCGGTGGTCTTGCTGATCGGGAAATCGCGTACCGGGAACGCATCGGGCAGGATGGTGGTGCTGGTCTGGCCGTTGGCCAGCACCTGGAAACCATCGCGCTTCTGGCGGATTTCGGTGCGTGCGCCCTCGAAGCCGTAGGTCAACGCGTGTTCGACGCTGCCGGTGCTGAAGGCCTTGTTGAACTGCGCCTGCAGGCCGTACACGCGCTGGTCGAAATTGAACTCGCGGTGGCGACGGCTGCGGTTGGCGCGGTCCTCGTCGGTGACCTGGGTGGTCTCGCTGTGCTGGGTGTAGACCTGCCAGTGCAGGCTGTCGGCGAAGCCCTTGTCCAGCGCATCCATTTCATGGGCGAACGACACGCGGGTGCGGTTCTGCTTGTCGCGCGCCTTCATGCCGGTGGTGGTGGTGCGGTCGATCGACGACAGCACGTTGGTCTCGGTCTTGTCTTCGTTGCCTTCCACGGTCAGGCGGAAACGCTGGTCCTCGCTCGGCGCGTAGACCAGCTTGGCCAGGCCGCTGCGACCATCTCGGTCCTGCGGGTTGGGCGCAGTGCGGGTGTTGTCGAGGCTGCGCACGTCACCCTTGTTGTCGGTTTCCTGGCCCTGGCGATGGTTGATGTTGACCATGCCGCTCCAGTGCTCGCCACCGAAGGCGCTGGTGACGCCGCCAAGCAGCCCCTTCCACTCGCCGTCATAGCCGAACTTCAGGCCGACGTAGCTGTCCTTGCCGTCCTTCAGATAGTCGGCCGGATCCTTGGTGACGAACGCGACCACGCCGCCGAGCGCGTCCGAGCCATACAACGAGCTGGCCGGACCGCGCACGATCTCCACGCGCTTGAGCGTGTCCAGATCGGTGAAGTTGCGGTTGGCATTGGAGAACGAGCCAATGTTGAAGCTGGTCGGCATCGCGATGCCGTCGGTCTGCACGCGCACGCGGTTGCCGTCCAGGCCACGGATGCGGATGCTGCCCAGGCCGAAGCGGGCCGCGCTGCGGTTGACCGACAGGCCCGGCTCGTAACGGAGCAGATCCTTGATGTCCTGCACCAGGTGCCGGTCCATCTGCTCGCGGTCGATCACATCGACCGTGGCGGCCACATCACTCACCGCACGCTCGGTGCGGGTGGCGGTGACCTGCACGCGATCGAATTCGCGCGCGTCGGGCGTGGCGGTGGCAGCGGCGGCAGCATGGGCGGACAGCGGCAGGGCCATCCAGACAGCAAGGCAAAGGGCGGTATGGCGGGTCATCGGTTTCGTTCGGTCAGGCAAGGGAACCCCCGGTTACCGGCACACCCGGAGGGTGCGCGCGATAGACCGAGGGGGAGAGAGCAGGCGCGGACGGGTCGCCCACCCTGTCGGCGTTGCCGGCAGGAGGGAGGGAGGCGGGCGACCAGGCCGCGGTTACTTGGTCAGAATCAGCTTGTCGTTGCTGGTGTGCCGCAGGCGATAGAAGCGGTCGCCGTGCTGGATCAGGATTTCACGACGGCCCTTGAGCAGGGCTTCGCTGTCGATGACCTCTTCCGGCGGAACGACGCGGACCGGACGATCGCGGAGGGTCAGCGTTTCGGGGCGCAGCAGTACAGGTTGAGCATTCATGAGCATCTGGACTCGTGCGAGGGACGAGTTAAATGATAATGATTCTCAGTTGACAATCAACAACCATTCTCAATTTGATTGATGAGATTAATGATCGAATCCGGAAATTCGATAGCTGCCATCAATCAAAATGGCGAGGCGCTTTTGTAGAATCGAGCGCTGCTCGGCTGCTCTCCCAGCGCCGGAGTCGAGCATGGCTCGACTCTACGAAGGGCAGTCAGGCGAAGACGGCTTCGACCTGCGCCCAGCCGGCCGCATCGACCTGCTCCAGCACCTCCAGCGCCTGCAGGTTCTGCAGCAGCTGGCTGACCCGGCTGGCGCCGAGGATCACGCTGGAGACGTTCGGGTTGCGCAGGCACCAGGCAATGGCCAGGGTGGCCGGGGACTGGCCCAGCGCACGCGCCACCTCGCTGAAGCGGCGCACCTGGCCCAGCCGGGCCTCGGCGTCCGCCCCCAGCACCATGTCCTGCAACCACTCCATGCCCGGGCGGCCCAGCCGCGCATCGGCCGGGATGCCCTGGTCGTACTTGCCAGTCAACAGGCCCGAGGCCAGCGGCGAGAAGATGGTGGTCCCCAGGCCGGCACGCGCATATAGCGGTGCGTACTCCAGCTCCACCCGCTCGCGGTGCAGCAGGTTGTACTGCGGCTGCTCCATCGACGGTCCCTGCAGGTTGTGCGCCTCGGCGATGTCCAGCGCCTGCTGGATCTGCGCGGCCGACCACTCCGAGGTGCCCCAGTAGAGGATCTTGCCCTGCCGCACCAGCGTGTCCATGGCGTGCACGGTCTCGGCGATCGGGGCGTCCGGATCCGGGCGGTGGCAGTAATAAAGGTCCAGGTAGTCCACCCGCAGGCGCTTGAGCGCGGCATGGCAGGCATCGGTCACATGCTTGCGCGACAGGCCGCGCTGGGTCGGCCGCGGGTCCTTGGCGCTGCCGAAGAACACCTTGCTGGACACGCAGAAACCGTCGCGCGGCAGCCGCAGGTCGCTGATCACGTCACCCATCACCTGTTCGGCGCGGCCGTTGGCGTAGCCCTCGGCGTTGTCGAAGAAGTTGACACCCTGGTCCCAGGCAGCCGCCACCAGGTTGCGCGCCTCGTCGCGTGGAATCTGGTCACCGAAGGTCACCCAGGCACCGAAGGACAGGGCGGAAATCGGCAGGCCGGTGGAGCCCAGGCGACGGTATTGCATGCGAATCTCCTGCTGCGGGCCCGCATCCGGGCCGGGATCGAGCCTCATTCTACCTGCCACTGCCGGCCGCAACCCCTTGCCGTTGCTGGCCTGATCGGTACCGATGGACGCCTGCACGTTGCTTTTCCTTGCCCCGGCCCCGGCCCTGCACTAGGCTTCCCGTTTTTCGCGACGCCCCAGGGGAGTCACTCACATGGTCGAAGGTTTGGGCAGGATCGGCTTCGGCCTGTTCGGGTTGGCGGTGCTGATCGGCATCACCTGGTTGTTTTCCAACAACAAGCGCGCGGTTGACTGGAAGCTGGTTGCCACCGGTATCACCCTGCAGATCGCCTTCGCGGCGCTGGTGATCCTGGTGCCGGGCGGGCGCGACGTGTTCGATGCGCTGGGCCATGGCTTCGTCAAGGTGCTGAGCTTCGTCAACGAAGGCTCGGGTTTCATCTTCGGCTCGTTGATGGACACCAAGAACTACGGCTTCATCTTCGCCTTCCAGGTGCTGCCGACCATCATCTTCTTCTCGGCGCTGATGGGCGTGATGTACCACCTGAACATCATGCAGGCGATCGTGCGCGTGATGGCGTGGGCGATCACCAAGGTGATGCGCGTGTCCGGTGCGGAAACCACCAGCGTCTGCGCCAGCGTCTTCATCGGCCAGACCGAGGCGCCGCTGACCGTGCGCCCGTACATCGCCAAGATGACCCAGTCCGAGCTGCTGACCATGATGATCGGCGGCATGGCCCACATCGCCGGCGGCGTGCTGGCGGCCTACGTGGGCATGCTCGGCGGCGGCGACCCGGTGCAGCAGGCGTTCTACGCCAAGCACCTGCTGGCGGCCAGCATCATGGCCGCACCGGCCACCCTGGTCGTGGCCAAGCTGCTGATTCCGGAAACCGGCACCCCGCTGACCCGCGGCACGGTGAAGATGGAAGTGGAGAAGACCTCCAGCAACATCATCGATGCGGCCGCGGCCGGCGCCGGTGACGGCCTCAAGCTGGCGCTGAACATCGGCGCGATGCTGCTGGCCTTCATCGCCCTGATCGCGCTGTTGAATGCCCCGCTGACCTGGCTCGGCGATGTGACCGGCCTGGCGGCCGCGATCGGCAAGCCGACCAACCTGTCGACCATCTTCGGTTACGTGCTGGCCCCGATCGCCTGGGTGATCGGCACGCCGTGGGCCGATGCCACCACCGTCGGTTCGCTGATCGGCCAGAAGGTCGTGATCAACGAATTCGTCGCCTACACCGAGCTGTCGCAGATCGTGAACGGCCAGGTGGCCGGCGTGAGCCTGTCCGACGAGGGCCGCCTGATCGCCACCTACGCGCTGTGCGGCTTCGCCAACTTCAGCTCGATCGCGATCCAGATCGGCGGCATCGGTGGCCTGGCCCCGGAACGTCGCCACGACCTGGCCAAGTTCGGCCTGCGCGCGGTGCTGGGCGGTACCATTGCCACCTTCATGACGGCGACCATCGCCGGCGTGCTGACGCACTTCAGTTGAACCCTTGGTTGAGAAAAGATTCCCTATGAGCAGCAGTGTCGTTGTCGTCGGTTCCTTCAATGTCGATCACGTGTGGCGGTGCGAGTCGCTGCCGGCACCGGGTGCGACCATTGCCGGCCGCTACAGCACCGGCCCCGGTGGCAAGGGCTTCAACCAGGCCGTGGCGGCCTGCCGCGCCGGCGCCGACACGCACTTCGTGTGCGCGCTGGGCGATGACGCCGGTGGCGCCACGGCACGCGAGCTGGCCGCGCACGATGGCTTCGGGCTGATCGCCGAAGCCAGCAGCGAGCCGACCGGCACCGCGGGCATCTACGTCGACGCCCGCGGCCGCAACACCATCGTGATCGGCCCGGGCGCCAATGCCGCGCTCAGCACCGACTTCCTGCACCAGCAGCAGGCGCTGCTGACCGGCGCCAAGGTGGTGCTGGTGCAGCTGGAATCGCCGGTGCCGACCATCGAAGCGGCGCTGGCCACCGCGCGCGAGGCCGGTGTCACCACCGTGCTCAACACCGCACCGGCCGATGCCCCTTCGACCATCGGCCTGCTCAAGCTGGCCGATGTGATCACCCCGAACGAGACCGAGTTCGCCGCCCTGCTCGGCCGCCACGTCGGTGAGCGCGTCGACGCCAACGACGTTGCCGCGCTGGACGGTGCCAGCCTGCACGCGCTGTGCCGCAAGCTGGTCGGCAACGGTACGGTGGTGGTGACCCTGGGCTCGGTGGGCGTGTTCGTCTCGCATGCCGAAGAAAACCTGCGCGGCGATACCCAGCCGTACTACCGCGTGGGTGCCGAACAGGTGCAGGCGATCGACACCACCGGTGCCGGCGATGCCTTCAACGGTGCGCTGGCCGCGTCGCTGGCGCAGGTGGCCGATGCCCCGTTCGCGCGCCATGTGCGCTTCGCCAACCAGTTCGCTGGCCGTTCGACCGAGAAGGAAGGCGCCGCTGCAGCCATGCCGCGCTTCACCCCGGCTGATTCCGAAGCAAAGTAGATCCACGCCATGCGTGGATGAGAGGCCCGGGTGTGCAGGCACCCGGGCCTTTCTTTTGGCCAGTTCCCAGCGGCCGCGACCACCTGTCGCATTGCCCATGCAGCGCCCCTCGCCCACCATCCGCCCAGCGTTGTTGCTCGGGCAGGACATGGACGGATTCCCCTGGTTGCTGGCTGCCGCCGCCGGCAGTGCCCTCGCGGCGCTGCTGCACATCGGCTGTATCGCCTTCGGCGCCCCCTGGTACAGATGCTTCGGTGCTGGCCCGCGCGTGGTTCGGCTGGCCCAGGCCGGGCACTGGTGGCCGCCGCTGATGACCGCCGGCATCACCGCGGTGCTGGTGGCCTGGACCCTGTATGCCCTGGCCGCCGCCGGCTGGCATTCACCGTTGCCGGCCAGCCGCTGGGTGCTGCCCGGCATCGCTGCAGTGTTGCTGCTGCGCGCGGCGATGGGCCTCGGGCTGGCGCTGTTCCGCCCCGGCTACAACGGCGTGCGCTTCTGGGCGATCAGCTCGCTGGTCTGCCTGGGCCTGGGGCTGGCCTTCGCCGTGGGCACCCGCCAGGCCTGGCAGAGCCTGGGCTAGCCCCCTACCATCGCCCGCCCTTGGGGGCGGCGGAAGCAACCGTCAAGCATCTGCTGATGCCGGTACGGCATGAGGTCGGTGCCGATCGGCCTGAACCGGACCGCGCCCGACACGGTCGTACCGCCGCCCGCGCCCTACAATGGGCGCATGCAGATCGGCCCGTACACCATTGCCCCCAACGTCGTGCTGGCGCCCATGGCCGGCGTCACCGACAAGCCCTTCCGCCTGCTGTGCAAACGGCTGGGTGCGGGACTGGCCGCCTCCGAAATGACCATCAGCGACCCGCGCTTCTGGAACACGCGCAAGTCGATCCACCGCATGGACCATGACGGCGAACCGGCGCCGATCAGCGTGCAGATCGCCGGCACCGAGCCGCAGCAGCTGGCCGAGGCCGCGCGCTACAACGTGGACCACGGCGCGCAGATCATCGACATCAACATGGGTTGCCCGGCCAAGAAGGTGTGTAACGCCTGGGCGGGCTCGGCGCTGATGCGCGACGAGCAGCTGGTGGCACGCATCCTCGAAGCGGTGGTCAACGCGGTGGACGTGCCGGTCACGCTGAAGATCCGCACCGGTTGGGACTGCGACCACCGCAATGGCCCGCTGATCGCGCGCATTGCCGAGGACAGCGGCATCGCCGCGCTGGCCGTGCATGGCCGCACCCGCGACCAGCATTACACCGGCCAGGCCGAGTACGGCACCATCGGCGAGATCAAGGCCGCGCTGCGCATCCCGGTGATCGCCAACGGCGATATCGATTCGCCGCAGAAGGCCGCCTTGGTGCTGAAGCAGACCGGCGTGGATGCGGTGATGATCGGCCGCTCCGCGCAGGGCCGGCCGTGGATCTTCCGCGAGGTGGCGCATTACCTGGCCACCGGCGAGGAACTGCCGCCGCCGTCGCTGGCCGAGGTGCGCGACATCCTGCTCGGCCACCTGCATGCGCTGCATGCGTTCTATGGCGAACCGCAGGGCGTGCGCATCGCGCGCAAGCATCTGGGCTGGTACGCCAAGGACCGGCCGGAGAACGCCGCCTTCCGCGCGGTGGTCAACCGCGCCCAAGACCCGCAGAGCCAGATCGCGCTGACCACCGAGTACTTCGATCGCCTGATCGCCGGGGAACCGGCGATGCCTTCCGCCGCCTGACTGCGCCAGCTGCCTCGTAACCTGCCCGACTGCCTTGATCCGTAGAGTCGAGCTTGCTCGACTGGCTTCCCCGAACAGTCGAGCAAACTCGACTCTACAAGAGCACACCATGACGCCGCCGATCTCTTCCCCGACCTACCTGCACGGATTTTCCGGCACCGAACAGCAGCGCCTGATGACCCAGGCGCGCCTGCTGGAATCGAGCATCTTCGGCCAGATCGACTACGGCGGTGCGCGTCGCCTGCTGGAAGTGGGCAGCGGCGTCGGTGCGCAGACCGAGATCCTGCTGCGCCGCTTTCCCGAGCTGCACGTGACCGGCGTGGACCTGAGCGAAACGCAGCTGGCCACCGCACGCGAGAATCTGGCGCGCACACCGTGGTGCAGCGACCGCTACACCCTGCAGCAGGCCGATGCCGGCGAACTGCCGTTCGACGCGCGCACCTTCGATTCGGCGTTCCTGTGCTGGGTGCTGGAGCACGTGCCTTCACCGGCGCGCGTGCTGAGCGAGGTGCGCCGCGTGCTGGCGCCGGGGTCCCCGGTGTACATCACCGAGGTGATGAACGCCTCGTTCCTGCTCGATCCGTATTCGCCCCACATCTGGCGCTACTGGATGGCCTTCAACGACTTCCAGTACGACCACGGCGGCGACCCGTTCGTCGGCGCCAAGCTGGGCAACCTGCTGCTGGCCGGTGGTTTCCGCGACGTGCATACGGAGATCAAGACCATCCACCTGGACAACCGCGAACCGGCACGACGCAAGACGATGATCGCGTTCTGGGAGCAGCTGCTGCTGTCCGCCGCCGACCAGCTGCTGCAGGCCGGCCTGGTGGACGAGGACACCGTGGACGGCATGCGCCGCGAGTTCCGGCTGGTGCAGAACGACCCGAACGCGGTGTTCTTCTATTCGTTCGTGCAGGGCCGCGCCACAGTGTATTGAGCCGGCGTTCTACTGCCGATTGAGGCAGTAGAGCCACGCCATGCGTGGCTGCCTTCGCCGATGCCCACACCATCCACGCATGGCGTGGAGCTACGGATCAATGCACGGCGGTGTGGTCGACCGCACCCGGCGATGTCGCCGGTTCCTGCCAGATCCGCTGCCACATCGCGGCCAACCGGCGACCGACGTCAGCACGCGCGGCAGGACTGCTGTAATCCACCCGCACCTGCTCGGGCGTGATCGCCCGCCACTGCCCATCAGCCTGCTCGGCCACCGCGAAGTTGAAGGTGTAATCCGGCTCCAGGCCCATGCGCAGATCGCTCAGCACCAACCGGCCGTCCACCACCTGAGCGCGCATGAAACCACGGTTGAACCACTGCAGCTGCTGCACCGCCGGCACCGATTGCGCCTCGCGCAACGCCTGCACGTTGGACGCATGGCCTTCGAATCGCATCGGCCCGTGGTCGGCCACCAGCGAGCGGTCCCCGACCACGTAACCATTCGGGGTCATTGCCACCACCCGCCACAGCAGGGTGTTGAACGGCATCGGCACCGAGAAGCGCGGCGCATCGCCCAGACCCATCGCGGCCAGGCTCTGTTGGGCGGCACGATCGACCTGCGCCTTGGCCATCAGGCCCCAGCCCAGGTAACCGCTGCTGATCAGCAGGGCCACGCCCAGCACCTTGCCCGCCCACGGCCGCGCGCGGCCGAACCAGGCCAGCACGCAGCCCAGCAGCAGCCACACCGTGTAACCGGGATCGATGATGAAGACGCTGGAGCCCATCGTCGGGTGCGGCCGTAACGGCCACCACAGCTGGGTGCCGTAGACGGTGAACGCATCCAGCAGCGGGTGGGTGACCAGCGCCAGCTGGATCGCCCAGAACCAGCGCACCGGAGACTGTGCGACCCGACCGTTGCCGAAGCGCTTGAACAGCCACCAGATCAGCGCCGCCACCCACGGCAGCACCAGCAGCGAATGGCTGAAGCTGCGGTGCTCGATCATGTTGGCGACCGGGTCGGCCGCAGTGAAGCCCAGCCACAGGGCGTCGAGGTCGGGCAGGGTGCCGAGCGCGGCACCGGCCAGCAGGGCCGCGCGGCGATGGCCGGGCGGTGCGATGGCAGCGGCGACGGCGCCACCGAGCACGATCTGGGTCAATGAGTCCATGCGCCGATGCTAGCGCGATGGCCGCGCGTTTGTAGAGTCGAGCTTGCTCGACTGCGGATAGAGCAGTCGAGCAAGCTCGACTCTACAGAAGGAGGTTATGCCGCCTGCGACAGGCGCGCGCCCGGCAGTTCCACCAGGGTCTGGCCGTTGTGGTCGAGCAAGCGCAAGGCGCCGTCATGATCTTCGGCCAGCGCGGTCAGGCTCTCCACCCAGTCGCCATCGTTGGCGTAGACCAGGCCATCGCGTTCAACCAGCGCCGCGCGATGGATGTGGCCACAGACGATGCCGTCCAGGCCGCGCCGCCGCACGTCATCCAGCCCGGCCTGCACAAAGCGCTCGATGTAGCGCTCGGCCGCACCACTGCGCTTCTTCAGGAATTCCGACAGCGACCAGTAGCGCATGCCCAGCCGGCGGCGCACGGCGTTCAGCGCCTGGTTGCCGGTCAGGATGCGGTAGTACAGCCAGTCGCCGAACTTTTCCTGCAACCCACCGAAGTGAGTCACGCCGTCGTAGTCATCGCCATGCGCCACCAGCAGGCGGCGACCGTCGGCGGTCACGTGGATGGCGCGGCGGCGCACCTGCATCGCCGGCAGCATCAGCCCGCACACCTGGCGCAGCGAAGCATCGTGGTTGCCGGGAATGTAGATGATCTCGGTGCCGGCCCGGCGCAGCGCATGCAGGGCCTGGATGACTTCGCTGTGCGACTGCCGCCAGTTGGCGCGGCGATGGGCCATCCACCACAGATCGATGATGTCGCCGACCAGGTACAGGCGTTCGCAGCGCAGCTGCGAGAGGAACCGCGCCAGCTCGCTGGCATGGCAATGACGTGAACCCAGGTGCACGTCAGAGACGAACACTGCGCGCCGGTGCGGCGACAGGTTCGCCAGCGTGCTCATGCCGGCGTCCCCGCGTCGCGCAGATAGCGTTTGCGCTTGTTCGGCCGGATCGCGCACAGGTCCACTTCGATCAGGCCGTCGATCGAGTCGCTGAAATCCGGGTCGACACCGAAGGCAAGGAAGCGTGCACCGCCGGGTTCGCACAGATCGGTGTACTGCCGGTACAGCGTCGGCACGCCGGTGCCGAGTGCGGCCAGGTTGGCCTTCAGTACATCGAACGCAGCACCTGCATCCAGTTCGCCAAAACTCGGCGGCGCGGCGAAGTACTGGAACGGCCGGTTGGACTCGGCCAGGCCGGCGGTACCGCTGTAATAGCGCTGGTAGTACGCCACCAGCTGCTCGCGCGCATCACGCGGCAGCGCGGCGCTGATCGACACGGCGCCGAACAGGTAGCGGATGCCCGGCCGGCACTGCAGGTAGGCACCAATGCCCTGCCACAGGTAGTCCAGGCTGCGGCTGCCCCAGTAGTCGGGCACCACGAAGCTGCGGCCCAGTTCAAGGCCCTCGGCGATATGGGTGATGGCGTCGTCGGAGTAGCGGAACAGCGACGCGCTGTAGAGCCCGGACAGGCCGTGCCGGGCCAGTGCCTGCGCACCGCGCATGATCCGGTAGGCGCCGGCAATGCGCTGCGCGGCCGCGTCCCAGATCACGATGTGCTCGTACTGCGGATCGTAGTCGTCCAGGTCGCGGCTGCGACCGGTGCCCTCGCCCACCTGGCGGAAGGTCAGCTCACGCAGGCGGCCCAGCTCCAGCAGCAACGGCGAATCTGCGGTGCAGGTCGCCAGCAGGATCTGCTTGCCATCGGCGGTCTGGCCCAGCTGGGCGGCGGCGGCGATGCCGGCAGCGACCTGCGAAGGGGGCACGGGCGCTGCCAGCGGCTCGGGGCCGGCGCAGGCAACGTCCCCGCCGGTCGCGCCATTGCGGCCCAGCGCATACAGCGCGCGACGCACCGCCAACAGCTGCGCCCCGGGATCACCCGCCTTGCCCAGCTGCATCGGCTCGCCGATGCTCAGCCGCAGCGGGCGGCCGCGGCGAGTGAACATCTCGCGTGCCAGCAGCGCGGTGCCGGCCGGCTTGAACAGGGTCGAAGCGCCGTAGAACAGCGCCGAGTTGCGCGCCTCCACCCGCACCGGCAGCACTGGCGCGCCCGCAGCGCGGGCGAAGCGCACGAACCCGCGCTGCCAGCGACCATCGCGGATGCCGCGCAGCGACAAGCGCGAGACCTCACCCGCCGGGAACACGATCACGCACTGCTCGGCGGCCAGCGCCTCTTCAACCGCATGCAGGCTGCCACGCTGCGCCTTGCCACCGAGGATGCGCACCGGCAGCAGCAGATCCTGCAGCGGCGCGATCGCGCCCAGCAGGTCGTTGGCCACGATCCGCACGTCGCGGCGGATGCGGCCGACCGCGTCCAGCAGGGCCAGCGCATCGAGGGCACCGGAGGGATGGTTGGCGACGATCAGCAGGCGGCCGGTGGCCGGGATCTTCGCCAGCGCGGCCGGGTCCACCTGGTACTGGCCGTCGATGAATTCCAGGCCGGCGGCGACGAAGCCGAATCCGCGCAGGCCTGCGCTGCGCTGCAGGAAGGCTTCGATCTGGTCCAGCCGCGACCAGCGGCCGACGCTGCGCAGCAACGGCCGCGCCAGCTGGCCACGGCGGCCATGGAACCAATCGGGGAAGCGTTGCTGAAGGCGCTGTTCGAGTTCCTGCATGGCGGTTCCATTCATGCCCGGCGGCCGGTTTGGCCGACAGCCTGCGCCCGGCAGGCGGCAGCCATGTGGCGGTTTCGGGGCAGAACGATGACCGCAGACCGGGCGTCGCAGGCGGCGCGGTCGGGGCCGTCAGGCCCCCGGCCCGTTGTCACGCTGGTGGAACACTGGGCACTGAGGCTGGACCCCAATCCCCGCCGGACGGCCCTTGCCGGGCCTACGCGGACTTAACCACCGGCAACCGGTACAGGTTCACAATGCACAGGCGGCGCACCCCGTGTATCATGCGCGCCCATCTTTCCATCCGAATCAAGGGATATACCGCCTGATGTCCAGCTATCTCTTCACCTCCGAGTCGGTCTCTGAAGGCCATCCGGACAAGGTTGCCGACCAGATCTCCGATGCGGTGCTGGACGCGATCCTGACCCAGGACCAGCGCGCCCGCGTGGCCTGCGAGACCATGGTCAAGACCGGTGTTGCCATTGTCGCCGGTGAGATCACCACCAGCGCCTGGATTGACCTGGAAGCGCTGACCCGCAAGGTCATCACGGACATCGGCTATGACAGCTCCGAGGTCGGCTTCGACGGCGCCACCTGCGGCGTGCTGAACCTGATCGGCAAGCAGTCGCCGCACATCGCCCAGGGCGTGGACCGCAAGAAGCCGGAAGAAATGGGCGCGGGCGACCAGGGCCTGATGTTCGGCTACGCCACCAACGAGACCGACAGCTACATGCCGGCCGCGATCCACCTGTCGCACCGCCTGGTCGAGCAGCAGGCCAGGATCCGCAAGAAGCGCAACTCGCCGCTGTCGTGGCTGCGCCCGGACGCCAAGAGCCAGGTCACCCTGCGCTATGAAAACGGCGTGGTCTCGGCCATCGACGCCGTGGTGCTGTCGACCCAGCACGCCCCGGGCATCAAGCAGAAGGACCTCATCGAGGCCGTCCGCGAAGAGATCATCAAGCCGGTGCTGCCGGCCAAGTGGCTGCACAAGGGCACCAAGTTCCACATCAACCCGACCGGCAAGTTCGAGATCGGCGGCCCGGTGGGCGACTGCGGCCTGACCGGCCGCAAGATCATCGTCGACACCTACGGCGGCTGGGCCCGTCACGGTGGTGGCGCGTTCTCCGGCAAGGACCCGTCCAAGGTTGACCGTTCGGCAGCCTACGCGGCCCGCTACGTCGCCAAGAACGTGGTTGCCGCCGGCCTGGCCGACCGTTGCGAAGTGCAGGTTTCCTACGCCATCGGCGTGGCTGAGCCGACCTCGATTTCGGTCACCACCTTCGGCACCGGCAAGATCAGCGACGACAAGATCGAGAAGCTGATCCGCAAGCACTTCGACCTGCGTCCGTACGGCATCATCAAGATGCTGGACCTGGTGCACCCGATGTACCAGCAGACCGCGGCCTACGGTCACTTCGGCCGCAAGCCGAAGGAGTTCAGCTACCTCAACGGCGAAGGCGAGACCGTCAACGCCACGGCCTTCTCCTGGGAGAAGACCGACCGCGCCGCCGCCCTGCGCGCCGATGCGAAGCTGAAGTAAGAAACACGAAGGGCCGCTCACGCGGCCCTTCTGCTTACTGTAGAGCCGGCCGCTGGCCGGCTTTTTCATGGCTTCCGGAAACCATCGCGTGGTTGCCGGCCAGCGGCCGGCACTACCCGGTAACCGATACAATCCGGCGCATGTCGACCGAACTGAAAACCCACCAGCTGTCCATGACCGTGCTGATGTCGCCGGAGATGGCCAATTTCTCCGGCAAGGTCCACGGCGGTGCGATCCTGCGCCTGCTCGACCAGGTCGCCTACGCCTGCGCCAGCCGTTACGCCGGCAGCTACGTGGTCACCCTGTCGGTGGACCAGGTGATGTTCCGCCAGCCCATCGCGGTGGGCGAGCTGGTCACCTTCCTGGCCTCGGTGAACTACACCGGTACCTCGTCGATGGAGATCGGCATCAAGGTGGTGGCCGAGGACATCCTCAAGCGCAGCGTGCGCCACGCCAACAGCTGCTTCTTCACAATGGTGGCGGTGGACGAGGAAGGCCGGCCGACGCCGGTGCCAACCTTGCAACCCTCCACCTCCGACGAGAAGCGTCGTCAGGCCGCCGCGCAGATCCGCCGCCAGCTGCGCCAGGAAATGGAACAGCGCCATCTGGAACTGCTGGCGTCGAACCCGCCGTCGCCGGAGGAATGAGGGCGTGCGGGGCAAGCCCAGCACCCACCGAGGCAGGTAGCGCCGGGTCATGCCCGGCGGATGCGGATCAACCCGTGTTCTGCACGCCCTGCGAAACACCGTTCACGCACGCCACCAGCGCGCGCAGCAGATCGTCATCCTCGCGCCCGCTGGCCCGCCAGCGCTGCAGCAGGTCCACCTGCAGCACGCTGATCGGATCGACGTAGGGATTGCGCAGGCGGATCGACAGCGCCAGCCGCGCATCGTGGTCCAACAGTGTCTGCTGGTCCATCAGCGCCAGCAGCCAGTGCCGGGTCAGTTCCAGTTCGCGCTGCACCTGCGGGAAGAAACGCCCGTGCAGCTCACCGGACAGCTTCGAGAACTGCTCGGCGATGGTGATATCACCCTTGGACAGCACCATCGCGATGTCGTCCAGGAAGGTACGGAAGAACGGCCAGTCACGTGCCATCTCGCGCAGGGTCTGCTCGTGGCCGGCATCAACCGCCGCCTGCAGGCCACTGCCCACGCCATACCAGCCGGGAATCACCGCGCGCGCCTGGCTCCAGGCGAACACCCACGGAATCGCGCGCAGGTTGCCCAGCGCCGCGTCCTGGCCGAGCCGGCGTGACGGCCGCGAGCCCAGCGTCATGCGCTCGATCACATCGATCGGCGTGGCGGTGCGGAAGTAGTCCATGAAGCCGGCCTGGCCGACGAAGCCGCGATACACCTCGCTGCTGGCCGAGGCCACCGCGTCCATCACCGGCCGCCAGTCGTCCTCGCGCGGCTCAGGTGCGCGTGGCCGCAGGCTGGCGCGCAATACCGCGCCGGTGGCCTGTTCCAGCGAACGCAGGGCCAGCGCACGGATGCCGTACTTGCGGTGGATCACTTCGCCCTGCTCGGTCACCCGCAGGCGGCCATCGATGCTGCCACGCGGCGAAGCATCCACCGCGTGGGTGGTCTTGCCGCCACCCCGGCTGATCGAACCACCACGGCCATGGAAGAAGGTCAGGCGGATGCCGGCCTCGGCCGCCACCTCCAGCAGTTCCACCTGCGCACGCTGCAGGCCCCAGCGCGAGGCGGCGATGCCACCGTCCTTGCTGCTGTCCGAATAGCCCAGCATCACCATCTGCACGTCGTCGCGTGCTTGCAGGTGTGCGCGATAGATGGGGTCGGCCAGCAGATCACGCAGGGTCGCGGTGCCGCGCTTGAGGTCATTCACGGTTTCAAACAACGGTGCGATGTCCAGGGGCACCGCGCCATCGCCCTGCACCAGCCCACCACGGCGCGCCAATGCGAGCACCGCCAGCACGTCGCTGCGGTCATGCGCCATCGAGATGATGTAGTTGCCCAGCGCATCACCGCCGTGGCGTGCGCGCGCATCGGCCAGCGCCGCGAACACCGCGTCCAGGCGCTGATTGCCTTCATCGTCACCCTTCGGCAACGGCGCCTCACCACTGGCATGCGGTGCCAGCAGGCGCGCGCGGCCCACGGCATCCAGACCGTCCCACGCCGCGTCACCGCCCAGCACGGTGGCCAGCGCGCGCGCATGCACGCTCGACTCCTGGCGCACATCCAACCGCGCCAGATGGAAACCGAACGTCTTGACCCGCCACAGCAGGCGCTGCACGGCAAAGCCACCGGCATGCTCGCCGCGGTTGGCGCGCAGGCTGTGGAGGATCAACTGCAGGTCGTCGATCAGTTCGTCGGGGCCGGCGTAGGCACCCTCGCCATCGTCCAGCGTGGCCTGCAGGCGCGCGCGCATGCGGTCGTTGAGCAGCCGGTACGGCATGTCAGCATGGCGCGGCCGTGACTGCACCTTTGGCATCATCTGCTGGTAGTGCTGCACACGTGCCTGCAAAGCATCGCTGACGCCCACCCGCTCGGTGGACTGGCTGAGCAGGCTGGCCAGCTGCAGCAGTTCCTTCTGGTAACGCCCCAGCACCGACTGCCGCTGCGCATCCAGCGTGTTGCGGATGGTGGTGGCATCCACGTTGGGATTGCCATCCATGTCGCCGCCGACCCAGGTGCCGAAGCGCAGCAGGCGCGGCAGCGGCAGTTCTCCGCCGTAGGTGTCACGCAGCGCCTGTTGCAGCGATTCGTACAGCACCGGAATCACCCGGTACAGCACCTGCACCAGGTAGAAGCCGACGTGCTCGCGCTCGTCATCGACAGTGGGCCGCACCGGCGAGGAATCGGTGGTCTGCCACGACGCGGTCAGCGCCATGCGGAAGCGCGCGGCATCGGCCGCGGCTTCGCCCGGCGTGCGCTGGCCGTCGAGGTTGTCGACCAGGCTGGCCACCATCAGCTGCTCTTTCTCCAGCAGTGCGCGGCGCACGGCTTCGGTGGGATGCGCGGTGAACACCGGTTCGATGTCGATACGTGGCAGCCACTGCGCCAGCTCGTCCAGGCCCACGCCCTGCACCTTCAGGTGCTGCAGCGCGTCCTGCAGGCCATCGGGCTGCGGCGCGGCAGTGCCGGCCCGCTGGTAGTCACGCCGGCGGCGAATGCGATGCACGCGCTCGGCGATGTTGACCACCTGGAAGTAGGTGCTGAACGCACGCACCATGGTCTCGGCCTGCTGCGGCGTGCGCCCGGCCAGCCCTTCGGCCAGCTCCGACAGTGGCGCCTGGTTCTCGCGGCGGGCGATGGCGCGGGTGCGCACCTCCTCGACATCGTCGAGGAAAGCGGCGGACACCTGTTCCACCAGCAGGTCGCCGACCAGCGCACCGAGCCGGCGCACGTCATCGCGAAGCGGAAGATCGGGAGAAGCGAACTCGATGCTGCTGCGGTACTCGTTCATCGGCGACGCACAGGCCTCGGTCAACGGATCCAGACCCCAAGCCTATCCCAGATCGGGCGTCGTGCTGCGATGCAAAAATGGTTTCATCTGGTAGTGCCGGCCGCTGGCCGGCAACCTCAGGTTGCGTGGGTCCATGAGGTTGCCGGCCAGCGGCCGGCACTACCGGGTCCGGTCAGCGCTTCTTCATCGCCTTGCCCTGCTCGGCCGGGCCGATGGTCTGCTCCAGCCAGCGCTCGCTCTCGGCCAGCATGGTCATGATCGATTCGCGTGCGCGGTAAGCATGCGATTCGTTCGGCAGCATCACCAGCCGCGCGGTGCCACCCAGGCCCTTCACCGCGGCGAACATGCGCTCGCTCTGGATCGGGAACGTGCCGGAGTTGTTGTCGTCCACGCCGTGGATGAAGAGGATCGGATCCTTGATCCTGTCGGCGTAGTTGAACGGTGCCATCTTCTGGTACACGTCCTGCGCCTGCCAGTAGTTGCGCTCCTCGGCCTGGAAACCGAACGGGGTGAGCGTGCGGTTGTAGGCGCCACTGCGCGCGATGCCGGCCTTGAACAGGCGGGTGTGCGCCAACAGGTTGGCGGTCATGAATGCACCGTAGGAATGGCCACCGATGGCGATGTGATCGCGGTCGGTCACGCCACGCCGCACCACTTCATCCACTGCGGCCTGGGCATTGGCCACCAGCTGTTCGATGTAGGTGTCGTTGGGCTCCTTGTCGCCCTCGCCGATGATCGGCATCGACGGGCTGGCCAGCACCACGTAGCCCTTGGCCAGGAACGCCTGCGGGCCCCAGTAACTGATCGCGTTGAAACGGTACGGCGAATCGGTGACCTGGCTGGCCGCGGCTGCGCTCTTGAACTCACCCGGGTAGGCCCACATCAGCAGCGGGCGCGGGCCGTCACGCTTCGGGTCATAGCCCGGCGGCAGCAGCAGGGTCGCGGTCAGATCGACACCGTCCTTGCGCTTGTAGCGGATCTGCTCCTTCTGCACGCCCTTCAGCTGCGGCAGCGGGTGCGCAAAGTGGGTCAGTGCGCGCGGGGCGGCGCCGGCGTCGGCCAGCGACTGCACGTAGAAGTTGGCCGGCTCGTCCGGGCTTTCACGGCTCAGCAGCAGCGAACTGCCCTGTTCGTCCAGCAGCGCAACCGGCAACGAATAGCTCGGTGCCTGCGAGTGGAACAGGCGCGTCGCCTTGCCGCTGGCGATGTCGAAGCGGTCGACGAACGGGCGGTCGCCTTCCGGCGAGGCACCGGCACCGGCCAGGTACAGGCTGCTGCCATCGGTGCTGGTCTGCAGCAGCGAGCGGCCGCGGTCGTCGCTGGACAACAGCGGCCGGCCCGGATCGGCGTAGCGGTCCTGTGCGTCGCGATCCCACAGCAGGCGCGGCTCGGCACCGGCGTTGTCCGGGGCGATCAGCCAGGTCTTGGTCTTGCGGGTCTTCCACCACGATTCGGTCAGCAGGGCCAGGTCGCCACGGCCCCAGCTGATGCCGGCCAGGCGGCTGCCGAGCTGGGCCAGGGTTACCGGCGGTTTGTCGAAGGGTGCGGCCTGCATCAGCACCGCATCGCGCACCTTGGCCTCCCTGTTCGGGTCGCCGCCGTCCTGCGCCTCGGCCCACACCAGGGTGGCATCGGCATCACCGCGCCAGCGGATGTCACGCACGCCGGTCACCTCGGCATCGTTGCCGGTCGGCAGGCCTTCCACCAGCGGGCGCACCGCCACGGTGTGCACCAGCTTGCCGCTGGCACGGTCGATCACTTCGATGCGGCGCGGGAAGCTGTCCACCGGCACCACGTACGAGTACGGGCGCTGCACCGGCTGGCGCAGCACGTAGCGGCCATCCGGCGAAACCGAGAAGCCCATGAAGATGCCGGCCGCGCCGATCGGGCGGGTGTTGCCGTCCAGGCTGACTTCCACTGGCTGCGCGGTGGCGTAGTAATCGAACTGGCGCGCGTCGGCCTCGTTCTTCAGCAGGTCCTGGTAGGTACGGATCGAGACGACGCCGCCGCCCTGGCTGGTCTGCTGCACGGCCGGGCCGGTCGGGATGCCGTCCGCGGCGGGGGCGGCGCCCAGGTTGGCCGGGCGGGTGAACACCACCAGCCCACGGCTGTCCGGTAGCCACTGGTAGCCACTGCCCATCACCGTGTTCAGGCCGGCAACCAGGCGGCGGGCGTTGCCGGCAGCCACATCCACCAGCCACAGTTCATTGGCGCCGCTGGCGGCGTCCACCTGGTTGAACGCCAGCCACTTCTGGTCCGGCGACCACATCAGGCTGGCGATCGACAGCGTGCCCGGCAGGCCGCTGATCGGCCGTTCCTTGCCGTCGGCCACGTTCATCAGCCACAGCTTCTCGCCGAAGCTGAAGCGGCTGTCGGAGAACGTGCGCGGGTTGATGCGCTGGCCAGCCAGCTTCAATTCCGGCTGCGCCACCACCTGGATCGACGGCAGCGACGGCATCTGCATCAGCGCGGCCACGTCGCGGCGCGGCGACAGGAACAGCGAGGGCGCGCGCGGCGCGTCGACCACCGCCTGCAGCGCGGCCGAGGGCAGTTCGTACGCCGTGACGCCCTGCGCCTGCGCCGCAGCCGGCTGCGGGGTGGCCGAGAAGGCCAGCGGGGCCACTGCCAGCAGCCCCATCGACAGGACCAGGCCGGTCCAGCGCCGTGCCCGGCGCGTGTGCATGCTCATCGTTCCACCTGTGTGATGCGTGAAAACACCGACCTTAACAGGCCGTGCATGCCTGCCCATCTGCCGATGGTTGGGTCATCCCTGTGTCATGACGGGGCCGCGATATAATGGGGGTTCTCCCCTGCCGAGGGGCGCTGCGACCGGATCCCACGAGGCCCGGCCAGGCTCGGTAAGGTGGCTATGCAACAACGGCGCCCGGCCAGATGCGAGCACCCGCTCGCCCACAACCGGAGCACACGAATGAACGCTGTTGCCAAGACCTTCTCCACCGAAGGTGATTACAAGATCCGCGACATCACCCTGGCCGACTGGGGCCGCAAGGAACTGGACATCGCCGAGCACGAGATGCCGGGCCTGATGTCGATCCGCCGCAAGTACCAGGCCGAGCTGCCGCTGAAGGGCGTGCGCGTGACCGGCTCGCTGCACATGACCATCCAGACCGCGGTGCTGATCGAGACCCTGAAGGACATCGGCGCCGACGTGCGCTGGGCCTCGTGCAACATCTTCTCGACCCAGGACCACGCCGCTGCCGCCATCGCCGCCACCGGCACCCCGGTGTTCGCCTGGAAGGGCGAAACCCTGGAAGAGTACTGGGACTGCACCCTGGACGCGCTGACCTTCACCCTGGCCGACGGCACCCTGACCGGCCCGGAGCTGGTGGTCGACGACGGCGGTGACGTGACCCTGCTGATCCACAAGGGCTACGAGCTGGAAAACGGTAGCGACTGGGTCAACACTGCGTCCTCCTCGCACGAAGAACAGGTCATCAAGAACCTGCTCAAGCGCGTCGCCAAGGAGCGCCCGGGTTACTGGGGCCGCGTGGTGAAGGACTGGAAGGGCGTCTCCGAAGAGACCACCACCGGCGTGCACCGCCTGTACCAGCTGGCCCAGGCCGGCACCCTGCTGATCCCGGCGATCAACGTCAACGACTCGGTCACCAAGAGCAAGTTCGACAACCTGTACGGCTGCCGCGAGTCGCTGGCCGATGGCCTGAAGCGCGCGATGGACGTGATGCTGGCCGGCAAGGTCGCCGTGGTCTGCGGCTATGGCGACGTCGGCAAGGGCTGCGCCGCGTCGCTGCGTGCCTATGGCGCGCGCGTGATCGTCACCGAGATCGACCCGATCTGCGCCCTGCAGGCGGCGATGGAAGGCTATGAAGTCAACACCATCGAATCGACCCTGGGCCGTGCCGACCTGTACGTCACCACCACCGGCAACAAGGACATCATCCGCATCGAGCACCTGAGCGCGATGAAGGACCAGGCCATCGTCTGCAACATCGGCCACTTCGACAACGAGATCCAGGTCGATGCGCTGGTGTCGTTCGCTGGCATCAAGCACGTCAACATCAAGCCGCAGGTGGACAAGTACATCTTCCCGAACGGCAACGCGATCTTCCTGCTGGCCGAAGGCCGCCTGGTGAACCTGGGCTGCGCCACCGGCCACCCGAGCTTCGTGATGTCCAACAGCTTCGCCAACCAGACCCTGGCACAGATCGACCTGTGGGCGAACAAGGACAGCTATGAGAAGAAGGTCTACCTGCTGCCGAAGAAGCTGGACGAGGAAGTGGCCCGCCTGCACCTGGAAAAGATCGGCGTGAAGCTGACCACCCTGAGCCAGGAACAGGCCGACTACATCGGCGTGCCGGTGGAAGGCCCGTTCAAGCCGGATCACTACCGCTACTGATGCCTGTGGTGTGCCGGCCCACGGCCAGCGCTCCCGGTGCAAGCAACACACGGAACGGGCGCCTTCGGGCGCCCGTTCTGCGTCTGCATTCAGCCACGCACCCCGCATCCACCCGCAATAGCCTCGGTCAAGGCAACGCCTCCGCCCCGCGCTACGATGCCGCCATGACACCGGCCATCAACCTGCTCAAGCGCGAGAAGATCGCCCACACCGTGCGCAGCTATGTGCACGACGCCCATGCCGAATCCTATGGCGGCGAAGCCGTCGACAAGCTCGGCCTGGACCCGGCCCAGGTGTTCAAGACCCTGCTGGCCAGCACCGAAACCCACGAACTGCTGGTGGCGATCGTGCCGGTGGCCGGCCAGCTGGACCTGAAGGCGCTGGCCGAAGCCGCCCGCTGCAAGAAGTGCGAAATGGCCGCGGCCGATGCCGCGCAGCGTGCGACCGGCTACCTGGTCGGCGGCATCAGTCCACTCGGGCAGAAGAAGCGCCTGCGCACCTTCCTCGATGCCAGCGCCGAAGTGCTGTCGACGCTGCATGTCAGCGCCGGGCGGCGTGGCCTGGAGGTGGAACTGGCGCCGGACGACCTGCTGCGCCTGACCGCCGGCCAGTACGCGGCAATCGGCAAGGCACGCTGATGCGCTGGCCGTGGTCCGCCGCACCGTCACCACGCCTTGAAGATCCCCAGGCCGACGTGCTGCTGCAGGACCTGCTGTCACGCGACGGTGCACGCATCACCGACGCGGCCCGCACGGTCGCGCGTCTGTTCAGCGCGTCTTCGCTGGACGCCCTGGCAGTGCATGCGGCCTTGATTGAACAACGCTGCCAGGGCATCGCGCTGGGTGGCATGCTGATCAGCAACCAGGCGCACCTGAAGGCGGCCCTGCAGCGGCTACGCTACTGGCAGGCGCGCCAGGGCTGCCTGTGCGCGCTCAATCCCGACTATCCGTTCTTCGATCCCCGCCGCCTGCTTGAACAGGGGCAGATGCAGCTGCTCTCGGTGCAGGACGCCGAGGATGGATGGGGCGACTGCCACACCGTTGCCTGCGTGCAGTGCGCCCAGCACTGGCAGGCGATCGACCGCGAATACCATTACCCCTGGTGGGAGTGGCAAGCCATCTGACAGCGACGCAGCCACGCACGGCGTGGCTCTACCGCGGTCCAGTGGATCCACGCCATGCTTGGATGGCGGTCACTCCACAAGCTCATACCGCATCGGCACGCGCACAATGGTCAGCGCCGGCACCGTGCTTTGGGCATCGCCACGCACGAAATGCCAACCACGCAGCTCTTCCACCGCCGCCTCGTCCAGTACCGTATGGCCACTGGAGGTCTCCACGATCACCGCAACCACTGCGCCGTTCGCATCGATCAGTGCCTTGAGCAGGCTGCGCCCGGAAAGCCCCTGATCCATGGCTTCGCGCGGATAACGCGGCAGCTTTCCGCGCGGCTGCAACCAGGGAACACCTTCGCCGGCGAACAGGTCCTGGCTGCTGCGCGCAGCACATCGCTTCGGTGTGCGCAGCAGCAGTGATGGACGCAGGTTGTCGGCCGTCACCTCCGCAGGCGCTGCGCAGGCATGCTGCGCCAGTACCTCCAGCATCTGCTGCTGCCGAAGCAGCCCCTTGCCGTCGCTCTCCGTCACTTCGACCACGCAGCGTCCGTCCCGGGGCTGCATCGACAATGCAGTCACGCTCGCATCGCGAAGTCCGGAAACCGTGGCCAATGGCGCACACGCAGTATCAGCAGAGGGCTTCGCCGCCAACACCGTGGCGGCGGGCAAGATGCCCGCCAGCAACACCGGGATCATCCTTGTCCAGACAGCCATGCCCCGCCCTCCGTGGGTTTGCCTGCCCCGATCATACCTGGCGCATGGGAGCGGATGATCGGGTCAGCGCCCCGCGGTACGAGGATCTGACCCGGGACGGCTACGGCCGCCAGTTGGCGTTGTTCTCCCAGAACGCCACCGAGCGCTGGTAGGCTTCGCGGTCCAGCGGCACGCCGGAGCCGCCCTCCTCCACGCCCAGCGCATTGCGCATCATGGTGATCGGCGCCATCGGCACTTCTTCCGGTTCGGCGGTGTAGATGCAGCCGACGATGCCCCAGTCGGCCTCGATCGGCGAACCCTCCTTGGCCAGCTGCTCGGCGCTATAAAGGATCACCACCAGGTAGTTCGCGCGCGGCGACTCCACGCCTTCGAACCAACGCACCAGCACCGGCAGCTCATCACGGTTGCGCGCTTCATAGCCGCTGCGCAACTGGTGGCGGTTGGCCTCGGTCACCGGCACCGTCAGGCAGCGCGTGCGGGTCCAGTTCTCGTAGACAAACAGCTTGCAGAACGGCGCATAGCCGTCGAGCACCTTCAGCGGTGCGTGCGCATTGAGGTGCGCCTCGAACTGCTCGGCGGTGCAATCCTGGATGGTGTTGCCGCGTGGTACGCGCGGGAACAGGCGGGGACGGGCGAAATCGGTGAGGACGATGGACATGGCGCGATGTGATCAGGAGTTCTGCCGCACAGGGTAACCGCCCCACAGGCGGCAGGGGCGGATGCCGATGCTCACTGGCATCCGATCCAGGTTTGCCGCACCCTGCGCAGGACCCACCGCAAGGATCGCCGGCTCATGGAAGCAGCACGTGCATTGCCCCGTCCCGCCCCCCGTCGTCGCTGGCCGAAGGTGCTGGCCGTACTCCTGCTGGCGCCGCCGTTGCTGTTCGCCGCTGCCCTGTTCTGGCCGCTGTCGGCACCGCCGTTGCCCGAGCCAGGGAACAGCCGCGTGATCGTCAATGCCCGTGTGGTGGACGTCGTACGCGGCCAGGTCAGCGCACCGACCACGGTGACGCTGCGCGACGGCACGATCACCGCCATTGGCGAAAGCGTTGACGATGCAGCGTTGCCGGTCTTCGACGCCGGTGGCCGCTGGCTGCTGCCCGGCTTCTGGGACATGCACACCCATGCGCTGCAGTTGTCGCCGCAGCTGCAGTTCCCGCTGATGCTGGCCAACGGCATCACCGGTACCCGCGACATGATGGACTGCCCGCAGGCCACCGATCCACTGATCGCCTGCGTGGCCGACAAGCGCCGCTGGACCGCACAGGCCATCGCCGGGCAGCAGGTTGCGCCGCGTTTCGTGCAGGTCGCCAGCTTCTACTTCGAAGATCCTGCGCTTGCGCCGGAAGCCGCCGCTGAGCGTGCACGCACGTACAGCGCGCGTGGCGTCGACGCGTTGAAGGTCTACAACCGGCTGCGTGCCGATACCTACCAGCGGCTGGCCACCGAGGCGCAGCAGCTGCGTCGCCCGCTGGTCGGCCACCTGCCCAGGGCCGTGCCATTGGAAACTGCGTTGCAGGCCGGCCAGCGCAGCTTCGAGCACGCCCATCTGTTCGTACGCCACTGCTTCGACAACGCGGCGGCGTGGCGCGGCGGCACGCTCGACGGCGAAGACCCGACCGCGCTGGCCGAACGGATGGTCAGCGGCTTCCAGCCGGCCCTCTGCAGCGAAGCGTTCGGATTGATGCAGGCCAGCGGTGCGGCGTTCGTGCCGACCCACGTCACCCGCGAGGAAGACGCACGCGCACGCGATCCGGCCTTCATCGACGATCCGCGCCTGGCCTATCTGGACCCGCTTTCGCGCTGGGCCTGGCGCGACGATCTGCAGGCCACGGTGGAGCGCTACCCCGGGCTGCGCGGCGACGACGTGCTGAAGGCCTACTTCGCGCATGGACTGGCGCTGACCGGTGCCGCGCATCATGCAGGCGTCACCGTGCTGGTCGGCACCGATACCGGGCTGGGTGGTTTCCGCTACCACGATGAACTGCAGTGGCTGCGACGGGCGGGCCTGAGCCAGGCCGACGTACTACGCGCCGCCACGCTGCAGGCCGCGCGTCATCTGGAGCTGCAGGCATCGCACGGCAGCATCGAGGTCGGCAAGGCCGCCGACCTGGTCCTGCTCGATGGCAACCCGCTGCACGACACCGCCAACACCCGCCGCGTGCACGCCGTGCTGCTGGCCGGCCACCTCTACGACCGCCCGCGACTGGATGCCCTGCAGGCCTATGCCCGTGCACAGGCACGATCGCCCGCAGTGATGGCGCGCCTGCTGTGGGGTTTCGTCACCAGCCCGGTCAGTGCCGAACTGTAGCGGCGGCTACAACGCCATACGCTCGCGCAGCTCGCGTGCCTGCCGCCGCGATACTTCCACTTCGCTGCCGTCATCCAGCGCCAGGTCGTAGCCATCGCCGACGCTCGGCGTCACCGCGCGGATACGGCGCAGATTGACCAGCGTGTTGCGGTTGGCCCGGAAGAACAGCTCCTGCGGCAGGCGTGCTTCCAATGCGCTCAGGCTACGGGTCAGCAGCGCGTTCTGGTCGCGGAACCACAGCCGCGTGTAGTTGCCGTCCACCACCAGCCGCCGGATCTCGGCGACCGCCACGAACCAGCAGCGCTCGCCCTCGCGCACGAACACCTGGTCCTGCGCGCCCAGCGTGCCACGCAACACCGGCGCTTCGGTCGTCTCCACCTCGCGCTGGCGCGCCCGCTCCAGCGCCTCCAGCAGCCGCGGCGCCTCCACCGGCTTGACCAGATAGTCCAGCGCGTTGGCCTGGAAGGCGCGTACCGCATAGCCGTCGAAGGCCGTGACGAACACCACCGCCGGCACGGATTCCAGTCCCTCCAGCACGTCGAAGCCACTGCCGGAGGGCATCTGCACATCCAGCAGCACCAGGTCCGGTGCCAGCGCTGCAATCGCCTCGCGCGCAGCCGGCACGTCGTCGGCCTCGCCCACGCACTGCACCCACGGCAACGCCGACAGCAGCGTGCGCAGCTCCTGCCGCGCAAGCCGCGCGTCATCGACAATCAACACACGCAGCATGCCACTCATTGCGCAATCTCCAGCACGGCCTGCATGCGCTCGCCGACCGGCTGCAGGATGAAACGACCACGCGTGCCCAGCTGTGCACGCAGATAGGCCAGGCCGACACCATGCCCGTGAGTGGGCTCGATCGCGCTGCCCAATGGATTGTCCACCTGCAGGCGCAGCACATCGTTGTCCAACGTGGCACGGATCTGCACTTCGCCACCGCCGGGGCGGCTGGCGATGCCGTGCTTGATCGCGTTTTCCACCAGCAGCTGCAGCGCCATCGCCGGCAACTGTGCCTGCGTGGCATCGGCATCAATCTGCTGCCGCACCTGCAGGCGCTGTTCGAAGTGGATCGCCTCGATGGCCAGATAGTCATCCACCACCGCCAGCTCCTCGGCCAGCGTGACCTGCTCGCTGCGGTTGTGCGCCAGCGCCTGGCGCAGGGTGCGCGACAGGCGGGTGACCATGTCGCGTGCGCGCTCGGGATCTTCCAGGATCAACGCACGCAGGTTGTTCAGCGCATTGAACATGAAATGCGGATTGAGCCGCGCGCGCAGTGCATCGCGCTCCAGCGCGCTGCGCTCGGCTTCCGCGCGCAGCCGGGCCAGCTCCGCACCCCGTATCCGGCGCAGGCTGTGCAGGCCTGCCCACAGCGCGGTCCACAGCGCCAGCATCACCGCCGTGGTGTACCAGTAGAGCAGCAGCGCCTTGGGGCTGAAGTCGGCCACCTGGCGACCGGCATCCACCCATCCCGAAGCCAGCGCCACGTGCAGGGCGATGTTCACCAGCGCCTGCGCCAGCGCCGCGCCGAGCGCCACCGACACGGCCAACCGCAACAACAGCCCGGCGGTACCGCGCGACCACCAGCCGGCGCGCAGGGCCAGCGCACGAATGCCACCGCTGCAGCCGAACAGGCTGACCGCCAGGCCGACCGTGATCAGCACGCCCGCGCTTCCGGCGTCGGCCAGATAGGCATGCCGCAGCGCGATGCCGGCGGCCGCGTAGAGTGCCCATACCAACGCATTGAGCAGCCAGAAGCGTACCGACGAAGAGGAGTCCGGCATGTCCATTCCGAGGCGTGTTGAAACTCAGGGGTGACGGTCGAGGAAGGCCTGCACCTGCCCGCGCAGCCAGCTCGGATCATCCCACATCAGGAAGTGGAAACCCTGCGCGCTCATCGCGATCTGCACGTCGTGCAGCTTCGCGTACTGGGCCTGGAACACCCCCCGGGTGCTCGCTTCGGTGCCTCCCATCGGCTGGTAGCCGGCCCAGCTGCCCAGCACCAGTGTCGGCGCGCTGATCGAGGCGATGCTGTCACGCAGGTCGGTGGTCATCACCGCGTGCATCGCATCGGCCGTGGTCTGGCGGTCACTGCTTTCGCCCCAGCGGCCCAGTTCCGCCTGCCGCTGCGGGTCACGGGTCATGCCCGGCAGGCCGGCCTTCAGCTGCGCCTGCCACTGCGCAGCGTCGGCGGCGAGCATGCCCTTGCGCAGCTGCTCGGCCATCGGCCGCACGCTGTCCGCAGTGGCGTTCGGGTCACGTGCCGCCGGCAGGAACGGCAGCGCGTCCACCACCACCAGCGCGCTGACCGCCTTCGGCTCGGCCTGTGCCATCTGCAACCCCAGCAGGCCCCCCAGGCTGTGGCCGACCACCACCACCGGGCCCAGATGCTGGTCACGCAGGTAGGCCAGCAGCTGCGCACGCATCGCCGGCAGGAACCCGGCCGGGCGCGGATCGGCCGGCGCGGCGCCGGCAAAACCCGGCAACTGCACCAGATGGCATTGCACGTCCTTCAAGGCCAGGCAGGTCTCGCGCCAGACCTCTGCGCCGCTGTTGAGGCCGGGGATCATCAACAGCGGGCGGCCCTTGCCGACCACCTCGACCTCCACCTTGCCGGGGTCCGGGCCGCGGGTTGGGGCCGCATGCGCCGATCCGGAACCCAGCACGGCCATCGCCATGCCGATCATCGCCAGCCGTGCCAGCGCCTTCATCGCGTACCAGAGTGCCAGGAAGATCTTCATCGTCTGCTCCTTCATCGGGTGGGTGTTGCCGGGTTGGGCTCAGCGTGCCGCCAGCCACAGCGCCCCTGTTGCGAATCCGGAGCAACGGCCGGACACCCGGGCGAACGGTCGCCGGCGGGGGAAGGCGCTCGTCACATCGCTCGTACACATCAATCTTGATGAAGCGATATACTTGCCAGCACCTGCCGCCGCCGCCCGCGCCATGACCGCCATCAGCTTCGAGTTCTATCCACCCAAGACCGACGAACAGCGCAACCAGCTCGACCGCGCCGCGGACAAGCTGAAGGACTACGGACCCGAGTACGTGTCATGCACCTTCGGCGCCGGTGGATCGACCCTGAGCTACACCTCCGAAACCGTGCGCCACCTCAACCAGCACCATGGCTTCGAAGCGGCCCCCCACCTGTCCTGCGTTGGCGGCACCCGCCAGGAAATCCGCGAACTGCTCAAGCTCTACCGCGCCATCGGCTGCGACCGCCTGGTCGCGTTGCGCGGCGACCTGCCCTCCGGCATGGGTTTCCCCGGCGACATGCGCTATGCCGCCGAACTGATCGCCTTCATCCGCGCCGAGCACGGCGACGCCTTCCGCATCGAGGTCGGTGCCTACCCGGAAACCCATCCGCAGGCCTCCGATGCATTGGCCGACCTGAAGCACTTCAAGGCCAAGATCGATGCCGGTGCCGATGCGGCGATCACCCAGTATTTCTACAACCCGGATGCGTACTTCCATTTCGTCGACGCGGTGCAGCGGCTCGGCGTGCAGGTACCGATCACGCCCGGCATCATGCCGATCGCCAACTTCAGCCAGCTGCGCCGCTTTTCCGAGCAGTGCGGCGCGGAGATCCCACGCTGGATCAGCCGCAGGATGCAGGCCTATGGCGATGACGTGGATTCGGTGCGTGCATTCGGCACCGAAGTGGTGGCCAAGCTGTGCCAGCGCCTGATCGAGGGCGGCGCACCCGGCCTGCACTTCTACACCTTGAACCTGGCCAAGCCGACCACGTCGGTGCTGAAATTGCTGCAGCTGTGAAAGCACGCCGCGCGAAGCGGAACGGCGTTACCCTGCGCGGATGATCCGGCTCTCCTTCCTGCTGTTGCTGCTGCCGCTGTGGTCTGTCACCAGCGTCGCCCACGCGCAATCCACGCGCCTGAACCGCTGCACCGATGCACAGGGCCAGAGCGTGTATACCGACCGTCCCTGCGACAGCCTGGGCGCGCAGTCACGTCTGCCACCGCCTGCGCCTACCGGCGGCACCCTGCAGCGCGACACCCTGGGTGCACGCTGCCCACGGCGGCTGAGCGAGCTGGTGGAAGCGCTGCGTACCGGCATCCTCAGCAACGACGTGAACCGGCTGTCCTCGCTGTACCTGTGGGGCGCGGTCTCCGACGCAGGCGCGCAGCGCATCCTCGGTCAGCTGGAATCATTGGCGCGGCGGCCGCTGGTGGACGTGGTGCCGGTGTATGCGCGGCAGGAACAGGACGCCTCGCAGGCGCTGGAGCAGGGCGATCCGGTGCCAGGCTCCGAACCCGAACCGCCTGCCGCACGGCATCCGGTCGGCCTGCGCCTGGAGCAGACGTTGCCCGGCAGCGTTGCACGTGCATCCACCGTGCTGGGATTGCGGCGGCAGTACGGGTGTTTCTGGATCACGTTGTGATCGCAGGGGGTCATCCACGCATGGCGTGGATCTACTGCAACCGGTGAGGGGTCAGCGCCGCACGTTGTGGGAAACCGCCCCTGTTGGCATCACGCCGGCCACAGTCCGCGGATGGCGGCGATGCCCTGCCCGCCATGGCGGCGCGCCTCGGTGATGTGGCCGCTGCCCATGCCCCCCAGCGCATAGATCGGCAGTGACACCTGCGCGCGCAGCTCGGCGAAAGCATCCCAACCCAGCGGTGTGGCGTCGGGGTGGCTGGCAGTGGCCTGCACCGGGCCCAGCACCGCGAAGTCGCAGCCCAGCTGTTGTGCCGCCTGCAACTGCTGCAGGTCGTGGCAGGACGCCGCCACCAGCTGTCCCTCGGGCAACGGGCGCTGCGACAGCTGCTGCAGCTGTTCGCTGCCCAGATGCACGCCCACGCTCAACGCGCGTGCCAGCTCGATATCGCGGTTGAGCAGCCACTGCACGCCGCTGCGACGATGCGCACGCACCACTTGCTCGACCATTGCCTGTCGCTGCGGGTGCGCCGGTGGCAGGCGCAGCTGGATGCGCTGCTGGCCCGCCGCCACCGCGCGCTGCAGCTGGTCATGCCACTGCTGCACGCTGCTGGCATCGTCCTCCGGCGCTGGGGTGATCAGGTAGCTGTCGGGCTGGCGCAGGGCCGCCACCACCGGCAGGTCGGCCGGCGGCATCGAATAGCGGCCCAGCTTGTCCGGCGCCACCCAGGTGATCGCCTGGCCCTCGCGCCCGCGCGGCGTGCCCTTCCAGCTGCGCACATGGCGCACTTCCAGGGTCAGGTGCTTGTCCGGATAGCGCTGCGGAACATCCATCAGCCACTCCCCGACATCGGCCTCGATGCCCAGTTCCTCGCGCAGCTCGCGTACCAGCGCCTGTTCGGAGGTCTCGCCGGATTCGCGCTTACCGCCGGGGAATTCCCACAGGCCGGCCATGTCGCGGTTCTCGGTACGGCGGTTGAGCAGCACGCGGCCACGGGCGTCGGTGATGACGGCGGCCACGACGTGGATCGATCGGGTGGGAGGAGCCATGCGCAGAGCATGCCCAGAACAGGGGGACCGGCGCAATCGCGGATCCACCCTGGATCACCCGCCGGAAATGAAAAGCCCCGCTTTCGCGGGGCTCTCCGGAGGTCAGCTCAGCTGGCCGTGGCAGTGCTTGTACTTCTTGCCACTGCCGCAGGGGCACGGGTCGTTGCGGCCGATCTTCGGCTCATCGCGCTGCAGCTGCGCGACGCCTTGGCGTTCGGCCTCCACCTGCGCCGCTTCCTCGTCGGCGCTGTAGCCGCCCGCGTCCTGGTGCTGGAACTGCGACTGGCTCAGGCGTGCCTGGGCCTGCTGGCGTTCTGCCGCTTCCAGCGCCTGCACTTCCTCGTCGCTGCGGATGCGCACGCGCGACAGCAGGGTCACCACTTCGCGCTTCACGTTCTCCAGCATGTCCGAGAACAGCTCGAAGGCTTCCTTCTTGTATTCCTGCTTCGGCTGCTTCTGCGCATAACCACGCAGGTAGATGCCCTGGCGCAGGTAATCCATGCGTGCCAGGTGCTCCTTCCAGCTCTGGTCCAGCACGGTCAGCATCACGTGCTTCTCCAGCGCGCGCATGGTCTCTTCGCCCACGCCGGCTTCCTTCTCGGCGAAGTGCTGGTTGACGCGCTCCTGCACCTTGGCGGCAATGGCCTCGGCGTCCAGTTCCTCGTGGTCCTTGACCAGGTCGGTCAGCGACATCTGCAGGCCGAAGTCCGACTCCAGGGTCGCCTCCAGGCCACGCAGGTCCCACTGCTCGTCGATCGAATTCGGCGGCACGAAGCGGGCCACCACGTCGAAGATCACGTCGTCGCGGATGCCGTCGACGTTGGCCTTCACCGACTCGGCGTCCAGCAGCTCGTCGCGCTGGGCGTAGATCACCTTGCGCTGGTCGTTGTTGACGTCGTCGAAGTCCAGCAGGTTCTTGCGGATGTCGAAGTTGTGGGCCTCGACCTTGCGCTGCGCCTTCTCGATCTGGCGGCTGACCAAGCGGTCCTCGATGACGTCGTCTTCCTTCATGCCCATCATGCGCATGGCCTTCTGCACCCAGTCGGAGGCGAAGATGCGCATCAGGTTGTCTTCCAGCGACAGGTAGAAGCGGGACGAACCCGGGTCACCCTGTCGGCCCGAACGACCACGCAGCTGGTTGTCGATACGGCGCGATTCGTGGCGCTCGGTGCCGACGATGTGCAGGCCGCCGGCTGCCTTGACTGCCTCGTGGCGCTTCTGCCATTCGGCCTTGACCGCGGCCTTCTGCGCGTCGGTCGCGTCCTCGCCCAGTTCGTGGATTTCCGCTTCCAGCGAACCGCCCAGCACGATGTCGGTACCACGGCCGGCCATGTTGGTGGCGATGGTCACCGCCGCCGGGCGACCGGCATTGGCAACGATGGTCGCTTCGCGGTCATGCTGCTTGGCATTGAGCACTTCGTGCTGCACGCCGGCCTTGCGCAGGTGCTCGGACAGCATTTCCGAGGTTTCGATCGAGGTGGTACCCACCAGCACCGGCTGGCCGCGCTTGGCGCACTCTTCGATGTCGGCCAGCACCGCGTTGAACTTGCCCTTGCGGTTGAGGAACACCTGGTCCGGGCTGTCCTTGCGGATGGTCGGGCGGTTGGTCGGGATCACCACCACTTCCAGGCCATAGATGCTCTGGAACTCGAACGCTTCGGTATCGGCCGTACCGGTCATGCCGGACAGCTTCTTGTACATGCGGAACAGGTTCTGGAAGGTGATGCTGGCCAGCGTCTGGTTCTCGCGCTGGACCGGCACGCCTTCCTTCGCTTCCACCGCCTGGTGCAGGCCATCGGACCAGCGACGGCCGGACAGGGTACGGCCAGTGAATTCATCGACGATGACCACTTCGCCATCGCGCACGATGTAGTCCACGTCACGCTGGTAGATCGCGTGCGCGCGCAGCGCGGCATTGAGGTGGTGGACCACGGTCAGGTTCTGCGGGGCGTACAGGCCCTCGGTCTCGGCATTGAGGATGCCGGCGTCGACCAGCAGCTGCTCGGCGTGCTCCATGCCCGCTTCGGACAGGTGCACCTGCTTGCCCTTCTCGTCGACCCAGAAGTCGCCTTCGCCGTCTTCCACTTCCTGCTTGACCAGGTTCGGCACGACGCGGTTGACGCGGATGTACAGCTCCGGGGAATCATCGGCCGGACCGGAGATGATCAGCGGGGTACGTGCTTCGTCGATCAGGATCGAGTCGACTTCGTCGACGATGGCGTAGTGCAGGCCGCGCTGGTAGCGGTCGGCCTTGGACAGCGCCATGTTGTCGCGCAGGTAGTCGAAACCGAATTCGTTGTTGGTGCCGTAGGTGATGTCCGAGGCATAGGCGTCGCGCTTGTCGCTGTGCGGCATGCCCGGGTACACCACGCCCACGCTCAGGCCCAGCCAGTTGTACAGCTTGCCCATCTGCGCGGCATCGCGGCGGGCCAGGTAGTCGTTCACGGTGACCACGTGCACGCCCTTGCCTTCCAGCGCGTTGAGGTACACCGGCAGGGTCGCCACCAGGGTCTTGCCTTCACCGGTGCGCATTTCTGCGATCTTGCCCAGGTGAAGCACCATGCCGCCGATCAGCTGCACGTCGTAGTGGCGCATGCCCAGCACGCGGCGGCCGGCTTCGCGGCAGACCGCGAACGCTTCCGGCAGCACCTTGTCCAGGGCTTCGCCGCCGGCGATGCGCTGCTTGAACTCCGGCGTCTTGGCCTGAAGCTGCTCGTCGGAAAGCTTCTCGATCTCCGGCTCCAGCGCATTGATCTTGGCGACGATGCGGTTGAGCTGGCGCAGCTGTCGTTCGTTACGACTGCCAAATACGCGGGTAAGCAGGCTGTTGATCATTGAAGGAACCGGGTTGGATGGACACGACGCCCGGCCTCCCCCTTGGGATCCGTCCGCCGCAAACGAAACAGGGCGCCTGGCGCCCTGTCGATGGCAACACCCATTGTAGCTTGGGACGGCCGCAAGGGGTTTCAACCCCGTGGGTAGTGCCGGCCGCTGGCCGGGTACCTCGTTCGGGCCGCTCAAGGAATTGCCGGCCAGCGGCCAGCACTACCCGATCAACCGCATCGGGTCAGAGCCCTTCCGCAGCGCGGAGGGGATCCGACCCGGGATCAGCCGCGGCTGATGCGGCCGACCGGCGTGTTGCCGCCGTCGCCGAGGAACTTGCGCGGGTTGACCACGTTGCCGTTCTCCCACACTTCGAAGTGCACGTGGGCACCGGTCGAACGGCCGGTGGAACCGGCCTTGGCCACTTCCTGGCCGGCACGGACCAGGTCACCGGCCTTCACCACCAGGCGCGAATTGTGCGCGTAGCGAGTGACATAACCGTTGCCGTGATCGACGTCGACCACATTGCCGTAGCCGCCCTTCACGCCGGCAAAGCTGACCACGCCTTCGGCCACGGCCATCACCGGGTCGCCGACCCTGGCGTGGAAATCCATGCCCTTGTGGGTGGCGGCACCGCGGCCGAACGGGTCGGCGCGGGTGCCGAAGCCGGAGGTCACGTAGCTGTTGCGGATCGGCATGCGCGAAGGCACGGCGTTCTGCTGCAGCTGGTGGTCGAACATCAGCGATTCCATCACCGACAACTGGCGGCCTGAAGCAGCGAAGCGCTGCTCCAGCACCTGTAAGTCGGCGTTGACGTCCTTGACCGGGATGTCGCTGGTCGGGCCGCCGGCATCGCCGTCACCGAGGCCCGGGGTCTCGTTGAAGTCGAACTCGCCGTCTTCCAGCTTGCCCATCTGGGTCAGCCGTTCGCCAAGTGCGTTGAGGCGGGTGGCCTGGGCCTGCAGCTCGCCCAGGCGTGCGGCCAGCGCGTTGACCTGGGTCTGCGCATCGCGCTTGACCTTGGCCAGCTCCGCATCCTGGCGCTCGACCTTGGCCTGCAGCCGGGAATCATTCAGCGCGCTGGCGCCAATGCCGCCGGCAAGGCCGATAATGCAGCCTACCCCGAGCACGCTGCCCAGCAGGGCGCGGGGGCGGTCCTCGAAATAGAACCGCAAACGCGTGATCGGCGACGCTTTGGCCTGTCCTTCACGCGTTTTGATTACGATCTTTTTGAATGCCATCAGTGAGTTTTCATGTCTGAGCCGAAATCCAGCGTTCGCCCCGCGTCAGTGCCGAAACCGGCGCTGGATGCGGTGATGGCGGACAAAAGCGGGAACCCGCTGCGGCGTGCCTTGTGGCTCGACGCGCTGGACCGTCAGTTGCGCCCCCAGTTGCCGCCACCTCTGCGCAGCCGTTGCCGGCTGGCCAATGTGGACGGGGAACACCTCGTTTTTCTCGTCGAGTCCCCGGTCTGGCATGCCAAGGTGCGGCTTGCCGAAGCCCAGTTGCTCGACGCGGCCCGTTCCATCGGGCTGAAGGCCACCAGGGTGACCATCAAGACTGCGTCTCCCACTCCCACGCGCTCCCCAGCGCTCGACAACCGGAATGGACCCCACGCAGTTTCAGCCGCCACGCACAAAGGGCTACGCGACGCCTTGGCATGCCTGCAGGACGTTCCTTCGAAGCCGAAGAAGCGATCCTGACGACAACGGAGCATCCGGCTCCGCTCCCCGTCGCACGTGTCACCACGGCGTGAAACATTTCGGGGGCCGGGTCGCATCCTAGCTGCCATCCGGGGGCCTGTCGTTAGATTGGTGTTAAAACCAAGTTAAATTCAGGCTTCCGATCCAACAGGTTCACAAAACCGTGACTTCGAACCGCGCTTGACGGACCTCAAGCACGCTGAATACGCCGCAGCCGCCACGAACGACAACGCCGCCCTTCCAGGCGGCGTTTTTGTCTTTCAATTCAACAACCTGCGGCAATCAGGCGTAGGCCGGCGTGGCGTATTCCACCGGATCCGGGGTCGCCGGCGAGTCGAAGCTGACCCACTCCCAGGCGCTGGCGTCGGCCATCAGCGCCCGCACCAGCTTGTTGTTGAGCGCGTGGCCGGACTTGAAGCCCTCATAGGCCCCCAGCACCTGGCCGCCGGCCAGATAGAGGTCGCCGATCGCATCGAGGATCTTGTGGCGCACGAACTCGTCGGCGTAGCGCAGGCCGTCTTCGTTGAGCACGCGGAACTCGTCCAGCACGATGGCGTTGTCCATCGAACCGCCCAGGCCCAGGTTGCGCTCGCGCATGTATTCCAGGTCGCGCATGAAGCCGAAGGTGCGCGCGCGGGAGATTTCCTTGGTGTAGGCCAGCGTCGAGAACTCGATTTCCTGGCGCGACTGCTTGGCCGGGATCATCGGGTGGTCGAACTGGATGGTGAAGCCCAGCTTGTACCCCTCGTACGGGGTGAAGCGGGCCACCTTGTCGCCCTCGGTCACTTCCACGGTCTTCAGTACGCGGATGAAGCGCTTGGGCGCATCCTGTTCCACGATGCCTGCCGACTGCAGCAGGAACACGAACGGGCCGGCCGAACCATCCATGATCGGCAGCTCGGCCGAGGACAGTTCGACGATGATGTTGTCCACACCCAGGCCGGCCAATGCCGACATCAGGTGTTCGACGGTCTGGATCTTGGCGTCATTGCAGGTCAGGCCGGTACAGAGGGTCACTTCGGTGACCAGTTCGGCCTTGGCCGGCACTTCCACCACCGGGTCCAGGTCCACGCGGCGGAACACGATGCCATGGTTGACCGGTGCCGGGCGCAGGGTCATGTAGACCTTGTCACCGCTGTGCAGGCCAACGCCGGTGGCGCGGATCGTGTTCTTGAGGGTGCGTTGCTGGATCATGGGGGATGGACCGGAAGTGACACATTAGATTAACACGCACGCTCCCCTACCCTGGCTGAAAAGCCGGCAGGACACACCGGCACGCCAGCAGGACGGGCGTGAAGCAGGGCGGCCGGGCCCATCCTGGCCCGGCGCCCGCGTTTTCAGGACATGGTGGCGCAACCCGGGGAGGACAAGCCCCGGGCTACCCCGCTCAGTCCGCCTGGCGGCGCAGGAAGGCCGGGATGTCCAGGTAATCGTTCGGCAGTTCCGCCGCTGCCGGGGCCGAAGCGGCCGGCGCCGACGGGGTGGAGGCCGCTGCGGTATCGCTGCTGGCACGACGCAGGCCCAGACCCATGCCGCCGACGGCCTTGGACACGGCGTCGCCGCCGTTGTCGAAATCGCCGAACTCCGGCTGGCCGGTGGTCGCGTTGCGCACCAGCTTGATCGGTGCACGCTCGCCCGGGCGCTGGGTCTTGCTGGCCGAGACGCGGTTCAGGCCGGTGGCGACAACGGTCACGCGCACTTCGTCCTGCATGTCCGGATCGAGCACGGTGCCGACCACCACGGTGGCGTCTTCGGAAGCGAAGCCATCGATGGTGCGGCCGATCTCGTCGAACTCGGCCATGGTGAAGTCGGCGCCGGCGGTGATGTTGACCAGGATGCCGTTGGCACCGGCCAGGTTCACATCGTCCAGCAGCGGGTTCTGGATCGCCGATTCGGCGGCGGCCTGCGCGCGGTCATCGCCGCGGGCGGTACCGGTGCCCATCATCGCCAGGCCCATTTCGGACATGACGGTGCGCACGTCGGCGAAGTCGACGTTGATCAGGCCCGGACGCACGATCAGGTCGGCGATGCCCTGCACGGCGCCCTGCAGCACGTCGTTGGCGGCACGGAAGGCCTGGATCATGGTCGCGTTGCGGCCCAGCACGGTGATCAGCTTTTCGTTCGGGATGGTGATCAGCGAGTCGCAGTGCTGGCTCAGCTCTTCGATGCCCTTCAGCGCCACCTGCATGCGGCGACGGCCTTCGAACGGGAACGGCTTGGTGACCACGGCCACGGTCAGGATGCCCATTTCCTTGGCCAGCTGTGCCACCACCGGCGCAGCGCCGGTGCCGGTGCCGCCGCCCATGCCGGCGGTGATGAACACCATGTCCGCACCCTGCAGCGCGTCCATGATGCGCTCACGGTCTTCCAGCGCGGCCTGGCGGCCGACTTCCGGGTTCGCGCCTGCGCCCAGGCCCTTGGTCACGTTGGTACCCAGCTGCAGCTGCAGCTTGGCACCGCAATTCTTGATGGCCTGCGAGTCGGTGTTGGCGGTGATGAATTCCACGCCATCCACTGCCGAGTTGACCATGTGCGCCACGGCATTGCCGCCGCCGCCGCCCACGCCAACCACCTTGATCACCGCATTGGGTGCCATCTTTTCGATCAGTTCAAAATGCGCCATGTCCGTGTCCTCGTTGTATCCGCTTCGGCTGGCATGGGCATTCGGGCGTCCTGCCCTCCTGCTGCATGCCGGCGTTGCGGCTGTGTGGGTTGTGTGTTGCCGGTGTTGCGTTGTGATGCGGGTACTGCGGGTGTTGCGCCCGGGCGGGGCCCGGTCTTGCGGATTCCGCGTCAGAACTCGCCGCGGAACCAGGTCTTGAGTTTCTTGAACATGCTTCCGGCGCGGCCGGTCGGCAGCGACGGACGCCGCGGATGCTCGATCTGGCTGCCCATCAGCAGCAGGCCCACGCCGGTGGCATGCACCGGGTTGCCGACCACTTCGCCAAGCCCGGTGACGTGCTGCGGAATGCCCACGCGCACCGGCATCTGCAGCATTTCCTCGGCCAGCTCGACCACGCCTTCCATCTTCGAAGCACCACCGGTCAGCACCATGCCGGCGCGCACCAGTTCCTCGAAGCCGGAACGGCGCAGTTCGGCCTGCACCATCTCGAAGATTTCCTCGTAACGGCCCTGCACCGCCTGCGCCAGCGAATGGCGTGGCATGCGGCGTGGCGGGCGGTCGCCCACCGACGGCACCTGGATGCTTTCCTCGGCGGTGGCCAGCTGGGCCAGCGCGCAGGCGTAGCGCACCTTGATCTGCTCGGCTTCCGGGGTCGGCGTGCGCAGCATATGCGCGATGTCGTTGGTCACGTGGTCGCCGGCGATCGGCAGCGAGGCGGTGTGGCAGATCGCGCCCTGCACGAACACCGCGATGTCGGTGGTGCCGGCGCCCATGTCGACCAGCACCACGCCCAGCTCGCGCTCATCGGCAGTCAGCACCGCCACGCTGGAGGCCAGCGAGGACAGCACCAGGTCGTCCACCTGCAGGCCGCAGCGCTGCACGCACTTGCTGATGTTGGCCGCGGCCGACTGCGCGCACACCACCAGGTGGGCGTGCACTTCCAGGCGCACGCCGGTCATGCCGACCGGGTTGCGGATGCCTTCCTGCGAATCGTCCAGCACGTACTCGCGCGGAATCGCATGCAGGATCTTCTGGTCGGCCGGGATCGCCACCGCCTTGGCCGCGTCCAGCACGCGATCCAGGTCGCCCCAGGTCACTTCACCGTCGCGGATCGGCACGATGCCCGGCGAATTCTTGCACTGCACGTGGTTGCCGGAGATCGAGGCGTACACCGAGCGGATCTCGCAGCCGGCCATCAGCTCGGCTTCTTCCACCGCGCGCTGGATCGACTGCACGGTCGATTCGATATCCACCACCACGCCGCGCTTGAGCCCGCGCGACTCGTGCGAGCCGATGCCGATCACTTCGATCGGGTTGCCCGGCGAATACTCGCCCACCAGCGCCACCACCTTGGAGGTGCCGATGTCCAGGCCAACGATCAGCGATTTGTCACCCTTGCGATTCATGTCCTTTCCTGCGTCCTGCTGGCCGGGGTCGCCGGCGTTTTCGCCGGCGTGGCCGGGGTACCCCAGCTCAGCGTGAAACCATTGGTGTAACGGAGGTCGGCGCGCTCGATCGGCGCGTCCTGACGATTCAACTGTGGCAGCACCTTGACGAAGCGCTGCATGCGCGAGCGCGCGTCGTCACGGCCGACCACCACTTCGGTGCCGTTGCTCAGCACCAGCGACCAGCTGCCACGCGCATCCATCGTCACCCGGCGCACATCGACGCCGGCCGGTGCGAACAATGCACGCGAGTCGCTGTACAGCTTCATCACTTCTTCGGTCTGGCTGTCCGGGCCGTCCAGTTCGGGCAGCGCCAGGTCGGCCAGCTTCTTCGGCGTGGGGAACAACTTGCCCTGCTCGGACACCAGGCGGTCGTTGCCCCAGCGCGCGAACGGCTTGTGCTCGACCAGGGTCACTTCCAGCACATCCGGCCACTGCTTGCGCACCTGCGCGCTTTCCACCCACGGCAGTTTTTCCAGGGCGTCCTGCGCGTCCTGCAGCTTGACCGCGAAGAATCCGGCGTGCGCATACGGCAGCAGCACCTGCTGCAGTTGTTCGGCCGGCACCCGCTTGAATTCACCGTGCACGCGCAGCTTCGCCAGCGGCCAGCGCTCGGCGCCGACCCAGCCATTGACCACGGCCACCACCGGCAGTGCAACCACCGACAGCGCCAACAGCCAGACGAAGATGCGCAGCACCGCGTTCATGCGTGCGGGGCCTCCAGGGTCTGTTCCAGCACGCGCCACACCAGTTCCTCGAAACCGATGCCCGCCTGTGCGGCTGCCTTGGGCACCAGCGAGTGGCTGGTCATGCCCGGCGCGGTGTTCACTTCCAGCAGGAAGAAGCGGCCGCTGGCGCGGTCGCGCATCACGTCCACGCGGCCCCAGCCGCGGCAGCCGGCAGCGCGGAACGCGGCCAGCGCGATGCGGCGGATCTCGTCTTCGTCGGCACCGTCCAGGCCCGGGCACAGGTACTGGGTGTCCTCGGCGATGTACTTGGCGTTGTAGTCGTACCACTGGCCCTTGGGCACGATGCGGATCGACGGCAGCGCCACGTCGCCGAGGATGGCTACAGTCAGCTCGTCGCCGACCACCATCTGTTCCATCAGCAGCTGGCCGTCATAGCGCGCGGCCAGGGCCACTGCCTCGTCCAGGCCAGCGTCATCGGTGACCCGGCTGATGCCCACGCTGGAGCCTTCGTTGGCCGGCTTCACCACCACCGGCAGGCCCAGTTCGGCGGCCAGCACGTGCACCGTGGAGGAATCCACCTTCCTGTACTGCGGGGTCGGCAGGCCCAGCGACAGCCACACCTGCTTGGTGCGGATCTTGTCCATGCTCAGCGCCGAACCCAGCACGTTCGAGCCGGTGTACGGCACGCCGAAGGCGTCCATCAGGCCCTGCACGATGCCATCCTCACCACCACCGTTGTGGCCGTGCAGGATGTTGAACACGCGATCGACACCGCCGGCGGCCAGCACCTTGGCCAGCGCCGGAATGCCGTCCACGGCGAACGCATCGATGCCGCGTGCCTGCAGTGCTTCCAGCACGTTGCGGCCGGAGTCCAGCGACACCTCGCGTTCGCTGGAACTGCCGCCGAGCAGCACGGCGACGCGGCCGAACACGGCCGGGTCGGTCACGCGCAGCGGCGGGAAGGTCAGCGTGCTCACGCCTCGCCCTCCGCCTTGAACCCTTCCACCGCGATGTGGCTGGCCACGGCGCCGATGTCGCCGGCCCCCATCATCAGCAGCAGGTCACCGTCCTGCAGCACATCCGGCAGCACGCTGGCCAGTTCGGCGGCCTTGCCCACCACCACCGGCTCGCTGCGGCCGCGCGCACGGATGGCGCGCGCCAGCGCATGCGAATCGGCGCCGGCAATCGGCTCTTCGCCAGCCGGGTAGACCTCGCTCAGTACCAGCGCGTCGACACTGGACAGTACCGCGGCGAACTTGTCGAACTGGTCGCGGGTACGGCTGTAACGGTGCGGCTGGAAGGCCACCACCAGGCGCTTGTCGGCCCAGCCACCGCGGGCGGCGGCGAACACTGCTTCCAGCTCGCTCGGGTGATGGCCGTAGTCGTCGATGATGCGCACCTTCGCACCGCTGGCGGTGGTCACTTCGCCCAGATCGTTGAAGCGACGGCCGACACCGGCGAAGCCTTCCAGTGCGCGTGCGATGGCGTCCGGCGCCACGCCCAGCTGCCAGCCCACTGCCGCGGCGGCCAGTGCGTTCAGCACGTTGTGCTTGCCCGGCAGCGCCAGCACCACTTCCTGGCTGGTGCCCTGCGGCAGGCGCAGGGTGAAGCGCATGCGCGACCCTTCCTGCACCACGTTCTCGGCGCGCACGTCGGCCTGCGGGCTCATGCCGTAGCTCATCACGTGGCGCGGGGTCTTGGCGGCCAGCGCGGCCACTTCCGGATCATCGATGCACAGCACTGCCAGGCCATAGAACGGCAGGCGCTGCAGGAACTCGGCGAACGCTGCCTGCACGCGGGCGAAATCGTTGCCGTAGTTCTCCAGATGATCGGCATCAATGTTGGTGATGATCGACATCAGCGGATTCAGGCGCAGGAAGCTGCCATCGCTTTCGTCGGCCTCGGCCACCAGCCACTGGCCACCGCCCAGCTTGGCGTTGGCACCAGCCGCCAGCAGCTGGCCACCGATCACGAAGGTCGGGTCCAGGCCACCTTCGCTCAGCACCGCGGCGGTCAGGCTGGTGGTGGTGGTCTTGCCGTGGGTGCCGGCCACGGCGATGCCGCGGCGGAAACGCATCAGCTCGGCCAGCATCGCCGCGCGCGGCATGATCGGAATGCGCTGGCTGCGCGCTTCCATCAGTTCCGGGTTGTCCTCGCGGATCGCACTGGACACCACCACGCAGTCGGTGCCCAGCACATTGGCCGCCGAGTGGCCGCGCATGATGCGCGCACCCAGGCCGGCCAGGCGGCGGGTCGCGCCGTTGTCGGCGTTGTCCGAGCCGGACACTTCATAGCCCAGCGTCAGCATCACTTCGGCAATACCGCTCATGCCGGTGCCGCCGATGCCGACGAAATGCACGCGCGGGAACGCGCGCACCAGGTCGTTGGTGTCGTGCAGGCGACGGATCATGCGCGGCCTCGCGCAGGGCAGGCGCGGTGGCATGCCTTCTTCATACAGCTTCCTCAAGAATGATATCGGCGATGCGCTCGGCGGCATCGACCTTGGCCAGGGCACGCGCGGCTTGCGCCATCTGCATGCGGCGGGCGGGATTTTCGGACAGATCGCGCAGCAGTGCGGCAATGCCGTCGGCCAGCGTTCCGTCCTGCTTCAGCAACACCGCCGCGCCGCGCTCGACCAGGTACTCCGCATTGCGGGTCTGGTGATCGTCGACCGCGGCCGGGAATGGCACCAGCACGCTGCCGACACCGACCGCACACAGCTCGGCCAGGGTCGACGCGCCGGCGCGGCACACGACCAGATCGGCCCAGGCGAACGCCTCGGCCATGTCGGCGATGAACGGGGTGATTTCAGCCTGTACGCCGGCCTTGGCATACGCCTCGACCGCCTCGGCATGCATCTTCTCGCCACTCTGGTGGCGCACCTGCACCGGTACCTCCGCGCCCAGCGCGGCAATCGCCTGCGGCACACCGGTGTTGAGTGCACGTGCGCCCTGGCTGCCACCGACCACCAGCACGCGCAGCGGACCGTGGCGGTCGGCGAAGCGCTGTTCGGGCGGCGCGATGGCGGCAATTTCCGCACGCACCGGATTGCCGACGAACTCCTCGCGCTGGGCGAAGGTGCCCGGGAAGCCGGTCAGCAGGCGGCGCGCATAGCGCGACAGGATGCGGTTGGTCAGGCCCGGTGCGCGGTTCTGCTCATGCACGATCAGCGGCAGGCCGTGCAGGCGCGTGGCCATGCCGCCGGGGCCGGAGGCGAAGCCACCGAAGGCCACCACCGCACGCGGCTGGCGCTTTCGGATGATCATGCCGGCCGCGCGCAGCGCGCGCATCAGCCGCCATGGCGCGGCCAGCAGGGCCAGCTTGCCCTTGCCACGCAGACCGGTGATCGCCAGCGTGTCGATGGCGATGTCGTGCTGCGGCACCAGGCGGGTTTCCATCGCACCGTCGGCGCCCATCCAGGTGACCGGCACGCCGCGCTCGCGCAGCACCCGGGCCACGGCCAGGCCGGGGAAGATGTGACCGCCGGTACCGCCGGCCAGGATCATCACCGGGCGTGCGTTGGAAGCGCTGCTCATGACAGCCTCCCGAAGGTCGGTTCGACGCGCGACTGCAGGCGGCTGGTGCCACGCGCGGCGTTCGTCGCAGCGGCAGCTACCGGCTCGGCGCTCATCGGTACGCTGGCAGCCACCGGCGCAGCCGGCTCGTCCATCGGCTCGGCGGCGGCGTCTTCGGCGCCACCGATACGCACGGCCTGGCGGCGCTCGGCGCGCTTGAGTTCATAGGACACGCGCAGCAGCAGGCCCATCGCCACGCAGGTCATCAGCACCGACGAACCGCCGGAGGAGATCAGCGGCAGGGTCAGGCCCTTGGTCGGCAGGATGCCCAGGTTCACGCCGATCGAGACGAAGGTCTGCATGCTGATCCACAGGCCGATGCCGAAGGCGATGTAGCCGGAGAAGTGGCGCTTCATTTCCACGCAGCGCATGCCCAGCCAGAAGGTGCGGCCGACCAGCAGCGCGTACAGGGCCACGATCACGCAGGTGCCCAGGAAGCCGAATTCCTCGGCGGTGACCGAGAAGATGAAGTCGGTGTGCGCTTCGGGCAGGTAGTACAGCTTCTGCACCGAATTGCCCAGGCCGACGCCGGTCCACTCGCCACGGCCTACCGCCATCAGCGCGTTGGACAGCTGGTAGCCGTCGCCCTGCTGGTCGGCCCACGGGTCCAGGAAGGAGGTGATGCGGCGCATGCGGTACGGCTCGATGATCGCCAGCGCGCTCATGCCGACCAGGCCAATGATCACCGGCATCGACATGCGCGGCATGTTGACCCCACCCAGCACCAGCATGCCGGCGGTGATCGCCAGCAGCAGGGTCGAGGAACCGAAGTCCGGCTGCAGCAACAGCAGCACCACCAGCGCACCGGCCACGCCCAACGGCTTGAGCATCGCCGGCCAGGTCGCGTTGACCTCGTCGCGGAAGCGCACCAGGTAGCTGGACAGCCAGACGATGTACAGCACCTTCACCGCCTCGACCGTCTGGAACTTGGAGATGCCCAGGTTGATCCAGCGGCGCGCGCCGTTGACCGTGCTGCCCAGGCCCGGCGTAAACACCGCCAGCAGCAGCACGAAGCAGCCCAGCAGCAGCATCTGGTTGTACTGCTCGATCGACTTCAGCTCGGTGCGCGCGGCAATCACCGCCAGCACGATGCCGACCGCCAGGAAGATCAGGTGGCGGTTGAGGTAGTAGAACGGGCTGCTCATCAAGGCGATCGAGCTGGACGCCACCATCACCACGCCCACACCGGTGAGCGCGATGATCGCGCCCAGCAGCCACTTGTCGTAGCTGCCTTCGATGGCTTCAAGGCGTGTTGCCTGGCGGGACAGGTCGTTCATCTCAGCGCACCTTCAACGTGGCCAGGCCGATCAGCACGAGCACGACGGAGATGATCCAGAAGCGCACGATCACGCGCGGCTCGGGCCAGCCCTTCAGTTCGAAATGGTGGTGGATCGGCGCCATGCGGAACACGCGCTTGCCGGTCAGCTTGAACGAGGCGACCTGGATCATCACCGACAGTGTTTCGATGACGAACACGCCGCCCATGATCACCAGCACCAGTTCCTGGCGGGTGATCACCGCGATCGTGCCCAGCACCGCACCCAGCGCCAGCGCGCCGATGTCGCCCATGAACACCATGGCCGGGTAGGTGTTGAACCACAGGAAGCCCAGGCCCGCGCCAGCGATGGCCGCGCAGATGATGACCAGCTCGCCGGCACCCGGAATCTGCGGGATCTGCAGGTAGTTGGCGAACACCACGTTGCCCGAGGCATAGGCAAACACGCCCAGCGCGCAGGCCACCAGCACGGTGGGCATGATCGCCAGGCCGTCCAGGCCGTCGGTCAGGTTCACCGCGTTGGAGAAGCCGACGATCCAGAAGTAGGCGATGGCCACGAAGCCGATGCCGGCCAGCGGCAGCGCCACCGACTTGAACATCGGGATGTAGAAGGTCAGCGCGGCCGGTACGTCGGCCGTATAGAACAGGAACAGGCCCGCAGCCAGGCCGAAGATCGACTGCAGCAGGTACTTCCAGCGCGACTTCAGGCCGTTCGGGTCACGGCGGACGATCTTGATCCAGTCGTCATACCAGCCGATGGCACCGAAGCACAGCATCACCGCCAGCACCAGCCACACGTAGCGGTTGCGCAGGTCGGCCCACATCAGCACCGACAGGGTGATGGTGAGCAGGATCAGCGAACCGCCCATGGTCGGCGTACCGGCCTTGGAGAAATGGGTCTGCGGACCGTCCTTGCGGATCGGCTGGCCGCCCTTGAACTGGGCAAGCTTGCGGATCATCGCCGGGCCGAGCCACAGCGACAGGAACAGGGCCGTCAGCGCGGCAAGGATGGCGCGGAACGTCTGGTAGTTGAACAGCCCGAACAGGCTCTCCAACTGCTGCAACCATCGAGCCAGTTCATACAACATGCGGGGATTCCTCTCCTTGCGCCAGCAGCGCTTTGACAATCGTGTCCATGGCGCTGCCACGGGAACCCTTGACCAGGCAGCGCACGCCGGGGTGCAGCTCGTCCTTCAGCGCCTGCGACAGCGCGTCATGGGTAGTGAAATGACGGCCGCCCTCGCCGAAGGCGGCGGCAGCGGCGGCGCTGAGCGGACCCAGCGCGTACAGGCGCTTGAGGCCGGAGGCACGTGCACGCAGCCCAGCCTGCGCATGCAGCGCCTCGGCATCCGGGCCCAGCTCGCGCATGTCGCCCAGCACCAGCCAGCCCTCTTCCGGGGCAGCGGCCAGGGCATCGATGGCGGCGGCCAGTGAACCGGGGTTGGCGTTGTAGCTGTCATCCACCAGCACCGCGCCGTTGCGCAGCTGATGGGCGATCTGGCGGCCCGGCACCGGCTGCGCCTCGGCCAGCCCAGCCGCGATCAGCGCCAGGTCGACGCCGGCAGCCAGCGCCAGGCTGGCCGCGGCCAGCGCATTGCTGACGTTGTGGCGGCCCGGCAGGCCCAGCACCACGCGGGCTTCGCCCATCGGCGACACCAGGGTGAACTGGCTGCCCTGGGCACCGGCGCGGATGTCGCGCGCGGTGATGTCCGCGGTGTGCTCCAGGCCGTAGCGCAGCACGCGGCAGCGCGCCGGCGTGCCGACGAAGTGCTGTTCGAACCAGCGACCGTAGGCATCGTCGACGTTGATCACCGCCACGCCATCGGCCGGCAGCGCCGCGTAGATCGCGCCCTTGGTGACGGCTACGCCGAGCAGGCTGCCCATCCGTTCCAGATGGGCCGGCGCGATGTTGTTGACCAGCGCGTAGCGCGGGCGGGCGATATCGGTCAGGTAGGCGATGTCGCCCGGCTTGCCGGCGCCCATCTCGTAGACCGCGTAGTCGGCATCTTCCGGCGCATCGATCACCGCCAGTGGCAGGCCGATCTCGTTGTTGCGGTTGCCCGGGTTGGCGTAGACCACTTTATGCGCGTGCTGCGCCACCTGCTGCAGGATCGACAGCAGCAGGCTCTTCACGCTGGTCTTGCCATTGCTGCCGGTAATCGCGAACACCTCGGTCTCGCGGTCGCGCTGCATGCCGGTGGCGATCTTCGCCAGCGCCAGCTCGCTGTCGGCCACCAGCACCTGCGGCAGCTCGATCGGCAGCAGGCGCTCGACCAGCAGGGCACTGGCGCCGCGCGCCTGCGCATCGGTGGCGAAATCATGACCGTCGAAACGCTCGCCGCGCAGTGCCACGTACAGGCTGCCCGGGCCGAGGCTGCGGGTGTCATTGCTGACCGCATCGATGGCCACGTCGTCGCCGTGGATCTCGCCGCCGGCCCAGTGTGCGATCAGCGAAAGCAGGGTGCGCTTCATGCGATTCCCTCCCCGGCCTGAGCGGCTAGAACACCCGCCTTGGCAGCCAACGCAGCAGCAGCCACTTCGGTGTCATCGAAGTCATGACGTACGCCATTGACCTCCTGGTACGGCTCGTGGCCCTTGCCGGCAATCAGGATGATGTCGCCGGCACCGGCACGCTTCACCGCCAGGCCGATCGCACGCGCGCGGCTGCGCTGCACGGTCACGGCATCGGCATTCTGGAAGCCGGCCAGGATGTCGGCGACGATCACGTCGCCGTCCTCGCCACGCGGGTTGTCGTCGGTGACGATGACCTGGTTGGCCAGGCGCTCGGCAATGGCGGCCATCTGCGGGCGCTTGCCGGTATCGCGCTCGCCACCGCAGCCGAACACGCAGAACAGCGCGCCGTGCAGGTGGCCGTGCAGGCTGTCCAGCGCCTGTTTCAGTGCGTCCGGGGTATGCGCGTAATCGACCACCACGGTCGGCAGGCCGTCTTCGCCGCCAAGGCGGTTCATGCGGCCACGGATCGGTTGCAGCGCCGACAGCACTTCGGCGATGCGCGGCAGCGGCTGGCCCTGCGCATGCAGGGTGCCGGCCACGGCCAGCAGGTTGTCCACGTTGAAGCGGCCCAGCAGCGGCGACTGCACCGCGGCGCGCTGGCCGTCGATGACCAGTTCGAAGGCGATGCCACGGCCGTCCAGCTGCAGCGCTTCGGCGCGCACGCTGGCATCGGTGGCACCGCGCGAGCTCAGGCCGATCGGCTGCACGCCCGCCGGCAGGCCAGCGAACAGCTGGCGACCGAACGCATCATCCAGGTTGACCACTGCGGCCTTCAGGCCCGGGCGATGGAACAGCCGCGCCTTGGCCGCGCCATAGCTGGCCATGTCGCCGTGGTAGTCCAGATGGTCGCGGGTGAGGTTGGTGAACACCGCCACGTCATAGTGCACGGCATCCACGCGGCCCTGGTCCAGCGCATGCGAGCTGACTTCCATCGCCACCGCACGTGCACCGGCATCGCGCAGCTGCGCCAGCAGCGCATGCATCTGCAGCACCAGCGGCGTGGTGAAGCCGGTCGGCTCGACCGCACCATAAAGTCCGGCACCCAGCGTGCCGATACTGCCACTGGGCGTACCGAGCAGGTGCCAGGCCTGGGCCAGCAGCTGCACGGTGGAGGTCTTGCCGTTGGTGCCGGTCACGCCGACCATCGCCATCGCCCGCGACGGCGCGCCATGGAACTGGTCGGCCATCGCACCCATGCGCGCGCGCAGGCCCGGCACGGCGATCGCATCGGCCGGTGCCGGCAGCTCGGCAGGCGCCGGCGGTTCAAACAGGATGGCGCTGGCACCGGCCGCGCGGGCCTGCTCGACAAAGCCCAGGCCATGCGCGCCGAACCCGGCGATGGCAACGAAGGCATTACCGGGGCGCACGGCACGGCTGTCCAGCACCAGGCCGGTCAGAACGGGGTCATGGCCCACCAGGGCCACGTCCGGAAGCAACTGCGAAAGCAACATCGAAGGACTCATTGCGTGCCTCCCGTAGCGGGCGGCGTCTGGGCATGCGCGCTCGGCAGCGCAGCATCGAATTCAGCGGCGGCATCCACCGGCAGTGCGGCTTCGGCCGGCGGCGCAGGCAGGATCGAGGCCGAATGGCCGACCTTGCCGGACTGCTGGGCGGCCAGCCACGACTGCAGGTCATCCAGCGGCACGTCCATCAGGCGCAGGGTGCCTTCCATCACGTTGTGATAGACCGGCGCCGACACCAGGCCGCCGTAGAACTTGCCGGCCTGCGGGTCGTTGATGACGATGACGGTGGCGAAACGCGGGTTGGTGGCCGGCACCACGCCGGCAAACAGCGCGTTGTAGTGGCCACGCTCGTAACCGCCGGGGCCGGCCTTGCGCGCGGTACCGGTCTTGCCGGCCACGCGGTAGCCCAGCACCGCCGCCTGCTTGGCGCCGCCCTGGGTCACCACTGTTTCCATCATCGCCACCACCTGCTTGGCGACGTTCTCGTCGATGATCTGCTGGCCTTCGTTGCGCTGGCCCTTGACGAAGGTCGGCGCGATCAGGCGACCGCCGTTGGCCAGCGCCGAGTAGGCGGTGGCGATCTGCAGCGGGGTCACGTTCAGGCCGTAGCCGTAGGACATGGTGGTCTTGGTGGTGCCCGACCAGCGCGCCGGGCGCAGCACCACGCCACCGGATTCACCCGGGAAACCGCTGTGCGGCACCGAGCCATAGCCGAAGCGGCGCACGCCGTCGTAGAACACCTGGTCCGGCATCTTCGCCGCGACCTTGGCCGCACCCACGTTCGAGCTGCGGGTGATCACGCCGGTCACGTTCAGCACGCCGTTGTTGCGCGGCACGTCGCGGATGGTGAAGCGGCCCAGGGTCATGTAACCCGGGTTGGTGTCGATGATGGTGTCCTTGGTCACCGCACCGGCCTGCAGCGCGGTGGCGATGGTCAGCGGCTTCATCGTCGAACCCGGCTCGACCAGGTCGGTCACCGCACGGTTGCGGCGCGCATCGGGCAGCGCGCCGGTCAGCGAATTCGGGTTGTAGGTCGGCAGGTTGACCATGGCCAGGATCTCGCCGGTGGTCACGTCCATGATCACCATCGAACCGCCGGCCGCCTTGTTGGCCACCAGCGCGTTGCGCAGTTCCTTGAAGGCCAGGTACTGGATGCGGCGGTCGATGCTGAGGGTCAGGTCCTTGCCCGGTTCGGCGGCGCGCAGCAGATCGCTCTCGACGGTCTCGCCCTTGCGGTTGCGGATCACCCGCTTGGCGCCGGCCTTGCCGCGCAGCCATTCGTCGAACGCCAGCTCCAGGCCTTCCTGGCCGCGGTCGTCGATGTTGGTGAAGCCCAGCACGTGCGCCATCGCCTCACCCTGCGGGTAGAAGCGGCGGAACTCGCGCTGCGCGGCCACGCCCGGAATCTTCAGCGCGACCACCTTCTCTGCCTCGTCCGGATTGATCCGGCGGCGCAGGTACATGAATTCCTTGTCCGACTTCTGCGACAGGCGGCTGCTCAGCTCATCCACCGACATGCCGACCGCCTGGGCCAGCTCCGGGATGCGCTCGGGCGAGCGCAGCAGGTCCTGCGGGTTGACCCAGATCGAGGCGACCGGCGTGGACACCGCCAACGGCTCGCCATTGCGGTCGGTGATCATGCCGCGCGAGGTCTTGATCGGCAGCTCGCGCAGGTAACGGGCCTCACCCTGGCGCTGGTAGAAGTCGCTGTTGATGATCTGCACATAGGCAGCACGGCCGACCAGCGACACCGAGCACAGGCCCAGCGCCAGCGCGACCCAGCGCAGGCGCTGGCGCAGGTTGAAGGCGTTGCGCGGGCGGTTGCGGCCGGTCTTGCTCATGGCCGCACCACCACGATGTCGGCGGCCTCGGGGAACTTCATGCCGAGCTTTTCGCGGGCGATGCGATCGACACGGTTGGCTTCGGCCAGGGTGGCCTGTTCCAGCTGCAGGCGGCCGAACTCCAGGTTGATGTCATCGCGCTTGCGCTCGGCGCGCGACAGCTCGATGAACGTCTGCCGGTGACGGTGACGCACGAACACGACGCCGATCGCCGAGGCCACGGTCGAGGCCAACAGGATGATCAGCAGCAGCCGGCTCATGCATCGGCCTCCCGCTTCTGGGCTACGCGCAGCACGGCACTGCGGGCACGCGGGTTGGCCGCCAGTTCTTCATCGGTGGCCTTGATGGCGCCGCCGATCAGGTCCAGGGTCGGCACGAACACCTCCGCCTCGGGCAGGCGGCGGTTGGCCGGCGGCGCCTTGGCCAGGCGGTTCATGTACTGCTTGACGATGCGGTCTTCCAGCGAATGGAAGCTGATGATCGCCAGGCGGCCACCGGGCTTGAGCCGTTCCACCGCCGCATCGAGGCCGGCTTCCAGATCGGCCAGCTCGCGGTTGATGTGGATGCGGATGGCCTGGAAGCTGCGCGTGGCCGGGTGGATCTTGTCCTTTCCACGTGGCATCACCGAGGCGACCAGCTCGGCCAGTTCGGCAGTGCGGGTGAACGGCTGCTTCTCGCGGCGGGCCACGATGGCACGCGCGATGCGGCGGCTCTGGCGCTCTTCGCCATAGGTCCACAGCACATCGGCGATCTCGCGGTCTTCGACGCGGTTGATCCACTGCGCGGCACTTTCGCCGCTGTCCGGGTCCATGCGCATGTCCAGCGGGCCGTCCTTGCCGAAGCTGAAACCACGCTCGGCCACGTCCAGCTGCGGCGACGACACGCCCAGGTCGAACAGCACGCCGTCCAGGCCGTCGGCCGTCGCATCCCACTGCAGCAGCTGGGCGAAGCTGCCGCGGAAGATGGACACGCGCGGGTCCGGCGCGAAATCGCGCTCGGCTACGGCGATGGCTTCCGGATCCTTGTCCATGACCAGCAGGCGCCCCTCGGGACCCAACTGGGTAAGCACGCCACGTGCATGACCGCCACGACCGAACGTGCCATCCAGATAACGTCCGTTTTCGATCACCCTCAGGCCTTCAAGGACCTGGGTGTACAGGACCGGCAGGTGCACCGCCGGCGACTGCGACACCGGAAGGTGACCGGTCTGCGCTTCTGGGCGCATCCGGGCACCCCGGCTCACAACTTCAGGTCGAGCAACCCATCACCCAGATCCTCGTCAGACAACGTCTGCTGGATCAGGGCCCGATGCGCCTGCTCGCTCCACAATTCGAACTTGTCGCCCATACCGAGCAATACCGCCTTCTTCTCAATGCCCACCGCACCGCGGTGGCTGGCGGGGATGCTGATGCGACCGTTGCCGTCCAGCTCCAGATGGGCGGCCGAGCCGACCAGCTTCTGCTGCAACAGGCGCACGACGCGCTGGGTGTTGGGCTTGGACATCACATCGTCGCGGACCCGCTCCCATTCCGACTCTGCGTACAGCCACAGGCAGCCGGCTTCGAACGGGTTGTAGGTCAGTACGAGACGGTTGTTGCTGGCGCGCGCGACGAGGTCGCGGTAAGCGGTGGGAACCGCCATGCGCCCTTTATCGTCAACTGTGATGGCCGTCTCGCCCTGGAACACGACGCGTGCACCTATCCTTCGCCCGGTGAAACATTGAACCACGAAAACCCACAAAACACCCGGATTTCCCTCTGATGCCCACCTTAGCAGCGGGCCGAGGGTTGTCAACAACTTTTCAGCAGGGAAATCGCCAGCCGCATCAATGGCTTGCAACAACCTTTAGAGAATTGTTCAAGGCTTATCCACAAGTTGCTGATCCGTCTCAATTTTTGAGATTGAACGGAAGTTCAGGGGTGTGGACAGGGCGTGAAACATCGGCTGCGCATTCATCCAGAGCGGGCCAAAAACGGCGCCGGACTGCGCAAACCGTGCACAATGACGCCATGTGCCTGCTCGCTCTTGGCTGGATGCACCACCCGCGCTGGCGGCTGGTGATGACCGGCAACCGTGATGAGTTCCACGCCCGCCCGACGGCGGCGCTGGCCCCCTGGCAAGATGAGACCTCCGTCATCGGTGGACGCGACCTGCGCTCCGGCGGTGGCTGGGCCGGGGTGGGTGCCGCGGGCCGGATGGCGGTGGTCACCAATGTCCGCGATCCGCTGGCCGCCCAGACCGGCCCATCGCGCGGTGCACTGGTGGCCGACTTCCTGCGCGGCCGCGACCCGGCCGCCGTGCACATCGACCGATTAGCGACCATTGCCGGCGCCTATGCCCCGTTCAACCTGCTGCTGGCCGATGGCGACACTCTGGAGTACCTGGGCAACCACCCGGCCGAGCGGCAGACCCTGGGCCCCGGCGTACACGGCATGTCCAACGGCGCGCTGGACGCGCCCTGGCCGAAGACCCGGCGGCTGATGGCGGCACTGTCGGCCTGGCTGCAGTCCGGCGATGGCGAGCTGGCCCCGCTGTGGACCGCGCTGGCCGACGAGCACCGCCCTGCAGACGGCGAGCTGCCCGATACCGGCATCGGCCTGGAACGCGAACGCTGGCTGAGCCCGGCCTTCATCCGTGGCGACGACTACGGCACCCGCGCCAGCACCGTGCTGTTGATCGATGCCGACGGCCACGGCGAGATCCACGAGCGCCGTTTCGGCCCGCAGGGCGTCTCACTCGGCCAGAGTCGCGTCGCCTTCTGACCCTGTACCTGTTTTCTGTGTCTATAAATGTCTGCCTGCACGCCACACGATGACTGCGCGCGGTCCTGCCGCGCACCCGACCGATCCACAGGGAGTCTTCGATGCGTCGTGTTCTTGTTCTTGCTGCCACCCACCTGCTCACCCTCGGCCTCGGCTTTGGCCTGGGCGTCTACCTGCTGCCGATCCTGATCGCCCCCGACGATCCGCCTGCCGCGCAGGTGCAGGACGCCATGGGCAAGGCCACCTACCACACCACCTTCCGCCGCGACCTCAAGGGCAGCGATGCGGTGCACTGGGCCGAAGGCAAGGTCAGCGTCAGCCCCACCCAGGTGGCCTTCGACGGAAAGATGGGGCCAGGGCCGGACTACAAGGTCTACCTGGTGCACGGCTTCGTCGACAACAAGGCTGACTTCCTGAAGGTCAAGGCGCAGTCCCGGCGGATCGGCGAGGTGAAGACCTTCAACCGTTTCCTGGTCGATGTACCTGATGACGTCAACGTGGACGACTACACCACGGTCGTGGTGTGGTGCGAGCGCTTCTCGCAGTTCATTTCCGCAGGGCAGTACCGCACGCCGGGCTGAGACCGGACACCATCCCGGTAGTGCCGGCCGCTGGCCGGCAACAGCACGATGCGTCTGCTGGTGAGGAGGTTGCCGGCCAGCGGCCGGCACTACCGATGTGCGGTTCATGCATATAGAAGAAGGAGGCGGAGCCGGCCGATAAGCCGGGTTCTGTCGTGGACAGTCATTCCTCTAGGCGTTACGTCACCGCAACGCTCAAGCAACCTACCCGGATCCAACGCGGGCCGCGCCAAAGGATCCCTATTTGGTCTTGCTCCAGGTGGGGTTTGCCGTGCCGGTCTGTTGCCAGACTCGCGGTGCGCTCTTACCGCACCATTTCACCCTTACCGGCCTTCCGAAGAAGACGTAGGCGGTATCTTTCTGTTGCACTTTCCGTCGGCTTTCGCCGCCCAGGCGTTACCTGGCACCTTGCCCTATGGAGCCCGGACTTTCCTCGGCACCCCCGAAGGGATGACGCGACTGTCTGGCCGGCTCCGCCAGCGCGCATTCTAGCGCACGCACGCACTTCCTGCCGCGCTGATCGCGGCATCCGGTTCATCCATCCACGCATGGCGTGGATCTACCGATTCCGCTGCCCTGGTGGGTGCGGATTCCGCTCTGGTGGGTGCGGATTCTGCTTTTGTGGGTGCGGACCTTGGTCCGCACGATCCCTCAACTGCCGTACAACGCCTTGCGCGGTGCGCCGGTCAATTCGGCGGCCAGCTTGGCGGCCGTCGACGGCGGCAGGTGTTCGCTCAGCTTGGCGTAGACGCGGCGGCCATGCGCCAGCTGCGCTTCCTCGTCATCGCCAGCGCCCTGCACCATCACCACAAACTCGCCCTTGCGCTGGTTCTCGTCGCCTTCCACCTTCGCCAGCAGACCGGCCAGGTCGCCATCCAGCACGGTCTCGAACAGCTTGGTCAGCTCGCGCGCCAGCACCGCCGGGCGCTCGCCGCCAAAGATGGCGGCCATGTCGGCCAGCGACTCGGCGATGCGGTGCGAGGATTCGTAGAACACCATCGTGCGCACTTCGCCGGCCAGCAGCTGCAGGCGGTCACGGCGTCCGCTGGCCTTGGCCGGCAGGAAGCCCTCGAAGCTGAAGCGGTCGCTGGGCAGCCCGGCCACGCTGAGTGCGGCGATGGCCGCGCAGGCGCCCGGAATCGGGCTGACCTTGATGCCGGCCGCGCGCGCGGCACGCACCAGGCGGAAACCGGGGTCGCTGACCAGCGGCGTACCGGCATCGCTCACCAGCGCCAGCGATTCACCGGCCTGCAACCGCGACACCAGGCGCTGCGACAGCGCTTCCTCGTTGTGCTCGTGCAGGGCCACCAGCGGCTGCTGGATGCCGAAATGGGACAGCAGCTGGCCGCTGCGGCGGGTGTCCTCGGCACAGATGGCGGCCACCGAACGCAGCACCTCCTGCGCGCGCGGGCTCAGATCGGCCAGGTTGCCGATCGGGGTGGCGACGACGTACAGGGTTGGGACACTCATTTCAGCGGTACTCACGGGGCAAGGGTAGAATCGTAGCGTGTACCCGGCCAAGGCCGCTGCCCTCATCGCATGGACCCGATCATGAACAAGCCCGCCGCACGGATCTCCGCCCTGTCGTTGTCGCTGATGCTGCTGGCCGGCTGTGCCACCACCAGCCTGACCAGCACGCCCGATTCGCCGGCCCAGAGCCAGGCGCTGGCGCTGATCGAACAGGGCAAGCCGCGCGACGCCGCATTGCAGCTGGAGGGCCTGGCCGCCACCCTGCGCGGGGGTGCCCGCAGCAACGCCCTGGCCGACGCGGCCTGGGCCTGGCACCTGGCCGGCGACAGCGCCCGCGCGCGCAGCCTGCTCGGGCAGCTCACCGCCCGCCAGCTGACCGGCGCCAGCCTGCAGCGTTACCAGCTGACCGGTGCCGAGCTGGCGCTGGCCGACAAGCAGCCGGCGCAGGCGCTGGCGCTGCTGAAGGACTCCGCCGACAGCGTTGCGGTCGGCCTGCGCACCCGCTGGTTGCTGGCCCGTGCGCAGGCACTGCAGGGCACCGGTGACAGCTTCGGCGCCGCCGCCGAGCGCGCCCGCGCCCATGCCGGCCTGACCGGCAGCGCCCGCAGCGACAACCAGGCCGCCATCGCCGGCCTGCTTGGCACTCTGGATGACGCCACTCTGCGCAGCCGTGCCGCCGCGTTGCCGGCCAACGACCCGCTGTACAACTTCGCCGGCCGCGCACTGATCGCACGCGGTCTGCCGCTGCCGCGGCCGTTCGATCGCGATGGCGCAGCCCAGTTCGATACCAGCAAGCGCGCGCCGGCACTGAGCGATGGCTACCGCCCGCCGGTCAAGCTGGCCGTGCTGCTGCCGCTCAGCGGCCGCCTGGCCACCGCCGCGCAGCCGGTGCGTGATGGCCTGCTGGCCGCCTACTACGGCGAGACCCGCCGCCGCCCGGACATCAACTTCATCGACACCGCCGGCACCCCGGCCGGCGCACTGGCCGCGTATGACAAGGCCGTCGCCTCCGGTGCCGACTTCGTGGTCGGCCCGCTGGGCCGCGACGAAGTGGACGCGGTGTACGGCCGCCAGCAGCTGCAGGTGCCGGTGCTGGCGCTGAACCGCGGCAAGGATGCACCGCCGGCCGGCAGCGCCGGTTTCTCGCTGGCCCCGGAAGACGACGGCATCGTGGCCGCCGAATACCTGCGTGGCCGCGAGCGTGGCAAGGCACTGGTGATCAACAGCGCCGACGACACCGGCCGCCGTGCCGCCGCCGCCTTCGCGCAGCGCTTCGCCCAGCGTGGTGGTCAGGTGGTGGCCACGATCGGCGTCAGCGATGCGGTGGGTGATGTGGGCGCACAGGTGCGCAACGCCGGTCAGGTCGATGCCGTGTTCCTCGCCGTGCGTGCACCGCAGGCGCGCCTGCTCGCACCACAGCTGGCACTGGCCGGTGCCGGCGGCGCCACCCGCGTCGGCACTTCGCAGCTGACTGTCGGCAGCGGCAAGGTGGAAGAAGACGTGGCGCTGGACGGCATCGTCTACCCGAACGAAGCCTGGAACGTGCGCAGCGTGTCCGGCCTGCCGTCGGCCAGCCAGGTCGCCAGCACCCTGCCCAGCGCACGCGGTGCCGCCGGCCGCCTGTTCGCCTTCGGCGCCGACGCCTGGAAGATCACCGCCTACTTGGACAAGCTGTCCAACGAAGGCGGCCTGGACGGCGCCACTGGCACCCTGTTCCTGGACAGCAACGGCAACATCCTGCGCCAGCCGGCGTGGTCCACCTTCAATGGTGGCCGGCCGATGCCGATCGTCGGTGGTCGCTGAGCGCAGCCAACGTGGCTCGGCGGTGGAAGCCGCCGCCGAGCAGCATCTGCAACAGGCTGGCCTGCAGCCACGTGCGCGCAACGTGCGCTATCGCGGCGGTGAACTGGACCTGGTGATGGACGATGCCGGCACCGTGGTGTTCGTGGAAGTGCGCTACCGCGCGCGTTCGGACTTCGGTGGCGGCGCCGCGTCGGTGGATGCGCGCAAATGCCGGCGCCTGGCGCATGCCGCGCAGCTGTTCCTGCAGGACAACCCGGAGTTGGCCAATGCACCTTGCCGCTTCGATGTGGTGGAAGCTAGTGGCGAACCGCCGCAGCTGCACTGGCTGCGTGATGCGTTCCGGTTGGACGACTGCTGATGGCAACCCTCTGCTTTGGTACAGGCCGAACTTGGTCGGCGCCCACCTGCTCTGGTAATGGCCGACCTTGGTCGGCGCTTCTGTGCCAACCAAGGTTGGCACCTACCCAAAGCCGGCAGCCCGGTAGCGGCCGACCTTGGTCGGCGCCCACTTGCTCTGGTAGAGGCCGACCTTGGTCGGCGCTTCTGTGCCAACCAAGGTTGGCACCTACCAAAAGCGCGCAGCCCGGCGGAGGCCGACCTTGGTCGGCGCCCACCAGGGCGCGCCTCCCCGTTGATACCCCTGCTTCCCCGCGAGATCCGTCATGAGTACCGCACTGCCCGCCGCACTGGTTGCCGAACTGTCTGCCCTGCTGGGCGCGGAGGGCTGGCGCATGGACGACAGCGCGCTGGAAGCGAATGCGCAGGACAACTCGTGGCGCCACCAGCGCCCTGCGGCAGTGGCGCTGCCCGCCGATGTGGAGCAGGTGCAGGCGCTGGTGCGTGCGTGCCGCGTGCATGGCATCGCGCTGGTCGCACGCGGCGCAGGCACCGGCACCACCGGTGCGGCGGTACCGTTGCCGGGCAGCATCGTGCTGTCGTTCACCCGCATGGACCGCATCGTCGAGATCCGCGCCGGTGACCGCTGCGCGGTGGTGCAGCCGGGCGTGTTGAATGGCACGCTGCAGCAGGCGCTGGCACCGCACGGCCTGTTCTGGGCGCCGGATCCGTCCAGCGCAGATATCTGCAGCGTGGGCGGCAACCTGGCCTGCAATGCCGGCGGCCCGCGCGCGGTGAAGTACGGCACCAGCCGCGACAACGTGCTGGGCCTGGTGGCGGTCACCGGCACTGGCGAGGTGATCCGCTGCGGCGGCGCCTACACCAAGGACTCCACCGGCTACGACCTCACCCACCTGCTGGTGGGCAGCGAAGGCACGCTGGCGTTGATCGTGGAAGCCACCTTGAAGCTGACCCCGCTTCCGGTCAGCCAGGCCGGCCTGCGCGTGCTGTACCGCGATGCCGATGCCGCCGCTGCCGCCGTATCGCGGTTGATGTCGCAGCCGGTCGTGCCAACCCGACTGGAATTCATGGATGCACGCAGCCTGGAACTGCTGCGCCTCAACGGCGCCGAAGTGCCCGAGGCCGGCGCGATGCTGCTGGTCGAAGCAGATGGCGACCACGACACCCTGCCCTACCTGCTGCAGGCAGTGGCCAGCGCCGCTGAAGGCGACGGCATGATCGCGCTGGACGTGGCGATGGAAGGCCGCGCGCGCGACCAGCTGTGGGCCGCTCGCAAAGCCCTGTCGCCGGCACTTCGCAGCGTCGCCCCGGGCAAGATCAACGAAGACGTGGTGGTACCGGTATCGCGCATTCCCGATCTGGTAGCGGGTGTGCAGGCACTGGCACGCGACTACACGCTCACCATCGTCACCTTCGGCCATGCCGGCAACGGCAACCTGCACGTCAACATCCTGTACCACCCGGAGGATGCGGATGAGAACGCCCGCGCGCATGCCGCACTGCCGAAGATCTTCGAACTGACGTTGGCGCTCGGAGGCACGCTGTCCGGCGAACACGGGATTGGATTGGCCAAGCGCGATTTCATGGCCCAGGCGTTCACCCGCGAAACGCTGGCGGCGATGCGTGCGATCAAGTCCGCGCTTGATCCGGATGGGATTCTCAACCCGGGCAAGGTGCTGCCGCCGGTCTGAGGGCGTGCAACGCTTTCGTAGAGTCGAGCTTGCTCGACTACCTTTGCGCCCGGCGTAGAGTCCAGCTTGCTCGACTGTTGTCGGCTGCAGTCGAGCAAGCTCGACTCTACGAAGAGCAGACGAGCTTGGGCTCGGCTCTACCGGTGCCCCTCAATGTCGCCGCGGGTGCGCTGCACCGCATACATTCTGTCGACGATCACGCGCAGCAGGTCTGCTCTAGCGAACGACCTCGTACGTCGTGCGAACCAGTCCATCGTCTGTCGCATGACTCCCCCGCACCACCAGTTGCAGCTCGGTTTCCAACTCGCCGAACAAGGAACGCCCCGCCCCGAGCACGACGGGTGCGACCGAGATCGTGATCTCGTCAACCATATCCGCGCGCAGAAACGCTTGAATGGTGCGGCCGCCATCGATGTACACGTCCTGGACGCCCAGGTCTTCAAGAAGCCGAGTCGCCTCTTCGACAGATCCTGCCACTCGCACACGCGGGTCATCGATCTGGCCACGCGTCGTCAGTACGACCACCTGCATACCCTCAAACGGCCACTCGTCAAACCCGGCGACAGTCTCGTAGGTGGCCCGCCCCATGACGATGGCGTCAATCTTCTCAATGAAGGTGTTCCAGATCAGTGCTGGATGCTCGATCGTCCCGTTGATCTTGTGGCGGCGTGCTGGCATGTCGGTCAGCCAATCAAGCGTACCGTCGTCGCGGGCGATCTTGCCGTCGACACTTGTGCCGATGAACACCCGTCCGCGCCAGGTTCGAGCCGTAGTCATTTCCATCTCCATCAATCGGTTGGGGGTGAGAGGGTACAGGCTTCAGCAGGGAGCGATCCCGAACCGGTACAGCCGTCCTTTCAGTTCCCCACAAGACATGTCGCGATCTGCACGCATTGACGACTTTCGCCACGTCGCTGCAAACATTCGTATTTTTTCTACTTTCCAACTTTTCTCATTGGCAGCACTGGTGCTGCATGCGAATCATGTGCGGCCACCGACAACGGGTGGCACGGGCTTCCAATCCCGTTGGATAAGTATGTTGTTTACGCTTGCCTGTCGGCGTCGTCCATTCCCTCTGGGCGGCGTCGGCAGGCATTCTGTCCGCGCACTTATGGCGGGCGGTGCGTGGGGGCCTCGTGCCCGCCGGCGTTTCGCATACTTACCACCGGTATTGGAACCACGCATCGTCCGCCGCCCTTGCTGTTAAGCAGGGCGGATCCTTCGCGTAACGTATGAGGAAGCTGCCATGAGCGCCAATCGCTACCCGTTCCTGTTCGCCACCCTGGGCGATCTTGCCAACCAGCTGCCCGCTGAGATTGCCGAGCCGCTGGAAACCACCCTCGCCGCGAACCCTGCCGCCAACGGCATCACCCTGCTGGATTGCCTGCAACGCATCCGCGAGGTGGAGGCGGCCGATGGCCAGCCCCTACAGCGGAAGGGTCGTTCATCTGGCCAGTGCATGGCGTTGGCGCGCATCAACCGCGCCAACGCCGGGCTTACGGTGCTGCTGGAACTGCTGCATGCCAGCGAGCGCGTGCGTCTGGATGGTGAAGAAGCGCAGCAGGTGGGCAACGACGTGCGCGAGGGCCTGCTGCTGGCGTGCAGGGGGTTGTCGGAATATGTGGATACGCAGGTCTACGTAGCCTGACCGACGCCACCGGGGCTCCTGTAGAGTCGAGCTTGCTCGACTGCTCTCGGCCAAGGCAGTCGAGCAAGCTCGACTCTACAAAAGCGGGGCTCAGCGGTAGGTGGCGGTAATCACCGCTTGGCCTTCCACCACGCCGCCATGGAACGTACCCGCCTCGCGGTAGTAGCGCGCAGCCAGGGTGACGTTCTGACGTCCGTTCTGGGTGAGCGGAATCGTCCAACTGGTGCCCAGGTCCACCGGCGCGCCTTCGCGCAGCAATTCTACGCGCACCGCGCCGGCAGTGCTGTTTGCGGTGGGCGTCAGGCGGCTGCCGGTATTGCCCGGCAAGTTGGCGTCGGTCAGTACCACCTCAATGGGGAACGCGCCATTGCAGTCCATCGCCACGTTGAAGTCACGCTCGCCTGCATGGCTGCCGCTGGCGGGAAGATCGGCTGCGGCCACGTCCACCAAGGCAACTGGCGTGTCAGACAGCTTGCAGGTGGGTATACGCAGATTGGCCGTCATTGTGATGGTGTCGGTCTTGACGAAGGCGGGGTACAGCGGCGACTGCCGGCTTACAGTTCCCAGCTGTATGGAAGGCACTGGCTCCATAATGCCTCCACGAGACACGGCGGCCATCGTCACTTTCGAGCCGCGGCCACTGGAGTCCAGTGGCTTTGAAGGAAAATTAATCGTACCGCGGATATCCAGCGGCTGCGGCTCCTCGCGAATACTGCCAGAGCCCGTCCACACATGGTGGGAGAAAATCAGCAAGGGTGAACGTGGGTAAGCAATCAAACCGAAGGCTGGATAGGTTTTCCCATACACCGTGACGTTGCGAACGAACTCCAGGCCGGGAAGGACTGAGGTTACATCCATGGGAACTGCCTGGCTGTACGAGCACCCGGTCAGAAATTGGGCATTGCCGCTTCCCCCAGTGAAGTTAGCGATCAACTTATCCTGTTCCACGTCATCCCAGGCGTCGATCACCATCGTTACTGCTCCACCTGTACTGTACTGGCCGGTGCAGGCAGCTGCAGTGGCCGAGGCCAGCAGACCCAGTGCTATCCACGCGCAGCGGCTACGGACGATGCGTCGCTTCGGCTCAAGCTTGAATGTCGGAATTGCCATCGTCTTGCGTCCTGTCAGATAGAGAGAAACGGCTACCGGTAAGTAGCGGTGATCACCGCCTGACCTTCCACGTCACCGATCTTCAACGCGCCCGGCACGCGGGTGTAGCGCGCCTGTAGATCGATGTTCTGTTCACCATTGCCCGATGCACCGTGGTCCCATTGCTGGCCGAGCTTCACCGGCACGCCGTTGCGCAGCAGTTCCACCTGCACGCCCTCCGCTGTTGCATGGGCGGTCGGCTTCAGCAGGCTGCCGGTGGCGGTGGGGTCATTCGCATCGGTCAGCGTCAGCTTCACCGGAATGCCCGCCGCTTCGCACTGCATCTTCACCGGGAAGGTCTGCTCATGGCTGCTGTCGCCTACCGCACCCACTACGTCAGCACTGATCTCGGTAAGCGTGAACGCCGTGTCGCTGAGGCTGCACGTGGGTTGCTCGATGTTTACCGTTACATACACCGCGTGCCGGTTGGAGTAGGTGAACTGGGTATGTTGTGCCACCTCGGTACCCAACTGGGTCAGCGGAACCGGCTGCATGCCCGCACGTGCCACCACACCCAGGTGAGGGTGGGAGAACAGTTGGTTGTTCGTTACCGTATAGGAGGTAACTGGCGTTCCCACACCTTCCTTGGCGGGAATGCGCTCGAAGCCACCTGGAGCACCGGCGCCGGAGGTTTTAATGTTCATCGGAAAGAAGAACAGAGGCGACGTCGCGCTCAGTTCATACGTGACGTAGGTCTTGCCCTGGTAATCGATGGTCGATACGGCCTTCAGCCCGATGCCCTCCAGCGACACCTCCAACTGGTGCGCTCGGGGCGTGCCACAGCCATTCATCCAGGTGGCCGAGCCGGAGAGCATCGTGATGGTGCCCGGCGCATCGGTGGATTTGAGATCGGCGGTCAGATAAGCCGCATTGCTGCCCGACGACGTACAGGCCATGACATGGGCGCTAGCCAGTGACAATAGCGCCGCAGCAACGACGCGCAGCCGGGTGCGGGCGCTGGAACGAAGAAGTACGGGCTGTTTCACGGGACGACTCCCTGTACTACTTGTAGTCGGCGGTAACGGTGATCTGGGCCCTGACTGCACCTGCCACCAGCGGCGTTCCGGCCTTGCGGAAGTAGCCCACACCCATATCCAGCTTGGCCGTGGCTGTGCCATTGACGGCTACTTGTTTCGTCCCGCCGTTCTTGAAGAAGCTCGGGCCGGTGGGACCATCCAGCAACGCCACCGCGACGCCCGTTGCCCCGCCCGTGGGCGCGTCATTCTTCCAGTGCCCGTCCTGTGCGGCGTCGCCGGTACCATTGAAGGTCAGGTCGATGCTGCCCACGCCTACACAACCGGTGAAGTTGAGCGTGGCTGTCTTCAGGCCATTGTCATGCCCGGCCTTCAGATCGGTGGCGTCGATGTCATCCAGCGTCAACGGCGCAATGGCCATGGTGCAGGTACCCGGCAATACCTTGCCGGTAACGGTGATATTGGCCGTATCGGCATGGGCCAGCGGCGCGGCGCCGAACAGCAATGCAGCGAGAGTCAGGTGCGAAGGTTTCATTGGGAAGCTCCGGTAGTTGAAGAGGGAACATCGTCGGCCAGTAGTTCCTGACCCGGCGCCAGACAGCGCGCCTGTGCCCAGTACTGGCCGTGTGCATCGGGGGTATCGGGCATGGCGTAGTGCAGGCGGCAGGCGATGCCGTCTTCGGTCTGCACATGCACCAGCCCGGTGTTTTCCAGCCCACGCAGGGCCACCACACCACCTTGCCCCACCTGGCCCAGCACCCGCCCATCGGGGTGGGCAATCTGCGCGCCGTAGGGCAGCGGCTGGCCGTCGGCATCGCTGGCGTCGATCAGCCACAGGCGATCGTTGCGGGTCTGGAAGCTGACCTTGACGATGCTGCCGGCGCTGGGCGCCACGCGCTGCGAGCTGGCCTGCACTTCCACGTCCAGCGGCAGTGCGGCGGTATCGAGGTGTACCTGGTTCCAGCGGTAGGGGCTGGTATAGGGCAGCACGGCATAGCCGTTGCCGGCCACGGTGACGTTGCGGCCACTGCCCACCTTCGCGCCCTGCGCGCCCTGCGCTTCCACCAGCGCGAAGCTCTCGCCCAGCGACGGGCCGAAGTTGATGCCGCCCCGGTGCAGTACCACGCTACCGGTGGCCCCGGCATTGAAGCTGCTGCTGCCGTTGGCGTGGCTGTAACCGGCGCTGAGATCGGCATGGCTGCCCTGGTAGTTGGCGTAGGCGTTGTAGCCGCTGCTGCCCTGGCCACGGTTGCCCGACAGGCTGTAGGACAGCGCGCGGTCTTCGCCCAGGTTGCCGTTGACGCCCAGCTGCTGCTGGCTGCCCAGGCGGCTGTCGCTGTAGGTAGCGGTGGCGCGCGGGGCGTTGCCACTGCGGCCCAGCGGCACGCTCAGCATGAATGACAGGCGCGTATCGGGTGCGCCGTTGGCCATGCGGTAGCGCGTGGCAGACAGCGTGTAGTTGGCGCTGCGGTAGCTGCTGTGGAAACCCAGCTGCAGATCGTTCTGCTTGCCCGGCCGGTTCCAGTAGGCGACGTGGCCGCCACTGACATACAGCTGGCTGCGCTGGCCGATACGCTGCGAGAAGTTCACCTGGAAGCGCTGGCGGGTGCGCATGACGAACGCATCGGCCGCCTGCGGGCGGTCGAACGACAGCTGCGACACATCGGTGAGGGTGAGGAAGCCTTCGGTGCTGTAGCGGTACGCGGCCAGGCCCAGGTTGGTGCCGGTGCGCGCCACGCTGCGCTGGTAGTTCACGCGATAGCTGCGGCCGCTCTGCGCCGGCAGGCCCGGCACGTTGGCGCGCGCATGGGTGATATCGGCACCGATGGCGCCGAACGGTGTGTTGAACGCTGCACCGGCCAGGCCGGCCTGGTAGTGCTCGGCAACCTGCACCCCGCCCAGCAGCGTCATGCGGTTGCTAACGCCACGCGCGTAGGTGCCTTCGGTGAAGCGCAGCGCGTTCTGCGCCAGGCCGGTATTGCGCAGCGCGCCTGCGGTGACGCTGAAACGCTGGCTGCCTTCGCGCAGCGCCTGCGGCACGGCAGAGAACGCGACGGTGAAGCGCTCTTCGCGGCCATCAGCCTCGGTGACGGCTACTTCCAGATCGCCGCTGCCGGCATTGGGGTAGAGATCGTCGATGGCGAACGGACCCGGCGCCACCGTGGTTTCGTACAGCACCGCGCCGTTCTGGCGGATGGTGACGCGTGCGTTGCTCTGCGCTACGCCACGCACCACTGGCGCATAACCGCGCAGCGAATCGGGCAGCATGCGTTCGTCGGTGCTTATACGCACACCGGTGAAGCCGACGCTGTCGAACAGTTCGCCACCCGTGTTGGCCTGGCCCAGCGTGAGCTGGCTGTTCCAGCGCGGAAGATCACGCTGCAGCGTGCTGTTGAGCGTGGTGAAGTGCGTGCCCTGCGGGCTATGGCTGAGCGAACTGCGGTGGCGCAGCCGCCATGCCCCCAGGTTGAGGCCGGTAGTGATGCCCGCGTAGGTATTCTGCTGGCCCTGGTTGCGGTAATGGTTGACGCTGTAGCCGAGGAACGCAGCGGTGATGCCGTGGTCGCGCAGTTCCGGCGCGACGAAGCCGCGCGCCTGGCGCTGCAGCGCGACCTGCGGCAACGAGATATCCAGGCGCAGCTGGCTGTCGTCGTAGCGTACGCGTGCGCCCTCAATCACTGCCTCTACATCGACGCAGTGCGATGTTTCTGACGCTTCCACGGCCTGGCGGGAGGCATCGCTGAGGCCCAACGCCAGCAGCAGATTTGCCGGCACGCAGGGCCGAGCGACATGTGGTGTATCTGACGCCACCAGATCGATGTCATCGCGTCGGATGAACTCGCCGTTTAGATGGATATCGACGTTGTAGCGACCCGGCTCCACCGGATTGCCCATGCTGAAGCGCGCCAGGTCTTCGCCGACGAAACCACTGGCGAAGCCTTCGCTGAATTCCACTTCTCCACCGGTGCGCGCGTGCGCCGGCATTGCAGCGGCAAACGCCAGCGTGGTGCTGATGGCAGTGGCAAGCGCAGTTAGGCGCAGGGGCTGTCGCGCGGAACTGCAGCAGTTGGAGGAAGACAGGCGCATAGCGTCGACGCGGCCGCAGTGCAGCCCCGGTAGTCGTGGGAGGCGTGCAGACTAGGGCGCGACCGTGCTGGCGGATATGCAACTACTTGCAGTTTTCAGTGGATGTAAGCGTTTGCAACTAATTGTATGGAGTGCGGGCGACGTCGGGCCGAACATGCGCCGGGCAGAAAAACGGGCGTGCCTCGTCCCGCGTCGGTAACGGATCTGCCGACAGACATCACGCCTCCTGCCCCGGCCACCCTTCGCACAGATGAGGGTGGCGTTCCCGATTCCATCATTTGTTGAAGAGCACACCCATGAAGAACCTGAAGACCCCGATGGCACTGGCCATCCTGCTGGCCGCTGCCCCGGCCGTGAATGCTGCTGATCTGACCATTACCGGCGAGATCGTTGAAACCACCTGCACTGCCACCATCAATGGCGGCGTGGCGGTGACGATGGGCAAGATGGATCTTGAAGACCTGAAAGGCAACGATCGCATTGGCCGTCGCGATCTGGACGTGGAAGTGGCCTGCCCGGGCGCCAGTGGCTCGCACGATGTGGCCGTGAAGTTCAGCGGCCCGACTACTGCCGACGGCGCGCTGGAGCTGACGACCGGTGGTGCCGCAGGCGTGGCGTACAAGATCTTTGACACCACCGATACCCAGCTGAAGATCAACACTGCGCCGACCCAGTTCGTCAACGTCACCGATACTGCACCGAATACCGTCAAGCACAGCGTCTGGTACACCAAGACGGGCGCTGCTGATGATGTGGTGGCCGGCGTGGCCAACGCGACCGCGCAGATGGACATCGTCTACAAGTAAGCGCACGCCGCCCGGCGGCGTGCTGCCGGGCGGTTCTTTCCGAGGAAACTTCGATGAACCTTCGCGCATGCGCGGCAGTACTGGCATTGGCCGGTGCTTCCGCAGTACTTCCGGCCTCTGCTGCGGTGACGCTGCAGGGCACGCGGGTGATCTACGACGGCAGCAAGGGTGCGGTGACGGTGAACGCCAACAACCGCGGCGACAACGTGGCCCTGGCCCAGGTGTGGCTGGACGATGGCGATGCCAGTGCCAAGGCGGGCAGCCAGAAATTGCCGTTCGTGCTGACGCCCACCACGCGCCGCATCGATGCCGGGCATGCGCAGGCGTTCCGGCTGACCTACGCACCGATGGCCGCTGCGGCGCTGCCGACGGACCGCGAATCGCTGCTGTACTTCAACCTGCTGGATATTCCGCCCAAGCCGGAGAATGCGGAAGGCAGGAACCTGCTGCAATTTGCGGTGCGCACGCGAGTGAAGCTGTTCTACCGGCCCGCCGGCTTGCCGGGCCATGCGCGCGATGCGGCAGCGGCGCTGGAATGGCGTGTTGAAGGTGGAGCGTTGCAGCTGCACAACCCCAGTGCGTATCACGTGACGCTGGCCAACCTGGCGCTGCCCGATGGCAAGACCATCGAAGTGGACATGGTGCCGCCGGGCGAGCGCATCAGCCTGCCTGTGCCGAAGGGCGCCACGGTGCCGGCCACGCTGAAATTCCAGTGGCTGGATGACTACGGAACATCGCGCGATGCCGAGGCGAAGATCGCCCGTTGAATATGTAGAGCCGAGCCTATGCTCGGCTTTCTTATTTGCGCCAGGCAGCCGAGCGTGGGCTCGGCTCTACAGAAATTCGTGCTGCGATTGCAACAAGTTGCATGGAGTACCGTTACCCCAGCAGCGATAGTGCGCGCTTCCTTTTTTTGAGAGAGTGCCGATGCACAAGATGATGATTCCGATGAACCGCTATGCGCAGTTCAGCGGGCGCGCCAGCCGCAGTGAGTTCTGGTGGTTCCAGTTGTTCATCGTAATTCTCTCGCTCCCGCTGTATGTGCTGAGCTTCATTGCGGGTTACACCCAGTCGGGCACGCTGGCGCTGGTTTCGACAGGTTTGAGCGTGGTGATGTGGCTGGCGGTGATCGTTCCGCTGATTGCGGTGACCGTGCGCCGCCTGCATGACACCGACCGCTCCGGTTGGTGGTATCTGCTGATGCTGGTGCCGGTGGTGGGCCTGGTGGTGCTGGTTTTCTTGCTGCTGCCGGGCACGCCGGGCGAAAACCGTTTCGGCGCGCCGGTTCCGCACGTGTAATTGCCATGCATGGGTAGGTGTCGACCTTGGTCGACACGGCGTTGGTACGGACGCCGGACACATTCGTGCCAACCAAGCCCACGGCATTGGTAGGTGTCGACCTTGGTCGACACGGAGTTGGCACGGACGCCGGACACATTCGTGCCAACCAAGTCCATGGCTTTGGTAGGTGTCGACCTTGGTCGACACGGTGTTGGCACGGACGCCGGACACATTCGTGCCAACCAAGGTTGACACCCACCAGAGCAATTCCGGCACGCCCCGCATGGGTAGGTGTCGACCTTGGTCGACACGGTGTTGGCACGGACGCCGGACACATTCGTGCCAACCAAGGTTGACACCCACCAGAGCAGGTATTGCTGCTTCTACGCGAAGTGCTGGTAACCGCCGCTGGCGGCTTCGCCATCCACCTGTACGCCCTGCCCTTCGGCAATGCGGCCGATGCGGGTAAGCGGCAGGTCCAGCGTCTGCGATAGATACATCAGCGCGTCGCGCTGATCGGCGGCGGCGGTGAAGCACAGTTCGTAGTCGTCGCCGCCGCGCAGCGCACACTCACGTGCTTCCTCGCGACCGAGCAGCTCGCGCAGCTCCGGCGAGATCGGCAGCATGTCGGCATCCACATGCACGGCCACGCCACTGCGTGCGGCAATATGGCCGGCGTCGGCCAGCAGGCCGTCCGATACATCCACGGCCGCGTGCGCAAAGGCACGCAGGCGCAGGCCGAGGGTTACACGCGGCGTGGGCCGCAGCAGGCGCAGGCGCAGGTGTTCGTAGTCGGCCAACAGCGTGGCGGCGGCCACGTTCAAAGCGCCCTGCTGCCAGAGCTTCAATGCGCCGGCGGCATCGCCCAGCGTGCCACTCACCCAGAGATCGTCACCCACCTGCGCGCGATCACGACGCAGTGCCTGGCCGCGGCCCACCTGCCCCATCGCGGTCACCGACAGCGACAGCGGGCCGCGCGTGGTGTCTCCGCCAATCAGCGCGATATCGTGCTGGTCAGCCAGTGCGAAGAAACCATCGGCAAAGGCTTCGATCCAGTCTTCGGAAGTTTCCGGCAGCGACAGAGCCAGCGTGCACCAGGCCGGGCGCGCCCCCATCGCGGCCAGGTCGGACAGATTGACCGCCAGGGTCTTCCAGCCGATGTCGAAGGCGGGGGTTTCCACCGGGAAGTGCACGCCGCTGTTGAGCGTATCGGCGGTGACCACCAGCTGTTCGTTGGCGCGCGGCTGCAGCAGTGCGGCGTCGTCGCCGATGCCGAGCAGGATGTCGTCGCGCTCCAGGGTGCGGGCGCGGATGCGGTCGATGAGGGCGAATTCGGCCAGGGACATGGGGCGTTCCCGCTGTTGTACGTGCCGCGCAGTGCGCGGTGGGCGGTAGTGCCGGCCGCTGGCCGGCAACCTCAGGATCCCTGCAGCTGCCGGCCAGCGGCCGGCACTACCACAGGTGGGTCAGTGACCCGATTCGACCTTGCGCCATTCCACGGCGGCACGATCCAGCACGCCGTTGACGTAGGTGTGGCCATGCTCGGAACCGAAACGCTTGGCCGATTCGATGGCTTCGTTGATGACCACGCGGTACGGCACGTCCAGACGGTAGCGCAGCTCGTAGCCGGCCAGGCGCAGCACGGCGCGTTCGATGGCGTCCACTTCTTCGATGCCACGGTCCAGGTACGGGCCGAGCGCTTCGTCGATGTCGCGGCGGTTGTCCAGCACGCCATGCACCAGCGCTTCGAAATAGGCCAGATCGGCGATTTCGCGGGCCTGCTCGTGGGCGAACTGGGCGATCAGCGACTGTGCGTTGCCGCCGGAAATCTGCCAGGCATACAGCGCCTGCACAGCACGACGGCGCGCGCGCGAGCGCAGCACCGGATCGACGCCATCGCGGCGGACGGGTTTACCGGAGGGCTTGCCCTGGGTGTTCTTGTTCATGGCAGTTGCTCCAGCAGGTTGACCATTTCCAATGCGGCGAGTGCGACTTCCTCGCCCTTGTTGCCGTGGCTGCCGCCGGCACGTGCCTCGGCATCCTCAGCGCGTTCCACCGCCAGCACACCGTTCAGCACCGGCACGCCGAAATCCAGCTGCACGCGCATCAGGCCTTCGGCGCAGCGGTCGGCCACGTGTTCGTAGTGGCGGGTATCGCCACGGATGACGCAGCCCAGGGTGAGGATGGCGGCGTGTTCATGCGCGGCGGCCAGGCGTGCAGCCACCAGCGGCAGTTCCCAGGCACCCGGCACGCGGATCACGTCGATGTTGGCTTCGCTGATGCCGTTGCCGGCCAGGCTCAGGCGGGCGCCCGCGACCAGCGCGTCGGTGATGCGGGCATTCCAGCGGCTGGCCAGGATGGCGAAGCGCGCCGACTCGGGAGTGCGAAGATCGCCTTCGTAGTGGCTCATATGCGGCTTGGGGGACTCGATAAGGGGGTGATTCTACCGTGGATGGGCCCCGGCCGTGGCCGGTGGGCGCGCGGGGACGTGCCGGCCAAAGGTCGGCACCCACCGTTGGCGGAGGCGTGGTAGTGCCGGCCGCTGGCCGGCAATCCCGGGGATGCGGTTGCCGGCCAGCGGCCGGCACTACCCATTACAGGGTGACCGTCTCCACCACTTCCAGGCCGTACCCGGCCAGGCCGACCTGGCGGCGCGGGGTGCCCAGTACGCGCAGCTTGCCCAGGCCCAGATCGGACAGGATCTGCGCGCCGGCACCGTTGCGGCGCCACTGGCCCACGTCCTTGTCCTTGCCCGGCACCACCGGCGCCGGCTGCTGGCGCAGGCGGGCCAGCAGGGCCTCGCCATCGCGCGGGGCCGACAGCACCACCATCACGCCCGCGCCTTCGGCATCGATCGCACGCAGGGCATCGGTGGCGGCCACGCCGAAATCGTCGCGGCGCCAGTGCAGCAGGTCGGCCAGCGGGTTTTCCACCTGCACGCGCACCAGCGTGGGGCTTTCCGCGTCCGGGGTGCCACGGACCAGGGCGAAATGCAGGTCGTGGGCGATGCGGTCGCGGTAGGTGACGAGCTTGAACGGGCCGAATTCGGTGTCGATGTCGCGCTCATCGACGCGCTCGACGGTCTTTTCGGTAGCCAGGCGGTAGGCGATCAGATCGGCGATGGAGCCCATCTTCAGGCCGTGCTCGCGGGCAAACACTTCCAGTTCCGGACGGCGCGCCATGCTGCCGTCCGGGTTCAGGATCTCCACCAGCACGCCGGCCGGCTCCAGCCCGGCCAGCATGGCCAGGTCGACGCCGGCTTCGGTGTGGCCGGCACGGGTCAGCACGCCGCCCGGCTGGGCGATCAGCGGGAAGATGTGGCCCGGCTGGTGCAGGTCGGCCGGCCTGGCATTCGGCTTCACCGCGGTGCGGATGGTGTGCGCGCGGTCGTGCGCCGAGATGCCGGTGGTGACACCCTCGGCGGCCTCGATGCTGACCGTGAAGTTGGTCTGGAACTGCGCGGTATTGGCCTGCACCATCGGCGCCAGGCCGAGATCGGCGGCGCGGGTACGGGTGAGCGGCAGGCACACCAGGCCACGGCCGTGGGTGACCATGAAATTGATGTCCGACGGCTTGACCAGCTCGGCGGCCATGATCAGGTCGCCTTCGTTCTCGCGGTCTTCGTCATCGACGATGACCACCATGCGGCCCAGGCGGATCTCTTCCAGGATTTCCGGAATCGGGGCGAAATTCATGCGCGTGCTCCTTCGCCCAGGAGGCGTTCGACGTAACGGGCGACCAGATCGATTTCCAGGTTCACCGCACTGCCCACGCCCGAGGCGGAGAAGGCGGTGTTGGCCACGGTGTGCGGGATCAGGGCGACTTCAAAGCCTTCGTCATCCACTTCGTTGACGGTGAGGCTGACGCCGTCCACGCAGATCGAGCCCTTCTTGGCGATGTAGCGGCGCAGCGAAGCCGGTGCGGCAAAGCGCCAGCGCTGCGCGCGCGCGTCTTCATGGATGGACAGCACCTGGCCGAGGCCATCGACGTGGCCGCTGACCAGATGGCCGCCGAGGCGGTCGGTCGGGCGCATCGCGCGCTCCAGATTGATGACCGCGCCCTCGTCCAGCTGGCCCAGCGTGGTCAGCCCCAGGGTCTCGGTGGAGGCATCGGCCTGGAAGCTGCTGGCGTCGAATGCAATGACGGTGAGGCAGACGCCGTTGATGGCGATGCTCTCGCCCATCTGCACGTTGTCGAACGGCAGATTCCCGACATTGAAGGTGAAGCGGACATCGCCGCCGATGGATTCGCGTGCGGCCAGACGGCCGACGCCTTCGATGATTCCAGTAAACAAGTAACGTTCTCCGCGAAAAGTGAGCGAAAAACGCCGCAAGGCAAACAGGCGCACGCAGGGCATGAGCCCTGTGGCACCGTCTTCTTTCATCCGGACTATGACCGTCGGCTCCGGCATTGGACCGGATCTGCTGACCCCCGGCGTAGGCCGGGGCGCTCGCGGGCTCGTGCTTGCGCACCTACCGCCGGTGGGGAATTGCACCCCGCCCTGAAGACGTTTGTGTACCGGCGAACCGGCACCGGTAGTGTACCAGCCGCCTTGCCGGGGTCGCGCAGGGCCGGGCCATCCCACGTTCAGCTGTGACCGACGTCGCGTTGCTGACCATGCCTTCGCCCCGTGGCTCGCATTCTGTAAAAATTTCATTAAAATTCGTCGCCGGACGACATGAGGTCGCCACGGGCCGCCCGCTGGGCAGGCTCGCCAATGGACTGATATTCACAGGAATTCCCATGCGCAAGATCCTGATCGTGGCCGCTCTGCTGGCCGCCGCCCCCTTCTCGGCTTCGGCCGATGCCCTGAGCTACACCTACGTGGAAGGCGGCTGGACGCAGGTCAAGGTTGACGACAACGCACTGGACGACCCCAAGGTCGACGGCGCCTATCTGCGCGGTTCGTTCGCACTCTCCGAGCAGGTGCACGTGTTCGGCGGCTGGTCGCGTACCCGCAAGACCTACCACTACAACGACGGTTCGCTGAAGCTGGAACTGGACCAGCCGGAGCTGGGCATCGGCTACCACATGCCGTGGACCGACCGCGTCGACTTCACCGCCGACGCCGCCTGGGTGCGCCAGAACGTTGAGCTGACCGATCGTTACTACGGCTACTCCGAGCGCTTCAAGGACCACACCAACCTGGGCCGCGTCACCGTGGGCCTGCGCGGCAAGCCGTCGCGCATGACCGAAGCCTGGGTCAAGACCGGTTACATGGACGGCGGCAACAACTTCAAGGGCACCTGGGTGGGCACCCTGGGCGGCCAGATCAACTTCACCAGGACCTGGGGCCTGGTGGGCGAGATCTCCGGCTACCGTGACGTCACCCAGTACTCGGCCGGCGTGCGCGCCAGCTTCTGATCCAACGATCGCTCCTCGTCGTGCGATCGAACGGGCCCCGCAAGGGGCCCGTTTTTTTTTGGGGCTGTCTTTTCAGACAAATTGCATGGTGTCCGGCGGCCCTCTGCCGCAGGCTGCGGCTCTTCCCCATTCTGGATGGATGATGCTGGCCTATCGCCTCCCCCTGCTGCTGTGCCTGCCGCTTGCCGCGCAGGCCGCCACCGCGGAAAAACTGAGCCCGGAACAGGCCTTTGACCTATATGCCCGGGCCCTGCTGGAAAGTGATGCCCAAGCCGCAGAAGCCCTGGTCCGCGCGCTGCCCGCCGACGGCCTGTGGACTACCGATATGGTTCGGGGACTTGCCCATTTCGAAGCGAAAATGCGCGCAGCGGTAACCGGGCAAAGCGATGAGGCGGAGGAGGTCCCGGCCGCACTTACCGAGGCGATGGTCGCCCAGATCACCAGAACATTTGCCAGGAGCCACTGCCGGGCAGTGCCTGGACAGGTCATTGCCGAAAATGCACCGGGCGGGAAGGTGCGGGTCACATTCACCTGCCAGGTACCGGTGTGGGATACGGAAAGCGGTCTGCTGGCCGAGCCGGACATCCAGCAGAAACTGCGGGACGATGAGGTTTTTGCTACGTATCTGATCGCATCGGAGCTGCGCATGGCAGAGCTGCATACGATTACCGGCACCGCCGTGCTGGAAGGAAGCGCCGAGATGGGATATTTCCCAGGCGGCGGCATGATGCAATCCCTTTCCCCGGTGCTGTTCTCGGTCTTTCCCGCAGCACTGACCGATGCGCTTCAGGACGAATAGTGCGGTGTTCGCATGGCTTGCACACCCGTGCCAACGAATTCGCGTGCAGATGCGCTAGTCTTTCGCGCCTCTGCACTACCCACTGGAAACGGAACACCGTCATGAAGACTTCCCTGCGCAACCTGCTCGCCAGCGCCCTGCTGTGCGCCCCTGCGTTCGCCAGCGCCGCACCAGCCACGCTGTCGCCCGAGCAGGCCTTCGACCTGTATGCACGCGTGCTGCTGGAAGACGACGCCGCCGCCACCCGCAGCCTCAACGACGCTCTGAAGCCCGCTTTTGAAGGCAAGGACGCCGTGACCCCGACCCCGGGCGCCCTGGCCAAGGCATTGGCCGAGCCCTGGCAGACCGTGCTGGCCAGCACCGGCGCCAAGGTGGACGCCGCCGCCACCGAAGCGCTGTACGCCAAGGCACTGCGCGATTCGAAGTGCCGCGCCACCAAGAGCGTGATTGAAGACAACGAATACGTGGAAGACCAGAAACTGGCGCGGATCAGCTACAGCTGCCAGCTGCCCGACCTGGGCAAGGTACGCCCGCTGTTCGCCGCCAGCCTGGCCGCCGATGCCAGCCCGGCCGTGCGCAAGCAGTTCACCGATGCCTACACCCAGGCACTGCAGACGGGCGCGCGCGTGCCGGTCAGTGGCAACTTCACCCTGTACCCGGCCAAGGACAATGGCTATTGGTACAGCGGCAATTTCGATGATCTGGTCGGCACCGTGGCCGGTGCTCTGGCGCCGTTCGAAGAGTGGATGCAGGACGCGCAGGCGGCCAGTGCACCGAAGGTGACCGGCGTGCCGGGCTGCGACCTGCTGCTGCAGCAGCACCGCGCGTGCGTGGCGAAGATCGCACCGGAACAGATCAGCGGCGTGGATGCGATGGCCGAGGAACTGAAGGCCAAGGCGCAGGTGCAGTCGGCCGAGGAAATGACCCAGGAATGCAAGGCACTGCGGCCGATCGCCGAGATGATGTGGACCGACGCGTGCGCGTAAGGTGGTAACGCCGGGCACTGCCCGGCGGTTCCGCATTACTGTCATTGTTCGTCATCGTCGTCCGGATGTTCGCCGAACTCCGGACGATTCTGCTGGTAATCACAGCCATGCAGGGTCTTGCCGGGCTTCCAACCGCGCGCGATGCGTGCGCGATCTTCCAACCACCCGTCGGCTGCGGTGTGGGTATCGTGGAAGCCGACGAAGGCGATCTCGTCCCAGCCATCGTAAGGGGGCAGATCCCACTCTTCTGCCAGCGCTGCGGCGATGTCGCCATCGAGTTCCGCGTACAGGGTCGGGCCGACCTTGACGAAGCGTGAGACGGGCCGCCCAGCGATCATCACCGGCGCCGGTGGTGCCCACCAGCTATACCCTTCTTCATCCTCTCCGTCTCTCCAGCCCTTGAAGCGTGCGTCAGTGCTGTGCGCAGACATGGCTACAGCCCAGCCCGCCGTATAGTTGCGCAGCGCATCGGCCTTGCAGCTCAGCACGTCATCGAGCTCGGTGGCGATATCCACCCCCGAAGCAAACACCACGTCAGGTTCCTTGCCGCGCCTGCGCAACTGCTCCATGCGTGTGTCGTAGCGATCCTCACAGCCAAGCAGCACAGCTCCGGGGTGGCTGGAAATACGCGATGCGGTCATCGAGCGTACCTGGAATCCGATGTCGCCCGTGTTGCGAAGTGACAGCTCCCGCACGTGGATGTGCGGCGCCACCGTTGCACTCAGTGGCCGCATCTCCAGCTGACGCGACATCTCCTCCAGCGTGACGCCCTCGATGATTGCCATCACGGCCTCGGAAAGAACAGCAATTCGCGTGGTTGAGTGACCGAACACCGTGATCGGTTCGGGCAGGACCACCTCGTGCAGTGACGCGTTGGGCTGCTCGACAACACCCCATGTATCGAATGGGCGCGCGACCTCGTTGCCCAACGCGACCGCCCACAGGTGGGGCGACAACAGCTTCTGCACCGAAGCAGGCGCACGGCATTCAATGATGGCGGTCAGGTCCTGCAGGGCCTGTGACTGTGTGTAGGCACGCGCGGGAGCCGGCGCTTCCTCATCTGCGGAGACGACAGGTGAAGCTGACACGCCGAGCAGAAGCAGCGCCGAAAGCAGCAGATTGCGGTTTGGGTGCAGCATGACAGTTACCGACGGGAGACAGCCGGTGACTGTGCGTGCGTAGTGCACGGTTTGATATGAAGATTGTTGCAAACAACGGCATCAAGATCGGCGTGACGTCGCCCGGTCATTTTCAGACGTGTTGCATGGTCAAGTGGAATTCGCCGGTGCATGCTGCCTGATTGATTCACAGTACTGCCTTGCCCTGTACATGCCTCTATTCGCCACAGCAATCGCCGTCACGCTCTGCCAGGATGCCAATGAACACACCCACGCGTGGAAGGCTCATACCGGAAATGGTCATGCCACCTAACGCGCGATGGGCAGGACTTCTACCAGCGCTGTTCGCGTTGACCGCCTGCCCGCAGCAAGCGGACAGCGATGTCGCGCGCGAAACTGCACGCAGCAGGCTGCAAACCGATGCCCCGCGCTGCACGGAAGATGACGACCTCGTGGCCTGCCTGCGAAGGTACGCCTCTCCCCCGCGCAAGGTATTCACAGCACGTGCCGATTGCAGTGCATTCACCCAGCGGGGTGACTCGGTGGCGATCGAACCCACGACCCGGGCCGCCCACCCGGCGCATTTTCCAGACAGGGTGCGCAGCAGCGGTAAGGTACACCTGCAGATGCGGGTGGAGGCCAGTGGCCGACTGGCCGGATTGCGTGTGCTGGAATCCAGCGGCCATCCCCAGCTTGCCGAGGCGGCGATGGCCGCTGCCAGGGACTGGTGCTATCTGCCCGCACACCGCGATGGCCGCGACACCGGCGGCGATGTGGAGGCATGGTTCCACTTCAACGTCGTGACCTGGCCGCAGAACGGCAATGCGCCACAGGAAGAAGCGTAAGGGCCCCAGCGCCGACCCAGGCCGTCCTCTACCAGAGCATTACGCGCGCAGCAGCAACCGCAGGTCCTCACCCACCTGGCGCTGATCGACCACGCGCAGGCGGCGCTGCTGGTCCATCGCATCGATGCCGAGGCCGGCCAGCAACGGGCGGCCGCTGTCACCCAGCAACGTGGGCGCCAGGTACAACAGCAGTTCGTCTACCCAGCCACCGCGCAGCAGCGCGCCAGCCAGGGTCGCGCCCGCTTCGGTGTGCACTTCGTTGATGCCGCGGTCGGCCAGCAGCGCCAGTACCGCGCCCAGATCGAGATGCCCATGGCGCAGCGCCACGCTGGCGAATGCGGCGTCGGCTGCATCGGGGGGACTGACGATCGCGTTGTGCAGGTACAGCGTTGGCGTCCCACCCTCACGCACGCGGCTGCATTCCAGCGACCGCAGGCGCGAATCGAGCACGACGCGCAGCGGTGGCATCACTTCGGCATCGGCCAGGCGCACGGTCAGCATCGGATCGTCGGCCAGCACGGTGTCGGCGCCGGTGAGGATGGCGCCGGCACGCGCGCGCCAGTGCTGTACGTCTTCGCGAGCCGCCGCGCCGGTGATCCACTTCGACGTGCCGTCCGCCATCGCGGTGCGGCCATCCAGGCTGGCGGCCAGCTTCACCCGCAGCCAAGGACGGTTGCGCTCCACGCGCGACAGGAAACCCTTGTTGAGCTCGCGTGCCTGCGCGGCCATCAAGCCTTCAGACACGTCGATGCCGGCCTCGCGCAGCAGATCGAAGCCACCGCCATCGACCTTCGGGAACGGATCGCGCATCGCCGCGACCACGCGCGATACGCCGGCTTCAATCAATGCCAGCGCGCAGGGCGGTGTACGCCCGTAGTGCGCGCAGGGTTCCAGCGTGACGTAGGCGGTGGCACCGCGCGCTTCGCTGCCGGCCTCGCGCAGCGCGAACACTTCGGCATGCGGCCCACCGGCACGCTGGTGCCAGCCCTGCCCGACCACGCGTTCGCCATGGGCGATGACACAGCCGACCATCGGGTTGGGGCGGGTGGTGTAGGCACCGCGCTCGGCCAGACGCAACGCGTTGGCCATGTGCTGGTGGTCAAGGACGGAGAACGGGGTGGTCATGGCGCCATGGTAACGCCGCAAGCGTGGATGCATGCCATGCCGTCTCTGTGCCAACCAAGGTTGGCACCCACCGAAGCAGGTATCTGTGCCAACCAAGGTTGGCACCCACCAGGGCGTCAGCCCTTCTTCTTCTTGGTCAGGGCGATCACATCGCCCAGCAACTGCAGCTGTTCGGTGCTGGACGGCAGCTCGCGTTCCAGCTTCTCGATCTCCTCGCGGAAATCAGCCACGTCCTCGAAGCTGCGGTACACCGAGGCGAAACGCACATAACCCACATGGTCGAGCTTGCGCAGTTCGTTCATCACGAACTCGCCGACCTTGATCGAGGGCACTTCGCGCTCGCCGCTGATGCGCAGCTGGTGAACCACCGCGCGCACCGCCGCTTCGATCTTGTCTTCGGCTACGGCACGCTTCTGCAGCGCGCGATCGAAGCCGGCGCGGACCTTGCGCTGGTCGAAGGCTTCGCGGGTGCCATCGCTCTTGACGATGGCCGGCAGCTTCAGTTCAACCGTTTCCAGGGTGCTGAAGCGCTCGCCACAGGCCTCGCATTCACGCCGACGACGGATCGTCGCGCCGTCTTCGGAGACGCGCGAGTCGATGACCCGGGTATCGGCATGTTGGCAGAAGGGGCAATGCATGGATCGCTTGGCTCGCGAGAAGACCTGCGGCCACGGTCGTGGCAGCGTCGCAACGGTACCTGAGAAGCGCCGCAGCAGCAAATGCTGTCTGCGCGGAAGTGACTGCGCAACAGGCCAATACCGCCCACAGCTGTCGCCTCAGCCGCCCTGGGCGGTTGCAGCGGCACTCGAGCGCCAGCGCAACCACGCCAGATGTGCGGCCGGCAGCAGGAACGGCGGCCCCAAGCCCAGGTAGCTCAACAGCGCGAATTCGCCGTCCTTGAACACCAGATGCAGGGTGACGGCGACCACCGCCAGCGCGGCCAGGACACCCAGCAACAAGCCCAACCACGCCACAGGCGACGATTGCCGCAGGCCGGTGCGGCCGCGCCACAGGAATACACCGCTCAGCCACAGCCATGACAGCAGGCCGATGATCCCGCCCAGCGACCACAGCAGCAGCATTGTGGGTTCGTTGCCAGACAGATACTTGCCGTCCAACACGACCATCAGGCCCAGCACCGCGACGGTTCCGCCGGCGGCAAAGGCAGGCAGGCCCAGTACGAGCCCTCCCACCGCGACCATCCGTTTGTGCAGGCCCTCATCCATGCATCCGGTTTCCTTCCGTGGGCCGCGTCACGGGCGGCGTTTGAGCCACAGCAGCATCGCAGCCGGCACCAGCAGTGGCGGGCCGAACAGCAACAGGCCAAAGCCCTCCGCGCGTTCGGTCAACCCGACCACCACGCCCAGTACGGCGATGGGCACGGCAACCAGCGCACCCAGCAGCAGGCCCCACCACCCGATGCGGCTCACGGCCCGCAGGCCCGGCCGGCCGTGCAGCAGAAAATCGACGCTGATACGCAGCCAGACAACGATGCCCACGGTGCCGGCAGCGCCCAGCAGCACCATCAGCAACCGGCTCGGCAGCCGGGTTTCCTGCATCAGGCCGGCGTACACGCCCACCAGGGCGACAATGCCGCCCAGCAGCGCTCCTGGCAGGCCAAACACCACTGCCAGCGCGGCATACAGATATCTGAGGCGGCGCTCGTCCATGCGCGGGTGCTCCGATGCCGGGGTCAGAGCCCTTCCCGCGGGAAGGGTTCCGACCCCACAGGACCGATCAGCCGTAGACCGGGTACTTGCGGCACTGCGCGCTGACCGCGTCGCGCACGCGGGCGATGACGGCGTCATCGGCCGGTGCATCGAGCACGTCGGCGATCCAGTTGGCCAGGTCCACACAGTCCTGTTCGACGTAGCCGCGGGTGGTCACCGCCGGGGTGCCCAGGCGCAGGCCCGAGGTCACGAACGGCGAACGCGGATCATTCGGCACCGAGTTCTTGTTGACGGTGATGTGGGCCTTGCCCAGCGCGGCTTCCGCGTCCTTGCCGGACACGTCCTTGCCGATCATGTCGACCAGCATCAGGTGGTTCTGGGTGCCGCCGGAAACGATCTTGTAGCCACGTGCGATGAGCGTGTTGGCCATCGCCTGGGCATTCTTCACCACCTGCTGCTGGTAGGCCTTGAAGCCCGGCTCCAGCGCTTCCTTGAAGGCCACGGCCTTGCCGGCGATGACGTGCATCAGCGGACCGCCCTGGATGCCCGGGAACACGATCGACTGCAGCTTCTTGACCAGGTCTTCGTCGGCGCCCTTGGCCACGATGATGCCGCCGCGCGGCCCGCGCAGGGTCTTGTGGGTGGTCGAGGTGACCACGTGCGCGTGTTCCAGCGGGCTCGGGTAGACGCCAGCGGCGACCAGGCCGGCCACGTGGGCCATGTCGACGAACAGGTAGGCACCGACCTTGTCGGCGATGGCGCGGAAGCGCGCCCAGTCGATCACCTGCGAGTAGGCAGAGAAGCCGGCCACGACCATCTTCGGCTTGTGCTCCAGCGCCAGGCGCTCGACTTCGTCGTAATCGATCAGGCCCTGGTCGTTCACGCCGTACTGCACGGCGTTGAACAGCTTGCCGGAAGCATTCACCTTGGCACCGTGGGTGAGGTGGCCGCCGTGCGCCAGGCTCATGCCGAGGATGGTGTCACCCGGCTGCAGCAGGGCGAAGTACACGGCCTGGTTGGCCTGCGAGCCACTGTGCGGCTGCACGTTGGCGTAGTCGGCACCGAACAGCTGCTTGAGGCGGTCGATGGCCAGCTGCTCGGCGATGTCCACGTATTCGCAGCCACCGTAGTAGCGCTTGCCCGGGTAGCCTTCGGCGTACTTGTTGGTCAGCTGGCTGCCCTGGGCTTCCATCACCGCCGGGCTGGTGTAGTTCTCGCTGGCGATCAGCTCGACGTGGTCTTCCTGACGCTGGGTCTCAGCGGCAATGGCCTTGGCCAGTTCGGGATCGTAGGATTCGATGCGGACGTCACGCGGGAACATCGGGTACTCCAGCAGGCAGGGAAAGGGGTACGACTCAGCCCTTGATTGTAGCCCCGCACCGCGCCGCTGGGGCCGAAACGGACGGGGCCGGCATCCCCGAAGGAATCCGGCCCCGTATGGTTTCGCCTGCCGTATCAGTAGATCCACGCCATGCGTGGATCAGACCGCCGACTCAGCGGCCGCTGAGCACGTACTGGGCGATCACGCCGGTGGCGATGGCCACCAGCAGCATGTTGCCGCGGTCATCGCGGATCCAGTGGTGGCCATAGGGCGGGCGGCGCAGGTGGTAGCGCGGGTAGTCGTTCACCACGTAGACCGGGCCGGAGTAGTAGTTGCGATAGGGCGAACCGACGCGCCAGCCGTAGCTGCCATAGCGCGGCGGCGGTGCGGGCCGATAGACCACCCGCGGCGGTGCCGGGCGGTAGTAGCGGTCGTGGTCGCGGTGCCAGTCGCGGCGGTCACGCTCCCAGTCGCGCCGGGCCTCGCGGCGGTCGCGTTCCCAGTCACGGCGATCCTGGCGCCACTCGCGGCGGTCTTCGCGCCATTCACGGCGGTCCCGGTGGTCGTTGTCGGCGAAGGCCGGGGCGACGGCACCCAACGCCAGCACAGAGGCCACGGCGCCGGCCATTACTCGATTGATGCGCATGTCAGACCTCTGCTTGGGTGGGTGGTGAGCCCATATTGCGCACCTGATCTGAACCGTTTCCGGCTGGAAACGCTTCCCGCTGCGGGACTGTGACCGAGTATTCAGGCGATAGCCAGCCCGGCGCCCCCTGCCCGGCGCGGCCCGGAAGCGGTTCCGGCTATAATTGGCGGTACACCTTTTCAGTCTGTGCCCGCTGCCGCAACGGGATGTTCCCGTGACGGACCGGGCGCAGGGCCGCGCCTACGGAGACCTCATGTCCTCGCAATACATCTACACCATGAACCGCGTGTCCAAGGTGGTCCCGCCCAAGCGGCAGATCATCAAGGACATCTCGCTGTCCTTCTTCCCGGGCGCGAAGATCGGCCTGCTGGGCCTGAACGGTGCCGGCAAGTCCACCGTGCTGAAGATCATGGCCGGCGTGGACACCGATTTCGAGGGCGAGGCCCGCCCGCAGCCGGGCATCAAGGTCGGCTACCTGGCGCAGGAACCGGAACTGGACCCGACCAAGACCGTGCGTGAAGCGGTCGAGGAAGGCGTGGGCGAAGTGCTGCAGGCCCAGGCCGCGCTGGACGCGGTGTACCTGGCCTATGCCGAGGAAGGCGCCGACTTCGACGCGCTGGCCAAGGAACAGGAGCGCTTGGAGGCGATCCTCGCCGCCGGTGACGCGCACACCCTGGAAAACCAGCTGGACGTGGCCGCCGATGCGCTGCGCCTGCCGCCGTGGGATGCCGTGGTCGGCAAGCTGTCCGGTGGTGAGAAGCGCCGCGTGGCGCTGTGCCGCCTGCTGCTGCAGAAGCCGGACATGCTGCTGCTCGACGAACCGACCAACCACCTCGACGCCGAGTCGGTGGAGTGGCTGGAACAGTTCCTGGCGCGCTACACCGGCACCGTCGTGGCGGTCACCCATGATCGCTACTTCCTGGACAACGCCGCCGAGTGGATCCTGGAACTGGACCGCGGCCGCGGCATTCCGTGGAAGGGCAACTACACCGACTGGCTGACCCAGAAGGACGAGCGCCTGAAGCAGGAAGACAACCAGGAAAAGGCCCGCCAGAAGGCGATCCAGAAGGAACTGGAATGGTCGCGCCAGAACGCCAAGGGCGGCCGCACCAAGGGCAAGGCCCGTCTGGCCCGCCTGGAAGAGCTGCAGTCGGTCGATTACCAGAAGCGCAACGAGACCAATGAAATCTTCATCCCGCCGGGCGAGCGCCTGGGCAATGCGGTGATGGAGTTCAAGAACGTCTCCAAGAAGTTCGGCGACCGCCTGCTGTTCGACAACCTGAGCTTCCTGGTGCCGGCCGGCGCCATCGTCGGCATCATCGGCCCGAACGGTGCCGGTAAGTCGACCCTGTTCAAGATGATCACCGGCCAGGAAAAGCCGGACACCGGCGAGATCGTGGTCGGCCCGACCGTGAAGCTGTCCTACGTCGACCAGAGCCGCGATGCACTGGAAGGCAACCACAACGTCTTCCAGGAAATCGCGGGCGGCCTGGACATCCTCAACATCAACGGCATCGAGATCCAGTCGCGCGCCTACATCGGCCGCTTCAACTTCAAGGGCCAGGACCAGCAGAAGATGGTCGGTTCGCTGTCCGGCGGTGAGCGTGGCCGCCTGCACATGGCCAAGACCCTGCTGCAGGGTGGCAACGTGCTGCTGCTCGACGAACCGTCCAACGACCTGGACATCGAAACCCTGCGTGCGCTGGAAGATGCGCTGCTGGAGTTCCCGGGCAACACCTTCGTCATTTCGCATGACCGCTGGTTCCTGGATCGCATCGCGACCCACATCCTGGCGTTCGAAGGCGACTCGCACGTGGAGTTCTTCCAGGGCAACTACCGCGAGTACGAAGAAGACAAGCGCCGCCGCATGGGCGACGACGCTGCGCCGAAGCGCCTGCGCTTCAAGGCGCTGAAGTAAGGCAACAGGAAAGGCCGCGCTCGCGCGGCCTTTCTCTTTACTGTGGGTCGCCCGCTCGCTGGCGACACCTTCGCGAGAATCCCCATGTCCCTGTTCGAACGCCTGTTCCAGCTGCAGCAGCACGGCACCACCGTGCGCACCGAGCTGCTGGCCGGTGTCACCACCTTCCTGACGATGTCCTACATCGTCTTCGTGAACCCCGAGATCCTCGGCACCACCGGCATGGATGCCGGTGCGGTGTTCGTGGCGACCTGCCTGGCTGCCGCGCTGGGTTCGGCGGTGATGGCGCTGGCCGCCAACTTCCCGGTCGGCATGGCACCGGGCATGGGCCTGAACGCGTTCTTCGCCTTCACCGTGGTCGGCGCTGCCGGCCTGCCGTGGCAGCAGGCGCTGGGTGCGGTGTTCATCTCCGGCCTGGTGTTCCTGGTGCTGTCGCTGACCGGCGTGCGCGCTTGGCTGGTGTCGGGCATTCCGGCATCGCTGCGTTCGGCCATCGTGGCCGGCATCGGCCTGTTCCTGGCGATCATCGCGCTGCAGAAATCCGGCGTGATTGTCGGCAATGAAGACACGCTGGTGGCGCTGGGCCCGTTGAACACGGCGCCGCCGCTGCTGGCACTGGCCGGCTTCCTGTTGATCGCGGTACTGGAAGCACGCCGCATCCGCGGCGCGATCCTGATCGGCATCCTGGCAGTGACGGCCGCAGGCTGGGCATTGGGTGATGTGCAGTACCAGGGCCTGGTGTCGTTGCCGCCGAGCCTGGCCCCGACCTTCCTGCAGCTGGACCTGCCTGGCCTGCTGCACCACGACGGCGGCGCGCCGATCGCGGTGCTGCTGCAGGTGGTGCTGGTGTTCGTGCTGGTGGAGGTGTTCGACGCCACCGGCACGTTGTACGGCGTGGTCGGCCGCGCCGGCCTGCTGAAGCTGCCGGGTGCGCAGAAGCGTTTCGGTCGTGCACTGCTGGCCGACAGCACGGCGATCGTCGCCGGTTCGATGCTCGGCACCAGCAGCACCACCGCCTTCGCCGAAAGCGCCTCGGGCGTGCAGGTGGGCGGCCGTACCGGGCTGACCGCGCTGGTGGTGTCGGCGCTGTTCCTGGCCGCGCTGCTGTTCTCGCCGCTGGCGGCGATGGTGCCCAGCTATGCCACTGCGCCGGCGCTGCTGTTCGTGGCCGGATTGATGCTGCGCGAACTGGTGGAAGTGGACTGGAGCGACCTGACCGAATCGGTGCCCGCCGCGCTGTGTGCGCTGGCGATGCCGTTCACCTACTCGATTGCCAACGGCCTGGCGTTCGGCTTCATCGCCTACGCCGCGCTGAAGGCGGGCACCGGCCGCTGGCGCGAAGTGCACCCGGCGGTGTGGCTGGTGGCGGTGCTGTTCACCCTGCGCTACGCGCTGGAGTAAGCGGCGCCGGCATGCACCCGGCCCTGCAGCGCGCGCGGCTCACCAGCGCGGCTGCAGCCTGCCGTCGGCGTTGAAGCGCCAGCGCCCTTCGGCCCAGCCCAGCCCGAACAGGCTGAGCATCTGCGAGTAGTACGCCGGGGCATCGGCGCGCTGCTGCTCGGCGCTGGGCAGGCTGGCCTGCAGTGCACGGGCGCGCTCGTTTTCTCCCTGGGCCAGCAGATACGGCAGCAACGCCGCGCGGAAGCCGTAGTTGCCTTCGCCCTGCCCCTGCCCGCTACGGGTGTCGATCTTTTCCCACATCGCAGCACCGCTGCGCAGGCGCTGCAGGGGGCCGGACAACGCAGCCAGCTGCGGCCGGAACAGCGGATCGCGCGGCGCGGTCATGCCCGCCCAGGCGTAGCAGCGGATCGCATCGTAGCTGCCGACCGCACCCTTCACCGGGTCGGCCACGAAACCGCCGGCCTGCCAGGCCGTCCAGTCCGGCGCGAATCCGTGCGGACTGCTCTGCTGCAGCATCCGCACCGTGTTTGCCGCCAGTGCCGGCCACGGCCCCTTGCGGTCAACCGATGCAAACCGTCGCAGCAGCGGCAATGGCAGATAACTGGGGTTGATCCGGGTCGCATCGCCTTCGACGAAGCCCTGCGGGCCGGGCAGCAGCATCGGGCCCAGCCCCGGCAGCTGCACGATCTCGCGCTCGCGCACCTGCTGCAGCATGCCTTCGGCGATGGCCTGCAACGCCGGACGCCGCCACAGGCGCGCACCTTCCAGTAGCGCATAGGCCAGCCACAGATCCGAATCAGAGGCGGGGTTGCTGTCCAGTACCTGCCAGCCCCCCTTGGCATCCCGCCCCCACAGCCAGGCCGGCAGGTGCTGGCGCATGTCACCGCCGGCCAGATTGTCCTGCGTCCAGGCCAGGATGCGATCGAACAGGGTCTGGTCATTGGCGACCAGCGCAAAGAACAGTGCATAGGACTGCCCTTCGGAGGTGCTGCGCTGATCATCCTGGCTGCGATCGATCATGCGCCCGTCGCGGCTCAGGCTGCTGTCGAGCAGCACCTGCCACGCGGGCCAGCGCGATGCCGATGGCGCCGGTTGCGCCTGCGCGGCACCCCAGCCGAGCAGCGGCACTGCCGCGGCCGCCTGCAGCAGGCGCCGGCGGTGCAGGTCAGCGGAATTCGCCATAGGGCACCAACGGAGAGACCGGCAACGGCAGGTTGCCCTGCCAGGGTTTGAAGGTATAGCGCAGGTAGAGCTGGAACGAGTTCGGCGAGAAGTCGCGGCTGCGCTGCAGGGTACCGGCGGCGCCCAGCACGAAGTGGTCACCCAGCCGGCGCTCCACCGCACCGTACAGGCGGTAGCCGGTGCCGGTGCTCTTGCTGTCGCCGGTGTACAGGCCCGCCTGGTCCAGTGTCAGCGGGCCGTATTGCGGTTCCAGCTGGGCGATCACGCGTTCGATCAGCGCCTGGTCCGGGTAACGGCTGATCGAGGACGTCCGCGCGCTGGACACGCTCACCGATCCATCCAGGCGCACCGACCAGGTGGCGTTGCGCCAGGCGAAGCTCACCGGCAGGCTCAGCGATGCGTAGCGCTGCGGGCTGTAATAGCCGCCCTGGCCCAGCGAGTAGCCGCCCAGGTCCTTCTGGTAACGCCAGTACATCGCGGTGGTACCGATATCCAGGCGCATGTCGGTGCGCTGGATCAGCTTGTGGTACCAGCCAACCATCGCACGGGCGCGCGTGTTGTCCACCACGTTCTCGCCGGTCAGGCGATGCCAGCTCCAGTTCGACCAGACGCCATTGCGGCCGCCCTGGTCGTAGCCCAGGCTGAAGGTCAGGCCATTGGCGGTGACACCGCCCCAGCGGATGCCGCTGCGCGGGTCGTATGCACCGGCCTGCGACAGCAGCGAATTGGTCATCGGCCGCCGCGATACGGTGGCTCCCCAGCCGAAACGGCCCAGGTCTCCATTGAAGGTGAGGCCGCCGAGCCAGTTGCCGACCGCATAGTTGGACGGGGTATGGCCGATATCGAAATTCCAGCGATCGTCGAGCGTGCGCCAGCCGACGGCGAAGCCGGCACCGGACGTGCGTTGCTGATGCACGAACCGGGTGCAGCCCGGTGCACGCAGCCGCGTGCCGTCGGCCTGGACCAGGTCCAGATCGCAGCTGCCGAAGTCTTCGTCGTAGGTGCCATTGGCATCGGTCTGGAAGCGCCCAGCATCGAACTGCACCTGCTCGATGCGCGCCCAGCCCAGCCCACCGGCGAACGGCGCGTCGAGGTGCGCGATGCGGGTATCACGCGACAGCCGCGAGATGCCCGGCGTGCCATCGCTGCGGCGGCCCGTATCCTGCATCACGGTCAGGGTGGGATTCTCCTGCTGGTACAGGGTTTCGACATCACTGCGCAGGCTGCGACGCAGCCAGTCGTCGCCTGCGGTCTCGCGGCTGGCCAGTGTCAGCGCGCGGTTGTCGCGCGGTGCTGCCTGTGCCGGTGCCAGCAGCCCGTTGCCAGCCATGGCCTGCGCGTACATGTCCAACGCCTGCTGTGGATCGTCACGGCGAACCAGCCGTGCCGCGTCGCGCCAGGACTGTGCGTCGGGCGCGGTCCTGCGTGCCAGCAGCGCACGCAGGATCGCGAGCGCCTTCGCGTCCTCGCGCAGGTCGGTCCAGATGGTGGCGAGCTGGCGCTGCTGCCCCGTCGCCTCATCGGCAACCTGGGGCGGTGCATCCTGCATCTGGCGGCGTGCGCTGGCCAGGTCGCCGCTGCCGATCCAGGCCTGGATCCGGCCCAGCTGCGCATCGACGTTGTCCGGTTGTGCCGCCAGCACGCGCTGGTAGTAGTGCAGTGCCTGCGCGTGGTCACCGCGCAGGCGGGCCCACTCGGCCAGCAGCATGTCGTTGTCGGTGCTGGGCGGTTGCTGCAGCAGCAGGGCGATGGCCTCGGCCTCCCTGCCCTGCGCGCGCAGCTCCCACAGATGGTCGGTCAGCTGCTGCCGGTGCAGGCGCGCCGACAGCGCGCGGATGTCATCGTCCCACTGTGCCTGGGGCAGTGCATCGAGCACGGCCAGTGCCTGCGGCAGGCGATCGGACCCGGACAGGTACAGTGCCTGCGCATAGCGCGCCTCTGCACTGCCGTTGCGCCGGGCCATGTCGGCCACCACGGCATCGGCCTCCTGCTCCCGGCCTGCCGCACGCAGCTCGTTGCCGAGGGCATAGGCCAGCCAGGCATCTTCGGGCAGTTCCGCGCGCAGCTGCGTTCCCAGTGCGATGGCCGTGGCGGCATCGCCGGCAGCCAGCGCCTGCTCGCGGCGTTCGCGCAGCCGCGTGATCTGCAGCTGGCGCAGGTCTTCGGCATACAGCTTGCGCTGTGCAGCGGGCAGCGCGTTGATGAACGCCTCCAGCCGCTGCGGATCGGTGCGGCCATACAGCTGCACCAGCTTGCGCACCACGTTGGCATCGTTGGGCGCGATCCGCCGTGCACTCTGCAGCTGGCGTTCGGCAGCCGCATCGTCACCGCGCGCGACGGCGACGTCGACCAGGCCCAGCACAGCATTGACGTCGCGCGGCTGCTGCCGCCGTGCCTGCGCGTACAGGCGCTCCGCTTCGTCCAGGCGGCCTGCCTTCAGCGCAGCATCGGCCTGGTCCAGCTGCAGCCAGTAGCGGGTGCTGGCGATCAGGTCGCGCCACTTGTCATTGCTGTCGCCGGCCGGTGTCGCCTGCACCGCGCGCTGGAAGTAGGTGATGGCCTGCTCGCGGCGGCCCTGGCGCATCAACGCCATGCCCAATCCGCCAAGCAGGCCTGGCTCGCGTGGATAGCCTCGCAGCGCCTGCAGAAAGGCGCGCTCGGCGTCTTCATTGCGGCCCGCGTCCAGCAGCTGCTGGCCGCGCAGCCCGGCACGCCAGGCCGGGTCACTGACCCGCTTGTGCTGGTCCGCGTAGCGCTCGCGCACCAGTGCGATGTCGGTAAATGTGGGATTGCGGGTGATGAAGTCCTGCAGGCGGCGCACGCTGCGTTCGTCGGCCGGCTGATCCTTCAGATAGGCCCATTCGGCGTCGGCGGCCATGCCGCGCGCTTCCGGGTTGCGCCCCATGCGTTGCAGCGCCGCCAGTGCCTCGCTGTCGCGGCCCGCAGCGAACAGCAGCTGCGACAGTGCCTGCAGCAGGGTGACATTGCCCGGGTAGCTGCGATCCAGCTCGGTGAGCGCACGGATCGCGGGTGCACGGCCTTCGGCCTGGGTACCGCGAAGCCGCCAGTATTCCAGGCCCAGCTGCAGGCCCGGCGGATCGTCGTTGAACAGGCGCCGGTAGATCGCCAGTGCTTCCTCGCTGCGACCACCGGCGGCGAACAGGCGGGCCTGCTGCAGTTCCTGCTGAAGGTCGCCGCGATAGGCCTGCCACAGGCGTTCGCCCGCCGCCAGCTCGCGGCTGCCTGCGCCGATCTGGCGCAGCCGTGCCAGCGTGGCTTCGGCATCGTCCAGCTTCTGCTGCGACAACTGCACTTCCAGGATCGCCACCAGCGTGCCGCGATCATCCGGTGCCAGCATCCGCAGCCGCGCCAACGCGTCTTCGATCAGGCTCTGGCGGCCGGTGGCCTCGCCGATACGCACCTGCTGCAGCAGCCACTGGCGTTGCTCGGCCACCGTGCCTCCCGGTGTGGCCGGCAACGCCTGTGCCGCGCACGGGCCGGCACCGGCCAGTCCCAGCAGGACCAGCCCCGACGCCGTCACCAGCGGGTGCCGCGTGCGCGCCATCAGTGCCCCGGATCCAGGCGTTTGGCGGCCACCCAGCGCAGCGTGCGCCACAACAGGAAGGCGAACATCAGCACCACCAGCGTGGCCAGCACCGCCAGCAATGCGGGATGGTCGGCCAGGTGGTACCACAGCAGCAGCCACCACGGCAGCGCGCCAACGTAGTAGTGCTCACCCACGAACTGGCTGTGGATGCCGGACGTGCGCAGGATCGCCACCGAGCCGGCAATTGCCTCGCGCTTGCCGGTATCGCTGAGCGCGTCGTCGAGCAGGCCATAGTCCGCGGCATTGCTGGCGGCCAGCGAGACGATGCTGCGCTGGGCATGATGCGGCGACTGCATGCCGATGATCGCGGCAAACGGTGCCTGCGCGGTCACCGCAACCTCGGTCACCGCCGGGTCGCCATCACGGCTGCCACGCCGTGCCTGCTCCATCGCCTGCTGCGGCGAAGGCGACTGGCCGTTCAGCAGCCGCGTGCGCTGGTCATCGATCAGCAGCGAAAGCTGTTGGCTGCCGCGCAACTCGGCCGGCAACGCACCCAGCATCAGCAGGTCCGCATCCAGTGCGCTGGCCTGCTTCCAGTCATCGGACAGGCGCAGGCCGTAGGCGGGGTAGCCGGTCTGCACGCCCAGGCCACCCACCAGGTTCAGCAGCAGGCTGACCTGCGCCTCGCTGGCAGCGGGCGGCACCAGCACGACGGTCTCGGACAGGTCGGCCATGCGGGTGAACGGGAAACCGCTCAGGGCGAATGCAGACAGGTCCGGCAGGCCCATGTAGTGATGGAAGCCGGAGAAGTCGATGGTTGAATCTTCCTCGATCGCCGCCTGCAGGTTCGGTGGCAGCACGGTCTGGCAATGATCGCGCTGCGCGCTGCCCATCACGCTGGCGAAGTTGAAGTCGAAGCGCAGCTGGTTGCGGTCACCCAGCTTGAGTGCAGGAATCAACAGGCGTCCATCGTCGGCACCGGCATCACCGGCCAGCACCGGCAGACGGATCTCTTCCAGGCCCTGCTTGCCGGTGCGCCGCACCAGCGGGAAGCTGGAAATGAACTGATCGTTGATCGCAACGCCCAGCCGCGACTCGTCGCTGCCGAAGGGCGGCGTGTAGCGGTAGCGCAGGTTCAGCGGAATGCCCTGGTTGCGCCAGATGAACAGATCCGGCGGCAGGTTGAGGTTGACCGTGATCGGCTGCGGCGACACGCCGTTGGCATGCAGCTGCTGCGGATAGTCCAGCAGTTCGGCCAGGCGCACGGCGCGGTCGGTGCGCACCCAGTTCGGGGCGTCGTACGGCTTGCGCGGGGCCAGCGGCTTGATCTCGTCAATGCTGACCTGGCGCCCGCGGAACAGCACGTTGCCGGCCGCCATCGCAGCCACTGCCTTCTGCAGGTCGTCATCGTTGCGGCCCAGCACCAGCAGCAGCTTGCGCTGCGGGTCGTCCGGCAGTGCCATCAACTCGATCACCGGGCCCTTCACCGGCGCGTGGTTGCCGATCACCGCGGGGAATTTCCCGTTCACGGCCAGCACCACCGCATGGCCCTTCTCGGGCAGCGCGCCGAAGCTCACCGGGAACCGCGCCTGCCGCCACCAGCCGGCGAGGCTGCCGAAGTACGACGACATCACCGCCGCCGCGCGCTGCTGTGCCAGGCTCGGGGTGCCGGTGAACACCACTGGCAGTTCGAGCCGCGCGGTGTCGCGCGGATCGAAGAACGGCAGCGGGAAGTTCGCCAGGTCGTCCTGCATCGCCAGCGGCTGCCCACCCAGGCGCAGGGTGCTGTTGCTGGACAGGTTGACCCACAGCGAACTGTGCGTGGGTTCTTCGCAGATGTCGGTGTAGTGGCCGACGAACTCCAGCCGCACCTGGTTGAAGTCGGCGATCAGCCGCGCATCCAGCGGCAGCTTGGCCTGCACCGGGCGACCCAGCTGATCGTTGCTGATCGGCACCACGCCCATCATCGCGTCGTTGAGGTAGACCCGCAGATGCGACAGGGTCGGCAGCAACGACGGCGAAGGCGTGAAGCTCAGGTCCAGTTCCGCATCGCGCACCAGGCGGTCGCGGCGGACCTGGAACTCGAACGTGGTGGCGTTGCGCACGCCGGACAGCAGGGTGTCCTGGCGCCGCCCCAGCTGGGCGAACGTGCTCTGCCGCTGCCAGGGCCAGGCGCTGCCGGCCCAGGTCTGCGTCAGCGCCGCTGCCTCGGCCGGAACCGCGGGGGTGGCCGAGGTCGTGGGCAGCGCAGGCGGCGCTGCCACCGGTGCGGCATTTGCCGGTGCGGGCGGCGGCACCGGGACCGGAGCAGGAGCGCTGTTGCCGGATGCCACCGGCAGGGCCAGCAGGGGCAACAGCAGCCAGCGCAGAGAAGACGGAATGCTCATGGACGAAGCCCTGGATCAGCGGCTGGGTCAGCCGGGTGGGAAGGAAGCGGACGTTGCGGGGCAAAGCTGGCGAGCCATCGCAGCAGGCGACGATTCCAGTGTGCCGGGCGGTCGAGGTCGAACGGAGTGAAATCGCCCATCCGGCGGTAACCGCGCCAGCCCAGGACCAGCACGCTCCACAGGCTGCGCGGCAGGCTCTTGGGTTGATAGCCGGCATGCCAGTCGAGCCACGCGTCCGCGCGCGCGAACGTGCACTGGGCGAACTCCACGCGCTGGCGCTCGTCCTCGAACAGCAGCAGCAGGCCCAAGCGGTGGCCGACGGTGCGCTGCACGCGTGCCGGGAAAGCGAATTCACGCCGGCCGCGACCCAGCAACACCTGTACCTGCTGGCCTTCGGCGAGCTGGGCATCTTCGCCCAGTTCGACGCCAACGCCATCATTGGAGTAGTCCTGCAGCACGCCACGCAGGCGCCGGCCATCGGGAATCTCCAGCGCCATCGGCAGGCGGGTGGTGACGCGATGCGTGCGCCGCACCTGCTGCACCTCGGCGGCCACGGCCAGCGCTCCACCGATGATCAGCAGGTTGTACAGCACCCACAGCGAGCTGACGACCACCGTGCCGCGTTCATCGGCCGGCCCGTGCATGAACCGCCACACCGCAAAGCACAGGCCCAGCACGTTCAGCAGTGCCAGCACCAGATAGGGCCGCGCCACCCGCCAGTCGAAGCGGTCACCGGCCTGGGTGCCGCCCTTGTCGGTGACGTTGAACTTGCCGCGCCCCGGGCTGAACAGTGCCACCGTGGTGGGCCGCGCGATGTACCAGGCCAGCACGGTCTCATACACCTCGCCCCAGAACGGGCGGCGGTACTTGCCCTGGATGCGGGCATTGGTGAGGCTGGCATGGGCCATGTGCGGCACCACGAACAGCAGGATGGCCAGCGCCGGGGCGTAGATGATGTAGACGTGCAGCAGCAGGAACGCCAGCGGCGCGGTCAGGAACACCAGCCGCGGGATGCCGGCAAGGAAATGCAGCATGGCGTTGGCATAGCAGAAGCGCTGGAACAGGCTCAGCCCCTTGCCCAGCAATGGGTTGTCGATGCGGAAGATCTGCACCATGCCGCGCGCCCAGCGGATGCGCTGGTTGACGTGCGCGCCGAGGCTGTCGGTGGCCAGCCCGGCCGCCTGCGGGATGCGCAGGTAAGCCGAGTTCCAGCCCTTGCGGTGCAGGCGCAGGGCGGTATGCGCATCTTCGGTGACCGTCTCGGTGGCGAAGCCGCCGATCGCATCGATGGCCTCGCGCCGCAGCACCGCGCAGGAGCCACAGAAGAACGCCGCGTTCCACAGATCGTTGCCGTCCTGCACCAGCCCATAGAACAGCTCGCCCTCGTTGGGATCGCTGCGGAACACCTGCAGGTTGCGCTCGAACGGGTCGGCGGAGAAGAAGTGATGCGGGGTCTGCACCAGCGCCAGCTTCGGGTCACGCAGGAACCAGCCACAGGTGATCTGCAGGAACGAGCGCACCGGCAGATGGTCACTGTCGAAGATCGCCACCAGCTCGCCATCGATCAGGGTGAGCGCATGGTTGAGATTGCCGGCCTTGGCGTGGCGGTTGTCGGTGCGGGTGATGTAGTTCACCCCGGCGCGCTCGGCGAAGGCACGGAACTCCTCGCGCTTGCCGTCATCGAGGATGTGGATGCGCAGTTTGTCCGCAGGCCAGTCCAGGCCCATCGCGGCGTATACGGTATGCCGTACCAGCGCCAGGTCTTCGTTGTAGGTGGGAATCAGCACGTCCACCGTCGGCCATTGCCGCACGTCGGCCGGCAGCGGCGCAGGTCGCCTACGCAACGGCCAGGCGACCTGCACGTAGCCCAGCATCAGCACCAGCCAGGAGTAGGTTTCCGCAGCCAGCAGGATCACGCCGCAGACCAGGTCGAAGGTGCTGTTCCAGTTCAGCGTGGCGGTATAGCGCCACCACAGGTAGCGGCAGGACACGGTGATCGACAGCACCACCAGCACCAGCGTGGCGTAGCGGCCCTGCATGCGCCGCACCAGCAGGGCGATGATCCACAGCAGCAGCACGAACACGAACTGCGCGAAGTAGGTGAACGGCTGGGTGATGCACAGCGCCGCCAGCGCGAGCGTGAGCAACCCGATCAACAGCGTCAGCAGATGCCGCGAGCGCGGCGACAGGGCGCGGACACGCTGCCCGAACCAGCCTGCGAAACGGCTGTTCCAGAACTCGCTGGGCGCATCGCTCATCGCCCGCAGATAGCGCAGGCGGCCTCGGCCTGCGGCGCCGCGAAGCTCGGCAATCCGCTGGCGGTTGGCTTCGGCCAGGCGCTGCCGCCGCTTCGACGCCTTCGGCACCAGCCGCACCAGTGACAGCCAGGCGGCCTGGATCAGCAGACGCAGCGGATCACCCGGACGCCAGCGACGGTCACCCTGGATCTGCGGGAAGGCGTTGCGCAGCCGCGGCGCGATCGACTGCCAGGCCGGCCCTTCCAGGCGCAGGAAGGCCCACCCGGTCCATTGCAGCAACCACAGCAGCGCCCGCGTCGGCCAGGACGCATGCACCCGCTCGCGCAGGCGCCCCCAGCCCAGGTAGTAGACCCGGGCGCCCATCAGGGGCCGCCTTCGCGGTGCTGCCGCCGGGCCGCTTCAGCCAGGCACCACAGCACCAGGCCGTCGACGTCGGCCGCGGCCAGCGAGTTCGCTGCATAACGGCCCAGCGGTTGCTTGCTGGCGAGTGCGGCCGGCACCCGCGCATCCTCATGCAACGGCTGCGGCACCAGCCGCCTGGCATGGGTGTGCAACCACAGCTGCATCAGATCGCGCTGCACCGGAACGGCCGGGTCGTAGCGGTTGGCCAGCACCAGGCGCTCGTCGTCCGGCTGCCGTTGCAGGACCACATGACTGACCGGATCGACGCAGGCCAGGCGCAACGGCAGGGTGCAGCGCGCGTGCTGGTTGATGGCCGCCGCATGTGCCGGCAGGCGCTGTGGCAGATCGAACAGCACCCAGTCGAACTGGGGCTGCAGCAGCGGCAGGCGATCGGCCCAGGTTGAAGGCGCCTGGCGCAGCTGCTGCTCGACCTGCATCGCGCCCTCGGCATCCACCCGGCCATAGGGCAGCACGGCCAAGCCGGGCGCGATGGCATAGGCGGCATCGCGCCAGTCGCTGCCGTCCAGCTGCGCGCGCGCCCAGCCACCGTCGACATCGGCGGGCAGGCCCAGATGCAGGCCGAGCATCTGGTCGGGACTGCATTCCACCAGCAGCACGCGCTGGCCCTGGGCATGCAGGCCCTGCCCCAGCGCGGCCAGCACCGTGGTCACGCCGGTGCCGCCGTGGACGCCCTGCAGGGACAACATGTTGCTCATCCGCGCCGCTCCAGTTCCGCCAGCAACGGCCAGCGCGCCAGCGCCTGGGCACGCTCATGCTGGGCCGAGAAATCCACGTAGGGCAGCTCCGGCATGTCCAGGCTGCGGCGCAGCAGATCGATGTCGTCCTCTTCCACGGACAGGGTGGCGGGTACGGCAAGAATGTCGGCAGGCATCAGCGCGCATCCTCCGGGTAGGGGCTCCAGGTCTGGCTGCCCTGCAACTGCAGCCAGGGTTTGCCGCCGTAGTCGATGACCTTGGCGCCTTCGTTCTCCGACACCGAGGGCGTCTGCGGCAGGCCCTTGAGCAGGCTGTCCCAGTTGCGCTCGCTCGGCGGCGACTGCGCGTTGAGTGCGTAGACGCGCGAGACCAGCTCGGACACGGCCAGGTAGCTGCTCGGCTCGGGGATGTGGCGCGGGCCACCGGCCGCCGGTGCGCCCATTCCGACCAGCTTGACGCCCACCGGCACGTGGGTGATCGACGGGCTGGGGATCTCGCGCATGCCCGGAATCTGCATGCGGTCCCCGTGCAGCGCGGCGCCATGTTCGGGGACCACCACGATCATCGCGCGCCGGCCGCTCTTTTCCACCGCATCGACAAAACCGGCCATGTCACCCAGCACCATCTCCGCGCGCGCCTTGTAGTCGGCGGCATTGGAACGGCCATCGGCACCGACGATGCGATTGCCGTCATGCAGCGAGATCGTGTTGTAGAACAGCGCCACCTGCTGCGGGGCTTCGGCCAGCCGCTGTTTCCACCAGGCCATCAGCACATCGCCATCGCGGCGCAGTGGCGACTTGTCGAACGCCACCAGCGCCTTCGGGAAGGCGCTGATATCCATCGGCTGTGCCTGCAGCCCACCGTACTGGTGCAGCTCGCCGATGAAGTCGTCGAAGTGGCCATCGTGGTTCATCGCCAGCTCGCTCTGGAAGCCCAGCCGCTGCAGGTTCGAGAACAGCTGGCACTCGGCAGGCACCGGGTCGAACAGCTTGGTATGCGAGGTCTGGCCACAGCTGGCGCGCAGCAGGCGGATCGCTGCCGGGCCGCTGTAGGCGGTGGCCGAATTGAAATCGTCGAACACCACGTCCATGTGGTCGAGCAGGTTGTTCTGGCGCAGCCCGACTTCATCCAGGTCGCTCCACGCCAGCGAGCAGATGTTGAGGATGATGACGTCGAACGGAGCACCGCTGGCCGGCGCCGGGAAGCTGGTCTTCAGGCTGGCCTGCTGCTGGTAGAAACTGGTCAGCCACGCATTGAGCGTGTCGTTGTTGGCAGGCGGCAGCCCCCCTGTCGTCGCCCCAGCGGTCCCTGTGCTGGCCGCCGTGGCGGTGCCCTGCCCCCAGTTCCAGCCGGCCGGCATCGGTATTGCCATGACGGCCAGGCCGAGCATGCCCAGCACGCTCAGGGTGGTGATGCGCAGCCACGGCTTGAGCAGGAAGTAGGCCACCAGCAGCAGCGCGAGCACCGCCACCATCTGCCAGTTGATGAAGCGCTGGGCCAGTTCGAGCCAGTAGTCGGCCGAGAAATCCAGCACGCCCGGTTGCACCAGCAGGCGCTGGAACGGTGGCCACCAGGTGTCCTGGTAATAGAGCGCCACGCCCACCGGCACGGCCACGACGGTGCGTGCGATGCGTGCCCAGCGCCAGCGCAGCGGAACCAGCAGCGCACCCAGGAACAGCAGGTTGGGCAGGATCTTCAGGTCCAGCGCGCCCATCCAGGCCAGCACCACCTTGGACAGGAAATACAGGTTCCAGCCACGCAGGTCGGCCCATGCGAACGGAGATGCGGGAACGTTCTGCGGACTCATGCAGCGCTCCGCGGCGCACGCTGGCGCACGCCGGCGCGGCGCAGGTGGCGGGGCGGCAACCAGCGCGTGGCTCGGCGGCGCAGCCCGCGCCACAGGGTGCCCAGCATGGCCCCGAAGGGAATCATCACGACCGCGCAGGCGACGATCAGGGTCCAGAGTTGCTGGTCGGTGGTCATGCGGTATCTCCCAGCCGCAGCGGCTTCGGGGCAACGACGGCCGGCGCTTCCCGCACCGGAGCCACTGCGGGCAAGGCAACCGGCGCCTCGGGCAGCAGCTCGACGTCCGGATCGCTGCCGCTCGGGTTCATGGCGGCGATGTCGTATTCGGCAAGGCGCTGATAGCCGTCAAACAGTTCGCGCCAAGGCAGGCGGAACAGATTGCCCAGCGCCTGCTCGACCGCATCGCGGCGGCAACCGAACAGGAACAGGCGGACCTGCCCGCGATAGACACAGGCAAGATCACCCTGGCGGCGGATGCGCAGCTGCTGCAGGGTCTGTTCGGCGCGCAGGCCGGCAACCGGCTGCAGGGCCAGCACCGCGCTTTCTACCGCACTGCCGTCCTGGTCGATGCGTTCTGCGGCGATCTGGCGGAAACGTGCGGCATTGACCAGGCCGCTCAGCGACGGCGGCCGATGGGCGCGGATCAGCGGCTCCGGGTCATCGGCCAGCTGGCCCTGCCAGCGCTGCCGCTGCACGGTTTCCAGCAGCGTCAGCAGTCGTGGCAGCGGCGTGTCGGCCGGCACCACCAGGCTGCACCCGCACTGCATCAGCAAGCGTTCGTCGGCGTAACGCAGGCAGGGCTGAAGCTCGCGCACGACCAGCTTCAGGGCGGTGCCGCGCTCGCGGCGCAGGCGGTGCAGCAGCCGGGCCAGCGCGTCCACCTGGGCGTTCTCGTTGATGGCCAGCACCACGGTGGCCTCGCGCGCCTGCAATGCGGCCGGCAGCAGGCCGGCCCAGCCCTCGTAGAGGCGCCATGCGGCGGACAGCGGCGGCGCGCCCTCCAGCACTTCGGCCTGGGCCAGGAAGACGTCGCGATCACTTCCGCTGGCAAGGCTGGCAGCCTCGCCACCGGTATCGGCCTCGGCCACGTGGCGCAGGCCCGTCCCCTCCTGCAGCACGCCAAAGGAACGCTGCGCAACCACGCCATGACTGTTCGACCAGTAATGCAGCAGCAGCTGCAGGGCACCGCGATGCGGGTGCAGCTGGGCCACGCCGGCGCAGGCCCGGTTCAAGGGCAGCAGGCGCGGTGCCAGGGTGGCGACTTCGCCATGGCAGAGCAGCAGCACGATCTGGCCGGTCTGCCCCGCCCAGCGTTGCAGCCGTTCGCACCAGCGCGCCAGGCGCGTGTCATCCCAGCCATCCAGCGCAGCAACCGGAAACTGCACCAGGCTGAGCCCGGTAGCGGCGGACGCCACGCGCGGCAGGTCCGCCGGCAGGCCACGCAGCGCCTGCTGCATGCCGTGGTGGGAACGCTGGAACAGGCGAAGGCGTGCCGGTCCTTGATCGTCCGCCAGCAGCGACAGCATCGGCTCGGCGCCACGGCCCAGCGTCACCAGAACGGCGTCCTGCAGCGCAGCGGCGGTGGACAGCACGCCGGCACCGAGCAGGTCGGTCGGCGCGCTGCCGGCCGCGACGACCCAGTACAGGCCGCCCCCGCGCATCTCAACGAACTCCGAAGGCAATCCGGCAATGGCAAGGTGGGCTGCTGTCACGCCGGGTCCTTTCAACGCCCCTCAACCGGGCGGAAGGCCCGATGGCGGAGACGCTGCGGTGAAGGGAAGGTCATTTCCATGACGCACATCACATTCATGTTTCTGTACGGTCATGATAGCTCCGATCTTCACGTTTGCGGCATCAAGACGCAGTCAACGCCGCCTGCGGAACAGGCGACGTGCGGGGCACTGCTCAGCGATGGAAAAGCGCTGTTACTCGTACTGGATCGTGAACGTTGCCTGCCCGTTGGCGACACCGGCACCGACAGTCCCGGCCTGGGTCTGCACGTAGCGGGCCCGCAGCGGCAGGCTCATGACACTGGTACCCGGCGCGGTGGTGCCGACATTGATGGCCTGGCCGAAGCGGACTTCGCGTTCGGTGCTGCCGTCACGCTGCACCATCTGGATGCCGATGCGGGTCGCGCTGTTGGTGGCCGCGCTCAGCTTCAGAACCCCGGGCATGTTCGAACTGTCCTGGTCGGCATCGAGGCGGATGCCGATCTTGCTCTGGTAGGCGGCAACGTTGCTGCCCTGGCAGTTCAGGCGGATCTCGAAGTCACGATCGACCGCGCGCGAACCGACGCCGGTGAAGCTGGTGTTGGGCACGCTGCCGAAATCAACGGCGATGTTGCGGCTGCCAGCCTCCACTTCGCAGGTCGGGCTGACCACGGTGGTGCCCGAACCGCGGAAGGTCGAAGTCAGCACCGGGCGGCTGGGGCCGTCGCCATCGAAATAGTAGGTGGTGAAGCGGCCGTTCGGCGCGATCACGCCCGAACCGGTCTGCGCGGCGGTCTTGATCAGCTGGATGCGGAACTGGCCACCGATCAGCGAGATGGTGGAGTTGGCGTTGAAGTTGATGGAATGCGGGTAGTAGGTCTGGATCGCGCCGGAGTCGCGGAACAGGCGGATGCCCACGCCGGCAACGCCGGTCTCGTAGACGTTGGCGAAGCCGGCCACCGGCCGCTTCTGCGGCGCGTTGACGTACTCACCGGTCGAGCTGCCGCCATACCAGTAGTCACAACGGGCGACGTTGTTCTGCTGGTTGATCGGCACGCTGAGTTCCTTGATCACACCGCCCACCGGCGTGCTGGGCAGGATCACGATCTGGCCCATGTCCATCTGCACATCCTGGGCAACGAAACCGTTGATCTGGATGCGGCAGGCGGCGCTGGCCTGCTGCGCCAGCAGCGCGCCACCAAGCACGGCCAGCGTGGCCAGCAGCCTGCGGCCACGGAAAGGAATCATCGGCATGCTGCCTCCAGCGGAATGAAGCCGGTCTTGGACGCATCGGCGCCCGCCGGAACCTGGTAATCAATCGTGCAGCGCTGATCGGCACCGGCGCCCCACTCCACCAGCAGGCGGCCCTGGTTCTGTTCGCTGCGCACGTACACGCGGCCGCCCTGGCTGACCATGCCCACCGGCTGGCCCTGCTCATCCTTGACCTGCGCGCCGAACGGCATGCTGCGGCCATCGGGGTTGCGGACCTGGATCAGCAGTGCGTTGCCCTTGCGGGTGTCGAAGCGCAGGTAGCTGATGGCCCCGGCGAACGGCGCGACCGACTGGCTGGTGCTTTCCAGCTCGACGTCGTGGGCCATGCCCTGCGGGTCGAGGGTGACGGTGTTGAGGCGGTACGGCGACACGTACGGCACCACCGCGTAGCCGCGGCCGTCCACGCGCAGGCCCGGGGCGTTGCTGACGATGGCATCACGCGCGCCCGGTGCTTCGACCAGCACCATGGTGTCGCCGCGCTGCGGGGTGAAGGTGAAGCCACCCGGATGCACGACCACGCTGCCGTTGGCACCGACCGAGGCCTGGCGGAAATCACGCGAATGGCTGTAGGTCGCGTTCAACGCCGAGTAGCGGCTGCGGTACTCGACATTGCCGACCGCCGTGGTGCCACCCTCGCGCGAATCGGACAGGGCCGCGCCATAGCTGAAGTTGTTGTCGACACCGGCAGAACCGGTGATGCCGACGCGGCTGTTGTCGTAGCCGCCGCGGTCGCGCATGCCGAGGTCGGCACTGAACGACACCGGGTGGGTGCCACGGCCCAGCGGCACGCTCATCGACAGCAGGTACTGGGTGTCGGAACGACCGAGCACGCCTTCTTCGGTACGCAGCGCGGAGAAACCGAAGTTCATCGAACGCCAGGCGTTGTTGTAGCCCACCTGGTACTGCTTGGAGGTACCGGCACGGTCGTAGAAGTCACGCACCGAGCCGGTCACGTACAGCGCGCCGCCGCGACGGCCCAGCGGCTGGTTCAGGGTCAGCTGGAACTGGCTGCGCTGGCGGCCACGGGTGGTCGGATCGATGCCGCGCTTGTCCGAGTCGCGGCCATACAGCGCGTCCTGCAGGCTGTAGAAGCCTTCGGTCGAATAGCGGTACGCGGCCAGGGTCAGGTTGGTCCCGGTCTCGCCGATCATGTTGCTGTAGCTCAAGCGCACGCTGGCGCCAGTGTGGTTGCCGTAGTGATCGAACGAGGTGCGCGCATGGGTGACGTCGGCCGCGAACGCACCGACCGGCGTGGACAGGCCGACGCCGTACAGCAGCGACAGGTAGCCATCGCTCAGCGCACTGCCGCCGTACAGGGTCAGCTGGTTGCCGATGCCGCGCTGGTAGGTACCCTGCACCAGCCACGGCTCATCGGCCAGCAGCTTGTTGCGGACCTGGCCGGCGGTCAGCGCGTAGCGCGACACGCCTTCGCGCAGCATCTGCGGCACCGAACCGAATGGCACCTTGAATTCGCGGCGGCGGCCATCGGCCTCGATCACGCTCACTTCCAGGTCGCCGCCGTAGCCGGTCGGGTACAGGTCGTCGATGACGAAGCTGCCCGGCGATACGGTGGAGGAATAGATCAGCTGCTGGTTCTGGCGCACTTCAACGCGCGCGTTGGTTTCGGCGATGCCGCGCACGACCGGCGCGTAGCCGCGCAGCGAGTCGGGCAGCATGCGGTCGTCGCTGGCCAGGCTGGCACCACGGTAGCCGATCGAATCGAACAGCTCGCCGGTGGTGTAGGCCTCACCGATGGTGAGCATGCCGCGCACCTGCGGGATGCCGCGCTGTGCGTAGGTGGCAATGCTCTGCCAGTGACGGCCATCGCCCTCGGACCAGGTCAGGTTCGAGTCGTGGCGGAACTGCCAGCCGCCCAGGTTCAGGCCGGCATTGAGGCCGAGGTAGGCGCTGCGGTTGCGCTGGCCACCTTCGACGCGGCTGTCGCTGTCGATGGCATTGAAGCTGTAGCCGACGAAGCCGGCGTTGATGCCACGGTCCCACAGCGCCGGATTGACGTAGCCGCGCGCTTCGCGGCGCAGGAACACCTGCGGGATGCTGAGGTCGTAGCGCAGGTTGCCGCTGTCATAGATGCCGTAGGCATTGGCCATGCGCTGCTGCACCGGCACGCAGCTGGTCTTGTCGGTCGGCAGCGTCGGGTCCTGCTGCAGCAGCACGGCCTCGCTGTCCACGCCCATTTCTTCCAGCATCGGCAGCGGCAGGCACGCATCGACGTGGCCCTGCGCATCGGCCTTGAACTGCAGGTCGCGACGGCCCTGCCAGCCGCCGTTGACGTAGACGTCGACGCGGTAGGTGCCGGCCACCATCGGGTTGCCATTGCTGAAGGCCGCCAGGTCGACCTGCTTGGCCTGGCCGGACAGGAAGCTGGAATTGAACTGGGCCGATTCCGGGGCACGCGCATTGGCTGCGCCGCTCTGCGCCATCAGCGCCTGCTCGCCCAGATTGGCCGGCGCTGCCAGTGCCCATCCTGGGCAGGCCACGCCAGCGGCCAACAGGCAGATCGCCTGGTGGATCGACAATGTCAATCTGTTTCCGATCACACTGACATTCCTTCAATTCGCCGCGCGGCGGCGGTGGCGGGATGCGCAGGCCCTGGGCCAGCGCGGCGCGTTCAGCCCCCGGTGCTGCCGAGGCGGATCGTGTGTTCCACCCGGCCGCCGTAATCGTTGATGGTGATGAAGCGCACCTGGTCGGTGCCCGCCGGCGCGGCGAACTCCAGGCTCTGCTTCGGCGCGACCATTGCGCCCTTGTCCTCGACGGCCTTTTCGCTGCTGCCGGTCACGGCATGCACTTCGGCCAGCGTGACGTGGAACGGACTGGGGTTTTCCACGCGCAGGCGGTCGCCGGTGCGGGTCCAGCGCAGCGCTGCCGGTGCGTCGTTGGCGACGCCCTTCAGGCCCTGCGGCCGGTAAAAGAGTTTCAGGCGCGAACGGAACGCGACCTGCAGGTAATTCTGTTCGCCCGTGTTGTCGGCGTTGTCCGGCGACGGCGGCACATCCAGCACGTTCAGCCAGAACACCGACTCACGGTCGGCCGGCAGTTGCGCACCGGAGAAGATCACGCGCAGCGCCTGGCTGCGGCCCGGCTCGACGCGCGCGATCGGCGGCGTCAGCACGAACGGGGCATCGCTGGTATCGGCGGTCTGGTTGGCGTCGCCGCTGTCGATCCAGGCCTGCACCAGGGCCGGTGAGTCGCCCACGTTGTCGACCTGTACGGTGACTTCGCGCGCCTGCGCCGGGTAGATCACCCGCGTGCCATTGACCACCACGCCGGCCAGTGCGTCCTGGCAGAAGGGCAGCGTGAACGCTGCCAGCAGCAGCGCCCGGGGAAAGAATGCTTTCATCGGAAGTACTACGCTCGAGAGGTGTGGCCAGGGGCCGCGGAGCACTGGCCGGCGCGTACGCCGGCCAGTGCGGGTACGGCGACGATCAGTTGTAGATGATCGTGTACTTGACGCTGCTGGTGACGTCGCCCGGGGTGGCGGCGGCCGTGGCGTAGTACTCAGCGTAGTAGTTCAGGTCGGCCGAGCCGTCGGTGCCGACGGTGACCCACTGCGAGTTGGTCTGGGCCAGGCCAGCGCCGGCAGCCTTGATCGGCAGGAACTGGTTGTTGGAACCCAGCAGCTGCAGCTGCACGTTGGTGGCAGCGTTGGCCGAGGCCTGGTTGACCAGGCGGCCGCTGTTGAAGTCGACGGTCGAACCCGGCTCGAAGTAGGTGGCGACGTTGCCGGCGCTGCACTTGGTCAGGTTGATGGCGAACGGGGTACGGCCCGCAACGGCACCGGCGGTGGCCAGGGTGTTCTTGGACACGGTCGGCAGGTTGACGGCGAAGTCCTTGCCGCCCGGGGTCGAGATGGTGCAGGTCTTGTCGGTGACCTTGCCATTGAAGGTGATGGTGCCGTCGGCGGCGTTGGCGGCCAGCGGAGCGGCGGCCAGCATCAGAGCGGCGATGAGAGTGTTCTTGTGCATTCGCTTTTACCTAACCCTACTGAAGAGATGAGAAGTAGAGGAGGAAGCAAGGAGCACTGCCGGGCTAACAAGACCCATCCTTGCGTCTCACCTGTGGCCGGACTCGGACATACCTTCCCCGGAATCCGTGACGCAAGTATAGGTGCAAGTGTGATGAAAGTCTCATTATTTTTATGAACGCCAATTTATTGACGGCTCAAATGTGACGTGCTAAGCGAAATGGAACCCAGCGGCGCGTGGGGGATTTGACGCGGGCCCAGGCAGGCCGCAAACGACGTTCGATGACGCATTGAGTGACGCACCCGGCATGCACGGAATCCGGCCTTTTTCAGGCGGAAATCAGCTTCTTTGATGCGCATCACTCTTTCTTGGTGATGGCCCTAGCAGATTCGAACTTGTCCTATTAAAGGCTGATCGAAGCTGTCGCTAACTAGGACACACCGAACCAGAGAACGTGTCATGAGGAACTCCATTCTGCTGTGCGTGGCCCTGATGGCCGTCAGTGCGCTGGCCCAGGCCAGCAGCGGCAGCATCCGTTTCAGCGGCCGCATCGCCGAGCCGGGCTGCACGACGAACCTGTCCCAGGGCGAACTGAGCCTGGCGGCCTGCCCGCCGTCGGCCAAGGGCTCGACGGTGGAAGTGACGGCGCTGGCCGATGGCCAGGCTGCGACGCTGCGCGACGGCAAGCGCCAGGGCCAGAAGCTGTCGGTGTCGGCCAGCGCGATGCGCCCCGGCGATATCGCCTTCTCCGAACGCTACCGCGTCCAGGCTTCGCAGCAGCAGCCGCTGCAGGGCGCCTATCTGGTGGTCGTCGACTACCTGTAAGCGCCCGCCCCTACCGGGCCGGTCATTCCGGCTGCGGCAACTCGAAGACCTGGCGCAGGTAAGCCAGGTAACCCGGGTCGTCGCACATGCTCTTGCCCGGCGAATCGCTGAGCTTGGCCACCGGCTGGCCATTGCAGCGGACCATCTTGATGACGATGTTGAGCGGCGTCGGGCCCAGATCATTGGTCAGGTGGGTGCCGACGCCGAATGCGACCTGGCAGCGACCGCGGAAGTAGTCGTACAGGCGCATCACCTTGGGAATGTCGAGCCCATCGCTGAACACCAGCACCTTGCTGCGCGGATCGACGCGGCGCTGCTGGAAATGCGCCAGCATGCGGTCGCCCCAGTCGAACGGATCGCCCGAATCATGGCGGACGCCGTCGAACAGCTTGCAGAAGTACATGTCGAAGTCGCGCAGGAACGCGTCCAGGCCGACCACGTCGGACAGCGCGATGCCGAGGTCACCGCGGTACTCGCGCGCCCACGATTCCAGTGCCGCCACCTGTGAGTCGCGCAGGCGCGGGCCCAGCGCCTGGAACGCCTGCAGGTACTCATGGGCCATGGTGCCGTGCGGGGTCATGCCGTACAGCCGCGCGAAGTGCACGTTGCTGGTGCCGACCAGCTGCGGACCGAGGGCATCGCGCAGCAGCGGCAGCAGGCGCGCGTGCCAGTCACGCGAGTAGCGGCGGCGGCTGCCGTAGTCGGCAATGCGGCATTGCTCGAAGCCGGGGGTATCACGCAGCAGCGCCGCCTTGGCCTGCAGCCGGCGCTCGCCCTCGGCGAAGTCGGCCGTGGTGGTGTTGCGGAACCAGACTTCGTTGATGATCGCCAGCAGCGGCACTTCGAACAGGATGGTGTGCAGCCACGGTCCGGTGATGTCCAGCTCGATCTCGCCAGGCACCGCCTTCGATGCGCGCAGCTGGATGTACTTGCGGTCGAGATGGAACAGGCCGAGGAAATCGGCGAAGTCCGGCTTTACGAAACGCAGGCCCCGCATGTAGTCCAGCTCTGCGTCACTGAAGCGCAGGGTGCACAGGTGGTCGATTTCTTCGTCGATCTGGTCGATGTAACGGGCCAGGTCGATGCCGGGGGTGCGGCACTTGAACCGGTACTGCACCTGGGCACCGGGATGCTGATGGAGCACCGCCTGCATCATGGTGAACTTGTACAGGTCGGTGTCGAGCAGGGACTGGATGATAGGCATGGGGCGGATTATGCGCCCGCCGGGGTGAATCGGGGGCCTGCCACCACCCTCCGCTACAGCGACCTGCGCAGCAGGCGCGGCACCAGCATCAGCGCATGCGCCCAGATCGCCGCCCATACCGCAGCGCGCACCGGCAACGGGCGCTGCTTCGCTTCGAATTTCTGGAAGTAGCGCCACAGGCCCTTGTGCTTGTGCCATTCGACGAAGAACGGCCGCGAGCGGCTGGAGACACCACGCACGTGGGTCACCTGCAGATCGTTGGCGATCGCCACCACCGCGCCGGCCTCGCGCGCACGGCGGCACAGGTCCAGGTCTTCGGCATGCAGGCGGTAGCCCGCATCCCAACCGCCGATGCGATCGAACAGTACGCGCGGCATCATCAGCAACGCACCGGACAGCGCCGGCACCCGCTGCAGGGCCTGGTGCGGATCGCGCGGCACCGCCAGTTTCGAACCCTGGCCGGGCGACCGCAGCATCAACAGGAAATCGGGATCGCGACGGCGTACCGCCGCGTCGGCCTGGCCATGCTCATCCAGCTGCTCGACGCCGAGCAGGCAATCGCCCAGCGCCTCGGCGCGGCGGCGCAGCTCGGCCAGGGTATCCGCTTCGACCATCAGGTCCGGGTTGATGAAGGCCAGCCACGGGCTGACCGAGTCGGCCACGCCCTGGTTGTTGGCGGCGGCAAAACCGGGATTGTCCGGATTGCCGACGAAACGCACGCGGGCATCATGGCTGGCATGCCGCTGCACGATGTCCAGCGTGCCGTCCAGCGAACCATTGTCGATCACCCGGATCTCGGCCACATCCTGCGCCTGGCGCAGGCGCGAAAGGCAGGCATCGATGGTGCTGCCACTCTGGTAGGTGACGACGATGGCGGCAATGGCAACATTCAAACGGGTGGCTCCGGCGCGGGCGGGACGAACAGGTCGCCCTGTTCGCGCGGCATTATCGCCTGCTGCATGCGCTGTTGCAGATCGGCACGCAGTCCATGCAGCGGATCATGCATCAGGAAGTCGGCCAGCCGTGGCACCCAGCCCGGCCACCGCGCGGCCAGCGCTTCAAGATCACCGTCGCGGCTGATCGCCTCCCCTGCCCGGCTGACAAAGGCGGTCTCGCACAGCACGTTGCGCCATCCCAGCCCGGCCATGCGCAGGCTGAGATCGACCAGTGCGGCGTTCCAGCCGGCGTAGCTGTCCACGTCCAGGCCACCGGCACGGCGGCGCGCATTGCCGCGTACCAGTACCGCGTGGGTGACCGCCGAAGGCAGTTCCGGATGCAGCGTGGGCAGCGTGGCACAGGTGTGCGCCAGCACGGTCGGGTCCTGGGGTTCGGGATTGATCTCGCCCAGCCGTGGCCAGGCCGCCGTTTCCCCGGCATTGCACCACGGCGTCGCGGTGGCGATGGCGGCATCGCGGGCGAAGGCGTCCTGCAGCTGCTGCAGCCAACCCGGCGCCGGCACGCTGTCCGGCGCCAGCACCGCCACGTCCAGGCCATCGCAGGCCCGCAGCATTTCATCAAGGTGGGCGACTTCGCCCAGTGGCCGTGCACGCCGGGTGTATTCGGCCTGCAGCGGCGTATGTGCCAACCAGTGCTCCACCACCGCCTGCGCGCGCGGACCGGTCTGCGCATCGTCGGCCAGCCAGACCGCGGTACCCGGTGCGGTGCCGGCATCCAGCGCCGCCAGGCAGCGGTCGAGCGCAGCGTCGTCCACGCACAGCGGCAACAACACGATCGCCCCCATCCCGCCTCCGTGGTTGTCGGTGGCCACAGCGTAGCATCGGGAGGGTATCGGCCGGGTTGCACCCGGCACGCGCGGTAGTGCCGGCCGCTGGCCGGCAACAGCCGAAGCAGAAGCTGGGTTCCTGGGATTGGCGGGGTGGGTCCGGTTGCGGGGGACGCCGTAAATACATCCCTGTGGTGTAGCGGCGCGCGATAAATGAGGCAGGGAACGCGCGATAAATGGGTGCTGCCGCAGTTTACGGAGAGTGCAACGAATTTGCAGATACAGAAACGCCCCGGAGGGCCGGGGCGTCTTTCGTGGAGTCCTGTGCCGGAGGCCGGGCTTAGGCCTCGGCAACCGACTGGCTGTGCACAATCTCCCCGAGCCGGTTGACGGCCGCCTCCTGCAACTTGGCCAGCAGGGAGACCAGCGACCACACGCGGGCGCGCGAAATGCCGTTCAGGTTGGACTCGGGGGAGATCAGGTCAATGATCGCGGCCCGCGCCTCGGCAACACCTTCTTCGCCCACACCCTCGGGGAAGTTACGAGGCTCGATGGCGTAGAAGAGCATGGCAAGGTTGTCGCGGTTGATGGCGTCATGGCCGCCCCGGACCTCAAGCGCGTCGCGCAGACCGTTCAAGGCAGAAGAGACGGTGCCCAGGTCATCATGGGCTTGGGATGCTGCCCGCTTGAGCGAGTTGGACTGCGGCGAGCTTGCGATAATCGTGTTCATGTCGGGTCCTCAGGTCTTTTGATGAGTGACCGCCAGCCCAACGCCAATTGGGTGGCGGACGGTACGCGGTTGGCGTGCCGGCCTGAGGACCGGTGGGCCTTGCGGCCCCCGCGCACCGCCCACCGCAGAATCGGTGGACCTGCCCCCGCCCGATGCGGGACAACAAAAAAGCGCCTTCATCGGGCGATGGGCGCTTGCTGCGCCTCAGGTACTCGGGACGCCAATCCCGGCCGCCACATGTGGGGCGACGTGGGAAACACTACACCCCCGCGACCCCACATGCAACATCTTTGTGGATGGGTGGTCACCGCCCCGTGACTCCGCCATC
>NZ_DS999412.1:4716438-4750294 GCF_000158575.1 Stenotrophomonas sp. SKA14
TGTGGGCTCGGTCGCCGCATCCATGCGGCTCACGCCCCCGCAACCGCACCCACCCCGCCTTCGACAGTTTCCTGCGAGCTGCCGGGCCTTGCTTTCTGTAGAGCCGAGCCATGCTCGGCTCAGATCTCACAGATATCGAAATATTCGATTTCGATGGAGAGTCATCCACACATCGCGTGGATCCAGCGTGTCGACCAAGGTCGACACCTACCCACAGCCGCAGGAATCTGTCAGAGGCGGGGCGGTGTCGGATTGCGGGGTGTCCGCGGCATGGATGCCGCGGCCAAGCCCCCAGGGATGGGTTTACGGCGTCCCCGCAATCCGACACCGCCCCGCCATCCCTCAGTAGCCCGCTGTTGCTGTTGCTGTTGCTGTTGCCTTGGCCTCTGCGGGTGCCGGGCGCCGCCCGGCCGCAAACCCCTTACTTCTTCGCGCGCGGCTGGTTCAGCGGCTCCATCGCCCGGAAGCGCTGGCTGTACTCGTCGGTCAGATTCCGCGATTCCTGGGCGTTGCGGACGATGGTCGGGGTCAGCAGCACGATCACCTCCGAACGACGGCTGGTGCGGGTCTTCTGCCCGAACAACGCACCGACCACCGGGATCTTGCTCAGGCCCGGGATGCCGCTGCTGCCATCGGTGGCCGAATCGGTGATCAGGCCGGCCAGCATGATGGTGTCGCCGCTCTGTACCGCCGCTTCGGTGGACAGCTTCTTGGTCGAGATGCGCGGGTTGCAGTTGCGCTCGGTCGGATTGCAGGTCTCCGGCACATCCGACGCGCTGCTCACTTCCTGCACGATGTCCAGGAACACCGTGCCATCACGGGTCACGCGCGGGCGCACCTTGAGGATCACGCCGGTATCGATGTACTGCACCGAGCTGTAGCTGCTGGTGCCCACGCCGGTGTTCACCGTGGTGGTGTTGATCGGCACCTTGTCGCCGACATTGAGCGTGGCCTCGGCGTTGTTGCGCACGAACACCGAAGGCGTCTGCAGCAGGCGCACATCGGTGACCTTGTCCAGCGCGCTCACCACCGCCGCGCCGTTGTGGCCGGTGAATGCCCAGCCGAGACCATCGGCGCCGGTCACGGCGCCCGCGAAACTGCTCCAGGAACCGCCCGCAGCGGCCGGCAGGGTCACGCCGCCCAATGCACCGGTCAGTTTCTGCCCGAGCACCGCATTGTCGAAGAACCAGTTGACGCCGTACTTCAGGTCACCGGTCAGCGCGACCTCGGCCACCTGCGCTTCGATGTGCACCTGTAGCGGCATCACGTCCAGCTTTTCGATCACTTCGCGGATCGAGCGCCAGGCCTGCGGGGTCGAGCGCACCAGCAGGGTGTTGGTTTCCTCCACCGCCGACACGCCCACGCGGTCGCCTTCCACTTCCAGGCTGATGCTGACATTGCCGGACTGGCGCTGCGGCAGGTTCATGCTGCCGTTGTTGCTGCCACCGGTGCTGCTACCAGAAGTCGAGCCGAAGTTGCTGCCGTTGCTGCTGTCCATGCCACGGTCGCCGTCGCTGCCCAGCTGCGACGGAATCGCACCGGGTGCCAACGATGCCGGGCTGGAGCCGCCGCGGTTGCCGCTGCTGGCGAAGGCTTCACCGAGACGTTCGGCCAGGTCGCGCGCCTTGATGTAGCGCAGTTCATAGGAGAACAGGCGGGCGCTGCCACCGGCGGTGTCGATGCGGTCCAGCCACTGCTGGATCTGGTCCAGGTAGCGCACCTGCGGGGTGATCACCAGCACGGCGTTTGCATTCTCCAGCGGCAGGAAGCGGAACATGCCCGCGCTGGGGGTCTTGCTTTCCTCGCCGAACACTTTCTCCAGGTCGGCGGCGACCTGCTCGGCCTTGCCCGACTGGATCGGGAACACGCCCACCGACATGCCCGACAGCCAGTCGACGTCGAAGATCTCGACGGTGCGCATGTAGTTTTCCAGCTCGGCGCGGGTACCGCCGAGCGTGATCACGTTGCGGCCGCTGTCGACGTTGACGATGGCGTTGGGCCGCGCATACGGCTCCAGCACCTTCTTCATCTCGCTGGCGGAGATGAACTGCAGCGGGATCACCCTTACTTCGAAGCCGCGCGCGCTGGCCGCCGGCGCGGTGCTGGGCGCAACGGTTCCAGCCAGGGCCTGGTCGGCGGCGACGATGTTGTAGCGGCCGCCGCTGTACACCATGCGCGCGTTGTTCCAGCCCAGCACCATTTCCAGCAGGTTCAACGCCTGTGCCGGCGACACCGGCTTGGGCGTGGCCAGGGTGACCGTGCCCTGCACCCCCGGTGCGATCACGTAGTTCTGGCCCAGCATGTCACCCAGGATGGCCTTGACCACCGCATGCACCGACTCGCCTTCGAAATTGAAGGTCGCCTCGCCGGTACTGGCCCCGTGCAGTGCCGGTGCGGGTGCGCGTGCCGCTTCGCGGTTGATCATGGTGCCGGTGCCGCGACGGATCACCGCCTGCGGGGCCCCCTGGGCATCACGGGCAGCATCGGCGGCGACCTCCGCGGCCTGTCCGGCCTCGGTGGTGGATGTCAGGTTGCCTTTGCGCTGCACATGCGGCGCGGACACGGTGCTGCAGCCGACCAGCAGCGCGAGGGCAAAGGACCAGGGAAGAAAACGCAGGCTCATGCATTCACTCTATCGGTTGGTGCCATCGCCTGGGGGCGGCGACGGTTGTTGCTGCTGTTGTTGCTGCAGCTGGCGGCGACGGGCCTGGATGCGTTCGCGGATGGCCTGCATCTGCGCTTCGCTGGGGCCGTTGTTGTTGGCAGGGGGTGTAGCGGCCGCCGGCGGCACGCTGCCAGCCGGCTGCGGCGGTGGCTGCGCACTTGCCGCAGCCGGGGGCGGCGCGGGCGGGGCACCGGCCGGCGGCGGTACCACGATCGCACCGGCCGGCGGCGCACCGTTGGCGCCACGCAGTACGGTGGGTGGTTCACCGCCCTGGCCGTTGAACACGGCCAGTTCCAGCACCTGGCTGCCACCGGGGCCGATCACCGTGGCCCGGCGCGGTTCCAGCGCCACCAGCTGCCAGCCATCCACGGCGTCACCGTTGAGGCGCAGCCGCACCGAGCGGTTCTGCTCGGTGGTGAAGGTGGCCATGCTGAAATTGCCGGTCATCAGCACGCCGGTCAGGCGCAGGGCCGCGCTGGCGGCTGGCTCGCTGCCACCGAGCAGGTAGGGCCGCGGCCTGCGGTCTTCGGCGAACAGCGGGCGTTCGCCGATCGCGCTGTAGCTGTCTGCGCTGGCCATGCGCTCGGCGGCCAGGGCTGGCAGCGCCGGTAACGACGGCGCTGCATCCGCATCGCCGTCGGCGCCGGGCAACTGGCTGCCAAGGCCGAAGCCGGTGGCCAGCCAGATCGCCGCCGCCCAACCCGCCAATGCCAGCAGGAAGCCGGTGCGCAGGCTGATCTGCTCAAGTTTCATCGGCCACCTCCTGCCCCTCGGCCGGCGCCGCCGGGGCGGGCGCCGCGGCCGCCGGCGACGGCTGCGGCTGCGCGGCCGGTTCGGCCGCCGGGGCCGGCGTGGCCGCGTCGGTCGCCGCACCCGGCAACAGATAGCCCGCCAGTTCGAATGACACATCCAGGCCCAGCCCGGATTCGTTCGGTGACTGCTGGAAGCGCTGCGCGATCAGGTTGAGGTTGTCGACGAACAGGCGCGGGCTGCCGGTTTCCAGGCTGTGCAGCACCGTGGCCAGTTCGGCGACGCCACAGCGCAGGCGCACCTGCATGGCGACGCGCACGAACTCGGCATCGCGCCGGTTGTCGGTCAGCGGCGTACGGTTGCTGATGGTGCAGCTGCGGTTGCCCGGGCTGGCCATTGCCACCGCATCCTGCAGCTTCGCGCCCAGCGCGGCTGCGGCAGCTTCGGCAGTGGCTTCGCGCAGGAAACCGGGGCGCTGCTGCAACGCTTCGCGGGTGGCGCGCAGGCGCTGTTCGATCTGCGGCTGCTGCTGCAGCTGCGCCTGCACGCGCGCCTCGCGCTCGCGCAGCGCCGCGACATCGGCATCGATCTCACGCAGGGGCTGGGTGAACCATGGGTGCACCAGCAGCAGGTAGGCCAGGCCCAGCACTGCCAGCAGCAGTGCCAGTGCCAGCCAGCGGTCACGGCGTGCGCTTGGCATCGGCATCGGCCGCCTCCCGGGTCGGGGCAGCCGCCGGCAACGGCTGCAGCTCTGCGGTCATGGTGAAACGATCACGGCCACTGGCAGCGCCATCGGCCTGCAATACACCGGTCAGATTGACCTTGCGCCACTGCGGTGCGTCCTGCAGCAGCTGCACCAGCTGCGAGGCTTCGCGGCTGAGCCCGATCAGCTGCAGGTTGTTGTTCTCGATGGCGAGCTTTTCCAGATAGGTGCCCTCCGGCAGGCGCCGGGTCAACTCGGTCCAGATGTCGACCGTGCCTGCGCGCTGGCTGCGCTGCTTTTCCAGGAACGCGGCACCGTCGATAAGCGCCTGCAGCTGCGCACGCTCACTGGCCACGCCACGCGCACTGCGTGCGCTGCGTTCCACCTGGGCACGCAGTTCGTCGGCCGCTGCGCGGCGGTTGTCCAGCAGTTGCAGGCCGGCAAGCACCAGCATCACCACGGCAGCCACGCCCAACAGCAGGTTCCAGCGCCGCATCGGATCGGCCTGCAGCTGGCGCTGCGCGGGCGGCAGCAGGTTCACCTGCAGGGTGTTGCCCTGCGCGTCGATCGCATCGACACCGGCCAACGCATCGGCCCAGGGGCCCACGCTGCCGCGCCAGGCATCCAGCTGGCGCAACGGCCAGGCCACCAGCTCGACCTGCAGCTGGCCCTCGCCGGCCGCTCCTAGCTCGCGCACGTCATAGCTGACCTGGCTGGATTCGAACGGCGTCTGGCGGTCGATCTCGAAGCCGACCACCGCACGCAGGCGGTCGGCGGCGGCGGCCGGCAACCGCAGATGGCGACGCAGCACCTCGCTGGCCGGCAGCAGCCACACGCGCGGTAGGCTGCGCAGGCGTGCTTCCAGGACCCGTTCCAGCTCGGCCGGCGACAATGGCCACGGCAGCCGCGCCACGGACTCACGGCGCTCGCCGGCCTCACGCCAGACCTGCAGCTGGTCGCCCTCACGCTGCAGCAGCAGGCGTGCCTGCGCCCAACCCAGCGCCCACTGCCAACGGACCGGCACCCAGGCCAGCAACGACTGCCGCCACCAGCGCAGGAAACGGCCGGCGCCAGGACCGATCCGGCCCTGCACCTGTCGCAGACTGTCCTGCCACGCCGTCATCTTGCTGTCATTCCCTGCTCCCAGCGAAGCACTGTGTAGGTCCGCCCGGGAACCCCGCCCGAGCCGTTGCGTACCACTGCCTGCAGCACTGACCGGCGTCCACTGCCGTCGGTGACACGGGACTCGATACTATAGGTGCCACTGCTGCTGGCAAGCGTTGACGCACCCGCAGCGGAATCGGCGTCACGCTCCTGCTGGGCGCGCTGGGCAAGAAGGGTGTCCGCATCCAGGCCCAATGCCGTCAGCACCGGTGCGCTGGCAAACTGCGGATCCGGCCGCGACTGGCGGCTGTACAGGGTCAGGTGCGGAAGCATGGCCCGGTACAGCGGGCCACGCATGCCCAGCACCCGCTGCAGCTCGCCCAGGGTCTCAAAACGCTTGTTGCGCGGGCCGTACGGCAGCCCCGCCGCGGCGTAGTCGGGCGCCTCGGCGCCGCCGCCGGGCTGCAGCAGACTGTCTTCGTCACGCCAGTCGACGATGGCACCGGCCAGCTGCCGGGCACTGCCGTCTTCCTCGCCCAGCGCCTTCAGGAACGCCTCCAGCAGTGCCACGTCGGCCAGGTTCAGATTGATCTTGCCGTTCTCATCAAGCACCGTGATCTCGATGTTGGCGTCATCGAACTGCCAGCGATAGGTGCGGCCGTCGGCGCGCCAGGGCGCCCGCTGCGGGTCGGCGGACAGGCGCATCAGCGCATATTCCATGCCCGCGCGTGCGCGTTCCTGGCCCCGCGCGTCGCCATCGAGCACCTGCTGCTGCAGATGCTCGACGCGCGCGCTCAGCGCGAAGGCCCCCACCAGCGCCGTCATCAGCGCGATCAGCCACAGCACCAGCACCAGCGCCGCACCCCGTACCCGGTTCATCGCGCACCTCCGCTGCCACCAGCGCGCGGCGCTACCACCAGCGCTGGCCAGGGCGTGCCCTTGGCCGGCACGACCTGGATCTCCACCAGCATCGGCAAGCGACGCGTATCGTCCCAGCGTGGCATCCAGTCGGTCACCAGGCCGGTGCTGGCGTCGATGCCGCGATAGCGCAGCTGCACCGATTTCAGGTTGTCCACCAGCACTTCCGGCGGGCGCGGCGGGTTTTCGGCGATGTGCTCGCCTTCCTGCAGCAGCACCAGGTCCAGCAGCAGGCGCTGCTGGCCGCTGCGGCCTTCCACCTGCAACGCGTGCAGGTAGGCACCGCCGCGGCCGAGGTAGCCCGGAAGATCGGCCGCGAACAGCATGCGCTGCTCTTCGCCCTGGAAGTAGATCGGCTCGCGGGTAGGGTCCGGCGCTTCCAGCGGCGTACGCAGCGCCGCGGACAGCTGCCGCCGCAACAGCGCTTCCACCGCACGCATGCGCTCGCTCTCGGCGGCGATCTGCTCGCCGCGCTGGCTGACCGCCATCGCCGAGCGCACGCTGGCGAACGCCAGCGCCAGGCCCCCGGCCAGCAGCACCGTAGCCAGCATCACTTCCACCAGGGTGAAGCCTGCGGCACCGCGCTTCATCGCGCGCTCTCCAGGTCTGGCGGCAACAGGCGCAGGCTGCGCCAGCGAAGCTGCTCGCGTTCGCTGTCGCCCCAGCGCACCTGCAGTTGCAGTTCGGCCAGCCACGGCATTCCCGGCGCCTGCGTTTGCGCCTGGTTGCCGGCTCGCGGCTCCACCCACGGCTGCACCTGCAGTTCCCAGTGATAGCGCCCCTGTTCCCAGTCACCCTGCTGGCTGCCGACCTGCAACGGCGAGGCCACACCGGCTTCGGCCAGCAACGACTGCGCATGCAGCACTGCACGCGTACGCACCTCGGCTTCGCGCACCTGCTTCGCACCACCGGAGAGACTTCCCAGCAGCAGGGTCAGCGCCAACCCGAGCAGGGCGAAGGCGATGATCACTTCCAGCAGGGTGAAGCCACGCGCGCGCCGCTTCATTGTTCCCGCCAGGGGCCGGAACGGACTTCGCCGGTCAACCAGCCGACATCGATGCGCCATTCGGCGCCGTCGCGCTGCAGGCGGATGCGGCCGCCGCTGGAACCACCATCCGGGTGGAACTCGATCACGCCCTGCCCCGGCGCCCTGGCCAGCTGCGCGGCGCCTTCGAACTGCACCTGCAGCTGTAGCGGCACTTCACCCACGCGCTGGTTGGCGCCTTCCCAGCGACGTCGCGCTGGTTCGATGACGAAGCGCTGCGGCTCGCCGCGGGCGATCGCCTGCGCGCGCACCATGCGCAGCTGGTTGGCAATGTCCTTGCCGGCACTGCGCAGCTGCATGCCGGAGAACCCCCGCGACAGCCCAGCTGCGGTGATCAGCCCGATCGCCGCGATCAGCGCGATCACCAGCAGCATCTCCAGCAGCGACAGTCCCGCTGCGCGCCTGCCGTGCAGGCGCGGGCGTGGCAGCCGGCGCGGCAGGAAATACGTCATGCAGAATCAGGGCTGGTAGCGGATGTCAGCGTCGACGCTGCTGCCGCCGGCCTTGCCGTCCTTGCCCAGGCTGACCAGTTCGTAGGGCTGGCCTTCGCCCGGCGCGCGGTATTCCAGCGCATGGCCCCACGGGTCGTTCAGGTCGGCCGGCTTGGCATACGGCCCCAGCCAGCCGCCGACGCCGGCCGGTGCGGTCACCAGATCATTGAGCGAGCCCGGCAGCTTGCCGGTGTCGATCTGGTAGTTGTCGATCTTGGACGCGACGGTCTGCACCTGGGCCTTGGCAATGTTGGCCTTGCCGCGATCGGCACCGCCGAGCACGCGGCTGGCGACCAGGGTCAGCACCGCGCCGATCAGCACGATGACGATGATGATTTCCAGCAGGCTCATGCCCGACTGGTTGCGCGCGGCGGTGAAGGAAAGGCGGATCGGTCGACGGGAAGCAATCATGGTCGGTCCTTTCGGTTGCGGAGTGTCGGGGTTGCGTAGGGATCCATCGTCAACCGATGGCATTGGTCAGGTCATACAGCGGCACCAGCACCGCCACGATCACCGCACCGACCACCGAGGCCAGCACCAGGGTGATCGCCGGCACCATCGCCGCCAGCAGGCGGTCGATGCGTCGGGCGCTGTCCTGTTCAAACGTATCGGCGGCCTTCAGCAGCATGGTATCGAGCGCACCGGATTCCTCGCCGACCTGGATCATCTGCAGGCCAGGCGCGGGAACCGCTTGCCGCGTGACAGCGCCAGCGACAGGCCGGCACCGTTCTTCACTTCATCGGCAGCCGCCTCGACATCGGCGGCCAGCGCACGGTTGCCCAGTACGTTGCGGGCAATGCCCAGCGCACCGAGCAGAGGAACGCCATTGCGCAGCAGCGTGCCCAGCGTGCGCGCAAGCCGTGCGGTTTCCAGTTCACCCAAGAGGCGGCCGATGCCACGCCGCTGCAGCAGCCAGCCGTCCAAGGCCAAGCGGAAGGCCGGTTGCCGCGCCTTGCGTTCGAAGAACAACGCGAGCACGGCCGGCACCACCAGCAGCAACACCCACCAGTCGCGCACGAACAAGCCCAGTTGCAGCACCGCGTTGGTGAACCACGGCAGCGCTACATCCAGGCTTTCGTACATCTGCGCGAACTGCGGCACCACGTAACCAAGCAGGAACAGCAGCGCGCCGCCCACCACCACCAGCAGGATCGCCGGATAGACCAGCGCGTTGATCACCTTGCCCTGCAGCGCGCGGCTGCGTTCCAGGTAATCGGCCAGGCGCTGCAGGGTTTCATGCAGGCTGCCGCCGGCTTCGCCGGCACGCACCATGTTCACGTACAGGCGCGAAAACAGGCCGTGCTGGCGTTCCAGCGCGGTGGACAGCGGCGCACCGCCGCGCACCACGTCGCGGATGTCGGTGATTGCGCGACGTGAACGCTCGTCTTCCGGAAGGCCCAGCAGGATCGACAGCGCGCGGTCCAGCGGCTGGCCGGCGCCAAGCAGGGTCGCCAGCTGCTGGGTGAACTGCAGCAGCGCAGCACCCTGCAGCGGGCGCTGGCGCAGCAGGCTGCGCCAGTTGCTGGCGCCGATCGCACCACCGTCGGCCAACTGCGTTTCCATCGGTAGGTGGCCCTGGTCCTGCAGGCGCGCGACCAGTTCGGCCTCGCTGGCCGCTTCCATCTGCCCGTCGAAGATCTCGCCGTGCGGATTGAGTGCCCTGTAGCGATAGTTCGGCATGTCAGCCCCGGCGTCCTGCGCGCATCAGCTTTCCTCGGTCACGCGCAGCACTTCCTCGATGGTGGTCTGCCCGCTCAGCGCCTTGGACAGGCCATCTTCGTACATGGTGCGCATGCCGGCTTCGCGCGCGATGCGCTCGATCTCGCCCATGCCGTCACGGCGCATTACCGCACGCCGCAGCGCATCGTTCATCACCAGGAATTCCATGATGGTGGTGCGGCCGAGGTAACCAGTCGGCGCCAGCGCCGAAGGCTTTGGGCGGAACAGGTGGATCGGGCCTTCGGGCTGCAGGCGGCGCAGCTCGAAGCGTTCGATCTCTTCCGGCGAGGCTGCGTAGCGCTCGGCGTGGGTCGGCTCCAGCCGGCGCACCAGGCGCTGGGCCAGGATGCCGTTGATGGTGGAGGTGAGCAGGTAGTCCTCCACGCCCATGTCGAGCAGGCGGGTGATGCCGCCGGCCGCATTGTTGGTGTGCAGGGTGGACAGCACCAGGTGGCCGGTCAGCGCCGACTGGATGGCGATGCGCGCGGTTTCCAGATCGCGCATTTCACCGATCATGATGATGTCCGGGTCCTGGCGCACGATGCTGCGCAGGGCGTTGGCGAAATCCAGCCCGATCTGCGGCTTGGCCTGGATCTGGTTGATGCCCTCGATCTGGTACTCGACCGGATCTTCGACGGTGATGATCTTGACGTCGGCGGTGTTGAGCTGGCTGAGCGCGGTGTACAGCGTGGTGGTCTTGCCTGAACCGGTCGGGCCGGTGACCAGCAGGATGCCGTGCGGTTGTTCCAGCACCTTGCGGAACTGCGGCAGGAAGGCATCGGTAAAGCCGAGCCGATGGAAATCGAATACCACCGTTTCACGGTCGAGCAGGCGCATCACGACGCTCTCGCCATGCGCGGTCGGTACGGTGCTTACGCGCAGGTCCAGTTCCTTGCCCTGCACGCGCAGCATGATGCGGCCGTCCTGCGGCAGGCGGCGCTCGGCGATGTTGAGCCGGGCCATGATCTTGATGCGGCTGATCACCGCGGCGGTCAGGTTGGCCGGCGGGCTTTCGCCCTCCACCAGCACGCCATCGACGCGGTAACGCACCTTGAGCCGGCTTTCGAAGGGTTCGACGTGGATGTCCGAGGCACGCAGTTCCACCGCACGCTGGATCACCAGGTTGACCAGGCGGATCACCGGCGCTTCCGAGGCAAGATCGCGCAGGTGCTCGATGTCGTCGACCGCACCGCCCTCGCCGTCGGCGGTTTCCACGATCGCGCCCATCGCACTGCGCCCCTGGCCGAACCAGCGTTCGACCAGATCGTCGATCTCCGCGCGCATGCCCAGCACCGGCGTCACCGGAACCCCCAGCGCCAGCTGCACCGCCTGCTGCGGGTAGGCGTCGTGGGCGTCGGCCAGCCACAACCGGACGCCCTGTTCATTCAATTCCAGCGGGCATACGTGGAACTGCTTCAGGAAACGCAGCGACAGCGGCAGGCCTTCGGCCAGCGCCTGCGGCGGGGCTTCGGGTACCTGCTTGCCCTCCAGCAGCGGCAGGCCCAGCACCTCGGCGCTGGCCTGCGCCTGGTCGCGCTCGGAAACCAGCCCCAACCGCACCAGCAGGCCGAGCAGGCTGCCGCCGGCCTCGGCATGCAGCGGCCGCGCGCGCGCCAGGTCCCCTTCCTTGAGCCGGCCACGCGCCAGCAGCGCATCCAGGATGCGGCCTTCGGCGTCGTCGGTAACGGTTGCGGCGAGCGCGTTCACGTGACTCTCCTGTCAGTCGTTCCGACTTTAGCAGTTAAGCCGTGATTTCCGCCGCCCCTCGGCCACCTTTCGTAAAAAGACGAAGCCCGTCACACAGGATGACGGGCCTCGGCCATTCAACTACGTCGGCAGGTGCTTACTGCGTGGCAAGGATGCTCACGCCGTTGTAGGCCGCCTCGCCTACCACCTTGATGTAATAGGTGCCGGCGGCCGGTGCCGTCACCCGCACCGTTTCCGAAGTGCCCGGGCGGGTCGAACGCGCATCGTTGTCGGTGGCACTCGGCTCGCGGCCCTGGGCCAGATAGACCGAGACGTTGCCGGTACCGCCGTAGGTGATGACGCTGAGCTGCTTGCCGGCCACCGCCTCGAAGCTGTACAGCGTGCTGCTGCCGGCCCCACCGTTCAGGCCACCGATGGCGGCCTTGTTGGTCAGCGGTGTGGCGACCGGCCCGCAGTTCTCGGTGCAGGGCTCTTCCAGTGCCTTGGCCAGCGCGGCCTTGGCATCGACGATGCCGGTGCCGATCGGGGTGGCAGCCGGAATGGAGACCGGGAACGGACGCGCGGTTTCCTTCAGCAGGGTGCGCATCGCGGCCGGAGTCAGCGGATCCTTGCCCTTGGCGATCAACGCGCTCTGCACCAGTGCAGCGACGGCAGCGACATGCGGCGACGCCATCGAGGTACCGCCCAGACCCATGTAGCTGGGCGTACCCGACTCCGGCGTGGTGGCCGCATTGGAGCCGGCCTGCCAGATGTAGCCGCCCGGGTTGCCATCGACGCTGCCACCACCACCCGGACCGGACAGGTCCACGCGGGTGCCGTAGTTGGAGTAGTAGGTGATGCCACCGGTGATGCGGGTGGCACCCACGGTCACTACGCCTTCGCAGCTGGCCGGCCGGTACTTGGATGCGTTGTCGGTTTCGTTGCCGGCGGCCACCACCACCGTGGTACCGCGCGAGATGGCACCGTTGATCGCGTCCTGATACGTGCTGCCGCAGGCGCCGCTGCCGCCCAGGCTCATGTTGATGATCTCGGCCGGGTTGGTGTTGGCCGGAATGCCCGCCACGGTGCCACCAGAAGCCCAGATCACGCCGTCGGCGATATCGGACAGGTAGCCGCCGCATTTGCCGAGCACACGCACCGGCAGCACCTTGGCCTTGTGCGCAACGCCGGCCATGCCGACACCGTTGTTGGTCTGCTCGGCAACGGTGCCGGCCACGTGGGTACCGTGCCAGGAGCTCTCTTCGGCCACCGAACCGGTGTAGCACTCGTTGTCGTTCTCGACCCAGTCACCATAGTCCTGTGCACCAGGCACGCGGTCATTGGTCGGGCGTCGCGAGGTTTCCGCATCGCTGATGAAGTCGTAGCCTTCCAGCAGGTTGCCGACCAGATCGGGATGCTGCGGCAGGATGCCGGTATCGATCACCGCCACCACGATGCCCTCGCCCTTGGAGACATCCCATGCTGACGGCGCGTTGATGCCGCCGGTGGCGTTGTAGTAGTGCCACTGGTACTGCTGGTACAGCGGATCATTCGGCACCAGCGCCGGCTGCACGTCACCAGCACGCAGTTCAGTGCGGCGCAGCTTCACGTCGGCCTCGGCGTACTGCACCGCCGGGTCGGCCTGGAGTTCCTTCAGCACGCGCTGCAGTTCGGCAGGCGCAAGGCGTCCCTGCAGGCGGATCAGGTCGGCGCCGACACCAAGCCGGCGCACTACCTGCGGCCCAAGCGTGCTGGCACGAGTGGTGCCGCCGGACAGGCTGGCGCGGGTCAGCGCGGACTGCACGGTGGACAGCTTGGCCGAGCGGTCGCTCGCCGCAGCGGTGCCGGTGCGGTACTTGACGATGATGCGTTCGGTGCCCGGCTCTGCGGTGCTGGCCTGGCGCACCGGCTCACGGGTCGGCAACCCTGCGGCGTGGACGGCACCAACCGCAGTCATCGACAGCACGGCGGCGGCAAGCACATTGATGCGAAGGTTCTGCTTCTTGATCACGTCAAAATTCCTCTTCTGGGTCATGGATCGAACCAACACTGCGGCCATCATTCCTTGATGTTCCGAGGTGAGATATTCCAAGGGAGCACGGCGGGATAATTGATGGCGGACTACCCGGGATGTGGCGGGACTACCTCGTGCAGATCCGACAGCATTGCGTCAGCGGCAATCCCTGCCAGGGCGCGCCGAATGTTGCGCGGGCGCAACATTTGAGCCAGCCTCACCTCCACCCCAAGTGTTTCGCATGCGACACATTTCGGACTCAAAGTCCGTTTTGACGTAGCGGAGTGACTGTGCCGCTGGCCCGACCCGGACTCTGGCCGCCCCGCCCGCTACGCACCCAAAAGCGACACCGTGTCGCTTTTCGAACCTTCGCATCCATTGATGCCGGCCCCAAATGTTGCGACGTCGCGACATTTGAGACCGCTTGAGTGTTCCCGGTTCGTTTGGCCAGAGCCGACCAAATGCGTCGAAATCGACGCATTTGGAGCCTTCGTCGCCTTGCCTCAATCACGCGCCAAATGCCGCGATTTCGCGGCATTTGGCGCGTCACAGGAGCGCTCAAATGTTTCGACGTCGAAACATTTTGGTTGAGGGTGAGCCTGGCTGAAATGTCGCGCATGCGCGACATTTGGCCCGCCGCCAAGAACAGTCAAATCGTGCGACATCGCACGATTTGACTGCCCGAAAAGTGACAACGTGTCACTTTTCCCTTGCCTACCCACGGTCTCAGCTCCCAAATCATGCGAATTCGCATGATTTTCCTCTCCTGGCCGTAGGGGCAAAACGCTCAGCGCCGAGCGTTTTGAGCGAAACCTCATTTCTAGAAACTGGTTTCGGAGACTTGCTCTGACGTCGTCGGGATACTCCCATCGCCCGGACAGCTGTCCGGGTGAATCGCCTGGTCATGCGCTATTCGGTGGAACGATATCGCTTCCCCGAGCGTTCAACCGGCGACTGTCATGAACACCGTCTGGAGCAAAGCGTGTCGGCCAACAAAACCTTTTTCGAAGAGGTCACGGACGTTATCTGTCTGATCCTCAGTAGTGCGGACGTCCCGCACGCCGACACCCTCGCGGTATCCAGGCAATTGTGCCGCCGAATCAAGGCCCAGTTCGGAGGCAGCACGATCTACCTGCCGACGAACCGGTCAAAGGCAGGAGGGCACGCAAGCAAATTGGGCATGGAGCTCCTCGACTTGGTTGAGGATGAGGTCTGCCATCAACTTCGCCAGGCAGGCTTGCTGGATGAACTGGAGCGGGCCGTTGCGGCAGATGACATTCGCCAGGAACTACTGACTCGATGCCGCTCTCTCTGCATCTACGTGCCGAGCGGCCAGAGCGATGCTGCATTGGCACGGGCGCTACAGGCCCATTCTCATCTCCAGAACAACAAGAGCCGCAGTGAAATAGCGACCATGCTGAATGTATCGACCCAAGCGGTCTGCAAGATGATCCGGCGCGCAGAGAGACACCTCCAAACGACGAAAAAGCTAAAGGGCGGTGAGCATCCAAAGGAAAGCCAGGCATGACGCCACTTGGCGCCGACTGGACAAGAGCCGAAATGTTTCGCATGCGAAACATTTGCCTCCCGCCATAGAGGGCAAAGCGCCGTTAACACGCCTTCCATACCACGCGTACCCGGACCTGGGTCCGCAAGAGACAGCTGTCCACTTTTGATTCAATCCCTTCACAAATTGAGAGGTGCAAAATGGCGACACGGATCGGAAATACTGCGAAAAACCCCGGCGGCGGCACCTCACAAGGGGGGGGCAGATTCCAGTGCAGAAGCGGGCAACGAAGAGCTGGAAATCCTGATGGGCGAAGGCCAAGTAAAGGTGGCTGATCGGCAGCTCTCAGTGCGTGAGTACACATTCGCCGAGGGGCTGTTCATCCAGGCTACCGCTCGAGGCTTCATGGAAGACCTCTACGGGGTCTTCAAGCCAGGCAGCACCGTCCCCAGCTTCGAGCAGGTCAGCGAAGTCTGCGCTCGCAACGCTGATGTGATTTTGGACCTGATGTCCAAGTCCGCAAACGTCGAGCGCAGCTGGGTTGAGTCGTTGAGCGAAGCTGAGGGTGAGCTGCTGATGCTTGCCTGGTGGAGGGTGAATTCGGGTTTTTTTATCCGACGGGTTCTCCGGCGCGCAATCGCAGAGGCCCCCCAAAGCAGCCCGTGAGCTGGGCCAAGGTCTTCAGTGCCTTGGCGAGTGCAGGGTACGGATCATGCGAGCAGCTCAAGGCGATGACAGGACGACAGTTGCAGCTTCTGTATCGCGAATCTCAGTTGCAGCGCCGCCGCTTTCGCGCTGAGCGCATCAACGACATAAATGCCGCGACGAACGGCGCACCCAAAGAAACCGCAGCGTTACTACGGCAACTGCTGTCAGAGGAATAATCATGGCAAGTAAGCGCAGCCTGGAACTGGCGATGCGTATCGCGGTGGACATTGAGCACGCGCAAAAGGCGCTGCCGGTGTTGCAGCGTGGCTTGAGCTCGATCAAGGAATCTGGCGCCGCTGCGGGCGCCGGACTTGACACGCTGGCGCAGAAGTCCAGTAAGGCCGCGCAGTCCATTGATCGTGCCAGTAGGAGCAGTTCAGACTCAGCAGGGCGCATTGAAGAGGCCGGAGCAAGTGCTGCCAAAGGCGCGGCGGGCATGGAAGCGGCGGGTAGCTCCGCCAAATCGATGTCGGCAGACGTTGCTGCTGCGGCCGATCGCGTAAGGTCATCCGGCAGCGCCGTTCAAAAGACGGTGGCTGATGAAATCCGGATGATTGGAGAGCTCGATGCGCGTCTAGAACGCGGCGCGGCCAGCATGGCCGACCTGGCCGAAACTGAGACGCTGCTCGATAGGGCCATGTCCAGAGGGTTGCTCAGCACCGAGGACTACAACAACGCAATCAAAGCCCTGGATAAGCAGGGTGGCGCGCTGGTGCGCACTGAGCGCCAGCGTGAACAGTCTGTCGAGGGCGCTATCGGACGTTACGACCGAGCCTCGGCGAAGCTCCAGAAGCTGGAGCAGGACGAGCGTGCGCTCAAGACGGCTGTAGATTCAGGTCGGATCAGTCGCGACCAGTACAACCGCTCGATGGCGGACCTGGCAGCGCAACGAAATGCCGTCAAGAACGCTGACGCGATCTCGCGTGCGATGGGTGCTGGCGCAGTGTCTGCGGGCCAGTATCAGGCGGCGATGCGGCAGCTGCCCGCCCAAATCACCGACATTACGACCAGTCTCGCAACCGGCATGCCCATCTGGATGGTTGCTGTGCAGCAAGGCGGCCAGATCAAGGACTCATTTGGCGGCATTGGACCTGCTGCCAGGGCAGTGGCGGCAGCGATCAACCCGATGGTACTCGCCGTCGGCGGCACTGCTGCGGTTCTGGGTTCAATGGCATACATGGCCCACCGTGGCTACACGGAATTGCTATCCCTGGAGTCGGCGATCATTGCCAATGGCGGCAGCTCCGGCCGGACGGCGGGCCAGCTCAGCCAGTTGGCCGGTGAAATTGGTGGACTGGTCAAGGACTACCATCTTGCACGGGCCTCGGTTGAGCAGCTCACCCGCAGCGGCCAACTGTCGGGAAAGGCGCTTGACGATGCAAGCCGCGCGTCGGCCGCACTGGCAAAACTGACTGGAGATTCCATTGAATCGACCACGTCCAAGATTTCCGAGCTGGCCAAGTCGCCTACCGACACGCTGCGCAAGCTCAATGATCAATACGGCTTTCTGACGGTAGAGGTCTATGAGCATGTACGCGCCCTGGAAGAACAGGGGAACGAGACCGATGCCGTTCGGGTTGCGGTCGAGTACATGGCCGACGTCTATACCGACCGCCTCAAGCGGGTTCAGGATGCCACTCGCGGCCTGACAGGCTTCGTGGGGGAGCTGCGCCAGGAGTGGCAAGCCTTCACCTCCGAACTCAAGAGCATCTCCAACCCAACCCTTGAAATTGAGATTGCCAAAGTGCAGCAGCAACTGGCTGCGCTTCGAAGTGGAGCCTTCGTTGCCCCTCGCTATCTGAGCGATCAGAACAGGGCCAACGACATTGCCGAACTGGAGCGACGGCTGGCACTGCTGAAATCGCAGAAGCAAGACCAGGATGAACTTGCGTCGGGCGAGGCTTTCGTCACGGAGCTGCGTCGCAAGGGTGTTGCCGTGGCTGATGATCTTGCTCGCTCGCTGGATAGCGGGGCCAGCAAGGCCGAAAAGCTCAAGAAGGCCACGGAAGAAGTCGCCAACCAGTTCCGCACGCTACGTGCTATCGCCCCTGAGAGCGCCCTGCTCAAGGGGGTGGTGTTTGGCGAGGATGGCAGTGTCGGTGGTGGAGCCTATGATCGGCGGGTCAAGCAGCTTCAAAGCCAGTATCGAGAAACCTCGCCCAAGGCACCCAAAACCGACGCGCAGAAGGATGAGGCCGCTGCACAGCGCGAACTGGAGCGGCTGAAGCAACAAATCCAGTTGGTCGGAACGCTGGATGAGATGCACAAGAGGGCAACGGAAACTGCCCGCATCGAGGCCGCCATCGCCGAGGGTCAGTTCCAGAACGCCACCGCCCGCACCAAGCAGGAGTTGCTGGACAAGGCCAAGGAAAAAGACTTGGCCGATCAGCGCCTGGAGGCAGAGCGGCAAATGCTCGGGGTCCGCGACCGTATTGCTCAACTCCAGGGGAGCGGCCCGGACGCAGAGCTGGCCAAGACCCGACGCGAGCTCAATCTGCTGAAGCAAGAGCTTGAGGGCTTGGGTGAAACCGCCAAGGCCGCTGATGTGGCAAAGCTGCTCAACCTCAGCGAGGCAAGCGCCCGCTTCAAGACGCTACAGGACACCTATAACCAGACGATGGGGTCCATCGCGCTGGAGCAACAGCGCATCCAGGTGGAGCTCCAGGCAGGTCTCATTACCGAGGCGCAGGCCCAGCAGAGTGTTGTCTCCATCTACCAGAAGAAGCTGGGTGCGATCAGGGAGATTCTCCCGGAGATGCGAGCCATTGCCCTGACGCTGAAGGATCCGGCGGTCGCGGCGGCGGTAGACCAGATAGAGGTAAAGCTCCAGGAGATGGCGCAAACGACCAGTCTGCTCCAGCAGTCCATACGCAACACCCTTGAAGGGTCGTTCAAGAATCTGTTCATGTCACTGGTTACACAAACCGACTCGCTCAGCGACTCGATTGCCAACTTCTTCTCCAGCCTGGCTCAAGGTATTGCCGAGTTTGCCGCAGCGCAGCTGGCTCAGGCCGCCGCAATGCGCTTGATGAGCCTCTTTCCAGGATCAGGCAATGGTGGTGGCGGTGACGGTGCCCAGCAGATGGCCAAAGCCGCAACCGTCGCAGCGGCCGCAGGCGCGGCCATTGGCCTTGGAGCCACGAAGCTGGAGACCTCGGCAACAACACTCAGCTCTTCCGGACTTGGCCTGGTGATTGGCGCACAGGCGGTCAGCAAGGCGGCCAGTCAGATGCAGGCCGCTGCGGCCGCTATGGCGGTGTCCAGTGCGGCAAGCTTTGCAACCGGTGGTTGGACGGGGCCTGGCAGCAAATACCAGCCTGCCGGCATCGTGCATGCCGATGAGTTCGTTTTGCGCCAGGAAGTGACCCGGCAGTCCGGCGCAAAGACATTCCTCTCGGCCTTCAATCGCGTCGGTATGGCTGCCATTCGGGGATGGCGTGACGGCTATGCAGATGGCGGGCCGGTCAGCCTGGGACAGCCCATGTCGGTGTCTCAGCCGATGGTGCGGATGGCGGCCGCTGCCACTCCGCCCAGCCAGGCACCAAGTATTGGGCTGCGCATGGTGAACGTGGTGGAACCCAGTTTGCTGGAGAACTACCTGGACGATCCCGGTAGTGACCATGTGTTTGTAAACAAGATCAGCCGCAATTCGGCATCGATCCGTCAGGTTTTGGGAGGCTGACGTGGCAAATAGTGATTCGAAGACGCATATCCACCACAAGATAGGTGGCGTCACGCTTCCAGACAGGTGTCAGACACCTGCGACTGCCGTCGGTGCTGTCGGTGGGCGAAGCCAGGGTCGGGGTGGAGCCGTGGGAGGTCTCGTTGCCTCGCCGCGCGAGGGTTCCGGAGCGCTTGAGAGCTTGGGGGGGGCGGTTGAGCTGGCGCTGCGTAGCTTGCGTGCCGAGGTACATATCCCCACGGTTGTACAGGCAGTGGTCCAGCGCATCGCCCGTGAGTACGGCGGGGTCAACCTGTGCTTTCCAGTTTCCGCCGAGAGCGCCGGACGACGTTGCGACACAAAGGTACGCCGCGACGGGTTCATGCAGTGCCTGAAAGAGGAGGTCATCGCTCAGTTGGCGAAGCTGGGCTGTGACCAGGCACGTCGGGAATCTGCAGGGGGAGCTGCGGTGGCAGCAGTGTCCACGACATTCTCTGGCGGCTCGGTCTATATCCCTTCGATGGCAGCTGCCCGCCAGGCCGAGCAGCACGTGGCAATTGTTGCTCGCTACCGCGCAGGCGAAAGAACCCATGACATCGCCGCCACCTTTGGCATCTCCGAGCGCTCTGTTCGTCGCATCTTGCAGCGAACGCGCGAACGGAACAGGCGCAGTGCAAACAGCCGAGCAGGCACTGATTAAAGCCGTGCATTCCAATCAGCACCGTTGATCAGTCAGCGGCCATCAACCTATTGCGTGGCAGGACTTCCACTATGGCACTACGTGCATTTCAGATATTTCGGGCGGGCACATGGAACTCTCAGTCCGGTCCCATCACCGTCGACAAACGGGCGGTCAGCGCCGTTGCGATCAACTACAGCCAGGCACTGAAGTCTGCGCCCTTGGTGATCGGACACCCTGACGATGAATCGAACACCTTTGGCCAGGTGCGCGGCCTGGCCGATATGGATGGCGAGCTGTACGCCTTCGCCGATGTGGCTGATGGCCTGATCAGTTCGGTGCGGAGCGGCAATTACAAGAACGTTTCAGCCTCGATCTACTTTCCCAACACGCCAGGCAATCCCATGCCGGGTAGCTACTACCTGCGTCACGTGGGCTTTCTGGGCGCTCAGGCTCCGGCTGTGAAGGGAATGCAGCCTTTGAGCTTTGCAGAGCCAGCACATGGCGGCACTCCCGCTGCGGCGAACTTCTCCATACCCGTTGGAGCTCAGGTTGATCGCACGCAGATGCAACTGTACGAACTCGCGCGTGACGTGCAGCACGCCAATCCGTCTATCGGCTTTATCCAAGCCGCGATCATGGCCCAAAGGGCCATCCAACGATAAGAGGTCACCATGAGCAGCATCACGGAAATCCAGTCCAGCATCGAAAGCCTGGGCGCGATCAAAGAGAAGATCAACACCGCCGTTGCCGAGCGTTACCAGCGACTGGAAGTCCTGGCGGCAGAGCGCAGCAAGATCACCTCACAGCCAATTTCACGCACGGACTACATCGCGCTCATGTGGCGCATGTTGGATTTGAAGGCTGACCACTATCGTGCGCGGCTGACACAAAATCTCAGAAACAGTATCTTCGGGAGCCATGACCGCGCCGATAAGAAGCCCACGGTTGAGACGGCGATGAGCGTCAACGCGATGAAAGCCGACGACATGCTGGGCACGCTGCCGGGCGGACTACGTGGAGCCGTCTACGGCGGGGACTTTGACCCGGACCCGGTGAGCCAGCTTGCCGCAACCTACTTCCTCTTGGATGAAATGAAGCTGGCTACGGCTGACGCCCTGGATGGCATCGCCAATTGGCCGAAGGCTCTTCCGTTGAAAGAGTCCCTGGCGAAGATCGGTGACATTGACCGGGAGATGCTGACCATCGAATCCGAGCTGGAGTTGCTGAAGAAGGATGCGCACCGCATCGGCCTGGCACTACCGCCCAAGCCGGTGAAGGTCGAACCGATTCAGCCGGGCAGTTGGGAGTGGCTGAATAAGATGACTGAAGACATGGCTCGCCGTCGGCGGCAGGAAGAGATTGATGATCCGCTCCGCGCCAGGGCAATCGTCGTGCGGGATGGCGTCCGGGGCTGGATGCGCATGAACCTGGAGACCGGCCTGGAGGAATTCGTTCCCGAGCGCTGAGCCAGGCGCTGACGGACAAGCGGTGCGTGTCCGTGGGCTGCGGCCCAAACAACGACCGCAGGGTGGGCCGCTCTTTCGGCCGTTGGCCGTTCGCCAAGTTCTCCGATGGCGGAGTCACGGGGCGGTGACCACCCATCCACAAAGATGTTGCATGTGGGGTCGCGGGGGTGTAGTGTTTCCCACGTCGCCCCACATGTGGCGGCCGGGATTGGCGTCCCGAGTACCTGAGGCGCAGCAAGCGCCCATCGCCCGATGAAGGCGCTTTTTTGTTGTCCCGCATCGGGCGGGGGCAGGTCCACCGATTCTGCGGTGGGCGGTGCGCGGGGGCCGCAAGGCCCACCGGTCCTCAGGCCGGCACGCCAACCGCGTACCGTCCGCCACCCAATTGGCGTTGGGCTGGCGGTCACTCATCAAAAGACCTGAGGACCCGACATGAACACGATTATCGCAAGCTCGCCGCAGTCCAACTCGCTCAAGCGGGCAGCATCCCAAGCCCATGATGACCTGGGCACCGTCTCTTCTGCCTTGAACGGTCTGCGCGACGCGCTTGAGGTCCGGGGCGGCCATGACGCCATCAACCGCGACAACCTTGCCATGCTCTTCTACGCCATCGAGCCTCGTAACTTCCCCGAGGGTGTGGGCGAAGAAGGTGTTGCCGAGGCGCGGGCCGCGATCATTGACCTGATCTCCCCCGAGTCCAACCTGAACGGCATTTCGCGCGCCCGCGTGTGGTCGCTGGTCTCCCTGCTGGCCAAGTTGCAGGAGGCGGCCGTCAACCGGCTCGGGGAGATTGTGCACAGCCAGTCGGTTGCCGAGGCCTAAGCCCGGCCTCCGGCACAGGACTCCACGAAAGACGCCCCGGCCCTCCGGGGCGTTTCTGTATCTGCAAATTCGTTGCACTCTCCGTAAACTGCGGCAGCACCCATTTATCGCGCGTTCCCTGCCTCATTTATCGCGCGCCGCTACACCTTGACGACTCCCGGCCGGCCCAGCCGGGATTGCCGTGACCTCCCCCCAGGCCCTCACTGCAGGTGCTGCGCCGGCGTGGGTGGCCGCCGGCGCAATTGACGGGCTTACCAGCCGAAGCCGGCACCGACGCCGACCGAGCTGTCATCGCTGCTGAAGGCACCGCCGAAGGTGACCGTGGCGCGATCGCTGATTGCACGCTGGTAACCCAGCGACAGCGCCGATTCGCCACCCTGGAACCCGATGCCGACACCGACCCGGTTCTGGGTGCGGATACCGGCCGCGCTGGTGGCCATGTTGAGCATCGCGGCGCTCATCGCGCCCTGACGGTCGATGCGGCGGTCCATGTGACGCAGGCGCCCATCGATCTCGCCCTTGAACACATCGAAGCTGTCGGCGACGGCCTGGACGCGGCTGTCGGTGTAGCTGTTGGCGGTGGCCATGCCACGGTCGAGCTGGCCCTTGTTGACCGCGTCGGTGGCCGTGGTACCGGCCGCCACGTTGGTCACCTGACGCTCGTTGCCTTCGCTGCCCACCGACACCGTATTGGCACGGTCGGCAACCGAACCCTGGCCCAGCGCCACCGCGTTCGCTGCGCTGGCATTCGCGCCCTGGCCGATGGCGGTGGACGAGGCACCACTGGCAACCGCGCCCTCGCCCATGGCAACCGCATTGAAACCGCTCGCCGGGGTGCCCACCGGAATGCCGGCACCCGCCGCAGCCGCGGTCGGCGTACCCTGCACACGCGCAGTGCTGGCCGGCGCTGCGTCCGCCACCGATGCGGCCGCGACACTGGCCTGCGCACCGTCCTCCAGCGGCGCACTCATCGCGCGCAGGCTGGCGGTTCCGGCGCGCGTGCCACCGGCGGTACGACGGTCGATTTCGCTGACCTTGCGATCCAGCGCACCCAGTGCATCGCCGACATTGCTGTAGGTAGCCCCCTGGATCACGTAGTTCGGCGCCACGAACACGCCCTGCATGCCGACGCTGGCACCGCCACCGAGGAAGCTGGCGGCGTCGCTGAGCGACTGGAACAGCTGCCCACCATTGATGGCCTGGCGGCTGCCAGCGGCGATGCTGCCCGCGCCGACGTTGTCGAGGGTGGTGCCCTGGAAGCCGGACAGGGTCAGGCGGTCACGGCTGGCATCGTCGTAGCTGACCGCGCTGGCTGCGGTGGTTTCGACCGTGGCGATGCGCGAATCGAAATCGCCCACGCGGGTCTCCACCGCACCGACACGCTGGTTGGTGACGTTGAGCTGCGAGCCGGTGATCGCGTCACTGCTGCCTGCACCGATGCGGCCATCAGCCACATTGACGATGCGACGCGTCGCCGGGCCATCGGTGCCATTGCCACCGCCGACCGAGACCACGTTGGCGTCAAGCGCACGTGACCCTGCGCCCAGCGCCACCGAGTTGGCACCGGATGCACCGGCGCTGTTACCCAGTGCCAGCGCGCCATTGCCGATCGCCATCGCGTTGGCGCCCACGGCGTTGCTGCGTGCGCCGCTGGCACTGGCCGCCGAACCGATGGCCGTGGCATCGCTGCCGCTGGCACTGGCGGTACCACTGCCGGTGGCCTTGAGGTAACGCGCGGTGCCGTCGGCGGTCGCCGCCACTGCATCGAGCTGGCCGCGGTTGACCGCATCGGTACGCTCGGTACCCGCAGCGACCCGGGTGATCTGGCGGTCGGTGCTGACACTGCCGACCGACACGGTGTTGGCACGATCGGCCACCGAGCCGGCACCCAGTGCAATGCTGCCGGCGGCCGAGGCGTTGGCACTGACACCCACCGCAGTGGCATTCGCGCCAGTGGCCTTGCTGCCGTAGCCGACTGCCGTACCGAGACGACCGCTGGCTTCAGCATAGCTGCCCAGTGCCGAGGCGCCATCGGCCGACGCATTGGCGCGGAAGCCGCTGGCCTGCGACTGCGTGCCACTGGCCGTGGCCTGCGCGCCGCTGGCGGTGCTGTAGGCGCCCTTGGCCTGGGCACCGGCACCACTGGCACTGGCGCCGAGTTCGCTGGCGCTGGCACCGCTGCCCACCGCCACGCTGTCGACGCCACTGGCCTGTGCAGCATTGCCCAGCGCCGCGGCGTTGTTGCCGGTGGCCAGTGCATCGAAGCCGACTGCGGTGGCATTGGCGGCCATCGCGTTGGCACCACTGCCCAGCGCGGTAGCGCCGTTGCCGATGGCGTTGGCCGCGTTGCCGGCCGCCAGGGCGTTGTCACCGTCGACCAGTGCACCGGCCTCGCCATCGGCGTTGCCACTGGCCTGGAACTGGCGGCTGGTCTTGTCGGCAACCGTGGCCACTGCATCCAGCTGGCCCTTGTTCACCGCGTCGGTGGCTTCGGTGCCGGCGGCAACATGGGTCACCTGGCGTTCGCCACCGGCCTTGCCGACGGCAACGGTGTTGTCGCGGTCCGCCTTGGAGCCCGCACCGAGAGCGACGCTGTTGCTGCCGTTGGCGGTGGCATTGGCACCGAGTGCAGTGGCGCTGCTGCCAGCCGCCCACGAATTCCAGCCGATGGCGGTGGCGTAGTCTTCGGTGGCCCACGCACCTGCGCCGAATGCCGCGGCGCCAGTACCGCTGGCACGCGACGGGATCAGGCCGAAGAAGGTACTGCCGCCGATGGCGACGCTCTCCTCGCCACTGGCCTCGCTGGACTGGCCCACGGCCACCGCGCCGGTACCGGCCGCGGCCGCGCCGAAGCCGACCGCCGTGGTGTTGGCACCACTGGCCGCCGATCCATAGCCCAGCGCGGTACCGAGGCGGCCGCTGGCTTCGGCATAGCCGCCGACAGCGGTGGTGCCATCAGCGGACGCGGCGCTGCGGAAGCCACTGGCCAGTGCCTGCGTGCCGCTGGCGTTGGACTCGGTGCCGGTTGCGGTGCTGTAGGCACCACTGGCCTGAGCACGTGCGCCGGTGGCGCTGGCACCCAGCTCGCTGGCGCTGGCGCCACTGCCCAGGGCCAGGCTGTCTTCACCGGTGGCCTGTGCGGTACTGCCCAGCGCCGCTGCGTTGTTGCCGGTGGCCAGCGCATCGATACCGACGGCCGTGGCATTGGCAGCCAGCGCATTGGCACCGCTGCCGAGTGCGGTGGCACCGTTGCCGATGGCATTGGCCGCATCACCGGCCGCCAGTGCGTTGTCGCCCTCGACCAGTGCGCCGGTTTCGCCATCGGCATTGCCGCTGGCCTGGAACTGCCTGCTGGTTTTTTCCGCTGCAGCGGCAACCGCATCGAGCTGGTTCTTGTTGACCGCGTCGTTGCCCTGCGTACCGTCGGCTACGTTGGTGATCTGGCGGGTGTTGCCGCCCCCGCCCACCGAAACGGTGTTGTCACGGTCTGCAATCGAGTCCGCACCCAGCGCCACGCTGTTGGCGCCGCGCGATTCGGCGGCGTTGCCCAGCGCGGTGCTGTTGATGCCACCCGACCAGGCGCCGCCACCCACCGCGGTGGAGTAGTTGCCCGAGGCCTCGGTGGCCAGCACACCGAACAACGAGCCACCGATGGCAACGCTGTTGGTTCCGGTGGCCAGGCTGCCCTGGCCGGTTGCCGTGCTGTAGGCACCGGACGCCTCCGAATCGCCGCCCAGGGCCACGCTGTTGGAGCCGGAAGCATTGGCGAAATTGCCGAACGCGGTGGCATTGAAGGCCGAAGCCTGCGCGTAGCCACCGATGGCGGTGCTGTAGCCACCGGTGGCTTCGGCGCCGATGCCGAATGCCGCCGATGCGGTACCGCTGGCCACGCTTTCGCTGCCCACGGCGGTCGCCGCATCGCCACTGGCATTGCTGAAGTAGCCCACGGCCACGGCTTCTTCGCCGGACGCTTCGGACAGCACACCGTTGGCCGTGCTGCCGGCGCCGCTGGCGATGCTGGCGGCACCGAAAGCGGCGCTCTGCTCGCCGCTGGCCTCGCTTTCCGCACCGTGCGCGGTGGCGTACTCGCCGGTGGCCTGTGCATTGGCACCCACCGCGCTGGCGTTGGCCGCGGTTGCCAGTGCATTGAAGCCCAGTGCCTGTGCATTGTTGGCCAGCGCATTGGCGCCGCTGCCCAGCGCGGTGGCGCCATTGCCGATGGCGTTGGCCGCATCGCCCGCCGCCAGCGCGTTGTCCCCCTCCACCAGCGCACCGGCCACATCGTCGCCGTTGCCGCTGGCCTGGAAGAAGCGGCTGGTGGTGCTGGCGGTGCTCGCCACCGCATCCAGCTGCGCCTTGTTCACTGCATCGGTGGCCTGCGTGCCAGCAGCCACGTTGGTGACCTGGCGTTCGTTGCCGGCGCTGCCGACCGACACCGTGCGGGCACGGTTGGCCACTGAACCGGCGCCCAGCGCGACGGCATTGCTGGCGCTGGCATTGCTGCCGGCGCCGAGCGCGATCGCGCTTTCACCACCGGCCACCGTGTTGGTGCCGATGGCGATGCTGTTGAGGCTGTTGCCCAGTGCCTGGAAGCCCAGCGCTACGCTGTTGTCGCCATAGCCGAAGGCGCCGCGACCCACCGCGGTGGAACTGGCGCCGTTGGCCCAGCTGTTGTAACCGATGGAGGTTGCACCGCTGCCGCTGGCCCAGGCCGCGTTGCCGAAGGCCGAGGCGTTGGTGGCGGTGGCCCACGCGCCGGAACCGAAGGCGCTGGCGCCGCTGGCCGTGGCCCAGCTGTAGCCGCCGACAGCGGTGCTGTCATCGCTGCTGGCGAATGCGCTGTCGCCGACCGCGACCGCATAGCTGCCGGTGGCGCGCGACTTGCCGCCTGCGGCGAAGCTGTTGTCACCACTGGCCTTGGCCGCGTTGCCGAAGGCGCTGCTGGCAGCCCCGGTGGCCTGCGCGCCGCTGCCGACTGCGGTGGCATCGGCAACGGCGGTGGTACCCACCTGCTGCGCCGTGCCGTCGGCACCGATGATCGGCTGGTTGTACTCGTCGTAGGCCTGGCCGAGGCCACCGATCGCCACGCCGCCCTTGCCGGTGGCGTTGCTGTTGCGGCCGACCGCCACGCTGTCATCACCGATCGCCGAGGCGGCAGCGCCCTGTGCAACCGCGCCGGCACCGATCGCATTGCTCGACGAACCGGCGGCAACCGCGCCTTCACCTTCGGCCAGTGCGCCGGCATCGCTGCCCGCTTCCGGCTGTGCCTGGAAGAAACGCGCGGTGCTGTCAGCGGTGCTGGCCACGGCATCGAGCTGCGCCTTGTTCACCGCATCGGTGGCTTCGCTGCCTGCAGCAACACTGGTGATCTGCCGCTCGTTGCCGGCGCTGCCGACGGCCACGCTGTTGGCACGCACCGCTTCGGAATTCGCGCCGAGTGCGACACTGTTGGCGCCGCGTGCAGTGGCGTAGTAGCCCACCGCCGTGCTCTGCGCGCCGCTGGCCCAGGTCTGCGCGCCGAGCGCGCTGGCGTTCTCGCCGGGTGCGTAGGCGAAGTAGCCGACCGCAGTCGCTTCGGCGCCGGAGGCTTCGGTCAGGCTGCCGTTGGCCACCGCGCGATCGCCGCTGGCGATGGCACCGGCGCCCACCGCGGTTGCGGCCTCGCCACTGGCCTGGGTCTGCACGAAGAAGCCCAGGCCGGGAATCAGGTCGGCCGGGCCACCGATGGCCACGCTGCTGGTACCGGTGGCGTTGCTCTGCGTGCCCAGCGCGGTGGAGTAGTCACCGATGGCATTGGCGACCGCGCCGAACGCGGAGGACTGCGCACCGGCGGCATACGCGCCCACGCCATAGGCCGACGCGGCGAAACCACCGGCATCGGCACTGGCGCCCACGGCGGTGCCACCGACACCGGCACTGGTGGCGCCGGTTTCCACCGGCACACCGCCACTGGTGATCAGCGGATTGCCATCGGCATCGACCGCAGCACCGCCAACGGCGACGCTGCCCGGGCCGTTGGCCTGCGCATTGTTGCCGAACGCCGCGCTGTTCTGGCCCGAGGCCAGTGCGTTGTTGCCGACGGCGGTGGCGTTCTGCGCGACGGCGGTGGCACCGGCACCGACGGCCGTAGTGCCGCTGCCGATCGCGTTGGCCGCTTCGCCTGCGGCCAGCGCCTCGTCGCCCTCGGCCAGCGCACCGGCATCGCTGTTGCTGCTGCCGTTGGCCTGGAAGCGCTTGGCGGTGGCATCGGCCACGGCGGCCACGTCCTTCAGCTGGCCCACGTTGACGGCATCGGTGTCTTCGGTACCGGCCGCCACGCTGGTGATCTGCCGGGTCAGGCCATACGCGGCGGCGCCGACGGACACCGTATCGACACGGTCGGCCAGCGAACCGGCGCCCAGCGCCACGCTGCCGGTGGCCACCGCCGCCGAATTGGAGCCCAGCGCGGTGCTGTATTCACCCACGGCGGTGCTGAACGCGCCGACCGCAATCGACGCTTCGTTGGCGGCGGTCGCGCCACGGCCCAGCGCGGTGCTGCCCGGGCCCATCGCCACGGCACCGCCACCCACAGCAGTGGCACCATCAGCGCTGGCTTCGGACAACGCGCCGAGCGCGGTGGCCGCGCCGTTCTCGCTGGCCGCATAGGCACTGGCACCCACGGCGGTGTCGCCCAGGCCGAACGCCGCAGCACTCTGCCCGACCACGACGCTGGCGTCGCCAATGGCCAATGCGCCCTGGCCGAACGCGCTGGCGCCGATGCCGGCGGCGATGGCCTGGGTACCGATGGCAGTGGTGGCATTGGCCAGCGACTGCGCACCTGCACCGGCCGCCAATGCGCCCTGCCCGTCGATCTTCGCCGCGTCGCTGTCATCGCCTGCGCCGTCGGCCTTGAAATAGCGGCTGCCGTCTGCGGCCACGTCGGCAATCGCCGCCTGCGTGGCCCGTGCCTGCGCATCGAGCTGCGCCTTGTTCACCGCATCGGTCGCCTGGGCGCCCGCCGCGACATTGGTGATCTGCCGTTCCTTGCCGGCATCACCGACGGACACGGTGTTGGCCCGCGTGGCCTTGGAGCCGGCGCCCAGCGCCACGCTGTTGGCGGCACTGGCGTTGCTGTTGCTGCCGATCGCAACGGCGTTGCTGCCCTTGGCCGTGGCCGAGCCTTCGATCAGGCACTTTTCCAGCAGCTTGCCGCTGAATGCGACGCAGGTGGCGCTGCCGCCGATCTGCACTGATTGCGCGGCGGCGGTGCCGCTCATGCCCAACCCCAATACCAGGCCCAGCGCCACTGCCAGCAATGCGGGCGTGGCTCGTGTCGCATCGCGGCGCTGGTCGACGACCCCACCGCTGCTGCTGCCGGAGGAGGCCAGTTCCGAAGCCACCACCAACTGACCCAATGCTTTGTTCCAGACCTTGCGATAAATCCGATTCATCGGTACGGCTCCTGATTGGACTGGTTTTGGGCAAAGCAACGCCACCGCTGGGCTTTCCGGCCCAACGTCCCCTGGGGGCGTCTATTCGCGTGATTTACTGCGGGGTATTGCCGAACGGCGCGCAGCGACAGAAAACCGAGCGCGTGCGCCAACCGGTTACTGCGAAATGAATGATTCTGTAACGGGGTTCAAGTGTTAACGGCAACTTTCCAGATCGTCAAGACTTTGACACGGCAAATCCTATTGCCGTGAAGCAGTTCACTATTTCACCTGTTTATAAAGCGATTTTGTTAGATCTGAGTGACGAACCGCCGACGCACTGTAAACGCGTGTAACTGATGGTTGCGGCAGGTATTTCTGCCCGACCAAAGAAAAACCCGACAGTCGCCTGCCGGGTTTTCCGTACCTCATCGCATTGTGGCGTGCGCGACGGTTGCGCCGTCAGCCGCACCACACCCGCGCGTTGCGGAACATGCGCATCCACGGCGAATCACCCTGCCATTCGGCCGGCGCCCAGCTCAGGTTGAGCGCGCGTGGGGTGCGCTCCGGGTGCGGCATCATGATGGTGACGCGGCCGTCGCTGCTGGTCAGGCCGGTGATGCCGTCCGGCGAGCCGTTCGGGTTCAGCGGGTACTGGCTGGCAACATTACCGTGGCCATCGATGTAGCGCAGAGAAACACGGGCCGCGGCCTGGTCGACGGCGTTGTCGAACACCGCCTGGCCTTCGCCGTGCGCGACTGCCACCTGCAGGCGCGAGCCCGCCATGCCACGCAGCAGGACCGACGGCGACTCCACCACCTCCAGCAGCGCGGTGCGGGCTTCGAACTGCTCGCTGGCATTGCGGCGGAACTGCGGCCAGTGCTCGGCACCGGGGATGATGTTCTTCAGCTGGCTCATCATCTGGCAGCCGTTGCACACACCCAGCGCGAAGCTGTCTTCGCGGGCGAAGAACGCGGCGAACGCATCACGCAGCGCGCTGCGCTCCAGGATCGAGGTCGCCCAGCCACGGCCGGCACCGAGCACGTCGCCATAGCTGAAGCCGCCGCAGGCGACCAGGCCGGTGAAGTCCTGCAGCGCCACGCGGCCTTCGATCAGGTCGCTCATGTTCACGTCGAACGCGCGGAAGCCGGCACGTTCGAAGGCGTTGGCCATTTCAATCTGGCCGTTGACGCCCTGCTCGCGCAGCACCGCCACGCGCGGACGCGCACCGGTGCTGATGAACGGGGCGGCCACGTCTTCGTTGAGGTCGAAGCTGAGCTTCGGCTTCAGGCCCGGTGCGTTGAAGGCGCGGGCGATTTCACGCTCGGCATCGGCATTGGCCGGGTTGTCGCGGCGCTTCTGCATCGCGTGGGTGACCGACCACCAGGCGTCGAACAGCGCGTCCCAACGCCATTCGGCCAGGTTCTCGCCGCCCAGCGACACACGCACCACCGGCGCGGTGGTCGGCTTGGCGATGCGCTGCGCGCATTCGGTCAGTGCATGGCGCTCGACCAGATCGGCGAACGCGGCGCGGTCTTCGCGCGCGATCTGCACCACTGCGCCCAGTTCTTCATTGAACAGGCTGCGGAACGGATCATCGCCCCAGGCATCGAGGGTGATGTCCAGGCCCAGACGCGAGGTGAAGGCCATTTCGCACAGCGCAGCGAAGGCACCACCGTCGCTGCGGTCGTGGTAGGCCAGCAGCAGACCGGACTGGCGCGCATCGCGGATCAGCTCGAAGAAGCCACGCAGGCGCTGCGGATCGTCCAGGTCCGGGGCGGCACCGGCGAAGGCCGGCAGATCGCCGTGGTCGGCATGCACCTGGGCCAGGATCGAACCGCCCAGGCGCTGCTTGCCGGCACCGAGGCCGATCAGCCACAGCTCGCTTTCCACGTCGCGGTCGAGCAGCGGGGTCAGCTGCTTGCGCACGTCGGCGACCGGCGCGAACGCCGAGATGACCAGCGACACCGGCGACACGCTCTTGTGCGCTTCGCCCTGGTCGTGCCACTGCGCCTGCATCGACAGCGAGTCCTTGCCCACCGGGATGCTGATATCCAGCTGCGGGCACAGTTCCATGCCCACGGCCTTGACCGCGTCGTACAGCAGCGCGTCCTCGCCCGGGTGGCCGGCAGCGGCCATCCAGTTCGCCGACAGTTTGATTTCATCCAGTGCGTCGACCGGGGCCGCGCACAGGTTGGTCAGTGCTTCACCCACCGCCATGCGTGCCGAAGCGGCCGCATCGAGCAGGGCCAGCGGGGTGCGCTCACCGATCGACATCGCTTCGCCGGACACGCCATCGAAGTCGGCCAGGGTGATCGCCACGTCGGCCACCGGCAGCTGCCACGGGCCGACCATCTGTTCGCGCGCGGTCAGGCCGCCGACGCTGCGGTCACCGATGGTGACCAGGAAATTCTTCGAGGCCACCGTTGGGTGCGCAAGCACGCGCAGGCCCGCTTCCTGCAGGTCCAGGCCGCCGGTCTTCAATGCCGGCCAGCGCGGTGCCGGCGGGTGCGCGGTGTCGCGGTGCATCTTCGGCGGCTTGCCGAACAGCACGTCCATCGGCAGGTCGATCGGCGCATCGGCCGGGGTGTGACCCGGCACCGCACCGTAGGCCACCACCAGGTGTTCCTCGGCGGTGGCCACGCCGACCGCGGCGAACGGGCAGCGCTCGCGCGCGCACAGCGCGGCGAACTCGGCCAGGCGCTCCTGCGCGACACCGAGCACATAACGCTCCTGCGACTCGTTGCACCACAGCTGCATCGGCGACAGCGACGGATCATCGGTGGGCACCTTGCCCAGATCGATGACACCGCCGACCTTGGAGTCGTGCAGCAGTTCGGGGATGGCATTGGACAGGCCACCGGCACCGACGTCGTGGAAGAACTTGATCGGGTTGTTGGCACCCATCGCCACGCAGCGGTCGATGACCTCCTGGCAGCGGCGCTCCATTTCCGGGTTGTCGCGCTGCACGCTGGCGAAGTCCAGATCCTCGGCGCTCTCGCCGGAGGCCACCGAACTGGCGGCACCGCCGCCCAGGCCGATCAGCATCGCCGGGCCACCGAGCACGATGACCGCATCACCCGCCTGCAGCTGGATCTTCTCGACCTGGATGCGGTCGATCGCGCCAAGGCCACCGGCCAGCATGATCGGCTTGTCGTAGGCGCGGACCAGATCAGCACCTTCGGGCAGCTCGAAGCTGCGGAAGTAGCCGAGCAGGTTCGGGCGGCCGAATTCGTTGTTGAACGCGGCGCCGCCGAGCGGGCCGTCGGTCATGATTTCCAGCGCAGGTGCCATGCGCGGGTTCAGCGCGCGCGGCGCTTCCCACGGCTGCGGCAGCTCGGGGATGCGCAGGTGCGAGACCGAGAAACCGGACAGGCCGGCCTTCGGCTTGCCGCCGCGGCCGGTCGCACCTTCGTCGCGGATCTCGCCACCGTTACCGGTCGATGCGCCCGGGAACGGCGCGATCGCGGTCGGATGGTTGTGCGTTTCCACCTTGATCTGGAACGCGCTGGGCACCTGCGGCTCGCGGCGGTATTCGCCGCTGGCCGGATCCGGGCGGTAGCGCGAGGCCGGGTGGCCTTCGATCACCGCTGCATTGTCGCTGTACGCGCTGAGCGTGTGCTGCGGGGTCTGCTGGTGGGTGTTCTTGATCATCCGGAACAGCGAGCGGTCCTGTTCCTGGCCGTCGATGGTCCAGCTGGCGTTGAAGATCTTGTGGCGGCAGTGCTCGGAATTGGCCTGCGCGAACATCATCAGTTCGACGTCCGACGGCGAGCGGCCCAGCGCGGTGAAGCGTTCGCGCAGGTAGTCGATCTCGTCCTGGGCCATGGCCAGGCCGAGGCGCTGGTTGGCGGCCTCCAGCTGGTCCACCGGCACGCGTTCCAGTTCACCGCGGGCCGGTGCCGAGAACAGCGCCTGGCCCTCTGCCACGGTCTCCAGCACCGACTGCGTCATCGGGTCGTGCAGCGCCTTGACCAGCGCCTGCTGGGCGGCGGCATCGGCCGGCCAGCCCTGCACGTCGATACGCAGGCCACGCTCGACCCGGCTGACCGGCTGGCCCGCACCGCGGACCAGTTCAGTGGCCTTGCTCGACCACGGCGACAGCGTACCCAGGCGCGGCACCACGATGCGGCTGACCGCGCCGTCGGCCACGGCCTCGGCCTGCGGCGCAGCTTCGAGGATGCGGCACAGGGTGGTCAGGTCGGGGGCGGCGCTGCCTTCGGGCTGCACGAAGTAGACGTGCCAGGCGCCGCTGATGCGCAGGGAGGGAGCGATGGACTGCAGGCGGGATTCAAGACGTTCGCGGCGGAACGGCGACAGGGCGGGCGCGCCCTCGAGGACCATCATGTCCGGGGAACCGTAGTTGGGAAACGGGCCCGACATTGTACCGGAAGCGGGGGAAGGGCTCTGGCCGGGCGGCGCCCGGCACCCGCCGAAGCCAGGGCAACGGCAACAGCAACGGCAACAGCAACTGCCAAAGCAAAAGCGGGGTTCCCGTGGGATGGC
>NZ_DS999412.1:4750314-4815508 GCF_000158575.1 Stenotrophomonas sp. SKA14
TTTCCGCGACCTGCGGCAGATCCACGCCATGCGTGGATGCTCTGCGGTAATGCCGGCCGCTGGCCGGCAACCAGGGAACATCGGAAATCAGGCATTGAAGAGCGAAGCGACCGGCTTCTGCCTTTGATTTTTTGTTCTGCCTTTCGTGGCTGAGCGCGCAGGAACCTGTCCGTGGCCGGGCGGGTGGGCTGCGCAGGGGCGTAAGCGCCATGGATGGCGCGACCGAGCCTACAAGGACGTATTCACGGCGTCCCCTGCGCAGCCCACCCGCCCGGCCAACCCCCAGAAATCCGCTGTTCGCGGAATGCCCCAGCCACGAGGGGGCTCCGCCGATGGCCGCCGACCGCGCGCAGCGCCGCTCCCCCCCGGATCCCCGAACCATGCGCTCGCTCACGGATTGACCACACGATTGATGACAACGTTGTCCCCACCTGGCGCCGGACTCTCTCCCCGGCCTCCCAGGTACCTCCGTCCGCCCCCTCCGTCGCCTTCCCGGGCGACGCCCGGACCTGCGTCACGCGCGGCGCCATCGGGGCCCGCGCGCCCTTTGATCGGAGACTTACCCATGTACGACCCGATTGTGCGCAGTGCCGAACGTTCGACCCGTAGCTGTCGTCCCCGCCGTCTGGCCTGGCTGCTTGCCCTGGCCGCCGGTACCGCCGCCCTGCCCGGCCTGGCGCAGGCCGCCAGCTGTGCCGGGGTGGCCCAGTGGGACCAAGCCAAGATCTACCGGGCCGGCGATACCCTGCAGAAAGGAGGCGTCCTCTATCGGGCGAACCAGGACATCTGGAACGCGCCGCCGGACCATCCGGCCGGTGCGCCCTACTACACCAATCTCGGTGCCTGCGATGGCAGTGGCAGCAACCAACCGCCGGTGGTCAGCCTGACCTCGCCGGCCAACGGTGCCACCTTCAGCGCCGGCAGCACGATCAACGTGACCGCCAACGCCAGTGATCCGGACGGCAGCGTCGCCAAGGTCGAGTTCTTCCGCGATGGCAGCACGCTCGGCGTGGCCACCAGCGCGCCGTATGCGGCCAGCTGGGCCAACGCCAGCGCCGGCAGCCACACGCTGCGTGCAGTGGCCACCGACAACAACAACGCCACCACCAGCACGCCCACCATCACCATCACCGTCAACGCCGCCGGCGGCGACACCACCGCGCCGAGCGTGCCGGGCGGGCTGGCAGTCGGCACCCGTACCGCCAACAGCATCGCGCTCAGCTGGAGCCCGTCCACCGACAACACCGGTGGCAGCGGCATGGCCGGCTATGACGTGTACCGCAACGGCAGCCTGGTCGGCTCGCCGTCCAGTGCCAGCTACGTCGATGGCGGCCTGACCGCGTCGACCACCTACCGCTACCGGGTGCGCGCCCGCGACAACGCCGGCAATGCGTCGGCACAGGGCACCGAGATCAGTGCCACCACGCTGGCCGGCGACGGCGGCACCACCGGCAAGCGGGTCATCGGCTACTTCACCCAGTGGGGCATCTACGGCCGCAACTACCGGGTCAAGAACATCGACAGCAGCGGCTCGGCCGCACGCCTGACCCACATCAACTACGCGTTCGGCAACGTGCGCAACAACCGCTGCGAAGTGGGCATCACCCAGCCGTCGGATCCGAACAGCGGTGCCGGTGGCGATGCCTTCGCCGATTACACCAAGGCGTTCAGTGCCGCCGAGAGTGTCAGCGGCAGCGCCGATACCTGGGACCAGCCGCTGCGCGGCAACTGGAACCAGCTCAAGCAGCTCAAGGCCAAGTACCCGGGCATGAAGGTACTGATCTCGCTGGGTGGCTGGACCTGGTCGCGCGGCTTCTCCAGCGCGGCGCGCCCGGAAAACCGCCAGGCCTTCGTCGCCTCCTGTATCGACGCCTACATCAAGGGCAACCTGCCGGTGACCGACGGTGCCGGTGGCGCCGGAGCCGCGCTGGGCGTGTTCGACGGCATCGACATCGACTGGGAATACCCGGTGGCCTGTGGCATCGAATGCGGCAAGCCGGAAGACAACGCCAACTTCACCGCGCTGATGGCCGAGTTCCGCCGCCAGCTCGATGCGGTGCGTCCGGGCCTGTTGCTGACGGTGGCGGTGGGTGCCGGCATCGACAAGATCCGCGTCACCGATCCGGCCGCGTACCATCCGTACCTGGACTACATCAACGTGATGACCTACGACTTCCACGGCGCGTGGGATGCGAAGACCAATCACCAGTCGGCGCTGTTCGATTCGCCGAATGATCCGTCCACCGGCGACCAGAAGCTCTACAACAGCAACGATGCCATCGAGGCCTTCATCAGCCGTGGCGTGCCGGCCGCCAAGCTCAACCTGGGCATCGGCTACTACGGGCGTGGCTGGACCGGCGTGGCCAATGCCAACAACGGCCTGTACCAGACCGCCACCGGCGCTGCGCCGGGCACGTATGAAGCGGGCATCGAAGACTGGAAGGTGCTGAAGAACCTGGCCTGGCCGGGCTACACCGACAACACCGCCGGTGCCACCTGGATCTACAACGGCAGCACGCTGTGGAGCTTCGACACCCCGGCCAACATCACCCGCAAGATGGGTTACGTGAAGACCCAGGGCCTGGGCGGCGCGTTCGTGTGGGAGTTCAGTGGTGACGATGCGCAGGGCACGCTGACCAAGGCGGTCAGTGATGGCCTGAAGTAAGGAAAAAGCCGGGGGCGCATGGTGCGCCCCCGGCCTCTGATCTGTAGCGCCGAGCCATGCTCGGCTGTCACAGGTGGAACCGCAGTCGAGCATGGCTCGACGCTACAGTTCCGCGTCAGCGCTTGGCCGACAGCTTTTCCAGCGCCGCGCGCAGCTGTGCCGGCGGCAGGTAGCCACCCAGCTGGGTGCCATCCGGCGCGAAGATCGCCGGCGTACCATTCACGCCCAGCTGCTGGCCCAGCGCGTACTGCATGGCCACCGGGTTGGTGCAATTCTTGGCCGGCACACTGCCACCGCGCTTGGCATTGGTCAGCGCCTGGCGACGATCGGCCGCACACCAGACCGAGATCATGTCGGTGTAATCCTTGCTGCCCAGGCCCATGCGCGGGAACGCCAGGTACTCGACGCTGATGCCGTTGCGGTTCAGTTCGGCAATGTCCTGGTGCAGCTTGCGGCAGTAGCCGCACTCGATATCGGTGAACACGCTGATGGTGTACTTGGCGTTCGGCGCGGCGAACACGATGCGGTCACCATGGTTGGCCTTGGCCAGCAGGTCGCGACGGTAGCCCAGCAGACCTTCGCTGTTGGCCGGGCCCTTGGCACGGGTGTCGTAGGGCTGCGACTGGAACAGGTAGCGGCCATCATCGGACACGTACAGCAGCTGGCCGGAAACGACGACCTCGCGGAAACCGGGGAACGGTGCGGCGCCGATGTAGTCCACCTGGAAGCCGGGATTGAGCGCGGTCAGCGCCGCACGCACAGCCTGGTCGGCCGACGCGTTGCTGGCCGGGCTGGCCTTGGCCGCAGCAGCGGCAGGTGCAGGTGCCTTGGCGGCCGGCGGGGCCGGCTGGGCGCAGGCGGTCAGGCTGAGCGCACCGAGCACGGCGGCGATGGCAAATCGAAGCATGGAGCGGTCCGCGGCAGAAGAAGACCCCGGATTCTGACACAGCCGCCCGCAGCGGGCCGCGACGCCGCGCACGGCCCGGGGCCGGGATTCAGCCGCCTGCTCAGCCGCGCGGGTGATGGCGGGCGTGCAGCTTCTGCAGGTGTTCGCGGGCCACCAGGGTGTAGATCTGGGTGGTCGACAGCGAACTGTGGCCCAGCAGCATCTGCAGCGCGCGCAGGTCGGCACCGCGATTGAGCAGATGGGTGGCGAAGCTGTGGCGCAGGCCGTGCGGGCTGATCCGCGCCGGGTCGATGCCGGCCACCTGCGCGTGGCGCTTGACCAGGTGCCAGAAGGCCTGGCGGGTCAGCGCATGCAGCGTCGGTTCGACGAACAATGGCGTTTGCCCATCCGCCAGGGCCTGCACCCTGCCCTTGCCGACCAGCTGTGGCCGCGACTGCTGCAGGTAGCGCTCCAGCCAATGCTGGGATTCCTCACCCAGCGGCACCAGGCGTTCCTTGCTGCCCTTGCCGGTGACCCGTATCACGCCCTGGCGCAGGTTGACTGAGGTGGCCGGCAGCAGCACCAGTTCGCTCACGCGCAGGCCGGCGGCATACATCAGTTCGAGCATGGCACGGTCGCGCAGGCCCAACGGACGTTCGACATCCGGCGCGGCCAGCAACGCGTCGATCTGGCTTTCGGCCAGCGCCTTGGGCAACAGCCGTGGCAGCTTCGGCGGATCGAGCAGTGCGCTGGGGTCTTCGCTGCGTTCGCCGCGACGCACACCATCAGCGAAGTACGCACGCAGCGCCGACAGCAGGCGTGCGTTGCTGCGTGGCGACCAGCCATGGCGGGTGCGCCAGGCCAGGTAGTCGAACAACCCGGGACGCTCGATGCCGGCCAGGCCACCGTCGCGTCCATCCATCCAGCGCGCCAACCCTTCCAGGTCGCGTCGGTAGCTGTCGAGCGTGGCGCGGGCCAGGCCATTCTCGGCCCAGATCGCATCGAGGAAGCGCTGGATGCGCGCGCCGTCATCGGCGCGCAGTTCCGGCAGTTGCTGCACCAGCTGGCGGCGTTCGGCGGGGGTGGAAACAAGGGCCATGCGTGCAGGATACGAGGGCGACTGCGGACGCGGCCAGCATTGCGTATGCTCGGCGCATGTCCCGCCCTGCCACCGACACGGCCCCAGCGGCCGCTACTGGAATGCCGCGCCCGCGTGCCCTGCTGGTCTGGCGCGTGCTGGCCATGGTCTACGACGCACTGCCGGTGCTGGCACTGTGGATGCTGGCCGGCACGCTGTTCACCCTGGCCTACACCCTCAGCGGCCACGCGCAGCGCGAGAACATCGCCCCGTTCAGTGCCTGGCAGTGGCTGCTGTGGGCGGTGTGCTGGGGTGTTACAGGCGGGTATGCGACGGCCAGCTGGCGCCGCGGCGGCCAGACGCTGGGCATGCGGCCATGGCGGTTGAAGCTCGAATCGAGCGATGGCACGCCGCTGCGGCGCGCGCAGCTGTGGCTGCGCTTCGCGGTGGGCACGCTGTCACTGCTGCTGGGCGGGCTGGGCTTCTGGTGGGCATGGGTCGACCGCCAGCGCCTGACCTGGCACGACCGCGCCAGTGGCACCCGCCTGATGCGGATGCCCAAGCGCTGACCCGCGTTCTGTAGCGTCGAACCCTGCTCGACTCACGCCACGCGCGGACCGCAGAAAACCGCCGGGCCACGCCCGGCGCTGCGGCACTCAGCCCGACTTGCGCCGGAACAGCAATCCGGACACCGCCAGCATCACGATTGGCGGCAGCGCATAGGCGATGCGGTAATCGAACTTCAGCGCGCCGGCCATGCGGCCGAAGAACAGCTGCAGCAACCAGAAGCCCAGCGCGAACAGGATGCCCAGGAACAGGCGCTTGCCCATGCCGCCGCTGCGCAGCGAACCGAACGCGAACGGCACCGCGGCCAGGCACAGCGCCAGCACGTTCAACGGGTAGAACCAGCGGCTCCAGTAGATATCCTCGAAATCACGGGCGTCCAGGCCGTTGCGCTCGCGGTATTCGATACTGGCCCGCAACTCGGTGATCCTCAGGTTGCGCGGCTTGGCGATACCCGCAGCCAGCGCGCCGGCATCCAGGCGGGAATTCCACGGCTCCCGTGCCACTTCCTGGCGCGTGGCCGAGCGCTCGCCGAACGTATCGCGGCGCACGCCGGTCAGCACCCAGCCGTCGCGGTCATGTTCGGCAGTGGCAGCATGGGTGATCGAGGCGATCTGTCCATCTTCGGCGATGCGATACAGACGCACGTCACGCAGGATCAGCCGCGTGCCCTTGTCGCCCACCAGCTGTTCCTCGCCACCGGCAGCGCTGAGGAAGGTATCGCCCTCGCGCGCCCACAGGCCCGAATAACGGGTGGTGGCAATGTCCCGGCCCCACTTGGCGCTGGCCTTCAGCGCATCGGCGCGGTCCTGGCCCCACGGTCCCAGCGTCTCGGCGCTGAATACCATCACGGCGGTCAGCAATGACAGCGCGATCGCCACCGACACGCTCAACCGCCTGCGCGACAGGCCCAGCGCGCGCAGCGCGGTCAGTTCCGAGGTCGCGGCCAGCTGGCCCAATCCCATCAGCGCGCCGATCACCGCAGCCGTGGGGAACATCGTGTAGGCCCGGCGCGGCACGGTGTACAACACCCAGGCCGCCGCGTGTCCCAGCGTGTAGCCGTTCTTGCCGATGTCCTTGAACTCGCCGGAGAAGGCCATCACCACGTCCAGGCCCACCAGCACCGCCCAGGTCAGCAGCACCGTGGTGAACACCGTCCGGCCCAGGTACAGGTCGAAACGCATCGGGCGCAGCCTCATGCGCGGGCTCCCTTCGGTCGGCCCAGGCGGCCATCGCGTGCATACATCCAGATCGACAGCGCCAGCAGCGGCAGGGTCAACCACCACAGGCCGAGCGCGGCCGGTATCTTGCCGGTGGCGATCCAGCCACTGCCGATGAACATCAGGTTGGTCCCCACCATGTAGGCCATCAGGGCCAGCATCATCCGCCCGTAGCGCTGCTGGCGCGGCGAGCTGCGGCCCAGCGGTACGGTCAGCAGGGCAAAGGCCAGTGCGATCAACGGCGGCGCCAGGCGGCGGTGCAGCTGGGCCTGCGCCTGCGGGCGCCCGTCGCCGATCAGCTGCAGGGTCGGCATCAGTTCCGGATCATCCTCGGTCCGGGTCTGCGCGCCATCGGGCAGGGCGACGTCGTTGCGGGCGAAGGTGGCCAGCCGGTAATCCAGCCCGCCTGCGGCCGGGCCTTCCACCTGGTGCCCGTCGTCCAGCTCGAGGAAGCGCTGGCGGGCGCCTTCAAAGAACATCCGGCCACCTGCGGCGGACACCACCTCGATGCGGTCATCCTTCTGCCGCTGCATGAACACCTTGCCCAGCTCGGTGCCGTCGGGTGAGATCGACGACAGGTAGACCACGCCGCCATTGGGCAGCGGGGTGAACCGGCCCGGCTCCAGGCCGGCCATCAGCACGCTGCGGTTGGCTTCAATGATCATCTGCTCGGCCACCCGGCCGGCCCACGGGCCCAGCCACAGCGAGCAGGCACCGACCAGCAGCACCACCGGCACCACCAGCATCAGCAGCGGCCGCAGCAGGCGCTTGGGGCCGACGCCAATGGCAGTGATCACCGCCATTTCCGAGTCGCGGTACAGGCGGGCGATGGCCAGCAGCAGGCCCAGCATCAGTGCCAGCGGGAGGATCAGCGGCAGGTAGGCGATGAACTGCAGGCCCAGCTGCGAGAACAGCAGCTTGGCCGGCAGGCGTCCGTCGGCGATGTTGCCGAGGATGTCCACCAGGACGCCGCCCACGCTGACCACGAGCAGGACGATCAGGGTAGCGAGGAAACTCTGGACGAAATCGCCCAGCAGGTATCGGTCGAGCTTCAACATGGGGCGGTGGTTTAAACTCTGGGGTTCGTTCGCGGTACCGCCCAGTCTACTGTCTGGGCGTAAACGGTCCGCGATTGTACGGACTTGCCAATGGAATCTGCTCAATGGCCCTCGAATTCACCCTGAACCACGTTGCTCCGGCCGCCGCCACCGTTGATTGCCTGGTGGTCGGCGCGTATGCCGACCATACCCTGACTCCGGCCGCAAAGGCACTGGACGCCGCCAGCGGCGGTCGCCTGGCCGCCCTGGCCCAGCGCGGAGACCTGTCCGGCAAGACCGGCGCCACCACCCTGCTGCACGACCTGCCCGGGGTGACGGCCCCGCGCGTGCTGGTGGTCGGCCTCGGTGAGGCCGCCCGCTTCGGCGTGCCCCAGTACCTGAAGGCCGTCGGCGACGCCGTGCGCGCGCTGAAGGCTGGTGCCACCCGCAGTGCACTGTTTACCCTGTCCGAGGTGGCGGTGAAGGACCGCGACGCCGCCTGGGCGATCCGCCAGGCCGTGATCGCCGCCGATCACGCTGCTTACCGCTACACCGCCACCCTGGGCAAGAAGAAGGCCGACGATGCCGGTCTGGCGCAGCTGGCCATTGCCGGTGACGACGCCCAGGCCCTGGCCCAGGGCCAGGCCATCGCCGCCGGTGTCGAGTTCGCCCGCGAACTGGGCAACCTGCCGCCGAACTACTGCACCCCGGCCTACCTGGCCGAAGTGGGCGTGAAGTTTGCCGGCGAGCACGACGGCGCCGAGGCCGAGATCCTGGATGAGACCCAGATGGAAGCGCTGGGCATGGGCTCGCTGCTGGCCGTGGCCCGTGGTTCGGCCAACCGCCCGCGCCTGGTCGTACTCAAGTGGACCGGTGCCGGCGAGGCCAAGCCGTACGTGCTGGTCGGCAAGGGCATCACCTTCGATACCGGTGGCGTCAACCTGAAGACCCAGGGCGGCATCGAGGAGATGAAGTACGACATGTGCGGTGGCGCCAACGTCATCGGCACCTTCGTCGCCGCGGTCAAGGCCAAGCTGCCGCTGAACCTGGTGGTGGTGGTCCCGGCGGTGGAAAACGCCATCGACGGCAACGCCTACCGTCCGTCCGACGTGATCACCTCGATGTCGGGCAAGACCATCGAAGTCGGCAACACCGACGCCGAAGGCCGCCTGATCCTGTGCGACGCGCTGACCTACGCGCAGCGTTTCGAGCCGGCCGCGCTGGTCGACGTCGCCACCCTGACCGGTGCCTGCATGGTTGCCCTGGGCCACCAGACCGCCGGCCTGATGAGCAAGCACGACGACCTGGCCAACGAGCTGCTGGCCGCCGGCGAACACGTGTTCGACCGCGCCTGGCGCCTGCCGCTGTGGGACGAGTACCAGCCGATGCTGGATTCGACCTTCGCCGACGTCTACAACATCGGCGGCCGCTGGGCCGGTGCGATCACCGCCGGCTGCTTCCTGTCGCGCTTCGCCGAAGGCCAGCGCTGGGCACACCTGGACATCGCCGGCGTGGCCAGCGATGAAGGCAAGCGTGGCATGGCCACCGGCCGCCCGGTCGGCCTGCTGAGCCAGTGGCTGCTGGACCAGGTCGCCCGCGCCTGATGCCGTACCCGACCCTGGCCGGCCACCGCCGGCCAGGGCCTCGCCCGGCAACGCCGGGCCCCTGCCTGACCCGGACCCTGCCATGCCCCGCGCCGACTTCTACCTGATCGCCAAGCCCCGCTTCTTGACCGAGCCGCTGCGCCTGGTCTGCGAGCTGGCGCGCAAGGCCAACGACGCCGGGTTGTTCACCCTGGTGCTGGCCCGCGACCAGGCCCAGGCCGAGGAACTGGACGAACTGCTGTGGGCGTTTGATGACGACGCCTACATCCCGCACCAGATCGCCGGCGAGGACATGGACGAGGAAGAAGCCCTGGTGCTGATCGCGGTGCCCGGCACCGAGGCCCCGGCCCGCCCGCTGGTGATCAACCTGCGCGACGATCCCTGGCTGGGCCAGTGCGAGCGCGTGCTGGAGGTGGTCCCGGCCGACCCGGAAGCGCGCGAACCGCTGCGCGAACGCTGGCGCCAGTACAAGGCCGCCGGTTACGACCTGAACAAGCACGACATGTAAGCACGCCCCGGCCCCCTTGATGGGCCGCCGCCGTGCCCTGATCCTTCAACGATTGCCTCCTGGTTCCCCCGCATGACCCAACTCGCCTCCAGCTACGACCCGAAGTCCTTCGAGACCGACCTCTACGAGGCCTGGGAGAAGGCCGGCCACTTCAAGCCGTCCGGCAGGGGCGAGCCGTACACCATCCTGCTGCCGCCGCCGAACGTGACCGGCACCCTGCACATGGGCCATGCCTTCCAGCAGACCCTGATGGACGCACTGGTGCGCTACCACCGCATGCGCGGCTACGACACGCTGTGGCAGGTCGGTACCGACCATGCCGGCATCGCCACCGAAATGGTGGTCAGCCGCAACCTGACGCTGGAAGGCAAGGGTGAAACCCGCGATTCGCTGGGCCGCGAAGGCTTCATCGGCAAGGTCTGGGAGTGGAAGCAGCAGTCCGGCGACACCATCGAGCGCCAGATGCGCCGGCTCGGCACCTCCGCCGACTGGTCGCGCAGCACCTTCACCATGGACCCGCAGCCGTCGGCCGCGGTCAACGAAGCCTTCGTGCGCTGGTACGAGCAGGGCCTGATCTACCGTGGCCAGCGCCTGGTCAACTGGGACCCGGTGCTGAAGACCGCCATTTCCGACCTGGAAGTGGAGAGCGCCGAGGAAGACGGCTTCCTCTGGTCGATCGCCTACACGCTGGATGAAGGCCTGAGCTACGAGCACGTCGAGCGTGATGCCGACGGCGTGGAAACCCTGCGCGAAACCCGCGACTACCTGGTGGTCGCCACCACCCGCCCGGAAACCCTGCTGGGTGATACCGCGGTGATGGTGCACCCGGAAGACGAGCGCTATGCGCACCTGATCGGCAAGAGCGTGGTGCTGCCGCTGACCGGCCGCCGCGTGCCGGTGATCGCCGACGACTACGTCGACCGTGCGTTCGGCACCGGCGTGGTCAAGGTCACCCCGGCGCACGACTTCAACGATTACGACGTCGGCGTGCGCCACAGCCTGCCGATGATCAACCTGTTCACCCCGGTGGCAGCTCTCAATGAGAACGCGCCGGAACGCTTCCAGGGCCTGGACCGCTACGAAGCGCGCAAGGCCGTGCTGGCCGAACTGGAAGACCTGGGCATCCTGGTCGAAACCAAGGCGCACAAACTGCAGGTGCCGCGCGGCGACCGTACCGGCCAGGTGATCGAGCCGTACCTGACCGACCAGTGGTTCGTGAAGATGGACGACCTGGCCAAGCGTGGCTTGGAACTGGTCGAGGACGGCAGCATTTCCTTCGTGCCGCCCAACTGGATCAACACCTACCGCCACTGGATGAACAACATCCAGGACTGGTGCATCAGCCGCCAGCTGTGGTGGGGCCACCGCATCCCGGCCTGGTTCGATGCCGCCACTGGCAGCTGCTACGTCGGCCGCAGCGAAGAGGAGGTGCGCGCGAAGCACAACCTCGGCAGCGAGGTGGTGCTGAACCAGGAAAGCGACGTGCTGGAGACCTGGTTCTCCTCGCAGCTGTGGCCGTTCTCCACCCTGGGCTGGCCGAACGAGCAGGCCATGGCCGAGCGTGGCTTCGATCGCTACCTGCCGTCGTCGGTGCTGATCACCGGCTTCGACATCATCTTCTTCTGGGTGGCGCGCATGATCATGGCCACCGACAACCTGGTCGGGAAGATCCCGTTCAAGGACGTCTACTTCACCGGCCTAATCCGCGACGGCCAGGGCCAGAAGATGTCCAAGAGCAAGGGCAACGTGCTCGACCCGCTGGACATCATCGACGGCATCACCATCGACGACCTGGTCGCCAAGCGTACCGGCGGCCTGATGCAGCCGAAGATGGTGGAGAAGATCGAGAAGGCCACCCGCAAGGAATTCCCGGACGGCATCGCCGCCCACGGTGCCGACGCGCTGCGCTTCACCATCGCCGCGCTGGCCACCCACGGCCGCGACATCAAGTTCGACATGAACCGCGCCGAGGGCTACAAGAACTTCTGCAACAAGCTGTGGAACGCCAGCCGCTTCGCCCTGATGAACACCGAAGGTGCGGCATTCAACGGCGTGCCCAAGCCGCGCACCGATGCCGAGCGCTGGATCCTGGCGCGCCTGGCCGCCACCACCGCCGAAGCGCAGGGCCATTTCGCCGCCTACCGCTTCGACCTGCTGGCACAGTGCCTGTACGAGTTCGCCTGGAACGCGTTCTGCGACTGGTTCCTGGAACTGAGCAAGCCGGCACTGAACGGTGCTGACGCCGCCGACGCCGAGAGCACCCGCCACACCCTGCTGTACGTGCTGGAAGCGCTGCTGCGCCTGCTGCACCCGCTGACCCCGTTCATCACCGAACAGCTGTGGCAGCAGCTGGCCCCGCGCCTGGGCCTGGCCGAGACCACGCTGTCGCTGCGCCCGTACCCGACCGCGGCCGAGTTCGAAGGCGATTTCGCCCAGGCCGAGGCCGACGTGGAGTGGCTGAAGGCGGTGATCAGTGCGGTGCGTCGCGTGCGCAGTGAACTGAATGTCGCGCCGTCCAAGCTGGTGCCGCTGCGCCTTCAGGCCGGGCTGGAACAGGACCGCGTGCGCATCGAGCGCTTCAGTGCCTCGCTGTCGTTCCTGCTGAAGCTGGACAGCATCCAGTGGCTGGCCGAAGGCGAAAGCGCACCGCCGGCTGCCGCCGCGATCGTCGGTGAACTGAAGCTGCTGGTGCCGCTGGAAGGCCTGGTCGATCTTGATGCCGAGCGCGTGCGCCTGGACAAGGAAATCGCCCGGGTCGACGCCGAAAAGGAGAAGAGCGAGACCAAGCTGGCCAAGTTCACCGACAAGGTGCCACCGGCCGTGGTCGAGCAGGAGCGCGTGCGCCTGGCCGACTGGAACACCCAGCTGGCCGGCCTGCGCGAGCAGCGCGCGAAGCTGTAACCGCTGCGCTCTGGTGCGTGCCAACCAAGGTTGGCACCTACCACGGCGGGAGAGGTTGGCACCCACCGAAGCGGAATCGGAAACGCCGGGCGATGCCCGGCGTTTCCATTTGCCCCGCATGGCATCATCGGCGGATGCCGCTTTCCATCTTCCTGCTCGTCCTCGCTGCTGCAGCACTGCATGCCAGCTGGAATGCGATCGTCAAACGCGGGCCGGACAAGTTCCTCGGTACCGTGCTGGTCACCGGCAGCGCCGCGCTGCTGTCGGCCACCGCGTTGCCGTTCCTGCCCTTCCCTGCCGCGCACAGCTGGCCGTGGCTGGCTGCCTCGGTGTTGCTGCAGGTGACTTACTACGGCCTGGTCGCACGCTGTTATCAGCAGGTCGACATGAGCCTGGCCTATCCGCTGATGCGTGGCAGCGCGCCGATCCTGGTCGCGCTGGCCGGCACCCTGCTGGGTGAACGGCTGCCACCTGCGGCCTGGCTGGGCGTGGTGCTGGTCAGCACCGGCATCCTGTGCATGGCACTGGGTGCACGAGGCGGCCAGCTTCGGCTGCCACTGCTGACTGCCGCGATGATCGCTACCTACACGCTGGTCGATGCGCAGGGTGCGCGCCAGTCCGGCAGCGCGCTCAGTTACACACTGTGGTTGTTCCTGCTGTCGGGCATTCCATTGCCGCTGTGGGCGCTGTACACCCGGCGGGGTGCGGTGCTGGCCTATGCGCGCCAGCACTGGCCACTGGGCATGGCCGGCGGCGTCGGCACCACCGCCTCGTATGCGATGGCGCTGTGGGCGATGACCCAGGCGCCGGTGGCGATGGTCTCGGCGCTGCGCGAATCTTCGATCCTGTTCGCGCTGCTGATCTCGGTGTTCGTGTTGCGCGAACGCGTGCCGCGGGTGCGCTGGCTGGCCGCAGGGCTGATCGTTGGCGGGGTGCTGGCCTTGCGGGTGGCCTGAGCAGAGCGTGCCAACCAAGGTAGGCACCTACCACGGCAGGCGATGTGTCAATCATAACGGAGACCCGTCGGTAGTGCCGGCCGCTGGCCGGCAACCCTTCTCCGTTACAGCGGTGGCATCGCCTGCAGGTCGTCGCCAACCAGTTCGATCGCCATCACCAGCGCGTCTTCGCGGCCCTGCGCGGCCGGGTAGTAGCGCGGGCGACGGCCGATCTCGTTGAAGCCTTCGCTGTGGTACAGCGCCAGCGCGGGCGCATTGGAGGGCCGCACCTCCAGGAACACGCGCTGCGCGCCGCGGTCTCCGGCCAGCTGCACCAGTGCACGCAGCAACTGGCGGCCGAGCCCCCGCGACTGCGTCAACGGATCGATGCAGACGTTCAGGACATGCGCCTCATCGGCGGCGATGCTGAGCACGCCGTAGCCGATCAGCTGGCCATCGCGCTCCATCGCCAGGCCCGGGTAACCGGCACGCAGGCAGTCAACAAAGATGCCACGCGTCCATGGAAACGGATAACCGCGCACTTCAATCGCCATCACCGCATTGAGATCGCTCTCGCGCAGCGCGCGCAGGCCGACCGGACCTGGCTGGCTGACCGCACTCATGGCGCGCCTCGCTTGCGCAGGGCGCGCAGCTGGGGCCACAGCGCGCGCTTGGCGGCCGGGTCGCGGCGCAGCCGGTCCAGTGGCCAACTGTCCATCAGCGCCTGCGTCGCCGGATCATTGGGATTGCAGCCGGACGCACGCAGCAGCGCGATCTGCAGGCGATCCGGCAGGCGCACCACGGGCTGCCGGGCATTGCCGGCCGGCAGCGGACGCGCCGATGCCGGCGCGGTATCGGGTGCGTCGACCGGGGTCTCGCGGCGTGGCGGCGCCGGGCGTTGCAGACCGGGCGACGGCACAGCCTCGGCGCGGCGTTCGCCCGACGAAGATGCCGCGCTTGCCCGCGCCGGCTGCGTCGGCGGCACGGCGGCCGCCTCGGCTTCGGCCACGCTCAGCTGCAGCGCGGCGTCCAGCTCAGCGGCCAGCTGGCCGTCGTGGTAGACGGTGTAGCCCATGGCCTGCAGCCAGGCCTGCTGGGCCGGAGACCACAGCACGGGCAGATCCTGGCTCACGCCGCCTCGGGCTTCTTGCGCAGGCGCTGCACGGCCCACATCACCGGGCCGGACAAGGCGTACAGGATGCCTACCGCGAACAGCACGCGCGGCAGATCGATGACCGCGATGGCGATGGCCACCGGCACCAATGCCAGCACCAGGAACGGGACGCGATCGGAGCGGGTGCCCTTGGCCGCACCGCCCTTGAAGCTCCAGAAACGGATGCGGCTGACCATCAGCAGCGCCGCGATGATCGTCACGGCCAGCGCCACATAGCGCAGCTGGTTGCCGTCCCAGCCCAGGTTGCCATCGGCGAAGGCCCAGACGAAGGACATCATCAGGCCAGCCGCCGCCGGGCTGGCCAGGCCGACGAACCAGCGCTTGTCGACCACCGCCACCTGGGTATTGAAGCGGGCCAGGCGCAGCGCCGCGCAGGCGGCATACAGGAAGGCCACGGCCCAGCCGACCCGGCCGAGCAGCGGGTCATCGAACTTCAGCCATGACAGCGACCAGTGGTACATCACCAGCGCCGGGGCCATGCCGAAGCTGACCAGGTCGGCCAGCGAGTCGTACTGCACGCCGAATTCGCTGCTGGTGCCGGTCAGGCGCGCCACGCGCCCGTCCAGGCCATCCATCACCGCCGCCACGAACACGGCAATGCTGGCGTTGACGAAATCCCCGTTGGCCGCGGCGATGATCGCGTAGAAACCGGCGAACAGCCCGGCGGTGGTGAACAGGTTGGGCAGCAGGTAAATCGTGCGCGAACGCGGCGGCGGTGTGATCGGGTCCATGGAATCCAGTTTAATCGACTTGCCAGTGCTCGGTGCCAATGCTGCAATCGGTGTTCTACGCCCATTCTGCGGAGTCTGCCATGCGTGCCCTGTCCTGCCTTGGATGCCTGCTGCTGTTGGCCAGTGCCCACGCCGTGGCCGGTCCGGTCTACAAGTGGAAGGACGCCAATGGCGTGACCCAGTACTCGGAGACCCCGCCGGCGGGGAAGAAATTCGAGACCCGCGAGCAGGCCCGCAGCCTACAGGCCGCGACCAGTACCGAGACCCCGGCCGCGCCGGTGCCGGAGCAGTGCAGCACCGCCCGCGCCAACCTGGCCCTGCTGGAGGGGTCCGGCCAGGTGATGCAGGACACCAATGGCGACGGCAAGCCCGATACCGCGCTGACCGCGGAGCAGCGCACGGCGCAGAAGGGGCTGGCCGACGCGGCCATCAAGGCCTACTGCCCGGCGGAGTGAGGGTATCGGCAGGGCTGCGCCCTGCACCCGCCGAAGCAACATCAACGTCAAAGGCCAGAGCAACAGCCGGCTCTGGGCTTTCTGTGGGTTTGGCGGGGCGGTGTCGGATTGCGGGGACGCCGTAACCCCCCCTCCGGGGTTCGGCCCAGCCGCTGGCGGCTGTCCGTTCGGGCGCTTGCGAAGCAGTGCTTCGCAAGCAAAGCGCCCTCACCCCTGGGGGCTTGGCCGCGGCATCCATGCCGCGGACACCCCGCAATCCGACACCGCCCCACCTTCGACAGGTTCCTGGTGACGGCGGGCCATCCACGCCATGCGTGGATGAATCTCCATGGGAATCGAATATTTCGAGAATTGATCGAACAGCAGCCGAGCATGGCTCGGCTACAGAAATGCGGGCAAATCACGGGAAACTGTCTAAAGCGGGGTGGGTCCGGTTGCGGGAGTGTCCGCGGCATGGATGCCGCGGCCAAGCCCCCATGGACGGGTTTACGGCGTCTCCCGCAACCGGACCCACCCCGCCATCCCTCGGAATGCACGCTTTTGCTGTTGAGGTTGCCGGCCAGCGGCCGGCACTACCGCAGGTGCAGGGCGCAGCCCTGCCAGTACCCCCCACCCCGGCCGGGCTGGCAGAATAGGCGTCTCTGCCGTTATCCGAAGCCGACGATGCGCCTCTCCCAGTTCCACCTGCACACCACCAAGGAAACCCCCAGCGACGCCGAGCTGACCAGCCACCGGCTGATGCTGCGTGCGGGCATGATCCGCAAGCTGGCATCGGGCCTGTACACCTGGTCGCCGCTGGGCCTGCGCGTGCTGCGCAAGGTTGAACGCATCGTCCGCGAGGAAATGGACCGTGCCGGTGCCGTGGAATTCCAGATCCCGACCATCCAGCCGAAGGAACTGTGGGAGCAGACCGGGCGCTGGCAGAAGTTCGGACCGCAGCTGCTGAAGATCAAGGATCGCAAGGACCAGGTGTTCTGCTACAGCCCGACCGCCGAAGAAGCCGCCTGCGACTTCGCGCGCAGCGAGCTGTCCAGCTACAAGCAGCTGCCGGTCAACTTCTACCAGGTGCAGACCAAGTTCCGCGACGAAATCCGTCCGCGCTTCGGCGTGATGCGTTCGCGCGAGTTCCTGATGAAGGACGCCTACTCGTTCCATCTGCACGATGAGTGCCTGGTGCGCGAGTACGAGAACATGAAGTCGGCCTACAGCCGCATCTTCACCCGCCTCGGCCTGGATTTCCGCATGGTGCAGGCCGACTCCGGCGCCATCGGCGGTGATGCCTCGCAGGAATTCCACGTGATCGCCGATTCCGGCGAGGACGCGCTGGTGTTCTCCACGGGTTCGGATTACGCGGCCAACATGGAAGCGGCGATCGCTGCCGATCCGGCGCCGCGCGCGGCGGCCGGCGAAGCCCTGCGCAAGGTTGATACGCCCACGCAGAAGACCTGCGAGGACGTTGCAGTCCTGCTTGGCATCGACCTGCGGCGCACCGTGAAGTCGGTGGCGCTGATCGCCGGCGAAGGCGAAGCGCAGCAGTTCGTGCTGGCGCTGGTGCGCGGCGATCATGAGGTCAACGAGATCAAGCTGGCCAAGGTTGCCGGCCTGGCTGAACAGCGTTTTGCCAGCGAGGCGGAAATCGCCGAGCATCTGGGCAGCGTGCCGGGCTTCCTTGGCCCGGTCGCCCCGGCCAAGGCCATCCGCGTGGTGGCCGATCGCGAAGTGGCGGCGATGTCCGACTTCGTCGTCGGTGCCAACGAAGCCGGCTTCCATCTGGCCGGCGTCAACTGGGGCCGTGACCTGGCGGAGCCGGAAGTGGCCGACATCCGCAACGTGCGTGCCGGTGACCGCGCGCTGGACGGCGGTGAACTGAAGATCGCCCGTGGCATCGAAGTCGGCCACGTGTTCCAGCTCGGCCGCACGTATGCCAAAGCGCTGGACGCCACCGTGCTGGACGAGAACGGCAAGGCGGCGGTGATGGCGATGGGCTGCTATGGCATCGGCATCTCGCGCGTGGTCGCTGCCGCGATCGAACAGAACCATGACGACGCCGGCATCATCTGGCCGGATGCGATGGCGCCGTGGCAGGTGGTGGTGTGCGTGATCAACCCGAAGGGCGACGCCGCCGTGGCCGACGCTGCTGCCAGCCTGCTGCAGGAGCTGCGCGATGCGGGACTGGATGCGGCGCTCGACGACCGTGGCCTGCGCCCGGGCGCGATGTTCGCCGACATGGAACTGATCGGTATCCCGCACCGCGTGGTAGTGAGCGAACGCGGCCTGGCCGCCGGTACCTACGAGTACCGCTCGCGTCGCGCCAGCGAAGCGGAAAGCCTCGACAAGGCCACCCTGCTGCAGCGCCTGCAGGGCTGATCAGGAAGAGACCGGGGCATGCCCCGGTCTTTTTTTTGCCGCCCGAACCACCGCCCGATACTGCAACAGACATAATCCGGTCAAAATCGACGCGATGCAGCCTGCATGCCGCCAAGCCCTGACCCACCTGCATTTGTGCTTGGATTAATTCATCTTTATTCTGTCCCGCGACGCCATGGACTGGCTCGTCCCGTCCACACATTAGTTTCCGGAGTAACCGTAAATGAGCATTGACCTGACCGGCCTGTCGGCACGAGAGCTGGGCGCCCTGATCCGCACCGCGAAGAAGCAGCAGACCATCGTCGCCAAGCGCCGGCCGATCACCAAGGTCCGGGCCCAGCTGAGCAAGCTGGCCAAGACCGAGGGTTACACCATCGAGGAACTGTTCGGCGGCGCTCCCGCTCCGCGCGCCCGCAAGGTCGCCACCGCGACCAAGGCTCCGTCCAAGACGGCTGGCCGCAAGCTGGGCAAGGTCGCCCCGAAGTACCGCAACCCGGCCAACCCGAAGGAAACCTGGACCGGCCGTGGCAAGCAGCCGCGCTGGATGGCCGAGCTGACCGCCAAGGGCAGCAAGAAGCCGGAAGATTTCCTGATCAAGAAGGCCTGAGGCCAGATCGGGATGCAATGAAAAGCGCCGGCGAACGCCGGCGTTTTTCATTTCCCGTAGATGTGTGTGGACCAACGGTCCACATCCACAGCAAGCATCCCAGAGGGCGATTACAGGGTCTTTCGAGCGGGCATCAGCAGATTGCCAAACAGCAGGCCGGCGACCAGCGCCATCACCACGTTGAGCACGGTAAGGAACACGCTCTGGCCGGCACCCACGTCCTGTTGCTGGACCAGGGTCAGCACGCCACGCAGGCTGGTGCTGCCGGGCACCATCATGATGATGCCGGGCAGGCGGATGATCGCGCCGGGGCGACCGACCAGGCGGCCGAACAGATTGCCGCCGGCGGTCAACAGCATCGCCGACAGGAAGATGCCCGCCGGTGCACCCCAGGCATGGCCACCGAACTTGGAAATGGCATAACCGGCCACCGAGGCGGCGATCACCCACGGGTAATCGCGGCGGTTGGCCTTGAACAGCATCGCGAACGCGAACGCGGCGGTCAGCAGCGAGCCCCACTCCACCCACGGCCCCTGGGGCCGCGCCGCGCGGATCACCGGGTCCAGCCCAAGCACATCGGCCAGGGTCACCGCGATCATTGCGCCGACACTGAGCTTCATGATGGTGGTCAACGCGCCGGCGAAGCGCGCGGTGCCCGACACCCAGTGCTGGCTGGCCAGTTCGTTGACTGCATTGGTCAGCGACATGCCCGGCAGCAGCACCACCAGCGAGGCGATGATCACCGTATTGAGGTTGAGCGCGCCGATGAACGACGCGACCAGGGTGGCGACCAGGCCCGCCAGCAGTGCGGCCAGTGCTTCGGCCGCCTCGCGGGTGGCCGGGCGACGGTCGGTGACCATGCCGAGCAGGCCGATCATCAGGCCGATGACACCGGCGGTGGCGATGTCCAGCCACGGCAGCTTCCACATGCCGGCCACGCCGGCTGCGCCAAGGCTGAATGACAGGATGGTGCGCAGCTTGCCGCGCCGGCCCGGATCCTTGTCCAGCTGCCGCAGCGCGGTGTGGCCCTGGGCGATGCTCATCCGCCCGTTGGACACTTCCTCGGCGATATGGTCGGCGACACTGAGCTTGTGCAGGTCGTTCTCGCCGGGCGCCAGCCGGATCACGCGGGTGATGTCGCTGGAGCCGATGGCCTGCGCCGGGTCGCTGAAACTGAGGATGATACCGGTGGGATTCGACCACGGTTCACAATCCAGATCGAGCTGGCGGGCCAGTGCCACCACTGCCGTTTCCAGGCGCTGGGCCGTGGTGCCGTAGCTGTGCAGCCGTCCGGCGATCTCGGAAACGAAGGCCACGCGCTGCGCGTAGGTGGCCTGGGGCGTGGGGATCGTGTGAGCATCTGCGGACATGCGCCGTAGTATTACCTAGGCCGGGCCTTACCGGAGAAATTCATCCGAGTTCGACGCGATGCCCAAGACAGACCGGTTATGCTGCGACCCGAATGGCCCAAGTGACCCCGAACCTCGCCCCCCAGCTCGAACAGGACGCCCATGACCCGGGCCTGATCCGCCTGTCCGGCACCTGGACCCTGAAGACCGCGCTGGCCGCGGCCGAAGTCCTGCGCGGCGTTCCCGAAAAGCTGACCGGCATCGATGCCACCGGCATCGAGCAGATGGATTCGGCCGGCGTGCTGCAGGTACTTCGCGTGGCGCATCGCGCCGACCTCGGCGAAGACGCGCTGCACTTCCGCCAGGACCACCAGGCGCTGGTCTGCACCATCGAGGAAGTGGCCGACGACCGGCCAAAGCCCAAGCGCGACTTCGGCGTGCTGGCGGCGCTGGAGCGACTGGGTGTCAGCGTCCATGCCACCGGCCACAACATCAAGGCGCTGTGCAGCTTCCTCGGCGAGAACCTGGTCAAGGCCGCGCGGCTGGTCAAGGAACCCCGTCGCTTCCGCCTGACCGCCACCGTGCACCAGATGGAACAGGTCGGGCTGGATGCAGTACCGCTGGTAGCACTGCTGTCCTATCTGGTCGGCGCGGTGATCGCCTTCCTCGGCTCGACCATCCTTCGCGATTTCGGCGCCGAGATCTACGTCGTCGAGCTGGTCAACATCGCCTTCCTGCGTGAGTTCGCCGTGCTGCTGACTGCCATCGTGCTGGCCGGCCGCACCGCGAGTGCTTTCACCGCGCAGATCGGCGCGATGAAGGCTCGCGAAGAGATCGATGCGATGCGCACGCTGGGGCTGGACCCGGTCGACCTGCTGGTGCTGCCCCGCTTGCTGGCGCTGCTGGTGACCCTGCCGCTGCTGACCTTCATCGCCATGGTCGCCGGCCTCGCCGGCGGCATCACCGTCGGCGCATTCGACCTGGACATCCCGCCACAGATGTACATCGCGCGCATGCACGAGACGATGGAAGTGCGGCACATGCTGGTCGGCCTGTCGAAGGCGCCGGTGTTCGCGCTGGTGATCGGCCTGATCGGCTGCCTGGAAGGACTGAAGGTGGAAGGCACCGCGCAGTCGGTCGGCGAACGCACCACCTCCAGCGTGGTGCAGACGATCTCGCTGGTGATCATCATCGACGCCTTCGCGGCGTTGTGGTTCATGCACATGGACTGGTGACATGAGCACATCCACCCACCCCGAAATCCTCGACATGCGTGACGACCAGGGCCATGAACTGGCGATCCGCGTGCGCGGGCTGGTCAACCGCTTCGGCAGCCAGACCGTGCATGAGGACCTGGACCTGGACGTGCGCCGCGGCGAGATCCTGGGCGTGGTCGGCGGCTCCGGCACCGGCAAGTCGGTGCTGATGCGCTCGATCCTCGGCCTGCGCACGCCCGACGAAGGCCAGATCGAAGTGCTGGGCCGCGACGCGCGTGCCGACGATCCCGAAAGCCGCCTGCACATCGAGCGCAACACCGGCGTGCTGTTCCAGGACGGCGCCCTGTTCTCCTCGCTGACCGTGGGCGAGAACGTGCAGGTACCGCTGAAGGAACATCACCGCGAGCTGCCCGAGCGCTGGCACTACGAACTGGCGCTGCTGAAGGTGAAGCTGGCCGGCCTGCCCGCCGATGCGATCAACAAGCTGCCGTCGCAGCTGTCCGGCGGCATGCGCAAGCGCGCCGGCCTCGCCCGCGCACTGGCGCTGGATCCGCCGCTGCTGTTCCTGGACGAACCCACCGCCGGCCTCGACCCGATCGGCGCGGCCGCGTTCGACCGCCTGATCAAGACCCTGCAGGAAGCGCTGGGGCTGACCGTGTTCCTGATCACCCACGACCTGGACACGCTGTACGCCATCTGCGACCGCGTGGCGGTGCTGGCCGACCGCAAGGTGGTGGCCAATGCACCGTTGCCGGAAATCGAGAAACTGGATCATCCGTGGATCCAGGAATACTTCCACGGACCGCGCGCGCGTGCCGCGCGCGGCGAACAGATCGAGAGTGCCTGAGCCATGGAAACCAAAGCCAACTACGTGCTGATCGGCGCGTTCACCCTGATCACCGGCCTGGCCCTGCTGGCCTTCGGCCTGTGGGCCGCCAAGTACTCCTCCGACCGTACCTGGCAGGAATACCGCGTGGTGTTCCGCGAAGCGGTGACCGGCCTGTCGGTGGGCAGCCCGGTGCAGTACAACGGCATCGCGGTCGGTTCGATCACCGAACTGAACCTGGTGCCGGACGATCCGCGCCAGGTGGTCGCACGCATCCGCCTGAACTCGACCACGCCGGTCAAGACCGATACCCGCGCCAAGCTGGCGATCACCAGCCTCACCGGCCCGTCGATCATCCAGCTCAGCGGCGGCACGCCGCAGTCGCCGGCGTTGACCACGGTCAACAAGGACCCGGCGCCGATCATCCCGACCACGCCCTCGGCGCTGCAGAACATCACCGACGTGGCCAATCGCATCGTCGAGCGCATGGACCAGATCCTCAGCGACCGCAACGTCGCTTCGATCAACGCAACGCTGGCCAATCTTGAAACGATCAGTGGTGGCCTGGCCGACCGTGACCAGGGCACCCAGGCACTGCTGCTCAGCGCGCGCGATGCCGCACGCAGCCTGGACACCACCCTGAAGACCACCAACGGCACCATCGAGCGCCTGGACAAGAACCTGGTGCAGCAGCTGCCGGGCATCATCGACAAGCTCGACGCCACGCTGGGCAAGCTCGACTCGGCCGCCGGCAATGCCGATTCGATCCTGGGCGAGAACCGCGCGGCGATCAACAGCTTCGCCAACGACGGCCTCGGCCAGCTTGGCCCGACGCTGACCGAGCTGCGTGGCCTGATCCGCGATCTGCGCCGGGTCAGCGACCGCCTCGAGAACAACCCCGCACGCTACCTGCTGGGTCGCGACGCACCGAAGGAGTTCGAACCCAAATGAGCACGACCACCCTTCCGCGCCTGCTGCTGGCGGCCTCGATGGTCACCCTGCTGGGCGGCTGCTCCATCCTTGGCAGCAGCGAGAAAACCGCAGTGACCCTGTACTCGCCGGCCGTGCAGGTGAAGGCCGATCCCGCGTGGCCGCAGGCCAGCTGGCAGCTGGTACTGGCCAAGCCCAGCGCCGCGCGCATGGTCGACAGCCCGCGCATCAACGTGCGCCCGACGCCCTCGCAGATGGAGATCTACAAGGGCGCCAGCTGGGCACAGCCGGCCACCGACATGATCGAAGACACCCTGCTGCGCGGTTTCGAGGACTCCGGCCGCATCCGCGGCGTGGCGCGCAGCAGCGCGGGCATCCGGGCCGACTACAAGCTGTCCACCGACGTGCGCCGCTTCGAATCGGATTACCAGGGCCAGGCCACGCCGACCGTGGTCATCGAGGTCAATGCCAAGCTGATCCACGTTGCTGACCAGCGCGTGGTCGCCGACCGCACCTTCCGCCAGGCGCAGCCGGTCGGCAGCACCGACGTCCCGGCGGTCACTGCCGCGTTCGAACGCGGCCTGCAGCAGCTGGCGCAGGACGTGGTCGGCTGGACGCTGGTGAGCGGGCAGGCCGACCAGCCGGGTGTCACGCGCTGAGCCCACGCCCCGATAGCGCCGGGCCATGCCCGGCGGCCGCCCATCAGCGCGGCGTAATCCAGCGGAACGTCAGGTTGATGCGCTCTCCGTGCACCCGTGCCATCTTCGGTAGTGCGTGCTGGTAGAACCGCTGGGTCTGTCCGGCCATTACCAGCAGATCGCCATGGCCAAGCAGGTATTCGGCCTTGCGCGTCGTGTCGTCTCGCCGCCGCAGCAGGAAACGCCGGGCCGCACCCAGGCTGACCGAAGCGATCACCGGCGCCGGGCCCAGCTCGGGCTCGTCATCGCTGTGCCAGCCCATATGGTCAGTGCCGCCGCGATAGCGGTTCAGCAACACGCTGTTGAAGCGACCGATGCCCGCGGCCTGCAGGCGCACACGCAGGGCCTGCAACACAGGTGGCCAGGGGTGCGGCACGAACTCGGCACCGGAGTAACGGTAGCGGGCCTCTGGGTCGCCGATCCAGCAGCTCAGCCGCGGCGAATCCACCCAGTTGCCGAACATGCGGATGCGATGGACTTCCCATGGCACTTCGACCTGCAGCGCGGCCATCAGCCGGTCGGCGTCAGCCGAAGCCAGCCAGCCCGGCAGGTGCTGGACATCGGCATCGGGCAGGTCGTGGGGGAACAACATGACGGCCCCTCAAGGAACGGGGCGGCGCTCGGCCGCCCTTGAAACATCAGTCGCGCTGGAATGCGACGCCGGTCTTTTCCTTCAGTTCGTCATCGCTGACGCCCGGTGCCGCTTCCACCAGCAGCAGACCCTTGTCGGTCACGTCGAACACGGCCAGGTCGGTGATGATGCGATCGACCACGCCGACGCCGGTCAACGGCAGCGTGCATTCGGACAGGATCTTGTGCTCGCCGTTCTTGGCGGTGTGCTCCATCAGCACCACCACGCGCTGCACGCCGGCCACCAGGTCCATCGCACCGCCCATGCCCTTGACCATCTTGCCGGGCACCATCCAGTTGGCCAGGTCGCCCTTGGCCGTCACCTGCATGGCACCGAGGATGGCCAGGTTGACGTGGCCACCGCGGATCATCGCGAAGCTGTCGTGGCTGCCGAAGTAGCTGGCACCGGCACGCGCGGTGACGGTCTGCTTGCCGGCATTGATCAGATCGGCATCGACTTCAGCGTCGGTGGGGAACGGGCCAATGCCGAGCAGGCCGTTTTCCGACTGCAGCCACACATCCACGCCTTCGGGAATGTGGTTGGCCACCAGCGTCGGCAGGCCGATGCCCAGGTTCACGTAGGCGCCATCGGTCAATTCCTGGGCAGCGCGGGCCGCCATCTCATCACGGGTCCACGCCATGTCAGTTGCCCTCCGCGCGGATGGTGCGCTGTTCGATACGTTTTTCAGGGTGTGCGTTGTGCACGATGCGGTGCACGTAGATGCCCGGCAGGTGCACCTGGTCCGGATCAATGGCACCGACCGGCACCACCTCTTCCACCTCCACGATGCAGACCTTGCCGGCCATCGCACAGGCCGGATTGAAGTTGCGCGCGGTCTTGCGGAACACCAGGTTGCCGGCTTCATCGGCCTTCCAGGCCTTGACCAGCGCCACGTCGGCGCGCAGCGCGGTCTCCATCACGTAGTGCTTGCCGTCGAACTCGCGGGTTTCCTTGCCTTCGGCCACCACGGTGCCATAACCGGTGGCAGTGAAGAACGCCGGAATACCCGCGCCACCAGCACGCAGGCGCTCGGCCAGGGTGCCCTGCGGATTGAACTCCAGCTCCAGCTCGCCGGCCAGGTACTGGCGCTCGAATTCCTTGTTCTCGCCCACGTAGGACGAAATCATCTTTTTGATCTGGCGGGTTTCCAGCAGCTGGCCCAGGCCGAAGCCATCGACGCCGGCATTGTTGGAAATCACGGTCAGGCCCTTGGCGCCGCTGTCGCGCAGGGCGGCGATCAGCGCCTCGGGAATGCCACACAGGCCGAAGCCGCCCACGGCCAGGGTCTGGCCATCGGCGACCACCCCCTGCAGGGCCTCCGCCGCGCTGGCGAAGCGCTTGCTGCGCTTTCCGCCGGAAGTCGATTGCTGCATTGCTGTCGTACCCTGCGAATGGATAATCGCATTCTAGCCGCAGCCCAGCATCCGACGGGTTTGCGGCGCAGCAAACCGCGCGGACGCGGCGACCCAGGACCGGGATGCCGCTTTCGGGCCCACGCCTCAACGCGGATACAATGGGCGATCCCGCCGCATCAGCCCGCGAACGATGCCCCCAGCGCCTCCCGCCCCCTCTCCAGCAGTTCGCGACCGCGCATTGTGCGTGGATTTGGACGGCACGCTGCTGGACACGGACCTCCTGTATGAATCGCTGCTGGTGCTGTTGGCGCGCAATCCGCTGTACCTGTTCCTGTTGCCGTTCTGGCTGCTGCAGGGCAAGGCCGCGCTGAAGCGGCAGATCGCCGCACGCGCCACCGTCGATCCACGCCACCTGCCCTACAACCCGAAGGTACTGGAACTGTTGCGCGACACGCCGCAGCGTCCGCGGGTGCTGTGCACGGCCTCGGACCAGCTGCTGGTCGCGCCGATCGCCGAACACCTGGGCCTGTTTGAACAGGTCATCGCCAGCGATGGCCAGCGCAACCTGTCCGGCGCGCACAAGGCGCAGGCCCTGGTGGATGCTTTCGGCGAGCGCGGTTTCGACTACGCCGGCAATGGCACGGTCGACCTGGCGGTGTGGGCGCGCGCCGCCGGCGGCTGGGTGGTCAACAACGGCAACGCACTGGCGGGCGCCGCAGCACAACGCACGCAGGTGCTGGGACATTGGCCTGCGTCGTCCAGGCTGCAGGCGTGGTTGAAGGCGCTTCGCCCGCATCAGTGGCTGAAGAATCTGCTGGTGTTCGTGCCACTGTTGACCGCCCATCGCTTTCTTGAAGTACCGGCGGTGGCCGACGCCCTGCTCGCCTTCGCGGCCTTCAGCCTGTGCGCCTCCGGCGTCTACGTGCTCAACGATCTGCTCGACCTCGAAGCGGATCGCCGGCACCCGCGCAAGCGCCATCGCCCCTTCGCCGCCGGCCGCCTGGCGCTGCCGCACGGCCTGGTCGCAGGCCCGCTGCTGACCCTGTGCGGGTTGGCCGTGGCGCTGGTCTGCAGCCCGGCATTCGCTGCCGCGCTGGCGGGCTACTACGTGCTGACCCTGGCTTACTCGTTGCGCCTGAAGCGCATCGTCATGCTCGACGTGGTGCTGCTGGCCAGCCTCTACACGCTGCGCATCATCGGCGGTACGGTGGCCATTGGCGCGGAACTGTCGTTCTGGCTGCTGGCCTTCAGCATGTTCATCTTCCTCTCGCTGGCCGTGCTCAAGCGCTACACCGAACTGCACGCGGTGCTGGCACGTGGCAAGACCCGCGCCAATGGCCGTGGCTACGGCGTGGAAGACCTGCCGCTGCTGCAGTCGCTGGGCGCTGCCGCCGGTTACTGCGCCGTGCTGGTGATGGCCCTGTACATCAACAGTCCTGACAGCGTGGAGCTGTACCGCAATCCGAAGCTGCTGTGGTTCATCTGCCCGGTGCTGCTGTACTGGATCAGCCGCGCCTGGGTGATCGCGCACCGGGGCAACATGCACGATGACCCGATCGTGTTCGCCGCCACCGATCGTGTCAGCCAGGTCGTGGCCGCGCTGTGCGCCGGGTTTGCCCTGGTGGCGATCTGATGCGGACCCGCGCGTATTCCTGGGGTCGGTACCCGCGCGCGCCGCAATCGCTGGTGAGGGTGAACGATCGGCTCGCCGGGCTGCCGGCGTTCGAGGGCAGCGCCCTGCCGTACGGCAATGGCCGCAGCTATGGCGACAGCTGCCAGAATCCGGGGGCGGCCCTGCTCGACTGCCGTGGGCTGGACCGTTTCATCGCCTTCGATCCAGCCAGCGGCCGGCTGCACTGTGAAGCCGGAGTCACCCTGGACGAGATCATCGCCCTCGTTCTGCCACAGGGTTGGTTCCTGCCGGTCACCCCCGGCACGCGCCACGTCACTGTGGGCGGTGCGATCGGCAATGACGTCCATGGCAAGAATCATCACCTTGCCGGCAGCTTCGGCCACCACGTGCTGTCCTTCGAGTTGCTGCGCAGCGACGGCGAACGCCGCGTCTGTCGTCCTGGCGATGAAGACGGTTGGTTCGAAGCCACCCTTGGTGGGCTCGGCCTGACCGGACTGATCACCCACGCCGAGCTGCAGTTGCGCCGGGTGCCAGGCAGCAGCCTGGAAGTGGAGAACATCCGTTTCTCCAGCTTGGCGGACTTCTTCGCACTGTCCGGGGAGAGCTGCGAAAGCCACGAGTACAGCGTGGCATGGATCGACTGCCTGGCGCGTGGCCGGGCCCTTGGCCGCGGTCATTTCACCCGGGCCAATCATGCCGTGCAACCGGCCGACGAACGCCCTGCCGCGCCGCCCGGGCAATGGAAAATGCCGCTGACGCCACCAGCATCGCTGGTCAACCGGCTGACCCTGCGCCCGTTCAATACCCTCTACTACTGGCGCCAGCTGCCGCTGCGCCGGCGCCATGCGTCACACCTGCTGCCCTTCTTCTACCCCCTCGATGGCATCAGCCAGTGGAACCGGATGTATGGCCCGGCGGGCTTCGTGCAGTACCAGTGCGTGCTGCCACCGCAGGCGGCCACCGACGGCATCCCCGCCTTGCTGCAGGAAATCGCCCGCAGTGGCCAGGGTTCGTTCCTGGCGGTGCTCAAGCAGTTCGGCACGCGACCATCCGCCGGCATGCTGTCCTTTCCACGCCCAGGCACCACGCTGGCCCTGGATTTCCCCAACACCGGCGAGGCGCTTTGGGCCCTGCTGCGGCGCCTGGACCAGATTGTCGATGCCGCGGAGGGGGCGCAGTACCCAGCAAAGGATGCGCGGATGACGGCCACGTCATTCCAACGGGCCTACCCACGCTGGCAGGACTTCCGCCGATTCATCGATCCTCGTTTTTCATCCGGCTTCTGGCGCAGGGTGACGGAGTAACCATGCAGAACGTCCTCATCATCGGCGCCACCTCCGCCATCGCCGAAGCCGTCGCCCGACGCTATGCCGCGCGTGGTGCGTCGCTGTTCCTTGTCGGTCGCCGCGCGGATCGACTGACTGCCATTGGCGACGACCTGCGCATCCGCGGTGCACGCGCCACGCACACCCATGCCATGGACATCAACGACCTGCCGGCTCATGCCGATCTGCTCGCGCAGGCATGGCAGGCACTGGGCAAGGTCGACGTGGTGCTGATCGCACACGGCACGCTGCCCAACCAGCCCGCCTGCGAGGCCTCGGTGCAGACCTGCATGGCCGAATTCGCCACCAACGGCACGTCCACTCTGGCACTGCTGGGGCCACTGGCCAACCGGCTGGCCGATGCCGGCAGCGGCACACTGGCGGTGATCACCTCGGTCGCCGGGGACCGCGGCCGACAGAGCAATTACGTCTATGGCGCTGCCAAGGCGGCGGTCAGCACCTTCCTCAGCGGCCTGCGCCAACGCCTGGCCAAGCGGGGCGTGGCGGTGATGGACATCCGCCCCGGCTTCGTCGATACGCCGATGACGGCCCACCTGCGCAAGGGCCCGTTGTGGGCGACACCGGACCAGGTCGCGCGCCGCATTGTCGCCGGTATCGCACGCGGCACCCCCGTGCTGTATGCCCCGGGCTTCTGGCGGTTGATCATGGGGGTCATCCGCACCTTGCCGCAGGCGGTCTTCAACAGGATCACGCTGTGAGCGCCGCATTGAACTCCGCATTGGAGCAGAAGATCATCATTCCCGGCGGTGCCGGTCTGGTGGGGCAGAACCTGGTGGCCATCCTCAAGCGCCTGGGCTACCGGCGGCTGGTGGTGATCGACAAGCACGCCGCCAACCTTGAAGTGCTGGCGCGCATGCATCCGGACGTGACCACCGAACTGGCCGACCTGGCCGAGCCCGGCCCCTGGGAACACCACTTCGCCGCGGCCGACGCCGTGGTGATGCTGCAGGCGCAGATTGGCGGCACCGATCCCGAGCCGTTCGTGCGCAACAACATCACCGCCACCGACCACATCCTCGATGCCATCGAGCGCCACGCCGTGCCCTATACCGTGCACGTCAGCTCCTCGGTGGTCTGCTCGGTGGCCAACGATGACTACACCCGTACCAAGCGCGAACAGGAACAACGTGTGGCCGCGCGCGGCATTGCGTCCGTCATTCTGCGCCCTACCCTGATGTTCGGCTGGTTTGATCGCAAGCACCTCGGCTGGCTGTCGCGCTTCATGCGCAAGGTTCCGGTGTTTCCGATTCCCGGCGATGGCCGCTACATGCGGCAGCCGCTGTATGCCGGTGACTTCGCCACGATCATCGCCAGCTGCCTGCGCTCGCGGATTGCCGGCCAGCGCTACAACATCACGGGCCTGGAGAAGGTGGACTACGTCGACATCATCCGCCAGATCAAGCGCAGCACGCGTGCGCGCACCGTGCTGCTGCACATCCCCTACCGCCTGTTCCACCTGCTGCTGAGGACCTGGGCGCTGTTCGACCGCGACCCGCCGTTCACCGCTGCGCAGCTGCAGGCGCTGGTGGCCCACGATGAGTTCGAGGTCATCGACTGGCCATCCCTCTTCGGCGTGCAGCCAACGCCCTTTGCCCAGGCGGTCGACGCCACCTTCAACGATCCCGAGTACGGCGACATCGCCCTGGAGTTCTGAATCATGAGCGAACGCATCGCCGTTCTTGGTGCCGGTCCGATGGGCCTGGCCGTGGCATACCAGCTGGCCCGCGACGGCCACCAGCCCGTGGTGTTCGAGGCCGACGACCGTGTCGGCGGGATGACCGCCTGTTTCGATTTCGGCGGCATGCAGATCGAGCGCTACTACCACTTCCACTGCACCTCCGACCACGATTTCCTGGCGGTGCTCGACGAGCTGGGCCTGGGCGATCGCATGCGCTGGACCGAAACTCGCATGGGCTACTGGTTCGGCAAGCGCCTGCAGCCATGGGGCAACCCGATCGCCCTGCTGCGCTTCAAGGGCCTTGGGCTGATGGCCAAGATCCGCTACGGGCTGCATGCCTTCCTGTGCACCCGGCGCAACGATTGGCGCCCGCTGGACCATGTCGAAGCCTCCTCCTGGATCCGCCGCTGGGTCGGAGCCGAAGCCTATGAAACGCTGTGGCGCAGGCTGTTCGACTACAAGTTCTACAATTACGCCGGCAACCTGTCCGCCGCCTGGATCTGGAGCCGGATCCGGCGCATCGGCCGCTCCCGCTACAGCCTGATGCGCGAAAAGCTGGGCTATCTGAAGGGTGGCTCTTCCACCCTGCTCGATGCCCTGCATGCCGACATCCTGCGCCATGGCGGCGAAGTGCGGCTGTCCAGCCCGGTGCAACGCATCGTGATCGAAGCGGGCCGCGTGCGTGGCGTCCAGGTTGGCGGCGAGCAGCTGGCCTTCGACAAGGTCATCTCCACGGTGCCGCTGCCGTTCGTGCCACGCCTGGCGCCGGACCTGCCCGAAGCGATCCTGGCGAAGTTCCGTTCGTTGAACAACATCGCCGTGGTCTGTGTCATCGCCAAGCTGCGCAAGCCCGTCTCGGCCAATTTCTGGGTCAACACCAACGACCCGGACATGGACATCCCCGGCATCGTCGAATACACCAACCTGCGCCCGATGGATGCGCATGTCGTCTACGTGCCGTTCTACATGCCCGGCGAGCACGAGCGCTATGGCGACGGCGACGAGGTGTTCGCCGACAAGGTGCGCCGCTACCTGAGCATGATCAATCCCCAGCTGGATGCTGAGGATTTCATTGACGTGAGGGTCAGCCGCTACCGCCACGCGCAACCCATCTGCGAACCCGGCTTTCTGGAGCGGCTTCCGCCTCGGCGGTTGCCCGTGGAGGGCCTGTGGATAGCCGACACCTCGCACTACTATCCCGAGGACCGCGGCATTTCCGAAAGCATCGGCTTCGGGCGTGACATGGCCCGTGAGGCAGTGGCGTGACCCTGTCGCGCCCGTTCCTGCTGTTTCTGCTGGCCGGTGGCATCGCCGCACTGGCCAACATCCTGTCGCGGATGCTGTACAGCCACTGGATGTCGTTCACCCCGGCGATCTTCCTCGCCTACCTCACCGGCATGGTTACCGCCTTCGTGCTGACGCGCTGGTTCGTGTTCTCCGGCACCACCCGCCCGCTTCACCACTCGGCGTTCTACTTCGTGGTGGTCAACCTGTTCGCGGTAGCCCAGACCTGGCTGGTCTCCACCGTGCTGGCCTATCACCTGCTGCCATGGCTGGGCGTGAACGTGCTGCGCCTGGAGATCGCCCACGCGGCTGGCGTGGCGGTGCCTGTAGTGTCCAGCTACTTTGGCCACAAGCACCTGTCGTTCCGGTGACTCTCGCCAAAGCGCCCGTTCCCGGAAAACGGTTCCCACACGTCCGTGGCCGTAGACTATGGCGATGACCTCAACCAGGATCCGATCGATGCCCCTGCCCGCCTTCAAGGCCTATGACATCCGCGGCCGCGTGCCCGAAGAACTGAACGAAGCGCTGGCTCGCCGTATCGGTACGGCGCTGGCGGCGCAGCTTGCGCCGGGCCCGGTGGTACTGGGCCACGACGTGCGCCTGACCAGCCCCTCGCTGCAGGACGCGCTGGCTGCAGGCCTGCGGGGTACCGGGCGCGAAGTGATCGATATCGGCCTGTGCGGCACCGAAGAAGTCTATTTCCAGACCGACCACCTGGGTGCAGCCGGCGGCGTGATGGTCACTGCCAGCCACAACCCGATGGACTACAACGGGATGAAGCTGGTCAAGGAGAACGCGCGCCCGATCAGCTCCGATACCGGCCTGTTCGCGATTTCCGATGCGGTTGCCGCCGATACCTCCGAGGCGCAGGCGCCGCGCGCCGGGCAGAGCGCCCAGCACGACAAGAGTGCGTACATCCAGCACCTGCTGAGCTACGTCGATGCCGGCAAGCTGCGCCCGCTGAAGCTGGTGGTCAACGCCGGCAACGGCGGCGCCGGTGCCATCGTCGATCTGCTGGCACCGCACCTGCCGTTCGAATTCATCCGCATCTGCCACGAGCCGGACGGCAGCTTCCCCAATGGCATTCCCAACCCGCTGCTGCCGGAAAATCGCGCCGCCACCGCCGATGCGGTGCGCGAACACGGTGCTGATTTCGGCATTGCCTGGGACGGGGACTTCGACCGCTGCTTCTTCTTCGACCATACCGGCCGCTTCATCGAGGGCTACTACCTGGTCGGCCTGCTGGCCAAGGCAATCCTGGCGCGCAACCCGGGCGGCAAGATCGTGCATGACCCGCGCCTGGTCTGGAACACCGTGGACATGGTCGAGCAGGCCGGCGGCGTGCCCGTGCAGTGCAAGAGCGGCCATGCCTTCATCAAGGAAAAGATGCGCGCCGAGGACGCGGTGTACGGCGGCGAGATGAGTGCCCACCACTACTTCCGCGAGTTCGCCTATGCGGACTCCGGCATGATCCCGTGGCTGCTGATCGCCCAGCTGGTCTCCGAAAGCGGCCGTTCGCTGGCCGACTGGGTCGAAGATCGCATGGCTGCCTACCCGTGCAGCGGCGAAATCAATTTCAAGGTCGCCGATGCCAAGGCCGCCGTCGCTCGCGTGATGGAACACTTCGCGGCGCAGTCGCCCGTGCTGGACCACACCGATGGCATCAGCGCAGATTTCGGTGACTGGCGCTTCAACCTGCGCAGCTCCAACACCGAGCCATTGCTGCGCCTGAACGTTGAAGCCCGAGGCGATGCTGCGCTGATGCAGGCGCGCACCGACGACATTTCCCGCCTCATCCAGCAGTAACCGAGGAACACATGAGCAGCATCCAGCCCGTCATCCTGTCCGGTGGATCCGGTACCCGCCTGTGGCCGCTTTCGCGCGAGGCGTACCCGAAGCAGTTCCTGCCTTTGGCAGGCGAGCTGACGATGCTGCAGGCCACCTGGAAGCGCGTGGCGCCGATCGCCGCGCGTGGGCCACTGGTGATCGCCAACGAAGAACACCGATTCGTCGCCGCAGAGCAACTGCAGCAGGTCGACGCCGAGCCGGCCGCGATCATCCTTGAACCGGTCGGCCGCAACACCGCCCCGGCCATCGCCGTTGCGGCGCTGGAAGCCACCCGCGACGGTGGCGACGCACTGCTGCTGGTGCTGCCGTCCGACCATGTGATCACCAACGAGGCCGCCTTCCGCAGCGCGGTGCAGGCCGCTGCCGGTGCCGCCGAGGCCGGCAAGCTGGTGACCTTCGGCATCGTGCCGACCGGACCGGAAACCGGCTATGGCTATATCAAGGCCGCCGAAGGCCGGGGCCTGCGAGCAGTCGAGCGCTTCGTCGAAAAGCCTGACCTGGAGACCGCCACCGGCTACGTCAGCAGCGGCCAGTACTACTGGAACAGTGGCATGTTCCTGTTCAAGGCCTCGCGCTACCTGCAGGAGCTTGAGCGCTTCCATCCCGCCATGCTGGCCGGCAGCCGCCAGGCCTGGCAGCAGGCGCGCCGCGATGCCGATTTCACCCGCCTGGACAGGGACGCCTTCACTGCGGTTGCGTCCGACTCGATCGACTATGCAGTGATGGAGAAGACTGCCGATGCAGTGGTGATTCCACTGGACGCCGGCTGGAACGATGTCGGCTCATGGACCGCGCTGCGCGATGTCTCACAGCAGGACGGCGATGGCAATGCGCATCAGGGCGATGTGATCGCCATCGACTGCCGCAACACCTACGCCTATGGCCAGCGTCTGGTCGCGATGGTCGGCCTGGATGATGTGATCGTGGTCGAGACCGATGATGCGGTGCTGGTCGGCAAGGCCGACCGCATGCAGGAGGTCAAGACCGTAGTGGCACAGCTGAAGGCCGAGGGTCGCAGCGAAGCCACCTGGCATCGCAAGGTCTATCGCCCGTGGGGCGCTTACGACTCGATCGACAACGGCGAGCGGTTCCAGGTCAAGCGGATCACGGTCAAGCCCGGCGGCACGCTCAGCCTGCAGATGCACCACCATCGCGCCGAACACTGGATCGTAGTCAGCGGCACCGCCGAGGTCACCCGTGGCGACGAAGTGATCCTGCTCAGCGAGAACCAGAGCACCTACATTCCGCTGGGCGTGACCCACCGCCTGCGCAACCCCGGCAAGCTGCCGCTGGAACTGATCGAAGTGCAATCCGGCAGCTACCTTGGCGAAGACGACATCGTGCGGTTCGAGGATACCTACGGGCGCAGCTGACCCGGCGACCTCTGGTGCATGCCGACCGTTGGTCGGGGTGGGTGCCGACCGTTGGTCGGCACGTCGCCTACCGGGTCATGCAATCTCTGCCATCACCCGCTTCAGACCGTCCTGCCACACTGGCAGCACGATGCCGAAATCCCGCTGCAGCTTGCGGTTGTCCAGCACCGACCAGGCCGGGCGCTTGGCCGGGGTCGGGTACTCGGAACTGGCAATCGCCTCGACCGTCGGCACCTTGGCCAACACGCCGCTGGCCAGCGCCTCGGCGAAGATCGCCTCGGCGAACCCGTGCCAGCTGGTCTGGCCGCTGGCGGTCAGGTGCCAGGTCCCGGACAGCTGCCCCGGATGCTGCAGCGCCTTCACGGTGACATCAGCGATCAGCGCGGCAGGCGTCGGCGTGCCGATCTGGTCGGCCACCACCCGCAACGCATCGCGCTCGGCGCCCACCCGCAACATGGTGCGCAGGAAATTCGCACCGTGCGAGGCATACACCCACGCTGTGCGGAAGATCAGGTGACGGCCGCCAGCCTCGCGCACCGCATCCTCGCCATCACGCTTGCTGGTGCCGTATACACCCAGCGGGGCGGTCGGTTCGTCCTCGCGGTAGGGCGCGCTGCCCTGGCCATCGAACACATAGTCGGTGGAGTAATGCACGAGCGGCACATCATGTGCCGCGCACCAGCGCGCGATCACGCCCGGCGCCTGCACATTGGCAGCGAAGGCAGCTTCGACCTCCTGTTCGGCACGATCAACGGCGGTATACGCGGCGGCATTGACCACCACTGTCGGCTGCAGGCGGTCCAGCAGTGCCGTCAGGCTGTCAGGCTGGGCAAAATCTGCCACTTCGCAGGGGCTGCCGTCGGGCAACTGACCGCTGCGGGTGGTCGCCACCACCACTCCCAGCGGCGCCAGCGAACGCAGCAGTTCCTGGCCAACCTGGCCGTTACCACCGAACACCAGCACCGTCATGCGATGTATACCGGCAGTCGGTCTTCGGCGATGTCCTTCAGGAACGGCGCGGTCTCGTCCTTGGCCGACAACGTTGGTGCGCTCACCGGCCAGTCCACCGCGATGTCAGCGTCGTTCCAACGGACACCGGCATCGAAGTCCTTCAGATAAACCTCGGTGCACAGGTAGCTGAACACCGCACGCTCGGACAACACGGCAAAGCCATGGGCAAAGCCCTCCGGGATCCAGAACTGCTTCTTGTTCTCCGCGCTCAACACCACCGCTTCCCACTGCCCGAAGGTTGGCGAGCCGCGACGGATGTCCACGGCCACGTCGTAGACCTCACCTTCCAGGACGCTGACCAGCTTGCCCTGCGGGCGCGGCCACTGGTAATGCAGGCCACGCAATACGTCCTGCGCCGAGGTCGACACGTTGCTCTGCACGAAGCGGTCGGGCAGGCCCAGCGAGGCAAAGCGCTCAGCATTCCAGGTTTCGAAGAAATAGCCGCGTGCGTCGCCGAACACGGCCGGTTCGATCACCACGCAGCCCGGCAACTTGGTTTCAATCACTTTCACGGAACGACTCCGCGCAAGGCGAGTTTGTGCAGGTACTGGCCGTAGCTGTTCTTGATCAACGGCGCGGCCAATGCTTCCAGCTGTTCTGCGCTGATCCAACCCTTGCCGAAAGCAATTTCTTCAGGGCAACACACCTGCAGGCCCTGGCGGGTCTGGATGGTCTCGATGAAGTTGGATGCCTCCAGCAGCGACTGGTGGGTGCCGGTATCGAGCCAGGCGTACCCTCGACCGAGCGCTTCCAGGTGCAGACTTCCCTCGTGCAGGTAGCGCTGGTTAAGGTCGGTGATCTCCAGCTCGCCGCGCGGCGACGGCTTGAGCTCGGCGGCGTAGTCGCTGGCATTGCCGTCATAGAAGTACAGGCCGGTGACCGCATAGTTCGACCGCGGATTCTCCGGCTTCTCGACCAGATCGATGACCTTGCCGTTCTTATCGAACTCGGCCACGCCATAGCGTTCCGGGTCGTTGACCCAATAGCCGAACACGGTGGCCCCAAGGCTACGCTGATCGGCACTATCCAGCACTTCGCGCAGACCGTGGCCGTGGAAGATGTTGTCGCCCAGCACCAGGCAGCTCGGCTTGCCGGCCACGAAGTCGCGGCCGATCAGATAGGCCTGGGCCAGTCCATCGGGACTGGGCTGCACGGCGTACTGGATGTCCATGCCCCACTGCGAACCGTCGCCCAGCAGCTGCTGGAACAGTGCCTGTTCGTGCGGGGTATTGATGATCAACACCTCGCGGATGCCCGCCAGCATCAATACGCTCAGCGGGTAGTAGATCATCGGCTTGTCATACACCGGCAGCAGCTGCTTGCTGACGCCCTTGGTGATCGGATACAGCCGGGTGCCGGAGCCGCCGGCCAGGATGATGCCTTTACGCTGCGTCATTTTCTCTTCCGGATTCAGGCCGCAGTGCCAATGCGCTGCAGGCGGTAGCTGCCATCCAGCACGCCGTTGACCCATTCCTGGTTGTCAAGGTACCAGTCGACGGTGAAGGCAATGCCCTGCTCGAAGGTATAGGCCGGCTCCCAGCCCAGGTCGTTCTTCAGCTTGGACGCGTCGATCGCATAGCGGCGGTCATGGCCCGGGCGATCAGCCACGTAGGTGATCTGGCTGCTGCGCGGCTGGCCGTCCTCGCGCGGGCGGCGCTGGTCCAGCAATGCACAGATGGCCTGCACCACCTCGATGTTCTGCTTCTCCGAGTTGCCGCCCACATTGTAGGTCTCGCCGACCTGGCCCTTGGCCAGCACGGTGCGGATCGCTTCGCAATGGTCGGACACGAACAGCCAGTCGCGCACCTGCTTGCCATCGCCGTACACCGGCAGCGGCTCGCCGGCCAGCGCCTTGGCGATCACCAGCGGGATGAGCTTCTCCGGGAAGTGGTACGGACCATAGTTGTTCGAGCAGTTGGTGGTCAGCACCGGCAGCCCGTAGGTATGGTGAAACGCACGCACCAGGTGGTCCGAGGCCGCCTTGGACGCCGAGTACGGAGAGTTCGGGGCGTACGGCGTGGTTTCGCTGAACTTGCCGGTTTCACCCAGGGTGCCATACACCTCGTCGGTGGACACGTGCAGGAAGCGGAACGCCGAGCCCTGCTCTGCCGGCAGCGCCTTCCAGTAGTCACGGACCGCTTCCAGCAGGCCCAGCGTGCCCACCACGTTGGTCTGGATGAAGGCGCCCGGGCCGTCGATGGACCGGTCGACATGGCTTTCGGCGGCGAAGTTCAGCACCGCGTCCGGCTGATGCTCGGCCAGCAGCCGGGCTACCAGCGCGCTGTCGCCGATGTCACCCTGCACAAAGACATGGTCCGGGTTGCCGTCCAGGCTGGACAGGGTCTTCAGGTTGCCCGCGTACGTCAGTACGTCAAGATTGATGACCTTCACCCCGCGCGCAACCGCTTCGAGTACGAAATTCCCGCCAATGAACCCGGCGCCGCCGGTGACAAGCCATGTGGGCACTACCCATTCTCCTGTTCGATATTCCATTACCGGAGCGCACCCTGCGCCCGATAGAGCGACACAGGATACATCGCGGGCCTCTTCCAGACTGTCCGGATGACGTGAACATGACATGTTCGGCCACAGATCCGGCCGCCGCCATGCTGCATCGCAGCACACCATACGCATTCGCATGGTCGTCCCGGGCCAGCTAGAATCAGGATCCCACCCCCGAACCGGTTGCTGTCGCAGGACCGGATGTTCCCCCAGCAAATGTGAGCCGGCCGGCGGCCGGCACTACAAGGACCCCGTACCAGATGAAAATCCTCGTCGCGTACAAGCGCGTGGTGGACTACAACGTCCGCATTCAGGTCAAGCCGGACGGTTCCGGCGTGGTCACCGACGGCGTCAAGCTGTCCCCCAATCCCTTCGATGAAATCGCCCTAGAAGAAGCCCTGCGCCTGCGCGACAAGGGCATCGCCAGCGAAGTCGTGGTTGCGACCATCGCTCCGGCCGACGCCCAGGCGCACCTGCGCAACGGCTTGGCCATGGGCGCGAACCGTGCCATCCATGTGGTCACCGACCAGGCCATCCAGCCACTGACCGCCGCCCGCACCCTGCTCAAGCTGATCGAGAAGGAACAGCCGGACCTGGTGATCCTGGGCAAGCAGGCGATCGACGACGACGCCAACCAGACCGGCCAGATGCTGGCCACGCTCTGGGGCCGTCCGCAGGCGACCTTCGCCAGCAAGCTTGAGATCGCTGACGGCAAGGCCACGGTCACCCGCGAGGTCGATGCCGGCCTGGAAACCCTCGAAGTGGACCTGCCTGCGGTGGTCACCACCGACCTGCGCCTGAACGAACCGCGCTTCATCAAGCTGCCGGACATCATGAAGGCCAAGGCCAAGCCGCTGGAGACCCTGCAGCTGGCCGACCTCGGCGTTGAAGCCGCCGACACCTTCAAGACCACCCACTACGCCGCGCCGTCCAAGCGCAGCAAGGGTGTGATGGTCAAGGACGCAGCCGAACTGGTTGCCGCACTCAAGCAGAAGGGGCTGCTGTAATGAGCAAGATTCTCGTCATCGCCGAGCACCACGACGGCAAGCTCAATGCCGCCACCGCCAAGACCGTCAGCGCCGCAGCCGCCATCAGCGGCGCCAGCATCGACGTGCTGGTGCTGGCCGCCGATCCGGCTGCCGTCGCTGCGGAAGCGGCGAAGATCGCCGGCGTCGCCAAGGTCCTGACCGTGGCCAACGCCGCCAATGCGCAGGCCATCGCCCAGGTGCTGGCACCGCAGATCGCGCAGCTGGCCAAGGGCTACAGCCACGTGTTCGGCCCGTCGACCACCTTCGGCAAGGACCTGATGCCGTGCGTGGCCGCCCTGCTCGGCGTCAACCAGGTCTCCGACCTGATGAGCGTCGAAGGCAGCCACACCTTCAAGCGCCCGATCTACGCCGGCAACGCGATCATCACCGTCGAGGCCCCGGCCGACCAGGTCGTGGTTGCCACCGTGCGTGCCGCGTCGTGGCCGGAAGCCGCCCAGGGTGGCAGTGCCGCCATCGAAGCGGCCAGCGTCGATGCCGCGCTGCCGACCCACACCCGCTTCGTCGGCCTGGCCGCCGGTGCCAGCGACCGCCCGGACCTGCAGAGCGCCAAGCGCGTGGTCTCCGGTGGCCGTGGCGTCGGCTCGGAGGAGAACTTCAAGGTCATCTTCCAGCTGGCCGACAAACTCGGCGCCGCCGTCGGTGCCTCGCGCGCAGCGGTCGATGCCGGCTATGTGCCCAGCGACCTGCAGGTCGGCCAGACCGGCAAGATCATCGCGCCGGAACTGTATGTGGCCGTTGGCATCAGCGGTGCGATCCAGCACCTGACCGGCATCAAGGACGCTGGTACGATTGTCGCAATCAATAAGGACCCGGACTCGCCAATCTTCGAGATCGCTGACATCGGGCTGGTCGGCGACCTGTTCAGCCTGCTGCCTGAGTTCGAAAAACAGCTTTGAGTATCTACCCGGGCGGCACGGTGCCTGTGCTGCCCGGGTAATGAACAATCAAACATCCGCCGTTGGGACTGAACATTCGCGCCAGTACGGCGACTCACGCGAGCCAGCTGCCGGACGAACTTCCGCTTCTCCGCGGCGCGGGTGCAGCTGCTACAATCCCGCGCCGCGGCAAGTTGCGTGCCCCATAGGCATTGCAGACGATGCCAAGCTGTTGGGGAACGCGAACCGCTTCGGGTTGTCAGCACCGCACTCCTGCTCGGACATCGCAGTCGTCCGAGAACTTCCGATTAATCCCGTAGTAAGTGAGTAACTCGCCCGTCATGGTAGATGGCATCAACGAACGCGCGGCACAGACGACCGAAGTTTCAGTCGTGATCCCGGTTTACGGCTGTCGAAACTGCCTGGAGGAACTCGTCGAACGCATTGGCGTAGCCCTGCGGCCCGTGTGCGAGGCGTACGAGATTATTCTGGTAGATGACAACAGCCCTGATCAGTCATGGCCGCGGATCAGGGAGCTTTCAGAACGGCATCCCGCCGTCAGGGGACTGCGGCTCTCGCGTAATTTCGGCCAGCACGCGGCCATCAGCGCAGGGCTGCAGTACGCCATCGGTGAACGGGTGGTGGTGATGGACTGCGATCTTCAGGATGTTCCTGAAGAGATTCCCAACCTGCTTGCCGCCCTTGAGGGCGACGTTGAGGTGGTGCTCGGGCAGCGCGTTGATCGCCAGGACACCTGGTTCAAGCGCACAGGGTCGATGCTGTTCTACAGGACGCTGGGGTGGCTGACAGACACGCGTTATGACCACACCACCGCCAACTTCGGCGCATACAGCCGCAAGGTGATCGACGCGCTCAACGACATGCCGGAGACAGACAGATTCCTGCCACTTCTCGTGCGCTGGACCGGATTCAACACCACCAAGGTGGCGGTGTCCCATGGAATGAGAACCGAAGGCAAGAGCAGCTACAGCTTCGGCAAGCTCCTTCAGATGGCCAGCAGGATCGCGCTGTCTTTCTCTGACAAACCACTGAGACTGGTCATGAGCGCCGCCCTGATTATTGCAGCGGTGGCGGCCGGCTTTGCCATCTTCAGCGTTTATCGTTACAGCGCTGGCGACGTCCGCGTTGCCGGGTTCACCAGCATCATCGCCTCCATCTGGCTTGTCGGCAGCATCATCATGGGCTGCATCGGCGTGCTCGGTCTTTACCTTGGGCGCGTGCATGGCGAAACCAAGCGCCGCCCCCGCTACCTGGTCTGGCAGGATACAAGGAAGTAAGACGATGCGTCCCTCAAAGCATCTGCAAGCGGCACCGCTGGACTCACGTCGTTTCGGAATCCAAGTGTTGCGTGGCACGGTCGACGCCGAAGTGAATCCGGCCGAGGTCATCGCCGAACTGGAGCACAGCGCGGCTGATCTTCTGATCCTGCGGGTGCCGGCTGGTGCGACCGCCCTGCCCACGCAATTGCAGCTCCAAGGGCACATTGCCATCCATGCAGACACCTTGGTTTACTACGCCATGGACCTGTCGCCGGCGACCGCGCCGCCGATCGAGCCCAAGGTGGAGCGGGCTGACGACCGCCACCGGGAGGCGATTGCGGCAATTGCCGAGCATGGTTTTTCCGATTACCGCGCACACTACGCCGCCAATCCGTTGCTCCCCAAGGACCAGGTACTCACCGGGTATGTGGAGTGGGCGCTCAGCCGCCTGCGCGAGGACACCGAGCGCTCGGCAACCTGGGTGGTCAGCGATGAAGGGACCGTCGCCGGCTTTGCCACCTGCGATGTAAGCGAGGATTCGGTGGAGATCATCCTCAACGCCGTACACCCGGATTTCGAACGACGCGGACTGTACGGAATGCTGCTGCGACAGATCCAACACCACTACGCGCACCAGGGCATGAAGCAACTGCTGATCTCTACCCAGATCTGGAATTTCACGGTGCAACGGCAGTGGACACGCAATGGGCTGCGCTTGTCCAAAGCCTATGATACCTATCATATCGACCGCAGACTGCGAGCCGGAGCACCAAGCCGATGAACAATCCTTTTGCTTGGTCAATGGTGGCGATGACCATCGTACTGACCAGCTACGGCCAGCTGGTCATCAAATGGCAGGCCAATCTTTTCAGGCCGGCAACCGAGGGACTGCTCTCGCGCCTTCCCGGTGTACTGCAGCTGCTTCTTCAGCCGTGGATCATATCGGCATTCGTTGCCGCGTTCGCAGCATCGCTTTGCTGGATGCTGGCCGTCTCCCGCCTGGAGTTGAGCAAAGCCTACCCGTTCATGGCGCTCAATTTTCTTCTTGTGTGCATCGCTGCAGTTCCGCTGTTCGGCGAGTCGTTCACCGTTGCCAAGGGTGTCGGCCTGGCGACCGTGGTGCTCGGCCTCATCATTCTCAGCCAGGGCTGATTGCCTCAACGGCTCTGTCATTCAAAGGCGTTTATATGATCCGCTTCAATCGTCCGTTCATGACCGGCACGGAACTCTCCTCCATCGCGCAAGCACATCAGAATGGTCATCTCTCCGGTGACGGTCCGTTCACCAAGGAGTGCCACGCCTGGTTGCGCGAAAAGACCAACGCGAAAGCCGCACTGCTGACTCATTCATGCACCGCTGCGCTGGAGATGGCTGCACTGTTGCTCAGACTGGAACCCGGCGATGAAGTCATCATGCCGTCCTTCACCTTCGTATCGACAGCGAGCGCGTTCGCTCTGCGCGGGGCCGTTCCTGTGTTCGTGGATGTGCGTGAAGATACACTCAACATCGACGAATCATTGATTGAGCAGGCCATCACCGAGAAGACGAAGGCCATCTGCGTCGTGCATTACGCCGGCGTCTCGTGCGAGATGGACGAGATCATGGCGACTGCGCGGCGCCACGGCCTTCGAGTGGTGGAAGATGCAGCGCAGGGCATCATGTCCAGTTATAGGGGTCGCCCGCTGGGTAGCATCGGCGACCTGGGCGCCTTCAGCTTCCACGAGACAAAGAACATCATCTCCGGTGAAGGCGGCGCACTGCTCTGCCGCGACGACGAGTTCGGCGAAGCGGCCGAGATCATCCGCGAAAAAGGGACCAACCGCAGTCGCTTCTTCCGCGGCCAGGTGGACAAGTACACCTGGGTGGATGTCGGCTCGTCATACCTGCCTGGCGAGATCACCGCTGCATTCCTGTCCGCGCAGATGCAGCAGGCCGAGCAGATCACGCAGCGGCGCCTGGCCATCTGGGATCAGTACCATGCATGGGCGCAGCAGCACGAGCAGGCTGGCCGGCTGCGGCGCCCGGTGATTCCCCCGCACTGCACGCACAACGCTCACATGTACTACATGCTGCTGCCCAGCCTGGAGGCACGTACCCATTTCATCGCGACCCTGCGCGAGCAAGGTGTGCAGGCGGTGTTCCACTACATCCCGCTGCACTCATCTCCGGCAGGCCAAGCGATCGGGCGTACCGGATCTTCGATGGCGGTCACCGACGACATCTCCGATCGTCTGGTCCGGATGCCGCTCTGGCTTGGCGTGGAGGACCATCTTCCCGCGATCTTCGCTGCAGCGGACCAGGCACTGGCGGGACGATGATGAAAAAGGGCGCCAGCGAGTGCATGCGGGGCGTGTTGGATTGGCCCAGCGCAGTCGTCCTGCTCTTGGCCATGGTCGCGTTCGCCAACGCCGCTATGTACATTTCCTATGCGGGAATCCCGTTTGTCACCTCTGACGGCTGGTATTTCGTCGACGGATTCCTGCAGAAGTATTACAACGGTGGCGTGACGCTGCAGGATCTGTACATGAAGCGAAGCGTGGATGACCACGCCCAGCCCATCCACAAACTGCTGCTGCTCTGGAACGCGGATCATTTCGCGCTCGACTTCGTGGTGGAGTCCTATATCGGCCTCGCCATAGCCAGCGTGGCCTGGATAGCGATGTTTCTCGCAATTCGGCATGACAACCGAACGCATGGATACTGGTGGGTGCTGCCCGCCGTTGCCACTGCCGCGAGCTTCGTCTCGCTCAGCGGCGGCATGGTTTACAGCTGGTCCTTGGTGACGCTGGGTTACCTCGCCCCATTGGTGCTGGTTGCGTTGGCCTTGACCAGCTGGCATGCGGTGGATCGCCGCCGCTGGCTGCCGTTGCTGCTGGTTGCGCCATTGGTTGCCTTCACCATGGACAACACGGCCGTCATCGCAGCACTCAGTGTCATTCTGACGCTTCTGATGTGGGCGGCCAAAGAGCGGGGTCGAGGCTGGCGGGCAGTCGCCGCCGCACTCGCTGTCATCGTGGGAAGCGTGGTGGCCTACCGGCTTGCCAGCAGCCTGTACTTTCATGCCAACTTGACTACGAGCGCGGGCGGTCCTTCGCTGGCTCCTGCGCTTCTCAGCCAAGGATGGCGGAAACTGTTGAACATGGTCCTTGGGCTAGCGGCATTGACGGTGTCCGATCGTGATGGCCTGCTCACCCGTCTGTTCACGAATCCGGACATTCCCCATCGCGCGCTCGCTATCTGCGTAATTCTTGCCCATGTCTGGTTCTGGTGGCGCGCAGCCCTTGATCGCTGGAACCAGACCCAGTTCCTCGCCGTAGCGATGATGCTCTTCTGCTACGGCGCCGCCGCAGGAATCGTCGTCACCCGCGTGCCGGTATTCGGCACGGATTACGTCTACCAGCAGCGTTATCTGATGATGTACCAGCTGGGTACCGTGGCACTGGCCCTTATGGCAGCAGGCAGTCGCTGGCCCACGTGGCAACGCGCCCAGCACCGGTTGGTCAGCATCGGCCTGGCTGCGCTAATCCTGCTCCAGTTGCCGCTCTCATGGGCGACCTGGCATGGTGCCAAATATGTGCAGGCCTACGGTAACAATGTGGGTCGACAGATCATCTTGCTCGGCCGTGATCCAAGCGTACACCTAGCGAACTGCTCGCCGGTCCTGGTCATCTGCCAAGCGGATCGCAGGGAGCAGATCCGCTCGATTGAACTGCTCCGAAAGTATCGGTTGAATGCGTACTCACCCGTCATGCTGAAGCGTTACTCGATGGAAGCGCTGCAACGCGATCCAGGACCCGCCGAGATTGTCGCCGGACCCTGAACCGGCTGCGCCAAGCAGTATCACTTCTGCATGGCGCAGCCAACAGGCTCCGTTACCCGGGTAAAGAAAAGGTCTTTACCATTGTCGGCGTTCTGGACCAGAATCCTGTCACCCGGCTGAAGCTTGGGCTGCACCAACACCTGCCCCGACCTCGGCCCATGAGCCAGATCCTCACGTGCGCCGCCTTTGCGCACAATCTGCACATTGACTCCCTGAGCCGCATTCTTCTCCGGAACCGTCCAGCGGACTTCAGCAGCCTGCCCATCGGCACACGGCACGTCCGGCAAGGGGGCCACGCAGAGCAGGCAGGCATCGCCCCTGGCGCGATCTTCGACAATCTTGTACGGTACGGCCGAACCATCAGCCGCCGGGCGCTGACACCCAGCGAGCGCCAACATGCCTGCAATCACCACCGTCTTGCCTGCGTCCACGTTATACCCCATCATCAGCTCTGAGCGCGCTGGCTACATGCGGCTCTTCGACCAGGTAGCATATACAAGCGCTCGTCATACATGAAGTCGCATGGATCATTTGAGATCCTCGCGGGCTTTCCCCCCGGTTACTCACTAAAAACCAAATTCAGGACTTATGAGCATCACTCGCAAGACGCACTGGATGTTCGTCGCCGCCATTGCCGGCACCTTGGCGCTGGCCGCCTGTTCACCGCCGCAGAACGCTGAAAGCGAGGCCGCCAAGGCCGAAGCCTCTGCACCTGTCGCGGAGGCGGCTACGCCCGCAGCAAAGCCTATCGACGCCCTGACCGGCTTGAAGATCGTGGGCTATGGCCCGACCACCGCCAAGGCTTCGACGGCATCCGACGCGCGCGTGGATGTGTGGGCTACGGCTGACCGTTCGCTGGAAGGTTACCAGGCATCGCTGTGGCTGAATGGCCAACAGCTTGAAAATGCTGCGGTTTCCGGTGTCACCGCCACAGGCACGCTGCCGGCATCGCTGCTCGCCACGCCGGGTACCTACCCGCTGGAAATCCGGATCGGCGAAAATGGCGAACTGCTGACCAGTGAGAAGGTCGATTTCGTCATCGAGTGACTGAACCGGGTTGTCACGAAGAAGGGGCCGAAAGGCCCCTTTTTCTTTGGTTTCATTCATGCCGGCTTGTTCAGGCTGGCGACGCCACGCCGACCGCGAAACGCTAGAATGCAGTTCGACCCGAGGAATGGCTGAATTCGCCGATATGACGGAACAACGCAAGAAAGTGCTGGTTGCCTTCGGCACCCGCCCCGAGGCCATCAAAATGGCACCGGTGGTGGAAGCATTCGAAAGAGATGGCACCATGGACGTGGTCGTGGCAGTCACCGCCCAACACCGGCAGATGCTTGACCAGGTACTTGACCTGTTCGGAATCGTGCCGGACGAGGACCTGGACGTCATGCAGCCTGGCCAGACCCTGTCTGGACTCTTCGCCCGCATCCTCACCGGGATGAGCGACGTCATCGCACGCCACGCACCCGATATCGTCCTGGTACATGGCGATACGTCGACCACGCTGGCTACCGCGCTCGCCGCGTTCTACAACAAGGTCAAAGTTGGTCACGTGGAAGCAGGCCTTCGCACCGGCGACATCTGGGCTCCTTGGCCGGAAGAAGCCAACCGCTGCCTCACCGCACCGCTGAGCAGCCTGCATTTCGCACCCACGGAGCGGTCGCGGGCGAATCTGGCTCGGGAAGGCATCCAGGATGATGTCATCGAGATCACCGGCAACACGGTCATCGATGCCCTGCTGGACGTGGTGGAGCGCATCGAAAGCGATGACGCCCTGGCCAGCCGTCTGGGCGAGCAGTTGCCCTTCCTGGATCCGACCCGCCGGCTGGTGCTGGTCACCGGACACCGCCGCGAGAACTTCGGCGACGGATTTGAACAGATATGCCATGCGTTGAAGGCATTGGCCCAACGGGGTGACGTGCAGGTTGTATACCCCGTCCACCTGAATCCGAATGTACAGGAGCCGGTAAACCGGATTCTGGCAGGCGCCGACAATGTGGTCCTGATCGACCCGCAGGATTATCTGCCGTTCGTGTACCTGATGTCGCGCGCCAGCCTGATCATCACCGACTCAGGTGGCGTGCAGGAAGAAGCGCCCTCACTGGGCAAGCCGGTCTTGGTGATGCGCGACACCACCGAGCGTCCGGAAGCGGTGGATGCCGGTACAGTGCGCCTGGTAGGCACTGATGCACAGCGGATTGTCGCAGAGGCAACGCGCCTGCTTGACGACCCGGCCGCCTATGCGGAGATGTCACGGGCCCATAATCCTTACGGGGACGGGAAGGCGTCTGCCCGCATCGTGGAACGGGTACGCCGCATCTGACACGGTGGATGTCCGCTCCGCGTCACGCAGGAGCGGGCATCCACTCAGGCACCCGGGTTAGTGGCGGTCACGTTCGCGGTATACGTGCGGCACCCACGGCCCCCATTTCGCCTCATAGATGGCCTTGTTCTTTTCGAACAACACCTGTTTGGCATCGCTCTTGAGCTTGTTGAAGCTCGCCGAAAGATGGTGATGCACGAACACATCATCGGCACAGAGGATGCTGAAGCCTTCCAGTGACAGCCGACGGCAGTAGTCATCGTCTTCGAAGAAACCAACTCCGAAGTTCTCGTCCATCGGCCCGACACGCTCGTACGCTTTGCGCGTCATCATCACACAGAAGAATGCCGCGGTGGTGAGCTCGAAGGCCATGCCAGGATGACGGCGGGTATGCTCGCTTGCGCGCTCGATCATCTCATCCATCGTCGCGTAGTGGATCTCGATACGTGCTTCATTGCCGATGTTGTTGGTCACCGGCCCGATCAACCCTGCTTCAGGATTGCGCTTCAGATGACGAACCATGCCGCGGACCCAGCCAGGAGTGACATAGGTATCGTTGTTGAGCACCACAAGATACTCTCCCGTGGCCGCGCTCAGACCGACATTGTTGCCGGCCGAGAAGCCCAGGTTGGAATCGTTGCGGATGAAGATTCGATTCTCCGCACCGGCTGCCCAGTCGGCAAGGAACTCCGGCGTACCGTCGCTTGAGGCGTTGTCGACTGCAATGATCTCCAGATTCGGGTAGTCGCTGTAAAGGTCCAGGCTGTGCAGGCAGGCCTGGGTGAATTCGAGATTGTTGTAGCACAGCACAATGACGCTGACCCTCGGTTCCTCGATCTGCACAAGCGCCGCATCCAGGTCGACAGCGCGATGCGCCCACGTCTGCTGCCGTGCGAAGCGCTGCCGCGCATGCACCGCATCGGTATGCATGTCAGCGGGCTGGAGGGCCAGCGAAACCTGCTCGGAGAACTGGGCCGGCGCCGTTGCGAGCCGGACCAGCCCTTCGAACTGCGACATTTCCGGCAAATCCACCGACACCGTGGGCTTGCCTGCGCTCAGGTACTCGTACACCTTCACCGGATTGGTGGCCAAGGTCAGCGGGATCACCCGGAACGGCAACAGGCAGACATCAAACGCATGCAGCCAGTAGGGCAGCTCCTTGTACGGCACCTCACCCACAAACTGTACGTTGGCAACGCCGGTGAGCCGTTCAGCAGCGCCTGCGGTATCGCGCCCGACCAGCAAGATCAGGTCCTGCGGATGATCCTCGGCAACACGGCGCACCAGCTCCACGTCGAACCATTCGGCAATTGCACCGTAGTAACCGATGATCCGGCGGCCAGCGGCATCGACGAACACCTGCTCCGGACGCTCGCAGAAGTGTTCGTACTCGGTCGCATTGCGGATCATGGCGATATTGGACGATTTGTCCTGCATCTCTTCATACAGCCACTGCGACGTGACGATCAGCAGGTCTGCGCTCTCCACCAGTGCGCGTTCGCCGGCCAGAACGCTCTCCGCGTTGTCCTCGAAGCCACCGTGGTGATCCATGCAGTCATACACCAGGCGCATGTTGGGCAGGCTCTGTGCAGGCTGCAGCCAGAACGGGTGCTGCACCAGCGAGATGGAACGCGTGCTACCCGTCCAGCGCAGCAATTCGCCCATGCTGGCCTGGAGAGCCTGGACCTGTTCGCCAGTCGCAACATCGAAGTAGATCTGCGGTGAGCCGGCCAGGTTGAGATTGACCTGGAACAGCCGTCCTTCCGTATCCAGTGCCTCGACGGTGAAACCGGGCTCGGCAGAGTCCGCGAAGTTGTTGGAGATGTAGAAGACACGGTGCCCCTTGCCGGCCATCGCAGCAGCCAGATGCTGGGGACGCTGCATGCGGAAATGCCAGTCGATCACCGCCCACACGAACACGTCCTCCAGCACCGGCTCGGCAAGCGCAGGGCGTGGCACCTCGATCTTCAGGGTGGTCAACACGGTGTTGTAGTTGGACCGGATCATGCCGATCAGGCGCGCCTTGTCGGCAGGATCAATACGGCCGGTGCGTGCCGAACGGCGGATGAAGTTCCACGCCCGGCTCAGGCGTCCGGAGCGCCGCGCGGGCACGCCAGCAGTGCCGTCACCGGTGGAGTCGCTGACGATGGCCTGACGGATCAGGTGCCATGTCGCCCGTGGCTCGAGGATCAGACGCTTGAGAACACGGATGGGGCGCGTGAGCACCCAGGAGGAGCTGCCGTACACCTCGACGAGTTCCTGCTCCAGATCCAGCACACGCTGATGCAGCTCGGTAATATCCCGATTCATCGCCGCATGCAGATCCATGCCCCCAGCGACGTTGGCAAGATCCTGCCGGATGGAGGTTTCCATTCCCTTGATCGCTTGTTCCATGTTTACTTCAATACCCCTGATTGCTTCATTGAAAGCCAAGCGAGACTCGCGGCGGAATTCGCCCGTACTCGCAATAGTCTGCTGACGGATGGTGTCGCGTATCGCTGACATCTCCCGCCCAACAAGTTCGGTGTGTATCTGTGATTCGTGCCGTGCGGCTTGCCGCAGCGTTTCGAATTCGGCGCGCAGCTCTACCCGCAGATCGTTCGAAACCTGGCTTTGATGACGATGAATCGCCTCGATTTCTGCAACAATATGCTCGCGCAGGCCATCCATCAGGCGGCCCGCACCGACATGCATCGCTTCACGGATGCGAGTGGACTCGTGCCGATGATCGGCCGCCATTCTAGCGGCAACGTCGTGCAGCTGGTTGTTCATTTCCCGCATATCGGGCCGAAGGACATCCAATGCACGCTGGACCTCCAGTTCGAGCGTCTGCCGGTAGCCGGCCGATACCCGGCTCTCCATCTCATGCAGTTCATCCGCAAGCCCTGCAACGTCGGGCCTGAGCAGATCGAGCGCACGCTGCATCTCCCGTCCCAGGGCCAGGCGGAGCGAGGAGTCGGCAGCGCCGCCGGCCTCGGCAAGACTCCCGAGCCGGGCATCCAGCCGCGCCATCCAGTCCTGCATCTCGGTAAGAAGCGCGTCGCTCCGCGCAATCTCAATAGCGGGCGCAGAAATCTGCTCGACGCTGTGGCGCGTCGCGATGCCCTGCTGCTCGACAATGGAACGCGTAAATGCCTGGGAAAAGATGGTGAACGCCGGGACGATGGGAGTACCCATGACCAATGGGGACGCGACGACGCGAGACATCGCGTCCATCACTTCACGCGACCAGTAAGCGGACGCATCCGAGTCGGGGTACATGGCACGCAGCTGCACCACGTAGGCTTCCAAGATCACCGAGCGTGCGGGGAGCAGTTCCGGCAGGCTCCTGGCAAACCGCTCCCATAGCGCAACGGCATCATGGTCGACGAGCAGCTGGCGCGAGAATGCCGCAGTATCCTGGGCATCACGACGCTGGAGCTGGGCACCCAGTTCGGCGGAACTCACGGTTCCAAGCCCGCGACCGGAGAGATTGGTGTGCACGGCGTCCGCGTACAACTCCGGGCCGAGCAGCCCTTTCACCCCATCGTAGCCAACCAGCACTACCGGCACCCCTGCTGCAACGCCTTCCAGCGCCACTCGGCCCATGCCAGCGACACCGGCGTAAGCCTGCATCAGGGAGGAAGCATCTGCCGACGGGCCAAGCAGCCTGACGAATCCGCTCTCGATCAGGTCGGCAAGTGCCTCCTTCACCCTGGTGATGGCCACGCCATCGCCACAGATATCAACACCCGGCAATCCAATTTCCGCGGCCGAACGCGCGAAGTGAATGACGCCCTCTGCCTTGGCCGGATCCAGTCGTGATACGGCCAGCCAACGGTCACTGCGCTCCTGGCTGGTGCTTGCTATGACGGCAGGCACGGCATTGGGAAGAACGGACAGCCGTCCCGACACAACATAGGGCTCCGCCAAGGCGGCGACCTCGCCCGAAACAGCCGATACGTGGCTGGCGGAGGGAAGCACCAGCGACGCCATCATGAAGTCATACGCAGCTCCGTAGCTGCCTGACACTGAACTGGGACCGTGGAGTGTCGCCACGCACGGAATGCCCAGGACCGACGATGCCGCCATCGCCGGCACCAGCGACGTGAACGGGTGAGCGTGGATCACCGACACCCCCTCACGCCGGACCAGATCGACCAGTTGGTCGACGGCATCCAAGAAGTCGCTGATGGACGCCTCAGGCCCAAGTGGCAGCCCGGTCGTTGCCGATGCAAGACCGCTCGGCAGTATTGCAGATGAGAAGCGCCGTCCACATGCGAAATGGACCCGCCACCCTTGTCGCACCAACTGCTCAATCTCACAGCGGATGTAGGTTTCGACACCGCCAAGCTCGAAAGCCTCGGTGACAAGCAGCAATGACTTTTCCATTTGATCTCCGATGCGGGCGGTGTGGAGCAGGCTGCGCAATCTCAGCCAAGCCGGGTAAAGCTCACATCCACCGGAAGTGCGGCAATGCCAGTTCCCTTCGCGCGCGGCGCCCGCACCTTCAGGATGATCACGTCGGTCTTGCGGTCCAGATAGGCCATATCGGCGTGGCTGATCGCCTCTGCCAACGCCAAGGTGACAAAATATGTCCCCTCGCACAGCGCCAGATCAATATTGAATCGGACTTCACATGTCTCACCTGCGTGTACTCCAATCAAGTTGGCCTGGTGGTACATGGTACTGCTGCCAAATGCGGAAACACCTTCAACAGTGCGCAGGAGCAGGCCGAACTGCATTTCTTCGATTTCGTCAAAGGCCCTGACGCGGGCCACCAACGTGACCCGCTCGCCGGTCATGAAAACTTCGCAGCGCTCTCCGGCTGCATCAAGCGCAGCCCAGTTCTCAATGTAGGCGCGCAGCCTGCCCTCGCCTTCAGTGGCCAGCACCACGGCCGTAGCGTCGGGAGGGGCAATCTCCGCGATGGGCTCCATCCCTATGGCTTCGGCATCTGCCAGCTCATCGACAACCAGCGGATCGGCCACCTCGCCGAGCACCTCCTGCGTTACCGGAACGTCAATGACCGGCTCGATGATCTGAGGCAGGGCCACGCTTTGCGCTGCAGTTGCGGCAGCCTCAGCGGCCTCGGAGTTGACATAGCGCAGGTATGCCTTCTCATCCGAGTACAACAGCGCGTGGTACTGGTCGATGATCGCATTGGCCTCACCGATGCCGTGCAGGCGCCCCTTGTGCAGCAGCACGGCGCGCTGGCAGAACTTCTCCACCGTGGAGGTGGCGTGGGTGACGATCAGAATCGCGCAGCCCTTGGCGCGCAGGCCTTCGATGTAGTCATAGCACTTGCGCTGGAACTTCTCGTCACCGACCGACAGCGCTTCGTCGACGATCAGCACCTGAGGTTCCACGCAGGCCTGCACCGCGAACGCCAGCCGCACGTACATGCCGCTGGAGTAGGTGCGCACTGGCTGGTCGATGTGTTCGCCGATATCGGCGAAGGCTTCGATCGCCGCGAAGCGATCTTCCATCTGCTCGCGAGTGAAGCCTAGCACCGCGCCATTGAGGTAGACGTTTTCGCGGCCGGTGAAATCCGGGTTGAAGCCAGAGCCCAGTTCCAGCAGTGCGGCCAGCAGGCCATTGACCGTCACTTCGCCACGTGTTGGCGAAAGGGTGCCGGCGATGATCTGCAGCAACGTACTTTTGCCGCCGCCGTTGCGGCCGAGGATGCCAATAGTCTCCCCCGGTGCCACGCTGAAGGAGACATCGTCGAGCGCCCAGAATTCCTTGTAGTACTTGCGTCCCTTGGGCGCGAAGAACTGGCGCAGGCGGTCGCGCGGCGAGTTGTACATCTCGAAGCACTTGGAGATGCCCGAGACGGTGATGGCCGGTTCAGAGGACATCGGCGAACCCCCTGCGCGTCTTCTGGAACCACGCAAAGCCCAGCCAGGCCAGCATAACGCCCACGGCCATGGAGATCGACCATGTGCCCCAATCCAGGCCCTTGCCCCACATCAGCACGTTGCGCACCTGCTCGACGGTGGAGGTGAGCGGACTGATGTTCATGAAGGGGCGGTACTGTTCGGGCATGATCGAGACTGGATAGAAGATAGGCGACAGGTACATCAGAACCAGGGTGACCACGCCGATCACCTGAGCCACGTCGCGCAAGTACACGCCCAGCGAGGCCAGCACCCACGAGAAGCCCAGCGTCATCAGCACCAGAGGCAGCACCGCCAGCGGCAGGAACAGCGCTGTGGCCGGCGGCATGCCGACGAACACGGCGTAGAAGACCAACCACACCACCAGGCTCACCAGCAGGTGGAACAGGCTCGAACCAAGAGACACGATCGGCAGGATTTCCAGCGGGAACACCACCTTCTTCACGTAGCCTGCGTTGCCAGTCACCAGCAGCGGGGCCCGGTTGCAGCATTCGGCGAACATGTTAAAGACCATGAGGCCGGCGAACAGGACCAGCGCGAACTCGGTCTTGGAACCGTCGCCGCCGCTCCAGCGGGCCTTGAATACGTAGCTGAAGACGAAGGTGTAGACGGCCAGCATCAGGATCGGGTTGAAGAAGGACCACAGCAGGCCCATCACCGATCCGCGGTAGCGCCCCACCACTTCACGCGCGACCAAGCCCTTGAGCAGGTCACGATTGCGGGCCACGCTGCGCGCGAGCGCGAGCGGCGAAGCCGATTCCCTGGCATTCCGGTTGTTCAACGTCCGTTCCTTGAAGTCCCGCCCACCGGCGCCAGTGCCCTTTCCAGATCCACCTGCAGATCCCCCAGCTCTTCAACACCCACGCTCAACCGCACCAGCGCGTCACTGATGCCCAGCTGTTCGCGGCGCGCGACCGGGATCGAGGCATGCGTCATCACCGCCGGGTGGTTGACCAGGCTCTCCACGCCGCCCAGCGACTCGGCCAGGGTGAACAGCTCGGTCTTCTCGCAGAAACGCTTGGCCGCCTCGAAACCGCCCTTGAGCACGATCGAGACGATGCCGCCGTAGCCGGCCATCTGCTTGCCGGCGAGTTCGTGCTGCGGATGCGACGGCAGCCCCGGGTAGATCACCTTCTCCACCGCCGGGTGCTTTTCCAGCCACTGCGCCAGCGCCAGCGCGTTGGCACAGTGCGCCTTCATGCGCAGCGGCAGGGTTTTCAGGCCACGCAGGGCCAGGAAGCTGTCGAACGGGCCCTGCACGCCCCCCACCGAGTTCTGCAGGAAGGCCATCTGCTCGGCCAGTTCGGCGTTGTCGCCCACCACGACCATGCCACCGACCATGTCCGAGTGGCCATTGAGGTACTTGGTGGCCGAATGCAGGACCAGATCGGCACCCAGTTCCAGCGGGCGCTGCAGCATCGGCGAGGCGAAGGTGTTGTCCACCACCACGATCAGGCCATGGCGCTTGGCGATGGCGGCGACCGCCGCGATGTCGACGATCTTCAGCATCGGGTTGGTCGGGGTCTCGATCCAGACCATCTTCGTCTTCGACGTGATCGATGCCTCGAACGCAGCCAGATCGGTCAGGTCGACAAAGCTGAAATCCAGCCCGGCGGTGCGCCGGCGCACGCGCTCGAACAGGCGGAAGCTGCCGCCGTAGATGTCATCCATCGCCACCACGTGGCTGCCGGCATCCAGCAGTTCGATCACGGTGGAGCTGGCCGCCATGCCCGAAGCGAAGGCGAAGCCGCGGGTGCCGCCTTCCAGCGACGCCACGCAACGCTCGTAGGCAAATCGGGTCGGGTTGTGGGTACGCGAATACTCGAAGCCCTGGTGCTCGCCCGGGCTGGACTGGGCATAGGTCGAGGTGGCGTAGATCGGCGGCATCACCGCGCCGGTGCTCGGGTCCGGCGACTGGCCGCCGTGGATGGCCAGGGTGGCCAGGGCCAGTGCCCGGTCGGGCGAAGAGGAGTGGGACATGTCGTTTCCTGAATGGCGCCGACCTGCGGCGCCGTCAAAGGATCGGGAGTCTACCAGCGAGGCCTTAACGACCTTTGACGCAGATAAACCGGAATTCAGTGGCGATCTGTGACGATCTACAGGGATCTTCGGCTTACTGCACGCGACGGCGCAGATAGTTCAGCAGGTCGATGCGGGTGATCAGGCCCAGGAAGCTGTTGCCGTCCATCACGATCGCCACCTGGCCGCGGTCGAACACTGGCAGCAGGGCCTCGATTGGCGACTTCACGTCCAGCCGGTCCAGCTTGCTGACCATCGCGGTGGCGACGGTGTCGCGGAAGCGCGCTTCATCGCCATAGACGTGCAGCAGCACGTCGCTTTCGTCGACGATGCCGACCAGCTGATCGCCGTCCATCACCGGCAGCTGGGAGACGTCGTACAGCTTCATGCGCTGGTAGGCGGTGGTCAGCAGGTCGTTCGGGCCGATCACCACGGTGTCGCGCTGGCCGTAGGGGCGCAGGATCAGGTCACGCAGGTCGCCGTGCTGCGGGCGCTGCAGGAAGCCGTTGTCCAGCATCCAGTAGTCGTTGTACATCTTCGACAGGTATTTGTTGCCGGTGTCCGGCACCAGCACCAGCACCTTCTTCGGCGTGGTCTGCTCGCGGCAGTACTTCAGGCCGGCGGCCAGCAGGGTGCCGGTGGACGAGCCACCCAGGATGCCTTCCTTGCCCAGCAGCTCGCGCGCGGTGTGGAAGCTCTCGGCGTCGCTGATGGCATAGGCCTTGGTGACACGGCTGAAATCGGAGATCGACGGCAGGAAGTCCTCGCCGATGCCTTCGACCAGCCAGCTGCCCGACTTGTCGTTGAGGTTGCCCTCATTGATGTACTCGGCCAGGATCGAGCCGACCGGATCGGCCAGCACCAGTTCGGTCTTCGGCGACAGTTTGGCGAACGCGCGCGACAGGCCGGTCATGGTGCCGGAGCTGCCGCAGCCGAACACGATGGCGTCCAGATCGCCGCCCATCTGCTCGAGGATCTCCGGGCCGGTGCCGAACTCGTGCGCGGCCGGGTTGTCCGGGTTGCCGAACTGGTTGATGAAATAGGCGCCCGGGGTCTGCTCGGCGATGGTCTTGGCCAGATCCTGGTAGTACTCGGGGTGGCCCTTGGCCACGTCCGAGCGGGTCAGGCGCACTTCTGCACCCATCGCCTTCAGGTTGAAGATCTTCTCGCGGCTCATCTTGTCGGGAACGACCAGGATCAGCTTATAGCCCTTCTGCTGGGCGACCAGCGCCAGGCCCAGGCCGGTGTTGCCGGCGGTGCCCTCGACCAGGGTCGCGCCCGGCTTCAGGTCCCCACGCTGTTCCGCCGCCTCGATCATCGACAGGCCGATGCGATCCTTGATCGATCCGCCCGGGTTGGCGCTCTCGAGCTTCAGATAGAGCTCGCAGACGCCGGTGTCCAGGCGCTGGGCCTTGACGATCGGGGTCTGGCCGATGAGTTCGAGGACGGAAGAATGGATGGGCATTCGGGGACTGTCGGTTCGCGCCGCACGGGGCAGGACCGATGATTATCCGCCGGATGGCGTTGAATGTCAGGTCGGAATCGGCCTACCCGGACGCACGCCCTGAAAGAGATGCGGGCGGCCCCGGATCGACGAGGAGACCGGTACCGCCCGCATCGGTGAGTTGTGCCTGCAGGCCAAGGCACCACCGCCTGTGGTGCCTTGGCGCGGCCACCTCATCGGCGGTGCCGCGATGCCGGGGCAGGAGCGCCCGGCGGGCCATCACTGGCCGGGGTCACGCCGTTCCGGGCGCGACGGGGTGCGTCAAAGCGTGGGGGACGTCATCGGGAGCGGTGTTTCGTACATTCGCAGAAGTCGTTGCTTGGCCAGCAGCTTCTCGCGCTTCATGCGACCCAGGGTGACATCATCGATCGGGAGTACGCCCAACTCCGCGTCCATGCACTTCTTGTTCAACTTGCGGTGCTGGTCATGGAGTGCCCTGAACTCCGGATCACGCGCGCGACGTGCGTCGATCTCGCTCTGGGGCTGATCTTCAAACATGATGGACCTCCTTCGACAGATACACGAACGCCCCGGCCGCAAGGCACGGGGCGTTGTTCATGGAGGAGCGCCGGTCGATGGCCACCTGGACGCCTGCAACGACCTGCGGCACTGGCCTGCGCACGTCGATCTGCTGCGGTTCGCGCCCTGCTTGCATCGGCCCGGCCCTCCCATCGTCCGGTCCGCGGCATTGCGTCCCGGACGATTGACCCTACGCCTGCTCAAGGCGGGGTACAAGACCCCTGCGGCAAAAAGACCGAACCCCGCCGGGGCGGGGTTCAGGCTGAATGCTCATCACAACGAAAAACAAACAATATCAATGGATTACGGAGCGACGATGACCTCGGCCGAGCGCGCCTTGGTGGAGGCCGCCTTCTTGCCGCTGACCTGGATCCGGTTGCTGGCGACACCGGCCGCGACCAGGGCGTCACGCAGCGCCTCGGCACGCTTCTGGCCCACGCCGTTGGCGGTGTCATAGGCCTCGATGCGCAGGCGGCCCTTCTTGCCGATGTTCAGGTATTCGGCCAGTGCCTTGGCCTGGTTGCGGGCGCCACTGGACAGGCTGGAGGCACCGGCGGCGAACGCGTCACCATTGAAGGTGAAGACTTCACCGCGGCCATCGAACTTCGAGCCCGGCAGCTTCTGCCCGGACACCAGCTCGGCTTCCTCGCGGGCCAGCTTGGCGGCGTTCTGCTGGGCGGCGCTGAGCCGCTGCTGCTGCTTGCCGGCCACGCTGGTCAGGGCGTTCTCGGCATCCTGGCGGGCCAGGGTCTCGGCCTCGGCCGCCTGGCGCAGGCGCTCGGCCTCCTCGGCCTGCATCTGCGCCTGCATGCGCAGCTGTTCGGCCTCCTGGCGGGCACGGGCGGCATCACGGCGGCTGGCCTCGATCAGCAGGTCGCCGCGGGTGCGCTCCAGGCGGTCGACCTCACGCGCGGCCAGTGCGGTGCGCACGGCGGTTTCAGCGATCTCGACCCGGCGCTCGGCCAGATAGGTCGCCAGTTCCTGGTCGCGGCGCTTGGCCTTGTCCAGTGTGGCGATGGCCTGCTGGGCCTGCATGCGCTCGAAGGCACCCAGCTCAGCGGTGTCGGGGTTGGCCTGGATGGCCATCAGGCGCTGGCTCAGCTGCGCCACCACCGGGTTCTCGGCGGCCACGGCCAGGGTCGGCAGCGCCAGCAGCGCGGCCAGGGTTGCGGCGGTCATCGGCTTCACCGGCGATCCTCCCCGGTCGACAGCTGGCGTTGCAGCTGGTTGACCTCGTTGCGACGCAGCTGCAGCTGTGCGGTGACGGTGGCTTCCTCGCTGCGGGCGCGGGCCAGGTCGGCATCGGCGGCGGCGCGCAGGGCCATCGCCGGGGCGTTCTTGCGTTCGCGGCGGTCGCCGGCGGCTCGCTGGGCCTGCTCCAGTCCCTGTCGGGCCAGCCCGATCAGGTCCGGGGCGTATTGGTCGGCATCGGCCTGGGTGGCCTTGTCCACCGCCTGTCGGGCCTGCGCCAGTTCCAGTGCGGCGTCCTGCGCCCAGGCGGGGGCAGACAGTGCGAATGCAAACGCCATCACATACAGGCCATGGCGCATTCGTGCGAAGCTAAGTCGTTTCATTGGGGAGGCCGTACCGGTTGTCGGTTCACGGCCATTGTCGTCAAGCCGACACCGTGCTGGCAACGGGCGTCGGCCGTTTCGTTGGGGAAAATTCGCAATGGATATCGGCTACTTCCTGAAGCTGATGACCGAAAAGAACGCTTCGGACATGTTTCTGACCACCGGGGCACCGGTCTACATCAAGATCGAGGGGAAGCTCTATCCGCTGGGCAATACCGGCCTGCCGCCGGGCATGGTCAAGAAGATCGCCTACTCGCTGATGGACGAAGGCCAGGTGCCGCAGTTCGAGCGCGACCTGGAGCTCAACATGGCCATCGCCCTGCCCGATGCCGGGCGCTTCCGCGTCAACGTGTTCAAGCAGCGGGGCGAGGTCGGCATGGTCATCCGCGCCATCCGCAGCCGGATTCCGAGCATCGAGGAGCTGAACCTGCCGCAGGTGCTGAAGGACGTCATCATGACCCCGCGCGGGCTGGTGCTGGTGGTGGGGTCCACCGGTTCCGGCAAGTCCACCTCGCTGGCGTCGATGATCGACCACCGCAACAGCACCACCACCGGGCACATCCTCACCATCGAGGACCCGATCGAGTACCTGCACAAGCACAAGATGTCGATCGTCAACCAGCGCGAGGTCGGGCTGGACACCCATGCCTTCCACAACGCGTTGAAGAACGCCATGCGTGAAGCGCCGGACGTGATCCTGATCGGCGAGATCCTGGATGCGGAAACGATGGAGGCGGCGATCGCCTTCGCCGAGACCGGCCACCTGTGCCTGGCTACCCTGCACTCCAACAATGCCGACCAGACCATCGAGCGCATCCTCAACTTCTTCCCGGAAAGCGCGCACAAGAACGTGCTGATGAACCTGGCGCTGAACCTGCGTGCGGTGATCAGCCAGCGCCTGGTGAAGAACAAGGAGGGTCGCCGCCTGCCGGCCACCGAGGTGCTGATCAACACGCCGATGATCCGCGACCTGCTGCGTCGCGGCCAGGTGCACGAGATCAAGGCGGCGATGGAAGGCTCGCTGGAAGAAGGTATGGAGAGCTTCGACCAGTGCCTGTTCCGGCTGGCCAAGGCGGGGGTCATCGATCAGGAGGAAGCGCTGCGCGCGGCCGACTCGCGCGATGGGCTTGCCCTGAAGTTCCGCCTGTCCGAGGGCAGCAGCGGCGAGCACGACCCGTACGCGGATTTCTCGGCCGGCGCACCCAGCATCACCCACGGCTTCTGACCCCTCCGTCCCGTTTTTCTGAAGAGTTCAGGGGCGGTCTCATCCAATGAGACCGCCCATCCGTAGGTTTCCGCAATGGAAACCATCCGCAAGCTGGCCATCCTGGCCGATGCTGCCAAATACGATGCGTCCTGCGCCTCAAGTGGCTCGGGAAAGCGCGACTCGCGTGCCAGCGGCGGCATCGGCAGTACCGAAGGCATGGGCATCTGCCACAGCTATACGCCGGATGGCCGCTGCGTATCGCTGCTGAAGATCCTGCTGACCAACTTCTGCATCTACGACTGCGCCTACTGCGTGAACCGCGTTTCCAGCAATGTGGCCCGCGCGCGTTTCAGCGTGGACGAGGTGGTCACGCTCACCCTGGATTTCTACAAGCGCAACTACATCGAAGGGCTGTTCCTCTCCAGCGGCATCATCCGCAATGCCGATTACACGATGGAACAGATGGTGGAGGTCGCCCGGCGGCTGCGCGAGGAGCACCGCTTTGCCGGCTACATCCACCTCAAGACGATTCCCGAAGCCTCGCCCGAACTGCTGGCCAGTGCCGGGCGCCACGCCGACCGCCTGTCCATCAACGTGGAGCTGCCCACCGAGGCCGGGCTGAGTGCACTGGCGCCGGAGAAGACCGTGCACTCGATCCGCGGTGCGATGGGCGAGCTGCGCTGGCGGATCGAGGAGGCCAGGGAGGCGCGCAAGGCACCGGCCGTGCTGGCACCGGCAGTCACCCGCAGCGCGCGGCCGAAGCCGCCGCGTTTCGCACCGGCAGGCCAGAGCACACAGATGATCGTCGGTGCCGATGGCGCCAGTGACCAGCAGATCCTGACCAGCGCCGACAGCCTGTACGGCACCTACCGCATGCGCCGGGTCTACTACTCCGCGTTCAGCCCGATTCCCGATGCCAGCCGCCAGCTGCCGTTGCAGCCCCCACCGCTGCAGCGCGAGCACCGGCTGTACCAGGCCGACTGGCTGTTGCGCTTCTATGGCTACGGCGTGGACGAGATCACCGACACCACGCAGGGCGGAATGCTCGATCTGGATATCGATCCGAAGATGGCCTGGGCGATCCGCCATCCCGAGCGCTTTCCGGTCGACCTGAACCGTGCACCGAAGGAAATGCTGCTGCGGGTGCCCGGGCTGGGGGTGCGCAATACCAAGCGCGTGCTGATGGCCCGCCGCCATGGGCGCCTGCGCGTGGCCGACATCGCCCGCCTGAAGGCGCCGATGAGCAAACTGCTGCCGTTCGTGCTGCTGGCCGACCATCACCCGCGCAAGGCGCTGGATGATCCGGCCGCGCTGCGTGCGCAGCTGGCCCCGCCTCCGCGCCAGGGATCGCTGTTCGATGCACCGCCGGCAACCTGACGCGCAGCGCTGGTCACAGCGGGTGGACCCGGCGTGGTCGCTGCAGGCTTGGCGCGACGGGGCGCGTGATGCGTTGCTGCGCGGCGTGTCGCCTGAGCAGCTGGACTGGCTCGAAGGCAGCGAAGCCTCGCTGCTGGATGCCCCGCCGGTGCAGCAGGCAGCGGTGGCGGCAGGTGCAACCGCTCCCAACGTCCCGCGCGAATTCCTCGACCTGGCCGCCACCTGCCTGTGCCATAGCGAGCCGCAGCGCCTGTCACTGCTGTATCGGCTGCTGTGGCGGATCACCCATGGCGAGCGCGCGGTGCTGACCAACCCCGCCGATGCCGATGTGCTGCGTGCGATGGCACTGGCCCAGGCCGTCCGCCGTGACACGCACAAGATGAAGGCGTTCGTCCGTTTCCGCGAGGTACCCGGCCAGCCCGAGGCGTTCATCGCGTGGTTCGAACCCCAGCACCACATCGTCGATCGGGTGGCACCGTTTTTCGCGCGCCGCTTCACCGGCATGCGCTGGGCGATCCTGACGCCGTCGCGCAGCGTCGCATGGGACGGGCAGGCGCTTGCCTTCGGCGCAGGGGCACGGCGTGAGGACGCCCCGGCCGTGGACGCGCGAGAGGCGCTGTGGCAGACCTACTACGCCAGCATCTTCAATCCGGCACGGCTCAATACACGGATGATGATGCAGGAGATGCCGGCCAAGTACTGGCGGCACCTGCCCGAGGCGCAGCTGCTGCCGCGCCTGGTACGCGATGCGGGCGATCGCGTGCAGGAAATGCACGATCGGCCGTCACAGGCGCCGCAGCGCAGGATTCCCATGCGTGAAGACTCCGCGACATCCTCCACCGATACCCGCAGCCTGCAGAATCTGCGGCAACAGGCCAGCGCCTGCCGCCAGTGCCCGTTGTGGGAGACCGCTACGCAGACGGTGTTTGGCCAGGGGCCGGCCGATGCACGGGTGATGGTGATCGGCGAGCAGCCCGGTGATACCGAGGATCTGCGTGGCCTGCCGTTCGCCGGTCCGGCCGGGCAGCTGCTGGACCGCGCCCTGGCCGAGCTGGGTATCGATCGCGCCACGTTGTACCTCACCAACGCGGTGAAGCACTTCCACCATGAGCGCCGCGGCAAGATCCGGCTGCACAAGCGTCCGGAAAGCCGCCACATCCAGGCCTGCCGGCCGTGGCTGATGGGCGAGATCGCGCGGGTGCGGCCGCAGGTCATCGTCTGCCTGGGCGCAACCGCGGCAGCCTCCGTGTTCGGCCGCGATTTCAACCTGTCGCGGGACCGTGGACGCTGGCACACGCTGGAGGACGGCACCCAAAGCTACGCCACCGTGCACCCGGCGTGGGTGCTGCGGCAGGGCGATGACGTACGCCGCGAGGCGGCCTATCGGTTGTTCCGCGATGACCTGGCCCGATTGCAGCAAAAAGGGGACGGAGGGGATTAAGGCGTTTGTGGCACAAACGGCTTAATCCCCTCCGTCCCCTTTTCCGTCAGGCGGCGTCGGGTTGGTTTTCCGGGCGGGCGCGGTCGAAGGCATCCAACGCCTGGCACGCTGCCTCGATACGGCGCAGGGTCGGGTACGGCGTCAGGTCCAGGCCGAAACGGTGGGCGTTGTACAACTGCGGCAGCAGGCAGAGGTCAGCCAGGCCCGGGCGGTCGCCGTGGCAGAAGGTGCCGGTGTCGCGGCTGCTGGCCAGCATCGCTTCCATGGCGGCCAGGCCCTCGGCGATCCAGTGCAGGGTCCACTGCGTGCGGGCGTCGGCTGGCAGCTGCAGGCTGCGCTCCAGGTACTGCATCACCCGCAGGTTGTTGATCGGATGGATATCACAGGCCACCAGCTGGGCCAGCGCACGCACCCGCGCGCGGCCGGCGGCGTCGGCCGGCAGCAGCGGCACCTGCGGGAAGCGCTCGTCCAGATACTCGACGATCGCCAACGACTGGGTCAGCGTGTGCCCGTCATGCAGCAGGGTGGGCACCAGCTGCTGCGGATTCAGCGCGCGATAGGCGTCGAGGTGCTGCTCGCCGCCCTCGCGCACCAGGTGCACCGGCCGTGCGTCCCAGGCCAGGCCCTTCAGCTCGAGCGCGATGCGCACGCGGTAGGCGGCGCTGGATCGCCAGTAGGTGTACAGCACGATGCCGTCGTCGACCGGGATCTCCATTGCCGCCTCCATGCTCAGGGCTTGGCCGCCTGCTCGATGCGCTGCTCGATCGCACCGAAGATGCTGTTGCCGGCGGCATCGAGCATCTCGATACGGACCACGTCACCAAAGGACATGAACGGCGTGCTCGGCTTGCCGTCGCGAAGGGTCTCGACCACGCGCTGCTCGGCAAAGCACGAGGCGCCCTTGCTGGTGTCCTCGTTGGCGATCGTGCCCGAGCCGACGATGGTGCCGGCGCCGAGCGGACGGGTCTTGGCCGCATGCGCGACCAGCTGGGCGAAGTTGAACTGCATGTCCACGCCCGCTTCCGGCGCGCCGAACCACTGGTCGTTGATATGGGTCAGCAGCGGCAGGTGCACCTTGCTGTCCTGCCAGGCGGCGCCCAGCTCATCGGGGGTGACGAACACCGGCGACAGCGTCGAACGCGGCTTGGACTGCAGGAAGCCGAAGCCCTTGGCCAGCTCGCCCGGAATCAGGTTGCGCAGCGAAACGTCGTTGACCAGGCCGACCAGCTGGATATGGCCCGCCGCCTGCTCCGGCGTTGCCGCCATCGGCACGTCGTCGGTGATGACTACGATCTCCGCTTCCAGGTCGATGCCGTAGTCCTCGCTGACCACCTTGACCGCATCACGCGGGCCGTAGAAGCCTGCGCTGGTGGCCTGGTACATCAGCGGATCGGTGTAGAAGCTCTCCGGCACCTCGGCGCCACGGGCACGGCGCACGCGCTCGACATGCGGCAGATAGGCGCTGCCATCGACGAATTCATAGGCGCGCGGCATCGGCGCGGCCAGCGCCTGCGGGTCAAGGTCGAACACGCCGTCGGCGTCGCCAGCGTTGAGCGATTCGTACAGGGCGTTCAGGCGCGGCGCGATGTGGCTCCAGTCCTCCAGGGCCTGCTGCAGGGTGGCGGCAATGCCGGTGGCGCGCACGCCGTGGCGCAGGTCACGCGAGACGACGATCAGGGTGCCGTCGCGGCCGCCTTCCTTCAAAGAACCAAGCTTCATGGGTGGGTGTCCGGAGTCGTGGGCAAACAAGTTTCAAGTGTAATCAAATATGCAGCGACGCCAAGCTGCAGCGCGGCATCGGCCCACCCTACCGCAGTGGGGGGTTCGGCAGGGCTGCGCCCTGCACCTGCCGAAGCAACGTCAAATGCCAGAGCGGCTCTGGGTCGTCTGTGGGTTGGGTGGGGCGGTGTCGGA
>NZ_DS999412.1:4815528-4889146 GCF_000158575.1 Stenotrophomonas sp. SKA14
CCACGTCATTCATCGTCGAAATCCATCAGATATCGAGACAAATCGAATGAGATCTGACAGATCGCGGAAAACTGTCGAAGGCGGGGTGGGTCCGGTGGCAGGGGCGTGAGCGGCATGGATGCCGCGACCGAGCCTACATGGACGTATTTACGGCGCCCCCTGCCACCGGACCCACCCCGCCATCCCACAGGAAGCCAGCTTTTGACGTTGACGTGGCTCTGGCTTGAGGCTTCGGCGGGTGCAGGGCTGCAAGCCCTGCAGGCAGAACCCCTACCTGAACAGGCCTTTTTGCGTGAAGTCTCAAACATCGTTTAGACTTGCGGGGTCTGCAGCGGCCGTCCGTTTCCCTCCGGGATCGCCGGCGACCTGGGTCCGCCCTCTTCGCCCGCCCCCACTCCGACGCCGTTCGTCACGCATTCCAGCCTGCGCTTCGTGCCGGCTGCACCCAATTCTCGCAGCGCGGTTCACGGGAACGCTCCGAGTCAGCCGATCAGTTTGATCTGCCCCCGTCTGTCCAGTCGGACAGGCGTTTCTTGTACTTGGAGCAAACTCAATGTCTTTTGAATCGCTGGGCCTGGCGCCCTTCCTGCTGCGTGCGCTCGCCGAGCAGGGCTACGAAAACCCGACCCCGATCCAGCAGCAGGCGATCCCGCTGGCACTGGCCGGTCGCGACCTGCTGGCCGGCGCTCAGACCGGCACCGGCAAGACCGCCGCCTTCGGCCTGCCGCTGCTGCAGCACCTGGGCACCGCCTCGCAGGAAGTGCGCAGCGGCCCGCGCAAGCCGCGCGCGCTGATCCTGGCCCCGACCCGCGAACTGGCCACCCAGGTGCATGACAGCCTGCGCGGCTACAGCAAGTACCTGCGCATTCCCAGCGCGTGCATCTACGGCGGCGTCGGCATGGGCAACCAGCTGGACATCCTGCGCCGCGGCGTGGACCTGCTGGTGGCGTGCCCGGGTCGCCTGATCGACCACCTGGAGCGTCGCAGCATCGACCTGTCCGGCATTGAACTGCTGGTGCTGGACGAAGCCGACCGCATGCTCGACATGGGCTTCCTGCCGTCGATCAAGCGCATCCTGGCCAAGCTGCCGAAGCAGAACCGCCAGACCCTGCTGTTCTCGGCCACCTTCGAGGACAACATCCGCCAGCTGGCGCTGGAGTTCATGCGCAACCCGGAGCAGATCCAGGTGACGCCGAAGAACACCGTGGCCGAAACCATCACCCACCGCGTGCACCCGGTCGATGCCGGCCGCAAGCGCGACCTGCTGCTGCACCTGCTGGCGCAGGACAGCCGCGAACAGACCCTGGTGTTCGCACGCACCAAGCATGGCAGCGACAAGCTGGCCACGTTCCTGGAAAAGTCGGGCATCAAGACCGCGGCGATCCACGGCAACAAGAGCCAGGGCCAGCGCCTGCGTGCACTGGGCGACTTCAAGGCCGGCCGCGTGACCGTGCTGGTGGCCACCGACATCGCCGCGCGCGGCATCGACATCAACGAGCTGCCGAAGGTCATCAATTTCGACCTGCCGATGGTGGCCGAGGATTACGTGCACCGCATCGGCCGTACCGGCCGTAACGGTGCCACCGGCCAGGCGATTTCGCTGGTGGCGCAGGACGAAGTGAAGCTGCTGCGTGCGATCACCCGCCTGCTGGGCCGCGACATGGACATCCGCGATGTACCGGGCTTCGAGCTGCAGACGCCGATCCGCTGGGGCAACAGCGCACCGGGCAAGGCCGAGCACGATACCGGCGAGCGCGCGCCGCGCAAGAGCCACGCGCGCCGTCCGCACGGTGATGCACCGCGCCATGCGCATGCGGGCCCGAAGAAGGCCGGTGGTGGCCGTCGCGAGGGCGGTGGCAATGGCCAGCAGCGTGCCGGTGCGGGCGCGGGCCAGGGCCAGCGTCGTGGCGGTGGCGGCAATGGGGGCGGCCGTGGCCGCGGCCAGGGTGGTAACGGCGGCGGTCGCGCCGGCTGATCCCAGCTGACAGCTGTTGTGCTTCCCGCTGCGCGGGGGGCTATCGAGGGACGGCGCTGAGGCGCCGTCCTTTTTTTGCTGGCTACCGGGTGATAGAGCACGCGGTGGCGGTACCGAGGGCGGATGGGCATGGGGGCAGCGCAGAACACGCTGTAAATACGTCCATGTAAGCTCGATGGCGCCATCCATGGCGCCAACGGTTCTGCGCTGCCCCCATGCCCATCCGCTTCAAGCATTGCCTGCGCCTTCTTGTCCCGCCGGGTAGCCGGGAGAAGAAAGATCAAATTCAAATTCAAGAGCAAATGCCGATGCTCTTGCTCTTGCTTTTGCCCTTGCTGCCGCCTTGGGGTTCGATGCGTCCGCGCCCGCAGGAAATTGTCGGGGGGAGGCCCGGAGGCCCAGGCAGGACCGTTGGCGCCATGGATGGCGCCATCGAGCCCCCATGGATGGGTTTACGGCGTGTCCTGACTGGGCCTCCGGGCCTCCCCGAGCCAGGTAAAAATCAAGGCGCCAAACGTCTCAACCCCGCGCTTTACTCGGATTCACCAGATTCCCGAAGAAGATCGCGTTGATCAGCAGTCGATCCGTCCCGTGCCAGTACTTGCGATGCGCCGGATCATCGGCAAACAGCACCACGTTGCCCTGCCCCTGCGCCGACACCAGCAGCCATGCGCTGCCTGCCACCCTCGCGCGGTTGCGCTCTGACAGGTAGCCATTCACCCGCGGCGGCGTGTCGATGCGCACCACTGTCGAGAACGGATTCGCGCTCGGCTGCAGCGTCACCGTGTTTTCCTTGTTGATCGCCAGCTGACGACGCGGCACGCCGAACGCCAGCGGATGACTGGTATCCACGTCGGCACTGAGGATGTTGCCGCTGACCCGCTCGATCGCGGCGATGTCACGCTGGTCGCCGAACGCGCGGCGACTCTCGCCAGCGGCCTCTTCGTCCTTGCCGAACGTCTCGCCGTCGGCCAGCTTCTGTTCGATCGCCCACTTCGAAGCGCTGCCGTAGGTCACCAGTGAGCCACCGGCCTGCACCCAGCGCTTCAATGCTGCCACCGCGGTGGCATCGACGCCGGTATAGGTACCGCCGGACAGCACGATGGTGGTGTAACGATCCAGCGGAACTTTGCCCAGCTGCTGCGGATCCAGCTTGCTGGCCGGCAGTTGCAGTTGCTGGTCGAGCAGGAACCAGGCCGAGCCAATCTCGGTGGCCGCCACACCCTCGCCCATCACCAGTGCCACGGTAGGCTTGCGCAGCGCCTTGACGCCATCGCTGCCGAGGTCAACGCCCTCGCGGCTGCGACCAGTGGACAGCGCATGCACCTGCACGCCGGCATCGCGGGCTGCAGCACGTACCGCGTCGAGCAGCGCCACGCCCTGCAGCGGTTGCCCGGCCACAGGAATGACGATGCTGCCGGCGGCGAAGTCCGCCTCGCCGTGTGCGGTGGCGGCAGCGAACGGCTGGAAGCTTGCGCGTGTACCCAGGCCCTTGCCCTGCAGCACCGCCAGCGCCCGCCCCGCGTTGTAGTCGCGCCAGTCGATGACATAGGCAAAGCCGGCCTGGCCGCCAAGCACCTCGCCCTGTACCGACGGAAGCTCCACGATGCGGGTGCCACCGTCGATGCGGCTGCGGCTGCCCGCGAACGCCACGCCGTAGGCCGGTGCGATCGCATAGCTGGTGCTGCCGTAGAACACGTCGCCCTTGATCGGCGGCGTCTCGGCGAAGATCGAATGCACCAGCCGGAACTGCGCCTGCTGCACCGGCACCACGTAGGCGCTGCCCGGCGCGAAGTGCTGGCCATCCACGGTGACCGCACGATCCAGCGCGCGCACCTCGATGCGATGCAGCAGCAACAGCTCCAGTAGGCGCCGGGTCAATGCCGGGTCATGCGCATCGCCGAACACGAAGCTCTTCACCGGCTGTTGTGCAGCCTGCTTCAGTGCACTCTGGAAGAACTGCTTCTGCAGGTCGAACAGGCCGTTGCGCTCGACGACCGCGCCGCGCACCGTGCCGAGCCCGGTGGCGACCTGGTTGCGGATGGTGAACGGGAACGTCAGCAGGCCATTCACCGATTCCTGCACACGGCCCCGTGAACTGGCCTGCTCGACGGTCACGCCGACCGCGCCATGGAAATCCGGATAGGTGGAGCCGTACACCGGCGAGAAGTTGTCGAAGTTCTCGCCGGTGTAGTACAGCGAGCCCAATGCATCCAGCGCCTGCGCGTGGTACTTGGCCAGGGTCTTGTTGAATTCGTACGACGCCGCAGGGATCAACGGACTGTGCATGCTCTTCGGCGACGGCTCGAAATAGTAGGTGCTGTCCTTGCCCATCTCGTGGAAGTCGATCTGCACGTTCGGGTACCACTGGTGGAACACCTCCACCTTTGGCCGTGAATCCTGCTGGGTCAGCGCAAGCCAATCGCGGTTGAGGTCGGTGAGGTAGTGGTTGGTGCGGCCCTGCGGGAACGGCTCGACGTGTTCCTTGTCGGCCGGGTCGGCCGAAGCCGGGTCCGAGGCCCAGGCGTTGTGCCAGTTGGCCGCGCGATCACGGCCGTCCGGATTCTGCGCCGGGTCGAACAGCACCACGGCCTGCTGCAACCATTGCTGGGTTTCGGCACGCTGGTTGGCCACCAGGTAGTACGCGGTCAGCATCGCGGCTTCGGCACTGGAGGTCTCGTTGCCGTGCACGCTGTAGCCCAGCCACACCACCACCGGGCTGTCACCGGCGGCGCTGCGTGGCTGCGCCGGATCGACCAGGGTCGCGTGCTGCTGGCGGATCTGCTGCAGTCGCGCGTGGTTACCCGCAGAGGTGACGGTGGCGATCAACAGCGGACGGCCCTCGTAGCTGCGGCCGATCTCGCGCACGCTGATCTTGTCCGAGCGTTTCGCCAGTTCCCGGAAGTAGGCCACCAGCTGGTCATGCCGGGTGTAACGGCTGCCAATCGGATAGCCGAGGAACTGTTCCGGCGTGGGAATGGACGTATCGAATGCGGCCGCGTCGGTGGCCTGCGGGAAGAAGTACGCACTCTGTGCCTGCGCCGGCTGCGGCGAGGACAACGCGGTGATGGCAGCAATCAGCAACGGAAGAGCGGCACGACGATGCACGGACACGATGACTCCCCTGGAACACAACGGCAGACAGTCGCGCGGCCGGTTCCGTGGGGAAACCGACCGCGACGGATGGATCAGAAGCGGTAGTCGAAGCCCAGCGTGAAGTAACGCCCGCGCAGGTCGTACTGGCTGAAGTCGTACGGCGCGCGGATGCCCGGGAACGAGGCGTCGTACGGCGGCGTCTTGTCGGCCAGGTTCTGCACCTTGGCGTACACGGTGAGCTTGTCGACGCCGGTGTAGGCCAGGTACAGGTCGTACTGGCTGTAGCTGCCGACGCGCTGCTGCACGGCCTTGGCCGCGGTGCTGGCTTCCTGGCGGTAGCTGCTGGTGTAGTACCAGGTCACGGCCGCGTTGAAGTCGCCATGCTTCCAGTCCAGCGTGGTGGTGGCCTTGTCCTTGGGCAGGGTCGCGCCGAGGTTGCTGCCGGCGTAGTCGACCAGCGGGCCGCCGACCACGGTCGGGCGACGGTAGTCACGCACGTGGGTGTAGGCCGAGGACACGGTGAATTCGCCGAGCGTGGCGGTCGGAATGCGCTGGCGCAGTTCGACGTCGATGCCCGAGGTCTTCAGCTCGCTGAGGTTCTGGTAGCGGTTGTAGACCGCCTGCAGCTTGCCGCGCTCGTCGCGCTGCACGGCGCCGGCCACGTTGTCGTTGACCAGGGTCTGGGTGTTGTTGGTGCCGACCAGGTTGTCCAGCTGGATGCGGTAGTAGTCCACGCTCAGGTTGGTATTCGCCCACGGCGACAGCACCACGCCGAAGTTCACGCTCTTGGTGCGCTCGGGCTTCAGTGCGTTGTTGCCAACGGTGAAGAAGGTCGGGTTCTGGCGCGAGCCGGGCACGTCCGGATCACGCGGGTCGACCACGCTGCCGTAGGCGATGCTGGTGCTGTTGGAGTTCTCCGACAGCGACGGCGCGCGGAAGCCCTTCGAGGCCGAAGCACGCACCAGCAGGAAGTCCAGCGGCTGCCAGCGCAGGCCGAGTTTCGGCGAGAAGGCATTGCCGAAGTCATCGTAGTGGTCGGCACGTGCGGCCGCCGACAACTCCAGCGTCGAGGCCAGCGGCACGTTCACTTCGGCGTAGGCGGCACTGACCTGGCGCTGGCCATGCACTTCGGCGATGGCCGGGCGCACCTGCAGGCCGGCATCGATCTGCCATGGATTGTTGGAGTCCAGCTTCTCGCGGCGCCACTCGCCACCGGCGGCGAAGCCGATCTCGCCGGCCCAGGTGTGGCCCAGGCTGCCGGAGATCTTCGCGTCGATGCCCTGCAGCTTGGACTCGGCCGGGCGCAGCGTGGCGATGTTGATCGCATCGCGCACCAACTGCGGCGTGGCTGCCGGGTTGAGCAGGTTGTAGCTGCCGGAGGCCAGTGCATCGGCCAGCGCCCAGCGGTTGGCGAAGCCACCGGACACGCTCTCGCGCTCGCTGCTGCGCGCCCCGAACGCGGCCACTTCCCAGTCCCACTTCGCGGTGGTGCCACGCAGACCGAACACGCCGCGATAGGCGGTGGAACGGTTGGTCTTGAGGGTGCCGCCAAGGTCGAAGAAGGTGTATTCGATCGGGATCGCGCGGCCGTACGGGTTGTACGGATTGCTGGCCGGCAGCAGCGACGACACCGGCTCGGCCAGGCCGCTGTCCGCATTCAACGCGAAGCGACCACTTTCCAGGGTGAAATACGGGCTGCTGCCGAACCACGCGGTGCTCTTGATCTGGCTGTACAGCACTTCGCCGAACGCTTCGACGTTGTCGTTCAGGCGGAAGGTACCGTTGGCGTACGCCTGGTAGCGCTTGGTCGACGGAATCAGGGTGGTGAACGGCGCCTGGTTGAAGCCGCAGGTATCGCCGGCCAGGCCGTCGATCGGCGCGCTGGCAACGCGGGTGGTACCAGCCGGGCAGTTGCCGTTGGCATCGAGCATCGGCACCGACACGCCGTTCACCAGGTAGCGCGCGCCCTTGGCCGACCAGCCGTTCCAGCGGCCGCCCGGCTTGTCGGTGTAGATGCCGCTGCTGGTCAGGTTGCGTTCGTCCTGGTCCAGGCGCTCGCGGTTGTAGCCCTGCAGGCTGAAGAGGATGTTGTAGCCATCGGTGTCGAGGTCGCCGAGGCCGCCGACGAACTTCAGGTTCTGCTCGTGCAGGCCGCCCTGGTCGGCACCGCCGAAGCTGCCGCCGATCTCGGCGCCTTCGAAGTTCTGCCGGGTGATGATGTTGACCACGCCGGCCACCGCATCGGAGCCGTAGACGGCCGAGGCGCCGTCCTTGAGCACTTCGATGCGCTCCACTGCGACCAGCGGCAGCGCGTTGAGGTCGACGAAGGTGTCGGACAGGCCGCCGGCCGGGAAGCCATAGTTGGCCAGGCGGCGGCCGTTGAGCAGCACCAGCGTGTTCTTCTGCGACAGGCCACGCAGGCCGATGCCGGCCGAGCCGGACGCCCAGCCGTTGTTGGTGGTTTCGTTGCTGGCGTTGCCGGTATTGGCCGAGATCGAGCGCAGCACATCGGCCACGGTGGCCTTGCCGGTCTGTTCCAGCTGCTGGCGGCCGATCACCTGCACCGGGTTGGAGGCCTCGGTATCGGTGCGCTTGATGTTGGAGCCGGTGACGCGCACGGCGGCCAGCGTGCTGGCTTCGCCACTGGCGTCGGCGGAGGATTCGGCGGCGGCGGACAAAGGCGCGGCCAGAGCGACGGCCAGGGCCGCCACGAGCAGGGTGTGCTTGGGCATGACGATGTGGGGGAGGTGGCAAGGACGACGAAGTTCCGCAGTAGTCCATGCCTGGCCGGGGTCCGGCCAATAACATCCCTTCATACGGATATAAGAGAAGCTATCATCTCTTCATCCGGATGAAAAGAGTTTCTTCACGAACAACCAACATCCACCCGGCCAGAGGCGACAGCCGCGGCGTACAATCGACGCCATGGAAATCTTCAAAGTCTTCATGCTCGAGGCGGCGCACCGCCTCCCCAACGTGCCGCCGGGGCACAAGTGCGCGCGCCTGCACGGCCACTCGTTCCGGGTGGAACTGAAGGTCGAGGGCGAGCCCGGCGCGCAGACGGGCTGGATCATGGATTTCGGTGACGTGAAGGCGGCTTTCCAGCCGATCTACGAGCGCCTTGACCATCACTACCTCAACGATATCCCTGGGCTGGAGAACCCGACCAGCGAGAACCTGGCGGTGTGGATCTGGAACGAGCTCAAGCCCAGCCTGCCGGCGCTGAGCGAGATCACCGTGCACGAAACCTGCACCTCCGGCTGCCGCTACCGCGGCCCGACCGCCTGATCAAGCCATTGATCTGTAAGGTTTTCCGAAGGCGTCATGGGCGCCTTTGTTATTTTTGTTGCAATGCGGCATCAACGGCGTATGCTGCAATGCATCAAGACACTCCCTGATGCCCCATGGCCGCCGCCTTCAGCGATCGCTTCAGTGATGCCACCCGCCAGCTCGCCGCCGCGGCAACGCGTGCGAACCGGTTGGCGTTGGAGAACGCCGAAAGCATGTTCGGCGTGCAGCTGAAGGCGCTGGAGCGCAACCTGACCGCGACCGGTGGCTGGTTGGGCGAACTGGCCCGCAGCAATGACGCGGCCGGGGTGCTCAACAAGGGCACGCAGCTGTGGCAGGACAACCTGCAGCGGCTGGGCCAGGCCCAGCAGGACGTGGTCGGGCTCGGCCTGCAGGCCGGCAAGGCCTGGTCCGAACTGGTGCAGGGTTACAACGAATCAACGGCGGACGCGAACAACCACTGACGCGACGCAACGCTCATTGCGTGGGTCCCTCCCCCCACGCAATCCGGACCCGGCAGATCCCTCCCTCTGCCGGGTCTTTTTTTGCCTGACGTTTGGATTCCGAGGCGCTTCTTCGTCTGGACTCTCTGCGAGCTGAAGGGCCCCGCCGGGGTGGGCTTGCGGCAGGTAAAACACAATGCTCGCGGCAGCCGTTCAAGGAGGCGCCGACGAACTCCGAACGCAGGGCGGAGGCCCTTGCGTACGAAGTAAAGGGGGAGGTGACGGCCAACGGCCGGCGCCGGAGGACATTCGTACGCAAGGGCCTCCGCCCTGCGCCGCGCAGAACAATCCGCGAAGGAACCTCAGCGCCCGCGACCACCGTGCCAGTGCTGGTGCCACGCCTGGAACATCAGCACGTTCCACAGGTGCGTGTGCCACTTGCGCTCACCCCGCAGGAACGCCTCCCAGATGCCGCGTACGCGCGCCGCATCGAAGCAGCCCTGGTTGCGCAGCAGCTGCGGATCCAGCAACGCCTCCGCCCAGTCGCGCAGCGGACCGGCCAGCCAGCGCGCCATCGGCGGGCCGAAGCCGCGCTTGGGGCGGTACACCAGCGGCTCGGGCAGGTAGCGCGCCAGCAGGTGTTTCAGGATCAGCTTGTGCTCGCCATCGTGGTACTTCAGATGCTGCGGCAGGCGCCAGGCCAGGCGCACCACCTCCATGTCCAGCAGCGGCGCACGGGTTTCAACCCCCGCCGCCATGCCCGCGCGATCGACCTTGGCGAGAATGCCTTCGGCCAGATCCATGCGGAAATCGAGCAGCTGGATGCGCGCCTCGGCCGGCAGCGCCGTGTCCTGCTGCTGGAAGATCGTCACCGGTTCGCGCGCGCCCAGCACCACCTGCGCCGGCTGCCGCCAGCGGGTGACCCGCTGCAGGTAATGACCTTCCACGTCGTTGGCGGCAACCTCGGCCACCAGCGCACGCCAGCCACCGAGGCGGCCGCGCTCGACATTCAGGCGGTTGCCACTGCGCCGCGCCAGGTCACGCACCCAGTCCGGCAGGCCGCCGCACAGCCGTGCATTGCGCAGCGCACGGCCATAACTGGGATGGCCGAAGAACAGTTCGTCGCCACCGTCACCGGTCAACGCCACCGGCTTGCGCGCACCCAGCAGTTCACTGGCCAGCAGGGTCGGCAGCTGCGAGGCATCGGCGAACGGCTCGCACCAGACCTGCGGCAGCCGCTGCAGCAGGTCCAGGCCCTGGCGCGCGTCCATCCGGTGCAGGTGATGCTGCACGCCCAAGTGACGTGCCACCTGCGAAGCCCAGTCGCTCTCGTCGTGGCCCGGATCGTCGAAGCCGACCGTCCACGCTTCGATCGGCAGGGTCGACTGCGCCTGCATCATCGCCGTTACCAGCGAGGAATCGGTCCCCCCGGACAGGAACGCGCCGCAGGCCAGTGGCGAGTGCATGCGTGCAGCGATGGCCTTCTGCAGCACCGCCTCGAGCTGGTCGGTGGCCTGCTCCAGGCTCGGCGCCGGCTGCAGGGGTTCCTGCAATGCGCTGTGCATCGCATCGCGTGCACACCAGTAGCGCGAACCGCCCTGCGCGGCCATGCCGGAGTGCCCTGCAGCATGGTCATTCATGTCGATGCGCAGCATCGCGCCGGCCACCAGCTTGTGGATGCCACGGTAGATGGTGTGCGGCGCCGGCACGTAGTCATGGCGCAGCAGCAGGCTCAGGGCATCCTGGTCGATGCTCGGCGAGAAACCCTCAAAGGCCTGCAGCGCCTTCAGCTCCGACGCGAACAGGAACCTGCCCTGGTACCAGCCGTAGTACAGCGGCCGCTCGCCCACCGGATCACGGGCCAGCCACAGCGCGCGCGACTCGCGGTCCCACACGCTGAAACCAAAGGCGCCCTCGATGCGCGACAGCGCCCGCTCCACGCCCCACTCGACGACCGCCTGCAACAGCAGGCGCGCATCGCTGCAGTTGCGCGGCAGATCGCGCAGCTGCGCCTGCAGGTCGGCGCGGTTGTACAGGCGTCCGTCCAGGCACAGCACGTAGCGGCCGCAGTCCGAGCTCAGCGGTTGCAGGGGCGTATCGGTCGGCGCCCGGCAATGGCCGAGTGCCAGGCCGGCCTCGGCATCGGTCCAGTAGCCGATGCGACCCCGGCCGCGCTGTTGCAACGCGCGCAGCATCGGCGCCAGCTGCTGCAGCAGGTGTTCGTCTTCGGCGGGCGGCAACCAGGCCCCGACCACGCCGCTCATCGGGCACCTCCGCAGTAGCGGCGGGACAGGCACGACAGGCAGAGGTTGGCGGGCGACATGGGAACGGCACGCGGAACGAAGGAGACTCCATGCTCGGCCCGCGCCCGCCCCGCGTCAGTCGCATTGCTGTCAGCGATCGTCTCCAGACGTGTGATGAAGGTAACGTTTTGTAACGGCAACCGGCTATGCTGGGCGCCAAGTGGTTGCCGGGGCTGAGACCCGGCCCGTGCGCCAGCAACCCCGGCTGAATGGCGCCCGCCCCCTGGACCCGGGCGGCCCGATGGCTGGGATAGCATCGCCGCGCTCGTGCCGTGGCGGTACGTTTGCGTCCACGGAGGCCTTGAAAATGCTGGATATCGTACTGGTCGAAGACGATGCCCGCCTGGGAACGATGGTCAGTGACTATCTGCAGCGGCATGGTTACCAGGTCGCCCACGAGCGCAGCGGCGAGCGCGCCGTGACCCGGATCCTGGCCGAAAAGCCGGCTCTGGTCCTGCTCGATGTCGGCCTTCCCGACCAGGATGGTTTCGAAGTGTGTCGGCAGATACGGCCCCACTATGACGGCATCATCTGCGTCCTGACCGCCCGCACCGACAACATCGACCAGGTCCTGGGGCTGGAACTGGGCGCCGATGACTACATCGGCAAGCCGATCGAACCGCGGGTGCTGCTGGCCCGCCTGCGCGCCCACCTGCGCCGCCACCGCCGGGTCGAGCCGCGTGACGGCAGCCTGCGCTTCGGCGAGCTGAACATCGACCCGTCCACCCGCAACGTGCACCTGCAGGGTGCGCTGCTGGAACTGACCACCGCCGAGTTCGACCTGCTGTTCCTGCTGGCCAGCAACGCCGGCCAGATCCTCGACCGCGACGCGCTGCTGCGTGGCCTGCGCGGGATCGCCTTCGATGGCCTGGACCGCTCGATTGATGCCCGCATCTCGCGCCTGCGCCGCAAGCTGGGCGACAACCCGGAACAACCGGAACGGATCAAGACCGTCCGCGGACGCGGCTACCTGTTCAGCCGCTCGGCATGGGGATGAAGCGCACGCCCTCGGCGATGCGCGGCCACGCCTTCCACTTCCTGCGCTATGGCATCGGCTTCCTGGTCGCCCACCTGCTGCTGATCGTGCTTGGCCTGTGGGCGTGGGATGCGCTGCTGGAAGACCGCACCGAGGCCGGCCTGCAGGCCGAGATGCGCGGCACCCATGCGCTGCTGCAGCACCGCTTCGCCGAAACCCCGCGCGAGCAGTGGCCGGCGCTGGCGCGCGAACTCGACGCCGATTTCGCCTACGCGCTGCGTATGGTGCCGCTGGCCGAGGCGGTGAAGGAGCTGCCTGCCAGCCAGCGCCCGGCGTTCAACAACGGCCGTGTGCAGATCGACCTGGAGCACATGCGCAGCCTGCAGCGGATCGGCGGCAGCGACTACGCGGTGATGCTGGGGCCGCTGGACGAAGCATTGCCGGACGAAGGATGGCAGGACAGCGAAGTCTCCGGCGTGGCGATCCTGCTGCTGATCCTGATGGTGGCGGTGGCGTTGCCGATGTACGTGATGGTCTACCGCCTGTGGCGCGACGTCTCGCAGCTGGCCCAGGCGGCGCGGCAGATGCGCGATGGCCAGTTGGACACGCGCGCGCCGCGCGCCGGTACCGCGCTGGTGCGGCCGCTGGCCAACGCCTTCAACCACATGGCCGAACAGCTGCAGCAGCTGCTGGAAAGCCAGCGCGTGCTGGCACAGGCCGTAGCACATGAAGTGCGCACACCGCTGGCGCGCATGCGTTTCGGCCTGGCCGACCTCGAGGACACCGCGCTGGATGAGCTCCAGCGCGATGCATTGGGCGGCCTGCGCACCGATGTCGATCGGCTGCAGCACCTCACCGATGCCGGCGTCGAATACGCCGCGCTCGGCCGTTGCCACCAGCTGACCCGCCAACGGCTGCAGCTGGCGACGCTGGTACGCGGCGTGATCGCCCAGTTCGCCCCCCTGCCGATGCCGGTACAGCAGATGCTGTCGCCGGTGGGCCTGGTCAACGTCAACCGGCACATGCTGGAACTGGCGCTGCGCAACCTGCTCGGCAATGCCCTGCGCTATGCGCGCCGGCAGATCCGCATCGCCAGCACGGTGGACGACGGCTGGCTGTGCCTGCAGGTGGAGGATGACGGCCCTGGCATCGCGCCGGAACTGCGCGGTCAGGTGCTGCAGCCTTACGTGCGGCTGGACCCGGGCAGCCCCGGCTTCGGGCTTGGCCTGGCGCTGGTGCAGGTAGTGGCCGACAAGCATGGCGGCCATGTCGAGGTGACCGATTCAGACCTGGGCGGCGCCTGCATCCGCCTGCACCTGCCACTGGAAACCAGCGGTGTCGTGGAAGGCGATACGGTCTGCTAGACCGCCGGTTCCGCGCGCGGCAGGGCAAACACGAACAGCGCGCCATGTTCGCTGTCACGCAGTTCGATGCGACGACCGTGCAGCTGGACGATGCGCTGCACGATCAACAGGCCCAGCCCGCCGTTCTCGCCGCGTCGCGCGCCCAGCGCAGCCGGTGCCTGGAACAGCTGCGTGCGCAGCGCTGGCGCCACGCCGGGGCCATCGTCGGCCACGCTGACCTCCACACTGTCAGGCGTTGCGCGCAGGCGTACTTCGATCCGGCCTCCCTCCGGCGCATGCCGCAACGCGTTGTCGAGCAGATTGGTCAGCACACGCTCGACCAGGCCCAGGTCGGCACGCACCAGCGGCAGGCCCGGCGGGAAATCGGCATGCAGGCGCTGGTTGCGCGCCTGCGCGGCCAGCTCGAACTTCTGCAGCACGTCCTGCAGCAGCTCCGGCAACGCGAAGACCTCCCACTCCAGGCGTACCTCGCCATGCTCCAGCCGCGCAAGCTCGAACAGCGCGCGCGCCAGCCGACCGACCTTGGCGCTCTGCGCCAGGGCGATGCCGAGGTAGCGGCGGCGTTCATCCGGTGACAGCGTGGCGTCCTTCAACGCCAGCGTTTCCAGATAGCCATGCAGCGACGACAACGGCGTACGCAGGTCATGCGAGATGTTGGCCACCAGTTCGCGCCGCTGCAGGTCCTGCTGGCGCAGCTGCTGCCATTGTTCGCCCAACCGCTGCGCCATCTGCGCGTGTGCGTGCTCAAGGATCACCAGCTCGTCGCGCTCGCCGGGGCGCAGCGGCTCCGGTGGCGGCAGTGGCGTCGGTGCATCGATGTCGAAGGCCTGGATGCGCCGCGTCAGCCGCCGCAGCGGGCGGGTCACCCAGTAGAACGCCACCAGCCCGGCCAGCAGGCCGAGGCTGCCAACCAGCATCACCGACCACCAGGTGGTGTTCCACTGGCTGCCGGCCGCGAGATCGTCGGCCAGCATCTGCCGGTGCTCGCCGACCAGCACCACATACACGTAACCCGCCTGGCGGCCCTGCACGATCAACGGCGCGGCGCTGAATACCTTGCGGCCATCGGCGCTGCGCGGATCATCACCAAGGATCGGCAGCGGCTCGCCGGCCAGCAGGTGGCGCAACGGCGCCACGTCCACCCGGTTGCGTACCAGATGACCGCTGGGCGCATCGTGGCCGAGGATGCGGCCCTGGTCGTCCAGCAGGTAGACCTCGACGCTGGGGTTGACCGCCATCAACTGGCCGAACAAGGCGCGCACCGCGGCGTCGCGCATGCCGCTGGTGTCCATCAGCTCGCTGCGCTGGGCGATGTGCTCGGCCAGGCCCAGCGATAGCCGCTGCACTACTTCCTGTTCGTGGCGGGTGTTGGCACGCATCTGCAGCGCCAGCAGCGCCATGCAGCACATCAACATCAGTGCGGCGATCACCGCCGCCAGCTTCTGCCACAGGTTCGGCCTGATCATGCCGCCGTCCCGGCCGGATCGACCAGCTTGTAGCCACGGCCCCACACCGTCAGCAGCCGCCGTGGATTGGCCGGGTCGGTTTCGATCTTGCTGCGCAGCCGGTTGATATGGGTGTTGACCGTGTGCTCGTAGCCATCGTGCTGATAGCCCCAGACCTGGTTGAGCAGTTCCATGCGCGCGAACACCTGGTCCGGATGACGGGCGAAGAACAGCAGCAGGTCGAATTCGCGCGGGGTCAGTTCCAGCGCAGTGCCCTCCACCGATGCGGTGCGTGCAACCGGGTCCAGCTGCAGCCCGCCCAGCTCGATCGCGCCGGCATCGATGCGGGCGCTCTGCGCCATCGCCTCGGCGCGGCGCAGCAGCGCGCGCACCCGTGCCACCAGTTCCGGCATCGAGAAGGGTTTGGCCAGGTAGTCGTCCGCACCCAGTTCCAGGCCGACGATGCGCTGGGTTTCGCTGCCGCGCGCGCTGATGATGATGATCGGTACGTAGCGCGCCATCGCGCGTGCGCGCTGGCACACCTGCAGGCCATCCACACCGGGCAGCATCACGTCCAGCACCAGTGCATCCCACGGGCCTTCCTGTTCGAGCAGGCGCAGGCCGGCGTCACCGCTGGCGGCGTGGGCCACGTCATAGCCTTCATCGCCCAGATGCATGCGCAGCAGGTCGGCGATGTGGGCGTCGTCTTCAACGATCAGCACGCGTTTGGTCGACATCGGCAGCTCGGGGCCAGTGGGGGGCTGCCCGCATTTTGGCGCGGGATGGTCGCCGATACCTCACGAAAAATTGAATCCTGCGTGAGGATTCGTTGACCCGGGCGGGCGCAGCATGGCCCCGTCGCCCCTTCCCGGAGTCCGCCATGACCCTCACCCGCCGCCATCTGCTGGGCCTGGGCGGTGTCGCCACCGCTGCCGGCCTGTTCGGCCTCGGCGCGTGCAGCCGCGCCGCGCCGGCCGCTGCCGAAGCGCGTCCGGCGCGACAATTCGAGGTCATGCACAGCGACGCCGACTGGCGCCAGCGCCTGACCCCGGCCCAGTACGCGGTACTGCGCCAGCAGGCCACCGAGCGGCCGTGGAGCAGCCCGCTCAACAAGGAGCACCGGCAGGGCACGTTCGCCTGTGCCGGCTGTGCGCTGCCGCTGTTCTCCTCGTCCACCAAGTTCGAGAGTGGCACCGGCTGGCCGAGCTTCTGGGCGCCGCTGCACAACGCCATCGGCGAAGACCGCGACGTCACCTTCGGCATGCTGCGGGTGGAGGTGCACTGCCGCCGCTGCGGCGGCCATCTCGGCCATGTGTTCAATGACGGCCCGCGCCCGACCGGGCTGCGCTACTGCATGAACGGTGCAGCGCTGGTGTTCGTTCCCGGTGCCGGTGATGGCACCGCCGACGGCTGGCGGGTGCCGGTCGGTTCGCCCCCTACTTCTGGAGCCTGATCATGCTGCTGTTGCTGCTTGCCTACCTGGGGGGTGCGCTGACCCTGCTCAGCCCCTGCATCCTGCCGGTGCTGCCGTTCGTGTTCGCGCGCGCCGACCGTCCCTTCGTGCGCAGCACGCTGCCGCTGCTGCTGGGCATGGCGCTCACCTTCACCGTAGTGGCCAGCCTGGCGGCGGTGGGCAGCCAATGGGTGGCGCAGGCCAACCAGGTCGGCCGCTGGATCGCGCTGGTGCTGATGGCGCTGTTTGCGCTGGCGCTGCTGTGGCCGCGACTGGCGGACCATCTGCTGGCCCCGTTCCAGCGCGTGGGTGCACGCTTGAGCGCACGCGCCGATGCAGCTGACGCCGCAGGACGCGGTGGCGCAGGGACCTCGCTGCTGATCGGCATCGCCACTGGCCTGCTGTGGGCCCCATGCGCCGGGCCGATCCTCGGCCTGGTGCTGACCGGCGCCGCCCTGCACGGCGCCAGCGTCGGCACCACTGCGCTGCTGCTGGCCTATGCACTGGGCGCGATCACCGCGCTGGCGCTGGCGGTGTGGATCGGCGGCCGGGTGTTCCGCGCGATGCAAGCGCGGCTCGGCCTCGGCGATGTCCTGCGCAAGGTGCTGGGCGTGGCCGCGCTGCTGGCCGTCGTGGCGATCGGCCTCGGTTGGGACACCGGCCTGCTGACCCGCCTGTCCACGGTCAGCACCGCGCGCATCGAGCAGAGCCTGCTGGACGCGGTACCCGGCGCACAACCGGCGGCACCGCCGATGATGATGGCCGGTGCCAACACCGGTGCCGATGCACCGCTGCCGGTGGAGGGCACCCTGCCCGCGCTGGACGGCGCCACCGGCTGGCTCAACAGCCCGCCGCTGACCGCCCAGCAGCTGCGTGGCAAGGTGGTGCTGGTCGACTTCTGGACGTACTCCTGCATCAACTGCCTGCGCGCGATGCCGTTCGTGCACGAATGGGAGCGCCGTTACCGCGACCACGGCCTGGTGGTGATCGGCGTGCACACGCCGGAGTTCGCCTTCGAGCGGGACCCGCGCAACGTGATGAAGGCGGTGCAGCAGCTGAAGGTCGAGTACCCGGTGGCGCTCGACAACCAGTACACGATCTGGCGTGCGTTCAACAACCGCTACTGGCCGGCGCAGTACTTCGTCGATGCGCAGGGCGACATCCGCGGCCACCAGTTCGGCGAGGGCAACTACGCGCGCTCGGAACAGGTGATCCGCCGGCTGCTGACCGAAGCCGGCCAGACCCACCTGCCGCCACCAGCTGATCCCGCTGCGGCCGACCTGCAGGGCGTTGCCGCACAGGCCGACATGGGCAACCTGCGCTCGCCGGAAACCTATCTGGGCCACGCCCGTGCCGAACAGTTCGCTTCGCCCGGCGGGCAACGCAGCGACACCGCGTTCGACTACACGCTGCCCACCGCCCTGGCGCTGAACCAGTGGGGCCTGTCCGGGCAGTGGACGATCACCGACGAGGCCGCGCAACTGCAGCGCGCCGGCGGGCGCATCGCCTTCCAGTTCCATGCGCGCGACCTGCACCTGGTGCTGGCACCGGGCCAGGACGGCAAGCCGGTGCGCTTCCGCGTGTGGCTGGACGGCAAGCCGCTGCCCGCCACCGATGCCGGCAGTGACGTCGGCGCCGATGGCAGTGGCGTGGTCAACGAACACCGCCTGTTCCAGCTGGTGCGCCAGCGCGGCACGGTCGGCCCGCACCGCTTCGAGATCGAATTCCTCGATGCGGGCGTGCAGGCCTATGCCTTCACCTTTGGTTGAACCGGGAGGACACGATGAAACTCTCCTTTGAACAGGGTATTGCTGCCGGTGTCGCCGGTCTTGTGGCCACGGCATTGATCGCCGGCGTGCTGCTGGTCGACCACGGCGCGATCGCCGCACCGGTCGAAGCCAACGCGCAGGCCAAGGCGCTGCCGGCACCCACCGGCGATGCGGCGTTCCGCGATGACGCCACCCACGCCAGCGTGGTGTTTGCCGGCGGCTGCTTCTGGGGCGTGCAGGGCGTGTTCCAGCACGTCAAGGGCGTGAGCAATGCGGTGTCCGGCTACATCGGTGGCAGCGCCGCCAACGCACACTATGAGCGCGTCAGCAGCGGCCAGACCGGTCACGCCGAAGCGGTGAAGATCGACTACGACCCGCGCCAGGTCAGCTACGGGCAGCTGATGCAGGTGTTCTTCTCGGTGGTGCACGACCCGACCCAGCTCAACCGCCAGGGGCCGGACCACGGCAGCCAGTACCGGTCGGCGATCTTCAGCGACGACGCGCGCCAGCAAGCCGCCAGCCGCGCCTACATCGCCCAGCTCGGCCAGGCCGGCAGCTACCGCGCACCGATCGTCACCCAGCTGGGCAGCGGCCAGCGCTTCTACCCGGCCGAGAGCTATCACCAGAACTACATGACGAACTACCCGCAGGCGGCCTACATCCGCTACTACGACGCACCGAAGCTGGCGGCGCTGGGCAGGCAGTTCCCGGCACTGTACCGGCGCGATGCGGTGCGGGTGCCGATGCGGTAACCGCCGGCAATAACCACGCAGAAAAAGACGCACGGCGATACCGCCGTGCGCTTGGGAAGTATCGGCCGCGCCCCGATCAGGCCCGTCCGACAACGACATGCTAGGCTCGCCAACGTCAGGGGTACAGCTCCAGTTGGCGGGAACTTCGATGGATACAGATGACCAGAGCGCGATGATCCCTCCCCGCTACCAGCGGCTGTCCGATGAACTGGCCGAGGCCATCCACGGCGGTCGCCTTCCCGTTGGCAGCCGCCTGCCCTCGCTGCGGCAGATGGCGCTGCAGCGCAGGCTCAGCCTGAACACCGTGATCGCGGCCTATCGCCAGCTGGAAGATGCCGGCCTGGTGATTCCACGACCCAAGGCCGGCTTCGAGGTCGCACCGCGCCTGTCGGTGCCCGAACGTTCGCTGCGCGATACGCCGTCGGCGCCCACCGCGCCGCTGCAGCAGGCGCTGATGGCCCGTGTGCTGGAGGCACAGCGCCGACCGGGCGTGATCGACCTGGCCTTCGCCGGCCCCCGTGGTCGCCAGTTCTATCCCGGGGCGCAGCTGGCCCGGCACACCGCACAGGTGCTGCGCCACGGCCAGCAGACGGTGGAAACCTATGCACGCCCGAATGGTTCGCCGCGGCTGCTGGCGCAGATCGTGCGCCGCGGCCCGCGCATGGGCCTGCACACCCACAGCGACCGCCTGCTGCTGACTCATGGAGCGATGGAAGCGCTGCAGTTGGCGCTGCGTGCCGTCACCCAGCCCGGCGATGCGGTCGGCATCGAGGCGCCCTCCTACTTCAACCTGTATCCCCTGCTGGCCACCCTCGGCCTGCAGGCCATTGAATTGCCCACCCACCCGCAGCAGGGGCTGGATGTCGATGCCCTGGAGGCGCTGCTCGAACACACATCGCTGGCCGCGCTGGTGGTGATGCCGACCGTGCACAACCCGCTGGGCTGCACCATGCCCACCTCCGCCAAGCAACGCCTGGCCGAACTGGTCAATGCACGCCAGCTGCCGCTGATCGAAGATGCGGTGTACGCCGAGCTGCAGTTCTGCGAACCGCCCGCGCCCTTGCTCAAGGCCTTTGATCGCGACGGTTGGGTGATGGTGGTCGGTGGGTTTTCCAAGACACTGGCGCCGGACTACCGCATCGGCTGGCTGGAGGGTGGCCGCTTCGCCGAGCGCATCGCGCTGCTGAAATTCCAGTCCACCGGCGGCGAACCGCAACTGCTCGGCGACGCCGTGGCGGCCTATCTGGAAGCGGGCAGCTACGAGCACCACCTGCACCGCATGCGTCGCCTGTATCGCGAGCAGGTGGGGCGGCTGCGCCAGCTGGTAGCCGAGCACTTCCCGGTCGGCACGCGCGCCACCGAGCCGCAGGGCGGATTCCTGCTGTGGCTGGAACTGCCGGGCGTGGATACGCGCGAACTGTTCGAGCGTGCGCTGCAGGAGGACATCGTGTTCATGCCCGGCCAGGTCTATTCGCGCGGCGCCCGCTACCGGCATTGCCTGCGGCTGTCGTGCTGCCAGACCCTGGATGCGCGCTTCATCGGTGCGGTGGAACGGCTGGGTGTGATCGCGCGGGAGCTGGCAGCTGCAGCACGGTAGTGCCGGCCGCTGGCCGGCAATCTCGTGATCGCCGGGTGGATGCAGTTGCCGGCCAGCGGCCGGCACTACCGAGGCTCAATCGAGCAGATGCGCCGCCAGTGCTTCGCCATTCGCCCCCGGCAGGTGCGGCAACCGTCCCCAGCACGGCATCGGCAGGCGCTGCCGCAGCGTGGCGAAGTTCTCGTCCTGGCGCTGCATCGCCGGATCGATGTGATTGCCGACCCAGCCCAGGCACGCCACACCGCTGGCCTGCAGCGACTGCGCGGTCAGCCGCGCATGATTGACGCAGCCCAGCCGCATGCCCACCGCCAGCAGCACCGGCAACTCCAGCGCGCGCACCAGGTCCAGCTGGTCCAGCGTGGCCGAGACCGGCGCCAGCCACCCCCCGACGCCCTCCACCACTACGATATCGGCCTGTGCGCGCAGGCGCGCGAACGCGGCCACGATCGGCGCCAGCTCCACCTGCACGCCATCTTCGGCAGCGGCCAGCTCCGGTGCCAGCGGCTGCCGCAGCGCATACGGGTTCAGGTCGGCATAGTCCGGTACCGGCCAGCTGGCCGCCTGCAGGGCCAGCGCGTCTTCGTTGCGCAGGCCCTGTCCCAGATCCTCGCTGCCGCTGGCCACCGGCTTCATGCCGACCGCGCGCAGGCCACGACGGCGCAGTGCGTGCAGCAGCGCGGTGCTGACCGCGGTCTTGCCGATCTCGGTATCGGTGCCGGTCACGAACAGCGCAGGTGGCAGCGTGGCGGGCAATGGCATCGATGGGCTCCAGCAGGGCAACAGAGCGTGCATTATCGCCCGCCCCGCACGCTTGCTAGACTGCGGGCATGTTCGCCAATGCCTCGCTCACCGGCAGCAAGCCGGAACAATACGCCCAGCTGCTGGAACAGGCCCGTGGCCTGGTCTACGGCGAGTCCGACCGCATCGCCAACGCGGCCAACCTCTCCGCGCTGGTCTACCACGCCCTGCCCGACCTGAACTGGGTCGGCTTCTACCTGTACGACGGCAAGGAACTGGTGGTCGGCCCGTTCCAGGGCCTGCCGGCCTGCGTGCGCATCCCGCTGGACAAGGGCGTGTGCGGCGCCGCCGCCAGCCAGCGCGTGACCCAGCGCGTGGACGACGTCGATGCCTTCCCCGGCCATATCGCCTGCGATTCGGCCTCGCGCTCGGAGCTGGTGGTGCCGCTGCTGCGCGGTGCTGAGCTGATCGGCGTGTTCGACATCGACAGCCCCAAGGTTGGCCGCTTCGATGCCGATGACCAGGCCGGGCTGGAGGCCATCGCCCGCGTGTTCGTCGAGGCCTTGGGATGAGCGCACCAAAGCTGCGCAACATCGGCCCGAAAAGTGCAGCGTGGCTGCGCCAGGTCGGCCTGCGCAGCCGCGAGGACCTGGCCGCGATCGGTGCGGTCGGTGCGTTCGTCAAGGTCAAGCGCGCGGGCTTCAAGCCCAGCCTGAACCTGCTGTACTCGCTGGAAGGCGCATTGCTGGACTGCCACTGGCAGGAACTGAGCGAGCCACAGCGCGAAGCACTGGTGCAGGATTACGAAGCACGCATCGCCGCGCACCCGCTGAAAGCGGCCGGCCCGGCCTCCGGACCGGTGCATGAGCAGCGCTTCGATGCCGACGATGACGCTGAAGACAGCGTCGCCGAGCACGCCGACGAGGATTGACGGGTCGTGCCGGCCGCTGGCCGGCACAACCCTCGGCTCAGGGCTGCTGCAGTTCCAGCAGTTCGCCCACCAGACCTGCTTCACCGCGTTCCAGCCGTACCCGCAGGCGCGTGCCATGGTCGATGCGCAACGCCCAGCACAGCGACATCGGCAGGCCGCACACCTGCGACAGCACCATGCGCAGCGGGCCACCGTGGCTGACCACCAGTGTCGGCACCGGGTCATCGTCATCAAGCAGGCGATCCAGCGCGCGTGCAATGCGCCGCTCGAAGTGGCCCCAGCTCTCACCATTCGGCGGCGGATACGCATGCGGGTCGGCATGGAACGCCGCCAACGCGTCTTCCGGCAGATCGAACAGGGACTGGCCGTCCCAATCACCGAAATCCAGTTCCTCCCACTCTTCGTCCGCCTCCACATCCAGGCCGCGCGCCGTGGCCAGCGCCATCGCCGTGTGCAGCGAGCGCAGCCGCGGCGAACTGATGACCCGCTCCCACGGCTGCAAGGCGTAGGCGTCGACCAGTTCCTGTGGCAGCGGAGCCAACTGCGATGGATCGGTGCGGCCATCGAGGAACTCATCGCGACCGTTGCCGGCATGGCGGACCAGGTCGAGGATCATGCGTGCGTCCCGTACAGGCAACGCGGGAACAGCGGAAAACAGGCGGACATCGGCAACGGCACCACGGGATCTGAGGGGCCATTCTAAGGGCACGACGAAGGCAGTCGAGCAAGCTCGACTCTACGGCTGCCGGGGATGGCGTAGACTGCGCGCACTTCCAGGTGACCTGCGGCCTTGGCCGGCAGGTTGAAACGGGAAGCCGGTGACGCGTGATTCCACGCCAGGCCGGCGCTGCCCCCGCAACGGTAAGCACGTCAGTTCCAGGCAACAACGCCACTGTGCCGCAGGCATGGGAAGGCGCCTGGACGGTGGCCTCGCGCCACCCGGCGGCAAGCCCGGAGACCGGCCCGGAAGCCTCAGGTCGCGATGCGGTGGGCATGGCGCTGGATGAGCACGGCGTCGGCCGTGGCATCGGCGCGTGCCTGGCTTCGCGACTCCTCCCCTTCGCTGCGCGGGCGTGCGTGGCACCTGGAGTCCCCCGATGAAGCTGCAGACCCGAATGCTCACCCTGGCCGTGCTGGCCACACTGCCGGCGCTGGCGCAGGCCGCCGATGACACCACCGCGCTCGACCAGGTGCTGGTTACCGCCACCCGCACGCCGATCGCCCTGCAGGACAGCATCGCGCCGGCCCAGGTGATCGACCGCGTGCAGATCGAATCCAGCCAGGCCACCTCGCTGCAGGAACTGTTGCGCGGCCGCGCCGGCATCAACCTGACCAACAGCGGCGGCCTTGGCAAGCAGAGCTCGCTGTTCCTGCGCGGCACCAACTCCGGCCACACCGTGGTGCTGGTCGATGGCGTGCGCATCAACAGCGCCGACCTCGGCCTGGCCATGTACCAGGATCTGCCGCTGGCGCAGATCGAGCGCGTGGAGATCGTGCGTGGACCGCAGTCCAGCCTGTACGGCGCCGATGCCATCGGTGGCGTGATCCAGATCTTCACCCGCCGCAATGCCGGTGACTTTGCCCCGCACTTCCAGCTCGGCGGTGGCAGCAACGGCCTGCGCCAGGCCAGCGGTGGCATTGGTGGCGGCACCGAACGCGGCTGGTTTGGCGCCGACATCGCCTACCAGCATTCCGATGGCATCGACGCCTGCCGCGGCTCTTCCTCGGTGTTCACTGCCGGCTGCTTTGCCGACGAACACGACCGCGACGGCTACCGCAACCTGTCCAAGAGCCTGCGCGGCGGCTACACCTTCAACGACCAGTGGAACGTGGAAGGCAGCGCGCTGCGTGCCGATGGCAGGAACCACTACGACGGCTATTACAACTACTCGGAAACCCGCCAGCAGGTGCTGGCCGGCAAGGTGCGCTACACCCCGTCCGAGCGCCTGGAGTTCACCGCCAACGTCGGCCGCAGCGACAACGAGTCGGACAACTTCGGCGACTTCGGCGCACGCGGCAGCGCACAGACCCACCGCGACAGTGCCTCGCTGCAGGGTGACTTCACCTTGGCCGAAGGCCAGCTGCTGAGCGCCGGCGTGGACTGGAGCGAAGACAACCTGGATGGCAGCAGCGCGGGCTACCTCGTTGACAGCCGCCGCAACACCGGTGTGTTCGTGCAGTACCAGGGCCGCTTCGGCCGCCACCAGCTGCAGGCCAGCGCGCGCAACGACGACAACCAGCAATTCGGCAACCATGCCACCGGCAGCCTTGGCTGGGCGATGCAGCTGGAGCACGGCCTGCGCGTCAACGCCAGCTACGGCACCGCCTTCAAGGCACCGACCTTCAGCGACCTGTACGACCCGTGGAGCGGCGTGCCGACGTTGAAGCCGGAGAAGTCCAAGAGCGCCAACCTGGGCGTTTCACAGCAGGGCCAGGGCTGGCATTGGGGCCTGGACGTCTATGAGACCCGCATCGATGACCTGATCACCTACGATGCGTCCACGATGAAAATGCAGCAGGTCGAGAAGGCGCGCATCCGTGGCGCCGAACTGACCGGTGGCGTGCTGCTGGCCGGTTTCGATATCAACGCGCAGCTGAGCTACACCGACCCGCGCAACCGCACCCGCGGCAACACCCAGTTCGACAACTGGCTGCCGCGCCGCGCGCAGCAGACCGCGCGCCTGGACATTGATCGCCGCTTCGGCGACGTCCGCGCCGGACTGACCGTGCAGGGCGCGGGCAAGCGCTATGACAACGCCGGCAACTCGGTGAAGGTCGGCGGCTACGGCACGCTGGACCTGCGCGCCGAGTACGCGCTGACGCCGGAGTGGTCGCTGCTGGCACGTGCCGCCAACGTGTTCGATCGCCGCTACGAGACCGTGGCGTGGTACAACCAGCCCGGCCGTGAGTACCAGCTGAGCGTGCGTTACCAGCCGAAATGACCGCAACGGTCATGCTGGTGCCGGCCGCTGGCCGGCAGCACCATGACCTTCGGCAGAGCGCCCCGGGTTGCCGGCCAGCGGCCGGCACTACCCGTTGCGTCGGTCCGGGTTACCGGCCGGCGATCAGGGATGTCCGTTGCATCAGCGCTGCAACCCCGGCAACTCACGCAGGTCGTCGATCACGGCCACCGCATGTGCGGTGGCCAGATCCAGGCCACGCGGATAGCCATAGCGCACCAGCGCGATCGGCATGCCGGCCTCTTCGGCGGCGCGGTAGTCGGTCAGCGAATCACCGACCATCAGGCAGGCGTCTACCGGCAGCCCGAAGTGCGCAGCGATATGCCGCAGCGGCTCACCGCTGGGCTTGCGCTGCGGCAGCGAGTCGCCGCCCAGTATCAGCGCGAACGCGTCGCCGATGCCCAGGTGCTGCAGCAGCGGAGGCACCAGCGCTTCGGGCTTGTTGGTGCAGATCGCCAGCGGTACGTTGCGCGCACGCAGCTGTGCCAACGCCTCGGCCACGCCATCGAACAGGCGTGGGCTGCGCAGCAGGCATTCCCGGTAGTGCACCATGAACACCGGCATCACCGCGGCCAGATCGACCTCGCGGCCGGCAGCATGCACGGCCTGCTCCACCAGGCGACGCACACCATCCCCGATCCAGCCCAGCACCGTGGTTTCCGGCACGCGCGCGACACCGATGTCTTCCAGCGTGCGGTTCAGTGCTTCGGCGATATCGGCCGCGCTGTCGACCAGCGTGCCATCGAGGTCGAACACGACCAGCGGATAGGGATACGACAAGGGACGGCACCTGTGCGACGTGGGGCCTTCCATTGTACGTCGGCCTGTTTTTTTGCAGGCCCGCCTCAGCCGATCCTGCGCGCGCGGGTGGCCAGGAACGTGGGCAGATAGCGGTCGATCAGGAAGCGCGGCTGCGGCTGCCAGTCTTCCATGAAACGATCGATGACGAAGCCGGCGTCGAGCTGGCCGCCGATGAGTTCGGTCAGGCTGTGGCCGAAGGTGAGCGCATCGCCGCGCGCCAGCTTCGCCTCGCGCTCGGCCGGCGCCAGGTCTTCCAGGTCCGAATAGGGAATGGCGTACTGCGGCCGGATCAAGCCCTGCGCATCCAGCTGAGGATCACGTGCGCTGACGAACAGCACGGGGTTGTAGAAGCTGGCCATCAGCATGCCGTCGCGTGCCAGCACGCGGCGGCATTCGGTCCATACCGGGCGCACGTCGGGCACGTACAGGTTGGAGATCGGATGGAACACCACGTCGAAGCTGTCGTTGGCGAACACGTGCAGGTCGCGCATGTCACCCTGCACCGTACGCAGCTGCAGGCCATCGCGCGCTGCGACCCGGCGGTCCTGCTCCAGCTGCCCGTCGGACAGGTCGAACACGGTGACATCAGCGCCGGCCGCGGCCAGCACCGGCGCCTGCTGCCCACCACCCGAAGCCAGGCACAGGATGCGACGGCCGCGCACATCGCCCAGCCAGTCCAGCGGCAGCGCGCGTGGGGTCAGATGCACCTGCCAGCGGCCCTCGCGTGCGGCTGCAACCGTTGCGCCATCCACCGGGCGCGACCACTCGCGCACCTCGCTGGCCTGGCGGTCCCAGGCAGCACGGTTGTGGTCGATCAAAGCCTGTCCATGGTTCATGTGTTCTCCTTGCGCGGTGGGCGCCAATCCAGATCCTGGAAGGCCGGGCTGGCGAAACACTCGGCCAGGTAGTCCAGGAATCGCCGCATGATAGCGGGCTGCTGGCGCCGTGATGCGTACACGGCATGAATGCCGAGTTCGTCCAGGCCGAATTCGGGCAGCAGTTCAATCAATTCGCCACTGCGCAGCAGCGGCGCCACCTGGTAGGTCGGCAGCATCGCGATGCCGGCGCCGGCGCGCACCGCCTCCAGCAGCAGCGAGGCTTCATTGGCGCTGATGTTGCCGCCCACCGCCACCGACAACGAACGTCCGTCGCGGTGCAGCTGCCACAGGCTCTTGCCGACGTAGTGGTGGGTCAGGCAGTTGTGCGCGGCCAGGTGCTCGGGGGCGGTCGGCGTGCCGTGCGCCTGCAGGTAGGAGGGCGTCGCGCACAGCACCGAGCGGCAGGTGGCCAGCCGCCGCGCGATCAGGCTGGGGTCGATCTGGCGCGCGATGCGCACCGCCAGGTCCACCCGCTCCTCCACCAGGTTCACCGTGCGATCGACCAGCAGCAGCTCGATGCGCGCCGCCGGGTGGCGTGCGACGAAACCGGCCACTGCACGCGCCAGATGGCTCTGCCCGAACGACACGCTGGCGGTCACCCGCAGCGTGCCGTGCGGCTCGGGATCATCGCTGGCCAGCTCGCCCTGCAGCGCCTCGCCGATCTCCAGCATCTGCCGGAAGCGCGCCAGCGCCGCCTCGCCGGGACCGGTCAGGCTGACCCGGCGGGTGGTCCGGTGCAGCAGGCGCGCACCCAGCCAACCCTCAACCTCGGCCAGGTAACGGGTGACCATCGCCCGTGACATGTCCAGCACCTCGGCGGCGGCGGTGAGGCTGCCGCGCTCGGCCACCTCGACGAACACGGTCATGGCGGTCAATCGGTCCATATGCTCGATCCATGCAACAAACAAGCGCGTTATACGCTGTTTTTCGATCGACTGCAGCGGCCTAGAGTGGCCCCATTCCCACCCCACACCGCCCCACGGAGTCCTGCCATGAAGATCGCCCTCGTTGGTTCCACCGGCAATATCGGCCGCCAGATCGCCCGCCACGCGCTGGCCCACGGCCACGAACTCACCGTCATCGTGCGCAGCGCGCAGGATCTTCCGGCCGAGCTGGCCGGCGCCCATCCGGTGATCGCTTCGCTGGATGACCCGGATGCGCTGGTTGCCGCCATCGCCGGCCACGACGTGCTGGCCAGCGCCTATGGCCCGCGTCCGGGCGATGACATCGGCCGCGTCGGCGAGGTGGCCGCACAACTGGCCGTCGCTGCGCGCAAGGCCGGCGTGCCGCGCCTGGTGGTGGTCGGCGGCGCCGGCAGCCTGGAAGTCGCCCCCGGCGTGCAGCTGGTGGATACCCCGAACTTCCCAGAGGCCTACAAGCCGTACGCGCTGGCCCACCGCGAAGCCTTCAAGCGCCTGCAGGCGGTGGAGGACCTGGACTGGACCTTCTTCTCGCCGGCCGCCGAAATCGGCCCGGGCGAAGAGCGTGGCCAGTACCGCGTGCAGCCCAAGGCGTTCCTCGCCGATGCCAGCGGTCACAGCCGCATCAGCTACGCCGACTATGGCGCAGCCTTCGTCGCCGAGCTGGAAGCGCATAAGTACCCGAAGCAGATCATCACTGCGGCGTATTGATCGACGTGCCCGCACTGTAAAGCCGAAGGCAACGGCAGGAGCCGTTGCCAGCGTCGCTTGCGACGGCCCGCAGGGGTCTGGGCAAGGACGCCCGGCATAGCCCGCGCTCGGCCTTGCGCGACCCTGCAGCCGGGCATGACCCGGCCCTACACAAGGAACTCCCCATGCGCACCGCTGCCCTGCTGCTTCCCCTCGCCCTGGCGTCCAGCTTCGCCAGCGCTCCATTGCTGGCTGCACCGGCCTCCTCCCCGGCGGCGACCACGGCGACGAGAACCCAGCTGCACCTGCAGACCTTCCATCCCGGCCCGCAGGCCATGTTCTCGGTGTCCTCGGTGCTGATCGAAGGCCACCATGACGCGATCCTGGTCGATGCGCAGTTCGGCGCCAGCGACGCGCGCAGGCTGGTCGAACTGATCCGCGCCAGCGGCAAGCAGCTGACCACGATCTACATCAGCCACGGCGACCCGGACTATTACTTCGGCCTGGCCACGCTGCAGGATGCGTTCCCGCAGGCGCGCATCGTCGCCACCGCGCAGACCGTTGCCCACATCCAGCAGACCCAGGCCGGCAAGCTGGCCTACTGGGGGCCGAAGATGGGGGCCGATGTACCCGCGCGCATCGTGGTGCCACAGGTGCTGGAGGGGGACGCGCTGCAGCTGGAAGGCCAGCGCCTGCCGCTGATCGGCGTGGATGGCCCGACCCCGGACCGCAGCGTGCTGTGGGTGCCGTCCCTGCGCGCAATCGTCGGTGGCATTCCGGTGGTGGCGGGCGAGCATGTGTGGATGGCCGACACGCAGACGCCGAAGTCGCACACCGACTGGCTGCAGACCCTGCAGCGGCTGCAGGCGTTGAAGCCGAAGGTGGTGGTGCCGGGGCACTACGCCCCCGGTGCGGCGCTGGATGCCAGTGCCCTGCGCTTCACCGCGGATTACATCCGCGCCTTCGATGCCGAGACGGCAAAGGCCAGGGACAGTGCGGCGCTGGTGAAGGCGATGCAGGCGCGTTACCCGAAGCTGGCCGGGGTGGAGTCGCTGGAGCTGAGTGCGAAAGTGGCCAAGGGCGAGATGCAGTGGCCATGAGGTAGGGGGTTTTCTTTTGCAGGGCTGCGCCCTGCACCTGCCGAAGCAACGTCAACGTCAAAAGCTGAGGTTTCGTGGGTTGGCGGGGTGGCATGACCCGCTCTTGGTGGGTGTCGACCTTGGTCGACATGAAGATCAGCCAGGTGCGGAACCGTTCGGTCCGTGCTCGAACAATTCGCCCTGCACCACCGGCTCCTTTTCGCGGAAACCGCCCAGGCCCACACCCACCAGGCGGTAGCGGGTTTCGGCCGGCAGGTCGACGCGGGCGCGCAGGGCCAGGGCGATGTCGCGCAGTTCTTCCATCGAGTCCGGGGGCCGGTCGGGGGTGAAGCTGCGGGTAAGGATGCGGAACTGGGCGGTCTTCAACTTCAGCACCACGGTGTGGCCAACGCGCTCGGTCTTGCGGGTGGCATTCCAGGTCTTCTCCGCCAGCTGCACGATCGCCTCGCTCAGGTCCTCCAGCAGCAGGTCTTCGGCGAAAGTGTCCTCCGAAGAAATCGACTGCACCTGCTGGTCGGCCTCCACCGGCCGCTCGTCCACACCGCGTGCGCGGTTGTACAGGCTGCGGCCGAAGCTGCCGAATGCCTCTTCCAGATCGATCAGTGCCCATTGCCGCAGGTCGCCACAGGTGACGATGCCGCGCGCGGCCAGCTTGCCTTCCATCACCTTGCCCACGCCGGGCACCCGGTTCACCGGCAGCGGCGTAAGGAACGCTTCCACGCGCTGCGGTGGAATCACGAACTGGCCGTCCGGCTTGCGCCAGTCCGAAGCGATCTTGGCCAGGAACTTGTTCGGCGCGATCCCGGCGGAAGCGGTCAGCTGGGTTTCTTCACGGATCTGCTCGCGGATGGTGCGGGCGATATCGGTGGCCAGTTCGATGCCGCTCTTCGGCTCGGTCACATCCAGATAGGCCTCGTCCAATGACAGCGGCTCGACCAGATCGGTATGCCGCAGGAAGATCTCGCGCACCTGGCGTGACACCGCCTTGTAACGTGCGAAGTCCGGCGGCACGAAGATCGCATCCGGACACAGGCGTTCGGCACGCAGCGCCGGCATCGCCGAGCGCACGCCGAACACGCGGGCCTCGTACGAGGCCGCGCACACCACCGAGCGGGCGCCGCGCCATGCCACGACCACCGGCTTGCCACGCAGTGACGGATCGTCGCGCTGCTCCACCGACGCGTAGAAGGCGTCCATGTCGACGTGGATGATCTTGCGCAGTGCGTTCATGGTTGGCCGACATCATACCCGCACCGTACCGGTCCAGACGGCGAAGTATGGTCGTTGTGCATCAACGGGATGCGCGATCTGGAGGGAAAACACTACGCACGCGTACGGTGCGGCGGTTTGATTCCCGCTGCAACCGTCGTGCATCCTCGGCGGATTGTTGCCTCGTTTTCGCTTCCAGGATTGCGCTTTCCATGACTCGTCTCCACGCGTTCAACCGCGACCAGCTGCTGGCCAGCGCACGCGGTGAACTGTTCGGCGCCGCCGCCGGCCGTCTGCCCAACGATCCGATGCTGATGTTCGACCGCATCACCGAAATCCACGAGGACGGCGGACCGCATGGCAAAGGCATGGTGCGCGCCGAACTGGATATCCGCCCGGACCTGTGGTTCTTCGGCTGCCATTTCATCGGCGACCCGGTGATGCCCGGCTGCCTGGGCCTGGATGCCATGTGGCAGCTGACCGGCTTCTTCCTGACCTGGCTGGGCGCGCCCGGCAAGGGCCGCGCGCTGGGCTGCGGTGAAGTGAAGTTCACCGGCCAGGTGCTGCCGGATGCCAAGCTCGTGCGCTACGAGATCGACATCAGCCGGGTCATCAACCGCAAGCTGGTAATGGCTCAGTCGGACTCCCGCATGTACGTGGATGACCGCGAAATCTACAGCGCGCGCGACCTGCGCGTCGGCCTGTTCACTGAAACCGGGAGCTTCTGATGCGTCGCGTCGTCATCACCGGCATGGGCATCACGTCCTGCCTCGGCAATGATCTGGATACCGTTTCGGCCGCGCTGCGCGAAGGCCGCTCGGGCATCACCACGCTGGCCGACCACGCCGAAGCCGGGCTGCGCAGCCAGGTCGGCGGCCGTGTCGACCTCGACCTGGACGCGCTGATCGACCGCAAGCAGAAGCGCTTCATGAGCGATGCGGCGGCCTTTGCCTACCTGTCCATGCGCGATGCCATCGCCGATGCCGGGCTCAGCCCCGAGCAGGTCAGCAACCTGCGCACCGGCCTGATCGCCGGTTCCGGTGGCGGCTCCAGCGAATGGCAGATCGGCGCGGTCGACCTGCTGCGCGAACGTGGCGTGCGCAAGGTCGGCCCGTACATGGTGCCGCGCACGATGTGCTCGACGGTCTCGGCCTGCCTGGCCACCGCCTACCAGATCAAGGGCGTCAGCTACTCGCTGTCGGCCGCCTGCGCGACCTCGGCGCACTGCATCGGCGCGGCCGCGGACATGATCCGCCACGGCGCGCAGGACATTATGTTCGCCGGTGGCGGCGAAGACCTGCACTGGTCGATGAGCGTGATGTTCGATGCGATGGGCGCGCTGTCAACCAGCTTCAACGAAACCCCGGCCAGCGCCTCGCGCCCGTACGACAAGGACCGCGACGGCTTCGTCATCGCCGGTGGCGGCGGCATGCTGGTGCTGGAGGATTACGACCACGCCGTCGCGCGCGGTGCGCACATCCATGCCGAACTGATCGGCTACGGCGTGACCTCGGACGGTGCCGACATGGTGGCGCCGTCCGGCGAAGGCGCCGTGCGCTGCATGAAGATGGCACTGCAGGGCATCGATCGCCCGCTGGACTACCTCAACACCCACGGCACTTCGACCCCGCTGGGTGACGTCACCGAGCTCAACGCGATCCGCGAAGTGTTCGGCGATGCGGTGCCGCCGCTGTCCTCGACCAAGGCACTGTCCGGCCATTCGCTGGGCGCGGCCAGCGTGCACGAGGCGATCTACTGCCTGCTGATGATGCGCGACGGTTTCGTTGCCGGTTCGGCCAACATCGCCGAGCTGGACCCGAAGGTGGAGAGCTTCCCGATCCTGCGCGAAAGCCGCGAGCAGAGGCTGGATACGGTGATGTCCAACAGCTTCGGCTTCGGTGGCACCAACGCCGCGCTGGTGTTCGGGCGGGTGTAAGGGGAAGGTGTGCCGACCAACGGTCGGCACCCACCGTCAGGGGCGGTTGGCACCCACCTTATTTCGGCAGCAGCGGCAGCAGCAGTGCGTGCGCGTCCACCAGCGAGCCGACGATGCGATGGCCGAGCGCGCGCAGTTCTTCGTCAGGATGCACCAGGTCCGGCACCTGGATCACGGTCATGCCGGCCGCCAATGCGGCGCGCGTACCAGCCGGTGAATCCTCCAGCGCCAGGCAGCGCTCCGGTGCCTGGCCCAGCCGCTGCGCGGCCAACAGGTAGATGTCCGGCGCCGGCTTCGGCCGCGCAACGTCGCCACTGGTGATCACCGCATCGAAGTACGGCAGCAGGCCGGCCGCGGCCAGCTTGCGGTTGGCGCGCGGCTGCCGCGTGGTGGTCGCCACCGCGCGCGGAATCGCGTGCGCCTTCAGCAGTTCCAGCAGCTCCAGGATGCCCGGCCGCAGCGGCAGGCCCGTCTGCGTGCGTGCTTCATACAGGTCATGGCAGCGTGCCGCCACCGCCTCGATCACGCTGTCTTCGATGCCCTGCGCGCGCAGCAGTGCGTGCGTGTCACGGTCACCGAGGCCGACCATGCGCAGGAACACCGCTTCGTCCAGGCCCAGCCCGAATTCGTCGGCGGCCTCGCTCCAGCAGGCCAGCGCGACCCGCTCGCTGTCGATCATCAGGCCGTCCATGTCGAAGATGACGGCGTCGGGCAGGAACGGCAGCGCAGCGAGGGTGGTCATGGAGCGAACAACGTATCCAGGTCGGTGGAGGTGAGCTGCCGCCATTGCCCTTCGTCCAGCCCCTGCAGGTCCAGCCCGCCAACGCGGCTGCGGTGCAGGGCCTGCACGTGGTTGCCGGTGGCGGCGAACATGCGGCGTACCTGATGGTAGCGGCCTTCGTGCAGCACCAGGCGCGCGCGGCGCGCATCCAGCACCTCGAGTTCAGCCGGCAGCAGGGGCGTCTTCTCGGACTCCAGCATCAGCGTGCCGCTGGCGAACAGGGCCACTTCATCGCCGCGCAGGTCCTCGCTCAACTCGACCTCGTAGACCTTGGGCAGCTTCGACTTCGGCGAGATGATCCGGTGCAGCAGGCCACCATCGTCGGTCAGCAGCAGCAGGCCACTGGTCTCGCGGTCGAGGCGTCCGACTGTGGACAGCACCGGGTCGCGGTCGCGGAAGCGCGGCGGCAGCAGGTCGTAGATCAGGCGGCCGGTGTCCTTGGTCGAACAGGTGTAGCCGGCCGGCTTGTGCAGCGCGATCGACAGCCCCACCGGCGGATCCAGCGGCTCGCCGTCAACGCGGATGGCCTCGTGCGGCACCTGGTCGTCGGCATACAGCACCTCTCCGTCGGCATCGGTCACGCGGCCTTCGCGGAACATCCACTGCACCTGCTTGCGGCTGCCATAGCCCAGGTTGGCGATGTGCTTGACCAGTTTCATCGGCCCTTCCCCTTCACCGCTTCAACCAGCTTGAAACCGTCGCGCTCGGCAACCACGCGCACCGCGCCGAAGCTGTCGTTGAGGGTGTGCTCGTACGGCAGGTGGCGGTTGGCCACCACATACAGCCGCCCGCCCGGGCGCAGCGCCTGCGCGGCCACGGCGATGAAGCGCTGGCCGATGTCCGGGCGGTCGGCACGCGAGGGGGTATGGAACGGCGGGTTGCTGATGATGACGTCGTAGCCCGGCTCGATGCCGGCGGTGACGTCACGCCACAGAAAACGCAGCGGCAGCGGGCGCGGCGGCGGCGCCAGGTTCAGTTCGGCCAGGGCCAGCGCGCGCTGCTCGGCCTCGTACAGGTCCAGCGCGGTGATCTTCGGGCAGCGCTCCAGCAGCTCGCGCGACAGGTAGCCGTAGCCGGCACCGAGATCGGCGGCACGCCCGGCCAGGTCGGCCGGCAGGTGCTCGGCCAGCAATGCCGAGGCCGGATCGATGCGGTCCCAGGCGAACACGCCCGGGCGGCTGAGGAAACGGCCGCCGACGATCGGGCGCACCGCATCCAGCGCCGACCAGCGCCTGGCCAGGTCGGCATCGTGCTGGCCCTGCATCGGCGCGGTCCAGTACACGCGGCAGTGGTTCTTGGTCAGGCTGCCGCCGAGGCCGGTCAGCTGCTTGAGGTCGCCCTCGCCGGAGCGTGCGCCTTCGTTGTTGGACTGGCAGGCCACGATGCGACCGCCGTCGGCCACCAGCGCCAGCGCGCGGGCAAACAGCGCACGGGCCTCTTCGCGCTGGCGCGGTGGCAGCACCAGCACCAGCGGGTAGCGGCCCTTGCCGGCCACGTCATCCAGCTGGCCACTGACGGTCCAGCCGGCGGCCTGCTGCAGCGGCTGCGCGAACGGGGCGAAGCTCTGCTCGCAGTGCACCTCGCGGTTGCCCGCCGCTTCGCGCAGCGGCCAGCCGTCGCGGGCACGCAGGAAGGCCACCGGGCCCTCCGGCCAGCGCAGGGCACCTTGGGAGAACGGCAGGAACAGGGTCTGCAGGGGGGCGTCGTCGCTGGAGGCCATCGGCGCGGGTACTTCAAGCGTGAGGGCCGTCCATTGTACCGGCTTGGCCGGTCCGGCCCCGGCGGGCCACTTTGCGAAACCCGAACGGGGCCTTGATGTGCCAGCAACATTGAAACGTTCAGGGTAGAGGCTCCCCCGCAAACCCAGGAGAACCTGCATGCGAGCCTTGTTCGTCGGTGGCGTGGTCGACAACAGTGAAATGGACCTGGAAGGCAGCCATCCGCCCGTGCACTACCCCGAGGACACCGGCGGCGGCCACTCGCGCTACCGGCTGCACCAGGTCGGCCATGGCGCCGACGGCAGCGTGGCCTATGCGGTGTACGGCGCGCCCGACCTGGCCGATGACGAGGTGGCCCGGGTGGCGGAGGAACGCGCCTATGCGCGCCGGTTCGAGGCGACGCCGACGCTGTTCGAGCATTGACATCCGTGTAGCCGTGTAGCGCCCGAGCCCATGCTCAGGCGCAGTAGCGCCGAGCGAGGGCTCGGCGCTACATCGGATCAGGGTGCCCTGGGTGGCAGACGGTCGATGCTGGCGATCTCATCCAGCCAGACGTGGTGCTGCTGCACCGGCGTGTCGTAGTCATCCAGGCGCAGCTGGCCATTGCTGCCTTCATCGCCAGCATCGTTGCGGTACTGCTGGAGCGTGGGTTTCACCGCCACGGTACCCAGCAGGCGGCGACCGTCATGCAGGGTCAGCTGCACCTGCGTTTCACCTTCCAGCTGTGGCAACAGGGCTTCCAGGCGCGCGATCTGCGCCGGATCGGTATGGATGCGGGGAGCTATGCGGGACATCGGCGACCTCCTGCATGCAGGGTCGCCGATCGGCCGTGAATGCTCAGTGCAGCGCGCTGTCTGCGCGCGGCACCTGCACCTTGCGCACGGCAGCCACCAGCTGCGCCACCGAGTACGGCTTGGCCACGTGTTCCTGGAAGCCTGACGCCAGGGCGCGGCGGCGGTCATCGGCGCGCGCCAGCGCGGTCACCGCCACCGCCGGCAGGGTCGCCGCATCCACGCCCATGTCCTCGCGCAGCGTGCGCACCAAGCCATAACCATCCATGCCCGGCATGCCGATGTCGGTCAGCATCACGTGGAACTGCAGGTGGCCGGTGTCGGCCAGCAGCGCCAGCGCCTCGCCGGCCGAGCTGGCCGCAGCGACACTGGCGCCCTGCTCTTCCAGCATGCGCCGCAGGTACTCCAGCACTTCCGGCTGGTCTTCCACCGCCAGCACGTGCATGCCGCGCAGCGGATACGGCTCGACGATCACCGGCTCCAGGATCGGCCCGCTGATCACTTCGCGCAGTGGACGGCGCTCGGCATCGGGAATGTGCTGCGGCAGCCGCACGGTGAAGGTGGCGCCGTGGCCGTGGCCTTCGCTGGCGGCGGTCACGGTGCCGCCATGCAGTTCGACCAGCTGCTGCACGATCGCCAGGCCCAGGCCCAGGCCACCGTGACGGCGCGTGGTGGTGCCATCGGCCTGGCGGAAACGGCTGAACAGGTGATGGAGGAACTCAGGCGCAATGCCGTCGCCGGTGTCATGCACGGTGATCACCCAGTGGTTGCCGTCGGCCTGCAGCTGCAGGTCGATGCGGCCTTCGGCCGGGGTGAACTTGATGGCATTGGAGAGCAGGTTCCACAGCACCTGCTGCAGGCGGGTGGCATCGCCCAGCACCAGGCTGGGCTGCTCGGGCAGCTGCAGGTGAACGTCCAGCGCCTTGCCTTCGGCCACCAGTTCCTGCGCGCCGATGGCTTCGCCGAGCAGCAGATTGAGGTCCAGCACTTCCACTTCCAGCTGCACCTTGCCCAGCAGCATGCTGCTGAGGTCGAGCATGTCCGAGATCAGCCGCTTCTGCGCGCCGGCGCTGTTGGCGATCACGTTCAGGCCCTTGTACAGCGGGCTGGTGTTGTCCACGCGCTGCAGCAACAGCTCGCTCCAGCCCAGGATGGTGGTCAGCGGCGTACGCAGCTCGTGCGACAGCGTGGCCAGGAATTCGTCCTTCAGCCGCGCCATGTTTTCCGCGGCACTGCGCGCGGCGCGTTCGGACTGCAGCAGTTCCTCGCGGGCCAGCTCGATCTCGCGGCGCTCGGTCACGTCCGGGCTGCTACCGGCCAGGCCGATGAAACGGCCCATCCGCGAGAAACGCGGCCGGGCGTTCATCTCCAGCCAGCGCCACTGGCCATCGGCGCGGCGCGCACGTACCAGGGCATGCATGGAACGCTGCGCCTTCAGCGCCTCCTGCAGTTCGTACTCGAACACCGAGGCGTCATCCGGATGAACCAGGCCGCGCCACACGTCTTCCGGCACGCGCGTCTCGTCACCACCGAAGAACTCGCTGAAGGCACTGTTGACGAAGCGGGCGTGGCCGCGCTCGTCCAGCACCCACACCGGCATCGGCAGGCCATCGGCCAGCGCGCTGAAACGGGCTTCGCTCTCGCCCAGTTCCACTTCCATCTGCTTGCGCGCGGTGATGTCGAAGAACAGGATGCCGACCTTGTCTTCGCCGGGACGACCCACGCGCACGGCGTCGACCGCGAACGAGCGCCCCAGCGCACGCGCTTCCATCTCGAACTGCGCCGGGCGGCCACTGCGGGCAACCTCGCCATAGATGCGGAACCAGTCCTCTTCGTGGTTCGGCTCCAGCAGGCTCATGCGCTGGCCGCGTACATCCTTCAGCCCGGTATGGCGCTCGAAGGCGTCGTTGACCTCGATGAAGCGATAGTCGACCGCACGATCGCCCTCGAACAGCACCTGGATCACACAGAAACCGGCGTTGATGCGCTCAAGCACGCCATGATGCAGGTCGGGTTCGGGCGCCGGCACCATCAACGGTGGGCGCTCCACTAGGGGCGGCAGTGTGGACAAGGGCGTCTGGACGGGCCGGATTGGAGACACAGCATCTTCCAGAGAGCGTATTCACAGCGTCAAGCGCCGTCAGTCAGGGTTGACGACGATGAATTGGCGGCAACCGCTCTTGCGCATGACGTAATCGGCCGTTGCGATGACCCGGGACCAGGATCACACTCGATCCATAGACAGAACCGTCCCCATCGATGGGGCGCAGGAGACCGTCATGAACCGCACATTGGCCACCGCCCTGCTGCTGGCAGGCGCCCTCATGGCCGGCGCCGCGAACGCCGCGCCGCGTACCGTCACCGATCCGCAGGCCCCACGCGCGCTGCAGGCCGATGGCCCGGTCAGCGTGAAGTGGGACGATCCGGCCGGTTTCACCGAAATCCGCCGCAGCACCAACCGCTTCGAAGCCGAACGTGGCGACTGGGTGCAGCAGCTGGCCCGCTACGTGCAGACCACGGCGGCCAAGCCGCTGCAGTCCGGGCAGACCCTGGACGTGACCCTGGTCGACATCAAGCGTGCTGGCGACTATGAGCCCTGGCACGGCCCGCGCGGCAGCGACATCCGGATCATGCGCGACATCTATCCGCCGCGGATCACCCTGCAGTACACGCTGAAGGACGCCAGCGGCCGCATCGTCGATGAGGGCGAAGCCAAGCTGAGCGACAGCGGCTACCTGCACAACCTGGGGCTGAGGAGCGAAAGCGATCCGCTGCGTTACGAGAAGCGCCTGATCGATGATTGGGTGAAGCGTCAGCTGACCAGCCAGGCGACCGCAGCGCGGTAATTCCGCGCCGCGCTCGGCTCTGGCAGGTGTCGACCTTGGTCGACACGCATTCACGGCGCCGACCAAGGTCGGCGGCTACCAGAGCCGTGGACGCATCCAGGGAGTGCCGGCCGCTGGCCGGCAGCACCTCAGTCCTGATATACGCGCGCCACGCGCTTGACCGCACACGGCAGCTGATAGGCACTTACGCCACAGCGCGGTGCCAGTTCGGACAACGTCGGCGCGGTACCCCACAGCTCCACGACACTACCGATTCCTGCCTGCGGATGTGCGGTCAGGTCCACGGTCAACATGTCCATCGACACGCGCCCGATCAGGCCACCGGGCTGGCCGTCGATCAGCACCGGAGTGCCGTTCGGGGCGAACTGCGGATACCCGTCGGCGTAACCCAGCGCGACCACACCCACGCGGGTGCGCGACTTCGCCACGAAGCGGGCGCCATAGCCCACCGGCTCGCCGGCCTCGATCCAGCGCTCGGCGATCACCTTCGACTGCATGGTCATCACCGGGCGCAGGCGCTCGGTCAGTGCCGTGTTGTCCGGCAGCGGGTTGGCGCCGTACAGCATCAGGCCCGGGCGCACCCAGTCGCTGCGCACATCCGGCCAGCCCAGCAGCGCCGGCGAATTGCACACGCTGGTCTCGCCGGACAGGCCGTCGATGGCGCGGGCGAAGGTCGCCGCCTGCTCATGGGTGCGCTCGCTGTCCAGCTCGTCGGCACGCGCCAGATGGGTCATCAGCACGATGCGCTCGACCTGCGGCAGCGCCGACAGGCGTGCATGCGCGGCGCGGAAGCTGTCCACGTCCAGGCCGAGGCGATGCATGCCGCTGTCCAGCTTCAGCCACACCGTCAGCGGGCGCGGGCTGTCGAAGGCAGCCAGTGCCTCCAGCTGCCACGATGAGCCCACCGCGAACCAGAAATCGTGCTCGGCCACCAACGCCATGTCGCTGGGCTCGAAGATCCCTTCCAGCAGCAGGATCGGCGCGCGGATGCCGGACTGGCGCAGTTCCAGCGCCTCTTCGATGGTGGCCACGCCGAAACCGTCGGCCTCGCCTTCCAGCGCCTGTGCACAGCGCACCGCACCGTGGCCGTAGGCATCGGCCTTGATGATCGCCAGGGCCTTGCCACCGCCCAGTTCACGGGCGAGCCGGTAGTTGCTGCGCAGGGCGCCCAGATCGATCAGCGCGCGGGCAGGACGCATGTGCGGTTCTCATGTTGCGGCGCGTGACCGTACTGGCCGTAGCGGAAAATATCCAGGCCTTCGGTGCTGATCTGCGGCTGGCGCGCGCTCATCAGGTCGGCCAGGTAACGGCCCGAGCCACAGGCCATGGTCCAGCCCAGGGTGCCGTGGCCGGTATTGAGGTACAGGTTGCGGAACGGCGTGGCGCCGATCACCGGCGTACCGTCCGGCGTGGCCGGGCGCAGGCCGGTCCAGAACTGCGCGCGCGACAGGTCGCCGCCCTTCGGGTACAGGTCGCTGACCACCAGCTCCAGGGTCTCGCGACGGCGCTGCGACAACGACAGGTCGAAGCCGGCCACTTCGGCCATGCCACCGACACGGATACGGTCGTCGAAACGGGTTACCGCCACCTTGTAGCTCTCATCAAGGATGGTCGAGGTGGGCGCCATCGCCGGATCGGTGATCGGCAGGGTCAGCGAGTAGCCCTTCAGCGGGTACACCGGCAGGCGCATGCCCAGCGGCGCGACCAGCGCGGGCGAGTAGCTGCCCAGCGCGACCACGAAGCGGTCGGCGGTTTCCAGCGTGCCGCCGATGCGCACGCCGCTGATGCGGTCGCCATCGAACTCCAGGCCGGTGATGTCCTGGTCGAAACGGAACTCGACGCCGGCATCCACGCACATCTGCGCCAGGCGGCGGGTGAACAGCTGACAGTCGCCGGTCTGGTCACGCGGCAGGCGCAGCGCGCCGACCAGGCCATCGACATGGGCCAGGGCCGGTTCGGCCTGGATGATGCCGGCGCGGTCCAGCACTTCGTACGGCACGCCGTACTGGGCCAGGATCTCGATGTCCTGCGCCGAGGCGTCCAGCTGCTGCTGGGTGCGGAACAGCTGGGTGGTGCCCAGGTCACGCCCCTCGAACTCGATGCCGATCTGCGCGCGCAGCTCGTTCAGGCAGTCGCGGCTGTACTCGGACATGCGCACCATGCGCGCCTTGTTGATCGCGTAGCGCTCATGGGTGCAGTTGCGCAGCATCTGCCACAGCCAGCGGTACTGGGCCAGGTCCATGCCCGGCTTGATCGCCAGCGGCGCGTGCTTCTCGAACAGCCAGCCGATCGCCTTCTTCGGCACGCCCGGGGCCGCCCATGGCGAGGTGTAGCCGAACGACAGCTGCCCGGCATTGGCGAAGCTGGTTTCCAGCGCCGGACCGGGTTGGCGGTCGATGACCGTGACTTCAAACCCGGCCTGTCGCAGGTACCAGGCACTGGTGGTGCCGATCACGCCGCTGCCGAGAACTAGGACTCGCATGGGACTTCTCCAACCCGATCATTCCCTGCACTGGAGCGCGCCGGGACCACAATTGGGGAAGTATAGACAGCCGATACCAGTTGATTTGCCTGATTTGAAATCAACCGGCAGGATGTTCTCCTGCAATTCATTCCCCAAGGTTGACGGCCATGGCCACCCGTACCCGCGAACTGGACAAGATCGACCGCAAGATCCTGCGCATCCTGCAGGCCGAGGGCCGCATCTCCTTCACCGAACTGGGTGAGCGGGTCGGCCTGTCGACCACCCCGTGCACCGAGCGCGTGCGCCGGCTCGAGCGCGAGGGGGTGATCACCGGCTACCACGCCCACCTCGACCCGGCGGCGGTGAAAGCCAGCCTGCTGGTGTTCGTAGAGATCAGCCTGGCCTACAAGTCCGGCGACATCTTCGAGGAGTTCCGGCGCGCGGCGCTGAAGCTGCCCAACGTGCTGGAGTGCCACCTGGTGTCGGGCGACTTCGACTACCTGCTGAAGGCGCGCATCAGCGAGATGGCCTCCTATCGCAAGCTGCTCGGCAGCACGTTGCTGACCCTGCCGCATGTGCGCGAATCGAAGAGCTACATCGTGATGGAGGAAGTAAAGGAGACGCTGAGCCTGCCGATTCCGGACTGAGGGCTCAACGCGGTTGGGGCCAGAGCCCGCAGTGCGGGATCCGACCCCGGGCCCGTCAGCGCTGCTGAGGGTGCTTCTGCGAGCGCTGCTCCTGCTGCTTGCCGCCCTTGTGCGGCTGCTGCTGATCCATCTGCTGCTGTTGCTGCTGCTGTTGCTGCGGGTTGCGGCCCTGCGGTTCCTTGCCGGGATGACGGTTCTGCTGGTTTTTCATGATCGCGATCCAATGGACGAAGGACATGCGACGACGGGATGCCGGCGCACCGCCAAAGTGGTCCCGCAACGGTTAATCGCAGGCGAAAAAGCAGTGATCCGCACGCGGTTGTTTTCGTGCGTTCAGGCCGGCGCTAGCGGATCTGCTGGCCATCGCCCTGCGGCACGCTGTCGTAATAGCGGCCGGTGCGCGAATCGAACACGCGGTTGGGACCGGCCGGGCGCACGCCGGGGACGATGCGGCCGTTGCGGTCGTACACCTTGTCGGCCGGCTTCGGCGCCGGTGCCGGGGCAACCTGGGCCGGGCCGGTGGACCGGATCGGCTGCGCCGGCTGCGGCGAGGGCAGAACCTGCGGTTGTGGGCGCGCGGCCTGTGGCGGCGGCACTACGGGCGCGGGTGCCACGGTGGTGGTGCTGCGGGTGGCGGTGGGATCGGCAGTGGGCACCTGGGCCAGCGCCAGCGCAGGCAGCAGGGCGAGCAGCAGCAGGGGAAGGGTCGTTTTCATGGCACGCTCCGGCGTGGATCGTGTTCACCTTGCGCCTGCCCCTGTGTGCCGCCCATGAACGGCCATCACACTTGCAAGGCCGTGCCGCCACCCCCACTTCTGCGGGCATCCCCAGGCCATCGACCCACGGAGAGCCGGCATGACTGCCTTCGACCTGACGCCCCCCACCGCCACCCAGACCGAGGCGCTGATTGCCGGCCTCAGCAGCGAGGAGCGCCGCGTGCTGCTGCAGCACGGCACCGAGGCACCGTTCTGCGGGGTGTTCCTCGACAACAAGCGCGAGGGCGTCTACTGCTGCCGGCTGTGCGCGCTGCCGCTGTTCCGCTCCAGCACCAAGTTCGATTCCGGCACCGGCTGGCCCAGCTTCTTTGCGCCGTTCGACCCGGCGCATGTGCGCGAAATCCGCGATACCAGCCACGGCATGGTCCGCACCGAGATCACCTGCGCCCGCTGTGGCAGCCATCTGGGCCATGTATTCCCGGACGGCCCGCCGCCCACCTACGAACGCCACTGCCTGAACTCGGTCTCACTTTCGTTCACAGGGAATGGCGAGCCATGGCCTGATCCGCTGCGGCGTGGCGGTGCGGAGGCCGGTGTGGCGGGCTGAAACACCCCGCCGACCGATTTCACAGAATTCCCTCTTCAGAAAACCAGATGATGGGCCGACAAGGAGATATCCCCGCTCCTTGCGTCGCGCCATGCTCATCATCGTTGGATTCCTGGTCGTCATCATCAGCGTGCTGGGCGGCTACCTCGGCGCACACGGTCGGCTGGGGGCGCTGTGGCAACCCTACGAACTGGTCATCATCGGCGGTGCCGCACTGGGTGCGTTCCTGGTCGGCACCCCGGCCAAGACGGTCAAGCAGACCCTGCAGGCCATGGTTGGCGTGTTCAAGGGCCCGCGTTACAAGCAGCAGGACTACATCGATGTGCTCAGCCTGCTGTACGAACTGCTCAACAAGGCGCGCCGCGAAGGCTTCATGGCGCTGGAAGACCATGTCGAGCGCCCGGCCGAGAGCGCACTGTTCGGCAACTACCCCAAGGTGCAGGCCGATCACCACCTGATCGACTTCATCACCGACTGCCTGCGCCTGATGATCGGCAGCAACATCGAGCCGCACGAGCTGGAGCCACTGCTGGAACTGGAGCTGGAAAAGCACCATGCCGAGGCCATGGCACCGTCGCAGGTGCTGACCAAGGTCGCCGACGGATTGCCCGGATTCGGCATCGTGGCGGCGGTGCTGGGCATCGTCATCACCATGGGCTCGATCGGCGGCGACATCGTCGAGGTCGGCGGCCACGTGGCCGGCGCACTGGTCGGCACCTTCCTCGGCATCCTGCTGGGCTACGGCTTCGTCGGCCCGATGGCCGCGGCAATGGAAGCCCGCGCCGAACAGGACAGCCGCATCTACGAATCGGTGAAGACCGCCCTGCTGGCCTGCCTGCGTGGCTACAACCCGAAGATCGCGCTGGAATTCGCCCGCAAGACGCTGCCGTCGAACGTGCGCCCGGCCTTCTCCGATTTCGAGCAGCACCTGAAGACGGTCAAGTAAGCCATGGCCGAGACCAAGCCCACCGTCATCGTCCGCCGGGTCAAGAAGGCCGGCCACGCCGCCCACCACGGCGGCTCGTGGAAGGTCGCCTATGCCGACTTCGTGACCGCGATGATGGCCTTCTTCCTGGTGCTGTGGCTGATGGCCAGCACCAGCAAGCCCGAGCGCGCGGCCATTTCCGAATACTTCCGCAACCCCAGCCCGCTGAGCGGCAAGAGCGCCACCCCCGCCCCCGGCATGGCCGGCCCGGGCGGCGCCAGCACCTCGATGATCAAGCTGGGCGGTGCCACCGACGTTTCCCGCGGCAACAGCAACGATCCCTTCCAGAACCAGAAGGAAGCAGTGCCGCAGCCGCTGGACCAGCAGCAGCGCGACAAGCAGCAGCTGGAGCAGCTGATGAAGGAACTGCAGGAAGCGATCAGCAAGAGCCAGGCGCTGGAGCCATTCAAGGACCAGCTGCTGCTGGACCTGACCCCGGAAGGCCTGCGCATCCAGATCGTGGACAAGCAGAACCGGCCGATGTTCGACCTCGGCAGCGCCACGCTGAAGCCGTACACGCAGCAGATCCTGCACGAGCTGGCCGAGTACCTGAACCACGTGCCGAACCGGATCAGCCTGACCGGGCATACCGACATCACCGCCTATTCGGCCGCCCGCGGCTACGGCAACTGGGAACTGAGCGCCGACCGCGCCAACGCCGCGCGGCGCGCGCTGATCGATGGTGGCCTGGAGGACAGCAAGATCACCCGCGTGGTCGGCCTGTCTTCGTCGGTGCTGTTCGACAAGGCCGACCCGCAGAACCCGATCAACCGCCGCATCAGCATCGTGGTGATGACCCAGGCCGCCGAAGCCGCCGCGCTGGCCGGGGCCGGCCCGCAGGTGGGGCTGTCGGCGCCCAGCGCCGACCCGGACGTGCAGGCCGCGCAGAGGCCGGCAGAACAATCTGTGCAGGGGCAAGCAGAATAAACTGTGGGTGCGGACCTTGGTCCGCACATCGGGCACAAAGCGTGCGGACCAAGGTCCGCACCCACCAGGGGCATCACCCGGCGCACCCGCTACAATGGCGGTCTTTCCGTATCCAGGTGACCCCACCTCATGTCCCAGAACTCCAAGGCCAAGCGCGACAAGCGCAAGAAGCAGCAGGGCAAGCGCCCGTTCCTCCGTCTGAACGCCCAGCAGCAGGTGCAGAACCACGCCGTGCTGACCAGCGAAGACGGCCAGGTGGTCGCCGCCATCGGCCTGCAGGGCCGCGAGTGGCTGCTGGCCATCGGCGGCCAGACCATGGGCAACGCCGAGAACCCGGTGCCGATGCTGGCCATGCTCAAGCACCTGGCCAACGTGCAGGAGAAGGAAGGCCGCAAGGTCAGCCTGGAATACTCCGAGCTGCTGCAGAAGCTGCTGGACACCCTGGCCGAAGAGTCCGGCCAGACCGCTGACGAGTACCTGGACAAGCTGGTCGCCGAGTTCGAAGGCGTCGAAGCCGCCGAGAGCAAGGAAGACGCAGCCGCCGAGGGCGACGTGGCCGAAGAAGCCGCCGCCGAAGCGACCCCGGCCGCTGACAGCGACAGCAAGCCGCAGGCCTGAACCGGCCGCGGCGGTGACGGTCTACGTCGATGACGCGGTGCATCCCTGGCGCGGACAGCGCTGGGCGCACCTGATGGCCGACACCCTGGCCGAGCTGCACGCGATGGCGGCGCAGCTCGGCATTCCGCCGCGGGCCTTCCAGAACAAGGCCAGCGGCGCGCACTACGATGTAACTGCCGAGCTGCGTGCGCAGGCGATCGCGCTCGGTGCACGGGCCATTTCCCGGCACGCCGACCGCGAGCTGGTCAAGGCCGTGATCGCCAACGCAAGGGCGCAGTACCGGCCGTAGGCAGCCGTTGGTGGCTACCGCTTGCCGTGCTGGGTGGGGCTACCACTTGCTGTGGTGGGTGCGGCTACCACTTGCTGTGGTGGGTGCGGACCTTGGTCCGCACATCAGGCACAGGGCATGCCGACCAAGGTTGGCATCCATCCATAGGCGGGCTCCGCACCCACCTGTCCCGCTCAGAACGGGTCGCTGCCCAGGCGGATTTCCACGTTCAGCAGCGAGCACAGCGCCAGCATCGCGTCATCGTCGCGGGTCAGCGCCATCACGCCGGTGAAGCCATCGCTGCCGGCATCCACGCTCCACAGCGTGTAGTTGTGCTCGCGCAGGCGGTCGAAGGCGGTGGACATCAGCTGCACGCCGTCCAGGCCTTCGGCGAAGTCCTCGTCGTCCAGGTCTCCGCCCCAGTCCAGCTGCAGGTTGAAGCGCGCCGACAGCTCGTTCACCGCCGACTGCAGCGCTTCCAGATCGTCGCGCTCGACCTCGAAGCCGGACTGCCAGGCGATGGCGGTGAACAGCGCCGGCAGCCAGTCGCTGTCCGCTTCCAGCGGCTGGCCGTCCTCGGCCAGGTGCTCGCGCCAGCGGTTGAACTGCTGCAGCGCCAGCTCCTCATCGCCCGGGTTGATCAGCACCAGCAGGTTCCAGACCCGCGCCTCGAAGCCCTCCTCGTCGAAGTCGTGGATGTCTTCCTCGAAGTCGAAATAGTCGCTGTTGTCGGGCATGGCGGAACTTCCTCTGGGGCAGGCCGGCATTCTACGGTTTATCCTGTGCCGCTGAAGCCGGCCGTGGTGGCCGTCACTGTGAATGAAGCGATGAGCGATACCCCTCCCGACCACCTGGCGATCAATCCGGCCAGCCCCTTCCATGATGCGCAGGCGCTGGAGCGCGGCGTCGGCGTGCGTTTCAACGACGTCGAGCGCGACAACGTCGAGGAATACTCGGTCAGCGAAGGCTGGATCCGCGTGCAGGCCGGCAAGGCCCGCGACCGCCGCGGCAACCCGATGACCATCAAGGTCAAGGGCAAGGTCGAGGCGTATTTCCTGGAAACGAAGCCGGAATAAGGCTGAAAGGTGTGCGGACCAAGGTCCGCACCCACCCGAGGTACACGGTCATTCGCGCTTGCGTGATTCCAGCAGGTCCAGGTTGCGGATCAGGCGCCGCGAGATTTCGTCGGAGATCACCCCGCGCCGGGTCAGCCGGAACAGTTCCTCGCGCTCGGCATTGAGGCCGGCGCTGCGCAGCTGGCGATAGCCCTGTTCCATGCGGCGCACCTTGTCCGGGTCCACGTCGGGGCCGTCACTGTCCTTTTCCAGGTGCCGCTGGTACAGCAGGCTCACCCGTGAAGCGGCATCGTTGTACAGCTGCACGTTCTCGGTGTTCTGGTTCATCACCATCTGCTGGCGCATGCGTTCGACCCCGGCCAGCGCCGCTTTCGACGACAGCCGGCGTGCCAGATCCTCTTCCTTGCGTTCGCCCGAATCGGCCGGCAGCTGCAGGCCCTTCAACAGCTGGGGCAGCGCGATGCTGGCGCCCAGCAGCGAGAACAGGATCACCGACGCGGCCAGGAAGATCACCAGGTCGCGGGCCGGGAACGCGCTGCCATCGGGCAGGAACAGCGGCAGGGTCAGCACACCGGCCAGGGTGATCGCACCGCGCACGCCGGCCACCGAGGTCGCGACCACGATGCGCCAGTTCGGCGCCTCGCCCCGCTCCAGGCCGCGGCGCCGTGCGCGCAGCAGGTTCCAGCGCAGCGACAGCCACACCCACAGCAGGCGCAGCACGACCAGGGCCAGGTTGATCACTACCACGTACACCAGCAGCCACCACGCGCTCTGGTGGCCGCTCTCGTTCATGGTGGTGGTGGCGCGTTCGACGATGCCCGGCAGCTGCTCGCCCAGCAGCACGAACATGATGCCGTTGAAGCTGAACTGCAGCATGTTCCAGACCCCGGCACGCTGCACGCGCATGCTGCCGGAGACGCGGCCGGTCAGCTCCACGTAGCTCATCGCGATACCGGCGGCGACCGCGGCGAGGATGCCCGACGCATGGATCTCTTCGGCCAGCAGATAGGCGGCGAAGGGGATCAGCAGGTTGACCAGCATCGCCGCGCCCGGCTCTTCGCCGAACCGGCGCCACAGCCAGCGCTGGAAGGTCGATACGCCCAGGGTGACCGCCACGCCCACTGCCAGGCCGGCCACCGCCACCCACACGAAGGTCAGCGAGGCGGTGGCCAGCGAGAAGGTGCCGGTCATCACCGCCGCCACCGCGAAGCGGAAGCAGACCAGGCCGGACGCATCGTTGAGCAGCGACTCGCCTTCCAGGATGTGCATCAGGCGCTTGGGAATCGGCGCCTTGGAGGCGATCGCGCCGACCGCCACCGGATCGGTGGGCGACACGATCGCCGCCAGCGCGAAGCACACCGCCAGCGGCATCACCGGGATCAGCCAGTGGATCAGGAACCCGGCGCCGATGACGGTGAACACCACCAGGCCGAACGCCAGTTCCAAGATGGCGCCCTTGTCGCGGAACAGGCCCTGCTTGGGAATGCGCCAGCCATCGAGGAACAGCAGCGGCGGCAGGAACAGCAGGAAGAACACTTCCGGCTCCAGCGCGTGGCCGCGGTTGAACACCCCGGCGATTACCGCGCCCAGGCCGATCTGCACCAGTGGCAGCGGCAACGAGAACGGCAGGACGCGAACCAGGTAGCCGCTGGCGACAACGGCCACCAGCATCGCCAGGACGACTTCAATGGTATGCATGCTTCTTCCAGGAAGCGGCGCGCGGGGAGGCTCGGGAGCCAGCGCCGGAAACCCGGGAAAAACTACCACACGCCGCCGCGGCCGCGACCAACGGCGGCGCCGCGCGTCAGCCCCGGCTCATGCCCCGTCGAAGCGGTACAGGTCCATGGCCAGGAAACCGGCATCGATACCGGCATCGATGCGCTGGGCACCGAAGCCGCCCTCGCCTGCCGCGCCCATCGCGAAGAACAGCGGCAACAGGTGCTCGTCGGTCGGGTGCGCGCGTTCGGCGAACGGCGCCTGCCGGCGGTAATCGAACAGGGCCTGGCGATCATCGGCGGCCAGGCGCTGCTCGACCCACTCGATGAAGGGCCGCACGTACGGCGCTTCCTTGCCGTCCTGGTAGTCGCCCCAGTCGTGCAGGTTGTGGGTGATGCTGCCCGAGCCGACCAGCAGCACGCCCTGCTCGCGCAGCGGCGCCAGCGCGCGGCCCAGCGCGAACTGGTGCTCGGGACCGAGCAGCGGCTGGATCGACACCGGCACCACCGGGATGTCGGCCTGCGGGCGCAGCAAGCGCAGTGGCACCCACGCGCCGTGATCGAGGCCGCGCTGCGGGTCGAGGGCCACCGGCAGGCCGGCGGCGGCGATGCGGCCGGCCACCTCTTCGGCCAGCGCCGGATCACCCGGCGCCGGGTACTGCAGTTCAAACAACGCGCGCGGGAAGCCACCGAAGTCGTGGATCGTAGGCGGCTGCGGATGCGCGCCGACCAGAGGCTGCCGGCCCAGCCAGTGCGCCGAGGCCATCACGATGGCGCGCGGCGTCGGCAGGTCCTGCGCCAGCTCGGCCAGGCGCACGCCGACCTGGCCCGGATGCAGGGCGGTCATCGGCGAACCATGCGAGATGTACAACGAAGGCAGGCGGGACATGGAATTCTCCAGTTGCAGGGTCAGGCGGCGATCAGCGCGAACGCAGGGTCCACTTGCCGTCGCCGACCAGGAACAGCACCACCAGCGCCAGCGCCCAGAACGCCGGGTATTCCCAGCCACCGCCGGCATTGGCGAAACCGAAGCCGTTGGCGCCATGCACGGTGACGATGGTGCCCAGCAGCAGCGGCACGCCGACCAGGCCGACCCAGCGCGCGTAGATGCCCAGCAGCAGCGCGGCGGTGATCACCAGTTCGACGCCGATGGTGAGGTAACCGAGCACACCGGGCAGGCCCAGCGACTCGAAGAACGCCGCCGTACCGGCCGGGGTGAACACCAGCAGCTTGGTCAATGCGTGGACCAGGAACAGCACGCCCAGGGCCAGGCGCAGCAGGGTGGCACCGTACGGGGCCAGCGGCGGAACGGGAGCGGTGGAGGTGTGCATGGCAAAGCACCTTGAAGGGAGTGGACACAGGTTATTGCGCCCTCACGGGCCGATAAATACGATCGTTTGACCGTATTTATTTCAAAAGGCGCAACAATGGACACCCTCGAGGCGATGCGCGTGTTCGTGGCGGTGGTCGAGCGCAACGGCTTCAGCGCCGCCGCGCAGGCGCTGGACCTGTCCACGGCCGGGGTTACCCGCCAGGTCGCCGCGCTGGAAAAACGCCTGTCTACCCGCCTGCTCCACCGCACCACGCGCCGGGTCAGCCCGACCAGTGCCGGTGCGGCCTACTACGCCCAGTGCGTGCGCCTGCTGGCCGAGTTCGATGCACTGGAGGCCAGCATCGGTGCGCAGGCGCTTGAGCCCTCCGGCACGCTGCGCATCAACGCACCGGTCAGCTGGGGCATCGCCCGCCTCGGCCCCTTGTTGGCGAGCTACCGTGAGCGCTTCCCGCAGGTGGAGCTGGACCTGGCCCTGTCCGACCGGCTGGTGGACATGGTCGAGGAAGGCTACGACGTGGCCATCCGCATCACCCGCGAGCCCAGCCCGGCGCTGATCGCGCGCCGCCTGGGCCAATCGCGGGTGAGCCTGTGTGCCGCGCCGTCCTACCTGGCCGCGCGGGGCACGCCGCAGACGCCGCAGGAGCTGCCGGCACACGCGTGCCTGAGCTACAGCTACTGGGCCGCTGGCGATCACTGGCCGCTGCAGGGGCCCGGCGGTGAAGTGAAGGTGGCGGTGAGCAGCCTGCTGCACGCCAACAACGGCGATGTGCTGCGCGAAGCGGCGATCGCCGGCATGGGCGTGATCCTGCAGCCGGATTTCCTGCTGGAAGACGCGCTGGCCAATGGCCGCCTGGTGCGCGTGCTGCCGGAGTGGGAGGCCTCGCCGATCGGCATTTTCGCGGTCTACACCAGCCGCAGCCACCTGGCACCGAAGGTACGCAGCTTCATCGACCACCTGGTGGAGGCCGGGGTGTAGCCGAGCCTGCGTTTGCCGGTAGTGCCGGCCGCTGGCCGGCAATCAGACACATCCCGGTCCTGGGCGAATGCCGGCCAGCGGCCGGCACTACCACTTAGGCGGCAACTTCATCCAGCGCGTCGATGATCTGCTCCAGCGGCGCCGGCCGCCCCAGCAGGTAGCCCTGCACCTGGTCGCAGCCGTGTGCGGCCAGCCAGTCCAGCTGCCCCGGCGTCTCCACGCCTTCGGCAATGATGGTCAGCCCCATGCTGTGGCCCAGTGACAGCAGTGCGCGGCAGATCGACGCGTTGCGCGGGTTGGTTTCCACGTCCGCAACGAAGCTGCGGTCGATCTTCAGGATGTCCAGCGGCAGGTGCTGCAGGTAGGACATGCTGGAGTAACCCGTACCGAAGTCATCCAGCGAGACGCTGATGCCCTGCTCGTGCAGGCGCTGCATGGTCTGCATCGCCTGCGCCGGCTTGCGCATCAGGCTGCTCTCGGTCAGCTCCACGTGCAGCGCGCCGCGGGCCAGCCCGAACTCCTGCTGGGCGCGGGTGAACTCGGCCACCAGGTCACTGTTGAAGAACTGCACGGCCGAGACATTCACCGCGATCGGCAACTCGCCCCAGCCGGCCTCGACCAGCCGGCGCTGCGCCTTCGCCGCCGCGCGGATCACCCAGCGTCCCAGCGCCAGGATCAGCCCGGTCTCCTCGCACAGCTGGATGAACTCGTTGGGCGGAATGAAGCTGCCATCGGCCTGCGGCCAGCGCAGCAGGGCCTCCAGCGCAACAGGGCTGCCATCGCCGGCATGCCGGATCGGCTGGAAGTACAGCTGGAATTCGTTGTCGATGGCGGCATGGATGCGCCCGGCCAGGCGCAGGCGGTCGGCCAGCCGCGTGGTCACCGCCGCATCGAACCACACCACCACGTTGCCTTCCGCACGCGCTGCGTGGGCGGCCTGCGCGGCCATGCCGATGACCTGCTCGGCGGAGTGGCCGTCACCCGGCACATGCACCGCCACGCCGATGCGTGGCTCGAACTGGTGCAGCGAATCCTTGCCCCGCATCGGCGCCGACACGATCTGCAGCAGATCATCCAGCACGCGCTGGGTATCGTGGCCGGTACCGATGGCGAACACGAAGTCCTCCGCCGGCTGGAACGCCAGCGTGCCGCAGCGCGCGCCCAGCCCACCGAGGCGGGTCGCCATCGACTGCAGCACCGCATCGCCGATCTCGCGCCCCAGCGTATCGGCCACCAGCTGCAGGCCGCGCAGCTGCACGAAGGCGATGGTGTAGCCCTCCTGCTGCTCGTCCAGCTGCTCGGTCAACGCACGCACGTTGAGCAGGCCGGTGGCCGGGTTGTGCCGCGCCTGGTAAGCCAGGTCGCGCTCATAGGCCAGCCGTTCACTGACATCCTCGGCCAGCACCAGGCACGCCGGCTGGCCATCGAAATCGAGCTTGGACAGGTGCGCGCGCACTTCGAACACACTGCCGTCCTTGCGCCGGTGCAGGCGCACGGTGGCGTCCTGCAGTTCGCCCACGCGGGCCTTGGCGATCGCCCCCTTCACCTCGTCCCAGCCTTCGCGCGGGCGGATGTCGAGGATGCTCATCGCCAGGAATTCCTCGCGGCTGTAGCCGTACTGGCGCACCGCGGCGTCGTTGACCTCGATGAAGCGCAGCGTGTCCGGGTCGAACACCCAGAACGGCGCCGGGTTGCGGTCGAACAACAGGCGGAAGCGGCGTTCCACTTCGCTCATCTGCTCGCGCGCCTGGTAGCGCTCGCTCAGGTCGGTCAGCGCACCGATCATGCGCCGCTCGCTATCGTCCACTTCCACCCGCTGCCCGCGCGCGCCGACCCAGCGCACCTCGCCACCGGGCAGTACCAGGCGGAACACCTGGTCGAGCACGGCGCCACCGGCGAACGCCTGGTCGAAGGCCTGCTGCAGGCGCGCGGCATCATCGCGATGCACGCGCGCGAAGAAGTCGGCGACCGGCAGGGCATCGGTCTGCACGCCGAAGATCTCGCGCGCCAGCGGTGACCAGCGCAGCAGTGCGGCGTCCTCGTCCACGTACCAGGTGCAGACGCGCCCGACCTGGTGGGCCAGGCGCAGTTCGGCATGGCCGGCCTTCAGTTCCTCGGCCATCGATTGCTGGCGGCGGGTGGTGCGACGCACCGCGTACAGCAGCACCAGCAGCACCGCGATGTAGGCCAGCACGATGGCGATCGACGCCTGCAGGTAGGGCCACCATGGCGCCAGTACGTCTTCGTCGGCCAATCCAATCTGCACCGCCAGCGGGCTGCGGTCGAGCGTGCTGATGGTGGTGATGCGCGGCACGCCATCGACCGCGCCGGGCAGGCTGCCCAGTTCGACCACGGCCTGGGTACCGAGCAGGTCGCGGCGCGGCAGGGTGTAGCGACGCCCCACCGTGCCATGCGGATCCGGTACGCGGGCCAGCATGTAGCCCTCGGCATCGCTGATCGAGACCAGGCCATTGGGGCCGACATCCAGGCCACCGGCAATGCGTTGCAGTTCGGCACAGCGCAGCCGCGCCAACAACCAGCGATCACCGGCCATCGGCAGTGCCAGCGGCACCACCCAGCTGCCATCGCCGGCCCGCAACGGCGGCCCGATGTACAGCGCACTGCCCTGCCCGCGTCGCTGCGGGTCGGTCCACAGCGGCAGCTGCAGGTCGCCCTGGCCGGCGGTCAGTGCTCGGCCGTAACTGTCGAGCACCACGATGCTGTGCAGTTCGGCATGGCGCCTCAGCACGCCGCCGATGGCAGCGTCCAGCAACGCCGGTGCCTGCACCGGCACGCTGCGGAACAGCTCGACGGCATCGGCAGCGATGCCCGACATCGCCCGCTCCAGGTTGCGCAGCTCCAGCGCCAGCAGGCGTTCACTGCCCACCGCCAGCGCGCGGCTCTGGCGCTGCGCGGCCTCCAGCCGGCGCTGGTGGTCGTTGACCAGCATGGCGGCCAGGCCCGCCACCAGCAGTACCCCCAGCAGCACGCCGCCCCAGGTAATGGCGCGCAGCGGCCGGGCCAACGCCCGCTTCAGCGCCGGCATCGGTCGATCTTCCTTGTGCAGTCGGCTGGCTTCATGCGCGAACGAATCCTCCACGTCCCCGACCTCAACGGCCGGCGGACGCCATTCTTGACGCCTGACCCGACCCCGCATGGCCACCTCCCCGTGACCACGCAGGGCTCCCGGGACCAGCATGCACCACCCCGGTGACGGCGTGAAGATCGCTTCGGCGCGTTCAGCCAGATCCTGCACAGGACAAGCGGCACAACGGGTCGGCCAGGCGGGCCCGGGCGGATTAGACTTGGAGTTTTCCGCTGCAAGAGAACTCCATGTCCAAGCTGCGCCGCCCCACCCTGGCACTGGCCATCATGGCCAGCCTGTCCCTGGCCGCCTGCGACCGCCCGGCCGATCCGGCCGCCGGCACCGCTGCGCCGGCCGATGCCGCGCCTGCCGCGGCCAAGCCGATGCTGGGCAGCTTCGGCTTCGATGCCAGCGGCATGGACCGCAGCATCGCCGCCGGCGACGATTTCTTCGGCTTCGCCAACGGCACCTGGGTGAAGAACACCGAGATTCCGGCCGACCGTTCGCGCTTCGGCAGCTTCAATGTGATCGCCGAGAAGACCCTGGCCGACACCCGCGCCATTCTCGAAGGCGCGGCCGGCAACGCCCAGGCCAGCGGCGATGACAAGCTGATCGGCGATTACTACGCCGCCTACATGGACGAGGCCGGCATCGAGCAGCACGGCATCGCGCCGGTGCAGCCGCAGCTGAAGGCCATCGATGCGATCGCCGACAAGGCCGGGCTGGCGCGCGCGCTGGGCGGCGACATGCGCGCCGACGTCGACCTGCTCAACGCCACCAACTTCTATACCGACCGCCTGTTCGGCCTGTGGGTGTCGGTGGACATGCTGCAGCCGGACCGCACCGCCCCCTATCTGGTGCAGGGCGGCCTGGGCATGCCCGACCGTGACTTCTACCTGGGCGGCGGCCGCATGGCCGAGCTGCGCAAGCAGTACCAGGCCTACATCGCGCAGATGCTGCAGCTGGCCGGCGCCGCCGACCCGGCCGGCAAGGCGCAGCGTATCCTCGCGCTGGAGACCAAGATCGCGCAGGCGCATGCCACCCAGGAAGAAACCAACGACGTGACCAAGGGCGCCAACCCCTGGACCCAGGCCGACTTCAACGCCAAGGCCCCGGGCATGGACTGGAACGCCTTCCTCGATGCGGCTGCACTCGGCAACCAGCAGGACTTCATCGTGTGGCAGCCCAAGGCCGTCGCCGGCCTGTCAAAGCTGGTGGCCACCGAACCGCTGGACGCCTGGAAGGACTACCTCGCCTTCCACGCGCTTGACCGCGCCGCCGCCTATCTGCCGAAGAAGTTCGCCGACGCCCGTTTCGCCTTCCATGGCACCGCGCTGAGCGGCACGCCGCAGCAGAGCGACCGCTGGAAGCGTGCCGTGGATGACGCCAACCATGCGGTCGGCGAAGCCATCGGCAAGCGTTACGTCGAAAAGCACTTCGACGCCAAAACCAAGGAACGTGCGGACGAGATGGCGAAGAACATCATCGCCGCCTTCGCCAAGCGCATCGATGCACTGTCGTGGATGTCGCCGCAGACCAAGGCACACGCCAAGGCCAAGGTTGCCGGCCTGACCGTGGGCATGGGCTATCCGGAAAAGTGGCGCGACTACACCGGGCTGGAGATCCGCCGCGATGACGCGCTGGGCAATGCACAGCGCGCCGAGCTGTTCGAGTACCAGCGCAACATCGCCAAGCTGGGCAAGGCGGTCGACCACAGCGAGTGGGCGATGCTGCCGCAGACCATCAACGCGATGAACGTGCCGCTGGAAAACCGCCTGGTGTTCCCGGCCGCCATCCTGCAGCCGCCGTTCTTCGACGGAGCCGCCGACGACGCCGTGAACTACGGTGCGATCGGTGCGGTGATCGGCCACGAGATCAGCCATGGCTTCGACAACGCCGGCGCGCTGTTCGATGAAACCGGCAAGCTGCACAACTGGTGGACCGCCGAAGACCTGAAGCAGTTCAATGCCGCCGGTGACGCGCTGGCCGCGCAGTTCAGCAGCTACGAGCCGTTCCCGGGCGTGCACGTGAACGGCAAGCTGACCCTGGGCGAGAACATCGCCGACGTGGCCGGCCTGGGTACCGCCTACGACGCTTACCAGCTGTCGCTGCAGGGCAAGCCGGGCCAGACCCTGGAAGGCTTCACCCCGGACCAGCGCTTCTTCCTCGGCTTCGCCCAGGCGTGGCGCAGCAAGAGCCGCGAACAGGCGCTGCGCAATTCGCTGCTGACCGACGTGCATGCACCGGGCCAGTTCCGCGCACTGACTGTGCGCAACATCGACGCCTGGTACCCGGCGTTCGAAGTGAAGGAAGGCCAGAAGCTGTACCTGGCCCCGGACAAGCGGGTCAAGGTGTGGTGATGTAACTGGAACGGGCGCCGCAGGGCGCCCGTTTCATTTTCCGGGTAGCGGCCCCCCTGGTCGGCACATACCCGGCTCTGGTGGGTGCCGACCTTGGTCGGCACGGGGGTGGGAATCCACGCATGGCGTGGACCTACCGACGCGTTGTGGCAATCACCAGCGTGGCGACCATGGCAAGTCCGGCCGCAGCCCACAGATTCGCATGCAAGCCCACGCCATCGAGCAGCCAGCCACCGCCCCACGCCCCCAGCGCGATGCCGATGTTGAACACACCCACGCACAGCGCGGTAGCAATTTCAACCGCCTGCGGCACTGCTTTCATCATCCAGCCCATCAGGCCGACCGACACACCGCCGTAGGCCAGCCCCCACAGCAGCAGCACCGCGATGCCTCCGGCCGGCGTGCCGCCCATCCACAGCAGCAGCAGCGGCGTCAGCAGCAGGCCGGTTGCGATCGCCAGCAATGCGCCACGCGGATGACGTGCGGCCAGTGGCCCGGCAACGAAGTTGCCGACGATGCCGGCCAGGCCATAGGCAAACAGCAGCCCGCCGATCCACGACGCATCCACACCCGATACGGCCGTCAACAACGGACGCACGTAGGTGAAGGCGATGAAGTGCCCGGCCACCAGCAGCACGGTCATCCAGAGGCCCTGGCGCAGGCCGCGATGGCCGAGCTGCTGCACGAACTGCTTCGGCCGCACCGAGGTGGCAACCGGCAGCGCGGGGACCACCCGCAGCTGCAGCAGCATCACCGCCGCACTGAACAGCGCCATCGCCGCAAACGCACAACGCCAGCCCAGCGCGTCGCCGATCAGTGCACCGAGCGGCACGCCCAGCACCGACGCCGCGGCCACGCCGCCGAAGATGATCGAGGTGGCCAGGCCGATGCGGTGCGTGGGTACCAGGCGTGCAGCCAGGCCGCCGGCGATGGCCCAGATACCGCCCATGCAGAACCCCACCAGCACGCGCGCGGCCAGCAACCAGCCGATGCTGGGCGCCAGCGCGGAGGCGATGTTGGCCACTGTCAGCAGGCCGAGCAGCGCACACAGGATGCGGCGACGATCGATGCCACCGGCAGCGATCACCACCAGCGGTGCGAACAGCGCTGCCAGCAGGGCCGGCAGCGAGATCATCAGGCCGGCGGTACCGGTGGACGCGCCGAGCGCCTCGGCGATCGGGGTCAACAGGCCGACCGGCAGCATCTCGGTGGTGACTACCGAGAACGTAGCCAGTCCGACCGCAGAGACGGCCCACCACGGATGGCGGACACGGGGCGCGGCATGCACGGGCGAAGCAGCACTCACGGGATGATTCCTTCAGCGCAGAGAGAGGGAACAGGCCTGCGCAGCGCACGCCAGGCAAGCAGCGCGACCAGCAGCATCGCGCCGCCCGCCACCAGCGCGACCACGAAGCCGCTGCGCGCGCCACCGGCATCGACGCTGTACCCGGACAGCGCCGCGCCCAGCGCAACGCCGATGTTCAAGCCGGCCAGCAGCCAGGTCATGCCTTCGGTAAGCCGCGATGCGGGCACGCGCTGTTCGACCAGCGACATCGCCACGATCATGGTGGGCGCGAAGAACAGTCCGGCCAGCAGCACCGCCGCCGCCAGCGTCGGCAGCGTGCCGGCCCAGGGCAGCGGCAGCGTGGTCAGCGCGGTCGCCGCCGCACCCAGCAGCAACAGGCGCGGCATCGGCACCTGCAGCTTCAGCGCACCGAACAGCAGGCCGGCGGCGCAGCTGCCCAGGGCATAGGCCGAGAGCACCGCGCTCGCTGCCAGCGGCTGCCCACGCTGCTCTGCGAACGCCACGCTGGTGATGTCGACGGTGCCGACGATCACGCCCATTGCCAGCATCAGCAACGCCAGCAGGCGGATCTCCGCCTGCCGCAGCAGCGAGCGCGAAGGCAACGCGGCTTCTTCGCGGGATTGCAGCGGCGGCTCGGTGCCTCGTTGCAGCACCAGCGCAGCCACGCCCACCAGCAGCAGCAGGGCCGCCGCCAGTACCCCGGCCTGCGGCCACACCGCCACCGACAGCCCCACCGACAGCGGTGGCCCGGCGATGAAGGTGACCTCGTCGAACACTGTCTCCAGCGAGTACGCGGTCTGCAATGCCGGGCGGCCGCGATGGATCGCGGTCCAGCGCGCGCGCACCATCGCCGACACGCTGGGCATGCAGCCAGCCAGCATCGCCGCGCCGAACAGCATGGCGTCCGGCACCGCCATCACGGTGCAGGCCAGCAGCAACAGCAGGCCGGTCGCACTGGCCGCGGCGGCCCACGGCAGCACCCGTGCCTGGCCGTACCGGTCGACCCAGCGCGACACCTGCGGCGACAGCAACGCGTAGGTCAGCACGAAGGTGGCCGACACCGCGCCGGCCAGCGCATAGCTGCCGCGCAGCTGCGACAGCAGGGTGATGATGCCGATGCCGGTCATCGGCAGCGGCAGGCGGGCCAGCAACCCGGCCAGGGCAAGCCCGGCCGTGCCGGGCGCAGCGAACAGGTCGCGATAAGGGGTGGCCATCAGGATCTCCAGAGCGGCGGCTTGCCTGGCGCGCGGGGCGCCACGACAATACATACAGGGCGTATGAATAAAAGACTACATTCATACGCACCGTATGTAAATAATCATGCACTGCGTATGTAAGGAGCTCTGGATGGTCCGCCGCACCCGCGCCGAGATGGAAGAAACCCGCGCCAGCCTGCTGGCCACCGCCCGCCGTGTGTTCAGCGAGCACGGCTATGCCGCCACCTCGATGGATGACCTGACCGCGCAGGCCGGGCTCACCCGTGGTGCGCTGTACCACCACTTCGGCGACAAGAAAGGCCTGCTGGCGGCGGTGGTCGGCCAGCTCGATGCCGAGACCGACCTGCGCCTGCAGGCGATCAGCGACAGTGCCGACGACGCCTGGGATGGCTTCGTGCAGCGCTGTCGCGCCTACCTGCAGATGGCGCTGGAACCAGAGATCCAGCGCATCGTGCTGCGCGATGCGCGCGCGGTGCTGGGGGGCGCCTCGCCGGAATCGCAGCGGCACTGCGTGCAGTCGATGCAGCGCCTGATCGAACGGTTGATCGCACAGGGCGTGGTGACGCCGGTGGATGGGCAGGCGCTGGCGTCGCTGATCTACGGCAGCCTGGCCGAGGCGGCGTTCTGGATTGCCGAAGGCGAGGATGGCGATGCGCGACTTGCGCAGGCGACGGCCGCGCTGGAGTTGCTGTTGCGTGGGTTGAGGTCGGCCGGATAACGCCTCTCCTCGCAGGGCGTGGATCTACGGTGCATACCCGCGCTGTTGGCAGCGCGCGCGGGTCGGCATCCGCCCGCCGGGTTGCGCGGTCGGGCCCGATTCCGGGCGATCACCGCGCCGATGGCCGGTCTGCGTGCTCAGCCGCGGTTTCATGTGCGGCCGCAGCACGTTTCACCCTGCGACATCCTGTCGCAGGCTGTGACTGCGATGCTGCGATGCAGCAACATTCACCCATTCAGACAAAACCCTTACCGCGCTTGGCATTTCGCCCATTGCACGGCTCGCTGGAAGTGCTAGAACTGAACCCGCCACACCGTCCAATGCTGATCGACGCACGTTCCACAAGGAGCCAGCCATGATTGCTTTGTTCAAGGGTTTGGGACTACTGCTTCGCGACAACGAGCTCTACAGCAGCCCGTTCGAAAAACAGGTTGCGCACTGGCGCAGCCTCAGCGAGCAGCAGATCCGCGATGAAGTGGCTGTGCTGGCCCAGGCCAAGTGCCAGTGGCTGATCGCCTCGATCGTCGGCTGGCAGGCGGCCTCGCTGCTGATCCTCGGCCTGATCACCAACTACCTGTGGCGCGACGATTACCACATCACCTTCACCCGCGTGGTCGTGGTGTTCGGCTCGTGGATCTCGATCCTGTTCGTGATCTGGTTCATGGCCAACATGTTCGACCGCACGGCCGGCTTCGAGCGCTGGATGAAGGCCTTCAACAGCCGCGCCCGCATCAGTTCCAAGGCCGACAGCGTCGAGCATGTGGCCGAGGCGCTGGACCTGGCCGAACACTATCCGGAAGTGCTGGACTACAAGCAGGCAGTCACCGCCAGGCGCGAGCTGCGCCATGAGGACATCCGCATCATGACCGAGATCGGGCGCATGAAGCAGCACTCCGAACTGGTCGGACGCCTCAACCATGTCGGCGAGAACGAGCACCACCACGACCTGACGCTGCAGCCAGCCTACTGACCCTTCGGGAAAGCGGGGGGACCCACAATGCCACCGTGATCACTCACGGTGGCATTGTTCTATCGGGTCCTGGCTGACGCACTGGCGGAAGCCCTTGGGCAGGTCGCGCATCGCTTCGGTCCTGCCCACCGCCACCGCGAACCGGCGCAGCGGCGGCTTGGCGCAGGCCGCATCGGTGCTGCAGGCCGGGTCCAGCACCACATAGTGGCACTGGCCGCTGCGGCTGGCGATGCACTGGAACCGCGCTTGACCCTCGACCACGGTACCCTTGCTGTACAGCGTATCCACGCCGTTGGCCTGGGTACGGGTGATCGAGGTGGTGCTGGATTTCTCGCAGCCGCCCAGTGACAGCGCAGCGACGCAGGCAAGCAGGAACAGGCGCATGGTGCCTCCAGGGTGTGGTTACATGCCGCGGAACAGGCTCATGAACGGTTGGCTGACCACCAGGGTTTCCGCACGCTGGCGCAAGCGCAGCACGCCGCGCCCGGTATCGTCGCGGCTCACCGCTGCCACCGCTTTCATGTTGACGATGGTGGAGCGGTGGATCTGGCGGAAATGCTGTGGATCGAGCACTTCCAGCAACTCGCGCAACGGCGTGCGCAGCAGGCTTTCGCCGGCGGCGGTGACCACGGTGGTGTACTTGTTGTCGGCGCGGAAGTAGGCCACGTCCTCGAGCATGATCAGCTGCGTCTCGCGGCCGTTGCTGGCGGTGATCCAGGCCAGTGGCGGACGCTCCGCGCCTGCCTGCGATGGGCCCAATCGCTGCAGCAGGCGCTCCAGCACGGCATCGTCCTGTCGCGTCGATGGCAGCCGCGAAAGGATGCGCTCGCGGGTCGCCAGCAGCCGCTCGTCGCTGACCGGCTTCAGCAGGTAATCCATCGCGCCCTGCTCGAAGGCGTCGATGGCGTACTGGTCGTAGGCGGTCACGAACACCACCTGGGTACGCGGGCTGAGTTCGGACAACGCACGCGCCACTTCGATGCCACTGATACCGGGCATGCGGATGTCGAGGAAGGCGATGTCCGGCTGCTTCTCGGCCAGCTGCTCCAGTGCCGTGGCGCCGTCTTCGCACTCGGCCACCAGCTTCAGCTCCGGCCACAGGCGGCCCAGCTGCTCCACCAGGGATTGCCGCAGCAGTTCCTCGTCTTCGGCGATCAGTGCTTCAAGCGGCATGGCTGCGCTCCTTGCCCGACTGCGGCAGGGTCATGGTCGCGGCGACGCCGCTGGGGAAATTGGCGACGATCGCCACGCCGGCCTGCTCACCGCAGGTCAGGCGCAGGCGCTCGCGCAGGTTCTTCAGGCCGATGCCGGTGCCGCTGGTGCCCTGGCCGAAGCCAAGGCCGTCGTCGGCCACGGTCACGGTGACATGGTCGTCGAAGCCGCGCGCCAGGATCCAGATCGTGCCACCGCCGGGCTTCGGTTCCAGCCCGTGCTTGATGGCGTTCTCCACCAGCGTCTGCAGCGCCATCGCCGGCAGGTGCACGCCGTGCAGTTCATTGGGCACCTGCACTTCCACCGACAAGCGTGCCCCCATGCGGATGCGCAGGATTTCCAGATAGGCGCGGGTGCGTTCCAGCTCCACGCCCAGGGTGGATACCGATTCGTCCACCTGCGGCAGCGAACTGCGCAGGTACTGGATCAGGTGGCCGAGCATCTGTTCGGCACGCGCCGGGTCGGTGCGGGTCAGCACCTGGGCATTGGCCAGCGAGTTGTAGAGGAAATGCGGTTCGACCTGTGCGTGCAGCAGGTTCAAGCGCGCCACCGACAGTTCCTTCTCGACCTGGGTCTGCTCGGCGGCGGCCTGCTCGTCGCGGCGCTGGTCGGCAACCCGCCGGCTGATCGCGCGGGTGACCGCTTCGGCATTCTCGTAGTTGCTGCCCTCATCCAGTGCCAGCAGGTCGGCCCACCAACCGGCATCGGGCTCGAACAGCAGGGTGACGGTGCTGGTGCCCTGCCCCGGGGTGACCGTGGCCAGCACGCTGTTGCGCTTGATCGCCAGCCGCGCCGGCAGGTTCCAGCGCGACGGCTGACGGCCGTTCCACAGATCGACGCGGCGCACATAGGCGCGCACCTGCAGGCTGCCTGCCGAACTTTCCACCTCTTCCACCCGCGGCAGTTCGCCAACAGCCGCCTCGACCACCGCGAACGCATGGCCGGCATCCATCGGCAGTTCGATCTGCCGGCGCTGGCGTCCCGACAGGGTGGCGCCATCGAGGCGACCGGCCACCAGCCAGACCCGCCGCACATGGGTCACCGCACTGCCCAGCGCGGAGATCATCAGGAACATCACCAGCAACCCGAATACCCAGCCGGGGCCGTCGTTCATGCCGCTGAAAATGCCGCTCCAGACCATGCCGGCCACGAACAGTGCCGCGGCCCAGGCGAGCAGGTGACGAAGGATGAGGGAGAGGCTGGCGAACACGGCGGCGCCTTGGAGGAAGGGGGTGAGCCGAGCATAGGGCGGCCCGCCGGGCAAACAAGCGGGCTGCGACGAAGGGCCTGAAAGCGGGGATGGAAGCCGTTACGGAAACGCCGGGGACGGCCCGGCGCTACCGGGGACGGCAATGCCGGCCAGCGGCCGGCACGACCCGGGAGGCGCCGGGCGAACCCGGCGCCCTCCCTTACTTGCGCTGGTCGGCGCTGGCGTCACGCACGGCGCGGAACGACTCGTCCTTGCTCCAGTTCGGCCAGCTGCGCGAGTTGGCCAGCTGGTCGCCCAGTGTGTACAGCACTTCCAGGTCGCGGGCGGCGCCGGCAAACACCCAGTCCGGCTGCCATTCGTCGCCCTGCTGGTGGTAGCGCTTGGCGGTGTAGTCTTCCGAGGCCTTCTTGCCTGCGGCCACGCCGCCGTCCACCCAGTCCTGGCCGGCCGACCACGACAGTGCCGGCACGCCGCGCTTGGCGAACGGGAAGTGATCGGAACGGAAGAACAGGCCTGCTTCCGGCTTCGGGTCCGGGGTGTAGCGGATGTCCCAGCCCTTGGCCACATCCTTCAGCTGGTCCAGCAGCTCGAAGCGCGCCGCACCGTAGATGCCGAAATCACGCGACGGGCCGAACGGCGCCATGCCGTCCATGTTGATCACCGCCACGGTCTTTTCCAGCGGGTACAGCGGATGGGTGGCGTAGTACTCCGAGCCCAGCAGGCCCTTCTCCTCGGCGGTGACCGCCAGGAACAGCACCGAACGCTGCGGGCGCTTGGCCTTGGCGAAGCCGCGCGCCAGCTCGATCAGCGAGGCGGTACCACTGGCATTGTCCAGGGCACCGTTGAAGATGCGGTCGCCGCGTGCGTCCGGCTCGCCCACGCCGATGTGGTCCCAGTGCGCGCTGTAGATGATCGTCTCGTCCGGATGGCGGCTGCCTTCCAGGCGCGCGGCCACGTTGTGCGAGGTGATCACTTCGGTCTTCACCGCATACTTCGCATCCAGGCTGGCGCCGGTCAGCGGCACCGGGGTGAAGTCGCGCTGCTGTGCCTTTTTCTTCAGTGCGTCGAAGTCCTGCCCGGCCGAACGGAACAGTTCCACGGCCAGGTCGCGCTGGATCCAGCCTTCCAGCAGCGGATGGCTCTCGGCCGGGTTGTCACGCACCACGTCGAACATGGTGTTGGTGTTGGAGCCGGCCACGGTGGCCCAGCCGTACGAGGCCGGCGCGGTCTCGTGCACGATCAGCACGCCCAGCGCGCCCTGGCGGGCACCTTCCTCGTACTTGTAGGTCCAACGGCCATAGTAGGTCATGCCCTTGCCGTCGAAATCACCCTGCCCGGTCTCGAAGTCCGGGTCGTTGATCAGCACGACGGCGATCTTGCCCTTCAGGTCGACGCCCTTGAAGTCGTCCCAGTTGCGTTCCGGGGCCTTCACGCCATAGCCAAGGAACACCAGTGGCGCCTTGCTGATATCAACGTTGCTGGCGCCATTCATGGCCGCACGCACGGCGATCTGCTTGCCCTGTTCCAGCGGCAGGGTCTTGCCGCCCTGGTGCAGGGCCAGCTGCGGTGCGCCGACGATGTCGCCCTTGCGCAGCGGCACGGCCTGGGTCCACAGGCGCTTGCCGTCCTTGAGGTCGCCGCCGGGCTGCAGGCCGGCATCGGCGAACTGCTTGCTGAGGTAGGCGATGGTCTTCTCTTCGCCGGCGGTGGCCGGCGAGCGCCCTTCGTAGGCGTCGGAGGCCAGTTCCTTGACGTCGGCGGAGATCCGCGCGCCGTCGAATTTCGGGGTGGCCGCCATCAGTGCGCTCGACACCGACAGGGCCAGCACGCCCAGTACCACTCGTTTCATTGCTCTCTCCAGCAGGGAAATCCTTCTGGAGTGTAATGGGATTCGGCAGCGCTGCGCCCCGCCTTTGGTAGGTGTCGACCTTGGTCGACACTCCACGCCATGCGTGGGGTCAGATCCCGTTCCCGTCGGAAGAGAGCGCTGACCCCGATCGCTGGGCGCGCAACAGCAGCAGCGCGCGCTCGCGGGCGTTGCCGGTCAGCGCGGCGGCGGCGGCGAAGGCCGCGCGCGCGTCATCGGCCCGGCCCAGCTGCTGCAGCAGGTCGCCACGCACCACCTGCAAGGGCGCATAGCCCTGCAACCGCGCATCGGCCAGCAAAGGTTGCAGCAGCGCCCAGGCCGCAAACGCGCCGTCGCTGCGCGACACCGCCACCACCCGGTTGAGGGCCACGACCGGCGACGGCATGACCTGCAGCAACTGTGCATACAGTGCGGCGATGCGCGTCCAGTCGGTATCTTCAGCGCGGCGTGCGGCGGCATGACAGGCCGCGATGCGCGCCTGCAGCACGTACGGGTCCTGGCCGCCATTGGCCGCCAGTGCGCGTGCCAGTGCCTGCTGGCCGCGCTCGATCTGCAGCCAGTCCCAGCGTGCGCGGTTCTGCTGGTCCAGCAGCACGGGCCTACCCTGCGCATCGGTCCGCGCGGCCGCGCGCGAGGCCTGCAGTTCCATCAACGCCAGCAGGCCCAGCACCGGTGGCACCGGCAACCGGTGCGCCAGGATGCGCGCCAGCCGCAGCGCTTCCTCGCACAGTGCCGGTCGCATCCAGTCATCGCCGGCGCTGGCCGCATAGCCTTCGTTGAACACCAGATAGATCGCCTCCAGCACCGAGGCCAGCCGCTCGGGCATCGCCTCCGCGCGCGGCACTTCATAGGGCACCTGCTTCTGCGCCAGGGTGCGCTTGGCGCGCACGATGCGCTGGGCGATGGTCGGTTCCGGCTGCAGGAAGCCACGGGCGATCTCGGTGGTGGTCAGGCCGCCGAGCAGGCGCAGGGTCAGCGCCACCCGCGCATCGGCGGGCAGCACCGGATGGCAGGCCACGAACATCAGCCGCAGCAGATCGTCACCCAGGTCATCTTCCAGCGCCTGGCTGTCATCCGGTGCCGGAAGCGCCGCCGGATGCAGTTCCTCGCCCCACTGCGCATGCTGCTGCGCCACCCGCTGGTGCTGGCGCAGCACATCGATGGCACGGTTGCGCGCACTGGTCATCAGCCAGGCTCCGGGGTTGTCCGGGATGCCCTGCTCCGGCCAACGCTCCAGCGCGGCCAGCCAGGTGTCCTGGGCCAGCTCCTCGGCGCGACCCACATCGCCCCCGAGCAACCGCGCCAGGCGCGCGATCAATACCGGCGACTCCATCCGCCAGAGGGTTTCAAAGCGCTGCGTCAGTGCGGAATCGGGCATGCGTCGATCACAGCACGCACGCCCGGCGCGCACAAGCGCGGCGCGATGCTCAGCCCGGCTCGCCGTCCATGTGCGCGATTTCCCAGAGATGGCCATCCAGGTCCTGGAAGCCGCGCTGGTACATGAAACCGTAGTCGCGCGCCGGCTGCGGTTCGCTGGCGCCGGCCGCGAGTGCCTTGTCCACCATCGCGTCCACCGCCTTGCGGCTGTCGGCCGACAGGCAGGTGATCACCTCGGTGTGACTGTGCGCATCGGCAATCGCCTTGTTGGTGAACTGCTTGAAGAACGTCTGGGTCAGCAGCATCACGTAGATGCTCTCGCTGATCACCATGCAGGCCGCATCGTCATTGGTGAAGGTCGGGTTGAAGCTGTAGCCCAACGCGGCGAAGAAGGCCTTGGACGCGTTCAGATCCTGCACGGGCAGGTTGACGAAGATCATCTGCGGTTGCGGTGCACTCATCGGTGAAGCTCCTTGTGGATGGAAGAAAGGCCGGGATCAGGGCTGCTTCATGCAGTTGACCATCCACGGCTTGCCGTAGCGGTCGATCAACATGCCCCAGCGATGCGCCCAGAACGTTTCGGCAATCGGCATCTGCACCTGGCCACCTTCGGCCAGAGCCGCGAACACGCGCTCGGCCTCTTCGATGCTGTCGACGTCGACATTGATGGTGGTCGAGCCGCCCTCGCCACCGCCCGGGCCGTCGGCCGCCATCACGATCGCGTTGCCGATCTCCAGCTGGCTGTGCGCGACGTGGTCCAGGGTTTCCGGCGGCATCTCGTTGCAACCCGGCGAGCCATCGGACGGCGGCATGTCGCGGTACTTCATTTCAGAGGTAACCTGGCCACCGAGTGCCTTGGCATAGAACGCCATCGCATCGTGGGCCTGGCCGCTGAAGCCGAGGAAGGGAATCAGTCTCATGGCATTGCTCCGTTGATTGATACAGGGTGTTGCCAGGCCGCGCCCGGCGTGGATGAGTCGGGTCAGCCTTGCAGCTGTGCACGCAGACGCTGTTCCTGCTGCTGTAAGTCGGGGGTGAAGGCTTCGCCGAAGTCTTCGGCGGAGATCAGGGGGCGCAGTTCCAGCGTGCCGCCGCTACCGAACGGCGCACGGCTGGCCCACTCGACGGCTTCGTCCAGCGAGCGCACGTCCCACAGCCAGAACCCGGCGATCTGTTCGCTGGCGGGACCGAATGGACCGGCCTCGACCGTGGGCGCCGCGCCACCGAAGTGAATGCGGCGGCCGCGCTGGGTGGCATGCAGGCCTTCACCAGCCAGCATGATGCCGGCGGCCACGAGCTGTTCGTTGAAGGCGCCCATTTCGGACAGTTGCTGTTCGCTGGGCATGCGGCCGGCTTCGGAGTCGGCGTTGGCCTTCACGATCACCATCACTTTCATTGCGGTCTCCCGTGGGGACGCGTGGTGCGTGCCCTTCACTGGGTACAACGAACCAGTGCGCCGGGAATCGACACGTTTCTGGAAATTTTTTTTTCCGCGTGGAAAGCGCGCCTTCGGCGGGCGTCGGCGAACGGCGGAGCCCCTCCGTGGTGGGGTTGGGTTGGTCGCTGAAAGCTCCGGTTCATGGGTTTGGCCGGGTGGGTAGGCGGGTCGGGGGACGCCGTGAACCCTTCCATGGGGGCTTGGCCGCGCCATCCATGGCGCGGACACCCCCGCCCCGCCTACCCACCCGGCCACGGACAGTTTCCTGCCTCCGGTACCCACCACGGGAAGATCAAGAGAAAAGGCAAAAGCAAAAGCAACAGCAACGGCGGTTGGCTGGCGGCCTCGGCGTTGCGAGCGAAGCGACCCGCTTTTGCTCTTGTTGTTGATTTCCCGTGGTGGTTCGGCGACCGGAATCTGTCAGGGGTCGGGCGGGTGGGGTTGGCGGGGTATCCGCGCCATGGATGGCGCGGCTAAGCCCCCAGGGACGGGTTCACGGCGTCCCCGCCAATCCCACCCGCCCGACCCACCCTCTGAAACCCTGCTTTCAGCGACCCACCCACCCCACCACGGAGGGGCTCCGCCGTTCGCCGATCCCCGCCGAAGGCGCGCCTCCCGCGCTGCAACATCCCCACGCGCAATCCTGCGCCATCATGGGCACCCCGCCCGCGCCAGGACCGTGCCATGCAGCAGTACCTGCTTCTGATCTACATCGAGCCTGCCTTGCTGCAGGCGCTGCCCACCGAAGAATTCAATGCGCTGATGCGCGACTGCCTCGCCCACGCCGACAAGCTGCAGGCCGAAGGCACTCTGCTGGCCGCGCAGAAGCTGCAGCCGGTCGATACCGCGCAGACCCTGCGCGTGCGCGATGGACACAGCCGTGTGCTGGATGGCCCGTTTGCCGAAACCCGTGAACTGCTGGCCGGCTTCAACCTGATCGTGGCGCGCGACCGCGATGAAGCCATGCGCATCGCCCGTGATTTCCCGTGGGCACGCTTCGGCAGCATCGAGGTGCGGCCGCTGGAAGACATGGACGCAGAGCGCGAGCGCTGCGGCGCTCCGGCTGCCGCTATGGCAGCAGCCGTACCCTGATCTCGCGCGGGCCGATGCCTTCGTTGCCGCTGTAGTCGCGCACGCTGGCACGCACGATGTACTCGCCCGGCGGCAGCGCCGCCGGCTGCCAGCGGCCGGTTTCCATCAGGCCGTCACGCACGGTATTGGTGGCCAGGTAACGGAACCGGGTCACCGCGCTGCCATGCACGGTGATGCCACTGTCCGGTGCATAGGCCACGCGCACCGCTTCCTTCTGCGGCGGCATGCGGTTGAACACGATGTTCCAGCGCGGCTGCTCGTAACCCTGCAGCGGCTGTCCAGCGGCATCGAGGATCTGGTAGCCCACCTGGTACATGCCCAGGCGGCGGCGTGGCAGGTTGTTGTCGACCTGGTCCCAGGCCTCGACCACGATCTGCACGCCGCGGCCCTGGCGCGCCACCATCACTACGCCATCGCCGCCTGCGGCCATCGGCTGGTCGTTGTCATCCAGCAGCGCCACGTCGGTGATGCGCGGGGCGAAGTGGTCGGCGTAGTTGCGGAAGCCCAGCGCCACTGCATTGGTCTCGAAACCACCGTTACCCACTGCCAGGTGCACGTGCGCCTGGTTGTTGATGCTGCCCAGGCGATCACCCACGTGGATGCGCATGCCACGACGCACGCGCATCCGCTGCAGCGTGCCCTGCTCGTCGTACAGCGCCTGCCAGCGTGCGTCGAACGGCGCATCGCGCGGCGTGCGGCCGACCCGCATGTGGATGTACTTGAGGCGATCCACCGACAGGCCTTCGGCCTGCTCGCCCAGGCTCCAGGCGGCCATTGGGCTGCTGACCTTGCCCTCGGCGATCGCCAGCACGGTCTGCCCGACATCGCCGCGCACATCGAAACCGCCGTGCAGGTGGTGGCGGCTCTCGCCTTTGAAGTTGCCGCGCACCTCGCCCAGCGTGCCGACCACTTCGTGCCAACCGTCCTGCGGTGCCAGCGGCCAGCGCCCGCCGGTGTCCGGCAGCGCGGCATCGGCGGCGGGGCCGACCAGCGCCGGCGCCGGCAGGTCACCCACCGGCAAAGGGCGCAGCCGGTGCAGGCGGTAGCTGGCGGCGTCGGCCACCAGCACGCTGCCATCGGCATCCATCGCCAGTCCGCTGGGGCGGGCCAGGCGCGGCAGGCGGCCGTTGCCCACCAGCGCGATCTGATGGCCCTGCGGTGTCACCTGCACGATCCGGCCATCCATATCCCCCACGTACAGCACGCCGTCGTGGGTGGTGGCCAACGACAGCGGGCCGTTGATCACGCCCCCGGCAGCCACCACCGTGCTGACCGTGCCATCGGGGCCGACACGGCGCACCGCATTGTTGAACAGGTCGGCCACCAGCAGCGCGCCCTGTGCGTCGAAGGCCAGTGCCACCGGCGTATCGAAGCGCGCTGCATCGCCTGCGCCATCGGCCAAGCCCGGGCGCTCACCGCCGGCCAGCGTACGCACGCTGCCATCGGTGCCGATCACCCGGATGCGATCGTTGAACGTATCGGCCACGTAGACCTGGCCCTGCGCATCCACCGCGATACCCATCGGTGCATCGAAGCGCGCCTGCGCGACCGGTCCATCGCCATGGCCCTGCACGCCCCCGGCCAGCGTGGTCACCTGGCCGTCAATGCCGATGCGGCGGATCGCATGGTTGCCGGTGTCGGCCACATACAGGTTGCCCTGCGCATCGGCGGCAATGCCGGAAGGGGTATTGAAGCTGGCCTGCAATGCCGGGCCATCGATGAGCCCTTCGCCCTGCCCGGCCACGGTTTCGACACGGCCGTCGGGCAGGCGGCGGCGGATGCGGTTGTTGTCGCCGGCATCGGTGAAGTACACGCTGCCATCGGCACCGCGCAGCAACGCATAGGGATCGGCAAAACGTGCCTGTGCGGAGGCACCGTCACGATCACCCGGATGGCCATCGCCGGCCAACGGCTCGATCTGTGCGGTCCAGGCCAACGGCGTGGGTACTGGGCCCGCCGGTTCAGCCAGCGTGTGCAACGGCGTCTCCCACCAGGTTGCAGCCAATGCCACTGCGGTTGCCACTGCCACGCCTGCTGCCATCCATTGCCACCGTGCCATCGCGCTGCGCTGCCTGCCTGTTGCCTGAAGAGGCACCGACAATAGACGCTGCGCAGGCGATCCGCCACGGCCAGTCGTACCGGCGGGCGCCAGAGTTCCATGCGTCGCGCTTGTTCTCGCTGGCGGCAACGGTTTCAATGTTGTCCCCACGGATGGAGATCCTCCATGCCCCGCACCCTCCCTCTCGCCGCCGTGCTGCTGGCCGCTCTGGCGGGCACGCCCGCTTCGGCCTCGATCACCGTTGCACCACAGAAGCCGTCGGTCACCAGCGATGCCGTGCATGTGGCCTACGCCAAGCGTTGGGATGACGCGATCCAGCAATCGCGCAGTGGCAACACACTGGGTGCGCTGATCACGATGGAACAGCTGATGGAGGATCCGCTGCTGGATGACTTCGACGCAGAGCATCGTGGCCGCGCCGCACAGGTGGCCGGCTGGACCGCGATGGTGCAGAAGAAGCCGGTCCAGGCCCGCCGCTACCTGCAGCGCGCCGTGGACGCCTTGCCGGAGGACGCGCAGATCCTGCTGACCCTGGTCTCGCTCGAACTGTCCGAGAGCCAGCCCGCACCGGCCACGAGATACCTGGTGCGGGCGCTGAAGGCGGCCGACGCGCCGCTGCCGCTGCAGGGCGACACGGTCAGGTTCCTGCAATACCGCCTGCGTGACCAGCCACGACAGCGCATGGAACTGCTGCAGGCACTGTTCGACAACGGCTGGAAGAACAGCGGCCTGGAGCCGACCGGCATGTGGCTGGCACTGGCCACGTTGCAGGCCGAGAATGGCCGTAGCGATGACGTCCCGGCCACCTTGGCCCGTATCAAGGGCCCCGCCGAGATCATCCGGCTGCGCAGCGACAAGCGCTTCGACCGCTTTGTCGATCGCAGTGACCCGCGCTTTGATCCGGTGCAGGCCGCGCAGAAGCATCTGGACGAACTGCGTGTGTCGGGCCTGCTCGATCGCGCACTGGACGCGCGCATGGCCGAATTCAGCAGCACGCTGCTGATGCTGGACCGCAACGAGGAAGTGCTGGCGCTGACCGACGGCATGGCCCGTGCGGCCGCCGCAGGTGAGTCGCCTTCGGCCACCGACGCCGAATGGGTGGGGTGGTTGCTCAACAGTCGGCTCACGGCGCTGCGCCGGCTGGGCCGGCTCGACGATGCACTGGCGACCGCGCAGCAGGCCACGCGCATCGGTGCACTCGGTCCCAACAGCATCGAGCACCAGTTGAACATCGGCTTCCTGTTCATCTCGCTGGGTCGCCCGCAGGAAGCGGCGCAGGCGGTGCAGGACATCCAGGGCCTGGCCGGCTATGGCAAGGCCGCACAGGCGCTGGTGCAGTTCGCCGCTGCCCGCAGCCAGGGCGATGCCAGGGCAATGGAGGCTGCACGCGAGGTAATCCTCGCCCAGCGCAACGATGCCCCCCTGTTCCATCGCGAGATGCTGCTGGAGCAGGGTGACCTGGACGGCGCGGCTGCGGTGCTGATCGAACAGCTGCGCTCGCCGGTCGACCGCGGCGAGACCCTGGCCAGCCTGCAGGACATGCGCACCTATCCGTCGCTGCCGGGCGATGTACGCATCGATGCCGCGTGGCGTGCGCTCAAGCAGCGTGCCGACGTGCAGGCCGAGGTCGCACGCGTCGGCCGCATCGAGCGCTACGCGCTGGTCGGCAGCGGCACCTCGCGCTGAGCAGCGCCTAGCGCGCCGGTACCTCGGTACGGATGCCCATCGCCTCGCGGTAGCGCGCGTACAGCGCCATCACCTTGTCCACATAGGCCAGGGTTTCGGCATACGGCGGGACGCCCTTGTAGCGGGTGACCGCCCCGATGCCGGCGTTGTAGGCGGCCGCCGCCAGCGGCCGGTCGCCGTTGTAGCGGCGCAGCAGCGCGCGCATGTAGCGGGCGCCACCATCAATCGACTGCTGCGGCGAGAACGGATCGCTTACCCCGTATTCCAGCGCGGTATCCGGCATCAGCTGCATCACGCCCTGTGCACCCTTGGTCGACACCGCCAGCGCATCGAAGTTGCTTTCGGCATGGGCAATCGCACGCAGCCACGCATCGTCGACGCCGGTGGCCTTGGCGGCGGCCTTGAACTGCCTGGCGTGCTGCGCCAGCTGCGGCGTGCCGACCTTGCCCAGGCCCTCATGGGCCGGCTCGCCCGGCGGCGTGGCCACGGTGAATTTCAGGAACACCCGCGAGCCGGGCAGGTTGCGGGTCGAGTAGACCAGCGCACCGTCCTGCTCGCGCTCGTACAGCACACCGCTGAACACGCCCATGTTGCCCCACAGGTTCGGGGTCTGGATGGCGTTGTCGTCGATCTCCTTCGGCGTGCAGCGCGAGCCCGGTTCCGGTGCGGTGGCCAGGCTGACGGTGTTGCCCTGTACGCAGCGGTAGACCGTGCGCGCGCTGGCCGGCCCGGGCCACAGGCCGGGCAGCAGCAACAGCACTAGCAGGACGAGGCGACAGGACATGGCGGCCGGATGATCCGGCCGCGCCCGCTAATGTTGGGTGAATGGGGGTCGGCAGGGCTGCGCCCTGCACCCGCGGTAGTGCCGGCCGCTGGCCGGCAACCTCAACTGCAACCGCGGGCTTTCCGTGGAATGGCGGGGTGGGTCC
>NZ_DS999412.1:4889166-4991960 GCF_000158575.1 Stenotrophomonas sp. SKA14
TGGCGGGGTGGGTCCGGTTGCGGGGGACGCTGCAAGTACGTCCATGTAAGCTCGGTCGCCGCATCCATGCGGCTCACGCCCCCACAACCGGACCCACCCCACCTTCGACAATTCCCCGCGGCGGACAGTAGATCCACGCCATGCGTGGATGAAACTTCCTGGAAACCGTGGATCAATCGATGGAACGCAGACGTTGGATTACTTCGCAGTCCTCCGACGCACCCAATACCCCACCCCCAGCAGCACGAACCACGCCGGGCTGGCGATCAGCGCCTGGCGGGTGTCGCCCTGCAGGCTCAGCAGCACCAGCACGCCGGCGAAGAACACCAGGCAGGCCCAGCACATGGCTACGCCGCCGGGCATCTTGAAGATCGAGGCGGCGTGGCGCTCCGGATAACGGCGGCGGTAGACCATGTAGGCCACCAGGATCAGCGACCAGACGAAGATGAACAGCACCGTCGCCAGCGTCGTCACCAGGGTGAAGGCGGTCACCAGGTTCGGAATCAGGTAGATCAGCAGGGTGCCGCCCAGCAGGCACAGGCACGAAAACAGCAGGCCGCGCGCCGGCACCGCTGCGCGCGACAGCTTCGACAGGCCGCGCGGTGCATGGCCCTCTTCGGCCAGGCCATACAGCATGCGGCTGGTGGAGAAGATGCCGCTGTTGGCAGAGGACGTGGCCGAGGTCAGCACCACGAAGTTGATCAGGCTGGCCGCGGCAGGAATGCCGGCCAGCACGAACAGCTGCACGAACGGGCTCTTGTCCGGCACCACCTGGCGCCACGGCGTGACCGCCATGATCGCGATCAGCGCCAGCACGTAGAAGATGATGATGCGCACCGGAATCGAGTTGATCGCCTTGGGCAGGTTGCGCTCCGGGTCGGCGGTTTCGGCGGCGGTGGTGCCGACCAGTTCGATGCCGACGAAGGCGAACACCGCAATCTGGAAACCGGCAAAGAAGCCGACCAGCCCCATCGGGAACATGCCGCCGTCATTCCACAGGTTCGACAGCGATGCCGTGTGTCCGCTGGGCGAGGTGAAGCCCCACGCCACCAGGCCGGCGCCGGTGATGATCAGCGCACAGATCGCCACGATCTTGATCAGCGCGAACCAGAATTCCATCTCGCCGAACAGCTTCACCGTCACCAGGTTCAGTGCCAGCAACAGCAGCACGCAGGCCAGTGCCGGTATCCATGCATCCAGCCCGGGGAACCAGAACTGCGCATAGGCGGCGATCGCGATCACATCGGCGATGGCGGTGACGATCCAGCAGAACCAGTACGTCCATCCGCAGAAGAAACCGGCCCAGGGACCGAGCAGGTCGGTGGAGAAATCGATGAAGGATTTGTACTGCAGGTTGGACAGCAACAGCTCGCCCATCGCGCGCATCACGAAGAACAGCATGGCGCCGATGATCAGGTAGACGAAGACGATGGACGGACCGGCCAGGCTGATGGTCTTGCCCGAGCCCATGAACAGGCCGGTGCCGATGGCACCGCCGATGGCGATCAGCTGCAGGTGGCGGTTGGACAGGCTGCGGCGCAGGTGCTCGGGGGGCGATGCGGGCTCGGTCATGGGCGCGGAAAGGGGCGGGCGAAGCGTTCGACGGTAGTCCTCTGCGGGCAGGAGCGCCAGCACCGGACGAGCTGATTCCGTCAATCTTGGCCGCTTTCATCACAATGTGACGAAATACCGGATTACGCCCATTCCGCCCGGCCCGGCGCCATGCTCAGATAGCCGCATCTGCCCAAGGACCGGCCCGCCCATGCCCCCTGCCCTGACCCTCCCGCTGGAGCTCCGGCCATGAGCCGGCTGCGCGTCATCATCGGCGGCACCGCGCTGGCACTGCTGGCCGCCGCCGTACCGATCGCGGTGATGGCCTACGCCACCTGGGACCGCGCGGTCACGGTCGAACAGCAGCGGCTGCACGACATCGCGCTGCGCACCCTGCGCCGCTCCGACCTGTCCTACCACGAGGCGCTGGCCGCGCTGAAGTCGGCCGAAGCCGGTACCGCCTCCGGCTGCAACGAAGAACACATCCGGCGCATGCAGACGCTGGTGATGACCACGCCGTCGGTAGACCAGATGGGCTACTTCGAAGGGGGCAAGCTGCGCTGCACCTCCTGGGGGCCGTTCCATTCGGACGTGAACCAGCCCAGGGCCGACCATGTCACCAGCGACGGCGCCGGCATCGCGGTGGACGTGCGCCCCGAAGCCAGCGGCCGTCGCCAGGTGCTGGCGATCCTGTACGGCTCCCACGACGTACTGGTCGATCCGCGCCGCTTCGTCGATGTCATCGTCGATCCGAATGTGCGCCTGGCCCTGGCCAGCCCGGACGGACGGCTGCTGGCCAAGCAGGACGGCATGGACCCGGCCCTGCTGCAGAACCTGCTGCGCAATCCCGGCGAGGGGCTGGACCAGGACACGCTGTATGCCACCGCGCGCAACGAGGAATGGCTGGCGATCGCCACCACGCCACGCACCGCGCTGGCCGCCACCTTCCGCCAGCAGGCCTGGCTGTTCGTGCCGCTGGGCCTGCTGCTGGCGGCCGCGGGTGCCGGCCTGGTGATCTGGCTTTCCCGGCGCCGGCTGTCGCTGCGCGGCGAGCTGGCCACCGCCATCCGCCGCCGCGAGCTGTACCTGCATTACCAGCCGATCATCGAGCTGGATACCGGCATCTGCGTCGGCGCCGAGGCGTTGATCCGCTGGCAGCGCCCGGACGGCACCCAGGTACGGCCGGACCTGTTCATTCCATTGGCCGAAGAGGCCGGCATGATCGCCGACGTCACCGACCTGGTGATCGAGAACGTGGTGCGCGACATGCGCGAGCTGCTGGTGGCCGACCGCAGCGCGCACATCGCGATCAACCTCGCCGCCGAGGACATCAGCAGCGGGCGTGCGTTGAAGATGATCACCCGGCACATGGCCGGTAGCGGCATCCTGCCGCAGCAGATCTGGATGGAGGCCACCGAACGTGGCTTCCTCGACCTGGACCGTGCCCGCACGATGCTGGCGCAGGCGCGCCGCGCCGGGCACAGCGTGGCCATCGATGATTTCGGCGTGGGCTTCTCCAGCCTGCAGTACCTGGAGCAGCTGCCACTGGATGCACTGAAGATCGACAAGTCATTCATCGATGCCATCGGCACCGAGAGCGCGACCAGCCCGGTCACGCCGCACATCATCGACATGGCCAAGGAGCTGGGCCTGTGGGTGGTGGCCGAGGGCGTGGAAACCGAGGCGCAGCTGGCCTACCTGCACAGCCGCCACGTCGAGTTCGGGCAGGGCTGGCTGTTCTCGCGGCCGCTGCCGCGCGACGAGTTCGTGGCGTTCCACAACAAGCGCCAGCAGCGCTACGGCGCGGCGCGCGAACACATGCAGAATCCGCGCAGTGTGCCGATCGAGCGCGAGGGGATCGAGTAGGTCGGCCAACGGCAAAGCCCCTCATGGTGGGTCGCATACAGCTATCCCGGAGTTGGCTGGGACGGTCGGGTTCGCGGGGGACGCCGTAAACCCATCCATGGGGGCTTGACCGCGGCATCCATGCCGCGGCCCCCCCCGCGAACCCGACCGCCCCGGCCTCTGACAGGTTCCGGCGGCGTCCCACCACGGAATCAACAGAGAATTCAAAGGCAAACGCGGGTCGCTGCGCTCGGTAGATCCACGCCATGCGTGGATGGCGTGGAGTAGGTAGTGCAGGCCGCTGGCCGGCACCGCGCCCTCACCGATCGCCGCCTATTCCCACGCCTTCGGCCGCGCCAGCAACCACGCTGCCGTCACCACCAGCAACAGCAACGGCAACCATCCCAGCTGGCTTGCGCCGCGCGCCTGCAGCAGCACACCGCCTGCCACGCCACCGGCGGCAATGGCCAGGTTCCAGCCGGTCACCAGCATCGACTGCGCCAGATCCGCAGCGGCACCCGCGCGGCGTGCCAGCGCGGTCTGGAACAGGGTCGCCACCGAACCGAAGGCCACGCCCCACAGGATCGTCGCCAGCAGCAGCGGGGTCGGCTGGCCTGGCCATAGCAGCAGCGCCAGCACCGGCAGGATGAAGCCGACCACTGCCGCCCAGACCAGCGCGCGCAGATGACGGTCCACGCCCCAGCCGGCAATACCGATGCCGGCAATCGCCGCGATGCCGAACGCCAGCAACAGGCGATCCAGCCACGCCCCTGCACCGGCCTCCACCGCCAACGGTTCGATATAGGTGTAGAGCACGTTGTGCGCCAGCACGTACAGCACCATCACCAGCAGCGCGCTGCGCACACCGGGCATGCGCCAGACCGTGCGCAGCGAGATGCGCTGGCCGGCCGCCGCCGCTGGCAATGCCGGCAGCGCCCAGCGCGCGTACGCCAGCAGTCCCACGCCCAGCAGGCTCATCAACGCGAACGCCCAGCGCCAGCCGATCTGCTGGCCCAGCAACGTGCCGGCGGGCACCCCCAGCGACAGCGCCAACGGTGAGCCGACCATCGCTACGGCAATCGCCCGCCCCTGCAGCGAAGGCACCACCATGCGCGCGGCGTAACCGGCCACCAGCGACCACAGCAGGCCGCCACTTACCCCGGCCAGGAAGCGTGCGGCCAGGATCAGCGTGTAGCTGCTGCTCAAGGCGGTCAGCGTATTGACCACCACGAACCCGGCAATCGCTGCCAGCAGCAACGGGCGTCGCGGCAGGCGCTGGGTCAGCGCGATCATCGGCAGCGCGGCCATCACCGAGCCCAGTGCATACACGCTCACCAGCTGGCCCACGGCCGCATCACTCACGGCCAGGCTGTCGCCCATCGGTCGCAGTACGCCGGCCGGCAGGGTCTCGGTCAACAGGGTGATGAAGCCGCCGCCAGCCAGCGCCAGCAGGCCCGCCCACGGCAGGCGTGTGGCTTCACCGGCCGGGCTGCTCGCATCGATGACATGGCCGCTCATCGGGCGCCCTCCAGATCGGCATAGACCGCATTGCGCAGCGCATCGACGAAGGCACCATCCATGCCCTCGTACAGGGTGTTGGTCAGCGCCGCCACGCTCAGCCCACGCGCCGGATCGACAAACCAGCTGTGGCCATAGGCGCCGCCCCAGCGCCAGGTGCCTTCGCACTGCGGCGTGCCGCTGGCGGCGGGATCGTGCAGCAGCGCAAAGCCCAGTCCGAAGCCCCAGCCGGCCGGTTCCGGCGGGCCCTGCTCGCCCACCTGTGGGGTGGCCATCTGCGCCGCCAGTGCAGGCGGCAACAGGCCCGACGCCCGTACATCGCGCAGCGCCTCCAGCACCGCCATCACCTCATCGGCGGTGCCAATCAGACCGGCGCCGGCAGAGGCGAATCGGCTGGCGTCGGTGGCACGCGCAAGGCTGTATTCGATGCCGATCGTACCTTCGAACGGCGCCACCACTTCGCCTTCGCGCAGGCGATGTGGCTGCGGCGCATCGCTCACATAGGGCGTGGCCAACCGCGCAGCATCGGCGGTGGCGAAGGCGGTATCGCGCAGGCCCAACGGTGCGGCCAGCAGGCGTGCGAACAGCGCCTGCAGGGTTTCACCGGTTGCGGCTTCGGCCACCGCACCGGCCACATCCACGCCCAGCGAGTACAACCACTGGCTGCCGGGTGCGAACAGCAGCGGCGCCTGCGCGATGCGGCGCACGTTCTCGGCGAGGGACACCGGACTGGCATCCATGCCATCGCTGATGCCCGCCCGCGCATACGGGCCGTCCGCATCGGCTTCCAGGAAACGGTAGCCCAGCCCGCTGCTGTGGCTGAGCAGCTGGCGCAGGCTGATCGGCGGCGTGCTGCCATCGGCCAGCGCCGGGCGGAAATTTGGCAGCCAACGCTGCACCGGGGCATCGAGGTCGAGCACGCCCTCGGCCACCAGGCGCAGGATCACCGTGGTCAGCAGCGGCTTGCTGACCGAGGCCAGCCGGAACAGCTGGTCGCGCTGCATCGGCGTGGCCGATTCGCGGTCTGCCAGGCCGCTGGCGCTGGCGTGGCGCAGCACCCCGTGCTGGCGCACCAGCACCACCGCGCCGACCAGGCGCAGCGGATGCACCTGCTGCAGCAACCGCTGCACCGACGGCAGCGTCGGTACGGGTTCAAGGGAAAGAGCGGCATTCATCGCAGTGATCCGTGGGGAGAGGCCCGCCACGTTAGGCAGCGCGCCGCCGCGCAAAAAGCCGGTTTCCGCTCCGGGCATCATGGACCGTGCAGTCCGCAATCGGCATCATGGCCGGAACTGCAAGGCCGGAACTGACCGCGACCCGCCCCGCACCACAGTGTTGCGAGGGCGGCGCCAACCGTCGCCAGCGCGCCCCTCTACCCTGCCGCTTTCATCGCCCGCACGCCCATGACCGTCCTGGACAACCTCGCCAACCTGCAGACCTTCGTGCACGCCGCCGACACCCGCAGCTTCGTCGAGACCGGGCGCCTGCAGGGCATCTCCGCCTCGGCCGCCGGCAAATGCGTTGCGCGGCTGGAACACGCCCTGGGCGTGCGGCTGTTCCATCGCAGTACGCGCAGCATCACCCTCACCGCCGAGGGCCAGCTGTTCCTGGCGCGCTGCCGGCGCATCCTCGACGAGCGCGATGCGGCGCGCACCGAGCTGGCGCAACCGCACGCCACACCGCGCGGCACGCTGCGCATCGGCCTGCCGCTGGTGGGTGACCTGACCCTGCCGCTGATGGCCGAATTCATGGCCGCCTATCCGGACATCCGCCTTGATCTCGACTTCAGCGACCGGCTGGTCGATGTCATCGAGGAAGGTTTCGATGCCGTGCTGCGGGTCGGCGAGCCCAGCGACTCGCGGATGAACGCGCGGCGCCTGGGCGTGTTTCCGCGCCGCATCGTCGCCTCGCCCGGCTACCTGCAGCAGCGTGGCATTCCACGCACGCCGGCCGAGCTGATGCAGCACACGCTGCTGCACTACCGCTTCCCCAGCACCGGCAAGCTGGAGCTGTGGCCGATCCACTGGCCCGAGGATGAAACCCCGCAGGAACTGCCGGTCCACATGGTGGCCAACACCATCGAAGCACGCGTGGCGCTGGCGCTGCGCCACGTGGGCGTGGCGTTCGTGCCGGTGCACTCGGTACGCGATGCGCTGGCCGACGGCCGGCTGGTCACCGTGCTGGACGAGCATGTGCATTCCTGCGGCATCTTCCACCTGCTGTGGCCTTCGGGCCGCCACGTGCTGCCGAAGCTGCGGGTGTTCATCGATTTTGTCAGCGCGCGCCTGGAAACCGTGCCGTAGCCGCGATCAATCCCGGCCATTCAGCCAGCCCCGCTATACTGGCGCCTCATTCCTCCCAGAGGCTCGCGACCAATGCGCCATTGATGCCGCCGTCTTCCCATCAGACGGCCTGACTCTTCCCGCCCCTGCGCGCAGGGGAGAACCCGGCATCCATGGAGGTCGCATGACCCCGCATTCCCTCACGCTCGATCGCGTGTCGTATCGATTGGCCGACGGCCGTCGGCTGTTTTCCGATCTGTCGTTTTCCTTTGAGCCGGTCGCCACCGGCCTGGTCGGTGCCAATGGCACCGGCAAGAGCGTGCTCGCCCGCCTGCTGGCCGGCCACCTGTCACCCGACAGCGGCCAGGTGCGCCGCAGCGGCCGCGTGTTCCTGCTGCCGACACCCGGCTATCCACCCGCCGGCACGGTTGGCGCGCTGGCCGGTGTCGGCGAAGCGCTGGACGCACTCGCGCGCATCGAAGCCGGCAGCGTGGACGAGACCGACTTCACCCACGTCGGTGACCGCTGGGACCTGCGCGAACGCCTGCAGCAGCAATGGCAGGCAGTGGGCCTGCCCGACGACCTCGACCCCGCCCAGCCCGCCGCGCGCCTCAGTGGAGGGCAGGCGATGCAGGTCGCGCTGTCCGGGGCGTGGGCCAGCGGTGCCGACTGGTTGATCCTCGACGAACCCAGCAACCACCTCGATGCGCGCCATCGCCATCAGCTGTACGAACAATTGCAGCAGTGGCGTGGCGGCCTGCTGGCGATCAGCCACGACCGCGAGCTGCTGGAACAGATGCAGCAGATCGTCGAACTCGATGCGCGTGGGCTGCATCGCTATGGCGGGCCGTGGCAGCACTACGCCGACGCGCGTGCGGCTGAACGCGAAGCCGCCGCCGCCCAGCTCGACCATGCGCGCGCGCAGCACCGGCAGCAGCAACGCAGCGCGCGTGAACAGCACGAACGCCAGCAACAGCGGCAGGCGCGTGGCAACCGCGATGCGAAGCAGGCCAACCAGGCACCGATCCTGCTCGGCCGGCAGAAGCAGCGCGCCGAAGCCAGCCACGGCCGCGCGCAGCAGGTGCAGGCCGATCGCCTGCAGGCCAGTGCCGATGAACTGCGCGCTGCGGCCTCTGCAGTTCACGCCGCGCCGGAACTGGCGCTGTTTGCCGGTGATGGTGAACGCGGCAGCGCGCGCCTGCTGCAGGCGCAATCGCTGGTATTGCCGCATGGCTGCAGTGCCCCGTTGCAGCTGGAGATCCGTCGCGGGCAGCGCATCGCCGTGGTCGGTGACAATGGCAGCGGCAAGTCCACGCTGCTGCGCGTGCTGGCCGGCCAGCTGCCTGCACGCCATGGCACCGTGCAACGTCACGCCCCCCTGGCGCTGCTCGACCAGCAGCTGCTGGGCTTGTCCGGCGAGCGCAGCATCCTCGATACCGTGCAGGCGGCCAATCCCGCGGCAGATCCGGGCGAACTGCGCACGCGCCTGGCTCTGCTCGGGCTGGATGCACAGCGCATCCTTCGCCCCTCCGGCAGCCTCAGTGATGGCGAACGGGTAAAGGGTGCGCTGGCCAGCGTGCTGTATGCCGAGCCTGCACCCCAGCTGTTGCTGCTGGACGAACCCGGCAACGCGCTGGACCTGGGTGCGTTGCAGGCGCTGGAAGACCTGCTGGTCGCGTGGCCCGGCGCCTTGGTGATGGTCAGCCATGACCGGCACCTGCTGCAGGCCTTACGGCCCACGCAGGTACTGCAGGTCAGCGCCGACGGCTGGCAGTGGCGCGACCGCCTGTAGATCCACGCACGGCGTATCGATATGGGTAGTGCCGGCCGCTGGCCGGCACATCACCAACCGTCAATGCGCGCTCACCGCTTCCACACCGGGAACGCCTGCGGCAGCTGTTGCCACAGCAGCGGACCGGCGCGCAGCTCCTGATCGTTCAGCAGGCACGCGTCCAGTTCCGCACGCACGGCGCGCTCATCCATGTGCACACCGATCACCACCAGCTCCTGGCGGCGGTCGCCCCACAGCGGGTGCCACAGGCGCTGCATCGCCGAATGCGCGGCCATGTCCGGGAACTCGTCGGGGCCCGGCAATGGCGCGCTCCAGCACTCCGCCTGCTGCCGCGCCCAGCCGAGGTCACTGTAGGGCAGCGGTGTCGGCGGCAGCAGCGGCGTGGTGTCCTCCTGCCCCGCACGCACGCGCTCGCGCGCGGCGTACCAGAAGCCCGCCGCCTGCGTGCGCGTCGCCGCACCCACGGTGTTCAACTCGCCCACCCAGTCCATGCGGTTGGCCAGCCAGAACCAGCCCTTGCTGCGGATCACGCCCGGCATGCCCGACTGCAGCGCGCGTGCGAAGCGCGCGGGGTGGAACGGACGCCGCGAGCGGTAGACGAAGCTGGCGATGCCGTATTCCTCGGTTTCCGGCGTGTGCTCGCCGCGCAGCTCCTTCACCCAGCCCGGTGCACGTTGCGCACGCTCCATGTCGAAACGGCCGGTGTCCAGCAGTTCGCTCAGCGGCACGTCACCGAAGCTGGACAACAGCAGCTTCGCATCGCGGTTCAGCCCGCGCAGCACGGCCAAGGTGTCCTGCAGTACCTCGTCATCCACCTGGTCGACCTTGCTGACCACGATCACGTCGGCAAACTCCACCTGCTCGCACAACAGGTCGACCACGCCGCGATCATCATCCGGTCCGGCCTGCTGGCCACGCTCGGCCAGGCGCAGGGTCGAGCCGAAATCGGCCAGGAACGCGCTGCCATCGACCACCGTCACCATCGTGTCCAGCCGCGCGATGTCGCTGAGGCTGAAGCCATGCTCGTCGCGCACCGCGAAGGTGGCGGCCACCGGCATTGGTTCACCGATGCCGGTCGATTCGATCAGCAGGTAGTCGTAGCGGCCGGCATCGGCCAGGCGCCGCACTTCCTGCAGCAGGTCATCGCGCAGCGTGCAGCAGATGCAGCCGTTGCTGAACTCCACCAGCGTCTCTTCGGTGCGGCGCAGTTCCGCCCCACCCTCGCGCACCAGCTGCGCATCGATGTTGACCTCGCTCATGTCGTTGACGATGACCGCCACGCGCAGGCCCTCGCGGTTGCGCAGGATCTGGTTGAGCAGGGTGGTCTTGCCGGCCCCGAGGAAGCCGGACAGCACGGTGACCGGAAGGCGACGGTCGGCGCGGGAAACAGTGTTCATGTCGGAGCGGGTTGGCTGCGGAACGGAAATGTTACTGTATAACACTTGTCAAGCAAGGAACCTCCCCCGATGAAGTCGCCCTCTGCCGCCCTGCTTGATGCTGGCGCGGTCGCCCTGTCCAGCCTGTGCCTGTTGCATTGCCTGGCGCTGCCCCTGCTTGCCGCCGCGCTGCCGCTGTTCGGCGTCTGGGCCAAAGCCGAGTGGGTGCACCTGCTGTTCGTGGCCATCGCCCTGCCGCTGACCGGCTATGCGCTGTGGCGGGCCGAGCGCCGTCACCCGCTGCCGATGCTGGCCTGGGCCACTGCCGGCTTGGGGCTGGGCCTGCTGCTGGCCGGTGCGCTGGCGCTGCCCTCGCACGGCTGGGAAACACCGCTGACCGTCACCGGCAGCCTGCTGCTGGCCGCAACGCATCTGTGGAACGCACGGCACCGGCACTACAACTAGAGCTTCAGCATCATCCGCAGCAGGTACATCAGCAGCGGCAGCGCGCTCACGACCGCACCGGCAATGCCGATCCACGGCCATCGCTCGCCGCGCACGCGCGATGCCACGGCAAAGCCAGCGCCCACCAGCGCCGCGCCCAGCACCGCCACGCCCATCCCCGCGGCCAGGCCATTACCACCGGCCGCCACCGCCGCCTGTGCGGCCACTGTGCCCGCACCCCAGCCGACCACCATGCCCAGCCAACTGGCCACGCCGCACCACGGTGCCTTGCCCTGCGCCATCCGAAAACCCCTCTTCTCTTGCCGAATTCCTGTACGGGCCGTGCCCGCATGCTGCCTACACTAGCCGCACCTGCCCCTGTAGGGACATCCCATGCGCACGCTCCGCCTGCTGCTGCCCGGTGCCCTCCTGCTGCTCGCCGCCTGTGGTGGTGACGCCGGGCTTCCCTTCTCCGCCGACCCGTTGCAGGGCTGTTTCGCCACCAGCGCGCGCAAGCCCGCCGACTTCCGCATCGAAAAGGAAGGCGGCCAGTACTTCGTCTCCTTCAACCGAGATGGCCAGTGGCAGCGCGAACCGAATGCCCTGCACAAGGCCAGCAGCAGCGAGATCAGCCGCTACTTCCGCGATGACGCTGCGCAGATCGACAGCGCCCTGATCCGCATGGCTGGCGGCTTCGGCATCTTCCACTTCAACAAGGGCGCCACGCTGAAAGGCAAGGCCAGCGACAGCGACTACATGGCGCTGATGCTGATCGGCGCCGGGCCGGTGTATGCGGTGAAGTGCGATTGAGCGGGAGCGCCGAGCGCGGCTCGGCACTGCAACAGCTGCGGTACCATGCCCTCCCCCGAACCGTCCCGGTACCCGCCGTGCCCCACTACACCGGCCCCCTGCTGACCCGCGACAGCGCCGACACCCTGCGCCGTGCCCATGACAAGGGCGCCGCCGATTGGCAGGGCTCGCTCGACCTTGGCCGCAGCCAGGACAGCGTGGCACTGGATGCGGACGGCTTCCACTTCCGCGGCGAGGTCTACCCGTGGCCGGGCAAGCTGAAGGACCGCACGCTGTACTACTGGGATGGCGAGGAGTTCGCGCCGATCTCGCGCTACAGCGGCTCGCTGATCAAGCTGGTGCCCACCGAGTGGGGCGCACCCACCTTCGAGATCGACGGCATCAAGATGCTGCCGACCTCCAAGTTGTCGCCGTTCGAGGACGCACGCCGCAAGGTCGAGCTGGTCGCCCCGGCCGGCAAGGTCATCCTCGATACCTGCGGCGGCCTCGGTTACTTCGCCGCCTGCGCGCTGGAGGCCGGTGTCGGCCAGATCCGCTCGTTCGAGAAGAACGCCGACGTGATGTGGCTGCGCACGCTCAATCCGTGGTCGCCGGACCCGGACTCGGCCGCCGCCGGGGGCCGCCTGCAGTTCAGCCACGGCGACGTCTCGCAGCAGATCGAACAGTTGGCCAGCAACAGCGTCGATGCGATCCTGCACGACCCGCCGCGCTTCGGCATTGCCGGCGAGCTGTACTCGCAGGTTTTCTACGACCACCTCGCCCGCGTCATCCGCAAGGGTGGGCGCCTGTTCCATTACACCGGTGCGCCGAACAAGCTGACCAGCGGCCGCGATGTCCCGCGCGAAGTGGCCAAGCGACTGGAAAAGGCCGGATTCAAGGCAGAACTGGCACTGGACGGCGTGCTGGCGGTGCGCCGCGCCTAGAGCAAAGGTTCAAGATCATTGCCGGCATGCCGATAGCGTAGAAAGCCTCTCGGAACACCAGCATGTCGAACCCACGGCCATGGAAGGCAGTATTCATCAATCTAGGCAAGGTCATCGGGGAAGTCATCAGCAAGATCGTGATTCCAACCTGCATGGTCTTCATTGCATTCGCCGCTCACCAGTTGGCATCGCGCTCCGAAGATCAGCGGCGAGCGGAACAGAAGCAGACCGGGATCGATGACAGAGCGTTCAAGAATGCAAGCATCGGCCACCAGCAGAGCCAGGCCGATAGACAGCTTGATCAGATGATCATGGCATTCATGGAAAAGCACGAAGCCCAGATCGTGTCCCGGGACGAGCAGGTATTCCTGCACCTCCTCGACCGAGCAAAGGCTTACTTCTCCGAAACGGATTTCCGGCTCGTCCAAGTGCGCATCATCTCCTTCCGAGCGAGCGCATTGAGCCTCTCCAACGAGAGCGACGTAGGCCAGGCTTCGGCCAACGTCCCCGCGCCAGCTGCCTCCCCTCCCACGGCCGAGGATTACCTGAGAGCAGGCAGAGATGCGCTGGTCAGCGGAAAGGCCAACCTTGCTTTTCAGTACTTCCAGGCCGCCACAACCGTTGATGCCTCCAACGCAGAGGCGTGGAACGCACGTGCATATGCCGGTCTACGCACATCCAATCTTGCTGATGCGAACGAGAGCATCGTCAGGGCTATTCAGCTGTCGTCGGGCGCAACCGGCAAGGTTCGCATGGATACCGTCATCAACGCAGCCAAGATCCAGTGCGTGGGCATCGGCCGTGACACGGGTATTCGCTACCTTGAGGCGCACTACGAGAAGGTACCTGGGCTGAGAGAGCGAGCCTCACAGGATGGGGAACTGCCAAAGATGTGCGCGAGCGGCACGATCGGCTGATCAAGGACACTGAAGCATTGGACTACACGCCCCATTCTCCAACCGGGTGAACGGGGCAGATCCGATGCTTCAGCGCCGGGGGCGATCTCCGTTGCGGGCAACACCCGCAGCGCTGAGCCTCACTCCGAATCCACCTTCGCCAGCGTCATCACCCACTTCGGCACCACCGGCTCCCCGGCGTAGAAGTCCTTCGGCTTTTTCTCCGCCATCGCCCAGCGGTGCAGCCAGCTCGGGCCGTAGCGTCCGTTGTAGCCTTCAGCACCGCGCGCGTAGGCCGGGTCGCGCATCGCCTCGTCCAGCGACACGAAGCGATAGCCACGCCGCTTCGTGGCCGCCACCAGTTCGGCGAACGTGGCCGCGTTGAGCTCGTTGGCGTGCATCAGCCACACCTGCGGCAATGCGTAGCCCAGCAGCGCCTGCGACTGCCTCTCGTAATAGTCCAGCTTGTTCAGCATGTACGGTACGTAGCCTTTGCGCAGCTGCGCCAGCGTCGCCTCGCGCGCCGGTGAATCGGGCTGCTCATTCATCACATTGGCATAGGCGAACGCCCAGACCCACTCACCGTTGTCGACGGTCACCGGCGCCACACGGTAGCCGTGCTGCTTGAAGAACGCGTCCATCTGCACGCGCTCGTCCGCGGTACGCCCGGCGCGCAGGTAGGGATGGCGCATCCACTGCGGCGTCTGTCCACGTTCGGCCAGCAGCGGCCGCAGCACCGTCTCGCCGCGCAGGAAATCCTGCTGGAACGCCGCCACGCCCTTGGCATTCAGATCCATGTGCGAGTATGTGTGGTTACCCAGCACGTAACCCGCGTCCAGCCAGTCGCGCAGCATCTGCACCCGCGCCGGCTGCACCTGGCCGTCCACCTCAAGCTTGGTCTCGTTGACGAAGCCCACCACCGGCACGCCCGCCTGCTGCAGCTGGGCCATCAAGGCTTCATGACGCGCCTGCAGATCCGGCGGCGCGATTTCATCCACGCGTGCCCAGGGCAGATCATCGATGGTCACCGCGATACGTCGGTCCACCTCGGCGGCGTGCACCGCCAGCGAACAGAGAAGCAACGGCACGGCGCGCAGCAACCAGCTCATACAGTTTCCTTGAACAAGTTGTAAGGGTTTTCCCGATTCTAGTGCCAGTCCGTTTCGACGACCATGAAATCCGCGTCAATCAGAGGACATCAGGATCATCATGGAAAAGACTGGCCGAACGATCGATCTTGCATGGCTGAGCGATCTGAAGCGCATCGCGGCCACCATCCGCGAGAATACGTCGTTCTTTCTTGGCGGCATTGTATTTCTCTGCGGGGCATCGGTCGCCAACTTCTGCATGCAGGAAAGAATGGCGATCAATGTCCTGTCGTCAGACTTCGTGGCATTCATACCGCTGTTCTTCGCAATCGTCATTCTTTTGATTGGGCTTATTGGCGGGTTGCTCGTGTACAACTGCGCCCTGGTCATGGAGGGCGCTGCCAGGAGCAGGAATGGAAGGCTGCTGGCCGTCGCGATCATTCCCAATCGAGGAGCCTTTTTTCGCACGCCAGTTCAAGCGTTTGTAAAGGTAAATCTATCGCAATGGCTGCTTCTGCTCTGGTCTCCCGGCCTTCTCCTCACTGCCGCGGCCATGGTGATGGAGCTCACCGAAGCGGGGGCCACAGCGCAGATGATCATCCTGCTCTTCTCGGCGCTCCTCAGCATTGCGGCACTGGCAATCTGCGGACGTTGGATACGTCGTCCCCATCGGCATCGCTTCAAGCGCCCCTCACGCCTCTCATGTCTTCCCTCAGCAATCCTGCAGGCGATGACCATGTTTCCCCTCGGACTTTGGGCCGCCCACGTTGCTGATGCTGCAGGGCATGGAACAGCCGTGGTCCTGGTGGCCGTCGCCTTCAGTACATTGGTTCTTGCGCTGGGCCAGTTCGTTGCCGTTCTCGCCATCGTCCGCAGCAGCCACCATGGCATAGTCCGACAGGCCTTCTGGGGAGGATTGCTTGCAGTCTCCCTGGCCTGCGTTTTCCCCACTACATCTGCTCCCATCACGCGCATGATCCTCAGCATGGGGAGCACAGGGATGGCCGGCTGTGTTCGCCTCGCAATTGACCCTCAAGCGAGGCCGATGGCATCGCTGATTGACCGAACGCTACAGCGCGATGCACCCGTCGTCTGGACGAAGCCCTTGGGGCGTGTCATTCCATTCGGTGAATCGTTGCAACTGAAGCTCGCTGAAGCGCCTTCCGCCGTCTATATGCTCGAGCGAAAGGATCTGCGCCAGACCCTATCGTGCAGGGAGGCAGACGACAGGATCAAATTGGATGCTGGGCACTCCAGACCTTAGCCGTCTTCCAGCGCGTCCGATGATCTGGCCCGCGCGATCGCCCGCCACAGCATGAATCCGGCCACCATCGCCATCAGCAGCAGCGCGACCAGGACCAGAGCAAGATCATCCGGACTGCGCAGCAGCAGAGCATGCTGGCGGGTGAGAATGCCGAACACCACCTCCTGCGCCTGCACCAGCGGAAGCCGCCCCTGCTCGCCCAGTTCCACCAGGCAGGTGGTCGGTGCCAGCTTGGCCACGCTGATCCACGCCATGTCGTATAGATGCAGGGCCCTCACCGCCAGCATCAGTATCACGCCGTGCAGGGCCATCACCGCCCAGTTGGCCCACCGCAGCCGGCCCGACAGGCGACCCAGCCGGTACACGCTGATCGAGATCGCCCCCAGCAGGGCCAGCACCAGGCCGGCCATGGGAATCCACTGCAACGGTTGCCACGGAGCCAGTGCGAGAGAGCGGGCCATCAGCTGTTCGGCCACCTGCATGCGCGCCACGGGATCCGGGCCACCGCAGGCATCATCCACCGGCTCCAGCAGCAAGCCCACCCGATAGTGGAAGAAGCCGGCGGCCAGTCCCACCGCCAGCAGCGCCACCACCTGCACCATCAGCAGGATCGGACCAGGGCCGGACATGCGGCAGTAACGCGCAGCAGCAGAGACCATCAGATCATCCATGACAACAAAGGATCATCGTAACCAAGCGCACTGCGGCTGTCGGCTGGCGGATGCGACAAACGCCGTTCCGGTTCAAACGCTGTTTGCCTGGTAGAGGATGGTGCCTGTTCGGCGCCGCACTCACGCTTGGTTGCGCCAGCTCACGACCCACGCGGCAGCTTCGCCGCCCACATGTTGTCCACCAGGTTCGGGTAACGCCGCCCGTTCTCTTCCGCCCGCTGCCGCGCCGCTGCCTTCTGCGCATCCGACAACGGCTGCGACGCCTGGCCCTTGGGATTGGGCTTCTTCCACGGCGGGGTCTTTTGCTGGCGCATCGCGGACGTTTACCGTTTCAGGAAGTTCAGCAGCGCCAGATTGAAGTGATCAGCGTGACTGGTGTTGCAGCCGTGCGGCGCGCCCTCCAGGATCACCACCTCGCTGCCCGCAACGGCCTGGTGCGTGCGCTCGCCCGAGCCTTCAAACGGGACGATCGCATCGCTGTCGCCGTGCAGGATCAACGTCGGCACGGTGATCTTCTTCAGGTCATTGCGGAAGTCGGTGGTCGCGAAAGACTGCATGCAACCCAGCGCCGCCGTCTGGTCGGACTGGTGGCACAGCGCGATCGCCGCCTGGCGCTGCTCTTCGGTCACCATCAACTTGCCATCGGCGCTGAAGAAGTCGCGGGTGAAGCCATCGAAGAAGCTCTCGCGGTCCTTCTCCAGGCCGCTGCGCATCTCATCGGCCTTGTCCTGGGTCAACGGGCCGTCCGGATTGTCGTCACCTTTCAGCAGGTAAGGCGGCACGGCGGCGGCGAACACCACGCTGTGCAGGCGATCCTCACCATGGTTGGCCACGTAGCGCGCCACCTCGCCACCGCCCATCGAGAAGCCGACCAGCGTGACATCGCGCAGATCGCGTTCTTCAATCAGCGCAGCCAGGTCTGCGGCCAGCGTGTCGTAGTCATAGCCGTCGGCGGGCTTCTCGGAACGCCCGAAGCCCCGGCGGTCGTAGCTGATCACCCGGTACTGGGCATCGCGCAGGATCGACACCTGCGTCTTCCAGGCATCGGCCGACAGCGGCCAGCCGTGGATCAGGATGACCGGGCGGCCATCGCCGCCGGTGTCTTCAACGTGCAGGCGGATGCGGGAGGCAGGCATGGGGGCTCCTGTGGAAGGGAAGAATTGCAGGCTAGAACCCCGCCCCTATGCCGCCCGTGAGGGAATCGCGGCGCGCTGTGACACGACGTGCACAGGCTGAAGGGACGCCCGCCCCGCCAGATTCCCGCTTCATCGGGTCCAGCGCCGGTTTCGTCGCAGCGCGGCGGCAAGGTGCGGTGGACCGTGCCAGCCTGCGCGGACCACTTCCGGGAGATTCGCCATGCTGCTGTTCACCCTGCCCCTGCTGGCCGCCGGCCTTGCCGCCGCCCCGACCACGCCCGATACCCTGCGCGAACAGATCCGCCAGGCCGACACGCAGCTGTTCGCCGCTGCGTTTGACGCCTGCGACGCCGACAAGGCCGCGTCGATGACCACCGAGGACATGGAGTTCTTCCATGACAAGGCCGGCAAGTCCGCCAGCAACCGCGACGACTTTCGCCACAGCGTGGCCGCCCTGTGCGAAAGCAACCGCGCCAACCACATGCATCTGCGGCGTGAACTGGTGGAGAGTTCGCTGCAGGTGTTTCCGCTGCACGACGAGCGGGCGCTGGAGATCGGCGACCACCGCTTCCACGAGCGCGATGCGAAGGGTGTGGAGCGTTGGACCGGCCAGGCGCGCTTCGTCCAGGTGTGGCGGCGGGTGGATGGGCGGTGGCAGGTGGAGCGGGTGATCAGCTATGACCATCGGCCGGCGGATTAGTCGGCGTGACGTCATGTAGAGCCGAGCCCACGCTCGGCTGCGGTTCGGTGGATGGATTAGCCGTCCTGACCCGCTGGTTCACAGCCCTCGCTTCTTGGCCTCAGCCACGATGTCGACCATGACCCGACGTTCCCCCAGCTGGGCGAGGAACAGCAGGTGTTCGGCGGCGTTGACCTTCTGCAGATGATCGAGGCGGCATGGCCCACCGAGTGCAAGCGCCGGGACGAAGCCATACATCTCGTCATGGTTCAGTGGGCCCAGCAGTTTCACGGCGCGGTCAAAGAGGGGGATGCCCTTGTCATCTGTCTCATTCGGATAATCGACACTCATCCCAGACAGCCACGTTGAAATCAGAGAATCTGCCTTCCCTTCCCTCATCCATCGGGATTTGTCAGTTGGAAAGAGCATTGCCCATGCACAGTTGATGGTTAGGCTACGCCCGGTCTTGGTTCCCCACAGTGTCAAGTTCCCGAAGGCGCTGCGGCCGATGACGTAGTAGTGATCCTTCCCATAGAACTCAGTTCCATAGAGCCAGGCATTAAGGGCTTCGGCGTAGTCATCCGGATCAGTTATCCAGAAGATGCCTTTTCCGTAACCAGCAAAGCCGTACGCCCGCCAGTATTCCAGTAGCTTGTCTGGGACCTTTCCCCGGTAGTGCTCCAACCTCGATTGCGATACGTGTCTTGTGTCAACCGCGGGTCCAAAGCCCTTGTCTGAGTAGAAGTACTCAAAGTGTTTGTCGAGCATCTCGATCATCTGCAGCGCTCCAATCCGCCGTTCATCTTTGTGGTGCGTCGCTCGCCCACCGGGACTTGCCTTGCCGCCGCATCCAGGTCCTGGATGCGCGTGGCCTGGTCCTTACTAGCATGGCTCCATTGACGGCCGATGGTGTGATTGACCTCTGCGTCACCGAAGTCGGCGATTTTGTCCTGGCCACCTGCCACAAGGTCGGGATTGTGCAGGGCGTTCAAGGCCTTCATCGTTGCGTCTGCATGCTCCGTTGCCAGACGCTCCGCAACTTTCGGGTCATCCACCTCGGAAGCGAGCTCGTCATACTTTTCATTCTTGATCTTTTCTCTAAAGTCTTCTCTTGCCTTCTTTGCGGCCGCCCTGTCGCGATTCTTCGGATCAAATGCCTCTCGTGCACTGAGGTAATCCTCCACACTCATATCGTTCAGCCCCTGCTCCTGCCCCTTCAACTGCCGATCCATCTCCGGGTACTTCGATGCTGGCAGCTTCTGCGGACTGAAGCACGGCAGCTGCTTCCGCGGCATGCGCCTGGGTAGCCGTGGCGTCTCCACATTCCGGTTGTCATCGGGCCTGCGGTTGCCATCGGCCTGCCGGCGCTTGCGGTGCTTCAGCGCCTTGGCCAATCCCTTGAACGCGTCCTCCACTTCCTCCATCAGGTGCAGCAGTCGCGAGCCGATGCGGGTGGCTGTTCGCCCGGCCTTGGCTGCCGCGTAACCAAACCCCGCCGCGCCCCCCAGCTCCACCGTCACCGCGGCCAGCAGGATGGAGACCACTACATCCATCATGATCTGTGCGCCGCAACGCGCCTGCAGATTCTCTTGTTCGTCCGGTGGCACCGCGTCCCACCAGGCCACGGCGAAGGCCGGTAGTTGCTGGGTGATGGCCGGATCTTCGATCAGCAGGTTGAACAGCTCCTTGGCTTCGCTGGCAGCCGCCATCACGGTGTCGCCCGCCGCACGCATCGCGGCGATCTTGCGGTCCATGGCATCGCGGTCGCCGGTCAGCAGCACGCGCGTCCATTCGCGTATCTCGCGGTCGGTCCTGTACATCAACACCGCCAAATCGACGGCAGTCTCGACCGTTCCCACCATGTAGTCCCAGGCGCCCTGCCCGGTGCCCAGCGCCTGGTTGCCGCGCTGTAGGCCCCAGCGCTTGAGTGCGCCTGCGTCGTCCCACTGCTGCCATGCCGTGGCCATGTCGCTGCGGGTCTGTGCAACGATCGCGTCCAGCGCTGACTTGAGCTTCGCGCGCGCCGCGAGGATGGGCGCATCGTCGTCATCGCTCAGGTCAGGCTGGAACAGCAGCTGGAGCGTATGCACCGGGCCAACGACGACGTCCGGGATGCGTGCGCGGCCTGCGTCATCCAACTTGCCGGTCACCACCCGGTCGTCGGGCAGCATCACCTGGTAGCCCACGCCCCTTACCGGCGTGCGGTCGAGGTCACCGTAGTGGTAGTACAGCAGGATGTCCTGCTTGCTGGGCGGCGCTACGTCAGGCTCATGCGCAGCGGTGCCTGTGGGTACGAATCCCGCTGGCGGTGCGGCGTTGCCAGATGGTTGAGACGCCGCTTGCGGCCCAGCGCCTCCGCCCGCTTCCACCGTCACCGTGCTTTGGCGCGAGGCCAGCAGACGGCAGCCGCAGGCCAGCGAATCCCCGTGGCGGGCCAACGGCTGGCCATCGATCAGGAAGGTTTCATCGCCGGTGACGATGGCGAAGAAGCCACCGTGCTTCGGGCAACTCGCTTTGTCGCCCACGCGGGCGATGGCGATGTTGTTGATGAAGGTGCTGGGCGCACCGGTCAACACTTCGCCGCCACCGGTGGTGCGGTCGCCGACCACGATCACAACCCGCTGCATGCGCGCTCCCTCGCTTGATGCTGGGGAAGGAGGCTAGTGAGCGGTTATGGGCGTCGGGCGGGAAAAGCCGGTTCTTGCAAGTAGTCCTAGAAGACCCTCCACAAACGCACACACATGGCCTCTCAGTGCTCGCATCTGAGTGCGAAGAGTCGTGCTGATTGCGACATCAGAATTGGCAACATTGAAGAGCTGCCCTTCGCGCGCACAGCACATCTTAAGTCTGATCCAGCCCTACCTCTGGAATGAAATGGCGACTTCCAGACTGGCAGCAAAGCTAAGGCTGATTAAACTCGCTTGTCAGTGGAAGTTCACCATGCGTCACCTTGGTCAGTTGCTCGCATCTAGCCCTTCCGGCATCCGCGCAAGCGATCACTAACAATTTGCTCGTGTCGGCCGATCTAGTTGCAAGAGGCTGCCTCAGACGCAGCTTTGCGCGACCTACTCACTGCATGAACGAAGGGAATCACAATGACCGATCCGCAACAATCATCCCCCAGCACTGAAGTTAACGTGGTCTTCAAATTATGGCTTCAACAGCTGGCAGACTCCTTCTCATGGGCAGAGAAGCACCCCGTAAAACTCGCTGCGGCCTCTATCGCCCTGCCAAGCCTAAGCCTTTTCTATTACCTACAAGCCGAACACATACCCCTCAGCATACTTTCCTCAGATGTAATTTCAGGATTGCCGTCGCTTTTGGTAATTATATGCGCCATCACCCTGATGTTATTTGCCCTTGCATTAATGCCACTCATGGTCATGTTCGAGGAAGCTGACACCTCGAGTGATGGAAGCCTACACGTTCTGAAACGATCATCCGAAGTAGGGTTGAATATATTTCAGTGGCTCGGGACATTGATCTTACCCGGAGCAATACTGGCAATCGCCGTGGTCCTGATGGCAAGCTACCCCGGGAACGACAAATGGGGCGTTCCAGTATCTATCGCCCTGGCCGGACTAGTGTTCTTCTTCGTAACACTCTTCTTCGATGGGAACAAGAAGAAGCGCCACTGGCTTGACCGCACGTGGTCTGCCATTACCTCAAATCTTGTCCAGATGATGTTTGCACTTTCTGTTATGAAGGGTGCAATGGAATATTTTCGTGAAATCGAAAAATATTGGGTGATTCTTGCGCTACTTCTCTTTGTGATGGTAATGGCGGCATTGGTGCAATTATTCGCCGTGAGACTCATCGAGCTGGGCAGCAAGGATGGGAAGATCGTAGCGCGAGCGTTCCACGCAAGTTTGATCATCATCACCACGATATGCATTTTCCCCACCACTGGCGGCTGGCTTGCCGGAAAGGTCATTTCTAGCAGCGGCTCAGGCGGCATGTCGTGCTCACGCCTGATTGTCACGGGAGAAAAATCAGATTTCGCCGAAGTAATCGACTGGCGCGACAAGACTCGGCCTATCACGAAGGAACTTGGCATTCGGGCCGCCACTTCCTCCATGTACTACGTGAGACTAAAAAGTGATGCCAAAGGGATTGCAACGATTCCTGTCGACCGTGTCGCCAATTTCGTAGAGTGTAGTTCAGCGAGCGAAGCTTCCAAAGCGTCATCGCCCCCGGGCGCTTGACTCGGTCAGGCTCCCCCGCCCTGCAATGGCACATCTGAAGATGTGCCATTTCATTGCACTACCTGCCAATCAATCTTTCCCGATGCTCGCTCAAGTAACGCATCTGCTCCGCGTTGAACGGCTTCGGCGCGATCTTTTGTTCCAATGCCCACTCCGCACGAATTCCATCCGGCAGCGCCTCACTGAAGATCATCACACCATCATCAGTGAAAGAAATGAGCCAGCGGTCGAATAGTCGATCGATATGCGGTGCAAGCATCAGTCCGTTGTTGCCGTCGAGGCGTTCGCGGTTATCGCTCTCGGACCAGCGCTTGATGTGACTGGCGATAAGGAAGTTTGGGTTCGTCGTTCCCGTTACACGACACATCGGTTCGATATCGCGCACGTTGCTGCGGAACTTGCCCTGGCCAACGCGCGCGTTGATCAACTGCTTCTTCTGTGTTGTTGAGAGCGTGGCATCGTTCTGAATCGAACGAATCGCACTAGAGACCGGCACATCCTCTTGCCACTGACGAAGCTCCTCGCGGTCGGTCTTCAACAGGTTAAGAAGGTCGTCCGCCATCCCCTCTGGCACGGGGCACAGATACGCCTCATTGGCCTTTCCGCTTGGCTTGATGGGTGCGTACTTGTAGGGCAGATGCTGCCCTAGCAGATCCATGTGATTGCGCACTTCAAGCGGGACTTCGACCAGCTGGTACTGCACCGGCACCATCCAGCCGTCATTGTTCCAATCGCTGTCGGCAGTCTTGAAGCTCTCGGGGCGCGCCATTTCGGCATGCGCCCCGCTCACGATAGCGAGAGCCCTGATCTGCTTGTCCGCAAAGGCGAAGATCACGTCGCCTGGCCGCGCTAAGGTCATGTTCTCGTAGAAGGCACTGCGATGGCCGTCGGTCTTTTTCTTTGGCGACCACAGAAAGCCTCCCTTTGCCGAGGCTTCAAAGGTCTTCTTCTGGTTCACCCACCAGTACGCCATCCCTGCTTCCCCCTGTCTCATCTAATTGACCCGGCCTATTGGCCTTAGAGACGGGATAGTACCTTTCGATGTCGCAATCGGCACGCTTTTGCCGAGTATAAAGAAGGCAGGGGGATGCCCTGCCTTCGCTACGCCGTAGTGCTGCGGAATGCCTTACAACTGAATCCGCGCCACGCTCTCGTCAGCGCCCTTGTCGTCCTTCTCGCCGTTCTTGATGCTCACGAACAACACGTTGTTCTTCGCATCCAGCGCCAAGCTGTTCGGGTGGGTCGGCACCTTGTAGGTGGCCACCTTCTGGTAGCTGTCACTGTTGTACGCCGTCACCGTACCCGCCTCGCGGTTGGTCACGTACAGGCGCTTGCGCGGTGCATCCAGCAGGATGCCCAGCGGACCGGCATCGGTCGGGATGCTGGCCAGTTCCTTGCCGGTGCTGCGGTCGAGCACCAGCACGCGCTGGCCCGGGTGCTTGCTGACAAGGCCGCTGCTCTTGGCCTGGTAGCCACGCAGGAATTCCGAGCCCTGGTCGGTCACGAACAGGCGCTTGCCGGCCGGGTCCAGCGCGATGTTCATCGGCTGCTCGGCAGCGATCTTGTGCTGGGCCACCACCTTGTTCGAATCGGTGCCCACCACCACCAGGTCGGCCAGCAGGTTGCTGGTGTAGACGCGCTTGTTGGCCGCATCCAACGCCAGGCCCGGCGCCTTGGCGTTGCCCAGGCCGTCGATGGTGTTGATCACCTTCAGCGTGGTGGTATCGATCACGAACAGCACGCTGCTCACGTCCGGCTGGCTGCTGTGGCCGGTCACGTACAGGCGGTTGCCGGCGCTGTCCACCACCAGCTCGCGCAGGTCGTGGGTGTAGGCGGCCTTGCCGTCCTTGCCGGTCTTCTTCTCCATCAGCTGGATGGTGCCGATGGCCTTGTTCTGCGCGGTGTCGACCACGGTCACCGACAGGTCCACGGTGTTGCCCACGTACAGACGGTTGTGGGCGTCGTCCAGCACCACGCCGAACGCCTTGCGCTCCAGCGGGATGCGGGTTTCCACGGCCAGCGTGGCGGGGTTCAAACGCAGCACCTGGGCCGGGCCGGCGTCATCGCCGAAGCCACCGGACGAGGCCACGAACACGGCGTTCTGTTTCGGGCTGTAGGCCAGTTCGTACAGGCCCTTGGCCACGGCCTGGCGCTGCACAGCGGTGCTGGCACTGGCGGCGGGGGCGTTATCGGCGAACGCGGACGGCACGCCAAGGCTGAGCGAGACGGCAAGGGCCAGGGCGGCCGAGCGGAGAGCGGAATGAGGGAACATGCGAGCATCCTTGAAAGGGCACGGGAGGGTGTCCTGGCTCGCTGGGCCGTACTGCGACGGCCCGCTCCGGCGCGGTTTGCGCGGGGTGGGCTGGCTGGGTTGCGGGGGGAATGTTAACAGGTGGGGAGCGTGGCGTGCGTCTGCGCACGTATGGCAGGCGCGCGGATTGGGCATTCAGATCGCTGCGTGGAGGCGGACGCTATGCTGTTGCCGCACCGGAATGGAAGCCACGCATGCCCCGTTTGAACGCCGCCCTGGCACTGACCCTCGTTCTGATGCTGATGGGCGCTGTGCCTGCCATGGCCATGGATACAGACCCACGTATTTCCACGGAGGTGTTTGTAGAGGCCGGGGACAACCCCACCTTCAAACTGCAGCAGGCGCCTGCGGTGGTGTATTCAACAGCACCGGTCACTGCCGCCGATACGTTGCCGCAGTTTCCCTTGCAGGTGCTGTTGGTGGCTCAGCTGGATGAGCTGGGCCACGTGTCCAACGTGATGGTGGCGCGGTCCAGCGGGCGGCGGGAGTTTGATCGTGCGGCGCTTGATGCGGTGGATGAGTGGCGCTTCGATCCGGTCGTGGTTGAGGGCGTCGCGAAGCATGCGCGGGTTCGGGTGCGTTTGATCTTTACGCCGGAGTCCGAGGCGCCCGCGGCCTGAACCACTGATCCAGTCTGTCGTAACTGGCCCTACATCGCGGCCTTGGCTGCGGGCATTTCTGTGCTTGGGGTCAAAAACGCCAAGCCCTTCAAGACCATTGCGGCGCAATCGCTTGATGGCTTAACACCCTGTGCGACAATGCCGAAAGCGTCAGGACTGGCACTCGCCGGTTCTGGAGTTTCTTGGCATTTGGCAGCTGCGCGGGTATCTCTTGGCGTGCCACCGAAAAAGGGTGGCGCGGGACTCGAAAACCCGTTTCTGTACCAGCTGTATGCGCTTTGCCAGCCGGCGTCACCTTATTGTGTGGCGTCGGCTGGCAATCCGTTCGCGTTCTATGGCGGGCGGTGCGTGGGGGTCTCCGGACCCGCCGGTCTGGTACTTACCGGTTTTCGAGCCCGCACCGTCCGCCACCTTTATTGGTGGCGCTGCTTTCTGTCCTGTACGGAGCATTGCCATGAGCGCAACGAAACTACCCGGTGTGAACACCCGCCGCGATCCGGCCAACACCGATCACGAGAAAGATTCCTCCGCCTATCCCCTTGGATTTGTCGCCAACCTGCATCGCATTGGCGCGGGCGCCGCTGCTGATGGGCAGCCCTGGCCCGAGCGCAACCTGAGCCTCGGGCGCAGCATGCAGATGGCTGATGCGGACTGCGCGCTGGGCGGCCTGCGTGTGGTTGCGGAACTGATGCTGGCGGCGGAGCGCACGCGGCAGAACGGCACTGACGAGGAATACGTGGGTGATCGGGTGATGGAGGGGTTGAAAATGGCGTGCGTGGCGTTGACAGTGATGGCGAGTGAGCGAGTGCAGGGGCGCGAGTAGCACGTGTGCATGAGCGGCCTGCTCAGATAGTTGAGGCAGGCCAACTACTGAGATTGCCGCTACGCACAGCGGGTGGGGCCAATGGGGGAGAGACGTTGTCATTCAATCCGCAATTTCAGGCATCACCAACAATCCGCGCTCTCGATCCAAAAGGGGCCATTTGCTATTTATCTAAGAGTTCGAGTCAGCTTCCCATCCGCTATTTTAGACTAAATGCGACGGGAACATAAAATTAATTATCAGTTAATTGAATACGCAGCACTAAGGGGAGACAATCACCCTAAGCTCGACGTCATTTGCACTGCATGTGGCCGCCCAGGAGTCCATCAATTGGTAAGCCTGAAGAGACTCAGCGTTCGCTGAAGAGCCTTTCGCCAACTGTCTCTTGAAACTAGAGAATGAGAATGAATTGGCAGCGACAATCCAAGCCTCCTTCCTGCAAGCGGGCGATCTTCGACGCTCCGCAATTATGGAAATTGCTTTTTCTAGTCTAGCCTTATACGCCTGATTAGATGCCGGTAGAACGACGTTTTCGCCAAGCCTCTTCAGAACTCGGAGTCGCCGAGAAATCTTATAGGTCGCGCCAGGGCTGGGCCAAGGGGATGGCAGAAGCGCCGCATTTCCAAAGGGAAGATTCGTATCTGACGTTATGAGATATTCGATATTCTTGACTGCCTGACTACCAACCTCTGCAAGCGCCCCTGCCGAGGATCGTGGCCGTACGGAGTCACCACACTTCGCATGAATATAGCAAAGAAGGCGAGGTGATGAAATTATGAAATCCGCAGCTTCCGTACCCATATCGCTGCAGATAACGATGTCAGCATCCGCAATCATCGCCTGTAGTGACCTGTACTCTAGAGACGAATACCTAGCATGGGGACCTTTTGCGAGACTGTCGATGATGTCGAATACCGAGTTCTGATCGAACTTTTCGTTCAACGTACCGACATACTCTCCCTGCTTTACCTCCCCCTTCTCCGTCAATCCAAGAGCCTGCAATTCAGGAAGAGGGAAGAAGATTCGCCTCATTGTCGTAGTCTCCAGATCAAACCCCACTAATGTCGGGAGAGAGGATCTGTAGAATTTTCCGCCCACATAGGACACTCCGCCAGCAAATAATATTTTTACTTCACAGCGATTTAAATAATCGATGAAGTCACTTTCGGGCGCCCCCATCACGGCCATAGAGATAGGATGCTTAGACGAGAATATTATTCTCTCCTCGTCGCTACTGTAGGCCATTGAAACCTTGACTCCGGCCAGCCTAAAATTCCAGGAACTGACTTCTACGTACTCAATGCCAGCAACTACTTGGCCGCGACTGCTACCCTGCACCAGATTTGCGGTACCGGCCAGCCCACTGAAATCAAAAGTCGCGGAGACGGGATCTCCACTCAGCTCGGCTGCGATAGGCAGAGCATATCCATTTATTGCAGGGCTCAGCTGGGTCACTTTGTTTGATATGACTGATGCCACTTCATCCAGCCATTCAGACAGAGTTTCCAGGCTGAACGAATGGTGCTTCTGATCGGCCACTCGCCCAGATGCCGCACTCAAGTAGTAGCTACTCTCGACGCGGTCTGTCGCGTCCACATTAACAACCTTAGTTACGGACAGCGCATAGCTAGCAGTGGCCTGCCCATTAGGCGCAGCGTTCAGGTCTGGACTTATCTGGGATACACGCTCCGGTCGACTACGCGACGTACCAACGGCCCTGGCATGAGTTTCTTTCACTCTGACGGATTTTCCCCGCGTGGAAAGACTAAGCAATCTTTGCACTTCCACAGGCTGCATCGTCTGAAGTTCGATATCATTGGCGTGATTTATCGAACGGCTGTCATAAACAGCCAATAGATCCCCTACAACCTTAGCGATTGTGACATGCAGCGAGGGCTCAAAGAATAGACAACTCTTCAAATACTTTGAGTTATCAAACTTGACAGACAGAATTACATGGAAGCCGTACAGTGAAAGGCAAAGACGGGAAAGCTCACCCTCACGCCGATATCTCCATAACAAGGTGTCCACAAAAGATTCAATCGTAAATTCACTCTCTACAGACAGGAAGCAAACCGACGCCATTGGAACTACAACGTCCTTATCAACATCGATCGATTGAATATCAAACTTTCTCTTAAAAGTGGAACCGAGGTAAGTCACATCTGGAAATACATTCAGATAGCTTTCGATGAGGCTAGCGATGTCCAAGGACCTCACGAACTTCGCCCAAGCAGCCGGGTCGGAAATATAACGATCAAACTCCTTGTAGTTCTCCCAAAGCCGCTGATTACTTCCGGTGGCACAATCGAGAACCAGTGGCCTTACTCCTTTGAACACCCTAACTACTCGACCAACTGTCTGAACTAGCTCTCGCCCACTGGCTATCGGATAAGTGAGGATACAGAGTTTAGCACTGGGCAGATCAACCCCCTCATCCAGCTTCCTTTGATGCACGATGACCTGAAATTCAAGATCTTTAATATCCTTAGGAACATCACTCAATTCACCGAGAGAGATATTGCTTTTAAAACGCTCGTGAATCGCGAGTACCGAAAGGCCTCTTGCGACCATCGTCTTCTTGAACGCAAGCACATCCTCAAAGTTCTTTGTCTTAACAATCACCTTTGCAATCGGGTTTAATTTAATGAAATCCTTAACCCTTTCAGACAGATCATGATATCCACAAGACTGGAACTCAGGATCCACAATTACTCCATCGCTCACAGCATCACGGAAGGTGTAACAGAAATTCTTATCCTGACCAACATTGAATTGAAATAGGTCATTACGATACGGAGTCGCAGTAAGAATTACTTTGTGGCATTCAAAACTACGGACCAGGGCACCCCATTTTGGCGCAGGCTCCGCATGACCTTCGTCAATAATGACAAGAGAGCATCTCGACTGAAGATCTCTCAGTCTACCCTCCTTCATTCGCAGTAGTTTTTGGAAGGTTTCCACATAAATTGAGGAATCTCCGAACTCGTCATCAATGTCTTCGACATCCCGCAACCTGCTCACCGAAATTGATCGGTCAGCAAAAAACCCCCCAGATACCTGCTCAGTAAGTTGATCGCAGACAGCCACCCGGGGACTAAGGATAAGAATTACGCCGACCTTCTGCGATTGCGCCAGAGTGGCAATCAATCCTGACTTTCCGGCGCCGGTCGGCAACACGGCTAGAAAAGACTGCCCCCCATGCGGCGCGTCGAGATATTCCTTAATCTTCTCAAAGGCTGCGCGCTGTGCATCCCTTAGTGTCGCGAGAACTCGCGACTGTTCTTCCGTGCTGAACATCCGATCTTCCTCGTGGCAAGTACTAAAAAAAAGGCGGCCATTCGGCCGCCTCTTCTGTCTAATCAAACCCCAACAGGGTTAGCCTTCTCCGGATCAATCTTGTACTGCTTGATCGCCCGGGCCACATCCTTCGCGGTCATCTTCCCCTCCTTGGCCAGCGCCGCAATCGCGGCATGCGCGATGTAGTACCGGTCAACCTCGAAGAACCGACGCAGGTTCGCACGCGTATCCGAACGGCCAAAGCCATCGGTACCCAGCACGGTGTACGACATCGGCACGAACGCACGGATCTGGTCCGCATACGCACGCACGTAGTCGGTGGCGGCAATCGCCGGGCCCTGGCGGCCTTCCAGCAGCTCGGTCACGTAGGCCTTGCGCTGCTCACCTTCCGGATGCAGGCGGTTGGCACGCTCCACGTCGAAACCATCACGACGCAGTTCGTTGAAGCTCGGGCAGCTCCAGATATCGGCGGTCACGCCGAAGTCCTTGTCCAGCAGCTCGGCGGCGGCAATGGCTTCGCGCAGGATGGTGCCCGAACCCAGCAGCTGCACGCGCAGCTCGCCCTTCTTCGGCTTGCCGGCGTCGGTCAGCAGGTACATGCCCTTGACGATGCCTTCGGCCGCGCCTTCCGGCATTTCCGGGTGGGTGTAGTTCTCGTTCATCAGGGTGACGTAGTAATACTCGTCCACCTGGTCTTCCATCATGCGCTTGGTGCCGTGCTGCAGAACCACCGTCACTTCGAAGCCGAAGGTCGGGTCGTAGCTGCGCACGTTCGGAATGCCACCGGCCACCAGATGGCTGAAGCCATCTTCGTGCTGCAGGCCTTCACCGTTCAGCGTGGTGCGGCCGGCGGTGCCACCCAGCAGGAAGCCGCGGGTACGCATGTCGGCGGCCTGCCAGGCGATGTCGCCCACGCGCTGGAAGCCGAACATCGAGTAGTAGATGTAGAACGGCAGCATCGGCACGTTGCTGACCGAGTAGCTGGTACCAGCGGCCATCCACGAGCTGATCGCGCCCGGCTCGCTGATGCCCTGCTGCAGCACCTGGCCGCTCTGGTCTTCGCGGTAGAACATCAGCTGGTCGGCGTCCACCGGCTTGTACTTCTGGCCGAACGGCGCGTAGATGCCGATCTGGCGGAACAGGCCTTCCATGCCGAAGGTACGGGCTTCGTCGGCCACGATCGGCACGATGTGCGGGCCCAGTTCCTTGTCACGCAGGGTGATGTTCAAGCTCTGCACGAAGGCCATGGTGGTGGAGTAGCTGCGCTCGCCGCTGCTCTTCAGCAGGCGGTCGTAGGCTTCCAGCTTCGGCGCCACGAAGGTCTTGTCGGCCTTGCGGCGGCGCTGCGGCAGGTAACCGCCCAGCGCGGCACGGCGTTCCTGCAGGTACTGCACTTCCGGCGAATCCGGGCCCGGGTGGTAGAACGGCACCTGGCCGTCGGCCAGCTGCGCGTCGGTCACCGGAATGTTGAAGCGGTCGCGGAAGTGGCGCACCGCTTCGTCGTCCAGCTTCTTGGTCTGGTGGGTCGGGTTCAGCGCTTCACCGGCGCTGCCCATGCCGTAACCCTTCACGGTCTTGGCCAGGATGACGGTCGGCATGCCCTTGGTGTTCACGGCCTGGTGGTAGGCGGCATACACCTTGTGCGGGTCGTGGCCACCACGGTTCAGGCGCCAGATGTCGTCGTCGCTGAGGCCGGCGACCATCGCAGCGGTCTCCGGGTACTTACCGAAGAAATGCTCGCGGGTATACGCGCCGCCGAAGGCCTTGCAGTTCTGGTATTCGCCGTCGACGGTTTCCATCATCAGCTTCTTCAGGACGCCGTCGCTGTCCTTGGCCAGCAGGACATCCCAGTAGCCGCCCCACAGCAGCTTGATCACGTTCCAGCCGCCGCCACGGAACACGCCTTCCAGTTCCTGGATGATCTTGCCGTTGCCGCGCACCGGGCCGTCCAGGCGCTGCAGGTTGCAGTTCACCACGAAGATCAGGTTGTCCAGGCCTTCACGGCCGGCCAGCGCGATGGCGCCCAGGGTTTCCGGCTCGTCGCTCTCGCCGTCGCCGATGAAGCACCACACCTTGCGGTCGGACTTCTCGATCAGGCCACGGTTTTCCAAGTAGCGCATGAACTGCGCCTGGTAGATGGCGGCCAGCGGGCCCAGGCCCATCGACACGGTCGGGGTCTGCCAGTATTCCGGCATCAGCCACGGGTGCGGGTACGAGGACAGGCCACCGCCGTCCACTTCCATGCGGAACTTGTCCAGCTGCTCTTCGCTGATGCGGCCTTCCAGGAAGGAACGCGCGTAGATGCCCGGGGCGCTGTGGCCCTGGATGAACAGCAGGTCGCCCGGGTGGTTCTCGCTGGGGGCACGCCAGAAGTGGTTGAAGCCCACGTCGTACAGGGTGGCGCCGGAGGCGAACGAGGCGATGTGGCCGCCCAGGTCACCCGGCTTGCGGTTGGCGCGCACCACGGTGGCCATCGCGTTCCAGCGGATGATCGAACGGATGCGCCATTCCAGCTCGGCATTGCCCGGGCTCTTGGCCTCGAGCTGCGGCTCGATGGTGTTGACGTACTCGGTGGTGGGAGAGAACGGCAGGTAGGCGCCCGAACGACGGGTCAGTTCCACCATGCCTTCCAGCAGCTGATGCGCGCGCTCGGAGCCCTCGACATCAATAACGGCCTTCAACGACTCGATCCACTCCTGGGTTTCCACAGGATTCGGGTCGTTGTTCAGCACCTCGTTCAACCAGTTCATTAGCGCTCCCATAACCGCACGCACGCGCGCGACTGTTGTATAGATTTCTAGACCGCAAAGTGTAGCGCACCAAGGGCTTTCGTCACTTGGCTACGCAGGCGTATGGATGCAACCGGCCAGTGTCCGCAAGGGGCTTGCAAGGGCCCGTGATGGCCCTGCGGCGGGCCTTGGCGGCTGCGCGGGCTGTCGCTTGCGGGCCGCTGCGGCCATGTGCAGGACGCAGTGTTACCGCTGCCGATGACGGTTGTAGGGCAACTCTGGAGCCACCGTAGGTGCGGCCCGGGCCGCGGTACTGAACCGGCGACAACATGTCGCAGCCGCCTCTGGACCGCTGCGGGGATCGGGCCCAGCGTGGGCCGCGAGTGATGGGCCTTGCGGCCCTGCTCCCTTCCACAGTACCGCCGGGGCGCCCTGCAAGGGGCGCCCCTTTTGCTGTGCGCGCGGCTGGCCGTGGCCCAAAACGGGATTGCTTGTGGCCGGATCGATGATTGCCGGCTTCGATATATCGATATATCGTTTGCACACTCGTTTACCGATATATCGAAATGAGCCGTACCCCCTCTCCCAGAGCCCGCTCCACCGATCCGGCGGTGCCGCGCCGCAACGGCCAGCCGCGGGTGCTCAGCCGTGGCGACCTGCGCCTGCTGGTGCTGGCCCTGATCGGCGAGCAGCCTCGCCATGGCTACGAGCTGATGCAGCTGATCAGCAACCAGTTCATGCAGGCCTACACGCCCAGCGCCGGCACCATGTACCCGCTGCTGGCCAACTTCGAGCAGGCCGGCTGGATCGAGGCCGAGGAAGTGGACGGCAAGCGGATCTTCCGCATCACCGCCGCCGGCGAGTTCGAGCTGAAGGTGCAGCGCACCCAGGTGCGGCTGGCGCAGCGACGCGCCTTCGACCGCGCCCGCGAGATCACCAAGGCCTCGCTGCCGCCGCCGCTGGCCAGCGCCCTGCGCGAGTTCAAGCGGGCGCTGGTGCACCACCACGGCCGCTGGGCCGAGGGCGAGGCGGACGAGGTGGCGGCGCTGCTGACGCGGGCTTCGGCCCTGCTGAACGGTACCGCCGGTAGCGAGGTATCACCGACTTCAACGACCCAGCCAGACTGACTCCAGCCAGGTCCTCCCCCATGCCGCGCGCCCCCGCGCGACCCTTTTACAGGTATCCCCATGACCGAACACAACAACACGCGCCTGCGCCTGGATGTGCGCTTCCGTGAACTGACCGTGCTGCGCACCGAGGAAGTCACCCCGCACATGCGCCGCGTGGTGCTGGGTGGCGACGATCTGGCCGGTTTCGATTCGCCCGGCGCCGACGACCACATCAAGCTGTTCTTCCCCAACAGCAGCGGCGAGATGGTGCTGCCGACCATGACCGCCGAAGGCCCGCGCTACCCGGAAGGCAAGGAGCATTCGCCGGCCCGCGACTACACCCCGCGCTGGTGGGACCACGAAACCGGCGAGCTGGCCATCGACTTCGTGCTGCACGACCAGGGCATTGCCGGGCCGTGGGCCGAGCAGGCGCAGGCCGGCGACGTGCTGGTGATCGGCGGCCCGCGCGGCTCGTTCGTGGTGGCCGACAGCTACGACGCCTATGTGCTGATCGGCGATGAAACCGCGCTGCCGGCCATCGCCCGCTGGCTGGACGTGCTGCCGGACGGCGCCGAGGTGCAGGCCTTTATCGAAGTGAGCGATGAAGCCGAACGCCAGGACCTGCCGCAGTACGAGAACGTGCGCATCCATTGGCTGGAGCGCAACGGCTTCCCGGCGGCCAGCAGCACGCTGCTGGAAGACATGCTGACCGACTTCGAAGCGCCGGACGGCGATGTCTTCTACTGGATCGCCACCGAATCGCGTCGCGCGCGGATGATGCGCAAGTTCATCGAAGGCCACCTGGGCGTGCCGCGCGACTGGATCCGCTCGACCGGCTACTGGAAGGCCCACCCGGACGAAACCGACGGCGATTGACCAAAAGAAGGTGGGTGCGGACCGTTGGTCCGCACACTCTTTGACGGGTAGTGCCGGCCGCTGGCCGGCAACCTCATCAACCCTCGGCAGGAACCTGCAGCTGCCGGCCAGCGGCCGGCACTACCGCGCTGGATGCCACCTGCCGCGCGATGAGTCGAGCGTGGCTCGACTCTACAGGGGGCCATCGGCGGTCGCCTGGGGGTAGTGCCGGCCGCTGGCCGGCAACCTCATGAACCCTCGGCAGGAACCTGCAGCTGCCGGTCAGCGGCCGGCACTACCGCGCTGGGCGCCACCTGACGCGTCCACCCGAAACGCCGCGCGGCCCAGATCTCCAGCGCTACCAGCAGCGCAATGACCAGCAGCGGCAACAGCAGCCCGAAGTACACGCCGGGCATCATGCCGTTGATCTGCGCCTTCACCAGCCGCAGCACGCCCCGCGTGTGCAGCAGCTCATCGACGTGCATGGTCAGCGCCTCACGCACCACCTTGGGTTCCAGGCCGAGCGTCCCTGCCTTGTCCACCAGCGTGTCTTCCACCATGCCGCGCAGCAGGCCCTCGCGTACCTTGCCGATCACCCAGCCGACGCCGCGCGCCAATGGGCCGTTGCCGAGGCGGTCGAGGCCGGGCAGCGGATGCTCGCTGAGGTAGGCCGAGGCCACGATATCGGCGACATCGCCCACCGTGCCCTGGCTGCGCAGGGCCTCGCGCATGCGCGGGTCGTCCAGCGAATCGGTGAAGCCTTCGCTCCAGCCCTCCACCAGGGTCTGCAGGTGCGGCTGGAAATGATCGAGCTGCTTGAACAGCGCGCGGTGCGCGCCGGCGGTGAAGCCGAGCTGCAGGCCGAGGAAGGCGGTGGCCAGCGGCAGCAGCACCACATAGCTGGCCAGCAGCCAGTGATGCCAGCGCGTGCGCCGCTGCAGCCAACCACGGCGGTGCAGCCAGCGCCAGCCGAGGATGCCCAGCGCCAGGCCGAGCAGTGTGCCGAGCACACTGCCGCCCAGCAGATCGAGCAGGCTCAGGCCCGTCCAGAATTCGTTCAACCAGTACTGCGCGTCCTGCATGGGTCTTCCTTCCGTGGGTGAAACAACAGCCTATTGTAGAGCTGAGCCCACGCTCGGCGGCTCCGCCTTCGGTAGGTGCGGACCGTTGGTCCGCACAAGCGGGCCAGCAATGCGACAATCGCGCTCCTTTCCTGCAGCAACGAGGCCCACATGGCCAAACTGACCCTGGCCAGCGTGGATGCGCTGCGTACCCGCTTCGCCGATGACGCCGCCTGCGATGCCGCGCTGGCTGCCTTCGCCGACACCGCCGCCCTGCGTGCGCCGCTGCGTGAGCTGGTGGAAGCGCAGCACCGCTACCTGCAGGCCGAATTCGAAGTGGGGCAGGTGGCCGACGTGCTGCGCCGCGACCAGAAGTACGCACCGGTCGGCCGGCCGTCGATCAACATCGTGCAGCTGCGCAAGCAGCAGGCCGCGACCAAGCAGGCGGCGTTGATCGCACGCCAGGTGGTGGCGCAGGCCGCGCAGACCTTCGTGCGCGTGAGCGGGCTGGCGGTGAAGGCCAAGCAGAGCCCGAGCGAGGCGTGTGCGGCGTGGTTGGGCGCGCTGCGCTGAGGGATCGTGCGGACCAACGGTCCGCACCCACCCAATGCAGGTTGGCACCTACCGGGTAGTGCCGGCCGCTGGCCGGCAACCCCATCGGCATCGGGTTCCTCGCGTGCAGCCGGCCAGCGGCCGGCTCTACCGGAACCCAAAAAAGAAGGCCCGCTTTCCAGCGGGCCTTCTGCCTTCTCACGACGAGTGAGTTGGGTGCATCAAGCGGCCGGCTTTTCGCCGGTGGCTTCGGTGGTGATGCGGATCTTCACTTCATCGCTGACGTTCGGGGCGTAGGCGCCGACGCCGAAATCGCTGCGCTTCAGCGTGGTGGTGGCATCGAAGCCGGCGGCCGGAACCTTGGCCATCGGGTGCTCGCCGCCGCCATTGACGGTGACGTCCAGGGTGACCGGCTTGGTGATGCCCTTGATGGTCAGGTCGCCGGTGACGGTCAGCTTGTTGGTGCCGGCCGCTTCCACCTTGGTGCTCTTGAAGGTGGCATCGGCGAACTTGGCGGCGTCGAAGAAGTCGGCGCTCTTCAGGTGCTCGTCGAATTTGGCGGTGAAGCTGTTCAGGCCGCTCAGCGGCAGCTTCACTTCCACGGTGGACTTGGTCACGTCTTCGGCGTTGTACACCAGGGTGCCTTCAACATTGCCGAAGTGTGCGCTCGGGTGGGAGAAGCCGAAGTGGCTCCACTGCGCCAGCACGTCGGTGTGGCTCGGGTCCAGCTTGTAGGTGCCCGAGGCGATCTTGATCGCTTCGGCAGCCGGGGCGGCAGCGGCAGCATCGGCGGCCGGAGCAGCCGGGGCAGCGGCCTGTTCGGTGGTGGCCGGGGCAGCAGCATCAGCAGCCGGGGCAGCGGTGTCGGCCGGCTTGGAGCAGGCGGCGATGGCCAGGGTCAGGGCCAGCGGCAGCAGCAGTTTACGGGTGGCGCTCATCTGAGGAACTCTCCGGATCGTAGGGTGGGTGCAACAGGGGCCGCCAAGGTGACGGCCCGAAACCGATACAGCGACTTACGCGATGCGCGCCGCTTCGTCGAACGACAGGCGCGGCAGACGCGGGAACAGGCCCGCCGGGTCACCGTAACCCAGGTTGACCAGGAAATTCGACTTGATCGAAGTACCGGCGAAGAAGGCTTCGTCCACCTTGGCCGCATCGAAGCCGGACATCGGGCCGGCATCCAGGCCCAGCGCGCGCGCGGCCAGGATCAGGTAGGCGCCCTGCAGGCTGCCGTTGCGGATGGCGGCTTCGTGACGGCCTTCCTGCGGGCCGTCGAACCAGGACTTGGCATCGGCGTGCGGGAACAGGTAAGGCAGCTTTTCGTGGAAGTCCAGGTCGAAGCCGATGATGACGGTGACCGGGGCGGCCATGGTCTTGTCATGGTTGCCTTCGGACAGGGCCGGGGCCAGCTTGGCCTTGGCTTCCTTCGAGGTGACGAAGACGAAGCGGGCCGGCGTGGTGTTGGCCGCGGTCGGGCCCCACTTCACCAGGTCGTACAGTTCCTGCAGCAGGCTGGCCGGAACCGGCTTGTCGAGGAAAGCGTTCTGGGTACGGGCAGTGCGGAACAGCTGATCGAGGGCAGCAGCGTCGAGCGCGTGGGACATCGGTGGATCTCCAGGGCGGCGAAGGGAAGTCAGTGCCCGCGGGCGGCGCGGGGCGAATCGACGAGCCGCAGTGTAGAGTGTCGCGACTGTTGCAACACCCAGCAGGGCTGAAACGAATTAATGCCAATGGTGAAACGATCGAGCGCACCCTGGACGGTCACTGACGGCCGCGCGGGCAATGTCCGCCAGGCGGTCGCGCTGGCCTCGGCACTGCGCCAAGGCACCCATCGGCCGCTGGTGCTGCAGCCACGCGCGCCGTGGCGCTGGCTGTCGCCGCGGCGGTTGCCCGGCGATGTGAACGGCTATGGCGAGGCCTTCGCGACACTGACCGCCGAGGCGCCGGCGCTGGCGATCGGCTGTGGCCGCCAGGCCGCTGGCGCCCTGCGCGTGCTGCGTGCGCGCGGCAGCCAGGTGGTGCAGATCCTCGATCCGCGCATCAGTGCCCGTCATTGGGATGTGGTGGTGGTGCCCGAACACGACACCCTGCGCGGCAGCAACGTGCTGACCCTGCTCGGCAGCCTCAACCCGGTGGACGATGACTGGCTGGCGTGGGGACGCGCCGCGTTCGCCGGCTTCAGTACCCTGCCCGGCCCGCGCACTGCATTGCTGGTGGGTGGGCCAACACCGCTGGCGCCGTGGGACGAACCCGCGATGGTCGGCGTGTTCCGCGCCCTGGCCGAGCAGATCCGCAGCGAGGGAGGCAGCCTGCTGGCCACCACGTCGCGACGCACGCCACCCGCCTTGGCCGAGATCCTGCGTGCGACCTTCGCCGACCTGCCCCATGTGATCTGGGGCGATGGCGGCGACGGAGTGAATCCGTATGGCGGCCTGCTCGGCTGGGCCAACCGCGTGGTGGTCTCGCCGGATTCGGTGAACCTGCTCTCTGAAGCCTGCGCCACGCGCATGCCGGTGCGGGTGGCACTGGCCGATACCGCGCAGGGACGGCTGGCGCGCTTCCAGCAGCAGCTGCGCGAACGCGGCCGGTTGCAGGAACGCTGGCTGGACTGGCACTACGACCGCATCGAACCACTGCGCGAAACCGCGCGGATCGCGGCCGAGGTGAAGCAGCGCCTGGCATCAAGGTAGTGCCGGCCGCTGGCCGGCAGCGCGGCAAGCATTACCGAAGACTCTGCAGTTGCCGGCCAGCGGCCGGCACTACCCGATCGCCCAGCGCTTTTTGAACATCTCGATGTGCCTGCACGGTTAGAGTCCGGTGTCCCCCCTTGGACTGAACGCCTTCATGCGCACCCTGCTCCTGCTGCCGCTGGCCCTGCTCGCCGCGTGCTCCACGTCGCCCACCGAGCTGGACCCGATCTCCTACCAATGCCAGCAGCAGCTGGACGCGTACCGCGAACAACCGGCGCTGCGCGATCCCAAAGGCCAGCGCCCGCCGTTGCCGGTGGCCCCGATCAGCGACGCCTGCGACAAGGAACTCAAGCGCAAGGGCGTGGACCGCCCGCTGCGCTGACCGGCGTATGATCGGCACGCGGCCCTGACCGCCGTTGAAGGTACTGACATGGATCGTTTCTATCGCCTGCCGCGCGCCGCGCTGCTGACCGCCAGCCTGCTGGCAACCGCAGCGGCCTGGGCCAACAGCACCGAGTGCCGCGAGCGCTACCCCAGCATGGCCGCACAGGCCGCCATGCTGGACGTGGCCTGGACTACCGCCGAACGCCTGGATGCACTGCCCGATGTGGATGTGGTGGTGGCCGCGCGCGGTGGCCAGGACCTGAGCCGCTACGGCCTGCGCCACAGCCACCTGGCCTTCCTGCTGCGCGAGGACGACGGCCGCTGGCGCGCGATGCACCTGCTCAACCGCTGCAAGACCGACAGCTCGCAGCTGTACCACGAGGGCCTGGGCAACTTCGTCGGCGAGAGCGGTGGCCATACTGATCTGCGCATCGGCGTGCCGTCCGCGCCGCTGCGCGCGGCACTGCGGGCGATGCTGGTATCGCCCTCGATCCAGCCAAAGGCGCTGCACGAGACGAAATACAACGTGGTCGCCTATCCGTTCGCCACCGACTACCAGAACTCCAACCAGTGGGTGCTGGAAGTGCTGGCCGCGGCGATGGCGCAGAGCGAAGGTGCACCGGCCATCGTCAAGCGCGAACAGGCGCAGCAGTGGCTGCGCCAGCAGAAGTACCAACCCAGCGTGCTGCACATCGGCCTGGGCAAGCGCGTGGGTGCGCGCCTGTTCGTGGCCAACGCCACCACCACCGATCACCCGGCCGGCGAACGCATCTCCGGCAACTACTCGGTGGTGACGGTGGAATCGGTGTTCGACTTCCTGCACCAGCGCAGCCAGCTGCAGCAGGAACTGGTGATTCCCCATGTGCCGGTGGCCGGTGCGGCCGCGGCCACCCCGTGAATTTCATCCCCTTTTTCTGGCGACCAGGAGGTCCCATGTTCCGTTGCCTGCGCGTTCCTGCCTCTGCCCTGCTGCTTTCCGCATTGCTGGTGCCCACCGTCCAGGCGGGCGCTGCGCCGCAGTTGAACAGCAGCCAGGCCAGCGTGATCGTGACCTCGTTCGTGGTGCTGTCGCTGCCGATGGCGGCCTCGATGGGCCTGTCGGAACTGTCCAAGGCGCCCTTCAAGGCCAGCGAGCGCAACGGCAAGGCCACCCGCACCAAGGCGGTACCGTTGCCGCCGATGGAAGTGAAGAAGGTGGAGACCACGCCGGAGGGCGAGCGCCAGGTGCAGCTGCAGGTGCCGGACAAGGCCGACCATACGGCCACCCTGCGCTGGACCGTGCAGCCAGAGGGCGAAAACCCGACGGCCGCCTTCGTGGTGGGCCAGCAGGTGCATTTCGACCCCACCGAGGCCGGCGCCGGCTGGAACGTGAAGAGCGCACAGGGCCAGACCCTGGCGTACGTGCCGACCGCGTATGCCGCTGGCGATGTGATGAGCGAAGCGCTGTAAAACTGAACGACCGGTTTTGGATTTGCCGCGGGCCGGGCGGATAATGGGCGATCCCCCCCCCCCCTGGTTCCCCTGGCTCGCCATGTCCGTGCGTCCTGCCCCTGTGTTTGCCCCGCTGACCCCGCGCGCCCTGGTGCTGGCGGTGCTGGCGATGGGCGCGGTGGTGCTGCTGTCCAACGTACTGGTGCAGTACCCGATCAATGACTGGCTGACCTGGGGCGCCTTCAGTTATCCGGTCGCGTTCCTGGTCAGCAACCTGATCAATCGCCGCTTCGGCCCGGGCCCGGCCCGCCGCGTGGCGTGGATCGGTTTCCTGGTGGCGGTGCTTCTGTCGATCTGGGTGGCCACGCCGCGCATCGCCATTGCTTCGTGCTCGGCGTTCATCGTGGCACAGCTGCTGGACATCACCGTGTTCGATCGCCTGCGCCGCGGCAGCTGGTGGCGCGCACCGATGGTAGCCACCACCTGCAGTGCCACCGTGGATACCACCATTTTCTGGTCGATCGCGTTTGCCGGTTCCACCCTGCCGTGGGTGAGCTGGGCCGCCGGCGACCTGGCGGTGAAGCTGGCGATCGGCGTGTGCTTGCTGGCCCCGTTCCGCGCGCTGCTGTGGAAGATGGCGCCGCTGCGCGCCACCAGCTGACCGCACTTCTCTGGTGGGTGCCAACCTTGGTTGGCACTTTGCATTCGTGCCAACCAAGGTTGGCATCTACCAACAGCGGGTCATCGCCGGGCCGTTGCTCTGGTAGGTGCCAACCTTGGTTGGCACGCTGTTGCCGGGGTCATGAACGCTGGTGGATTGTGCCAACCAAGGTTGGCACCCACCAGAAGCGGGGTATCGGCGAGGCCATTGATCCGGTGGGAGAAATGATTCGGTGGGTGCCAACCTTGGTTGGCACGCTGTTGCCGGGGTCATGGAACCTGATGGCCTGTGCCAACCAAGGTCGGCACACACCAGAAGCGGGCCATTGCCCAGCCATCGCTGCCTGTCAGGCGAACGGCAGCTTCGCTTCAACGCACGCCGAAGTGATCGCCGCGCAGGCCTCTTCAATGGCCGGGGTGGTCGGTGCCAGCCGTGGGCGTCGATCCAGCGTGCAGGCCAGGCCAACCTCCAGCAACGTTGCGTGCGCGGTGTGCAGCGCCTGCGCGGTGGCATCGGGCAGGAAACCGGCGGCGCCCAGCGCGTCGATCAACGACGGCGTGTCGCGCGGCTCGAGCAGCGCCGGCACCTGCGCACTGCGCGCCAGCACGCCGGTCTGCAGCAGGAACTCCAGGTCCACCACGCCACCGGCGCCCTGCTTCAGGTCCAGTCGCGCGGCATCGCTGCGGTCCAGTTCGGTACGCATGCGCCCACGCATCTTCAGCACGTCGGCATACAGCACACCGGCATCACGTTCGCGACCCAACGTCTGCGCACGCACCTGCTCGAAGTCGGCCAGCAGGCTGGCATCGCCGGCCACGCCACGCGCGCGCACCAGTGCCTGGTGTTCCCATGTCCATGCGCGTTCGCGCTGGTAGTCGGTGTAACTGGCCAACGAAGACACCAGCGAACCCTTGCCGCCATCCGGGCGCAGGCGCACGTCGATGTCGTACAGGCGGCCGGCGGCGGTGACCGCGCCAAGCAGCGCCATCACCTTTTGTGCCAGGCGCGCATACCAGCGCCCCGGCTCCAGCGGGCGCGCGCCATCGCTGGCGTCCACCCCGGCCGGGTTGTCGTGCAGGAACACCAGATCCAGATCGGAACCGAAGCCCAGCTCGAGGCCGCCAAGGCTGCCATAGCCGATGATCGCGAAGCGCCCACCGGGAATCTCGCCGTGCGCGGCGCGCATGTCCGCCTCGGCCATCGCCAGCACGGTGACCACCACCGCCTGTGCCAGCTCGGCCAGTTGCCGCGTGCTGTCCACCGCGCCCTGGCGGCCATCCAGCGTGGCCATCGCCATGCGGAAGCTGAGCGCCAGCCGCGTCTCGTTGAGCCAGCGCAACGCCGATTCGGGGTCTTCCACCGCCAGCACCTGCTGGCACTCGGCCAGCATGCCGGCGGCATCGGGCATCGGCCCGGACACGCGCACGTCCAGCAGCTCATCCAGCAGCAGCGGATAGGCGGCCAGCCGCTCGGCCAGCAGCGCACTGCGCGCCAGCACATCGACCAGCCGCGCCAACGCGCTGGGCTGTTCGTCCAGCAGCGCCAGATAACTGGTCCGGCGCAGCACCGCCTGCAGCAGGCCGAGCACGCGCTTGAGCGCGGCATCGGGCTGCGGCGAGCGTGTGGCCGCATGCAGCAGCGCCGGCAGCACGCGGTCCAGGCGCGCACGCGCGGCATCGGACAACGACTTCACACCGGTGCCCTGGGCGAAATCGCGCAGCGACTGGTCGGCGCCGTTGGCATCGAGGAAACCGGCTTCGGCCAGCAGCGGCGCATTGCTGCCGTCGGGCAGGCTGCGCCAGTAGTTGGCCAACGCATCCGGAGCGGCCTGGCCCTTGCGCGGTGCCAACAGCGCGGCGAATTCAGTACTGACCCGCTGCTGCTGTGCGGCCAGTGCCGCGCGCAGCACTTCCCAGTCCGGGTAGCCCAGGCCGACGGCGATGCGCTCGCGGTCCAGCGCGTCATTGGGCAGCACATGGGTCTGTGCGTCGCGCAGCATCTGCAGGCGGTTTTCCAGCCTGCGCAGGAACAGATAGGCCTCGCGCAGCGCGCTGCCATCCTCGGGCGCGATCTGCCCGGCCGCCACCAGTGCCTCCAGCGCCACCAGCAGGCGGCGCTCGCGCAGCGCCGGTTCACGGCCGCCGCGGATCAGCTGCAGTGCCTGGCACAGGAACTCGATCTCGCGGATGCCACCGGCACCGCGCTTGATGTCCTCGTGCAGTTCGCGGCGCGCGACTTCGGCGGTGATCGCTGCCTTCATCTCGCGCAGGCCGTCGAGCGCGGTGAAATCCAGGTAGCGGCGGTATACGAACGGGCGCAGGGTCTGCAGCCACGCTTCGCCGGCCTCGATGTCGCCGGCCACGGCACGCGCCTTCAGCCACGCATAACGTTCCCAGTCGCGGCCCTCGCGCTGGAAATACTGGTCCATCGCCGCGAACGACAGCGCAACGCGGCCAGCGCTGCCGAACGGGCGCAGGCGCAGGTCGACGCGGTGGCTGAAACCATCGACGGTGGTTTCGTCCAGCAGTTTGGCCAGGCGCTGGCCGAGCCGGGCGAAGTACTCCTCGGCGGCCAGCGCGCGCGGGCCGTCGGATTCGCCCCCCTGCGGGTAGGCGTAGACCAGGTCGATGTCGGAACTGAAGTTGAGCTCGCCACCGCCAAGCTTGCCGAGCCCGAACACCACCAGCTGCATGGGCTGGCCCTGGTCATCGCAGATGACCCCGTGGCGTTGCGCGAACTCCTGCTGCAGCGCGTCCAGCGCTAGCCGCAGGCAGTCCTCGGCCAGGGTGGTGGCGCCGGCCAGGGTCTGTGCCACGTCGTCCAGCCCAGCCAAGTCGCGCCAGATCAGCCGCGTCGACATCGCCGTGCGCCAGCGCCGCAGCTGTGAAGGCCAGTCGCTGGGCTGCAGCGGGTCGAGCACCGGTGCGGGAATCGGCGGGCAAGCGGGCGCAGCCAGCTGCGCCAGCAGGGCCGGCTGCCGCACCAGCGTATCGAGGGCAAAGTCGCTGGCCACCGCCAGCCGGGTCAGCAGCGGCTGCAGGTCGGGCGGGATCGGCTCGGGCAGGACCTGGGCCAGGCGCGCCAGGGCACGGTCGACAAGGGGCTGCAGGGTAGCGGGCAGTTCAGCGGGGGCGAGGGTCATGGCCCGATTGTATCGACCCGGCCGGGGCGCAACGGACCCGGTAGTGCCGGCCGCTGGCCGGCAGGGGTGCGGAGGTTGCCGGCCAGCGGCCGGCACTACCGATAATGGAGGCCGCGTATTCATAATGGACAGCAGGCAATAAAAAAGCCCGCTTGCAGCGAACTGCCAGCGGGCTCTGCTCCCTCCCCCACGTCGGGATGCAGGGCCATCGTGCGGGCTGCGAAAGCACTTTGCACGCTGCACTGCAAAACAAAACCGGCCGGTATGGGTGCCCCCGGCGGGGAAAAGCCATTCCACGAAGGTAGAACCCCCCGTACGGATGAGGATGGCCGATAATCGGGTTTCCCCCCAGAAACACTGTCGTCATGTCTGTTGATCGCATCGCCAACGCGCGTCTCCGTGACCGCGTGGTCTCCGCCGAGACCGCAGCCGCGCTGATCCAGCCCGGTGAAACCGTGGCCATGAGCGGCTTTACCGGCTCCGGGTATCCCAAGGCCGTTCCCGTCGAACTGGCGCGCCGCATCGAAGCGGTGCATGCCCAGGGCAATCCCTTCCAGATCAAGCTGATGACCGGCGCCTCCACCGCGCCGGAACTCGATGGCGCGCTGGCCAAGGCCGATGGCATCGCCATGCGCATGCCGTTCCAGAGCGACCCGGATGCGCGCAACCGCATCAACGAGGGCAAGCTGGATTACATCGACATCCACCTCAGCCACGTCGCCCAGCACGTGTGGTTCGGCTTCTACGGCGAGATCGATACCGCCGTGATCGAAGTGTCGGCCATCCGCGAGGACGGCTCGCTGGTGCCCTCCACCTCGGTCGGCAACAACAAGACCTGGCTGGACCTGGCCAAGAAGGTGATCGTCGAGGTCAACGAATGGCAACCGGCCGGCGTCGACGGCATGCATGACATCTACTACGGCACCGCGCTGCCGCCGCACCGCAAGCCGATTCCGCTGGTGAACGCCAACGACCGCATCGGTGACACCGCGCTGCGCTGCGACCCGGACAAGATCGTGGCGGTGGTGCGCACCAACGGCCCGGACCGCAACAGCCCGTTCAGCCCGATCGATGCGACCAGCGAGCAGATCGCCTCGCACCTGATCGAGTTCCTCAAGCACGAAGTGAAGAAGGGCCGCCTGCCGCCGAACCTGCTGCCACTGCAGTCGGGCGTGGGCAACATCCCCAACGCGGTGCTGGCCGGCCTGGCCAAGAGTGGTTTCCGCGACCTGGCCGCGTTCACCGAGGTGATCCAGGACGGCATGCTCGACCTGCTGCGCGACGGCGTGCTGAGCTACGCCTCGTGCACCGGCTTCGCACTGAGCCCGCAGGCCAACGAGACGTTCAAGGAGCACATCGATTTCTACCGCGAGCGCATCATCATGCGCACGCAGGAGATCTCCAACCATCCGGAGCTGGTGCGCCGCCTCGGCTGCATCGGCATGAACGGCATGATCGAAGTGGACATCTACGGCAACGTCAATTCGACGCACGTGATGGGCACGCGCATCATGAACGGCATCGGCGGTTCGGGTGACTTTGCCCGCAACGGCTTCCTGTCCGCCTTCCTGAGCCCGTCCACCGCCAAGAACGGCACCATTTCGGCGATCGTGCCGATGGCCAGCCACGTCGACCACACCGAGCACGACGTGTCGGTGATCGTGACCGAGCAGGGCCTGGCCGACCTGCGTGGCCTGACCCCGCGCAAGCGCGCGCAGGTGCTGATCGACAACTGCGCGCACCCGGATTTCCGCCCGCAGCTGCAGGACTACTTCGACCGTGCCAGCCGCGAGAGCTACGGCAAGCACACCCCGCACCTGCTACCGGAAGCGCTGTCGTGGCACCAGCGCTGGCTGGATACCGGCACCATGAAGGGCTGAGACCCGGGGACCCTGGTAGAGCCGGCCGCTGGCCGGCTCCCCCCGTTGCCGGCCAGCGGCCGGCACTACCCTCAAACGGCGCGCAGCGCCGCCAGCGATTCGGCTTGCAGCCGCTCGTAAATCTCGAACTCGTCGTTCACCGCCACGCCCAGCGCCTGCTCGAAGGCCTCGCGGTTGGCGTGCGCGGCATAGGCGCGCTGTTCTTCACCGCCCAGGTTCGACTGGAAAATGCCCGCGGCGCTGACCGGCAGGAAATCCTCGTAGACGATCGGGTCGGCGGTAGCCAGGCCGGTGGCCACCAGCACTTCGGCCGGCAGATCGGCCACGCGTTCCGGCGCGGCGCGGCCGGCGTCGGTCAGCTGGTAGCGGTAATAGCCAAGGCCTTCCTGGCGCAGGGTGTCGTGGTCATCCGGGAAGCTGGCAAACACCGCCTGCAGGCGCTGGCCGTAGTCGCCACCGGTACTGCCTTCGCCACCGGCATCGCGTGCCTGCGACAGCAGCTGGTCGTACAGCGCGCGGCCCTTCGGGGTCAGCGCAAGCCCGCGCTGTTCGATCTCGCCGAAGCGCGCGGTATGCGTGCCGGCATCGCCGCCTTCGCTGTCCGGGAAATGCACCGCTTCTTCCAGTGCCTTGAAGCTGGTCTGGCGCAGCAGGATCGGGCAGGCACGGCGCGGCGGGCCTTCGATTACCGCCTTGGCCGCCATGCCGTGCCCGATCATCGCCGCCTGCGCCGCGTCGATATCCAGCGTGCGCGGGGTCAGGTGGTTGATGTGCGGGCCACGGAAACTGACCACATCGGCCACCAGCCGGTGTGCCTTGTTGAGGGCGTGGTAGGTCGGCAGATCGACGGTGGCGTCGCCATGCCAGCGGAAGGTTTCCAGCGCTTCTTCGACAAAACGTTCGGCATCTTCCTGCGACAGGCCACCGTCACGCTCGGCCTGGTCGATCAGCGCCAGCGCGCCCTCGGTGAAGATGCGGCGGCGCTCGAGGATGCGCGCGGACTCGGCACGCAGCGCTTCGTCTTCGATCAGTTCCAGGCGCAGCAGCGAGGTGAACACGCGGAACGGATTCTGCGCCAGCGCGGCACCGGTCAGCGGCCGGAACGCGGTGGAGTGCACCGGCACGCCGGCCACCGACAGGTCGTAGTAGCCGACCGGGAACATGCCCATCACCGCGAACAGGCGGCGCAGCGTGGCCAGTTCCTGCACGGTGCCGACGCGGATCGCGCCATGGCGCTCCTCGTCCAGGCGCGCGCGCTCGTCGTTGCGCTGCAGCTGCGCGGCCAGCGCCGGGTCCTGCTCCAGCACCTGTGCGTTGATCCGCTCCACCAGTTCCACCAGCGTGCCGTACAGCGGCACTTCGGTGCGGTACATGCGGGACATGGCCTGGGCGAACAGGCGGCGGATCACATCAGGCGAAACGAAAGAGGCGCTCATCAGTCACTCGATTACGGGAACGGGGAACAGCTCGAAGCCGTATTGTCGCCGGAGCGCGCGGCGGCGGCGATATGCAGAGCAACATGAAAGAAATCGGTAGTGCCGGCCGCTGGCCAGCAACCTCTGGATGCCTGGAGTATGGGAATTGCCGGCCAGCGGCCGGCACTACCGCTTCAGCTGGCGCTTCAGGGTGGCATCGAGGGTGATCGGCCGGTCCCAGTGCTGGTAGCTGGCCACGATGGCGTGGCGCACCGCTCGGTAATGCAGGTTGTCCGGCGCGCGCGGCATGCGCTTGACCACCGCCTCCCAGCCGCCCTCCGGGTTCTGGCTGAAGGCGCGCACGCTGTCGCGGCAGGTCTGGCCGCTGGCCTTGGCCCAGAAACAGGCGAAATAGATATCCCCGGCCTGCCAGCCGTGGGTGGTGAACAGTGCGCTGATGTAGCCGCGCGGCACGCCGGCATAGCGCGATACTTCGTCGAGGAAGGCGTCGGGATAGCGTTCGGCGTAATGGTTGATGTCCTGCAGCTGGGCATCCACCCAACTGTCACCGGTTTCCACGGTGTAGGCCGCCGAGCGCTCGGCGGTCTGCTGGGCCAGCGCGGTGGCCGGCGCCAGCAGCAGGGACAGCATCAGTGCGCGCAGTCGGACGTTCATGCCCCGATTCTGCCGCAGCCGCCCGGCCCTGTCAGGCCGCCGCAGCCGCCTTGGCCTCGATCGCCGCCAGCGCGGCCGGCCAATCATGGGCGGTATCGGCAGTGACCATGCGCGGTTCGTCGTCGGCCACGCCGTGCTGGGTCTCGTGGGCCCAGGTCACCGCATACGGGGTATGCACGCCCCAACCGCCAAGGGTCACCACCGGTTCGATGTCCGAGCGCAGCGAGTTGCCGACCATCACGAAGCGCTGCATCGGCAGGTCGAACTCGGCCAGCACGCGCGCGTAGGTTTCCGGGTCCTTCTCCGAGACGATCTCGATGCGCGGGAACAGCTCGCGCAGGTTGGCCACCTTGATCTTGGCTTCCTGATGGAACAGATCGCCCTTGGTGATCAGCACCACCGGGTACTGTTCGGCAATGGCCGCCACCGATGCGCGCACGCCGTCGATCAGCTCGACCGGGTGGCGCAGGGTGTCATGGCCGATGTCCAGCATGCGCTGGATGTCCTTGGCGTCGATGCGCTGGCCGGTGATGTCGATGGCCGCTTCGATCATCGACAGCACCATGCCCTTCACGCCATAGCCGAACACGGCCAGGTTGCGCTGCTGCACTTCCAGCAGGTGGCGGGCGGTCTGGGTGTCGTGCACGTCGACATAGCGCGACAGCAGGTCCAGGTAATCCTGCTCGGCCTTGCGGTAGTAGTCCTCGCTCTTCCACAGCGTGTCGTCACCGTCAAAACCAACCAGGCCGATGGCGCGCGACGGCGCAGGCGTGGGGGTATTCATCCGCCAAGGATACAGGGGCCCGGTGAACGGGAAAAACCCGGGCGGCCGTAGCCGCCCGGGTCCCCATGCACCGGTTTTCCCGAATCAGGTGTGGATCAGCGGCCCTGCGCCGCGCCGGCACCTGCACCGGCCTGCTGGGCGGCCACGTAGGCCTTGTACTCATCGGCGCTCAACTCGCCGTCCTTGTTGGTATCGGCCTGGTCGAACACCTGGGCGAGGCCGGCGTTCACCTGTGCCTCGGTCTTGCTGATGGTGCCGTTGCCATCGGTATCGATGCTGGCCCAGGTCTGGCCACCGCCATTGGCCTGTGCCGAGGCCGCTGCGGCCGCGTTGGTGGCCTGGTCAGCCGCCTGCCCGGCCTGTGCCGCCGCCTGCTGGGCCTGCGCGGCTTCGTTCTGCGCCTGCGCGGCCTGCTGCTTGGCCGACTGGGCCATCGCCGGGATGGCCAGCACGCTGCCGGCGGCGACGATCAGGGCGATCAGGGGCTTGCGGTTGCGAATAGTCATCAGGGGTGTCTCCTACCGATTGGGTGGTGTTGCGCGGCGTGTTGTCTCCGCACGGCACCTACCCTGCCACCGCGTTTCTGAATCGATTTTGCGGTGCGACCTGCGTGCACACGCACGATTAACCACCGGCCCGCGCGCATGCATTAGCACGCTGGTTAGGGCGGAGTGAGCGGCGCATAAGCTGCGCATTCAGCGCAGCAGGATTTAACCGGCAGGCAACAAAAAACCTGCGTCAGTCGACGGTTTTTTCCAATGACCGCGAACTGAACATCACCCATCCCAAGGCTACACCGGCCAGCGCACCGGCGATTTCCAGCACCACGCGGCTGCCCAGTTCGTTCGGATCGTGGATGGTGGACAGGAACAGGCGCGCATACAGCGGCGACTCCAGCCGCACGATGCCCATGTAGAACAGCTTCCATGCATCGATGCCGGTGGAGATCACCACCGAGATGACGCATGCCCAACCGATCGCATGGCCCACCGACCAGTGCAGCAGCCGGCACAGGCGCGACCACAGGAAGTACACCAGCAGGCCGACCAGCAGGGCGATGGCGCCGGCTTCCAGGGTGCCGAGCAGGCCGAAGTGCAGGGGAAGGTTCATCGGGTGGGCAGCGGTGGAAAGGCGGCCAGTGTAAGGGTATCGGCAGGGCGGCGCCCTGCAGATGCCCCTACCGCACCGGGACGTCGTACGCGGTGCCGGGGTCCGGTTCGGGCTGCAGCGTGTAGTGCCACCACTCCTGCGGATAATTCACGAAACCGCGCCGTGCCATCGCGCGGACAAGTCGCTGTCGATTCGCCTGCTGCGCCTCGCTCAACCCGCTCGCCTGCGTATGCGCACGCGGGCCGAAGAAATCGAAATCCGTCCCCATGTCCAACGGCGTGCAGGTACCGCTGCGGCAATCCAGCAGACCGAGGTCGACGGTGGCACCGCGGCTGTGGCCGGAACGCTCGGCGATGTAGCCGTCGGCCAGCAGGCGCAGCTTGTCCAGGTCCGGGTACTGCAATGCCTTGCGCGAAAGCTCGCGCGGGTCGTTCACCCAGGCCATGAAGGCCTGCACCGAACGCACCGGCCGATAGCAGTCGTAGATCCGCAGGCCCCATCCATCTGCGCGCAGATCCTGCTCCACCCGGGCCAGTGCCTTCGCCACTGGCGCCAGCAGATAGCAGGAAGGCGCCTCGTAGCCGGGAACGCGCGCGCCGGTGAAGTTGTTGGCGCCGGCGTAGCGGATATCCATGTCGATGTGTGGCGACAGCGTGCGGATCTCCACCAGTCCGGCGCTGGCTGCATCTGTGGCCGCTGAAACGCGCGGCGACTCAGCGCCGCTGGCGGTCGCCGCCAGCGCAATCGCCAGTACGAGTGAAATGCAGGTCCTGGAAGTCATAGCTGAAGTCGATGTCCGGATCGATGGCGCGCAGGTCCAGTGTCGGCGACAGGCCTTCGCCCGGCTGCAGCCACGCCTGCGCTTCGTCGCCCAGCGTATCCCAGCGCAGCAGCCAGCGCCCCTGCAGCTGCAGCTGCAGCACCGTGGCCTGCAGCCTGGGCGACTTGTCCACGCTGAAACGCAGGCCGTCCTTGCCCGGGCACAGCGAGGCCGGGCCCAGCCACGGGTCGGTGTAGCGGCCTTGCCAGCGTGGCAGCTCGGAAGCCGATGCCTGCCGTGCATCCGAAGTCGTCGGCCGCTGATGGCCGGTTGCCGCCCGCGTGGCCTGGTCAGCCTTCAGCTCGGCCAGGTAGGCCATCGCCGGACGCGCTTCATCGGGTGCGGTGAAGCGCTTCAGCATGGCCTGCATCAGCGCGGTACGCGCATCCTCGCCCTCGCCGTTGATCAGCATCACCACACCCACTTTGCGGTCGGGCAGCAGCGCCAGCGACGAATACATGCCCGACAGCGTGCCGGTGTGCGCCACCTTCCACTGACCGTCCATGTCCGACACCCGCCAGCCGTATCCGTAGCCGTAGAAGTGCGCGTTGTCCCAGCGCCGCTGGCGTTCGCCCAGCGGCATCGGCATGTGCAGGGCCCACAGCGTGCGCCGCTGTTCACTACCCAGCCAGTCCGGCGCCAGCGCGGGGTCCAGCAGCACCTGCATCCAGCGCGTCATGTCGCGCAGCGAGCAGCGGATGCCACCGGCAGCCATGGAGGGCAGGTCAGGGCTGATAGCTCCATCGGCGTTCACCACCTCGTTGCGATCGCCACGCCAGGCATGCGGCTGCGCCACGTTGCCCACGCGTTTCACCGACCACTCCCCCACCTGGCAGCGTGCCATGCCCAGTGGCTCGAACACCTGCTCGCGCATCAGCTGGTCATAGGGTTTGCCACCGGCCGCAGCGGCTACTTCGCCGGCCACCACGTACATCAGGTTGTCGTAGGCGTAATGGCTGCGGAAGCTGCTGACCGGCTTCAAATGCGCCAGCCCGGCGATGATGTCGGCGCGGGTGAAGGAGTTCGGCTCCGGCCACAGCATCAGGTCGCCCGCACCCAGGCCGAGACCGCTGTTGTGGATCAGCAGGTCGCGCACCTGCATCTGCTGGCCCACCCATGCGTCATGCATGCGGAATTGCGGCAGGTAGCGCTGCACTGGGTCATCCCAGCGCAGCCTGCCCTGCTGCACCAGCCGCGCCAGCAGCGCGGCGGTCATCGCCTTGCTGTTGGAGGCGATCTTGAACAGCGTGTCCTCGTCGAGGCGGCCACCGTCGCCGCGCTTGCCTTCGGCATGGCGATAGACCACCTGTCCGTTCTCGACCACCGCCATCGCCAGCCCCGGCAGATGTTCGGCGCGGACCACTGCGGCGACGTCGGCATCGAGGGATGCGGTGTCGGCCGGCTGCGCTGTGGCAGCCGGAAACACTGCCAAGGCGGCCATACAGAGGCCGCGCCGGGCGTGCTCGATGGGCGTCAGTACGCCCATGTCACGGTCAGCTGCGCATAGCGCGGCGACTGGAACCCGGTACCGTAGCCAAACAGCGGGTTCGGCGTGCCGATGCTGTCCTGCGGTTCGTAGTCCTGGTCCACGGTCACCACGCGCTGCTGGTTGAGCACGTTGTACACCGCCAGCTTCAGGCGCAGGTCGGTGGGGATCGGCACCTTGTAGGACACGCTCACGTCCAGATCGTAGGTCCACGGCGTACGCCCATCACCACCACGCGGGGAATGCACGAACACCCGTTCGGATGGCACCGTGGCCTGGCAGTTGGACACGCACACGTAATAGCTGTGGAAGTCGGTCGCATCGAACGGGTTGCCTGCGCCAAAGCGGGTGATCGGGCTGCCCGACTGCACGCCCAGGGTCGCGGCCACGCTCAGGTTCTCGGTCAGCGCGTAGCTGCCGCGGAACTTGAACTGGTGGCGGCGATCATTGGCCAGGTAGCCATAGCCGCCGTAGTTGACCCACGGATTGTCGAAGTTCTCGGTGCGCCCGGCATCGGCGAAATCGGTATCGGAATTTACGGGACCTTCGGCGTTGCCGCGGCCGTAGGCCAGCGTGTAGGACGCGTTGAAGCCCCACTTGCCATCCCAGGCACGATCGACCTGCAGCTCCAGCGCCTTGTAGTCGCGCTTGGGCTTCACCCAGCCGCGCTGGCCGACATAGTTGCCGTTGTCGTCATACAGCGCCCAGCCTTCCTTCGACGTATCGATGCTGATCCAGCCATCATTGCGGCCGTCACAATCGGTATCGCCCCACACGGTGTTTGTGCGCCCCGGGTTGCCCATGATCCACACGCTATCAATCGCACCGCACTGGCCGGTGGCGGTGATGTTCATGTCATCGATGGCGTTGTGCAGGCGCCGGTAGGTCACGCTTGCGCCGATCGACCAGGCTTCGTTGATCATCTGCTGGAAGCCCAGGATCGCTTCGTCCTGGTAGACCGGATCCATGTCGCGGTTCACTTCGGCGCGCAGGTCCGGCACGCTGCCGTCGCCCTGCGAGTTGTCCACCGGTCCGATCTGTGCGCCCAGCACCGGCACGTTGTTGGCCGCGCCGCTGTAGCCCAGGAACTCATACCAGGTGCGTTCGTCGAGGAAGCCACCGGCCTGCTTGATGTTGATGACGTTGGCCACCGGCAGGAAGTAGCGGCCGAGGTTGCCGAACACCTTGGTGGTGCCATCGCCACGCACGTCCCACGAGAAGCCCAGGCGGGGCGCCAGCATGTTGTCGATCTTGATGTAACTGCTGCCGTCGCCGCCCTTGTTGTCGAAGGCTTCCATGCGCAGGCCGAGGTTGAGCAGCAGGTTCGGCGTCACCTGCCAGTTGTCTTCCAGGTAGTACGCGGAGTTGATCGTTTCGAACGCGCCTTCAACTTCATAGCGGCGGGTACGCGCCACCAGTCCACTGGCCGGCACCACGCCGCCATTCAGCGAACTGCCCGGCGTGCGCGCGTAGATGTCGTAGCGCAGGCCGCCCGGGCCGGGATAGGCGCGGCTGTAGTCGGACGTGTTCTCCTCGCGGTCCAGCCCGAAGCGAAGCAGATGGTTGCCCAGTGTCCATTCGAAATCGGCGCGTGCCGCCTTGCGCGTATCCAGCGCGGATTCGAGTTGGGAACTGCTGGTGCAGCTGCGATCACCCTGCAGCGCGGTGGGTACGCCCTGGCTGGCGGTACGATTGTCGAAAACCCGGTTGCAGTTCTCGTCCATCAGCGAGCTCTGCACGCGGTTGCGCTTGTTCTCGCCGTACATCAGCTTCATGGTCAGGTCGTTGTTCACCTGCCAACTGTAGGTACCCGACCAGTTGCGGCCACCCACGGTGTTCATGATCTGGTTGGCACGTTCACCCACGGTGCTGCCACGCTCGTAGTCATAGGCGTAGACGTCGGTGAGCGTCTTGTTGCGATCGGAGAAGCCGAACAGCGAGAACATCTGGTTGTCGGTGATGCGCCAGTCGAGCTTGCCGCCCCAGAACGGATCATCGGCCTTGCCCTGGTTGAGGCGGGTTCCGGCGTCGTTGGTCGATGTCGGGCGATAGTCACGGGCTTCGTACATGCCGAAGAAGAACAACCGGTCCTGCACCAGCGCACCGGAGGCGAACACGTTCAGCGCGCTGCGGCTGTAGTCGTCGCGGCTGGCGGTGATGTAGCGGCTGCCGCTGCCGTCGTAGCGGTCGCGCGCCTGCGACTGCCACGCTCGCGGCTCGAACACCAGTTCGGCGCCGGCCTTGAAGTCGTTGCTGCCCGAGCGCGTCACCGCGTTGATGACACCACCAGTACTGCGCCCGAACTCCACCGAGTAGCCGCCGGTCTTGACCTGGAACTCCTGGTAGAACGAGAACGGCACGGAGGAGAAGCCAACCCGGTTGTAGAAGTCGGTGACGTTCAGCCCGTTGATGTACACGGTGTTCTCGGCCACCGACGAACCCCCGAAGGAGATACCCTGGCCACCCAGAGAGCCCTTGCCCTTCACCGCACCCGGCGCCAGCAGAGCGACGGCGGTGATGTCACGGTCCACCGGCAGGCGCGACAACTCCTCGCGGGTAATGTTGGTGGCCGACTCGGTGGACTTCACGTCCACCATCGACACCACCTGCGGAGCACGAACTTCGACCGTGCCCAGCGTGCTGACCGCACCCAGCGGCACGTTCACCGTAGTCGCACTGCCCAGGCTGACGGTGACCTGGCCAACACGGCTGGCCGCTCCTCCCGGCAAGCTCACTTCCATCTCGTAGGTGCCGACCGGCAGCAGCGGTATGCGATAGCTGCCATTGGCTTCGGCCTGTACCGAACGGACGAAGCCTGTGGCCGGATTGCGTACGGTCACCGTGGCACCGGCCGGTACCTGGCCGGCATCGCTGCTCAAGCGGCCAACCACCGAACCATCCTGTGCGAATGCGCTGGGCGCGATCACGCCCAGGCACGCCCCGAGCGCGACGTACAACGCCGCCCGTGTGATGCTGTAAGCCTTCATCCCCTGCTCTCTCCTGCAAGAATTGAATGGTGTGGAGTGTGATGTGTCGCGCTAGCGTTGCCTGGCTGGCAGTACCCGCCACTGGAAGTCGTAGCTCCATTGGTCGAAGTACAGGTTGCCGCCTGCCCACTCGGCCTCGCCGCGCTGCGAGTCGACCGTTTCCGAGCGGTAGTGCTGTTTGGCCGGCACCAAGGGCTGGCCGAAATCGTCGTTGAAGGCGACGCGGTAGCCGTCGAGGCCACCCAGGTAGAAGTCGCGCAGGGCCGGCACGTCGCTGGCCAATGCGCCGGTGGTCACGTCCATCGGCAGCCAGCCATACGGCGCCAGGTAGACCTGCCCCCAGTCGTGCAGATTGTTGTAGCCACTGCCATCGCCGGAGAACACCATGCCCGACTGCCAGCGCGCAGGAATGCCGTTCATGCGCAGCAGTGCGATCAACAGCAATGTCTGCTGGCCGCAGTCGGCATGTCCGGCACGCAACGCATAATCGCTGAGGTTGCTGATCGTGGCGTATTCGCGTGCGCCGGCCCACGGAATGCGATCCACGGCAGCGAACAGCTTGCGCACCACTTCATACGGCCGCGTCTCACCCTGCAGCACCTGGTCGGAGAACAGCTTCAATGCGGGAGTGAAGCGGACATGCGGCGGCTGCTGGGACAGGTAGGGTTGCAGCGCCGGATCTCCCGGTGTCGGTTGCACCTTGGCCGGATCAATCGCGGTATGCCGGGCGAAGATCGTGACCGCGTAGCTGACCTCGAAGCGGGTCGGCTTGCCGGCTACGGCCTTGGCTTCCAGGTAGGCGGTGCGCTGCAGCGTGCTTGCCGGTGCCACGCGTGCCTTGCCCGGCGTACTGCCCAGCCACTGCACCTGCTCCTGCTGGCCGGGTATCTCGCGCGGATAGGGAATCCATGCGCGCACGAGCTCGCCGGCCGGCACCGCATCGGCCTTCACGGTGAGCGACTGGGTGAATTCGATGCGCTGCGGCAGCACCGAGGCCTTGCCGCCCTGTTCGGCCGCAGCCAGCACGCGCGCGTGGTGGGCGTTGAGCACTTCGTTCGGGCCCGGCGCCGGCATCGGTGCATCCGCGCGGCGGCGTGCACGCGCTTCATCGCTGAGCAGGAACAGGTTCGACGGTGCGCGCTTGAAGTACCAGCGCGTGCCATCGATATCGAGGTGCTCGATCAGGCCGAGTTGATCCCAGCGCGCGAACTCCTCGTCGGTCAGGTCGGGAATCCAGCGCCGCACGGCAGACTTGGCGGCGGTTTCGTCGAGGGAAAAGTCCAGGCGGATGCGCCGCATGCGTTCTTCCTGGAACGCGATGTCATCGAAACTGACGCCCGGTTCCGCCGCGTCGGCCGCCGACCAGGTATTCAGCTCGCTATGAGCTTCGGAGAACCGTCCCGCGTCGATCATCTGCACGACCCGCGCGAACTGGATGGCCGAGGGTGGCGGCTCCGCGCCCGCCGACCACGCCCACAGCAGCAGCGCGGCCCCCAGGCCGGCAGCAGCAGTCAGACGCGGTTTGCGAACGGCAGGATCCACAGCGACACTTCCCCAGCGCGGGTGGTAACGGCTGTGTAACACGGGCCGGGATGCCGGTCAATAATTTATTCTTGCTTTCGACGCCGAAAGGAATAAATATTCCAACAGGCATTCGAGGAGGGTGTGCAGCGCATGATCCTGGCTTCCCGCGAACGGCACCGGCATTGGCCGCGCCGCTTGACCCTGGGGCTGTGCCTGCTGGCGGCGCCGGCCTTTGCGCAGACCGCCCCAGCTCCCGATCCCGGCGCACCGCTGCCCTATGTGATCGGCCTGCACGAGGCCTTCCTGACCCCGCAGTACTGGGCCGCGCGCCTGGACAACGCCGATGCGCCGATCCTCGACCGCGCGCAGATCGACGCGCAGAACGCACGGATGCGGGCGCAGGACAGCCACATCCAGGACATCGCTGTACTGCCTGCGCGGCTGGATGCGGTGGCGGTACGCGGCAGCATCGGCGCACTCTCGAGCTGGCCCACGCGCGCGCTCTACAACGACAAGGGTCAGCCCATCACACCGGCACTGCGCCGCGCGATCGAAGCCAACCTCGGGCTGGAGTCGATTCCCGCGCAGGTAGCGCCGCAGTATGGGCTGGTGGTGAAGCGTGCAGCGCTGCGCACCTTCCCCACCCGCGAGCGCGTTTTCAGTAGCGTCGGTGACACCGACATCGACCGCTTCCAGGAATCGGCGCTGTTCCCCGGCGACAAGGTCGCCGTGGTGCATCGCAGTGCCGATGGCCGCTGGCTGTTCGTTCACAGCGAGCGCTACAGCGCGTGGATCGAGGCCGACGTGATTGCCAGTGGTGACAAGGCCACGGTACTCGGCTACGGCGCACAGGGGCCCTACCGCATCATCACCGGCGCCACCGCGCAGACCGCCTACACCCCGGAAGAACCGCGCGTGTCGCGCCTGCAGCTGGACATGGGCGTGCGCCTGCCGGTGCTGGCCGACTGGCCCGCTGCTACGCCGGTAAACGGGCAACAAGCGCATGCCTCGTGGGTGGTGCAGCTGCCGGTACGCGAAGCCGATGGTCGATTGAAGCTGGTACCGGCGCTGCTGCCGCGCTCGCAGGACACCGCCGCCGACTACCTGCCGCTGACCCCGCGCCTGCTGCTGCAGCAGTCCTTCAAGTTCCTCGGCGAACGCTACGGCTGGGGCCACGACTACGACACCCGCGACTGCAGTGGGTTCGTCTCGGAGATCTACCGCAGCTTCGGTGTGCTGCTGCCGCGCAATACCAGCGCGCAGGCGGTCAGCCCGGCGCTGGATCGCCTGCCGTTCACCAACAAGGACGGCAAGGCGATGCGCGACCGCGCCGTCACCGGGCTGCAGGTAGGCGACCTGGTCTATATCCCCGGCCACGTGATGATGGCCATCGGCCACGTCGACGGCCGCACCTGGGTCATCCACGATACGGCAGGCGGCAGCTGGTTCGGTGCCGACGGCAAACGTGTGCAGGCCCATCTCAATGGTGTTTCGGTGACGCCGCTGGAGCCGATGATGGCCAGCGACAGCGTCCGCTACATCGACCGCATCACCAACATCCAGCGCCTGCGAGCCAAGACTCCCTGAATGAAGATCACCGCCATCGAACTGGGCATGCTGCGCGTGCCGCTGAAGACGCCGTTCAAGACCGCCCTGCGCACGGTGGAGACCGTGGAGGACGTGGTGGTGCTGATCCGCACCGACACCGGCCACACCGGTTATGGCGAAGCGCCGGCCACGGCAGTGATCACCGGCGATACCCATGGCTCGATCATCGAAGCGATCCGCCACTTCATCGCACCGCGCCTGATCGGCCAGGAGGTTGTCAACCTCAACCGTCTGTGCGGGCTGGTGCAGAGCGCGATGGAGCGCAACACCAGCGCCAAGGCCGCGGTGGAGATTGCGCTGTACGATCTCTGGGCGCAGCTGCACGGTGCGCCGCTGTACCAGATGCTCGGTGGCGGTGATCCGGTGATCACCACCGACATCACCATCAGCGTGGACTACATCGACAAGATGGTGGCCGACTCGCTGTCGGCGATCGAACGCGGCTTCGAGTCGCTGAAGATCAAGGTCGGCAAGGACATCGGCTTGGACATCGAACGGGTCAAAGCGATCCATGCTGCGGTGGAGGGGCGCGCCCTGTTGCGGCTGGATGCCAACCAGGGCTGGACCGCCAAACAAGCCGTACATGCGATGCGTACACTGGAGGAAGCCGGCGTGGTACTGGAACTGCTGGAACAACCGGTGAAGGCCGCTGACATCAGCGGCCTGAAGTACGTCACCGACCGCGTCAACACGCCGGTGATGGCCGACGAAAGTGTGTTCAGCCCGAGCCAGGTGATGGACCTGATCCAGCAGCGCGCAGCGGACATCATCAACATCAAGCTGATGAAGACCGGCGGCCTGTCCAACGCGATCCGCATTGCCGACATCGCCGGCATCTACGGTGTGCCGTGCATGATCGGCTGCATGATCGAGTCGAGCATCAGCGTGGCCGCCGCGGTGCACCTGGCGGTGGCCAAGAGCGATGTGATCACCAAGGTCGACCTGGATGGCCCATCGCTGGGCCAGTTCGACCCGGTCAGTGGCGGCGTGCATTTCAACGAATCGGAGATCAGCATCAGCGACGTACCGGGGTTGGGCATCACCGAAGTGCGGGGGCTGGAGATGCTGGGTTGAACCGTAGATCCACGCCATGCGTGGATGCGCTTGCTTTTGCCCCACCCCGTATCCCCTTCGCGGCTGGCACGCTCGCGATCTGTCTGGGCTCGGGCGGGTGGGGTTCGCAGGGGTGTCCGCGCCATGGATGGCGCGGCCAAGCCTCCATGGACGGATTCACGGCGTCCCCTGCGAACCCCACCCGCCCGAGCCATCCCATGGCCTGCTCTACGCTGCCAACCGCAACGCGTTCCCCTATGCTCCAACGCACGACCATCGGACACCCTGCATGCCGCCCCTGCTGAAGATCCGTTCCGAGCGCGGGCAGATGTCGGCCATCGAACGCCGCATCGCCGACTTCATCCTCGACAACGCCCACCTGCTGCGCGATTACTCGTCCCAGCAGCTGGCCAGCGCACTGGGCATCAGCCAGTCCAGCGTGGTGAAGTTCAGCCAGAAACTCGGCTTCAAGGGCTACCCGGACCTGAAATACTCCATCGGCCAGGACGTCGCGCGCGCCGGGACCGACCCGCAGCAGGCACCGAGCGAGCCGGACAGCGGCGACGACTACCTGCGCCTGGGCGAGGCCCTGCGCCGCAGCAAGGCGCTGGCCGAAGAGGAAACCCGCCAGGCCAACCCGCGCGCGGAGATCGAACGCATCGTGCAGCTGATCGACGACGCCCCGAAGCTGTTCGTATACGGTCTTGGCGATGACGGCCTGTACGCCCGCGAGTTCGCCATGCGGCTGTCGCTGCTCGGGCTGCTGGTGGTGCCGCATACCGACCCGGTCCTGATGCTGGCCAACCTGTCGGCGGCGCGCCCCGGCGATGTGCTGCTGGTGTTCTCCGAATTCGGCAGCCTGCCCCAGCTTTCGCAGCTGTCGCGGCAGTTCCAGGACATGGGTGGCAAGGTGATTTCCATCACCCGCCACACCGCCAATCCGCTGCGCGCGCATGCGGATGCGGCACTGGCGGTCTGCGCGCACGACCGCACGCCGCAGGTGGCGCAGCTGCTGTACCGTAGCGCCATGCACGCCCTGCTGGATTTCCTGTTCGTGCTGCTCTGCCACGCCAATCCGGACCGCCAGCAGCAGCTGGCGGTGAACCTGGAGCGGATCGACCACCTGCTGGATTCCTGACCGGAGCGCATGTTGATGAAATCGCTGGCCCGCCTCGCCGCCTCTGCGCTGCTGCTTGCCACAGCGTGGGCCGTCCACGCCGCGCCGCTGGACGGCGCGCGCCAGTTGATCGTGGTTACCAGCGAAGGCTGGGACAGCACCCAGGGCCAACTGCAGGCCTATGTACGTGACGGCAAGGGTTGGCACCCGCACGGGCAGCCATTCCCGGTAGCACTGGGCCGCACCGGCAGCGCATGGGGGCTGGGCCTGCATCCGGCACAGGCCGACGGCCCGCAGAAACAGGAAGGCGACGGCCGCAGCCCGGCCGGCGTGTTCGCGCTCGGCAGCGCGTTCGGCTATGCGGTCACCCGCCCCGGCACCGCGATGCCGTACCAGCCGATGCTCGACAGCAGCTACTGCATGGACGTGCCGGCCTCGCCGTTCTACAACCGCATCGTCGATGCGAACAAGGTCGGCAGCGCAGCGGTCAAGGGCTCCACCGAGCCGATGCGGCTGGACCTGCACAACAAGGGCGACGTGCGCTACCAGCAGGGCTTTGTGATTGCCCACAACCCGGACAACCAACCCGGCAAGGGCAGCTGCATCTTCGCCCACCTGTGGCGCCAGCCCGGCGAAGCCACGGCCGGCTGCACCGCCATGCCGCTGGCGCGCATGCAGGCGCTGCTGGACTGGCTGCGGCCGCAGGACACGCCGCGCTTCGTGCTGCTGCCGCGCGCCGAGTACCAGCGCCTGCAGGCACAGTGGCAGCTGCCCGCACCGAGCGGAGACGTCCGTTGAGCGCGCAGGACGAACCGCAGCTGCAGCGCGCGGTCAGCCGCTGGCAGATCGTCGGCCTGTCGATCAACGATGTGATCGGCAGCGGCATCTACCTGCTGCCGGCCGCCACCGTCGCCCTGCTCGGGCCCTTCAGCCTGTGGGGCGTGGTCGCCGCCGGCATCGTCGTCGCGCTGCTGGTGCTGTGCTACGCGCAGGCCGCCAGCTACTTCGATGAACCCGGTGGTAGCTACCTGTATGCACGCGAAGCGTTTGGCCGCTTCGCCGGGTTCGAGATCGGCTGGATGATCTGGCTGACCCGCATCAGCTCGGCCGCCGCGCTCAGCAATGCACTGGCCGATGCGGTCGCACGCTTCTGGCCGTGGGCGGGCGCCGGCCTGGGTCGCATCGCGGTGATCGTGGTATCGCTGGGCTTCCTCACCGGGGTCAACATCATCGGCGTGCGCTCGGCCGCACGCACCGGCGTGGTGCTGGTGATCGGCAAGATGCTGCCGCTGCTGCTGTTCGTGGCCATCGGCGCGTTCTACATCGATCCGCAGCTGGCGTTCTCCGGCCAGCGCCCGGACCCGCACGATCTGCAGCGCATGGGCGAGGCCGCATTGCTGCTGCTGTACGCCTACGCCGGCTTCGAGAACATCCCGGCCGCGGCCGGCGAGTACCGCAATCCGCGGCGCGATATTCCGTTCGCGCTGATCACCATGATCATCACCGTCACCGTCATCTACGGTGCGGTGCAGGTGGTGGCGCAGGGCACGCTGGCCGGGCTGTCCAGCTCGGCTACGCCGCTGGCCGACGCCGCCGCCGGATTCGGTGGCGAGGCGCTGGCGCTGATCCTGACCATCGGTGCCACCATCTCCATCCTCGGCACCAACAGCAACACGATGATGATGGGCCCGCGCTTCCTGTTCGCGCTGGCACGCGATGGCTATGGGCCGAAGATCCTGGCGCAGGTGCATCCGCGCTTCCATACCCCGGCCGCGTCGATCCTGTGCCAGGGCCTGATCGCGCTCGGCCTGGCGTTGTCCGGTTCGTTCGTGCAACTGGCGCTGCTGTCGATGACCACGCGCCTGTTCGCCTACATCGGTACCGCCGCTGCGGTACTGGTACTGGCCAAGCGCTACGCCGACCGCCCGGGCGCGTTGAAACTGCCCGGCGGCCCGCTGATTCCGGTGCTGGCGCTGCTGCTGTGCCTGACGCTGTTCGCCAGTGCCAGCTGGCAGAACATCGCCGCCGCGCTGGTGGCATTCGCCATCGGCGCGGTGATCTACAAACTGCCGCGCAAGGATGCCGACGCCGGGTGAACGGTGGCGCGCCCTGACCGGCGGATTGATCTGGCGATCACGCTGCCGGCCCCGGCCGTTAACCCGCTCCCTGGCACGATCAGGCTTCGTCCACAACGGAGCCCCTCCATGACCAAGTACCAGATTCCCGGCCGCGTACCGGACGACAGCACACCGCGCGACGCGGTCAGCAACTTCTGGCGCGAGCGCTACACCGCCGAGCCGTACTACGACGACCAGCTGTTCTTCGAGGACTATGAACCGGCCTACCGCATCGGCCACGCCGCGCGTGCGCAGGACATCATCCGCGCCTACGAGGAAGTGGAAGGCGAGCTGGAATCACGCTGGGCCAGCGAGCGCGGCCGCAGCCGCCTGGAATGGGCGCAGGCGCGCAGCGCGGTGCGCCGGGGTTGGGAGGAGGCGCAGCTGGCGGATCCACGGTTGAAGCGATAGCGCCGGACTTATGTAGAGCCGAGCATGGGCTCGGCTCTGCAGAATCATTACTGTTCCGGAAGCGGCGGCACGACCGCACTGCGCCTGCTCTCGCCACCACCGGCGGCGATCAGGTCGCGGGTATTCTTCTGCACCGCCACCGCCCCGAACAGCGACAGCGCGTACGCCATGCCGTAGAAGCCCTTCTCACTCGATGCCAGGGTGGCATTCCACAGCCCGACCAGCAGCAGCATCAGTGCCGACAGCAGCGCGAACCAGCACAGCGCGTAATACAGGCCACTGACCGGAATGCCCTCGACCCGATCACGCACGCTCTTCTGCAGCGAGACCGCCGCGAACAGGCCGAACAACAGCAGGGTCAGGTAGTAGCCCTTTTCGTTGAGCGCCATCGAGGTGGCGTTGAACAGGCCGATCAGGTAGGCCGCGGCCCCCAGCAGCAGCGCCACCCATGAGGCGGCAATGAAGGCGGTGGACGGCTTGTGGGGCATGGCAGTGTTCATTGCAGGTCCTTGGCAGTCAGACGGGCACGCTTTGCCCGGGCGTGCCCACCCTAGACGATCCCACAGCCGCCGCACAGGGGTCGCAGGACCTTCGGGCCACGACGGTCACGGCTGCGATGGTATACAAGGGACAGCCCGGCCATCCGCATCCCCGCCCTGGAGATACCCATGACCCGCACGCCCCTGCTGCTCGCCCTCGGCCTTGTGCCGATCCTCGCCACCTCCGCCTGCAATGCTGCCGGTCCGGATACGACACCGGCTGCCACCAACGCCAGTCCGGCCACCGCCGCCGACCAACGTCCCTTCACCGCCACCGAAGTCAGCCGTTTCGACCAACCGTGGGCGATGACCTTCCTGCCCGACGGCAGCCTGCTGGTCACCGAGAAGCGCGGAAAGCTGCAGCATCTGGATCTGGCCAGCGGCCAGAAGCATGAGATCACCGGCGTGCCGAAGGTCGCCTATGGCGGCCAGGGCGGTTTCGGCGATGTGATCCTGCATCCGCAGTTCACCCAAAACCACGTGATCTACCTCAGCTACGCCGAGGAAGGCACGCTGGATACCCGCGGTGCCGCCGTCGCCCGCGCCACGCTGGCGCTGGACGCCAACGGCGCTGGCCAGCTGAAGGACCTGAAGGTGATCTGGCGGCAGACCCCCAAGGTCAGCGGTGAGGGCCACTATGGCCACCGCCTCGCCTTCGGCCCGGACGGCAAGCTGTGGATCAGCTCCAGCGAGCGGCAGAAATTCGACCCGGCGCAGGACATGAGCGGCAACCTGGGCAAGATCATCCGCCTCAACGACGATGGTAGCCTGCCCGCCGACAATCCGTTCGCCTCGCAGGGGGGCATCGCCGCACAGGTATGGTCGCTGGGCCACCGCAACATCCTCGGCATGGCCTTCGATGCCAACGGCAAACTGTGGGCGCATGAGATGGGCCCGGCCGGCGGTGACGAACTGAACCTGATCGTGCGCGGCGCCAACTACGGCTACCCGATCGTCTCCAATGGCAACCACTACGATGGCCGCCCGATTCCCGACCACGACACCCGTCCGGAATTCGCCGCGCCGAAGGTGACCTGGACGCCGGTGATCTCCCCGGCCGGCTTCGTGATCTACAGCGGCACCCTGTTCCCGCAGTGGAAGGGCAGCGGCTTCATCGGCGGCCTGTCCTCCACCTCGCTGGTGCGCGTGGCCTTCGACGGCGACAGCGCGCGCGAAACCGAACGCTTCAACATGGGCGAGCGCATCCGCGAAGTGGAACAGGGCCCCGATGGCGCGCTGTGGCTGCTGGAAGACGGCAGCAAGGCACGCCTGCTGAAGCTCACCCCGAAGACCTGACGCCCGGCAGGCCGGCCGCTGGCCGGCATCGCCCCTACCCAACGGCCCCTTATACGGGGCCGTTCGCATTCACTGGATGGTGCCGACCTTCACCTCGGTACGCGCACAGGCCTTGTCCAGGCACTCGCCGGTCAGCCAGACCTGCCCATCACCGATCATCACGCCCTGCTGGTTGACGAACACCTTGCCGAAGTCCTGCCCGGACATCGCCTTGACCACCGCCGGCGTGATGATCTTCTCGTAGTTGCGCTGGAACTCGCCCGGCCCGGTGATCTTCTTGCCACCAGCGATGTTCAACGGGAAGCGTACTTCCTCCACCACGGCCGCGCGGTCACCACCGACCACGGCGATCTTGAACGCGTTGAAAACTTTCTCGTACTGCGCCGCATCGCCCAGCACGTTTTCGATGCGCGCGCGCGCATCGCCTTCTTCGGCGGCGGCGGGGGCGGAGTTTTCGCTGGCGTGTTCTGCCGCTGCCTGCGGTGCAGCGGCCGGGTCCGGCGTGGTGCTGGCCGCCGCTTCGGCCGGGGTGGAACCGGTCATCGGCGGCGGCGCATCGGCAGCAGGCTCGGCCGGCGGTGCCGGCTGCGAACAGGCGGCCAGCAGCAGGGCCGGAATCAGGAAAGCCATCTTGCGCATGCGCGAACTCCATCGGATCAAGGCCCCGATGGTAGCGCCAGGCCACGCCCGGCGTGTTCGTGCAATGTGAGCGCAGCAACGCCGGTTATGGCCCGGCGCTACCGCTTGCAGTAGATCCACGCCATGCGTGGATGTCGGCGCTATCAGCCCTTCAGCAGCTCGAACTGCACCGCTTCGCCAGCGGCCGACGAGGCGCACACCCACACGTCGAACTGGCCCGGCTCGGCACGCAGCACGCCGTCGCGGCCGGTGAAGGCCAGCTGCTCGCGGGTCAGGGTGAACACGACCTCGGCCGACTCGCCCGGCTGCAATGCCACCTTGCGGAAGTCCTTCAGTTCACGCACCGGGCGCACGCGGCTGGCCACGCGGTCGTGGATGTACAACTGCACCACTTCCTCGCCTGCCACTTCACCGCTGTTGGTCAGCGTGGTGGTGAGGGTCAGGGTCTCGTCCCAGCCCAGCTGGGCCGCACTCAGCTGCGGCACGCCGTAGTCGAACGAGGTGTAGCCGATGCCGTGGCCGAACGGGTACAGCGGCTCGTTCGGAATCTCGCGCCAGCGCGCCTTGAACTCCGACATGGTCGGCAGTTCCGGGCGGCCGGTGCGCGGGTGGTTGTAGAAGTACGGCTGCTGGCCGGACACCTGCGGGAAGCTGACCGGCAGGCGGGCGGACGGGCTGTAATCGCCGAACAGCACATCGGCCACGGCATGGCCGGTCTGCGTGCCCAGGTACCAGGTCACCGCGACCGCCTGTGCATTGCGCACCGCGCCCTGCAGCGCCAGCGCGCGACCATTGCGCAGCAGCACCACCAGCGGCTTGCCGGTCATCGCCACGGCCTCGGCCAGCGCCTGCTGTGCCGGCGGCAGGGTGATCTCCACGCGCGACTGCGCTTCACCGCTGTAACGCTGCGGCTCGCCGAGCGCCAGCACCACCACGTCGGCGCGCAGCGCGGCGGCCACGGCCGCTTCGGTGCCACCCGCAATCGCGGTTTCCAGCTCGCAGCCCGGCACGATCTCCAGCAGCGCTTCGTCGCCGATGGCGGCGCGCACGCCGGTTTCCAGGTCCACGTAGCGCTGCTTGTCGCCGAACAGCGTCCAGCAGCCTTCGATGTTCTCGCGGTCCTGCACGAACGGGCCGATCAGCGCGATCTTCTGCCCGTTCTTCTGCAGCGGCAGCACGTTGTCGCGGTTGTTCAGCAGCACGATCGAACGGCGTGCGGCATCGCGCGACAGTTCGTCATGCGCGGCGATGTGCGAGGTATCGGCTTCGCGCGCCGGGTCCAGCGAACGGTACGGATCGTCGAACAGGCCGATGGCTTCCTTCAGCCACAGGATGCGGCGCACGCCTTCATCCAGCACCGCCATCGGCACGTCGCCGCTCTCGACCAGGCCCGGCAGGTGCTCGGCGTAGAAACCGCTCTGCATGCTCAGGTCCAGGCCGGCGGTGAACGCCTTGGCGGTCGCATCGCGATCGTCGGCGGCATAGCCGTGCGCGACCAGCTCCATGTCGGCGGTGTAATCGGAAATCACCACGCCCGGGAACTTCCACTCACCGCGCAGGATGTCGGTCAGCAGTTCGGCGTTGGCGCTGGCCGGCACGCCGTTGATGTCGTTGAACGAGGACATCACGGTGATCGCGCCGGCATCGAAGGCGGCCTTGAACGGCGGCAGGTGCACGTCGCGCAGGGTCTGCGGCGAGATGTCCACCATGTTGTATTCCATGCCGGCCATCACCGCGCCATAGGCGGCGAAATGCTTCGGCGTAGCCAACAGCGAATCGTCGGCGCGCAGGTCGCTGCCCTGGAAGCCACGCACGCGGGCGGCGGCGAAGGCACAGCCCAGCACCACGTCCTCGCCGGCACCTTCGGCGCCGCGGCCCCAGCGCTGGTCGCGAGCGATGTCCACGGCCGGCGCATAGGTCCAGTGCAGGCCGGCGGCGGTCGCCTCGATGGCGGTGGCGCGGGCGGTGCGCTCGGCCAGCTCCGGTTCGAAGCTGGCAGCCTCGCCCAGCGGGATCGGGAACACGGTGCGCATGCCGTGGATGACGTCGGCGGCCAGGATCACCGGGATGCCCAGGCGGCTCTCCTCGGTGGCGACCTGCTGGATGCGGCGGCCCAGCTCGGCGCCGACACCATTGAACAGCGAGCCGACCTTGCCCTCGCGCACCTGCTGCAGCACCTGGTCGGCATTGCGCACGTTGGCTTCCGGGTTCACGTCCGGGGCGAACGGGCGGACCATGTCCGCGAAGACACCCAGCTGGCCGACCTTTTCCTCGACGGTCATCTGGGCAATGAGGGATTCGATGCGATCGGAGGCCACCAGCAGTCCTTGATGAAAACGTTTACAAGCCCGGCATTCTAGCGATCCCGAGCCATTTGGCGAGAGGTTTCGTCATTCAGTTTCAGGCTCCAGCCGGATCCGTACGGTCCGGCCGGAGGCCTCGCAGCTTACTCCGAGCCAGCCAACTGGCGCTGCCCGGCCATCAACATGGCATCGCTGGAGGCCTGGAACACCCGCAGACCGAACGCCGGCAGGATCGCCAGCAGGTGGTCGAAAATGTCCGACTGCACCGCCTCGTACTCGCCCCAGGCGGTGCTGCGGGTGAAGCAGTACAGCTCCAGCGGCAGGCCCTCGGTGGTCGGCTGCAGCTGCCGTACCAGCAGGGTCATGTCGGTATGGATGCCCGGATGGCTGCGCAGGTAGCGCTCCACGTAGGCACGGAACGTACCCAGGTTGGTCACCCGGCGGCTGTTGACCTCGGCCACGCCCTGCTCGCGCAGGCGCCCGTTCCACTGCCCCAGCTCCTGCGCCTTCTCGTGCAGGTAGTCGCGCAGCAGCGCGAATTCGCCGAGGAAGGCCAGGTCGCCCTCGTCCAGGAAGCCGACGCTATGCTGGTCCAGGTACAGCGCGCGCTTGATGCGGCGGCCACCGGCCTCCTGCATGCCGCGCCAGTTCTTGAACGACTCGGTCACCAGCTTCTTGGTCGGGATGGTGGTGATGGTCTTGTCGAAGTTCTGCACGGTCACGGTGTGCAGCGCGATGTCGATGACGTCACCGTCGGCGTTCTGGCTGGGCATCTCGATCCAGTCGCCGATGCGCACGCGGCCATCGCCGCTGATCTGCACGCTGGCCACCAGCGACAGGATGGTGTCCTGGAAGATCAGCATCAGCACCGCGGTGGCCGCGCCGAGACCGGTCACCAGATAGCGCAGGTCAACGCCGGCCAGAGTGGCGACGATCGACAGACCGGCGATCACGAAGATGACGATCTTGGCGACCTGCAGATACCCCTTGATCGGCTTGTTGCGTGCCTCGGGGCGGCGCTCGTAAAGATCGTTGGCCGCATCCAGCGCATGCGAGATCGCCAGTACCACGGTCAGGATCGCCCACGCCTGGCAGGCGCCGATGATGAAGCCGACCAGGCCGGGCGGCAGATCGGGCACGATGCGGATGCCCGAGGCGATCACCTGGCTGGGCACCACGTTCGACAGCCGCGAGATCACCCGCATCAGATGGCTGCCACGGCCGGTGTCAGCACCCGGCAGGCGGCTGAGCAGTCGCCGCAGCCCGCGCACCAGGATGCGCTTGGTCACCCAGTTGGCCAGACCGGCGGCGATCAGCAGCGCCGAGATCATCAACGCCAGGTAGGCGCCGGGATAGGGTTCCAGTGTGTTCTGCAGCTTTTCCAGCCACTGTACCGCCACCACCGCGTCCACCATCGGTTGTCTCCTTCCTTCTTTGCTGTTGAGGTTGCCGGCCAGCGGCCGGCACTACCGGGTTGCCAGCCAGCGGCCAGCGCTACCGGGTCAGTCCCGGGTGCGTTCGATGATCACGCCCACCGCGCGCGCGCCGCGCACCGCGCCCGGCTTGCTCAGCTTCAGGCGCAGCCACTTCACGTCGAACTCGTCCAGCACGATCTGCGCGCAGCGCTCGGCCAGGGTCTCGACCAGGCCGAACTCCGACTCACGCACGAACTGCTCCAGGCGCTTGCTCACCGCCTTGTAGTTCAGGGTGTGGGCAATGTCGTCGGTGGCTGCGGGGCGACGGTTGTCGAAGCCCATTTCCAGGTCGAACACCAGGTCCTGGCGGATCCGTCGTTCCCAATCGTAGATGCCGATCAGGGCGTCGATCGTCAGCCCCTCGATGAAAACCTTGTCCATTGCGCTTACCAGCCCGAATACAGGGGGCCATGGTAACGGCACGGCGGTGAGCCTGCCCGGAACGGGCGGTGGGCGGCCGGCAGGGACGCGGCTCCAGAAAAAGCAAAGGGCCCTGCTAGCGGGGCCCTTTGGTACCACCTTTGTCCCCGGGGGGAGCTTTCTCAAGCCGCGAGTCCCGGTGGCGCAGGTGCCCAGACTAGTAAGTCATCAATCGGTGGGTCAAGGCCAATCCCGACAACGCAGACCCTCGTGTTCGCCCCGGCCGAAACGCGGGAAACAGGCCACGCCCGCAAGGAGGTTTCCTGATGGTGGCCGACTCGATCCCTCGACAAGCTGCGTCTTCCCTTCACCACCGCACATCACGATGGCTGCATACGATGCATTGAGGCGCGCGTTGTCAGCGGAGCGGTTGTCGACCTACGAGAGAATCGCATCAACCTGCGGCCCTGACGTTACTGCCGAATCCCTGTACGTGTGGAACATGCGGATGTGCGGCGCGTTGATGATGCCGGTCCACCTGTGCGAAGTGGTCACGCGCAACGCAGCGGCATCGGCATTGGCCCGACAGCACGGCCAGCAGTGGCCTTGGAACGACGCCTTCCGACGCAGGCTACCTGCCTCTTCATCCACCTCAGCCAGAGCCGCGCTGGAACAGGCCGCCAGCCGCGCAACAGATACACCCGGGATCGTCGCCGACCTGCCGATGGTGTTCTGGCAGCAGCTCTTCACCTGTCGCTTCGACGCCACGCTGTGGATACCGGCGCTCGGGACGGTTCTGCGCCATGCGCCTGCAGCTCATCCAAGCGTGATCAGGAAAGCCATGCATACAGACATTGGGCGCATCCGCCACCTGCACAACCGGATCGCCCATCACGAACCCATCCTGGAACGCGACCTCGGCGCCGACCTGGCGGCGATCGGGCGGCTGATCCATGCGCGCTGCCCGCACACCCTGAGCTGGCTGCAGCGCCATGAGCGGGCCACGACCGTATTGGCAGCGTCGCCGTTGGGCGCGCGTGCGTAGCCTGGATCACGCGCAGTCGAGCATGGCTCGACGCTACAGAGAGCGGCGGTTGGGGTTCACACCGCCGGCAGGGTCGCCATGTCCCAGCGCGGGGTAACGTCCACCTTCGGCGGGCTGTGCTGGCCGGCCTGCAGGCGCAGTGCGCCGGCGAAGGCGATCATCGCGCCGTTGTCGGTGCACAGCGCCGGGCGCGGGAAGCAGGCGCGGCCGCCGAGGCGCTCGGCCATCTGCTTCAGGCGTGCGCGCAGGCGCGTATTGGCGCCGACGCCACCGGCCACCACGATCACGTTGGTCCCGGCCGCTTCCAGCGCGCGCTCGCACTTGATCGACAGGGTCTCGACCACGGCATCTTCAAAGCCACGGGCGATGTCGGCGCGGGTCTGTTCGCTCTGGTCGCTGTCGCGCCAGGCCATCAGGACCTGGGTCTTCAGGCCGGAGAAGCTGAAATCCAGCCCCGGGCGGTCGGTCATCGGCCGTGCGAAGCGGTACGCGCCCGGTGTTCCCTGCTCGGCCAGCTTGGCCAGCTGCGGGCCGCCCGGGTACGGCAGGCCCATCAGCTTGGCGGTCTTGTCGAAGGCCTCGCCGGCCGCATCGTCCAGGGTCTCGCCCAGCAGGCGGTACTGGCCGATCGCGTCCACCGCCACCAGCTGGGTATGGCCACCGGACACCAGCAGGGCCACGAACGGCGCCTGCGGCGGGTCGTCTTCCATCAACGGCGCCAGCAGGTGGCCTTCCATATGGTGGACGCCCACTGCGGGCACCTGCAGCGCCCAGGCCAGCGAGCGCGCCACGCCCGCGCCCACCAGCAAGGCGCCGACCAGGCCAGGCCCGGCGGTGTAGGCCACGCCATCGATATCGTCCACGCCCAGGCCGGCCTCGGCCAGGGTCTGGCGTACCAGTGGCAGCAGCTTGCGGACGTGGTCGCGGCTGGCCAGCTCGGGCACCACACCGCCATATTCGGCGTGCAGGGCGATCTGGCTGTAGACCGCATGGGCGCGCAGGGCCGCGCTGCCGGCCAGGTCGGTGTCATACACCGCCACGCCGGTCTCATCACAGGAAGATTCAATGCCAAGGACTCGCATGCCTGCTATTATGACGCCCCTGCCGCCCCCTCGGGGGATGTGCAGATCTCACTGCTTTCGAACTTCCGGCCCGTATTCAGGGTTGGCCGCTTGCAGTTTGTCTATTCGCCGCTATAATGTGCGGCTCGCCGGGCGTGACCCGGTTCTACTGTGTCCCGGAGATTCCATGCCCAGCGTCAAAGTCCGCGAGAACGAGCCCTTCGAGTTTGCTCTTCGCCGCTTCAAGCGCACTTGCGAAAAGGCCGGTGTGCTGGCCGAAACCCGCAAGCGCGAGTTCTACGAAAAGCCGACCCAGGAGCGCAAGCGCAAGGCCGCCGCTGCTGTGAAGCGTCAGCTGCGCCGCTCGTCGCGCGACGTCACCAAGCGTCAGCGCCTGTACTGATCGGACGCATCTTCATTGCGGCGGGCTTGCCTGTCGCGATGGAGCCGAAGCCGGCACGCGCGAGCGTCGCCGGCTTTTTGCGTTTCCGGGTTCGGGCATCCGCCCCGCCCCACCTATCACCACGAGGTTCCTCATGAGCATGAAGCAGCAGCTCACCGAAGACATGAAGGCCGCCATGAAGGCGGGCGAGAAGCACAAGCTGGGCGTGATCCGCCTGATCAACGCCGCCATCAAGCAGCGCGAAGTGGACGAGCGCATCGAGCTGGATGACACCGCCGTGATCGCCGTGCTCGACAAGATGGTCAAGCAGCGCAAGGACTCGGTCAGCCAGTACGAAGCGGCCAAGCGCGAAGACCTGGCCGAGATCGAGCGCGCCGAGATCGTGGTCATCGAAGCCTACCTGCCGGCCAAGATGGGCGAAGCCGAGATCGTGGCCGCCATCCAGGCCGCCATCGCTGAGACCGGTGCCTCCGGCCCGGCCGACATCGGCAAGCTGATGGGCGCGCTGAAGCCCAAGCTGGCCGGCCAGGCCGACATGGGCCTGGTGTCCAAGCTGGTCAAGCTGGCCCTGGCCGGCTGATCACCGCACCACCCGCTGCACACGACAAGGCCCGCGCTATGCGGGCCTTGTCATTGCTGCAGGCAGGGACGCTGTCGCTTACGCCTGGCGGCAGTTGCGCAGGGTCATCGAACTGCCTTCGATCGAACTGACCTCACCTTCCAGCTTGGCCCAGTCACGCTCACGCAGCACGCTGAAGTTGGCCGCCTGGTCCGGCGCGAACTCGCAGCGGATAGTGTAGTTGTTGTTGTTGAAGGTGTCGTTCTGGCGGATCCGCAGCAGGCCGCGTTCCGGCGTCACCAGGTAGTTGATCGACCCCACCTCGCCCGGGCGGGTGGAGTAGCTGTTCCGGTTGACGGTATAGATCTGCCCGTCGATGCGGTACCGGCGGCCGATGTACTTCGCGTACAGCGGCAGGAAGGTGGCCGAACGATCGCCCAGGTCTTCCTTGTTGGTGGTGGTACCCAGCATCAGGTCCTTGAAGCTGCCGGCGGCATTGTAGGCCGCCATCGTGGAGCGCACTTCCTTGCCCATCTTCTTGGACAGGTCCGGTGCGGCCACGTCTTCCAGCGCAGGCATCGGCTGCTTCGCGCGCGCCGCGGCGGCAAGCGCTTCACCCTGGCTACCGCCCTTCAGCTTGTCCAGCATCGCGCACATCGACTGCCGCGCCTCGTCCTGGCCGATCGTCTGGCCACGCGCCAGCTTGGTCGCCAGGGTCACCCGGCCGGTGTGGTCGGCGGTACCGATCAGCACCAGCGGCGTACGCAGCCCCTTGGTCTGGATCAGGTACTGGTTGCCGGTGTTGCCTTCCACCAGCTGGCCACCGATCTCGAACTGGTCCTCGGCACCGATCTGCCGCAGCTGGTCCAGTGCGCTCTGCACCTTCAGCCCCGGCACCGTCACATCGGCCATGTACATCGCGCCGTTGCGCGGATCCCCTACCGTCTTGAATGCCTTCTCGCAGGCAGCTGAGGCGGCAGCAGCCGAGCCACTCACCGTCGCCAGCAACACCATCGTGGCGTAGACCATCCCTTTCATAACGCGTCCTTTTGCAGAGAAATTGGAATGTCGCGGCCCTGCGCATCGGCAGCCGGCCCCGGATACCGTGGCGGCAGCCCCCCCTGCGCACCCACGGTCAGGCAGAAGGATAGCGCGGACGATGTGCGGGACGACGTACTGAATAGGCACTTCACCCAACCCAACGCCCTGATTTGCTAGAAAAAGCTCATCCACCTGCCTTCTCCTGCTTCGATGCCGCATCCCCACGCCTTTCTGCCTGCCGTCCGATCACGCCTGGGAAAGCTGCAGGACAGCTTCCCGATGGCCGTGGCCAAGCGCTTCGTCGAGATCGACGTGCTGACCCAGGCCGCCTCGGTTTCCTTCTACGCCCTGCTGTCGATGGCGCCGCTGCTGGTGCTGCTGCTGTGGCTGACCGCTTCGCTGTACCCGCCGGCACAGCAGGCACTGATCGGCCAGATCGGCTCGGTCGCCGGCAGCAGCGTGGCCAGCGTTGCCGACACCGTGCTGCACAACGCCAACAGCCAGCCCAGCATGGGTTCGCTGGCCGGGTTGTGGAGCACCCTGCTGCTGTTCGTCGGCGCCACCGCCGTGTTTGCCCAGCTGCAGAACGCGCTGAACCGCATCTTCCACACCAGCGGCCAGCGCCTGGACGGCATCAAGGCCTGGCTGCGCAAGCGCGTGTTCTCGTTCGGCGTGGTGCTGGCGCTGGGCTTCCTGCTGATCCTGTCGATGACCGCCACCACCGCGCTGCAGGTGGTGTTCGCGCAGCTGCCGTCGGTGCTGCCGGCGATCGGCTACCTCACCTCGCTGCTGCTGTACACGCTGGCCTTCGCCTTCCTCTACCACTACCTGCCCGACCGCCGCGTGGCCTGGCGCCAGGCCTTCATCGGCGGCGCCATCACCTCGGCACTGTTCGCGCTGGGCCGCTATGGCATCGGCGTCTACATCGCCACCGTGGCCCCGGGCAGCGCCTACGGCTCGATGGGCGCGCTGGTGATCTCGCTGGTCTGGATCTACTACGCCACCGCGGTGTTCTTCGTCGGCGCGCTGATGACGGCGGTGATCGACGAACGCCTGTACGCCCGGGCGCAGCTGGCCAAGGGCGGGGACACCACCGAAGAAGCGGGCCCGGCCGCCACCAGCGAGTAGACTAGGGAACCTGCCTTCCCTTCTGCGCGGCCTGCCGGCCGCGCTCTGCCCTGTTTGCCCATGGCCCGTATCCCCGACGCTTTCATCGACGACCTGCTGGCCCGCACCGACATCGTCGAGGTGGTGGGCAGCCGCGTGCCGTTGAAGCGCCAGGGCAAGGAGTACGCGGCGCGCTGCCCGTTCCATGACGAACGCTCGGCCTCGTTCACGGTCTCGCCGACCAAGCAGTTCTATCACTGCTTCGGCTGCGGCGCGCACGGCACCGCCATCAGTTTCCTGATGAATTACGACCGCCTCGAGTTCCTCGACGCGGTGGATGAACTGGCCAAGCGCGCCGGCATGGACGTGCCGCGGAACGAGAACCCGCGCAACCCGCAGCAGCAGGACGACAGCCGCGAGCTGTACTCGGCGCTGGATGCGGCCACGAAGTTCTTCCAGAAAAACCTGGAAGGCAGCGAAAAGGCGCGCAGCTACCTCGATGGCCGGGGCGTGGATGAAGAAAACCGCGCGCGCTTCCAGATCGGCTACGCACCCGATGGCTACAGCGGCCTGCGCGATGCACTGGGCAAGGACGAGCGCCGCATGAAGCTGCTCGACCGCGCCGGCCTGTTCTCCAAGAACGACCGCGGCCACGTCTACGACAAGTTCCGCGACCGGGTGATGTTCCCGATCTTCGATCGCCGTGGCCGGGTGATCGCGTTCGGTGGCCGCGTGTTCGAGAAGGACGACGGCCCCAAGTACCTCAATTCGCCCGAGACCGCACTGTTCCACAAGGGCCGCGAACTGTACGGCCTGTGGCAGGTACGCCAGGCCAACCAGAAGATCGAGCGGCTGATCGTGGTCGAGGGCTACATGGACGTGGTCTCGCTGTTCCAGTTCGGGGTCACCCAGGCGGTGGCGACGCTGGGCACCGCGACCACGCCGGACCATGCCGAGCTGCTGTTCCGCAACGCGCCGGACGTGTTCTTCTGCTTCGACGGCGATGCCGCCGGCCGCCGCGCCGGCTGGAAGGCGCTGGAGTCGGTGCTGCCGCGCATGAAGGATGGCCGCCAGGCCTTCTTCCTGTTCCTGCCCGACGGCGAAGACCCGGACACCATCGTGCGCAAGGAAGGCGCCGACGCGTTCAACGAACGCCTGAAGCAGGCCACCCCACTGTCGCAGTTCTTCTTCGATGAACTGACCCGCGAAATCAACCTGGGCACGCTGGACGGCAAGGCACGCCTGGCCGAGCGCGCCAAGCCGATGCTGGCACAGATTCCCGATGGTGCCTTCGGCGACCTGATGAAGCAGCAGCTGGCGCAGCTGACCGGCCTCGGCGGCAATGCCGCGTCCGCGCGCGCACCGATGCCGCAGCGCCAGCCGGCGCGCACGATCCAGCCGGTGGCCAAGCGCAGCCTGGTGCGCGGCGCGATCGCCGTGCTGCTGCAGCAGCCCTCGCTGGCGCTCACGCTGGGCGGCCAGCATCACTTCCAGGGCCTGCGCCTGCCCGGCGTGGAGCTGCTGCTGGAACTGCTGGGGTTGGTCGAGCAGCGCCCGGACATCAGTACCGGCGCCCTGCTGGAACACTTCGACGGCCGTGAAGAGCAGGCCTCGCTGCACACGCTGGCGGCGCAGACGCTGCCTGGCACTGAAGCCAGCTGGACCCAGGAACTGCACGACGCCGTGGCCCAGCTGGAGAAACAGCTGCTGGTGCAACGTCTGGAGGAGTTGTTGGCAAAGCAGCGCCAGCAGGGTCTGGACGATACTGACAAGTACGAACTGCGCGAGCTGCTGAAGGCCCGCGCCGGACTGCGCCTGTAGCGGCAGATCGCTTTCCCGGAGAGGACCATGCTGCTGCGCCTGACCTGCCTGCTGTTGTTGTCGCTCTGCCTGCCGCTGACGGCCCTGGCCGAAAACGCCCCGCTCAATGAAGTCCGCCCTGGCCTGTATGCCGGCGGCCAGCCCAGCGGCACGCAGCTGCGGGCGTTGGCCGCGCAGGGCGTGCGCACGGTGATCGACCTGCGCCAGCCCGATGAGGACCGCGGCTTCGATGAAGCCGGCGTGGCCGAATCGCTGGGCCTGCGCTACGTACGCATACCCGTAGCCGGCGCTGATGGCCTGGATGCGGCCAACCTGCGCGCCGTGCACCAGGCCCTGCAGCAGAGCGCAGGTCCGGTGCTGCTGCACTGCGCGTCCGGCAACCGCGCCGGTGCCGTGCTCGGCCTTGTCACTGCGCACTACGAACACGCCAGCCCGGAACAGGCCCTGCAGCTCGGCCAACGTGCCGGCCTGACATCGCTGGAAGCCACCACCCGCCAGCGCCTGGCCGCACCGGCCGCTTCGCCCTGATTCCTCCGCCCCAAGGACTCTGCCCACCATGACCCGCTGGTGGTCGCGCCTGCGACCTGACAACTTCACCCTCGCCCTGCTGTGCACCGTCGGCCTGGCCTCGCTGCTGCCGATGAAGGGCGCCGCTGCCATCGTCCTCGATGACGTCACCACGGTGGCCATCGCAGCGCTGTTCTTCCTGCATGGCGCGCGCCTGCCACGTGAGTCGATCATCGGCGGCATGCTGCACTGGCGGCTGCACCTGACCATCCTGGCCTGCACCTTCATCCTGTTCCCGCTGCTGGGGCTGATGTTCAAGCCGCTGTCCGGCTGGCTGCTGACCCCGGAGCTGTACCTGGGCGTGCTGTTCCTGTGCACCCTGCCCTCCACCGTGCAGTCGTCCATCGCGTTCACTTCGATGGCGCGCGGCAACGTACCCGCAGCGGTGTGCAGTGCTTCGCTGTCGAGCATCCTCGGTGTGTTCCTGACCCCGCTGTTGCTGACAGCACTGGCGGGCACCTCCGGCGGCATCCACGATCCGCTGCATGCCATCGGCGGCATCATGCTGCAGCTGCTGGTGCCTTTCGTGGCCGGCCACCTGCTGCGGCCGTGGATCGCCGGCTGGGTGGAGAAGCAGCGCGCGCTGCTGCGCTATACCGACCAGGGCACGATCCTGCTGGTGGTGTATTCGGCCTTCGGCGAAGCCGTGACCGAAGGGCTGTGGAGCAAGACGCCGCTGCTCTCGCTGCTGGCCGTGGCCGTGGTCGCCGCGGTGCTGCTGGGCATCGCCATGCCGCTGATCACCTTCATCGCCCGTCGCCTGCGCTTCAACCGCGAGGATGAGATCGCCATCGTGTTCTGCGGCTCGAAGAAGAGCCTGGCCACCGGCGTGCCCATCGCCAAGGTGCTGTTCGCCGGTGGCAGTCTCGGTGCCATCGTGCTGCCGGTGATGATCTACCACCAGATCCAGCTAATCGTCTGCGGCGTGATCGCGCAGCGGTATGCCAAGCGCGCGCCCTGACCGGGCGCGCGGGTTGATACTGGAACACGCATCCACGCATGACGCGGATCTATAGTAGATCCACGCCATGCGTGGATGACTCTCGCGGCCCCGCTAATCCACAATGGCCGCAGCGATGTCGTGCAGCACTCGCGCGTTGCGCTCCACGTCGCTGCCCCGTTCGCCGGTGGCGATCAAGCTGTAGGTCTTGCTGTCTCCTGTCCAGGCAAGCTCGACGCGGGTACGGCCGGCACTGTCCGCGCTCTTCTTCACGTGCGCGGGCGCGCCTTTCACCGTTGTGTTCTGTGCCTCGGCGATGACCTCGATATGCGTGCCCGCAGCGACGAAGTTGTTCTCGCTGAATTCCACGACGCCGACGCCTTTCAACTGGAAGAAGCGGCTCAGTCCCGAGGACCTGCCTCCCTCAAGCGCGCCACTGGGCTCCATCCCTATCAGCTCGGCCGGACCCAGGAGGCTGGCTTCCAGGCTGCTGGGGGGCTGCGGCAGGCGCTGGCGCAGTTCCGACGCCGAACGCTGAGTGCGGGGCACGGCCGCCAGCATTTCAGCCTGTGAGGGGATGTTCCCTGCTGCAGCCTGCACGACACCGTTGGATCGTTCGATGTCAGCGCGAAGCTGCTGCTTCACTTCTTCGGGCGCATCCAGGTCTGCCAGTCGCACGATCTGGTAGCTGCCAACGCCGGCGGACGACCTACTCATGGCCGAGCCCTCCTGCATTGAAGCTTGCATGGCACGTTGGTGCAGCCAACGTCCTAGCGGATCAGGGGCTGGATCGGCCTGAGATGCTTGGGCTGACATCGACATCCCCAGTGAGATTGCAACTATGCAAAGGCTTTTCATGATGCTCACCACTCCGAAAGTTGGCAATCGACCGCGCTCGTGGACTGCGTAAATACGCGCCCACCCAGCACCCATGTGTGATAGCCGTGAACAACCATCCGTTCCGGATCGGTGCCATCGCCTGCGTAGAAGCGCCAGGAGTACAGCCCGTTGTTCGGAGCTCCAAGGACATGCTTCGGCTCGATGTTTCCAAGCGGGATGTGCGTGGTAGCCGCCGATCCCTGGAAATTGCGGAACTGAGGGCGTTCGTAGGTAACGGATTCATTGATGAATCCAATGCAGTTGGCCCGACTCAGTGCCTTCACTTCTGCTGCTGCATTGCCAGCTATGCACGCAAGTGCAGCGCATAGAACGATGGGTAGAGAAACATGACATTGCATTGATGGCTCCACAGAATTGCGATTCATCTCGCAGGTCCTGTGTATCCACATCCGACCATCCCGCCTTGCGGATCAATCCGCATCTGTGACCTATCGCTCGCAGGAACCATGCAACGCGGCAACCCCCTACAACGTGGCAGCCTGGTTACCTAACACATTGGCGGTGCTGGCAAGCAAAAGCCGACACTGAACGCGCGGGCTTCTGTGGAAGACCCTCCACGCATGATGTGGATCTACAATGCCGAGCTCATGCTTCGCGGATGGTCACTGGACCGAACCGCTGTCCAGCAATCGCGCCACGCTGAAGCGCGGCAGCCATACCCATAGGTCGTAGCTGCGGTCAGCACCGGTATCCACCCTAAGCGATGCCCCGGTATGGTCCGGCAGCTGACGCGCTTCGCAACGCCCAGGAGCGACACAGCCCCAGCCCTCCCCGCCACGCGCCTCGATGCGGACGTTGTAGAGGTCCAGGTCCTTCAGCAGTGCCGTCATCGGCGGGTACACAATCATCTGCGGTTGCCTGCGCATGCCATGCACGTTGCCAGTCAGCACCAGCAGGCGCCCATTCTTCGACAGCGCCGTCGCGTGCGACCGCACTTCTTCGGCCATCACCCGATCACGTGCGCCGGTGCCGGCCATATCGGCGGGAAGCACACGGTCGAAGCCAAACACCTGCACATCGCGCCCCTCGCTGCGCAACACGCGTGCCGCCTCGATCAGATCCAGCATGTCCTCACTGCGACGGCCGTCGTGCATCCGGCCGTGGATGTTCCAATACGTGGTGCCACGCAATGCAGCGCGCGCTTCAGCTGTGCCGGCAGACGCCATGTAGGTCGCCAGTGCAGCGTTCTCGTGGGTCGGCAACTCCAATGCCAGCCGCACTGCTGCGCCATCGGCCACGTAGGCCTCCACCAACTGGCGCACCAGCAGCGGTGTCTCGCGGGTGCCGTGGAATTCGCCCAGCACCAGCAGGCGGTGGTCGCCGGCGTGCTGGCGGATCTGTGCGGCGGTGTCGTCGGCATGCGCACTGAGGGCCATGCCCAGCGCCAGCATCAGCGCAGCGGTCCAGCGGAAGATCGAATGCATCCCTGCTCGTTCCTTTCCTTCGGGTCAGGAACAGCAATGGCGGCGCAGCAACCGCCGTTCAAGGTGATCCACGCCATGCGTGGATACTGCCGCCCTCAGATCGGGCCTGAGTCGAGCATGGCTCGACTCTACAAAGGGCAGCCCCTTACAGCCAGGGCAGGATCCAGTGGTCGACCAGCAGGAAGGCGAACAGCGCCATCAGGTAGACGATGGAGTAATGGAACATCTTCATCGAGAACAGCTCGTCCGGCGGATTGAGCATGCGCCAGGCGTACCAGAGGAACACGGCGTTGAGCACGATCGCGCCGCCCAGGTAGAACGCACCGCTCATGCCCACCAGGTACGGCAGCAGGCAGACCAGCGCCAGCACCACCGAATACGCCATGATCTGCTTGCGCGTGTGCACCACGCCGTGGGTCACCGGCAGCATCGGGATCTCGGCCTTGGCGTAGTCCTCCCGGCGGAAGATCGCCAGCGCCCAGAAGTGCGGCGGTGTCCAGATGAAGATGATCAGCACCAGCAGCGATGAGTACGCCCAGTCCGACGAGCCCTGCATGCCGGTCACCGCCGCCCAGCCCAGCATCGGCGGCATCGCGCCGGCCAGGCCACCGATCACGATGTTCTGCGAGGTCGCACGCTTGAGGTACACGGTGTAGATCACCGCGTAGCCGATCAGCGAGGCGAAGGTCAGCACCGCAGTGATCAGGTTCACCCACAGCACCAGGATGGTCATCGACAGCACGATCAGCACACCGGCATACACCAGCACCTGCCACGGCTTGACCTTGCCCACCACCAGAGGACGCCACGAGGTGCGCGCCATCTGCGCATCGATGTGCGCATCCAGCAGCTGGTTGATCGCCGCGGCCGCCGAGGCTGCCAGCCAGATGCCGAGGAAGCCGAGCAGGCCGGCCCGCACCTGCTCCCAGCTGGGCACGCCGGGGATGGCCAGGACCATGCCGACCAGCGCGGTGAAGACGATCAGGGCGACGACCTTGGGCTTGGTCAGGTCCCAGTACTGGCGGTATTTGGAAAACATGGAATCAGTCCGGGGCACGCAGGCGGGCCAGCAGGCTGACCAGCACGAACAACAGGGCAACGGCCACGCCGTTGTGGGCCACCGCCACTTCCAGCGGCAGCGCCAGCTTTACATTGAGGATGCCGAGGGTGACCTGCAGCACCAGCAGCGCGATCAGCGCGCTGGCCCAGCCACGCATGCTCGGCAGCCGGAACAGGCGCACGCCCAGCCACAGCAGATAGACGGCCACCACCACCGCGAACATGCGGTGCGCCATCTGGATGGCGATGCGCGAGGCGCCGTCCAGCACGCCGCCTTCGTAATCCACGCCGATGCCACGCCACAGGGTGAAGCCTTCGACGAAGTTGTGCTGCGGCCACCATTGGTTGGCGCAGCGCGGGAAGTTGTCCAGCGAGGCGCTGCCGCCGCCGCATGCAAGTGCGGCGTAGTTGGCGCTGACCCAGCCACCCAGTGCGATCTGGGTGACCAGCACGGCCACGCCAATGCGCAGCAGCCACTTCAGCTTCGGCGCTTCGGCCAGGGTGATCGGCATGTGCGTGGCGCGCCAGGCCATCCACACCAGCAGGCCGAACATCAGCATGCCGCCCAGCAGGTGGCCCATCACCACGATGGGCTTGAGCAGCAGGGTCACCGTCCACATGCCCAGCAGGGCCTGGAAGATCACCACCGCCAGGGTCAGCAGTGCAGCGCGCGCCAGGTCGATGTTGCTCCAGCGCAGCGCGGCGATCAGCAGGATCGCCTCGCCGATCAGCGCCAGGATGCTGGCGGTGCCATGCCAGCCCATCATGTACAGCGGTATGCCGGCGGCCACCAGTACGCAGGCGGTCACCACCGCCGTGCTTCCAAAGCGCCGCCTGCGCGTGGCCAGCAGGGCCAGGGTCAGGATCTCGATGCCCAGCGCACCGGCCAGGAAGCGATGCACCTGTTCACGCCAGGCCTTGTGGGTCTCCAGCGGGCGGATCTCCGCCGCCGGGTGGCCGATGGTCTCTTCCACGTGCTGCGGCCAAGTGGCCTGCCCGTAGCAGGTCGGCCAGTCCGGGCAGCTCAGGCCGGCATCGGACAGGCGAACGAAGGCGCCGAACATGATCGTGCTCGCGGTCATGATCATGGCGAACCACGCCAGGCGGTGGAAATTGCGGTGCAGCGCCGGACGCGCGGAAAGGCTCATCAAACGGGACTCACTTCAGTTTCAGCAACGTGGCCATGTCCTTGCGCAGGCCACCGAGGTCGGAACCCGGGGCATGGCGCATGATCACGAAGCCGTTCGGATCGATCACGTAGACCGGCAGTCCCGCCGGATCATCGACGCCCGGCAACGCCGCGCGCAGGGCTGGCGACGGAGCCAGCGGCCGCAGCGCGGGCAGCGAGGCGATCGACGCCGGTGGCGTACCCAGCCACAGGATCTCGACATTATCGGCGTTATGGCCGAACAGCTGCCACACCTTGCCCAGTCCCTGCGACAAAGTGACGCACTGTGCATCGCAGGCGCCGGCCGGGGCCACCAGCAGGCGCCAGGTACGAGCCTCGGGATTCCATGGGTAAGGCTGGCCGCTGGCCAGGGTGGGCGCCTGCTGGCGCAGGTCCACCGGCGGCTTCAGCAGCTGGCCGGCGTTGCGGTGCCCGGTTGGCTGCCAGCCCGAGAAGCGCAGCACGGCGGCCAGCGCCACCGCCCCGAAGAACACGGCAAACAGCAGCACCAGGGTCCGGCGGCCGGAGCCGCGCGCCTGCGGGGACGTAGCAGTGTTCATGCGGGGCATTTTCTCACGGTTGGGAAAGGGATGCGGGTGCGGTACCCCGGTAGTTCCGGCCGCTGGCCGGCATCCAGGATTCCGGGGGATGCCGGCCAGCGGCCGGCACTACCGGGCGATGGGGCGTCTCCTGCGCCGCTCCAGCACCAGCGCGACCACCAGCACGGTCAGGGCCAGCCCGAACCACTGCACGGCGTAGCCCAGGTGGCGCTGCGGCGGCAGCGTGTTCGGCAGCAGGTCCAGGTCGCGCTCATCGCCGAATGGCAGCGCCGGGTCCAGACGCAGCACGCGGTCAGGTAGCGCCTGCAGCCCCAGCGCGCGGGCCAGGCCTTCGGCGGGCAGCCGGCTGGCCAGCCAGCGCCCGGCCTCACCCGTCGCGGAGAACGCCGGCCCCAACGCCAACCCCGCCGACGGCGGCGGCGCCAGCAAGCCACGCACGGCTACCGGTGAAGGTGGCGCAGGCAGATCCGGCAAGGTGCGATCCGGTGGCAACGCGCGCCAACCGAGATCCACCAGCAGCACACTGCCGTCGTCACTACGGAACGGGCGATAGATCTTCACTCCGGCGCGGCCATGCCGGGTCTGGTTGTCCAGCAGCACCACGCCGGGCAGGAAGTGGCCGTGGTCGGCCACGCCGTGCAGCGCACCGGGTGCCGCGAGTGCCTGCGCCAGCGGCAACGCCTGTGCCACTGCTGGACCCTGCGCATCCAACATTGCCTGTTTGGCATGCATGCGCTGCAGCTGCCACAGCCCCAGTGCGCTGAAACCGGCCATCGCCAGCACCGCCAGCAGCCATCCGATCACGCGCGTGTGCTGGCGCATCATGACAAGTCCGCGCAAACGCGGTCAGATAGGCGCATCCACCCTGCCCTCGAGCCGCGCATGAGTGATTCGCTGAAGACCCTGCTGGTAATCGCGTTTCTGATCGTCATCGTCTGGAATCTGGGCGCCGGCCTGTATTACCTGCTGGTCGACCGCGGCCAGACCAAGCGCACGGTCAACGCACTGACCCGCCGCATCGCGGTGTCGGTGGCCTTGATCGTACTGGTGATCGTGAGCATCTACATGGGCTGGATCAAACCGCACGGCATCGGCGGCTGAGGCCACCGATCCGCGCGCGGTCAAAGCACGTAGACGAACAGGAACAGCATCAGCCACACCACGTCGACGAAGTGCCAGTACCACGCGGCGGCTTCGAAACCGAAATGGTTGTCGCGGGTGAAGTGGCCCTTGGCCGAACGCAGCCACATCACGATCAGCATGATCGTGCCCAGCAGCACGTGCGCGCCGTGGAAGCCGGTCAGCATGAAGAACGTCGACCCGTAGATGCCCGAGCCGAGCGTCAGGTTCAGTTCCTTGTAGGCGTGGATGTATTCCTCCGCCTGCAGGGTCAGGAAGCCCAGACCGAGCACCACGGTCAGGCCCAGCCAGATCAGCAGCTGGCGGCGGTTGCCGGCCTTCAGTGCATGGTGGGCGATGGTCAGGGTCACGCCGGAGGTGAGCAGGATCAGCGTATTGATCAGCGGCAGGCCCCAGGCCGGGATGGTCTGGAACGCACCACCGATCGCCGCAGGACCATTGGTCGGCCATCCAGCAGAATAGCCCTGCCAAAGCAGCTCGTTGGTCATCACCCCGCGGCCTTCGCCGCTCAGCCAGGACAGGCCCAGGTTGCGGGTGTAGAACAGCGCGCCGAAGAAGGCGCCGAAGAACATCACTTCGGAGAAGATGAACCAGATCATCCCCATCCGGAACGAGCCGTCGACCTGGTGGTTGTAGTTGCCGGCCTGCGATTCACGCACCACGTCGCTGAACCACCAGAACAGGGTCAGCACCAGCATCGCGATGCCGATGTAGAACGTCCAGCGTCCCCAGCTGGCATCGTTGAGCCAGCTGGCCACGCCGACCATGGTCACCATCATCGCGATGGAACCCACGAACGGCCATTTGCTCTGGGCCGGGACGAAGTACACGTTGGCGTCGGTCGGTGTCTGGGCCATGTCGGTATCCGGGTCAGGGTGCGGCGTGCGCGCCTTCCGAGGTGGCGGCCGGGGCCAGCCGATCGGACAACGCGTCGTTGCGGTAGAAGGTGTAGGACAAGGTGATCGTCCTGATCTCCGGCGGCAGGTCCGGATCGACGATGAAGCGCACCGGCATGTCGCGCTTCTCGCCGGCCTGCAGCGTCTGCGCGGTGAAACAGAAGCACTCGGTCTTGCTGAAGAAGCCCGACGCGCGTGCCGGTGCCACCGAAGGCACGGCACTTCCCACCACCGCCTGCGCGCTGTCGTTGCGGGCGAAGTACAGCGCTTCGTTGAGTTCGCCGGGCACCACGTCCATGGTCAGCTGCTCGGGATGGAACGACCATGGCAGGCGCGAATTGACGCCGCCATCGAACTCGACGCGCACGGTACGCTTGCCGGCCACCGCGCCCGCGCTGGCCTCGCTGCCGGGGCCACGCTCCAGGCGCACGCCGAACACCTTCTCGCAGGCGATGCGGTACAGCGGAACCAGCGAGAACGTCAGCAGGAACACCGCTACCGCCACGCCGATCAGGCGCGGCAGGCCGGCGCTGGGTGACGGGGTGCTGGCCGGTGCGTCGCTCATCGGCCGATCACCCCGCTGAGGATGAAGCCGACGTAGACCAGCACGGCGATGGCGCCGACCCAGGCAGCGGTACGCTTGGCACGCTGGCGCTGCTGCTCGACGCTTCCGCTCTGGTAGAGCCGACCGCTGGTCGGCTGCTCTTCGCTGTTGTAGAGCCGACCGTTGGTCGGCTGCTTTTCGCGAGTCGACTGACAGTCGACTCTACCCAAGGCATCAGCCGAGCATGGCTCGGCTCTACAAGTCTGCAGCGGGCTCTCGTTATGCATGCCCCACCTCAATGCGTGATGTCGTCATGCGCCAGGTCGCCCGGGCGGATGGTCGGCGGCGTGGTGAAGGTATGCGCCGGTGCCGGCGACGGCAGCGTCCATTCCAGGCCACGCGCGCCTTCCCAGCTGCGCGCCTCGGCCTTTTCACCATTGCGCAGCGAGGACAGCAGGATCGCGGCCATCATGAACGGGGTGACGAACATGCCGAACGCACCGATCGAGCTGATCAGGTTCCAGTCGGCGAAGGCCACGCTGTAGTCGGGAATGCGGCGCGGCATGCCGGCCAGGCCGAGGAAGTGTTGCGGGAAGAACAGCAGGTTGACGAACACGATCGACCACCAGAAGTGCACCTTGGCCCACTTCTCGCTGTACATGCGACCGGTCCACTTCGGCCACCAGTAGTACACCGCGGCGATCAGCGCGAACACCGCGCCGGTCACCAGCACGTAGTGGAAGTGGGCGACCACGAAGTAGGTGTCGTGGTACTGGAAGTCCGCCGCCACGATCGCCAGCATCAGGCCGGAGAAGCCACCGATGGTGAACAGGATGACGAACGCCACCGACCACAGCATCGGCGCCTCGAATGTCAGCGAGCCGCGCCACATGGTGCTGACCCAGTTGAACACCTTCACGCCGGTCGGGATCGAGATCAGCATGGTGGCGAACATGAAGTAGATCTCGCCGCCCAGCGGCATGCCCACGGTGAACATGTGGTGGGCCCAGACGATGAACGACAGGAACGCGATCGCGGCGGTGGCGTACACCATCGCCTGGTAGCCGAACAGCGGCTTGCGGCTGAAGGTCGGGATGATCTCGCTGACCACGCCGAAGGCGGGCAGGATCATGATGTAGACCTCGGGGTGCCCGAAGAACCAGAAGATGTGCTGGTACATCACCGGGTCACCGCCACCGGCGGCGTTGAAGAAGCTGGTACCGAAGAACTTGTCGGTCAGCAGCATGGTCACCGCGCCGGCCAGCACCGGCATCACCGCGATCAGCAGGAACGCGGTGATCAGCCAGGCCCAGCAGAAGATCGGCATCTTCAGCAGGTCGATGCCCGGCGCGCGCATGTTGAGCACGGTGGCGATGATGTTGATCGCGCCCATGATCGAACTGATGCCAGCCACGTGGATGGCGAACACGCTGAAGGCCACGTTGTAACCACCCTGCAGCGACAGCGGCGGGTACAGCGTCCAGCCACCGGCCGGCGCACCACCGGGCAGGAACAAGGTCAGCAGCAACAGGCTGAAGGCCACCGGCAGCAACCAGAACGACCAGTTGTTCATGCGCGGCAGCGCCATGTCCGGCGCGCCGATCTGCAACGGGATCATCCAGTTGGCCAGGCCGACGAAGGCCGGCATCACGCCGCCGAAGATCATCACCAGCGCATGCACGGTGGTCATCTGGTTGAAGAACTCGGGCTTGACGAACTGCAGGCCCGGCTGCGCCAGCTCGGCGCGGATCACCACGCTCATCGCCGCACCGATGATGAACATGATGAAGCTGAAACCCAGGTACAGCGTGCCGATGTCCTTGTGGTTGGTCGAGAAGAACCAACGCTCGAAGAAACTCTGCTGGTGATGGTGATCGTCGTGCCCAACTGCCGAGTGCGCCATTGCAAAACACCTCTCAGAATCGGTTGTCACCGCGGCCGCAGCAGGCGGCCACGGGCGTTACATCACGCGCCGCTGGCTGCGGTGGCAGGTGCGTTGCCGGCTTCAGCCGCCGCCGGGGCGGCAGGCGCCTCGGCGGCCGGTGCAGCAGGTTCTGCCGGTGCCGCGGGCGCGGCGGGCGGTGCCGGCTTGCGCTGCGCCAGCCACTGCTTGAATTCCTCCTTGGACACCGCCTCGACCACGATCGGCATGAAGCCATGGTCCTTGCCGCACAGTTCGGCGCACTGGCCGCGGTACACGCCGGGCTGTTCGATGCTGGTCCAGGCCTCGTTGATGAAGCCGGGGATGGCGTCCTGCTTCCAGCCCAGTGCCGGCACCCACCACGCGTGGATCACGTCGTCGGAGGTGATGACGAAGCGCACCTTGGTATCGACCGGCAGCACCAGCCGGTTGTCGACGTCCAGCAGGTAGTGCGGATGGCTCTCGCGGGTCGGCACGATGCCACTCTGCCGCACGCGATCGGATTCGCGGTCCAGGCGGCTGGTGAAGGTGACGTTCTCGCCGAGGTATTCGTATTTCCACATCCACTGGTAGCCGGTGACCTTGACCGTCATCTCGGCATCGCGGGTGTCGTACATCTTGATCAGGTTGGCGGTGGCCGGCCACGCCATCACAATCAGGATGATCACCGGGATCACCGTCCAGATGATCTCGGCCTTGGTGTTGTGGCTGAACGTGGCCGCGACCGCGCCCTTGGATTTGCGGAACTTGAAGATGGCGTAGGCCATCGCACCGAACACGATGACGCCGATCACCGTGCAGATGATCAACGAGAGATTGTTCGATTCCCAGGCCAGGCGCGAGGTCTGGGTCACCCCCTTGCCCATGTTCAGCTGCCACGGCTTCGGATCGGCCGCCTGGGCCCAGGCCAATGCCGGCATCAGTCCCCCGGTCGCCAGCATTGCGGCGACCGCGTTCACGCACTTCGTGCCCCACCTGCTGCTTTGCTTCATTGCCTAGACCCTTAGCGTCGTCGGTTGCCGCCATCGCTGGCGGCGAGCAAGCTTTCAAGTGTCTCTGCAAGCGTCTGACGTTCGGCCGGCGCGAGGAAACTCCCCACCTCCACCTGCCGGCCGCTGGATGCCAGCCGGACCCTCTCATCGTCGGTGAGCAGGCGCACCCAGTGGGGGTGGGCCCGGAACACCGGCGATCCACCGGGTACGGGGATGACCTCCACGTACGCCGGCACTACCCGGATCTCCTCCTGCCGTTCTCCGCTGCGCCACAAGGCACGCAGCGCCGCCGCCAGCACCAGGCTGTACAGCAGCGCGAACAGGGGGGCGAATGCATTGCCGGCCAACCACCCGAGGGCGGACACCAGCCACATCGCACCCGACAACACGGTGAACAACAGGACGAACTGCCGGGCATCGAGCGCCCGTGGGGGACGCAGCCGCAGCTGCGTACCTGACCCATCCGGAGCTGGAAGCACCTCGATCATGTCGCAACCGCGTTCCTGCCGCGGGAAACGTCTCGATGGTAGCCCCGCCCTCTCGCCGGTAGCAAGGGTGCATTCACACTTTTTCCCATGCTGCAACACAGCATGAGGTCGGCGGCCCGAATGACGAATTCAGCACAAATATTGCCGAGCATGCTGAACACGCTGAATCCACCGCAGCTAGGGGCTATCAGCACTTCACGAAGGTGGCTGCGGGGCACTTCCGGAACCCGGAAAAATGATTAAAATCGCCAAGTTTTCCACTGGCCGGACCGGCATGAACGCACCCTCCTCCTCCCCTGCCGCCAGCGACGCCCCGCGTCCCGGCGCGCTGCTGTCGCCGGAACTGCCGGCGTCCCCCACCCCGTTCCGCCAGGCCATCACCGATGCCTGGTTGAAGGACGAGGCCAGCCACGTCCGCGATCTTCTGGCGCAGGCCCGCCTGCCCGCCGATGAGCAGGCCAGGGTGCAGGCGCTGGCCGCCGACCTGGTCGGCCGCGTCCGCGTGCGCGCCAAGGACCAGGGCGCGATCGAAGCCTTCATGCGCCAGTACGACCTGGGCAGCGAGGAAGGCGTGCTGCTGATGTGCGTGGCCGAAGCGCTGCTGCGCATTCCGGACCAGGACACCGCCGACAAGCTGATCCGCGACAAGCTGGCCGACGCCGACTGGGAAAAGCACCTGGGCGGCAGCGACTCGGTGCTGGTCAATGCCTCCACCTGGGGCCTGATGCTGACCGGCAAGCTGGTGCAGATGAACGACGCCACCCGCGCCGATGCACCCAGCGCGTTCAAGCGCCTGGTCGGCCGCGTCGGTGAGCCGGTGGTGCGCCTGGCCGTGCGCCAGGCGATGAAGATCATGGGCCACCAGTTCGTCATGGGCCGCACGATCAGCGAAGCGCTGTCGCGTTCGCACAAGGGTGACAACGCGGACTATCGCTACTCCTTCGACATGCTGGGCGAAGGCGCGCTGACCATGAAGGACGCGCTGCGCTACCTGGAAGACTACCGTCGCGCGATCCACGCCATCGGTGGCGATCACAAGGCACGTGGCGGCCGTCCGGACGGCGACGTCAACAACGCCCCGGGCATCTCGATCAAGCTGTCGGCGCTGTACCCGCGCTACGAGCACGCCAAGCGCGAGCGCGTGCTGAAGGACCTGGTGCCGGGCGTGCTGGAACTGGCGCAGCTGGCCAAGAGCTATGGCATCGGCTGCACCGTCGACGCCGAAGAATCCGACCGCCTGGAACTGTCGCTGGACATCATCGAACAGGTGTTCGGCGATGCCTCACTGGCCGGCTGGGATGGCTTCGGCGTGGTCGTGCAGGCCTACCAGAAGCGCACGCCGTACACGATCGACCACCTGGCCGACATGGCACGCCGCGCCGGTCGTCGCCTGCAGGTGCGCCTGGTCAAGGGCGCCTACTGGGATGCCGAGATCAAGCGCGCGCAGATCGAAGGCTACCCGGGCTACCCGGTGTTCACCCGCAAGCAGAACACCGACGTGTCGTATTTGGCATGCGCGAAGCGGCTGTTCACCCATGCCGACGCGATCTACCCGATGTTCGCCACGCACAACGCGCACACCATCGCCGCGGTGCGCAGCATCGCCAACGGTGGCGTGTACGAGCACCAGAAGCTGCACGGCATGGGCGACGACCTGTACGCCGAAGTGGTGCCGGCCGACCGCCTGGGCCTGCCCTGCCGCGTGTATGCGCCGGTCGGTTCGCATGAAGACCTGCTGCCGTACCTGGTGCGCCGCCTGCTGGAAAACGGCGCCAACTCCAGCTTCGTCAACCGCATCACCGACGAACGCGTGCCGATCGCCGACCTGATCCGCGATCCGGTCGAGATGGTCGCCTCGTTCGCCTCGATCCCCCACCCGAAGATCCCGCTGCCGGTTGACCTGCTGCGCAGCCAGAACCACGACAGGAAGAACTCCATGGGCGCCAACCTCGCCAACGACAACGAACTGCGCGCCCTGGCCGAGCAGATCAACGCGGCCGTGAAGCCCTGGCAGGCCGCCCCGCTGGTACCGGGTGCCAACCCGGCCGGCGCCGCGCTGCCGGTGACCAACCCGGCCGACACCCGCGAAGTGGTCGGCCAGTGGCTGGCCGCCGATGCCGCCACCGTGCAGAAGGCCCTCGCAAACGCCGTGGCAGCGCAGCCGGCCTGGAACCGCACCCCGGCCGCCAGCCGCGCCGCCATCCTCGAGCACGCCGCCGACCAGCTGGAAGCGCGCATGCCGGAGTTCATGGCGCTGTGCGTGAAGGAAGCCGGCAAGAGCCTGCCCGACAGCATCGCCGAAGTGCGCGAAGCCGTGGATTTCCTGCGCTACTACGCCAAGCAGGCACGCGAGCAGTTCAGCCACGCCGAGAAGCTGCCGAGCCCGACTGGTGAATCCAACGAGCTGCAGCTGCACGGCCGCGGCGTGTTCGTCTGCATCAGCCCGTGGAACTTCCCGCTGGCGATCTTCCTGGGCCAGGTCGCTGCCGCCCTGGCCGCCGGCAACAGCGTCATCGCCAAGCCGGCCGAACAGACCAACCTGATCGGCTACTACGCGGTGAAGCTGCTGCACGACGCCGGCGTGCCGGCCGAGGTGGTGCAGTTCCTGCCGGGCGACGGTGCCACCGTCGGTGCCGCGCTGACCGCCGACCCGCGCGTGGCCGGCGTGGCCTTCACCGGCTCCACCGACACCGCGCGTGCGATCAACCGCGCGATGGCCGCACGTGATGCCGCCATCGGCGTGCTGATTGCCGAGACCGGTGGCCAGAACGCCTTCATCGCCGACTCCTCGGCGTTGCCGGAACAGCTGGTCAAGGATGCGATCGGTTCGGCCTTCACCTCCGCCGGCCAGCGTTGCTCGGCCGCGCGCGTGCTGTTCGTGCAGGACGACATCGCCGACAAGGTGATGACCATGCTGGCCGGTGCGATGAAGGAACTGAAGGTCGGTGACCCCGGCCTGCTGTCCACCGACGTCGGCCCGGTGATCGACGCCGATGCACTGAAGATCCTGCAGGACCACGCTGTACGCATGGATCGCGAAGCGCGCCTGATCGCCGCCGCTGAGGTGTCCGCCGAAGCCGCCAACGGCACCTTCTTCGCACCGCGTGCGTATGAACTGAAGGACCTGGGCCAGCTGCACAAGGAAATCTTCGGGCCAGTCCTGCACGTGATCCGCTGGAAGGGCGACCAGCTCGACGCGGTGATCGAGCAGATCAACGCCACCGGTTACGGCCTGACCCTGGGCGTGCACTCGCGCATCGACGAGACCGTCGACCGCATCAGCAACGGCGTCCACGTCGGCAACGTCTACGTCAACCGCAACCAGATCGGTGCAGTGGTCGGCGTGCAGCCGTTCGGCGGCCAGGGCCTGTCCGGCACCGGCCCGAAGGCCGGCGGCCCGCACTACCTGCTGCGTTTCGCCACCGAAAAGACGGTGACGGTGAACACCACGGCCGCCGGCGGCAACGCCTCGCTGCTGACCCTGGGCGACTGATCGCCCGGTTGATGCGGCAAACGAAAAACCCCGCGAAAGCGGGGTTTTTCTTTGCTCAACGTGCTTCGACGCGCATCAGGTTGCGCCAATGGCGCAGCGCCACCAGCGCGTTGATCCAGAAGCCGACATACAGGATCGAGGTCAGGTGCAGGCCACGGCTGTAGTACAGCGGCACCGCCACGGTGTTCACCAGCAGCCACACCCACCACGATTCCAGCTTGCGCCGCATCATCAGGATCTGCGCGATCACGCTCAGCACCAGCACCGCCGAATCGATATACGGCGCGTAGGCGTTGGTCAGCCGGGTCAACATCCAGCCATAGCCGAAGGTGGCCACCACCGCCAACGGCGCCAGCCAGGCCCACGCACGCGGGCGCAATGCGGTGATCGGCAGCGGCGCGCCGTGGTCGCCACGCAGCCACTGCCACCAGCCCAGCACGCTGATGGCGATGAAGAAGAACTGCAGCACCATGTCCGCGTACAGATGCGAGCGTTCGAACACCGCAGCGAACAGTGCACAGCCGACAATGCCCAGCCACCAGGTGTGCACGTTGTTGCGACCGGCCAGCAGGATCGAGCCGGCGACGGCGATGTTGGCAGCCAGCTCCAGCTGGAAGTTCGGGTCGGACAGGTTCATCGTCCTATTGTCATGGATCCGCGCCCTGCTGGGAGGGCACGCCATGAAAAAGGAAAGGCCCCGCTTGCGCGGGGCCCTCCATGTCCTGCTTCAGGCAATCGCCCGAATCAGAACTTGTACTGCATCGAAGCAGCCAGCACGTCGCCGCTGACCTTGTACTTGCCGGTCACGGTGTTGGCGGTGGCCGAGGTCGAGTTGACGTTCGGATCCTTGGTGAACAGGTGGGTGTAGCCCACGCTGTATTCCATCTTGTCCGAGGCTGCGTAGGTCAGACCCAGCGACAGCCACTTGCGGGTGGTGTCCGGCACGCGCACGTCACGATGGGCGTCGGTGGTCGGGGTCTGGTCGTAGGCGAGACCACCGCGCAGGGTCAGCTTCTCGTTCATGCGGTACTCGGTACCGATCGACGCGAAGGTGGTGTCGCGGTAGTGGAACGGCAGCACGCTGTCCGGCTGGTTGGAGTCATAGTCGACGGTGACCTGGTCGAACTTGCTCCACGCGGTGCGCGAGACATCGGCCATGATCTTCCACTGGTCGTTCACGCGGTGGGTGAAGCTGACGGTGGCGCTGGCCGGCAGGGTGATCGAAGCACGGCCCTTGCTGTCGATGAAGGTGCCCGGAGCGGCAGCGGCCAGGAAGGTCGCGGCGTTGCCCGGAATGGTGAAGTCGGCCTTGCCGTCGTTGATCTTGTGCTTGACCTGCGAGCGGTAGCTGAAGGCGATGTTGGTGCCTTCCACCGGGCTGACGGTCATGCCCAGGGTGTAGCCCATGGACACTTCGTCACCCTTGATGCGCAGGTAGCCATCGGCGGTGCCCGGAGCGAAGCCCTGCTGGGCCATGGCCACGGCGGCCTGACGCGAGGCGGCAGCGGCCTGGGCCGGGGTGCCACCGGCGGCCAGAACGGCAGCAGCAGCCTTCTGCTGGGCGCTGGCGTTGATCGCGGTGCCGGTGTCGACTGCGCTGGTCAGGTCGACGTTCAGGCGTTCGGCGAACACCGAAGCACCAAACGACAGGTACGGATTGACGTCATAGGAGAACGCGACGCCCAGGTCGATCGCCTGCAGCTCGGTCTTGACGCCGTTGTAGCGGCCGACCCAATCACGGTCGTATTCGGTCTTGAAGCCGAACGGCACAGTCAGCGAGGCGCCGAAGTGCATGTTCTCCTTCTCGCCGAACGGCAGGTGGAAGTAGGCCGCCGGAACCGGGGCGATCATGCCGGCGTCGCCGCCGTTGCCGCCGGAAATCGGAGCGCCGTTGCCGTACTTGCCCTGGCCACGGAACTTGGCGCCGAAGCTGATGGCGCTGACGTCGCCCTGGATCTGGGTGCCTTCCAGCAGACGCATGGAGGCCGGGTTGGTGGCGACCACCGAAGCATCGCCTTCAGCGGAGGTGGAGCCGGCGAATGCACGGCCGAGGCCCTTGGCGCTGTTTTCCTTCAGCTGGAAGGCAGCGGCGTTGGCATCGGCGGCGGCCAGCGCACCGGCAACGCCGACGGCCAGCAGGGTCAAACGGGCAATGGTGGAAGCGGTTTGCATCGTAGTTCTCTCTCCGGTAAGCGGTGATGGTGCTCTGAGTGCGCCTGCGCCCGGCAGGCCCTGGGGCCCTTCGGAGCGCGCCGGATTCCCCTCCCGACATACGACGCCGTATGCGAGTATTACCCAGAGCTGTTAATGAAACAATAACAGCGCCGGCGGTTTTTTCGTCTCAAAAGCTGAACAGGACCATCCCCGTCACCAGCGCCCGCACGCTAGGCTAATGCCATGTTCGTCTCCCTCCCGTCGCGCAAGAAGGCGGCCCTGCGCTGGGCCACGCCCGTGCTGTTTGCGGCATTGTGGCTGGCGTTCCTGTGGTCGATCTCGCGCCCGGACGATGCCCGCGGCAGTCTCTGGCTGGACTGGGGCGCCCTGTCCACCGGGCTGACCCACCCGCTGGACTGGTGGGCGACCCTGCAGGACGGCAGCGTGCTGCGCCTGTTCACCGCCCTGTTCCTGCACGCGGACTGGTCACACCTGCTGGGCAACCTGGTGTTCCTGTTGATCTTCGGCCTGCCTGCCGAGCGCGTGCTGGGGCCATGGCGGTTGCTGCTGCTGTTCCTGGTCGGCGGCGCGGTGTCCAACCTGGTCGCGATCTACACCATGGGCAGCCCGGACCAGATCATCATCGGTGCCAGCGGCGCGGTTTCGGCGCTGATCGGCGCCTATCTGGCCCTGTTCCCCGGCGCCCGGCTGGGCGTGGTGATCCCGCTCGGCCTGTTCCTGGAGTTCGTGCGCGCCCCGGCCTATCTGCTGATTGGCGTCTGGGCCGCACTGCAGGTGGTGTTCGCGCATATCGGCCCCAGCTTCGGCATGGTGGCCTGGTGGGCGCACATCGGCGGCTTCGTGTTCGGCCTGCTGTATGGCGTGTACGTGCGCGCGGCCATCGCGCGCCGGCTGCGCAAGCGCCACGGCTTCTGACCCTTGGTAGTGCCGGCCGCTGGCCGGCACGCTTCCGCTAGCCGCCGGGCGTGGCCCGGCGCTATCGTCAGGGCTTGGCCGGGGCCGGTGCGGGCTTGGCTTCCGGCGTGCTGTCCGCCTTCGGTTCGACCTTCGGTTCCGGCTTCGCTTCGGGCTTCGCCGCAGCGGCCTTCGCGGCCTTGGCCGCATCCGCTTTTGCCGCTTCGGCCTTCAAGCGTGCCGCCACCGAACCCGGGTTCTTGAGTTCGGCCAGCGCATCATTGATCGGGCCGTCGCCCGGCAGCACGGCACCGGCGTGGTAGCCCTCGGTGCCTTCATCGTCGCCGCGCAGGTGGCCCGGCAGGGTCGCTTCGCTGTAGTCGCTGAGGCTGGCCGGCAGTGCATCCTCGGCCGGCGTGGCGGCAGGTTTCAATTCAACGTCCGGCACGATGCCGGTGGCCTGGATCGACTTGCCGCTGGGCGTGTAATAGCGCGCGGTGGTCAGCTTCACCGAATCCCCGTTGTCCAGCGGCAGCACGGTCTGCACCGAACCCTTGCCGAAGGTGCGGCTGCCGACCACGCGGGCGCGCTTGTTGTCGCGCAGCGCGCCGGCCAGCACTTCCGAGGCACTGGCCGAACCGGCGTCAGCCAGCACCACCACCGGTGCGCCCTTCAGCAGGTCGCCGGGGGTCGCGTCGAACCGTGCGTCGCTGATGCTGATGCGGCCACGGGTGCTGACGATGTTGCCCTTGTCGAGCAGATCATCGGCCACCTGCACCGCGGCGGTCAGCAGGCCACCCGGGTTGCTGCGCAGGTCCAGCACCAGGCCCTTGAGCTGGCCGCCGGACTGCTTCTGCAGCTGCTGCACGTGCTTCTGGAAGTCCGAACCGGTATCGGCCTGGAAGGTGCTCAGGCGGATGTAACCGTAGCCCGGTTCCAGCAGTCGGCTGCGTACGCTGGTCACGCGGATGGTCTGCCGGGTGAGGCTGACGTCGAACGGCTTCGGCTTGCCTTCGCGCACGATGGTCAGCACCACCTTGCTGCCGGCCGGGCCGCGCAGCGGCTCGCTGGCATCGATCGCGCTGATCGGCTTGCCGTCGATGGCGATGATCAGGTCACCGGCGAGGATGCCGGCCTTGGCTGCCGGCGTGTCATCGATCGGCGAGATCACCTTCATGCTGGCGTTGTCCGGCTGCTGCTGCAGCTCCACGCCGATACCCTCGTAGGCGCCGTTGGCCTGTTCGTCGAAGGCCTGCGCGTCTTCCTTGTTGAAATAAGTGCTGTGCGGATCGAGGTCGAGCAGCAGGCCACGCACCGCTGACTGCATCAGCTTCTTGTCGTCCACCGGATCGACGTAGGCGGCGCGCACCGCGTTGTACACCGCCACGAAACGGCGGATCTCCTCCAGCGGCACTTTCGAAGTCACCGCCTCCTCGCTGTTCGCTGCCTGCCCGCCGGTTTCCTGATTCGGGGCGGGCGCGGTCTGCTGCGCCCAGGACAGCGCTGGCAACAGGGCCAGCAAGAGGGTGGCGGTACGGGCTGCGCGCATGGATCACTCCTGTCGACGGTGGCATCGTGCCCAAGGCACATGCACCGATTATGCGCGAAGCACAGCTAAATTCCCGTTGAATCCACCAGGCTCGCGGAGGTGCCGGATTCAGCGCCGCTGCAGCCAGCTGTCTGGATTGACCGGCTGCCCGCCACGACGCAGCTCGAAGTACAGCGCGGTGACGCCCTGGCCGCCGGAATTGCCGACCTTGGCCACCGCATCGCCGCGGCTGACCCGTGCGCCGGCATCCTTCAGCAGGGTGTCGTTGTGTGCGTACAGGCTCATGTAGCCGTTGCCGTGGTCGACGATCAGGATCATGCCGTAGCCGGTCATCCAGTCGGAGAACACCACGGTGCCATCGGCCACCGCGGTGACGGTGCTGCCGGCCGGCGCGCCGATCAGCACGCCGCTGCTGGTGCGCCCGTCGGGCAGCTTGCCGCCGTAGCGGGCCAGCAGATTGCCGGATAACGGCCAGCCCAGTCCGCCCACTTTCGGTGCCGGCGCCGAGGCCACCGCGGGCGGCACCTTGGTCGGCGGTGGCGGGCGGCCTTCCGCCTTGGCCTGGCGTGCGGCCTTCTCGGCGGCGGCTTTCTCGGCAGCGGCCCGGCGCGCGGCGGCGCGACGCTCGGCTTCGGCGCGGGCTGCGGCGGCGCGCAGATTGGCCAGCAGCGTTTCCAGCGCCTTGGCATCCTGGCCCAGCGCTTGTTCCTTTTCGCGCTGGTCCTTGAAGCGTTCGTCCAGCGAGGCCACGGTCTGCGCCCGATCACGACGATCGGCCGCCAGGGTGGCCGCCTGCTGCTTCTGGTCACGCTGCGCGCCCTGCAGCTTCTGCTGGCGTTCGGCGATCTGCGTTTGCAGGGCTTCCAGTTCCTTCAGGTCGGCGGTCAGGGTGGTGATGCGCTGCGCACGCTCGCGCTGCAGATAGCGGTGATAGGCCAGGGCACGATTGGCATCGGCCACGGTGTCCTGCGACAGCAGCAGCTTCAGCGGTGCGTGGTTGCCCAGCTGATAGGCCGCGCGCAGCAGGCCGGCCAGTTCGCGGTGCTGCTGGGCCAGGTTGGTCTGCAGGCTGCTGCGGCGCTGCTCGGCTTCGGCCAGGGCACGGCTCTGCTCACGCAGCGCGGTCTCGGTCTGTGCAAGCGCGCGTCCGCTGCGGGCCACCTTCTCGTCGGCCTCGCGCAGCTGCTGCGACGCCTGGCCGCGCTGGCCTTCGATCTGCCGACGCTCCTGCGCCACGCCTTTCAGTTCGGTGCGCAGCTTCTGCAGCTTGCGCTCGGTCTCGCGGGTGGTCTGCGCGGCGGCCGGCAGCGGCAGTGCCAGCGCGATCGCCAGCACCAGCAGCAGGCAGCGCCCGCCGCGGGTGGCGGCGATGTGATGTCGGCGTGATGGGAAGGCGTTGTCGCGCAAGGGCTTTCCAGTGACTTCAGGCAGTTGCGGGGGCTACCCGGGAATGGTGACATCTCCGCACGCGGCCTGCCAGCCGCACATCCATCGAGGTCCCCATGAAAACTCTCACCATTCCGCTGCTGTTGGGCGTCCTGCTCGCCGCCGGGCCGGTCGGCGCCCAGGACAACATCAGCAAGGTCAACGGCAGCATCAGCGCCGAACCGGGCCAGCGCTACGGCAAGCTGGACACGGTCAACGGCGGCATCCGCGTTGGCGAAGAAGCGGAAACCAGCAGCATCGACACCGTCAATGGCGGAGTGAAGGTGGCCGACCGCGCACGCACCGGCAAGATCGAGACGGTCAACGGCGGTGTGCGCCTCGGCCGCGAGGTCATTGCGCGTGGCAGCGTCAGCACGGTCAACGGCAGCATCTTCAGCGACCGTGGCAGCCAGATCGAAGGCGGCGTTGAAACCGTGAATGGTGGCATCGGCCTGGTCGAAAGCCGCGTCGGCAAGGATGTGGAGACCGTCAACGGTGACATCACTGTGGGAATCGGCTCGCAGGTCAACGGCGGTGTGCACGTCCGCAAGCCCAATTTCAGCGTCTCGCTGACCGCCAGCCGCAAGCCGCGCGTGATCATCGGCCCCAATGCCGTGGTCAATGGCCCCCTGCAGTTCGAACGCGAGGTGGTGCTGTACGTGCACCGCAGCGCCCGCATCGGGCCGGTCACCGGCGCCGAGCCGATCCCGTTCGACACCGAAACCGCCCCGGCGGACTGAGCCACCGCGCCGTTCGGTCCGGTGATCCTCGCCCAACCGGTCGTGCAGAACGCACGGCCACCCTTTGTTACCCAGGAATCGACGATGCCCCGCAAACTCCTCCTGTGCCTGGCCGCCGCGGCCGCGCTCAGTGCCTGCAAAGGCGAAGACACGCCGGCCGCCGCGCCAGCCACCGATACTGCGGCCGCCAAGCCCGCCGCCCATCAGTTCTCGCCGGACATCAATGCCGGCGACTTCGCCGAGATGGTCAAGACCCTGGCCTCGGATGAGTTCGAAGGCCGCGCCCCGGGCAGCAAGGGCGAAGAGCTGACGGTCAACTACATCCGCGATCAGATGCAGCGCATCGGCCTGCAGCCCGGCAACGGCGACAGCTGGTTCCAGGACGTGCCGATGACCGAGACCACGGCCGACGAATCGACCGTGCTGAAGATCACCCAGGGCGGCAAGACCACCGAGCTGAAGTTCGGCACCGACATGGTGGTCGGCACGCGTACCGGCCAGGCGGAGGTGAAGGTCGATGCCAGCGACCTGGTATTCGTCGGCTACGGCGTCGATGCACCGGAGCAGAAGTGGAACGACTACGCCGGCCAGGACTGGAAGGGCAAGACGGTTGTCATGTTCGTCAACGATCCCGGCTTCCACGTCGATGACGAGAAGCTGTTCGACGGCAAGCGCATGACCTACTACGGCCGCTGGACCTACAAGTTCGAAGAGGCTGCGCGCAAGGGCGCCGCCGCCGCGCTGATCGTGCACGACACCGCCGGCGCCTCCTATGGCTGGGATGTGGTGAAGAACTCGTGGGCCGGCCCGCAGTACGACCTGCCGGCCAAGGATGATCCGGAAGCCCGCATCCCGGTGCAGGGCTGGCTGAGCGCGGAGGCCGCCAAGGCGTTGTTCGCCGGTGCCGGCCTGGATCTGGCGCAGGCCTACAAGGACGCCAGCAAGCGCGGTTTCAAGCCGGTGCCGCTGAAGGCCACCGCGGCGGTTGATCTGAAGAGCCGGATCGCGCAGAAGCAGTCGCGCAACGTGGTGGGCGTGCTGCCGGGCAGCAAGCGTGCCGACGAGGCCGTGCTGTACATGGCGCACTGGGACCACCTGGGCAAGCACGAGGGTGAGGCCGGCGACAACATCTACAACGGTGCTGTCGACAACGCGACCGGCGTGGCCGGCATCCTTGAGGTGGCCGAAGCGATGGCCCACCAGCAGCCGAAGCCGGAGCGTTCGGTGGTGTTCCTGGCCGTGACCCTGGAAGAGTCGGGCCTGCTCGGTTCGAAGTACTACGTCGCGCACCCGACCTTCCCGCTGGACAAGATTGCCGGCGTGATCAACATCGATGCGATGTCGGTGGCGGGCCGCGCCAAGGACGTGACCGTGACCGGTTTCGGCAGCTCGGAACTGGAAGACATCCTCAAGCCGCTGGCCGCCGCCCAGGACCGTACCCTGCACGGTGAGACCTCGGTGCAGAGTGGCTTCTACTTCCGTTCGGACCACTTCAACTTCGCCAAGGCCGGCGTGCCGGCCCTGTATGCCGATGGCGGCGAGGACCTGCGCGAGGGCGGCGTGGAGGCCGGCCGCAAGGCCGCCGCCGACTACGGTGCCAACCGATACCATGGCCCGAAGGACGAGTTCGACGCGGCCACCTGGAAGCTGGACGGCACCGTCGAAGACCTGCAGCTGATGTACGGCGTCGGCAAGGAGCTGGCCGGCGGTGATCGTTGGCCGAACTGGTACGAGGGCAACCCGTTCAAGGCGGCTCGCGACGCGATGATGAAGGACAAGGCCGCAGCCAAGTAGAGTCGAGCTTGCTCGACTGAGTATCGTTGAGATCAAAGCGGCGCCCCACGGGGCGCCGCTTTTTTTTGGGCGCTCCGCCATGGGTGGGTGCCAACCTTGGCTGGCACTCTGCCATCGGTAGTCGCCAACCTTGGTTGGCGCCGCCGTTCGCGGCGGTTTCATCAACGCGCCTGCCGGCCAGCGGCCGGCACTACCGATATTTCCTGAGCCCAAAGAAAAACCCCGCTGCGCAAGCAGCGGGGTTTTGGGTGTAAACCCTGGCGATGACCTACTCTCGCATGGCTTGAGCCACACTACCATCGGCGCAGCTGCGTTTCACTTCCGAGTTCGGGATGGGATCGGGTGGTTCCACAGCGCTAATTTCACCAGGGAGACGGTTGCAGCAGCGCTTGCAGCGCCAGCATCGCGATCTTGCCCTTGGGGCGGAAGGCGCCCAGAAAAGCAGTGCCTTCACTTAATAAGAAAAAACCCCGCTGCGTGAGCAGCGGGGTTTTGGGTATAAACCCTGGCGATGACCTACTCTCGCATGGCTTGAGCCACACTACCATCGGCGCAGCTGCGTTTCACTTCCGAGTTCGGGATGGGATCGGGTGGTTCCACAGCGCTAATTTCACCAGGGAGGCTTTTGGAGAGTCGCACTCGTCCCGATGGGACAAGGCGCCAGCCTCGCATAGTTCTTGTGACGTAGCGTGCACTTGGATGCTCTTACGACGTTGTCGTAAAGCCAAGGCAACTTGAGGTTATATGGTCAAGCCGCACGGATCATTAGTATCAGTTAGCTCAATACATTGCTGTACTTACACACCTGACCTATCAACCACGTAGTCTACATGGTTCCTTCAGGGGGCTTGTGCCCCGGGAGATCTCATCTTGAGGCGCGCTTCCCGCTTAGATGCTTTCAGCGGTTATCGCTTCCGAACATAGCTACCCGGCAATGCCACTGGCGTGACAACCGGAACACCAGAGGTTCGTCCACTCCGGTCCTCTCGTACTAGGAGCAGCCCCTCTCAAATCTCCAACGCCCATGGCAGATAGGGACCGAACTGTCTCACGACGTTCTGAACCCAGCTCGCGTACCACTTTAAATGGCGAACAGCCATACCCTTGGGACCGACTACAGCCCCAGGATGTGATGAGCCGACATCGAGGTGCCAAACACCGCCGTCGATATGAACTCTTGGGCGGTATCAGCCTGTTATCCCCGGAGTACCTTTTATCCGTTGAGCGATGGCCCTTCCATACAGAACCACCGGATCACTAAGTCCTAGTTTCCTACCTGCTTGATCCGTCGATCTTGCAGTCAAGCACGCTTATGCCTTTGCACACAGTGCGCGATGTCCG
>NZ_DS999412.1:5002108-5017753 GCF_000158575.1 Stenotrophomonas sp. SKA14
TTACGCCCAGTAATTCCGAGTAACGCTTGCACCCTTCGTATTACCGCGGCTGCTGGCACGAAGTTAGCCGGTGCTTATTCTTTGGGTACCGTCATCCCAACCAGGTATTAGCCGGCTGGATTTCTTTCCCAACAAAAGGGCTTTACAACCCGAAGGCCTTCTTCACCCACGCGGTATGGCTGGATCAGGCTTGCGCCCATTGTCCAATATTCCCCACTGCTGCCTCCCGTAGGAGTCTGGACCGTGTCTCAGTTCCAGTGTGGCTGATCATCCTCTCAGACCAGCTACGGATCGTCGCCTTGGTGGGCCTTTACCCCGCCAACTAGCTAATCCGACATCGGCTCATTCAATCGCGCAAGGTCCGAAGATCCCCTGCTTTCACCCGTAGGTCGTATGCGGTATTAGCGTAAGTTTCCCTACGTTATCCCCCACGAAAAAGTAGATTCCGATGTATTCCTCACCCGTCCGCCACTCGCCACCCGTAAGAGCAAGCTCTTACTGTGCTGCCGTTCGACTTGCATGTGTTAGGCCTACCGCCAGCGTTCACTCTGAGCCAGGATCAAACTCTTCACTTAAAACGACATGATCCGAAGATCAAAATTTAAAGCTGCAGATGATTGATTCTGGCAACGTATCGCTTGCTTTAAAACAATTAATAGTTGCTTGATCAAACGTCTGCAAGATGGACAATCATCCTTCCTGCAGGCGCCTTCACAAGATACCTGCGCATACTTTCAAAGATCATGGGAAGTGGCCTCAGCGCCGTTCCCGTGTGCTGCGAAGTTTCCTTCGTAGCGAGCCGCCCATTATGCCAGACTTTTTCAGTCCGTCAACACCTTCGTTCGATCATCTCGTTCGGCGGTGGTGGGCGCCCTGTTGTCGCTGAAGCCCCTTGGTGGCGACCCCTGCGACGGGGGAGGAGAAGTATGTCCCCATCTGGATCATTTGTGAAGGGGGTGTGGCGATTTTTTTCAACGGATGTTGCATCCGTTCATCCATCGCGCCCTTCGGAACGCGTCCGCGAAGAGCAGGAGCCGTCGAGCATGGCTCGACGCTACAAAGGAAGGGCCGGCTGGCGCCGGCCCTTCCTTATGTCAGGCGGCGACCAGGCGCACGCGGGCGAAGGTGCGCTTGCCGACCTGCAGCAGGCCTTCGAAGCCCGGCAGCAGCACCTGCTGGCCGTCCTCCACCACGTCACCGTCCACCTTGACCGCGCGCTCCTTGAGCTTGCGGTTGGCTTCGGAATTGCTCGGGGTCAGGCCGGCCGCAGTCAGCAGCGCGGCGATACGCAGGCCCTCGGCCGGGATCGCCACGTCCTGCAACGGCAGCTGGGTGATGTCGCCCTGCCCGGTCACCGCCGCTTCCCAGCCGGCAATGGCCTGCTCGGCGGCCGCAGCGTCGTGGAAGCGGGTCGCCAGCTCACGCGCCAGCCGCAGCTTGACCACGCGCGGGTTCAGGCCGCCCGTGGCCACCTGCTCACGCAGCTGCACGGCTTCGGCCTGGCTGATGTCGAAGGACAGCAGCTCGATCCAGCGCCACATCAGGGTGTCGTCCACCTTCATGGTCTTGGTGACGATGTCGATGGCCGGTTCGCTGATACCGATGTAGTTGCCCAGCGACTTGGACATCTTGTTGACGCCGTCCAAGCCTTCCAGCAGCGGCATGGTCAGCACCACCTGCGGCTTCTGGCCATGGTGCTCCTGCAGGCCGCGGCCCATCAGCAGGTTGAACTTCTGGTCGGTACCGCCCAGTTCGACGTCGGCCTCCAGGGCCACCGAGTCGTAGCCCTGCACCAGCGGGTACAGGAACTCGTGGATGGCGATGGACTGCTGGGCGGCGTAGCGCTTGGCGAAGTCGTCGCGCTCGAGCATGCGCGCCACGGTGTGCTGGCCGGCCAGGCGGATCATGTCGGCGGCGCCCATCTTGCCGAACCACTCCGAATTGAAGCGGACTTCGGTACGGCTGCGGTCGAGCACCTTGAACACCTGCTCCTCATAGGTGCGGGCGTTGGCCAGCACGTCCTCGCGGCTGAGCGGCTTGCGGGTCAGGCTCTTGCCCGACGGGTCGCCGATCATGCCGGTGAAGTCGCCGATCAGGAAGATGACCTGGTGGCCGAGGTCCTGGAACTGGCGCATCTTGTTCAGCAGCACCGTATGGCCCAGGTGCAGGTCGGGCGCGGTGGGGTCGAAGCCAGCCTTGATCCGCAGCGGGCGGCCTTCCTGCAGGCGCGCACGCAGATCCTCGAGCTTGAGGATCTCGTCGGCACCACGGCCGATCAGGGCAAGGGCTTCTTCAATCGAGGACACGTGACTACTCCCGGCAACGCCGATTCTTGTGTGGGGTGTTAAAGCAAAGTTAACCCGATTGGCTTCACAAAAGCCAATGGGCACAAGGGTTTGACGCGGTTTTCTCAGGTGTCTATGGTAACCGGCGTTTAGGCCCGCGCTCCCGGGCCGTCAGGAAAAATCGCCGATGCACAACTCCGAACAAGGGCGCGCACGCAAGCAGCGCTTCCAGGAACGCCTCCACGTCCTGCACGACAACGCCCTGCATCGGAAGCTCAGGCAACACCTTCCCGCCGCATTCAATGAACGCTGGACCCGGCGCCATTGGATGCATGCCAGCCTGTTTGCGACCATCGGCGCCCTGGTGGCGACGATCGTCCCCGGCTTCTCGCACACCATCGACGCGCCGTTCGCCGACAGCCACACCAGCCTGGCACTGCCGTTGCCCCCGTTGACCATGGCCCGCCAACAGCAGGTGCCGGGCGACAGCTGGCAGGTGCTGCGGGTGCAGCGCGGCCAGACCCTGAGTGACCTGTTCGACCAGGCCGGCATTCCGGCCAGCACCTTGCACCGGGTGCTGGATCATCCCGGCGCCCGCGAATCGCTGACCAAGCTGCGCCCCGGTACCGAGATCGCCTTCGACATGCCGCTCTCGGGCGACCTGCGCAGCATCCGCTTCGACCGTGATGGCGACAACCGGGTCGAGTTGAGCCTGGTCGGCGATGACATCAAGGAGAAGGTGACCAAGCGCGAGACCTCCACGCGTACGGTAGTCACCAGTGGTGAGATCACCAGTTCGCTGTATGCCGCCGCCCGCCGCGCCGGGCTGTCGCCGTCGGCGATCGCGACGATGACCGACGACATCTTCAAGTACGACATCGACTTCTCGAAGGACCTGCAGCCGGGCGACCGCTTCAGCGTGGTGATGGATGAAACCTGGCGCGAAGGCGAGAAGGTGGACACCAGCAAGATCCTGGCGGCGACCTTCACCACGGGTGGCAAGACCTATTCCGGCTTCCGCTTCGACCGCAACGGCAAGTCCGAGTACTACGACATCAACGGCCGCTCGCTGAAGAAGAGCTTCATCCGCATGCCGATCCCGTTCGCGCGGCTGAGCTCGACCTTCGGCGCGCGCAAGCATCCGGTGCTGGGCAAGATGCGGATGCACAAGGGCGTGGACTACGCCGCGCGCACCGGCACCCCGATCATGGCCGCCGGCGACGCCCGTGTGCAGTTCGCCGGTGTGCAGCGCGGCTACGGCAATGTGGTGATCCTCGACCACGGCCGTGGCCACACCACCCTGTACGGGCACATGTCGCGCTTTGCGAACATCAAGACCGGCCAGCGCGTGGCCCAGGGCACGGTGATCGGCTATGTCGGCTCGACCGGCCTGGCCACCGGCCCGCACCTGCACTACGAATTCCGCGTCAACGGCGAGCACCGCAACCCGCTGACGGTGACCATGCCGCCGCCGGAACCGTTGAAGGGCGCCGAACTGGTCGCCTTCCGCGCGCAGACCGCGCCGGCAATGGCGCGCATCCAGGGCATGGAGAAGCTGATCTACGCCGACGCCAGCCCGGCCCCGACCAGCCGCGACGAGGCCGCACCCGAGGTGGCCAGCGCCAAGGACAAGAGCAGCGCCGGCCGCAAGCGCGGCTGAGCCCCTGCGTTGACGAAGAAGGACGCGGCAGCCCAAGCTTGCCGCGTCCTTTTTTTATGCCTGCCATGAACACCACTGCCGACGCTGACGCCCCCCTGTACCTTGGCCTGATGTCGGGCACCAGCGCCGATGGCATCGACGCTGCCCTGGTGCAGTTCCCCACCACTGGCGGCTGCCGCTTCGTGCACGGGCTGACCACCCGCTGGGAGCCGGTGCTGCGCGCACGGCTGGTGGCACTGGGCGAAGGCGGTCCACTGGACTCGCTGGAGGAACTGGGCGAGCTGGATGCGCGGATCGCGATCAGCTTCGCCGACGCCGCCAACCAGCTGCTGGCCGAGGCGCGCGTGGACCCGGCGCAGGTGCGGGCGATCGGCTCGCATGGGCAGACCGTGCGCCATCGGCCGCTGGCCGACCCGGCCTTCACCGTGCAGCTGGGCGACGGCAACCGCATCGCCGAACTGACCGGGATCACCACGGTGTGCGACTTCCGCCGCCGCGACGTAGCGGCCGGGGGCCATGGCGCGCCGCTGATGCCGGCCTTCCACCTGGGCATGCTGGGCGCGGCCGATGAGGACCGCGCGGTGCTGAACCTGGGCGGCATCGCCAACCTGACCCTGATCCCGCGCGAAGGGGCAGTGCGTGGCTTCGATACCGGCCCGGCCAATGCACTGATGGATGCCTGGTGCCAGCGCCACACCGGCCGCACCTTCGATGCCGATGGGGCCTATGCCGCCAGCGGTGCGGTGGACGAAGGCCTGCTGGCCGGCTGGCGTTCGGAGCCCTGGTTTGACCTGCCGCCACCGAAGAGCACCGGCCGCGAACAGTTCCACCTGGCCTGGGCCGAGGCGCACATGGGTGAAGGCGAATACGCCGCTGCCGACGTGCAGGCCACCCTGCTGGAGCTGACCGTGGCGACGGTGGCCGATGCGCTGCTGGCGCAGCAGCCGCAGACCCGGCGCCTGCTGGTCTGTGGCGGCGGCGTGAGCAACCGGCAGCTGATGAAGCGGCTGGCGGCGCGGCTGCCAGAGGTGCAGGTGGAGTCCAGTGCGATGCACGGGCTGGACCCGGAGTACGTGGAGGCGATGGGGTTTGCGTGGCTGGCGCAGCGGACGATGGACGGGCTGGCCGGCAACCTGCCGAGCGTGACCGGGGCGAACGGGCCGCGGATTCTCGGGGCGATCCATCTGGCGTGAGGTGGTGCCATCCGCCGGGTGTGGCCCGGCGCTACCCCGTCGGCGCCATCCGCGCATGGCGTGGATCTACCGGAAGCCCTGCCCTGCGGGCAGGGCCTGCAGGGCGGCGATGGCATCGGACAGGGCGTCCACTTCGGGGTCACCGAAGCCGGAACGGACCTCCAGTTCACTGCTGAACAGGCCCTGCTCCAGCAAGGCCGCGCAGGTCTGTTCATGGGTCCAGCCGCGGGCAACCGCGACTCGACGGATACGGTCCAGCAGCAGCGGGTCCAGGTCCCGCAGCACAACGTCGGCCATGCTCACTTCCCCGTTCGCAAGGCACCGCCCCCTCGGCGCGTCGGGGCGATGATCCCGCAGACCGGGCGTACAGGCAATCAGGCGACCGGCGGCGGCCCGCGATCGACGATCCGCGGCCACAACCAGGCCAGCAGCAGCAGGGTCGGCACCACGGTGACCGAGCTGAGGATGAAGAACGTGCTGTAGGACGTGGCTTCAACGATGTAGCCAGAGACGCCGCCGACGAACTTGCCGGGCAGGTTGGCCAGCGAGACCAGCAGCGCGTACTGGGTAGCGGTGAAGTTGCGGTCGGTCAGCGACGACATGAAGGCCACCAGCACGGTGCCGGCAAAGCCCTGGAACAGGTTGTCGGCGCTGAGCGCGGCATAGAACGCCCACAGCTTGCCCGGGTTGTGCGCCATCAGCAGGAACGCCAGGTTGGACAGCGCCACGCCCAGCGCGGCCACCAGCAGCATGCGGCGGAAACCGAACGCGGCCACCGCGATGCCGCCCAGGAAGGCGCCGCCGATGCCCATCCACACGCCGAACAGCTTGGAGACGGTCGCGATGTCGGCCTTGTCGAACCCGGAGTCGAGGTAGAACGGCCCGGCCATCACGCCGATGACCTGGTCGGGGAACTTGAACAGCCCGACGAAGGCCAGCAGCACCAGCGCCAGCGCCACGCCGTTGCGGCTGAAGAAGCTGGTGATGGGCTGGACGAACGCTTCGGCGACATCGATGCGGCGCTGCACGGTCGTGGCCGGACGTTCCGGTTCGGCACACAGCAGGGTGGTGACGATCGGCAGCAGCATCAGTGCCGCCATGGCCAGATAGGCCACGATCCAGCCTTCGAACTGGGCCAGGTACAGCGCGCCGGCACCGGCCAGGATCAGGCCGATCCGGTAACCCAGCGTATAGGTGGCGGCCAGCGCGGCCTGCGCCGCCTGCGGTGCGATCTCGATGCGGTAGGCGTCGACGGCCGAGTCCTGGGTGGCACCGGCGAACGAGGCCACCAGCACCCAGGCCACCAACGGCCAGACGCCCTGCTCGGGACGCACGAAGGCCAGCGCGACCAGGCCGACCAGGACCAGCGCCTGCGACACCAGCAGCCACGAGCGGCGGCGGCCAAGCCCACCGAGCAGCGGGAAGGCGTAGCGATCCAGCAGGGGCGCCCACAGGAACTTCAGCAGGTAGAAGAAGCTGGCCAGGCTGATCAGGCCGATGCTGCCCAGGTCCAGGCCGACGTCGCGCAGGCGCGTGGACAGGGTCTGCGAGGCGATCAGCAGGAACGGCAGGCCGCTGCCGAAGCCGAGCATGGCCATGGTCAGCGCCGACGGGGTGCCAAAGGCGCGCTTGATGCCCGCCCAGCCCTTGTAGCTGACCGGCGTGGCGGCCTCGGTCACAGGTCGTAGTCCACGATGAACGGCGCGTGGTCGGAGAAGCGCTCGTCGCGATAGATCGAGCAGCTGCGCAGGCGGTCACGCAGGCCCGGGGTGATGAACTGGTAGTCGATGCGCCAACCGACATTGTTGGCGCGGGCGGCGCCGCGGTTGCTCCACCAGGTGTAGTCCTCGCCGGTGGGGTTGAGCAGGCGGTAGGCATCGGCCCAGCCGCGGCCGGCGGCGACATCGGTGGCCTGGCCGTGGTCGGCGCACAGGGCGTTGAGCCAGTCGCGCTCTTCCGGCAGGCAGCCGGAGTTCTTCTGGTTGGACTTCCAGTTCTTGATGTCCAGCGCCGAACGGACGATGTTCCAGTCGCCGCACAGCACGTAGTCGCGGCCGCTGCGCGCCCATTCTTCGAGGATCGGCCGCAGCCATTCCATCACTTCGAACTTGAAACCCTGGCGCAGGTCGCCCGAGCTGCCGGACGGGATATAGAAGGAGACCACGCTGAGGTTGCCGTAGCGCGCCTCGATGTAGCGGCCTTCGTCGTCGAACGGGGCCCAGCCCAGCGAGGTGATGACCTGGTCCGGCTCGCGCTTGCTGTAGATCGCCACGCCGCTGTAGCCCTTCTTGGTGATGGCGTCGCGGTAGAAGCAGTGGTGGCCGTCCGGGCGGAACATCGGGTCGGTCAGCTGGTCTTCCTGGGCCTTGGTCTCCTGGATGCACAGGACGTCTGCGTCCTGGGCGCGGAACCAATCAAGGAAGCCCTTGGTTGCGGCGGAACGGATGCCATTGGCGTTGAAACTGATGATGCGAAAAGTCACAGTAACCTATTGTTCTTAAAGGAGGTCTATTGGGCTTCGTGCCTTCCGTACCAACACCAGTACCAACTATTTAAGGCGCTGCGTACCAACACATTGCGTCGGCAAGCCTACTTCCGGCTGTGCCCCAATGCTACCGATCGGAGGCCACCCGGGCGACGAAGTAATCGGGCTTCCCGGCCATGCCCCACTGGCGGACGGCGGTACGCACCAGCTCCTTCGCGTCCATGGCATCCACCGGGCAGGTCCCGCTGTGGACGTAATAGTCGACCCAGCCATAGTCGTTCAGGGGCTCTACGTCACAGGATAGGTGCAGCAGGAACTCGGCATCCTCCCGTTCGGAATCCACGGGTCCTATCCCAAGCTCCTCTCTCAGCTCGTGGGCCAGGCGCTGGGCATGCGTCCTCATCGTGTCAACTACCACAATCCCATGATTCAGCAAGTCCTCTGCAATCGAGGAAGTCGAGCGCGGAGAGCGCAACACGGGAATTCTCATGAAGCCGCCTGTGCTGTGAAAGAACCTTGATCTTGCTCCGGCCCAATCGCACCGCTTGAGATTTGGCGGGCGGTGGGTAATAGACGGATGTTAAGCCAGGCGGGGTTCCCACGGCCTACCGAACCATGAGCTTCGGAGACCGGCACTGTAGGATGGGAAGACCGTCTATTACCCACCCAAGGTAAGTGGCGCCTACCCCATCCACCCGAATGGCGGATCCTGGTGGGCCTTGGCCAGCCGGTTCCCCCGGACCTTCTCCTGCCATGCCAGGATCTTGGCCACATCCTCTCGCAGCCTGTCCTCGTGCCTGGCCAGCCACAGCTCGGCCCCTGCCCGGCCTTGTTCGTAGCTGCTGCACCAGCGGAACGGCCCGCCGGGGCCATGGCGTGGGCCGAACTGCAGGACGGCGTAAAAGCGCTGGACTATGACGCGCGGACCAAGGCCCGCCAGCTGGTGGCCGACACCTTCGAGCGCATCTCGATCTACCACCGCGGAGCCGAGCCGGAACAGACGCGGTCTTGGAAGGGCACCATAGACTTGGTGCTGGTCGCTAAGCGCGGCAGCGCGCGCCTCCTGCATGTGGACCGACAGACAGGTGAATGGCGAGGGGGAGAAGAGATCCGAGACCTGCCGGATGATCCAACGCAGTAAACGGGTTATACGCCCCGACGTAACTGCTGCAGCCCTGCCCTCACCCACGCTTTGCGGCCGTCCTTCGGGCGGGGTTTCGGCGGCGGCGGCTTGGCAGGCTCCAACGCTTCTCTGACCCGCGCCGTGGCGGTGGCGGTCGCCTCGGCCAGGCGGCGCGCCTGTTGCTGCTGCTCGCGAGTCGGCGGCAAGCCGGGCAGTGGCGGCTCCGGCTGGATCGGCGTGTTGTCGGTCAGGCGCTCCACCGCCTCTCGCAGGGGGAGACCCTGGTACAGCCTGGCCGCGCACCAGCGCTCTGCGTAGCGCTTGCCCTGAGACGCACTGGCGGCGAAGACCTTCTTGGTCTGCGATATCTTTCGCGCATCCAAGTGCACCCGGACACCGCGCCCGGGTGCCGGCGTGACGTTGGCAACAGAACGCCCGTTCCACCACAGATCCCAGCGGTCCCCCGTCTGGACCCAGCCAGACGGGATAGGTGCGGTGCGGAAGCCTTGGTAGGTCGCAGAGATCATGGCCGGGAGGATACGTCCGGCAGTCGCAGATCCTGCGAACGCGGCGGCAACCTGCCTGAATCGTTCGGAATCAGTGCCGGCGCGGCGCTGCTCAAGCGCCCCCGGGTTGAGCTGCCTGCGGCCCCGGATCCGGCAAGGTTAGGATGCCCACTCCACCCCGCCGGCGCCATCGGGCAACCTCGCGGCGTTGCCTCGGCGTTCCCCTACGCCGCCAGCCGATGCTCGTAGAACGGGTGCCGCTTGTCATCAAAGATCCGGTAGAGCGCGGCCAGGTCGGTCGCGTCCGGGTTCAGCCACGCGTCGACGTGCTCGGGCTTGATGTTGATGATGGTCCGGTCGTGACCAGCCGCAGCCACCTCGGGCTCCGGGTCATCGGTGATGGCGGCGAACGACAGGAGGTCGGGTTCTTTCCCCGCGGGGTCCGTCCAGTGCGACCACAGGCATGCCACCAGCATCGGCTCACCGGTGCGCGGGGTGAACTGCACCACCTGGTTCTTCCCGTCTGGCCCCTCCACGTTCTCGTAGAAGGTGTCGACCACCAGCAGGCCATGAGTGTGGCCGAAGGCCGGCGCCCAGAACCTCTCCAGGCTGTCGCGGCGGGCGTTGTAGGTGCCCGGGTAGCGCTGATCGTAGTTCGCCGGCTTCCCCGCGAGGCGGCACTGGTAACGCATGGGCTTGATGATCAGCTTGCCGCCGTCGGACACGATCACCGGGGCGTAGACGCCGGGGAAGATGCGGCTGTCGCGGTCTTTGGGTTCCGTGCGTTTCAGGTCGGCCAGCTTCGCCAGGGCGCGATCGATCTTGTTGCCGGCGATCCGCACGTCCTCCCGGGCCTTCTTCGTCTCCCTTACCTGCAGGGCCCGCTCGGCGTCGGCCAGGCGCTTGCGGTTGGCGAACAGCTCCTGCTCCAGAACCGCGGCCTCGGCGCGGTTCCACTGCTCTACCTCCGCCCACACCGCCAGCTCCGCCGGGCTCGCGCCGGCGCGGAAGGCGTCATCCATCGCCTTCGGGGTCTTCGGCCGCTTCTTCCCCGGGTCGTGTGCGTACAGCGCTGCGAACTCCTGCAGCGACAGCGTGGCGCCGGTCATCCGGACCAGCTTCTGGTAGGCGGCGGTGATCTGGGCGGAGTAGCACATGGCGCCATCTGGCAGCAGCGGCCGTTGCGGCGATGTGAGGGCATCCCCCCTCAGTGTCGTCAATCACTCTTGTCAAACACCTAAACCGCCGTGACCCTGAGTTCGCATCGACAGGAGACAGAATCCAATGCGGACAGCGCCCCAATCGACCAGTCCTCACCGGGCATGGCCCAAGCTGCAAGGCACCGGACAGCCGATCCTCTATCAAGCGCTCGTAGCGCTCTCCCTGGTGATGGCCGCAGGCGCCATGCTCTATCTCCCCGAGCAGCTGAAAGGCGTCGCCATGATCGACGGCGCCGTCTACGTGGCGGTGATGGCGAGGATTCTGCAGGCGCAGAGTCAGCACCGGGCCTTCGAGCGCCTGCTATCCACTCGCGGTCGATAACCTTCTCGCCTGAGCCCCAGCGCCCCAGCGCCACGTAGCCGTCCACCGCCCGCCGACGGCTACGTGGCCCCACCATCCCCCAGCGGCGCTGTAACCACCGCTGCAGGCGAGGTCGCCGCCTCCCAGACCCGGTCCGTTGCTGCCTTGATCAGCGCCATGAGCTTCCAGCCAGGCACCACCTCCTGCTCGCCAGTCACCGGGTGGGTGATGGTGTACTCGCGATCGATCAAGGTCTGGATTCGCGCCGGGATGGTGCGGTCGTACTCCCGACTGTTCACATGGTTCGCGACCGGGTCCCAATCCACCCGGTCGAAGTTGAACAGTACCGGGCCATCGTTGTTTCGGAAATCCCACTGAACCTCGATCCGGGTCGCCAACATCTCGACCCGGTTGCTGTTGCTCTCGGAAAGAATCGGTGACATCTCATTGCTCCACGGAAATGATGCCCAGCGTCTGATTGATCACCACGCCGACCGTACCGCCGCTCGCCGTGCCGGTGGCCACGTTGCGGGTGACGATGATGGCGCGGTAGGTGAATTGCTCGGTGCCCGGGGTGTTGTCGGTGAAGGTGTGCGAGCCTGCCATGCGCGAGATCAGCTGCGACGGGCCACCCTGCTCGTTCAGCACCTCATAGTTACCCGTGACGTTGAAGTTGGTGATGAACTGCTCGGCGCCGTTTCCGACCTTGCGGTAGATCGCGATGGTTGCGTTCACCGGCCCGGAAACCCCGGTCCACCGGCCCGTGTGCGCCGTGTCGGTCTTGGTCATGTCGTAGCTGACCACGACGTTCTTGGCGCGCCCCAGGGTCGAGAAAGGCCCGTTGACGATCTCGGCGTTGCCGTTGGTCGAGGTGGTCTGCACCGCGTTCTTGAGCACGCCGGCCGACAGGCTGCCGCCGAAGTAGCCACTGCCCTGGTTGTCGATCCAGAACAGGGCATTCGCCTTGCTGGCATTGGCCGGGTTGGAACCAATACCGAACCACATCATCAGGTCGTTGGACACGCCGAACGGCTTGCCGTGCACCATCATGTAGGCCCCAGATCGGGTGACCCAGCGGCCGCCTTCGAACGTCGTGCTACCAGTGTTGTTTGGATCAACGATGCCGAATCGATCGGCAACGAAGTCGATCCGACCGATGGTGCCGTTGTTGACAGACGTCATGCCGATGGCTCGGCCGTTGACGTCCAGTGCCCAGGTGTAGGACGCCTGCAGCTGGCTCTGCCCATTCTCCAGCTGCGTGGCGCGCACCGACAGCGCCTGGGTAGCGCTAGCACTAGCCGCCTCGGACACCGTCCTCCGCTTCGCACTCAAGTCCTGCCAGAACGCATAGCCACTGGCTCCGCTGAAGAGCACACCGCGCACATAGGAGGCGCCCGTCGGCACCGGCACTGAAGCGGCGACCCCGTAGCGCCACCCTGAGCCACCGGGACAGTAGATGGGATAGACATGGCTGACGGTCCCGCCAACTGCGTCTATGAAGTGCAATGCAAAGTAGCTGCCTGTCCCAGCAGGCATATAGCCGCCGTAGCAATCTGCACGCAAGTCGATGATCTCGTCCGGCGAGCATGGGACGGCATCCGCAATGCCACCTTCATAGCCGTTGTTTGTAGCAACGCGCAGCACATACCCAGACGAGTGTCCCGGATCAGACTGGACGAGCCCTGTTTGCCACGCTCCAACGCCAGTGCTCGCCGTGAAACGTCCCGTGCGGATAATTTCCAGGGGAGAACCGGAGAGCTTCGCATTCACCTGTGTCAGCGCTTGCGATTGCGCGTCAATGCGCCCCTTCTGGACGCCCAGCTCGCTGCTCAACAGCTGAACCGAGCCTGTTGACGCCTTCCCTTCCAAGGCCGCATTGGTCGTATTGATCCGCTCTCCCAGAGCCTCATCGCGAGTGACGCTGGCTCGCTCGACGGCCGTAACGCTGGCCTTGCTCGCCTTGTCACCCAAGGCCGCATTGGTGCTGTCGAGGCGCAGGCCCAGAGCTGCGTCCGCCTCAGCCAGAGCCTTTACCTCGCTGGAAACCTGCCCGGTGCTGGCAGCCTGGCCACCATCGGCCGGGAGCTTCGCCACCACGGCGTCCACCCGCGTGACCTCTGCCGCAATGTCGCTGGCATTCTTCGTGGACATGCTGATGGCCGCCGCCAGCGCATCGCCCACCGAGGTGTAGTCGCCGATGGCCTCCCACACCGCCGGGGCGGTGCCCGGCTCCACATCGACGTTCTCGGCCAGTGCCCGATACAGAGTCCCATCGTGGCGCACGAAGTCACCGGCCGGGTAGGTCGTGCCGGCCGCCCATTCGTCGGCGCCGACAATGTCCTCCAGGATGCCGTTGAGCGCGGCGACCTGCTCGTCGGTGTACTGACGCGCCTTGCCCACGGCCTCGTTGATCGCAGCCAGATCGCCGGCCAGTCGATCAATGATCTCCTGCCCTACCCGCTGGTTGGCCCGCTCCGCCTCTTCCCAGGTCTCCTGCAGCTGCTCGCCGAGGTTGTTCCCCAACGTCTTGACCACCACACGCATGCCGGTGGAGAGTTCGCCCGAGGTGTTCACGCTGCGGCAGGCGAACGTCCAATCGCCCGACTCGGGGATAACGGCTTCGAACGGCGCCGTGTGGTAGCCCGTCTCGCCTACCGGCGTCATCGCATTCCAGTCCGGGCTCATGTCCTTCCCCGGCATGTAGCGAATCTCGACGCCGGCAAAGTCCGCCGATCGCGTCGTGTCGCCCAGCCAGCCCCAGGTGTACAGCCGCACACCGCCGCTGCGCTCTTCCACGTCGAACAGGTCAACCAGCACCGGCGGCACGTCCGCACCGTGCGTGGCATAGGTCACCGTCACCGCCACGCCAGCCTGCCCGTCCGGGCTGTAGGGCCGCACGGTGATCGGGTATACGCCTGCGCGCGGAATGCGCCAGGTGGCCGAGCGCGTGGTGGTCGAGGCGACCTGCTCCAGCTCCGAATTCTGGTCCAGGTCCGACAACACGCGGATCTCGCCCACCGGCCCGGTGATATCGAACGAGGCCTGCAGCTCGGAAAACACCGTGTCGCCCTGCACCACCTGGCGCTCGGTGATCCGCAGGTTGCTGGCCACCGGCCGGGTGCCCAGCTGGGAGCCGTTCTCCGGCGGGATGTACTCGCCGGTCTTCACGTAGTGCCAGTACTCCGGGCCCTCGGCCACCACGTCGACCGCGGCGCCCTTTAGATCGTTCTCCGGCTGGATGCCCACCACGCGCACGCGGTAGCCCGGCGTCTGCTTGAAATCGTAGATCCAGATCGTGTCCCATGCCGGGTTGCTGTCGCTGTTGCCCGGCAGCTCGGCATCGGTCGGCCAAGGGTCGGCCAGCTGCAGCTGGTCGCTTTCTCCGGTGAACGGGCGAACCCGCAGGACGCGGTACACCCGCTCGCCCGGGATGCGCAGGCCGATGTAAGCGCTGCCCTGCGCCGGGGCAGGCACCGGCACGTCGAGCTGCAGTGTCACGGCGCGCCCCGGCCCCATCGATGCAAACAGGACCTGACCGCCGAAGCCCCATTGCGTCAGGTCGTGCTGCAACGCCAGCACCGACATGCGGCCGTAGGCCAGATGCTCGATATCGGTGCTGTAGCTGATCGACTTGTACTGGTACAGGCTCTGCGCCAGGTGCCACCGGGCCAGCATTGCGGCATGCGCCTCGCTGGTGACGCCCTCTCCGGTCACCTGTGCCGGATTGAGCATGGTGGTCACGCCTGGCGCAGGCACGCGCAGGGTCTTGGCCTCCCACGTGGCACGGTCCAGGTAGCTGTATTCGATGCCGTCGGCGCCGTTGGCCAAGGTGTACTCGACCTGGAACTGCCCCTTCTTGATCGTGGCCATATTGACCACGCCCGACAGCGGCTGCTCATCGGCGGCCCACACCACGGCCAGTCGACCCTTCGGCCACGCGATCTGGCCGAAGCCTGCCAGCGCGATCGCGTCCATCACAGCCTGGTGGTTTCGCTTCTCGGCCACCTGATAGTCGTAAGTGAAGCCATTGGCCGCGCAGTGCAGCATGAAGGCCTTTAGCGCCTCCACGTCGATCTGGCTGTCGGGCAGGCCCATGCCGGCAATCCGAACGCCCGCCGGCGACTTGATGCCGCGGGCGTAAGCCAGGATCTGTGCGCCCGGGTTGCTGCTTTCTTCGGTGACCCAGCCGATGGCGTCGCCCTTCCACACCGGGATCGGGAAGGAATGCGCCACGCAGCGCAACTCGTCGGGGCTGCCGTTGAGCTGCCCGGAGGCCTTCATGCGGATGCCGATACGCGGGATGCCGTCATAAGTGGCCGTGTCAGGCAGCACACTGACGAGGTTGGTCCAGCTGAAGCTGGCCTGCGCATTGCTCCCGTCGGTGTTCAGACCCGCAGTCCGCACTCGCACTTCGTACTGACCGGGCGGGACATCGAGGCCATAGGTCGCACGGCGGGACTTCTGCGTCCGGCCGGCCACGGTGTAGTTGCCGAACGCGCGCCATCCGCTCTCGCCCACCGCCCGGTACTGGATCTGGATCTGTTCGCGGTTCTCGTAGTCGCGGCCCTTCTTGTCCGCATCGAAGATGCGGAAATCCATGTTCACCTGCAGCCGGATCGCACCCGCCGAGCTGGTGCGCTGGACCCAATTGCTGGGTGTGTGCTTGGGATCGCTGCTGGTGTCCAGGATCACGCCACCGTCGACGCTGCCAGAGTTGCTGTACAGCGGGATGGCCTCATCCGGCATGCCCGGGAAGCCGCTGTGCCAGACCTGCACCCCCTCGTAGCTGCTCAGCAGGGCGTCACCGTTGTACAGCTCGTCCACGCGGGCCACGTTGAGCCCCGGCGTCAGCACCAGCGACAGGTACTGCTC